>CAVROM010000001.1:0-148203 GCA_963722815.1 uncultured Solirubrobacteraceae bacterium
GCCGCGGCCGCGAAGTGCTCGGCCGCCTGCCGCTCGAGGCCGGCGAAGCCGTTGCCCGGCCCCTCCATCGAGTGAATCAGGAAGTAGGCGACCTCGACGCCGTCGAGCGCACGGTCGAGCCCGGTGCCGGCGATCGCGTCGCCCTCGACGACATCGTCGACGGGCGCCGTGATGCGCGCCGCCGAGCGCCCGTAGCCGCGCACGGAGTGGCCCGCCGCGCTGAGGCGCGGCACGAGGGCGGCTCCGACGTAGCCCGAGGCTCCGGTGACGAGAATCTGCATGGCTCTCTCAGCGTACGTGCCCAAAGTGCGGGGTGGATGACTCGCAACCAGGGCGAAACGGGCATGGAAATCGCCTCCTAGCGGGAAGTTCGACGAAAACCCTGCGCGGTGCGGGAAGTCCTGTCCCGACCCCCCTTGAACGCCGTGGTTCGGCGCGCTTTAGTCGGCCTCGGCTTGTGACGGACTGGTGAACGAGGGGGGCTCGGGGACGTGGCAGTGAGGCAGGTCAAGAAGGTCAGCTGCGAGGACTGCTTCTTTCGCAAGAACATGTTGTGCGCGCTGGACCTCGACGAGGCCTGCCCGACGTTCCGCCCCGACCATCCGGAGGGGCTGCGACCGCCGCAGCAGCTGCGCTTCGTGTTCAGGCAGGAGCGTCGCCGGCAGGCCGCCTGGGCGTTCCCGGACGCGCAGGAGCAGGCCGCGCTTCACGCCTAGGAGGCCGGATCGGCCCGTCGGCGGCGCGGGGCGACCCCCTCGCGGCACCAGAAGCCACCCGTGGGCATCGCCGACGCACGACATCGCGACATCCCGCGCGCGCCTCCTGGGGGCCACGATCCGGCCCCCTCGGCTCCACCGCCGATGCCCGCTCCGACCTCCTGATCAGCCACTCGATCCCGGGCGTGTCGGTCAGCCCGTGCAGGAGCACCGAGGCGAACACGCACAGCGCGGCGAGGTTGAAGATGCGCTCGGCGCCGGGGATGCCCTCGCCGAGCACGAACAGCGAGAACGTCATCGTCGCCACGCCCTTGGGGCCGAACCAGGCCATGAAGCCCTTGGTCGCGGCGTCGAGCGGTGCCCGCCAGCGCGATCCAGATCGCCACCGGGCGCGCCAGCAGCAGCACGACCGCGGCGAAGGCGACCGCCGCCCAGCCGTCGCCGAACAGGCCGTCGGCGGTCAGCAGCGCGCCGAACACGACGAAGATCCCGAGCTTGACGATCTCCACGATGTCGTCGGCGCGGTGCTCGAAGCTCGCGCGCAGGTCGGGGCGCAGGATCCCGAGCGTGATCGCGCCGACGAAGACGGCGATGAAGCCGTTGCCCTCGGGCGGCAGCCCGACCGTGACGCCGTAGATCGTGAAGGCGACGCCGAGCGCGTAGAGCGACCGCGCGTGGGCCGGGATCGAGTCCGTCAGCTTGCGCCCCCGCGGCATCAGCCTGGAGGCCACCCACGCCAGCGCGATGCCGAACGCGAACCCGAGCGTCACGTCCTGGAGCACGAACCGCCACCACACGAAGCCCTGCTCGTCGGCGAGCGCGGCCGTGAAGGCGAGCACGGCGGGCAGGGCGAGCCCGTCGTTGAGGCCGGACTCGAGGTTGAGCGAGTGGCGCACGAGCCGCGGCACGCGCGGGTTGGTGACCACCGACGAGGAGAGCACCGGGTCGGTGGGCGAGAGCAGCGCGCCGACCAGGGAGGACGCGAGCCAGTCCAGCCCGACGATCCAGTGCGCGGCGGCCGCGACCACAGCGCCCGTGATCGGCATCCCGAGCACCAGCTTGCGGAGCGGCAGGCGCCACTCGCGCTGGAGCATCTCGGCCTCGACCTCGAGGCCGTCGCGGAACAGGATCACCACCAGGGCGACGATCGCCAGGTCGTGGACGAAGTCCGAGCGGGCGCCGAAGTCGAGCACCTCGAGGCCGCCGTCGCCGAGCACGAAGCCGGCCACGACGAAGAAGGCCGCCAGCGACAGGAACGACCGCCGCACGAGCCCCGCGACGAGCGCCCCCACCATCAGCAGGCCGCCGAAGACGAGCAGCACGGTCTCGAGGCTCACCGGGCTAGAGTCTGGCAGCGAGTTCACTGAGGAGGAGGGCCTCACAGACGTGCGGATCACCGTGCTCGGGAAGTCGCCGTCCTGGCAGGACGCGGACGGCGCCTGCAGCGGCTACCTGATCGAGGAGGACGGCTTCCACCTCCTGCTCGACTGCGGCAACGGCGTGTTCTCCAAGCTGCGGCGCTTCGTCGACTACGTGGACGTCGACGCGGTCGTCATCTCGCACCTGCACGCCGACCACTTCCTCGACCTCGTGCCGTTCTCCTACGCGCTCACGTACGCGCCGCGCCAGCAGCCCGTGCCGGTCGGCGGCTTGCCGGGCACGGACAACCCGGCCCGTCCCGAGCTGCACGTGCCGCCCGGCGCCACCGAGCTGTTCCGGCGCGTCGTCGGCGCGTGGGCAACGAGGACCTGATCGAGAACGCGTTCGCGATGCGCGAGTACGACCCCGGCGACGAGCTCTTGGTCGGGCCGCTGCGGGTCCGCTTCCAGCCCGTCCCGCACTTCGTCGACTCCAACGCGGTCGAGATCGCCAGCACCAACGGCGGCGGCCGCATCACCTACGGCGCCGATCACGCCCCGACCGACCACATCGTCGAGTTCGCGCGCGACACCGACCTGCTCGTGATCGAGGCGACGCTGCCGCGGCCCGAGCGCGAGGGCCCGCGCGGCCACCTGACGCCCGGCGAGGCCGGCGAGCACGCCCGCGGGCCGGCGCGCACCGCGTGCTCCTGACCCACTTCTCCGACGAGCTGGGCGAGGACTGGGCCCGCGAGGAGGCCGAGCGGCGTTCGGCGGCCCGGTCGAGATGGCCCGCGAGGGCGCTGTTTACGACGTATAGCCGCGCCCTTTGGTCAAGGGGCGCTGCGTTCGCGCCGATGCTGCCTCAATGAACCCGTTCGGGAGGGCACCAGACCGCCGACGGCGTGCGACTCCTGTCGCACCGTCCCTCCGTGCTCTACAAGGTCGAGCACCTGGCGACCGAGCCGGTCGACGGCGACATCGCGATCGAGGGCCTGCAGCTCGCCGGCCCCGGCTGGGAGGAGCGCCTGAAGGACCTCCTGGGCTCGATCTCGCACTCCGAGCGCGCCTGCCTGTTCGCGGTCAGGCTCGACGACGAGCAGGGGCTGCCGATCCCGGCCGACACGCTGCTCGACCGCCGCGCACCGACTGGTTCCCCGAGTTCCTCTCCCACGGCGAGATGACGCCGCACTTCCAGCCGATCATCGACCTCGCCAGCGGCAAGCCCTACGGCCGCGAGGCGCTGATGCGCGGCAAGCTGGGCGCGGTCGAGCTGCGCGGCGCCGAGCTGATCGCCGCCGCCGAGGCCCACGACGCGCTCTTCTCCTTCGACGCCCGCGCCCGCGCCGCCGCGCTCGAGGTCGGCCTGCCGCTGATGCCCGAGGGCGAGGTCCTGTTCGTCAACATCGACCCGCGCGCGGTGCTCGACGTCGAGTCCTCGATGCGCACCACCTGGCCGATCGTGATCCGCCTCGGGGGCGATCCCTCCCGCATCTGCCTCGAGCTGATCCGCCCCGAGCGCTCGCCCGACCGCGCGATGCTCAAGTCGCTCGTCGACGCCCACCGCGAGCGCGGCGCGCTCGTCGCGCTCGACGACCTCTCCGGCGGCGCCGAGTCGCTCGCCTGCCTGGAGGAGCTCAAGCCCGACATCGGCAAGATCGACCGCGCGATGACCGCCGGCATCCAGCACTCCCCCGCGCGGCGGAGGCTGGTCGCCGCGCTCGTCGAGGTCGCCCACGAGCAGGGCTGCCGCGTCGTCGCCGAGGGCATCGAGCGCGTCGACGAGTTCGAGGCGATGCGCGAGCTCGGCGTCGACCTCGGCCAGGGCTTCTACTTCGGCCAGCCGACGGCCAAGCCGATGGCGGTCGACCCGCGCCTCGTGCGCAAGCGCGCTGAGTTGGTCTAAGCCGCGCTAGCGTTCGGACTTAGTGTCCGAACGCGACCTCTTCGCCAACTTCGAGCGCATGCGGCGCGAGATGGACGAGCTGTTCGGCGACGTCTTCGACCGCGGGCTCGCCCGGCCGCGGCGCGGCGGCTTCGTCCCCGCCGTCGACGTCTACTACGTCGGCAACCCGCCGCGGGCGGTGGTGCGCGCCGACCTGGCGGGCATCGACCCGGCCCAGCTCGAGCTCGAGATCCGCGGGCGCGAGCTGATCCTCGGCGGCCAGCGGCTCGCCCCGGCGTCCGACCAGGAGCGCCTGTATCAGCAGCTCGAGATCGAGCACGGGCCGTTCCGCCGCGTCGTCGCGCTCGGCGCCGACGTCGACGCCGACGCCGCTCGCGCCGCCTACGAGGACGGGATGCTCGTGGTCGAGCTGCCGATCGCCGCGCCCGCCGACCCGCGCACGGTGCCGATCGAGCCGGGGCGCCGCGAGTGACCATCGACATCGAGACGCTCGGCGACGGCGCTCGCGCGGTGGAGATGGGCGCCCCGTCGGTCCCCGAGCTCCTGCCGGTGCTGCCGCTGCGCGACACCGTCACGTTCCCCGACACGCTGACGCCGCTGGCGGTCGGGCAGGAGCGCTCGATCCAGCTCGTCAACGACGTGCTGGCGCGCGACCGCCAGCTCGTGATGGTCGGCAGCAAGGATCCGGAGGCGGAGGCGCCCGGGCCGGGGCAGCTCTACCGCGTCGGCGTCGTGGGCACCGTCGCGCGCATGCTCAAGGTGCCCGACGGCACGCTGCGGATCCTCGTCCAGGGCGGCCAGCGGGTGAACATCGAGGCATGGGAGTCGGAGGAGCCCTACCTCGTCGCCCGCCTCTCCGACGCGCCGGACATCGTCGAGGAGGGCGCCGAGCTGACGGCGCTGATGCGCAACGTCCAGCAGGCGTTCTCGCGCATCATCGAGGAGACGCCGTATCTGCCCGAGGAGCTGCAGATGGCGGTCGCCAACATCGACGACCCCTCCGCGCTCTCGCACCTGATCGCCGGCTCCCTACGGATCAAGACCGAGGAGAAGCAGGAGCTGCTCGAGGAGCGCGACGTCGCCAAGCGGCTGCGGCGGCTCTCCCAGATCCTCGCGCGCGAGCTCGAGGTCGCCGCCATGGGCGCGCGGATCCAGTCGCAGGTGCAGTCCGAGCTCGACAAGTCCCAGCGCGACTACCTGCTGCGCGAGCAGCTCAAGGCGATCCAGGAGGAGCTCGGCGAGCGCGACCCGGCCGAGGCCGAGGTCGAAGAGCTGCGCGAGCAGCTGGCCGCGATCGACCTGCCCGAGCCGGTGCGCAGGGTCGCCGACCGCGAGCTCTCGCGGCTGGAGAAGCTGCCGCAGGCGGCCGCCGAGCACGGGGTGATCCGCACCTACCTGGAGTGGATCGCCTCGCTGCCGTGGGGCAGCTCGACCGAGGACAACCTCGACCTCGAGCACGCGCGCGAGCAGCTCGACGCCGACCACTACGACATCGAGCGCGTCAAGGACCGCATCATCGAGTTCCTCGCCGTGCGGCGGCTGAAGCCCGACGCGCGCGGCTCGATCCTCTGCTTCGTCGGGCCGCCGGGCGTCGGCAAGACGTCGCTCGGCCGCTCGATCGCCGCCGCCCTGGAGCGCAGGTTCGAGCGCATCTCGGTCGGCGGGATGCGCGACGAGGCAGAGATCCGCGGCCACCGCCGCACCTACATCGGCGCGATGCCGGGCGTGGTCGTGCGCGCGCTGCGCGACGCGGGCGCCAACAACCCGGTCTTCATGATCGACGAGATCGACAAGATGGGCGCCGACTACCGCGGCGACCCGGCGTCGGCGATGCTCGAGGTGCTCGACCCGGAGCAGAACGCCGACTTCCGCGACCACTATCTCGACATCGCGTTCGATCTCTCGCGCGTGATGTTCATCACCACGGCGAACACGCTCGACACGGTGCCGGGCCCGCTGCGCGACCGCATGGAGGTCATCCAGCTCTCCGGCTACACGGAAGAGGACAAGCTCCAGATCGCCAAGCGCTACCTCGTGCCGCGCCAGATCGACCGCAACGGGCTCAAGAAGTCGCAGATCGGCTTCAGCGACACCGGGCTGAAGGCGATCATCAGCGACTACACGCGCGAGGCGGGCGTCCGCAACCTCGAGCGCGAGATCGGCTCGGTGTGCCGCAAGGTCGCGCGCCAGGTGGCGGAGGGCAAGCTCGAGAAGAAGCTGTCGGTGACCGCGCCGAAGGTGCGCGAGCTGCTCGGCCGCCCGCGCTTCCAGCCCGACGTCAAGCGGCGCACCAGCGAGCCGGGGGTCGCCACCGGGCTGGCGTGGACCCCGGTCGGCGGCGACGTGCTGTTCGTGGAGGCGACCGCGATGCCGGGCAACCCCGCGCACCCGCCGCGGCTGATCGTCACCGGCCAGCTCGGCGACGTGATGCGCGAGTCGGCCCAGGCGGCCCTCTCGTACGTGCGCGGGCACGCGCACCGCTTCGCGCCCGACCTCAACGACGACTACTTCCTCACCCACGACATCCACCTCCACGTGCCGTCGGGTGCGATCCCGAAGGACGGGCCGAGCGCGGGCATCACGATGGCGACCGCGTTGATGTCGCTGGTGACCGGCCATCCCGTCCGCTCGGACACGGCGATGACGGGCGAGATCACGCTGACCGGCCAGGTGCTCCCGATCGGCGGGCTGAAGGAGAAGTCGCTGGCCGCGCAGAGCCTGGGCATCAAGCGCGTGATCGCGCCGAGGCGCAATGAGGCCGACCTCGAGGAGTTTCCCGACGTGCTGTGCGAGGACCTCGAGTTCGTCTGGGTCGACCGTGTCGACGAAGTATTCGAGGCTGCGCTGGAGGGTATGCTCGCAACTACGACTCCGAGCGAGAGGTGACCATGGCAGCGAAGAAGAAGGCGGCCAAGGCTGGCGCGGCCGCCGTGGCAGTCAAGAACAGCCCGTACGTCCAACGAGTGATCGAGGACGATGAGCTGCGCCAGAACCTGTACCAGGCTTACGAGTCAGCGCGTGACGCCGCCGCCCGCCTCGGCAACGGCAAGTCGCCGACGAAGCAGATCTTCGACGACAAGAAGCTGCAGAAGGACCTCAAGAACGCCGCCGAGTCCTTCCGCGACGCGTCCGTCGCCCTGCGCGAGGCGCCCAACCAGAAGAAGGGCCTGAGCTTCGGCCGGCTGCTGTTCCTGACCGTCGTGAGCGCCGGCATCGCGCTGGCCGTCTCCGAGGGCCTGCGCAAGAAGGTGCTCGACGCCCTGTTCGGCGCCGAGGAGGAGTTCGAGTACACCTCGACGACCTCGTCGCCCACGTCGGCGAGCCAGCCGGCGACCGCCGGCACCTCCTCCTAGACCACCGGCACCAAGGGGATGTCCCAGAGGATCGCGGCCACGACGAAGGCCGCGATCCCCGCGACGGTGAGCGTCGTCATCGCCGCCTTCTGAGCGGGTGACGCCGCCTTCGCGCGCTCGGTCGTGCGGTGCACCCAGTTGAGCATCCGCACCATCAGCTTCTCGGCCCACTCGAACTCGAGCGCGAGCATGCCCAGGCCGACGAACACCACCGCCCAGCCCGGGCCCGGCAGCGGCACGAGCGCGAGCCCGCCGAGGAAGATCACGAACGCGAGGATCGTGAAGCCGATCCGGTAGGGCTTGCTGCGCTGGACGTGCTTCTCGCGCCGGCGCGCCAGCTTCTCGGCCAGCGTGCTGTGCTCGGGGGCGGACTCAGTCACCGGCGATGAAGTCGCGGACCTCGACAAGCGCGCCGGGGCGCTGCGCCGTGTCGCCGCCGTGGCGCGTCAGCCACGCGCCCGGGGCGACGTCGCGGTGCTCCTGCCATGCGAGCAGGATCGCATGCGGATCGATCGCGTCCTCGGCCTCGCCGCCGGGGTGGATCTCGAAGTGGACGTGGGGCGGGGTGGGCTCGGCGTCGCCGGTGTTGCCGGTGAAGCCGAGGACGGTGCCGGCTTTGACCTTGCGGCCGTTCTCGGCGTCAGGGGAGAAGGCGGAGAGGTGGGCGTAGAAGAAGGCGTCGCCGGCGGCGGTGTGGAGCCACAGGCGGTTGCCGGAGATGGGCAGCGTGCCGACGCGGTGGACGGTGCCGTCGGCGACCGCGAGCACAGGGGCGCCGAACGGGGCGAAGACGTCGTTGCCCTCATGGACGCCGGTGTCGGCGCGGGCGGCGCCGAAGTCGTCTGCGGCGGTCGCCTTGCCGTAGACGGGGAACGTGTAGCCCTGGCCGGTGAGGCGCTTGGGGACCTTGGGGGCGCGCTTGCGCTTGGGCGGCTTCTTCTCGGGCTTGGGGGTGGCGGTCGCGGTGGGTGTCGGCGTGGCGGTGGGGGTCGCGACGACGGCGTCCTCGGCCAGGGCGGTCGCGGTGGCGACGCGGAGCTTCGTGCCCTTGGGCAGCGAGCCGTGGGCGCTGCCGAGGATCAGCGTGAGGGCGGTCTTGCCGCGGTTGACGGCGACGCTCGAGGCGTCGGAGAGGAGGTAGGCGCGGTTCTTCGTCACGTCGCCGACACGGCGGCCCTCGAGCGTGAGGCCGGCGACGCGGCCGGTGTGGATCGTCTTGCCGCCGGCGGCGATCGCGGTACGGCGCGCGGCGGTGGCGGTCACGAGGCCGTCGAGCAGGTCGATCTGGCGGGCGAGGCTGGAGGCGCGGGCGGCGGCGTCGCCGGCGCGCGAGGCGCGGGCCACGGTCTTCGAGGCTCCGACCTTGACGCCGCTGACCTCCACGGTCACCGAGTCGTCGGCCTGCGCGTCGTCGCCCCGGGCTTGCAGCATCCCGAAGTCGCCCAGCGAGCCGCTCACGACCGTCGCCTGCGCTCGCGCCCGGGCAGGCGTGTCGGCGCCCGACGTCGCGGCCAGGACGGCGGCGGCGAGGAGCATGGAGAGGGCGATGAGCGCGGCGCGCATCCTGCGAGCCAGTGTGGCAAACGGCCGATTCCGGCCCCCGCTGCTGGCTGGATGGCCAGCTAGCATCGCGGGCATGGAGGCGGCCACGCGCACGCTCAGCGGGGACAAGGCGCAGCGGATCGTCGATGCCATGCGCGCCTCCGTCGCCAAGCGCGGCGCGGCGGGCTCGACGTTCGACCACGTGGCCCGTGAGGCCGGTGTCTCGCGCGGGCTGCTGCACTACTACTTCGGCACCAAGGAGCAGCTGCTGGTGGAGGTCGTGCGGCGCGACTCCGACATCCGGCTCGCGGCGCTCGACGCCGCGATCGCCAGCGCCCACACCGGCGACGACCTGCTCGCCGCGCTCGTCTCCTCGCTCGAGGACCTGGTCGAGCGCGACCCGTCGTTCGTCGCGCTCCACTTCGAGCTGTTCACCTCCGCGCGCCGCACGCCGGAGATCGCGGCCGAGCTCGCCGCGCTGCACCGGCGGATCCGCGAGCACGTGGCCGAGCAGCTCCAGGCGAAGGCCCGCGAGGGCGCGATCTCGCCGACCGCGGACGCCGAGTCGGTCGTCACCGTGCTCCTCTCGCTCGCCGACGGCCTCGCGCTGCGGATGCTCGCCGACCCCGGCCACGACTGGGGTCCCACGCTCGCAGCCGCGATGCCGGCCGCGCGGGCGCTCCTCGGGTAGATCCAGCTGCCCCTTCGGGCATCCGACCGGTGCGCCGGTCGGCCCTCGTGGCTGCGCATCCGCTTCTGTGCGGGGGCGCCGCGGCCTGAGAGCGTGAGCTCGTGAGTCCCCCCTCCGCCCGCCCGTGGCTTGGAGTCGGTGCGGCGCTGAGCGCGCTGCCCGCCGCGGGCGGGTGTTTCTGCGCAGCGCTGGTCCTCGCGGTCGTCGCCGACTCCGACCCGGGTGCGGTCTATGAGCAGCACCGGTGGCTGGGAGCCATCGTTGCGGCAAGCGCGGTTTGCGCGTTCGTCGCGATGATGGGTTGGGCCACCCTCCGGCACGGTGGTCTCCCGGCCCCGGTGCTGCTGATAGCCCTCGCCCTGTGCGGCGCGCCGTTCCTCCTCCCGCGCGGACTGGTCCTGCCGGGGGCCGCGCTCGCGGTCGCCGGCTGCGCGGCCCTGGCAACGGCGGGTCTGCTGCACCCGCCGGGCAACCCCGACGGCACGCGCCTGCTGACCGGGGCGCTGACCGGCGCCGCCGTCGTGCTCGCGATCAGCCAGGCGATCGGCGTCGCCGCGACCGGCGCGACCGCGGCCCCGCGAGCGCGCGTCCTCGCCGACACTCCCCACTCCTCTCACCTCAAGCCGGAGCGCACGGAACGCGCCCCGGCCCGGGACAAGCCGGGGCGCACGGAGCGCGCCCCGGCCCGGGAGAAGCCCGCTTCCGTCGCGTCTGACAAGTCCGCGGTCGAGGGCCCCGTCATCGAGCTGAAGGAGCCGGCCGTCGCCACCGCCCCGCCCGCCGCGGCTCCCGAGCCCGATCCCGTCGTCGCGGCCGCCGCGCGCGGCTTCGTCCTCGACTACTACGCCGCGCTCGACGGCAAGGACTTCGCCGCCGCGTGGCGGATGCTCTCCCCCGAGGTCCAGCGGGCGTTCGGCGGCTTCTCCGCCTGGCGCAAGGGCTACGCGCGCACCGTCTCCAACGCGCCGGAAGGGGTCACCGTCATCCCTGCGGTCACCGGCGCGGCCGTCGGGCTCACGCTCCGGGCGGGGGATCGCGGCGCGTGCGGGCGGATCGCCGAGCGCCGCTTCGCGGTGACCTGGCGGCTCGCCCGCACGTCCGCGGGCTGGCGCGCGACGGACGCGAGCGCGCGCAAGCTCAGCGGCCCAGAGCCCTGCTGAGCGCCGCCGTCTAGCCTCAGCCGCTGATGCTGCGCGGCGCGCTCGCCTTTATCGGCCTGGCCGTGGCCGCCCTCGTCGGCGGCCAGCTCGCACTGCCGCGGCTCGCCGAGCGCCGCATCACCTCCGACCTCTCGAAGTCCGGCCACGTCACGCACGTCAGCGTCGAGGCCGTCCCCGCGATCAAGCTGCTGTTCAAGCGCGCCGACCGCGTCGAGGTCGAGATGAGCGAGGTGCGCGCCGGCACCACCGGGAAGCTCGTCAAGCTCCTGCGCCGCACCGGCGAGACGAAGGAGCTGAAGGCGAGCGCCGAGCTCGTCACGCTCGGCCCGCTTCGCCTCCACGACGCCTCCCTCACCAAGCACCACGACGAGCTCAGCGGCCAAGCCACCGTCAGCGCGCAGGAGCTCGCCGCCGCGCTGCCCTCGCAGCTCCGCCTGCGCCCGGTCGAGGACCCGTCGGGCGAGCTCGTGCTCGAGGGCTCGGTCGGCCCGATCTCCGCCCGTGCCCGCCTGACCGCCCGCGACGGCGCGCTGATCGTCGCGCCCGAGGGGCTGCTCGGCGGCCTCGGATCGCTCACGGTCTTCAAGGACAGCCGCGTGAAGGTGACGGACGTCGGCGCGACGCCCGGCCCGAAGGGCATCACCGTCACCGCCTCGGGCACGCTGGCGGACTAGCCGGCGAACCGACCTTCCCGGCCGGCTCGGGCTCCGACTACGCGCCGAAGATGCCGCGCGCCGACCACAGCGTGCGCAGCGCGCCGCGCGGCCGCAACCGCCCGGTCGCCATCGCCCGCCGCGGGTCGAGCCGTCCGCCGACGACGTCGACGAAGTCCTCGTAGCGCGCGCGGAACACGATGTCCGGCGCCTCGACCCGCCCGGGCGCCACGGCGGTGGAGCCGTTGTCGAGCCGCATGTGCCATGCGTCGGCGTCGGTGAAGTCCCACTGCACCGTCAGCGGCCCTTCGGGCGCGGTGCGGAAGTCGACGCCCCGCCGCACGGTGTCGAACAGCAGCGCCATCGTCTCCGCGTCGCGCGCCGGCGGCCCGTTCTTCTGGCCCAGGATCCCCGACTGCAGCAGCGCCATCCCGCGCAGCGCGCGCACGCGCGGCGGCAGGTCGATCGGGTAGGGGACCGGCCCGGGCAGGTCCTCGAGCGGCAGGCCGGCGGCGCGCAGCTTCGACTCGAACGACTTCGCGCCCTCCTCGTAGATCTCCTCGAGGGTGAAGCCGAAGCACTCGGAGTAGCTCCGGTCCCAGCCCGGAGGGGCGAACACGCCGATCGTGAACGGGAGCACGTCGCGCAACAGGTCGGCGACCGCCTCGGGCACCTCGGGATCCTCGAGCGCGAGGTCGCGCAGCAGCTTCACGCCGAAGCCGATGTGCCGCTGCTCGTCCTGCGACACGTTGTGCATCCCCGCGCTGAACGCGGGGAGCAGGCCGTCGCGCGTCAGGTACGCCTCGATGAAGTGCTGCCCCGGCTGGGCGAGCGTCGCCTCGACGATGACGTGGTACATCGTCACCGCCTGCGCGAGCTTGGTCCGCGAGCGGTCGCGCCGCAGCTCGGCGGTCACGCGGTCGAGGTGCTCGAACGTCTTGACGAAGCCGTAGGTCAGCTCGCCCCGGGTCGCCTCCAGCCCGCCGGATACCGACCCGTCGCCGGCGCCCACCACCTCGTGCATGAAGCGCTTGAAGAAGACGGCGTGGCGCGCCTCGTCGACCTGCTGGGTGGCGAGGAAGTACTTCTGCTCTTCGCGCGGCGCGGCGTCGATGAACGGCGACAGGTTGTCGGCCACCGAGTCCTCGCCGTGGAAGAACATCGAGTAGTTCCACAGCGCCGCGCGGCGCTGGATGTCCGTGAACGTCTTGTGCCAGTCCACGCGATCCTGCGCGAAGTCGTACTCCGTCGCGCGCCAGTGGCCCTTCTCCCAACGCGCGTAGAGATCCTCGTAGGAGATGCGGTCGGCGGCCACCGCCATGCAGATGAACGCTAGCGTGCGCGGATGCTCGCCGCCTTCAGTCCACGCCAGCGCGTCGGGCTCGCCCTCGTGGCCTTCGCCACCGCGCTCGGCGGCGCGCTCTACTACGCCGGCGTCGACGGGCTGATCGTCTTCCCGTTCGTGACGGTCGCCCTCGCCGGGCTGGCGTGGCTCGTCGCGCTCGGCACCGACGCGCTGGGCAACCACGTCGGCCCCGGGCTGACCGGCGTGCTGCAGTCGACGCTCGGCAACCTGCCAGAGCTGTTCGTCGTCATCTTCGCGCTGAAGGCGGGCGAGGTCGTGGTCGCTCAGACGAGCATCCTCGGCAGCCTGTTCGCCAACGCGCTGCTCGTGCTCGGGCTCGTGATCATCGCCGGCGCGCGGGCGAGCGAGGGCAGCGTCATGCGCTTCCACCCGCGGCTGCCGAACGACACCGCGACCCTGCTCCTGCTCGCCTCGTTCCTGATCGTGCTGCTCGGGCTGTCGGTGTCCTCGGGCGACAAGGCGGCGGAGCACCAGGTGGAGATCTCCGCGGTCGGCGCGGTCGTGCTGCTGGCCGTGTACGCGATCTGGCTGTTCTCCTACCTGCGCGCCGACATCCAGCGGCCCGAAACGGCCGAGGAGGAGGGCCACGCGCCCCCGCTCTCGCTGCGCGCGACGCTCGTCCTGCTCGCGATCGCCGGTGTCGGGGCGGCGTTCGTGTCCGACTGGTTCGTCGCCTCGCTCAACCCGGCGATCTCTGCACTCCATCTCTCGAAGGCGTTCGCGGGCATCGTGATCGTGGCGATCGCCGGCAACGCGGTCGAGAACGTGGCCGGCATCTCGCTCGCCGCCAAGGGCAAGATGGACGACGCGATCTCGGTGGTGAAGAACTCGGTCGCCCAGATCGCCGCGTTCCTGTTCCCCGCGCTGGTGCTGATCTCGCTGCTGTTCAAATCGCACCTGACGTTCGTGCTCGACCCCGTCTACATCGGCGCGGTGCTGCTCACCGCGCTCTCGGTCTGGCAGGTCACCGGCGACGGCGAGGCGACGATCCCCGAGGGCGCCGCGCTGATCGGCATCTACCTGATGCTCGCCTTCCTGACGTTCTACGAGTGAGGCTCTAGCCGACGGTCCAGCCGTGGACCGGCTCGTTGGCGTGCATGAGGTCGCGGTAGCGGACCGTCATCTCGCGCAGCGCCTGCTCGCGCTCGAGCCCCTGGTCGTCGTAGAGCCGGTGGAACGTCTCGGCCTGCCAGGTGGCGCCGTTGCGGTGCGTGGTGCAGCGCGCCTCGATGATGCCGAGCAGGCGGTCGCGGTCGGCGGCGGAGACCTCGAGCCGCTCGAGCCCCTGGTGGGCGAGCGGGAGCAGCCGCCGCAGCACGAGCTCTGACGCCGGAACCTCGCCGAGCCCGGGCCAGAACACGTTGGCCTCGATCCCGTCGCGCGCGCCGGCGTGGAAGTTCTCCTCGGCGGCGGAGAACGACATCCGCGACCAGATCGGGCGGTCCTCCTCGGCCAGCGTCTTGACGAGGCCGTAGTAGAAGGCGGCGTTGGCGAGCGTGTCGACCACGGTCGGGCCGGCGGGGAGCACGCGGTTCTCGACCCGCAGGTGCGGCTTGCCGCGGACGACGTCGTAGACCGGCCGGTTCCAGCGGTAGATCGTGCCGTTGTGGAGGCGCAGCTCGGCGAGCTCCGGGACCCCGCCGGCGTCGAGCACCTCGACCGGGTCCTCCGGCTCGCACACCGGCAGCAGCGCGGGGAAGAACGTGACGTTCTCCTCGAACAGGTCGAAGATCGAGGTGATCCAGCGCTCGCCGAACCACACGCGCGGGCGCACGCCCTGGGCCTTGAGCTCGTCCGGCCGGGTGTCGGTGGCCTGCTCGAAGAGCGCGATCCGCGTCTCCCGCCACAGCTCGCGGCCGAAGAAGAACGGCGAGTTCGCGCCGACCGCGAGCTGGACGCCGGCGATCGCCTGCGCGGCGTTCCAGATCGTGGCGAAGCGCTCGGGGTCGACCTGCTGGTGCAGCTGCACGCTCGTGCACGCGGCCTCCGGCGCGATCGTGTCGGCGAACGTGCTCAGCCGCTCCTGGCCGGTGATCGAGATCTGCAGATCCTCCCCGCGGGCGGCGAAGATCTGCTCGTTGAGCAGGCGGTAGCGCGGGTTGGCGCTCAGCGCGTCGCCGTTGAGGTGCTGGTCGGTGATCGTCGGCAGGATCCCCACGAGCATCATGTGCGCGCCGACGCCGCGCGACTTGTCCTCGGCGTTGTTGAGGCTGTCGCGGACCTGCTGCTCGAGGCCGGAGAAGACGTCGCCGGCTGAGCAGCTTCGGCGGGATGTTGATCTCGACGTTGAACTGCGCGAGCTCGGTGGTGAAGTCGTTGTCGGCGATCGCCTCCAGCACCGTGGCGTTGAGCATCGCCGGGTCGCCCGCCTCGTCGGTCAGGTTGAGCTCGATCTCGAGCCCCATGCTGCGCAGCTCCGGGTCGAAGCGCGCCTCGGAGAGCATGCGAGCGAACACGTCGAGGCACGCCCGCACCTTCTGCCGGTAGCGCTGACGGTCCTCTCGGCTGAAGACCTTGGCGGCGATGTCCTCGCCCATGTGGAGCGGAACGTACCCGGTCTGGCGCGGGTCAGGCCAGCTTCGGGGAGGTCCAGGGCGCGGTGAGGCGCGCGTGGAGCTCGTCCGGGAGCGCGGAGATGGCGATCCGCTCCTGGGTCAGGGTGTCGCGGTCGCGGAGGGTGACGGTGTCGTCCTCGAGCGTCTGGTGGTCGACGGTGACGCCGTAGGGCGTGCCGATCTCGTCCTGGCGGCGGTAGCGCTTGCCGATCGAGCCGCCCTCGTCGTACTCGCTCTGGAGGCCGGCGCGCTTGAGCGTCGCGTGGATCTCCCGAGCGCGCTCCGGGTGGCCCTCCTTGCGCAGCAGCGGGAGTACCGCGACCTTCACCGGCGCGAGCGTGGGGTGGAGCTTGAGCACGGTGCGGGTATCGCCGCCGATGTCGTCCTCGTCGTAGGCGTCGCACAGGAACGCGAGCATGGAGCGGCCGACGCCGGCGGCCGGCTCGATCACGTGCGGGACGTAGCGCTCGCCGGACTGCTGGTCGAAGTACTCGAGCTTCTCGCCGCAGTACTCCGCGTGCTGCTTGAGGTCGAAGTCGCCGCGGTTGGCGATCCCCTCGAGCTCGGACCAGCCGATCGGGTACAGGTACTCGACGTCGCTGGTGGCCGAGGAGTAGTGCGACAGCTCGTCGGCGTCATGCGGGCGCAGCTTCAGGTGGTCGGGGCGGATGCCGAGCCCGGTGTACCACTCCATCCGCGCCTGCCAGCCAGTGCTCGTGCCACTGCGCGGCCTCGGCGGGCGGGACGAAGAACTCCATCTCCATCTGCTCGAACTCGAGCGTGCGGAAGATGAAGTTGCCGGGCGTGATCTCGTTGCGGAACGACTTGCCGACCTGCGCGATCCCGAACGGCGGCTTGCGGCGCGCGAACTGGAGCACGTTCTTGAAGTTGAGGAAGATGCCCTGGGCCGTCTCGGGGCGCAGGAAGACGGTCAAGCCCGCCTCCGCCACGGGCCCGATCGTGGTCTGGAACATCAGGTTGAACTCGCGCGCCTCGGTGAGGTCGCACTCCGGCGTCTCGCCCGGGTGCTTGGAGGGCTTGCGCCCGCACGGCAGCTCGGCGAGGTGGTCGGCGCGGAAGCGCTGGCCGCACGTCTTGCAGTCCACGAGCGGGTCGGTGAAGCCCGCGAGGTGGCCCGAGGCCTCCCACGTGCGCGGGTGCTGGATGATCGCCGAGTCGAGCGCGACGATGTCGTCGCGCTCCTGGATCATCGCCTTCCACCACGCGTTGACCACGTTGTTCTTGAGCAGCACGCCGTAGTGGCCGTAGTCGTACGTGTTGGCGATGCCGCCGTAGATGTCCGACGCGGCGAAGATGAAGCCGCGGCGCTTGCACAGCGCCACGACCTTGTCCATGGTCACGAGTTCCTCGGGCACGCGGCCCGGGAGTCTAGGTGGCGCCGTAGTGGCGGGCGATCGCCTCGCGGTAGGCCGGGTCCTTGCCCAGCCCCGCATCGAAGTCCGGCGCGCCCTTGATCTCGTCCTTGGTGCGTTCGACCTTCAGCGACTCGTTGTCGACGTCGATCGCCGTCACGAGCCCGGCCGGAAGGAACACGGTCTTGCCGAGGATCGGCGGGCCGGTGTCGATCAGCAGGTAGGCGCCGTCGATGTCGGAGATGACGTCCTGCACGCTGCCGACGCTGCCGTCCACCGCCTCGACGGTGAGGCCGTCGAGGTCCGCGCGGTCGGCGCCGACGTCGTCGCGAAAGGTCCAGAGGTCGGTCATGCGGCCTGATTACCCGCACTCCGCTCCTATACTCGGCCGCCATGCCGATCTACGAATTTCGCTGCGAGAACGGGCATCTCTTCGAGGTGATGCAGCGGATCTCGGATCCGCCGATCACGGAGTGCGAGACGTGCGGGGCGCCGGTCACGCGCGTGTTCCACCCGATCGCGGTGCACTTCAAGGGCTCCGGCTTCTACAACACCGACTACGGCACCGCCCGGCGCAAGCGCGAGATGGACAAGTCCGCCTCCGACGGCGCCGACAAGCACGATTCCAAGCAGGCGGACAAGAAGAAGTCGTCGGAGAGCAAGCCGTCGGCCGACTCCAAGCCGGCGCCCTCCAAGTCGTCTGACTCATAAGCGCGCCTGATAGCGACCCCGCCGAACCTTCATTGGTGGCGGGGGCGGGTCGCTGTGACACTGGGGTCATGTCGCCACGCCAGATCGGGCTCCTCGCCGCCCTCTCCGCCGTCTGGGGCGGCTCCTACCTGCTGATCAAGTACGCGCTCGAGGACCTCGAGCCGGCCGTGATCGTGTGGGTGCGGCTCGTGCTCGCCGCGGTCGTGCTCTACGGGGTGATGCGGCTGCGCGGCGGCGGCGCCGAGGCGCGGGCCGCCCATGCCGAGCTGCGCGCCCGGCCGTGGCGCGCGCTGTTGCTCGGCACCGTGGCGATCGCGCTCCCGTTCAACCTGATCACGTTCGGCGAGCTCGAGGTCCCGAGCGGGCTGACGGCGGTCCTGATCGCGCCCGCCTCGCTGTTCGTGGCGGCCTTCGCGCCGCTGATCGACCCGAGCGAGAAGGTGCCCGCCTCAGCTCTCGGCGGGATGCTGCTGGGGCTGAGCGGCGTCGCGCTGTGCGTGGGCGTCGAGTCGGTGCACTCGGTCTGGGCGTTCCTCGGCGCGCTCGCGATGGTCGGCGCGGCCGCCTGCTACGCGCTCTCCAGCTTCGTGGTCAAGCGCTACAAGGGCCTGACCTCGGTGACGGTGTCGTTCATCTCGATCCTCGTCGGCGCGGTGCTGACGCTGCCGGCGGCGGTCGCCACCGCGCCGTCCTCGCTGCCGGGCACCCGCGCCACGCTGGCGATGCTCACGCTCGGCGTGGTCGGGACGGCGCTCGCGTTCGTGATCTTCTACAGGCTGATCGCGGAGGTCGGCGCGGGGCGCGCCTCGCTGGTGAGCTATCTCGCGCCGGGCGTGGCGCTGCTGTACGGCGCGCTGCTGCTCGACGAGGAGATCACGGTCGCCGCGATCGTGGGGTTGGCGCTCATCCTCGGCGGAGTCGCGCTAGCGTCCCGTCGCCATGGACCTGACCCTGTCGCCGAGCGAGCAAGAGTTCCGAAACGAGGTCCGGAGCTGGCTCGAAGCGAACCATCCCGGGCCGACGCCGGAGGGTGACGACGCCGGCTTCGAGTTTCGCCGCGCCTGGCAGCGCAAGCTCAACGAGCGCGGCTGGGCGGGGCTGAGCTGGCCCGAGCAGTACGGCGGCTCCGGCGCCACGCTGTTCGAGCAGGCGATCTTCTCGGAGGAGGTCGCGCGCTCCGGCGCACCGCAGATGGCGAACACGCTCGGGCTCGCGATGGGCGGCCCAACGGTCATCGGCCACGGCACCGACGAGCAGAAGGAGCGCTACCTCGCGCCGATCCTGTCGGCCGACGAGATCTGGTGCCAGGGCTTCAGTGAGCCGCAGTCGGGCTCCGACCTCGCCTCTTTGAAGACCAAGGCGGTTCGGTCCGGCGACGGGTGGGTCGTCACGGGCCAGAAGGTGTGGACGACGATGGCCCACCAGTCCAAGTGGTGCATGCTGCTCGCGCGCACGGACCCGAACGCGGCCAAGCACCGCGGGCTCTCCTACTTCCTGATGGACATGGAGCAGGACGGCGTCGAGACCCGCCCGCTGCGCCAGATCACCGGCGAGGCGGAGTTCAACGAGCTGTTCATGGAAGATGCGCGGATCCCGGACGAGAACATCGTCGGAGGCGAGAACAACGGCTGGTCGGTGGCGATCACGACGCTGATGCACGAGCGCGCGGGCCTGGCGTTCGCTCTGCAGGTGAGCGTGCAGATCGCGCTGCGCGAGCTGATGGAGCGGGCGAGGGAGACCGGCGCCGCGAAGGATCCGATCATCCGCCAGCGCTTCGCCCAGCTCTACGCCGAAGCGCAGGTGCTGCGGCTGAACGCCTATCGGGGCCTCACCAAGCTCCAGGCCCACGGCGCGCCCGGGCCGGAGGGCTCGCTGGGCAAGTGGCACTGGGCCGAGGTCAACCAGTCGCTGAGCGCGCTCGCGCTGGATCTGGCCGGGCCGCGCGCGCAGCTCGTCGACGACCCGTGGACCTACCGCTACTTGCGGGCGCGCGCCAACTCGATCGAGGGCGGGACGACCGAGATCCTCAAGAACATCGTCGCCGAGCGCGTGCTCGGGCTCCCTCGCGCGAAATGAACTTCGACCTCACCGACGACCAGCAGGACATCAAGCGCACGGCGCGCGAGTTCCTCGGCGCGCGGTATCGGCTGGAGGAGGTCCGGCGGCTGGCGCTGGAGGAGGAGCGCGGCTTCACCGACGCGCAGTGGGACGAGATCGTGCAGCTCGGCTGGCCGGAGCTCGCCGTGCGTGAGCCGGGCTTCGGGGTGGTGGAGCTGGCCGTGGTGGCCGAGGAGCTCGGCTACGCGTGCGCGCCGACGCCGCTGAGCTCGACCTGGGCGGCGGCGCTGCTCTTGGATGCCGCGGGCGAGGCGGGGCGGTTGGACGGCGGTCGCCGCGGCACGGTCGCGCAGTGGGACGAGGACACATACGGCGACCCGGAGCGGTCGTCTCTGGGCGACGACCTGCGGGGCGTGAAGATCGCGGTACCGGACGCGGCGACAGCCGACCTGATCGTGGTGACGGTGGACGGCGGCCGGCACTTCGTGGTCGACGCCGCCGACGTCGAGATCGAGCCGGCCGAGACGCTCGACACCACGCGGCGCATGGCGACGGTGCGGCTCGACGGGCCTTCGGGAGTGGAGCTCTCCGGCGACCATGACGCGTTCTCGCGCGCCTGGCACACGATCGCGGTCATGACCGCGGCCGAGTCGGTCGGCCTCGGCCAGCGCGCGATGGAGATGGCGGTCGCCTACGCGAAGGACCGCACCCAGTTCGAGCGCCCGATCGGCACCTACCAGGCGGTCTCGCACGCGTGCGCGCAGATGCTGCTCGAGGTCGAGGGCGCGCGCAGCGCCGTGCTGTGGGCGGCGTGGGCGCTCGACAACGAGCCCGAGACGGCCGGGATCGCAACGCATGTGGCCAAGGCCTACGCCTCCGACTGCGCCGCGCGCGTCACCGAGTCCTCGCTCCAGGTCCACGGCGGCATCGGCTTCACCTGGGAGCACGACCTGCACTTCTTCCTCAAGCGCGCGCAGGCCAACGCCCACGCGTACGGCGACGCCCGCTGGCACCGCGACGAGCTCGCCGCGGCGCTCTTCGACTAGTCGCCGGTCATCTCCCGCACGGCCGCCTCGATGCCCTCGCCCTGCTCGACGGGCTCGACATAGAGCCGCGCCCACGCGAAGCGATCGTCGCGGACGCCGAACACGATCACGCCCGCCATGTGCAGACCAGTGCCGCTCCACTCCCACTCGGTCCACAGCGTCTCGCCGTCAGCCGAGGAGCCCGAGCAGCTCGGCGCGGAAGTCCGGCACGCCGGCGAAGATCTCGCTCCAGTTCGCGCGCACCTGCCCGTTGCCGGTGAACGCGCGGTCGGGGTGGGCGGGCTGCCGGCTGTCGTAGTCGGGCGCGAAGAGCGCGACGAACGCGTCGATGTCGTGGGCGTTCATCGCGGCCTTGAGCCGCTCGGCGATCATCCCTCGCGAGCCTAACCGCGATCATCGGGGGCATGGACTGGCGAGACGACCCGGTCGGCTCCGCCCACCGCGGCGAGAACCCGATGGTGATCGCGCGGATGCGGAGCGGGTTCGCGGTGATCGGCGACACCCAGCATCTGCCCGGCTACTCGCTGCTCCTGTGCGAGAACCCGTCCGTCGACCACCTCACCGACCTCCCGCTCGACCGGCGCCAGGCGTTCCTGCTCGACATGGCGCTGCTCGGCGAGGCGGTCGAGCGCGCCTGCCATCCGCGCCGGATCAACTACGAGGTGCTCGGCAACTCGCTCCCGCTGTTGCACGCGCACGTCCATCCGCGTTACGAGTGGGAGCCGGCCGAGCTGAGCGGCGGCCCGGTGTGGCGCTACCCCGACGCCGTGCGCGCCGAGCACCCGTACAGCGACGAGGAGCACGGCGAGCTCCGGGAGACGATCCGGAGCGAGCTCGAGCGCGTGACGCGCTCGGCGTACTAGCCCTTCAGGAAGCGTCGCACCTCGCGCTGCTTGACCGCGTCCGGGACGGTCAGGCCGCTGCCCTCCGGCACGCCCGGGAGGACGCGGGGCGGCGGCGAGGAGCTGGTCGCGATCGAGCCGAACAGGCCGAGCAGCGCCGGGCCGGCCATGTCGGAGCGGATCGCCTTGGGCGCCTGCCACGACACCCACGGGAGGCGGAAGAACGTCGCCGGGCTGAGCAGGCGCGACTTGATGCCGGACAGGATCTTCTGCTGCCGCGCGGCACGGTTGAGGTCGTTCTGGCGCGTGTTGCACTCGTTCTTACGCGTGCGGGCCAGCGCGAGCGCCTGCTCGCCGTTGAGGTGGTGCGTCCCGCGGCGCAGGCGGAGCGTGGTTCCGCCGTTCTTGCGGCCGCCGTTGATGTTGCTGACGATGCACCCGCCGGTGTACTTGATGCCGCCGAGCGCGTCGATGAAGGCCGGGAAGTTCGCGAAGTTGACCTCGACGATGTGGTTGACGTCGATCCCGAGGTACTGGGAGACCGTCTTGGTCGCGAGCCCGGGGCCGCCGTAGGCGTACGCGGCGTTGATCTTGTCGCGGCCGTGGCCGGGGATGTCGACGATCGTGTCGCGCGGGATCGAGAGGCGCGCCGACTTCCCGCCGCCGACGCGCATCAGCATGATCGTGTCCGACCGCGACGGCTGGCCGATCTTGTTGGCGCCGGGCTCCTTGGAGTCCTTCGTGCGCGCGTCGGAGCCGAGCACGAGGATCGTGTTCGGCGAGGTCAGCGTGTAGCCGGAGTCCTTGAGCGCGCCGCCGGCCGACTCCGTGACGCCCTGGCGCTCGACCTGGGCGGAGATGAGGAAGAGGAGCAGGCTCAGCAACAGCCAGCCCGCGATCGCCGCCGCGACGTAGCCGAGCACGCGCCAGAACGTGAAGCGCTCGCCGAGCCGCTTCTTGTCGGGGTCCTCGGGGCGGGGGACGCCGCCGCGCAGGTCGTCGAGCCGGTCGCGCACGCCGTTGCCCGACCCGCGGCTGAACAACTTGGGGCGGGAGCGGTACTTGGTGTAGGTGGGCTTCTCGTCGGCCATGGCTGGGCGGGTATCGTGCGCGAAGTGCCTGCCCGCTGTGTGATCGGAGTCGATCTGGGCGGGACCAAGCTCCTGGCGGGAGCGGTCGATCCGGAGCGGCTCACCGTTCACCACCGAACGCGCCGCGAAGTCTTCGGAATCGATCAATCCGCGCTGCTCGACGCGGCGGTCGACGCGGTCAAAGAGGCTAGCGAGGCGGTTGACGGGGAGGTAAAGGCCGTCGGCTTCGGGATCCCCTGCACGTTCGACCGCCGCACGGGCGTGGCGGTGCAGGCGGTCAACCTCCCGCTCGCGGATCTGAAGTTCGCCGAGGTGATGGAGGAGCGGCTCGGGTTGCCGGTCGAGGTCGACAACGACGCCAACTGCGCGGTCTGGGCCGAGGCGCGCGCGGGCGCGGCGGCGGGCTGCAGCGACGTCGCGCTGCTCACGATCGGGACGGGGATCGGCGGCGGCCTGGTCCTCGGCGGCCGCCTCTACCGCGGGTTCGCGGGCGCGGGCGCCGAGATGGGGCACATGGTGGTCGACATCAACGGCCCGCCGTGCCAGGGCAACTGCCCGAACTGGGGCTGCCTGGAGGCGGTCGCTTCGGGCTCGGCGCTCGTGCGCGAGGCGGCGCTGAGGGTGGCGCGCGAGCCGGACACGCCGCTCGGCCGCGCGCTCGAGGAAGGGCGGGCGCTGACCGGGCCGATGATCACGGAGATGGCGTTCGACGGCGACGCGGTGGCGAGCGCGGCGGTGCGCGTGATCGGCGAGCGTCTCGGCGTCGGGATCGCCAACCTCGTGAACATCTTCAACCCCGAGGTCGTGGTCATCGGGGGCGGCGTGATCGCGGCGGGCGAGCTGCTGCTGGAGCCGGCGCGCGAGGTCATGCTGCGGCGCGCGCTGTCGCCGGCGAAGGAGATGGTGCGGGTGGTCGAGACGGCGTTCGGCGCGGACTCGGGGATGATCGGCGCGGCGTTGCTGGCGGCGGATCCGGAGGCGGCGGGGTGAGCGGCCGCCTGGTCGTCTGCCCGACGCCGATCGGCAACCTCGAGGACATCACGCTGCGCACGCTGGCCGCCCTGCGCGACGCGGATCTCGTCGCGTGCGAGGACACCCGCCGGACGCGCGTGCTGCTGGAGCGCTACGGCGTCCAGGCGACGCTCCTCTCCTACCACGAGCACAACGAGCGCGAGCGGACGCCCGAGCTCGTCGGCCGCATGCTCGACGGCGCGGTCGTGGCGCTGGTGTCGGACGCGGGGATGCCGCTCGTCTCCGACCCCGGCTACGTGCTCGTCGCGGGCTGCATCGCCGCGGGGCTGGAGGTCGAGGTGCTGCCCGGGCCGTCGGCGGCGATCGCGGCGCTCGTGGCGAGCGGGCTGCCGGCCGAGCGCTGGCGGTTCGCGGGGTTCCTGCCCCGTAAGCGCGGGCCTCTCGAGACGCTCTTGCACGCCCCCGACACCCTCGTCGCCTTCGAATCGCCGCGCCGCGTGGGCGCCTCGCTGGCGGTGCTCGCCGAGCTGGATCCGGAGCGGCCGGTCGCGGTCTGCCGCGAACTCACCAAGCTGCACGAGGAGGTCGTGCGGGGCGTGGCCGGCGAGCTCGCGGCGCGCTACGCGGACGAGCCGCCGCGCGGCGAGGTGGTGCTGGTCATCGGCGCCGCCCCGGCGCGCACGGGCTCCGACCCGGCCGCGGTCGACGCCGTCCGGCGCTTGATCGAAGCCGGCGCCCGCCCGCGCCCGGCCGCCTCGATCGTCGCCGAGCTCACAGGCGGAGCCGCCAACGATCTGTACCGAGCCGTGACGAAAGGCGCACAAGACCGCACCGATTGACCCCACGCGGGCCGCCCCCGGACGCTCCGGCCCTAACGTCGCCCGCGTGCACCTGATCCTCTCCCTGCTCCTCGCGTGGTTGCCGCCCGTATCGGGGCCGCCGACTCACCTCTTCCACCTGGGCGCCGATCCCTTCGCGCGCGGCCAGCACCGGGGCGTCGACTTCCCGGCTCGCGGCGCGGTCCGGTCGGCGTGCTCCGGCCGGGTCGTCTTCGCGGGCCGGGTGGCGGGCGAGGGCACGGTGAGCGTGCGCTGCGGGCGCTGGCGCGTGTCCTATGCCCCGCTCACGCGTGTCGCCGTGCGGGCGGGCGAGGCGGTCGGTGCCGGCGCGCCGCTCGCCCGCAGCGCGCGCGGCATCCACTTCGGCGTCCGCCGCGAAGGGCGGCGGTTCGGGTACGTCGACCCGCTCCGCTTCCTCGGCGGCCGCCGCATACCCCCGCCCCTCGTCGCGCCGCCGCCCTCCAGTGCGCCGCGGGGAGGGGGCCGCCGGTCCTTCCCCGCCCGGCCCCATGCGCCGCCACGCCCCGTCGCCGCCCGCTCGCATCCTCCACCGACGGTCGCCCCCTGGCCGGTCTGGCTCGGCCTCGTGCTCGGCCTGACGGGACTTGTCGGCGCAGGTAGGTTGAGATTTCCGTACCGCAGACAGGAGGGTGCAACGTGCCGCGCGTCGTCCACTTCGAGTTCCTCTCCGACGATCCCGAGCAGTCGGTGAAGTTCTTCAGCGACGTCTTCGGTTGGCAGAACCAGAGCTGGGAGGGTCAGACCTACTGGCTCGTCAACACCGGCGACGAGGATCTCGGCATCAACGGCGGGATCATGCGCTCGAGCGACTTCCCGCACACCCAGAACGCGGTCTGCACGATCATGGTCGACGACATCGCCGACGCGCTGGGCGAGGTCGAGGCCGCCGGCGGCAAGGTGGTCATGCCGGAGCGCCAGGTCGGCGAGGCCGGCTGGGCCGCCTACGCGGCCGACCCGCATGGCGTGGTGTTCGGGATCTGGAAGGCGGCGTGACCGTCGAGCAGGTCGTCCCGATCCTCAACGTGACGGACGTCGAGGCCAGCGTCGCCTGGTTCGGCAAGCTGGGCTGGAACAAGGGGTTCGACTGGCGCGGGACGCCCGGCGGGCCGGTCGACTTCGGCGCCGTCACCGCCGGCGAGAACGAGATCTTCCTGTGCCGCGACGGGCAGGGCGGCCGCGGCGAAGGAGGCGCGTGGATGTCGATCTGGGTCGACGACGTCGACGCCGTGCACGCGCGCGCGGTCGCCGAAGGCCTTGAGATCACCCACCCGCCCACCGACGAGCCGTGGAACGTCCGCGAGTTCCACGTCCGCCACCCCGACGGTCACGTGTTCCGCATCAGCCGCGCGACGTAGGAAGCCGCCTAGCGCCGCCGCGCGATCTTGAACCGCTTGACCGTCGGCGTCTTGTCGACGTTGCCGGCGCGGTCGCGCGCCTTCACGCGGAAGACGTGCTTGCCGGGCTTGAGCTTCTTGTAGGTCTTCGGCGAGCTGCAGGGCTTGAACTTCCGCTTGTCGAGCTTGCACGAGAACGTCGAGCCGCGCTCGCCCGACGCGAAGGAGAAGGTCGCCTTGCGCTTCGCCTGATTGATCCTCGCCTTCCGGAGCCGCGTCTTCGGCGCCGTGGTGTCAGGGGCGGCGGTTGGCGTCGGGCTGGGCGTCACCGTGGGCGTCGGGACCGCGCTGGGACCTGGGGTCACCGTCGGCGTCGGGTAGGCGATGACCTGCGTGAGCGAGAACGAGGCAGCGGACTGCGCCTGCGCGTCACCCCCGGCGCTGGTGAAGTTCCCCGCCGCATAGACCAACCGGTCGACGAGCGCGACGGCCGAGCCCTCGCCGACCCACGGGCCGTTGCCCGCGCCGTTGGACCCGAGCGGGTGCCAGGCGGTCCCGTCGAACCACGCCACGTTGTCGGCGCGCGGGTCGCCGTTCGCGTTCTGGAACGTCCCGGTGGCGAACACATTCGAGCCGACGCTGGCGAGGCCGTAGATGTTGGTCGCCGTCGGGAACCACCCGTCGGTGCCACCGGTGTTCGAGCCCAGAGCACTCCACGCCGATCCGTTCCACTTCGCCACGTGGTCGGCTTGGGCGATGCCGGCGACGTCCGATCCCTCGGTGCCGACGAAGACGTCGGTGCCGTTGGTGGCCAGCCCGCGCACGAAGGCGTCCAGCGCACAGCCGCAGGTGGGCCCGCCGCCGCTCGAGCCCATGGCATGCCACGTCCCGCCTTGTGGCAGGAACGCGACGTTGTCGGCGGCCTCGATGTTCTCGAGGTTGAGAAACCGTCCGCCCGCGTAGAGCGTCCCGTCGCTTGTGGCGGTCAGCGCCTTCACCGGGCCGGAGAACGGATGGGCGGGGTCCGCGGTGGTGTCGCTCGGCGTGCCGGAGGCCAGGTCGCACGCGAGCAGGTAGTCGGCGGTCGCGATGCCCGCGCCGTCCTGGAAGTCTCCCCCGACGTAGAGGGTCGGTCCGACGACCTGCAGGGCCTTGACGTTCCCGATCGTCGTGGCGGGCGGGGTGCAGAACGGCTTCCACCCCGTGCCGTCCCAGACCGCGAGGTTGTCGGCGCCCCCGGTTCCCGCGTTCGTGAAGGTGCCACCCGCGTAGACCTTGCCGCCGGCGACGGCGATGGCGAAGACCTCGCCGTTCGTGATCTGTTCGGTCGACGAGCTGACGGCGCTCCAGCTGCTGCCGTTCCACTTCGCGATGCGGTCGGCGTTGGGGATCCCGCCCGCATCGGTGAACTTGCCGCCGACGTACAGGGTCCCCGCGGACACCTCCAGCGCGGAAGCGGACAGGTTCAGCGACTTCGAGCCGGACGTGGCCCCAGTTCCGAGGCGTCCCCAGCCGCCGGGGCCGGCCGCCAGCGCCCACGTGGCGATCGCGCCGATGGCCAGCGCAGATATTGCGACGACCCGCAGCACGCGGGCCGAGATCAGCCGTCCCATCACGAGTGAATCCCTTCGCTCTGGGAGGCAGGTGCCGGATGCGGGTCAGCCCAGACGTTCCGACACGCACCGTCGACCCTACGCCTCGTAGCTACAGGAGTTCACCGAGCGCTAGAGCCACTCCGTCTTCATCTCGGCGACCGGCTGGATGCTCGTCAGCTCGAGCGTCACGTCGCCCGTGTTCTCGAACCGGTGCGCGGCGCCCGCGGGCACGACCACCGTCGCCCCGCCGCGCGCGACCACCTCGGCCCCGTCGACCGTGAACGTCGCCTCCCCCGAGGCCACGATGAACACCTCCGGATAGGCGTGCCGGTGCAGCGAGGGACCCCGCCCCGGCTCCATGTGGACGAGCATGAACGAGGCGTTGACGCCGTGCTTGTGCCCGTCGAACGTCTGCGTGGCGGTCTCGGTCGCGAGGTCGACCGCGGTGTCGAACACGAGCGGCTCGGCCACCTCACACCTCCCCGTCGTAGTAGTCGACTCCGGACGACCGAGGCGACAGGTGCCGGTCCTCCGGCGACACCGCGAGCACCTTGTCGCTGTCGGGATAGACGCACACCGACACCTCGGGCTTCGTCGAGAGCATCAGCACCCGCACGGTCTCCGAGCCGCGGTTGGTCACCTTGTGTGCCCCCGCCGCCCCCGGCGGGAAGGCCACCACCTCGAACGAGCCCAGCTCGGCCTCGCCCTCGGGCGTGCGCACGATCACGACGCCGTCGAGCGGCATCAGCCACTCCTCCTCCGGATACTCGTAGTGGTAGGGGCAGATGCTCTGCCCGGGCGGGATCTCGTAGACCGATCCGCCGATCTGCGAGGCCCCGATCTTGGGGCCGAAGCGGTCCATCCCCGCGCGATAGCCCTCGGGGTCGGCGTCGTCGTACTCGGGGGATGCGGCCAGCAGGTTGAAGCGTTCCATGCCTCCGAGTATCTAACGTGGAGGCCACGCCGATGGCCTTCTACGTCACCACCCCCATCTACTACGTCAACGCCGCGCCCCACCTCGGGCACGCGTACACCACGATCGGCGCCGACATCCTCGCCCGCCACATGCGGCAGAGAGGCGAGGAGGTCTTCTTCCTCACCGGCACCGACGAGCACGGCGAGCCGGTCGCCCAGGCCGCCGAGCGCGCCGGCGTCACCCCCAAGGAGCTCGCCGACACCAACGCGGCCCGCTTCCAGGACCTGATGCCGCGCATCAACGCGAGCATCGACTACTTCATCCGCACCTCCGACCCGCGCCACGGCAAGCGGGTCCAGGAGGTCATGCAGCGCATCTACGACAACGGCCACGTCTACAAGGGCATGTACGAGGGCTGGTACTGCCCCCGCTGCGCGGACTTCAAGACCGACGCCGAGATCGGCCCGGACAACACCTGCCCGATCCACCGCATCCCGCTCGACCGCGAGCGCGAGGAGAACTGGTTCTTCCGCCTCTCCACCTTCCAGGAGCAGCTCGAGCAGCTCTACGACGGCCAGTCGGACTTCGTGCTCCCGAAGGTGCGCTTCAACGAGGCGCGCTCCTTCATCGCCGGCGGGCTGCAGGACGTCTCGCTTTCCCGCGCCAAGCTCAACTGGGGCGTGCCCGTCCCGTGGGATCCCGAGCACGTCTTCTACGTCTGGTTCGACGCGCTCCTCAACTACTACACGGCGCTCTCCTTCGCCCACGACGGCAAGGACGAGACCGACACGTTCTGGCCCGCCGACTTCCATGTCATCGGCAAGGACATCCTCAAGTTCCACGCCGTCTTCTGGCCGGCGATGCTGCTCGCCGCCGGCATCCCGCTGCCCGAGCACCTGTTCATCCACGGCTTCCTGCTGATGAAGGACGCGTCGGGCGAGGAGCACAAGATGTCCAAGTCGCTCGGCAACGTGCTCGATCCGTTCGAGGTGATGGACCAGTTCGGGACCGACGCGCTCCGCTACTACTGCTTCCGCGAGGTCTCGTTCGGGCTCGACGGCTCGGTCTCCACCACGACCTTCGGCGAGCGCTACACGTCCGAGCTCGCCAACGAGTACGGCAACCTCGCCAGCCGCACGCTGAACATGATCGGCCGCTACTGCGACGGCAAGGTCCCCGACGTCGCGGTCGACCCCGAGCTGGCCGCCGACTTCGACGGCCTGCCCGCGGAGGTCGCGAGCCTGCTCGACCGCGCCGAGATCACC
This sequence comes from uncultured Solirubrobacteraceae bacterium, assembly GCA_963722815.1. Lineage (GTDB taxonomy): Bacteria > Actinomycetota > Thermoleophilia > Solirubrobacterales > Solirubrobacteraceae > DASQFQ01. The sequence goes on from CAVROM010000001.1 coordinate 29,364, forward strand.
CAGGCGCTCGACCGCATCTGGGCCCGCGTCCGGCGCCTCAACCGCTACGTCGAGGAGAAGGCGCCGTGGAAGCTGGCGAAGGACCCCGGACGCGGCCGCCGAGCTCGAGACCACGCTGCGCTCGCTCGCCGAGGGCCTGCGCGCGCTGACCGTGCTGCTCTCGCCCTATATGCCGGAGTCGACCGGCAAGCTGCTGGCCGCGCTCGGCGACGAGCGGCTCGAGCTGAGCGCCGCGGAGTTCGGCGACGGCTCCGGCGGCGGCTCGATCGGCGAGCTCCCGCCGCTCTTCCCCAAGCCCAGGTGGCCAGTGATCGACTCGCACACCCACCTCGACCACGGCCCCGCGCCCGAGGACGAGCTGGTGGCGGCGGCGCGCGACGGCGGGCGTGAAGCGCATCCTCACGATCGGGATGGACGAGGACGGCAACCGCGCGGCGCTCGCCGCGGCGGAGCGGTTCGACGAGGTGTTCGCGGCGGTCGGGCGCCACCCGAACGCCGCCCACGACTTCGACGACGCCGCCGCGGCCGACCTCGCCGAGCTCGCCCGGGACACGACTCTGCCGCGCGGTGGGGGAGACCGGGCTCGACTACTACCGCGACCGCGCGCCGCGCGAGGACCAGGAGCGCGCGTTCCTCGCGCAGATCGAGGTCGCGCGGACGGCCGGCAAGCCGCTCGTCATCCACACCCGCGCGGCGGACGACGACACCGTCGCCACGCTCGCCACGCGCGCCCAGGGCGTCGAGGTCGTCATGCACTGCTTCTCGATGCCCGACCGGCTCGACGAGTGCCTCGAGCGCGGCTGGTGGATCTCGTTCGCCGGCAACGTGACCTACCCGAAGTCGACCGAGCTCGCCGACGCCGCCACGCGCGTCCCGCTCGACCGCCTGCTGGTGGAGACCGACGCGCCGTACCTGACGCCGCAGGTCGTGCGCAAGCACCGCAACCAGACCGCGTACGTGGTCCACACCGCGCGCTTCATCGCCGAGCGGCGCGGGATCGCCTACGAGGAGCTCGAGCAGGCGGTCGAGGCGAACGCCGCGCGCCTGTTCGGCTGGTGAGCGGGCTCCCGGCGCAGCCGAGCCTGCGCCGCCTCAAGGCGTTCGGGATCCGCCCCAACCGCGATCTGGGGCAGAACTTCCTGATCGACTCGAACCTGCTCGACGTGATCGGGCGCGAGGCGGCGCTGGCCGAGGACGACGTCGTGCTCGAGGTCGGCGGAGGGCTGGGCGTGCTGAGCGAGTACCTGGCGTCCCGCGTCGCCTCACGTCCACGTCGTCGAGATCGATCCGCCGGCTCGAGCCCGCCCTGCGCGACGCCCTCGACCCGTTCCCCAACGCCACCCTCCACTTCGGCGACGCCGTCCGGCTGGACCTGGGCGCCTTGCAGCCGGCCCCGACCAAGGTCGTCGCCAACCTCCCCTACGGCGTGGCGGCGACGGTGATCCTGCGCGTCGTCGAGGAGCTCCCCGGCGTCGATGACCCAGGTCGCCATGGTCCAGCGAGAGGTCGGCGAGCGGCTCGCGGCGAAGCCCGGCAGCTCCGCCTACGGCGCGCCGTCCGTGCTCGCCCAGCTGGCGTGCGAGGTGCGCGTGCTGCGCCCGGTGTCGCGGCGGGTCTTCCACCCGGTCCCGAACGTCGACTCGGTGCTCGTCGGGCTGAAGCGCGTGGCGCCGCCGCCCGAGCCGGCGCTGCGCGCGCTGGTCAGTGCCGGCTTCGCGCACCGGAGGAAGGCGCTGCCGGGCTCGCTCGCGCTGGCGGGGATGGACCGGGTCCGCGTGCGGGCGGCCTTGGAATCCCTCGGCCTCGTCCCCGACGCACGGGCCGAGACGCTCGGGCCGGAGCAATGGCGCGAGTTGTACGAGGCGCTGCGATGACGCTCCGCGCCCGCGCACCCGCCAAGGTCAACCTCTGCCTCTTCGTCGGCACCCCGCGCGAGGACGGGCTGCACCCGCTCGTCTCCGTCGTCCAGGCGCTCTCGCTGGCCGACGATCTCACCCTCGAGCCCGCCGAGCGCGACGAGGTCGTCTGCCCCGGCGTCGAGGGGCCGAACCTCGCCGGCCGCGCGCTGCGGCTGTTCCGCGAGCACACCGGCTGGGACGGGCCGCCGCAGCGGCTGACGATCGACAAGCGGATCCCGGTCGCCGCCGGGATGGGCGGCGGCTCCTCCGACGCCGCCGCCACGCTCCGCCTCCTCGCCCACGCCGCCGGCCTGCCCGTGCCGGCGGAGCTCGGCCCGCGGCTCGGGGCCGACGTCCCCAGCCTCCTCCGCCCCGGCCGCGTGCTGATGACCGGCGCCGGCGAGCACGTCGCGCGCCTGCCCGACCCCGCCCCCCTCGGCGTGCTCGTCCTCCCGGCCGAGGCCGCCCTCTCCACCCCCGACGTCTACCGCGAGGCCGACCGCCTCGCCCTCACCCGCCCGCACGCGGCGCTGGACCACGTCGACATCCACGCGATCCACAACGACCTCCAGGACGCCGCCCGCTCGCTCTGCCCCGCGATCGACAGAGCGCTCGACACCGCCCGTGCGGCGGGCGCCGACCACGCGATGGTCTCCGGCTCCGGGCCGACCGTCGTCGGCCTCTTCCTCGGTGCGGACGGCCCGGCCCGGGCGCGCAAGGCCCTCGGCGCGTGGCCGCGCGCGTTCGCCGCCGAGCCGGTCGGCGAGGAGTGGGCGGCCGTCCGCTGATGCACCTGTTCCCGCTCGCGGGCGCCATCGGGCTCGCCGTCTTCCTCGTCGTCAGGCGGCAGCACCTCGGCCGCACGACGCTCACCGTCGGCGCGGTCGCCGTCGCCGCGCTCGCCCTGTGGGGCTTCGGCGTTGTCGAGCCGCCGAACCTCACGAAGCTGATCGAGGACGTCGGAACCAGGCTCGGCGAGTGGACCTACCTGCTCGTCGGCGCGCTCGCGTTCCTCGAGACCGGCGCCTTCGTCGGGCTCGTCGCGCCCGGCGAGAGCGCGATCCTGATCGGCGGCGTCGTCGCCGGCCAGGGCCAGATCTCGATCTACGTCCTGATCGGCATCGTCTGGGCCTGCGCCGTGGCCGGCGACCTCACCTCCTACACGCTTGGGCGCCGGCTCGGCCGCGGCTTCCTCGAGCGCCACGGGCCGCGGCTGAAGATCACCGAGGAGCGGCTGCGGTACGTCGAGGACTTCTTCGAGCGCCGCGGCGGCATCACGATCCTGATCGGGCGCTTCATCGGCCTGGTCCGGGCGATCGCGCCGTTCATCGCCGGCGCGTCGAAGATGCCGCCTGCGCACCTTCCTCCCCTACGACGTGCTCGGCGCCGGCCTGTGGGGCTCGCTGTTCTGCCTGCTCGGCTACTTCTTCTGGCAGTCGCTCGACAAGGTCGAGACGTACATCGGCGCGGGCGCCGCCGCGTTCAGCGGGCTCGTCGTCGTCTGCCTCGTGATCTGGTTCGCGCTCCGCTACCGCCGCGACGAGGCGTTCCGCGCCAAGGTCCAGGAGCGGCTCGAGCGCAGCCCGGCCTGGCACCGCGTCCGCGGCCCCGCCCGCTTCATCGCCGACCACGCGACGTTCGGGCTCGAGCTCGCGACGCTGCTCTCGCTGGCCGCCGTCGGTACCTACCTGTTCTTCGGCCTCGCCTCGCTGATCGGGCCCGGCACGCTCCGGCTCGACCAGGACGCGTTCGATGTCGCCGACGCCCTGTACATGCCGGCGCTCGGCTCGGTCATCCGCGTCGCCACGGACCTCGGCTCCTACGTCGTGACCGCCGTCGTCGTGCTCGCCACCGCGATCTGGGCGGCGAGGCACCGGCGCGCACTCGAGGGCGCCGCGATCGTCCTCGCCCACGCGCTCACCTACGTCGCGGTCCACGTCGCCAAGGACGCGACCGACCGCCCGCGCCCGTCGGGCCAGCACTCCCACACCGAGGGGCTCGCCTATCCCTCCGGCCACGCCGCCTACTCGATCGCCTACGTGGCCTGCGCGATCGTCCTCACCCGCGCCGGCCACCACTGGGCGACCCGTGTGGCGCTGGTGACCATCGCGATCGTGCTCGCCGCCGCGGTCGCCGCGAGCCGCGTCTACCTGCGCGCGCACTACCTCTCCGACGTGATCGGCGGCCTCGCGCTCGCCACCGCGATCTACGCGCTCGTGGGCGCGCTCGCGCTCGTCATCGGGACGGTGCGCAAAACTGAAGGCCGATGAGCAACGACACGATCACGTATGTCATCGCCGGAACCGCGGCCGGGGTCTCCGTCATCGCGTGGGCCGCGCTGGTCCTCGTGCCGGCCTGGACGTCGTTCTCCCGCGTGTGGGAGCGCATCGTGGCGACCGTCCTGAGCCTCTACATCCTCGCGGCCTTCGCGCTCGCCGGGAGCGCGCTCGGCGCTGCGATCCTCTGGTACTACGACGAGATCTAGACTAGAGCCGATGTCCCAGCCGGCCCGCCAGGTCGCGGCCGCGCCGGACCTCGGCTCCCTCGAGGCCATCACGCAGGCCGTCGAGGGCGGTCTCGGGCTCCCCGAGGTCGTGCGCGCCGCGGCTCGCGCGCTGGACGCCTCCCTGATCCTCATCGATCGCTCGAGCGGCGTGCTCGCGGTCGCCGCGCGGTCGAGCGCCGACGAGCGGTCGCTGATGGCCGACGCCCCGGGCGTCGAGACGCACGAGCTGCGCGTCGGCGACGAGCCGGTCGGCCGCCTGCGCCTGCGGGCGCGCTCCGGCGAGGAGCCGCCGCAGGCGCTCCTGCGCGTCATCACCACGCTGATCGCCTCCGAGGTCGAGCGCCTGCGCGCGCCCGAGCGCGCCTCCGAGGCCGCCCAGGGCGCCTTCCTCAAAGCCGTCCTGCGCCGCGACGTGACCGACCGCGGCGACCTCGTCGCCCGCGGCGAGGAGCTCGGGATCGACCTCGCCCACGGCGGCGCCGTGATCGTCGTGCGCGCCCACCACCTCGCGCCCAGCGACGACGACTGGCGCGCCCGCGTGCTCGCCGCCGCCGAGCGCGCCGCCCGCACGAGCGCGCCCGGCTCGCTCGCCGCCGTCATCGCCTCGCAGGCCGAGAGCGCCGGCCAGGTCGTCGTGCTCGTCCCGGAGGCGGAGGACGAGGGCGTCCGCCGCGTTGCGGAGGCGATCGCGCGCGAGCTCCAGAGCTCGCTGCACGGCTTCACGTTCGCGGTCGGCCACTCGCGCGTCGCGCTCGACCCCGTCGACCTCTACCGCGCCGGCAACGAGGCGCTGCTGGCCGCCAACGTGGCCGAGACCCGCCCAGCCGGCATCGACGACCCGCTCCAGGTCCTCGCCTTCGAGGACACCGGCGCCTACCGCCTCCTGCTCCCCGCCATGAGCGAGGACCCTGCCGAGCTCGAGCGCTTCTACACGGAGACCGTGCAGCCGCTCGTCGCCTACGACGCCCAGTACGAGACCGACCTGGTGCAGACGCTGGAGACGTTCCTCGAGTGCGACGGCAACGTGGCCGGCACCGCCCAGCGGCTCTACACCCACCGCCACACCGTCCGCTATCGGCTCGAGCGCGTGCGTGACCTCTCCGGCCTCGACGTCGGCTCCACCGACGGCCGCGAGCGGCTCGGCCTCGGCCTGAAGGCGATGCGCGTGCTCGGCATCGCCTCTCCGCAGGGGCCCGCCAGCGAGGCCGGCGCCGGCGCCGGGCGCGTACGGCGAGGCACGAAGGACCGGTGATCACCGACCCGCGTCTGTCCGGAGTCGCCGAGGAGCTCGAGGCGACCGGTGGCGCGGCGGAGGTCTACGACCGCGAGTGGCGGCTCGCCTACCTGACGAGCCAGTTCCGCTTCTTCGCCGGCAACCGCTCGCTGGAGGAGCTCGGCCTGGGCCGCCACGCGGTCGAGATCCGGGTCTCGGAGCTGCACGGCATGGTGCCGCCCGAGGCGTCGCTGCGCTGGCTGCGGATGAACATCCCGCTGATGGCGCACGACACGCCGGGCGGCGTGGACGCGATCCGCGCGATGCTGCCCGACGAGCAGGCGCGCGAGCTCGGCCCGCTCGAGCCGCGCGATCCGCAGCCGCTGTGGTGGGACGAGCTCACCTACCTCCAGCCCGACGCGCCGCCCGCCCAGACCCGCTGCGTCACGTTCGCGCTGCCCGACGACATCGGCTGGGTGATCCTCTACCTCCCGGCCGCCCCGGCCAGCATCGTCTCGCTGATCACCCGCGGCAACCAGGCCATGTTCGCCCGCATGGCTGAGCTGCTCCACGCCCGCCCGCCACGAGACCGCGATCCTGTTCGCCGACATCCAGGCCTCCACCCAGCTCGGCCGCCACCTCTCGAGCCAGCGCTGGTTCGAGCTGATCCGCGACTTCATGACCGAGGCCGACCAGGCCGCCATCACCCGCGCCGGGATCGTCGGCCGCCACGCCGGCGACGGTCTCACCGCCTTCTTCCTCGCCGAGCACGCCGGCTCGCGCGCCGCCGCCTGCGCCGCGGCGCTCGAGGCCGGGCGCGAGATCGTCGAGTGGTGCCCGCCCGGCATGCCGCGCGGCGAGCTCAAGATCAACGCCGGCGTGCACTGGGGCGGCGCGCTCTACCTCGGCCAGGTGATCACCGGCGGCCGGCTCGAGGTGACCGCGCTGGGCGACGAGGTGAACGAGTGCGCGCGCATCCAGCAGTCCGCCCGCGACGGCGCGCTGCTCGCCTCCAAGCCGCTGGTCGAGCGGCTGGACCCCGAGCATGCGGCGGCGGCCGGGCTCGACCCGCTGACGATCATGTACCGCACGGTCGGCGAGCTGCCGGGCGTGACGCCGAAGGCGGTGCGCGACGCCGGGGGCATCCCCGTCGTGACCGTGCCGCGTCAGGTCGCCAGGTAGAGCGCGAAGTCGTCGAAGCGCGCGGCGCCGTCGCGCGCGAGCAGGCCGACCCGCGCCGTGCGGCCGGGATCGATGCTCTCGCGGTCGGTCACGTAGCCGAACGGCGTCGCGTTGATCGAGTAGATCAGCGTCAGCGGCTGCCCCGGTTGGCCGGTGCCGCAGCCGAGGCGCAGCAGCGACGGCTTGCCGCGGTCGCTGCGCTCGTTCGGGGTCAGGCGGTGCTGCTTGATCTCGCGCACCTTGCCGCGCCTCGAGCCGCAGCAGCTGCACCTTGCCGTCGGCGCCGAGCAGCAGCCCGTAGCCGGTGCCGCCGTCGTCGGACGCGCGGCACAGCAGACCCGCCGCGCCGCCCGCGGGCGGCTCGACGACGACCTCCGAGAGCGTGCCGCGGGTGGCGGGCACGATCCGCTTCGGCGCGAGCACGGCACCGGAGCCGCGGGCGGGGAGCACGAACGCGCCGTCGCGATAGCCGTCGCGCGGCCAGCCCGAGCCGGGGTCCGAGAACTTCTCGATCACCTGCGGGCGATCCGGGAAGCTGCCGGCGGCAGGGTCCGGGGTCACGACCGGCGTCGCCTTCGGCGCCGTCGGCGCCTCGGCCCGCTTGGCGCGCTCGCCGCCGCAGCCGGCGAGAACGAGCAGCGCGACGAGCACGAGCAGGAGCATGGGGATGCGCATACCCGTCATCCCGGCAGGTCCGGGAGGTTGGGCAGGTTCGGGAGGTCCGGCAGGGGACCGGGCAGGTCCGGCAGATCCGGCAGGTCGGGGAGATCGGGCAGGTTCGGCGGGTTGGGCGGGTGCGGGAGCTGCGGCAGGTTCGGGAGGTCCGGGAGATCCGGCAGCGGGCCCGGCAGATCTGGCAGGTTCGGGAGGTCGGGCAGGTCCGGCGGCGTGATCAGCTCGATCGGGCTGCCGGCCTCGTTGTGCTCGATGACGTGATCCGGCTCGCCGGGCTCGTACTGGTACGTCGCGTAGGCCGGGAAGTTGTCGCGGTCGTCGTGGGTGATCGAGAGGTCGCCGTCGCCGTCGGGCTGGAACGTGACGTCGCCGCTGATCGCCGGGATCGGCGAGACGCTGTTGCGCGACTCGTAGTCGAGGTGGATGCCGTCGCCGTCCGCGCTGACGTTGTAGTTGTTGACGACGTCGAGGTTGATGCCCTCGCCGGTGGCGTCGTTGTCGGGGTCGTTCTCGATCAGGCCGAGGTCGCCGTTGATGCCGATCGGCCGCGCCTCGTTGCAGAAGCCCGCGCCGAACACGGAGACGGTGCAGCTCTGGGTCTGGACGATCTCGCCGCGCCCCGTCTCGCGGTCGATGATGATCATCACCCGCGAATCCGTCTCCTCGAGATCCGGGTTGCGCAGCGGGTTCTCGAAGTCGCGGCCGTCGCCCTTGAGCGGGCCGGCGTTCTCGCCGGGGATGAACAGGTCCATCACGAGGATGCCCTGGCCGGGCGCGGGCGGGACCTGGAAGTAGCGGCGGTTCGTGTCGTCGTCGTCCGCCTGGATCGTGCCCTGGTCGATCAGGTCGGCGAACTCGGAGGCGCTCGGCGTGACGAGGGCCGCCAGCGTCTGGCCGCGCGGGCCGGACTCGAAGAGCTCGCGGTAGAACTCGAGCCGCTCGATCAGCGTGCGCGCGGTGTCGAGGTCGCCGCGGTCGATCGCGGCCTGCGCCTGCGCGGCGAGGTCCGCGATCGCGCCGCCGGAGCCGTTGACCAGCCCCGCGAGGTCGCCGAGCCGGCTCTGCAGCTCGCTCGCGCTGGTCGTCTCGCCGCCGCCCCCCGCGCAGCCCTGGCCGGCGATCTGGCACACCGCGTCCATGGCGCGCCCGGCGATCGCGCCGCCGACGCCGCTGGCCATCAGCGCGCCGATGACGACGGCGACGACGAGCAGCATCCCCGTGTACTCCGCCGTCGTCTGACCCCGCTGATCGCGCATGCTCACACGACATCGCGTTCAGGCGCCGCGACCAAGAGGCCGCGGACTCAACCTCAGGCCGGGACTGGGTCCCGTTCCCGCGCGGGACTCGAGGGGCGAACCAGCAGCGCGAACAGCACGCACGCGACGTCGGTGGCCTGCACCTCGGGCACGTCCAGCCCCAGGTTCCCGATCGTCAGCGCGATCGCGAGCAGCGGGCACAGCACGAGCGCCCACAGGCGAAACCGCCCGCGGCGCGCGAGCAGGGAGAGGGCGCCCATGTAGAGCGGCCAGGCCAGCCACCCGAACAGCACGAGCGTGAACACGTACTCGCCGATCTCGATCGGGTCCTGGCCCGCGGCGCGCAGGCCCACCGCGCCGGCCAGCGCGACGATCACGAACCCGGCCGCCGCGCACCCCAGCGCGATCAGGAAGTTGCGGGCGACCCAGGCCACGCCGCAGAGACTAGGCTCCGGGGGCGATGCAGCTGGGGATCATCACCGGCTCGGGGACCTACTCGCTACCCGGCTTCGAGGGCACCGGGCCGGAGCCGGTGGCGACCATGTGGGGCGACGGGTTCGTCTCCCGTGGCACGTACGCCGGCGCCGAGGTGCTTCACGTCGCGCGCCACGAGGAGGGCCACCTGCGGCTCTCGAACCACGTGACCCACCAGGCCAACCTCGCCGCGCTCAAGCAACTCGGCGCCGACGCCGTGCTGTCGGTGACCGTATGCGGGGCGGTCGATCCCGGCATCGAGCTCGGCACGCTGATCTGCTTCGACGACCTTCACTTCCTCGCCAACCGCCTGCCCGACGGGTCGCTGTGCACGTTCCACAACCAGCCCGGCCACCACGACCGCGGCCACTGGATCTACGAGGACCCGTACTCGCCCGAGCTGCGCCGCGCGCTGCTCGCCGGCGCGCAGGAGGCGGGCGTGACCATGCGCGACGGCGGCTGCTACGGCCACGTCGACGGCCCGCGCTTCAACACCAAGGCGGAGATCCGCGGGCTCGCCCAGGCCGGCGTCACCGCCGTCTCCCAGACCGCCGGGCCCGAGACCGTGCTGGCCGGCGAGGCGGAGCTTCCGTTCGCCCTGATCGGCTACGCGACCGACTACGCCAACGGGGTGCAGCCGGAGCCGACCCCGGTCGAGCGGCTGCTCGAGCTGATCGCGGCGAGCACCGACAGCTTCGCCGGCGTGCTGAGCGCCGCGGTGCCGAAAGTGGAGGAGGCCGCGCTGGCTCCCTCCGGTGTGGTCTACCGATTCCACCGCTCCGGCTGAGCGGCGCGTCCAGCTTGTGACACTCAGGCCCGAGGGCGTTGGGTAGCGTGGCCCTATGGCCACTTCCGACTCCCGCTTCTGGCATCCGTTCGCCGACATGCACGCGGTCCGCTCGGCCGAGCTCACGCTCGTCAGCGGCGACGGCGTCCATGTGACCGACGAGGACGGGCGCCGCTATCTCGACGGCACCGCGAGCCTGTGGAACGTCAACGTGGGCCACGGCCGCAAGGAGCTCGCCGAGGCCGCCGCCGCGCAGATGCGCGAGCTCGCCACCTACGGCGCCTTCGGCGCGTTCAGCAACCCGCGAGCGCGTGAGCTGACCGACCGCCTCGCCGACCTGGCCCCGGTCGACGACCCGCGCATCTTCCTCACCAGCGGCGGCGGCGACTCGATCGACACCGCGGCCAAGCTGGCGCGGCGCTACTTCGCCGCCATCGGCCAGCCCGAGCGCGTGCACCTGATCTCGCGCTCGCAGGGCTACCACGGCACGCACGGCCTCGGCACGAGCCTCGGCGGCATCCCCGCCAACCGCGTCGACGTCGGCCCGCTCGACCCCAACGCGTCGCAGGTGCCGCACGACTCGCTCGAGGCGCTCGAGACCGAGATCGAGCGCGTGGGCGCCGACCGCGTGGCGGCCGTGTTCGTCGAGCCGGTGATCGGCGCCGGCGGCGTGCACCAGCCGCGCGAGGGCTACATCGAGGGCGTCGACGCGCTCTGCAAGCGCACCGGCGTCCTGCACGTGGTCGACGCGGTGATCGCCGGCTTCGGCCGCCTCGGCGAGTGGTTCAGCCCCGAGCGCTGGGGCATCGAGCCGGACATGATCACGTTCGCCAAGGGCGTCACCAGCGGGTACCTGCCGCTCGGCGGCCTCGTCGTCAGCGGCACGATCGCGGCGCCGTTCTGGGACGAGCCGAACCCGCCGTGGTTCCGCCACGGGCCGACGTACGCGGGCCACCCGACGTGCTGCGCGGTCGCGCTCGCCAACCTCGACATCATCGAGCGCGAGGGCCTGCTCGCCCGCGGGCTCGAGCTGCAGGACGAGATCGCGAACGCGCTGCGCCCGTTCGAGTCGCACGCGCTCGTCGGTGAGGTGCGCGCGGGCATCGGCGCGCTCGGCGCGGTCGGCCTGACCGGCGAGGTGCTGATGCGCGAGCCGAAGGCGCCCCAGCTCGTGTTCGCCCACGCCCGCGACCACGGCGTGCTGGTGCGCCCGCTCGGCGACGGCGTGGCGATCTCGCCGCCGCTGATCGCGACGCGCGAGGACGTCGACACGGCCGCGACCGCGATCTCCGACGCGCTCGACGCCGTCGCGAGCGAGCTCGGCGTGACCGCCGCCGCTTAGACGCCAAGCCAGGCACCTTGGTGCCTAGCGGGGGGCTAGGCCCTAGGCGGCGCCGCCGGCCCGGCCCAGGCCGCCCGTGGCGATGCGGGCGGCCATCTCGTCCGACTCGGCGCGGTAGACCTCGCCGTCGGGCAGCTCGAGCACCGGGTACTTGCGCTGGCCGCTCAGCTGCTCGAGCTCGTCGCGCTTGCCGCGGCGGAGCGGGCCCTTGACGATCTCGTACTCGATGCCCTGCTCGTCGAGCGCCTTCTGGACCTTCCAGCACGGGTGGGGGCCGAACTTGGCCCACGTGTTCGAGCAGCGGTGGAGCTTGACGACGGGTGGCATGGCGCGAGCCTACCGCCCCCCCCACTAGGCACCAAGGTGCCTGGCTTGGCGCCTAGCGGACTCGCACGACTTTCGAGGTGCGCCCCGAGATCCGCAGCAGCGGGTCGCGGTAGGCGCGCGTCGCGCGGCCGCCGGCGCGCAGGCGGACGCCGTCGTAGCGCTGGATGCGCTTGATCCGGCGCGAGAGCTGGGCGAGCGAGCGCGCGCCCTCGCTGCCGGCGCCCTCGCCCGAGTCCTCGTCGCCGATCGTGATCGTGTCGATCAGCGCGCCGAACAGGTCGGAGTCGGGGTCGTCGACGTCGTGGCCGACGAACGTCAGCCGGTGGCGGCCGCGGCTGAGGCTGCGGGGGATGCGGATCCGGGCCGTGCGGGTGACGCGCGGGCCGCGCACGACCTGCAGGTGGAAGCGCGCGCGCACGCGGCGGCCGGCGCGCACCGTCCGTGGCAGGTCGACGCGGCGCAGGAACGCCTGGTGCAGGCCGCGGTGGAGCGTCACGCCGGCCGTGAACTCGGTGACGTGCAGCCCGCGCGGCTTGTAGTCGTCGAGCTCGGTGAGCGCCGAGAGCGCGTCGGAGGCGCCGCCCGCGGCGACGATGTTGGCGCCCGCCTCCGGGTCCGACGGCGCGAGCGCGGAGGCGTAGCGGTTGCAGACCCGGAACGGCTTCTTCCGCTCGCGCACGGCGATCCGGAAGCAGACGCTGCCGATCAGCTTGCCGGGCGCGCTGCGCAGGACCTCCGAGGCGCCCTGGGCGAGCGCGAGCGGCCCGACGAACGCCAGCGCGGAGCTGCCGGTCGGCGTCCCGGCGTCGGTCTCGTCGACCACGCTCGCGGCCAGCGTGTCGCGCTTGCCGGTGTCGGCGTCCTCGCTGTGGATCCGCACCGGGATGGTCGGGGTCGGCGCGCCGGTGCGGCCGACCACCGCGGCGCTCGCGTCGTTGGAGATCGTGCCGAGGTCGTGGCCGACGGCGGCGAGCTTGTAGGTCGAGCCGGTGTCGTCGCCCGCGTTGGGGTTCGAGATGACCGTGTAGACGTAGGCGTCCTGCAGCAGCAGCGAGCGCAGGCCCGAGTTCTCGAACGGGTGGCCGAAGCCCCACACCCGGTCGCCGTCGACGTAGGCGACCGTCCCGACCGCGCCGACCGCGAGGTCGCCCGAGGAGTAGCCGACGCCCATCGCCGAGCCCGGCCGCGGCGGAGCGGCGGGGAACGGGTTGAGCGGCAGCGTGGGGGCGACGAGCACCTGGCGCCGGCCCGGGTGTCGTGCGCCCGCGCGCGCCAGCCGCGCGGCGATCCCGCCGCTCAGCCCCGACACGGTCAGGGGCTCGGCCAGCGGCAGCACGCGCCCGACGCGCGATTGGCGCGCGATCGGCTTCCCTCGCGGTGCGTCGGGCGGGTTGGAGAGGATCTCCTCGATCGGCGTCGCCAGCACGGTCTTGCCGCCGTACTCGCCGATCGCCTCGGAGATCGCGCCCGCGTTCCTCCCGTCGCAGTAGATCGGCGAGCCCGAGAAGCCCGGGCCGACGCCGGTGCGGTCGATCGCGGGGCCGGACACGCGGACGAGGATCCGCGGGCCGTCGTTGCCCGACGCGTCGCCCGACAGGACGTCGACGATCTCGACGTCGAAGGAGCTGATGTCGGTACCGCGGATGACCGAGTAGCCCGTGCACTCCATGCCCGGCCGCAGCTCGGGCAGCGGCATGATCGGGTCGCCCGCGAGCGCCGTGCCCGGCGCGATGCCCGCGAGGATGGCCGCTCCGAGGGCGGCGGCGAGGTGGCGGGCGCGCATGGGCGGCGCCACTGTAGCGCCCGGATCCTGGTGTGATGCCGACATGCCGACGAAGGTCCAGGTACAGGCCTGGCTCGATGCTTACGTCGCCGCCTGGCGCAGCTACGAGCGCGACGCGATCGTCGCGCTGTTCACCGACGACGTCTCCTACGCGTACCACCCGTACGACGAGCCGCTTACGGCGCGCAGGCCGTCGCCGACTCATGGCTGGCCGAGCGCGACGAGCCCGGCACGTGGGAGGCCGAGTACGCCCCCGCGCTGATCGCCGGCGACGAGGTGATCGCCACCGGCGAGACGCGCTATAGCGACGGCGCGGTGTTCTCGAACCTCTGGCAGCTGACGTTCGCTTCCGACGGGCGCTGCTCGCGCTTCGTCGAGTGGTACGTCCTCCACACGGCGGGCTAGCTGGGGGGCAGGGATTCGAACCCCGATACCCGGCACCAAAAACCGGTGTCTTGCCATTAGACGACCCCCCAGGGCGAGGCCGATACTACGATGCCCCGGTGACCGCTCCCACCGTCCTGATCCTTGCCGCGGGCGAGGGGACCCGGATGCGCTCGGCGGTACCGAAGGTGCTGCATCCGCTGTGCGGGCGCACGATGATCGAGTGGCCGATCGCCGCGGCGCGCGAGGCGGGGGCCGGCCGCATCGTGGTCGTCGACGGGCCGAAGCGCGCGCTCGCCGACGCGCTGCCCGAGGACGTCGAGGTAGCGATCCAGGAGGAGCCCAACGGCACCGGCGACGCGGTCCGCTCGGCGGCGGATCAGATCGACCCCGGGACGACGGTGCTCGTGCTCTACGGCGACGTCCCGCTGATCACCGCCGACGCGATCACCGCGCTCACGCGCGCTCACGAGGGCAGCGGCGCGGCGGCCACCATGGCGACGATGGAGCTCGAGGACCCGAGCGGCTACGGGCGCGTCGTGCGGGACGCGGAGGGCGGCGTCGAGCGGGTGGTCGAGACCAAGACGCCCGGCGACGCGACGCCCGCGGAGGAGGCGATCCGCGAGGTCAACACGGGCATCTACGCGTTCGCGGGCGGCGACCTGCTGGAGGCGCTGAAGGCGCTGCGCGCCGACAACGCGCAGGGCGAGCTCTACCTGCCCGACGTGCTGCCGCTGCTGCGCGCCGAGGGCAAGGCGATCGGCGCGCACGTGGTGACCGACGCGGCCCTCACGCTCGGCGTCAACACGCGCGTCGAGCTCGCGCACGTGCGGCGGCTCGCCCAGGAGCGCATCCATCGCGCGCACGCGCTCGCGGGGGTCACGATCGTCGACCCCGCCAGCACGCTGATCGAGGTCGGGGTCGAGATCGGCCGCGACACGATCGTCGAGCCGGGGACGTTCCTGCGCGGCGCGACGCGGATCGGCGCGCGCTGCGAGGTCGGGCCGCTGACGACGCTGATCGACACCGTCGCCGGCGACGACACCCGCATCGTCCACTCCTACCTGCACGGCGCCGAGCTCGGCAGCGGCGTCTCGGTCGGCCCGTTCGCCTACCTGCGGCCGCAGGCGCGGCTGCGCGACAAGGCGAAGGCCGGCACGTTCGTGGAGATCAAGAACAGCGAGGTCGGCGAGGGCACGAAGGTGCCGCACCTCTCCTACATCGGGGACGCGGACATCGGGGCGGGCAGCAACATCGGCGCCGGCACCATCACCGCCAACTACGACGGCGCCGACAAGCACCGCACGACGATCGGCGCGCGCGTGCGGGTCAGCGTTCACACCTCGTTCGTCGCGCCCGTGAAGATCGGCGACGGCGCCTTCACCGGCGCCGGATCGGTCATCACCGACGACGTGCCGCCCGAGGCGCTCGGCATCGCGCGCGAGCGCCAGCGCAACATCGAGGGCTACGCCGAGCGCGCTCCTCGCAAAGAGCGGTGACAACCAACGCGACGTCGGCACCCGTGCGTACACTCCGCCGTGCGGTGAGCGCGCTGGATCCCCACCCCCTCCCGGCCACCTCGCTCGAGCTTGCCTACGGCAAGAAGCTGATGCTGTTCTCGGGCCGCGCCAACCCTGAGCTGGCGGCCAAGATCGGCAGCAAGCTGGGGGTCGACCTCGGCGGCGTGACGCTCAAGACGTTCGCCGACGGGGAGGTCTACTGCCGCTACCAGGAGTCGATCCGCGGCGCCGACGTCTTCATCGTCCAGCCCACCTGCGGCAACCCGCGGCTGGGCATGACGCCGAACGACTCGCTGATGGAGCTGCTGCTGATGATCGACGCGGCGGTCGGCGCCTCCGCCCACCGCGTGATCGCGGTGTCGCCGTGGTTCGGCTACTCGCGGCAGGACAAGAAGTCGTCCCCGCGCGAGCCGATCTCCGCCCGCCTGGTGGCCCGTGCGCTCGAGTCCGCCGGAGCCGATCGCGTGCTGACGATGGACCTCCACGCCGGCCAGATCCAGGGCTTCTTCTCCAAGCCGGTCGACCACATGACCGCGCTGTTCATGCTCACGCAGTACTTCGCGGACCTGCGGCTCGAGGACCTCGTGGTCGTCTCGCCGGACGCCGGGCGCGTGAAGCTGGCCAAGAACTTCGCGTCCAAGATCGGGGCCGAGCTGGCGATCCTCAACAAGGAGCGGCCCGCCCAGCAGGTCGCCGAGATCGGCTACGTGATCGGCGACGTGGCGGGCAAGACCGCCGTGCTCGTCGACGACATGATCGGCACCGCCGGCACGCTCAAGGCCGCCGCCCAGACCGTGATCGACGAGGGCGCCACGCGCGTCTACGCCGCCGCCACCCACGCGGTGTTCAGCGAGGTCACGGCGGAGAACCTGGCGTCGGCGAACTTCGAGCAGGTCGTCGTGACGGACACGATCCCGATCCGCCCCGACGCGCCGGAGAACGTTCGCGTCCTCTCCTGCGCCGACATCCTCACGGACTCGATCCGCTCGATCTTCACCGACGGTTCCGTGTCGCAGGTGTTCGGCGGCGAGAACCAGCTGTTCTGAGCGCCGCGCGCCTGCAGGAGCTGCTGGGCCTCGACGACGACGAGCTGCTGGTCGTGCTCGACGCCGACCCGCTCGAGGTGGTAGGCGGCGATCTGGACCACCGGCCGGAGCTGCCGATCCTGCTCGACCTGCTGGCCGAGGCCGAGGAGCAGGCGGGCGCGCCGGTGCTGCAGCGCTGGGTGCGGCGCGAGGGGCCGGCGGGGCGGCCGCTCGACGCGCTGCTGGCGCGCGACTTCGGGCGCTTCGAGGACCAGCTGGCGACGCTCGCCGAGCGCGGCTTCGTGCTCCGCGGCGGGGGCTAGGCGCCAAGCCAGGCAGCTTGCTGCCTAGCGGGGGCTAGTCGTCCGGGTCCGGGCGCTTCTCGCCCGGCCACGCACCTGTGAGGTAGTACCAGCCCTTGGCGCCGTAGCGGTCGACCGCGGCGCGCGTGAGCTTGAAGGAGACGCCCTCGACCGCGGCGGCCGCGAGGACCTTCGGCCAGGTCGCTTCCATCGTGGTCGCCTCGGGCGGCTCCTCGTCGTCGAGCTTCGTCCAGACGTAGTCGAACAGCTGCTTGCCGAGCAGGCCGCCGATGATTCCGAGGATCAGCCCGAAGGGCTTGTAGAGCAGCTTCACGGGCCGGAGGCTATCCACTGTCCAGCCGGTCGGTAACAATCAGTGGACGAGCAGCCGATAAAAGGACATGGACGACCACGCCGACGACCTCCTTCGCAGGGCCCTGATCGACCAGGATGCCGCGGCTGCGGTCGCGCTCAGGGTCGGTGGGCTGCCGCTGTGCGACGCGCTCACGATCGTCTTCCACGGCCGCCGCGATCTGGGCACGATCCAGACCTACATCACGCACGGCCAGCGCGGCGCGGGCAGCGCGGTCGGGCCGGACGAGCTGCTGCGCGTGCCCTGCGACCTGGATCTCGCCTCCGCGCGCGACCGCGACGAGGCCGAGGAGCTCTACGCCGAGCAGGCCGGCGCGCTGCGCGACGCACTCGAGGCGGCCGACACGGTGCTCGCGGTGTGGCAGGAGCCGTTCGAGGATCTGGCGGGCACCCGCGTCGCCGTCGACCGCCGGCTCGAGCTCGACGTCCGCCTGCCCGCCCACCGGCTGCTGCCGGCCGCACTGGTCGCGCCCGAGAAGCAGATCGTGGTCACCGCCGTCTGCAGCGCCCGCCCGCTCGCCGAGGGGCGTCCGCCGATGGGGATCGTGTGCGCGCAACAGGACGTGGCGCGCGTCTACCCGCTGCCCGACGACCCCGAGCGCTGCCTCGAGGACTTCCTCGAGCAGGCGGCCGAGCACGCGCGCCGCGCGGGCGAGCGGCTCGCGCAGCAGGAGGCCTCGGTCGAGCGCTTTCTCGAGCTCTCGGGCGACGACTTCCACGAGACGGGATAGCGTGCCGCGGCCGTGCGCCGCGTCACGCTCGTCACCGCGATCGCCTTCGGGGCATTCGTCTTTCTCGGCATCTCCTTCCTGCTCGCCCGCGCGCTGACCGGGCCGGGGGCGGAGCGCTCGCGGGTGCTCGACGTCGTGCGCGCGGAGGCGCGGGGCGATGCCGACGCCGTGCTCAAGCGCCTGCCGGCGTGCGCGGCCGAGCCGGCCTGCGCGCGGGTGACGCGTGAGCGGGTGGCGCAGCTCCAGCGCCCGGGCAACGTCCAGATCCTCACCTACCGCCCGTCGATGCGGATCACGATGACGCGCGCCAGCGGCACCGGCCGCGTGGCCTGGCGGGCGGGGACGTCGCAGCCGGTCGTGCAGTGCGTGCAGGCGCGGCGCGAGGGTCCGCTGACCGGCGGCGGGGTCGAGCTGCTGGCGATCTCGAAGCCGATCGCCGGCGAGGCGTCATGCGGATGACCGCCGCCGGAGCGGCGCGACTTCCCGCCGGGCGCTGTGTTCTCATGCCGCGGATGCCCGGCCGCCTCAGACTCCTCCTGCCCGTCCTCGCACTGCTCCTCCTGGCGCTGCCGGGCGGCGCGGCGGCCGCGGACAAGCCGTCGAACAAGACGCTCTACCACGACGGTCCGTCGGGCCGGTACCTGATGGACGGCACGTGGCTGTTCCGCCTCGATCCCGGCAACCGGGGGATCCGGAGCGGCTGGAACCGGAGCCGCGGCACGGCCGGCTGGGCCCGCGTGAAGGTGCCGAGCGTGTGGAACCTCGGGGACGACTCGCCGGCCTCGATGATCGGCGGCGTCGGCTGGTACCGCAAGGACTTCACGGTGCCGGAGGCGAGCAAGGCACTCGAGTGGGCGGTGCGCTTCGAGTCCGTCAACTACCGCTCGCGCGTGTGGCTCAACGGCAAGCCCGTGGGCTCCAACGCCGGCGCCTACATCCCGTTCGAGCTGCGGCTCAGGGATATCAAGCGCCGTGGCACGAACCGCCTGGTAATCCGCGTCGACTCCCGGCACCGCAACACCGACTTCCCGCCCGCCGGCCGCACCGCCGACGGGCTGCCGACCGGCGGCTGGTGGAACTACTCGGGCATGCAGCGCGAGGTCTACCTCAAGCGCCTCAACCGGGTGGACTGGACGGCGGTGCGGGTGGTCCCGCGGCTGCGGCCCACGTCCGTGCAGGTCAGGGCCACGGTCCAGAACGTGAAGGGATCGGCCGAGCGCGTCCGCATCACCGGCCGCTTCGGCTCGAGGCGCCTCAACCTCGGCAGCGCCACCCTCTCCGGAGGCGGTACGCGGTCGCTCACGGCCACGATCCGGGTGCCCGGCGCGAAGCTGTGGACGCCGTCGCGGCCGTACCTCTACCCGGTCAAGCTCACCGCCTCGGTGGGCGGGCGCAAGGTCGGCAGCTACCAGCTGCGGACCGGCATCCGCACGGTCCGCGTCGCGGGCGACGGCCGCCTGCTGCTCAACGGCAAGCGCGTGCACCTGCGCGGCGTCGGCGTCCACGAGGAGTCTCAGGCGCAGGGCTTCGCGGTCGACAACGCGTTCCGCAGCCGGCTCGTGTCCGAGGTCAAGGCCGTGGGCGCGACGCTGATGCGTACGCACTACCCGCTGCACCCCTACACGCAGGAGCTGGCCGACAAGGAGGGCGTCCTCATCTGGTCGGAGGTCCCGGTCTACACGCTCAGCACGCCGAACCTCTCCAGGCGCGGCGTGATCGAGCGCGCGGCCAAGGAGGTCGAGAAGAACATCCTCGCCAACCAGACGCACCCGTCGGTGCTGCTGTGGTCGATCGCGAACGAGCTCTCTTCCCGCCCCCGCAGCGCGCAGACCGCCTACATCAAGAACGCCGCCCGGCTCGCGAAGTCGCTCGACCCGAGCCGGCCCGTCGGCCTCGCGGTGGCCGGCTACCCGACCGTCGCCTGCCAGCCCGCCTACCGGCCGCTCGACGTGATCGGCATCAACGACTACTTCGGCTGGTACCCCGGCCCCGGCGGCGGGATCTTCGACCGCAACAAGCTCTCGCCCTACCTCGACCAGGTGCGCAAGTGCTATCCGAGGAAGGCGCTGATGGTGACCGAGTTCGGCGCCGAGGCGAACCGCGACGGCCCGCCGGAGGAGAAGGGCAGCTACGCCTACCAGCAGGAGTTCGTCAACTACCACCTCGGCGTCTACAACGCCAAGGACTGGCTCAGCGGCGCTGTCTACTGGGCGCTGAACGAGTTCAAGGTCCGCCCGGGATGGGACGGCGGCAACCCGCGTCCGACCCCGCCGCGGTCTCTGCACCAGAAGGGCCTGCTGCGCTACGGCGACCTCTCACGCAAGCCCGCGTGGGAGGACCTCCGCCGCGGCTACACGGCCGTCAAGCAGGTGGGCTAGCGGGGGGTTAAGGCGCGCGGACGGGCCGGCGCTGCGGCGCCGGCTCGCGGGCCGGACGGCGCACCCGGCCCGGCCGGAGGTCGGCCAGCCGCTCGTGCGAGCGCAGCCGCACCTTGGGCGGGACGGCGTCGGGCAGCGGCACGCCGCCGGACGGTGAGGTCTTGGGCCGGCCCGGGACGCGGTCGTTGCCGCCTCCGCCGTCGTCCTCGTCCGGCGGCTTGGAGCCCTGCTGGGACTCGGAGCGGAGGAACAGCACGAACAGCCCCACGCCGAGCGCCACGGCGATCAGATGCAGCGTGCCGAAGATGAGCATCAGCTCCGCGTCGGGAGACATCAGATTGGAATGTACCCCGGTAGTGGGTCCTCTATGACTACTTCGCTAGCATCACCGCCCGCTATGGCCGGTTCAGATCATCAGGCTCTCGAGGTCTCCGCGCGCCCCGTCGAGGGGTCGCGATCCACGCGCCGCCTGCGGAAGCAGGGGCTCGTGCCCGGCGTCGTGTACGGCGGCGGCGACGAGCCGCTCACCTTTGCAGTTGACGCGCTGACGCTCCGCGCGACGCTCGCCCACGCGGGCGCCGTACTCGATCTGAAGGTCGACGGCGGCAGCGTGACCCCGGTGATCGTCAAGGACGTTCAGAACCATCCGGTGCGCGGCGAGGCGATCCACCTCGACCTCCTGCGCGTGGACATGAACCAGCCGATCCACGCTGTCGTCGTGCTCGATCTGCAGGGCGGCGACGAGTCGCCCGGCGTCTCCGAAGGCGGCGTGCTCAGCCAGGAGACGCGCGAGCTCAACATCGAGGCGCTCCCGGACGACATCCCCGACTCGATCATCCACGACGTCTCCGGCCTGGAGATGAACGAGACGCTCACGCTGTCGGCCGTCACCGTGCCGGAGGGCGTCACGCTGCTCGACGACCTCGAGGAGACGGTCATCGCGACGATCACCCCGCCGACGCAGGAGCCGGTCGACGACGAGATCGAGACCGAGACCGAGCTCGTCGGCGAGGACGGCGAGCCGCTCGAGGGCGAGGCACTCGAGGCCGCCCAGGCTGAGGCCGAGGCCCAGGCCGACGGCGCCACGGGCGACGAGGCCGAGTCGTCTTCGGACGACGACAGCTGAAGCTCGTCTCGTCCACCCCGGTCGACTGGCTGATCGCGGGGCTCGGCAACCCCGGGCCGTCCTATGCGAACTCCCCGCACAACGCGGGCTTCCGCGTCGCCGACGCGCTGATCGAGCGCTGGGATCTGCCGAAGCCGAAGAAGAAGTTCGCGGGTGAGCTGACCGAGGGCCGCACCGGCCCGGGCGGCCCGCGGGTGGCGGTGCTCAAGCCGCAGACGTTCATGAACGACTCGGGGCGCTCGGTCGGCCCGGCGCGCGGGTCCTACAAGCTCGATCTCGACCGCATCCTCGTCGTCCACGACGAGATCGACCTCGCGTTCGGCGACATCCGCGTCAAGGAGGGCGGCGGGCTCGCCGGCCACAACGGGCTGAAGTCGCTGAAGCGCGAGCTTGGCGGCGCGGAGTTCTGGCGCGTGCGCATCGGCGTCGGGCGGCCGGACACCACCGACCCGGACATCGTCGCCGGCCATGTCCTGAGCGGCTGGCGCCAGCCGAAGGACGAGGTCGCCGCGCTGATCACCGAGGCGGCTGACGAAGTGGAAAGGCTGGTGCTGGGCGGATGAGCGAGCGACCGCGGGACTGGAACGCGGCCTCCTACCAGCGCGTCTCCGCGCCGCTGGAGGCGATGGGGCGCGAGATGCTCGACCGCCTCGAGCTGGACGGCGACGAGCGCGTGCTCGACGCCGGCTGCGGCACCGGGCGCGTCACCGCGGCGCTGGTCGAGCGGCTGCCGCGCGGCCACGTCGTGGCCGTCGACGGCTCGCCCTCGATGGTCGAGCATGCCCGCGAGCGGCTCGGTCCGGGCGTCGAGGTGTTCGTCGCCGACCTGCTCGAGCTGGAGCTCGACGAGCCCGTCGACGCGATCCTCTCGACCGCCACCTTCCACTGGATCCCCGACCACGACCGGCTCTTCGAGCGCCTGTCCGCGGCGCTCCGCCCGGGCGGCCGGATCGTCGCCCAGTGCGGCGGGGCGGGCAACGTCGCGTCCGTGCAGGCGGCGATCGACGCCGTCGCCGAGCCAGCGCTCGAGGGCTGGCCGGGGCCGTGGAACTTCCAGTCGCCGGCGGACACCGCGGCGCGGCTGGAGCGGATCGGCTTCACCGGCATCCGCACCTGGCCCCAGGACGTGCGCGTCAAGCCCGACGACATGCGCGAGTACCTCGGCACCGTGATGCTCGGCTCGCACGTCGAGCGGATCCCTGAGCAGCGGCGCGCCGCGTTCGTCGAGGCCGTGCTCGCGGAGCTGCCGGAGCCGGCGATCGACTACGTCCGCCTCAACCTGATCGCCCGCAAGCCCGCCTGAACCCGCGCACGCCGCTCCCGGGCGGCTCCGAGGTCTGACACGCCCCGCTCAGGGACAGGTCGCCGCGCGCCGACATAGGGCCCATGAGCCTGCTTCGGCGCCGCCGGAAGCTCGAGCCGGTTCCCGCGTCGGCCGCCCCGCCCGCCGACGGCGCCGCCCCCTGCCACGACGCCTTCTCCCGCCGTCGTGCCACGGAGCCGATCGCGGGCGTGTTCGTGGACTGGGCGACCGCCGAGCACTACTGCGGCTTCGGCGCCGGCTATTGCGGCGTCTGGCACGCCGATGACCCGCTGACGCCGCTCGACCGCTTCGCCATCGGCCCGGCCGGGGTGCTCTCGGCCAACCTGCTGCTGCGCCGGCTCGAGCTGATCCCGCGGCTGTCGGCGCGCCGCCTGCCCGGCCCGCGCTTGATCGCGCGCGCCGACGACGTGATGCTGCTGCTCGCCGAGGAGCGCGTCGGCGAGGGCTTCCACGTCCACGCCGGTGTGGGGGAGACGGCGTGGTTCGTGCACGCCTTCGGCGTCGGCCCCATCCCCGAGCTGCCGGCCACCGAGCCCGGCAGCGCGATCCTCGGCGACGCGCTCGAGCGCGCGCTCGACGACTGGGGCCCGGTCGACTGGGCGGCGGTGCCCGCCGCCGTCCCGCGCGGCCTGTTCGACACGCTGGCGTGGGCGCTCCGGGTCGCGGAGGCGGCCGCGTCATAGACTCGGCGGGGGTGTCTCTCCGCCCGCTCCTCCGCCATCTCGAGCAGCACCCGGACGCCTCGAAGCTCGAGGCCCCGGGCGCGAGCGCGTTCGTCTCGCAGGCGCTCCGGCCGTTCCTGATCGCGGCGGTCGCCGACCGCGACGTGCGGCGCCCGACCGTGGTGGTGGCCGGCGACGACCGCGCGGCGCGCGACCTCGCCGCCGACCTGCGCGCGTGGCTCAAGCCGCGGGCGGTGCGCTTCTACCCCAGCCGCGGCGTCGCCTACGAGTCGCACCTCGCCCCGCCGCCGCACCTGGTCGGGCTCCGCGTGGCGGCGCTCGATTCGATCTTGGAGGCCTCGCCGGGCGAAGAGGCGCCGGTGGTCGTGGTGAGCGCCGTCGCGCTGTCCGAGAAGGTCCCCGACCCCGAGCTGCGCCCGCACGGCTTCGCGCTCGAGGTCGGCGAGCTGCTCGACCTCGACGAGACCGTGCTGAAGCTCGTCGCGGCCGGCTACGAGCGCGTCGACCAGGTCGAGGACCGCGGCCAGTTCGCGGTCCGCGGCGGCCTGCTCGACATCTACCCCGCGACCGAGGAGCGCGCGGTCCGCGTCGAGCTGTTCGACATCGAGATCGAGTCGCTGCGCTGGTTCTCCACCTTCACCCAGCGCTCGCTCGGCGAGGGGCAGCGCGTCGAGATCGCGCCCGCCGCCGAGCTCGCCGCCGAGCACCGCGAGCTCGCGGAGATCGCCGCGCTCGAGGACGAGGAGAGCCGCCCCGACGTCGCCGAGTTGCTGCCGGTCGACCGCTTCCGCGAGCTGCTCTCCCTGCTCCCCGAGCACACCGACGTCGTGATCGCCGCCGACGAGGACCTCGAGCCCGCGCTGCGCGATCACTGGGACGACGTCTGCGCCGCCTTCCACGACACCGACGCGCACCACCTCTACGTCGCGCCCGACGCGATCACGCAGGCGCTCGACGCGCGGCAGCCGCTGCGGCTCTCGAGCATCTCCGGCTCGCAGCCGATCGAGTTCCGCGCCCAGGCCGCCGAGTTCGCCGCCCGCTCGCTGCGGGAGGCGGAGCCCGAGCTCGAGAAGCTCACGCGCTCCGGCTACACCACGCTCGTCACGTGGCCGCAGCACGGCCAGGGCGAGCGCGCCGCCTACAACCTCCAGCGCCTCAGGGCCTCGTGGGACGGCGACAGCGGCCTCGTGTTCGCCGAGGCCAACCTCCGCGACGGCTTCGTCGCGCCCCCGCTGAAGCTCGCCGCGATCCCCGAGCACAAGCTGATCCACCGCCGCGGCCGCGTCGAGCGCCCGACGCGTCGCGGTCGCGGCCTCCTCCGCAGCTTCGCCGACCTCCGCACTGGCGACATCGTCGTCCACGAGGACCACGGGCTCGCGCGCTTCGCCGGCTTCGACACCAAGACCGTGGCCGGCGTCACCCGCGACTACCTGAACCTCGAGTTCCAGGGCTCGGACAAGGTCTTCATGCCGGTCGACCAGCTCGCGAAGATCTCGCGCTACGTCGGCGCGGGCGGCGATCACCCGCCGCTCTCCAAGCTCGGCGGCACGCGCTGGGAGACGATGAAAGCGCGCGCCCGCCGCGCGGCCCAGGAGCTCGCCGGCGAGCTGCTCAACCTCTACGCCGAGCGCCGCCGCCGCCGCGGCTTCGCGTTCCCGCCCGACTCCGACTGGCTGCGGGAGTTCGAGACCGCGTTCCCGTATCGCGAGACGCCCGACCAGCGCGACGCGATCGAGCACGTGAAGTGGGACATGGAGGCCGAGAAGCCGATGGACCGGCTGATCTGCGGCGACGTCGGCTACGGCAAGACCGAGGTCGCGCTGCGCGCCGCGTTCAAGGCCGCCAATGCTGGCAAGCAGGTGCTGATGCTGGTGCCGACCACGATCCTCGCCCAGCAGCACTTCGGCACCTTCACCGAGCGCCTGCGCGACTACCCGTTCACGATCGAGCACGTCAGCCGCTTCCGCCCGCCCGCCGAGCAGCGCGCCGCGGTCAAGGCCTTCAGCGAGGGCAAGACCGACATCCTCATCGGCACCCACCGGCTGCTCTCCCGCGACGTCCGCGCCAAGGACCTCGGGCTGCTGATCGTCGACGAGGAGCAGCGCTTCGGCGTCAAGCAGAAGGACCTCCTGCGCCAGCTGCGGCTCAAGACCGACGTGATCTCGATGAGCGCGACGCCGATCCCGCGCACGCTGCAGATGTCGCTCGCGGGCATCCGCGACATCTCGGTGATCGAGACCCCGCCGGAGGGCCGCCGCCCGGTCAAGACCTACGTCGGCGAGTACGACGAGGGGCTCGTCAAGCAGGCGCTCGAGCGCGAGAAGGCGCGCGGCGGGCAGGCGTTCTTCCTCCACAACCGGATCGAGGACATCGACGAGACCGCCGAGCGCCTGCGCGCGCTGTGCCCGGGCATGTCGTTCGCGGTCGCCCACGGGCAGATGGACGAGAAGCTGCTCGAGGAGCGGATGTTCGAGTTCCTGCGCGGCTCCGCCGACGTGCTCGTCTCGACCTCGATCATCGAGTCGGGCATCGACATCCCGCAGGCCAACACGCTGATCGTCGAGCGCTCCGACATCTTCGGCCTGTCGCAGCTCTACCAGATCCGCGGGCGCGTCGGCCGGTCCCGCGAGCGCGCCTACGCCTACCTGCTCTACCCCAGCGCGGCGGCGCTGACGGAGGAGGCGGCCAACCGGCTGTCGGCGCTCTCCGACTACACCGAGCTCGGCTCCGGCTTCAAGATCGCCATGCGCGACCTCGAGCTGCGCGGCGCCGGCAACCTGCTCGGCGACGAGCAGTCCGGCCACGTCGCGGCGCTCGGCTTCGAGCTCTACATGCAGATGCTCGACGAGGCGGTGCGCGGGATGGGCGGCGACGGCACCGTCGAGGAGGACGAGCTGACCGAGCCCGTGCGGCTCGACGTCAACGTCGACGCCTACGTGCCAACCGACTACATCCCCTACGAGCAGGCCAAGGTCGAGGTCCACCGGCGGATCGCGGGCGCCCGCGAGGTCGGCGAGCTCGCCGAGCTGCGCGCGGAGCTGGCCGATCGCTTCGGCCCGCCGCCCGAGCCGCTCGAGAACCTGATCACGCTCCAGCAGGCGCGCATCAAGCTCGGCCAGGCCGGCGCGCGCGCCGTCACGTTCCGGCAGGGGCGTCTCGCGGTGACGCCGATCGAGCTCGATTCCGTGCGCGCCAAGCAGCTCCGCGCGGAGATCCCTGGCATCCTGTACGAGTCCGGAAAGTCGCAGCTCTCGATGCGCGTTCCGGACGATCCGGCCGAGCAGTTTCCCGCCGTGGTGCGGGCTGCGGACGCCCTTCTCGCTCTTAGTGTTACTTGAGAGTTGACCCGCTACCCTCGATCCGCGTGATGATGAAGACGAAGCTGTGCACCCTGGCGCTCGGCGCCTTTTTTGTGCCCGCCGCGATCTTCGCCGGGTGCGGCGGAGTCCCGGGCGACGCCGTCGCGACCGTCGACGGCACCTCGATCTCGAAGAGCGATTTCGACCACTGGATGACCGTCGCCGCCAAGTCCGGCGGCCAGAGCGGCGCGGCGGCGCCCAAGCCGCCCGCCTTCGCGGACTGCATCAAGCAGAAGCGCAAGACGACGCCGGCGCCGGCCAAGGGCCAGCCGAAGGTCACCGACTCCCAGCTCAAGACCCAGTGCAAGCAGGAGTACAACTCGCTGCGCGACCAGGTGATGCAGCTGCTCGTCTCCTTCGAATGGATCGAGGGCGAGGCGAAGGCGAAGAACATCAAGGTCTCCGACAAGGAGGTCAAGGCGTCGTTCGACAAGCAGAAGAAGCAGGCGTTCCCGAAGGCCGCGGACTTCGACAAGTTCCTCAAGGACTCCGGCCAGACCGAGGGCGACATCCTCAAGCGCGTCCGCCTCGACACGCTCTCCAACAAGATCCGCGACAAGGTGACGAAGGGCAAGGACAAGGTCACCGACGCCCAGATCGCCGCCTTCTACAACAAGAACAAGGCGCGCTTCGCGCAGCCCGAGCGGCGCGACCTGCGGATCGTCCTGACCAAGGACAAGGCCAAGGCCGAGAAGGCCAAGAAGGCGATCGAGGGCGGCCAGTCGTTCGAGTCCGTGGCCAAGAAGTACTCGATCGATCAGGCGTCGAAGGCGCAGGGCGGCAAGCTGCCGGCCGTCGCCAAGGGCCAGCAGGAGAAGGCGCTCGACACCGCGATCTTCGCCGCCGACAAGGGCAAGCTGACCGGCCCGGTCAAGACCCAGTTCGGCTACTACGTCTTCGAGGTCACCAAGATCAACAAGGCCACCCAGCAGACGCTGGACCAGGCCAAGGCGACGATCAAGCAGACGCTCGCGTCGCAGAACCAGCAGAAGTCGCTCGACTCGTTCGTCAAGTCCTTCCGCAAGCGCTGGAAGGCGAAGACGGAGTGTCGCGACGCCTACCGCACGCAGGACTGCAAGAACGCGCCGAAGGCGACGCCGACGCCGTCGGCCACCGCGCCGGCGACGCAGACGGTCCAGCCCACCGCGACGGCGACGCCGAAGAACTGAGCGACCCCACGCACTCCGCAGCGGCGGTTGAGCGCCTCGACGCGCTCACCCGTCGCCTGCGCGTGGAGTGCCCCTGGGATCGCGAGCAGGACGAGCGCTCGATCGTCCCGCACACGGTGGAGGAGGCCTACGAGCTGGCCGCCGCCGCCCATTCGGGGGACGACGCCAAGCTGCTCGACGAGCTCGGTGACGTGCTCTTCCAGGTTCACTTCCTGGCGCTGCTGCTGGAGGAGCGGGGGGCCGGGTCGTTCGCCGACGTCGCCGAGCACGTGCGCCAGAAGCTGATCCGGCGCCACCCGCACATCTTCGGCGAGGTCGAGGTGGAGGGGGCGGCGCAGGTGCTGCGCAACTGGGACGCGATCAAGCGCGAGGAGCCCGGGCGCGAGCCGGGGATCTTCGGCGAGGTGCCCGAGAACCTGCCCGGGCCGCTCTACGCGCGCAAGGTGCAGCGCCGGGCGGCCTCCTCGGGCTTCGACTTCGAGCACGTGCCCTACGACGCGGTCGAGGGCGAGCTCGAGGAGCTGCGCGAGGCCGAGGGCGACCGTGAGGCCTCCTTCCACGAGGTCGGCGACGTGCTGTTCGCGGCGGTCAACGTCGCGCGCAAGCTGAAGGTCGATCCGGAGCTCGCGCTGCGGGCGGCGTCGGAGCGCTTCCGCGGGCGCGTGCAGACCGCGGCCGACCTCGCCGCGCGAGCGGGCGCGGACTGGAACGATCTGGGGCCGAACGCGCAGCTGGGCTACTACGCCCAGGCGCGCCTCGCCGAGCGACAAGGAGATTCCGAGTGAGCCAGATCGAGACCGTCCACGCCCGCCAGATCCTCGATTCCCGTGGGAACCCGACGGTCGAGGTCGACATCGTCCTGCGCTCGGGCGCCGCGGGCCGCGCCGCGGTGCCGTCCGGCGCCTCCACCGGCGAGTTCGAGGCGACCGAGCTGCGCGACGGCGGGGACGCGTGGATGGGCAAGGGCGTCTCCAAGGCGGTCGGCAACGTCAACGGCGAGATCGCCGAGGCGGTCGCCGGCGTCGACGCGCTCGACCAGCAGGGGCTCGACCGCGCCTTGTGCGACCTCGACGGCACGCCGAACAAGGAGCGGCTGGGGGCCAACGCGATCCTCGGGGTGTCGCTGGCGGGCGCGCGGGCGGCCGCGATGGAGCAGGGGCTGCCGCTGTGGCGCTACCTCGGCGGCGACGAGGCGCGGATCCTCCCGGTGCCGATGATGAACGTACTCAACGGTGGGGCGCACGCCGACAACTCGGTCGACTTCCAGGAATTCATGGTCGTGCCGGTCGGGGCGTCCTCGTTCGCGGAGTGCCTGCGGATGGGCGCCGAGGTCTTCCACAACCTGAAGAAGTGGCTGCACGACCAGGGCATGGGCGGCGGCGTCGGCGACGAGGGCGGCTTCGCCCCGAACCTGTCGTCGAACGAGGCGGCGCTGGACGTGCTGATGAAGGGCATCGAGGCGGCGGGCTACACGCCGGGCGAGGACATCGTGATCGCGCTGGACCCGGCGACGAGCGAGATCTTCGACGACGGCCGCTACAACCTCGAGCACGAGGGGCGCACGCTGTCGCCGGACGAGATGGCCGGCTACTGGGGCGACATGGCCTCCCGCTACCCGATCCTCTCGATCGAGGACGGGATGGACGAGGAGGACTGGGACGGCTGGAAGGGCCTCACGCAGCTGCTCGGCGACAAGATCCAGCTCGTGGGCGACGACCTGTTCGTCACCAACACCGAGCGGCTCAAGCGCGGGATCGACTCCGGCGTCGCCAACTCGATCCTCATCAAGGTCAACCAGATCGGGACGCTCTCAGAGACCCTGCAGGCGATCGACATGGCCCGCGCGGCCGGCTACACCGCGGTCATGTCCCACCGCTCGGGCGAGACCGAGGACACGACGATCGCCGACCTCGCCGTGGCCACCGGCTGCGGTCAGATCAAGACCGGCGCGCCGTCGCGATCGGACCGCGTGGCGAAGTACAACCAGCTGCTCCGGATCGAGGAGGCGCTGGGGGACAAGGCCGAGTTCCCCGGCCGCTCGGTGTTCCGCGGATAAGGGTTTCGCCTGCCAGGCAAGTGTGACTTCGTCCGAACTTGCCTTCGGCGACGTTACTTTGGTTGCAGAGGAAGGGTGTGGGTCGCGTCGAACGAAGGCGCAACGGATGGCCCATGCGCACACTCGTATCCGCTGGGACCGCCTGGGCCGCTGGGCGCTGCTGTTCGTCCTCGCGCTCGTCCTCTACCTCTACATCGGCCCGCTGCGCACCTGGGTCTCAACGTGGCAGGAGGCGAAGCAGAAGCGCGGCGAGGTCGCGACGCTGCGCGCCGAGAACCAGAAGCTGCGCGCCCACCAGGCGTCGCTGCAGGGCGACTCCGCGCTCGAGCGCGAGGCCCGGCGGCTCGGCATGGTGAAGGCCGGCGAGCGCGCGTACATCGTCGAAGGACTGCCGAAGCCCGCTCGCTAGGCGCCAAGCCAGGCAGCTTGCTGCCTAGCGGGGGGCTAGGCGCCAAGCCAGGCAGCTTGCTGCCTAGCGGGGGGTAGCCTGGACGCGGTGCCGTACGACACCGCTTCCGACCAGTGGGCGGCGGGCCTCCGCCGCCTCGAGACCGCCCCGCCCGACCAGCGCCCCGTCCTCGAGCGGGTGACGCGTCAGATCCAGGACGAGCTGCGCCGCCGGCTCGGCGGCCCGTTCACCTCGGAGGAGCTGGCCGACCTCTACGACCAGGACACGGGCTGGACCTCAGACCTCGCCTACGCGCTCGCGCCGGAGCAGCCGTACGCCTGGGACTCCCGCGTCGTCACGGACGCCGCCTTCGCCCGCTATCTGCGTGAGGCGACGGATTATGCCGGGGGAAGAAGGACGTCCGGATAAGGGTTTCGCCTGCCAGGCAAGCTGACTTGTCGAACTTGCCTTCGGCGACGTTACGTTGGAGGCTTGCGAGTGAAGTTCAAATACCGGTCCACGGTCTGGAACCCGAGCCGCTCGTAGAGCCGCTGCGGCCAGTCGTCGGCGTCGGCCATGATCATCACGAGGTCGTCGCCGCGCTCGCGGGCCGCGGCGATCGCCGCGCGGACGACCACGCTGGCCAGCCCGTGGCCGCGGTGGGCCGCGGCGGTGTAGACGGACTCGACCTGGCCGACCCCGTCGAAGCCGAGGAGCTCGCAGGACGCGGCGGGCTCGCCGTTGCGCTCGCAGACGAAGTAGCGGGCGCCGCTGCGCGTGGCGCTGTCGGCGTCGGAGTCGGCCAGATCGCGCGCCTCGGCCTCGCCCATGCTCTCGCGATACCACGCCTCCATCAGCGGGCGGACGGCCTCGAAGCCCGTCTCGCGCACCTCGGCGTGCGTGTCGCCTCGCGTGTCGGCGCCGTGCAGCGCCATCACGACGATCGTCTCCGCGGTCCAGCCCGCGGCGGTGAAGCCGTTCGCCAGCCCGTCGCCGCCGCTCAGGACCTGGATCTTGCGGTGGCGCAGGCCCGCCGGCGCCTGCAGCCGCTCGGCCTCCGCGAGCAGCTCCTCGGCGGACACGCCGGTGGCGTCCTCGACGAGGAGCAGGTTGAGGTCCCACTTCGTCGGGTGCTCGGGCGTGAAGACCGCGAGCCCGTGGGCGAACGGCTCGCTGCGCGTGGCGGCCCGCTGGAAGTGCTGCAGCTGGTACGCCCGCAGGCGCCCGAGCTCAGTCTTCGTCCTCGTCACCGCCGCCGGCCCGCTTGATCACGATCTGGTCCTCCTCGATCGTGACCTCGACGGGACGGTGGCCCGCCCAGTGCTCGGCGTAGACCGGGTCGTCCTCGACGGCGGGATCGAGCCACAGGCCGTAGCCCTCCTCGCCGTGGTCGAACGTGCCCTCGAGCGGCCCGGTGCGCTTGCGGCCGCGGCCGCCACGGCGAGCGGCGCGACGACGGGGCGCGGGCTTCTTCTCCGCGTCGTCCTCGTCTACCGTCCTCCTCCTCGGCGGCGCGCTTGGCGGCCTCCTCGGCGAGCTTCGCCTCCTCCTCGGCGCGGCGGGCCTCCTCGGCCTCGAGCTCCGCGGCGATGGCGGCATCGTCCTCGGCGCGCAGGTCGACCTCTTCGGGGGCGCCGGCGCTCTCGCCGTCGGCCTCGAGCTCGTTCTCCCGCTTGAAGGACTGGATCTGCTGCACCGTCACCTCTAGCTGGTGGGCGATCCAGGCGTCGGTGCGGCCCTGGCGGACCCACCCCCGGATCTGATTCAACTGCGGACGCAGCGACCTGCGACTCATGGCGGGCGGGGAGACTAGCGCACCCACTACGGCGCTCGGGTGCAGGCCCCATTGGTCTAGTGTCGAAAACGGTCTAGCCTTCCCCTCGTGGGGTAACGGACACAAACATCGCTCGACTCGGCAGGGAGACGGCGGCATGTTGGTACTGACCCGGAAGTCAAATCAATCGATCATGATCGGCGACGACATCGAGGTCTCGGTGTTGTCGATCATGGGCGAGAAGGTCCGGATCGGGATCCAGGCTCCTCGGGACATTCCGGTGTTCCGCAAGGAGGTCTATCTCGAGATCCAGCAGGAGAACGTGGCTGCGGGCGCTTCAGCGCGCGCGGAGGTCGACGACGCCTTGAAGAAGCTGAGCTCCAAGGAGAAGTAGGGCTCTAAGGCTCTGGATAGGGGTTTCGCCTGCGGCGACGTTACGCGCTAGCCCATCACGTAATAGAGCGTCTCGAACATCGCGACCGTCACGATGACGGCCGTCGCGATGAGCGTGAGCAGCACGAGCCAGAACCGCAGGGAACCCTGCTTCTTGGTGCGCTCGAGGTGACGCACCTGCGTCCGCCGGATCGCCTGCCGCTGGATGCGCTCGCGGCGCTCCCGGTCGGCGTCGATCTCCTCGACGAAGGCGGCCTCGAAATCGGCCAGGCTCTGTCGCATGCGCGTTGCCACGGCAGAAGATCTTATGACGATCGGCAAGATGACCACAGCCCGCGCCCTTTGCGGCGTGCGACGGTGGCCAGCGTCCGGAACTCGTTCGCGTGCGCCACGTTGGGCGGGATCGTCAGCGGGACGGCGTAGCCGCCGGTCACCAGCGTGGCGTTGATGAACAGGTTGTCGCGCGTCCGGTAGACATACGCCAGCAGCCGCCCGTAGCGGTCGCGCTCCTCCGCATCGCGCACGAAGCGCACCCGCTCGCCGGCCACCAGTCGCTTGTTGAACGCGCTCGCCCGCTTGGCGAAGCACTGCACCGGCGTGCCGGGCTTGACCGACTCCGGCGTGTCGACCCCGATGTAGCGCACGCTCTCGTCGCGCCCGCCGACCATCACGTGGATCGTGTCCCCGTCGACGACGCGCGTGACCTGCCCGCTCGTGGCCGATGCCGCCGATGGGGCCGGGTCGGGCGACCCCGCCGCCGCGGTGTAGACCGCGACGCCGAGAACCGCCAGAACCAGGATGAGCCGCGCCCGTGACATCGGCGCCCGACGCTAGCCGGGCGCCCGGTTGTCACGGGCGAGGTCTTGCAGCTGGGCGCTAGACCCGCGCGGACGCTTCCGCGTCGTCGTAGACCTTGATGAAGCGCAGGTAGTTGTCGGCGATCTGCTCGGCTGCCTTGCGGCGGTCGAGCCCCTCCTCGAGGAAGCCCTTCAGCGAGTCCCACCAGATCGAGCGGCCGATCGCGAAGCCGATGAAGCCCTCCACCGGCGCGGCGACCTTCAGCCACTCGTCGACCTTCTCGTCGGACGCGCCGCGGCCCAGCAGCACCGAGGTGACGCCCTCGCGCCCCTCGCCGGTGCGGGTCTGCTTGATCAGCATCTCGGCGTCGTCCTGCGAGTCGACGCCCTCGATCTTCCAGATGTCGACCTCGATCCCGAAGTCCTGGATCTGCTCGATCGCGCGCCGCATCAGCTCCGGGCGCAGCTCTTGCGTCGTAGCGGTCGGAGTCGCCGCCGACCTGACTCGAGCTGGGCGTCCTCGGCCGGGCACCAGCAGCTCGAAGAGGAACTTGCGGTCGTGCTCGTGCAGCCAGTCGGAGAGCTCCTTGAGCCGGCCGAGCTGGCGCTCGTTCATCTCGGCGTCGCCGTCGGGATTCAGACGCACGAGGACCTTCGAGAAGTCGGGGTCGTTGTCGAGGATGTGCTGCCCGAAGTCCTCGTCGTACTGGAAGTCGAACTCCTCCTGGCCGGACTTCTCGACCGGCTGGGCGAGCTTGAGCCCGTGCTCGCGGGCGAGCTTCGGGATGTCGGAGCCGAACTGCTCGTCGACGAGAACACCCGTGGCGTCGGCGTCGACGCCGCGCTCGACGGCGATCTCCATGCCCTCGTAGATCAGCTTCTTGGCGTCGCTGATCGTGTCGGTCTCCTCCGGGGTCGGGTCGCCCTCGATCCCGAACATCTTCTTCTGGAAGGAGCCCCGGTGGTCGAAGGCGAGGATGTAGAGCTTTCCGTCGTAGCCGAGGGCCATGGTCGGTCCACCTTTGTCGTCACTTGTCGAGAGGCCCACAGGCTACCCTCCCGCGCCGTGAAGCCGAACTTCAGCGGCCCGAGCTACACGCTCGGCATCGAGGAGGAGTTGATGATCGTCGAGCGCGAGACGTGGGATCTCGTGAACGCGATCGAGGACCTGCTCGAAGAGGCCGAGGGCGCGGAGGAGGAGATCAAGCCCGAGCTCCACGAATCCGTGCTCGAGATCGCGACGAAGCCGTGCCAGGACACGCGCGAGGCGGGCGCCGAGCTGCGCGGCCTGCGCCGCCGGGTGGCGGAGATCGCCGGCCGCCGCGACCTCGCGATCGGCTCGGCCGGCACGCACCCGTTCGCGCTCTGGGAGGACCAGCGGATCTCCGGCCGCCCGCGCTACCGCGACCTGATCAACGCGCTGCGCTTCGTGGCCCGCCAGGAGGTCATCTTCGGGCTCCACGTGCACGTCGGGATCGACGACGCCGACAAGGCCATCCACGTCGCCAACGGGATGCGCGTCCACGTGCCGCTGCTGCTCGCGCTGTCGGCCAACTCGCCGTTCTGGCGCGGCCAGGCGACCGGGCTGGCCTCGACGCGGATGCCGATCTTCCGCCAGTTCCCGCGCGTCGGGATGCCGCCGGCCTACCGCGACTGGAAGGACTTCGACGAGCGCATCGGCGCGATGGTCGAGGCGAAGACCGTCGAGGACTACACCTACCTCTGGTACGACGTCCGCCCGCACCCGAACTTCGGCACGGTCGAGGTGCGCGCGATGGACGGGCAGACCCGGGTCGAGCACACGCTCGGGCTCGCGGCGCTGATCCAGGCGATGGCCAAGGAGCTGGCCGAGCACTTCGAGTCCGGCGAGAAGCTCGGCGAGTACCCGTTCGAGATGCTCGACGAGAACCGCTGGGTCGCGTCGCGCCACGGGCTCGACGGCGAGATGGTCGATCTCCCGAGCTACGACCGCGTGCCGACGCGGGAGCTCGCCCGCCGCGTCCTCGACCGCCTGCGCCCGCACGCGGAGGAGCTCGGATCCGAGGCCGAGCTCGCCGGGATCGACGACATCCTGGAGAAGGGCAACGGCGCCCACCGGCAGGCCGTCGTCTACGAGGCGAACCACGATCTCCACGAGGTCATGCACGAGATCGCAGAAGCGTCCATACCGGAGTAGCCGTCGGCGTAGACTCGGAGGCGTGTCGAGCGGCCCAGAGCTCTTCGTCGTCTGCAAGAAGTGCAACTCCGAGGTGTCTCCGTACATCACGGAGTGCCCGTACTGCGGCACGCGCCTGCGCAAGCGGGCCCCGAAGCTCGAGAAAGGCGGCGTCTCGAAGGCCTCTCGCCGGCGCGAGCGGCCGAAGCTGAGCCGGCTGCGGCCGGGCGAGATCCCCGGCGTGCGCGCCGACCGGCGGCCCTACGCGACGATCTTCCTGGTCCTCGCCTCGGTCCTGGTCACGCTGTTCTTCCAGGTTCGCGCCCTCAACGTCATCAACTACCTCGACGACGTGGTCGCGACGAGCCCGCTCAACGGCGACTACTGGAAGCTCGTCACGCAGCTGTTCGTGTACTGGCCTTCGACCAGCCTACGAGGTGGCGGCGCTGGCCGCGATCTTCCTGTTCGGCTGGCTGCTGGAGCGTCGCCACGGCAAGTGGGCGCCGCTGCTCGTCTTCTTCGTCGGCGGCGTCGCCGGTTCGGCCGCCGTCCTCGCCATCGACCCGCATGGCGGCACGGTAGGCGCCAACTCGGCGGCGCTGGCGCTGCTGGCGGCGTGGTCAATGCGCGACATCCTGGCCCGACGGCGCGGCGAGGAGGACGACGCCGACCTGCTCGGCGTGCTGGCGATCGCGATCGTGCTCGTGCTGCTGCCGGCGGTCTCGCCACTCCCGAACTCGCTGGCCGGGCTGACCGGCGGCGTGGTCGGGATCCTGCTCGGGCTGCTGCTGGCCCGCCTGCCGCAGCGCTAGCTAGGCCCCGCTAGCGGACGACGATCGTCCCGGGCTCTCCGGCGACGAGCCGGCCGACCGCCCAGCCCTCCATCTCCGCCGGCACCGCGGCGAGCAGGCCGCCGGAGGTCATCGCGTCGCACAGCAGTCGCGCCGCGGCTCCGGGACAGTGCCGGCCCAGGTGGTGAACGGCTCCGCGTCGCGCCGGTTCCGCGCGAGCCCGCCCGCGAGCGCGTCCTCGGTCTCCAGCAGCGCCAGCACGCCCTTGATCGCGGGGACGGCGGCCGCGTCGATCTCCGCCGCGAGCCCGCTCGCCGCCGCCAGCTCGTGGACATGGCCCAGCAGCCCGAAGCCGGTGACGTCGGTGAGCGCGTGCGCCCCCGCGGCGCGGGCGTGCTCGGCCGCGCGGTCGTTGAGCGTCGTCATCACGTCGATCGCCCGCTCGACCAGGTCGTCGTCCGCGAGCCCGCGCTTGATCGCGGTCGCCACCGTCCCGGCCCCGAGCGGCTTGGTCAGCACGAGCGTGTCGCCGGCCCGGCCGCCGGCGTTGGTGAGGATCGCGTCGGGGTGCACGGTGCCGGTGACCGCGAGGCCGTACTTCGGCTCGGGATCGTCGATCGAGTGGCCTCCGACGATGCTCGCCCCGGCGGCCGCGACGGCGTCGCCCCCGCCGCGCAGGATCTCCGCCAGCAACTCCGGCCCGAGCGTCTCGAGCGGGTACGCGACGAGGTTGAGCGCCGACACCGGCACGCCGCCCATCGCGTAGATGTCGCTCAGCGCGTTGGTCGCGGCGATGCGCCCGAACGCGTACGGGATCGTCGACGATCGGGGTGAAGAAGTCGGCGGTCTGGACGAGCGCGAGGTCGTCGGTGAGGCGGACGACGCCGGCGTCGTCGGCGGTCGCGGTGGCGACCAGCACGCGCGGATCGCTCGGTTGGGGGAGGCCCGCGACGATCGGCCGCAGGTCGGCGGCCGACAGCTTGCAGCCGCAGCCGGCGCCGTGCGAGAGGGAGGTCAGGGCGGGGGGCATCTCCCGCCTATCATGCCCGGCCGTGCCCGAGTACACCGACGCGCAGCTCGACGCTGCCGTGGAGGCGCTCAGCGACCCGGAGAAGCTCGAGGAGGCCCAGCGGCTGGTGGCGAGCACCGCGCCGCAGCTGCAGGGGATCCTCAACCAGGCGCTCGAGTCCGCGGACTGGTTCGGCTCGGCCCATCAGGCCGAGGTGCTGCGCGCCGCCGGCATCGCGGACCCCGACGAGCGGATCGCCGCCGTGCGGACGCTGATCGCCGAGGAGACGCGCGTGAGCATGCTGATCGGCGTCGCGGTCGGGTACGAGCTCGCGAGACAGCTAGAGCAAGGAGACTGATCGAACATGGCAGTGGACATCCGGTTCCTGGGCCACTCGGCCGTCGAGCTCACGTCGGGCGACGTGAACGTGCTGATCGACCCGTTCATCACCGGCAACCCGAAGGCGGCGGTCGAGGCTTCGGAGCTGGAGCCGAACCACATCTTCCTGACCCACGGGCACCAGGACCACTACGGCGACATCGTCGACATCGCCAAGCGCACCGGCGCGACCGTGGTGGCGCTGACCGAGATCGCCGGCGAGCTCGAGGGGGAGGGGCTCGAGCACGTCTACAACCCCAACTTCGGCGGCACGGTCACGTTCGACTGGGGCTGGGTCAAGCTGGTACCCGCGTTCCACACCTCGACCACGCCCAAGGGCACCGTCACCCCGCCCGCCGGCCTGCTCGTCAACATCGGCGGCACGCTCGTCTACCACCTCGGCGACACCGCGCTGTTCTCCGACCTCCAGCTGATCTCCCGCCGCGGCGACAAAGTCGACGTCGCGCTGGTGCCGATCGGCGGCCACTTCACGATGGACCGCTACGACGCGGTCACCGCCGTCGAGTTCATCGATCCCGCGACGGTGATCCCGGTCCACTACGACACGTTCCCGCCGATCGAGACCGACGCCGAGGCGTTCAAGGCCGACGTCGAGTCGCAGACCAGCGCCAGGCGTCGTGATCCTGCAGCCCGGGGAGACGCACTCCGCGTGACCCACGCGATCGTCCTCATCGAAGCCGAGCGCACGGCGATGCCGTCGCTCGGCGGCCAGCTCGCCGACCTCGAGGGCGTCGCCGAGGCGTACTCGGTGACCGGCGAGTGGGACTTCGTCGCCATCATCCGCGTGCGCGAGCAGGAGGAGCTGGCGCCGCTGATCACCGGGCGGCTCGCGCAGATCGACGGGATCAGGCGCACGCACACGATGGTGGCCTTCGAGGTCTTCTCCGAGCACGACCTGGAGGCGCTGTTCTCGATCGGCGACTAGCTGCCGCGCTGCTCGTCGCGGCAGCGGTGGCGGTGGCGGGCTGCGGGGAGAAGCCCGAGCCGTCCACCACGGCGCCGAAGGCGCGGACGTCCCAGGCGGCCGGCGGCGGCGACGAGCAGCCGATCCGCCAGCGCGTCGCCTTCACGCTCGGGAAGCGCGCGATGAAGCCGGCGACGGCGCAGGTCGACGCGTTCCTCGGCATCCGGCTCGTCGTGCGCAACGCGTCCGGGCGGGCGCAGATCGTCGCGGTGCGCGGCGCGAAGCCGACCCAGGGCATCCGGGTGGCCAAGGGCGTCAGCGCCAGGCTCGATCTCGAGGGGCTGCGGCCCGGGAGCTACCGGATCCAGGGCCGGCCGACGAAGGCGCACGCCACGCTGGTCGTCAAGAAGACGACGCCCTGAGCGCTACAGCTGCGGCGGGCGATCGTCGAGGAAGACGCGCGCCACCAGCTCGCCGCGCGTGCTGACGCCGACCTTCTCGAAGATGACCTTGAGGTGGTCCTGCACCGTCCAGGCGGACAGGTACAGGCGCCGCGCGACCGCGCTCGTCGGGAGGCCTTCCGCGACGAGCCGGGTGACGGCGCGCTCACGCGGGGTGAGCCCGTAGGCGTCGGCGATCAGCGGCGCGAGATCGCGCGGCTGCGCGGGCTCGAGGGTCACCGCGGTGAGGGCGTCGGAGCCGGACCCGAGGGCCGAGCCGCGAACGACCAGCCAGCCTCCCCGCGCAGTCCGGACGCGTGCGCGGGCCGCCGGGTGCTCCGTGCTCGCGCCGGCCGCGAGCCCGCGGGCGCGGGCGGCGACCGCGCTGACGGTCTGCGGTACCGGATGGCCAGGGCCGCTCTCGCGCAGCTCGTCGAGCCAGGCGTCGGCGGCGGCGTCGGACATCACGATCGCGTTGTCCGGGCCGAGGAGGAGCACGCCCGCCGGCTCGTCCTCCTCGTCGCCGGCGACGAGCAGGCGTCAGGACGGCGCGGCGCAGGCCGTCGGCGAGCACGCGGGACAGCGACGCCAGCGTGTCGGTCTCGGCCGCGGTGAAGTCGGGTTGGTCGTCCCCGCGCACAGGTCGCCGCCCCAGCCGTCCTCGGCCAGGACCGCGCGCAGCTCGTCGCCGAAGCGGTTGGGCGCGCTGAGCTCGCGGTGGCGGAGGCTGCGTCGAGGTCGCCGCCGGTCGCGTGGCTGAGCGCGGCCGCGGGCCGGTCGGACCGGGCCAGCACGCTGAACGCGTTGTGGTCTCCCCACCGCCCTCGATCTCGGCCATGCCGGCCCGGGTCGACTCGGGGAGGCCGCAGTCGACGAACTCGCTGGTGGGCAGCTGCGTCGACGGATCCATCATGACCACGCAGACCCCGTCGGAGGGGACCGCTCGCCCGAGGACGCGGGCCGCTGCCCGGGCGTACCCGTCGACGTCGGCGCCGCGGGCGGCGAGCCCGACGAGGTCGTCACGGAGTCGCGCTGCCGGCACCGTCGCCATGACCTGGAAGTTTCGCAGCCGCCAGGATCCTGGGATGCCGGTTTGCGCGGGAAGGTCGATAATCGGCGCCGTCATGCACGAGGATCACTTCGGCCCCGAGATCGCCGCAGGCTACGACGACGACAGCGCCGCCATGTTCGCCCCCGAGGCGCTCGCGCCGGCCCTCGACCGGCCTCGAGGAGCTGGCGGCGGGCGGCCCCGCGCTCGAGTTCGCGATCGGCACCGGGCGGGTCGGGCTCCCACTCGCCGCCCGCGGCGTTGCCCGTGGCCGGCATCGAGCTGTCGGAGGCGATGGTCGAGCAGCTGCGCGCCAAGCCCGGCGGCGCCGAGCTCCCGGTGACGATCGGCGACATGGCCACGACCAAGGTCGACGGCACCTTCTCGCTCGTCTACCTGGTGTTCAACACCGTGGTGAACCTGACCTCGCAGGACGCGCAGGTGGAGTGTTTCGTCAACGCGGCGTCGCACCTGCGGCCCGGAGGCTGCTTCGTCATCGAGGTGAACGTCCCGCAGCTGCGTCGCCTGCCGCCCGGCGACCGGGCCAACGTGGCCAACGCCGGTCCCGACCTCTGGACCGTCCACGTCTTCGACGTCGTCGAGCAGGGGATCGTCGCCCACCACTTCACCGACACCGCGGACGGCGTGCGCCATCGCACGATCCCGTTCCGCTACGTGTGGCCCGCCGAGCTCGATCTGATGGCTCGGATCGCGGGGTTGCGGCTGCGGGACCGGTGGGGCGACTGGCGCGGCGGCGCCTTCACGGCGGAGAGCCGCAGCCACGTCTCCGTCTGGGAGAAGCCGGCCTGATGCCCGCCCGGAGCCCCGAGGAGATCCACGCGCTGCTCGCCGCCGCGGTCAACGCCGGCGACGCCGACGCGTTCGCCGAGCTGCACGAGCCCGCTGCGACGGTGATCGTGCCGCCCGACGGCCGCTGCGTCAGCGGCAGAGACGCGATCCGGGCCGCCGTGCGGCCCGTCCTCGCCCTCGGCCCCACCGCCGAGATCGAGCTCGTCGACACGCTCCACTCGGGCGACCTCGCGCTCACGTTCGCGCGCGTCGAGGTGTTCGGCGCCGTCACCCGCGGGACCGTCGTGTCCCGCCGCCAGGCCGACGGCAGCTGGCGCATCGTGCTCGACAACCCGCTGAGCCCGTGAGACGGCCGTGTTGAGTTGGCCAGCCAGCCAGTCGCCTGTAGGCTGCGCGGCATGAGCGATACCGCCCCCCGCACCGAGCGCACCGACTACCAGGCGACCACCGACCCCGCGCTGATGGCCTCCGCCGACCGGGGCCAGTCGCAGCTGCTCGACTACGGGCAGCTCTACGCGCTGTGGGAGCGCCAGCAGTGGGCGACGCAGGACATCGACTTCACGCAGGACCGGATCGACTGGCACGAGCGGATCGACGCCGAGGAGCGCTTCCAGCGCATGTACGGGCTGTCGTCGTTCTTCATCGGCGAGCAGCGGGTCGCCGCCGAGCTCGGGCCGATGATGCGGGCGGCGCCGCAGGAGGACATGCGGCTCTTCCTCTGCACGCAGATCGCCGACGAGGCGCGCCACGTCGCGTTCTTCGACCGCTTCTACGCCGAGGTCGGCGTGCTCGAGTCGGACAACCTCGCCGACCGGCTGGAGGAGAACGTCCAGTACATCAACAAGGAGTTCGGCGTCCTCTTCGACGAGATGCTGCACTCGCGGGTCGACCGGCTGGCCGTGGAGCCCGAGGACCTCGAGACGCTGGTCGAGACCGTGACGATCTACCACATGGTCATCGAGGGCATGCTCGCCCTCACCGGCCAGCACTTCATCATGGACTACAACGAGCGGGTGGGGACGCTGCCGGGGTTCGTCGAGGGCTTCACGAAGGTCGCGCGCGACGAGCACCGCCACGTCGCGTTCGGCGCGCGCTTCCTGCGCGACATGGCACAGCGCGACCCGCGCTACATCGACGCGATCCAGCGGACGCTCGTCGAGGTTGGCCCGGTCGCGGACGCCGTCTTGAAGCCGCCGTGGATGGAGGGCGACGACGACGAGCAGACGCTGTTCGGCGTGTCGGTCGCCGAGACGCGCGCGTTCGCGAT
Organism: uncultured Solirubrobacteraceae bacterium; assembly: GCA_963722815.1. Taxonomy (GTDB): domain Bacteria; phylum Actinomycetota; class Thermoleophilia; order Solirubrobacterales; family Solirubrobacteraceae; genus DASQFQ01. The sequence continues at coordinate 71,411 of CAVROM010000001.1, forward strand.
GAAGGCGCTGGAGCGGCGGATGAAGGTCATCGGCCTGCTGCAGGCCGCATGACCGAGATCGACTTCGATCAGTTCCTGGCGGTCGACATGCGGGTCGGCCGCGTGACGGCGGTCGACGACTTCCCCGAGGCGCGCAAGCCGCGCCTGGAAGCTGACGATCGACTTCGGGTCGGAGATCGGGACCAAGCGCTCGTCGGCGCAGATCATCGAGTACTCGCGGGAGGAGCTCGAGGGCCGGCTCGTCGTCGCGGTGGTCAACTTCCCGCCGCGCCAGATCGGCCCGTTCATGTCCGAGGTGCTGACGCTCGGTGCGTCCGACGAGGACGGCCGGATCATCCTGCTGCGGCCCGACGCCGACGTGCCCGTCGGCGCGCGGATCCGACTGACTACGGGAGCGGCGTCGGCCTCGGCTTCGGCGTCGGGACCGGATCCGGGGTGGGATCGGGGCTGGGCGGGCGGCGCGGCGTCGGCGTCGGCGTCGGCGTGACCGTCGGGACCGGCGTGGGGCTCGGGGAGGCGGTCGGGGTGGGGCTGGGCTGCGGGCTCGGCTGCGAGGGCACCGGCGTCGGCTGGGTCTGCGGCGCCGTCTGGCCGGGCGGCAGCGCGCCGCCGCCGGGCTGGGTCGAGCCGGTGGTGTCGGTCGGCACCGCGGTGTCGCCCTCGCGCTGCTCGCGCAGCGGGGTCACGGCGGCGACGAGCGTGCCGTCCTTGACGGCGGTCTTCTTCGGCGTGGCGGGCTTCTTGGCCGCGGCGCTGCTTGTCGGTCTTGCGAACCGCGCGCTCGTGGCGGGCGGGCTTGGTGGCGGTCGGCTGCGGCGCGGAGTTGATGGCGACCGGCGCCGAGCGCGCGTTGTTGACGACGGGGCGCCGGGGTCGCGGCGGCGGCGATCGCCTGCGACGGGCTTCGAACGGTCGACCGCGACGTGCTTCGCCTCGACGGCGCCGGCGGTGACGATCGCGGCGGCGGCGAGGCCGGCGGCGGCCTTCGTGGCCAGCGGCGCTCGCGCCGGCCTGCAGCGCGCCACCGGCGGCGGCGCCCGCGGCGGCCGTCCCGCCGCCCGCGGCGGCGGCGGTGCCGCCGCTGGCCGCGGCGGTGGTGCCGAGGTGGGCGAGCAGCGTCTTCTTGAGCAGCAGCAGCGGCGCGACCGGGAAGACCGCGGCGAGCGCCTTGTTGGTCTCGCGCAGCTGCTTGCGGAAGGCCGTGCAGCGGTCGCAGGTGCGCAGGTGGCGGCGGACGGGCGCGCTCGTGCGGCGCAGCCCCTCGGCGACCTCGCCCAGCTCGTCGCGGACCTCCTCGCAGGTCAGCAGCCGAGCCTCGGCGGCCTCGGCGAGCGACACGCGCGCACGCACGAGCAGCGACTTGACCGACGGCACGGTGGTCTCCATCGCCTCGGCGATCTGCTCGTAGGAGAGCGCGTCGATCTCGCGCAGCAGCAGCGCGGTGCGCTGCGTCTCCGGTAGGTCCTGCACGTCGGAGACGAGCAGCCGGAACTCCTCGCGCTTGTGGACCTTGTCGGCCGTCGTGGTGCCGCCCTCGGACAGGTGGACGTCCATCGAGTCCACGCCGACCGCCTGCGTGCGCCGCAGGTGGTTCAGCGAGCGGTTGCGCGCGATCCGGTACAGCCACGGCCGCACGTTGATCGGCCGGTCGTCGGCGAGCATCGCGTTGAAGGCGGCCGCGAACACCTCCTGCAGCACGTCCTCCGCGTCCTCCTTCGAGGACAGCATGTGCCGGCAGAACGCGAGCAGGCGCGACTGATACCGCGCCACGAGCGCCTCGAAGGCAGCCTGATTCCCACGCCGTACGAGCGCGACGAGACGCTCGTCCGACTGCAATCTGAGCAGCGGCGAACGACCGTGGAGGCCGGCAGAGCCGGCGTGTTGGAGGGCTGAAGCTTCCACGCGTGAAGAAGACCTGCGCTCGTAGAACCGACGAGCGACGGCGAAGTTGCTCCTATCCAGGGTAGCCGTCAGCTCTTAGCGCCGATAAAGGTGTCCAGGATTGCCACATCCGCCTTGCGCGCGACCGCGATGTCCTTCTCGTTCGGGCGCGTCCAGCGGATGCCCAGCCGATCGAGGTGCTCGCACAAAATCGCCTTGATGTCGTCAGAGCGGTTGGCGAACGAGTAGCGCGTGTAGCGGTACGTCCTTCCGCGCCGCCTCACCACGGCGACGTAGCGGGACCCATCCGAGTGGATCGCGGCAGCGGCGAGGCCGGCGGCGGCCTTCGTGGCGAGCGCGCTCGCGCCGGCCTGCAGCGCGCCACCGGCGGCGGCGCCCGCGGCCGTCCCGCCGCCCGCGGCGGCGGCGGTGCCGCCGCTGGCCGCGGCGGTGGTGCCGAGGTGGGCGAGCAGCGTCTTCTTGAGCAGCAATAGCGGCGCGACCGGGAAGACCGCGGCGAGCGCCTTGTTGGTCTCGCGCAGCTGCTTGCGGAAGGCCGTGCAGCGGTCGCAGGTGCGCAGGTGCCGGCGGACGGGCGCGCTCGTGCGGCGCAGCCCCTCGGCGACCTCACCCAGCTCGTCGCGCACCTCCTCGCACGTCAGCAGGCGAGCCTCGGCGGCTTCGGCGAGCGACACCCGCGCGCGCACCAGGAGCGACTTGACCGACGGCACGGTGGTCTCCATCGCGTCGGCGATCTGCTCGTAGGAGAGCGCATCGATCTCGCGCAGCAGCAGCGCGGTCCGCTGCGTCTCCGGCAGGTCCTGCACGTCGGAGACGAGCAGCCGGAACTCCTCGCGCTTGTGGACCTTGTCGGCCGTCGTGGTGCCGCCCTCGGACAGGTGGACGTCCATCGAGTCCACCCCGACCGCCTGCGTGCGCCGCAGGTGGTTCAGCGAGCGGTTGCGGGCGATCCGGTACAGCCACGGCCGCACGTTGATCGGCCGGTCGTCGGCGAGCATCGCGTTGAACGCGGCCGCGAACACCTCCTGCAGCACGTCCTCCGCGTCCTCCTTCGAGGACAGCATGTGCCGGCAGAACGCGAGCAGGCGCGACTGGTACCGCGCCACGAGCGCCTCGAAGGCAGCCTGATTCCCACGCCGTACGAGCGCGACGAGACGTTCGTCCGACTGCAATCTGAGCAGCGGCGAACGACCGTGAAGGCCGGCAGAGCCGGCGTGTTGGAGGGCTGAAGCTTCCACGCGTGAAGAAAGACCTGCGTTCGTACAAACCGACGAGCGACGGCGAAGTTGCTCCAATCCAGGGTAGCCGAGCACAATTAGAGTTCCTTATTGGCCCGGGTGGCGAAATCTGGTGATACGCGACCGGCTTAAACCCGGTTGTCCGAAAGGGCGTGTGGGTTCGAGTCCCACCCCGGGCACTACTGCGCTTGTGCGTCCCGCTCCCGCTCGCGCCGGTCGGGCGGGAGGAAGCGCGCGAGCGCGTCGTCGTCGCTCGTGTCGGTGCGCGTGGTGAGCGCCGCGACCATGAGCACCCACCCGGTCAGGAGCCACAGGTAGGCGGAGCCGTCGAGGCCGTGGAACAGCGGGGCGAGCGCGAACGTCGCGACCACGAGCAGCACGCGCACGGGCGCCGGCACGCGGCCCGAGCCCATGCGGATCACGCGGGTGCCGAGCATGTAGAGCGCCACGCCGGCGCAGGCGAAGCCGTAGGCGATCCGCGGCGGGTCGTCCTCGAGCAGCAGCCCGACGCCCGACGCCGTGATCAGCAGCGCGAAGGCCGGCAGCATGTGGCCGACGGCGAAGATCGCGCGCGCCATCGTCGGCGAGCCGCCCGACAGCTCGAGCACGCGCAGGTTCACGTCCGCCACGGAATCGAAGTACAGCCACCACAACGCGCCGGCCAGCACCATCGCGGCGACCAGCGCCGTCCAGCCACCGGCGGTGTCGACGTGCAGCGCCGCTCCGGACTGGCCCGCCTCGACCATCACCTCGCCGAGCAGGATGATCAGGAAGAGCCCGAAGCGCTCGGCGAAGTGATGCGCGTCGAGCGCCTCGGCCGGGTCGGCCGGCGCCAGCTCGCTCCAGTCGTGCGTGTCGCGCGCGCGGCGCGTCGCCTCGCGGTCCTCGTTGAGCATCGCGCCCGACTCGAGGCCGATCCCGATCACCCACAGGACGTACGTGAACGGCTCGGGCACCCACGCCGAGACGAGGAACAGCAGCGCCGACGTCAGCAGCGCGCGGGTGATCCGCAGCTGTAGCAGCTGCGTGCGCCCGCCCGCCTGCCCGTTCGCCACCGCCAGCACGAGCCGCGTGACCGCGAGGCTGATCGCGAACACCGTGACGTCGCCCGTCGAGGCCGGCTCGACCGCGACCGCCGCCACCCCCGCCGGCACGCTGCCGGCGAGGAACAGCAGGCGCTGCAGCGGGGCGTCCGCGCCGTGGCGGTTGTAGAGCACCGCGAACCCCACCCACGTCCACCACAACACGAAGAACAGCCCGAGCGCGACCCACACGCTGTGCATCTCCGGCTCGGCGACGATGAGGTGCGCGATCTGCCCGATCGCGAGCACGAACACGAGGTCGAGGTAGAGCTCCACCCACGAGACGCGCTTGCCCTCCATGGGAGAAGTATGCGTGCGTACCCCGTTGCGTTTGCTCAAGAAATCCGAAAGGGTAGGTCGACCCCCATGGACGCCATTCGCTCGATGCGGCTGCAAGCGGTCCGCTGCACACAGTGCGGCGACGCGCGCTGGAGCTTGTTCTCCTCCGCCGATCCCGCGAAGCCCTGCGACCTCTGCGGCGGGGAGATGAAGCCCGAGCGTCGCATGCCGGGCTCCGGCCCCCGCCGGCTCCCCCGCGAGCGCCGCAGCGCGCCGCAGCGCCCCTCCCTCACCGGCTGACCCCTCGGCGTCGCGGCCCAGCGGGCCGCCACGTTGAGCTTGTGTTAGGTGCATTGGGCGAGGGCCAAGGAACTTCGGGATGCGGGTACCCCTCTCCCCCGTGACGCACCAACTTGCTGTGTGACGCCGATCACCGATGACCGCAAGTTCTGCGGCCGCGTCTCGTTCGAAGTCTCGGGGAATCGGAGGAATGCGACTCACGGGGGATCTCATCGTTCGCGCGGCGGCCTCGGCCGCCGTTCTTGTCGTGGCCGTCGCGGTGGCGGTCACGCTGCTCGGTGGGCCCGGCGGCGGCTACACGGTCAAGGCCGACTTCCAGAACGCCGCACAGCTGGTCAAGGGCAACCTCGTCCAGACCGGCGGCGCGCCCGTGGGAAAGGTCACGAACATCGACCTGACGCCCGACGGCCAGGCGCGGGTCACGATGAAGATCAAGGACGACTACGCGCCGCTGCGCCGCGGCACGCTCGCGACCGTCCGCCAGGCCTCGCTCTCCGGCGTCGCCAACCGCTACATCGACCTCCGCATGGCGCCGCAGGCGGCTAAGAAGATCCCCGACGGCGGCGTCATCGGGCAGGACTCCACGACGACCGCGGTCGACCTCGACCAGGTCTTCAACACCTTCGACCCCGAGACGCGCAAGGCACTCCAGGGCGTCATCAAGGGCTCGGCCAACCAGTTCAAGGGCAAGGGCAAGGAGTTCAACGAGGGCATCGCCTACCTCAACCCGTCGCTCGCCGCCTCGAGCCGCCTGTTCCGCGAGATCAACCGCGACACCCCTCTGCTCGAGCGCTTCATCGTCTCCTCCTCCCAGCTCGTCACCGACATCGCCGACCGCCACGACGACCTCGCCGGCCTCGTCGACGACCTCGCCACCACGACCACCGCGATCGGGAACCAGAGCCAGGCGCTGTCCGAGTCGATCGGCCGCCTGCCGGACTTCGAGCGCCGCGCCAACACCACCTTCGTCAACCTGCGCGCCGCGCTCGACGACCTCGACCCGCTCGTCGACGACTCCAAGCCGGTCGCGAAGAAGCTGCGCCCGTTCCTCGCCGAGCTGCGGCCGCTCGCCCGCGACGCGCGCCCGACGATCAACGACCTCTCGAAGATCGTCAGCCGCCCCGGCGACGCCAACGACCTGATCGAGCTGACCAACCTGCAGCCGGCGCTGCGCGACGTCACCACGCGCAAGGTCAAGGTCAACGGCAAGGAGCGCGACGGCGCCTTCAAGGCCTCGCAGGACGCGCTCAAGGGCAACACGCCGGAGTTCGCGTTCTTCCGCCCGTACACGCCGGACCTCTTGGGCTGGTTCGACGACTTCAGCCACTCCGGCGTCTATGACGCGCTCGGCGCCGTCTCGCGCGTCGCCATCCACGCCAACGCGTTCGCGCTCACCGGCGCGGGCGGCGCCGGCCAGTTCGAGGTCATCCCGCCGGAGCTCCGCGGCAAGGCGCTGGAGGCCACGCTCGATCGCGAGCAGAACAACCGCTGCCCTGGCGGCGGCGAGCGCAAGTCCGACGACGGCACCGGCCCGTACAAGCCCACCCCCGACTTCCCCTGCGACGCGTCGCAGGTGCTCCCCGGCTGATGCGGCGCGTCCTGCTCGTGATCCTCATCCTGGCCGGCGCGGGCGCCTACGTGCTGACCGCGTCCGGCGCGAAGAGCGACGACGGCGGGAGCCAGTACACGGTCGAGTTCGACAACGCGTTCGGGCTCGTCAAGGGCGGCGACGTCAAGGTCGCCGGCGTGCGCGCGGGCAAGGTCTCCAAGCTCCGCCTCGACAAGAAGACCCACAAGGCGCTGATCGACTTCAAGCTGACCGAGAAGGGCTTCGGCGACCTGCGCGAGGACAGCACCTGCGAGTCCCGCCCGCAGTCGCTGATCGGCGAGTACGTCATCGACTGCACGCCCGGCAAGTCCGCGCAGAAGCTCAAGCCCGGCGGGCTGATCCCGGTCGAGCACACCACCTCGACGATCCCCGCCGACCTGCTCGCCAACGTCATGCGCCGCCCCTACCGAGAGCGGCTGCGGATCATCCTCGACGAGCTCGGGGCCGGCGTCGGCGGCCGCTCCGACGACCTCAACGAGACGATCCGCCGCGCCAGCCCGGGGCTGCGCGAGACCGACAAGGTGCTCGACGTCCTCGCGCGCCAGAACCAGGTGCTGAAGAACCTGACGAGCAACGCCGACGTCGTGATCGGCGACCTCGCCGACAACAAGAAGGACGTCGGGCGCTTCATCAAGGAGACCGAGGACGTCGCGACCACCTCCGCCGAGCGCCGCCGCGACATCGCCGCCGGCCTGCAGCGGCTCCCGACCTTCCTGCGCGAGCTGCGGCCGACGATGGCCGAGCTCGGCGCCACCGCCGACGCCTCCACCCCGTACCTGCGCGACCTCAACGCGTCGGCCGGCCAGCTCACGCGCTTCCTCGACGACCTCGGCCCGTTCGCCGAGTCGAGCCGCCTCAACGTGCGCACGCTCGCCAAGACGGCCGACAAGGCGCGGCCCGCGATCGCGTCCGCCAAGCCGACCGTCGCCGAGCTCACCAAGACGACGGAGGACGCACCCGAGCTCGCCAACAACCTCGCGATCGTCCTCAAGGACCTCGACGACCGCAGCCGCGCGGTGGAGAAGGACAAGCGCTCGCCGGGCGGCCAGGGCTACACGGGCTTCGAGGCGGTCCTCCAATACATCTTCGACCAGATGCAGGCCATCAGCATCTACGACGAGAACGGCCACATCCTCAAGGTCAGCCTCTCCGCCTCGGAGTGCAGTGACTACCAGAACGCCGACTCCGTCAAGCGCAAGGAGAAGCAGGAGCCGGGCTTCCTCAGCCGCTGCCTCGCCGGCCTCGGCCCGAACCAGCCGGGCGTCACCACCGCCGACCCGTCCGACACCGGCGTCGACGACGTCGGCGCGCCGAGCCCGCCCTCCAAGAAGAAGACCAACAGCAAGGCCAAGCGGGAGAAGGACAAGGACAAGAGCAAGAACGCGCCCGGCCAGCCGGACCTCAAGAAGGCACTCGAGAAGCTGCTCAAGGGCGGCGGCGGCGGGAACAAGCCGTCGGTGCCGTCGCTGCCGAACGTGAAGGTCCCGAAGCTCCCGCTCCCCAACGTCCAGACGCCGGCCGTCCCGGGCGTCACGAACGGCTCGGGCGGGCAGTCCACGCCGCCGGATCCCCAGGCCCTCCTCGACTACCTCCTGAGCCCATGAGAGGCCGCGCGGCATCCTCCGTGTTCGCCAACCCCGTGCTCGTGGGCGCGGTGACCGTGCTGATCGTGATCGTCGCGGTCTTCCTGTCCTACAACGCGAACCAGGGCCTGCCGTTCGTCCCGACGACGACGCTGAAGGTGCGCTTCGCCAACGGGCAGAACCTGGTCAAGGGCAACGAGATCCGCTCCGGCGGCTTCCGCGTCGGCGTGGTCGAGGACGTGAAGCCGGTCCAGCTCAGCGCCGGCCGGACCGGCGCCGAGCTCAAGCTCAAGCTCGAGAAGACGATCGGCAAGGTCCCGGAGGACTCGCGCTGGCGCATCCGCCCGCGCTCGGCGCTCGGCCTCAAGTACCTCGAGCTCCAGGAGGGCCACTCGAAGACGGCCTACCAGGACGGCGACACGATCCCGCTCGAGCAGACCGACAACAACGTCGACCTCGACGAGGTCTTCAAGATGCTCGACGCCAAGACGCGCGCCGCCAGCCAGCAGAACCTGCGCGGCTTCGGCGATTCGTTCGCCGGTCGCGGCACCGCCGTCGGGCGCACGGTCGAGGAGGCGCCGCGCCTGCTCCAGCACCTCGAGCCGGTCGCCGCCAACCTCGCCGACCCGGGCACCGAGCTGCCGCGCTTCTTCAAGGAGCTCGGCGACGCGGCACGCATCGTCGAGCCGATCTCGAAGACCAACGCGCACCTGTTCACGACGATGGCCGACACGTGGGAGGCCGTCGGGCGCGACCCCGAGGCGCTGCGCCAGACGATCTCCAAGAGCCCGCCGACGATGGACGCGTCGATCGAGTCGTTCCGGGTCCAGCGCCCCTTCCTCGCCGAGCTGACCACGTTCTCCAAGGACTTCTCGGGCGCGACGGAGGAGCTGCGCGGCGCGCTGCCGGACATCAACCCGGCGCTCGAGACCGGCACGCGCGTCCAGAAGAAGGTGCCCGCGCTCAACAAGCGGCTCGAGGACACGTTCGACGCGCTGCACGACCTCACCGCGGCGCCGTCGACCAACGCCGCCATCCGCGCGCTCACCGCGACGGTCACCACGCTCAACCCGCAGCTGCGCTTCTACGGCCCGTTCGTGACCGTCTGCAACGCGCCGAACTACTTCTTCACCTACCTCGCCGAGCACTTCTCCGAGGCCGACAGCACCGGCCAGGCGCAGCGCGCGCTGCTCAACTTCGCCGGCCAGCAGGACGACTCGCTCGGCTCGATGGCCGCCGACGAGCCGGCCAACGGCCAGGAGGTCAAGCAGGGCAACAAGCAGTTCCTGCACGGCGACCCGTACGGCGCGGCGATCACGCCCGACGGGCGCGCCGATTGCGAGGCGGGCCAGCGCGGCTTCGTGGAGAACAACGCGCGCTTCTACGACGACAAGTACAAGATCGACCAGGACGCGCGGACGCCGGGTGCCCAGGGGCCGACCTACACGGGCCGCGCGCGCGTGCCGAAGGGCCAGACCTACACGTCGATCCCGGACACCGGCCCGTACTCGACCATGCCCCCGTCCTCGAGCGGTGAGCGATGAGACGCCGGCGCGGAGGCTTGAGCACGTTCACCGTCGGCATGATCGCGCTGGTCGTGACGCTGGTCGGCGTCTACCTCGGCTTCACCAAGTCGATCCCGTTCCGCCACCACTACACGGTCACCGCGGCGTTCAAGAGCGCGAACAACCTGCGCAAGGCGTCGCCGGTGCGGATCGCCGGCGTCGAGGTCGGCAAGGTCACGAAGATCAAGCGCGCGCACCCGGGCGACAACGGCGCGCTGGTCACGATGCAGATCCAGGACAAGGGCCGGCCGCTGCACGCCGACGCGCAGTTCAAGATCCGCCCGCGCATCTTCCTCGAGGGCAACTTCTTCATCGACGTCACGCCCGGCACGTCGAGCAAGGAGGTGGCTGACGGCCACGTCTTCCCGGTCAACCAGACCGCCACGCCGGTGCAGCTCGACCAGGTGCTGACCGCGCTGCAGTCCGACACGCGCGAGGACCTCAAGACCACGCTGCGCGAGTACGCCGCCGGTCTGAAGGGCAAGGGCGCCAAGGGCTTCAACGAGTCGATCAAGTACTGGAAGCCCGCCTACCGCGACTCGGCGATCGTGTCCGAGGCGCTGCTGGGCGAGAAGGAGCACGACCTCTCCGGCTACATCAACCGCAGCGGCGTCGTGGCCGGCGCGCTCGACCGCCACCGCGAGTCGCTCAAGGACCTGATCACGAACTTCCGCGTGACCGCCGGCGCCTTCGCGCGCGAGAACACGAACCTCGAGGCGGCGATCGCCGAGCTGCCGCGCACGCTGCGCGCCGCCCAGCCCGCGCTCGGCGCGCTCAACCGCTCGTTCCCCGGCCTGCGCGGCCTCGTCCACGACATCCGCCCGGGCGTCGAGAACTCGGAGGAGACGATTGACGTGACGCTGCCGCTGCTCAAGCAGTTGCGCGGCCTCGTGTCCGAGCCGGAGCTGCGCGGGCTCACCTCCGACCTGCGCCCGACCGTCCCGGCGCTCGCGCAGCTGACCAAGGCCGGCGTGCCGCTCAGCCGGCAGGTGCGCGCGTCGGCGAGCTGCCAGACCGAGGTCATCCTGCCCTGGAGCAAGGACAAGCTCGAGGACCCGAAGTTCCCGTCCACCGGGCCCGTCTACCAGGAGCTGCCGAAGCCGTTCCCGGGCCTCGCCGGCGAGAGCCGCTCGGGTGACGCGAACGGCCAGTGGTTCCGCGTGCTCGCCGCCGGCGGCACCAACCTCGTCAACTTCGGCAACAACACGTTCGGCACGACAGCGCTGCCGATCCTCGGCGTCAACCCGCCGAAGCCGACCAAGCGCCCGCCGCTGGACGAGAACGTGCCGTGCGAGACGCAGCAGACGCCCGATCTGCGCTCGATCCCCGGCCAGCCGCCGAAGCAGAGCAAGGTCGACACCTCGAGCCAGCTGTTCAAGGACCGCTGGGCGAAGGTGCGCCAGTACGGGATCGATCTGATGAAGCTGGCGCTCAAGCGCGAGGGCCTGGCGGACAAGTTCAAGGTCTCCACCAAGGACCTCACGCTCGGCCAGCTCAAGCAGCTCGGGAAGGGCGGCAGGTGACCGCGATCAAGAAGAACCTCGGCAACTTCGCGGCCATCATCGGGCTCGTCCTGATCGCCGCCGGCGTGTCGGTCTACATCCTCGGCCAGCAGCGGATGCGCTTCCCGTTCGTCCAGCCGAAGCCCTACCGGCTGAAGGCGGAGTTCTCGACCGCGCAGGCCGTCGTCGCCGGCCAGGGCCAGACCGTGCGCGTCTCCGGCGTGCGCATCGGCGACATCGGCGGCGTCGACCTCAAGAACGGCCACGCCGTGATCAAGATGGACATCGATCCCGAGTACAAGGATCTGGTCCACACCAACGCAACCGCGCTGCTGCGGCCCAAGACCGGGCTGAAGGACATGTTCATCGACCTGCAGCCCGGCGGCGGCGACGCGCCCGTGGCCAAGCGCGGCTTCACGATCCCGATCTCGGCGACGCAGCCGGACGTCAACCCGGACGAGGTCCTCTCGGTGCTCGACACCGACACGCGCGAGTACCTGCAGCTGCTGGTCAACGGCCTCGGGCAGGGCCTGAAGGGGCGCGGCGGCGACCTGCGCGACCTGCTCGCGCGCTTCGAGCCGACCCACCGCGACCTCGCGCTCGTCAACGGCGAGGTCGCCACCCGCCGCAAGCAGCTGCGCCATCTCGTCAGCTCGCTCAACATCCTCTCGACCGAGCTCGCCAAGCACGACGACGACCTCGCGCGGCTGGTCAACTCCTCCTCCGCCGTCTTCGACTCGTTCGCCAAGGAGCAGGCCAACGTCTCCTCCGCCGTGCACGAGCTGCCGAGCACGCTGTCGCAGACGACCGACACGCTCAACCGCGTCGACACATTCGCCGAGCTGCTCGGCCCGACGACCGAGAAGCTGCGCCCGGCGGCGCGCGCGCTCGCTCCCGCCAACGAAGCGGTGCGCCCGTTCGCCAAGGAGGCGACCCCGCAGCTGCGCAAGAGCATCCGCCCGTTCGTGCGCGAGTCGCGGCCGCTCGTGCGCGACCTGAAGCCGGTCTCGACGCGCGCCGCGGCCGCCGCGCCGAACCTCACGCAGGTGTTCCTGCGCTTCAACCACTTCCTCAACCTGCTCGGCTACAACCCGGGCGGCAAGGAGGGGCCGGACAAGGCGGCCCGCCAGGAGGGCTACCTGTTCTGGCTGGCGTGGCTGAACCACTCGGCCACCGCACTGTTCTCGAACTCCGACGCCAACGGCGTCTTCCGCCCGGTCACGATCGCGGCGCCGTGCGCGACGCTCGCGCAGGTGCTGCAGGCGCAGCCGTCGCTCGAGTTCACGTCGGTGCTGACGCCGCTGCTGACCGACAGCAAGGCGTGCAACGGCGGCAGCGACGGCGGCAACGGCCCGCAGCTGCCCGACATCCCGAAACTGCCCGTCAGCGGCAAGAAACTGAAGGGGCACCGGAACTAGATGCAGACCACGACCCCCTCCTTCTCGCGCATCCTCGTCATGGTCGTGTTCGCGCTCTCGTGCTTCGGGCTGCTGCTGTTCCTGTGGCTGTCGTTCGGCGGGCCGATCCCACTCAAGCCAAAGGGCTACCGCGTGGAGGTCGGCTTCCCGGAGGCGACCCAGCTCGGCCTGGAGGCGGACGTCCGCGTGGCCGGCGTGTCGGTCGGCAAGCTGCGCGAGAAGAAGCTCGACCCGAACTCCAACCGCACGCTCGCGACGCTCGAGATCGAGCGCAAGTACGCGCCGCTGCGGTCCGACACGAAGGCGATCCTGCGGCAGAAGTCGCTGCTCGGCGAGACCTACGTGGAGCTGACGCCGGGCTCGTCGAAGCAGACGATCCCCGAGGGCGGGCGGCTGCCCAACGGGAGCGTGCAGAAGACCGTCGAGCTCGACGAGATCTTCCGGTCGCTCGACCCGACGACGCGCGCCGCCTTCCGCGGCTGGCAGCAGGACCTCGCCAAGGGCATCAACGGCCGCGGGCAGGACTTCAATGATGCGATCGGCACGCTGCCGGGCTTCGCCCACGATGGCGCCGACATCCTCCAGGTGCTCGACTCGCAGCAGGGCGCTGTCACCCGGCTCGTCAAGAACACCGGCGTCACGTTCGGCGCGCTGACCGAGAACGAGCAGCAGCTGCACAACCTGATCACGTCGGCGGGCGAGGTCTTCCAGGCCACCGCGTCGCAGCAGGACAACCTCGCCGAGACGATCCGGATCCTGCCGACCTTCCTTGACGAGTCGAAGGCGACCGTCAAGCGCCTGCAGTCGTTCTCGACGAACACCCAGCCGCTGGTCCACGACCTGATCCCGGTCGCCCAGGATCTCAAGCCGACGCTGCACGACGTGCGCGTGCTGTCACCCGACCTGCGCAGCTTCTTCCGCAACCTCGACCCGCTGATCAAGGCCAGCCGCACCGGCCTGCCGGCGGGCAGCGAGGCCATCCGCGGGCTCAAGCCGACGCTCGCCGAGCTGACGCCGTTCCTGCAGCAGGTCAACCCGATCCTGCAGTACCTCGAGGCGTCGCAGTTCCAGGTCTCCGACTTCATCACCAACGGCGCGGCGGCGCTGTCGGACACGGAGCCGTCGACGAGCGGCGGTGTCGGCCACTACCTGCGCCAGCTCGGGCCGGTGGGCGCGGAGAGCCTGGCGATCTATCCCAAGCGCCCGACCACCAACCGCGGCAACTCCTACCTGCCGCCGCTGGGCCTGTTCGGCGATCTCAAGGGCACGGGCATCTTCCCCAACTACGACTGCAAGCCGTCCGGCGGCCAGGTCGCGCCGACCGAGGGCAACCCGGGCTGCCGCGTCGCCAACAAGCAGGACTTCGGGCAGGGCCTCCAGGGCTCCTTCCCGCACGTCAAGGCCGCCAACTACGGCTCCGGCAAGTAGCGCCTAGGCGGCTTGTGCGCTGCGGCGCGCGGCCGCGTCGGCAAAGCCGGTGAGCAGCCCCTCGGCGAGGCCGCGGTCGCCGTCGAAGGAGAGCTCCTCGAGGTCGCCCTCGGGGCCGAGCGCGCGCACCCATGCGGCGACGCTGCCGCGCACGGTGGCGGTCGGGGTACCCTCGCGCTCGCGCTCGGCGATCTCGACGCTGCCGTTACTCATCGTGACCAGGAAGCGGCGTTCTGGCGCCTCGCCGTCGGCGTCGACGACCAGCTCGACCGCGCCCTCGAGACCGGGCGGCGGCTCGAGCAGCCCGGGGGCGAGGCGGAAGATCGCGCCGACGTTGACGTCCTCGCCCGGGCGGGGAGCCGTCCACGTCCAGTCGTAGCCCCACTGGGCGAGCGCGCCGAGCACGGGCATCAGCTCGCGCGAGCGCTCGGTCAGCTCGTAGTCGACGCGAGGCGGGACCTCGCGGTAGCGCTGGCGCGTGAGCAGGCCGTCCGCGACCATCCGGTTGAGGCGCGAGCGGAGCTGCTCGGTCGAGATGCCCGGGAGCACCCGCTGGAGCTCGACGAAGCGCCGCGGGCCCGCGGCGAGGTCACGAATGATCAGCAGCGTCCACTTGTCGCCGACGAGGTCGAGCGCCCGTGCATCTGGGGACCACTGGTCATACGGATGACGCTTGGGGGGAGGCGCAGCCGGGATGAGATTCTCCAGATTCGGCGTAGAACGGTCGAAAGCCAGCATACCGGTCCCGGGCGCGATCGTCATACATGATTTTTTGCGCCAGTTCTCGGCCGGGCTGTCGTTGGACAGTTGCATGGGCCAAGTCATCGATCTCGCGGAGCGCAGGGAAGCGGCGGAGCGCAAGACGCGCAGACGCGAGCCGGTACGCGCACAACTGTTCTTCGATCTCGCGTGTCCGTTCACGTATCTCGCCACCGAGCGGGTCGAGCGGGCGTTCTCCCACGTCACCTGGACGGCCACGTCGTCGGAGACGCTGCAGCGGCGCTGTCTGGCCGACGATCCCGAGGGTGCGGAGCGCGTGCGCGAGGCGGCCGAGCGGCGCGCCGCCGCGCTGCGGCTGCCGCTGGTGTGGCCCGACACCTTCCCGCGGCCAGTGACCGCCGCCATGCGCGCGGCGGCCTACGCGGCCGAGCAGGGGCGCGGGCGCGACTTCGTGCTCGCGGCCGGCCGGCTCGCGTTCTGCGGCGGCTTCGACCTCGACGACCCGGAGATCCTGGCCGAGGCGGCCGCCGCGGCCGGCATCCCGCTCGAGGACTGCTTCCACGCCGCGGGCGACCAGCGGCGCGACGGCACCGCCGAGGCGTTCGGGCGCAAGCTGCTGGCGGCAGGGGCCGACCGGCTCCCGGTGCTGCGGGTCGGGCGCTCGCTGTTCTGGGGCGAGCAGCGCGTCGCCGCCGCCGCGGCGTCGGTGCGGCAGTCGACCCCGGCGCTCGCGCGCCGGGGGATCTGAGCCGCGCTTACGGGCTGACGAGGCCCGCGAGGATCTGCGCGTTCATCGCGTCGACCGTGTCGGGGCGATCTTCGTCGTCCTCGACCGGCGCGAGCGACGCCCACGCGTAATCGGACTCGTTGAGCAGCAGGTCGAGATCCGCGTACGGAGTGTGGCTCCCGGGGATCGCGGTGATCTGGCGTTCGTCCATGTCCAGGACGCTAGAAGCCGGCCCGCCGATCCGCACGGGGTGCGCGGGGTCGAACCCCCTGACCGGGGGGTAGATTGCGGCGGATGACGACTGAGACGACCGCTGTTCACGGGGGCCGCCTGGTCGCCCGCCGCCTCGCCGCCCACGGGGTCACCAAGCTGTTCACGCTCTCGGGCGGACACCTCTTCTCGGTCTACGACGGCTGCCGCGAGGAGGGCATCGACATCGTCGACGTGCGCCACGAGTCGTGCGCGGCGTTCGCGGCCGAGGGCTGGGCGAAGGTCACGCGCACGCCCGGCGTATGCGCGCTGACGGCCGGCCCGGGCGTGACCAACGGGATGAGCGCGCTCGGCTCCGCGCTGCAGAACCACTCGCCGATGCTCGTGCTCGGCGGGCGCGCGCCGGCGATGCGCTGGGGCCAGGGCTCGCTGCAGGAGATCGACCACGTGCCGTTCGTGCGGCCGCTCACGCGCTTCGCCGCGACGGCGGGCTCGACCGCGGAGATCCCGGCGCTCATCGACGAGGCGTGGGATGCCGCGGTGCGCCCGCACTCCGGCCCGGCGTTCGTCGACCTGCCGCTCGACCACGTGTTCATGGAGGCCGAGGACGAGCGGGGCGACGAGGAGCCCGCCGCCCGGCCGGCCCCGCCGCTGCCCGACCTCGCCCGCGCGCTGACGCTGCTGGCGGACGCGGAGCGGCCGGTCATCATGGCCGGCACGAACCTCTACTGGGGCCACGGCGAGGACGCGCTGCGCGAGCTGGTGGAGCGGCGCGGGATTCCCGTCTTCCTCAACGGCCTCGCGCGCGGCTGCATCGCGGCCGACCACGAGCTGTTCTTCTCACGCGCGCGCAGCACCGCGCTCAAGGGCGCCGACCTGGCGCTGGTGGTCGGCGTGCCGATGGACTTCCGGCTCGGCTTCGGGAAGTCGTTCGGCGACGACACGGAGATCGTGGCGATCGACGTCGCCGAGCCCGAGCGCGACCACCCGCGCGCGCCGGCGGCCGAGCTCCACGGCGACGTGGCGGCGATCCTCGCCGGGCTCGCCGAGGGCGGGGGCAACGACACGCGTGAATGGGTCGAGACGATCCGCGCGGCGGAACGCGAGAAGCGCGAGGGTGAGCGCGAGCTGCGCGAGGACCCGCGTGCGCCGCTGCACCCGATGCGGTTGTACGCGGAGCTGGGCGAGGTGCTCGACCGCGACGCGATCGTGATCGGCGACGGGGGCGACTTCGTCTCCTACGCGGGCCGCGTGATCGACTCCTACGAGCCGGGCTGCTGGCTAGACCCGGGCCCGTTCGGCTGCCTCGGCTCCGGCCCCGGCTACGCGCTGGCGGCCAAGCTCGCGCACCCCGACCGCCAGGTCGTGCTGCTGCTCGGTGACGGCGCCTTCGGCTTCTCCGGGATGGAGTACGACACGCTCGCGCGCCACGGCGTCAACGTCGTCGGCGTGATGGGCAACAACGGGATCTGGGGGCTCGAGAAACACCCGATGGAGTTCCTCTACGGCTACTCGGTGGCCGCCGACCTGCGGCCCGAGACCCGCTACGACCAGGTCGTCGAGGCGCTCGGCGGCCACGGCGAGCTGGTGCGCGAGCCCGGGGAGTTCCGCGGCGCGATGGAGCGGGCGTTCGAGGCCGGCAAGCCGGCGCTGGTGAACGTCCTCACGGATCCCTCGGTCGCGTACCCCAGGTCCTCCAACCTGGCCTGAGGGTCCCATGGCGCAGATGCGAGCAGTGGTCGCGGAGCGGCCGGACGGACCTGACGGGCTCGTCGTCCGCGAGGTACCGCGCCCCGAGCCCCGTCCGGGCTGGGCGCTGGTCAGGGTCGAGGCGTTCGGGCTCAACCGGTCCGAGTACAAGACGCTCAAGGGCTACGCCGGCGACGCGGTGACGTTCCCGCGGATCCTCGGCATCGAGCTGGTCGGCGTGGTGGAGGCGGTGCACGGCGACGCGCCCGCCGTGCCGCCGGGAGCGACCGTCGCGGCGCTGATGGGGGACATGGGTCGTGCGTTCGACGGCGGCTACGCCGAGTACGCGCTCGTGCCCGAGCACCAGCTGATCGCGCTCGACACCACGCTGCCGTGGGCGGTGCTCGGCGCGCTGCCCGAGACGTTCATGACCGCCGCCGGCTCGCTCGAGCACCTCGACCTGCAGGAGGGCGAGACGCTGCTGCTGCGCGGCGCGACGTCATCGGTGGGCCTTGCCTGCTTGGAGCTCGCCCGCGCTGCCGGCGTGCGCGTGATCGCGACGACGCGCAGCGAGGCGAAGGGCAGGCGGCTGACCAAGCTCGGCGCGGCGGGCATCGTGCTGGACGGCGACGGCTTCGCCGAGCGCGCCCGGGGCGCGCTGCCAGAGGGCGGCGCCGACGGCGCCGTCGATCTCATCGGCGGCCCCGCGGTGCTCGAGACGCTGCGCCTGCTGCGTCCTGGCGCGACGGCCTGCAACTCCGGGTCGCTGTCCGACAGCTGGGTGATCCCGGACTTCGAGCCGATCGCGATGATCCCCTCGGGGCGCAAGCTCACGGCGTTCCATTCCGACGACGTGCACGACGCGCGAGTCGGGGCACCGCTGCTGCGCGCCGTCGTCGCGCAGGTCGAGCGCGGCGAGGTGGCGCCGAACATCGACGCGGTCTACACGCTCGAGCAGACGATCGACGCCCACCGGCGGATGGCGGCGAACGAGGCGACGGGCAAGCTCGTCGTGCTGCCGCACGTTTGAGCGCGGCTTCGGCCGGTACCGAACAAAGTCCCGCCTAAACGAGAAGCCGCCCGCGGCGGGGGCGGGCGGCTTCACGTTTGGCCCCGTCAGGACGGGCAGGGGTACGTGCCTTGGGGGGCCTATTGGGTGGCCCGAGCGGCGGGAGGCGCCGTTGATGCGGCAATCGCCCGGACCTATGCGCCAGCGGACGACGGCGGGAGGCACGACCGCCTGCTGACGGAGATGATTCTCTCCGCCCCAAGAAAGCGCTGCCAATCAAACAAACGTCCAGAAACCCCCCATATGGGGGGTATCAGTTGGACGTGGTGGACCGTCCTGTCTCGAGCGCTGCGCCCCAGAGGATGTCCCGCTCGGAGACCTCGACCTCGTCGAGGCCGAACGCCGCCAGCGCGCGGGTGAGGACGACGACGCCGGCGACGATCGTCGGGGCGCGATCGGGGTCGAGGCCGGGGATCTCGCGGCGCTCCGCCAGTGGCACCGCCGCGAGCCGCTCGAGGATGGCGCGCAGCCGCGCCACCGTGAGTCGGTGGCCTTCGACATCGAGGCCCTCGGCGCCGAGGTCGATGCCGGCGGACTGGGTTGCCGTGCCCGCCACCGCGACCGCCGCCGTGACCGGCTCCCGCTCCCGCGCGGGGACCGCCTCCTCCAGCTCTGTCTCCACCGCACCGGCGAGTGCGCCGAGCTCCGCGGGCTCCGGCGGATCGCTGGTGAGGTGGCGCTCGGAGTGCCGCACGACGCCGATCTGCGTCGAGACGTGGAAGCGCACCTCACCGCGCACGCCGATCACCAGCTCGGTCGAGCCGCCGCCGATGTCGATTACCAGCAGCGGCTCCGGGTCGGCGCGCGCGACGGTCGCTCCGAGGTACGTCAGCCGCGCCTCCTCGTCGCCGCTGAGCGTGCGGGCGTCGAGCCCGAAGCGCTCCCCGACGGCGCGCGCGAACTCGGCGCCGTTCGCCGCGTCCCGAACCGCCGAGGTCATCACGGCGACAGCGCGCTCGGCGCCGTGCACCTGGATCGCCTCGGCGTACTGCCCGAGCACCTCGAACACCCGCCGCTGCGGCTCGTCGCCGAGCCGGCCGCCGGCGTCGACGCCCTCGCCGAGCCGCGTCACGACCGAGCGCCGCTCGACCTCCTCGGGCGGGCCGTCGGCGCCGACGTCGGCGATCAGCAGCCGCGTCGAGTTCGTCCCGATGTCGACGATCGCGACGCGGGTCAGTTGGCCTGGTGCGGCATCGGCTCGCCGGCCAGCGCGGCGAGCAGGTTGTCGACCGCGATCTCGGTCATCTTGTGGCGCGTCCGGACGGTCGCCGAGCCGACATGGGGGACGACGAGCAGGTTCGGCGCCTCGAGCAGCGGGTGGTCGGCGGGCAGCGGCTCGGGGTCGGTGACGTCGAGCGCGGCGCCGGCGATCGCGCGCTCGTGCAGGGCGCGCTCGAGCGCGGCGGAGTCGACGATCGGTCCGCGCGCGGTGTTCACGAGCCGGGCGCTCGGCTTCATCCGGTTGAGCGCGGCCTCGTCGATCAGGTGGCGCGTCTCCGGCGTGAGCGGGCAGTGGAGCGTGACGAAGTCGGAGCGCTCGAGCAGCTCCTCGAGCTCGACGTCGCCGGTGTGGAGGATCTCCATCCCGAAGCCCTCGGCCCGGCGCGCGACCGCCTTGCCGATGCGGCCGAAGCCGATGATGCCGAGCGTCGCGCCGGTCACCTCGGCGCCGAGGTTGCGGTCGGGCTCGAACGTCACCCACTGGCCCTCGCGCACGTCGCGCTCCCCCTCGGGCAGGCGCCGGGCGAGCGCCAGCAGCAGCGCGAAGGCGAGGTCGGCGGTCGCATCGGTCAGCACGTCGGGCGTGTTGCCGACGGGGATGCCACGGGCGGTCGCCGCTTCGAGATCGACATTGTCGGTGCCGACCGCGTAGTTCGAGATCGCGCGCAGATCGGGGGCGGCGTCGAGCAGCGCGTCATCCACGGTGTCCGTGAGAAGACTCAGCAGCCCCTCGGCGCCGGCGACGTGCTCGCGCAGCTCGTCGGGGGTCGGCGGGAGGCGATGCGGCCACACCTCGACGTCGTGTGCGTCGCTCAACCGGTCGAGCGCGGGCCCGGGGATACGGCGGGTCACGAAGCAGCGGGCCATTGCGAGGTCCGCATTCTGGTGGCTAGGGTTGCCGCATGTCAGCCAGACTCAGTCTCCTCCTCGCCCTCGCAGCGCTGCTCGCCGTTCCGACGGTCGCGTTCGGGGCCACCAAACACGGCATCACGCCGAAGTCACCCAAGGCCGGATCCACCATCCCGGTCGGGAAGCGCCCGACCATGAAGGGCAAGGTCAAGGGCAAGGGCCAGGTCTACGTCTACGTCTGCAAGTCCAGGAAGAAGGACAAGGACGGGCTCATCTGCCACGAAGAGGCCATCAAGCGGGCCAAGAAGAAGAACGGCAAGTTCAGCGTCAAGTTCGACTTCTTCAACTTCCCCGAGTTCTGGCTCAATTCGCCGGGCACCTACTACTGGCAGGCCCACCGCATCGACTGCATCGTGGGCAGCGACCTCAGCGACTGCCGGCAGGAAGGGCCGATCGTCAAGTTCAAGGTCGGCTGACGGTCCGCATCGGCTGTTCCGGTTGGAACTACGCCAGCTGGAAAGAGACGTTCTACCCGCCGCGCCTTCCGGCGCGGCGGTGGCTGGAGCACTACGCCACGCAGTTCGACACCGTCGAGGTCAACGCGACCTTCTACCGGCTCGCGTCGCCCTCGGCGGTCGACGGCTGGGTGCACCACACGCCGCCGGACTTCGTGTTCGCGGTCAAGTCCTCCCGCTATCTGACCCACATGAAGCGGCTGACCGACATGGATCGCGGGGTCGGCCGCTTCTACGACTCGATCGCGCCGATGGTCGAGTCGCCCAAGCTCGGCCCGGTGCTGTGGCAGCTGCCCGACCGCTTCGCGCGCGACGACGAGCGGCTCGAGCACGCTCTGTCGAACCTCCCGCCGGGGCGCCACGCGTTCGAGCTGCGCCACCCGTCGTGGTTCGCGGAGCCGGTGTGGGAGCTGCTGCGCCGCTACGGGGTCGCGTTCGTGCTCCACGACGACAAACGGCGGCGCCCGACGCCGGAGGTTGTGACCGCGGACTTCACCTACCTGCGCTTCCACTACGGCCGTCGCGGACGGCGCGGCAACTACTCCGACACCGAGCTCAAGGAGTGGGCCTCACGCGTGCGCGCGCTCGCGCGCGGGGCGGAGGTCTTCGCGTACTTCAACAACGACTGGGAGGTCTTCGCCCCGAGGAACGCAAAGCGATTGCGAGCCTTGGTAAACTGAACGCTTCGCCGCGGGGTGGAGCAGTCAGGTAGCTCGTCGGGCTCATAACCCGAAGGTCGCGGGTTCGAATCCCGCCCCCGCTATACGGAAGCCGCCTCTCGCCAGGCGGCTTTCGTGCTTAACGGATCAGGGCGTCTCGGAACCCTGGATACCAATTGGATACCAATTTGTTCCGGAACCCGCCACATCGCTCCTCGCAGGCGCTGGGTTCGGCTCATGGAGACGGTGCTCGGCAGGTTTCGTCCCGGTTCAAATCCGGGCGCCCCGATTGCAAGGGACCCGCGCTCCGGCGCGGGTTTCGTCGTTTCGGAGATGCTTCGAGGTAGCAGTGAGGTAGCAATTCCCTGCCGTGTCGCGCATCGGGTATCGAGCGCCGGAGGTTTGCGCGGTACGGTTTCGAGCCCAGTATCGTCCATGGAGACAACCCTGCTAATGCGGGGTTTTCGCGTCTTGAGGGTCCCAATGGGGTCCCGTTCGCCGAGCGCGGTCGGCACCCTGGCTGGGTGAGCGGCGCCTCGGCTGGGCGCACGCGGCGGGGCCGTAGCCGAGACGGCTGCGGCTGCTCGGCTCACGCCGGGTTCACGGCCGCTTGGGGCGGCGGCAGCGGTGCGACGAGGTAGAGCCCGACGAAACTCGAACTGCACCCCGGGCTGCGGACCGCACTGGCTCAGCGCGGCGTTGGCCTCACCGACGCGCTGTTTCGTGCGATCTCATCCATCGTGCTGGTCGAGCGCAGATGCTCGATTTTGTTGATTGTTCATGGATCGTTGACTATGGTCGCCAGCTAACGATCGAAGCGCGACTCGGGGCCGGAGGGCCATGCTCGTCCTAACACGCAAGTCCAACCAGTCCCTCATGATCGGAGACGACATCGAGGTAACGGTCCTCTCGATCATGGGCGAGAAAGTGCGGATCGGCATCCAGGCGCCCCGGGAGATCCCGGTGTTCCGCAAGGAGGTCTACCTGGAGATCCAGCAGGAGAACGCCGCGGCGAGAGCGTCGGCGCAGGCCGAGGTGGACGATGCGCTGAAGCGGCTCTCGCCAAGGCTCACGATCGGTCGTGGCGCTCGCCCCTAGCGCTTCAGCTTGCCGTAGCAGCGTGGCTACGGCCGGTCAACGCGCCGTCTCTCCCTCCGGGCAAGGACACGCGGATTATGATTCCGGGGCGCTTGGCTCTGCAGGTGCCAATTAGGAGGAATGGGGGACACGGAAGGGGACACATGCGCGCCGGCGCCGTGGTGGAGTGCCGGCAGAAGCGACACCGGCCGCAGCCTTTCCGCGGACTCTGCTTCTCGCTCCTTATCTGTGCTGAGTCGTGGCCGTCAAAGTGAGCCGCGGGGTTGGAGTGAGTTGCGGGTCGGGTGCGCGCGGACGCCCAGCCTTATCTTGGTGCTCGATCCGGGGTGGCTCCGGGTCGGCGACATGATGGTTGATGGGGTGTTCCGTGACGCGGTGCGGCCGCTCGATCTATGAAGGCCGTCCAGCGTGTGCTGGCGGCAGGAGCATTTCGGGAACGGGCCGCGGTGCATCGGCGTGATCGAGGGCTGCGCGCGCTCCGACGGAGATGTCAGGCGGGCGCGATCGCCTCGTCGCCGAGGTCTCTGAGCGTGTGAAAGCTGCGCTTGAGCAGCTTGCGGGCGACGGCCAGGCAGGCGCGATTGCCGCCGAGTCTGCTGCGCTGCTTGGAGGTAGTAGTCGTGGTCGGGCGAGGAGGGCCGGCGCGCGCATTGCGCGGCCTCGAACAGCGCCCAGCGCAGCGCGGATGGTCCTTGGCGCGACAGTCGCCCGGGTGAGCGGCGGGCGTCGGATTGGTGGACGGTGATATCGAGGCCGGCGAAGCGGACGGCCTGGCCGGAGTTGTCAAAGCGGCGGGCGTCACCGAGTTCGGCGAGAATCGTGACCGAGGTCAGTGGCCCGATCCCGAAGTGGCGCATCAGGGCGCGGCAGCCGGGCTGGCGCTTGGCATAGTCGCGCAGCCGGGTGTCGAGCGGGACGAGTTGCGTCTGGATCGCATCGACGAGCGCGAGCGCGGTGGTGATCTGCTCGCGAGCGTCGCTGGCCAGTTGCAGTTCGGCGAGCCACTTGCGCGACTCGACGCCGAGCAGCCATGCCCGGGCCGGGACGCCGTGGTGATAGAGCACCGACTGCATCCGCTGCTGCCACTCGCGACGCTCGTCGACGAGCGTGTGCCGCAACCGCACCCGGGCGCGGAGCTCGAGCAGGTGCTCGGGCGGGATCCAGGACTCCGGCAACCGGCCCGCGGCCAGCAGCTCGCGAAGATGCTTGGCGTCAGCACGGTCGGTCTTGGCGCGCCGCTTAGTTCCGCGCAGCGCGGCGGACTCAGCCGGCTCGGCCAAGTGCACCCTGGCGCCGACCGCGGCGAGTTCCTGCGCTGCGAACCGCCAGCCCGTGGTCGCCTCCAGCGCGACGTCCAAGTCTTGCTCGGCAAAGCGCGCTGCGAAGGCTCGAACGCCGGCGCGGTCAGCCGGGCTCACCCGGCGGCGACTGAGCTCGCCGGTGTCGGTGTCCAGCCACTCCGCGGTGATCTGCGCCCGATGCTGGTCGAGTCCCATCACGATCGAGAACGCCAACCTCCGATACGCGATGAGGCGCGGCCCAACGCTGCGCCTCGCCAGGCCGGTCTAGCGCCGCCGCAGGACAGACCACGACGCCCGGCACATGCCATCTATGTCAAGTCATTTGTGGTGGGGATGTCTCGTTCCGGTTGGGGCGTGCTCGTCGATAAGCAGGGTGCGGTAGACGACGTCGGAGAGGCGGCGAGGATGTCCCGCTCGCCGTGGAACTTCGTGACGGCGGTCCCTGTGGGTGAATTATCTCAGGCGGGTGAAGCGGCGACCTCCGGCGCCGCGGTCGTCATGGTCGTGTGGGGAGGCGTCGTGGGAGTGTCGGCGGCGCGCTTGGCGGCCACGTCGCGCTCGACGGCGACGGCGAGCTTGGCGAGGTCGGGGTAGCCGATGATCTTGCGGAACTGCTGCTTGGCTTCGAGCATGCCGGCGGCCGTCCAGCGCAAGCACATGTCGCCGTTTTGCCAGCGCTTGACGTTGCGGCTGACGCGCCGGACGGTGTCGATCATCGACTCGCACGGGTTCGTGGAGGCGAGCGTGCGCTTGAGCCGGCCGTGGATGCCCAGGCGCGTCACCGTGAGCGTCTCTTCCATCCCCTCCCTGAGCGACGCGGCGGCACCCGGGTGGCTGCGGGCGAGCTCGTCGGCGAGCACGCGCAGCTGCTCGAGCGCACGGTCGTGATCCTCGAGCGCCCACGCCGTCCGCAGCCGCCGACGCACCAGGGGCTGGTCGCGCTCGGGCAGGTGACCGAGCACGTTGCGCTCCTTGTGCCGGACGCAGCGCTGGACCGGGGTGTAGATGCCGAGCACGTCACGGACCGCCTTGCGCAGCGCCTTGGCGCCGTCGAGGACGACCAGCACGCCCTGCTCGACATCCAGGCCACGCTCGACCAGATTCGCGAGCAGCGTGGTCGTGACCGTGGCGTTCTCGGTCGAGCCGTCCCACAGCCCGAGCGGATGCTTGACGCCGTCGGTGTCGATCCCGAGCGCGACGACGCAGCAGCGGCCCTTCAGATCGATCCCGTCAAGCATCAGCACCGCCAGGCGCAGGTCACCCAGCGGGCGCGACATCAGCTCGATCAGGTGCTCGCGCGTGCGCGAGACGAACTCACGGCTGACCGCCGACTTCGAGGTCGACCTTGAGAGCTCGTCGATCTCGGACCCGACCGGCTCACCGGTCCTGGCGTAGCGACGCGTCGAGACACCGGCCAGCATCCGCTCGAGCATCACGTCAGACAGCCGGTCGCGCGCGGCGAAGTGCGCGTAGCTCGCCAGCTCGACCTCGTGCTCGCCGTCGGCGCTGCGGGCCCGCGGCCGGCTCACCGGCACGCGCCGGCCGCCGAGCGTGACCTCACCACCCTCGTGCCCGTGACGCACCGCGCTGCGATCCGGCAGATGCTTGCCCTTCGGGCCCACCACCTCGTCGACCTCGGCCTCCATCAGCTCGTGCAGGACACCGAGCCCGACACCCACGCTCAGCGCCAGCAACCCTTCCTTCGCGATGCCGGCCAGCTCACCGAGCGCCTCAAGCACCGACTCGGGCAGCCCCTCGATGCTCTGCTCGTTCGCCGCGACCGACGCGGCCGATACCGTCCTCATGCGGTTGGTCCTCCTGTCCTCGTGGACTTGGTTTCGCACCCATCACGGTCCCAACGGGACCGGACGGGGCGGGAGGACCGCCGCCATCAAGTTCTACGAGCTACGGGACAACCTCGAGGCGGCGGCGGAGGAGCCGGAGTGCTTCGGCTTTGGTGTTGCCCTGTCGGAGGCGTTTTGGCGATGTAGTCCTTGGGGCCAGGCGCGAGCTTGGGTGAGCGCGATGCGGTGCAGCGCGGCGTTGACTTGGCGGTTGCCGCCGCGGTTCAGGCGGAAGCGGGTGCTGTTGCCGGAGCTGGCGGGGTGGGGTGCGGTGCCGTTCCAGCGGGCGTAGGCGCTCTTGGAGCGGAAGCGTTGAGCGCCGGCGGTCTCGCCGACGAGCTTGGCGGCGGTCAGCGTGCCGCAGCCAGGGATGCTCAGCAGTGTCGGGGCGAGCGCGCGGATGAGCGGGGTGATCTCGCGCTCGAGTTCGTTGATGCGGCGGTTGAGCTCGCGGACGCGGTCGAGCAGCTCGCGGCAGATGGTGGCGATCAGGCCGTCGATCGAGGCGAGCCGGGCGGCGACGCGTTCGACGACGTGTTGGAGCTTGAGGCCGCGCGCGGGGATCTCAAGCTCGGGCGCGATCTCGATGCAGATGCCATCGGATCCGGCTTTGCAGGCGGGTTCGCTCGGCGACCAGGTCGTCGCGGTGGTCGACCAGCAACCTGATCTGGCGCGATGGGCCATCGAGTTGGGCGACGGGCAGGTCGGGCTCGCGCCATGCGGCGCGGGCGATCGCGAGCGCGTCGATGGCGTCGGACTTGCCGCGTGTTCGAGCGCTGCGCCGGACGCCGGCCATCATCTGCGTCGGCACCCGGACGACCTGCTCGCCCGCGCGCAGCAGGTCGGCTTCAAGCGTGCGCGTGAGGTGCCGGCAGTCCTCGATCGCCCAGCGCCGACTCGGCCACCGGCCGGCCCAGGCGATCGCCGTCAGATGCCCGTCGGCTGTCGCCGCCAACGTCTTGCTCGCGAGCTCTCGCCCGAGCTCGTCGGCCGCCACGAGTGTGTGCGTACGTTTGTGCGCGTCGACGCCGATCACGACCGCTGCCTCGCCTTCCACCTGGCCTCCTCTCGCCGTTACGATCGACTGGTCGCAGTGGCGGTCGGGAGGACATGCCTCAGTCGAGAGACTGATCAGGCTCCTATGAAGTCACGCCCGGCCGCGCTGCGGCACCCAGCGGGCGGCATGACAAGCAACGGCCACGACCACACGGCCGGGCAGCATGGAAACGAGCCAACCCGCCGAGCGCACCATCGCACGCTCTCACTGACGCATAGAAGGCGACAGTCAGATCCGTGCGGCGTGGAGGCGGCCAGCCAGGCGTTAGGTCGAGCAACGACGTCGCGGGAGAGAACCCGTTCCTCGGTCCGCCTGCTGTGAAGCTGGTGGGTAGCAGCAGGGACGCTATGCCGGCGCGCCGAGAGCATCGTTCACGAGTCGATCTGCCTCGGCGTTCAGCTCCCGCGGCACCCAGCTAACGCGGAAGCTCTTGAACTGAGCGACGAGGCCCCTCGCCTCTTCGTACAGCTCCTTGAGATGTGCTTGTCGCACGGCGGAGACACCGTTTACTTGGTCGACGACGAGCTCAGAGTCCATGTAAACCCGGATTCGCTGGACCCCGTACTCGCGCGCGAGCTCCAATCCCTCGATTAGCGCTTGTACTCCGCCACGTTGTGGGTGGCAGGGCCGATCGCCTTCGACATCTGAGCCACAGTGACCAGACGGCGCGTCCGCAGGAGCGCACCAATCGCCGCGCGGCCCAACGGCTTCCCGGAGTTGCCGCCATCAGTGTTGAGGAGGTAGCACTTATGGTCGGCGCGCTCTGCGGCTTCGGCGCGAGGCGTCTCCGGCTCGGCCTCAGGCGTGTCGTGCGCGGCCTTAGCCTCGATCCACCGTTGTGGCGGGCCGGTTCCGTCCGGTGGTCGAAGTGAAATGACCTCCTGAGCAGGCAGAAAGCTGTCGATTACGGCGACGGCGGGCCTGCGTCAGGAGGTCACCTGCATGGTGCACGATCTGTCGGACCGATCCAGGGTGGTCTTCGATATGAGCGGGTGGTGGTCAACGCCGGGCTGATGCTCGCGGTGACGCTCGGGCGCAGGTTGGGGATCGAGGCGCTCGTCGACGCGACGGTCCGGCTCGGCCGCCGTCCGGGCGCCTCGCGGCCGGGGCGCAAGGTGCTGTCGTTGGTGCACGCGATGCTGCTGGGGGCGGACTGCATCGATGACTGCGACGTGCTGCGCGCCGGGCGGACCGAGGCCGTCCTCGGGCACAAGGCGATGGCCCCTTCGACGCTCGGCACGTTCTTGCGGTCGTTTTCGTTCGGGCATGTCCGCCAGCTCGACCGGGTGCTCGGCCAGGCACTGCGGCGCGCCTGGGCCGCGGGCGCCGGCCCCGGTGCCGGGCGGCTGGTGATCGACGTCGACAGCTTCGTCGGCGAGGTCCACGGCCACCGAAAGCAGGGCGCCGGCTATGGCTACACGGGACAGCTCGGCTACCACCCGTTGCTCGCGACGCGCGCGGACACCAGCGAGGTCCTGCACGTCCGTCTGCGCAAGGGCCAGGCCAACACCCAGCGCGGCGCGCTGCGCTTCGTCGACGAGCTGCTGGCCCGCGTTCGGCGCGCCGGCGCGGCCGGGCAGATCCTGCTGCGCGCGGACTCGGGGTTCTGGAACCGGAAGGTCACGGCGCGCCTGCGTGAGCAGGGCTGCCGCTACTCGATCGGCGTCACCATGCACAAGATCGTCACCGCGCGGATCGCGCTGATCGCCGACGACGCCTGGCAGCCCGTCCCGGATTACCCCGACTCGGGCGTCTGCGAGCTGGCCGAGACGACGCTCGGCCAGGACCGCCTGATCGTCCGCCGCGTGCACCTGCACGCCCAAGACGACCAGGCCGAGCTGTTCACCTACTGGCGCCATCACGCTTTCATCACCAACCGCACCGAGTCGATCCACGAAGTCGATGCAGAGCACCGCCAGCACGCCCAAGTCGAGCTCGTCATCCGCGACCTCAAAGACCAAGCGCTCGCGCACTTCCCCTCCGGGCACTACAGCGCCAACAGCGCCTGGACCGTGATCGCCTGCCTCGCGCACAACCTCGGCCGCTGGACCGCACAGCTCGGCCTCGCCGACCCGACGACACGGGCCGCCCGCACGCTGCGCCGCCGATTGTTCGCGCTCCCCGGACGCCTCACCCGCACCGCCCGACGCCAGACACTGCACCTCCCCGCCCGCTGGCCCTGGCAGACCGCCTTCATCGAAGCGCTCACCCGCATCCGAGCGCTCCCCGCCGCCGCCTGACCAGCCGCACCCCGACACGACCACGTCACATTCCCGCGCCGCCGGGCGCCGCTCGCGCCTGCCCAACCATCAGCCCGCTGACCCCGGCCCGGGCGCCCCGACAGCCCCCCGCCACTTCCCAACCCCCAGATGCCCAACGACGGCTTCAACCGGTGGCCTGCTCCCCGTGGTGGCGTTGTCAGTCCTTGATTGTTCTTCGTGATCGAGATGGAGCCGGCGAAGCCGGCGTCTTCTCCGTCGGGGGTTGATCAGAGGATCGGCCGCTCATCGAAGTCAGGAGATTCGGTTGAGCGACAAGCGCAAGTACCGGAAGTTCACGGTGCAGCAGAAGGCCGAGCTCGTGCTCGCGTCCTTCCGCGGCGACCGGTCGATCGCGGAGATCTGCCGCGAGCACGACATCTCAGAGACGCTGTTGCGTCGTTGGCGCGACCAGATGGTCGAGGCGGGTATGGAGCGCTTCGCGGCGGGCCAGGACCGTTCGCTTGCCGCTGAGCAGCGGCGGCGGATCGCGCAGCTGGAGCGGACGCTCGGGAAGAAGACCTATGAGTTGGAGATCTCGGGAAAGCTCTTGCGGGACTGGGAGTAGGCATGCGCGTCACCCGGTCCCGCGAGCTCGTCGCCGAGGGCTACTCGCCCTCGGCGGTGGCGCGCGTGGCGCAGATCAGCCGCCAGGCGATCTATCGCGTCCCGAAACGCCGGCCGCCAGCGGCGCGGCGGGCGGGCCCGCCCGCCGGCGAGGTCGACGCCGCGATCATCGAGGTGGCCGAGGCCAACCAGACCGACGGCTACCGGATGGTCTGCGCGCTCGTCACCCGCAAGCTCGGGCGGGCGGTCAACCGCAAGCGCGTGCTCAGGGTCATGCGCGAGCGGCGGCTGATCCAGCGTCGCCGGCGGCTGGATCGCCGCCGCCGGCCCGGGTTCTTTCAGGTCACGCGCCCGAACGAGCTCTGGCATCTGGACATGACCTCGGTCTGGGTCGCCGAGCACGGCTGGTGTTATCTGATGGCCGCGATCGATTGCTGCACCAGGGAGATCGTCGGCTGGCACCTCGAGCTGCGCTGCCGCGCGAAGGAGTCGATCGCGCTGGTTGAGCAAGCGGCCGCCGCGCGAGCGATCCGGCCTCAGACGCTGACGCTGGGCACCGACAACGGATCCGCGTTCACCGCCAGGGCATTCAAGCTCGTGCTCTCGGGCCTGGGGATCGCGCACCGCCGCGGCGGCTACCGCGACCCCGAGAGCCAGGCCTTCATCGAGTCCTGGTTCGGCAAGCTCAAAGAGCGCTGCGTCTGGCTGCACGAGTTCGAGACCCTCGACGAGGCCAGGGAGGTGATCGGCACTCACATCGACGGCTACCACCACCGCCCGCACAGCGGGCTGAACTACCGCACGCCAGCCGAGGTCGCCCAGACCTGGGACGATGCCCTCGGAGACCTACAAACCCCCGCGGCCTGAGCTGACAACGCCGCCGGGGAGCAGGCCACCGGCCCCACCCCCGCGACCCAACGGCCGACACAGGCGCCGTGGCAGCGCTCTCGCATCTGCCTCATCGCGACCGCGACGCCGCGCGAGCTTCCGCCGATCGCGCGCGCACGGTGTGCCCATGCGCCGGATGCAACGGCTCCGGCCGAGTGGGACTTCCGCTGGTCGGTGAGGAGTGGCGATGGGCAGGCCGGCTGGTTGGATGACGGAGTTCACGGGCCGTTCGGCGATGAAGTCGCCGGGCAAGCCGTCGCATCGGCGCGAGGTCGAGCGGTGGTTTTGGCGTGAGATCGCCAAGGGCCTGAGCACCGAGGACGCTGCTGCGGGCGGTCGGCGTCTCCTCGGCGGCTGGCGTCCGGTGGTTTCGCGAGCGTGGCGGGATGGCGACGCTCCTGCGCGACCCGGCCTCGTGCCGGTACTTGTGCTTTGCAGAGCGCGAGGAGATTGCGCTGCTGCGCGCCGAGGGCAAGGGCGTCAGGGAGATCGCGCGCGAGATCGGCCGGTCGCCGTCGACGATCTCGCGCGAGCTGCGCCGCAACGCGGCGACCCGGGGCGGCAAGCTGGAGTACCGGGCGTCGGTGGCGCAGTGGAAGGCCGAGCTCGTGGCGCGCCGCCCCAAGACGGCCAAGCTCGCCGCCGACGACCGGCTGCGCGAGTACGTGCAGGACCGGCTGGCCGGCAAGGTCCGTCGGCCCGACGGGACCGCGGTCGCTGGGCCGGCGGTCAAGCCGTGGAAGGGCCGCAACAAGCCGCGCCGTCAGGACCGCAGGTGGGCGAGGGCGTGGAGCCCGGAGCAGATCTCGGCCAGGCTGCGCGTCGACTTCCCCGATGATCCGTCGATGCGGATCTCGCCACGAGGCGATCTATCAGTCGTTGTTCGTGCAGGGCCGCGGCGCGCTGGCTCGCGAGCTGACCGCGTGCCTGCGCACCGGCCGCGCGCTGCGCGTCCCGCGGGCCCGGGTCGGCGCGCGCGGCAAGGGCTTCATCACGAGGAGGTGATGATCAGCCAGCGGCCCGCCGAGGCCGCTGATCGCGCCGTCCCGGGGCATTGGGAGGGCGACCTGATCATCGGGACCGACCGCTCGGCGATCGGCACGCTGGTCGAGCGGACCAGCCGCTTCACGATGCTGTTGCACCTGCCGCCGCATGCCCGGGCGCGACGGCCCGCGCGTCAAGAACGGGCCGGCGGTCACCGGCGCCGGCGCGGAGGCCGTCCGCGACGCGATCACCGCCCAGCTCGGCGGGCTGCCCGAGCACTTGCGCCGCTCGCTGACCTGGGACCAGGGCGCCGAGCTGGCCCAGCACGCCCGGCTTCGAAGATCGACACCGGCCTGCAGGTGTACTTCTGCGACCCGCAGAGCCCCTGGCAGCGCGGCACCAACGAGAACACCAACGGGCTGCTCCGGCAGTACTTCCCCAAGGGCACCGACCTCGCGCGCCACAGCGCCCGATGACCTGGCCGCCGTCGCCGACGCGCTCAACAGCCGCCCGCGCAAGACGCTCGGATGGCGCACCCCCGCCGAGGTCCTCGACGAGCACCTCGCCGCCGCGGCCTGACGCGCGCCGCCCGACGAACACCGAACCACGCACCGCGGCGCCGCGGCGGCCGCGCGCGTGGCTATCGCCGCTGCGGCCCGCCCTACGGGCGAGCCTCCGCGACGACAGCCACGCCGCAACACATGCTTCTCCCGACGCGCAGCTTCACTCGCTACCGTCCGCTCACCGATAACCCGGTGTTGCGACGACCCCTTGAGTCCGGGCTGGCTGCCCTGGTCGGAATGCCAGATCAGCCCGGGCGCCGGCTGGCGCTGCGCGAGCGCCATTGCAGCGCGTCGGTGACGAGCTCGGTTCGCATGTGATCGGCCATACCCAGCCGACGATCCGGCGCGAGAAGACGTCCTGGACGGCGACCAAGTACAGCCACCCCTCCCACGTTCTGAGGTAGGTGATGTCGGCGACCCAGAGCTGGTCGGGGGCCGCGGCGAGGAACGCGCGGTCGACGAGGTCCTCGCAGACGCGGACCCCGGGACCCGGATCGTCGTCCGCCCGCGCTTGCGCGCGACCATGCCGGTGACGCCGGCCTGGCGCATCAGCCGCTCGACGCGCTTGCGTCCGACCCTGACCCCGTCGGCCATCCGCAGCTCGGCGTGGATGCGCGGCGATCCGTAGACGTTGCGGTTCTCGCGGTGGATCTCGCGGATGCGCTCGGTCAGCCGCTCATCCTCGAGCGCTCGCGAGCGACGGCTCGCGCTTAGCCCAGGCGTTAAACCCCGACCGCGACACCTCGAGCACGCGGCACATTGTCTTGACGGAGTGCTCGGCCCGCTTCGCCGCGATGAACCCGAACACCGTCACCGGGTCCCGCCGTCCTTGGCGAAGAAGGCCGCCGCTTTTTTCAGGATCTCCCGCTCCTCGGTGACCACTCGCAGCTCGCGACGCAGCCGTCGCAGCTCCTCACGTTCGTCGCTGTTCAGGCCGTCTCGGCGGCCCTCGTCGATGTCGATCTGACGTGCCCCGCAGCGACTGAGGCGAGACGCCGAGCTCTGAAGCGAGCACGGGAACCGACTTGCCGCTGCGCCTGAGCAGCTCGACCGCCTCACGGCGGAACTCCAATGAATACGGCGCAGGCATGAACACTGATCCTCACTGCCAGACCAGACGGCCCAGCGATCAAGTGTCCACGAAACCGGGGGAACTCCAGTGGACTCGCACGCGCATTAGGTTGCGTGTCTGCCAACCGATCTCCTCTGGGTTACTCCTTGCGTTGCGCCCTCTTGCCGCTCAGTATGAGAGGGGCACCCAGTCACAGCCTCGAGCAGCCCAAGATGCGCAGCCCTCTCTCCCGAACATACTGTTGTTGATGATCTTGTCGCAGGGCGTTTCTGAGCTCTTCGGCGTGCCCCCCGCGTTTCTCGCGGCCATCGTTGGCGCACTCGTGACACTAGGAACCCTCCTACTGAGCGGTCGGGCGGAGGCGCTCAAGCTTCGGAGTCAGTACCGATGGAAGGAGCGCGCGGAACTACGGTCGCTCATTGGTGACTTCCACGGCAGGATGCTCGAGACTGCGATCGACTGGGACCGGAGGATGTGGCAACTCTACGCCGACGATGGATGTGGCTGCGCAACCGGGAGGACGGAACGGACTTCAAAGTGGCCGACTTTGCCCGAGGCGAGCAGTATCTGTTTCGTTCGTACGTCTTCCGGTTCCTCTCACTCTGCGCCATCGCGCGGAAGTTCGAGACCCAGGCAATCTACATCGACGCGCGGGCGAAGATCGCACGTAAACGAGACCTTGAGTTCTACAAGTATGCAAAGGCGCTGCTGTGGGCGATGACGTACGCCGACTTGACTCCCCAGGACGGAATGCCGGGTCGCGACCATTTTCCGAACGACCAATTTCGGCCGTTGCTCGATCTGTGTTACCGCCAAGATGGCAAGGGTCCTGATGGCAAGGACTTACCAGCAACGAAAGTGGGCGACAATGACCTGATCTTCGACTTCAGGCGCTTCGGCGCGATCGCCGGACACGTCACCCAGGTCGACGAGAACGCCGACCAAGAATGGCGTGACATGCAGAAGGCGTTTAGCTACTTCAACGGGTTGAAGCGAGAGGACCGCTGGGAGGAGACCTGCGCTACCGCTGGGACCGCCTCGTCGTGCTCCACCTGCTCACCATCGGTTTATCGACACCTTTGGCTACGACTGGCAGAAGAAGGACGCGAGAGAGATCGAGAGTGCGGTGAACGAGCTGCGATACGCCTGCGTTGCCGCGGCATTTCACCGCAATATCCGCCAGCTCGGGCTCGACGACCAGAGCAAGATGCAGGAGATCGAGCGCCTGTTGCGTAAGCGCAGCATGACGTCGTCCTCCTGCGATGACTGCCAGCACCGTAAGGCAATCGGCGACGGCACGTCCCTTCCGCGTCCCTGCCCGGGACCGCACGCCCGCCCACTGAAGACCGTACGGGGCGTTGCCGCGACCGAGGTGGAGGCCGGGGACTGACCAGAGCGGATGCCTCCGGGTTACGCGGAGGCGCAGCAGCTGGAGCGGGCGCGCTGGCGGCGCTCGACCCGAAGCCGCCGGGTGGCGCCGGCCAACGGCGCTCGAAGGGGGGCGGGCCCGGCCGTTTGAGACGTCCAAGGGACGGGCGGGCGTGTACGGCGCGGCGCGAACCGCGAGGTCCTCGCTGCCGTGCGCGAATGGCCCGGTACGACGGCGCGGCAGATCACCGACCTCACGGGGATCGAGCGGGTGACCGTTGCGAGAACGCTCACCGGGCTCGCCGCCACCGGCGTGCTCGAGCGCGGCGAGCTGCCCGGGGGCGGGGTCGGGTTCCGGCCCGCCCGCGCTGGGGCAGCGGACTGATCGGTCACTGTTCGTCGGCACCAGGAGCGCCCGTCGCGGAGCGCGTTGACGCTACGGCGCCGATACGCTCGCGGGCGCACTGAGCAATCGCCCGGTGCCGCGGGCCGGGACGCTCCACCGTCCCCGGCCCGCCCTTGTTGGTGGCGAGCTGGACCCTGGCTAGCCTGCAATCGCAGGCCGCGCTAGATGTTGAGCCCGGTGACCTTCCGAACGCGGTCGATGGTGGCATCGCTGGAAGCTCGCCAGCGAGGCCGAGCGTGCGTCGTGGGCGCGTCTGCGGACGCGCCCGCGCCGCGGCCGCGGTCGTGTCCGTGGGCGCTGACCGCCGAGGCTGAGCAGGCGATCCTGACGCGCGGGAGAAGACCCACTACGGGCCGATGCGGCTGCAGTTTTTGACCGGCCGGCATCGTTCGACGATCTGAGAAGGTGCTCGCGCGTCACAGCGTCTCGCGTCGGCGCCGCAGCCAGCCGCGGCAGAGCAGCCGCCGCTATGAGTGGGCCGAGGCCGGCGCGCTGTTGCACATCGACGCGTTCGAGCTGCCCAAGTTCGACGTCCCGGGCATGGGCGACCGGCGAGCGCGCCGAGCAGCACAAGACCCGCCGAGCCGGCAAGGTCAAGTGATCGGCGTCATCGACGACCACACCCGCCTGGCCTACTGCGAGCTGCACAGCGCCGAGACCGCGCTCACCGTCTCGGCCACCCTGCGGCGCGCCGCCGACTGGTTCACCGAGCAGGGCTGCGGGCCCGTCCAGGCGGTCATGAGCGACAACGCCAAGTGCTACGCCACCAGCCACGCGTTCCGCGACACCCTCGCCGAGCTCGGCGCCCGCCACATCCTCATCCCGCCCTACACACCGCGCTGGAACGGCAAGATCGAACGCTTCTTCGGCACCCTCGACACCGAATGGGCACACGGCCGCGTCTGGCCCGACAGCACCCGACGCGACCGCGCCCTGGCATCCTTCATCCGCTACTACAACCGCCGCCGGCCCCACTCAGCCGCCGGCGGCCGACCACCCATCACCCGCGTTCACCAAGTCCGCGAGCAGGACAGCTGATATGGACGGCCGTTTGTCAAGTTGGCAGCACGAAAGGCCCTGCTCCGGCGGGTCTTTTTGTTGGTCGAGGGGGCGGCGGGTCGGCCCGGGTTGCGCGACGCGCGGTCAGGCTGATATTCGCGGATCCGGGTGGCCGCAGGACCGGGTTTCGTCTCAGCGCCCGCGGTCTAGGATCGAGCGTGGCCCCGTGGGGTTGCTCATAGCTGAATCGCGGATGCGCTGGCGCGAAGTGGGGCCGTCCCTGCCGCCTCCTCGACCAACGTCGTGCTGTTGGCCGGGGTCAGTCGGCGGTGGTGACCGCCCAGCAGAACCCGGCCAGCTCCCGGCCGACCGCGACCGCGACGATCGTGCGCCGCTTGCCGCGCTGGGCGTCGAGGCGCTGCCAGGTCCGATGCAGGCGTCGCTGGGCTTGCCAGCTGATCGCGGTCACGTGCTGAGGCTGGCCGTCCTGGCGGCGCGCGAGCTCGCGTCCGACCCGGGGCGCCTTGCGGTAGTGCCAGGCGGCCTCGACCAGCAGCCGGCGGGCGTGCTGGCTGCCGGACTTCGTGATCGACCCGAGCCGGCGCTTGTCGCCGGTTGAGTGCTCTGACGGGACCATCCCGAGGTAGCTCATCAACTGCCCGGGCCGTCGGAAGCGATCGAAGTCGCCGATCTCGGCGCAGAGCCCGAGCGCCGAGAGCGTGTCGATGCCGCGCAAACAGCGCAGCCGCGCGACTTCGTCGGCCCACGGCGAGCCAGCGATCAGGGCCGTCATCTGGCGCTCGAGGCTGTCGCGGCGGACGAGGAGGGCGTCGATCGCGCCGAGACTGTCTTCGAGGGACGATCTGCGCGACCGGCTCCCCCAGCGTGACGGCAGCCAGCCACTGCCGGTGCGCCTGGGTCCAGTTGTTGCCCGCCCACCGAACGTCGTGACGCAGCAGCAGCTTGCCGACCCGGTGGCGCATCCGCATCAAATCGCCCCGCAGATCCTCACGGGCCCGGACGAGATCTCGCAACGCTTCCTCATCGGTCGCCGGGACCCGCACCGGGTGCAACTCGCCGGCCATCAACAACCGCGCCAACCGCTCGGCGTCGCGACGGTCAGTCTTGACGCGATCCTGCGGCGCCTGCGGGATCTTGCCCGGCGCCGCGACCACGCACCCCACGCCCATCCCAGCCAACTCACGCGCGAGCCCGAACCCCGTCGGCCCAGCCTCATAGGCCACCCGAGCCGGCCCTGGCAACGCCCGACAGAACGCCGCGACCTCGCTCGTCTGACCCGACAACCGCGCGAAGCGCAACTCACCCGACTCGCCGTCGATCGTCGCAGCGATCACCTTCGCCGCGTGGACATCCAGACCAGCCCAGCTGCGAACCTGTGCCATGTCGGCACCCCCATGATTGCGGTCGCCGCCGAGGCCACTCCTCGACGGTCAACCCGCGCACCTCATGCGCGGGTGCCGACCCTCACATCCTCAGCGGACGATCAGCCCGACCGGCCATATGGTCTAGGCCCTCGACAGAGGTGAGGACCAGCGTCACATTGGCGAATATTGTGTCGGTCAGCCGCCGGAATGTCTGGCGGGCTCGCGTCCTCTCGTGGCTGTGGGTGCCCCCTGATCGGGCTGATCGCGGGGTAGGCCAGGGAAGCCGCAGGGAGGATGACGATCCTGGCCGTCCCTGCGACAGCGCAGCCGCAGGCCCGGAGCTCGGTCACGATGTTGTGTACGTCGTGGTTGGGGTTTGCATAGACTCGTTCACGCCGTCCATCGGCGTACTGCCACCAAGGTTGTTGGCGGTCGGGCGCGCCGCAAGAAAAGTTGGGGGCTGAACCCCAAGCGCTTACTGGGGAGGTTGTCCCGTAGCTCGTAGAACTTGATGGACGGCGGTCCTCCCGCCTCGTCCGCTGCTGTTGGCAGCGTGGCGAGTGCGAACAAGTCCATCGAGACAGGAGGACCGCCATGGGAACCGTAGATCACGTCGCCGACGAGGTGGTCGGCGCGGGCCGTATCGAGCGGCTGCCGCAACGGGTTCAGGACGCGCTGGGTGAGCTGGCCGGCGCAGCGAAGGAAGGGCTGCTGGCGCTGAGCGTCGGCGTCGGGCTGGGCGTGCTGCACGAGATCATGGAAGCCGAGGTCGACGAGGTCGTCGGCCCGAAGGGCAGACACGATCCCGACCGCGCCGCGGTCCGCCACGGCCACGAGAGCGGCGAGGTCACGCTCGGGGGCCGCCGGGTGCCGGTCAGCCGGCCGCGCGCCCGGACCGCCGACGGCGAGCGCGAGGTCGAGTTAGACACCTATGCGCACTTCGCGGCGCGTGACCAGCTCGCCGACGTGATGCTCGAGCGGATGCTGGCCGGCGTCTCGACGCGCCGCTACGCGCGGACCGGTGAGCCGGTCGGCAGCGACATCGACGAGCTCGCCCGGTCGACGAGCAAGTCGGCGGTCAGCCGCGAGTTCGTTTCGCGCACGCGCGAGCACCTCATCGATCTCATGTCGCGGCCGCTCGGGGACCTGCGCCTCGCGGTGGTGATGCTCGACGGCATCGAGCTCAAGGGCCGCTGCTGCGTCGTCTGCCTCGGCATCGACACCGACGGCATCAAGCACCCGCTCGGGCTGTGGGACGGGTCCACCGAGAACGCCACCGTCGCGACCACGCTGCTCTCGAACCTCACCGGCCGCGGCCTCGATGTCGACCAGGGCGTGCTCGTCGTGCTCGACGGCGGCAAGGCGCTGCGCAAGGCCGTCAACGACGTCTTCGGCGTCCACACCCCGGTCCAGCGCTGCGTCCGCCACAAGGAACGCAACGTGCTCGATCACCTGCCCGAGCACCAGCGCGACACCGTCCGCCGCCGGCTGCGCGGAGCTTGGGCGCTCGACGACCACGACGCCGCCCTGCAACGGTTGCGCGTGCTCGCCGACGAGCTCGCACGCACCGATCCGGGCGCCGCCGCGTCGCTGCGTCGAGGGCATGCACGAAACGCTGACCGTGACCAGGCTCGGCGTGACCGGCCAGCTCAAGCGCACGCTCGCATCGACGAACCCATGCGAGTCGATGATCGAGACCGTCCGCCGCACCAGCCGCAACGTCAAGCGCTGGAAGAACGGCGACATGTGCCTCAGGTGGACCGCCGCCGGCATGCTCGAAGCCGAGCAGCAGTTCCGCAAGATCATCGGCTTCAACGACCTCGCCAAGCTCGCCATCGCCGTCGAGCAAGACGTCGCCGCCAAGCGTGCCGCCGCCTTCACCAGCCAGCCGCTAAACGCCTCACCGACCGCGGCGCCGGAGGTCGCCGCTACCACCGCCTGAGATAATTCACTCAAGGACCGCCGTCACGAAGTTCCACGACGAGCGGGACATCCTCGAGACCAGGGAGGATGCGTTCCAGGAGGCTTGCGTGCGGGCTGAGCGTTCGTGTCGCGGGCAGAGTGAGGGCGAGGTCTTCACGTGGCTCAGTACGACTACCTTACGTACCTTAGATACTAAGGGTTTGCGGGTTCGGTGGGCAGCCTGATTCGTTGCTGCTGATCGCTCACCATGCTGTCCTCGAAGACGAGCGCCAATCGGTGTGCTCGCGCAGGGACGCGGAAGCCGAGTTGGACAAGGGCGGCTTGTCCGCGGTCCAGGGCGCCTTGAGTAGACAGCTCGCGCGGTCCGGTGCCCCCGCGGAAATCGCCCACGTATGCGGTCCCATTCGCGTCGATGAGCCGGTAGCTCAGGCGGATGGGGTCAAAGTGACGGCGTGAACGGTTGCGCGCTTGGACCGCGACGGTGACCCAGGTGCGACCGCGCCCAGGCGGCCGGTTCAGGATCTCCTGGGCCCAGCGCGCTCGGCGCTCGAGGTGCACGACGAAGGTCGCCCCGCGCACCGTGAAGGCGAGATCAGGTTTGTGGCTTCGCACCACAAGTTCGGGGGGGGCCGCCGCGCGGGTGACTGACCGGACCTTGCCGGGCCCCGACCTGCTCTCATCGGAACGCGCGACGACCAGCACTACGATCGCGAGAGCGATCGCGCAGCTTGCAGCGGCGAGCGCGGGCCATCCGACCGCGCGGGCAACCGCGACGCGCCAGGCGTGCGGCGTGGCGCGCAGCGAGGGCGGCGAAGGCTCCAGAGCCGTCCGGTAGCGCTCCACCAACCCGCCGACGACGAAAGCAAGCCCCACTAGCAGAACGCGCAGATGGCTCGGAACGACAAGCCAGCCGGCCGCCAGCACGGCCGCAGCGGCCAACACCGCCCGGACGCCGCGACCGCTCATGCGGTGCGCCTTCGGCGGCCCGTGATCAGCAGACCGGCTGCAAAGGCAACCAACGCCAGAGCGATCGCTTGGCGCCAGGGGACACCCAAAAGCCATGCGAGATCTTCCGCAGACGGCCGGCTCGTACAGCGGCTCGTATGTCGAAGTGGCCGAACAGGGGCGGATCGGCCCACATCAGCCGGAACGCCCGTTCTTCGCCCGGGTACAGGGGACCCCTGAACGGCAGCGTGGCCTTGACGTTGCCGCTCCCGAGGACGCGGAGCGCCCCAGGGTTCTCCCGATCGAAGTTCAGGCGGACGTTGCCGGTGTTGCGGACAGTCACCTTGCCCGACACCGCCAACCCCCGCTGATCCGCGGCGCGCGCAGGTCAAGCAGCGCGGCCGCGGGCCGCAAGCGGCCGCGGACGCGCACCGTCAACCGCACCGCCACGGCCTGGACGAGGGTGGTTCCCCCAACCGCAGGGGACAGGCGCTTGACGGTCAGCGCCGTCACGTGGTCGCCGGGCTCCGCATCCGCCGGGACGCGAACCGTGAACTGAACCGGCTGCACGCGATCGGGCGTGCCCCTAAAGCGAGCCGGCGAAAGCTTGATCCACCGACTCGCGGAAAACCGATTGCTTCGCGACGTCCCGAAGGAGAACGCCCCGCCGCGCGTCTGGGAAACATCCTCTACGTCGACTGCAAAGCGCTGATCGCCTTCGCCGCGCAGCCGGACTTCGACCGTGCCGACAGCGACCCTGCCCGGCGCGCGGCCAAGCTCGAGGATCGTAGGCGAGACACTGAAATCGGCCCGCGCCGCGGCCGGGAGACTAAGCACCCCAAGCGCGAGCCACCCGACACCAGCGGCGGCTCGCCGCACGAGAACGACGGTGCAGAGGCTCAGTTGGACGCCGTGAACGTCAACGTGCCGTTGACGTAGGTGCCGCCGGTTGCCGTGCCAGGCACCGTCAGCCCCAGCGAATAATCGAACTGGCTGCCGCCCCGCGGCGCACCGCTGATGATCGTCGTGTCCGTCGTCGGGCCCGCCGCCAGCGTGCACGGCGCCAGGGACGTGCACTTGTTGTTGGCCGGAGCTCCCGGCACCGCGCTGTTCGTCAGCTTGAGCGCGCTTCCGTTGATCGTCGTGCCGTCGTCGGTGCTCGTCAGCGGCGTCGACATCCGCGCCGCGACGCTCCACGACGCGTTGCTGGTCACACAGCCGGTGAACCCGGTCAGCGTCGAGCTCGCGCCCGCCGCCAGCGTGCCGAAATCGGCGGTCGGCATGTTCTGTTTACACCCGGTCACGCTGCCCCACGAAATCGTGCTCGCGACCGCGGCCGCAACCCCTTGCGGCTGCGTCGCCGTCGCCGCCCGACTCCACGAACTCGCGCT
Source organism: uncultured Solirubrobacteraceae bacterium (assembly GCA_963722815.1). Lineage (GTDB taxonomy): Bacteria > Actinomycetota > Thermoleophilia > Solirubrobacterales > Solirubrobacteraceae > DASQFQ01. The sequence goes on from CAVROM010000001.1 coordinate 113,025, forward strand.
CAGCCACAACACCCCGGCCAGCACCACACACGCCAGCGCCACACCAGCACGCAACCCACGAGAAGCAACAAAAGAAGTCAACGGAAGGCCTCCAGAATCCGGGTTTGGCCGTCCGTGCCACACAGGCATCTGTCGACGGGATCGCGACAGACCATCGGGCCGATCGTCGAGCCCGAACAGCGACCCTCTCCGATCCACTCGCCAATTGCAAGACCTCAACACTGGCGCACCGCGCACGGCGCGGACTGCGGCGCCGGACGCGCTACCGGGGCCATGACCTCCAATTCGCCAAAGAGATCCCGAGGCACCGCCCGTGGGCCTGACCCACCAAGGGCCAAGCCCACCCCCGCGGCGGGCTGCTCGTTTCGTGGACGCAAGCGAGCGTCGTGGAGCTCGGGGAGACGCTCGCGCCGGACGGAGCGAGCGTCTCTACGCCGTGTCGACCCCGCGCCCGCTACGGACGCGACGAGCGGCACTCACTGCGAATGCGGTCGGTGTCCCGCTGGTCAGGCGCCGGGCGGGCGGTACTCGACGGACCGCTTCGCCGCCGCATCGACCTCTTCCGGTGTCAAGAGCACCACCGTTCGTACGGCTGCTCCGCCGGCCGAGTTGACGCTGAGAGCGACGGCTGCGGCGCTCTCGTTGTCAGGCAGATCGACGATCACATAGACGTCGTGGTCACCGAAGGCGAAGTAGAGGCTCTCGAGCTGACCACCCACGCTCTCGGCCAGCGCCGCGATTGCGTCACGCCTGCTGGTCCCGCCGGACCGCTGGACACCCTTCACGCCCTCCAGCGTGTAGGACGCCTCGATCAGATACTTGGGCATGAGCGCTCCTGACGGTTGAGTGGCGCGACCCTCTCAGCCGGGCCCGGAAAACCCAAACGACCGCCGCATCGGCGTCAGCCATCGTCCCACGGGCTGCCCTGGCGAGTGGGGTGCTCGCCGCATATCCCGACCTCGTCGAACGGTGAGAGCAGGCGCAGCTCGCGTGTGGGCGGGGTCTTGACCACAGCCCCCGCGTGGGGAGAAGATGCTCAAGTGCTGCTGGCCCTGCGTCTCGTCTACACGGCGGCTGTCATGGTCCTGGTGATCTGGCTGCTTCGGAGCGGCAACCCCGTTGGAGGCCTGCTTCTCGTACCAGCCGCCGCAATGTGGCTGCGACGAGAAGCCGAGTCTGGACGCCTCGTAGTGCACGCTCGTCGAGCGTTCCATCGATAACGATCCCTCCGGCCAGCTTCAGTTCGGCTCTCGCCACGACCTTCGCTCCGCCAGCAATCTGCTGCCACCGACGATCCCGTGAGCCTCGTGCGTGAGTGCTGCTTCGCGCGAAACTGGGCACTGCGTTCTCGCCCCTTCGTGCCGGCGCTCTTCGCCCAAGGGGGCGGTGCGCATGCGCGTGTTCGATGCCGGCTCGCTGTCGTGATCGGACGAGTAGAAGCAGCGAGCTTCGTGGAGCGTCGCTGAACCTAACTACCTTACGTATCTAAGGCACACCGAGATTCCGCCGGGCGCATCAACTCGGTTGACACGCCTCGCGCCGCCTCCGCCTCCGCCTCCGCGACGGCACCAACCGTATGCGGGCGGCCCGCACCCAACTTCGCAGCCGCTCGCGTGCCCAGCGGCAACGACACGGTGGCCGGGCGAGGAGGTCAACCTCCGCCAGGGTGGCTCGTGCTGCCGATTGTCAACGCGCTGAGGCGTACCCCCGGCTACTGCTATGGCGGGTGGTGGCTCTCGGGGGTTTATTCGGGCTGACCGGGCTGCACGGGTCCGATGCGGTAGGGGCGCATCATCTCGTTGTCTTCGTGCTCGACGATGTGGCAGTGCCAGACGAATTGGCCGGGGGTGTTGAACTGGCCTTTGACGCGGGTGACCTGGCCTGGGTAGGCGATGACGGTGTCCTTGAGGCCCGTTTCCGTCGGCTCGCGCGCGATGGGGTTGCCTTCGAGCTGGATCGGCGTGGCGACCTCGTCCTCTGCGGCGAGAACGAGGCGTTGGCGGTTGACGACCTCGAAGGCGATCTCGTGGATGTGCATCGGGTGCGCGTCGGCGGTGGTGTTGTACATCTCCCAGACCTCGGTCGCGCCGACCGCCGGGTTCTCGGTAACCGGATCCATCCACTCGAGCTCGCTCGACTCTCCGTCCTCGACTGTGCCGAGGAGCGCTTCGATGGGGCCTTCGACCTCTTCGCCTTCCTCGTCGAGTCCCTCGTCCGGCTTCTCGATCAGCGCCAGCTGCCGCGTGACCGTCGCCGCGGGCAGCGGCGCGATCCCGGGCAGCTGGAGGAACCGTGGCGGGGTCGAGTCGTCGATGTCGAGGGCGGGCACGACGCGGAACTGCAGGATCTGACCGGTCGTCTCGGGGTCGGGGAGGTCGAAGTCCTCGTCGGGCTCGCCGCCGCCGAACGGCTCGTCGGGTCCGGCGTTGCGCAGGACGTGGTTGCCGAGGGGGACGTTGGTGAAGTCGACGATTACGTCGGCGCGCTCGGCGAGACCCATCAGCAGCCGGTTGCGGTTGGCCGTGATGTTGACCGGGGCGGTGAGGAAGCCGCCTTCGTTGCCGATCTGCCACACCTCGATCCCGGGGATGTGGTTGAAGTCGAGGATCAGGAAGCGCGACTGGCAGCCGTTGAGCAACCGGAAGCGGTAGCGACGCTGCTCGACGTTGAGGAACGGCCATGTGTTGCCGTTGACCATGATCGTGTTCCCGAAGACCTCGGGGTTCCAGATCGGCGAGAACTCGCCGTCGGGGATGTAGTCGTGCACGATCCCGTCGAAGAACGCCCGGCTGTCGGGATAGAACAGCGAGCCGTCCTTGTTGAAGGACCGGTCCTGGATCGCGATCGGGATCTCCCGGTAGCGCTTGTTGGGCGGGAACTTGTCGTGCTCGCGCGGCGCCGGGCCGGGGAGCTTCGCGGCCAGGCCGGTCCGCGAGTCGAGCACGACGTCGCCGGGGCCTCCGCGGATCAGGTAGAAGCCGGCCGGGCCCGCGTAGACGTTCAGGCGCGTCATCCCGAGCGCGTGGTCGTGGTACCAGATCGTCGCCGCCCGGTTTCGGTTCGGGTACTGAAAGACGGCGAACCCGGGACCGCACGTGACGCCGTAGGCGTCGGCGGCCTTGCCGGCGAAGAAGTGGTACCACGTCCCTTTCTTGGCGTAGCCCGCCGGGATGTTCTTCGCGGCCGGCAGGTACCAGGCTTCGGCGTAGCCGTCGCTGTCGTCAGCCACACCGACGGCGCCGTGCACGTGCGTGACGATCGGCACCGGCCCCGTGTAGGCCTCCGGCGTTTCCGTGAACGTCGGCCGGCTGTCGCGACCGCTGGTGCCGCCGGGCGGGTTCGCCCAGTGCAACGTCGGGTCGACCGGCAGCAGGTGCGGCAAGAAGTTGCCGCGGGCGTCCCGCAGGTCGTTGATCCACTTGATCCGGACCGGCCGGTTCGCCCTCGCCTCGATCGTCAGCGACGGGGCGTGATGGATCAGCAGCCCGCGGTGGCTCTGCGCCCGTATCGCGCCGTAGCCCCACACCGTTGTCTCCGGCAGGTCCGCTGGCAGGATCTGCTGCTTGAACTGCCGCATCGAGATCTCGTAGTAATCGACGCTCTTGCCACCGGGCTGCTTGATCGTCGCGGCCCGGGGCATCACCGGCGGGATCAGCATCGGCGTCACGAACTTCGAACCTTGGTCAGATCGAGCGTGCCGCCCGGGAGCGAGCCAACGCAACGGGTCGCTCGTGCCCGGAAGCCGACCGAACAGGTAGAAACCGGCGCTCGCACCCCCGACCCAGGCGACGAACGTACGCCGGGAAACCCGAAGGGATGTCTCCATGAGGGCCTCCTCTCGTGCCTGCGAGCCCGACTGTCGGTGACCGATCCAAGGCTAACTCGCTCGACCGGTCGCGTGGAAAAAGACCGAGCCCCGCTCGCGTCCCGCATCAACGACGACGCAGCCGTCGTGGATGGGCCGCGGTGAGGGCGTCGAGGCGAGCTGGGATGCCTTCTCGGTCTCGCGGTTGAGTTCATCACGAGCGCGGTTCGAGACTGCTCCGTCTCGACGGACGCGACAGTACGCGGGCGCGATCGGTGTCTGCCTCGCCGTCAACGTCGGGACCAGTCGAAGCGAGAGCGGCATGGAGCGTCGCTGAACCTGACTACCTTCCGTATGTAAGGCACACCGCCGTCAATGGCCGCCTGCGAAACCGGCTCCGAGCGTGTTGCGACCTCGCCGGCGTTCGTCGTGATGAACGCCGACATCGACGATAGGTCCGCTTCCCGGATTAGCGAGCGTCTGGCGGACGCCGGCCGAGGCGCTCGCAAGTCGTCGTGGGTGTCGCGCAAACGTCGCGGCGGGTGCCGGTTGAGGGCGCGCGTGGCCGGGTCTCGTTGGCCGATCGGGCTCGTGGGGGGCCGGGCGACGCCGCCGGTGCGGCGGGACGGCCGCTTGGGCGGTCTCTCAGGCCGCTGCGGCGGCTAGCTGGTGCTTGTGGAGCTTCATCAGGTTGTGCGTCGCGGTGATCAGCCGCCATTCGGAGCGCGCGGCGGATCTGCCTCGTCGTTGGAAGCGGTCGATCCGTGGGTTGTGCTTGGTCTGCGCGAACACGGGCTCGACGATCGCCTTGCGCCTTCGATAGAGCCCGCCGCCGAGCTCGGTCGCGAGCACCTCGCGCATCCGGGTGTAGCGCCCGCCCTGCCATCCCGGCCGCGGGGTGTCACGTTTGCCGGCGTCGGGCGGGATCAGCACCTCGGTGCCGTCGCTGACGACACTCTCGATCTGCTCCTCATGCCAGTAGCCGGTGTCAGCGACCACGACGGCGGGGGTCTCGCTGACACCGATGGCTTGCAGTTCCTGCTTGGTGGCCTCGACCATGGGCTGCAGCTGCCCGAAGTCCGGCGAGCTGACGGTCACCTCGGCGGCGAGCACGATCTGGTGCTCGTTGACGACGGCCTGCGCGTTGTAGCCCTGCGTGTAGCTGCGCGGGGTCTTGACGTTGCGCGAGTCGGGATCGGTCGTGTTGATCTTCCCCCGCGGCTGCTCGGGCAGCGGCTCAAGCTTCGGCTCGCGGCCTCCGAACCTGCGCCCATCGGCGCTGATCCCACGCGCCCGCCATGCCTGGTAATCAGCCCTCACGCGACGCTCGAGCTCGAGCTCCTGATCGAGGCGCTTCTTCGCTTCCAGCAAGCGTTCCGGGCGAGAGCGCGAGACCGGCTTTTGCTCCGCGGCGCGCTTGGCGTCCAGGCGCTGCTTGGCCTCGCGCAAGCGCTTGCGCAGCTCGCCGGTGGACTGAAACTCGGGCGGCAGCTCATCGCCGCGCGCGTCACCGAACAGCCCGTCCTCGGCCGCGTCGACCTCGCCGGCCTCCTTGAGGATCTCCCGCGCGAGCTGCCCGTAGTCGAGGTTTGCGTGATGCGAAGCGTTCGCGTGCAGCTTCGTGCCATCGATCGCGATCAACCCAACCTTCACCAGCCCCGCCTCCTCACACCACGAAAGCACCTCGGTGAACAAGTCGGCCAGCGGCCCCTCGTGACGAGCACGGAAGCGCGCGATCGTGGCGTGATCGGGCGCCTGATGCGCGGCGATCACCCGATAGGCGACGTCCTCCACGCACTTGCGCTCGAACCCCCGCGAGGACCGCTCGCCTCTCGCATAGGCGTAGAGCAGCAGCGCGACCATCATCCGCGGCTCAAACGCCGCGCGACCCCAGCCGACCACGCGGTAAAGGCATAAACGCCGACAGATCCATCTGCTCCACCGCCGCCAACACGAACCACGCCAAGTGACCCTCTGGCAGCCAATCCCGCGGATCCGGCGGCATCAAGAACGCCTGCTCACGATCGCACTCGACGAAGTTCTGGGACATGTCCGAAGTCTCTTAATCACCTCGGACACACCAAGGGAGTTTGTGCGACACCCACGACGAGCAACGAGCGTCTCGACGCCGCGGCGACCCGCGCCTGCTCAGGACGACGAGGAGCGGTCTCGCCGCCCACCAGTTTGGCCCCCGCCGCGCGCGACGCTACGTGCGCCAGACGGAGGGCGGCTTCCGATAGCCAAGCCTGCGCACTCGATCCGGCCGCGCGACGCGCAACGGCGTCCACTCGTGGGCGGGGGCGATCGGCACTGCACCCACCTCAACGATCGCTCCTTCCCAACATCGGGAGGCAGCAGATTGTCACGCGCCTGCATCGGGGCGGCTCAGCCGCCGGCGACCAACACCGCGACCTCCGCCAGTAGAGGCGGACCTCCGCCAGTAGAGGCGGTCATGCGGGCGCCAGCGCCGGCGAGACCAGTCTCTTTCCCCGGACTCGGGAGCTCGTTCGACGCCGGCGCGCGCTTTCCGCCCGACCGCTAGCAAGGAGCTTGCAAGCACCACATCGAGCTGAAGGTCTCCCAATTGGCGACTTCGAGAGCGTCCCGTGGTCGCCGCCGCAGTAGACGAGCAGGGCAGCGTCCGGCCTGAGCGCGCGGGCATGTTGGCCGGGAAGGCCGGGACGGTTCCTAAGCGCTCCACAAGGGCCTACAGCCCGGGGACCTTGAACACTAGTCGTGGGTTAGCTCGTGGAACCGGCGCTGCGGTCCGAAGTGGTCGTACGTGGCGGCCAGCGTGCGTACGTACGCCTCGACCGGCCCGCCCTGCGCGCACAGCACGTTCGCGACTCCTCCCGCCACGCTCTATGACTACTCCGCGATCCAGCGGCCCAGGCGCGCGAGGCCGGCGCGAGCCAAAGGTAAAAACCCACGGCTCGAGACGGTGAAAGTAAGCTGACTCACGGCCGCTGTGGGCGAAGGTTAGGGGCGCGGTATGGGGACTGGGCCCACACAGAACTCGGGCGGAGATAAATGCGGCGGACACACGATGAGCGATGCGCGGCGGTCTGAAGACTCCGTTCGTCGGACGCGCGGAGGAGCTCGCCGCCCTCCGCGCGTGTCTCCTTGAGGCGCAACGGGGTGAGCCGCGGGTCGTCCTCATCGAAGGTGAACCGGGAATCGGGAAATCGACGCTCCTGAGCCACTTCATTCGGTCCGTCCCGCACGCCGCGGTGCTGCGAGCGACCGGGGACGAGGCCGAGTCGACGGTTCCGTTCGGGGTGGTGAGCCAGCTCGTGGCGGGCGCGCGATCGGTCCCTGCCAAACAGACTGCGCTGCTCCGCAAGACGCTCGACGGCGAAGTCGATCCGCTCAGCGTTGGACAAGACTTGCTGGCGCTGTTCCGTGGCTCGAATCGCGGTGCCCAAGTCGTCGTGGTGGCGGTCGATGATCTTCACTGGTTGGATCGGCCGTCCGCGATCGTGCTGCGACTGGCGATGCGCCGGGCGGATCGCATCCCGCTGCTCGCGCTGTTCGCCTCCCGCTCCGGGCAATCGGTTCGCCTAGGCGAAGACTGGGCCCAGTTCGTCTCCGGAGATCATCGGGTAACCAGACTGCGGATCACCGGCTTGGCGCGGCGCGACCTCGTCATGCTCGCGGAAGCGTTGGGCGCGGGTCAGCTCTCTCCGTGGGCCGCCGCCCGGCTGCGAGAGCACACCGGCGGCAATCCGCTCCACTGCTGCGCGCTTATCGAGGAGCTCGATCCGGGCGTGTGGACACGTCCGGAGCGACTTCCCGCGCCCCGAGCGCTCGCCAGCCTGGTCCTGGCACGCTTGGGCAAGCTGTCGGCGGACACGCAACGGCTGGTCAGCGTTGCGGCGGTGCTCGGTAACCGCGGCAGGCTCGACACGGCGGCAGTCATCGCCGGACTGCCGAACCCGGTGCTCGCGCTTCAGGAGGCCGTTGAGGCCGGGCTGCTGGCCGAGACGCGCGAAGGTCCAGCCGCCGAAATCTCATTCACGCACGCGCTGATCGAGCGGGCTGTATACGACGACCTGGGCCCGGCGCGCAGGCGCCAGATCCACAGCGCGGTGGTTCCACTGGTGAGTCTGCTTGCCGCGCTGCCCCATCGCGTAGCCGCCGCCTACGGCCCGGACGCGAACCTCGCGAGCGACCTGGAGGCGGCGGCGAGGAGCACTCACGACGAAGGGCGTCTCGCGGAGGGAGCGACGTGGTATGCCCAGGCCGCAGTGGCGAGCGTCGAGTCCTCGGACCGGACCAGACGTGCGCTCCAGGCCCTCGAGCTCCTCGTTCACATCGGCGACGTGGCCGAAGCCGATGCCCTACTGGCGAGCTTCGCCGACCTCACGCAGAGCGCTCGCCTCACCGGCTTGATCGGCGAGCTCGACCTGATGGGAGGCAGGTTGGGCAGCGCCAGGCAGCGGCTGCGCGCAGCGTGGACGGCCCACGACCGCGACGTCGAGCCGGGCGTCGGCGCGCAGGCGGCACTCTTGATGACCCAGGCCTCGATCGTCGAGGGCTTGTCGACGGAGGCGAGCGCATGGGGCAGACGAGCGATGCGCTCCTCACGCAGCGATCCGTCCATGCGGCGTCAGGCCGAAGCCCTACTCAGCGTGATGCTCGTGTTGGATGGGGCAGCGTCAGACGCCCTGGCGCGGCTGAGCTTCCCCGGCGCGAGTCAGGTTTCGCGGGACGAGCCGGAGCTGATGCTCTGGCGGGGGATGGCGCGCTTTCTCAGCGACGAGCTGGATGCGGCGATCGCCGATTTCTCCTCCGCCGCTGCCCGCCTGCATGTCGCCGGGACCCGTGGCATCAGCCACTGCCTTTCCTGGCTTGCGGCGGCCGAGTACGGGCGCGGGGACTGGGACGACTCGGCGTTCCATGCGGAGCTTGCGGTCAAGCTCGCCCACGACTCGGGGCGGGTCTGGGATCTGGGCTTCGGCCACGCCACTGCCGCGGCCGTGCCCACGGCACGCGGCGAGTGGTCCGCGGCCACGGCCCACGTCGAAGCGTCACGGGAGGCCGCGAGCACCATCGGGGTGACGCTGGCCCTGAACCTCTCCACCCTGGCCGGCGCCCGGTTGGCCCTGGCTCGCGGTCGTCCGCACGATGCGTTGGACGCACTCGGCGCAGTACGCGATGTCGGCTTGCCGGCGATAGCTGCGCGGCGGAGCACGCTCCAGCGGCGAGCGCTCGAGATCGATGCCCTGACCCGCCTCGGGCAGCTGGAGGGTGCCACCCAGTCAGAACGCGGCCTGAAGCAGGCCGCGCGGTTCATCGAGGGGCCATCCGATGCGGTGATGGTCGCCCGACTGAGCGGAAACCTCGCGCAGGCGAAGGGAGAACACGCGAGCGCCGAGATGGCGTTCCGGCAGGCCTGGGCCCCGGCACGTCGGTTGTCCAGCCCGTTCGAGCTCGCCCGCCTCGAACTGGACGACGGCAGCCGTCTCAGGCGCTCCGGGCGTCGGGCAGAGGCCGTTCGCAGGCTACAGTCCGCCCGCCGGCGGCTGGACGGCTTGCGAGCGGCGCCGTTGGTGGAGCTGTGTGACCAGGAGCTCGTGGCGTGTGGCGTGTGTTCGGGGGTGGAGATTGTTCCATCCGCGCTCGGGCTCACCCGCGGTGAGTTGGCGGTAGCAGCACTGGTGGCCAAGGGCAGCTCGAACCGCGAGGTGGCGGCCGAGCTGTTCCTGAGCGTCAAGACCGTCGAGTTCCACCTGCGGCACGTGTACTCGAAGCTTCAGATCCGCGGCCGGCACGAGCTGGCCGAACTGATGCACGGCTAGTCGCCACTAGGGTCGGGTCCTAGGGTTGAACTCCAGGGTCAACTCGCGGGTCGTTCCCTGGAGACAAGCGCGGGTCTCGGGGACGAGACTCGATGTCGTGCCACAGAGTTCGGCCGCAAAGAGTCCGCGAGGCGACAGCGATGCGACTGATCGCAGAGATCACGAGGTGCCCCGACGGTCGTTTGGAGGGCACGATTTGGTGCGGCGAGCACCGCGCGCCGACTCCGTTCGCAGGAGTCCTCGAGCTGCTGCGCATCCTCGAGGACGAGGTGCCGCCCGGATCGGCGACTGCGCCGCCGACCGACGACTCCGGTGGCTATCCCGAGCGGTAACCGCAGAGCACGCTGCAGGGCTCACTTGGCCGCGGCGACCAACTCCGAGGAGGATTGGCGATGAGCGCTTTCGAAGCACCGTCGAGTGAAGCCTTGTGGCCGAGCGAAGCCGAGCAGGTGTTCACGGCGGGCGAAGCTCTCGAGGCGGAGGCGGGTGAGCTGGAGGGCGAGAGCGGCGAGCTCGAGTCGCCGTTCCGCTCGGCTGTTGCCATCGCCGAGAGCGAGGGAGTCAATTCCGGGGTGGCGCAGAGCGCCACGACGTCACTCGAGTCGCCGTTTCAGTCGAGCTTCACTGAGGTCTCGGAGCTCGAGAGCACTGGCGAGGCCTTCCGCGAGCTCCTCGCCGAGCTCGAGAGCGAGCAGTTCGATGAGGCGGTCGCGCAACTCGTCGACGAGGCCGCCGGGCTGCACTTGTCCTCCGGCGCCGCCTGGTCGTCCGGCGAAGTAGCCCCGGCCTTGGCGATGTCCGAGCTCGAGGGATGGATCGAGCCGCTGCGCCAGGAAACCCATCGGATGCTCGACAACATGTCCGAGCGCCTCGGCAATGAGGAGCTCGAGACCCTTCGAGACTCGGAGCTCGAGGCGCTGTTCGAGTCGCTGCGCCCCGACACCGGCTTTCTCCCGGAAGCGTTCGAGAACTTCCTCGGAGGGCTGTTCAAGAAAGCAAAATCGCTTGTCTCGGGTGCCATCAATCTCGCGAAGAAGGGCGTCGGCACGGCGGTGAATCTGGCCAAGCAGGGCGTCTCCGGCCTCGGCGGCCTCCTGTCCGTGCCGATCAGGTTCCTCTTGGGCAAGCTGAAGGCACTCGCCGAGACGCTGCTGCGGGGCGTCCTGCAGAAGGCGATCGGATTGCTGCCGAGCGCGGTCCAGCCGATTGCGCGCAAGCTCGCCGCTCGGCTTCTGGGCGAGGCCGAAGCCGAGGCCCTGACCGGCGCCGACCCCAGCCTGGGCCGGCAGTTCGACATTCACACGGCGAGCCTGATGCTGGCTGAGAGCGAGGCCGAGGCCGAGAACATCGTGATGGAGGCCGAGACGGAGGCGCAGCAGCCCGGATCGGCGAGCCTCGCCGAGCTGGACGACGCCCGCGCCCGGCTGGCCGAGCAACTCACCGAGCTGCCAACGGGCCACACGCCCGTGGCCGAGCTCGAGCAGTTTCTCCCCGCCCTGCTGGCGGCCAGACCGGCGATCAGGTTCGGCCTCAAGCTGATCGGCAGAGAGAAGGTCGTGAAGTTTCTGGCTGACCGGATCGCGGGGTTGATCAAGGGCCTCGTGGGAGCGGACGCCGCCAGGCTGCTGTCTCCGCCACTCGTCGACGTCGGCTTGAGCGCCCTCGGCCTGGAAGCCGAGGGAGAGGCGGCCTCCGTCCTGGGTGGCGAGGCGCTTGCCTCCACGGTCGAGGAGACCGTCAGTCACCTGCTGGAGCTGCCGGCTGAGGCGTTCGAGGACACGCTGAGGATGGAAGCGGAGATCCAGGAGGCGTTCGCGGAGGCGGCAGCCCGCAACATCCCGGCCGAGCACCTGCGCCCCGACCTCCCCCAGATGGAGACGGCGGGCGAGCGCGGCGTCTGGATACTGATGCCGAGGGTCGCCAGGCCGCGGTATCGCTACAAGAAATACAGCCGGGTGTTTCTCGTGCCGATCACGCGACAGATCGCGCGCGCCATCGCCACCGCAGACGGCGGAACCGTCGAGTCGATGCTGCAGGACCGCGGGGCGAGCACATGGCCGGTCAACGCCGAAGTGCACCTGTACGAGACGTTGCCGGGCGCGACGCACCTCGGCCACATCGCCCAGTTCGAGGGCGAGGGGTCGGCGCCAATGTCGGAGACGCTCGCCGATCTCCATCCCCTCACGCCGGAGGCCGCCTCGCTGCTCGTGCGCGAGCCGGGGCTCGGGCGGCCTTTGATGCCCGACGCTCGGCATCACCACCATTCGCATGTGTACCACCCGGGGCAGGTTCGCCGTCATCCAGATCTCGGCATCGCGCAGGGCGCAGCTCATACCGCCGCGTACGGATCGCCGACGACGGCGGGGCTACCCGCCGCCCCCACGTCCAGCGCCGCCCTGCGAGTCGATCCGGTTGCCACACACCCGGCTACCAGCGGGACGCACCGGCGGCGTCCGCTTCCCGGCGGCGCGCGCTACTTCCGCCTACGGCTTCCCGGCCAGGTCAGGCCGCCCTCGGCCCGGCCGAGACGGCGTATTCACGTCACGGACATCCTGGGCCCGGCGCCATCCATCCACGTGCACATCAGGCTCAGCGAGCAGGAAGCGCAACGGCTGGCCGAACTGCTGCATGCGGGCAGCCTGCCCGCCGCGCTGGCGTGGCTGCAGCATCGCTACCAGCGCGTCCTGCCGGCGGTAATGACCAAGCACATCCTCAACCGTGGCGCGGCTCTGTTCCACGCCCCGGTGAGCCAGAGCGGCGCCGTCAGCTTCGCGTTGGGCGTGACCGAACGGGTGACCCAGGCGCTCAGCGCGCTCGTCCGCGATCGGCGGGCGGAGCTGACGGGCGCGGTGCAAAGTCCCGCCCAGGGCGTGACCGTGGATTTCACCTTCAAACTGGCCGGCCGCGGCGCGCCGGGTCATCCCCACGTGCCGGTCCCCGAGGTCACGGTGCGGTCCGGCCACCACGACGGGCCGCACATGACGGTGCGGCGTCACGCCGAGTCGGAGAGCCGCGATGGCGAATATGGTGGCTGAGCCGACGACGCTCGCCACGCGGAGACAGCTCTCCGGCGAGATCGCCCACTGGCGTGCGGCTGCGCGCGGGTTGACCGACCTCGAGTCGGTCGCCGCCCCGACGGCCTGGGCGGCGCTCGAGCGCTATCTCGACCGCCAGGTCCGATCGCGCCTGAGCAGCATCGCCCTCTCGCTTGCCGGGGAAGCCGATCAACTGGCCGCAGCCGCAGGGGGAGCGGCGAGCGCGGACGACCTGGAACGGATACGCGAGCGCCTGATCAGCTTTCGCCAGCGCTACCTGCAGGCGGAGACCGTGATCGACTTCTACGCCGAGGCGGTCAACACGCGCACCACCCCGAGGCTCGGCCGGCTACTCCGAGGCCTCGACAACATCGCGGTGGACAGCATGGACACTGTGCTGCGGCCGCTGGGTATCGAATCGCCGCCGGTCCTGACCTACCTCGACAAGGGGCTGGGAGCCTCGATCCTCCGTGCCGGGGTACGCCTGTGGGACAGTGGCGCCCTCTCGCCGGCGGCCGCGATCAAGATCACGCGGCACAACCTGTTGCGGCCGACCTCGTTGATTCACGAGACGTTCCACCAGGTGGCGCACCTCACCGGCTGGAACGATGAGCTGGGGGCCGCGCTGCACGCCGCGCTGCAGCCCTTCAGTCCGGTAGCTGCGGCGGCGTGGCGGCAGTGGGCGCGCGAGGTGGCGGCCGACGTGGGAGCGTTCGTGTTGCTCGGTTACGCTCCGGTTCCGGCGCTGGCCAACGTGGTCGACGGGACGACAAGCCAGGTGTTTGCCATGCCGGCGCGTGACCCTCATCCGTTTGCCTGGCTGCGGGTGATGTTCAACGCGGAGCTGTGTGCGAGCTGGTTCGGCGATGGTCCCTGGACCGAGCTGCGCGAGGTGTGGCGGAGCCGTCACCGGCTCGACGATGCTCCGCCGGGAGCCCGCGAGGTGGCGGCGGAGAGCGTGCCCCACCTGCGCATGGTGGCCGAAGTGTGCACACGCAAGCCCATGCGGGCCTTCGGCGGCCGGTCGCTGGGGCAGGTCTGCGATCCGCGACGAGTGAGCCCGTCACGGCTGCTCGAGCTTGCCGCTCGCGCCGGCGATTCCCTCTACACCTCGAGCTATCTGCAGCGTCACGAGTCGCTGCGAATCTTGTCTTACAACACGCTGCTCGCGGCCTCCTCGCCCGAGCGGGCGCCGGAGCTCGCCAAGCAACTCGGAACGTGGCTCGAGCGGCTCGGGGCCGAGCCGCTGGCGGTCGCCGCATGACCCGTCCATGACGAACCGGAGATCTCATGCCGCCGACACCTAACAAAACTGAAGATGCACACCTGAAGACGCTCATCGAAGCTCATCAGGCGAGCCTCGAACAGTTGGGCCAGCGACTGATCGATGCGATGAGCGCATCGAGCGAAGCGATGAGCGCATCGAGGTGGTCCTCCAGCCATCACGCTCCCGCCGCCGACGACCAGATCACGCAAGAACAGCGTCTGAGGCAGCGACAGCTGATCCTCAGTTACAACGCGTTCCGGACGATGCTGGGACGGGCCCCGACGTCGGGCGCGCCCGGCGCCGCCGTGGTGTTCATGGCCGTGCGGGTCAACCGCAAGGGCCAGCCCGATCCCCGCGGCGATTCGATCAAGATCCCGGGTCCCGCGCCGTTCGCCTCCCTCGAGGACGGCTGGACTCTGGTGGCGATCACGACCACCGACCAGACGCTGCGCGCAGCGCTGCACCGCGATGACCTGCCGAGCACGGTGCAGGTCGAGCATCTGCGGGCCGAAAGCGACATCGGCCGCCTGGAGATCCGGAACGAGAACGACGACCCGATCTACCTCGGGGTCGGGTCAGCCACGCAGACGCACAACGTCGAGCGACACAGGCGCTCCGCTCGCGAACTCGACCGAGAGATCCGGTGATCAACCATGTTTAGGACGCTGGCCCGCCTACTCAACGACCCAACCCTCACCAACCCCAACGCGGCGTATTCCGACCAGGTCTTCCGGATACATCCATACCAGCTGAGCCAGTGGCTAGAGCAGTCATGGGCCTTCGCGGAGGCCGCGACGTTCGCCAACATCCCGGGCCAACAGCCCTTCCTCGGTGACCCGGGGATCGTCGCCGCGTTGGCGCTTCCGACGACGCCCACGAACCCGTTCGACAACTTCCTGCGCTCGGGGATCCGCTCCGGCCCTGGTGGCGCGCCGGTGGATCGCTTCGACGACGCCCCGAGTCCCGGCGAGAACCCACCGCTGGCCCTGCCTTGGGAGCACCTGTTCTACGCGTACCTCATCGAGAACACAGGCGTTATCGAGATTCTCGGCGAAGTCGTCCGCCGGTTCGTGGCCGGTGAGACGCTGGAGACACCCAGCCTTGACACGCAGCGATGGCTCCGGGCGACCGAGGAGCTGTTCTTCAGAGACTCGCCGTTGTTCCACCTGGCGGGGTTGACGAGCCAGGTGCGTCCGGACCTCCGCGTGACGCGACGCAACGCCTACTGGCGACTGCTCGGCATGGATCTCTCACATCCGCTGGCCGGCGGCGGCGATCAGATTTGGAAGCGCGACGTCGGCGTGGCCAACCTGCGGTTCCATGAACTCTGGGTGGACTTCCTTCGCGCTGTGTGGACGGCCATCGAAAACGCCAGAAACACGAGCGGCCCCAACCCGACGGATGACGCCTACGTGCTCGAAGTCAGCCAGTACCTGCGCGACCTGCTGCAGATGCGCCGCCGCGGCGGCAACCTGGCACGGGAGGAGTTCGTCCACGTGTCGACCTTGAGCTGGTTTCACCTCACCGTGGACCTCGACTCGCCGGTGATCGTCGATCTCCGGGCGCAGGGGACGGATGCCGCGGATCGACTGATCAAGCTGGGGGATCGCGTTGGGATTCGTCCACCCGCCCACGCCAGGGAGCTGTTCGAGCTGGCCGAGCTGGCGTCTGGGCTCGTGCGGTTCGTCGAGCTCGGCTACTTCAACAGCCCGGTGAACGTCCAGGCGCTGTACGCCGCCCCGTCGCAGCTGCGCGACGACGTTCAGCGGATCATCGATCTGTGGGAGATGGCGACGGGAACCACCTTGAAGGCGTCCGCGGTGCGCGTCGTCGGCCAGGGGCGCGGCGGAGCGCTTCCTGCGCGCTCGCTGCACCAGCCTGCGCCGCGTGGCGGGGTACCGCGTCCCAGGGGAAGCACCAACGGATCACGAGCCGATTACGTCCGCACCTGAGCCCACTGCCCATCGAGGGTGTGAGAGCGGGCGTCCGGGGACGTGGATCCTGACCATGATTGAGACGTTCGACACCGCGGTGTTCGTAGCCGGGCGCGGAATGTACGTGTTCGACGACGACGTCGTGTGGCGCTACGGCGATGCCGGGCGGGTCCCCGATGCCGGCTATCCCAAGGCGATCACCGTTGCCTTTCCGGGTGCCTTTGCGCGCCGCCTCGACGCGGCGCTGGTGGATGCGGACGGCGTTCTGCACTTCTTCCGCGGCGACCGGCACATGCGGTACGACGTGGCGGCGCGGCGGCCCGCGCTCGGCTACCCGCGCCGGTATCGTGCCGACTGGCCGGGGGTCTTCGACCGCCGCCCTATCGACGCCGCCGTGGCCTGGGCGCCGGACGTCGTGTACGTCTTCTCGGGCGACCAGTACGTGAGCTTCTCGCCCAGCCGAGCGCGGGTGCGGCCAGGCTTTCCGAAGCCAATCGCCGGCAACTGGCCCGGATTGGACGGTGGGCCCGTGCGGGCAGCGCTGACCCTGCCGGGCGACGTGCGCGTCCTGATCGAGCCAAGACGGGCCGTCGCCTATGAACGCGATGGCCATCCGTCCCAGCAGGAGTTCGAATTGCCGCTGAGCACCGCTGCTGCGACCGCTCCCGGTCGAGGCGTGCCGGCGCTGCATAGCCGACGTTTTCAAGAGAGCCCAGCACGTGCGGATCTGCATGCCGTCGCCGAGGGCAGGCTGCGGTTGGGGCGCCGCGGCGACCCGGAACGTCCGGCGCCGATTCGCAGCAGAGGACCCGTGGTGCGCGACGTGCAGGCCGCGTTGATCGAGCTCGGTTACCCGCTCGGGCGCGGGGCGGACGGCTGCTACGGCAACGAGACATATCAGGCGGTCCTGGCCTACAAGCGGGGGCACGACATCCGCACGGCCTCCGGTTACCTCGACGGCATCGTCGGGCCCAAGACCATCCGCCATCTCGACGCCGCGCTGCCGCCGTGTCCCGTGCCGCCATCCAGTGCGCTGGCGGAGGCCGATCCCGTCCCTGGCGATAGCCAGATCCCCGGCGTGACATGCGCCCCAGCGGCCGTGCCCCCGACCCCACTAGAGGTTCCCCTGTTTCCCACTGTTGTGTCGCCAGTGCTCGCCGCCGACAGCAAGCTCCAGGCGGCGCTCGACCGCGCGATCACCGCAGTCGAGACACGCCGGCGGCGTGCTCCCGGATGGTCCCCGATCCCGCTGGCGATCGCGGAGCTGACCGACAGTCGGCCGTTCCCGTGCGCGGGACACCGAGCAGACGAGATGGACCTGATCGCCAGCGAAGCCAAGGTCGCCGTCATGTTCGCCGCCTATGCCCTCCGCGA
The DNA here is from genome assembly GCA_963722815.1 of uncultured Solirubrobacteraceae bacterium. Classification (GTDB taxonomy): domain Bacteria; phylum Actinomycetota; class Thermoleophilia; order Solirubrobacterales; family Solirubrobacteraceae; genus DASQFQ01. The sequence continues at coordinate 130,241 of CAVROM010000001.1, forward strand.
CCTCGCCCGCCGGGTTGCCAAGGACCGAGGCATCACCGCGCCGGCCGACCTATTCGCGACGCTGGCCACGGATGTCACGCCCCTGGTCCGGAACGCCGTGCCGAGGATCGCGGCGGCGACCGACATCACGGACACGCACCGCGACGGGTCCTACAGCGCCGCACTCGAGGTCAGCGCGAATCGCACCGGTCCCGTCACGGTGAGCTTCCGCCCAAGCTTTCGCGAGGTGATCGAACGGATGATCGTTCCGAGCGACGACTTCGCCGCCGGCACCTGCGTCCACGCCGTGGGCTACGCCTATCTCAACGCTGCGCTAGCAGCCTGCGGGCTATTCGACCCGACGAACGACAAAGGACTCTGGGTGGGTACGGACTACCACGGAGGCGGTCCGCCGTTCACGCCGACGAGATGGCCGAGCGTGCGCGTGCCCGTCGCCAACGACGACCCTTCCGGCCCGACCGGGACGGCGCGAAAGATGGTCGAGCTCGTCTCGCTGCTCGCCGCCAAGCTCATCATCGACCCCACGAGCTGCGACGAGATGCTCGGCCACATGCGTCGGGCGGCGGTCCCCCCTACCCAAGTCGACCGAGTGTTCGCAAGTGAGCCGGGAATCCTTCGACGCGGCGCCTTCACTCACAACAAGATCGGCCTGGTCCCGCTCAGCGCCGCCCCGAATCGAGGGGTCAACGTGTTCTCCGAGGTGAGCATTCTCGACGGCCCGGTTGCTCCCGGTCGACGATACGTCGTAGCCTGGCAGAACTTCATCGACCGTAACGGTGCCGCCACCAAGAAGGTTCCGGATGCCTTCGCGGATGTCGCCAGAATCGTCCTCGACACGATTACCGAGTACGAGCGGCCCGCGCGAGCCACGGAGGCCGGCGAGGCGGGGAGCTGGCCGGCCGCCGAAGACCACCACGAGCAAGAGGGTCCGGCGTCTCGCGGTGAGCGCTGGGTGATCGACACATACGAGCCGGGCCGCGCCGACCTCCGCCCCTGCGACAGCGGCGTTCGCGTCGCCTAACTATGAGTCGGCTGCAATGAGCGAACCTCCCTACGAGGCAGTCGTCCTCAGCGACCTGCACATCGGCGACAACACCAGGACCTGCTGGTATCAGACCTCGCTCCACGAAAAGGCACTCGTCGCCGTGCTCAGATGGATCATCGCGCGGCAGTCATCCGTTCGTGAGGTGATCCTGCTCGGCGACATCTTCGACGTGTGGACGTACCCGCCGGCGGTGCAACCCCCCTCACTTGACCAGATCCGCCAAGCCAACCCCGGTTTGTTCAGTCCGTCAGGACCGGTGGCGGCGCTCGTGAAGGCATTCCCCAATCGCGTGCACCTGATGCTCGGCAATCACGACGGCACTCTGCGCTTCGACGATGTCGCGTTACTCAACGCGAAACTCCAGGGCAACCTGGCGCGCGGAGAGGCAATCCAGCTTGAGACCTGCCCAGTGCGGGTGATCCGCTCCGGGACCGTCGCCACCGCCTTCTCGCACGGGCACCACTGGTGCATGTTCAACTCCCCGGACCCGAAGTCGCCCTGGGCGCCCCTTCCGCTCGGCCACGTCGTCTCCCGTGCCATCGCCCACGCGTGGGACCGCGACCTCCCCTACCACAAGACGGTCGCCGACCTCGCAGGTCACGGCAACGACATCGTCAGGAAAGCCATTCAGAAGGACTTGGGCGACCTTTGGCCGCCGCGCGGCAGCCGCACGAGGATCCGGTCCGAGCTTGTGACAAGGCTAATCGCCGCGCTCTGCAAGTCGTCCGGGATGACCGCGACCACGCCAATCCACCTGCCCGGCGGTGGCGTGACCAAGCTACAGGACGCCGAAACGGCGTTCAGGGACCTGTGGAGCCGCTGGGCGACCGAGCGGGAGATCCGCGACATCGACGCTGACCGAGCGGCCACCGCGGACTTCTGGCCGGATCACCTCGCCTGGTTCGCGCAACGCCTCGCGATGCAGGCCCGGGCCAACCTCGTCGTGATGGGTCACACCCACCACGCCGTGCGGCACCTCGCCAAATCTCCCGTCGATTACGTCAACAACGGGTACGGCTGCGTGGCCGGGCCCGACTCGGTGAAGGTACCGTTTACCTTCACCGTCATCGATTTACGGACGGGCAAGGCCAGCCTGTACGGCGCTGATCTCAAGACCGCGACGATCCGGCCCGCCAGTCCCGCCGTTCAGACGCCGATCGTGTGGCCGGCGAAGGACTACTCGTGTTACGCGCGCATTTGCAACGACACCGGATCCCGACTCAGGCTCGCCGGCTCGCAAGCCGTACACGGCGACTGGATTGTCCCGCCGCCGTCGGCGATCGAGCCGGGCGCCCAGGTCGACCTCTGGCTACAAGACGAGTGGCTCGGCCATGGTGGATACGGTACGTTCACCTATACCGGCGCCGTGACCTCCGCGCTCGAGTTTGAGGTCGCCTGTCCGGTGACCTCTCGCAACCGCGTCGTCTCACCTGTGCCGGATTGGTCGAGCTCGAGCGATGGGGCGCGCTGGTTGGCACGATCGGTCGCTTGGGGGAACCCCCTGCTGACCAGGTTCGGTGTGGCCTCGCCCCTCCACGCCGCGAGCCAACAACAGACGGTCGGCCCCGATCTCGCCAACGCGACACGATACATAGCGGTCGCCTGCCCCAGCCCGACGACCAATGGAGAATGGAAAAAACACGATCCCAGGCGCGCTACGCCGCTGCCCGTCTACAACGACTACGCGCTGATGAAGGTGCTGTATCCGCTTTCCCTCCGCGGCACGGGCAAACCTCCCATCGATGTCCATGCTTTTCAGTTCGACAAGCCGCGGGTGACCCCGCTCGACTTCTCCGGACTGCGGGATTCGGATGTCATTTTTATCGCCGGGCACGGCAACGAGTTGGGGCTCTACACCATGGGCCCGAATACCAGTGAGGGTACCGACCGGCTGGTCAAGATCCTGACCGGCGACGGAAACCTGAAGAAACTGCGCAAGGGCAAGAAGATCACGATTCTGCTGCTGTCCTGTCGAGCCGGACTCGGATTCCACAAGGCGCTGGCCAAGCGGCTCAGCAAGGCCCTCTCCATCGAGACTACCGTAGGAGGTGCGGAGGGTTTTACGTTCGGGTCGTACCGAACGGAGGTTTCCGCGCGTAACGAGGTCTTGATCCGAGGGATCCCCTGGATCATGGAGTATCCGCGTTCCCTCACCGTGCCCGAGGCGGAAAATGAGACCTCGGCCCGGGAGGGCAAAACCATCACGTTCGCCGGGAAGAAGGCGGAGATCGATCGGTTCAAGCGGGCCAAGGCGGACCTGGAAGATAAGATGACGGCCATCGTTCAGCAACTGCGGTCCACCGAGGTCAACAAGGCTCTGAACGAGATCGCCACCGGATCCGGCTCGCAGTGGTCAGACCTGATCCGCGATCAGTTCGTGCTCTACTTCTTCGCCAAGGGGAACAGCAACCTCGAGTTCGACATGTGGTTCGAGAAGCGCGAAGACGGTTACCTGTGGACGAACGCGAAGCTGACCACAGACGAAGCGGTCAATGCCCTGCTCACCGGCAACCTCGTACCGGTGGACTCGAGCACGCTCACGTGCACCCGGTGACGGAGGCTGGCGTCTACGTCCAAGGGGCGGCCACCCGCACGCGATCCTTACGCGTGCCGTGGCGGCAACACGATGGTGTCTCCAACATCACATCGAATTCCGTTGGTAGCGGCCAGATGCGGCACGACCAGGCGGCCCACACCCCGCGAACAGACGAACGCAGGGCGTCTGGCCCCGGCGGCCGTGCCGATCACGTCGCCCGGCATGTGAGCAGGTCGCGACCAACCGGCGCCACGTCCACGGCCGGCGACCACGGCTCGGCCAAGCCTTGCCGGAGCATGGGTGAACGAGGCCACGCGCCTGGCGCGGCCGGAGGCGAACAGTTGCGCCGCCGGTGGCTCACATAGACGTTTTCGTTGGCCAAGCGACAGAGAGGAGGCAATGGCCGAGCGCAGGTCGGGATGGGGCCTGCTATCCACGCCAGCTCGGCGAAGCAGCAGTGCTACTGGTGCTCGCAACACGAAGTGGTGGTCCTGCGCCGCTTGGACTCAGTCCGCACGGCCGTTTGCAGCCTGCGCCGTGCCGCCTTGCCGAAGCTTGCGAGCTCGAGGTCGAACGCTGCCCGGTCGGCCTCGATCTTCTCCTGAAGCTCGACCGCTGCTGCCTGAGGGCCGCGACCTGGTCCTCGCGCTGCTATCGCAAACGGGAACATGCGATGCCGGCGCTGACCGATCAGCGCGATGATCTTGTCGGCGTGATCAGTGACGTCGCCCGATCCAAACAGCGCGTGCACGTCGGTGCTCGCCCGCTCGACGCGGTCCACGAGCGCCTCGGTGTCCTCCCCCAGCAGACGGAAGTGCCCCGATCACACGCTCGCGCTCGTACTCGTCGAGACGGTCTCCGGTCTCCCGAGCCAAGGTGTCGAAGACCGACGCGGCCCCAAGCGCCCCGGGCCGGCGCTCAGCTGCCGTCGCAAGTGCGGCTGCACGATCCGGGACGTGACAAAGATCAGCGCGAATACGAGAACCGCCTTATACAGGAGAAGCACAATGCCGCTCCAGACGTCGTCGAGGTCGTGCGCCAGTTGCCAGTTGAGCGTCTGGGGGATGCTAAGCCCGGGGATCGCGTCGAGGACGTGCCAGAGGGGGTACGCCAACGCTGTCCCCAGGACATGGGAGTCGCCGACCCTCTCCGACGGACGGCTCACCCCCGTCCGGATCAGCAGGACAGTGATGCCCACCACCAGGGCCGTCGCGAGGAGAACGCCGGCGCCCACTACCCCCGCCCAACCGACGATCGAGGCGCGGGTGCGGGCGGCTCGGGCACGTAGTAGGTGAGTTGATCCGCGGCTCCCACAAGTCCTGCGCAAAGAAGGCCCGCGCCTAGGATGGGCGGGATCCGGCGTCGACCCACCCGAGTTGGACGGTGACGCCTTCGGCTGCCACCTGGCTCGGCACGAAGTCGTCGATCAGTCCCCTCAGTGGCGACGCGGGATTGAGCGCGCCCCAGACGATGAGGACGGACCCGACCACCGCGGACCCCACGACCAGCGTCACCGGCCAGATGTCGTCATCCCAATTCTGGCCGTACGGCGCTGGCTTGTTCTGGCGATCCTTCGCCTGCCGTCCCTTCGCGAGCTCCTGGTCGGCGACGCGGTATCCCGAGACGACGAAACCGACGAGGGGGACCAGGACCAGGAGCTTGAAGCCCCGCCGCGACGTGACGCCCCGCCGAGACGGCCACGCTGCGGGCGCGCGCCATCGATCGTGGTGCATGGAGACGCAACCGTTTCTCCACTCCGCCCCGGCGGGGACAGCGGTCTCGCACCCTGTCTCCGCTCGTCCGGATGCCGCGCGCCGGCCTATCGGGCGCCTGACAGCGCCCCGTCGGTACGCACTCGGCATCGCCTTGAGTGGCCGTCGCTACACCCTGCCGGAACCCCTTGATTAGTAAGCGTTCGCGGTGTATATCCCGCCCAAGGACACGGCTCATGCTCTCGGAGGGTCACCGACAGAGGCTGGCCGGCACGACTAACGGCGGGTGCAGCTGCGGCAAGGGCCGCGCCCGGTTGCTCATCCCACGGCCCTCGCGGCCGCGTTCTTCGACGGCTGGTCTAGCCACTGCTCCCCACCCGAGGCCTCTGCGGCGCAATTCATGCAACCGGCGGCTGAATCGCGGCGGCGGGGGTTAACGGTCAGCTCGATGACGCGCGTCAACAACTCTGCGCAGGAAGGGAGCCGTCAGGTTGCTCGGCGCCGCTGGGGGAATCTTCTGATGACAGGGGGCCACGGATCTGCCGCCGGCCTCTATAGGGGTGGTGGCGACGACGAGTACACAGCTGCCTAGCCGGGAGGTGACTCGTGCGTCGATCGTGCTGATCGCGGGTGGCGAGCAGGGCGCGAAGCTGCGTTCGCAGGTCACGGGCTGGCATCCGGGCGCGACGGGAGACCAGGGAGGATGCGTTCCAGGAGGCTTGCGTGCGGGCTGAGCGTTCGTGTCGCGGGCAGAGTGAGGGCGAGGTCTTCACGTGGCTCAGTACGACTACCTTACGTACCTAAGCTAAGGAGTGCTGTGACATTGACGCGAAGCGTTTGGGTCGCCATCGCGGAGTCGCCGGCAGCCGGATCGGGACTGGAGAGCCGCAGCGTTGCGGCGGGCGCAGCGGCGGCCGGCGCGGTTGAGATCGAGTTGTCGCTGCCGCATGAACCGCCCATCGGCGGGTGCGAGATGCGGGTCAAGCAGACGGACGCAGCGGCTGGAGTCGCGCCGTCCACTAAGGTTTTGCGGGTTCGGTGGGCAGCTGGATTCGTTGCTGTTGATCGCTGACGGTGCTGTCTTCGAAGATGAGCGCGAAGCGGTGTGTTCGCGTGGGGACGCGGAAGCCGAGTTGGACGAGGGCGGCTTGTCCGCGTTGCAGGACGCCTTGGGTAGAGAGCTCGCGTGGTCCGGTGCCGCCGCGGAAATCGCCGACGTATGCGGTGCCGTGCGTGTCGATGAGCCGGTAGCTCAGGCGGATGGGGTCAAAGTGTGGGCGTGAGCGGTTGCGCGCGTGGACTGCGACCGTGACCCAGGTGTGGCCGCGCCCGGGCGGCCGGCTGAGGATCTGCCGGGCCCAGGGCGCTCGGCGCTCGCGGTGCACGGCGAAGCTCGCGCCGCGCACGGTGAAGGCGAGGTCGGGTTGGCGGTTGCGCACGAGGAGTTCGGGGGGGGCCGCCGCGCGGGTGACCGAACGGACCGTGCCGGGCCCCGACCCGTTGTCGTCGCCGCGCCCGATCACGAGCATGGCGATCGCGACCGCGATCGCGCCGGCGGCGGCGGCGAGCGCAGGCCAGCCGACCGCGCGGGCAACCGCGACGCGCCAGGCGTGCGGCGTTGCGCGCAGCGAGGGCGGCGGTTGCTCGAGAGCGGTCCGATAGCGCTCCACCATCCCGCCGACGAGGAAAGCCGACACCACGAGCAGAACGCGCAGATGGCTGGGAACGACGAGCCATCCGGCCGTCAACACGGCCGCGGCGGCGAGCAGCGCCCGGGCGCCGGGAGCGCTCATGCAGTGCGCCTTCGGCGGCCCGTGATCAGGAGGCCGGCGGCCACCGCGACGAGAGCCAGCGCGGCGGCTTGGCGCCAGGGGATCACCCAGAAGCGATGCGAGATCAGCCGCCGATGGCCGGCTCGTAGCTCGGCTCGCAGTTCGAAGTGGCCGAACAGTGGTGGGTCGGCCCACGTGAGCCCGAACGCCCGCTCTTCGCCCGGGTACAGGGGACCCCGGAACGGCAGCGTTGCCTTGACGTCGCCGCTCGCGAGGACCCGCAGCGCCCCGGGGTTGTCGCGATCGAAGTTCAAGCGCACGTTGCCGGTGTTGCGGACGGTCACCCGCCCCGACACCGCCGAACCGCCGCTGACCCGCGGCGAACGCAGGTCGAGCAGCGCCGCAGCCGGCCGCAGGCGACCGCGGACGCGCACGGTCAACCGCACCGCGACCGCCTGGACGAGGGTGGTCCCGCCCGCCGCAGGCGAGAGGCGCTTCACGCTCAGCGCCGTCACATGGTCGCCGGGCTCGGCGTCCGCCGGCACGCGAACCGTGAACTGCACCGGCTGCACGCGATCGGGCGCGCCCCGGAAGCGCGTCGGCGAAAGCCTGATCCATCGGCTCGCGGAAAAGCGAGTGCTTCGCGGCGTCCCGAAGGAGAACGTCCCGCCGCGCGTCTGCGAGACATCCTCCACATCCACGGCAAACCGCTGGGCTCGTTCGCCCCGCAACCGGACCTCCACCGTGCCGACAGCGACCCTGCCCGGCGCGCGGCCGAGATCGACGATCGTCGGCGAGACGCTGTACTCAGCCCGCGCGGCGGCCGGGAGGCCCAGCATCCCGAGCGCGAGCCACCCGACACAAGCGGCCACTCGTCGCGTGAGAACGACGGCGCCGCGGCTCAGTTGGATGCCGTGAACGTCAACGTGCCGTTGACGTAGGTGCCGCCGGTGGCGGCACCAGGCACGGTCAGCCCCAGCGAGTAATCGAACTGTTTGCCGCCCCGCGGCGCGCCGCTGATGATGGTCGTGTCCGTGGTCGGACTCGCCGCCAGCGTGCACGGCGTCGCAGTCACGCATTTGTTGTTCGCGGGCGCTCCCGGCACCGCGCTATTGGTCAGCTTCAGCGCGCTTCCGTCGATCGTCGTGCCGTCGTTCGTGCTCGTCAGCGGCGTCGACATCCGCGCCCCGACGCTCCACGACGCGTTGCTGGTCACGCAGCCCGTGAACCCGGTCAGCGTCGAGTTCGCGCCCGCCGCCAGCGTGCCGAAATCAGCGGTTGGCATGTTCTGCGTGCACCCCGTCACGCTACCCCACGAGATCGTGCTCGCCACCGCGGCCGCGACCCCTTGCGTCTGCGTCGCCGTCGCCGCCCGGCTGGAGGAACTCGCGCTCAGCCACAACACTCCGGCCAGCACCACACAAGCCAGCGCCACACCAGCACGCAACCCACGAGAAGCAGCAATAGAAGTCAACGGAGGCCTCCAGATCCAGGTTCGGCCGTCCGTGCCCCACAGGTCCCTGCCGACGCGTCGCGACAGAATCATCCGGCTCGAGCGTCCGGCCGGAAAGCCGACCCTCTCCCATCCACTCACCAATTGCAAGCCCCTCACCGCTGGCGCACGCCCGCAGAGTGCGGGCCACGACGCCGGACGGGCTACCTGGGCCATGACCTCCAATTCGCCAAAGAGATCCCGAGGCACCGCCCGTGCGCCTGACCCACCAAGGGCCAAGCCCACCCCCGCGGCGGGCTGCTCGTTTCGTGGACGCAAGCGAGCGTCGTGGAGCTCGGGGAGACGCTCGCGCCGGACGGAGCGAGCGTCTCTACGCCGTGTCGACCCCGCGCCCGCTACGGACGCGACGAGCGGCACTCACTGCGAATGCGGTCGGTGTCCCGCTGGTCAGGCGCCGGGCGGGCGGTACTCGACGGACCGCTTCGCCGCCGCATCGACCTCTTCCGGTGTCAAGAGCACCACCGTTCGTACGGCTGCTCCGCCGGCCGAGTTGACGCTGAGAGCGACGGCTGCGGCGCTCTCGTTGTCAGGCAGATCGACGATCACATAGACGTCGTGGTCACCGAAGGCGAAGTAGAGGCTCTCGAGCTGACCACCCACGCTCTCGGCCAGCGCCGCGATTGCGTCACGCCTGCTGGTCCCGCCGGACCGCTGGACACCCTTCACGCCCTCCAGCGTGTAGGACGCCTCGATCAGATACTTGGGCATGAGCGCTCCTGACGGTTGAGTGGCGCGACCCTCTCAGCCGGGCCCGGAAAACGCAAACGACCGCCGCATCGGCGTCAGCCGTCGTCCCACGGGCTGCCCTGGCGAGTGGGGTGCTCGCCGCATATCCGCGACCTCGTCGAACGGTGAGAGCAGGCGCAGCTCGCGTGTGGGCGGGGTCTTGACCACAGCCCCCGCGTGGGGAGAAGATGCTCAAGTGCTGCTGGCCCTGCGTCTCGTCTACACGGCGGCTGTCATGGTCCTGGTGATCTGGCTGCTTCGGAGCGGCAACCCCGTTGGAGGCCTGCTTCTCGTACCAGCCGCCGCAATGTGGCTGCGACGAGAAGCCGAGTCTGGACGCCTCGTAGTGCACGCTCGTCGAGCGTTCCATCGATAACGATCCCTCCGGCCAGCTTCAGTTCGGCTCTCGCCACGACCTTCGCTGAGCCGGCGAATCTGCTGCCACCGACGATCCCGTGAGCCTCGTGCGTGAGTGCTGCTTCGCGCGAAACTGGGCACTGCGTTCTCGCCCCTTCGTGCCGGCGCTCTTCGCCCAAGGGGGCGGTGCGCATGCGCGTGTTCGATGCCGGCTCGCTGTCGTGATCGGACGAGTAGAAGCAGCGAGCTTCGTGGAGCGTCGCTGAACCTAACTACCTTACGTATCTAAGGCACACCGAGATTCCGCCGGGCGCATCAACTCGGTTGACACGCCTCGCGCCGCCTCCGCCTCCGCCTCCGCGACGGCACCAACCGTATGCGGGCGGCCCGCACCCAACTTCGCAGCCGCTCGCGTGCCCAGCGGCAACGACACGGTGGCCGGGCGAGGAGGTCAACCTCCGCCAGGGTGGCTCGTGCTGCCGATTGTCAACGCGCTGAGGCGTACCCCCGGCTACTGCTATGGCGGGTGGTGGCTCTCGGGGGTTTATTCGGGCTGACCGGGCTGCACGGGTCCGATGCGGTAGGGGCGCATCATCTCGTTGTCTTCGTGCTCGACGATGTGGCAGTGCCAGACGAATTGGCCGGGGGTGTTGAACTGGCCTTTGACGCGGGTGACCTGGCCTGGGTAGGCGATGACGGTGTCCTTGAGGCCCGTTTCCGTCGGCTCGCGCGCGATGGGGTTGCCTTCGAGCTGGATCGGCGTGGCGACCTCGTCCTCTGCGGCGAGAACGAGGCGTTGGCGGTTGACGACCTCGAAGGCGATCTCGTGGATGTGCATCGGGTGCGCGTCGGCGGTGGTGTTGTACATCTCCCAGACCTCGGTCGCGCCGACCGCCGGGTTCTCGGTAACCGGATCCATCCACTCGTGCTCGCTCGACTCTCCGTCCTCGACTGTGCCGAGGAGCGCTTCGATGGGGCCTTCGACCTCTTCGCCTTCCTCGTCGAGTCCCTCGTCCGGCTTCTCGATCAGCGCCAGCTGCCGCGTGACCGTCGCCGCGGGCAGCGGCGCGATCCCGGGCAGCTGGAGGAACCGTGGCGGGGTCGAGTCGTCGATGTCGAGGGCGGGCACGACGCGGAACTGCAGGATCTGACCGGTCGTCTCGGGGTCGGGGAGGTCGAAGTCCTCGTCGGGCTCGCCGCCGCCGAACGGCTCGTCGGGTCCGGCGTTGCGCAGGACGTGGTTGCCGAGGGGGACGTTGGTGAAGTCGACGATTACGTCGGCGCGCTCGGCGAGACCCATCAGCAGCCGGTTGCGGTTGGCCGTGATGTTGACCGGGGCGGTGAGGAAGCCGCCTTCGTTGCCGATCTGCCACACCTCGATCCCGGCGATGTGGTTGAAGTCGAGGATCAGGAAGCGCGACTGGCAGCCGTTGAGCAACCGGAAGCGGTAGCGACGCTGCTCGACGTTGAGGAACGGCCATGTGTTGCCGTTGACCATGATCGTGTTCCCGAAGACCTCGGGGTTCCAGATCGGCGAGAACTCGCCGTCGGGGATGTAGTCGTGCACGATCCCGTCGAAGAACGCCCGGCTGTCGGGATAGAACAGCGAGCCGTCCTTGTTGAAGGACCGGTCCTGGATCGCGATCGGGATCTCCCGGTAGCGCTTGTTGGGCGGGAACTTGTCGTGCTCGCGCGGCGCCGGGCCGGGGAGCTTCGCGGCCAGGCCGGTCCGCGAGTCGAGCACGACGTCGCCGGGCCCTCCGCGGATCAGGTAGAAGCCGGCCGGGCCCGCGTAGACGTTCAGGCGCGTCATCCCGAGCGCGTGGTCGTGGTACCAGATCGTCGCCGCCCGGTTTCGGTTCGGGTACTGAAAGACGGCGAACCCGGGACCCCACGTGACGCCGTAGGCGTTGGCGGCCTTGGCGGCGAAGAAGTGGTACCACGTCCCTTTCTTGGCGTAGCCCGTCGGGATGTTCTTCGCGGCCGGCAGGTACCAGGCTTCGGCGTAGCCGTCGCTGTCGTCAGCCACGCCGACGGCGCCGTGCACGTGGGTGATGATCGGCACCGGCCCCGTGTAGGCCTCCGGCGTTTCCGTGAACGTCGGCCGGCTGTCGCGACCGCTGGTGCCGCCGGGCGGGTTCGCCCAGTGCAACGTCGGGTCGACCGGCAGCAGGTGCGGCAAGAAGTTGCCGCGGGCGTCGCGCAGGTCGTTGATCCACTTGATCCGGACCGGCCGGTTCGCCCTCGCCTCGATCGTCAGCGACGGGGCGTGATGGATCAGCAGCCCGCGGTGGCTCTGCGCCCGTATCGCGCCGTAGCCCCACACCGTTGTCTCCGGCAGGTCCGCTGGCAGGATCTGCTGCTTGAACTGCCGCATCGAGATCTCGTAGTAATCGACGCTCTTGCCACCGGGCTGCTTGATCGTCGCGGCCCGGGGCATCACCGGCGGGATCAGCATCGGCGTGACGAACTTCGAAGCGGTGGTCGGATCGAGCGTGCCGCCCGGGAGCGCAGCCAACGCCACCGTCTCGCTCGTGCCGGGAAGCCGACCGAACAGGTAGAAACCGGCGCTCGCACCCCCGACCCAGGCGACGAACGTGCGCCGGGAAACCCGAAGTGATGTCTCCATGAGGGCCTCCTCTCGTGCCTGCGAGCCCGACTGTCGGTGACCGATCCAAGGCTAACTCGCTCGACCGGTCGCGTGGAAAAAGACCGAGCCCCGCTCGCGTCCCGCATCAACGACGACGCAGCCGTCGTGGATGGGCCGCGGTGAGGGCGTCGAGGCGAGCTGGGATGCCTTCTCGGTCTCGCGGTTGAGTTCATCACGAGCGCGGTTCGAGACTGCTCCGTCTCGACGGACGCGACAGTACGCGGGCGCGATCGGTGTCTGCCTCGCCGTCAACGTCGGGACCAGTCGAAGCGAGAGCGGCATGGAGCGTCGCTGAACCTGACTACCTTCCGTATGTAAGGCACACCGCCGTCAATGGCCGCCTGCGAAACCGGCTCCGAGCGTGTTGCGACCTCGCCGGCGTTCGTCGTGATGAACGCCGACATCGACGATAGGTCCGCTTCCCGGATTAGCGAGCGTCTGGCGGACGCCGGCCGAGGCGCTCGCAAGTCGTCGTGGGTGTCGCGCAAACGTCGCGGCGGGTGCCGGTTGAGGGCGCGCGTGGCCGGGTCTCGTTGGCCGATCGGGCTCGTGGGGGGCCGGGCGACGCCGCCGGTGCGGCGGGACGGCCGCTTGGGCGGTCTCTCAGGCCGCTGCGGCGGCTAGCTGGTGCTTGTGGAGCTTCATCAGGTTGTGCGTCGCGGTGATCAGCCGCCATTCGGAGCGCGCGGCGGATCTGCCTCGTCGTTGGAAGCGGTCGATCCGTGGGTTGTGCTTGGTCTGCGCGAACACGGGCTCGACGATCGCCTTGCGCCTTCGATCGAGCCCGCCGCCGAGCTCGGTCGCGAGCACCTCGCGCATCCGGGTGTAGCGCCCGCCCTGCCATCCCGGCCGCGGGGTGTCACGTTTGCCGGCGTCGGGCGGGATCAGCACCTCGGTGCCGTCGCTGACGACACTCTCGATCTGCTCCTCATGCCAGTAGCCGGTGTCAGCGACCACGACGGCGGGGGTCTCGCTGACACCGATGGCTTGCAGTTCCTGCTTGGTGGCCTCGACCATGGGCTGCAGCTGCCCGAAGTCCGGCGAGCTGACGGTCACCTCGGCGGCGAGCACGATCTGGTGCTCGTTGACGACGGCCTGCGCGTTGTAGCCCTGCGTGTAGCTGCGCGGGGTCTTGACGTTGCGCGAGTCGGGATCGGTCGTGTTGATCTTCCCCCGCGGCTGCTCGGGCAGCGGCTCAAGCTTCGGCTCGCGGCCTCCGAACCTGCGCCCATCGGCGCTGATCCCACGCGCCCGCCATGCCTGGTAATCAGCCCTCACGCGACGCTCGAGCTCGAGCTCCTGATCGAGGCGCTTCTTCGCTTCCAGCAAGCGTTCCGGGCGAGAGCGCGAGACCGGCTTTTGCTCCGCGGCGCGCTTGGCGTCCAGGCGCTGCTTGGCCTCGCGCAAGCGCTTGCGCAGCTCGCCGGTGGACTGAAACTCGGGCGGCAGCTCATCGCCGCGCGCGTCACCGAACAGCCCGTCCTCGGCCGCGTCGACCTCGCCGGCCTCCTTGAGGATCTCCCGCGCGAGCTGCCCGTAGTCGAGGTTTGCGTGATGCGAAGCGTTCGCGTGCAGCTTCGTGCCATCGATCGCGATCAACCCAACCTTCACCAGCCCCGCCTCCTCACACCACGAAAGCACCTCGGTGAACAAGTCGGCCAGCGGCCCCTCGTGACGAGCACGGAAGCGCGCGATCGTGGCGTGATCGGGCGCCTGATGCGCGGCGATCACCCGATAGGCGACGTCCTCCACGCACTTGCGCTCGAACCCCCGCGAGGACCGCTCGCCTCTCGCATAGGCGTAGAGCAGCAGCGCGACCATCATCCGCGGCTCAAACGCCGCGCGACCCCAGCCGACCACGCGGTTAGCGACCTGCTCGAGCCGGCGCGTCTGGTCGTCGCTCAGGCCCTCAGGAAGCCGCACCGCGATGGTGCACTGTGCTGGCCGCATCTTTCGGTCGAGCGTGACGTCGGCGCCGATCTCGTCGAGCTCCCAGCCCTTGCGGCGGGCAAACATGCGGATCGTCGTGACGACGCACGACGCGAGCGCCGCGGGCAGGAGCTCGAGCGGCGTCGGCGCGGTGTCCTCGCCGCCGAGATCCTCGGGCTCGTCGGTCTCGAGCCAGTGGCGATCGTTGACGAGGATCCGCTGTCTGAGTGTGTCCGTAGACGACGTGACGGTTGCCGTGAGCATGGTCATACCTCCTGCACCGATCCTCGCGCCCGGCGCCGGGGAACGCATCGGTGCTTCACACCGCAGCGCGGCCGGGAAATCCACACCCTTCGGCGACGGCGACGGCGTTCGTCGCGGACGCCCGCTTCCATGCAGCCCTCGCGCCGGCTCGGCTGCCGACGGATCGTTACGCGGGAGAACGCGCGGCCCGTGATGCGTCCGCCGGCGGGGTGCAATTGGTCGACGGGATGCAAATGACCGGGCGGTCGCAGGTTTGCTGAAACGGCACCGCCCCGCGATCGACCACCTTCGCGCCATCCCGGCAACTTTGCACCCCGCACGTCGTGCTGCGCGACTGCGTCGCCCTGCTGGCACCCGAGATCACGGGCCCGCGGCGCCGACCCGCAGGTCGGCGAGCTCCCCCACGCATGCGGCGACGAATCGCTGATCAGCGCGGTCTTCACCAACCTTCTCCTCAACGCACTGCGCTACAGCCCGCGCGAGGCCGGCACGATCCGCGTCGACGCCACCCTCGAGCACGGCACCTGCCGATGCTCCATCCAGAGCCCGGGCCCGGCCATCCCCGCGGCCGACCGCGAACGCATCTTTGCGCGCTACCACCGCGGCCGCGGCGAACGCCGCGCGCGCGGCTCCGGCATCGGCTTGACGATCTGCCGGCGCATCGTCGAGCGCCACGGCGGCCAGATCAGCGTCACCGCCGACGCCGGCATCAACCACTTCCACTTCACCCTCCCGGCATTGAGCGTCCAGCCCAACCCAAGGCGCGCGATCACGCCGCGGCCATGCGCCACCTCGGGCACCAACTCGCCGCGCACGGCGGCCGCCGCCGGGCGGTAGCGGTCGTTTCCGCCACGACGACCCACGTGACCGCGACGGACAAGTTCGGAGCGCGTCGACCGACGATCGGGCTCAGGCTCGCTTCTGGCAGTCATTGTGGAGAGCGGACCTCGTCGTCCGTCACGACTGCAGGTCGTCCGGAGCGAGCGCCTGGTCGGCACCGACGGGGACACCCGCTTCCCGCGCGACAGCGGGACGTGGGTGGAGTCCCGCAACCGGACCGTTCGCGGCACGTCGTGGCGTCGCGCGGAGACCGCGGTCTCTTGAGGCCGGGTTGGCGGTCTCTCCGGAAGCCTCGCTGGCTGCGGGGTTACGATGTCCGCGCCGGTCAGTAGACAATCGAGGGCAGCCAGCGCGTCGCGGGCGTTCAATCGGCCGTCATCTTGCCCGGGGACAGGAGCGTGTCCCTTGGGCGAATCCGCTGGGGGGAGCCCGCATCGGTCCCGTTTTCTCCGTGCAGCATCCTGCAAGACCGGCCGCCGAACGGCTCGTTGGCTCACCTGTCGACCTGCCGCGTTGCGTGATGCGTGTGACGTTACACCGGGCCCGCGAGGCGGAGTGAGGGGCTGCACTTACTGATGGTTCCTCCGCGGTGACGTCGTGGCTCTCGTCGATGACTCACGTTGTGGGTCTCACGCGCGGGACCACGGCGGTCAGCGGCAGGCCGAGCTTCTCGACCTGGTGGACGAGGTCGCGGCGCGGCCATCAGGTCCTGCGAGCAGCCGCGGGGGCGAGGTTGGGGCATCCGATCGCCAGTTGATCGGGTTCTGGGCAATGGCTCCGAGCCTCATGGCTCAGCCTCTCCGCACCTGGACGAGGCCGCCGAGCCGCCGGCCCCCCGCCGCCGCGAGCCTGACGGGGATCACCAGCAGCCCCGTCCGGGGCCGCCTTGGCAGCGGCAGCGCGATCCGCCGGGCGCGGACGCCGACGCGGAACGAGTGCCCGCGCGCGCCCAGCGTCGCGCGCTCGGAGGCCGCGACCGAGATGCGCAGGCGCCGCGCGCCGCGCGAGATCTGCAGCGGGTACGCGATGTGCGTCAGCCGCAGCGGCGGCCGCTGCACGTGCACACGCACCCGGGCGACGCCGGCGCGCCCGGTGCGGTCGCGCGCGACGAGCCGGATGACGGCCGTGCCGGCCGGCAGCCGGACGGCCGGCCGCGCGCCGCGTGCGATGCGGCGACCGCGTGCGAACCACGTCAGCGCCCGGCCGCGCAGGTCGCGGCGCGCGTCGTCGATCGCCAACCCGAGCAGCAGCGCCCGGTCGCCGCTGCCGAGCCGCTCACCGCTCGCCGGGCGCATGATCCGCACCTGCGGGGGCGTCCCGTCGGCCCGGAATCGGCGCGACAGCGCGCGCGTCTCGTCGAAGCCGTCGCTGATCGACACACGGATGCGGGCGCGGCGGCCGGCGGCGAGTGCTCGGGCCGGGATCCGCACGCGGCCCTGGCTGGGCCCCTGGTACACGGTGGTCCAGCGGCGGCCGCCGGTCGCGGAGTAGTCGATCGTCGCCTGCAGCGGCCCTCCGTCGCGATCGGTCGCCTTCCAGCGCACGAGCAGCGAGCCGTGGCCTCGCACGCGCAGGCCCTTCCGTGGCGCGAGCACCCGGACGCGCGGAGGCGCCGAGCGCTTCATGCGGTCCAGCACCGCGCCGTCGCGGACCAGTTCGACGGCCGCCGCGCCGGCCGGCACCGGGACGACGAAGCTGCCGGCTCCGGCGGGCCCCTCGCTCGAGCCCCGCGGCGCGACGCCGACCGTGCCCAGCGGCTTGCCGGCGGCGTTCAGCGCGCGCAGCGTGACGGGCGTGGTGGCGGCGGGGGCGGCCATGCGCACCGAGCGGTGCAGCGGGAGGACGCGAAGGATGCGCGCGCTGCCGGGGCCGGCGACGCCGATCGCGACCCGGTCGGCCCGGCGCCCCGCCCGTGCCGCGCTAGCCACCGCCGCCTTGGTCTTGGCGAGGTGCTCGAGCGTCCAGAACGCGTGGTTCCAGTTGCGCGCCGACAGCCAGGCGTTGCCCTCTGCAGCGCAGTAGGACATCAGGTCGAAGAGCGTGGCGCCGCCGTTGTCGTCGACCGCCGGGTCGACCGTGTTGGGCGCAGACCACCAGTCGAACTTGGTTCCCTGGAGCCGGCCGGCCTGGTCCGGCGCCCACTCCTCGGCGCCCGGGGAGTTGCAGGCCGGCGACAGCCCAGCGTGCGGGAGGCCGAGGATGTGCCCGTACTCGTGCGCCGCCGCAGTCAGCGGCCGCCCGAGGCTGCCGTTGTTGGCCGTGAAGGTCGGGTGCACGTACGGTGCGGGCTCCGTCAGCGAGCCCTTGCCGCCCTGCGTCCAGCCGGGCTCGTTGTCGTAGTCGTGGATGCCCATGAGCACGTCGTAGGAGCTGTCCTTGCCGATACCGCCCTGGCTACTGAACTCCCACTGGGCCAGCGCGGCGTCGATCCACCCCTCGCGGCAGAACCGCGTCGGGTCGGGCGTGTCCTTCCACGGAGTGCACGCGACGCTGCTTGCCATGAGCCCGGTGAAGGCGCTGATGTTCACGAACGCGCCCGAGCTGGCAATCGACAGCAGCCCGCCGCCAGGGAAGAGGTGCCTGGCCTGCTGCATCACGGTCTGCGGCGAGGTGTTCCAA
>CAVROM010000002.1:0-325551 GCA_963722815.1 uncultured Solirubrobacteraceae bacterium
CTCGACTGCTGACGCGGGCGGCTCGCGTCCATCACCGGACGAGCGCGAAGAAGGCGCGGATCTCCTCGACGAAGAGCGCCGGCTGCTCGAGCGCGGGGAAGTGCCCGCCGCGGTCGGGCTCGCTCCAGTAGCGGATGTCGCGGAACCGCCGCTGCGCCCAGCGCCGCGATGGGCGTTGCAGCTCATGCGGGAAGATGGTGCAGCCTGCCGGTGCGTCGACGAGGTCGCGTGGCTGGAGCGGCCCCTCGAGCCAACGCGAGACATCGTCGAGGCTCTCCCAATAGAGGCGCGCGGCAGACGCACCGGTGCGTGGCAGCCAGTAGAGCATCAGGTTGTCGAGGATCGCGTCGCGGGCGACATCGCTGCGAGGATCGACCCAGGCACGCAACTTCTCGGTGATCCAGGCGGCGAGGCCGGCGGGCGAGTCGACCAGCGAGTAGCCGATCGTCTGGGGCCGGGTGCGCTGCTCGGCGGAATACCCGGAGTCGCGCTGCGCGCTGATCGCCATGGCCTCGAGGGCCAGTCGCTCGGATTCGGTCAGCGCGTCCCGCGTCGCGGGATCCGGCGGCGCCAGCGGAGGCATGAGGTGGATGCCGACGACGTGCGCGGCATCCTGCTGCCCGAGGCTGGCGCTGACGCTCGTGCCCCAGTCGCTGCCCTGCGCGCCGTAGCGGTCGTAGCCGAGCCGCTGCATCAGCGTCGCCCACGCACGTGCGACCCGCTCGACGCCCCAGCCCGGCTCGGCGGGCTTGTCGCTCCAGCCGTAGCCCGGCAGCGACGGGACGACGCAGTGGAATCCGGCCTCGGTGAGCGGCTCGAGCACGTCGAGGAACTCGATCACCGAACCGGGCCAACCGTGCGTGAGGATGAGCGGGAGCGCATCCTCGACATCAGAGCGGGCGTGCAGGAAGTGGATGCCGAGCCCATCGATCGTGGTGCCGAACTGACCGGCCGCGTTCAGGCGCGCCTCCGCCCGCCGCCAGTCATACCCGTCTGCCCAGTACGCGCACAGGGCCTGCAGCTCATCGAGCGCGGCGCCTTGCCGCGGATCGGTTTCCCGCTCGGGCCAGCGCGTCGCCCGCAGTCGGCTGCGGAGGTCGTCCAGTTCGTCCTCGGCGATCGCGAGCCGGAACGGCGCAATGTCGGCGTCGAAGGTCAACGGGCTTCAGCCATGGAATACCACCGCCCGCGTGGCGTCTCCCCGTGCATGGCTCCCACATCGATTGCGACGATCCTCATGACGATCGCCCGCCCCCAGCAGCCGCACCGCAAGCGCCGCCCCTAGGAGGCCGGCAAAGAAGTCGGCACGCCCGGATGCGCCCCGAGCGCACCGCCTGCTCTTGGCCGGCCTCCTAGCATTGCGGGCGTGATCGCCCGCTACACACGGCCGGAGCTCGGCGCCGTCTGGACCGACGAAGCGCGGATGACCGCGTGGCGCGACGTCGAGGTCGCGGCCGCCGAGGCGCTCGAGGACGGGCCGACGCCCGAGGATCTCGACGCGATCCGCGGCGCCAGCTTCACCGTGGAGGCGGTCAAGGAGCGCGAGGCGGTCACCGACCACGACGTGGCCGCGTTCGTCGATGTGCTGTCCGCCTCCGCCGGCCCCGGCGGGCGCTGGATCCACTACGGGCTGACGTCCTCCGACGTGCTCGACACCGCGCTCGCGCTGCAGATCCGGCGGGCGGGCGCGCCGATCGTGGCGGGCGCGCGCGAGCTGGCGCTCGTGCTCGCCGAGCGGGCGCGCGAGTTCGCCGACACGCTGTGCGTCGGGCGCACCCACGGCGTGCACGCGGAGCCGACCACGTTCGGCCTCAAGCTCGCCGGCTACGCGTTCGAGGCGCACCGCAACGCCGAGCGCCTGGAGCGCGCCTTCGAGCAGGCCGCGGTCGGCGCGATCTCCGGCGCGGTCGGCACGCACTCGGCCCACGAGCCCGCATACGAGGCGCGCGTGCTCGAGCGGCTGGAGCTGCGACGCGAGGACGTCTCGACCCAGGTCGTTCCGCGCGACCGCCACGCCGAGCTGCTGCAGGCGATCGCGCTCGCGGGCGCCGGGCTCGAGCGCTTCGCGACCGAGATCCGCCACCTCCAGCGCACCGAGGTGCGCGAGGTCGAGGAGCCGTTCCGCGCGGGCCAGAAGGGCTCGAGCGCGATGCCGCACAAGCGCAACCCGATCACCACCGAGCGCATCACCGGCCTCGCGCGGGTGCTGCGCGGCTACTCGCAGGCGGGGCTCGAGAACGTCGCGCTGTGGCACGAGCGCGACATCTCGCACTCCGGCGCCGAGCGCGTGATCCTGCCCGACGCGACAATCCTGCTCGACTACATGCAGAGCCTCGCGTTGCGGGTCGCGCGCGGGATGGTCGTCCACGCCGACCGCATGGCGCGCAACCTCGACATCACCTGCGGCGCGCTGTTCTCCCAGACCGTGCTGCTCGCGCTCGTCGAGGGCGGGATGACGCGCGACGAGGCGTACCGGATCGTCCAGGCCTCAGCCCAGCAGGCGTGGGACACGCAGACGCCGCTGCGCGACCTGCTCGCGGAGCAGGGCCTCGGGCTCGACCTCGACGCGATCTTCGACTACGCGCGCTTCACCCGCCACGTGCCCGAGCTGCTGGCGCGGCTCGACGCGATCCTGGTGCCGGCGTGAGCGACGCGCTCCTCATGCGCGCCGCCCCGGGCGCGTCGGCGGACCTCTTCCACGCGCTCCCGCTGGACATCCTCGATCCGTTCCTCTACGCCGAGCTGCCCGATCGCAAGGTCGCCGTGATCGGTGTGCTCGAGCGCGACCGGATCGAGGCGCTGGGCCTGGGGATCGAGGTCCTCGACCCGTTCGCGCTCGGCCTCGACTCGCTGCTCAACGACGGCGTGGACTTCCTCTCCGCGGAGATCGAGACCGACCTGCGCGCGGTCAAGGAGATCGGGCTGGAGTCCGCGCTCGTGCCCCCGGACTTCCCGCTCGCCTGGGCCGACAAGCTGCGCGGCGCGGGCATCGAGCTGCGCGTCGACGACCAGGCGTTCGACCTGCGGCGACGGCGCAAGACCGATGCCCAGCTCGCCGGCATCCGCCGCGCCCAGGCTGCAGCCGACGCCGCGATGGGCGCCGCCGCGGCGCTGCTGCGCGAGCTCCCGACCGGGCTCACGTGCGAGCAGGTGCGCGAGCGCATGCAGGCGATCTGCAGGGAGCACGACGCCGAGCTGCCCGAGACCGCGATCGTCGCCCACGGAGCGCAGTCGGCGTCCGGTCACGAGGAGGGCCACGGCCCGATCGACCGCGGCGGCATCGTCCTGATCGACATCTGGCCGCGCGACCGCGAGTCGCGCTGCTGGGCGGACATGACGCGCACGTTCGTCGCCGGCGGCGAGGCGCCGCCCGCCGAGCTGCAGGAGTACTGGGAGCTGACCCGCGCGTCGCTCGCGGCGGTGATGCCGATGATCAAGCCGGGCGCGGTATGCCGCGAGATCCACGCCGCGTCGTGCGAGCCGTACGAGGCGGCCGGCAAGCCGACCGTCCGCACCAAGGAGCCGAACACCGCGCTCGAGGAGGGCTACTACCACGGGCTCGGCCACGGGGTCGGGCTCGAGGTGCACGAGCGTCCGAACCTCGGGCGCAGCGACGAACGCCTGATCGCGGGCGACGTCGTGACGGTCGAGCCGGGCTGCTACCGCCCCGGCTTCGGCGGCTGCCGGCTCGAGGACCTCGTGCTCGTCACCGAGGACGGTGCCGCGATCCTCACCAACTTCCCGTACGAGTTGTCTCCATAAGCTCGGGTAGGAGCTTCGTGAGAGCAATCACGAGGGAGGACTGCTCATGGCGGGCAACCAGGCCGTGGCATACATGGGCGAGGGCAAGGTCGAGGTGCAGCCCATCGACTACCCGGAGCTCGAGCTGAAGGACGGTCCCGGCGTCCATCCGGACAACGTGGGGCGCAAGACGCCGCACGGGGTGATCCTGAAGGTCGTCTCGACCAACATCTGCGGTTCCGACCAGCACATGGTCCGCGGCCGCACGACCGCGCCCGAGGGCCTGATCCTCGGCCACGAGATCACCGGCGAGGTGATCGAGGTTGGCCGCGACGTCGAGTTCATCAAGCGGGGCGATCTCTGCTCGGTCCCCTTCAACATCGCCTGCGGGCGCTGCCGCAGTTGCAAGGAGGGCGACACCGGCGTCTGCCTGACGGTCAACCCGGAGCGACCGGGCTCGGCGTACGGCTACGTCGACATGGGCGGCTGGGTCGGCGGCCAGGCGGAGTACGTGATGGTCCCGTACGCCGACTGGAACCTCCTGAAGTTCCCCGACAAGGAGCAGGCGATGGAGAAGATCCTCGACCTGACGATGCTGTCGGACATCTTCCCGACCGGCTTCCACGGCGCGTACACCGCGGGCGTCGGGCCGGGCTCGACCGTCTACATCGCCGGCGCCGGGCCGGTCGGCCTCGCGGCCGCGCACTCCGCGCAGTTCCTCGGTGCGGCGGTCGTGATCGTCGCGGACCTGATCCCGGAGCGCCTCGAGCAGGCGCGCTCGTTCGGCTGCGAGACGATCGACGTCTCCAAGGGCGACCCGAAGGACCAGATCGAGGAGATCCTCGGCGTCCCCGAGGTCGACGCGGCGGTCGACGCGGTCGGCTTCGAGGCGCGCGGCCACGGCGAGGGGTCGGGCGAGGAGGCGCCGGCGACGGTCCTCAACTCGATCATGGACGTCACCCGGGCGGCCGGCAAGCTCGGCATCCCGGGGCTCTATGTCACCGGTGACCCGGGCGCGGCCGACGAGGCGGCGCAGGAGGGATCGCTGTCGATCCGGATCGGCCTCGGGTGGGCCAAGTCGCACTCGTTCGCCACGGGCCAGTGCCCGGTCATGAAGTACCACCGCGGCCTGATGCAGGCGATCCTCAACGACCGCGTGCAGATCGCGAAGGCGGTCAACGCCACCGTGATCACGCTCGACGAGGCGCCGCAGGGCTATCAGGACTTCGACAGCGGGGTCGCCAAGAAGTTCGTGCTCAACCCGCACGGCCTGATCGATAACGCGTCCCGCAACTAGCGGGAAATAACGCCGCCGAGGCTTCCGATCCCGTTGCTAGCCTCGGCGGCGTGACTCCCTCCGCGCCCGATCTCCCGCTGCTCGCCAAGGGCAAGGTCCGGGAGATCTATGACCTCGGCGACGACCTCCTGATGGTCGCGTCCGACCGCATCTCCACCTACGACGTCGTGCACCCGACGCCGATCCCGGACAAGGGCCGCGTGCTGACCGGCCTGTCCGTGCTGTGGTTCGACCTGACGAAGGGCATCGTCGCCAACCACTTCGTGTCCGCCACCGACGGCGTGCCGGAGGACCTGCGCGGCAGCGCGCTGCGCGTCAAGCGGCTGAACATGCTGCCGGTCGAATGCGTCGTGCGCGGGTACATCACCGGCTCGGGCTGGAAGGACTACCAGCGCACCGGCACGGTGTCGGGCCTCACGCTTCCCGAGGGCCTGCGGGAGTCGGACAAGCTGCCGGAGCCGTTGTACACGCCGTCGACGAAGGCCGACGTCGGCCACGACGAGGCGATCGACTTCGAGCAGACCGTCGAGCTGATCGGGGACCGCGAGCTGGCCGAGCGCGTGCGCGACGTGTCGCTGGCCGTCTACGGCGCGGTGGCCGACTTCGCCCGCGAGCGCGGGGTCATCCTCGCCGACACGAAGTTCGAGTTCGGTCTCGACGAGAGCGGCGAGCTGGTGCTGGGCGACGAGGTCTGCACGCCGGACTCCTCGCGCTTCTGGCCGGCCGACGAGTACGAGCCGGGTCGCAGCCAGCCGTCGTTCGACAAGCAGTACGTGCGCGACTGGGCGTCCGGCACGGGGTGGGACAAGTCGCCGCCCGCGCCGCCGATCCCCGACGACGTCGTGGCCGCCACGCGCGAGCGCTACGTGACCGCCTACGAGCGCCTCGCGGGCGAGCCGTTCTCGGCCTGGCTGGAGCGGACCGGGGCTTGAGGGCCCGCGTCCTCATCCGGCCGAAGGCGGGGATCCTCGACCCGCAGGGCCAGACCGTCGAACGGGCGCTGCCGGCGCTGGGCTTCGAGGGCGTGTCGAACGTGCACGTGGGCCGGCTGGTGGAGCTCGACGTCGAGGATCCGACGCAGCTCGACCAGATGTGCGAGCAGCTGCTGACGAATCCCCTCATTGAGGACTACGAGATCCAGTCATGAAGTTCGGCGTCGTCCGCTTCCCCGGCTCGTGTGACGAGGTGGACGCGCTGGAGGCCGCCCAGCGGGTCGGTGAGGCCGAGATCCTGTGGTACGCCGATCGCGACCTGCGCGGCGCCGACGCGGTCATCGTCCCCGGCGGCTTCTCCTATGGCGACTACCTGCGGGTCGGCGCGATCGCGCGCTTCGCGCCGGTGATGGAGGAGGTCGAGCGCTTCGCCCGCTCCGGCGGCCCGGTGCTCGGCATCTGCAACGGCTTCCAGGTGCTGTGCGAGGCGGGGCTGCTGCCGGGCGCGCTGCTGCCGAACACCTCGCTGCGGTTCCTCTGCAAGCAGGTCGGGCTCACGGTCGTCAACGACGGCACGGCGTGGACCCGCGCGTGCTCGTCCGGTGACGCGCTCTCCATCCCCGTCAAGCACACCACCGGCCGCTACTACGCGCCCGACCCGGTGCTCGACGAGATGGAGGCGCACGGGCAAGTCGTCTTCCGCTACGCGCCCGGCGAGAACCCCAACGGCTCGCTGCGCGACATCGCCGGCGTCGCCAACGCCGCGGGCAACGTCGTCGGGCTGATGCCGCACCCCGAGCACGCGGTCGACCCGCTGACGGGCTCGGTCGACGGGTTGAAGCTGTTCGAGTCGGTCGTGCCCGCGCTGGCATGACCGTGGCCTCCCCTCGCCACCGCGAGCTCGGTCTCACCGACCGCGAGTACGAGCTCATCGTCGAGCACATGGAGCGTGAGCCGAACGAGGTCGAACTCGCGGTCTTCTCGCTGATGTGGTCGGAGCACTGCGCCTACAAGCACTCCAAGCGGCTGCTGCGCTCGCTGCCGGTCGAGGGTGGCCGCGTAGTGATGGGCCCGGGGGAGAACGCCGGCGCGGTCTCGCTCGGCGGCGGGCTCGCGTGCGCGTTCAAGGTCGAGTCGCACAACCACCCGAGCGCGGTCGAGCCGTTCCAGGGCGCCGCCACCGGCGTCGGCGGCATCCTGCGCGACGTCTTCGCGGTCGGCGCGCGGCCGATCGCGATCCTCGACTCGCTGCGCTTCGGCGAGGTCTCGCGCTCGCCGCGGTCGCGCTACCTGCTCGAGCAGGCGGTCGCCGGCATCGGCCACTACGGCAACTCGATCGGCGTCGCCACCGTCGGCGGCGAGATCTACTTCGAGGACTCCTACGAGGCGAACTGCCTCGTCAACGCGATGTGCCTCGGGCTGATCCAGGAGGACGACCTGATCCGCTCGGCGGCGGCGGGGGTCGGCAACGTCGTGTTGCTGTTCGGCGCGCGCACCGGCCGCGACGGGATCGGCGGCGCGTCGGTGCTGGCGAGCGCGGAGCTCGACGAGCTCGACGCCGCCAAGCGTCCCACCGTCCAGATCGGCGACCCGTTCGAGGAGAAGAAGCTGCTCGAGTGCTCGCTCGAGCTGCTCGAGCGCGGGCTGCTCGTCGCGCTGCAGGATCTCGGCGCGGCCGGCCTCACCTCGTCGAGCGCCGAGATGGCGAGCAAGGGCGAGGTCGGCCTGGACCTCGACGTCCGCAAGGTCCCGCTGCGCGAGGCCGACATGGAGCCCTTCGAGATCATGATCTCGGAGTCGCAGGAGCGGATGCTGTGCGTCGTCGAGCCCGGCAAGGTCGACGAGGTCGTGGCGGTGTGCGAGAAGTGGCTCGTCAACGCGACCGCGATCGGGGAGGTGACGGCCTCGCGGCGCCTGCGGGTGTTCGACGGCGACGCGCTGGTCGGCGACATGCCGGTCACCGCGCTCGTCGACGAGTGCCCGGTCTACGACCTCGAGCCGGTCGCCCCGAGCGTCTCGATGTACCCGCCGCCCGAGCCGGTGCCGGGCCTGCCCACGGATCCGGGCGGTCTGCTCCTCGCGCTCCTGGGCAGCGCCAACCTCGCCTCCCGCCGCTGGGCGTTCGAGCAGTACGACTGCCTCGTCGGCTCGCGCACCGTCCGCCGCCCCGAGGCGGCCGACGCCGCGGTGCTGCAGATTGGGGACCCGCCCACCCGCTCCGCGATCGCGGTCTCGATCGACGGCAACGGCCGGCGCGTCGCGTGCGATCCGTACCGCGGCGCGGTCGAGGCGGTGCTCGAGTGCAGCGCCAACCTCGCCTGCGTCGGCGCCGAGCCGCTCGGCCTCACCAACTGCCTCAACTTCGGCAACCCCGAGAAGCCCCACGTCGCCTGGCAGCTCTCGCGGGCGGTGGCCGGCCTTGCCGACGCCTGCCGCTCGCTGGGCATCCCGGTGGTCGGCGGCAACGTCTCGCTCTACAACGAGGCGGGCGCGGGGCCGATCTTCCCGACTCCGGTGGTCGGCCTCGTCGGCGAGCTGCCGAAGGCCTCGCGCTCCGGGCGGCTCGGGTTCGCGGAGCAGGGCGACGTCGTCGCCGTCATCTCCGCCGGCTCGTGGGCGCCGGCCGCGATGGGCTCCGAGCTCGCGAAGCTGCGCGGCGAGGCGCCGTTCGGCGAGCTCCCGCCGGCCGATCTCGGCGAGCTGCGCGCTTTGCATGCCGCGGTCCGCCAGGCGGTGCGAGCGGGCGCGCTGCGCTCGGCCCACGACGTCGCCGAGGGCGGCCTCGCGACCGCGCTGGCGGAGGCGTGTGTGGCCGGCGGCCTCGGCGCCACCGTCGATCTCTCGTCGCTGCGGCCCGCCGGCGAGGCGCTCCTGTTCGGCGAGGGCCCGGGCGCGTTCGTCGTCTCCGGCCCCGAGCAGTCGCTGCGCGCGTTCGGCTCCGCGGCGGTCCGCATCGGCACGGTCGGCGGCGCCGATCTCGCCATCGCCGGCTCGCTGAGCGTGCCGGTGGCCGAGCTGTCGGCCGCCCACGCGGGCGGCCTGTCGTCGCTGCTCGACTGACGAACGTCAACGGCGGCGGGGTAGGGATGCGGCTCAAACGCCGTTCGAGCCCACGAATGTCACCTCGATGGTCACTATGTCGGATCGAGCTGACATTCGTGGGCGCGGGCCGGTTCGAACCCGACCCCTACCCAGCCGCAGTTGACGTTCCGCCGGCAGCACCGCAGCCGCCGGCGGAGACGCAATCTCAGGCGGTCAACTCCGCCGCCATCTCCTCGAACACCGCGACGTAGCGGTCGACGCTCTCGTCGGTGTGGGTCACCGACAGCGTCCACTCCTCCTCGCGCCCGGGCGTCATGAAGATGCCGCGGTTCATGTTGAACAGCCACGCCAGCTCGGCGAGGTCGGCGTCCTGGTTGGCCTTGAACGTCTCGTAGTCGACGATCTTCTGGGGCGAGAACGTGACGCAGCCCTTGGAGCCGACGCCGACGGCGTAGCCCGGCAGGTTGTGCCGCTCGATCACGCCCTCGCAGCCGCCGAGGATGCGGCCGTTGAGGTGCGCGAGGTGCTCGTAGGCGTCGGGGGTGAGCACCTCCTGCAGGTTCGCCCGCGCCGCGGCCATGCCGAGCGGGTTGCCGTTGTAGGTACCGACCTGGAAGACGCTGCCGTCCTCCACCACCGACATGACCTCTTCGCTGCCGCCGATCGCGCCGGTCGGCATCCCGCCGCCGAGCGCCTTGGCCAGCGTGACCATGTCCGGCAGCACGCCGAAGCTCTCGGCCGCGCCGCCGGGCGCGATGCAGAGGCCGGTCTTGACCTCGTCGAAGATCAGGACGATCCCGTGGCGCTGCGTGATGTCGCGCACCGCCTCGAGGTAGCCCGGCTCGGGGAGCACGACCCCGAGGTTCATCATCGCCGCCTCCATGATCACGCAGGCGGGCTTGCGGCCCTCGGCGTCGAGCGCCTTGATGCGGTGCTCCATCGCCTCGGCGTCGTTGAACGGCACCGCGATCGTGAGGTCGACGACGGCCTGCGGGATGCCGGCGCCGTAGGGCAGCGACTCGAGGTTGAAGCGGTCGCCGATCTTGTCGTACTCGACGCCGATGGAGACCATCACGCCGTCGTGGTGGCCGTGGTAGGAGCCGAAGATCTTCATGATCGTGTCGCGCTTCGTGTACGCGCGGGCAATCCGGATCGCGTCCATCGTCGACTCCGAGCCGGAGTTCGTGTAGCGCCACTGCGGGAGCTTCCAGCGCTCGGCGAGCTCCTCGCCGACGACGATCGCGTCCTCGGTCGGCGCCGCGAAGTGCGTGCCGAGCGCATAGCGCTCCGAGATCGCCTTGCCGATCGCCGGATTGGCGTGGCCCTGGACCATCGAGCCGAAGCCGTTGTGGAAGTCGAAGTACTCGTTGCCGTCGACGTCCCAGACGAGCGGCCCGGAGCCACGCTCGAGGTAGATCGGCCAGGGGTCGCGCAGCTGGTATGACGACGCGACGCCGCCGGACAGGGACTTCTGCGCGCGCTTGTACATCTCGCCCGAGCCGGCGGTTTTCTCGTTCAGGACGCGCTCTTCGCGCTCGGTCAGCTCCTTGATGCGCTGACGATCGAGCTGGACAGGGGGTGAAACTGCCATGGGTTCTCCTCGTTCTTTGCGGCTCGGAGGCTAGCCGAGAGCGCCCGTTCGCGCCGGGGCCGTTGCTACGCTCGTTGCCTCGATCGGGCCCATTCGTGACGGCATCGACGCCCCCTGACATCGACGAACGAGACGGCCCACGCGACGAGTGCGGCGTGTTCGGCGTATTCGCTCCCGGTCACGACGTCGCCCGCCTCTCGTACTTCGCGCTCTACGCGCTCCAGCACCGCGGGCAGGAGTCCGCGGGCATCGCGACTGCCCAGGGCGGCCACATCATGGCGATGCGCGACCAGGGCCTCGTCAACCAGGTGTTCGACGAGCAGAAGCTGCGCGCGCTGCAGGGCGACATGGCGGTCGCCCACGTCCGCTACTCGACGACAGGCGCCAACTCGTGGGAGAACTCGCAGCCCGTCTGGCGCGCCGACCGGCGCGAGGTCGCGCTCGGCCACAACGGCAACCTCGTCAACGCCGTCGAGCTCCACAGCGAGCTGCGCGAGCGCGGCGTCTCGTTCCGCTCGACGTCCGACTCGGAGATCATCGCCGCGCTGCTCTCCACCCACCCGGCGGAGACGATCGAGGACGCGGTGGAGGACGTGCTGCCGCGCCTCGAGGGCGCGTTCTCGACGGTCGTGATGACCAAGGACCGCGTCGTCGCGTTCCGCGATCCGGCGGGGCTGCGGCCGTTGGCGCTCGGCCTGCTCGGCGAGCGCTACTGCGTGGCGTCGGAGTCGTGCGCGTTCGACATCATCGGCGCCCAGTACCTGCGCGAGGTGCAGCCGGGCGAGATGGTGTCGCTGACCGAGCGGGGCATCGAGACGCGCCAGGTCGTCGAGGGCGAGCGGCGCGCGTTCTGCGTGTTCGAGCACATCTACTTCGCGCGGCCCGACTCGCGGCTCGAGGGCCGGGTCGTGCAGACGACGCGCGGGCGCATGGGCGAGATCCTCGCCGCCGAGGCGCCGTGCGATGCGGACCTGGTGATCCCGGTGCCCGACTCCGGCAACGCCGCCGCGCGCGGCTACGCACGCGCGAGCGGGCTGCCGCAGGACGACGGCCTGATCAAGAACCGCTACGTCGCGCGCACGTTCATCCAGCCGGGCCAGGAGCTGCGCAAGCACGGCTTGCGGCTCAAGTTCAACCCGCTGCCAGAGGTCGTTGCCGGCCAGCGCCTAGTCGTCGTCGACGACTCGATCGTGCGCGGCAACACCACGCGCCATCTGGTGCAGATGCTGCGAGAGGCGGGCGCGGCCGAGGTGCACATGCGCATCACCGCGCCGCCGATCCGCAACCCCTGCCACTACGGGATCGACATGTCGACGCGCGAGGAGATGATCGCCCACGAGCGAACGGAGGCCGAGATCGCCGCCGAGCTCGGGGCCGACTCGCTCGCCTACCTGTCGCTCGAGGGCGTCTACCGCGCGCTCGAGAGCGACCGCTCGACGCATTGCGACGCCTGCTTCTCCGGCGACTACCCGCTGGAGAACAGCGGCTCCGGGCAGGCGAAGGACGCGTTCGAGAACGCGCTCCCGCTGCTCAACGCCTAGCGGCCAGCTGAGCCGGCCACCAAGCCGGTGGCGATCACAGCCACCACGATCGCCAGCCACTGCGCCTCGGTGAGCCGGCCTTTGCGCACGCGCTCGTCGCGCAGCTCGTCGAGGATGGAGCGGATCGCGAGGTAGCCACCCAGCCCGGCCGCCGTCGCCGTGCCCGGGGTGGCGCCGATCGCGTCAAGCACGAGCGTCGCGCCCACCAGCAGGACGCAGACCGCCAAGTCGAGCAGCTGGACGGGCAGTCGGCGGTGCTCGTCGCCCAGCCACGGGTAGCGTGGGCCGATCGCGGCGGGGCGCCCGCTGCAACACCCGCTCCGAAAGCAGCCCACCCGCCCGACCGCCAGCCCCGCGAGCATGGCCGCGGTGGCGGTGTCGATCAGGCGCCAGCTCAGCGCGCCGATCGCCTCGAGCAGCGGAAGCGTCACCGCCGCCGACGCGATGACGTGGCGGTGGTAGACGAGCCTCGCGGGGCGGCCCGATCGCAGGATGTGCCAGCGCTGCACGCTGAAGATCGCAAATGCGACGGTCGGGACGAGAACCAGGGCGAGCGCCGGCAGCTCCCGGTTCACGCCGATGGCGAGCCAGACGACCGTCGCCACCCCGAACGCCGCCAACGAGAACACGCGCCATGAGAACCACAAGCGGCCACCCACCCGCATGCTCAGGCCGATCGCCTCGTCGAAGCGGCGGTTGAGACGGTCGGCGAGCGACCCTGGCGGCGCGACCGCGCTCACGGCCTGAGGATCCGCAGCGCCTCGCGGCGGAGGTCCGGGTCGTCGCCGATGTCGTCCATGAGGGCCTGCACTTCCTCGCGGACGTAGTCGCTGCTGCCCTTGGGATCGTCGAGCTCGGCGGCACGGATCGCGAGCGCGCGGTAGGCGGTCCATTCGCGAGGTCCGGCCCGCTCCATCACGTCGCGGTACTCGCCACTCATCCGGTACATCAGCGTCGGGTCGGCCTTGAGCGCGGCGAGCATCTCCTCCACCGCGCCGTCGGTATCCCCCGTGAGCAGGAGGGTGTCGGCATAGATCGCCCGCGCGAGCGGATGGGAGGGCAGGCGCTCGGCGGCCTGGCGCCAGAACCGGCGGTAGGCCTGCGGATCCGCCTCGAGCTGCCGATGCTCGTCCGTCAGCGGGCCATTGACGAACTGCTGGACCTGCGTGAGCAGCTCATCGTCCGCCTCCCCGTCTTGCGGCAGGGCGTCGAGCACCCGCGCGAGCCAGTCGGCGACGGGCTCACTTGGTTGCCGGCTGCTCAGCGCCTTCTTCAACGGGGGTCTCCGGTTCGGTGAACAGCTCGAGCGGGCTCAGGGGCTCGCTGTGGGTGATCAGGGTCTGCTCCACAGTGGACAAACAGTAGGTCTCGTGCGTCGTGGTCTCCTTGGGATCCCACGGGTGGCGGCTGTAGCCGACCGAGTGCAGTTTCACGCCAGGCAGGGACTCGACCGGGCCTTCGGGGTCGGGCGTCGTCCACGTCTCGACCGCCAGGCGGACGTTGACGTAGACCTCACCTTCCGAATCCTCCTCGAGGAGCTTCTCGAGCTCGTCCTCCTTGGCCTCGAGCTCCTCCTGGATCTTCGGCGCCAGCTCGTCGATCTGCTTCTCGATGAAGTCTTGGACGACCTTCTCCATCAGCTTGCCGAGGAAGTACTGCAGCACGAGCATCGCCACCAGGCCGGCCAAGCCCTTGGCCATCCCCTTGGCGCCGGCGCGGAAGCGGCCGCTCTTCATCTTCCCCATGATCGCCTTGGGACGCAGCCCGCGCAGCGCCTGGGCAAAGCTGCGGCCCTTGAGCTTGAGCATCCCGATCGAGCGGAACGGCTTGGTCGTCCTGAGGCCGGCGGCGTCGTAGTGAACCGATTGGGCGTGGAAATCGGGGTGGAAGGCGGTCTTCGGAAGGCGCAGGAAGCCCTTGAGGCTCGGCGACATCGCCTTGCGAGCCGGCTGAAAGTGGCCGGACTGGTTGTCGACGCGGTAGATCTTGCCGCCGCGGATCTCGACCTCGCCCGCGGCAAGGACCGTCGGGTTCTTGCCACCGATCAGCGTCGGGTGCGGGAGGCCGGTGGCCCGGCCCGGCACGCCGCCGGGCTCTCCCATGCGCTTGGCGATGATGACGTCGCCCTTCCCGTCGACGACGTAGGTGAACGTGCCGTTGTCGAAGCCCTTGCCGATGCGGCCGTTGGTGCCCAGCGCGTCGTTGAGCGGCATGGCCGAGGGGTTCTTGGCATAGCCGCCCTCGGCCGTCCATACCGGCTTGCGGGTCTTCTCCTTCGGATCCCACCACTGGCGGGTCTTGTCGTCCGCTTCCATCTCGGGGACGACGCTGTAGGGCGGCTTGCGATCGTCCCGCTGGAGCCTCCGCTCGGGTGGCAGCGGCGGGGGCGCCGGGACGGCCGCCTCTCGCTGCCCTGCGACGAGCCGCGCGACCGCCGCGTTGCCGACCGTGCGCTGGAGCCGCAGCGCCTCAATGGCTCCGAGACGGGCGTCAGGCCGGAAGACCGGCGACTGCCCCGTCGGAGCGGGCGCCGTCTCAGGCGCCGTTACCGGCTCGGCCGGCTCCGCCTCGTCGCGCTCACGCGCCACGACCGCGACGCTACTCGCGCCGCGCTCGCGAGGCAAGTCCGCGGAGCGCTTGCTAGCGACCCTGGTGGCGGATCGAGCGGGGGCTGTGGCCGCCGCGCGGCGCGCTGGTGTTGCGCTGATCGACCGAGTGCTTGGAGCTCGCCTGCTCGAGCTTCTGCCGCAGTGCCGCAGGGATGGGCGTCTTGGGCTGCTTGCTCTTCTTGGCCATGGCCTTGAAGCTACAGCACGTCCCGCTTGGAGATCCAGTGTCCGGTGTCGAGGAAGTGCTGCGAGCGGGCGACGTTCAGGCCCGCGTTCGCCGAGTCGTCGCCGCGGTGCCAGCGGATCGACTCGGCGAGGTGCTGCGCGAGCAGCTCCCGCGGGATCTCAGCGATGAGGTCGGCGGCCGGCGGCCCGTGGAGCGGCTGGCCGTGCTGGCGCACGATCGAGCGGTCGATCGCGAACCAGAAGTCCTCGATCTCGCCGGGCTCGAAGTCCGCGCGGAAGTGGTAGTCCTCGCCGGTGTTGAGGTTGAGCTCGAAGCCGGGCGCAGCGGTCGGGCGCTCGACGATCGCGCGCGTGTAGATCACGAGCTCGAGCCCGGTCGCGGGGCAAGGCAGCGCCTCATGTCGGAGCGCCCCGACGAGCTCGCGCTTCACGTCGTCGGTCAGCGGCTCCTCCACCACCACCGTGACGTCGATGTCGCTGCACCCGTGCTCGTACGCGCCGAGCGCGTAGCTGCCGCCGGCGTAGACCGCGACGAGCTCCTCACCGAGGATCTCCTGCATACGGCGCGCAAGCTCTGCCAGGTAATCGTCAACGATCTGCAACAGCTTGCGCACCCTCTCAGAACCCGCCGGAGCCGGGGGTAATGTCCGGCGGCCCATGGAAGCCGCCTCGACCCTCGCCCTGCCCGGCCTCGGGCCGCCGCCGCCGGAGCCGGTGGCGCGCGCCACCGATCCGCACGGGGCGCTGCACGAGCTGTTCGGCTTCGAGCGCTTCCGGCCCGGGCAGGAGGACGCGGTCGGGGCCGCGCTCGCCGACCGCGACGTGCTGGTGGTCATGCCGACCGGCTCGGGCAAGTCTCTGTGCTATCAGCTCCCGGCGCTGATGCGGACGGACCTGACGCTCGTGGTCTCCCCGCTGGTGTCGCTGATGCAGGACCAGGTCGAGGCGCTCGAGCGCGTGGCGCCCGGGCGGGTCGGGCTCGTCAACGCGCAGCGCGACGCGGCCGCCAACCGGCGCGTGGTGGAGCAGGCGGCGGCCGGGCACGTGCGGTTGCTCTACGTCGCGCCCGAGCGGTTCTCGTCGCCCGGCTTTCTGGAGCGCTTGCGCGGCGCCGACATCGGCCTGTTCGTCGTCGACGAGGCGCACTGCGTCTCGCAATGGGGGCACGACTTCCGGCCCGACTACTTCCGGCTCGCCGACGCCGCGCGCTGGCTCGGCGCCAAGTCGATCGTGGCCTCGACCGCGACCGCGACGCCGCAGGTGGCGTCGGACATCGTGACCCGCCTCGGGCTGCGCGACCCGGTGCGGGTGGCGACCGGGTTCGACCGCCCGAACCTGTCGTTCGCGGTCGTCCCGTGCGCGACCAAGGAGGCCGGCCACCGCGGCATCTCCCAGGTGCTGGCCGATCCGGAGGCGCGGCCCGCGATCGTCTACGCAGGCACGCGCAACGAGTGCGACAAGCTCGCCACCCGGCTGGGGCGCGAGCTCGGCGTGCGGGTGGAGACCTACCACGCCGGCCTCGCGCGCGAGCTGCGCGCCGAGGCGCAGCGGCGCTTCATGTCCGGCGAGTCGCAGGTGGTGGTGGCGACCAACGCGTTCGGCATGGGCGTTGACAAGGCCGACGTGCGGACGGTCTGCCACGAGAGCGTCCCGGGATCGCTCGAGGCCTACTACCAGGAGGCCGGCCGGGCCGGGCGCGACGGCAAGCCCGCGCGCTGCCTGCTGTTCGCCTCCAGCCGCGACAAGGGGCTGCACGTGTTCTTCATCGAGCGCTCGACGGTCGACGAGTCGGCGATCGCCACGGTCGCCAAGCGGCTGCTCGGCCGTGCGGTCGACGGGCGCTTCGCCGTCGGGCTGCAGGAGCTGCGCTCGATCACCTCCGGGACGGAGGACGACGCGGTGCGCGCGATCGTCGGGTACCTCGCGCGCGCCGGCGTGATCCAGCCGGCGCCGTCACCGCCGGACCTCGTGGTGGGGCGTGTCACCGGCGAGTGGGACGGTCGCGCGCTCGCGGTCTGCCGCACCTCCGCGCGCGAGGGCACGAAGGCCCGCTGGCGCCAGTATCGCTCGGTGTGGGCGTGGGTCGAGGGCTCGAGCTGCCGCCGTGTCGGGATCCTGCGCCACTTCGGGGACCTCAGCGAGCCCCAGGCCGAGGGCCCGTGCTGCGACGTCTGCGATCCCTCGCTCCTGCCCGCTTCGCCGCAGGCGCCGAGTCGCCGGCCGAACCGCCCCGCGCAGCTCGCGCAGCGCCCCGAGGGCGACCTGACCGAGCTCGACGACGCGATCCTCGACGTCGTCGCGGCGGCCGAGCCCGGCGTCGGCCGCACGCGCGCGGTCGAGGTCCTCCGCGGCGGCCGCTCGAAGGTGGTCGCGAAGTACAACTACGACGGCCTGCCCGGCTACGGGACCTACGGCCACCTGCGCGCCGACGCCGTGCTCGAGCGCGTCGACGCGCTGCTGCAGGCCGGCACGCTGCGCTCGACCGGCGGGCGGTTCCCGAAGCTCGAAGTCGCGTGAGGGTCGGCGTCCTCGCCTCCGGGGCAGGGACGAACCTGCAGGCGATCCTCGACCACGTCCACGGCCGCGAGGGCGTCGAGGTCGTGGCGGTCGGGTCGGACAAGCCGGACGCCCAGGCGCTGGAGCGCGCGCGGGCGGCCGGGGTGGAGTCCGCGGTCTTCGCGCGCGACGCGTTCCCCGATCGCCGCGCCCGCGACCTGGCGATGGCGGAGTGGCTCGTCGAGGAGGGCGCCGGCCTCGTCGTCCTCGCCGGCTACATGCAGCTGCTGGACGCCCATTTCCTCGGCCGCTTCCCCCAGCGCGTCATCAACGTCCATCCGGCGCTGCTGCCGGCGTTCCCCGGCATCGGCTCGGTCGAGCAGGCGATCGCCTACGGGGTCAAGGTCTTCGGCGTCACCGTGCACTTCGTCGACGAGGGCGTCGACACCGGCCCGATCATCCTGCAGCGCGCGATCGACCTCCCGGCGGCCACCGAGGCCACGGAGGTCCGCGCCACGCTGCGCCCGATCGAGCATGAGCTGCTCTGCGAGGCGGTCCGCCTGATCGCTCGCGACGCCGTCCGCATCGACCCCTCCAACCCAAGGCGCGTGCTCATTGCTTCCTGATCTATCGTCCGCCCCCGTGACGCAACCTGGCGAGGTCCGGATCCGCCGCGCGGTGCTCTCCGTGTCGGACAAGACGGGCATCGTCGACTTCGCCAAGGGCCTCGCCGAGCTCGGCGTCGAGCTGATCTCCACCGGCGGGACCGCCCAGGCGCTCGAGGCGGCAGGGCTCGAGGTCCGCGCGATCGACGACTTCACGGGCTTCCCGGAGATCATGAGCGGGCGCGTCAAGACGCTGCACCCGAAGCTGTATGCCGGGCTGCTCGCCCGTCGCGACGACCCGTCGCACATGGTCGCCGCGGAGGAGAACGAGATCGAGTTCGTCGACCTCGTGTGCGTGAACCTCTATCCGTTCGAGGAGACCGCCGCCCGCCGCGGCGTCGACGACGAAGAGGTGATCGAGAACATCGACATCGGCGGCCCGACGATGATCCGCGCGGCGGCGAAGAACTTCAACTTCTCCGCCGTCGTGGTCGAGCCGGAGTCCTACGACGCGGTCCTGCAGGAGCTCTCCGAATCCGACGGGCACCTCTCGCTCGCCACGCGCAAGAGCCTCGCGGTCGAGGCGTTCGCCACCACCGCCCGCTACGACTCCGCGATCGCGCGCTGGTTCGCCGAGCTGCTCGACGACTTCCCGCCCGTGATCATGGGCGCGTACGAGAAGGTCACCGACCTCGCCTACGGCGAGAACCCGCATCAGCGCGCCGCCTACTACGCGCAGGCCGGCGCGCGCATGCACGTGCTCTCGATGGTGCGCCAGCTGGGCGGCCGCGAGCTGTCGTTCAACAACGTGCTCGACCTCAACTCCGCGCGCCTGCTGATCCAGGAGTTCGAGCTCCCGGCCAGCGCGATCATCAAGCACAACAACCCGTGCGGGTGCGCGGCGGCGGGCTCGGCGGTCGAGGCCTACGAGCGCGCCTTCGCGTGCGACCCGCTGTCGGCGTTCGGCGGCGTGGTGGCCGTCAACCGCACCGTCGACAAGGAGTTCGCCGAGGCGCTCGTCAAGCAGTTCTGCGAGGTGGTGTTCGCCCCGCGCTTCACCGAGGAGGCGCTCGAGGTCCTCGCCGCCAAGCCGAACATGCGCATCCTCGAGGACAACGAGCGTCGCCACCTCAACGTCGCGGAGCGCGATCTCAAGCGCGTCATGGGCGGCCTGCTGGTGCAGGACCGCGACCTCGACCTCGAGGACCGCTCGGCGATGGAGGTCGTCACGGAGCGCAAGCCGACCGAGCGCGAGTGGGGCGAGATGCTGTTCGCCTGGAAGGTCTGCAAGCACGTGCGCTCGAACGCGATCGTGCTCTCCAAGGACCTCGCGACGGTCGGCATCGGCGCGGGGCAGATGAGCCGCGTCGACTCCGTGCGGCTCGCGATCGACAAGGCCCGCGAGGCCGGCACCGACCTCAGCGGCTCAGCGCTGGCGAGCGACGCGTTCTTCCCGTTCTCCGATGGCCCGCAGCTGGCGATCGACGCGGGCACGACGTGCGTCATTCAGCCGGGCGGCTCCAAGCGCGACCTGGAGGTCGTCGAGGCCGCCGACGCGGCCGGGATCTCGATGGTCTTCACCCACCGCCGGCACTTCAAGCATTAGACGCCGAGCCAGGCACCTAGGTGCCTAGCGAGGGGCTAGGCCCGATCGCCGTACAGCGTGCGGATCCAGATCGTGGTCAGCGTGTCGACCACGCGCGCGGGCTCGACTGTCGGGTTCCGGCCCAGCACGGTCCGCAGGTAGTTCTCGTTCATGATGCACAGCGCCCGCGCGGTCTCCGCGGCGTTGCAGGGCAGCATGTTGCCGGCTTCGATCTCGCCCTGGATGTGCTTCGCGGTGGCCTGGATGAAGAAGTCCTGCGAGCCGCGGTAGGCGAGCTCCACCTCCCGGTCGTCGGCCGCCGCGTCGGCAAGCGCCTCCATCACGGCCCCGTGGCGCTCGAAGATCTCGACGACCCCCGTCGTGGCCTCGTGGATGACGTCACGCCCCGTACCCTCCGCGCGGTACCAGATGTCGGCCATGTCGGCGCTTTCGCCCGTGAGGCGCTCGACGACCTTCAGCACCAGGTGGTGGCGGTCGCGAAAATAGACATAGAAGGACGGGCGGGACAGGTCTGTCCGCCGCATCACCTCGTCGACGGTGAGCTCTCGGAACGGGCGCTCGCGGAGCAGCTCCTCGGCCGCGGTAATGATTTCCTGTTCCGCGACCTCGGGACTACGGCGCCTCCGGCGCCCACCGGTCGCTGAGCTCCTCCCAGCGCTCATTGCTGAAGCAGCTTAGACACCTTGTCCAGAGTCCGCGCGAACCTCGACGTAGACTCCGCTCCGTAGGGCCGTTAGCTCAATTGGCAGAGCAAGGGACTTCAACGAAAAAGGAGCGCCAGTCGAGAGATCGCTGGTTCGTCGGCGGCTATTTGCTGGGACCCCCTGAGAGCCCCGGAGTACCCATCGCGGTGAAAACCTCCGGGGATTGGGCGATCAGCAGGCAACCCCGCATCGGCGGGAGAGCCCTCAGAGGCCATACGCCGCCCACCCGACCGGTCCGGCCGAGGGTGAAGAGATGGTCCAGACCGCAACGCCGGCGCCTCGGCGCCGGAGGCCGGTGAAAGCCGGTGCGGCAGGTTAATCCCGTGGTTCTGGGTTCGAGTCCCAGGCGGCCCATAGGTGCGATACCCCCAGGGAGAGTCGAACTCCCGCTACGAGGATGAAAACCTCGCGTGCTAACCGCTACACCATGGGGGCTGAACGCCTGAGAGTGTAGTTCTCGGCGTCCGATCTCTATGCGAACATACGTTCGTGAAGGTGGTCGAGCGAGAAGAGGCAAGACGGCTGCGTCGCGAAGAGGGCCTGGCGGTTCGCGTCATCGCGGAGCGGCTGAGCGTGTCGAGGAGCAGCGTCAGCCTGTGGACGCGGGACATCGAGCTCACGGAAGACCAGCACGAGCGGTTACGTCAGGCAAATCCGATCCACAACCAGCAGCACCGCGGGCAGGAGGGTCGCCGGGCTACGGCCCGCTGGGCACGGCTCGCGGCGCAGGAGCACGGGCGGGCGCAGGCGGGCCAGGGCGATCCGGTGCACCTGCAGGGCTGCATGCTGTTCTGGGCTGAGGGCTCGCGGCGCCGCAACTGCGCGGTCTTCACCAACTCCGACGTCGAGATGCACCGCGTGTTCTTGCGCTTCCTCCGGTGGTCAGGCGTCCGCGACGAGCAGGTCGCGTTGACGGTCAACTGCTTCCTCAACAACGGGCTCTCGCTCGAGGAGATCGAGACGTGGTGGCTCGAGCGGCTGGGTCTACCCGCAACCTGTCTGCGCGCGGCATCCGTGAATCGGCCCTCGAGCGCGTCCCGGTGGCGCCGCAACGTCCACGTCTATGGGACTGCCGCGCTCTGCGTGCACTCCACCCACCTCGTGCAGAGCATCTACGGCGCGATCCAGGAGTACGGGGGCTTCGAGCGCCCCGAGTGGCTGGACTAGTAGACGCCGGCGGTCACGCCGCCGTCGATGACGAGCGAGGTGCCGGTGATGTAGGCGGCCTGCTGCGAGCACAGGAACGCCGCGGCGGCGCCCATGTCCGCGGGCTCGCCCAGGCGGCCGGCGGGGATCTGATCACGGGCGGCCTCCTCGGCTGCCTCGCGCGAGCCGGCCATGTCGATGATGCGATCGGTGCCAATGCGGCCGGGGTGGAGCGTGTTGAGCGTGACGCCCTTGCCCGCGTACTCCTTCGCGAGCACCTTGAAGCCCACGACCATGCCGGGCCGGTGAGCGTTCGAGAGCTGGAGGGCCGGGATCGGCTCGTGCACCGCGCTCGACTGGACCGCGACGACGCGGCCCCAGCCGCGCTCGGCCATCTGCGGCAGCAGGCGCTGGAGGATCGTCATCGGCGCCAGCACGAGCGTGCGGTGCGCCGCCTCCCACTGCTCGCGCGTGAAGGCGAGTGGGTCCGGATTCGGCGGCGGTCCGCCGGTGTTGACGATGTAGATGTCGATCGGGCCGAGCTGGGACTCGACGGCGTCAAGCAGTCCCGGGATCGCGTCGAGGTCGCCGGAGTCGTACACGAAGCCCTTGCCGCCGAGCTCGCGCGCGGCGGCGTCGACCGTCTCCTGCGTTCGCGAGGCGACCGCCACGCGGACGCCCTCGGCCGCCAGCGCCGTCGCGATCCCGAGGCCGATGCCCTTCGAGCCGCCGGTGACGAGCGCGACGCGCCCTTCGATACCCAGGTCCATGCGGCCCGAGGTTAGCCCGCGCGGAAGTCCCGCGTCCGCCAGGTGCGGGCCTTCAACCGCCGCTTGACCTCGCGGACGTAGCCGCGGGCGGCGGCGTTCCACCACCGCCCCGAGAACCACGCGCCGACCGAGGCCCACAGGTCGCGGCGGCGGTAGGGCTTGCCGTTCTCTCCCGAGACCGTTTTGAGCCAGCGCTGCTTGCCGTCGTAGTAGGAGCGCAGGATGCCGCCGTAGTAGTCGGCGTTGAGCGCGGCATCGCCGCGGAACTGCTCGCACACGGGCTCGGTGCAGTGGAACGGCCGCCGGACCTGGAAGAGCCCGAACGAGTCGCCGTTGTCGCCGACCGTGCTCATCCGCCACCACGACTCGACGGTCGCGACCGCCCGCAGCAGGTCCGGCTTGAGGCCCCACTTGCGCGCCGCCCACTGGATCACCTCGTCGGTCGTGCCGGTGAAGTGCCCGGTCACGTAGCGCGCGTAGGGCATCTCCGACTGCGTCCGGAACGCGCGCAGCTGCGCGGCCGTGGGCATCGCGTGCGTCGCGGCGTGGTTCGCCGGGCGGAGCTCGAACCGCGAGCGGTGCACGAGCTTTGCGGCGCGACGATCGGACAGCGGCTTCTTCGCGTGCGGGCGCGTCACCAGCCCGGCGCGCGCCGGCACGGCAGCCGCCGCCGACA
Source organism: uncultured Solirubrobacteraceae bacterium (assembly GCA_963722815.1). GTDB lineage: Bacteria > Actinomycetota > Thermoleophilia > Solirubrobacterales > Solirubrobacteraceae > DASQFQ01. Next base: position 22,943 of record CAVROM010000002.1, read on the forward strand.
GCACGACGGCGAGGAGAAGCAACAGGCCCGCACGCATGGACCGCCATGATGGCAGCGCCTACTCTGACTGCGGGCGCGTAGCTCAGTTGGCTAGAGCACCACGCTTACAACGTGGGGGTCGCCGGTTCGAGCCCGGCCGCGCCCATCTAGAGCACCTGCAGGTCCGGGCGCCGCCGCCGCACCGCGGTCACGGAATCGCGGCTGACGCTCGACCCCGACAGGTCGATCCACTGCAGGTTGCCGAGCGTCGCGAGCGCGGTGACGTCGCGCACCGGCGTGCGCGAGAGGTTGAGGCCCTGCAGCTGCGTCAGCCAGGCGAGCGGCTGGACGTCCTCGACCCGCGTCCCCTGGAGCTGCAGCTCGAGCAGCCGGCCGAGCCCGGACAACGGGGCGAGATCGACGATCGGCGCCTCGGCCAGCACCAGCTCCTCGAGCGCGCCGAGCCCGGCCAGCGGCGCGAGATCGGCGACGCCGCTCCGCGACAGGTTCAGCTCGGTCAGCCCGCCGAGCCCGGCCAGCGGCGCCAGATCGGTCACCGGTGTGCCGGCCAGCGAGAGCGCCCGCAGCGTCGTCAGCGCCGAGAGCGGCGTGAGGTCGCGCACGCGCGTGCCGCCGAGCCGCAGCACCTCCAGCGCCGTCGCCGACCGCAGCGCGCCGAGGTCCTCCACCCGCGCGCCGCTGAGGTCGATTCGCACGGCCTCCCGGACCGCGGGGAGGTCGGCGACCGGCGTGAGGTCGCGCACCGGCGTGTCGCGGACATCCAGCGCGCGCAGCCCTGCCAGCCCGCGCAGCGGCTCGAGCGAGGCGACCTTCGTCCCGGCCACGTCGAGCTCCGCCAGCTCCGAGAGGCCGCTCAGCGGGGACAGGTCCTCCACCGGCGACCCAGCCAGGCGCAGCGACGCGAGCCGCGCCAGCCCGGCGAGCGGTCGCAGGTCGCGGACACGCGTGCGCGAGAGGTCCAGCTGCCGGAGCGCGGCCAACCCCGCCAGCGGCGCCAGGTCCGCCACGCGCGAGCGCGGCACCTCGACCACCTCGAGCTCGCGCAGCTCGGCCAGCGGCGACAGGTCGCTCAGCGCGTGCTCGGCCGAGCCGTGCGGGCTTGCCACCCGCAGCCGGAGCTCCCGCAGCCAGGGGTATGCCCGCAGAGCCTCGAGGTCGTGGATCTCGTCCGAGGCGCAGTCGATCCGGTCGCGGCGGCGCATGGCCTGTGCATCGACCCTACTCCCGCTCGGCGTCCATCCACAATGCATCTTCAAACAAGAACTGCCGAGCGGCCTCAAGGTCGGCGGAAAGCGGGCGATCGGCGATCTCGGCGTCCAGCCGCGCCGCGGCCGCCTCGTAGAGCCGCCCCACGCCCGCGCCGGCCGGCTCGCGCCTCCGCAGCCGCAGCGCGCGCACCGACAGCACCAGCTCTGCCGACACCGCGACCGACATGCGCGCCAGCGCGTCCGACGTCCGCCGCGCCGAGTGCCCCGCGAAGTTCGCGTGCGACTCGATGCCCGACTGGACGGTCGTGGTCTGCGACGCCGCGGTCGCCGCCAGCGAGCGCACCTCGGCGGCCGCCGCGTGCGCTGTGTACTCGAGGATCATCGCGCCGGAGTCGGGCCCCGGGTTCTGCGCGAGCTGCGGCGTCAGGCCGGTCACCTCGGGGTCGAGCAGCGCGCTCACGCGCGCCGCGATCAGCGACGCCGACTGCGCCATCGCTCCGCGCAGCGAGTCGAGCGCGAGCGTCAGCACACCGGCGTGGAAGTTGCCGTTGGGCAGTGCGACCCCGTCGCCCGGCAGCATAAGCGCGTTCTCACCCGCGACGTTGAGCTCGACCTCGAGCACGCCCCGCAGGCGCTCCAGCGCCTCCAGCAGCGTCCCCTCCACCTGCGGCACGCAGCGGAACACGAACGCGTCGTGGACCGCACTGCCGGGTTGCCGCTGGCGCTCGCCGAGCAGCGCCCGCAGCCGGCGCGCGACCTCGACCTGCCCGCGGTGCGGCCGCGCCGCGTGCACGCGCGGGTCGAGCACGGCGAGGTCGGCGTCGGTGGCGTCGTAAGAGAGCGCGGCGACGCCGAGCGCGGCGTCGAGCAGCCGCCAGGCGTCGTGGTAGACCAGCGCGGCCTGGCCGGTGGAGACGGCGTTCGAGCTCATGAACGCGAGCCCGTCGCGCGGGCCGTAGGTGACGAGCGGCAGGCCGGCGGCCGCCAGCGCCTCGGCGGCCGACACGATGTCGTCGCCCACCCAGCAATCGCCCTCGCCGCCCAGCGCGGCCCCGATCTCCGCCAGCACGGTCAGGTCGCCGGTGCCGAGCGAGCCGAGCTCGCGCGCGAACGGCGTCACGTCCGCCCGCAGGGCGCCCAGCAGCGCGTCGAGCAGCCCCTCACCGACGCCCGCGCCGCCGGCTCCGATCTGGTTCGCCCGCACTGCCATCGCGGCCCGCACGACCTCGGTGGTCAGCGGCGCGCCGCCGCCGCCCGCGTGCGAGCGCAGCAGGTTCCACTGGTGCGCGCCCGGGTCCTCGGTCGGGCTGGGCGAGGTCCGCAGCGAGCCCACGCCGGTCGTCACGCCGTAGAGCAGGTCGCCGCGCTCGAGCAGCTCGCCCACCAGCGCCGCCGCCGCCGCGTTGCGCTCCCGCGCCGCGGGCGCCAGCTCCGCCTGCGCGCGCCGGCGCGCGATCGCCACCACGCCGGCCGGGGTCAGAGTGCGCCCGTCGAGCGCGATCACGTCCACGGACGCAGCATGCCAAGCGGCGGGCCGGCGGCTCGAGGCTCGAGCCGCCGGCCCGGTGCTGCCCGGCCTCAGGCCGCCGCGATGCCCTCGCCGCCGGCCGCATGCGGCACGGTGATCGTGCCGATGGCGGTCAGCGAGCCGTCCGCTGCGATGCGGAACGCGTCGACCTTGCCCTCGAGGCCGGCCTGCACGTAGAGGAAGCGGCCGTCAGGCGACGCGGCCGCGTCGACGGTGCCGCCGTCCGTCGGCGTCGTGCCGCGCGCGACGAGCGAGCCGTCGCGCGACGACTCGAAGCGCGAGACCGTGCCGCTCCCAGCGTTGGACGCGTACACGTGCGTGCCGGTGCGGACGATCCAGCAGGTGGCCGCCTGCCCGGTGGAGACCGAGGTGAGCGCACGCAGCGCCCCGCCGGCCTCCAGCGCGTACGAGCTCACCGCGTTCGGGCCGGCCTCCGTGACGAGCGCGTGTCCGCCCGCGTCGAAGTCGACCGCGAACGGGACGGTGCCGGGCCGGCGGTTGTCCGCCGCCAGCACCGGCGCGCCCGCGCGGTCGAAGCGGAAGACGTCGATCGCATCGGTGTTGGCCTTCGTGGTCACGAGCAGGCGGCCGCCGTCAGGCGTGAACGCCACCTGCCCGGGCGTGTGGGTGAACTCGGGCGTGGCGGTCGGGTCGAGACCCAGCGCGCGATGCCAGCCGGGGATGCGGATCAGCCCCAGGCGCGTCGCCACGTAGCCCTGGATCGAGCCGCCGTCGCGGGCGTTGAGCACGTAGAGGCGGTGGTCGCGGAGCGCGACGCTGACCGGGAAGTGGCCGCCGGAGGTCAGCACCTGGCGGCGCTGCAGCCGGTCGCCGCGCACGTCGAACACCGTGAGCGTGTTGCTGCCCGCGTTGACCGCGTAGAGCAGGCCGCGCGCGCGGTCGTAGGCGAGCGAGCCCTGGGATGCGAGGTTGTCGACGACCGCGCCGTCGAGCTTGCCGCCGCGGCCGCCGGTCGGATAGGCGCCCGCGTCGCGGAGCTTCCCGTCCGCGTCGCGGTTGTAGACGACGACCGTGTTACCGGCCACGTCGTCGGTCTGCACGAACAAGGTGCCGCCGCGCGAATGGGCCTGGGCGGCCGGCGCGAGGGCGGCGGCCGCGAGCGCGGCGACCGCCAGGGCGGTGCCGCGCGCGCGGCAAGAGAGGGGGAGCGATGGCATCGTGCCTCCGTGGGGAGCGGATTGGCGTACGGCCCGTAGGTGGCGCGCGCGGCGCTCGTTCTTACGTCAGGTCGCGCAGGGCCGCCAGCAGCCCGTCGAGATCCTGGGCACACGGTTCGCACGCGCGCAGATGCGCGGTGATCCCCGGGTGGTGTCGCTCCGGGTCCTCACCCGCGACGACGAGCTCGGCGTAGACGTGGAGCAGCCGCAGCGCCTCGGCGCAGCCAGGGTCGCGCGGATCGGTGGCCAGGAAGCGCTCGAGCCGCTCGGTCACGACCGCCTCGCGAGCTGAGCGTCGAGATGGCCACCCTCCGCCAGCGCCGTGCGCAGCTTGCGGCGGGCGTCGAAGAGCGTCTTGTAGATCGCGTTGCGGTTCGAGCCGAGCTGGACGGCGAGCGCGTCGGCCGGGATGCCGTTGAGCACGATCGCGACGAACGCCGTGCGCTGGCGCTCGCTCAGCTCCTCCTCGACCGCCGCGCGCAGCGCCGCGACGAGCTCGCGCGCCTCCGCCCCGTCGGCGGCGTCGAAGCCGAAGCGGTCCGGCAGCGCCTCCCAGGCCTCGGCGTCGTACGGGAGCTGGGGCCGGCGCCAGAAGTGGCGGCCGACCTTGGCGGAGACCTCGAAGATGGCGAACTTGCACGCCCAGGTCGTGAAGCGGCTCTCGCCGCGGAACTGGCCGAGCCGGGCGGTGATCGACACCAGCGCGTCGGCTGCCGCCTGGTGGGCCATGTCGTCGAGCTCCGGCCCTGTGACGTCGAGCTGGGTGCGGCGGCGGTGCAGCTCGGAGGCGGAGACCCGGATCAGCAGCCGGTGCAGCCGCGCCTCGGCCGCGTCCTGCTCGGCGCCGCCGGCCGACAGCGTCCGCAGCCACTCCGACGACTCGCGGTCCGGCGTCATGCCTCCCACCGCTCCGGCACGAGCACGACGCGGAAGCCGTCGGGATCCTCGAACGTCAGCCCGTGCTGGGCCCAGTACGGGTTGGCGGGCCGCACCGGATCCCCCAGGCGCGCGGCGGCGGCGCCGACGGCCTCCTCGTCGCCGAGGTAGAGGACGAGCAGGGACTCCGGATGCGCCTCGGGGCCGGCGTGGCCGCCGCCTGAGGTGAGCTCCAGATGCGTGCCCGTCCCGGGGACGGCGAGGAAGCGGCCGTCGTAGCCGTCGTGGTCATCGAAGCCGCCGACCTCGATGAATCCGAGCCCGTCGCGATAGAAGGCGACGACCGCGGCGAGCCGGTCGGTGTGTCGGGCGACGCGCAGCTGCATCACGCTGCGGTCCCGCGCGCGGCGTCAGCGTTACGCGCCGCCCGGCGGTAGCGCCCCGGCGGCTGGCCGCGGTGGCGCGCGAACGCGCGGTTGAACGCGTACTCCGAGCGGTAGCCGACGCTGTGCGCGACGCTTTCCACGGGGTGCGTCGTGGCCCGCAGCCGGTGCGCCGCGAGCTGCATGCGCCAGCGCGTGAGATACGCCAGCGGCGGCTCGCCAACCGCCTCGGAGAAGCGCCGCGCGAGCGTCGAGCGGGAGAGGTGGACCTCGGCGGCGAGCGTCTCCAAGGTCCACGGCTCGGCGGGCCGGTCGTGCAGCAGGCCGAGCACGCGGGCCATCGTCGGGTCGCGCAGCGCGGTCAGCCACGACGACGGCGCGTCGGCGGGCCGCCCGGCGTTCCAGCGCCGGATGGCGGCGATCAGGAGCAGGTCGATGAGCCGCGCGGCGGCGGCGCGCGCTCCGGGGCCGCGTGCGCCGACCTCGGCCGCGAGCAGCTCGACGAGGGCGGCGACGTCGCGCCCGGTCACCGCTTCGGCGGGGACGTGGACGACGTCGGGCAGGAGCCGCATGAGCGGCTGCGCGACGTCGAGGTCGTAGTCATAGCCCGCGCAGATGAACGACGTCACCGCGCCGTCGCCGCCGACCTCGAGGTCGCCCGCCGCCGACATGCGCTCCTCCTTCATGGCGCGGTCGAAGCGCTCGGCGGGCGCGTCGGGCGTGGAGCCCAGCCGGTGGCCGAGCCCGGCGGGGAGCAGGAGCAGGTCGCCGGGCATGAGCTGCAACGGCTCGCCATCCGCGACCCGCAGCCACGCGGTGCCGGCGGTGACTGCGTGGAAGGAAGCGCCGGCGCTCTGCGGCAGCTCGAGCCCCCAGGGGGCGCGGGCGCGGACGGCGGCGAGCAGCGCCCCGCGGACGCGGCCGAGGTCGAGGACGTCAGCCAGCGGATCCATGAGGCGCAGCGTACTTGACGTCCGAGTAGATGAGACGGAAAGACAAGAATTTCGCGATAAAGGTCATTTACAGCTGCACAAGGTGACCATACGGTGCTGACGATCCGGTTCCCCCCATCCAGGAGCTCCCCGAATGCACCTCTCCGCCCACACCCCGGTCGTGACCGGCGCAGCCCGCGGCCTCGGCAGGCACCTCGTCGACCAGCTGCTCGAGCGCGGCGCGCCGAAGCTCTACGCGCTCGCGCGCGACCCCTCCCGCGTGCGTCGCGACGCGCGCATCGTGCCCGTGGCCTTCGATCTGCTCGACGACGAGCGGATCGCCGCGGCGGCGCGCGCTGCCACCGACGCGACGCTGCTCCTCAACAACGCCTCGACGGCCACCTTCGCCGGCCCGCTCGACGCCGACGCCGGCGCGATGCGGCACGAGATGGCCGTCAACTACGGCGGCACGCTCGCGACGATCCGCGCGTTCACGCCCGCGCTCGAGCGCAGCGGCGGCCACGTCGTCAACGTGCTGTCGCTGCTGGCGCTGGCGAGCACGCCGCCGATGGCCGGCTACTCGGCGTCGAAGGCAGCGGCGCACTCGCTCACCCAGGCGCTGCGCCCGGTGCTCGCCGCCAAGGGGATCACCGTGCACGGGGTCTACCCGGGCGGCATCGACACCGACATGCTGGCCGGGATCGACGCGCCCAAGACGCCGCCGGCCGAGGTGGCGGCCGCGCTGCTCGACGGCCTCGAGGCCGGCGAGGAGGACATCTTCCCCGACCCCAACGCGCTCGCGATGGCCGCCGTCTGGCGCACCGACCCGAAGAGCGTCGAGCGCGCGTTCGCCGGCGCCGCGACCACCTAGCGGCGCTCCGCGATCTCGGCGACGATCGTGGCGAGGGCCGTGCGCAGCTCGCGGCGCACGGCCTCGTCCGCGATCGCCCCCTCGTCGTCGACGGCGTCGCGGGGCACGTTGACCCGGACGCCGCTGGACGGCAGCAGCTCGGCGCCGACGTAGCCGAGCACCGTGCGCAGCGTCGCGTCTGCGCCAGAGCCCCGTCCGGGCGCCGCGACATTGATCCACGTGGCGGGCTTGCCGTAGAGCTCGCCGCCGCCGACGGTCCAGTCGAGCAGGTTCTTCAGCGAGCCCGGCAAGGTGCCCGCGTACTCCGGTGTGCAGAACACGACCCCGTGCGCCCGCCCGAGCTCGTCGCGCAGGCGGGCCACCGGCTCCGGCAGCGGGTCGCGATCGCGGTCGGGGTCGAACGCGGGCAGCTCGGCGAGCCCGTCGTGGAGGACGGCGTCGACCTCCGCCGCCAGCAGCACGCGGGCGGCCCGCAGCGCGGCGGTGTTGGTCGAGGCGTGGCGCGTGCTGCCGGTCACGAGGAGGAGGCGGAGGTCAGGCATCTGCAGCTCCAGTCCCGCGCGCGGCGCCGGGCGTTACGCGAACCTCCCCGTGGCCGGGGCGGCGAGCTCCGGCGGCTCCGCGATCGGATGTACCACGTCGCCGATTCGCACCCGGCCCGGCCGGCCCGCCCAGGCGTTGAGCGCGAACCGCCCGCCGAAGCGCGCGTTGAGGTCGCGGAGGACGTCGACGTCCTGGGCCAGCGTGTCTGGATGCCATGTGGTCATGATGCAGCGCCCGCGCAGATCGGCGAGCGCGATGACCGCGTCGCCCGTGGCGAGCAGGCTCCACTCCCAGCCGCGCTCCACGAGGCCGTCGACCCCGCCGATCACGAGGTTCGGCCGCAGCCGCCGCCCTTCGCGCCCGAACGCGCGGATCGCGCCATCGGTCGTGACGAGCAGCGGGAGGATGTCGAAGCGCTCGGGGCCCGACGCGCGGACCAGCCGCGCGTCGGGTCCGGCTGCCGCGCGCACCGCTGCGCCGACCTCGGCGCTCTGCCACGGCCGTCGATCACGTAGAGCGCGCGATCGCCCGGGACGCCGTCGACGCCGATCGACGCCTCGTCGAGTGGCTCGCCGGCCATCGACTTGACCGGGTACCGCCATAGCTCCGCGACGTGCATCGGGCTAGCGGACGCCGGCGTAGACGCGCGGCTCCACGACCGGGAAGTCGATCTCGGTCTCGAACGCGCGGTTGAACGTGTTGGTGAGCACGTTCACCGCGACGTGGCCGACGATGTCGCTCAGCTCGGCGTCGCTGAGGCCCGCGGCGCGCGCCGCGTCGACCTCGGCGTCGGAGATGCCGCCGGTCTCGCGCACGACGGCGCGGGCGAAGGCGAGGATCGCCGCGGCCGTCGGATCCGACGACTCGAAGTGCCTCGCGGCCCCGAGCTCGCGCTCGTCCAACCTGGTGAGCTCGGCGCCGACGTAGGAGTGCACAGAGAGGCAGTACGCGCACTCGTTGTGCTCGGCGACGGCAAGCGCGATCCGCTCGCCGTTCGCGGCGCCGATCGAGCCGCGGCGCAGTGCCTGGCTGAGGCCCATCCAGCCTTCGAGGACCGACGAGCGGGCCATGGCGCGGGCCATGTTGGGCGTGGCGCCCAGCGAGGCCTGGAGCGCGTCGAGCAACTCCTTCGGGCGGCCGGAGGCGTCGGCGGGGTCAAGGGGGGCGATGCGGGGCATGGGGGAGCCTTTCGGGAAGGGTTCGCGGTTCTAACGATTGGACCGCATGGTTGCCATTAGGCGAGGAGACCGTAACGAATCGCCTAACGGCTGTCGACCTCTGTTACCATTAGAGCGTGAGCATTTACGCCGGGCCGCTGCGCGACGAGCCGCTCGCGGTCGAGCTGCACAACACGCTCTACGCCGCCGCGGGCGAGACGATCGACGGTCTGGCCGAGCGCGAATCGACGCGTGCTTGGCTCGAGGGCCTCGGCGATCGGCTCCCGGAGTCCGGCGCGGGGCTGTCGCGTGACGAGCTGATCGCCCTGCGCGGGCCGGTGCGCTCCGCCTTGCATGCCGTCGTGGCGGGGGAAGACCACGACCGCGCCGCGCTGGACGCGCTCAACCGGGCGGCGGGGCGCGCCCCGCGCTCTCCCGTCGCCAGCTGGCGCGCAGGCCAGGCGGAGCCGGCGATCAACTACCACGGCGCCAGTCGCGCCGACGTCATCGTCGCCGCGCTGGCGGCCGACGCGATCGAGCTGATCACGGGCCCTCGCCGTGGCGACCTTCGCGCGTGCGGCGCGCCCGGCTGCGTGCTGATGTTCCTCAAGGACCATCCGCGCCGCGCATGGTGCTCGAACGCGTGCGGCAACCGCGCCCGCCAGGCGCGGCACTACGAGCGCACGCGGAAGCCCACGGCCTAGCGGGCCGAGGGCGAGTTCCTCCGCGTAGGGTGGGCAGCGGATGATCGAGCTCAGCGGCACCGGACTCTCGCCCGACGACGTCGTCGCCGTGGCGCGCGACCGCGCCGAGGTCGGCCTCGAGCCCGAGGCGCGCCGCGCGATGGAGGCCAGCGCTGCCGTCGTGGCCGGCCTGGCTGACCGCACGGAGCCCGCCTACGGCGTCTCCACCGGCTTCGGCTCGCTCGCCAACGTGACGATCCCGGTCGAGCGGCGGGAGGAGCTCCAGCGCGCGCTCGTTCGCTCCCACGCGGCCGGCGTCGGCCCCCCGGTCGAGCCCGAGGTCGTGCGGGCGATGATGCTGCTGCGTGCCCGCACGCTCGCGATGGGTTGCTCGGGCGCGCGCCCGGAGGTCGCCGAGGCGATCCTCGCGCTGCTCAACGCGGGCATCACGCCGCGCGTGCCGGAGTACGGCTCGCTGGGCGCGAGCGGCGACCTCGCCCCGCTCGCCCACTGCGCGCTCGTGCTGCTCGGCGAGGGCGAGGTGATCGAGGGCGACGCGTCGGGCATCGAGCCGCTCACGCTCGGGCCGAAGGAGGGCCTCGCGCTGATCAACGGCACCGACGGGATGCTCGGCATGCTGGTCCTCGCCATCCACGACCTGCGGCGGCTGCTGCGGGTGGCGGACATCACGGCGGCGCTGTCGGTCGAGGCGCTGCTCGGCACCGACCGCGCGTTCGCGGAGGACCTCGTCGCGCTACGCCCGCAGGACGGGCAGGCCGCAAGCGCCGCCAACCTGCGCAGCGTGCTGGCCGGCTCGCCGATCGTTGCCAGCCACCGCTACAACGACGACCGCGTGCAGGACGCGTACTCGCTGCGCTGCGCGCCGCAGGTCAACGGCGCGGCGCGCGACACGCTCGCGCACGCCGAGCGCGTGGCCCGAGCCGAGCTGGCGAGCGCGATCGACAACCCGATGGTGCTGCCCGACGGCCGCGTCGAGTCGTGCGGCAACTTCCACGGGGCGCCGCTCGGGTTCGCGCTCGACTTCCTCGCCATCGCGGTCGCCGAGGTCGGCGGGATCGCCGAGCGCCGCACCGACCGCCTGCTCGACGCGAGCCGCTCGCACGGGCTGCCGCCGTTCCTGACGCCGGAGCCGGGCGTCAACTCGGGGCTGATGATCGCCCAGTACACGCAGGCGGCGCTGGTGGCCGAGAACCGGCGGCTGGCCGCGCCGGCGAGCGTCGGCTCGCTCCCGACCAGCGCGATGCAGGAGGATCACGTCTCGATGGGCTGGTCGGCCGCCCGCAAGCTGCGCACCGCGCTGGGGAACCTCGGGCGCATCCTCGGCATCGAGCTGACGTGCGCCGCGCACGGGCTCGACCTGCGCGCTCCGCTGGAGCCCGGCGCCGGCGGCGCCGCGGCGCTGGCGGCGGTTCGCTCGCGGATCGACGGGCCGGGGCCCGACCGGCAGGTGGCGCCGGACCTGGCGGCCGCCGAGGAGCTGGTGACCAGCGGCGCGCTCGCGTTGGCGGTCGAGGACGCGGTGGGGGTGCTGGCGTGAAGGGCGCGCGCCCGGTCCGGGCGCCCCGCGGGCTGGAGCTCTCCTGCAAGGGCTGGCCGCAGGAGGCCGTCCTGCGGATGCTGATGAACAACCTCGACCCGGAGGTCGCCGAGCGGCCCGACGACCTCGTCGTCTACGGCGGCACCGGCCGCGCGGCGCGCTCGTGGGAGGCGTTCGACGCGATCGTGCGCTCGCTGCGCGAGCTCGAGCGCGACGAGACGCTGCTCGTGCAGTCCGGCAAGCCGGTGGGCGTGATGCGCACGCACGAGTGGGCGCCGCGCGTGCTGATCGCCAACTCCAACCTCGTGCCGGAGTGGGCGACGTGGGACGAGTTCCGCCGCCTCGAGGACCTCGGGCTGACGATGTACGGGCAGATGACCGCGGGGTCGTGGATCTACATCGGCACCCAGGGCATCGTGCAGGGGACCTACGAGTGCTTCGCGGAGATCGCGCGGCGGCGCCACGGCGGCTCGCTGGCGGGGACGATCACGCTGACCGCGGGGCTCGGCGGGATGGGCGGCGCGCAGCCGCTGGCGGTGACCATGAACGGCGGGGTCGCGCTGTGCGTGGAGGTCGACGAGCACCGGATCCAGCGGCGGCTCGAGACGCGCTACCTCGACGAGCAGGCCTCCGATCTCGACGACGCCGTGGCGCGCTGCCGGGCGGCGCGGGACGAGAAGCGAGCCGTGTCGGTGGGGCTGCTCGGCAACGCGGCCGAGGTGCTGCCGCAGTTGCTCGCGGCGGGCTTCGAGGCGGACATCGTGACCGACCAGACGAGCGCGCACGATCCGCTTGGCGGCTACGTGCCGGACCGGCTGTCGGAGCAGGAGGCCGACCGCATGCGGCGCGACGACCCGGACGAGTACGTCCGCCGCTCGCGCGCCGCGATGGCCGCCCACTGCGCGGCGATGGTGGGCTTCAAGGACGCCGGCGCCGAGGTGTTCGACTACGGCAACTCCTTGCGCGCGGAGGCGAAGCTCGGCGGCTTCGAGCGCGCGTTCGACTACCCAGGCTTCGTGCCCGCCTACGTGCGGCCGCTGTTCTGCGAGGGGAAGGGACCGTTCCGCTGGGTCGCGCTGTCGGGCGACCCGGCCGACATCGCGGCGACCGACCGGGCGACGCTCGAGGAGTTCCCCGACGACGAGCGCCTGGCGCGGTGGATCCAGGAGGCGGGCGAGAAGATCGCGTTCCAGGGCCTGCCGGCGCGGATCTGCTGGCTCGGCTACGGCGAGCGGCGGCGGCTGGGGCTGCGCTTCAACGAGATGGTGGCGTCGGGCGAGCTGAGCGCGCCGGTCGTCATCGGGCGCGACCACCTCGACTCCGGGTCGGTCGCCTCGCCCTACCGCGAGACCGAGGGGATGGCAGACGAGTCCGACGCGATCGCCGACTGGCCGCTGCTGAACGCGCTCGTCAACACGCTCCTCGGGCGCGTCGTGGGTGTCGATCCACCACGGCGGAGGGGTCGGCATCGGGCGCTCGATCCACGCGGGGATGGTGTGCGTGGCCGACGGCTCCGAGCTCGCGGCCGAGAAGCTCGACCGCGTGCTGACCTCCGACCCGGGGATGGGCGTCATCCGGCACGTCGACGCCGGCTACGACCGGGCGGTCGAGGTGGCGGAGGAGCGCGGCGTGCGCATCCCGATGCGCGAATGAGCGTGCGGGAGATCGTCACCGTCGGCGACCCGGTGCTGCGCGAGCGGGCGCGCGAGGTCGGTGCCGAGGAGCTGCGCTCGCCGGCGGTCCAGCGGCTGATCGACGACCTGATCGACACGAAGCGCGCGGCAAACGGGGCGGGGCTCGCGGCGAACCAGGTGGGCGAGACGCTGCGCGTGGCGGTGGTCGAGGTCGAGCCGGGCAACCCGCGCTACCCGTTCAAGCCGGCGGTGCCGCTCACGGTGATCGTGAACCCGGAGCTCGAGCCGGTCGGCGACGAGCAGGTCGAGATCGTCGAGGGCTGCCTGTCGGTGCCGGATCTGCGCGGGGCGGTGCCGCGCTACGAGGCGGTGCGCGTGCGCTACCTCGACCGCGACGGCGAGCCGCACGAGGAGGTGCGGCGCGGTCTCACCGCCGGCACGTTCCAGCACGAGGTCGACCATCTCGACGGCGTGCTGTTCCTCGACCGCGTGGAGGATCCGACGACGTTCTCGACCTGGGAGCACGCGCAGGGCGCGTTCGACGCCCGCGCGCGCGAGATCGTGGATCGGCTCGGCGAATGACGGCGCCGGCGACCTCCCTCCGGCTGGCGCGACCACCCGGCTCTCTTGCGAGCTTGCCTGGCTCGGTGGGGAGCGAGCGGACGCCGATGTTCTGCTCGAGATCGCAGGCGGATCGGCTGGTCGCCGTCACGTCGGGCGCGCCCACCGACGACGCCTACCGCCTCGCCGGCCTCACGCTCCCGGGCCTCGCCAACGCGCACTCGCACGCCTTCCAGCGCGCGCTGCGGGGGCGGACGCACGCGGGCGAGGGGTCGTTCTGGACCTGGCGGGAGCAGATGTACGAGCTGGCCACGCACGCTCGACCCCGACTCCTGCTTCGCCCTCTCGCGCGCCGCGTTCGGCGAGATGGCGCTGGCGGGGATCACGTGCGTCGGCGAGTTCCACTACCTCCACCACGCGCCCGACGGCACGCCCTACGACGACCCCAACGCGATGGGCCGCGCGGTGCTCGCGGCGGCGCGGGCGGCGGGGCTGCGCTGCACGCTGCTCGACGCCTGCTACCTCCACGGCGGCATCGAGCGCTTCCGCGACCGCGACGTCACCGCGTGGGCCGAGCGCGTCGACCTGCTCGCCGAGCGCGGGCCGGCGCGGGTCGGCGCCGCGATCCACAGCGTGCGCGCGGTCGACCCGGACGCGGCGCGCGGTCGTCGCCGAGTGGGCCGCGCGGCAAGCCGCTGCACGCGCACGTCTCCGAGCAGCCGAAGGAGAACGAGGACACGCTCGCCGCGCACGGCATGCACGCCGACCGCGCTGCTCGCCGACGCCGGAGCGCTCGGCGCGAACTTCACCGCGATCCACGCCACCCACCTGACCGAGGAGGACGTGGCGCTGCTCGGCGCGCTCCACGGTCTGCCTGTGCCCGACGACCGAGCGCGACCTCGCCGACGGCGTCGGCCCGGCGCGCCGCCTCGCCGACGCGGGCGCGGCGCTGGCCACGGGCTCCGACTCCCACGCGGTCATCGACCCGTTCGAGGAGGCGCGCGCGATCGAGCTCGACGAGCGGCTCGCCACCGGCGATCCGCGGCGCCCACCGCGCCGCCGACCTGCTCACGGCCGCGACCGCCGGCGGCTACGCCGCGCTCGGCTGGCCGGAGGGCGGGCGGCTCGAGGCCGGCGCGCTGGCCGACCTCGACCACGTCTGTCGCTCGACTCCGTGCGCCTCGCGGGCATCGACGCCGAGCACGCGGCCGCGAGCGCGGTGTTCGCCGCGACCGCCGCCGACGTCCGCGACGTGATGGTCGGCGGGCGAATGGATCGTCCGCGACGGCCGCCACATCGCCTTCGACGTCGCCGCGGCGCTGAGAGGCGGTGGTGTGACGCCTCGTCGTCGACAACATCGGGCTGCTCGTCACGAACGACCAGGCCCTCGGCGAGGGCCCGCTCGGCCTGCTCCGCGACGCCGCGGTGGTGATCGAGGACGGCCTGCGTCGCCGCCGTCGAGCGCGGCGGGCGCCGGCGGCCGACGAGCGGATCGACGCGGAGGGCGGTGCGTGATCCCGGGCTTCGTCGACAGCACACGCACCTGGTGTTCGCCGGCGACCGCGGCGACGAGTTCGCCGCGCGCATGGCGGGCGCGCCGTACGCCGCCGGCGGCATCCGCGTGACCACGGACGCGACCCGCGCCGCGTCGACCGACGGAGCTGCGCGCCGGCTCGCCGCCGCCCGCCGCGACGAGGCGCGCCGGGCCGGCATCACCCACCTCGAGATCAAGTCCGGCTACGGGCTCGACGTCGAGACCGAGCGCCGCAGCTGCGAGGTCGCCGCGCGACTTCACCGACGACGTCACGTTCCTCGGCGCGCACGTCGTGCCCCGCGAGACACCACGGCCGACGACTACGTCGCGCTCGTCATCGGCGAGATGCTCGCGGCCTGCGCGCCGCTACGCCCGCTGGATCGACGTGTTCTGCGAGGAGGGCGCGTTCGACGCCGACCAGTCGCGCGCGGTGCTGGAGGCCGGCCGCGCCGCCGGGCTCGGCCTCCGGGTCCACGGCAACCAGCTCGGCCCGGGCCCGGGCGTGCGGCTCGCCGTCGAGCTCGGCGCCGCCTAGCGTCGACCACTGCACCTACCTGACCGACGCCGACGTCGACGCGCTCGCGCGCGGCGACACGGTCGCCACCTTCCTGCCCGCCACCGACTTCTCCACCCGCCAGCCCTACCCCGACGCCCGCCGCGCTGATCGACGCCGGCGCGACCGTCGCCATCGCCACGAACTGCAACCCCGGCTCGAGCTACACGACCTCGATGGCGTTCTGCCTCGCGCTCGCGGTCCGCGACATGCGGATGACGACCGACGAGGCGCTGCTGGCGGCGACCAAGGGCGGCGCCCGCGCGCTGCGCAGCGACCGACGTCGGCCACCTCGCCCCCGGCGCGCGCGCCGACCTCGCGATCCTCGACGCCCCCTCCTACTCCCACCTCGTCTACCGGCCCGGTGTGCCGCTCGTCGCAGCCACGCTCGTCGGCGGGCGATGATGAGACCTATGCCCTGACGAACACGAAGTGGACGGTCGCGCACAGCCCCGCCGCGCTCGACGCGCTGCTGGCGAGGACCCCGACCGGCTCGCGCTGGGCGAGCTCGCCGAGCTGATCGTCGTGACCGGCACCACGCTGGTGATCGACGCCGGCCTGCTCACCCGATGACGGTGACCGGGTGCCGCGCGGCCGCGTAGAACATGTAGCCGTCCGCGTTGAACGGCACGCCGTCGGGCTGGCGCAGGCCGTCGGCGCCGGTGGCGCGCGAGATCAGCTCGGCCGGTCCGCTGCCGGGCGGCGTCCACGGCAGTGAGAAGCGCACCCACGCGGAGGGGCGGTTCGGCTCGTGCAGGCGCGCCCGCTGCCAGGTGGCGCCGCCGTCGGTGCTCACGTCGACCCGCTTGACGGGCCCGGTCGCCGACCACGCGCGCCCCTGGAGCACCTGCTCGACCCGCGGCAGCGTCGCCTCCCACGGCAGCTCGAAGGCGCTCTTGACCAACTGCTCGGAGAACGAGCGCGGATACCACTTCGTGTTCCACGGCGACCACAGCCGCGTGGTCGAGACCTCGATCCGCCCGACCCACTTGACGCTCGCGATCCCGATCCAGCCCGGCACCACGAACCGCACGGGATAGCCATGGTCGGGCGGCAGCACCTCGCCGTTCATCTCGTACGCGAGGATGACGTCGTCGAGCGCCTTGCCCACCGGCAGCGGCCGCCGCACGCGGCCGTGGTCGATGCCGTCGGTGACGTAGGGGTCGTCGAGCCCGACCGGCATCACGTCGACCGCATCGTCGCGGAGCCCGGCACGCTCGAGCACCTCGGAGAGCGGCACGCCCCGCCAGCGCGTCACGCCGATCGCGCCGAGGCCCCACGCGGTGCCGGGCACCTGCATGCCCTGCTGGGAGCCGAACAGCGAGCGGCCGTTGCCGGCGCACTCGATGGTGACCGTGCGCTCGACCGAGGGGAGCGAGGTCAGCTGGTCGTAGCTGAAGCGGACCGGACCGCCGCGGAGGCCGCGGCCGTGGATCTCGAGCTCATAGGCGAGGGGGTCGACACGCGGCGTCGAGGTGTGGTTGCGGACGAAGAAGCGCTCCGTCGGCACGAAGTAGCCCTGGCCCTGCATCGCCTCCCAGCGCATCTCGGCGCTCGTGTCCTTGTCGATGAACCACTCGGGCGGCAGCGGCTTCGCGATGCCGCTCGTGGATCGCTCGGCGGTGATGGACATCCGCCCGAGTCTAGCTTGTCTACTAAATTAGTAGGAAAGCTTCTGGTCAGCGCGCGATCTCGAGCGGCGCGGTCTCGCGCTCGCCCTCCGGCAGCAACAGCTCCGCCTTGCCGCCGCGCAGCGCCACCGAGTCGGCATCGGAGCCGAGCGCCACGCCCGCGAGGTAGGCGGCGGCGAGGCGGTGCACGTCGACGACGTGCCCGATCCGCTCCAGCGAGCGCGTCTCGTCGGCCACGTCCCCGTCGCCCGCGCGCAGCACCACGCGCAGATCGCCGGCCAGCGAGCGCGCGGTCAGCGCCGACTCGACGTTGACCAGATCCTGGTTCGTCACCGCCGCGAACGCGCGCGCCTTCCCGAGCGAAAGGCGCCGCAGCAGCTCCGGGTTCGCGGCGCGGCCGATCACCACCGGGATCTGCAGCCGCCGCGCGAGCCCCACCGTCTCGGCGTCCTCGTCGGCGTCGACCGCCACCACCAGCACGCCGCACTCGCGCAGCAGCATGCACAGCCGCAGGCCGACCTGGCCCAGCCCGACCACGATCACTATGCCCCTGGCGCGGGACCGCGCGCTTGCCGATGAGCCCGGTCAGGCGCGAGTCGACGAAGCGGTTGATCAACCCGCCGGTGAAGCACGCCGCCGACACCAGCGTGAGGATCACCGAGCACGCGATCGCGACCTTGAACCACTTCGGCCCGTCGTCGACTCGGTGTTCGGGCCGACGGTGGCGAGCGACTTGGCCGATCCGTAGAGCGGCGTCGGCGAACGGCCTGGTCGAGCACGATCATCGCGCCGACCAGCTCGAAGCAGAGCATCGTCACGAGCCCGGCGAAGCCGTAGAACAGCAGCGCGGCGCTGCGGTCGTAGGGCCGCAGCAGGGCGACCGCGAGGCTGCGCAGCCGGTGCGCCTGGCGCGGCGGCAGCTCGACCTCCTCGAGCGCCTCGCCGAGCCCGACCGTCCGCTCCCCGTCCCGCAGCACCGCGAGCAGGTCCTCCGAGATGCACGGTCCGGCGAGCGACGGCGCCACGATGTCGGCGATCGACGTGACGCGGCAGTTCGGGACCGTCTCGGCGATCTGCGCCGCGATCCCCGGGGTCGAAGATCGTCACCAGCAGCGGCACGTCCTCGTCCAGGTGGCGCACGAGCAGCGCGATCCGCAACGGGAAGGCGTCGCTGCGCGTCGCGACGCAGACGATGTCGGGCTCGCGCGGCCACGCCCTCCCGCAACGACGCGTCGTCGGCGTCGCTCGAGCCACGTCACCTCCGCCCCGCGGCGTCGAGCGCCTCGCAGACCTCCTCCGCGAGATCGCCCCCGCCCACCAGCAGCACGCGTCGCGTCTCCGCCACGCGCGGCACCCTACTCAGATCGGCTCAGCAGGACTTCGAGCCGTATGCGCTGCAGGCGATCTCGACGTCGCTGTAGGTCGAGAGCGCCGCGACGTCGCCGCCGTTGTTGAGGATCTGCCTGGCCATGCCCCAGTAGCGGTCGGTCGCGGTGTCCTCGGACGGGTCGCCCTGGGTGTGCACGCGGATGGTCTGCCCCGGCCCGAGCATCGGTCCGGCTGCGAGAACGCGTAGCAGTAGGGCGGCGACTTGAGCACGTAGTCCTCGAGGTCGATCGGCGCGCCGCCGGTGTTGGCGCAGCGAGATGACTCGTCCTTCTTCGGCTGGACGTCGATCGAGACCGACCCTTCGCCGGGTTCGAGCAGGCGACCTTGCAGGGGTAGATCATCCACGCACGGACGTTGCCCCGCGGGTCGAACAGGTAGGCGCCGTCGCCGATGTCCGGGTTGGCCTTGCTGGCGTTCTCGAACACCGGCGCGCTCAGCCCCCAGTAGAAGTCGGTGCCGGCGTCCTCGCCGATCCCGGCGTAGACCGTGACGGAGCAGTTGGGCGGGACGGCCGAGCCGGGCGGGAAGGTGAAGCGCCGCAGGCCCGAGTCGCGCAGGTACCACCCGCTCAGCGGCAGCCAGTTGTTCACGTCGTAGTTGCGGATCTTCACGTACTCGCCGTTGACGTCGTCGCGGTCGTTGCCGTCCGCGTCCCACTGCGCCCACAGGCCGATCGGGTGGCCCTGGTTGGGCCCGATGCCGCACGCCTCGGGATCGAAGAGGCCCTTGCGGGCGGCGGCCGCCTTCTGCGAGAGGAGGCTGTAGCGGGCGTTCGAGGCATCCTCGGCAAGCCCCGGCCACCACAGGGCGAGGCCCTCGGACACAGGATGCGGCCGACGTCGCGCCAGGGCTTGCCCCGGCGGACCGCGACCGAGCGCAGCCGGCGGCCGCGCGAGCGGCTCCCGGTGTAGAGGGCGCGACGCGGATCTTGCCCTTGGAGCGCCTGACGAGCTGCTCGAGCCGCCGCGTGGCATCGACGGCATGGCAGTCGCCGGCGCGCGTGGCGGTCCGGTACGAGGTCAGCTCCATCGCCTGGATGCCGATGATCCGCACCCGCAGCACGCCGCCGAGCCCGTCGCGGGGGACGCTGGCGTCGAGCGTGTCGCCGTCGTCGACCTGCTTGACCTTGCCGGTCCACACGTGGCAGTGCGCGCCGTGCGGATAGTCGGGCAGGCAGGCGCCGCCCTTGGCCTGGGCGGCGGAGGCGGGGAGGATCAGGGCGCTCGCGAGAGCGAGCGCGGCAAGGCGCACGGCACGGGACATCGGCGTTCACAACAGCTAGCAGGCGCCAGGGTTGCGGCATGCAATTCGGGCTGCGACCGGGACGCGGCGCGTCGGCCGGGTGTGACGCATCGCACGCAGAACGGGTGCCGTGCCGCCCGCGGACGGGCATCATCCACTTCATGGTGGGCTGCGACACCAGGCTCCCTCTCGCCCTCAAGCTCCAGCGGCGCTCGACGCTGGCGGGCTGCGTCGTCAACACGCTCTCCGTGTCGATGCTCGCGGTCTACATGACCGTCGTCTTCCCGCCCACCGCGGAGCAGACCGTCGTGCCGCGCGGCGTCACGCTGCTGGCCACCGCCCTCTACACGCTGATCGCGGGCTTGACCTTCTACCGCAACGCCCAGCCGCGGTTCGAGCGTATGCGGCGCTGGCTCGCCGAGGGCCGGCCGCCGACCGCCGACGAGCGCCAGGAGGTCATGCGCCTGCCCGTCCTGTTCGCGCGCATGACGCTCGTGCGCTGGCTGATCGCGGTGCCGCTGTTCTCGATCCCCGACCTGTTCGCCTCGAGCGAGTTCGCGCTCGAGGAGGCGGTGACGATCGCCCTGGCCGGCATCTCCACGAGCGCCGCCGTCTATCTCACCAGCGAGTGGCAGCTGCGCCCGGCCTTCGCGCTCGCGCTCGACCGCTCGGCGCCGCCGGAGGCGCGGTCGCTCGGCATCGCCCCGCGGCTGCTGCTCACGTGGGTGCTGTGCTCCGGCGTGCCGATCCTGATGGTCGCGCTGATCCCCGTCGGCCGCGACGTGACCGACCCGAAGGACCTGATCGCGCCGATCTGGTTCGCCGTCGCCGCGGCGATGGGGGCCGGCTTCGTCGCCACCAAGCTCGCCACCCAGGCCGTCGCGCGGCCGGTGCGCCAGCTGCGGCGGGCGATCGACGGCATCAGCCAGGGCGACCTCGACGTCTCCGTGCCGGTCGACGACGGCTCAGAGATCGGGCGCCTGCAGGCGGGCTTCAACGGGATGGTCGCCGGGCTGCGCGAGCGCGAGCAGCTGCGCGACCTCTACGGCCGCCAGGTCGGGATCGACGTCGCGCGCGACGCGCTCGAACGGGGCATCGCGCTGGGCGGCGAGACGCGCGAGGTGTCGGCGCTGTTCGTCGACGTCATCGGCTCGACCGAGCTCGCCCGGGCTCACAGCCCGGAGCGGGTCGTCGCGCTGCTCAACGCGTTCTTCCAGGTCGTCGTCGCCGAGGTCCACGAGTGCGGCGGCATGGTCAACAAGTTCGAGGGCGATGCCGCGCTGTGCGTGTTCGGCGCGCCCGTCCCGCAGCCCGACCACGCGCGCCGCGCGCTCGCCTGCGCGCGCGCGCCTGCGCGCCCGCCTCGACGAGCTCGACGGCGGGCTCGACGCCGCCATCGGCGTCGCCTGCGGCACGGTCGTGGCCGGCAACGTCGGCGCCGAGGCGCGCTTCGAGTACACGGTGATCGGCGACCCGGTCAACGAGGCCGCGCGCCTCACCGAGCTCGCCAAGCAGCACGATCAGCGGCTGCTGGCCAGCGGCGACACGTCGACTGCGCGGGCGGCGCGGAAGCCGCGCGCTGGGCGCTCGACGGCGAGGTGACGCTGCGCGGGCGCGAGTGCCCGACGCGGGTCGCCGTCCCGGCTTACCTCACCCGTGGGTCGCGCGTGAGAAGCACAAGATCGCCCAGCACGCTGACCGCCACGATCAGCCCGGCACCCCACAGCGCGAGGCCCTGAACCAGCGCGCGAGGCCTAGCCGACAGGTCGCCCTATCGAGCGCACCCGCGGGTCGAGCATGGCGAGCGCGATGTCGGCCAGCGCGCTGACGACCACGATCAGCAGCGCGGTCCACAGCGCGAGCGCCTGCACCATCACGATGTCGATGTGGCCGACCGGCTCGTTGGGCACCAGCGTGCCCGGCGCCTGGCCGAACGCGCGCCTCGACAGGCTGAGGAAGCCCGGGATGAAGAACACGAACTCGACCAGCACCATGTTGATCACGAACGTCGGCACCCACGTGCCGGTCAGCGAGGCCACCGAGGCGTAGCTCGGGCGATAGCGCTGCCGCCACCGCACCTTCGCCGCGACAGCCCCTTGGCGGCGGCGGTGCGCACATAGTCGCTGCCGATCTCCTCGGCGATCGTCGCCCGCGCGAGCCGCATAACGACCGCCCCGAACGGCGCGGCGACGAGGATCCACGGCACGAGCATCGCCTCGAAGAAGTGCCACGGGTTCGCGAGCGGCCGTCGTAGTCCTCCGGGTGGAAGAAGACCGGTGACGGCAGCACGCCGAAGACCGGCTCGAACAACAGCAGCAGGCCCAGGGCGAACAGGTAGACCGGCAGCGAGTACAGGATCAGCGCGATCGTCTCGAGCGCCCGCGTGGCGAGCGTGCGAGGGTGGGTGGCGCAGTACGCCGCGGCGGCGAGGCCCGCCCCGACGCCGAGCACGAGACCGCCGAGCAGCAGGTAGACGTCGGCGTGCCACGCGCGCCCCCACAGCCCTTGATCGGCGGGCAGCCCGGATACGAGCAGCTGACGCCGAAGTCGAGGTGGAAGAGGACCCGCTCGAGCCGGTGCGGGACGTCGAACATGATGTAGACGATCACCGTCAGCAGGACGAGCGCGACGGCGG
Source organism: uncultured Solirubrobacteraceae bacterium (assembly GCA_963722815.1). Lineage (GTDB taxonomy): Bacteria > Actinomycetota > Thermoleophilia > Solirubrobacterales > Solirubrobacteraceae > DASQFQ01. The sequence goes on from CAVROM010000002.1 coordinate 45,039, forward strand.
CGAACAACAGCCGGCGGGCGAGGAAGACGAGCAAGGCCGCATTGTGGCCGATGGCGCCGGCACAGGTCGCTACCGATCGGCGTCAGAAGCGACGCCGGGCGTCATCGTGCCATGTGGCCACTCGACCGCACGCGCGGGTCGAGCATGACCAGCACGACGTCGGCGAGCGTGCTCACCACCACGATCAGCACCGCCGCCCACAGCGCGAGCCCCTGGATCATCGGGATGTCGAGGCCCGGCGGCAGCTCCGGGATCTGACCGAGCGCGCGCTTGGTCTGCCCGAAGAAGCCGGGGACGAAGAAGACGTACTCGACGAGCATCATGTTGGTGATGAAGCGCGGGTACCCAGACGCCGACGAGCGCCGCGGCCGAGACGTAGGCCGGCCGCCCGGCGTGACGCCGGATGACGCGGCGGCGGCGCAGCCCCTTCGCCTCGGCGGTGCGCACGTAGTCGGAGGCCGAGCTCCTCGAGCATGGTCGCTTGCACGAGCCGCATGACGACCGCCGCGAACGGCGCCGCGACGACGATCCAGGGGACGATCATCGCCTGCACGAACATCCGCGGGTCCGCGAACGGATCCTGGTAGTCGAGCGGGTGGAAGAAGAACGGCAGCGGCAGGGCGCCGAAAGTCGGCTCGAACAGCAGCAGCACCCCGAAGCCGAACAGGTAGGCGGGCATCGAGTAGAAGACGAGGCCGACCGTCTCGACGGCGCGGGTCGCGATCGAGCGCGGGCGCCGCGCGCAGAACACCGCGGCCCAGAGGCCGGCGACCACCCCGAGGGCGAGCCCGCCGATCAGCAGGTAGACGTCCGCCTGCCAGTACTCCGACCAGATCTCCTTCACCGGCGGGCACCCGTAGTGCGACGTCGCGCAGCCGAAGTCGAGGTGCAGGAAGACGCGGCTCAGCGGGTCGCCGAACATCCCGTAGTCGATCACCGCGACCGCGACGAGGACGACGACGGCGAAGAGGAGGCGGCGGATCAGGAAGCCGAGTAGCGTGCGCACATCGTGGACCACCAGCACGGCGTGGGGAGCGAGGTCGGTCGGCTGCGGACGGTCGTCCTGCACCGTCCGGGCCCGGAGCTGCGGCGGCTGACTCCTCGCAACAACGACGACCTGCTGTTCGACGGCGTGCCGTGGCTCGACCGCGCGCAGGAGGAGCACGACCGGTTCGCGGAGACGCTGCGCGCGCACGACGTCGAGGTGCTCTACCTGCACGAACTGCTGACCGAGGTGCTCGACGTCCCCGAGGCGCGCGGCCAGCTGCTCGACAGCGCGCTGCGGCCCGACCTGATCGGCCCCTCGCTCGTCCCCGCGCTGCGCGAGCACCTCGGCCCGCTGCCGTCCGCGGAGCTCGCGCGGGTGCTGATGGCGGGGATGGCGCGCGAGGAGCTGCCGGTGCACCCCGGCGGGCTCGTCGAGCACATGGTCGAGCCGCAGTCGTTCGTCATCCGCCCGCTGCCGAACCTGCTGTTCACGCGCGACTCCGCCGTCTGGCTCGACCACGGCGTCGCGGTCACGCAGCTCGCGATGCCGGCGCGGCGCCGCGAGAGCGCGATCACCGGCGCGATCTACCGCCACCACCCGCGCTTCGCCGGCACCGAGCTGCTCTACGGCGGCAGCCCGGAGGACCAGGCGTGGCTCGAGGGCGGCGACGTGCTCGTGCTCGCGCCCGGCGTGCTCGCGATCGGGGTCGGCCAGCGCACGAGCCCGGCGGGCGTCGAGGCGTTCGCCCAGCGGCTGTTCGAGGCCGGGGCGGCGGACGCGGTGCTGGCCGTGCCGATCTCGCAGGACCGCGCGACGATGCACCTCGACACCGTCTGCACGATGGTCGACCGCGACGCGGTGGTCATGTACCCGCCGCTGGCCGACACGCTCGAGGCCTACGTCGTCGAGCCCGGCGGCGTCGGCGACCGCGAGCCGTTCCTGGCCGCCGCGGCGCGCGCGATGGACATCGGCGAGCTGCGCGTGATCGACACCGGCCTCGACCCGGTGACCGCCGAGCGCGAGCAATGGGACGACGGCAACAACACGCTGGCGATCGGGCCCGGGCTGGTGTGCGCCTACGAGCGCAACACCGAGACGAACGCCGCGCCTCGCCGAGGAGGGCATCGAGGTCGTGCTGATCGCGGGCTCGGAGCTCGGGACCGGCCGCGGCGGCCCGCGCTGCATGTCCTGCCCGGTGCTGCGCGACCCGGTTTAGCCGAACGCCTCGTCGGCGAGCTTCATCGCGGCGTTCGCCTTCGGGATCCCGGCGTACAGGCCGGCGTGGATGATCACCTCGCGGATCTCCTCCGGCGTGACGCCGTTGCGGATCGCCGCCTGCAGGTGCATCGGCAGCTCGTTCTCCGCCCCGAGCGCGGTCAGCAGCGCGATCGTCAGGCACGAGCGGGTGCGGCGGTCGAGCCCCGGCCGCGCCCACACCTTGCCCCAGGCGACGTCGGTCAGGTAGTCCTGGAACGGGCGCGCGTACTCCGACGCGCCCGAGAGCGCGCGGTCCACGTGCTCCTCGCCCAGCACCTCGCGGCGCGTGCGCTCGCCCTCGTCCATCAGCCCTCCCGGTCGTAGAAGTCCAGCGCGCGGTCGACGAGCTCGCCCGCCGATCCCAGATATGCCGCCGGGTCGAGCAGCTCGGCCGCGCGCTCCTCGCCGACGAGCTGCGCGACGGCGGCCGCGAAGTCCTCGGCTTGCAGCGCCCGCTCCAGGTCGTCCGCGGCCACCTCGCCCTTCACGCGCTCGGCCAGCATCCGCCCGCCGGTGGCGTCGAGGTTCGCGCGCATCCGCGCGGGGTCGGGCTCGAGCCCCTCGAGCGAGTCGCGGAGCCACGTCACCGCCGAGCCCGTCGAGCGCAGTAGCTCGCCGAGTGGCCGCCACTCGGCGTGCCACGCGCCGGCGGCGCGCTCGTGCTCGTGTGCCATCACGCCGAGGAGCGTGGCGGTCAGGCCGGGCGCCTGCTGCGCGCTCGCGAGGGCACAGATCGCCGCCACCGGGTTGCGCTTGTGCGGCATCGCCGACGACCCGCCGCCGTGCGCCTCGCGCACTTCCGCGACCTCGGTCTGGGAGAGCAGGATCACGTCGCGCGCGACCTTCGCCACGGCGCCCGAGGTCACCGCGAGCGCGGACGCCAGCTCCCCGACGCGCCCGCGCAGCGTGTGCCAGGGCAGCACCGGCTCGGGCAGCCCGAGCGCGTCGGCGTAGGCCTCGGCCACCGCGGGCCCGGCGTCGCCGAGCGAGGCGAGCGTGCCGGCCGCGCCGCCGAGCTGCGCCGCCAGCCGCTCGACGCGCAGCTCGTTCAGCCACCGCCGCGCGTCCTCGAGCCCGGCCATCCAGCCCGCCGCCTTGAGCCCGAACGTGGTCGGCACCGCCTGCTGCAGCAGCGTGCGCCCGGCCACCGGGGTGTCGCGGTGCGCGCGCGCCAGCCCGCCTGCCGCCAGGCGGGCCGCGAGCAGGTCGTCGAGCAGCGGGTCGAGCGCCCGCGCGGCGATGAGCATCGCCGCGGTGTCGAGGATGTCCTGGCTCGTCGCCCCGCGGTGCACGTGCGCCGCGGCCGGCCCCTCGACCGCCTCGGTGAGCGCGGCCTTGAGCGGCACCACCGGGTTGCCGGAGCCGCTCGCGGCGGCCGCGATCGCCGCCGCGTCGAAGCGGTCCGCCACGCACGCCGCCGCGATCGCCTCCGCCTCCGCCTCCTCGATCACCCCCGCGCTCGCGAGCGCGCGCGCGAGCGCCGCCTCGGCGTCGAGCATCGCCTGCAGCCACGCGGCGTCGGTGACGGCGGCGGCCGCGTCGCCCCGCGCGGTGATCGCCTCGAACACGGCTACTTCGGCGGGGGCTTGGCCGCCTGCTTCGCCCGCGGCGGCCGCTCGTCGACGACGAAGCGCGTCGCGATCGTGAGCACCAGGTGCACGACGCCGAGCACGATGAAGAACGCGGCGGCCGTGCCGTCGTCGGAGAAGCCGAAGATGAACGGGGAGGCGATCAGGAAGAGCGCGAGCACGTAGTCGAGCATCACGTGCGCGACCACCGGGATCGAGTCGATCAGGCCGGTCTGCCAGTGGGTCGACGCGCCGATGATCAGGATCAGCACGCCGGCGACCAGCGACAGGGCCGTCGCCGCGTCCTCCTTGAAGTCGAACAGGAACGGCGCGGCGATGAACAGGATGGCCGCCGCGTACTCGACGATCCCGTGGACGAACGCGGGGACCGGTCCCTGCTTGAACACGGCTTGGACGCTACTACCCGAAGAACACCGTCGCGGTCTCGTACAGGCGCGGGTCGAGCAGCTTCGGCTCCGCCAGCGCCTCGTCGAGCGAGACGAGCTCGATCTCGGTCCCGCGCAGCGCGACCATCTTCCCGAAGTTGCCCTGGTCCGCGGCGTCGATCGCCGCCACCCCGAAGCGGGTTCCGAGCACGCGGTCGTAGGCCAGCGGCGTGCCGCCGCGCTGCACGTGGCCGAGGATCGTCATGCGCGACTCGAAGCCGGTGCGCTCCTCGATCTCGCGTTCGAGCTGGACCGCGATGCCGCCGAGCCGCACGTGGCCGAACGCGTCAGTCCCGCCCCCGAACTCCGACTGGACCTGGCCGTCCTTCGGCGTCGCGCCCTCGGCCACGACGACGATCGAGAACGAGTGGCCGCTCTCGTGGCGATGGCGGACTCGCTCGCAGACCTCCTCGATGTCGAACGGCCGCTCGGGCACGAGGATCACGTCGGCTCCGCCCGCCATCCCGGAGTAGCACGCGATCCAGCCGGCCGTGCGCCCCATCACCTCGACGACGATCACACGGTTGTGCGATTCGGCCGTCGTGTGCAGGCGGTCGATCGCGTCGGTGGCGATCTGCACGGCGGTCTGGAAGCCGAAGGTGAAGTCGGTGCCGGCGAGGTCGTTGTCGATCGTCTTTGGCACGCCGACGACGTCGATGCCGTCCTCGGACAGGCGGCCCGCGACGCCGAGCGTGTCCTCGCCGCCGATCGGGATCAGCCCGTCGAGGTTGTGCTGGGAGAGCGACGCCTGCACGCGCTCGAGCCCGTTCTCCTCCTTGTACGGGTTCGTCCGCGAGGTGCCGAGGATCGTCCCGCCGCGGTGCAGGATCCCGCGCGTGGCCTCCGCGGTCAGCTCCGCGCCGTCGCCGGCGAGCACGCCCGCCCAGCCGTAGCGGTAGCCGAAGAACTCGTGGCCCAACTGGTTGCCCCTGCGCACGATCGCGCGGATCACCGCGTTGAGCCCCGGGCAGTCGCCCCCGCCGGTCAGCACCCCGAAGCGCGCCATGTCAGTTACTCCCTCCGCATTCCTTGAAGCCGATCTTGTCCGCGAGCTTCTGGTATTCCGCCTGCGCCTTCTGCGCCTCGTTCGCGATCTGCTGGATCTTCACCGTGTCGCCCTTGCCGGCGGCGTCACCGATCTGCTTGGTCAGGTCGCGCTGCTTCTTGAGGCTCGCCACGAACGCGTCGAAGTCCTTCTCCAGCTCGTCCGGCGGCTCGAGCGCCTCCATGTCGTCGATCGCCGGATCGGAGAGCTTCACCGTCTGCTTGGCGAGCGCCGCGAGATCGGCGACGTTCGTCGGCTCCTGCTGCTTGGCGACCTTGTCGTTGACCCGCTTGCAGATCGCGTCGCCCTGCTTGACCAGCTCCGCCTGCGACAGCCCCCCGCCGCACGCGGCGAGGGGCAGGACGAGGAGGACGGCGACCACCGCATGCGCGCGCATGCGGCGGGAGAGTACCCAGCGTCTTCCGCTACGCCTTCGCCGGCTCCGGAGCGCCCTCGTGGTCGAGCCGCGGGAGCCAGTCCAGCTTGCGCGGCAGGTACCAGTTCCAGTCGCCCAGGAGCTTCATCGTCGCGGGCAGCAACACCGCCCGCACGATCGTCGCGTCGATCAGCACCGCGGCGGCCAGGCCGACGCCCATCTGCTTGAACTCGAGCGAGCTCAGCGTGGCGAAGATCGCGAACACCGCGACCATCACGACCGCCGCGCTCGTGACCACGCCCGCGGTCTGCTTGATCCCGTGCGCGACGGCCCGGTCCGTGCTCATGCCGCCGTCCACCGCCTCGCGGATCCGGCTGAGGATGAACACGTGGTAGTCCATCGACAGGCCGAACAGGATCACGAACAGGAACAGCGGCAGCCACGACGTCACGCCGCCGATCGAGTGGAAGCCGAGCAGCTTCTCGCCGTGGCCGTCCTGGAAGACGAGCGTGAGGACGCCGTACGCGGCGCCGACCGAGAGCAGGTTGAGCAGGATCGCCTTGATCGGGATCACGATCGACCGGAACGTGACGAGCAGGAGGATGAACGCGAGGCCGAGGACGAACGCGAACACGATCGGCATGTGCGACTTGATCGTGTCGTTGAAGTCCTTCGAGCCGGCGGTCATGCCGGTCACGTCGACCCGCACGCCGGGCACGCGGCCGAGCGTCTGCGGGATCACGTCGTCGCGCAGGTCGGCGAGCGCGGCCTCCGAGCGCGCGTCGGTGCCGTCGCCGGCCATCGGCAGGTTCACGACCGCGAGGTCGTGGCGCGGGTTGGTCTGGACCGTCACGGGCTCGCCGAAGTTGTCCGATTTCGCCGCGACGTCGCGGAGCTTCGCGATCCCGGCCTGCACCTCGGGTGAGCGCACGTCGTCGGCACGGACGGCGATCACGGCCGGCAGCGGGCCGCCGGGGAACGCGGCCTGGATGCGGTCATAGGTCTGCATGATCGGCAGGCTGCGCGGCAGGCCGGCCACGCCCGGGTTGATCGTGTGCATCCCGGACGCGGGGACGGCGAGCGCGACGAGCACCAGCGTGGCGGCGGTCGCCGACACGACAGGGCGCTTGAGCACGCGGTCGAGGATCGCCGACCACACGCGTGACTCGCCGTGGTTGCGGTGGCGCAGGCCGCCGAGCCACGGCACGCGGCCCTTCTCGGTCCAGCCCTTCTGGCCGAGCCAGGAGAGCATCGCGGGCAGCACGGTGAGCGAGCCGAGCACGGCGACCGCGACGACGAGGATCGTGCCGACGCCGAAGGAGACGAAGACCGCGTTGCCGGCCAGGAACATGCCGGCCATCGCGACCATGACGGTGAAGCCGGAGATCAGCACCGCGCGGCCGGAGGTCGCCGCGGCGGCCTCGAGCGCGGCCTCCGGGCCCTTCCCTGCGTCGCGCTCCTCCATCTCACGCCGCAGATAGAACATGCAGTAGTCGACGCCGACGGCGAGGCCGACGAGCAGCACGACCGACGAGATCGCTTCGTCGAGCGCGACGAGCTGGGAGAGCGGGCCGAGCAGCCCGATCGTGCCCATCACGGCGGTCAGCGCGAGCACGAGCGGGAGGCCGGCGGCGACCAGCGCGCCGAACGCGACGATCAGGATCAGCAGCGTGATCGGCAGCGACAGGAACTCGGCCTTCTTGAAGTCCTTGTCGAACGCCTTGGTGAGCGCCTTGTCCGCGCTCGCGTCGCCGAACTGCTCGATCCGCAGCTGCGGGTGCGCGCGCTGGGCGGCGGCCGTGGCGGCGAGGGCCGCGTCGACGCGGTCCTTGGCGACGTCGTCCTCGCCCTGGAGCTTGAAGGTGACGAGCGCGGAGCGGCCGTCGCGCGAGAGCTGGCCCGTGTTGCCCTTGGCGTAGGGCGACTCGACCTCGACGACGTGCGGCGCGGCCCGGAGGCGTTTGACGACATCACCGACCGCCGCCTTGGTGGCTGCATCCCGCGGGCCCTTGCCCTGCACCAGCACCTGCTCCTCGGTCTTCTTCGGGAAGCCGGCGGCGGCGATCGCCTGGTCGGCGGCGCGGGACTCGCCGTTGCCGGTGTCCTCGTCGGCGAGCATCCGCTGCCCGACGGCGCCACCGGCGACGGTGGCGAGGATGACGAAGGCGATCCAGCCGAGGATCGCGCGCTTGCGGTGGTGGGCACTCCAGCGGCCCGCGCGGGCGGCGAGGTTGTTCTTCTGCATGTGCACCACCGTGTCAGCGGTGCGAGGGCCCTACCACGCGGCGAGCCGCCGTCTCTCGGTTCGGTTCTCCTCAGCCCCGGCGCGCGGCCCTTCGCCGCGCGTCGGGGTCACCCTGCCTTCTTAGAGCAGGATGATCAAGAGGATGATGATGATGATGAGCGTTCCGATACCGATGTACATGCGGCATTCATACCCGGCGACGCGGCGTTTGAACGACCACGCCGCCGGTACGCGCTCGTACCTACTCGGTCTTCTTGTCCTCCGCGGGCTCCTCCGTCGCGTCCTCCTGACGCGACTCGGCGCGGTTCGGGCGAGCGCGCTGGACGACCTCGCAGGAGCCGTTCGGGTTCGCCGGGGTGGCGTCCTCGATGCGGTCCTTGAAGTCGAGGAACGCGGTGTCGGTGCCCGGCCCGCAGTTGACGACATCCTGCTCGCCGTCGCGGACGCGGATGGTGTCGTCGCCCTCGTCACCGCGGACGGTGTCGCCCTTGGTGTCGTGGCGGCCGTGGACGTCGCGGCGCGCGAGCGCGAACAGCGTGTCGTTGCCCGGCCCGCCGCTCGTCGTGTCGACGCCGCGGTTGGCGAAGATCGTGTCGTCGCCCGGCCCGCCGCTCTGGTTGTCCGGCCCCGAGCCGCCCGACATCAGGTCGTTGCCGGCGTTGCCGTAGGCGGTGTCCGCGCCCGGCCCGCCGTGCAGGCGGTCGAAGCCGTCGCCCCCGCGCAGCGTGTCGTTGCCGCGGCCGCCGTACAGGCGGTCCCGGCTGACCTTGTCGCCCACGAGCGGCACGTCGCCGACGAGCGTGTCGTTGCCGCGGTTGCCGTGCAGGACGTCCGGCCCGGCCTTGCCCTCGAGCACGTCCGCGCCACGGTTGCCGAAGATGCGGTCCGCGCCCGGGCCGCCGTCGACGTGATCGTTGCCGCCCCAGGCCACGACCCGGTCGTTGCCCGCGAGGGCGTGGATCGTGTCGGCCTTCTTCGTACCCCGGATGTGGTCGTTCCCGGGGGTGCCGTCGATGTTCATCGCGAACGCGGTCGCGGCGAGCATCGCGAGGCCCAACACTGCACCCGCTAGAACCGCTGCGAGCGACTTGGCAGAATGGGGCATAGCCCCACCTCCTGACTGATCGGTTGACGCCTCCGGAAACACCGCTTCCATGGCGCAGTTGCGCCGTTGACAGCGGTTTCGGTTTCGGCAGGTGGTGGGGCGCTTCTCTGCTTTACTAGCGGTCGTTCGAGGGGGCGTAGCTCAGTCGGTTAGAGCGCCGGCCTGTCACGCCGGAGGTCGCGGGTTCGAGTCCCGTCGCTCCCGCTCCCGAAGCCGCTGGGGATGAAGCGCGCCGAGCGGGGTACTACGTCGCTTCGCCATGCGCATTCCCGCGATCGACGTCGTAAAGGGCCTCGCCATCCTCGGCGTGATCGCCCAGCACGCGCTGACCCGCGGGACGATGGACGACACGGGCGCGGACTTCTGGCTTCGCCAATCCGTCCCGGTCCTGTTCGTGCTGATGGGCTTCAACGCCGCGCGCTCGAGCCTGCGGCGCCCCGCGCCCACGCTCGCGGAGGCGTACGGCGCTCGCTACTGGCGTGGGCGCTACCGCAGGATCCTGCTCCCGCTGCTGATCGTCTCCGCGGTGGCGCTCGTCGTCGGCGCGGCCACCGGGCGGCTGCACGTCGGGCCGCTCGCGCTCGTCGGGTACCTGCCGGTGCCGGGTCCGGGCGTGTACTGGATCACGATCCTGCTCACGTTCACGCTGATCTGGCCCGCGTGGATGCACCTCTTCCGGCTCCGCCCGGGCCTCGTGGTGCTCGGTGCGATCGCGCTCAACGTGAGCTTCGAGCTGTGGGCGGGCCGGATGCCCGACTTCAGGGGCGCCGGCAGCCTCGGCGGCTACCCCTACGCCTACGACGCGTGCATCCTCCGCTACTTCGCCGCGATCGCGATCGGCATGTGGCTGGCGATCGACGACGAGCGGGTCGGCCGCCGCCGGCTCGTGGTCGTGGCGCTCGCGGTGCCGAGCGTCGCGTACATCGCCCTCGCCGGGACCGACCCGGCGTCGCTCCCGTTCTTCGTGCACGGGTTCACGCTCGCGACCAACTTCGCCGCCGTGCCCTGGGCGGCGGCGATGCTGCTGGCGGCGCTGCACCTCTGGCCCGCCCACAGCGTCCCCGGCACGGGCTGGCTCGAGCGGCTGGGCGTCGCGTCCTTCGAGATCTTCCTCGTGCAGGTCGTGTGGCTCGGCGTGCTGACCGAGCGCGGTCAGATCCCCTTCCTCGTCGCCGTGGTGGGGAGCGGTGTCCTGGGCTGGGCGCTGCACCGCGTGCTGACCGCGACGGCGGTCGGCTCGCTCCGCGTGCAGGCCCGGCTCGCTCGCGCGCAGCTAGGCCGCGGCCCTGTCGCTGGACCGACACCTAGTCAATTGTCCGGCCGCTGACGGGCGGGCTCCTCGCGGTCCCGCTTCCTGCGAACGTTCCTCCTACAGGGACGTTGAGTATTCGGAATGGAATCGCAAGCAGAGATCATTCGGCTCCGGACGCGAGTCACGGAGCTGGAGCGCGAGAAGGAGGCCGTCGAGCGGTTCGCCGCGGTCGCCGCACACGAGCTGCTCACGCCCGTGGTCATGATCGACGCGTGCGCGGCGACCGTCGCCGACCAACTCGACGGCGACGAGCGCCACCTTGAGTCGCGACACGATCTCGAGGTGCTCCGCCGCGGGTGCGCGCAGTCGCGGCTGCTCGTCGAGAGCCTGCTGCATCACGCCGCTGCCGCCGGCCGCCCGCTGCGCATCCGCCTGGTCGCGCTCCAGGAGCTCGTCGGGGACTGCGTCGCTTTGCTGGAACCGGAGATCCGCGCGCGCGGGGTGTCCGTGGTGATCGGCGAGCTGCCGGTCGTTCGCGCCGAGCCGCCGCTGATCGGCGCGGTGATCAGCAACCTGCTCGTGAACGCGCTCAAGTACGGGCCGCGAGGGTCGGCGACGATCCGGATCGCCGCCGAGCGGGACGGCGGGGCGTGGCGGGTGCACGTCGAGAGCGAAGGCGAGCCGATCCCGCCGGAGGACCGGGAGCGCATCTTCCGCCCCCGGACGCGTGGCCGCGGCGAGCGCCGCGCCCGCGGCTGCGGCCTCGGCCTCACGATCTGCCGCGAGATCGTCGAGCGTCATGGCGGGGAGATCGGTGTCACGCCCGCCGAGGGCGGGACCGGCAACTGCTTCACGTTCACGCTCCCGCTCGCGCCGCGCAAGTAGGGTCCGCGGCATCGCCGCCCGGCTCTACTGGTTCCCGCTGTCGCATCCCGCCCACGCCGTCCGGCGGATGCTCGAGCTCAAGGGCATCGAGTACGAGCTCGCGACGGTGCTGCCCGGCACGCAGCGGATGCACCTCCGGCTCGTCGGGTTCCGCGGCGGCACGGTGCCGGCGCTGAAGCTCGACGGCCGCCGCGTCCAGGGCTCCCGCGCGATCGCCCGCGCGCTCGAGGCGGCCCGGCCCGACCCGCCGCTGTTTCCCACCGACCGGGCGGTCGAGACCTGGGCGGACGAGGAGCTGCAGATGGTGCCGCGGCGAATCCTGCGCTGGGGCCTGACCTGGGACGCCGAGCTGCGGCGCTGGATCTCAGAGGCGTCGGGCGTGCCGGCGCCGGGCGCGGTCGGCGCGCTCGCGCTGCCGGCGGCGAAGTACTACGCGCGCGCGGTCGGCGCCGACGAGGCCGCGGTACGGCACGCGCTCGACGCGCTCCCCGGGACGCTCGCGCGCGTCGACGCGCTGCTCGCCGACGGCGTGCTCACGCCGGACGCGCCGGACGCCGCGACGCTCCAGGTGCTGTGCAGCGTGCGCGCGCTCGACGGCTTCGCGGACCTGCACGACGGGGTCGCCGCGCACCCGTGCGCCGCGCCCGCGCGCGAGCTCTTCCCCGACTACCCGGAGATCCCGGCCTTCCTCAGCCGGTCCGCGGCCTCGGCGTAAAGGCCCTCCGCGAGCTCGCGGGCACGCGCGATCCGGATCCGGTCGCGCATGTAGCGCAGCTTGGCGTCCGCCTTCTCGGGCGGGCAGCGGCCGTCGATCACCCAGCCGGCGACCAGCTCCTGCAGCGTCTCGAGAAAGGAGAGCGAGTCGGCTGCCTGCAGCAGGTCGGCGTCCGCGTCGCCGCCGAGCTCGTGCAGGAGGATGAGCCGCCGCACCCCGCGGATGAACGACTCGTCGGGCACCTCGGGCGCGGCCTCGAGCCACTCCTGGACGAAGTCGGCCGAGCGCGTCGAGTGCGCTAACAGGTAGTCGGGGTCGTCCCATTCGTCGGTCGCGAAGTCCTGCCGGGGGCCGCCGGGAAAGTGGCGCTCGATGTCGTGCGTGAGCGCGGCAAAGCGCAGCTCGGGTGACGCTGCGGGCGCGAGCTCGAGCACCCAATCGCGGGCGCGGACGAGGTGCTCGGCCTGCGAGAAGGGAGCGATCCAGGCCGAGGCGCGGGCCTCGAGCGGGGTCGTGTCGGTGCTCCTGGGCGCCGCCATGGCGCCGCATCCTATTCCGGCACGTGCCAGTTATTCAAGTAATGGCATATGCCATCTTGACACGACTCGTGCCGCGGACTAGCGTCGCGTTCCATGACGGAGTCCGGGGTCCGGCAGTACCGCAGCCCGTTGCGCGGCGAGCAGCAGCAGCAGACCCGCGAGCGGATCCTCGAGGCCGCGGTCGCGCAGATCGCGGAGGAGGGGCTGGCCGAGCTGACCGTGCCGCTCGTGGCCGAGCGCGCCGGCGTGTCGCTGCGCACCGTCTACCGGCACTTCCCCACCAAGGACGACCTGATCGACAGCGTGGGCGAGTTCCGCGACGCGCAGTTCGGCGTCAGCGGGCCGCCGGAGAGCGTCGAGGAGCTGCTGCGCAACACGCGGGCGCTGTTCGAGGGCTTCGCCGCGCGCGACGACCTCGTGCGCGCGGCCGACGCGTCGGCGGCCGGGCGGCAGATCCACGACCGCGCGCGCCGTCGGCGGGCGCTGGCGTTGCGCAAGATCTTCGAGGAGGTCACCGCCGACCTCTCCCCGGCGGAGGCGCGCCGGCTCGTCGCCACCGTGCAGGTGCTGTGGAGCACGCGCGCGTGGCTGACGCTGCACGACAACTGGGGGATGGACGGCCGCGAGGCGGGGCGCGCGGCGCAGTGGGCGATCGCGACGCTGATCGAAGAGGCGCGGCGCATGGGCGAGCAGGCCAAGGGGTGAGGCGATGTCGCAGGCGATGCTGACCGAGCTCTGCGTGAAGGAGCTCGAGCTGTGCGCGGTCCACGAGGGGGAGACGGTCGTCGTCGTCTCGCAGGGGGTCGAGCGGCTCGACTACGCCGACGCGTTCATGGCCGCCGCTTCCCGCATCGGCGCGGTGTCGCATCACGTGCGGCTCGCGCCGGCGGTGGGCGACCTCGACGCCGACGGCGGCGCGTGGACGGTCGGGGTGACGCCGCTGGCCGGCAACCCCGCCGCCGTCGAGGCGCTGAAGCAGGCCGACATCGTGATCGACCTGATCTTCCTGCTGTTCTCGCCCGAGCAGCTCGAGGTCGAGGCGTCGGGCACCCGCATGCTGCTCGCCGTCGAGCCGGTCGACGTGCTCGCCCGCATGTTCCCCACCCGCAGCCTGCGCGAGCGGGTGGAGGCGGGGGGCGAGCTGCTGCGGGCGGCGAAGGTCCTGCGCTTCACGAACCCGGCCGGCACGGACGTGACCTATCGACTCGGCGCCTACCCGACGATCACGGAGTACGGCTACACCGACACGCCGGGGCGCTGGGACCACTGGCCCTCCGGCTTCCTCTTCACCGGCGCGCACGACGAGGGCGTCGAAGGCCGCGTCGTGATCGCGCCCGGCGACATCGTCTACCCGTTCAAGGACTACGTCGGCTCCCCGATCGAGCTCATGATCGAGCGCGGGCGCATCGTCGACGTGCGCGGCCCCAGCCTCGACGCGGCGCTGCTGCGTGATTACATGGAGTCCTTCGAGGACCCGGACGCCTACGGGATCGCCCACATCGGCTGGGGGCTCAACGAGAAGGCGCGCTGGTCGTCGCTGGCCACGGACCGGCGCGGCATCGGCGCCGAGGGTCGCTCGTTCTACGGCAACGTGCTGTTCTCGACCGGGCCCAACGCCGAGCTCGGCGGCAGCAACGCCAGCCCGTGCCACGTCGATGTGCCGATGCGCGGCTGCAGCCTGTTCCTCGACGACGAGCCGGTGGTGCTCGACGGCGACGTGGTCCACCCGGACATGCGCGTCGACCGGGCGGGCGCGGCGGTGGGAGGCCTCCGATGAGCGCGACAAACGGCCGCTCGTTCCCCAATCCCTACGAGGTGGAGGCGCCGGCGGGCGCCGAGGACTGGCGGCGGCTCTACCCGCACTACTACCTGTTCGGCGAGGAGCGCCGCGAGGACGACGAGGGGCGCTTCTGGTTCTACGACGGGATGCACAACCCGACCGCCGTCTACCCCTTCGACACGATCATGACGGAGAACTGGTGGATCGCCCTCAACCAGGGCGCCAACCGGGTCTGGCGCGTGCCGCCGTCGCGAGGGCTCGACCAGCGGATGGTCAACGGCTACCTCTACTCGAGCCCGCGCGAGGTGTCCGAGCCGGAGGAGATCGCGGCGCGCGCGCCCGTGTTCGCTGCCCGGGCCCAGGAGTACTTCGAGAACTGGGACGAGATCTATGACGACTGGGTGGCCAAGGCGACCGACTGCATCGAGCGCCTGAAGGCGATCACCTTCGAGCCCCCGCCCGACGTCGAGCCGGACGCGATCGTGCACGAGCACCAGGCCCTCACCAGCGGCTGGCAGCTGCTCGCGGCCTACAACCGGCTGATCGAGAACATGCACGAGATGGGCCACTACCACTTCGAGATGCTGACGCTCGGATACGGGGCCTATCTCACCTTCCGCGACCTCTGCGCGGAGCTCTTCCCGAGCATCGACAACCAGACCATCACCCGCATGGTCAGCGGCCAGGAGCTCGTGCTGTTCCGCCCCGACGCGGAGCTGCGCAAGCTGGCGGCGCTCGGGCACGAGCTGGGGCTGGGCGAGCAGTTCGACGGCGATCCCGACAGCGTGCTGTCGCGCCTCGGCGAGAGCGACGCCGGGCGCCGCTGGCTGGAGGCGTTCGAGGCGGCCAAGGATCCGTGGTTCTGGTACTCGACCGGCGCCGGCTACTCGCACCAGGACCGCGCGTGGATGGACGACCTGCGGGTCCCGTTCGCGGCGCTGCGCGGCTACCTCGACCGGCTCGCGGCAGGCGACGACATCGCGCTGCCGACGGAGGCGCTGCGCGCCGAGGGCGAGCGGCTGGCGGCCGAGTACGCGGACACCCTCGTCTCCGACGAGGAGCGCGAGAGCTTCCGCAGCCTGCTCGAGCTCTCACGCACGGTCTATCCGTACGTAGAGAACCACAACTTCTACGTCGAGCACTGGCACCACACGATCTTCTTCAACAAGGTGCGCGAGCTCGGCGCCGTGCTCGTCACGCGCGGCGTGCTGGCCGACGCCGAGGACATCTTCTACCTCCACCGTTTCGAGATCCCCTACGCGATCTACGAGCTCGGGATCGACTGGGCGATCGACGGCGACGGCGCGAGCTCGCACTGGCGCGAGGAGGTCGAGGTGCGGCGGGAGATCCTCACGCGGCTGCAGGAGTGGAACCCACCGCCCGCGCTCGGCCCGCCGCCCGAGCAGATCACAGAGAGCTACACGATCATGCTGTTCGGCATCACCACCGAGGGCGTCGCCGACTGGCTGGCCGACGGCGACGAGCCCGAGGAGGGCGCCGTCCCCTCCCTGCGCGGCATCGCCGCCTCCCCGGGCGTGGCCGAGGGCCTCGCGCGCGTGGTGGCCGACGCGACGCGGCTCGACGAGGTCCAGCAGGGCGAGATCCTCGTCTCGCGCTGCACAACGCCGAGCTGGGCGCCGATCTTCGGCCGCGTCTCCGCCGCGGTGGCGGACATCGGCGGCGTGATGTCGCACGCGGCGATCGTGGCGCGCGAGTACGGCCTCCCCGCCGTCGTCGGCACGGGGCTGGGCACGCAGCGCATCCGGACGGGCCAGCGGATCCGCGTGGACGGCAACCGCGGCGTGGTCGAGCTGATCGAGGACGGGGACGCATGAGCGACACCGAGCAGGACCGCATCTACGAACGCGCGGGCTGGGGCCAGCGCATCCGGCGCGGCGCGCGGCCGGGGATCGTGGTCGTCGACCTCACGAACGGCTTCACGGATCCGCAGTACGCGACGGGCTCCGAGCTGAGCGAGGTCGTGGCGGCGACCGGGCGGCTGCTCGAGGTCGCGCGCGAGCACGGCAGGCCGATCGTGTTCACCACCATCGGCTACGCGGCCCACGGGCACGACGGCGGCGCCTGGCTGCAGAAGGCGCCCGGGCTGGCGATCCTCAAGGAGGGTACGCCGCCGGCGGAGCTCGACCCGCGGCTCCCCCGCGGGCCGGAGGACGTCGTGATCCCGAAGAAGGGCGCCTCGGCGTTCTTCGGCACGAACCTCGCGGCGGTGCTCGCCGCCGCGGGCGTCGACACCGTTGTCATCTGCGGCGCCACCACCAGCGGCTGCGTGCGCGCGAGCGCGGTCGACAGCGTGCAGTCGGGCTTCCCCACGCTCGTCGTGCGCGAGTGCGTCGGCGATCGCGCGCCCGGCCCGCACGAGGCGAACCTGTTCGACATCGACGCGAAATACGGCGACGTGATCTCGCTCGACGACGCGCTCGCCTACGTCGCGGGCAGCGAGCCGGGAAGCGAGCCCGCGGTGCCGCCCGCCTCGCACGCCGAGCTCCCGGTGGAGTACTGATGGTCGGCGAGGCGCTGCGCGCGGACCTGACGGGGCTCGAGGCCGAGAGCCGGACGGTCGACGGGAACGGGCTCGCGCTGCACATGCTCGACTACCCGGGCGAGGGCCGTGGCGTCGTCGTCCTGCCCGGGATAACGAGCCCCGCGATCACGTGGGACTTCGTGGTGCGCGCGATCCGCGGCGGTCGGCGCTTCGTCGTGCCGGACCTGCGGGGGCGCGGCCTGTCCGAGGCGCCCGCCGCGGGCGGTTACGCGCTCGCCGACTACGCCGACGACGTCGCCGGCCTGATCCGCGGGCTGGAGCTGGAGCGCCCGACACTGCTCGGCCACTCGATGGGCGCGCGGATCGCCACGACCTTCGCCGTCCGCCACCCCGAGCTGCGCGGTCCCGTGATCGCGGTCGACCCGCCTCTCAGCGGGCCGGGTCGCGCGCCGTACCCGATCACGCACGAGAGCTTCCTTGGCCAGCTCGAGCAGGCACGCGCGGGCACGACGGTCGCGGAGCTGCGCGAGCACTACCCGCGCTGGCCCGATCGCGAGCTGGACCTGCGCACGCGCTGGCTCGTGACCTGCTCCGAGGAGGCGGTCGCCGAGTCGCACCGCAGCTTCCACGAGGAGGACTTCTTCGACGACTGGCCGCAGGTCGCCGCGCCCGTGGCGTTCGTCTACGGCGGCGACAGCCCGATGGTCACCGCGGAGGGCGCCGCCGAGGCGGCGGAGCGCAACCCCGCGGCGCAGCTGGTCTGCGTCCCGGGCGCCGGTCACATGATCCCGTGGGACAACCTCGACGGGTTCCGCGACGCGGTGACGACGTTGCTGGACGGCGTGTTCGGCAGCGACTGATATATGATATTCGGAGAGGAAGGGAGCCGAGGCCGATGACCGCACCGACGTTCGTGGACATGTGCCGCAGCGAGCTGTCGCTGTGCGGCATCGAGGCGGGCAGCACCGTCGCGGTGCTGTCGCAGGGCAACGAGCGCCCGAACTACGTCACCGCGTTCCTGCAGGCGGCCCGTGAGCTCGAGGCGACCGCCTACCACCTGCGGCTCGACGCGCAGGACTCCTCGCTCGACGGCGACGTCGGCACGTGGTCGGTGGGCGAGACGCCGCTGGCCGGCAACCGCCCGGCGATCGAGGCGCTCAAGCTGCGTCGACCTGGTCGTCGACACGGTCTTCCTGCTGTTCTCGAAGGAGCAGATGGAGATCCAGGAGTCGGGCACGCGCGTGCTCGCCTGCATCGAGCCGATCGACCACCTGCGCGAGATGTTCCCCAGCCCGCGCCTGCGCGAGCGCGTCGAGTTCGGCGGCGAGCTGCTGGGGAGCGCGGAGCAGCTGCGCTTCACGAACCATCACGGCACCGACGTGACCTACCAGCTCGGCGCCTACCCGGTGATCACGCAGTACGGCTACACCGACACGCCCGGGCGCTGGGACCACTGGCCGTCGGGCTTCCTGTTCACCGGCGGCAGCGACGACGGCGTCGACGGCCGCGTCGTGATCGCGCCCGGCGACATCGTCTTCCCGTTCAAGTCCTACGTGCAGACGCCGATCGAGCTAACGATCGAGCGGGGCCGGATCGAGTCCGTCGACGGCCCGGGCGTGGACGCCGAGCTGCTGCGCAGCTATATGGAGAGCTTTGACGACCCCGACGCCTACGGGATCGCCCACATCGGCTGGGGCATGCTCGAGACCGCGCGCTGGAACGTGCTCGCCACCGACCGCCGCGGCATGGGCATGCACGGCCGCTCCTTCTACGGGAACGTGCTGTTCTCGACCGGCCCCAACCAGGAGCTCGGCGGGCCCAACGACACGCCGTGCCACATCGACGTGCCGATGCGCAACTGCTCGCTGTACCTCGACGAGCGCCCGATCGTGGTCGACGGGGACATCGTCGTCGACGAGCTGAAAGCTGACGGGATGGTGAACGCATGAGCTTCCTCAACCCGTTCGACGTCGAGACGCCGGCGGGCGCCGAGGGGTGGGAGGAGACCTACCCCTACTACGCGCGCTTCGCCGAGGCGCGGCGCGAGTCGGAGGAGGGCCGCTTCTGGTTCTTCGACGGGATGCACAACCCCGAGCCGATCTTCCCCTTCGACACGATCATGACCGAGAACTGGCTGGGTCGCACTGCAACCAGATGACGACGCGCGTCTTCTCTGGTGCCGCCGGCCCTGGGGGATCGACCACCGGATCGTCAACGGCTACCTCTACATCAGCCCGAGCACGCTCTCCGACCCGGCGCGTGATCGCCGAGCGCGCCGAGCTACTTCGGCCGCCGCGCGCGGCCACTACTTCGAGAACTGGCAGGAGATCTACGACGCGGTGGATCGTCAAGGCGGAGGACTGCATCGAGCCGGCTCAAGGCGCTCGAGTTGACGCCGCTGCCGGAGATCGAGGACGAGGCCATGGTCACCGAGCCATCGCGGCGTCTACAGCGGCTACGACCTCCTCGACGACCTACGACCGCCTGATCGAGAACCTCTTCGAGATGGGCTCGTATCACTTCGAGATGCTCAACCTCGGGTACGGCGCCTACCTCACCTTCCGCGAGTTCTGCCAGAAACGCCTTCCCGGCCATCACCGACCAGACACGTCGCGCGCATGGTAGCCGGCATCGACATCCTCGATGTTCCGGCCCGACGACGAGGTCACGCGAGCTGGCGGCGCTGGCGCTCGAGCTCGGGCTCGGCCGACGCAGATCCGCGACTACGACGTCCCGACGCCGAACGCGCTGCGCCGAGATCGGCCGCCGCGAGCGCGGCGGACGCGAGTGGCTGGCGGCGCTACGACGCCGCCAAGGAGCCGTGGTTCTGGTACTCGACGGGCGCGGGCTACTACCCCCACCGACCGGGCGTGGGCCGACGACCTGCGGCTGCCGTTCAACGGCGATGCGGCGGCTTACATCGAGAATGCTCGAGGCCGGCGAGCCGCGTCGACCGCCCGCTGCGAGCGATCATCGAGGAGCGCGAGCGCATGACCGGCGAGTACTCCGAGCTCCTGCCCACCGACGAGGACCGCGCAGGCCTTCGACAGGAGCTCGTGCAGCTGGCGCGCACGGTCTACCCCTACGTCGAGAACCACAACTTCTACGTCGAGCACTGGCTACCACTCGCGCTGTTCTGGAACAAGGTGCGCGAGCTCGGCGACCTGTTTGCGCGCCCGCGGCTTCATCGAGGACCGCGAGGACATCTTCTACCTGCACCGCAACGAGATCCACTCGGCGCTGTACGACCTCGATCATCAGCTGGGCGGCGGGCACTCGACGGCGCGGGGCCGACCCACTGGCCGCCGATCGTCGCAACGCCGGCGCGAGATCCGCGAGGCCCTCAAGGGCTGGACCCCGCCGCCCGCGCTCGGGCGTGCCGCCGGAGGACATCAGCGAGCCGATCACGATCATGCTGTGGGGGATCACGCAGGAGACGATCGACGAGTGGCTCGGCGCCGGCGCGGGCGACAGCAACGGCGACGCTGCGCGGCGTCGCCGCCTCGCCGGGCAAGGCCCGCGGGCGCGCGCGCGTGGTCACCTCGCCGGAGGACCTGCATCGAGGTCCAGACCGGCGAGATCCTCGTCTGCCGCGTCACGGCTCCGAGCTGGGCGCCGGTGTTCTCGCGCCTCGCGGCGGCGGTCTCCGACGTGGGCGGGATCATGGCCCACACCGCGATCGTGTCGCGCGAGTACGGCCTGCCGGCGGTGGTCGGGACCGGCTTCGCGACGCAGCGGGTGAAGACCGGTCAGCTGATCGAGGTCGACGGAAACGAGGGCACCGTGCGCGTCCTGGAGGCCGTGTGAGCGAGCCGCTGATTGTCTGGCTCGACGACCCGGCGCACGCGTCGGCTTCCGTCCTGGGCGGCAAGTTCGCGAGCCTGGCCGAGATGGCGGTCGCGGGCTTCGATGTCCCCGCCGGGTTCGCGGTGACCACCGCCGCGTGGCAGGCCTTCGAGGCCGCGAACGGGCTCGCGGAGCGCGCTGCGGAGGCGCGGGCGGTCGACCCCGCGGACCTCGCGGCGATCGAGGCCGCGGCGGCCGGGATGGCGGCGGCGATCGAGGCGGCGCCGCTGCCGCCGGAGCTCGAGACCGAGCTCGAGGCCGCCTACGCGCGGCTGGAGGAGCTCGCGGGCGCGCCGGGCACGCCGGTCGCGGTCCGCTCCTCCGGCGTCGCCGAGGACCTCGGGGGCGCGAGCTTCGCTGGGCAGTACGAGACGTTCCTGTGGGTGATGGGCGCCGAGGAGCTACCGCCGGCACGTGCGCCGCTGCTGGACCGGCCTGTTCAGCGCGCCGGTGCTGACCTACCGCCCGGACGCCGAGGAGGGCCGCGCATCGAGCACCGCGGCATGGTGGTGGGCGTGCAGCGCATGGTGGTCCCGCGCGCGGCCGGCGTGATGTTCACGCTCGACCCGCTCAACGGCGACCGCTCGAAGATCGTGCTCGAAGGCGCGTGGGGGCTCGGCGAAGCGGTCGTCGGCGGCGAGGTCACGCCCGACCGCTTCCGGGTCGACAAGGTCACGCTCGAGCTGCTCGCGCGCGAGCTCTCCGACAAGGAGGTGGAGTGCCGTGTTCGATCCCGCGAGCCGGCGGCGTTCGCATGGCGCCGGTGCCCGCAAAGCGCCGCGATGCTCGCCTGCCTCGAGGATGAGCACGTGATCGCGCTCGCCACGCTCGGCAAGCGGATCGAGCGCCACCGGCGCGCGCCGGTGGACGTCGAGTGGGCGGTCGACGACCGCGGCGCGATCCACGTCCTCCAGGTCCGGCCGGAGACGGTCTGGAGCCGCCGGCCCAAGCAGCCGATCGCCGGGCCGGGCGGCACCGGCGTCCAGCGCGTGCTCGCGAAGTTCATGGCGGGGGGCGCGGGGTGAAGGCCGGCGACGTTCGACTACGTGCGGCCGGGCTCCGTCGGCGAGGCGCTGCAGGCGCTCGACGACCACGCGGGCGCCGCGCGAGCTGCTGGCCGGCGGCCAGAGCCTCGTGCCGATGCTGCACATGCGGCTGATGCAGGTGAGCGCGCTGGTGGACATCAACCGGCTCGACGAGCTCGCCGACATCCGCGCCGAGGGCGCCACCACGGTGCTCGGCCCGCTCGTGCGCTACGCGGCGATCGAGCGCTCGCCGATCGTCTCGGAGCGGCTGCCGCTGCTGCAGTGCATGGTCGGCTACGTCGGCGACCCGCAGGTCCGCAACCGCGGCACGCTGGGCGGGCAGCCTGGCGCAGCCCGACCCGACCGGCGAGATGCCGCTCGCCTGCCTCGCGCTCGACGCGACGGTCGTTGCCGCGAGCGTCTCGGGCCGGCGCGAGATCCCGATCGACGACTTCCTCGAGAGCGCGTACGCGACCACGCTCGAGCCCGAGGAGATGATCACCGAGGTCTCGCTTCCCCGCCGCGCCCGACGCCTTCGCGTTCCTCGAGCGCGGCCGCAAGCACAACGACTTCGCCGTGCTACAGCGTCGCCGTCGCTCGGCCGCAGCGGCGCGGACGGGCGCTGGACCGACGTGCGGATCGCGCTCGGCGGCGTCAACGACCGCGCCGTGCTGGCGACACGCGCCGCCGCTACCTGCTCGAGGGCACCGCGCTCGAGGACGAGGCGATCGCCAAGGCCGCGGAGGCCGCGCTCGAGGTGGTCGATCCGCCCAGCGACGTGCGCGGCTCCGCCGAGTACCGGCGCCACCTGGTCCCCATCTACGTTCGCCGCGCGCTGGCGAAGCTGCGCGACGACAAGGAGGGCACGCAATGCCTGATCCCGTCTCAGATCTCCGTCACCGTCAACGGCCGCGCGTACCGGCGCGACGGTCGAGCCGCGCGTGCACCTCGCCGACTTCCTGCGCCACGAGCTCGGCCTGACCGGCACCCATATCGGCTGCGAGCAGGGCGTGTGCGGCAACTGCACGGTGCTACGTCGACGGCGAGGCCTGTGAAGTCGTGTCTGATGTTCGCCGACGCAGGCCGACGGGACGATGCGATGCACGACCGTCGAAGTCGCTCGCCGAACGGCGACCGCCTGCACCCCGCTCCAGGAGGCGTTCAAGAGATGACGCACGCGCTGCAGTGCGGCGACTGCACGCCGGGCTTCCTGATGATGGCCACGGCGATCGCCGCGGACGGTAGAGGCGAAGCCCTAAAGCCGCGACGGAGCTGCGCGACCAGCTCGCCGGCAGTGCTCTGTCGCTGCACGGGCTACCAGAACATCCTTGACGGCGGTCGAGCAGCTTCCTCGACGAGCGCGAGGAGGCGGGGGCGCTCGATGGCTGAGGTCTCGAGGCGACGCGCGAGACGACGCGCTCCGGCGGCATCGGCGCGAGCGTCGAATCGCAAGGAGGACGACCGGCTGCTGCGCGGCTACGGCCGCTTCGCACGACGATGTCGACCCCGCGCACGGGCTGCACATGGCGGTCGGGCGCTGCCCGTTCCCGCACGCCCGGATCCTTCGACATCGACATCTCCGCGCGCGCTCGCGCTCGAGCGGCGTGGAGGACGTGCTCGATAGGGGCGCGAGGTGGTCGAGCGCAAGCGCGCCGCTCAGCTGTCCTCGGCCGGTGCCCGACGCGCCGCTCGCTCGACTTCTACGCGATGGCGAACGGACGTCGCGCGTGTTCGAGGGCCAACCCGCGTGGTCAGCGTCGCCGCCGTCGAGCCGGCAGGTCGCCGAGGACGCGCTGGCGCTGATCGACGTCGACTACGACCCGCTGCCGCACGTCTTCGACGTCGATGTCGGCGATAGGCGCCGGACGCCCCGCCTGCACCACGCGCGTGCATGCCGTCGAACCTGCTCGGCGACTCAACCCGATGGGCTCTCGGCGATCCCGAAAAGCGCTGGATCGGCGGCGGCCGAGGTGGTGCTCGAGGAGCGCTTCCACGATCAACCGCGTCAGCGGCTCTGCCGATGGAGACGCGCTGCGATCGTTCGCCGAGTGGCAGCCCGGCGCCCGCGAAAGCTCGACCGTCCGCCACTCCACGCAGGCGCCGCACCTGCGTGCGCAAGAACAGCTCGCCGAGTCGCTGTTGCATCGAAGTGACGGCGCGGTGCGGGTGCATGGCGAAGCGACGTCGGCGGCGGCTTCGGGCTGAAGCTCGGGATCTATCCCGAGGACGTGCCTCGCCTGCCGCAACGCGATCGACTCGCACCGCCGGGTCAAGTAGGTCGAGCAACGCGTCGCAGTTCTCTGCAGCGACAACGCAGGCGCGCGAGGTGGTGCACGACGATAACGCTGGGCGCGGACGCGCGACGGCGCGGATCGATAGGCACTGACGACGAACGTGTATGCAGGTCGACCTCGGCGAGCTACAACTCGTCCGTTCGGCTCACCGCAGCTGATCGAGCGTGATGTTCACCGGGCCCTAACAAGGTCGACGATGCGCGCGATCGGAGCGGCGTGTGTGCTGATGAACAAGGCGCGTCGGCGCCGACCGCGGTTACGGGCAGGCCGGAGTCGTGCTTCGTGCGCGAGCTACTCGTCGACCTCATGGCGCGCCGGCTCGGGCATCGACCGCGTCGAGCTGTGTGATCAGAACATGGTCACGTCGCGAGGATCATGCCGTGGCAGATCGCTCAGCGGCGCGATCATACGACAGCGGCGACTACGAGCAGTGCCTGCGAGATTCGAAAGCGCGCGATCAGGCTACGAGGAGCACGTGCGCCGCGACACGCCCGGCGACGAGGACGAGACGCTATCGGCATCGGCCTCCTCGATTCGTCGAGCGCACGAGCTACCAGAGCTACGAAGTGGCTAAGCCAAGCAGCGGCTCGCGCTTCGGCTCGCGACGAGAGCGTGTCCTGCGCGCGAACCGCTCCAGGCGGAGATCGACGTCTACAGCGGCGTGTCCGCGTTCGGGGCGGGGAGCAGAGACGCCTTCGCGCAGATCGTCGCCGACGATGTACCGGCGTCGACTACGACGCGTCGCGATCCATATCGGCGACACGAAGGCCTCCCGCTACAACACCGGCGGCTTCGCGATCGCGCACGCTGATCGACGCCGCGGCGCGCTGCGACCAGGCCGGCGAGAGAGCTGCGCGACAAGACGCTGCGGATCGCCAGCCTTCATCCTCGAGGACGGACGCCGGCGACGATCGAGATCCACGGCCGGTTGAGCGCGCCTGCGCGACGAACCTCGGACACGAGCGTGCCGCTACGGCGACGTCCACGACGCGCGCGATCATCAACCAGGCGATGCCGACCGGGGAGCTCCTGGCTGGAGGCCACCGCCCACTTTGAGACCGAGGCCGCCGCCTCTACGCGTTCGGCACTGCGGCGGCGCTCGTGTCGGTGGACACCGAGAACCGGCGACTTCGACGTCGAGCGCTTCGTGATGGTGCACGACTGCGGCAGCCAGGTGAACCCGAAGCTGTCGACGGCCAGGTTCAGGCGCGCTCGCCCAGGCTTTCGGCCAGGCGGTGATGGAGGAGCTGCGTCTACGACGCGCGACACGGGGCAGCTCGTCAACGGCACGATGCTCGACTACTTCATGCCCACCATCGGCGGACGTCCGGACTTCGAGCTGCGACCACACGTACGTGAAGTCCCCCGGCACGCCGTTCGGCGTCGAGCGGCGTCGGCGAGATCGGCACGATCCCCGCAGCGGCGCGACGATCGCCAACGCGCGTGTGCGACGCGCTAGCGGACTTCGGGGTGGAGATCATCCGCCTCCCGCTCAACGCCGGAGCTGTGTGTAGAGCGCTCGAGCAGGCGGAGAGCGACCGAGGAGCATGCGGATGAAGATGCAGTGAGGAGTTCGTTTAGCCGGAGCCGCCCGCAACCCGTGGTAGTTCTTCGATCATGTCATCGTTTAGCGCGCTGCGCGCCCGGCGTCGAGGAGGTGACCGTGTTCGACGCCGACAACTCGCGCGTGCGCGTGACGCATGCGTTCGTTCCCATGTCGGCGACCTTCGACCTGAAGATGCGTATCACGGACCGCGACCCGGGCGCTCGATGGAGTTCACCGCGATCGTCCGCAGCGTGCGCGGCGCCGCGTGCAACGTGCGCTCGACCAACACCGTCGCGCTCGAAGCGTCGAGAGGGTTTTCACCCGCGTCACGCTCGACGGCGACGTGCGCTCGTCGGCATGCTCGGCTCGATCGGGCAGAAGGTTTGTCCGATCATCCGTCAAGGTCACGCGCTCCTTCGCCGAGGCGCTCGAGCGCGAGCTGTCCGTGAACGGCGCGCCGAGGCTGCGCCGCCGCCCAGGCGGCGGAGCCCGAGCGCATCCGCCGGCGCCCGAAAGTCGTCCGCACATCGCTCCCGCGCCGGCGCCCCTCCCAGCGCCGCCGCCTCGCGAGTCGCGCGCGTCGCTCGCCGTAGCTGCTGCGGCGTGCGCCGCCGCGGCGACGCTCGTGCTATGCTCCTGCGCCGCCGGCGTGTATGAGCGCCCCGACGCGCATCGCGCTCGTCGTCCCGAGCTCGTACACGATGATCGAGACCGAGGTCCGGAGATGCTCCGGCGGACGTGCGCCGACTACACGTTCCATTCGAGCCGCGCCGTGCTCCACAACGTGGACGCCGATTCGCTCGATGCGATATTCGTTCATGCGTACCGCTGTGCTTCGGAGCTCTCCGACGCCCGCGTCGACGCGATCGTCTACGCCTGCCTCGTGCGCTGATGGCGCGCGGCCCGGCGCGCACAACGCGTCGAGCAGCGGCTGTGCGAGTGGCGCGAGCCGGCGCGGCCGATCCCGCGATCAGCTCCAGCGCCGGTGCGCTCGTGCGGACGCTGCACGCCCACGGCTTCACCCGGGTGGCGATCCTCACGCCGGACATGGATGCGCTGACGCAGTTGGTGCGCGAGTACCTCGAGGCGGCGTGCGTCACCGTGGTCGACGCGCTCAGCCTCCGCGTGCCGGACAACGTCGCGGTGTGCCGTCTCGATCCGATGCGGCTGCCGGAGCTGGCGTCCGTCCTCGACCTCGCCGGCGCCCACGCGGTGATCATCTCGGCGTGTGTGCAGATGCCGTCGCTCGCGGCCATCCCCGTGGCGGAGGAGCGGCTCGGGCTCCCGGTACTCTCGGCTGCGACGGCGACGGTTCACGACCTCCTGGAGCGGCTGGGACGGCCGGCGGAGGTGCCCGGCGCGGGGCGGCTGCTCGCCCGCGGGCGGCCCACTGTCAAGGCTGGCTGACGGCCTCCCGAATATGATATACGTCCTCCGACGACTACGACGGAGGAGGATCGACGTTGGCTGCACCGACGTCGACGTACTACCTGAGCGCCCAGCTCGTCCGCTCTTCCAGCGCATGATGAGCCTCTGCAAGCTCAAGAAGGAAGATTCGATCGTGATCGTCAGCGACCCCGACTCCAACCAGGAGTACGCCGCGTCGATGTTCGCCGCCGCGCGGTCGTTCGAGTCCGACGTCATCAGCCTCGTCCTGCCATCGCCGCCGGCGGAGCAGGCGAACTTCATCCGCACGGGCAACATCTCCTCGACGATCGTCGCCAACTCCAAGCTCGCGCTGGACTTCCTCAAGATGGCCGACTTCGTCGTCGACATCACGTCGGTCGGGCTCCTCCACACGAAGGAGCAAGTCGCCGTGCTCGAGTCGGGCACGCGGATGCTGATGGTCCACGATCCCGTCGAGGCGCTGGGCGCATGTTCCCCACCGAGGAGGACCGCGAGCTGGTCAAGCGCCACGCCGCGCGATTGCGCGAGGCGAAGACGATCCGGCTCGAGTCCGACAACGGCACCGACGCCTGGTTCGACAAGACCGACCAGCCGGTGATCGAGCAGTGGGGCTTCACCGACGAGCCAGGTCGCTGGGACCACTGGCCGGGCGCCTTCCAGTACACCGCGCCCACCGAGGGCGTCGGCGAGGGCGTGGTCGTCATCGAGCCCGGCGACATCTGGTACCCGCCGAAGACGTACATCACGGAGCCGGTGAAGATCACCTTCGAGAAGGGCTTCGCGACCAAGATCGAGGGCGGCGTCGACGCGCGCAACATCCGCGAGTACATCGAGGCCTGGGACGATCCCGAGGGCTTCGCCATGTCACACCTCGGCTGGGGCACGCACAAGCGCGGGCTGTGGAACTCGATCATGTTCCAGGACCCGCTCGACATCATCGGGCAGGACGGGCGGACCGCCTGGGGCAACACGCTGTTCGCGCTGGGCTCGAACGTGACGTTCGGCGGCACCCGCACCACGGGCTGCCACCAGGACTTCGCGATGCGCGGCTGCCGCCTCTATCTCGATGACGAGCTGATCGCCGACAGCGGCCGCGTGATCCCGGACTACCTGCAGTGACCCCCGAGGAGACCGCGTCCGTCTACGCCCGTAGCGGGATCGGCCACCGGGTCGGGTTCGGCGACCGTGCCGCGCTGGTGGTCGTCGATCTCCAGAACGGGTTCACCGACCTCGCCTGCCCGGTCGGCGGCGAGCTGGGGGAGGTGATCTCGGCGAGCGCGACGCTGCTCGCCGAGTGCCGGCGGCGCGAGCTCCCCGTCGCCTTCACCGCGGTCGGGTTCGACGCCGCGGAGCGCGACGCGCTGCCGTGGCTGCGCAAGATGCCCGGGCTGAAGGCGCTCGAGGCCGGCACGCACTGGTGCGAGGTCGACCAGCGGGTCGCGCCCGGGCCGGGCGAGCCCGTGTACGTCAAGCGCGCGTCCTCGGCGTTCTTCGGCACGCCGCTGCTGACCTTCCTGACCTCGCGGCGCGTCGACACCCTGATCGTCATCGGCTGCGTCACGAGCGGGTGCGTGCGCGCGACGACGATCGACGCCGTCTCGCACGGCTTCCGCACGATCGTGCCGGAGGAGTGCGTGGGCGACCGGGCGGAGGTCCCGCACTCCACGAACCTGTTCGACATCGACGCGAAGTACGCGGACGTGCTGCCCCTGGAGGAGGTGCTCGCCTCACTCCAGACCGCCGAGGCCGGGCGCGCGCCCCGGACGGTGCCGTCACCTGGACTCGTATGATCGGGCCGTGAGCGACGCCGACATCGTCCGGTTGCCGTCGCTGCCGGATGTCATCTACGAGCGCCTGCGGCAGGAGATCGCCACCGGACAGCTGCAGCCGGGGCCGCTCAAGCTCCGCCCGCTGGCCGAGCGCTTCGGCACGAGCCCGATCCCGGTCCGCGAGGCGCTGCGGCGGCTCAAGGCCGACCGCCTCGTCTCATTCCTCGGCAACCGTGCGATCCGCGTCAACGAGGTCTCGGCCAAGGAGCTCGACGAGGTGTTCGCGATCCGCGCCGAGCTGGAATCGCTCGCGCTGCGGCTGGCGATCCCGGCGCTGGCCGAGCCGGAGCGCGTCGCCGCGCTCGAGCAGTTGATGGACCGCATGGACGAGCAGGTGGACGACTCGGCCGCGTGGCGCGCGACCAACGAGGAGTTCCACTACGCGCTCTACGAGGCCGCGGAGTCGGCCCGCCTGCTCGGCCTCATCCACAACCTGTGGATCGTCGTCGAGCCCTATCTCCGCATGTACGTGCGCTCTCTCCCGGGCCGGCGCGAGTCGCAGAAGCAGCACCGGGAGATGGTCGCCCACGTCCTGGCGGGCGACGCCGCGGCCGCCGAGGCGGTCCTGCGCGAGCACCTCGAGGGCACACGCCTCGTCGTGCTCGATGAGATGTCCCGCTGAACCCAGCTGCAGAGCCAAATCCACGGGTCAGGGTTTCCCGTTTGACCACTCGTGCTATTTGATATATGACTTATCTCCTCACGCTTTCCAGGAGAGGAGCGCAGGTCATGGGGGGTAGCGCCGTCGGGTCCGTCGCGCCGGTCGTACCGAGCGACGCTTTGCAGGTCGGGACCATCGAGACGCACGGGGTCGACTACATCCCGGCGGCGGAGCGGAAGTCGCATCCACGCAATCTCGCCTGGGCCATGTTCGGACCGCAGTTCGGCTTCGGGAACATGTTCTTCGGATCGCTGGTGATCGTGTTCGGGCTGGGCTGGTGGAGCGGCGTGACGGCGATCCTCGTCGGCACCACCCTCGGGTCGCTGATCTTCGCCGGGATGGCGATCATGGCGCCGAAGTCGGGCACCAACAACGCGACCACCAGCGGCGCGTTCTTCGGCATCACCGGGCGCTATCTGGGCTCCGCGCTCAGCATCATGATCGCGCTCGGCTTCACCGCGATCCTCGTCTGGACCTCGGGCCAGACCGTGATGGTGGTGTTCGACCGCATCTTCGGCTTCGGGACCGGGGACACGCAGCTGTCGATCTACATGGCGTTCCTCGCGATCACGGCGTTCGCCGTCGCCATCTACGGCCACGACACGATCGCCTCGATGTTCAAGATCATCTCGATCTCGAGCTTCGTGGTCTGCGTCCTGTCGGTGATCGTGCTGTCGGACAAGTTCCACGCGGTGTCCGGCGGCGAGTACGCGCTCGGCAAGTTCTGGGCGACCTGGGTGCTCGGCGTCGTCGTGGTCGCCTCGCTACCGATCTCCTGGGGCCCGTTCATCGGCGACTACGGGCGCTACATCCCGGCCAGCGCGAGCTCGCGCGAGTGCGCCGGTTGGGCGTTCCTGGGCATGTTCGGCGGCTGCCTGATCTCGCTGCTGATCGGCGCCTACGTGACGACCACGTTCAAGGACCCCGGCACGCTGCTCGCCACCGGCTACCCGACGGTGGCGCCGCTGTGGCTCGCGATCCTGCTCATGTTCACCGCGGGCGGCCTGTCGAACATCGAGAGCGCGACGATGTCGATCTACAACGCCGGCATCGACCTGCAGTCGATCCTGTGGCGCTTCAGCCGCACGCTGCTCACCGCGGTGATCAGCGTCGTGGCGCTCGTCGTCTCCTACGGGGCGCTGATCGGCTACGACGCGATCTCCTCGGTCGAGGCGTTCGTCACGCTGATCCTCGCGTTCGTGACGCCGTGGCTGGTGATCCTCGTGGTCGGCCATCTGTACCGCCGCGGCCGGTACTACACGCTCGACGTCCAGGCCTTCCGCGTGCCGGGTGAGAAGGGCGCCTACTGGTTCAACGGCGGGTTCAACCCGCGCGCGTGGATCGCGTGGCTGGCCGCCTCGGGCGTCGGCCTGCTGTTCACGGAGACGTCGATCATCACCGGCCCGCTGCCGAAGCACATCGACAACATCGACCTGAGCTTCACGAGCGCGGCGATCGTGGGCGGGGTCGTCTACTACGTGCTGCTGCGGGTCTGGCCCGAGCGGGGGGTAGTGCCGGGCGACGAGCCGGCGCCTGGGGCGCCGCGCACGCTCGGGATGGCGGAGTAGGGCTCGGGGCGCCGGCGGCTCCTGGCCGCCGGCGCTGGTCCTAGCTGATCGCGCCGGCCGCGACCAGCGCGAGCACGAGCGTGCCGAGCGCCACGCGATAGGCGACGAAGACCGCCGTCGAGTGGTTGCCGAGGTAGCGGAGCAGGAACGCGATCGACCAGTAGCCGACCGCGAACGCCACCAACGTCGCAATCGCGGTCGGGATCGCTGCGGCGCCGGTGCCGTCGCCGACGTGGCGCAGCTCGAACAGGCCGGAGAGCACGACGGCGGGGACCGAGAGCAGGAACGAGTAGCGCGCCGCGTCGACGCGGTTGAAGCCGAGGAACAGCGCCCCGGTCAGGGTCGCGCCCGAGCGCGAGACGCCCGGGACGAGCGCGCACGCCTGGGCGATGCCGACGATGATGCCGTCGCGGGCCGTGAAGGAGTCGAGCCCGCGCGTGTGGGTCGCGACCTTCTCGGCCAGCAACAACAGGAGACCGAGCGCGATCAGCGTGCATCCGATCAGCGTCAGGTCGCGCGCGCCGGTCTCGATCTGGTCCTTGAAGATCAGCCCGAAGACCCCGATCGGGATCGTGCCGATGATGATGTAGACGCCGAGCCGGAAGTCGAGCGTGCGCCGCACCTCGGGCCGGCGCAGGCCGACGAGCAGGGCGCTCGCGATCCGCCACAGCTCGTGGCGGAAGTAGAGGAGCACGGCGGCCATCGTCCCGAGCTGCACGACGGCCGTGAAGGCCGCGCCCGGGTCCTCCCAGCCGGCGAAGGCGGGCACGATCCGCAGGTGCGCGGTGCTCGAGATCGGGAGGAACTCGGTCAGCCCCTGGACGATCCCGAGGACGATCGCCTCGAACGCGTTCACCGCGCCGTCCAGCCCAGGTCCATCGTCACCGGCGCGCCGCTGAACGCGCGCCCGTCGGGGCCGAGCAGGAAGGCCACCACGCCGGCGACCTCCTCCGGCTCGATCAGCCGCTTGACCGCGTGCGGCGCGAGGATGACCTGCTCGAGCGCCTCCTCCTCGGAGACGCCATGGGCCTTGGCCTGGTCGGGGATCTGGCCCTCCACCAGCGGCGTGCGGACGAAGCCGGGGCAGACCGCGCTGGCGAGGATGCCGTGCTCGGCGCCCTCCAGCGCGAGCGTCCGCACCAGGCCGAGCACGCCGTGCTTGGCGGCGACGTAGCCGGCCTTGTAGGGCGAGGCCGCCAGCGCGTGCGCGGAGGCGATCGCCACGTAGCGCCCGTCGCCGCTCTCCACCAGGTCCGCCCAGGCGTAGCGCGCAAGCAGGAACGGGCTGGTCAGCAGCAGCGCGATCAGGCCGTCCCAGCGGTCTTCGGGGAACTCGCCGATCGGCGCGACGTGCTGGAAGCCCGCGTTGGGGACCACCGCGTCGAGGCGGCCGAACTCCTTCACCGCCGCGTCGACGGCGCCGCGGTTGCCCTCGCGGGTGGTCAGATCGGCGGCGTGGGGCACGCCGGGCCCGTCGTCGGCGGGCTCGAGGTCGACCGCGAGCACGCCCCAGCCGTCGCTGATCAGGCGGTCTGCGATGGCGCGGCCGATCCCTCCGGCCGCTCCCGTCACGATGGCGGAGCGCTCAGGCATCGCCGGTGGGTGTAGCAGGCCTTGGTTAACTCGTGCGATGGGAGTCACCGAACGCGAGCGCCTGTCACCCGGATGCGTTTCGCCTGCCCGTGGAGAAGATCCGCGAGGGCTACTACTCCGACGTCTACTTCAACTACGCGAAGGCGACGCTGGAGCTGGAGGGCCGTCAGCCGCGGGTCCTGATGCAGGTCTTCCAGCGCAAGGAGTCGATCCTCGGCGGGGTCGACGAGGCGATCGCGATCCTGCGCCAGTGCGCGGGCCGCCGCCGCCCGGACGGCTCGTGGGAGGACGGCTGGGAGCAGCTCGAGGTGCACGCGCTGCACGAGGGCGACGAGATCGGGCCGTGGGAGACGGTGATGACGATCGAGGGCGACTACTCGCTGTTCGCCCACCTCGAGACCGTCTACCTCGGCACGATGGCGCGCCGCACGCTGATCATGCGCAACGTCCGCGAGGTCGTCGAGGCGTCGGGCGGCAAGCCGATCCTGTACTTCCCCGCCCGCCACGACCACTGGCTGGTGCAGACCGGCGACGGCTGGGCGGCGCACGTCGCGGGCGCGATCGGCGTCTCGACCGACGCGCAGGCGTCGTGGTGGGGCGGCCGCGGCGTCGGCACCGTGCCGCACGCGCTGATCGCGGCCTTCGACGGCGACACCGTCGCCGCGGCGCGCGCGTTCACGCGCAACTTCGGCGACCAGATGCACGTGACCGTGCTGGTCGACTTCACCAACGACTCGGTGCCGACCGCGCTCGAGGTCGCCGAAGCGCTCGGCCCCGACCTCTGGGGCGTGCGGCTCGACACCTCCGACGCGCTCGCCGACCTCGAGCTGCAGCGCCGGCACGGGCTGACGGCGGCGCACGGCGTCGACGCCGAGCTCGTCCACCTCGTGCGCGACGCGCTCGACGAGGCCGGCCACCCGAACGTGCAGATCGTCGCCTCCGGCGGCTTCAACGCCGACCGCATCCGCGCCTTCGAGGCCGCGCGCGTGCCGGTCGACGCCTACGGCGTGGGCTCCGCGCTGATCCGCGGCTCCAACGACTTCACCGCCGACGTCGTGCTCGTCGACGGGCGCCCGTGCGCGAAGGTCGGGCGCGAGCACCGCCCGAACCCGAGGCTCAGCCCGGTCCGCTGATCAGCGGCACGAACCGCACGCGCTCGTGGGCGGAGCGCTCCAGCTCCCCGCCGGCGGTGCGGCGCAGGCGGATCAACCGCTGGTCGCCGTCGTCGACCGGGCCGACCAGCCGCCCGCCGGGGGCGAGCTGGCCGGCCAGCGCCTCCGGCAGCCGCCCCATCGCGGCCGCGACGTTGATCGCGTCGTAGGGCGCGCACGCCGGGTGGCCGAGCGTGCCGTCGCCGACCAGCAGCGTGACGTTCTCCACCCCCGCGGCGGCGAGGCTCGCCGCCGCCCGGTCCGACAGCCCGGGGTGGCGCTCGACCGTCCACACGTGGCGCACGAGCCGCGCCAGCACCGCGGCGTGGTAGCCGGAACCGGTGCCGACGTCGAGCACGCGGTCCGCGCTCGACAGCTCGAGCAGCTCGCACATCCGCGCCACCACCAGCGGCTGCGAGATCGTCTGCCCCGAGCCGATCGGCAGCGCGACGTTGTCCCACGCCTCGGCGGCCCGGCGGGCGGGGACGAAGCGATCGCGCGGGACCGCCCCGATCGCCTCCAGCACGCGCGCGTCGGAGACGTAGGGGCGCAGCCGCGCGAGCAGCTGCTCGCGCGGGTCGTCGCTCGGCGGCGGCTTACGCCACGGTCGCACCCGCCGCCGCCAGCTCTTCGAGGGCGCGCTCGGAATCGCCGGGCTGCACGTCCACGCCGCGGATGCCCGCGCGGTCGACGCGCACGGCGAAGCCCTCGCGCAGGGCGTCGAGCGCCGTGTTCTTCACGCAGTAGTCGGTGGCCAGGCCGACCACCGTCACCGCGTCGACGCCGCGGGCGCGCAGCGTCTCGGCCAGCGAGGTGGCGTCGAACGCCGAGTAGCCCTCGGTGCCCGGGTCCTGGCCCTTGTCGACGATCGCGTCGAGCGGCTCGGTGTCGAGCGCGGGGTGCAGCTCCGCGCCCTCCGTGCCCTGGACGCAGTGCACCGGCCAGATCCCGCCCTGCTCGGTGAACGAGCCGTGGTCCGGCGGGTGCCAGTCGCGCGTGGCAAGCACGAGCTCGTAGTCGCCGGAGCGCGCCAGCGCGTTGATGTGGTCCGCGACCTCCTCGCCGGCGGGCACCGCGAGCGCCCCGTCCGGCCGGGCGAAGTCGTTCTGGTAGTCGACGATGATCAGCGCATCAGGCACGGCTGGCCTGGATCGTCGCAGCCATGTCGTCCTTGCCGTGGCCCGCCTCGACGGCGCGCTCCATCTGCTCGGCGATCGCCGCCAGCGCGCCGAGCCGCAGCCCCTGTTGCTCGGCGGCCGCGAGCGCCAGCCGGGCGTCCTTGAGCGCGAGCTCGAGCGGGAACGACGGCGGGAAGTCCCGCTCGATCATCAGCTTGCCCTTGAGGTTCGCGTAGGGCGCGCCGACCGGGCCGCCGTCGATCGCGTCGAGGAACGTCTGCGGGTCGACGTCGAGCGCCTCGGCCAGCGCGATCGCCTCCGCCAGCCCCTCGGTCAGCGCCAGCAGCCACGTGTTGATGACGAGCTTGAGCCGGCTGCCCGCGCCTGCCTCGCCGAGCCACAGCGTCTTCGCGCCGATCGCGTCGAACAGCGGGTCGACGCGCTCGCGCGCGTCCTCCGGGCCGGAGGCGAGCACGATCAGCTCGCCCTCCTCGGCGGGCGCCTTGGTCCCGAGCACCGGCGCGTCGACCAGCCCCGGCACCTGCTCGGCGAGGCGGGCCGTCGCCTCGGGTCCGATCGTGCTCGTCTGGACGAGCACCGCGCCATCGAGCGCCGGCAGCGCCTCGCGCACGACCGCCTCGACGGCGTCCGCGTCGGCGAGCATGGTGATCACGGCCTCGGCACCGCGCACCGCCTCAGCGACGGAGCCGGCTGCCGTCACGCCCTCGATCCCTTCCGCCTTCTCCGCCGAGCGGTTCCAGGCGGTCACCTCGTGGCCCGCCGCCGCGAGGTTGCGCGCCATCGGCGCGCCCATGATCCCGGTGCCCAGTACCGCGACGCGCATCAGTAGCGGAGGAGGGCCGCGATGCCGCCGAGCGGGCCGAGGTCGTCGGCGTGGTGGCGGATCACCATCACCTCGGCTGCGGACTCGAGCGCCTTCTCCACCGCGTCGCCGGCCTCGACGTCCTGCGCCAGCAGGAGCGTCTCCACGCGGGCCTCCGCGAGCAGGCGCATGACCTCGTCGCGACCGGCCGCCGCGCGGCCGCCACCGCCGATGCCCTGGCGCACGCGCTCGAGCGCGTCGGCCTCGCGCCGGGCCTCGAACTGCTCGACCTGCTCGGCGGCAGCGCGCCGGACGTCGTCGACGCTCGCGTGCTCGACGTCGAGCTTGACGTGGCCCGCGAGCCGCTCGCGCAGGTACGGGTGCAGGTGGCCCTCGAGCTCCCCGACGGTCTCCTGCGGCGCGCCGATCAGCATGTGGTCGAACGCCCGCGCCTTCAGACGGTCGAACGCGACCGCGGCGACGTGCTCGAGGTGGTCTCGCACGTCCTCCTCGATCGAGCGCTCGTAGCGCGGCTGCGACCAGCCGCCCTGGCGGTGCTGCGAGTGCACGTTGTCCTCGACGCGGTCGGTCTCCTCGAGCGCGGCCGGCGCACCGAGGAAGAAGCGGGCGCTGCGCCGGTTGGCCAGCAGCACGCACCAGCGGCTGCCGTTCTGGCCGGCGAGCAGGGGTTCGACGAGCGGCGTGCGGTCGATCACGACCTGCTGCGCCAGCGGATGCGGGACGCGGACGGTCTCGAGTAGGCCGGCGAGGCTGCAGGCGAACACGGCGACGCCGCGCGCGCCGTCGTCGGCGATCCCGGGCTGGGAGAGAATGTCGCGCACGGCCTCGAGGTCGGCGCGGAGCGCCTTCTGCTCCTCGTGGTCGAGGTCGTCGAGCCCGTCGATCCGGTGGCGGGCCTCGGTGACGAGCGAGGTGATCTGGCTCGCGCGGGCGGGCGGCGTGCCGAACTCGGAGGGATCGAGGTCCATGTAGACGCTCAGCACGCGGCCCTGCTCCGGCTGTACCTCGGCGAGCTGCCGGAGGCGGCTGGGGGAGAGTGTTTCGGCCATGCCATCGGCCTACCCGACCCGTCAGTCTTTGACCCTGAAGCTCCCTCGCATGAACGGGTGGATGCGGCAGAAGTAGGTGTACGTGCCGGCCCCGAGGGTCGCGGGCGTCGACCACGTGTCGCGGTTGGCCGCGGCGGTGAAGTTCGGCGGCCCGAAGCCGAGCTCGCCGGAGTCGAAATCGACCGGCCCGTCGGCCAGCGGGTAGGCGACGCCGGTCGTGCGGTTGCAGGGCGCGCGGCAGGCGGTGATGGTGTGGAAGATCGTGCGTGCGGCGTCGCGGTTGACGAACGTCAGGCTCCCGCCGGGCGCCACGGTCGCCGGCCGCGAGCGCGCGCCACCGCTCAGCAGGTCGCCCTGGCCGTAGAGGAAGTCGGTGATCGCGAGCGGGGCGCTGGCGACCGGGCCGGCGGCCAGCTTGCGCGGGTCGGGGAGGCCGCTGGACTCGCCGCCGTGGTTGCGGTTCTCGCGCAGGTGGCCGTGGGTGATCTTGCCGCGCTTGTCGAGCTTGCCCGAGAACGGGTCGACGCCGCCGCCCACTCCGGGGGCGAACGCCACCGGGTCGATCCCCATCGACTCGTACCAGGACGCGCGCTTGGAGTCGTAGGTGGCGGAGGCGCTGAGCACGTCGCCGCGCTTGACCTTCACGCGCCACTTGGGCGTCGTCGCGGTCATCGCCACGTCCCACGAGACCGCGCCGGCCGGCTCCCAGTAGTGCGCCTTGGAGCGGAACAGGTTGACCGTGCGCCCGCCGCGCGTGAGCTTGAGGTCGGTGTAGAGGCCGCCGGGGTGGAGGTGCCCGGCCGTCCCGACCAGCACGCCATCGCGCGGGACGACCTTCGTGTTGCGCGGCGGCCCGCCGCCGTACGCTCCGGGCTGGTCGTCGGGGTACGTGAAGCGCCCGTTGCGACCGCTGCCGCGGTGGACGTCGAACACCGGGTAGGTCTTGCCGCCCTCGACGTCGAGCCACAGCGTCTTGACCTTGTGGATCTTCTTCGCGGCCGGCGACGAGTCGGGGATGAAGTCGATGTCGTACGTGATGTAGACCTTGTCCCGGTTCGGCAGCAGGTTGTGGATCATGTGGTTGAGGAGCCACCGGTCGTCCGGGGAGTAGCGCCAGCCGAAGCCGCGCGGCAGCTTCACCCGCGTCTTCTCCTCCCCGGCCGCGAACGTCGGGCGCCCGTTGATCAGCCACACCGCGTGGTGGAGGTGGATCACGTCGACGCGCGGGACCGAGCCGCCGGGCCGCCGCAGGTTGGGGCGGAAGCCGACGATCCAGCCGGACACCTTCGGGCGCGGGACCTTGTCGCCGTCGATCGAGATCGTGTTCTGCCCGGGCTGGATGCTCACGGGCCCGTACTTGAAGTGCAGGTGCTGGACGCGCGGCGCGGCGGAGGCGCTCGCGGGCACGAGCAGCAGTGCGAGCAGGATCAGGCCGAGCCGGGACAGCATGCGGCGGATGACTCTAGTGCTTGAGGCATGGTGTACTTTCCGGTCGGATGAGGAGGCTGTGGACGCTGGTCGCTGTTCTGGGCGCGTTTGCGCTCCTCAGCGGCACCGCCCTCGCCCATCCCGAGCGCCAGGCGTTCTTCCCCGATCCGAACCAGGGCGCGGTGCCGTATCACGGCGGGCACAACAAGAAGCCGCTGATCGTCTGCAAGTCGAACTCGAAGCGGCTCATCAAGAAGATCTTCAAGGGCAAGAAGCGGCGCGGCAAGCGGCTGCAGCGCCTCGGGCAGTACAAGCGCTGCCGCTTCCACAACATCCAGACGGCGGTCAACCACGCCAGGACCAACGACCGCATCGCGATCCTGCCGGGGCTCTACCGCGAGAAGCCGAGCCGCAAGGTCCCGGTCGACCAGGCCGCGTGCGCGTCGATGTTCGAGACGCCCGACGACGGCGACGCGCCGGTGCCGAACTTCGAGCACCAGGTCAAGTGCCCGAACTCGCGCAACCTGATCGCGATCGTGGGCGACTCGCTCGCCGACCCGGACCGCGAGTGCGATCACAAGTGCAACCTCCTGATGGAGGGCCTCGGCCGCCGGCCGAAGGACGTCAAGATCGAGGGCGACCGGCTGAAGAAGGACGTCATCCGCGCCGACCGCGCCGACGGCTTCTACCTCCGCAACGTCTGGGTCGAACAGGGCGCCTTCAACGACGTCGACGTGGTCGAGACCAACGGCTTCCACCTGCAGGACCTGGTCGTCCCGTACGCGCAGAACTACGGCGTGCTCACCTTCGCCTCGGATCATGGTCTGTACGCGCACATCGACGCCTACGGCAACGGCGACTCGGGCATCTACCCGGGCTCCGGGCCGGAGGGCCACTGCAAGCGCTACGGGATCGAGATCCGCAACGTCACCTCGCACGACAACGTGCTCGGCTACTCGGGCACCGCGGGCAACGGCACCTGGACGCACAACTCGAAGTTCTACGACAACAACGCCGGCATCTCCGACGACTCGTTCGCGTCCGGCCACCCGGGCATGCCGCAGGACTGCTCGAAGTGGAACGCCAACCAGGTCTACTCGAACAACCGGAACTTCTTCACGAACGACCG
This sequence comes from uncultured Solirubrobacteraceae bacterium, assembly GCA_963722815.1. Taxonomy (GTDB): domain Bacteria; phylum Actinomycetota; class Thermoleophilia; order Solirubrobacterales; family Solirubrobacteraceae; genus DASQFQ01. The sequence goes on from CAVROM010000002.1 coordinate 84,231, forward strand.
TGACACGTACTGCAAGAACACGCCGTTCGAGAAGCGGCGGAAGCAGATCGTGTGCCCGCAGTTCCAGGTCCCGGTCGGCTCCGGCTTCATCCTCTACGGCGTCAACTCGAACCTGATCCAGGACAACGCGATCTACGACAACTGGCGCTCGGGGGTCCGCCTGTTCTGGGTGCCGGCCGCGATCCGCGGCGACAACGACCCCGCGCACCAGTTCGACACCTCGAACGGCAACCAGTTCATCGGCAACCAGCTGGGGGTCAGCGCGGCGGGCAAGCGCGCCCCGAACGGCGTCGACTTCTTCTGGGACGAGGAGGGCAAGGGGAACTGCTGGCTGGGCAACCAGGCCCCCGGCGGCAAGGTCACCAGCGACCCCGCGTCGCTCCCCCGCTGTCCCAACAACGGGCTCTTCATGCCGTCCAACGCGGCGAAGAGCGCCGCAGAGGTGCCGTGCGCGCAGTGGGATCCGAAGACCAACCCGGATCCGCCCGGCTGCACCTGGTTCACGACGCCGCCGAGGCCGTCATCGGAATGAAGGTGTGGCTGGTACTCGGTGTCCTGCTCATCGCCGGGGTGGGCGGCCTGCTGCTGCTCGGCGATCGCGACGGCGGGCCGACCCAGGCTGCCACCGGCAACGCGCGACTGCAGTGGAAGGAGAAGCCGAGCCTGATCCTCGTCCCGTCGATGCCGCAGGACCGCATCCTCACGGGCCGGCTGCGCAACGCCTCGCTGCACACCGTCGACCTCGACACCGAGAAGATGCGGATCCTCGACCGCAAGGGCCGCGCGCTGCGCTCGACCGCGCTGTTCTCTCAGCATTTCTCGCACGGGCTGTACCCGTGGTCGTGGCACGTCAAGGGCTCGAAGTTCGAGCGCGCGCGGATCGGCAAGATCGTCACGATCAAGCCCGGCCAGGCGGCGCCGCTGACGCTCTCCTGGCGCGTGCCGGCGGGCGGCTCGGAACCGGTCGAGGTGCGCTTCGACGGCGGCTCGCTGGCGCTCCCCCGCTGAGTCGGCGGGCGGGGCCTATTCTGCAGGCATGTCTGAGAACTCCTTCGACGCGCGGGCGGAACTCGAGGTCGGGGGCGAGACCTTCGAGATCTTCCGGCTCGACGCGCTCCAATCCAAGTTCGACGTCGCCCGGCTTCCATTCTCCCTGAAGGTGCTGCTCGAGAACCTCCTCCGCAACGAGGACGGGGTCGCGGTCACCGAGGAGAGCATCGAGAAGCTCGCGCGCTGGGACGCATCCGCCGACCCGTCGGACGAGATCGCCTTCACCCCCGCGCGCGTGGTGATGCAGGACTTCACGGGCGTGCCCGCCGTGGTCGACCTCGCCGCCATGCGCGACGCGATCGCGGACAACGGTGGCGACGCCTCGGCGATCAACCCGCTCGTGCCCGCCGAGCTGGTCATCGACCACTCCGTGCAGGTCGATGCCTTCGGCACCCGCGACGCGTTCCGGATCAACGCCGAACGCGAGTTCGAGCGCAACCAGGAGCGCTACGCGTTCCTGCGCTGGGGGCAGGACGGCTTCGACAACTTCGCGGTCGTGCCGCCGGACACCGGGATCGTCCACCAGGTCAACCTCGAGTACCTCGCTCGCGTCGTGTTCACGTCCGACGAGACGGCTCACGAGGGCGCCAAGCAGGCCTATCCCGACACGCTCGTAGGGACCGACTCGCACACGACGATGATCAACGGCCTCGGGGTGCTCGGCTGGGGCGTCGGCGGGATCGAGGCCGAGGCGGCGATGCTCGGCCAGCCGATGTCGATGCTGATCCCGCAGGTGCTCGGCTTCAAGCTGTCCGGTGAGCTGCCCGAGGGCGCCACCGCCACCGACCTCGTGCTGACCGTCACCCAGATGCTGCGCGAGCGCGGCGTCGTCGGCATGTTCGTCGAGTTCTTCGGCCCGGGCGTCGCGGCGCTGCCGCTGGCCGACCGGGCGACGATCGGCAACATGTCGCCGGAGTTCGGCTCGACCTGCGCGATCTTCCCGATCGACGAGGAGACGCTGCGCTACCTCGAGTTCTCGGGGCGGCCGAAGGAGCGGCTCGAGCTGGTCGAGAAGTACGCGAAGGAGCAGGGCCTGTGGCACGACGCCGACTCGGAGGAGCCGACGTTCACCGACACGCTCGAGCTCGACCTCTCGCAGGTCGTGCCCTCGCTCGCCGGCCCGAAGCGCCCGCAGGACCGTGTCTCGCTGACGGAGTCCAAGGCGGCCTTCCGGCTCGCGCTCGAGGACCTGCTGCCGGATGACGCCGAGGACCCGAAGGAGGGCGCGCCGGACCCCGACGAGGCGAGCGCCGACTCGTTCCCGTCCTCCGATCCGCCGGCTTCGGGCGATCACAACGGCCACGACGAGCCCGCGCCGCGGCCGTTCGAGCCGCACGACGGGGGCACCGGCGGCCTGCAGGTCGCCGATCGCACCGAGGTCAGCGTGTCCGTCACGCTCGAGGACGGGACGGAGACCGAGCTCGACCACGGCCACGTGGTGATCGCCGCGATCACGTCGTGTACGAACACGTCGAACCCGTCGGTCATGCTCGGCGCCGGGCTGCTCGCGCGCAACGCGGTGCAGAAGGGCCTGAAGTCGAAGCCGTGGGTCAAGACCTCGCTGGCGCCGGGCTCGAAGGTGGTCACCGAGTACCTCGACCGCGCCGGCCTCACCGACGACCTGGAGGCGCTCGGCTTCCACCTCGTCGGCTACGGCTGCACCACCTGCATCGGGAACTCCGGGCCGCTGCCGGAGGAGATCTCCGACGTCGTCCAGGCCGAGGATCTCGCGGTCGTCTCCGTGCTGTCGGGCAACCGCAACTTCGAGGGCCGGATCAACCCCGACGTGAAGATGAACTACCTGGCGTCGCCGCCGCTGTGCGTCGCCTACGCGATCGCCGGGACGATGGACGTCGACCTGCTCGACGAGCCGCTGGGCCAGGACGAGGACGGCAACGACGTCTACCTCAAGGACATCTGGCCGAGCGAGCAGGAGATCGCCGAGACGGTCGAGTCGGCGGTGCAGAGCGACATGTTCCGCAAGTCCTACGACGAGGTGTACGACGGCGACGAGCACTGGAATTCGCTCGACGTGCCCACCGGCGACCGCTTCGAGTGGGACGCGGACTCGACGTACGTGCGCCAGCCGCCGTACTTCGAGGACTTCCCGCCCGAGCCGGAGGAGGTCACGGACATCGAGGGCGCGCGCGTGCTGGCCGTGCTGGGCGACTCGGTGACCACCGACCACATCTCGCCCGCGGGCAACATCAAGGAGGCCTCGCCGGCCGGCGAGTACCTCAAGGAGCACGGCGTCGAGCGCAAGGACTTCAACTCCTACGGCGCGCGCCGCGGCAACCACGAGGTGATGGTCCGCGGGACGTTCGCCAACATCCGCTTGCGCAACCAGCTCGCGCCCGGTACCGAGGGCGGGGTGACCTGCTTCCAGCCGGACGGCGAGGAGATGACGATCTACGACGCGGCGATGAAGTACGCCGAGGACGACACGCCGCTGGTGGTGCTGGCAGGCAAGGAGTACGGCTCCGGCTCGTCACGCGACTGGGCCGCCAAGGGCACCAAGCTGCTCGGTGTGCGCGCGGTGATCGCGGAGTCGTTCGAGCGCATCCACCGCTCCAACCTGGTGGGGATGGGCGTGCTGCCGCTGCAGTTCCCGGAGGGGGAGAACGCGGAGTCGCTCGGGCTGACCGGCAAGGAGGAGTTCTCCATCACCGGGCTCGAGGGCGGCGAGGCCAAGGAGGTCACGGTCAAGGCCGATGACACGGAGTTCCAGGCCCGGGTGCGGATCGACACCCCCAAGGAGGTCGACTACTTCAAGCACGGCGGGATCCTGCCCTTCGTGCTGCGGCAGCTGATGGCGGACGCTTCGTGAGCGTCCCCGACGTCCTCTCGCGCCTGCTCACGGCGGCGGGCCCGTCCGGCTACGAGCAGGCGCCGGCGGCGGTCTTCCGCGACGCCTGCGCCTCGTTCGCCGAGGTCAGCGCGGATTCGGTCGGCTCGACGGTCGCGCGCGTACGCGGGTCCGGCGACGGGCCGGTGATCGCGATCGTGGGCCATATCGACGAGATCGGGCTGATCGTCCACCACATCGACGACGACGGCTACCTGTGGTTCACCGCGGTCGGCGGGTGGGACACGGTCGTGCTCGTCGGCCAGCGGCTCGAGGTCCTCACGCGCGAGGGGCCGGTCACGGGCGTGGTCGGCAAGCGCCCGATCCACCTGCTCGACCCCGAGGAGCGCAAGAAGGCGCCAGAGCTCAAGCACCTGCACATCGACATCGGGGCGAAGGACGGCGACGACGCGCGCGCCAAGGTCCGGATCGGCGACGTCGCGGTGATCGCGGGCGAGCCCGTCGAGTTCCCGAACGGGCGGCTAGTCTCGCGCTCGTTGGACAACCGGCTCGGGTGCTACGTCGCCTACGAGGCGGCGCGCCAGGTGGCCGAGGCGGGCGACGCCGCGGCCGACGTGTGCGCGCTGGCGGTGGCGCAGGAGGAGATCACGTTCGCGGGCGCGCGGACGACGGCGTTCTCGCTGGAGCCGGACCTCGTGATCGTGGTCGACGTGACGTTCGCGACCGACCAGCCGGACGTGAACGAGAAGGAGCTGGGCCGCCATCGGTTCGGCAGCGGGCCGGTGCTGCAGCGCGGCGCGACGCTCGACCCGGCGATCTTCGAGCTGATGCACGAGACCGCCGAGGCGGAGGGCATCCCGTTCACCGTCACGGCGAGCGCGCGGGCGACGGGCACCGACGCGGACGCGATCCACGCCTCCCGCGGCGGCATCCCCAGCGGGGTTGTCTCGATCCCGCTGCGCTACATGCACTCGCCGGTCGAGATGGTCCAGCTGGACGACGTGGAGAACACGGCGCGGCTGATCGCGGCGTTCGCGCGGCGGCTCGAGGCCGGCGCGTCGTTCGAGCGGTGACGACTCCGCTCCTGCTCCTGTGGGACATCGACGGCACGCTGCTGCAGCGTGCGTCGATGGAGCACGCGGACGCGATGCGGCGAGCGCTCGTGAACATCCACGGCTCATTGAAGGACGACATCCGGGTGGAGGCGGCGGGCCGCACGGACGGGGCCATCTCACGTGACCTCCTCGTGGCCGCCGGCCACGCGCCGGAGGCGATTGACGCGCGGGCCGATGACGTGATCGCCGCGGCGTGCGCGCTCTACGACGATCTCTGTCCTGCCGATCTCTCCGCGCGCGTGGCGCCTGGGGTGGCCGACACGCTCCCCCGGCTCGCCGCGCGGACCGACGCGTTCCGCTTCTCGCTCGTCACGGGCAACTTCGAGCGGATCGCGCGGCTCAAGCTCGCGCGGGCGGGGATCGGCGACTGGTTCCCCGAGGGGCAGGGAGCGTTCGGCTCCGACGCCGAGGACCGCGAGCTGCTCCCGCCGATCGCTCGCGCGCGAGCGGGTGACTGGCCGCGCGAGCGCACGGTCGTCATCGGCGACACACCGCGCGACATCGCCTGCGCGCGGGCGGACGGGTTGCGCGTGATCGCGGTCGCGACCGGTCCCTTCGCCGTCGAGGCGCTCGCCGACGCGGACGCGGTCGCGGATGGCGCGGCTGCGATCGTGCCGATCCTCGAGGACTGGGTCTAGGGAGCCGGCGAACGGCGGCTGGGTAGGGGTCGGGTCCGAACCGCCCGGCGCCTACGAATGTCACCTCGACCGCGGTATGCGCGGTCGAGACGACTTTCGTCGACGAGTGTCGTCTCAGGGTCGCATGGCGACCTCGAGCTGACATTCGTGCCGCGCGGTCGGCTCCCTCGCATCCCTACCCAGCCGCCGTTGACGTTCTTCAGCGGCGGGGAACGCTGAGGATCGTCGAGGTCGTGGCGGCCCCGGTCCGCTTGCGGATCCGGGTCACGTAGGCGGTCGTCGGGCCGAGCGCCGTCGTCCACAGCGTGTCGGTGATGCCGGCGGGCGGGCGGCGCCAGAGCTTCGGCGGCTTGTGATGGCGGTAACCGGCGCGGTGGCGGTGGTGCCCCTTCTCGCGCCCGAGGTCGCGGCGGGCCGTCGGCCAGGTCACATACAGCCGCTGGTCCTTGGTCGTCGCGCGACGCTGCAGGGGGCCGAGCCGCAGCTCCTGCTGCGTATAGACCGAGCGCACGTAGAGCACGCGGCGGCCGTCGAACGTCGGGTTGCTCAGCAGCGTGCGGTGCTCGGAGCGCAGCACCGTGTCGGCGCCGGTGGCGAGGTCGAGCAGGCGGATCTGCGAGCCGTTGGTGCCGGCCCGGTGGTAGACGACGGTGGCGCCGACGATCGACGGTCGGCCGAGCTGCTCGCTCCCGCTTGCGCGCGCGACCTCGCGCGGGGCGGCGCTGGAATCGCGTGGCTGGGCGAAGAGCTGCCTGCCGCCGACCAGCCACACCACCCACCGGTCGCCGAATGCGAACGCGCCGGCGCCCGGCGCGTCGTAGGCCGCGACGGGGGTGAGCGTGTCGGTGGTGGCGAGCACGATCCGGCTCTGCGCGTCGCGCCAGCCGACCAGGCCGGCGCCGAGCGCCGGATCGCGGCCCGGCAGGCCGAAGGTGCCGTCGGCGCGGCGCAGGTAGCCCGTGCCGCCAGGGCGCTGGAACGCGAAAACGCTCTCCGAGGCCGACGGCGCCGTGGCCTGCGTGACGGCGACCGTGGCGGCCGCGCGGGCGGGCGCCACGCCCGTCATCGCCACCGCGCAGGCGGCGAGCGCGACCGCGTCCGCCACACGCAGTCCGCGCAGGATCGCCGGGCGCTCGGCCATGGCGGCGTGGGCGGCGTTGCCGCGGTCGGTCTCCGCGACCGGCGCGAGCAGGATCACCGGGAGCGCCCGGCCGGCGCCGAACGCGAGGCCGAGCATGGCGCCGAGCTGCGGGTCGCCGAGCGCGACGCTGACCGCCGCCAGCGCCCACACGGCGAACGTGAGGATGAAGGTCGTGAAGCCGAGCCCCAGCAGCACGCCGTAGAGGCCGGCCGCCAGCGGCACGGGCATGACGCGCCGCCACGGCTCCGGCACCTGCCGGCGCACCTGCGGGACGATCCGCACGCCGCGCGCCTCGCCGATCGCCGCGGCCACCGCGACGGCGGCGGCGACCGCCACCGCGCCGGTCCCGCCCGCGCCGAGCCACTGCCCGAGCAGCCCGAGCCCGCCGAACGTGATCACGCCGCCGACGAGCGCGCCGGCGCTGAACGTCGCGCACGCCACGAGCGTCGTCCGCAGACGCCCGGCGTAGCCCGCGGGGGCGAGCGTCTCGACCATCGAGAACCCGCACGGCGACCACGCGCCGGTGATGCCCGCGGCAAGCGCGGCGAGTGCGAAGACGAGGGTCAGCACTTCACCTTCGTCTGGAAGTACATGACGCAGAAGACGCGGCGGCCCTTGTAGCAGTAGCCGGTCAGGGAGGCGTCGCCGTTGATCCGCTTGCGGCTGCGCGAGCAGCAGTCGACGAGCTTGCGCACGTGGCCGCCGCAGCAGCGGTACCAGGCGCCGTCGATCTGGGTCTTGAAGCCGATCTCCTCGCCGACCGCCTTGCAGATCGAGGTCCGCGAGGCGGCGGGGAGCGGGGCGCCCTCGGCGTCCGTCAGGCGGACGCCGTCCTCGTCGACGGGGTCGCCGTTCGCGTCGATCAGGCGGCCGAGGTCGTCGACGCGGTGGCCGTCCCTCGCGCGCAGCGGCCGGCCCTTGGAGTCGATCCGCGGAAGGCCGGTCGGGTGGGGGCAGGAGTCGGTCGTGTAGATGTGGCCGCAGAAGTGGTACGCCTCGGCCTCGCTCGGCGCGATCAGCGAGACGGCCGTACGGGCGCCCGCGGTCGCCATGAGCACGCCGCTGACCTTGGCGAGGAAGCCGCGCCGGGACTCGCTCATGCCCGCCGCCGCTCCGCGGTGGCGAGCACGGACTCGAGCTGGCCCGGCGTGTTGAAGGTGCCTTTGGCGAGCACGGTGCCGTGCTCGTCGAGCGCGACCGCGAACGGGCTGCCCGGGATGCCGGCGGAGGCCCACGCGTGGGCGTCGCGGACCTCGTCGAAGGTCTTCAGCCGCACGAGCGGGTCGCGGCCGAGCGCCTCGATGGCGGGCTCGAGCGCGCGGCACATCCCGCAGCCCTCGGAGGTGAAGACGGCGAGGCCGAGGCGGCCGGGCTCGACCTCCATCAGCTCGCTGCGCCCGCCGAGCTCCGGCCCCTCCTCGGGGATCTCGAGCGCGCCGCGAGGGTCGATCTCGGCGCGCAGCGAGGCCAGCTCGCGCGCGAGGGCCAGGACGGCGACCCCCAGCGAGGCGATGCCGAGCAGGGCCGCGACGAGGCCGATCCCGAGCCAGCCCTCGGTCGACGGCTCGCGCCGGTCGAGCAGCGGCAGCACCGCGAACGCGACCGTCAGCGCCCCCGCCCGTGCCAGCGATCCCCGGCCCACGCGGCCGCGCGCGCCGAAGCACGCACATGGCGCGCCCGCGCGCCCCGAGGTCAGCGCCACGCCCTGCGCGACGGTGAAGCCCGCGAACAGCGCGGCGCCGGCCCAGCCTGCTGCCTCGACCCCCGCGACGGTCGCCACCGCCAGCACCAGCTCGACCGCGATCAGCCCGCCCCAGGCCACGCGGGTCGCGGTGTCGCCGTGGATCCCGTAGGTGCCGAGCGCCGCGCGCGTGCGCGGGCCGTCGGCGAGCTTGAGCAGGGCGGAGCCGACGAGCACGGCACCGAGGAGCAGCGCAAGGAGCACGGGGAGCATGCGGCGCCGGAAGCTAGCAGCCCGGGATGAGCCCCAAACCCACCTGAATGGAGGTTGGTTGCATTCGGCACAAGCGTCGTAGGGTCACTCAAGCCCAACACGGCGGGGCCCTACTGGACGGAGGCGCGGATGGGTGATCTGCGTGTAGCGCGCGCTCAGACGGCGGCGGTCCAGTACCCGTCGCCGCCGACCGGCAGGAACGTCGCCACGCGCGCGAGCTCGGAGCGCACGTCGGCGAGCTCGCGGTCGCACACGGCGGCGACCTCCGCGGTGGCGATCGGCATGCCCGCCCACATCAGCACCTGCTCGACGGAGTCGGGATCGGGCTCGCGCGTGAGCTCCGGCGCGAGGTTGGCGATCGCCGTCTCGTAGGCCTCGATCGGGCGGTAGCCCGGGAGGTCGACGCGGTTGGCGGTCGGCCAGTCCTCGGGCGGCTCGGTGACGCGGATCAGCTCGTAGGACGGACACGTGTAGCGCCGCTCCTCGGGCGGCCCGCCGAGCTTGTAGTCCTGCGCGCGCGAGGCGGGCGACGGTGAGCGCGAGGCCTCCATGTCGGCCCGCAGCACCGGGTCGACCGCCGGATCCTTGAGCCACGTGCGGATCTCCTCGGGCTCGATCAGCGCCTCGGTCGCGGCGCGCTCGATCACCTCGGGGTCGTCGAGCGCCAGCCCCGTGAACGTGAGCACCCGCAGCCGCCGCAGGAAGGCGGGCTCGCGGTCGGGCGCGTGCAGGCGCGTCGCGACCACCGCGCGGCACGCGGGCAGCGACGCGCCGAGCTCGACCGGCCGCCAGTCGATCGGCATCCCGTACAGCAGCTGCAGCCGCCGCCGGCTCTTCGCCACCTTCTCCGGCGGGAACTCCTCGCCCGGCCGCTCCTCGGACAGCACGACCATGTGCAGCTCCCACTCGATCTGCGCGCCGTACAACCACAGGAGCCGCAGCCGCTGCCGCTCGGCAGAGAACGCGAACGGGCAGCCCGGGTCCGTGTAGTGCCGGATGAGGACCGGCGCCCCGCCGTTCATCGGCTAGCTGCGCACGAGCTTCTTGTAGGAGATCCGGTGCGGCCGGTCGGCCTCCGCGCCGAGCCGGGCGTGCCGGTTCTCCTCGTACTCCTCGAAGTTCCCTTCGAACCAGGTGACCTGGGAGTCGCCCTCGAACGCGAGCACGTGCGTCGCCACGCGGTCGAGGAACCAGCGGTCGTGGGAGATGATCACCGCGCAGCCGGGGAACGCCAGCAGCGCCTCTTCGAGCGCGCGCAGCGTGTCGACGTCGAGGTCGTTGGTCGGCTCGTCGAGCAGGAGCGTGTTGCCGCCGCGGCGCAGCAGCTTCGCCAGGTGCACGCGGTTGCGCTCGCCGCCTGACAGCGCGCCGACCTTGCGCTGCTGGTCGGAGCCCTTGAAGTTGAACCCGGCGACGTAGGCGCGCGAGTTGACCTCCTGGTCGCCGACCTTGATGTGCTCGTAGCCGTCGGAGATCTCCTCCCAGACGGTCTTCTCGGGGTCGAGCGCGTCGCGGCTCTGGTCGACGTAGGCGAGCTCGACCGTCTCGCCGACCGCGAGCTGCCCGGAGTCCGTCGGCTCCTCGCCCACGATCATGCGGAACAGCGTCGTCTTGCCGGCGCCGTTGGCCCCGATGATCCCGACGATGCCGGCCGGCGGGAGCGTGAAGGACAGGTCGTCGATCAGCAGTCGGTCGCCGAAGCCCTTGCGCACCTTCTCGGCGTCGATGACCTTGCCGCCCAGTCGCGGCCCGGGCGGGATGTGGATCTGGACCTGGTCGAGCTTGATGTTGCGGTCCTCGGCCAGCAGGCGCTCGTAGTTGTTCAGGCGCGCCTTCGACTTCTTGCGCCGACCCTTGGGGTTCTCGCGCACCCATTCGAGCTCGGACTCGATCGTGCGCTTGCGGGCCTTGTCGGTCTTCGCCTCCTGGGCGAGCCGCACCTGCTTCTGCTCCAGCCAGCTCGAGTAGTTGCCCTGGAACGGGATGCCGTGCCCGCGGTCGAGCTCGAGGATCCAGCCCGCGACGTTGTCGAGGAAGTAGCGATCGTGGGTGACGGCCACGACGGTGCCCTTGTACTCCTCGAGGTGGCGCTCCAGCCACGCGACCGACTCGGCGTCGAGGTGGTTGGTCGGCTCGTCGAGCAGCAGCAGGTCCGGCGCGCTCAGCAGCAGCCGGCACAGCGCCACGCGGCGGCGCTCGCCGCCCGACAACTTGGTTACGTCCGCGTCGGACGGGGGTAGGCGCAGCGCGTCCATGGCAGTGTCGAGCTGCGTGTCCAGGTTCCAGGCGTCGGCGGCGTCGATCTTCTCCTGGATGCGCGCGAACTCGTCCGCGGTGTCGTCGGAGTAGTTGGCGGCGAGCTCGTTGAAGCGGTCGAGTAGCGCACGGGTCTCCGCCACGCCCTCCTCGACGTTGCCGCGCACGTCCTTGCTCTCGTCGAGCTGGGGCTCCTGCTCGAGCAGCCCGACGCTGGCGCCGGGAGCGAGCTGCGCCTCGCCGCGGAACTCGGTGTCGCGCCCGGCCATGATCCGCAGCAGGGTCGACTTGCCGGAGCCGTTGAGGCCCAGGACGCCGATCTTCGCGCCGGGCATGAAGGAGAGCGAGATGTCCTTCAGCACCTGCTTGTCGGGCGGATGCGTCCGGGACAACTTGTACATCGTGAAGACGTATTGGCTGGACATTCGGCGGTTGAGGATAGGCGCTCAATGACCGACATTGGTTCTATGGCTCCACTCATCGGCGTCACCACCTCGGAGGTCCGGCGTGGTGACCTGGCGACCCTGCGTCGTCACGGGGAGCCGCCGCAGCACGAGATGGCGCTCGGGCTGACCTACATGCGGGCCATCGAACTGGCCGGCGGCGTGCCAGTCGTGCTGCCGCCGCTGCACGACGGAATGGCAACGCTGCTCGACCGTCTCGACGGCATCTGCCTGTCGGGCGGGCCGGACCTCGACCCCGCCGCGTACGGCGCCCGCGCGCACGAGCAGCTCGGCCCCACCGAGCCGCAGCTCGACCGCTTCGAGCTCGAGCTGGCGCGCGCGGCCGACTCGGTAGGGATGCCGCTGCTCGGCATCTGCCGCGGGGCGCAGGCGCTCAACGTCGCGCGCGGCGGCACGCTGCACCAGCACGTCGAGGGCCACCGCCAGACCGAGCTCGCCACCCAGCCCGTGCACGCCGTGCGGATCGCCCCGCGCTCGTGCGCGTCGCGCGTGCTCAAGACCCGCGCGACGATGGTCAACTCCTTCCACCACCAGGCGGTCGACGAGCTCGGCGAGGACCTGGTGGCCACCGCGTGGGCGCCCGACGGCACGATCGAGGCGATCGAGGACCGTCGCCATTCCTTCCTGCTCGCCGTGCAGTGGCACGCCGAGACGCTGGTCGACACGCCGTCCCAGCTCGCGCTCTTCCGCGCGCTCGTCGAGGCCGCCAGAGGCCGCGGGGCGCTCGGTACGCTGGCTGCGTGAGCGCACTCTCCATCCGTGGCGCGGTCAAGCGCTACGGCGCGATCACCGCGGTCGATCATCTCGACCTCGAGGTCCCGGAGGGCACCTGCGTCGGACTGCTCGGGCCCAACGGCGCGGGCAAGTCGACGACGATGCGGCTGCTGACCGCGCAGGCGATCGCCGACGAGGGTGAGATCCGCGTGCTCGGCCACTCGCTGCCGGGCGACTCGAAGGCGGCGCGCGCCGAGATGGGCGTCGTGCCGCAGCTCGACAACCTCGACACCACGCTGACGGTCGAGCAGAACCTGCGCGTGTTCGCGCACCTCTATCGGATCCCGCGCGGCGAGCGCCAGGCGGCGATCGAGCGGGCGCTCGCGATGTCGCGGCTCGTCGATCGCCGCGACACGCGCGCGGACAAGCTCTCGGGCGGCATGCGCCGGCGCCTGCTGATCTCGCGCGCGCTCGTGCACCGGCCGCGGCTCGTCCTCCTCGACGAGCCGACCGTCGGGCTCGACCCGCAGGTCCGCCAGGAGCTGTGGGCGCTCGTCGACGCGCTCCGCGCCGAGGGCGTCTCGATCCTGATGTCGACGCACTACATCGAGGAGGCCCAGCGCCTCGCCGACACCGTGACGATCATGGCCGAGGGCAAGGCGGTCGCGACGGGTCGCCCGTCCGAGCTGGTCGCCGAGCACGTCGGCCGCGAGGCGATCGAGGTCTACGGCTCGCCCGCACGGCTCGCGGAGGCCGAGGCCGAGGCGCGCGAGGCGGGCTTCAACACGCGCCGCACCGGCACGTCCGTGTCGGTGCTCGGCGTCGAGCGCGCGAACGGCCACACGCCCGAGGGCGAGCGGCGGCCCGCGAACCTCGAGGACCTGTTCGTGCTGCTGACCGGCGAGGAGGTCGTATGACCGCCGTGCGCGAGCGCACCATCGGCCGGCTCGAGCGCCCGGCGCTCGCGGGCGTGCTCGTCCGCGAGATCATCAACTTCTCCTCGTTCTGGAAGTCGAGCGTCTTCTCGTCGACCGTCGAGCCGACGATCTACCTGCTCGCGTTCGGCTTCGGCTTCGGCTCGCTCGTCACGATCGGTCGCCGGCCTCGACTACGTCCAGTACGTCGGCACCGGCACGGTCGCCACCGCGGTGCTGTTCTCGTCGGTCTTCGCCGCGATGTTCGGCTCGTTCGTGAAGTACCAGTTCCAGCGCACCTACGACGCGATCCTCGCCGCGCCGGTCGACACCGAGGAGCTCGTCACGGCCGAGGCGCTGTGGATCGCGGCGCGCGCCGGCGTGTTCGGCTGCGCGCCGCTGCTCGTCGCCATGGTGTTCGGGCTCAATCCCAGCTGGGGCATGCTGCTCGTCCCGTTCATCGGCGCGCTGACCGGCTACGGGTGGGCGTGCTTCGGGGTGACGATCGCCGCGGTCCTCAACTCGATCGACCACTTCTCCTACATCACGAGCACGATCATCACGCCGGTCTTCCTCACGGCCGGCACGTTCTTCCCGATCTCCGGCCTGCCTGAGTGGGCGCAGGTGCTCGCGCAGTTCAACCCGCTCTACCACTGTGTGCAGCTCGTGCGCCACGCCTGCTTCGGGTTCGAGGGCTGGATCGACCTCTACCACGTGGGCGCGCTCGCCGCGTTCGCGATTCTCACGTGGCGGCTGGCGATCCACTACATGCAGAAGAAGCTGGTCGACTAGTGGGTGGCTGATTCCACGACCCCCGCACCCGTCTGCACGCGTCCCGCGGGACAGGATCGGCACCCGCCGAAGGAGCCTGTGGCGCTGCCACTATTCCCCTTCGGCGTGCACCGCCCTGTAACCACGGGACACGCACATCCGGGCACGGCGGCCGCGGAATCAACCACCTAGTCGAAGTCGGTCGGGCGCTCCCGGTGCTCGGCGTGGGCGAGCGCGAGCTCGATCTGGTCGCGGGTGGTGCGGCCGGTCGAGAGTGGCGGGAGGTCGTCGAGGCCGAACCAGCCGACGCCGTCGATCTCGTCGTCGGGATCGCTGTGCGGCTCGCCGGTCTCCTCGACGAGGAAGAACAGCTTGAAGATGTGGTGCGCGTGGGGCGGGAAGTTGTGGCGGTCGCGGTCGTGCACGGCGATCAGCTTGAGCGCGCGGACGGGGATGCCCGCCTCCTCGCGGAACTCGCGCTCCGCCGAGCGGCTCGGCGGCTCCCCGATGTCGGCCCAGCCGCCCGGCAGCGTCCAGCCGCCGTCGGCGACCTCGCGCACGAGCAGGACCTTTCCGTCGCGCACGAGCGCGCCGCGCACGTCGACCTTCGGGGTCGGGTGGCCGGCGCCGTGGGTGTCGAGGCCCGACCCCTGGCCGGCGACCTCGGCGGCCAGCCGCGCGACCTCCTCGTAGCGCTTGATGTCGTAGGGATCGGTCGCGTACGTCAGCCCCGTCTCCGAGACGTGCTGCAAGCGGCGAACCCAGTCGATCCAGGGGTCCATTTGCCGCTACCGTAGATGGTTGTGCCCCAGTTCCTGGACATCGAGCAATCCGTGCTGCTCCTCGAGCTGGAGCCGCCGTTCGACAAGCGCGCCGTACAGCTCGCGCGCCGCCGGATGGCGAAGCGCTGGCACCCCGACATCGCCCCGCCCGGGCGCCAGCACGAGCACGAGCGCCACCTCAAGGCGATCAACGAGGCCGCCGACCAGCTCGAGCGTCTGGCGGAGGACTCACGCGGCGGCAAGGTGTCGCGGAACGCGGTCAAGGTCTCGGCCCAGGCGGCGCGCAAGGCGCGCGCCGAGGAGGGGCAGCGCGCCTACGAGGCCGAGCAGCGCGCCCGCGAGCACGCCGCCGACCGCGAGAAGCACGACCCGTTCGCCTCGCGCGTGCCCGACCACTCGGTCGTGCACCGCTACGCGCGCTGCCTCTCGTATCCGGAGTGGGGCGTCGGCAGCGTCAACGGCATCTACTTCACGGGCGACGGCGACGACATCCAGCAGTGGGCGCGCGTCTCGTTCCAGGTCGGCGTCCGCACGGTGCCGGCCGGCTCGCTGCAGTTCGTCGACTTCTCGAAGCCCGACCCGGGCGCCGACCGCGTCGAGCGCTTCATGACCGCCGCCAAGCACGCGCTGGCCGAGGGCGACTTCGCTCTGGCCGCGCAGCGGCTCGTGTACGCGCGCGACGCCGAGCCGGAGAACCCCGCGGTGCTGCGGCTGCTCGCGACGGCCTTCTGGCAGGCCGGCAACCTCGCCGCCGCCGGCCGCGCGGTCCGCGACTGGGCGCGCGTGGAGCCCGACCGGCCCGCGCCGCACCGCACCGCCGCGCGCATCTACGAGGACCAGGGCGCGCTCTCGATGGCGATCGACTCCGCGGTGCGCGAGACCGAGCGGGCCCCGTCCGACGGCGGCGCGTTCGAGCGCCTCGGCCGGCTGCGGCTGCGCACGTTCGACCGCGAGGGCGCGCGTGCGGCCTACGAGCAGGCGCGCGCGATCGAGCCGAGCGAGCAGGGGCTGCTCGATCTCGCGCTGGTCTGCAACCTGATGGGCGACACCGGCGCCGAGGTCAGCGCCTGCGAGCAGGCGACGAAGATCGCGCCGGAGTCGGCGGCCGCGTGGTCGCGGCTCGCCCACGCGCTGGCTCGGACCGACCGCGCGAGCGAGTGCATCGCCGCCTGCGACCGCGCCCTGGCGCTGCTCGACGACCCCGAGGTCCGCAACCTGCGCGCGCAGGTGGTCGCCGCGCAGCCGCGCGCGATCGAGGCCGCGGCTTAGAGCCCGTCAAAGAAGTCGGCACGCCCGGATGCAGCCGATCCGCGGCGCAGGTTCGCCACCCGAGAGCTTGCCCATAGAACCACTATGGGCTTCACACTCGCGCGACGCCCTGCATCCACGGCTCGACCGCCCCAGACGCATGCCTGTTCTTTGACGGACTCTTAGACCAGGCCGCCGAAGCGCCGGCCGAGGTAGCGGTCGAGGTCGGGCCCTTCGGGGTTCCCGATGACGTCCTCGATCCACGCGCGGCGCTCGAACTCGACGATCGCCAGCTCATAGACGCAGCCGGCCGGCGTCCACTGCACCGGCTCCAGCGTCTCGATCGTCTCGCCCACGAACGAGCGCTGGTGCAGCTCGTTCGTGCCCTGCCACCAGTAGACGAGCGCGATCGGATAGGCGGCGTCGTGCGCGATCCCGAACGCGGCGCCGTAGCCCTCGGCCGGGAGGCTCGCCTCGGCGCGCTCGCGGGTCGCGTCGAGCAGCTCCGGGCGCACGCCCTTCGCCGGGTCGGCGAGGCCGTAGAGCTTGAAGCGCCAGTCGCCGTAGCGCTCGTCGGAGATGAACTCCGCGAACCGCGGGGCGTATGCGTGGGTGATCTCCGCGGCGTCCATCGCGGCAGCGTACTCAGCGCGCCAGCGCGCGCTGCACCCACGGCGAGTGCGGGAGGTCGTCGGCGCCCACCTGGACCACCGCGACCGAGTCGGGGAGCTGGAACGCCGCGTGCGGGCGCTCGCCCAGCGAGCGCACGAAGTCGTCGATCGCGGACTGGACGACGTTGCTGTCGTGGAACGCGATGATGCCGGTGCCGTTCAGCGCTCGAGGCAGAAGCGCGCGTCGCGCAGGGCGGCCTCGCGCGTGTGCTCGCCCTCGATCAGGCACAGCGCGGGCGGGCCGGGCAGCTCCTCGACGGGAAGCTCGTCGGTGCCAACCTCGAACGTCCGCAGCTTGCTCAGGTCGGCACCCGGCACCTCGTCGAGCAGGCCGCACATGCGCTCGGTGCTGTTGTCGTCGTAGGCGAAGCGCCCGCCGCGGTCGTCGGGCTGGCTGTCCGGGCGGGTGTCGATCGAGACGATCTCGGTGCAGCGCGGGTCGGCGACGAGCGCCTGCAGTGAGCCGCCGAGGTGCGAGCCGATCTCGAGGTAGCGGAACGGCCCGCGCTCGGCGACCGCCGCGTGCAATGCCAGCAGCGACGCCCGGTCCGGCTGGGTGGCGTGCGAGAGGTCGTGCACCTCGCCCGCCACGCGGCGTGGGTGGACGAGGCTCAGCGGCGCCCGCCCGCGCTGCGGATGCGCGGCGAGCGCGGGGTGGCGGCGGAAGCCTTCGGCGCTCACGTAGATCACGATGTTCTGCGCATACCACCGCTCGACGTCCGGGTCGTCCCACAGCAGTGGGCGCAGCGCGTCGACCGGCTCGAAGCCGTGGCGAGCGAAGTGCTCGGCCCAATACGCGGGCCACTGCTCGTTGACGTGCCCGAACCCGCCCTGGCCCGGGATCGCCGCCGAGAAGGCGACGACGGGCGCGGCACCGGCAAGCTCCGCCACGAGACCCGCGGCCGCGCTCTCCGGCAGGTGCTCGGCGACCTCGAGCGAGATCGCGAGGTCGTAGCTGCCGTCCAGCTCGAGCGGCGCGGCGAGGTCGGCGCGCCGGAAGGCGGTCGCGGGCACCTCGAGCTTCTCGGGCTCGACCCACTCGCCGTCGAACCCCACCACCTCCTCGACGCCGAGGTCGAGCGCCGTGCGCATCCAGCTTCCCCATCCGCACCCGAGGTCGACGAGGCTGCGGGCCGGCGCGAGCTCGAGCAGCCGCGGGAGCACGGCCTCGGCTGAACGGCGCGAGCCCGAGCGCATGTCGGCGAAGAACAGCTCGTCGTAGGGCGGGGTGACGGTCACGCGCTGGGTCGCCTCGCCCGCAAGCCAGCGCACCCACTCGTGGACGACGTCGACCACCAGCTCGAGCTCGCCGACCTGCGGCGGCGCCTGGATCGCCACGGTCAGGCGCGTGGTCGCGCCCGGTGCCACGGTCTCGGTGAACGGTGTCCGCAACGTCGGGATCTCGAGCTCGGTGCCGTCCAGCGTGCGCCAGCGGTGTCCAACGGAGATCTCGGGCTGCGGCTCGGGCCCGCGCGGCCACCAGGCGTCGCCGAGGTTCGTGACCTCGACCTCTACGTGGTGGGCGGTCTCGGCGGCCATCGGGCGGACCGGGTGCACGAGCCGCACCCGCGCGGCGTACGCGGTGGGCAGCACGGGGCGGTCCTCGTTGAACCGCTCCACCTCGGCGCCCGCGGGACGCAGCGGCGCCCGCGCGCGCCGCCGTCGGCGCCCCGGGTGCGCCCCCCGAGCGGCGCGAGGAACGCGGCCACGGCGCGCGCGTCCTCCGGGTCCATCGGCGCGAGCCGGAGGTCCTTGACGTCCTCAGGGACGAACACGTGGTTGATCGGCGCGCCCTCGTCGTCGGTGATCCCGGGCCGGGCGCGCTCGTACCAGTCGGCCTTCGCGCGCCGGCGCTCCGCATCCGTGAGCAGCAGCACGAGGTGCAGCAGCGGCGCGTCGGCGATGCGGCCGGCGCCGTCGACGCGGATGTTCGAGCGCGTCTGCCCGGAGAGGCGCCAGATCCCGGGCTGGTTGCGCACGAGGCGGACCTGGATGTCGCGCTCCCACAGGCCCTGCGCGATCGCCTCGCCCGGATTCGGATGCACCCAGCGGCGCGGGAGCCAGACGTGCGTCAGCTCGCGCTCGGCGAGCAGCGAGGGCAGCGCCGCGCACAACGCCCGGCTCGGCAGCTCGTCGTCGTCGACGCGCAGGATCCAGTCGCCCGTGCACTGGGCGTGCGCCCAGCCGAGGTACCGCTCCATCCCCGACATCGCCGGCAGGATCGCCGTGCGGTCGGCGAGGTCGGCGACGGCGCGCGCGATCGCCTCGTGCGGACCGCGCTCGTCGAGCGCGACGAAGACCTCGTCGACGTGCGGGCGCCACGCCTCCAGCAGCCGCCGCACCCGGGCGGGCTCGCCCGCCGTGATCACGCACAGCGACAGCGTCGGCGCGCGCCGACGCCACCGCTTCGCGGCTCTCCAACGTTCGAGGCGCATCCGGCAACACGGTAGCCGCCCCCGCGAGCGTCAGCGCCGGCCGTTGCCCGCGATCACGTAGAGCGTGTCGCCCTCGGCCGCCGACGCCAGCAGGTCCGGCCGGTGATCGCGGTTGACGTCGCCGATCCCGACCGCGTCGAAGCCGAGGTTCTCCCCCTCGGTGGTCGACGTGATCGTGCGCAGCGTGCGCCCGCTGCGGCCGGAGAAGATCTGGATCTTCCCGGCGCCTGGCGCGCCGTCGCTGTTGGTGTACGAGCCGACCGAGATGTCGTTGACGTGGTCGTGGTTGACGTCGCCGGCGCCGCGGCCGGGGCCGAGTCCGTCCCCGGCCGCGCCGATCCACGAGTGCAGCGGCGTGCCGTCGCGGCCGGAGTACACGGCCGCGAAGCCGCCGAGCGCCCCGCCGTCCCCGGCCGCGTAGTCGCCGCCGTAGAGGTCGGGGACGTGGTCGTGGTTGAGGTCGCCCACGCCGGCGAGGAAGAAGGTGCCGAACTGCCGCGGAGCCGCCGGGCCGGGCAGGGGGAAGAGCAGGTGGCCGTCGCGCCCCGAGAACACGTAGGCCGTCCCGCCGCCGCCCACGATCAGGTCGGGGATGTGGTCGCGATCGAGGTCGTCGGTCATCCCGGTGCCGTAGCCGAACCGGTGCGTCGTGTCGGGCGGCGGGATCGTGTAGAGCAGCTTGAAGGTGCGGCCCGAGTAGACGGAGGCCAGGCCGCCGCCGGGCGCGAACGCCGCGCCGATCACGAGGTCGTTGCGGCCGTCGCGGTTGACGTCCGCGCTCGTGACGGCGCTGCCGAAGCCGTCACCGGTCGTCGCGCCGGCGAACGTGTGGAGGAGCCGGCCGGTGCGGCCGGAGTAGAGGTAGGCGTGGCCCTCGGTGTCGGCGTTCTGGCGCGGGGCGCCGCTGAGGACGTCGTGGACGCCGTCGCGGTCGATGTCGCCGGCGTCGGTGATCGCGAAGCCGTTCTGGTCGCCGGGCTGCCCGACGAACTTGTGCAGGATGCGGCCGGTGCGGCCCGACTGGACGTAGGCCGCGCCGGGGTCGTCGGAGCCGGGCACGCCCACCTCGCCGGCGATCACCTCGTCGGCGCCGTCGTGGTCGACGTCCTCGAGCGGCGCGACGCCCCACGCGTAGTACTTGCCCTCCGCCCCCGTGTACTGCCACAGGACCTTCACGTGTTCCTTGAAGCCGGCGTGCGCGACCGCGGGGGCCGCCAGCGCCAGCGTGGCCGCCAGGGCCGTCGCGCGCTTGATCATGCGGCGGTTCTACGCCCCGCTGCGCGCCTCCGCTTCCATGAGATTGCGCACTTGCGAGGGAGGGGCGCCGAAGGCGGCGCGGAAGCGATCCGCGAAGTGCGACGGGCTGCAGTAGCCGAGGTCGGCCGCGATCCGCGACAGCGAATCCTCGCCCAGGCGCTCGACCGCCGCGCGCAGCCGCAGGTCGTGCAGGTAGGCGGTCAGCGTGCGGCCGGTGTGCTCGCGGAACACGCGCGTGAGGTGGTACGGCGAGACGTACAGCTCGCTCGCCAGCCCGCCCAGCGAGAGCGGCTGCTCGAGCCGCTCGAGCAGCAGGTCCTTGGCGGCCTCGACCAGCTCGGCGCGGCTCCGGCGCGTGGCGGGGCGGAGGCCGGAGGGAGCGACCGGCCCGTGGACCGCGCGCGCGATCAGCTCCGCCGCGGTCTCCTCGACGAACAGCGCGTCGTCGAGCCGGCCCGCGAGGCGCCGGGCGAGCAGGAAGCTGCGCGCGTCGGCGCGGCCCAGCGGCGCGGGCGGCAGGTCGAGGTCAGCGGGGGCGATGAACAGGCAGACGTCGCCGCGCGCGTCGCGCAGTGTGCGCTCGTAGGTCTCGAACGGGCGGTAGAAGACGACGTCGTTGGGCGTGGCGGTCACCCGCATGCCGTCGCGCACGAGCCCGACGGCCGTGCCCGGGAAGACCACGTGGGGCCGCTCGCCGATGTTGTCGTTGGTCTCGCGCCACAGCACGTCGCCCGGCGGGCAGCGGAAGACGCCGACTCGCAGAGCGGGCGTGCTGTAGACGCTCACGCGGGCGACTCTACGCCTGCCCGGGCGCGGGCTCCAGCCGAGGGTCGAGAGCCGGCACCCGCACCGGCCGGATCAGCGCCGCGACCAGGACCGCGCCGACGGCGAAGATCCCGGACGCGACCCAGAACGCGACCGTGTAGCCGTGGACGGCGGCCGCCCCGAGCAGCTCGGGCGTGGCGCGCTCGCCTGCCGCGTAGCCCGCCATCGCACTGGCGAAGATCGAGCTCAGCACCGCGGTGCCCACCGACCCGCCGACCTGCTGCATGGTGTTGAGCGTCGCCGAGGCGACGCCCGTGTCCCGCGCCTCGACGCCGTAAGTCGCCGTGGAGAACGTCGACGCGAAGACCGCGCCGAGGCCCACCCCGGTCACCAGGAGCGCCGGTAGCACGTGCCCTGCGTAGGTCGAGTCCGTCGTGAGCTGGGCGAGCCCCGCCATCCCGGCGGCGCCGAAGGCCATCCCGGCCGTGAGCAGCGGCCGCGGGCCGAAGCGCCGCAGCAGCCTTACGTTGACCGCGGTCGCCGTGGTGACGATCGCCGCGGTCATCGGGAGGAACGCCAGGCCACTCTCGATCGGCGTGAAGCCCTTGGTGCGCTGCATGTAGTAGGTCAGGAACAGGAAGGCCGCGTACATGCCGCTCGCCGCGAGCCCGAGCCCGATGTAGGCGCCGCCGCGGGTGCGGTCGCGCACCACGCGCATCGGCAGCAGCGGATGGGCGACGCGCGACTCGATCGCCACGAAGCCCGCCAGCAGCACTCCGGCAGCGGCGAGCATGGCGATCGTCAGCGGATCGCCCCAGGACTCCATCTCGGAGTTGGAGACGCCGTAGACGAGCGCGAAGAGCCCGAGCGACGCCGTCGCCGTGCCCGGCAGGTCGAGCGGCGGGCGGTCGTGGCGCGCCTCGTTGACCAGCAGGCGGATCGCCGCCAGCGCGGCGGGGATCGCGAACAGCAGATTCACGTACAGGCACCAGCGCCAGGTGAGCGTCTCGGTCAGGATGCCGCCCAGCAGCAGCCCGACCGCTGCGCCGCCGCCGGAGATGGCGCTGTACACGCCGAACGCCTTGCCGCGCTCGTCGGGGTCGGTGAACGTGGTGGACACGAGCGCCAGCGCCGCGGGCGCGAGCAGCGCGCCGAACAGGCCCTGGGTCGCACGCGCGGCGACGAGCACACCGAAGGAGCCCGCAGCGCCGCCCACCGCGGACGCGGTGGCGAAGCCGAGCAGGCCGCCGGCGAACGCCCACTTGCGGCCGAACAGGTCGCCGAGGCGGCCGCCGAGCAGGAGCAGGGAGCCGAACGCGAGGGCGTAGGCGGTGACGACCCACTGCCGGGAGTCGTCGGAGAAGCCGAGGTCGCGCTGCGCGGAGGGCAGCGCGATGTTCACGATCGTGGCGTCGAGCACGACCATGAGCTGGGCGATGGCGATTACGCCGAGAATCAGCCACCGTCGTTCGTGATGTGGGTTCTGAGTGAGGTTCATACCCAGATGACGTCGCGGCCGGCGACGATGTGACCGGCGAGACAAGCTGCGCCGCGTCCGCGAGAGCGGCTAACGTCGCCTGCTCCATGCGCCTGATCGTCGCCCGCTGCACCGTCGACTACACCGGCCGCCTGACCGCCCATCTGCCCGAGGCGCTGCGGCTGCTGATGATGAAGGCCGACGGCTCCGTGCTCGTCCACGCCGACGCCGGCGGCTACAAGCCGCTCAACTGGATGACGCCGCCGACGGTGATCGAGGAGTCGGAGGAGCTGATCGTCGTGCGCAAGCTCAAGGGCGACGACAAGCTCGAGATCCGGCTCGCCGAGGTGATCTCCGACTCCACGCACGATATGGAGAGCGACCCGGGCCTGGAGAAGGACGGCGTCGAGGCCCACCTGCAGGAGGCGCTCGCGGCCGCGCCCGGCTGGTGCGGCGAGGGCTTCCGGCTCGTGCGGCGCGAGTGGCCGACGGACATCGGGCCGGTCGACCTCATGTGCCGCGACGACGACGACGGCTGGATCGCGGTGGAGATCAAGCGCATCGGCACGATCGACGCGGTCGAGCAGCTCACGCGCTACGTCGAGCGGATCCGGCTCGACCCGGCGCTCGGCGAGTGCCGCGGCATCCTCGCCGCGCAGGTGGTCAAGCCGCAGGCGCGGGTGCTGGCGGAGTCGCGTGGGATCGGCTGGGTCGAGGTCGACCTCGCCGTGCTGCGCGGCGAGCGCGAGCCCGCGCTCACGCTGTTCGGCTAGCGGGGGCTCGCGCGCTCGGAATAAAGCCCTGGGGCGGGCGTTCCCAGGGACATGACGCCGGACCCAGCCCGTGTCGTCGGCCGCTACGAGATCGTGCGCCAGCTCGGCCGCGGTGGCATGGCGACCGTCCATCTCGCCCGCCAGCGCGCGCTCGATCGCGAGGTGGCGCTCAAGGAGCTGCACCCGGCTCACGCCGCCGACGCCGCGTTCGCCAGGCGCTTCCTGCAGGAGTCCCGCGTCGCCGGCGCGCTCAACCATCCGAGCGTGGTGTCGGTGATCGAGTACTTCGAGCACGACGGCGCGCCGTTCATCGCCATGGAGTACCTCGAGCGGGGATCGCTGCGGCCGCTCGTGGGCCGGCTGACGCTCGCGCACGTCGCGGGCGTGCTCGAGGGCGTGCTGGGCGGGCTCGCCGAGGCGGCCGCGCAGGGGATCGTGCACCGCGACCTCAAGCCCGAGAACGTGCTGCTGACCGTCGACGGGCACGCCAAGGTCGCCGACTTCGGGATCGCCAAGGCGCTCGGCCAGCTGCAGATGACCGAGCTGCGGACCGCGACAGGCGCCATCGTCGGGACGCCGGCCTACATGGCGCCGGAGCAGGTGATGGGCACGGCGGTCACGCCGGCGACCGACCTCTACGCCACCGGGCTGATCGCCTACGAGCTGCTCACCGGCCGCCACCCCTACGAGGGCGTCGACGCCCCGATGGCGCTGATGCTCCGCCACGCCAACGACGAGCCGGCGCCGCTCGGCCGCGTCCGCGAGGACCTTCCGCCCGGCGTCGTCGCGTGGGTCCACGCGATGCTCGCGAAGGACCCCGCTGCCCGCCCCGCCTCCGCCGCCGACGCCTGGGACCGGCTGGAGGGCGAAGTGGCCGACGAGCTGGGCCCGCGCTGGCGCCGGGCCGCGGCGCTGCCTGAGCCGGGAGCGACCTGGGGCTACGTGTCGGTCGTCACTGCGGTGCCCGACGTGCCTCCGGCGGCGCTGCTCCCGGTCGCGGCGCCGGACGCGCCTACACCGGCTCCGATTTCCGCGCAGCCGGATGTACCCACGGCGGAGCCGATGCCGGCTGCGCCGGACGCGCCTTCGGCGGAGCCGATTTCCGCCGAGCCCGACCTGCCTATGCCGGCGGCGCCGGATCCGTCCCGCCGATCTCGCCGCCCCCGCGCGCTCTCGCTCCTCGCCGTCACGGCCGCGACCCTGGTGCTCGCCGGGGCGGCCGGGCTCTCGCTCCTCTCCGGGGAGGAGCCGCCGCCCGCCGCGGCGGCGCCGGCCCCGAAGGGCCCGTCGCTCGCCGAGCGCGTGCGCCACGACCTCGCCCCCGCGCTGCGTGCCAACCGGCGGGTCACGGCCGAGCTGACCGAGCTCGTCCCCGGGTCGGACCCGGGCGCCGCGCTGGAGCGGACCGACGCCGCTCTCACGGCGACCAGGACCGCGCTCGCGAACGCCGGCGTCCCGGCCGCGCGGAGCGCGCTGCGCGCCCAGGTCAGCTACCTGCGCGCCGTGGGCGACACGCTGCGCCTCGACACCGACCCCGCGCAGCTCGACCGCCTCGGCGGGCTGTCGGGCCGGCTCGTCTTGCGGCTCGAGCGCGTCGAGCCGCTCGTCCCGCGGGCGTCCGCGTCGGTCGGCGGTGCGAGGAAGCTGAAGGCGTGGGCGACGGCCGAGCTCGCGCCGCCGCCCGCGGCGGTCGCGCCGGTTCCGGCCGCCCCCGTCGCGGCGCCGGCGGCGACGCCGGTGCCGACGGCCACGCCGACGCCGGAGGCCACCGCCACGCCGACCGTGACGGCGACTCCCACGCCGGCCGCCACCGCGTCGCCGCCCCGCGCGCCCCATCCTCGCCGCGCCCGCCTACGGGCGCACCTCCGCGCGCTCGCTGGGTAGGCTGCCCGGCCATGGCTGACGAGGCGGTGCTCACCGAGGTGGAGGACGGCGTCCTCCTGATCACGCTCAACCGGCCCGACCAGCGCAACGCGGTCAACGCCGCGATCGCGAACGGGATCGGCGCGGCGCTCGACCGGCTCGACGATGACGACGACCTGCGCGTCGGCATCCTCACCGGCGCCGGCAAGGGCTTCTCCGCCGGCATGGACCTGAAGGCGTTCGTGGCCGGCGAGAGCATGTTCGTCGAGCACCGCGGCTTCGCGGGCATCGTGCAGGGCCCGCCCCGCAAGCCGATCATCGCGGCGGTCGAGGGCTTCGCGGTGGCCGGGGGCTTCGAGATCGCGCTCGCGTGCGACCTGATCGTCGCCTCGCGCGGCACGAAGCTCGGCATCCCCGAGGTCAAGCGCTCGCTGGTCGCCGCCGGCGGCGCGCTGCTGCGCCTGCCGAGCCGCATCCCTTACCACGTGGCGATGGAGCTGACGCTGACCGGCGAGCCGATCAGCGCCGAGCGCGCCGCCGAGCACGGTCTCGTCAACCGACTGACCGAACCCGGCGAGGCGGTCGCCGGAGCGCGCGAGCTCGCCGCCAAGATCGCGGTCAACGGTCCGCTGGCGCTCGCGGCCTCCAAGCGCATCCTCGTCGAGGCGCCGGGCTGGCCCGCCGCCGAGATGTGGCAGCGCCAGGCCGAGATCACCGACCCGGTCTTCGGCTCCCAGGACGCGCGCGAGGGCGCCACCGCCTTCGCCGAGAAGCGCGACCCCGTCTGGCGCGGGCTCTAGGTCTCTTCTCCCCAGAGCGTCGCGAGCACCCGCCGCCCGCTCGGCCGGTCGCGGTGCTCGCACAGGTAGATCCCCTGCCACGTGCCGAGCGCGAGCCGGCCGTCGGCGACCGGCAGCGACAGAGACGGCCCGAGCACCGACGACTTGATGTGCGCGGGCATGTCGTCCGGGCCCTCGTCGGTGTGCGTCCAGTACGGCGCGTCCTCGGGGACGGCCTCGTCGAAGTACGACTCGAAGTCACGCCGCACGTCCGGCGAGGCGTTCTCGTTCAGCGTCAGCGAGGCCGAGGTGTGGAGCATGAACAGGTGCAGCAACCCGACCCGCAGCTCGCCGAGCTCGGGCAGCTCGCCGACGACCTCGCGCGTGACGAGGTAGAAGCCGCGCCCGGGCGGGCGCAGCGAGATCTCCCGCTGGAGCCACATCGCCCCAGAGGCTACTTCGACCCGTTCTCCTCCGGCAGCGCGCTCGAGAGCGCGGACTGGGCGGCGTCGACCGCGGTCTCGAGCCGGCGCAGCAGCGCCTTGGCCGATCCGAGCTCGCCGGTCTCGGCGACCGCCTGCAGCTGCGCGGCGATCGACTCTGTGCGGGCGGCGCCGAGCTGGCCGCTCGAGCCCTTCAGCGCGTGGGCGGCGCGGGCGAGGGCCTGGGCGTCGCGGTCGCGTAGCGCGTCGGCCACCTGCGCGAGCTCGCGCTTGGAGTCCTCGCGGAACAGGCCGACGAGGTCGGGCGCCCCGCCGGTGTCGCTCGTCAGCCGGCTCAACACCCCGAGGTCGAGGTCGGACTTCTCGACCGCCGGCCGCCAGCGCTCGATCGCCTCGTTCAGATCCTCGCCGCTCACGGGCTTGGCCAGGTAGTCGTCCATGCCGGCCTCGAAGCAGGCGTCGCGCACGCTGTCGACGGTGTCGGAGGTCATCGCCACGATGGCAGTGCGCTCGCCCTCGCCCTCGGCGGCGCGGATCGCGCGGGTCGCCTCGTAGCCGTCCATGATCGGCATGTGGCAGTCCATCAGGACGACCGCGAACCGCTCGGCCGCCGCGGCCGCCACTGCCTCCGCGCCGTCCTTGGCCACCTCGACGCGGTGGCCGCGCTTGCGCAGCATCTCGGCGGCGACCATGCGGTTGACCGCGTTGTCGTCGACGACCAGGATCGCGACCTCGGCGGGCGCCGGCTCCGGCGCGGCGGGCTCGGGCTCGGCTGCCGGCTCCGGCAGCGCCAGGTCGGCGGTGAACCAGAACGTGCTGCCGCGGCCGGGCTCGCCGTGGGCGCCGATCTCGCCACCCATCATCTCCACCAGCTCGCTGCAGATGCTCAGGCCCAGGCCCGTCCCGCCGTAGGTGCGCGTGGTCGACGAGTCGGCCTGGTTGAAGGGCTCGAACAGGCGCGCGACGGCGGCCGGCTCGATGCCGATGCCGGTGTCGGCGACCTCGAAGCGCACGCGCTGCCCGCGCCGCGTCGGCTCGCCCTCGGTCACGCGCACGGTGATCGCGCCCTCGGAGGTGAACTTGACCGCGTTGGAGAGGAGGTTGGTGACCACCTGCTGGAGGCGGAAGCGATCGCCCACCACCTGCCGCGGCGCGCGGCGCTCGATGAAGGCGCGCAGGTCGAGCCCCTTCCCGCGCGCCTGCTCGGAGAGCAGCTCGACGGCGGCGTCGACCGCCTCGGAGAGGTCGAACTCCGCGTGCTCGAGCTCGAGCTTGCCGGCCTCGATCTTCGACAGGTCGAGGATGTCGTTGATGATCGTCAGCAGCGCGTCGCCCGACGAGAGCACCATGCCCGCGTAGCGGCGCTGCTCCTCGCTCAGGTCGGTGCCGAGCAGCAGCTCGGCCATCCCGATCACGCCGTTCATCGGCGTGCGCAGCTCGTGGCTCATGGTGGCCAGGAACTGCGACTTCATCTGCGTCGCCTCGAGCGCCTCGTCGCGGGCGGCCGCCAGCGCGCGGGTCGCGCGGGCGCGCTCGATGAAGAGGCCGATCGGCATGCCGATGGTGGCGAGCAGCTCGCGCAGCTGCTCGTCGGGCTCCTCGAGCTCGCGGCAGTAGAACTCCATCGCGCCGAGGCAGCCGTCCCCGGCCACGATCGGCAGGCAGACGGCGCCCGAGAGCCCGGCCGCGGCGATCGCCGACGCCCGCGGGGAGGCGGCGCCCGCCATCAGCGCCTCGGTCCACACCGGCTGGCCGGAGTGCGTCACGCGCACCGGCAGGTCCTCGAGCGCGAGCTCGCCGACCGCCGGGAGGTCGCCGTCGTACGCCCGGTGGCGCCAGCTCGCGATCGCGCCCAGCTCGCCCGAATCCTCGTCGGCGAGCCACAGCGTGCCGACCTCCCAGCCGAGGTTGGCGCCCAGCGCCTCGAGCAGCAGCGGCGCGGCCTGCTCGACGCCCGTGGCTTGCGCGAGCACGCGCGTGACGTCGTGGCGCGCGCCGAGCAGCTGCTGGCCGCGCGCCTGCTCGGTGATGTCCTGGAACTGGACGAAGAACTCGGTCGGCCAGCCGTCACCGTCGGTCAGCGCGGTGGCGTTGACGAGCATCCAGCGCGCCTCGCCCTGGCCGGTGACGACCCGGCCCTGCGTCTGGTGGGTGCGGATCTCGCCGGTGAGCATGCGCTCGAACAGGCGCTTGCGCCCGCTCCACTCCTCGGGGTGGATGGTCTTGGCGAGCGTGCGCTGGAGCAGCTCGGCCTCGGTGCGGCCCAGCAGCTTGCAGAGCGCGGCGTTGACGAGGCGGAAGCGCCCGTCGGTGCCGATCATCGCCATCCCGGTCGGCGCGTCGTCGAACGCGTGCACGAAGCGCTGCGGCGCCTCGGGCACGCCGATCGCGCCAGTGCCGTAGGCCTCGCCCGTGAGGTCGGTGAGGGGGAACTCGACGACGTTCAGCGGCTTGTCGCCGCCGAGCTGCTCGGCGGCGGGGTTGCGGAGCAGCGAGCGGCCCTCGAGGTCGTGGGCGGAGATCGCGACGGGCGCGGTCTCGAACAGGCCGCGCAGGCGCTGCAGCTCCTCGAGCTCGCCGCGCAGCTCGAGCTCGGCCCGCGCGGACTGCGCGAGCTCCTCGAGCACCAGGGTCTCCCGGCGCTTCCAATCGCGCGGCTTCACGTCGGCGACGGCCAGCACCCCGATCGCGCCGCCGGGCAGCGCGAGCGGGACGCCGGCGTAGGCCAGCACCGTGCCGGCCTTGACGGCGGCGAGGCTCTGGGTCTGCTCGTCCTCGCGGGCGTCGTCGACGACGCCCGGGCCCGCCGCGTGCACCAGGCGCGCCAGCTCGGCGGAGCCGACCTGGGCCAGCGTCTGCTCCTGCGCGCCGGTCACGATGGCCATCGGCGCGCCGAGCACGCTCGCGGCCAGGGCGGCCAGCCGCTCGAAGACGGGGTCCTTCCTCTCGCGCGCGCGGGCCATGGTGATCCCATCGGCAGCGCTTCGTAGCGGGTTGAGGGGACTTGAAGATCAGGGCAGCCGAGCGATACGCATGTCCACCCGCTCGCCGCGGAATGGCACGCCTTCGGCCTCCAGCAAACGGCGCTGGCGCTCGCCCTTTGCAAGCGATCCGTCAGCCCGCACGATCCGGTGCCAGGGCACGGTCGGGTCGTCGCAGACGGAGAGGACCGCGCCGGCGAACCGCGGGGCGCCGGGCGAGACGTCGCCGTAGGCGCGGACGAAGCCCTCGGGGGTGTCGCGGATCCGGCGCAGGACGGCCTGCTCGCGCTCGCTCATCCGGGTATCGTCGCGCGCCGTGCGGCACGGCACGTACTCGATCGTCGCGTACGACCCCGAAACCGGCGAGCACGGCGCGGCCGTGCACTCGCACTGGTTCTCGGTCGGCTCGCTGTGCATCTGGGCGCGCCCCGGCATCGGCGCGGTCGCCACGCAGTCGGTGGTCGAGCCGGCCCACGGCCCGCACGGGCTCGACCGCCTGGCGGCCGGGGAGTCCGCCGAGGCGGCGCTGCGCGGGCTGCTCGGGCCTGACGAGCTGGCGGCGGTGCGCCAGGTCGGGATCGTCGACGGCGCCGGCGAGGTCGCCGTCCACACCGGCGAGAGCTGCATCCCCTGCGCCGGCCATGCGACCGGCCCACACGTCACCGCGCAGGCGAACATGATGGAGCGCGAGACCGTCCCCGTCGCGATGGTCGCGGGCTTCGAGGCCGCGGCGGGCGACCTCGCCGACCGCCTGATGGCCGCGCTGCACGCCGCCGAGGGCGAGGGCGGCGACGTCCGCGGCCGCCAGTCCTCGGCGCTGGTGGTCGTGCCGCGCGAGGGCGAGCCGTGGCGTGCGCGCTTCGAGCTGCGCGTCGAGGACCACGAGGAGCCGGTCGAGGAGCTCGGGCGGCTGCTGCGGCTCGCGCGCGCCTACGAGCTCGCGGGCGAGGCCGATGAGCTGATGGCCTCCGACCGCGCCGAGGAGGCCGGCGGGCTCTACTTGCGGGCCGCCGAGCTGGCGCCGGAATCCGACGAGCTGCTGTTCTGGGCCGGGCTGGCGCAGGTTCACGCCGGCGACATCCAGTCGGGGATGGCCGCGGTGCGCCGGGCGATCGAGCTGCACCCCGGCTGGTTCACGCTGCTCGAACGGCTCTCGCCGGACTTCGCCCCTGCGGGCGAGCGCGTCCGGCGAGAGCTGAGCTCGAGCTAGACCTGGGTCAGCAGATCACCTGCAGGTGGAACGGGCGGCCGTTGTTGCCGTCCACGGTGTTGCGCTGGTCGACGCGCACCTGGTTCGTGGCCGGACCGCCCTCGACGCCGAGGGAGAAGTCGGCCGAGCTACCGGTGACGTTCGCGGTGTAGGAGCACTTGCTCACGTCCTTGTTGAACGTGACCGTGTAGGTCTCCGCGGCCGCGTCGGTCCTGCTCGAGCCGGTGGCCTCGGGGCCACCGCCGGCGAGCGTGCCGTCGGCGTTGACGGCGGCGAACAGCGAGTCGGACGGGGAGGCGAGGTCGCTCCCGTCACGGCCGTCGACCTTGTCGGCGTTGAGGCCGGTCGCGACGCCTGTCGCGTTGGTCGTGAACGGCGCGCCGGAGCTGTCGCCGGTCTTGATGTAGCCGCCTTCCTTGCCCGAAGTCTCGAACTGGAACGCGCGGCCGTTGCGCAGGTTCCGCGCGAGGATGCACGGCTCGTGGCCGACGTCCGAACGGCAGCCGTAGATCGCGCCGCCGCCGTCGCCGATCTTCTTGTTGGACTGGCGCGTGGCGTACGTGCTCACGTCGCCGATCACCTGGGTCTCGGACTTGAACGTGTGGTACCCGCTCGGGTTGCGCTTGCCGATGATCAGCGCGCGCCCCTCGCCGTAGCCCATCGCGACGGCCGGAACGCCGATCGCGAGCACGAGCCCGCCGATCAGGATGTAGCGGAGTGTCCTCCCGGACATAAGTGGTGCCTCCCTGTCTGGGGTGTACGTCTCCCCATGCGACACGGGCGGGCCCCGAGGGTTGCGCTTGCCAGCGACCTTGCATCCGCCGCCCGCGGTCAGCGGGCGAAGGTCAACGGCGGGCTGGGTGGGAAGCGGGTCCGTGCGGCCGCGGCGACCACGAATGTCAGCTCGATCCGACATAGTGACCATCGAGATGACACTCGTGGGCTCGAACGGCGTTCGAGCCCATCCCTTACCCAGCCGCCGTTGATGTTCGCCGGCGGACGTCCAGCTAACGCTCGCCCGGCGCCTTGGCCGGGTTGACCGACACCGGGATCGAGAGATCCAGCGCGGTGCGGATGATGCGCGTCTGCTCCTGCGTGTGGGCGGCCGGGTAGCCCTCGCCCGGCGACGCGCGCTCGGGCCGGCCGATGTAGCCGAACTCGAGCGAGGAGGGCAGCATCTGCAGCATCCGCGGCGACATGTGGGCGCGGGCGCCCATGTTGCGCGGCTCCTCCTGGACCCAGGCGACCTCGCGCAGGTTGGGGTAGCGCGAGATCTCCTCCTCGATCTGGGTCTGCGGGAAGGGGTAGAGGAGCTCGACCCGCGAGATCGCGACGCCCTCGTTGTTCTCGCGCGTGGCGTGGCCCTTGAGGTCGTAGAAGATCTTGCCCGAGCAGAGCACGAGGCGGGTGACCTTCTCCTCGTCGATCCGCGGCTCGCTCAGCACCGGGAAGAAGCGCGACTCGGAGAGGTGCTCGATCCGCGAGGTCGCCTGCGGCAGCCGCAGCAGCGACTTCGGGGTCATGATGATCAGCGGGCGCTGCTTGGCGACCCGCGCCTGGCGGCGCAGCAGGTGGAAGTACTGGGCCGGCGTGGTGAGGTTCGCGACGCGCATGTTGCCCTCGGCGGCGAGCGAGAGGAAGCGCTCGAGCCGCGCGGAGCTGTGCTCGGGGCCGGAGCCCTCGTAGCCGTGCGGCAGCAGCAGCGTCAGGCGCGTGGTCTGGCCCCACTTGGCCAGCGCGCTGATGATGAACTGGTCGACGATCACCTGGGCCGAGTTGACGAAGTCGCCGAACTGGGCCTCCCACAGCACGAGCGTCTCCGGCGCTTCCATCGAGTAGCCGTACTCGAAGCCGAGGCAGGCGATCTCCGACAGCGGCGAGTTGTGCAGCTCCATCGGGGCGAGCGCCCCCGGCAGCTGCTGGATCGGGGAGACGCGCTGGCCGGTCTTGACGTCGTGCAGCACCAGGTGGCGCTGGGAGAACGTGCCGCGCTCGACGTCCTGGCCGGTGAGGCGGACCGGCGTGCCCTCGCTGAGCAGCGAGGCGAACGCGAGCGCCTCGGCGTGCGCCCAGTCGATGCCGCCGTCGGGCCCGACCGTCTCGCGCCGGCGCTCGAGCTGCTTGAGCAGCTTCGGGTGGACGTTGAAGCCCTCCGGAATGCGCAGGAGGTCGTCGTTGAGCCCCACGAGACGTTCGGCCGACACGGCGGTCTTGACCTCGGGCGACGGCGAGCGGTCGAGCTGGTAGCCGCCGGTGGGCTGCTCGGCCGAGGCGTGCGAGAGATCCTCCTTGAGCTCGCGATGGCGCGCGGCCATCCCGTCCCAGATCTCCTTCTGGATCTCGTCGGCCTCCTCCTGGGAGAGCACGCCGCGATCGATGAGCTGCTGCGCGAAGACGTCGCGGACCGGCTTCTTGTCCTTGATCTTCGCGGCCATCTCGGGCTGCGTGTAGGCGGGCTCGTCGGCCTCGTTGTGGCCCCAGCGGCGGTAGCCGATCAGGTCGATGACGACGTCGTGGCCGAACTCCTGGCGGAACGCGAAGGCGAGGCGGACGGCGGAGATGCAGGCTGCCACGTCGTCGGCGTTGACGTGGATGATCGGGACGTCGAAGCCCTTGGCGAGGTCGGAGGCCCACCGGGTCGAGCGCGCCTCCTCCGGGTCGGTGGTGAAGCCGACCTGGTTGTTCTGGATCAGGTGCAGCGTGCCGCCGACCTGGTAGCCGTCGAGCGCCTGCAGGTTGAGCGTCTCCGAGACGACGCCCTGCGCCGGCATCGCGGCGTCGCCGTGCAGGATGATCGGCATCGCCGCGTTGTTGTCGATGTGGGCGTGCGGGCCCTGGCGCGTGGTCTGGACCGCGCGCGTGGCGCCCTCGACGACCGGCGAGACGTACTCGAGGTGGCTCGGGTTCGACTCCAGCCGCACGATCACGGACGACTCGTCGGGCAGCTGGTAGGTGCCCTGGGCGCCGTGGTGGTACTTGACGTCGCCGGTGCCGCCCTGCGGGATCGTGGTCACAGCCTCGATCGAGGAGGCGCCCTCGAACTCGCGCCAGATCGTCTCGTAGGCGCGGCCGAGGTTGTGGGCGAGCACGTTGAGCCGGCCGCGGTGGGCCATGCCGATCACGACCTCGCGCGCGCCGTTGGCCGCCGAGAGCTGGATCATCTCGTCGAGCATCGGGACCGTCATGTCGAGGCCCTCGATCGAGAACTGCTTCTGGCCCAGGTAGGCCTTGTGCATGAAGCGCTCGAGCGAGTCGACCATCGTCAGGCGGCGCAGCAGCGCGGTCGCCTCGTCGTTGGTGAGCGGCTTGCGGAAGGCGCCGGTCTCGATCTTCTCGCGCAGCCAGGTGCGCTGGCGGTGCGAGGAGATGTGCTCGATCTCGTACGCGATCGTGCCGCAGTAGGTCTCGCGCAGGTGCGGGAGGGCGTCGGCCAGCGTGGCGCCGGGGACGCCGACGCGCAGGATCCGCGCGGGGATCTGCGCCATCACCTCGGGTGTGAGGCCGAGCGGCTCCGGATCGAGCGCCGGGTCGCCCTCGGGCTCGGACTGGAGCGGGTCGAGCTTCGCGGCCAGATGGCCGTGCATGCGGTGCGCCTTGATGAGCGACACCGCGGCCTGGACGGCCTGGAGCAGCGCCTCGTCGGGCGGGCCGGAGGGCTCCGCCGGCGTCGTCGGGGTGTCGCGCTGCATGGCGGCGGTGGCGGCCGGCGCGGGCGGCTGCGGGGCGTCGCCCAGCTCGGCGGCGAGGTCCTGGAAGACCGCCTCGTAGAAGCCGTGCTCGCCCTGCAGGTAGGCCTCGACGACCTGGAGGAACTGGCCGGACTCGGCGCCCTGGATGACCCGATGGTCGTACGTCGACGTCATCGTCATCACCTTCTCGGCGCCGATCATCTGGCCGATCGCGCCGAGGCCGGGCGGGTAGCCGATCGAGCCGGTGGCGACGATCGTGCCCTGGCCGGTCATGAGCCGGGGAACGGAAGCGATCGTTCCGATCCCGCCGGGGTTCGTGAGCGAGAGGTTGGCGCCCTGCAGGTCGTCGGCGGTGAGCTTGTTCTCGCGGGCGCGGGCGATCAGGTCGTTGAACGCGCCGAGGAAGCCGGAGAAGCTCAGGCGCCCCGCGTCGCGGATGACCGGGACCATCAGCGTGCGGCCGCCGTCCTTCTTCTCGACGTCGACCGCGATGCCGAGGTTGACCGCGGCGTCGTCGACGCGGTGCGGCTTGCCGTCGATCTCGGCGAAGTGATGGGCCATGACCGGCATCTGCTCGGTGGCGGCGCGGGCGATCGCGTAGGCGATCAGATGCGTGAAGGAAACCTTGTGGCCGGCGGCCTTGAGCTCCTTGCGGCGCGCGTCGAGCGTGGTGACGGTGAGCGTGCGGAACGAGGTGGCGGTCGGGATCGACCGCGACTCGTCCATGTAGCGCGCGAGCATCGCCGATGCGCCCTTGATCAGCGTCGCGTTCTCCTGCGGCGGCGCCGCCGGTGCGGCAGCGGCCCTGCCGTTGCTGCCCAGGACGTCGGCCTTGAGGATGCGGCCGCCGGGGCCGCTGCCGTGGACGTTCGAGAGGTCGATGCCCTCCGCGGCGGCGACACGGCGCGCGACGGGGGAGATGCGGATGCCGTCCGGCAGGACCTCCTCGCCCTGCTCTGGCTCCGCGACCGGCTCGGGGGTGGCCTGGGCGGGCGGCGCGGCGGCCGCGGCGGCGGGCGTCGCCCCGTTGCCGCCGGACTTCATGCGGCCGATGACCTGGCCGACGGTCACGGTGTCGCCCGGGTTGGCGAGGATCTCCTCCATCACGCCGGAGGCGGGGGCCGGGACCTCGGCGTCGACCTTGTCGGTGGAGATCTCGACGATCGTCTCGTCGGCCTCCACGGCATCGCCGGGCTGCTTGGCCCACTCGAGGATCACGCCCTCGGAGACCGACTCGCCCATCGCCGGCATGGTGATCTCGACGGCTTCGCCGGCGGGCTCCTCCTCGGCCTGGGGCTCCGGCTCGGCCTCGGGCGCCTGGGCCGGCGCGGCGCCGTTGGTGGCGATCTCCGCCAGCACGGCGCCGACGTGGACGGTGTCGCCCTCGGCGGCGTGGACCTTGACGATGGTGCCGGTCGCGGGGGCGGGAACCTCGGCGTCGACCTTGTCGGTCGAGATCTCGACCAGCGTCTCGTCCTCAGAGACCTGGTCGCCCTCCCGTTTATGCCACTCCAGGACGGTGCCCTCGGAAACCGAGTCGCCCATCGCGGGCATCACGACCTCTACCGTGGTCTCAACTGCCATTCAGGTTCCTCAGGATACCTTTTCGGCGGCGGGCCGGGGCGCCCTACCTTGGTCACGAATCTTGCGTTCGTCCAGGTAGAACCCGATGCTCCCGGCGAACGGGCCGAAGCCGCCGACCACGGCGACCATCACGCCCAGCCACGTGGGGATCACCCGCCGGCGCACGGCCTCGAGGCAGAGCAGGGACATGAGGATCCAGCCGATGCCGTGCACCCAGCCGAGCACGGCAACGAGGTTCTCCCGCCCAGAGATGGCCGCCCAGAGCAGCACCGAATAGACAACGGAGTGGGTGTAGCTGCAGTAGCGGAGAAAGTCCCGGTCGATGAGCGCGTTCATGCCAGGATCGCCGCCATCTGGCGCAGCGACAGGTCGGCGGCCTCCGGCCACGCGCCGGGATCGGCGGGCCACCACGCGTGCTCGTCGTGCTCGGCGTCGGGGGTGACCTCGGCGCCCTCGGGCAGCCACGCGAGGCCGACCAGCATCGCCAGCCGGTTGGGGAGCGAGACGAGCGCCTCGACCGAGAGCCGCTCGGGCGCCACCGACCACTCCTCGTCGAGCTCGCGCGTGAGCGTCTCCACCGGATCCTCGCCGACCTCGACCGAGCCGCCGGCGCCGA
The DNA here is from genome assembly GCA_963722815.1 of uncultured Solirubrobacteraceae bacterium. Lineage (GTDB taxonomy): Bacteria > Actinomycetota > Thermoleophilia > Solirubrobacterales > Solirubrobacteraceae > DASQFQ01. The sequence goes on from CAVROM010000002.1 coordinate 120,627, forward strand.
GCGCCCAGCGCCCGGCCCACGAGGCGACCCACGCGGCGCGGCGGCCGGCCAGCCAGCGGCCGTCGGCGGCGCGCGTCACGCACAGCGCCGCCAGCGAGGCGCTGGCGTCCTCGCGCACGAGCCGCAGCGACCAGCGCATCGGCTGCAGCTCGAGCTCGAGCCGGCTGTCGCCCGCCTCGTAGCCGGCGAGCCGGGCGGCGAGCCCGTCGTGCGCGGGCGAGCCGCGGTCCGCGAGCGCGGCGATCGCCTCGTCGGCGGCTTCGGCGCGGGTCGCGGGCGGCTCGTACTCCTCCTCGCGCCAGCGGCTCGCCACCTGATCCGTCTTCCAGGGGCCGCGGGCGAGGATGCCGGGTGGGTAGGACACTGTGTCCAGTGACTGTAGAGCGGCGCCGCAAGCACTGGGGATGGGGCTTCGAGGACGAGCAGCCGTTGCCCGCGGCCGGGATCGCCGAGCACCTGGGCTTCGGCTCGGAGCCGGAGGCGCCGGTGCCGCTGGCCGACGTCGAGCTGCCGCCGCCGCGGCTGGAGACGCCGTACGCGAGCGACACGTGGTCGCGCGCCGCGCACGCGGCCGGGCGCTCGTACATGGACGTCGTCCGCGGGATGCGCGGGGAGTTCCCGCACCCGCCCGACGGCGTCGCGACTCCGGCCTCCGAGGAGGATCTGCGCTCGGTTCTCGCCTGGTCCGGCGAGCGTGACGTGGCGGTCGTGCCGTTCGGGGGCGGGACGAGCGTGGTGGGCGGCGTCGACGGCCGGCTCGGCCCGGGGCAGGCGGGCGTGGTGGCGGTCAACCTGCGGCGGCTCGACCGCGTGCTGGAGGTCGACCGCGTCTCGCGCGCAGCCCGGATCCAGGCCGGCGCGACCGGCCCGCGGCTCGAGGAGCAGCTCGGCGCGCAGGGGCTGACGCTGCGCTTCTACCCGCAGTCGTTCGAGCTCTCGACGCTCGGCGGCTGGATCGCCACCCGCGCGGGCGGCCACTTCGCGAGCGGGCCGACGCACGTCGACGACCTCGTCGAGTCCGTGCGCGCGCTGACGGTCGGGGGCGACGTGTGGGAGTCGCGGCGGCTGCCGGGCTCCGGCGCGGGGCCGTCTCCCGACCGGCTGCTGCTCGGCTCGGAGGGGACGCTGGCGGTGATCACCGAGGCGTGGGTGCGGGTGCTGGAGCGGCCCGAGCAGCGCGAGGCGGCGGTGGTGCGGTTCGACTCCTTCGCGGCCGGCGCCGAGGCGGTGCGGGAGATCCTGCAGGCGGGCCTGCGGCCCTCCAACTGCCGCCTCGTCGAGGCGGAGGAGGCCCGCGTCACGCTGGCCGGCGACGGCTCGGCGCACCTGCTCATGCTCGGCTTCGAGAGCCCGGTCCCGCAGCTCTCGATCGCGCTCGAGCTCTGCCGCGGCGGCGTCGCGGAGCCGCGCGCCTCCTCCGAGTGGCGCTCCGCGTTCCTGCGCGCGCCCTACCTGCGCGACACGCTGGTGGCGATCGGCGTGCTGAGCGAGACGTTCGAGACCGCGATCACGTGGGAGCGGCTGCCGGCCTTCGTCGAGACCGTCAAGGGCACGGTGCGCGAGGCGCTCGGGCCCGAGGGCTCCGTCACCTGTCGCCTCACGCACGCGTATCCGGACGGCGCGGCGCCCTACTTCACCGTGCTCGCGCCGGTCGCGCGCGGTCAGGAGATCGAGCGCTGGCAGGCGATCAAGGCGGCCGCCGCCGGCGCCGTGCTCGCCGGCGGCGGGACGATCACCCACCACCACGCGGTCGGCCGTGACCACCGCCCGTGGTACGACGCACAGCGCCCCGAGCCGTTCGCCGCCGCCCTGCGGGCGGCCAAGGCGGCGCTCGACCCGCGCGGGCTGCTCAACCCCGGGGTACTCTTCGACGCGCAATGAGCAGCGCCAGCGCCAAGAACATGGAGGCCGTCTGCAAGGCCAAGGACGTGCACAATCGCACCTGCCCGTGGGGCGGGACGGCGACCGAGGTGCACATGGCCTACTTCGACATCGAGCGCATGGGCTGGGACGAGGGCGACGTCATCTGCGGCTTGACGGTCGTCGGCGACGCCAAGGTGGCGACGGGCATGATGCGCGTGACCTGCGACGCGGAGGGCGACGGCGGCGGCCGCTCCGAGGAGGAGGAGGTCGAGATCGTCGAGGCCGTCTCCGATCGCGAACTGGTGCCGGCCACGCCCTCATGAGGCTGGTCCGCCTCCGCTCGGGCGAGCTCGAAGCGGCCTTCGCGCCCGAGGCGGGCATGGTGGGCTGCTCGCTCACCCACCGCGGCGACGAGCTGCTCGGGCAGCGCAAGGGGCTCGAGGAGTACGCGCGCAGCGGGTCGACGTTCGGGATCCCGTTCCTGCACCCGTGGGCGAACCGGCTGAGCGGGTTCGGCTACGCGGTCGGCGGCCAGGAGGTCGCGCTCGACCGCGACTCGCCGCTGCTGCGGGTCGAGGAGCACGGGCTGCCGATCCACGGGCTGCGGCCGAGCGGGCTCGCGTGGGAGGTCGAGGAGCGCGCGGGCGGCCTCCGCGCGACCACCGAGTTCGACGGCGAGCGGCTCGAGGGCTTCCCGTTCCCGCACCGGCTGGCGCTCGAAGTCACGCTCGCCGGTGACGGGCTGACCCTGGAGACGACGCTGACGCCCACCAGCGCCACCCCGGTGCCGATCAGCTTCGGCTATCACCCGTACCTGGTCGTGCCGGGCGCGCCGCGGGCGGAGTGGGAGGTCGACCTGCCGGTCGAGCGGCACCTGCTGCTCGACGAGAACCTCATCCCGACCGGCGCGGCCGAGACCCCGGCGTTCCGCCACGGGGTGCTCGAGGACCGCTCGCTGGACGACGGCTACGAGCTGCCCGAGCGCCCGCGCCCGTTCACCGTCACGGCGGCCGGGCGCACGCTGGGCGTCGAGTTCCTCGAGGGCTACACGCACGCCCAGGCGTTCGCCCCCGAGGGCCACGAGCTGATCTGCTTCGAGCCGATGACCGCGCCGTCCAACGCGCTGATCTCGCACGACGGGCTGCGGCTCGCGCCGCCCGGCGAGCCGTTCACCGCCGCCTTCCGCATCTTCGTCGATGGCTGACCGAGACGCCGAGAAGCGCGCGGCGGCCGAGGCGGCGGCGGAGCTGGTGCGCGACGGCGACAAGGTCGGCCTCGGCACCGGCTCGACGGTCGCGCCGATGCTGCCGGCGCTGGCGGCGCGGAAGCTGAACATCCGCTGCGTCGCGACCTCGATCGCCACCGAGGTGGCGGCGCGCGCGCTGGGGATCGACGGTCGAGCCGTTCGAGCAGCTCGACCGGCTCGACATCGCGATCGACGGCGCCGACCAGGTCGACCCTCAGGGCTGGCTGGTCAAGGGCGGCGGCGGCGCGCACACGCGCGAGAAGGTCGTGGCGGCGGCGGCCGACCGCTTCGTGGTGATCGCGTCGTCGGACAAGGTCGTCGACCGGATCGTCGCGCCGATCCCGCTCGAGCTGCTCGCGTTCGGGCTGCCCGCGACGCTGCGGCTGCTGGAGGCGGCGGAGCTGCGCCACGTGCCGCTCTCGCCCGACGGCGGCGCGATCGCCGACTACTTCGGCGAGGTCCCCGACCCTGCCTCGGTCGCCGCGCGGCTCTCGGCCACACCGGGGGTCGTCGACCACGGCCTGTTCGGCCCCGAGCTGGTCAGCGACGTGCTGATCGCGCACGGCTCGGAGATCGAGCACCGCACCATCGAGTAGCCCCGCTAGGCACCAAGGTGCCTGGCTTGGCGCCTAGCCCGATCGGCCCGCGGGAATATCCCGGGGGCAAGGTTCGTTTTGCCGGGGGCATGCGCGTGCTGATGACCTCGACGCCCGGCGCCGGCCACCTCGGCCCGCTCTTCCCGTTCGCCTTCGCGCTGCGGCGCGCGGGCCACGAGGTGCTGCTCGCCGCGCCGGTCTCCGCCCAGTCGCGGGTCGAGAAGGCCGGGCTCGCCTACCTGAGCTACGCCGACCCGCTCGAGCACCACCTCGTCCCGCACTGGGAGGCGGCGCGCGTCGCCGGCCCGGAGGAGGCGAACGACATCGTGGTCCGCCAGATCTTCGGCGGCGTCCGGGCGCGCGCGGCGCTGTCCGGGGTCGAGCTGGCGATCGACGCCTGGCGCCCGCACGTGGTGCTGCGCGAGAGCTGCGAGTTCGCCGGCGCCGTCGCCGCGGAGTCGCGCGAGATCCCGCACGCGCGCGTGGGCGTCGGGCTGGCGCAGACCGAGGACTACGTCATCCGTACCGCGGCCCCGATGGTCGACGAGCTGCGCGCGTGGGCCGGGCTCGAGCCCGACCCGGAGGGCCGCAAGCTCGCCGAGACGCCCTACCTCACGCTGACCCCGCCGGCGCTCGAGGCGCCGGGCGGCCCGCTCCCCGAGCGCATCCTGCGCTTCCACGACGCCGCGGCGCGCCCGCACCCGGCGCCGGACCCGGACGCGCAGCCGCTCGTGTACGTGACGTTCGGGACGGTCGCGGCCTCGCTCGGGCTCTTCCCCGGCTTCTACCGCTCGGTGATCGAAGCTCTGGCCGGGCTGCCGGTGCGCATCGTCATGACCGTCGGCGACGCCGCCGACGAGGCCGAGCTCGGCTCGCTGCCCGCGAACGTCAGCGCCAAGCGCTGGATCCCGCAGGCCGCGATCCTCGCCAAGGCGAGCGCGATGGTGGGCCACGGCGGGTTCGGGACGACGACCGGCGCGCTGCTGGCCGGAGTGCCGCAGGTCGTGGTGCCGCTGTTCGCCGACCAGCCCTACAACGCCGCGCGGGTGGAGGACCTCGGCGTCGGCCTGGTCGCCACGCCGGAGGACCCGGGCTCGATCCGGACCGCCCTCGAGCGCGTGCTCGCCGTGCCGTCGTTCCGCCGCGTCGCCGCGCAGGTGGCCCGCGAGTCGTTCGCCCTCCCCCCGATCGACGCGGTCGAGTCGTCGCTGCACGAGCTCATCGCGAGCGCGCGCGAGCGGCGCGCGGCCTAGGCGTTCGCGGCTTGACCGGCGGACGTCAACGGCTGGCTGGGTAGGACGCGCGTCCAACGCACCGGATTCAAAGTTGTCAAGTTTGGGGCGCTATACGCCCCAAACTTTGCGACTTATTCCTTGAGCAATCGTTCTTGGCCCCAAACGCCGCGGCGCTCGCTCCCTTCTCCTCAATGCCAGCCGTTGACGTTCGCTAGCGGCTCAACCCCTCGCGCGCCAGCTCCGCATCCGCGAGCACGCGGTCCGCGGCGCCCGGCGCGCCGAGCGCCCGCAACCGGTGGTAGGGCAGGTGCGCCACCGCGCGCAGCGCCAAGAGCCGGTCGAGGTCCGGATCTCCCGCGTGGTCGCGCAGCAGCGCACGCAGTGCGGCCGTGTCGCGGCCGCGGCGCCGGCGCGCCGGGCCGTAGATCAGCAGCAGCGGCAGCACCGGGACGAGGAAGATCGCGAGGCCGAGCAGGATGGCGGCCTTGCGCACGCTGCTGCCGCTGTCGTGCGCCTGATCCTGCGCGGCGCGGCCGGCGACGATCACCTGGTCGCCCGCCTCCTTGAACACGGTGCCGACCACCGGCACGTCGACGTCGCGGATCGACTCGCCGGTCCGCACCACCGCGGCGCCGGCGCCCTCGGCCGAGTGGGTGACCTCGCTGACCTTGTCGAGCGCGCGGCCCGCCGTCCACCCCGCCAGCGCCCACACGATCACCCAGGTGACCACGAGGGCGTCGGCGAACGCGCGGCGGCGCGGGTGCAGGAGCCAGTCCATGGCCCCGCGTGTACCCGCGTGCCATCGTGTTCATCGTGAACGAGACCGCGATCTTCGCCGCCGGCTGCTTCTGGGGTGTGGAGGCCGAGTTCCGCCGCGCCGACGGCGTCACCGCCACCCGCGTCGGCTACACCGGCGGCCGCACCGAGCACCCGAGCTACCGCCAGGTCTGCGGGCACCGCACCGGCCACGCCGAGGCCGTCGAGGTCACCTTCGACCCGGAGCAGGTCAGCTACGAGGATCTGCTCGAGCGCTTCTGGGCCGCCCACGATCCGACCACCCGCAACCGCCAGGGCGTCGACATCGGCTCCCAGTACCGCTCCGCGATCTTCTTCACCTCACCCGAGCAGGAAGCGGCCGCGACCAGTTCGCGCGACGAGCAGCAGGCGCAGCTCGAGCAGAACGGCGGCCGCGGCCTGCTCAAGCACCGGCGCCGGATCGTCACCCAGATCGAGCCCGCCACCACGTTCTGGCCCGCCGAGGACTACCACCAGCAGTACCTCGAGAAGCGCGGCCAGGCGACCTGCGCCGTCGAGCTGCGGGCCTAGAGCTGCTCCGGCTGGGCGTGTCCTTCCAGGTGGCGCGCGTGGAAGAACGCGGCGAACGAGCCGGCCGCCGTCGCCACGATCGAGATCGACCACACCTCGAGCAGGATGTCGAGCACCCGGCCCGGCGTCGTCACCGGGTTCGCCATCTGCGAGGCGACCGTGGTCAGCTGCGCCGTGACCCAGAACAGCGCGCCGCCGAGGTCGTCGAAGCCGGAGCCCTTCGCGCCGCCCTCGAACCAGTACATGAACGCGGTGCCTACCACGTCGACCACCAGCGTCAACGCGACCAGCAGCGTCAGCCGCGCGCGCAGGAACTGGTGCGTGACGGTCGAGCCGCGCACGACCATCCGGGCTTCCCTCGTCATGTGCGACACCGTCGGGCGGACCGTGGTCATGCGCTGACCCCCAGCTCGCGCCCGAACGCGCGCTCGAACAGCTCGCTCTGGCGCTGGGCCGCCCAGCACGCGACCGTCACGTCCTCGTCGGCCTCGAGCGACAGCTGGACGTGGCCGTCGTCGACGCCGACGTGCGCCGCGCGCACCACCTGATCGCGCGAGCGCTCGAGCTGCTCGCCGACCCGGATCAGCGCCGCGCAGCGGGCGAGCAGGTCGTCGTCGCCCGCGTGCGTCAGCGGCGACGCCCACCCCAGCGACGGGTTGCCCTTGCGGTGATAGCGCGCCATCTGGCCGATCAGCGCGGTCTCGCGCGTCGTGTAGCCGGGCAGCCCGGCGTTGAGGATCAGGTAGCGCGAGTGCTTGTGGTGGTCGTCGTAGTCGACCGCCGTGCCGATGTCGTGCAGCATCGCGGCCGCCCACAAGAGCTCCCGCTCGAGGGCATCACCCGGGTGCACGCCGGCCTCGCCGAGCGCGTCCCACATCGAGAGCGCCAGCCGCGCGACGTGCTCGACGTGCACGAAGTCGGTGTCGTAGGTGGCCGCGAGGTTGAGCACGCTGTGGCGCCGCACGTCGTCGAACAGCGGCGGGTCGCGGCCCTCGAGCAGCTCGGAGTAGAAGACGCCCTCGCGCAGGCCCGCCTCGGTCACCTCCAGCGCCTCGAAGCCGCCCAGCTCCATCACCGTCTGCACCGCCACCGCGCCGGCCAGGATCAGATCGCCGCGCTCGGGCTTGATGCCCGGGACCGCGCCGCGCTCGTCCGGCGACATGTCCGCGAAGCGCTCGACGAGATGGTCCAGCGCGCCCCGCTCGAGCAGGAAGCCCTGGACGCCGAACGACGGCTTGTCCGCCGCCAGCTCCGCCGCCGCGGCCAGGTTGCGCACCGTGCCGCCGATCCCCGCCAGCCGCCCGCCCTCGGCCAGCCACTCCGCGCTCCCGAGCTCCTCCGCCAGATGCGCCCGCAGCGCCTTGAGCTGCTTGCCCTTGGCCTTGTCGCCGGGCAAGAAGCGCTCGGTCATGCGCACCGAGCCGAGCGGCCACGAGCGCATGTCCAGCGCCTGGCGCTCCCGCACGTGGCTGAGCTGCAGCGAGCCGCCGCCGAGGTCGAGCGCGACGCCGTCGTCGAGCATCGTCGAGTTGACCGCCGCGAGGTAGCCGTAGCGCGCCTCCTCCTCGGGCGCGAGCACCTCGATCTCGAGCCCTGAGCGCTTGCGGGCCGCCGCCAGGAAGTCCTCCTGGTTGGTCGCGTCGCGGATCGCCGAGGTGGCGACCGGGCGCACATCGTCGATCCCGGTGGCGCGGCAGAAGTGCGCGAACAGCTCGATCGTCTCGAGCGCGCGCTCCATCGGCTCCTCCTGCAGCTCGCCCGCCGCATCGAGCCCCGCGCCCACGCGCACCGACTCGTGGATCTCGTCGGTCCGGCGCCACCAGCCGTGGCCGCCGTGCTCGCCCCACGTGAACACGACCAGGCGGAACGAGTTCGACCCGAGGTCGATCACCGCCAGGCGCCGGTCGCTCACCCGAGGAACGGTACGTGAGCGATCAGCGGCAGCGCTGCGCGTAGCGGCAGGCGACGGCGCGCGGCTGCTCGACCGGGCCGCCGGCGTCGATCGACCAGGCGAGGCGGATGAACTGCGCGTGCGTCCAAGCCAGCGGCGTCGCGGAGAGCGTGCCCGTGCCCGGCGCGGCGCCCGGCGGAGGCTGGTCGTCCCAGACCTGCTCGGGCAGCATCTCGCCCGCGCTCGCGGTCGTGGCGATGGAATCGAGGCGCTTTGCCGCCGTGCGGCGGTCGCCCATGGCGAGCTCGTACTCGCCGCGCTCGCCGGCGAGCAGCGGCCACAGCCGGCCGCGGTTGCCGTCGCCCGGGAACGGGCTGCCGTCGGCCGTCTCGCCGTAGCCGTCGAAGTTGTAGCGGTGCCAGAACTGCCCGTTCGGCGTCGTCACGCCGAGCTCGCGGTCCACCACCGGCAGCGTCGAGCGGATGTCGGGGTCGTCGGCGCGCTTGACCCCCAGCCGCACCAGCTCGAGGAAGCTGGTGTCGACGACGCGCCGCTGGTCGATCGTCGGCCCGCCGTCGCCGATCGTGTACTCCGTGCCCGCGTTCGCGTTGCCGTCGGTGGTGACGCGGAGGTAATACGGCTGCGAGGAGAGCGGGCCGTTGGTCGTGCGCGTCCAGCCCGCGACCTTGCGCTGCCACTCGTCCGCCATCGCGCGGTAGTTGCCGGCCGCGGCGGTCGCGCCGTTGCGATCCGCGATGTCGGCGGCACAGATCAGCGCGGCGATCTCGGCTGCGATCGTCGCCGGCGAGTACCAGTCGTCGGTGTTCTCCCAGCGCTCCTGCGAGGTCGGGCCCTGCGCGAGGATGCAGGCGGCGGCGCGCTCGACGTGGCGCCAGGTCTCCGGATCGCTGCGCCCGAGCTGCGAGGCGAGCAGGATCGGGTCGGCAACCTCGTCGAGCTGCAGGCCGGTCCAGTACGGTCGGCCGTCGACCCGCGTGTTCTGCGGGAGGCATCCGTCGGCGGCCTGCTGATGCGTCCACAGGTAGTCGAGCGAGCGGCCCGCCGCAGCGCGGTCGCCGGCCGCGATCTGCGCGGTCGCCACCTGGTAGAGGTCGCGCGACCACACGAGGTGGTAGGGCCCGGAGTCCTCGAGCGTCCCCCAGACCCAGGCCATCGACGGCGACGCGATGCCCGCGCCCCGGTAGGTCTTGTCCTCGAGACCGGCCAGCACCATCGCCGAGACGTCGTAGAGCCGCTTGTGACCGGCGGCGCTGCGCGGCCGCGGCAGCCGGCCGAGGTAGGCGTGCCAGCCCCCCGCGTAGCGGCGCGCAGCCGTCCGGAAGCCGCCGCGGAGCGCGGCGCCGGCGGTGCTCGAGGCCGCGCCCGCGGAGGCGCCGAACCCGAGCGAGAGCGTGGCGCGCCGATGGCCGGGCCGCCCCGTCACGGGCAGCGCGGCGATCTGGGCGACGTTGCCCTTGGCCGCGGCGCGGGCGTAGGTCCAGTCCATCCGGAAGTCGTCGCGAAGGTCCGTCCAGCCGTCGCTATTGCCCAGGTAGCCGCTCGACACGCGCGTCGGGGCGGGCTTGCTCACGAGCGCCGAGGCGAGCGTGTCGTCGCGCGCGACCAGCGCGTGGCCGCGCGTCTCGCCGACGTCGTCGTTGCCGGTGTTGGAGAGCGCCGGGTCGAGCAGCGCGTAGAGCTTGTACGGGCGCCCGGTGAGCGACTCGAGGCGGACGTTGACGAGGACCGCCGAGCGGCGCGGGTCGGTCACGTAGGTCTTGGTGATCCGCCAGCGGCCGGAGCGGGCCGTGTTGACCTGCCGGTACGTGAGGCTGCGCGGATCGCGGAGCACGATGCGGTGCGTGGCGTCCTCGCGCTCGCGCTCGGCGAACGACTTCCCGTCGGTCACCACGAACTGCAGGTCGCGGAGGCTCGGGGTGCTGAGATCGGGCGCGTAGATCTCGGTCAGCTCGCCGTCGTCGAGCGTGAGCCACGCCCGGCTGGCCGTGCCCGTCGCGGTGCCGATCCCGTCCTTGTCGCCCTCGGTCCAGGTCGCGAGGTCACCCGGAGCACCGGGTGCGTCAGCGGCTCGCGCGCCGCCGGGGACGGCGAGCAGCGCGAGCGCGAATGCGCCGAGCACCGCGAGGCGTCGGGACGAGAATCCCACCGCCGCGCTCGTACCCCGTCAGGTGCGGCTCAATCTTGGACTCGACGTCAGTAGGGTGCCAGCGTTCTGGAACGACGGGGGGTCGGTGTGTTGGGGATGCGTCCTGCGGTTTTCGTGTCGTTGGTCCTGGCCGGGGGCGCGCTCGTCGCACCCGCTACGGCAGGAGCCGCGCGCAGCGCCGGGAGCCGCGAGGTGCGGCCGTTCTTCGACAGCCGCGAGGGCGCGGCCGCGGCGGCGACGCCGCGCAGCTCGCGCGGGCGCGCGGCGCTGCGGAGCAGCCTGGGCCGCTCGGGCGTGCTGAAGATCGACCCGCTCACGAACACACCGCGGTCGCTGATGAAGCTCAAGGGCGCCCTCACCGTCCCCGCCGGTGGCAGCCGTGACGCGATCGCGCGCTCGTACCTGCGCGGCAACGCCTCGGCGCTCGGCCTGTCGGCCGCGGACGTCGACTCGCTCACCCTCGCCGAGCGCGAGAACGCGCCGGGCGGGCTGACGCTGCTGCGCTACCGCCAGGCGTACAAGGGGATCCCGACCTTCGACAACGGCGTCCGCGTGGCGATCGACCGCGGCGGCCGCGTGCTCAGCCTCAACGGCTCGCCCCGGCACGCCCTCTCCGTCGCCTCCGTCACGCCGCGGATCTCCGCGACCGACGCGCTGCGGGCGCTGCAGCGCAGCGTCGGCCTGACGCGCGGCGTGCGCGTCGAGAGCGGCCCCAGCGGTGCCCGGCGCACGACCGGCTTCGCGAGCGGCGAGCAGGCGCGGCTGACGCTGTTCGGCGCCGCCGCCGGCCCGCGGCTGGCCTGGCGCGTGGACTACAAGGCGACCTCGCGCGAGCACTACGACGGCGTGGTCGACGCGACCAGCGGCCGCCTCCTGTGGCGCGCCAACCGCGTCAAGAGCTACACCGGGAACGTCTTCGACTACTACCTCGGCGCCCCCGACGGCGGCACGCTCCGCACCCAGGACCTCACCACGCCGGGCTGGCTGCCCTCGACCGCCACCAACCTGACCGGACCGAACGCGCACACGTGGTCGGACATCAACGACGACAACGTCGCACAGCCGTCGGAGGAGATCACGGCGGCCGACGGCGGAGGCGACTTCAACTTCGCGTTCACGCCGTTCACGGTCAACGGCGCCCCGCGCTGCCTGCCGAACCACATCTGCGGCTGGAATCCGGTCGGCGACCGCTCGAGCTGGCAGGTCAACCGCAAGCAGTCGGCCACCCAGGCCTTCTTCCTCGTCAACAAGTTCCACGACCACCTGGCGGCCGCGCCGATCGGCTTCGACGCCGCGTCGGGCAGCTTCCAGGGCGACGACCCGCTGCTGAACCAGTCGTTCGACGGTGCGAACACCGGAGGCGACGGCGGGCCGGACTCAGACCACGTGGACAACGCGAACATGGACACGCCGCCCGACGGCCAGTCGCCGACGATGCAGCTGTACCTGTTCGAGTACCTGGACGGGCTCCCGCAGTTCGACTATCTCGGCGACGACGCCGCGACGGTCTGGCACGAGTACACGCACGGCCTCTCGAACCGCCTCGTCGTCGACGGGGACGGGGTCGGCGCGCTCAACAGCGCGCACGCCGGCGCGATGGGCGAGGCGTGGAGCGACTGGTACGCCGAGGACCTGCTGACCCGCGAGGGGCTCGAGACCGACGACCCTGACGTCAGCGGCGACATCGACCTCGGCGAGCCGGCGGACCCGGAGCCGCACATCACCCGCACCGAGGCGATCGACTGCCCGGTCGGCGGCGGCTCCTCCGACCCCGACACGGCCTGCCCGGGTGGCGCGAACACCGGCCCCGGCGGCTACACGCTCGGCGACTTCGCCAAGATCGTCGGCGGCCCCGAGGTCCACGCCGACGGCGAGATCTGGGTCCAGACGCTGTGGGACCTGCGCCAGAGCCTCGTCGACGCGTTCGGGAGCGAGGCCGACGGCGCCGACGCCGCCGAGCTGCTGATCACGAACGGCATGCGCCTGTCGCCGCCCGAGCCGAGCATGCTCGAGGCGCGCAACGCGATCCTGGAGGCCGACACCGCCAACGGCGGCGACCTCCACGACATCATCTGGGCGGCCTTCGCCCACCGCGGCATGGGCTACTACGCGTCGGCCTTCGACGGCAACGACACGCACCCAGCCGAGGACTTCAACACTCCGCCGCCGGACGGCGCCCCGCAGGGCACGGTCGCGGGCCGCGTGTTCGACTCGCAGACCGGCCTCCCGCTGGCGGGCGCGCGCGTCCGCCTCGGCGCCGCGACCGACTCGGGCGGCAACGCCACGCTCGTCGACACGACCGGCGCGGACGGGCGCTACCAGCTCGACGGCGTCACCGAGGGCACCTACGGGAAGCTCGCGGTGCGCTCTGGCAGCGGCGGCTACGACCCCGTCGACGTCACGAAGCTCGTCGTGCGCGGCGGTGAGTCGACGACCAAGGACGTGGCGCTGGAGCGCAACTGGATCTCGCTGCCGGGCGGAGGGCGGACGCTGTCGTCCAACGACGACACGTTCGACGCGTTCGGCTGCGGGCCCGACGCGCTGATCGACGACGCGGACGACGGCTCCGGCTGGGTGGCGAACAACCCGAGCTCGCCCGACTATCCGGACGACCTCAGCGGCGATCTGCCGGTGGCGACGTTCTCGCTGCCAAAGTCGGTCGACCTCAGCGCGATCGCGATCGACCCCGCGCCGGGCTGCTTCTTCCTCGGCGCCTCGGCCGGCCTGCGGGACTACAAGTTCGAGGTCTCGTCCGACGGCACGACGTTCCGGACGCTCAAGGAGGGCTCGTTCACCCAGGATCAGGCCGGCACGCTGGTCCGCCTCGAGCCGACCGGCACCGTCGGCAAGAACGTCAAGCAGATCCGCCTGACGATGAAGCAGTCCTTCGTCCAGGACGAGGGCTTCACGGGGCGCGACTACATCAGCGCGTCACGGCTCGAGGTGTTCGGCGCGGTGCCGAACGCGCTGCCCTTCGGCTCGCTGACCGCGACGCCGGCGACCGCGGCGCCGGGCCAGGCGGTGACGCTCGACGCGTCCTCGTTCAAGGACCCGGACTCGCTGATCACCGGCTACGACTGGGACTTCAACGGCGATCTCAAGGTGGATCGCACCACCGCCGAGCCGACGACGTCGACCATCTATGCGAGCGCGGGCACCTTCCATCCGACAGTCGCGGCGAAGGACTTCCGCGGCGGCACGGGGACGGCCTCGACGACCGTGACGGTGGCGAGCAAGCCGCCGACCACGCCGACGGCGCCGCCGAAGATCACGCTCGCCAAGTCCGGCAAGAAGGGCAGCTACACGCTCCGCGTCAAGTGCGCGGAGCAGTGCAAGCTGAGCGGCAAGCTCACGGTCTCGCGGAAGGTGGCGCGCGCGCTGGGCCGCAAGAAGCTCACGCTGCGCACGCTCAACCGGACGATCACGACGACCGCGAGCAAGGTCTACCGGGCGAAGCTCTCGAAGTCCGTGCTGAAGGCGCTCAAGCAGCACCACCTGAAGTCGGTGCTGGTCAAGGCGCGCTTCACCGCCACCTACGCGGACGGCCGGAAGAAGACCGCCTCGCGGAGGGTGCGGATCAGGCGCTAGGAGCGCTCGATGAGCTCGATCCGGTACCCGTCCGGATCGCGCACGAAGCAGATCCGGGAGCCGCCCTCGCTCACGCGATAGGGCGGCTTCTCGGGCTCTATGCCGTGCTTGCCGAGGCCCTCGAGCGTGGCGTCGAGGTCGTCGACGGTGAGCGCGATGTGGTTGTAGCCGGTGCCGAGGTCGTAGGAGTCGACGCCGTGGTTGTAGGTCAGCTCGAGGCGGTCGCCGTCGCCGGGCAGGCCCATGAAGACGTTGATCGCCTCTTCGCGGATCGGCATCCGCCGCCGCTCCTCGAAGCCGAGCGTCTCGTAGAACGCCACGGAGCGGTCGATCTCGCCGATGCGGTAGCAGGTGTGAATGAGCTCCATGGCCCGCAGGCTACTCAGCGCGGGATGCAGACCACGCGGCCGCGCAGGCCCTCGACCACGTCGCCCGGCAGGTCCATCGTCATGCCGAGGTCCTCGAGCGAGGAGAAGCCGCCGACGCCGTCGCGCGTCGCGACGATCCGGCGCGCGGCGTCGGCGTCGATGCCCGGCAGGTCGGCGATGTCCTCCACCGGCGCGTGGTTGACGTCGACCACGCCGCCCTCGTCGAAGCCGCCGCCGCGGCCGATCCCGGCGTCACGCGCCAGCTGCGGGTTGCGCAGCGCGAGCTGGCGCGCGTAGGCGCGCCGCTCCTCGGCACCCTGCGCCGCCTGCAGCGCTGGATCGTCGATGATCTCCAGCCGCCGCAGGTAGGGCTTGCGGGTGAGGAAGGCCTGGACGATCCCGACGGCCCACGCCGAGAACATGAGGATGTAGCCGAGGTTGTCCTCCAGCCCGTCCTCGTTGCGGTCAAGCGAGGTGAGGAACAGCGTGCCGGCCGTGATCGCCAGGTAGACGAAGCCGAAGACAACCCAGGCCGGCTTCTTCGCGCGGAAGCCCGCCCACAGGAAGCCCGCCCAGGTCACCCAGCCGAACGGGATCAGGGAGGTGAGCACCCAGCGGCCGCGCGGCATCGGCGCGTAGTGTCCCATCCATGATCCTCGAACGTTCCATGAGCGACGGCTGGCTGTCGAACACCTATCTCGTCGCGGCCGGCCCGGGCGCCGACGCGTTCTTCGTCGACGCCGGCGGCCCCGTCGAGCCCCTGATCGCCAAGGCCGACGAGCACGACCTCAAGGTCACGCACATCCTGCTCACCCACCACCACGGCGACCACGTGAGCGAGCTCGACACGCTGAAGGAGCGCTATCCGGACGCCGAGGTGCTGATCCACCCCGACGAGCGCGGCGAGGTCCCCGGGGCCACCGGCGACCTCCTGCCCGACCAGGAGCTGGAGATCGGCGGCCTGACCGTCAAGCCGCTCCACACGCCCGGCCACACCGCGGGGATGCTCTCGCTGCTGGTCGGCGGCACCGACGTCTTCACCGGCGACACGCTGTTCAAGGGCTCGGTCGGCGGCGTCCGCGCGCCCGGCTCCACCAGCTACGACGACCTCAAGCGCTCGATCATGGAGGTCCTCCTCACGCTGCCGCCGGAGACGACGATCCGGCCCGGCCACACCGACCCCACCACGGTCGGCGACGAGCTGCAGACCAACGGGTTCGTGCGGATCTGGCGCGGCGAGGACGACGAGGACGGCCGCGAGTGCACCGCGATGGGCGAAACCGCGACGCTCGTGCTGCTCGGCGACGACTACGACGGCGGGCACAAGGCGTGGGTGCGCTGGCCCGACGGCCGGGACGACATCGTGCCCGGCTCGCAGGTCTCGCTAGCGTAGGAGGCGATGAGCCGCGAGAAGTCCGGCGGTCTCTCGGTCACGACGCTCCTCATCGCATCCGCATCCGCAGCCGCGGCCGCGGTGGTCGTCCCATTGTTCTGGGAGCGGGGCAGCATCGTGGCCGCCGCCATCACACCAGTCATCGTCACTCTCGTCTCCGAGAGCCTCCGGGCCCCCGTCACCAAGGTCCAGGAGGTCGGGGTCTGGCGCCGCACGCCCCAGGGCACCGCGGTGCGCCAGCCGGAGGGCCGCGACTTCCGGCCCGGGGACCCCGAGGAGGAGCGGATCGAGATCGATCCGCAGCACCCGGACGACCCGTTCGGGCTCTACGAGGACGAGCGGGACGGGGGCGGCGGGTTCTTCACCCGCCGCAAGGTGATGATCGCGCTCGTCACCGGCGTGATCGCGTTCGCGATCGCCGCGGTCGTGGTCACCGCCGGCGAGCTGACGTTCGGCGACTCCTCGTCGCCGACCCACAAGACGACGTTCTTCGGCGGGCGCAAGAGCAGGGCGACGCCGACACCGACCTCCACCCCGACGGCGACGCCCAAGGCGGGCCAGACGCCCACCCCGACCCCCAGCGCGTCGGCCACCCCGTCGGCCACAGCGACGCCAGCCCCCTCCGTGGCGGCCACGCCGTCCGCGACCGCCGCGCCGCAGACCGCCGCTCCGAACGCCACCGCTGTTCCCACGCCATGATGTGGGTTTCGCCTGCCAGGCGCTTGCAAGCTCGCGGCCTTCGGCGACGTTAGATATGGCCAAGGACCGCATCCCGACCTCACGCATCTCGCGCACGGCTCGGGTGACCGGCCTCGCGGCCGGCCAGGCCGCGCGCCAGCTCGGTACCGCGACCACCAACCTCGCCCGCGGCGACGAGGGGAAGCAGAAGGCGCTCGAGCGCCGCCACATCGAGGCCGCCGAGCAGATCGTCTCCGCGCTGGGGACGATGAAGGGCGCGGCGATGAAGCTCGGCCAGGTGATGTCGTTCCTCGACGTCGGCCTGGTGCCCGAGGAGTACCGCGAGGAGTTCCAGCGCAAGCTCGGCGAGCTGCGCGACGCGGCGCCGAAGGTGCGCTTCTCCGACATGCGCAAGGTCGTCGAGTCCGAGCTCGGCGAGAGCCTCAAGGACACGTTCGCGGAGTTCGACGAGACGCCGATCGCGGCCGCCTCGATCGGCCAGGTCTACCGCGCGAAGCTCCACGACGGGCGCGACGTCGCGGTCAAGGTCCAGTACCCGGGCGTCGCCCAGGCGGTCCGGGCCGACATGCAGAACCTCGGGATGATCCTGCGGCTGATGAAGCGGATCGCGCCGGGGCTCGACGTCAAGGCGACCGCCGAGGAGGTCCGCAGCCGCATCGGCGACGAGCTCGACTACGAGCTCGAGGCGCAGAACCAGCGCTCGATGGCGCGCATCTACCGCGGCCACCCGTTCATCGTCGTCCCCGACGTCGTGACCTCGATGACGCGCGAGAAGGTGATCGTCTCCGAGTTCGTCTCCGGCCTCGGCTTCGACGCCATCAAGCAGCTCGACCAGCCCACGCGCGACCGCGTCGGCGAGATCGTCTTCCGCTTCTACTTCGGCTGCATGTACCGCCACCACCAGTTCTCGGGCGACCCGCACCCCGGCAACTTCCTGCTGATGGACGACGGCAAGGTCGCGTTCCTCGACTTCGGGCTGTTCAAGGTGATGGCGAGGGACCTGCTCGAGATCGAGCTCGCCTGCCAGCGCGCCGGCCACGAGCAGGACGGCGCCGAGCTCAAGCGCATCTGGGCCGAGACCGGCTTCCTCAAGCACCCGGAGAACTTCCGCGAGGACAAGCTGCTCGCCCAGTTCCTCGACGCGACCTGGTGGTACGTGCTCGACGAGGACATCGAGCTCGTGCCCGAGATCGCCACCCAAGTGATGATCGAGATGTCCGACCCGCGCTCCTCGCACTTCGGCCAGATGCGCCACGAGACGCTGCCCGCCGACCACCTGTTCGGCCGCCGCGTCGAGATGCTCACGCTCGCCGTGCTCTCGCAGCTGCGCGCGCACGGCAACTTCCACCGGATCGCGCGCGAGTGGATCTACGACGACGCGCCCGTCACGGAGCTCGGCCGCCAGGAGGCCGAGTTCTACGCCCGCGCATGACGCGCGCGTACTGGGAGGACTTCTATGGCGGGGAGCGGCGCTGGAGCGGCAAGCCGAACGCGGCGCTGGTGGAGGAGGTGGCCGACCTCGAGCCTGGGACGGCGCTCGACCTCGGCTGCGGCGAGGGCGGCGACGCGATCTGGCTCGCGGCGCACGGCTGGACGGTGACCGCCACCGACATCTCGCAGACCGCGCTCGACATCGCCGCGCGGCACGCCGCCGAGGCCGGCGTCACGGTGTCGTGGGAGCGCCACGACCTCGCCGAGTCGCAGCCGGCGGGGCGCTTCGATCTCGTGACGACGAGCTTCCTGCATTCGAAGGTCGAGCTGCCGCGGGCGCAGATCCTCCGCGCCGCGGCCGGGGCGGTCGCCTCGGGCGGGACGCTGCTGATCGTCGGGCACGCGCCCTCCGCCGAGCACCACCACGCCGAGCACCTTCCCGATCCGGACGAGGTGATCGCCGAGCTCGGGCTGCCCGCGGACGGGTGGGAGCTGGAGGCGAGCGAGCTCCGCGAGCGCGGCAGCCGCATCGACACCGTCGTGCGCTTCAGACTTCGGTGATCTGCAGCAGGCTGGTGGTGCCCGGGCGGCCCGAGGGCAGGCCGGCGGTGATGCCGATGCGGTCGCCGGGCTTGACCCAGCCGAGCTCGAGCACGCGCGCGGCAGAGGCCCTCACGAGATCCTCGGTGACCTCGTAGCGGCGCATCGAGGCCGCCTCCACGCCCCACATCAGCCCGCAGCGGCGCACGGTCTCGCGCCCCGGCGAGAGCGCGTAGATCGGGCACGTCGGGCGGTGCGCGGAGATCAGGCGCGCCGAGCGGCCGGACAGCGTGGGCGCCACCAGTGCGGTCAGCCCAAGCTCGTAGGCCGCCTTGCATGCGGTGTAGGCGATCGTGTACGCGGGGTCGCGGCGGTCGCGCCGCACGCGCCGCTCCTGCCACTCGCGATACGGCGCCGACGGCTCGGTGCGCTCCGCGATCTTGGCCATCATCTCGATCGCCCCGACCGGGTACTGGCCGACCGCACTCTCCTGCGAGAGCATCACGGCGTCGGTGCCGTCGAGGATCGCGTTGGCGACGTCGGCGACCTCCGCGCGCGTCGGGCGCGAGGAGCCGACCATCGAGTCGAGCATCTGCGTCGCGGTGATCGAGGGGCGGGCGAGCGCGCCGGCGAGCGCGATCACCTGCTTCTGCACGATCGGCACTTCCTCGATCCGCATCTCGATGCCGAGGTCGCCGCGCGCGACCATCACGCAGTCGGCGGCGCGCACGATCTCCTCGGCGCGCTGCACCGCCTGTGGCTTCTCGATCTTGGCGACCAGCGGCAGCCGCGTGTGGCCGCGGACGAACTCGACATCCTCGGCGCGGCGCACGAACGACAGCGCGACGAGGTCGACGCCGATCTTCTCGCCGGTCCGCAGGTGCTCGAGGTCCTCCTCCGGCACGGCCGGCAGCGTCGCCGCCTCGCCGGGGATGTTGAGACCCTGGCGCGACGCGACCGCGCCGCCGATCTCGACGACCGTGTCGATCTCGCCCGACTCGGGGCGCGTGGTCTTGACGCGCAGCCGCACCGAGCCGTCGGCGAGGTACATGATCTCGTCCGGCCCGACCGCGTCGGCGAGCCCGTCCCAGGAGATGAACATGCGCGTTGCGATCGCCGTCGCCCCCGCCGTCGCCGTTGCCGCAGACGAACGTCAGCGGGTCGCCGGCGCCGAGCTCGACGATGTCGTCGCGCAGCTTGCCGATGCGCAGCTTCGGCCCGGGGAGGTCCTGCATGATCGCCACGGCGCGCCCGGCGCGGTTCGCCGCCTCGCGCACGCGCTCGGCGACCTCGGCGTGATCCTCCGCGCTGCCGTGCGAGAAGTTGAGGCGCGCGACGTCCATCCCCGCGGCCACCATCTTCACCAGGACCTCCGGATCGCGGGAGGCCGGGCCGATGGTGGCGACGATCTTGGTCCGGCGCATGGCCCCGCTTGTATCACGCGGAGGCCGGACCGCCGTGGCTCAGCGGCGCTTCAGCGTCACGCTCTTGGTGATCTTGCGGCGCGCGCCGGTCGCGTCGCGGCCCGCGAACTCCATCCGCACCCGCGACTTGCGATGGCGGTCGAGCCGCTTGCGCCGCACCTTGACGACGATCGTGCGGGTGCGCCGCGCCTTCACCGCGGCGGTCTTGGCGCCCAGCAGCAGCGCCTTGCTGGCCCTTGCGCAGCCGCCGCAGCGAGAGCTTCCCCTTGCAGCGCTTAGCCTGCACGCAGCGAATGCGCACGCGGACCACGCCCCGGCGGACGGTCAGCCGCCCGGGCAGCGTCACGAACTTCTTGTGACCGGGGGCTGCGTGCCGCCGCCCGGGGGCGGGCGCCGCCGCGGGGGCGGCGAGGTAGCGGGCGAGCGCGAGCCGCGCGGTGCCGCCGCTGCACTGCGCGCCGCTCCCGGAGCTGCAGGCGATCCCCGCCACCACGAGCTTGCCGTCGGCCTGGCGGGCGATCGCGGTGGCGCGGGCGCGCGACGTGCCGGGGAAGCTCGTGAGCACGATGCCGCCGCCGAAGCTGGGGTCGAGCGCGCCGGCGCCGTCGAAGCGCGCGACCGCGAAGGCGTGGTCGGCGCCGATGGTGGCGTCACCGGCCGCCACCGCGCGCCCCTCGGCGTCGAGCACGAGGTCGCTGGCGACCATGCCGTCGCCGGCGCGCGCCGTCGCCAGCCCGTCGCCGTCCCACGTGCGGTCGAGCACGCCGCTCGGGCTCGTGCGCATGAGCGCCATCGCGGGGTTGCCGAGCCGCTCGGTGGCGACGCCCGCCGACAGCACGCGTCCGTCGGCCAGCGCGACCACGGCGTTGGCGTACGAGTAGGACGCGCCGACCGGCCGGATCCACGGCGCCGTCGCGGCGCCGCCGGCGCCGGCCGCGGTGCCGCTGAAGCGGAGGCTCTCGGTCGCCGCGTTGTTGCCCGAGGCGCCGACTGCGACCACGCGGCCGTCGGGGAGCTGCGCGCCGGCCGCGCCGTAGGCGTAAGGCGCCGAGGTGGGCACGACGACGCTCCCCATGTCGCCGAAGCTCTGGTCGGGCGTGCCGCGGCGGTCGTAGCGGGCGAGCGCGAAGCGGTCGCGCCCGTCCGCGTTGGCCTGCCCGACCGCGGTGAAGTGGTCGCCGAAGCCCGGCACGAGGTCGGAGATCGCGTCGAAGCCCTCCCCGACGCGCGTGATCATGCGGCCGCCGGTGCCGAACGCGGCGTCGAGCGTGCCGTTCGCCTTGTAGCCGACGAGCGCGAACGAGCCAGGGTCGAGCGCGTCGGCGCTCGCCACGCCGCCGGCCACGATCGACCCGTCGGCGCGGACGAGCAGGTCGAACGCCTGCGAGCGGCCGACCCCGACCGTGGTCGTGACCATGCCGCCCTGGCCGAAGTCGGTGTCGAGCCCGCCGTCGCTCGTATAGCGCAGGAGGCGGAACGAGGAGTCGCCGGTCGGCCCGCAGGTTCCGCGTGTTGCAGGAATAGCCGGCCACCACGATGCGTCCGTCTGGTTGCATGGCAACCGCACGCGCCACGAAGGTGTCCGGACTCGTCAGCGTGGAGACCCGGCCGTCTCCCGAGAACGACATGTCGAGATCTCCCGGCGCGGCGGCGGCCGGCGGGGCGCAGACAGCTAACGCGGCCAGCGCGACCGCTAGAAGGCGCAGCCTGACATCCATGTCGCGTCCGACATTACCTTTGCTGAGCAATGCGCGTCCTCTTCACCACGCGCGGTAGCGCGGGGCACCTGGGGCCGCTGGTCCCGTACGCGGCGGCGTGCCGGAGCGCCGGTCACGAGGTGCTCGTCGCCGCGCAGGACCGCTTCGAGGCGAACGTCGCGCGGACCGGCCTGCCGTTCGCGCCGCTCGGTGCGCCGCCCGACGAGGAGTGGATGCCGCTGCTGCCGGAGTTCTCGCGGATGCGGCTCGACGAAGGGCACGACCGTATGGTCGCCGAATTCTTCGGCGTGCTCGACGTGCGGGCGATGCTCCCGGGCCTGCGCGCGCTCGCCCGCGAGTGGCGGCCGGACCTGATCGTCCGCGAGAGCTGGGAGTACGCATCGCCGCCCGTGGCCGAGGAGCACGGCATCCCGATCGCCCGCGTCGGGCTCGGGGTCGCCGCGGTGGAGGAGGTGTCGGATCGAGCGGCCGGCCGCATCGGCACCGAGCCCTATCTGACGTCGATCCCCTTCGCGCTCGAGGACCCGTCGGTTCCCCTCCCGCCGAGCACGCTGCGCTTCCGCGGCGACGAGGCCCCGCCCTCCGCGCCGGACGAGGGCGAGCCACTGGTGTACGTGAGCTTCGGCTCGGTCACCGCCGGCGGGCACCTGCCGTTCTATCCCGCGCTCTACCGCACCGCGATCGAGGCGCTGGCGCCGCTGCCCGCGCGCTTCTCCTCACCGTCGGTGAGGAACGCGACCACGCCGAGCTCGGCGCGCTGCCGCCCAACGTCACGGTCGAGCGCTGGGTGCCGCAGGACGGGGTGCTGCGCCGCGCCGCGGCGGTCGTGACCCACGGCGGCCTCGGCTCGACGCTCGGCGCGCTCGCCCACGGCGTGCCGCTCGTCGTGCTCCCGCTGTTCTCGCTCGACCAGTGGTACAACGCCGCTGCCGTCGCCCGTGCCGGCGCGGGCGTCGCGCTCGACACCGAGCGCCACAGCCGCCGAGCGGTCGACCTGCCCGACGCGGTCACGCTGGCCGCCCTCCGGCCGGCCGTCGAGTACGTCCTCGCCGACCCCGCCCCCCGCCGCGCGGCACAGGCGATCGCCGCCGAGATCCGCGCGCTGCCGCCCGTGGAGGAGGCGGTGCCCGCGCTCGAGGCCATCGCGGCGCACGGCTAGGTCAGCCGGCCGTCCTCCACGATCAGCTCGCCGTCGGCGCTCAGGCGGCCGCCCTGCCGGAGGTCGCAGATCATGTCCCAGTGCACGGCCGACTCGTTCGTGCCGCCGGTCTCCTCGTAGGAGCGGCCGACCGCGAGGTGGACGGTGCCGCCGATCTTCTCGTCGAGCAGGATCATCCCCACCGGGCGGTCGATGCCGAAGTTCGTGCCGATGCCGATCTCGCCGAGGCGGGAGGCGCCGTCGTCGGTGGCGAGCGTCGTGCGGAGGTACTCCTCGCCGCGCTCGGCGTGCGCCTCGACCACGCGGCCGCGCCTCGAAGCGCAGCGTGATCCCATCGACCGCCACGCCGCCCGGGCTGGACGGGATCGTGTAGCGGATCGTGCCCTCCGCCGAGTCCTCCAGCGGGCCGGTGAAGACCTCGCCCGAGGGCATGTTGCGCTTGCCGTCGGAGTTGACCCAGGTGCGCCCGTCGACGCGCAGGCGCAGGTCGGTGCCCTCGGCCTCGATGCGCAGCTCGCTCGCGCCCGAGAGCCGCTCGATCAGCCGCGCCTGCGTGTCGTGCAGCTCGCCCCAGGCCGCGATCGGGTCGTCGCGGTCGAGGAAGAGCGCGCGCTCGACGAGCGCGGCGAAGTCGCCGGTCGAGACGCCCGCCTGCTGCGCGCCGGCGGGCGTCGGCCACACCGTCCCGCACCAGCGCCGCTGCATCGCCAGCTCGCTCAGCGGCTGCCGCGCGCGGGCCGCCCGCGCCAGCCGCGCCGGGTCGACGCCCGCCAGCTCGCTCGTGTTCTCGGGCGCCATGGATGCGCAGCAGGCAGTCCGAGCCCTCGGTGTCGGCGAGCTCGGCGGGCGCGAGGCCGTCGAGGTGGACGTCGCGCGCCGCCGCCCAGTAGCTCTCGGTCTGGCCGGGCAGCGACACGCGCAGCGCCGGCCACGCCTCGCGCTCGAGGATCTCGCGCTGCAGCGCCAGCAGCAGCGGCGCGGCCTGGGTCGTCGAGCGCACGAGCACCTGCTGCCCCGGCTGCACGTCGAGGCAGTAGCCGGCCAGCAGCGCGGCGAAGCGCTCGGGGTCGGGCGTCATTCGACGATCGCGGCGGCGCGGCACCAGCCGGCCGACGCTCCGGCGACCTTGACCGGCAGGCAGGAGACGGTGAAGCCGGTCGCGCCCGGCAGCGCGCCGAGGTTGTGGAGCTTCTCGATCTGGCAGTACTCGCGGTCGATCCCGGCGCGGTGCGCCTCCCACAGGATCGAGGCGTCGCCGGTCTGCTCGTACTCGGCCCGCAGCGCCATGAACGGCCGGTCGAGGCCCCAGGCGTCGGTGCCGATCACCTTGACGCCGCGCTCGAGCAGCCAGGTCGTCGACTCGCGCGTCAGCCCGGAGCCGCTGTTGAAGTACTCCGGCGTGTCCCACGCCTCCTCGGCGCCGGTCCACAGCAGCACGATGTCGTAGGGCTGCAGCTCGTAGCCGTCCAGCGCGGCCTCCAGGTGCGCGACCTCGATCCGCTCGCCGCGCGGCACCTCGCGCACGTCGAGCCGCACGCCCGGCCGCACGAACCAGTCGAGCGGCAGCTCGTCGATCGTCCGCGCGCGCTCGCCGCCGCTGGTCGGGAAGTAGTGCCACGGCGCGTCGACGTGCGTGCCCGCGTGGGTGATCAGCGTCACCGTCTCCGACGCCCAGCCCTGGCCGTCCGGGCAGGTCGCTCACGTCGCAGCCGAAGATCTGCGCGATCAGCGGCGCGGTCTTCGCGTGGTCCTCGTACTCGATCGAGGGCGGCAGCGGCTCGCCAGGGCCCGGCCCGGTCGGCACGGACAGGTCGATGATCTTCACGGCGCCTCCACGTCCGGGAACCACTCGGTCAGGTGCTCGCGCAGCACGCCGCGGATCCACGTCCGCTCGGCGCCGCTCGCGAAGCGGTAGCGGGCGAGCAGCTCCTTCTGGCGCTCGATCGGCTCGGCGCCGGCGATCGTCCAGCGCACGGCCAGCCGCTCGAACAGGAACTCCACCGAGCGCTGCCACGCGTCCTCCTGATCGAGACCGCCGGCGCGCACCTGCGCGTACTGCGACCGCGTGGCCGGCGTCATCGCCCCGCGCAGCACCAGCACGTTGCCCTCCGCGTCCTCGTACGGCGTCTCCGGCGCGGCCAGCCCCCCGCTCGGCAGCAAGCTGCCTGGCTTGGCGCCTAGCTGCTCCGCGCCGCGGCGGCGGCTGCGCCGGCCCACCGCTAGGTCTCCGACGGCCGCCCGCTCGAGCTGCGCGCGGACGTCGCCGGTCACCGCGTCGGCGTGGCCCGGCCACGCGGCGGCCGGCTCGAGCGCGGCGATCTTGCGGATCGAGGCGCGCGCCTGCTCGGTGTCGTAGTTGAAGCCGTGCCAGCGGCACGCGCGGCGGCGCCGTGGCGGCCGGTGCCGGGGTCGAGCGTGTAGAAGCAGTCGGCGGTCAGCGCCAGCCGGTCGGACTCGCGCCACAGCGCGATCTGGCCCGGCGAGTGGCCGGGGATGTGGACGACGCGGAAGCCGGAGACGTCGTCGCCCTCCTCGACGGTGCCGGCGATCTCGACCGGCCCGCCGTCCCACACCGGCAGCAGCCGCGGGATCGTCCAGCGCGCCGGCGGCGGGACCTTCGAGATGTCGAAGTAGTGCATGCCGCCGTCGCCCTCGGCGTCGACGCGGTCGGCGGGGTGGACGTAGGTCGGCACCTTGAGCGCCGGCGCCGCGCCGCGGTGGTCGCCGTGGGCGTGGCCGAGCACGATCCGGTTGAGCCCGCCGAGCGACGAGGCCGCGGCCTGGAGCCCGCTCGCCATCGCCTTGATGCCGGCCTCGAACATCGTCACGCCGCCGCCCGCGTCCTCGAGCAGGTAGACGTTCATCGTCTTCAGCGGGAAGCCGCCGCGCACCAGCCAGACGCCCTCGGCGATCCGCTCGGGGGCCGCGCACAGCGCGCGCCGCTTGAGCTTGGCCTGGCCGTTGAACGCGCGCGTCACGCGCTGCTCGGCGGTCGAGCCGGCCGGCGGCAGCATGCCGATCTGGCGGGCGAACTCGGACCCGTCGGTGTAGGCGTGCTCGCGCACGATCAGGCCGTCGCGGAGGTGGAAGATGTCGAGCCCGGCGAGGTCGAGCCGGGAGAACGTCGGCTCGATGCCCTGGAACGAGTTCGGCCCGGCGAACGTGCCCTTGGCCGCCCAGTGCACCGCCACCTGGTCGCCCTCGGCGACCATGTCCTGCACCTCGAAGCGCAAGTCGGGCGTCGCGCCGAAGAACTCCGCCCAGTAGGCGCGGAGGCCGTCGGGGCCGGTGGCCTCGTCGCCGAGGACGGTCATCACGCCGTCGGGCGCCCAGGCGGCGGCGATCGCGTCCAGATCCTGGTTCGCCAGCGCCTCGAAGTAGGCGGTCATGACGGCCTTCGGGGAGCTCTCGGCCATGCCGGGACAGTACCGTCCCGCCCCATGCGCAAGCCGACCCGACCCCGGGAGGTGGGGCGCGGCGAGCGCGTGCTCCCCGGGCTGTGGCGGCTGCGGCTCCCGCTGCCATGGCCGGGTGTCCCGCACTGCAACGCGTGGGCGATCGCGGCCGGCTCCGGGATCGTGCTCGTCGATACCGGCACGCACGAGCCCGGCTCGCTCGGCCACCTCGAGCGCGCGCTCGACCAGGTGCGGCTGAAGCTGGAGGACATCCAGCTCGTGGTGATCACCCACGCCCACGCCGACCACTGCGGCCAGGCGCACCCGATCGCCGACCGCGCGGGCTGCGAGGTGTGGGCGCACCCGAACCACCAGCACTTCTCCGCCTACGCCGACGACCCCGAGGCCGCCCATCTCCGCCGCGTCGAGATCGCGCGCCAGAGCGGCGTGCCGAAGGACCCGCCGCACCGCGGCCGCTCGCTCGCCGCCGGGCCGCTCCACCCCGACCGCGACCTGCTCCCCGGCCTCGACGTCGAGACCGACCTCGGCAGCTGGTCGGTGCACGAGACGCCCGGCCACGCGCCTTCCCACGTCGTCCTCTTCCAGCGCGAGCGGCGGCTGCTGATCTCCGGCGACCACCTGCTCGGCCGCGTCTCGCTGTACTTCGACTACGGCTACACGCCGGACCCGGTGGGCGAGTTCCTGGGCTCGCTGGACACCGTCGAGGGGCTCGGCGCACGCCTCGCGCTGTCCGGCCACGGGCGCCCCTTCGCCGACGTGAAGGAGCACATCGACGCCAACCGGCGGCTGGTGGGGCAGCGCCTCGACGCCGTGCGCGCGGCGCTCCAGGACGGGCCGTCGACCGCCTTCGACCTGCTGCCGGCCGTCTACGGCGAGGACTTCGACCGCGAGATGGCGGGCTGGCTGCTGACCAAGGTGCTCTGCTACCTCACGCATCTCGAGGCGCTGGGGGCGGTCGAGCGCCTGCAGGGCGAGCCGGAGTGCTGGGCTACGCTCCCCTGCATGCGGATCGACGAGCGGATCGCCACGGGCAAGGGCCCGTCCTTCTCCTTCGAGTTCTTCCCGCCCAAGACGGAGGCCGGCACGCGCAACCTCGAGGAGGCGCTGTCGGCGCTCTCGACGCTGGATCCCACCTTCGTCTCCGTCACCTACGGCGCGGGCGGCTCGCCGGCCGAGAAGGTCAAGACGGTCGACATCGTCTCGCACATGAAGCGCGACTTCGGGCTCGAGGCGATGGCGCACTTCACCTGCGTCGGGGCGACGGTCGCGGAGCTGCGGGAGACGCTCGAACCTGATGCGCGACCGCGGGGTCGAGAACGTGCTGGCGCTGCGCGGCGACCCGCCGCAGGGCCAGAGCGAGTGGACCGCGACCGAGGGCGGCCTGCGCTACTCGCGCGAGCTGGTCGAGCTGATCCGCGAGGAGTACGACTTCTCGATCGGCGCGGCGTGCTTCCCCGAGGTCCACATCCACGCCACCGACGCCGAGTCCGACCTCCGCTACACGAAGGAGAAGGTCGACGCCGGCGCGGGCTTCCTGATCACGCAGCTCTTCTACGACAACCGCTGCTATTACGAGTTCGTCGACCGCGCCCGCGACATCGGCATCGACGTCCCGATCATCCCGGGGATCATGCCGATCACCAACGCCGGCCAGATCCGCAAGATCACATCCATGTGCGGCTCGGACATTCCCGCCCAGCTGCAGGCCGAGCTCGAGCTGCGCGCCGACGATCCCGCCGCCGCGACCGACTTCGGTGTCGCCTACGCGACCCTGCAGTGCGCCGACCTGCTCGCCAACGGCGCGCCCGGGATCCACTTCTACACGCTCAACCGCTCGCCGGCGACGCGCGCGATCCTCAGCGCGCTGCGGACGCTCAGCCCCTGGACGGGTCAGCCGGGCTTCTCGATGTCCAGCGCGTGAGCGACGCGCGGACGCCCGTCGACCTCCCAGGCCACGTCGACCTGATCGTTCTTGCGGTAGGTGCCGACGCCCCAGGCGCCGAGGAACCAGCGGCCGAACCCGAGCTTGCCCTCCTTCTCCAGCGAGCGGTTGAAGACGAGGACGCCGGAGCGGACTTCATAGTCGGTCCCCTCTTGCTGGCGAACGCCGTTGACGAACACCCGGTAGGGCTCGCGAACGCCCCTGGGGAGTCGAACCCGTGACTGCTCCATCGGATCGGATGATGGACTACACGATCCGCCGCTCGCCGCGCGCCCGCCGCGTGCGGGTCAGCGTGGACGGCTCCGGCGAGGTCGAGGTAATCCTCCCGCGCCGCGCCCCCGAGCGCGCCGCGGCCCAGGCCGTGCGCGAGCTGGAGGGCTGGATCGAGCGCCGCAAGCGCACGCTCGCCCGCGCCGCCGCGGAGGTGGCGCGGCCGGCCGGCACCGTGCCGTTCCTCGGCCGCGACCTACGGCTCGTCCCGCAGCCGGGGCGCGAGCGCGTCCACCGCCGCGGCGACGACCTGCTGGTGCCCAAGCGCGACGCCGAGGCCGCGCTGGAGCGCTGGTACCGCCGCCAGGCCCGCACCGAGATCGGCAAGCGCCTCGACGCCGTCACGGCCCGGCACGGCGCGCCCTACACCGGCCTCACGATCCGCAGCCAGAAGACGCGCTGGGCGTCGTGCTCGAGCCGCGGCCACATGTCGTTCAACTGGCGGTTGCTGCTGGCGCCGCCGGAAGTCCTCGACTACGTCGTCGAGCACGAGGTGTGCCACCTAGAGGTGCTTGACCACTCGCCGCGCTTCTGGGCGCTGCTCGAGGCGCGCGTCCCGGACTGGCGCGACCACGCGCGCTGGCTGCGCCGCTACGGCGCGACGCTGCGCCTGTAGTCCAGCTCGAAGTCGTGCTGCCAGGCGCCGTCGCGGAACCACTCCCAGGCGCCGCGGATCGTGTCGTCGTCCTCGAAGCGCCCGACGTAGCGCTGCACGCCGTCGCGCTCCAGCGTCCACGCGTCGCCCTCGAGCGTCATCGCGTAGCGCCGGGTGACGCCGCGCGAGTCGAAGTAGTGCTGCGTCAGCGCACCGTGCTCGTCAGGCCCGATGACCATCAGGCCCTCGGGCGGGCCGTCGACCTCGACCGTCGCGCGCTGGAGCAGGTACTCCCCGCCCAGCACGAGCTCGAACGTCGTCGTCCCCGTGCCCGACACGCCATCGGGGAAGCGCGCCTCGGTCCGCCAGGTGCCGACCAGCCGGGCGAGGCTCACGCCGCCAGCTCCTCGTACCACTCCCGCAGCTTGGGGAGCATGTCCGGCACGGCGGGTTCGACCTCGGCCAGCCGCGCGCGGTCGAGCCACATCGTCTCGACGATCAGCCTCGGCGTGACGTCGTGCTCGGGGCGGTGGACGAGCTCGACCGCGTCGCCCGCCCGCAGCTCGCCCTCCTCCACGATCGCGAAGTAGGCGCCCGGGCGGCCCGCGTGCAGGAACTGCTTCTGGAAGCCGCGCACCCCGATCCGCGCCTCGAGCTTGTAGCAGGGGATGCGCGGGCCGGTGATCCGCAGCTCGACCGTGCCGATCCGCCAGCGCTCGCCGATCCGCGCGCCCGAGACGTCGATGCCCGCGGTCGTCAGGTTCTCGCCGAACGCCCCCGGGCCGAGGTCGAGCCCGGTGACGTCGCTCCAGAACGCGATGTCCTCGCTCGCATAGGCGTACACCGCCTGGTCGGGGCCGCCGTGGACCGAGCGGTCGGCCTGGTCGTCGCCCTCCAGGTTGACGCCGCGGACCGCGACCGGGCCCTCGACCGGCGCCTTGACGATCGCCGACTCCACCGCGCGGCGGCCGGTGACCAGGGGCTTGGGACGTCCCACGTTGACCGAAACGACTCTCACGCCTCCAGCCTACGGCGCAGCGCGTCGTAGGGGCTCTCGCCCTTCTCCTGCTCGAGCAGCCGCCGCCGGAGCTTCCCGGTCCACGCCTCGACCGATCCGTCGCCGCGCACGTCGACGCCTCCCCGCATACGCCGCGGGCCGGACAGCTCGATCCGGTGCGCGACCTGCTGGACCGGCTCGAACGTCTTGTAGCGCAGCTCGACCGACTCGCTGCGAGGTCCGCGCGCGAGCTCGCGCGCCTGCGCCTCGATCAGCTCGAGCGCGTCGTCGAGCGAACCGGCCTCAAGCCGGCGAACCCGGGGTCCTGATCGGACGACGACTCGGTAGTCCACCCCGGGGATCCTGCCTTGCCGGGGCGCATCGCGTGGGCTGACGCCTTCGCCTGGGCCATCAGCTCGGCGGCGTCGTCGGAGTCGGCGGGGAACGCCGCGTAGCCGATCACCGGCTCGACGCGCATCTCGTCCCCGCCGGCCAGCAGCGGCTCCTCGAGCGCCTCGGTGAGGCGCCCGGTCACGCGCTCGATCACGTCGGCCGGCTGGTAGCGCAGGTCGGCGAGCAGCACGCCGAGCTCCGACGGGCCGGTGCGGGCGAGCACGTCGGTGGCGCGCAGGACGTCGGTGACGCGCATCGCCAGCGGCGCGAGCAGGTCGGGCCCGGCCAGCAGCCGCAGGTGCATGACGATCACGCCCGCGCCCGAGCGGCGCGCGCGGGCGAGCGCGAGCTCGGTGTGCTCCTCGAGCAGCGCGACGGTCGGCAGGCCGGTCAGCGGGTCGCGCAGCGAGGTCGCGCTCTCGCTCATGAGCACGCGCGAGAGCTGCCCGGCGGCGGTGGCGAGCATCGCCTCGGTCTCGGGATCGTGCTCGCGCACGTCGCGGGCGAACAGCTCGAGCACGCCGGAGATGTCGTCGCCGTGGCCGAGCGGGACGGCGACGGCGGCGCGCAGCCGCGCGTGGCGGGCGGCGCCGGCCCGCGGCTCCTGCGCGTCGGCGCGCACGTTGGCGACCCAGGAAGGGCGACGGAAGGCGAACACGCGGCCGGGCAGGCCGCGGCCTGGGGCGAGCCGGAGGCGGCTCGAGCCCTGGGCGAAGGCGTTGACGGCGGGCCCGGCGTCGGGCGCGATCCAGGAGGCGCCGCAGCGCAGCGTCGGCCCGTCGCCCTCGGGCAGCCAGACCGCGCCGCAGGCGAAGCCGAGCGTCTCGCCCAGCGCGCCGAGCACGCCCTGCATCAGGCTCTCCGGCCCCTGGCCGTTGGCGAGGTGGTCGGTGATCGCCTGCTGGGCGAGCAGCAGCCGGTGCGCCTTGCCCTCGGCGCGGCGGGTACGGGCCGCCGTCAGCTCGCGCTGCACGACCTCGGCGACCTCGCCCGGGCCCGCCGCGACGGCGATCCCGGCCTCGAGGCCCTTGACCACCGCGGCGAGGTCGCCGCGGCGCACGGAGCGGGTGATGGCGATGAAGGGAAGGTGGGGGTCGGCGAGCCGCACGAGCGCGAGCGCCTTGCGGGCCGGCACCGCCGCGGCGCCCTCGCCGCCGAACAGCACGGCCTCCCAGCCGCGGTCGATCAGCGCCGCTTCGAGCCCGTCGCCGCCGGTGGTCCGGCGGGCGTGCACGGTCCAGCCCGCGGACTCGAGCGCGGCCGCGATCTCGATCGCGTCGGGCTCGGGCACGTCGGCGAGCAGAACCTTGAGTGACCGCTGAGGCCCCATAGAACCGTTTATCGGCTCGAAGAGGCCTTCGCTTCAGTCGCTGGACGAGTGGCGGAGAGCCTCGGTGAGCTCCTCCGCGGGCACCGGGTCGCCGAAGAAGCGCCCCTGCGCGAGCCGACACCCCTGCGCGGCCAGGAACAGCGCCTGCACGCGGGTCTCGACGCCCTCGGCCACCGTGTCCATGCCGAGCGCGTCGGACAGGGCGATGACTGCATCCACGATTGCACCGGCTTCCGGATCCTCGGGGATCTCGCGCAGGAACGAGCGGTCGATCTTGAGGATGTCGACAGGCAGCAGCCGCAGCCGCGCGAGCGACGACCAGCCGGCGCCGAAGTCGTCGATGGCCAGCCGCAGCCCGGCCTCGCTGAGCTCGCGCAGGATCGGGCCGATCCGCTCCGGCTCGCGCAGGGTGGCGGACTCGGTCAGCTCCATCGTCAACCACGCCGGGTCGATCTCGAGGTCGGCCAGCCGCGCGGCCAGCTCGGCGCCGAAGTCGGGCCGGTGGAGCTGGCGCGGCGAGACGTTGAAGCTTACGTGCGGTTGCAGGCCCTGCTCGCGCCAGTCGAGGATCTGCTGCGCGAGTGCGCCGATCACCCAGTCGCCGATCGGCTCCAGCAGGCTCATCTCCTCGGCGGCGGGGATGAAGTCGTCGGGGTAGACGAGCCCGCGGTCCGGGTCGTTCCAGCGCAGCAGTGCCTCCATCGAGGCGAGCCGGCCGGTCTGCAGCTCGACGATCGGCTGGTAGTGCAGGACGAGCTCGTTGCCCGCGATCGCGCGCCGCAGCCGCGCCGGCAGCGACAGCCGCTCCAGCGGGTCGTGGGCGACGTGCGCGTAGACGGTCGAGGCCGCGCGACCGCGGCCCTTGCTCTGGTACATCGCCATGTCGGCGTGCTGGAGCAGCTCGACCGGCGCCTGCGCGTCGTCGGGGTACAGCGAGATGCCGATGCTCGCGTGGACGTGGAAGACAGCGCCGGAGACCTTGAACGGCTCGGCCAGCCGGGCGACCACCTCCTCGGCCGCCGCGCGGGCGGCCGCCTCGCCGCCGTCGGCGAGGTCCGGCAGCAGGATCAGGAACTCGTCGCCGCCGAGCCGCGCGAGCATGCCCCTGTCTCGGCCAGTGGCCTCGCCACCGCTTCGCTCGCCCTCGATGCCGCGCAGCCGCCCGGCGATCCGCCGCAGCAGCCGGTCGCCGGCGCCGTGGCCGAAGGAGTCGTTGACGAGCTTGAAGTTGTCGAGGTCGACCAGCAGCAGCGCGACCGCGCGGCCGGCGCGGGCGCAGCGGTTGACGCAGCGGCGCAGCTCGGCCTCGAGCTGGGCGCGGTTGGGGAGGCCGGTCAGCGGGTCGAAGTAGGCGAGGCGCGAGATCTCCTCCTCCGCGCGCAGGCGCTCGGTGATGTCCTCGCCCGAGGCGAGGATCCCGGTGACCTCGCCGGCCGTATCGCGCAGCTGCACGTTGCGCCACGCGATCGTGCGGCGCTCGCCGGTCCGCGTGATGACGTCGCCCTGGTGGTAGGTGAACGGCTCGCTCCCGCCGGCCAGCACGCGGGTGAAGTTGTCGCGGCGGGCGGCGCGGTCGTCCTCGGGGACCACTGCGTCGTACCAGTCCTTGCCGAGCAGCTCGCCGTCCTCGTAGCCGAGCAGCTCGCGCCCGTGGCGGTTGAGCAGCTCGACGGTCTGGTCGGTCCGCAGGACGAGCAGGATCGTGCCCGCCACGTCGAGGTAGTGCTGGGCGCGCGCTTCGGCGAGCTTGCGCTCGGTGATGTCGACGATCACGCCCTCGGTCTGGATCGGGCGCCCGTCGTGGTCGCGCACGATCGCGTCGCGCTCCCACACCCACTTGACCGAGCCGTCGGCCGCGATCATGCGGTACTCGCGGTCGTACTCGATCTCGTGCTGGAAGGTGCGCATCTCCTCCATCAGCACGAGCTCGCGGTCGGCGGGGTGCAGGCGCTCGGCCCACAGATCCGGCTCGGTGACCCAGCGCTCGGCCGGGAAGCCGAGCAGCTGCTCGACCTGCGGCGAGACGTACGAAAACGGTGACCCTGGCTCCCAGCGGGCCACGTATGACACCGCCGGCACCTGTTCGACCAGGCTCCGATAGCGGTGATCGGAGAGTCCGAGCTCCTCCCGGGTTCGCACCGCGGCGGAGCCTAACCGGAAGTTGGGCTATGCCGCCAGTTCTACGAGCACCTCGCGCACGCCGTGGGAGCTGTGATCGCGCTCGAGCGTGCGTGTGAAATGGGCGATCAGGCGTCGCACGGCGACGTTCTCTCCCGCCATGGTGGCGGAAAAGTGCCGGATTCCGGCAGACCGGGCGGCGGCTGCCAGCTCGCGTGCGAGCAGCGAGCCGAGACCGCGCCCCTGCAACGGATCTCCCACGACGATCGCGAACTCGGCGGTGTCGGGGGCGTCGGAGAAGCGGACGCAGCGGGCGACCGCGACGATCGACTCCGGGTCCGAGGCGAGCGTGGCGATGAGCGCGATGTGGTCGTGCCCGTCGACCTCGGTCAGGTAGCGCAGCTCCGCGCTGGTCAGCCGCGGCTTGGCCGCCAGGAAGCGCGCGCGAATCGTCTCGCGGCTGAGGCGGCTGAGCGCCACCAACAGCCGGAGCTTGTCGGTGGCTTCGATCGGTCGGATCAGGATCTGGGTGCCATCGGGGAGTTGGTGCACGGTTTCAAATTACAACCGATGCACGCCCTCCCTTCTGTGCGGTGCGGCACCTAGCGCTGGTCCATCGGCACGTAATCGCGCTCGCGCTCGCCGGTGTAGATCTGGCGCGGGCGGGCGATCTTCTGCTCGGTGTCGTCGATCATCTCCAGCCACTGCGCGATCCAGCCGCTGGTGCGCGGGATCGCGAACAGGACCGGGAACATCGAGACCGGCATGCCCAGCGCCTCGTAGATGAGGCCCGAGTAGAAGTCGACGTTCGGGTACAGCTTGCGCTTGACGAAGTAATCCTCCTCGAGCGCGATCTTCTCGAGCTCGAGCGCGATCTCCAGCAGCGGGTTGACGCCGGTGACCTCGAAGACGTCGTCGGCCGCCGTCTTGATGATCTTGGCCCGCGGGTCGTAGTTCTTGTAGACCCGGTGGCCGAAGCCCATCAGCTTCTCGTTGCCGTCCTTCACGCCCTGCATGAAGTCGGGGATGTTCTCCTTCGTCTCGATCCGCTTGAGCATGCGCAGCACGGCCTCGTTGGCGCCGCCGTGCAGCGGGCCGTAGAGCGCGGCCACGCCGGCGGCTACCGCGGAGTAGGGGTCGACCTGCGAAGACCCGACCGAGCGGACCGCCGAGGTCGAGCAGTTCTGCTCGTGGTCGGCGTGGAGGATGAAGAGGATGTCGAGCGCGCGCTCGAGGCGAGGATCGGGCTCGTACTTGAGCTCGGTCATCTTGTAGAGCATCGACAGGAAGTTGCCGGGATAGCGCAGGTCGTTGTCCGGATAGACGTACGGCTGCCCCATGTTGTGGCGGTAGGAGAACGCCGCCAGCGTCGGCATCTTCGCCACCAGCCTGACCATCTGGAGGTAGCGGATCTCCTCGTCCTTGATCTTGTTGGCGTCGGGATAGAAGGTGGAGAGGGCGCCGGTCGAGGCGAGCAGCATCCCCATCGGGTGCGCGTCGTAGCGGAAGCCCTGCATGAAGTTCTTGATGTTCTCGTGCACGAAGGTGTGGATCGTCACCTCGTGCGTCCAGTGGTCGAGCTGGTCCTGTGTCGGCAGCTCGCCGTGGATCAGCAGGTAGGCCACCTCGAGGTAGGTCGACTGCTCCGCGAGCTGCTCGATCGGATAGCCGCGGTACTCGAGGATGCCCTTGTCACCGTCGATGTAGGTGATCGCCGAGCGGCACGACGCGGTGTTGGTGTACGCCGGGTCGTACGTCATGAGCCCGAAGTCATCCTCCGAGACCTTGATGTCGCGCAGCGCAATGGCGCGCACGGTGCCGTCCTCGACGGGTACCTCGTAGGTCTCGCCGGTGCGGTTGTCAGTGATGGTCAGCGTGTCGCTGGCAGTCGCGACGCCACCGCCGTTCGTGGTCTCTTCCTCAGTTCCCATGAACCTATTATGCGCTCAGCGGCCGAGCAGGGCGCGCCACGTGAGCTCCTCGCTCGCGAGCCGCGGCGCCTCGCCGTGCACCAGCACCGCGATCAGGCCGGCGGCGATCCCGAGGGCGAGCCGGTTCGCCACGGAGTCGGCCAGTGACGGCGCGGCAGCTGCAGGAATGCTGGCGGCTTCCAAGGTGCCGCGGACATACCCGGCTCCTCGCCTATGTGAACCTCCGGCTAGCCCCCGCTAGGAGGTGATGACGGCGCTGGCCATCGCCAGCAGCACGAGCACGAGGCTGACGGTCATCACGCCGCGGGCCGCGCTCTGCGACGGCGGCCAGCTCTCATGGCTGCGGATGCCGAGCGCCGACACGCCGAGCGCCCAGAGCACGAGCGCGCCGCCGCAGATGTAGAACAGCGTCTTGGAGGGCTCGGCGCCCTCCTCGGCGGCGAAGGTGATCAGCGCGGTCAGCATCGGCGGGCGGAAAGCTACCGGACCGTGGGCCGGCCTTCGTACCGCGACTCGGTCGCGGCGACCTGTCCCTGGTAGTGGGAGCCGAGGCCCTCGGAGCCGTAGGGCCGCTCGGCCGGGGCGTCGAGCGTCATGAACGACAGCTGCGCGATCGGCAGCCCGGCGTAGAGCTTGATCGGCACGCGCGTGAGGTTGTTGAGCTCGAGCGTCAGCGTGCCCTTCCAGCCGGGGTCGCAGAAGCCCGCGGTGGCGTGGACGATCAGCCCGAGCCGGCCGATCGAGCTCTTGCCCTCGATGCGCGCCACGATGTCGTCGGGCAGCTCGACCCACTCCAGCGTCCGGCCGAGCGCGAACTCGCCCGGGTGGATGACGAACGGGACGCCGTCCTCGACCACGACCTCCTCGGTCAGGTTCGAGGGCGGCTCGCGCAGGTCGATCGCGGTGGTGCGGTGGTTGTGGAAGACGCGGAAGGAGTCGCCGAGGCGCAGATCGACCGACGCGGGCTGCACCCGGTCGGGATCCCACGGGTCGATCGTGATCCGGCCCGCCTCGACGAGGCGCAGGATCGTGCCGTCGGACAGGACGGACTGGGGCGCAGGCTCAGCCACGGCCGCAAGTGTCGCATGGGATGCTGTCGCAATGGCCGATGACGACGACTGGGTGGGCGAGCCGCCCGAGGGGCGCCACACGCGCGATCAGGCGAAGCCGGACTTCTGGCGCAATCAGTGGCAGGCCATCGTGGCGACGAGCATCCTCGGCGTGCTGGTGATCGTCGTCGTGATCATCGCGCTGCTGAGTTAGCGAGGGAGCTTCTTGCCGCGCGCCTTGACGGTGCGCACACGCGGCGGCGAGGGCGGCTCGGGCGCGCCGTGCGGATCCCGGCGCGGGGGCCGAGGGCCGCGCTTGGGCACAGGGTGCGGGCGCTTCTTGGTCCCGCCGTCGTCGCGCACGTCCTCGTCGGGGTCGGGCTCCTGCTTGACCGCCCACCACACGATGTACGCCAGCGCCCCGATGGGGATCTTGAGCGCGACGAAGAGATAGAGCATCGTCCAGCCCATCGGCGCGGATGGTACTCCGGATCAGGCGGCACGCGCGCCGAGTGATCGGTTATCGGACCTCTTGCTGATCCGGGATCGGGGCTGCTGCGTCAGTACCGGGCGCAGGGCCCAACGACACGGGAGGCAAGGAGTTCATGTCTGACCTCATCACCCTCGAGGCGTTCGACGCCGACGGGGCCATTCAGGAGACGGCCGAGGCGGCCGGCGCGACGCGCGCCGACTTCCTCAAGCGCGGCGGCGTCGCCGGGGCCGGCTTCCTGGCCGGCGGCGTGCTGTTCCAAGGGCTGCTCCCGCCCGCCGAGGCAGCGATCTCGACCCACAAGCGTTCGAAGAAAAACGACATCAAGATCGCCAACTACGCGCTCACGCTCGAGTACCTCGAGGCCGAGTTCTACAAGCAGGCGGTCGCGTCCGGCGCGATCACCCAGCCCGAGGTGCGGGCGTTCGCGACCACGGTGGCTTCGCACGAGGCGACGCACGTGAAGACGCTCAAGGGCGTCCTGGGCTCGAAGGCGGTCAAGAAGCCGAAGTTCGACTTCGGCGACACCGTCACGAACCAGGACAAGTTCAAGATGACGGCGCAGGTGCTGGAGGACACGGGTGTGGCGGCGTACGCCGGCCAGGGCCCGAACCTGCTTCAGCGTCCGCTCGTCGTCGCGGCCCTCTCGATCCACTCGGTCGAGGCGCGCCACGCGGCGTGGATCCGGTTCATCAACTCGAGCGGCGGCCTCCGCGGCACGGGTACCGCGTCGCTGCCGGCGCCGAATGCGTTCGACAAGGCACTGAGCGAGAAGAAGGTCCTGAGCGCCGTCAAGAAGACGGGCTTCATCAAGGGCTAGCCGGCTAGCGGAGCGCGATGGGCGCGTCGTCGAAGCTCGAGCTGCGGTGCAGCTCGGCGACGCGCCCCGCGATCTCCTCGCCCGTGAGGGAGAGGACGCGCTCGGGGCCGAAGGCCTCGACGTTGAAGGACGCCAGCGCGGTGCCGTAGGCCATCGCGCGGCGCAGCAGGCCGTCGTCGATCTCCTCGTCCGGGTGGGCGGCGACGTAGCCCATGAAGCCGCCCGCGAACGTGTCGCCGGCGCCGGTCGGATCGATCACGTCGGGCGTGGGATAGGCCGGGAGCGCGAAGTAGCCCTCGCGCGTGAACAGCGCGGAGCCGTACTCGCCCTGCTTGGCGACCACCACGCGCGGGCCGAGGTCGAGCACCTTGTGCGCGGCGAGGACGAGGTTGGGTTCGTCGGTGAGCTGCTTGATCTCGCCGTCGTTGAGGATCACGCAGTCGACGAGGCTGATCGTTCGCAGCAGCGACTCGCGCGCGATGTCGATCCACAGATTCATCGAGTCCATCGCCACGAAGCGCGCCTCGGCGCACTGCTCGCGGACCTCGCGCTGGAGGTCGGGCTGGATGTTGGCGAGGAAGACGACGTCGGCGGCCGCGGACTCCGGCGACAGCGACGGCTGGAAGTGCTCGAAGACGTTGAGGTCGGTCTGGAGCGTGTGGCGGATGTTGACGTCGCGCTCGTAGCGGCCGGCCCAGAAGAACGTCTTGCCGCCGGGGACGTGCTCGATGTCGTCGGTGATCACGCCGCGCGAGCGCAGCGCGCCGTACTCCTCCTCGCCGAAGTCGTCGCCCACGGGGCCGACGACGCGGGTGTCCGCGAAGAACGAGGAGGCGAGCGAGAAGTGCACCGCCGAGCCCCCGAGCAGCCGGTCGCGCTTCCCGGTCTCGGTCTCGACGGCGTCGAACGCGATGGATCCGACGACGGTGAGCGACATTGCGGGCGAGGACGGTAGCGTGCCCGGCATGCGCGCGGTCGTGATCTCAGAGTTCGGCGGGCCGGAGCAGCTCAAGCTCGTCGAGGACCATCCACAGCCCGAGCCCGGCGATGGCCAGGTGCTGATCAAGGTGTCGCGGGCCGGCATCAACTTCGCCGACACCCACGCCCGCGAGAACTCCTACCTGGCGAGCTACGAGCTGCCGCTGATCCCCGGCACCGAGGTGGCGGGCGAGGTCGACGGGCGGCGCGTCGTGGCGCTGACCGGCACCGGCGGCTACGCGGAGTACGCGGTGGCGCCGGAGCAGTCCGCGTTCCCGATCCCCGATGGCGTGAGCGACAACGCTGCGCTCGGCATCGTCGTCCAGGGCCTCAGCGCCTGGCACCTGCTGAAGACCTCCTCGCACCTGGCCGAGGGCGAGACCGTGGTGGTCCACGCCGCGGCGGGCGGGGTCGGCACGATCGCGGTCCAGCTCGCCAAGCGGTACGGCGCCGGCCGTGTGATCGCGACCGCCTCGAGCGAGGAGAAGCGCGCGCTGGCGCTCGAGCTGGGCGCCGACGCCGCGGTCGATCCCAACGCGGAGGACCTCAACGCCGCGCTGCGCGAGGCCAACGGCGGCAACAAGGTCGACATCGTGCTCGAGATGGCGGGCGGGCGCGTGTTCGACCAGTCGCTGCGCGCGCTGGCGCCCTTCGGCCGCCTCGTCACCTACGGCCTCGCCTCACGCGAGCCGAACCAGGTCTCCAACGGCGCCCTGATGCGCCGCAGCCAGGCGGTCGTCGGCTTCTGGCTCATGCACTGCTTCGCCCGGCCGCAGGAGATGATCGCTGAGCCGTTGCGCGAGTTGTTCGGCCTGGCCGCCGCCGGCGGCCTGCGGGTGGTCGAGGGCGAGACCTACGGCCTGTCCGAGGCCCGCCGCGCGCACGAGGAGATGCAGGCGCGGCGTACGAGCGGGAAGCTCGTGCTCGATCCGTCGCGGTAGGGCGGGGCGAACGTCAACGGCGGCTGGGTAGGAGGCGGGTCCGACCGCCGCAGCGGCCACGAGTGTCACCTCGTGGTCGCATAGCGACTCTGAGGTGACATTCGTCGACGAATGTCACCTCAACCGCGGTATGCGCGGTCGAGACGACATTCGTGCCGCGCGGCCGGCTCCCTCGCTCCTCTACCCAGCCGCTGTTCGTCAGACCCTCAGCCGCCCCCCGAGCCCGCGGACCCGGCTCGGCCCGAACCCCGCCACCCGCACGAGGTCGCCGACCGCGCGGTACGGCCCGGCGGCGACCAGCAGGATGAGGAGCGAGCCGCCGGGCGACGGCTCGCGAAGCCAGCGGCCGGCCGCGAACGCCAGCGCGGCGAGGGCGAGAGCGGCGGCGAGGTGGACGGCTGCCCGCACGCCTACATGTTTCGGCGCGATTTCGTCCCTCCTGCACCGGGTAGCGCCGAACCGTGCCGTCACTCCCTGTCCCGCGCGGCCGGCTGTCGCACGCTCTCCTCGACGCGCTCGTGCGCGATCCGCACGAACTGCGCGCGCCCGAGACGACGGTGCCTGCCGACCCGCTGGCCGACGAGGACCTCCAGCTCGCGCTCTACCTCTGTTACGAGCTGCACTACCGCGGCCTTGACGGCGTCGCCGAGGAGTGGGAGTGGGAGCCGTCGCTGCTGGCGCTCCGCGTCCGCCTCGAGGCGCGCTTCGAGGCCGGGCTGATCGAGGCGCTCGGCGCGCCCGAGGGCAGCGTCCCGCCCGAGGAGATGGACATCGCGCTGCGCGCGATCGAGGCCGAGGACGACGCGCCGTCGCTCTCCAAGCACCTCGAGCGCGAGGGCACGCGCGCGCGGCTGCTCGAGTTCGTCGTCCACCGCTCCGCCTACCAGCTCAAGGAGGCCGATCCGCACTCGTGGGCGCTCCCGCGGCTGAGCGGCGCGCCGAAGGCCGCGATGGTCGAGATCCAGGCCGACGAGTACGGCGGCGGCCGCGCCGACCGCATCCACGCGCACCTGTTCGCCAAGGCGATGACCGGCCTCGGGCTCGACGCCACTTACGGCGCCTACCTCGACCACATCCCGGGCTTCACGCTCGCCACCGTCAACCTGATGTCGCTGTTCGGGCTGCACCGCCGCTGGCGCGGCGCGATCGTCGGCCACCTGGCGCTGTTCGAGATGACCTCGGCGGTGCCCAACCGTCGCTACGCGGCCGCCCTCCGGCGCGTCGGCGCCGGCGACGACGTCTGCGACTTCTTCGACGAGCACGTCACCGCCGACGCCGTCCACGAGTCGATCGCCGCGGTCGACCTCGCCGGCGGCCTCGCCCGCCAGGAGCCGCAGCTGACCCCGCAGATCCTGTGGGGCGCCCGCGCGCTGATCGAGCTCGAGGCGCGCTGGGGCACCCGCCTGCTCGAGGCGTGGGAGGAGGGCCGCTCCTCCCTGCTCGCCCCGCTGGAAGCCTTAGCGCTCGGCTAGCGGGGGGCTGAGCCCGGCTCGCGGCCGTCCTCGGGCGTGCTGGGGGCGCGGAACCGCACGACCTTGTGCGAGCCGTCGCAGAACGGCCGGATCCGGGATTTGCCGCAGCGGCACAGCGCGACCGTCTCGCGGCCGGGGTCGATCT
Organism: uncultured Solirubrobacteraceae bacterium; assembly: GCA_963722815.1. Classification (GTDB taxonomy): domain Bacteria; phylum Actinomycetota; class Thermoleophilia; order Solirubrobacterales; family Solirubrobacteraceae; genus DASQFQ01. The sequence goes on from CAVROM010000002.1 coordinate 162,158, forward strand.
CGTTCCCGTCCTGGTCGAGCAGCTTGAACGGCCCGCGCACGAGCAGCGGCCCGTCGCGATACGGGGTGATGGTCGCCTCGTCCATGCCCCGAGCCTTCCCACCGGCGGCGCCCCGCAAGCCCCGCGCCTTCTAGGATCGACGGGCGAATGACGCCATTTGACTCGCTCGGACTCGCCGAGCCCATTCTCGCCGCGCTTCACGACGTCGGCTACGAGAATCCAAGCCCCATCCAGGAGCAGGCAATCCCGGAGCTCCTCGCCGGCCGCGACGTGATCGGCCAGGCCCAGACCGGAACCGGCAAGACCGCCGCATTCGGCCTCCCCATGATCCAGTTCGTGGACCCGTCCGACGACGAGGTCCAGGCGCTCGTGCTGACGCCGACACGCGAGCTGTGCATCCAGGTCACGCAGGCGCTGCGCGCTTACGGATCCCGCAAGGGCATCCAGCCCGTCGCCGTCTTCGGCGGCGCGCCGATCCGCACCCAGCAGGCGCAGCTGAAGGAGGGCGGCCAGATCGTGGTCGGCACCGTCGGCCGCGTGCTCGACCTCATCAGCCGCCACTCGCTTCTGCTCCACAGCTGTCGCTACGTCGTGCTCGACGAGGCCGACGAGATGCTCGACCTCGGCTTCCTCGAGGACGTCGAGAAGATCCTCTCGCTGTGTCCCGGCGGCCGCCAGACCGCGCTCTTCAGCGCGACCATGCCGCCCGAGATCCGCGCGCTCGCCGACCGCCACCTCTACGACCCGGTCACGGTGCAGGTGAAGGCCGCGACGCTGACGATCGACACCGTCGAGCAGTTCTACGTCGAGGTCGGCGCGCGCGAGAAGAACGACATGCTCGCCAAGGTGCTCGAGGCCGAGAAGCCCGACCAGGCGATCGTCTTCGTCCGCACCAAGATCCGCTGCGACCAGCTCTACCGCACGCTGCGCGACCGCGGGATGAACGTCAAGGCGCTGCACGGCGACATGAGCCAGGGCTCGCGCGATGGCGTGATGCTGGCATTCAAGAGCGGCCGCCTGCCGATCCTCGTGGCCACCGACGTCGCCGCCCGCGGGCTCGACATCAGCTCGGTCACCCACGTCGTCAACTTCGACGTCCCGACCTCGCCCGACGTCTACGTCCACCGCATCGGCCGCACCGGCCGGGTCGGCCGCTCGGGCCGGGCGATCATGTTCGTCGAGCCGCGCCAGAAGCGCGAGCTGGCGGCGATCGAGAAGAACGCCAACACGACGATCGCGCCGTGGTCGGAGGGGGCGAAGGTCAAGCCCGCGCCCGCCGTCGAGCGGCCGCGCCGCCACTCCAAGCCGCACGATCCCGAGCGGGTCGCCAACGGCGACGGTGCGTACACGAAGCTGATCGCCTCCGGCGGCCGCGCCGCCGGCCTGGCCGAGGCCGACATCATCCACGCCGTCGCGGCCGGAGGAGGCCTCGACGGCGAGGCGATCCGCAACGTCCGCCTGCTCGAGCGCTTCGCGCTGCTCGAGGTGCCCGCGAAGGACGCCGTGCGCGTCGCCGACGCGGTCGACGGCACCGACGTGAGAGGTCACACCCTGAGACTCGAACCCGCGAGGAGCTGATTCCACTGTCCGAGATCACGATGACCACCAACCGCGGCCCGATCGTCTTCGAGCTGTTCGATGACGAGGCGCCGAAGACGGTCGAGAACTTCAAGAAGCTCGCCGCCGACGGCTTCTACGACGGCCTGTCGTTCCACCGCATCATCAAGGACTTCATGATCCAGGGCGGCTGTCCGGAGGGCACCGGCACCGGCGGCCCCGGCTACACGTTCGAGGACGAGATCAACCCGCACAAGGTCGTTCGCGGCGCGCTGGCGATGGCCAACGCCGGGCCCAACACCAACGGGTCGCAGTTCTTCATCGTCACCGTCGACGCCGCCCCGTGGCTCGACGGCAAGCACACCGTGTTCGGCGAGGTGAAGTCCGGCATGGAGGTCGTCGACGAGCTCGAGGGCCTGCCCACCGACGGCCGCGACCGGCCGCGCGAGGACGCGAAGATCGAGACGGTCGAGGCAGTCTGATGGCGACCGCCGAGGAGCAGCGCACCGAGATCGCGGTCCACAACCCGGCGACCGGCGAGCTCATCCGGAGCGTCCACGCCACCACCATCGACGAGCTGCGCGCGATGGCCGAGCGCGGCCGCGCCGCCCAGGCCGCCTGGGAGGCGCTCGGCTTCGACGGCCGCGGCAAGATCCTCCGCCGCGCCCAGAAGTGGGTGACCGACAACGCGGAGCGGATCGCCGAGACGCTCGTCAAGGAGTCCGGCAAGACGTACGAGGACGCGCTGCTCGCGGAGGTCTCCTACGCCGCCAACGCGTTCGGCTTCTGGGCCAAGCACGCCCCCGACTACCTCGGCGACGAGAAGGTCCGCACGTCCAACCCGTTCGTGCTCGGCCGCAAGCTCGTGGTCCGCTACCGCCCGGTCGGGCTGGTCGGCGTGATCGGGCCGTGGAACTACCCGCTCACGAACTCGTTCGGCGACTGCATCCCGGCCATGGCGGCCGGCAACGCGGTGATCCTCAAGCCCGCCGAGGCCACGCCGCTGACGTCGCTGCTGCTCGCCGAGGGCATGGCCGAGGTCGGCCTCCCCGAGGGCGTCTACCAGGTCGCCCCCGGCAAGGGCTCGCAGATCGGGCCGGAGCTGGTCGACCTCGCCGACATGATCATGTTCACCGGCTCCACCGAGGTCGGGAAGTCGATCATGGCCCGCGCGGCCGACACGCTGACGCCCGTCTCGCTCGAGCTCGGCGGCAAGGACCCGATGATCGTGCTGCGCGACGCCGACGTCGAGCGCGCCGCCAACGCGGCGGCGTTCTACTCGATGCAGAACGGCGGCCAGACGTGCATCTCGGTCGAGCGCGTCTACGTCGAGGAGCCGATCTACGACGACTTCGTCGCGCGCGTGGCGCAGAAGGTCGGCGCGCTGCGCCAGGGCGTCCCGACCGCGGTCGGCACGGTCGACGTGGGGGCGATGACGATCCCGTCCCAGGTCGACACCGTCAGCGAGCACGTCGAGGCCGCGAAGGCGGCCGGCGCCAGGGTGCTGGTCGGCGGCCACTCGCGCACCGACAAGGGCCAGTACTACGAGCCGACCGTGCTCGTCGACGTCGACCACTCGATGGCGGCGATGACGGAGGAGACGTTCGGCCCGACGCTGCCGATCATGAAGGTGGCCGACGCCGACGAGGCCGTCCGCCTCGCCAACGACTCGCCGTTCGGCCTCGCCGCTTCGGTGTGGTCGAAGGACGCCTCGCGCGGCGAGGCCGTCGCCCGCCGGATCGAGGCGGGCGCGGTGTGCGTCAACGACGCGCAGATCAACTACCTCGTGCTCGAGCTGCCGATGGGCGGCTGGAAGACGTCGGGGATGGGGCAGCGCCACGGCGCGCCCGGGATCCGCAAGTACACGCGCTCGCAGTCGCTGCTCGTCACGCGGCTCGCGCCCAAGAAGGACCTGCACATGTTCCCGTACAAGGCGCGGACCACGAACATGCTGGTGAAGGGCATCAAGCTGCTGTACGGGCGCGGTAAGCGGGACTAGTCCCTGCTCGCCGTCGCGCTCGGTCTCAGCTCGTCGCTGTGCTGGGGGCTCGCCGACTTCTTCGGCGGCCTCCAGAGCCGGCGGCGTGCGGCGCTGGTCGTCCTGCTCGTCTCGCAGGCCGTCGCGTTCGCGCTCCTGATCCCGTTCGCGCTCGTGGTCGCCGACGAGCTGCCGTCGTGGTCGGCGGTCGGGTGGGCCTCGCTCGCCGGCTCGGCGGGCATCGTCGCGCTGGGCGCGTTCTATCGCGCGCTGGCGATCGGCACGATGAGCGTGGTGGCGCCGATCTCGGCCACCGCCGCGGCGGTGCCGGTGCTGGTCGGCCTCGCGGAGGGCGAGCGGCCGGGCGGGCTCCAGATCGCCGGGATGGCGGCGGCGCTGGCGGGCGTGATCCTCGCCTCGCGCGAGCCCGTCGAGGAGGGCTGCCCGCCGGCCAACCGCGCCGCGATCGGGCTCGCGCTGGTGGCGGCCGCGGGCTTCGGCACGTTCTTCGTCGGCATCGACCGCGCGTCGGCGACCGCCGAGGTGCCGTGGGTGATCGTCGTGCAGCGCTGCTGCTCCGTGTCGCTGCTGCTGATCGCGACGCTCGTGGTGCGGCCGTCGCTCCCGCGCGACGGCGCGAGCCTGCTCGTGCTCGCCTCGGTCGGCCTGCTCGATCTGGGAGCCAACGGCCTCTACGCGCTCGCCACCACCCACGGGCTGCTGTCTGTGGTCTCGGTGCTCGGCTCGCTGTACCCGGCGGTGACCGTCGTGCTCGCGCGCTTCGTGCTGGCAGAGCGGATCGCGCGCGTGCAGGAGGTCGGCGTCGTGCTGGCGCTCGCCGGCGTGATCGCGATCAGCGCAGGCTGACGCCGAGCAGTGCCTCGAGCCGAGGGATCGTCGCCTCGGCGTCGCGGTGCAGCACGGTCGCCATCCCGAGCGCGGCGGCCGGCTTGAGGTTGCCGGGGAGGTCGTCGACGAACACGCAGCACTCCGCCGGGCGCTCGAGCCGCTCGGCGGCCAGCGCGTAGATCTCCGGCGCCGGCTTGCGGATCCCGAGCTCGCCGGAGATCACCAGCACGTCGAACAGCTCGTCGAAGCGCGTGCGGTCGTAGCCGTCCTCGCCCCACGAGTTCGACACCAGCCCGGTGCGGATCCCGGCGCGGCGCGCGGCCGCGACGGCGTCGAACATCGCCGCGTCCTGCTGCATGCCGCCGAACAGGCGCGCGATCAGCCGGTCGTGGTCGGCGACCCCGAGCATCGCGGCGAAGCGCGCCTCGAAGTCGGCGTTGGAGAGCCTGCCCTCCTCCAGCGCCCCGAGCAGGTCGCGCGCCGCCTGGTCGTTGCGGAAGCGGTCCTGGACCGTGTCCGGGTCGAGCCCCTCGGCGCGGCAGAAGGCGGCGAACGACTCGAAGACGTTGGTGGTCATGACGCCGCCGAAGTCGATCAGCAGCCCGTCGTGGGTCACGAGCCCTGCGCGATCCGCCACGCGCGGTCGGCGACGTCGGGCACGCCCTGCTTCAAGAGGTCGAAGAACGCGTCCTCGGTCGTGCCGGCCAGGCGCCGCTTGTAAGAGCCCTCGAGGAAGACCGCCGACTTCCACAGCGCCAGCGTCATGTACCAGCGCACGTCGCGCATCGAGCGCCCGGAGCGCTCCTCGTAGCGCGCGACCAGCTCGTCGCGCGTGAGGAAGCCAGGCTGTCGCGAGAGCCCGCCGAGTGCGGAGATCGAGCTCTCCGGGTCGCCGGGCTGCGCCCACGTGGCGAGCAGGTAGCCGACGTCGGCGAGCGGATCGCCGATCGTGGCCAGCTCCCAGTCGAAGATGGCAGTCAGCCGCGGCGGGGTGCCAGGGGCGAACATCACGTTGCCGAGCCGGTAGTCGCCGTGCACGATCGTGGCGGGGCCGGACTCGGGCTTGTGCTCGGCGAGCCACTCCGTCAGGTCGTCGAGGACCGGCAGCTCGCGCGTCTTGTTGTGCTCCCACAGCCCGCCGAAGCGCCGCAGCTGGCGGTCGAGATAGCCGGTCGGCTTGCCGTAGCCGCCCAGCCCGCACGCCTCCCAGTCGACCGCGTGGATCTCCACCAGCGCGTCCACCAGCTCCTCGGAAACCCGGCGGCGGCCGTCCTCGTCGTCGAGCCGCTCGGGCAGCTCGGTGACGATCACGTCGCCGACGCAGCGCTCCATGACGTAGAACGGCGCGCCGATCACCGACTCGTCGGCGCAGGTGAGCAGCACCTTCGGCGTGCGCACGTCGGCCCTCTCGACCGCCTCGAGCAGCCGCGCCTCGCGCAGTACGTCGTGCGCCGAGGGCGGCAGCGGCGGCCGCGGCGGGCGGCGGAGGACGAGCTCGGTCTCGCCGCGGCGGATCAGGTACGTGACGTTGGAGTGCCCGTCCCCGACGGGCTCCGCCTCGACCGCGCCGTCGCCCAGCCCGTGCGCGTCCAGATACGCCTCCAGCGGGCGCCGCACGAGCAGCGGCGGGAGCTCGAGCGCAGCCGCCTCCTCGGGGGTGTCGACGATCGCCGTCACGGAGCGCGACACCCTAATCGCTAGCCTCGAAGGCCGAACCTTGTGGCTCCCGGAGGAGTTACAGGGGTCTCCCCATGCTCCCCCGACTGTCCCTCATCATCGGCCTTCTCGTGCTGCTCGCGCTGCCTGCCACCGCGGGCGCGGCGAGCAACCAGAGCATGACCTTCGAGGCCCCGCGCGAGCTGCTCGACCCCGCGACGCGCGATCGCGCGCTGGACGAGATCAGCGCCTTCGGCGTCGACCGCATCCGCGTGCTCGTCTACTGGCAGAGCTACGCGCCCGATCCGAAAGCGAAGAAGAAGCCCGCCTTCGACGCCACCGATCCCGCCGCCTACCCGGCCGGGACGTGGGACTCGCTCGACGCCCTCTTCACCGCCGCCGCCGCGCGCCAGATCGCCGTCCAGCTCACGCTCACCGGGCCGGTGCCGAAGTGGGCGACCGCGAAGAAGAGGGACAACGTCACCAAGCCGAGCCCGAAGGAGTTCCAGGCGTTCGCGACCGCGGTCGGGCGCCGCTACGGCGACCGGGTCGGGCTGTGGTCGATCTGGAACGAGCCCAACCACCCGCAGTTCCTCAAGCCGCAGTTCGTGCACAAGAAGGCGAAGTCGCCGCGCATCTACCGCAAGCTCTTCCTCGCCGGCCAGCGCGGCCTCCGCGCGTCCGGCAACGGCGGCGACACGCTGCTGTTCGGCGAAACCGCGCCGCGCGGCACGCCGCGCGTCGTCGCGCCGCTCGCGTTCCTGCGCGGTGCGCTGTGCCTCAACCGCTTCTACCACCGCAAGGGCCACTGCGCGCGGATCTCGGCCGGCGGCTACGCCCACCACGCGTACACGACGCGCACCGGCCCGCGCTTCCGCCCGCCGGACAAGGACGACGTCACCATCGGCGTCCTGTCGCGGCTCTCCAACGCCCTCACCAAGGCCGGCCGGGCGCGCGCGATCCCGCGCGGGATCGGCATCTACCTGACCGAGTTCGGGATCCAGAGCACGCCCGACACGATCTCCGGCGTGTCGCTCATCAAGCAGGCCGAGTACCTCTCGATCTCCGAGCACATGGCGTTCGTCAACCGGCGCGTGAAGTCGTTCTCGCAGTATCTGCTCGCCGACGACAAGGCGCGCAAGGGCCCGCCGGCCGTCCGCTACGGCGGCTTCGAGTCGGGGCTGCGCTTCGCCGGCGGCAAGGCCAAGCCGAGCTACGACGCGTTCCGGCTCCCGCTGGCGATCGAGGCCTACGGCCCATCCGACGTGATGTGGGGCCGCGTGCGCCCGTCGGCGACGCAGACGAAGGTGCAGATCCTCGCCTCGCGCCGCAAGGGCAAGCCGTTCAAGCTCCTGCGCACGGTCACCACCAACCACCACGGCGTCTACGGGCTGCGCGTCAAGCACCACGACAAGCGGCGCTACCGCGTGCGCTGGACCGCGCCGGACGGCCACGTCTTCAGCGGGGCCGCCGCTCCGCGCCGGACTAAGCCGTCGTCCGCCTCCCGGCGCGCCTAGCCCTTTCACAATTGCCGGGCCGGTTACATTGCGGACCGTGGCCCGGCAGCTCTGGCTCCTCCGGCACGGCGAGGCCGTCCCGCACGACTCGAAGCCCGACGACGAGCGGGAGCTGACCGCGCGCGGGGAGCGGCAGTCGGTCGCCGCCGGCGCCGGGCTCGCGCGGCTCGGGGTCGAGTTCGCCGCGATCTACACCAGTCCGAAGGTGCGCGCGCTCGCCACCGCCCGGCTCGCTGCCGAGCCGCTCAACGTCGACCCCGAGAGCGAGGACGTGCTCGGCGACGGCTTCGAGGTCGACGACGCGCTCGAGCTGCTCGCCCGCCACGACGGCGACGCCGAGGGTGCTCGTGGTCGGCCACAACCCGTCGTTCGCCCAGGTCGTCCACGACCTCACCGGCGCGCGCGTCGACTTCAAGAAGGGCGGGGTGGCGGCGGTCCGCCTCCGCGGCCGCCAGGGCGAGATGGTCGCGCTGCTGCGCCCGCGCGAGCTCGAGTCGCTCGCCGTCGAGCGGCCTGAGCGCCGCGCGGCGTCGACGACCGCCAGCGCGACCTCGGCGCGGGTGCGCCAGCGACGCCTCGACGATGAACTCGTCGGGGTTGTGGGCGGCGCCGCCGCGCGGGCCGAGCCCGTCGACCGTGAGCGGGATGGCGGCGGCGAAGTGGCTGGCGTCGCTCGCGCCGCCGCGCCGGCATCGGCGCGATCGGGCTGCCCGAGCGCCGCGGCGGCGCGCTCCAGCAGCGCGGCCGGTGTGCCTCGGCAGTCCATGCCCGGCCACACGCGGACCATCTCGGGCTCGCAGCGTGGCGCCGCCGACCTCGGCGGGGATCGCCGCGAGCACGCGCTCGAAGGCGGCGGCGTCGTCGGCGCGCAGGTCGCAGACCAGCTCGCCGCGCGCCGGGGACGACGTTGAACGCGTCGCCGGCGTGCATGCACGGTCGGCACGGCGGTCAGGTGGTCGGGGCCGTCGGGGTCGTGGCGCGCGGCGACCGCCTGGGCGGCGGCGGCGAGCGCGAGCAGCGCGTTGCGGCCGCGGTCGGGCGCGGAGCCGGAGTGGGCGGCGCGGCCGCGCGCCTTGACCCTCAGCGTGCCGGCCGCCTTGCGGCGCACGACGACGCCCTCCTCGCCGTCGGCGTTGCGCTCGCCGGCCTCGAAGCACAGGCACGCGTCCCAGCCCGCGAAGCGCTCGGTGTGGCTGAACGGGGCGGTGCGCCACTCCTCGTCGCACACGAGCAGCAGCGCGACCTCGGCGTAGTCCCGCGGCCGCGCGGCGAGCGCGCGCAGGACGCCGAGCGAGAGCACGACGCCGCCCTTCATGTCGACCGAGCCGGAGCCGATCAGCTGCTCGCCCTCGCGCGCGAGCGGGCGGTGGGCGGCGTGGGCGATCACGGTGTCGAGGTGGCCGAGCAGCAGGATCCGGCCCTCGCCGGTGCCGGCCAGGCGCGCGAGCAGGTCGGCGGCGTGGCTGGGGGAGGAGCACGGGACGCGCTCGAGCTGCGGCGTCGTCGGGCGTCAGCGCGGCGCAGACCGAGGCGCACTCCTCGGCCCCGTGGACGTCGCCGGACGGCGAGGAGACGGCCACGAGCGCCTCCAGCTCGCGCGCGCGCGCGGCGGGCGATCTCCTGCGAGCACTGGCGACCCAGTCGTCCATCCGGCGCGGCAACGCTACCCGGCTAGCGTCTATGTGGCGATGCCCGAGCTGCCCGAGATGGAGATCACCGCCCGCCGCTTGGGCGAGTCGCTGGCCGGCGAGACGATCGAGACGGCGGTGGTGCCGGGCATCAACGCGCTCAAGACGTTCGACCCGCCGCTGAGCGCGCTCGAGGGCGCGAAGATCGAGGGCGTGCGGCGGCGCGGGAAGCTGCTGATGCTCGACGCCGGCGGCCTGACGCTGCTGATGCACCTGATGAGCGCGGGGCGGCTCCAGCTGTTCCCGAAGCGCGCCACGATGAAGGACCGCACGATCGCGCGTGGGGCTGCGGCTGTCCAGAGGACCGCGAGCTGCGGCTGCGCGAGTTCGGCACCAAGCAGCGCGCGTGGGTCAAGCTGCTGCGGCCGGAGGCGGTCGACGGCGACGAGGCGCTCTCGCACCTCGGGCCGGAGGCATGGCCCGACCCGCCGCGACCTCGAGCCGCTGCTCGACGCGAAGCGGCCGCTGCACTCGCTGCTGCGCGACCAGTCGGTGGTGACCGGGATCGGCCGCACGTGGGTCGACGAGATCCTCCACACGGCGCGGCTGTCGCCGTTCAAGCGCGGCGACGACCTCTCCGAGGAGGAGGCCGTGGCGCTGCGCGAGGCGATGGTGAGCGAGCTCGGCCGCGTCCTCGACGTCTACGAGGAGAAGGTGGCGATGCCGCTGCCCGAGAAGTTCCCGAAGCCGACGCGCGTGCACGCCCACCAGGGCGAGCCCTGCCCGCGCTGCGAAGGCGTGCTCGAGGCCGTCTTCTACGAGGACTACGTGATGACGTACTGCCCGGCCTGCCAGACCGACGGCCGGGTGCTCAAAGACCGCCGACTCTCGCGGCTGCTCAAGTGACATGGAGGCCGCCCTGCGTGTCGATGGCCTGCGGGTCGTGCGGGGCGGCAGGGAGGTGCTCCACGAGATCGCGCTGAGCGTGCGCACGCGGCTCCGTCACGGGGCTGCTCGGCCCGAGCGGCTGCGGCAAGACGACGCTGATGCGGGCGATCGTCGGCGTGCAGATCGTCGCGAGCGGGACGCGTCGACGGTGCTCGGCGCTGCCGGCCGGCGCCCGCACGCTGCGCTCGCGCGTCGGCTACGTCACGCAGGCGCCGTCGGTGTACGCCGACCTGACGATCGAGGAGAACCTGCGCTACTTCGCGCGCGATCGCCGGCGCGGAGCGGCCGCGCGGTGCGCCGAGGTGCTCGAGACCGTCGGCCTGGCGCGCCGCGAGGACCAGCTCGTCGGCCTCGCTGTCGGGCGGCGAGCGCGCGCGCGTGTCGCTCGCGAGCGCGCTGCTCGGCGGCCCGGAGCTGCTCGTGCTCGACGAGCCGACGGTCGGCCTCGACCCGGTGCTGCGCGCCGAGCTGTGGGAGACGTTCCACGGCGCTGGCCGCGCGAGGGCGCGACGCTGCTCGTCTCGAGCCACGTGATGGACGAGGCGGCGCGAGTGCGACCGGCTGCTGCTGATGCGCGACGGCGCGCATGCTCGACGCAGACGACGCCGCAGGCGCTGCGCGGCGCGGACGGGCGCAGCAGGATCTCGGGCGGGCGTTCCTCGCCGTGATCGAGCGAGCGGGAGCAGCGTGAGCGCCCGGGTCACGCTCGCGACCGCGCGGCGCGTGCTGTGGCAGATCCGGCACGACCCGCGGACCGATCGCGCTGCTGCTCGTCGTGCCCGGCGGTGCTGCTGGTGCTGCTGCGCTACGTGTTCGACGGCCGCCGAGCAGGTCTTCCAGCCGATCGGCGCCGCCGCTGTGCGGGCTGTTCCCGTTCATCGTCATGTTCCTCGTCACGTCGATCGCGATGCTGCGCGAGCGCACGACCGGGACGCTCGAGCGGCTGATGACGCTGCCGCTGGCCGAAGCTCGACCTGCTGGCGGGCTACGCGCTCGCGTTCGGGCTGCTCGCGGCGGCGCAGGCGGCCGTCGTGTGCACTGGTCGGGTTCGGCGCTGCTCGGGCCTCGACGCGCCGCACGGCGCCCTGCTCGTCGGGCTGCTGGCGATCGGCAACGCGGTGCTGGGGATGGCGCTCGGGCTGTTCGTGAGCGCGTTCGCGCGCACCGAGTTCCAGGCCGTGCAGTTCATGCCGGCGCTGATCTTCCCGCAGCTGCTGCTGTGCGGCCTGTTCGTCGCGCGCGACGCGATGGCGCCGCTGCTGGAGGCGTTGTCGTGGCTGCTGCCGCTGACCTACGCCTACGACGCGCTCGCGCGCGCGACCGATCCGGCGCCGCTCGGGTCGGGCGCTCGTCGTCGACGTCGCTCGTGATCGCCGGCGACGGGCTGGCGGCGCTGGCACTCGGCGCGCCACGCTGCGCCGGCGCACGCCCTAGGGCTACGTCGGAGCCATGATCGAAGCCGGAACCGAAGCCCCTGATTTCACCCTGCCGAACCAGGACGGGGAGGACGTGACGCTGTCGTCGCTGCGCGGCGGGCCGGTCGTCCTCTACTTCTACCCCAAGGCCGACACGCCGGGCTGCACCACGCAGGCGTGCGGGATCCGCGACCACAGCGCCGACTACGACGCCGCGGGCGCCACCGTGCTGGGCGTCTCGCCGGACAGCGTGGCCGACATCAAGAAGTTCCACGGGGGGCAGGGACTCAACTTCACGCTGCTTGCCGACGCCGACCATGCGGTCGCCGACCTCTACGGCACGTGGGGCGAGAAGTCGATGTACGGCCGCACCTACATGGGCGTGGCGCGCTCGACGTTCATCATCGACGCCGACGGCGTCGTCGCGCACGTGATCCCGAAGGCGTCGCCCAAGACCCACGACGAGCAGGTCCTGGCGCTGCTGGCGGCCTAGGCCTGGCCCGGCCTGGCGTCCTTCGGCGCGTAGCGGTGGTGGAGCATCAGGACGTTGCCGTCAGGGTCGCGGAAGTGCGCCATGTGGCAGACGCCGCTGTCCATCGTGTCCGCGCCGAACTCGACGCCCTTCTCCTCGAGCTCCTTGCGCGCCGCCTCGACGTCGTCGACCTGGAACGCGACGGGGTGGCTGTGCGCTGAGAACGTCATGCCGAACGCGTCGGACTGCATCAGCGCGATGGTGAGGCTGCCGGTCTCGAACTCGCCGGCCGGCATGTCGCCCCAGCGCTTCGAGCGCTCGAGCCCGAGCACGTCGGCGTAGAACGCGTCGGCGCGCTCGAAGTCCTGCGTGGGGATGGCGATGAAGTCGACGCCTGTGACGTTCACTCAGTCCTCCTCGGTGGGCCAGAAGTCCTGCAGCATCTCAGCATCCTTGTTGTCCGTGTTGGGCGCGCCGAAGGCGAGGATCTCCGCGCCGTCGGGGCCGGCCTCCATGCCGCGCGGCGTGTCGCCTGGGACGCGGATGGCGTCGAGCTCGGCGAGCTCCACGATCTCGTCGCCGGCCTTGAAGCGTGCGCTGCCGGTGATCACGACGTAGAGCTCCTCCTGCTCGGCGTGCGTGTGCCCGAACGGGAGGCGGTAGTCGGGGGCGAGCTTGAAGTAGCTCGCGCCGGAGTTCGCGAGCCCGAGCGGCGTGCGGGCGTAGTGCGCCTCGATGTCGGATCCCATTCCGAACTTGGGAGCCATGTCGTCGACGTCGGAGCGGAGATTGAGCTTCGTGTAGTCGGCCATGGACCTAGCATCCCCCCGCCAGGGCCGATCCGACACCTGAGGATGGATGCTCAGGCCGGCGGCCGCACACGCCGGCCGCGCACGGCGGCGGCGCCGCCGAAGGCCTCGAGTGCGTCGACGAGCGTGCGCCGTGCCTCCTCCACGCGTCGCGGCCCGAGCCGTCCGGCCAGCTCGGCCTCCACCGCCGCCCGGTGCCGCCGGCCCGCGTTGATCGCCGCCTCGCCCCGGTCGGTCAGCGCCACCCGCCGCGCCCGGCCGTCGTCGGGATCGGCCTCCCGTCGCACGTAGCCGCGCCGCTCGAGATCCACGACCGCCTTCGAGACCGCCTGCTGCGTCACTCCCAGCCGCTCGGCGAGCGACCCGATCTGCCGCGGCCCACCCACCAGGTGCTGGAACACGACCCCGTCGGCGAAGCGCAGATCGTCCATCCCGTCCGCCGCGATCCGCCGCTGCACCTCGTCCGCGAGCGCCCACCCGGCGAACAGCGCCGCGAGCGAGAGGTCCGCGTCGGGCGGCGAAAAGGAGTCCATGCCACGTTATTCAACCATGGTTGTGGATCTCTGGTACGATGCACAACCATGGTTGTGGAAACGCTCGCCCCTCCGGTCGCCGAGGCCTTCGTCGCCATCGCGCACCGCGTGGTGTGGTGCTCGCTCGCCACCGTCGACCGCCGCGGGCGCCCGCGCAGCCGGCTCGTCCATCCGATCTGGGAGCTCACCGACGACGGTCTCGTCGGCTGGCTCATTTCGCGGCCCACGCCGCTGCGCCGGGCGCATCTCGCCGCGACCCGGTTCGTGTCGTGCTCGTACTGGGACCCGGCGCACGACGTGGCGGTCGCCGAGTGCGCCGCCGCCTGGGTCGAGAACCCCGTGGTCAAGCGCCACGCGTGGGAGGTCTTCCGGGCCGCGGAGCCGCCGGTCGGCTACGACCCCGCGACAATCTGGCCCGAGGGCCCGAGCGACCCTGGCGCCGGCGTGATCCGGCTCGACCCGTGGCGGCTGAAGGCGGCCGACGCGGCGACGCTCGCCGGCAACGGCACGCCGCGCACCTGGCGCCGCCCCCAGGGGGCCAAGCCAGGCAGCTTGCTGCCCAGCGGGGGCTAGGTCGGGAGGTTCGCCAGCTTGTGGTGGCGAAGCTCCTCGGGCGGCGCGCCGTGCAGCACCCAGACGCCGTCGTCGCGGCGCGAGATCGCGCCCGAGCGGGTCAGATCGCCCAGCGCGCTCGTGACCGACGGCCGGTGCGCGCCCACCAGGTCCGCCAGCCGCTGGTGCCCCAGCGGCAGCGGCACGACGATGCCCGCCGGCGTCACCCGCCCCCAGCGCTCGGCCAGGTGCCACAACGTGAGCAGCAGGCGGTCGTCGACCCGCTGGTGGTGCGAGATCGCCAGCGCGACCGCCAGGTGGTGCGCCCGCCGCGTGCCGCGGTTGAACAGCTCCACCCCCAGCGCCGGCCAGGGCATGATCCGCTCCACGAGCCCGTGGTCGAGCACGGCCATCGACGTCTCCTCGAGCACCATCCAGCCGACCTCGGCCTGTACGTGCGAGCCCTCCTCGTCCCACGTCCACGGCCGCAGCACGTCGCACGGGCCGATCAGCTCGACGCAGCGCCGGCCGAGCACGTCGACCTCGCGCGACAGCAGCCCGTCGACGACGAGGAAGCCGCGGTGGTGGGAGTCGCGCTCGAGCGCCGCCGCCGCGTCCCACACGCCCGGCGAGAGCCGCGAGATCCGCGCCAGAGCGCCGCGCTTCGCACGCTCCACCTCGTCGGGCGAGAGCACGTCGGCGAGCTCCGCGTCGGCGTCGATCAGCGAGATGGCGTTGTCGAGCACGATCAGTGCATACCCGAGACGACACGTCCGCGCGCATACGTCGGCGCGACGACCCCCCAACTGGTGAACCGCGAGATGCGTTCTAGGTTCGAATCCATGACCGCCCTCGACGCTCACAACTTGCAGATCACCGAGATGAAGATCAGCGGCGCCCGCGGGCTCGCGCTCAGCGGAGCCCTCGACGTCACGAGCGCCACGCGCCTCACCGAGGCGGTCGAGTTCGCCGCCTGGGGCACGCAGGGCGCGTTCGTCCTCGACCTCACCGACCTCGAGTTCCTCGACTCGACCGGGCTCCACGCCCTGCTGCGCGCCCGCGCGCTGCTCGCCCGCGAGGACCGCGCGCTCGCGCTGCTGTGCCCGCCCGGCGTGGCTCGCCGCGTGCTCGACCTCGCCGGCACGCTCGACACGTTCGCCGCCTACTCGAGCGCCGAGGCGCTCGAGGCCGCACTCGTTCCGCCGTCGCAATAGCATGCGCCGCCGGATGGCGGAGCTCAGCGGGAAGGCGGTGGCGATCACCGGCGCCTCGTCCGGGATCGGAGAGGCGACGGCGCTCACGCTCGCGAAGGCGGGCGCGTCGGTCGCGCTCGGCGCCCGCCGCAAGGACCGCATCGACGAGCTCGCCGCCCGCATCGAGGACGAGGGCGGCACCGCCGTCGCGCTCGAGGTCGATGTCAGCGACGAGGCCGCCGCCCGCGGCTTCGTCGAGGCCGCGCACGAGCGCCTCGGCCGCCTCGACACGCTCATCAACAACGCCGGCGTGATGCTGCTCGGCCCCGTCGAGCAGGCCGACTCCGAGGACTGGCGGACGATGGTCAACGTCAACCTGCTCGGGCTCATGTACTGCACCCACGCCGCGCTGCCGATCATGCTCGGCCAGGAGAGCGGCGACATCGTGAACATCTCATCCGTCGCGGGGCGCTTCGCCCGCGCCGGCAACGCCGTCTATGCGGCCACCAAGTTCGGCGTCGGCGCCTTCAGCGAAGGCCTGCGCAACGAGATCACCGAGCGCGGCGTCCGCGTGACGCTGATCGAGCCCGGCTTCGTCGACACCGAGCTGCAGGGCCACAACACGGGTGAGGTGCTCGAGACGCTCGAGGCCATGCGCGAGCACCTCCGCGACCCGCTGCGGGCGCAGGACATCGCCAACGGCATCCTCTACGCGGTCTCCCAGCCGCCGCACGTGTCGATCAACGAGGTCCTGATCCGCCCCACCCGCCAGACCCGCTGAGCGGTCCGTAGGCTCACAGCGTGGTCGTACCGGCCTTCTTCGACGCCGTCGGCGACTTCTTCAGCAACCTCGCGTCCATCCACTGGCTCGCGCTGCTGATCGGGCTCGTCGCCTTCATCGCCTACCTGACCATCCGGGCGCGCGCGTACTTCCACGTGCTGCGGGCCGCCTACCCCGAGGAGCGCTTCGAGTTCCGCAAGATCTGGGGGGCCTACATGGCCGCCTACGGGTTCAACAACGTCGTGCCGGCGCGCGGCGGCGACATCATCAAGCTGTTCCTGACCAAGACGTCGATCCCGCACTCGAGCTACCCCGCGGTCGGCTCGAGCTTCTTCGTGGAGGCGATCTTCGACCTCTGCATGGCGATCCCGATCCTGACCTTCGCGTTCACGCAGGGCGCGTTCCCGAAGCCGCCGGACTTCAGCAAGATCCCCGCCTTCGACCTGAAGTTCTTCGCCTCCAACCCGCGCTTCACGCTGTTCCTGCTGACCGTGCTGGGAATCCTGGTGCTGATTGCTTTCGCGCTGCTCTCCGCGCGCGTGCGGGCGTTCTGGGCCCGCGTCCGCCAGGGGCTGGCGATCCTGCGCGATCGCCGGCGCTACATCCGCGAGGTCTTCCTCGTCCAGCTCGGCGCCTGGCTGCTGCGCTTCACCGCGTTCTGGTTCCTGCTCGACGCGTTCCACGTCGGCGGCTCGATCAAGAACGTGCTGCTCGTGCTGGGCGTCAACGCGGTCGCCGCCTGCATCCCGTTCACCCCCGGCGGCGCCGGCGTGCAGCAGGCGCTGCTGGTGAAGGTGTTCGGCGGCACCGCGACGGGCGCCACCGTCGCCGCCTACTCGGTCGGCCAGCAGATCGCGATCGCGGCCGCCTCGTTCGCGGTCGGGTTCGGCGCGATCGTGTTCATCTTCCGCTTCCGCTCCTTCAAGGAGGTCATCGCCGCGGGCCGCGAGGCGCGCGGGGCGGAGGCGTAGGTGGCGCTGCGAACTTCAACGGCGGCATCGAGGGGTGGGTTCGAGCCGTCGGGGACCACGAATGTCGTCTCAGGGTCGGTATGCGACCTCGAGCTGACACTCGTGGGCGCTGGGCGAGTCGAACCGCTTCCTACCCAGCCGCCGTTGACGTTCTAGAGCGTCCGCGCCGCGGCCCGCACGCGGCCGCGGGAGTCGAGCCACGCGACGATCACGCGCCGGCCCTCGGCCGCGGTGGCGTGCACCGCGTCCAAGTTGCGCCGCTGCGCCGGCACGCCGCGTGGCGGCTTCACGCGCTTCCACCGCCCTCCCGGGAGTCGCCGCGCCATCCGGATCCGCGGCTGCGACCAGGTCGCCAGCAAGCCGTCGAGCTCCGGCTCCGAGGCGCCGTCCTTGGTCAGCACCGTCCTCGTACCGAAGTCGGCAGCGGTCGTGCGAACCGCGGCCCGCAGCGAGCCCCGGAGCGTGGCGTAGACCATCAGCAGCGTGTCGCCCACCGCCGCGACCTGCGTGCCGGACGTGCGCATGACCTGTGGCTCGGGCGAGGCCGGAGCGTCGAAGCCACCGCCCACGGGCGCAATTGCGGTCTGGAGCGGCCCGGGCGTACGGCTGGTGCCGAGCCACGACAGATACGTGCCGCCCGCCGCCGAGCGCGCGACCCGCACCTCCTCGACGTAGCCGGAGCCCGGCTCCTGCACCGCGCCCAGGCTGCCGTCCGCCGCGCGGTGGATGACCTTCAAGGTCCACGTCGGCCCGCTCCCCGGCTCCGACTGGGCCGACCACGCCAGCGCGAGGTCCCCGCTGCCGTCGAACGCGAGCTCGGCCGGATACGCGAAGGAAGCGGTGTCGAGCGGCACCGGCGCTCCGAAGCCGGCGGCGGTGCCGAACGCCGCGAGCACGCGCGTGAAATCGCGGTGGCGGTCGAGCCACGTCACCGCCACCTCGCCGCTGGCCGCGACGGCCACGCGCGGCTCGGTCCCGTAGCCGGCCAGCTTCTGTGCGGCGCCGAAGCGCTCGCCGGGCCGCCGCACCGCGACCTTCAGGTCGTCGCCGCGCCCGGTCCACGCGACGACGGCGGTGCCGTCGGCGCCGATCGCCGCGACGACGTCGTGGCCGCGCCCGAGCGCGCGAGGCTTGCCGAACCTCCGCCCCTTCACGAGCGCCACGCGCACCTTCGCCGGCGAGGCGATGAGCCCGCCGCCCGAGGCGATCACGCCCTCACCCGCGGCGTTGACCGCCACCGCGGGCGAGGTCAGCCCGGCCGCCCCCGGCGACAGCGTCGCGGTACGCGACCACCCCGCCGCCTCAGCGCCCGCCGGTGCGATGAGCGCCAGCCCGACGGCCAGCGCGCCCGCCGCGCGCACGTGCTCCTCAGGCCAGGCCCTGGCGCGCCTCGCGCACCAGCGTCACAGCCTCGGGGAAGACGGTCGCCATCACGGAGCGGATCTGCTGCGCCTGCTGCTCCGTGGTGCCCTGGATATTGACCCGGTTGATCGCCGCCACGGTCATGTCGACCGCCAGCTTGATCGCGTTGTCGGCCCACGCGATCGTCTGCGCGCTCTGCATCTGCTCGGCCATCTCCTGCAGCCGGCGTTGCATCTCGGGGTCGTTGAAGAAGCCTCCGAAGCCCTCCATCAGTGGTCACCTCGCTCGTGGAAGAAGAAGTCGGGCATCACCGCGCGGGTCACGCGCGCCGAGAGCTGGGCAGCCAGCTCGTGGTCGCCCGTGCGCGACGCGATGTCGTCCAGCGTAAGGATGCCGATCAGCCGCTCGCCGTCCACGATCACGAGCCGGCGCACGCCGTGGCGCACCATCAGCTCGGCCGCCTCCTCGACCTGCATCTCGGCGTTCGCGGTGATCACCGGCGTGGAGGCGTGGTCCGCGGCGTGGTCGCCGAGGTCGCGGCCGTCGGCGAGCACGGAGACGGTGAGGTCGCGGTCGGTGAGGAAGCCGACCGGACGCTGCTCCTCGATCAGCACCACGGAGCCCACGTTGCGCTCGCGCATCATCTCGGCGATCTCGCGGACCGACCGCTCGGGCGGCGCTGTGACCACCGTTTCCGTCATGACCTCGCGGATGAGCACTGCGGCGCGAGTCTACAATCGCTCCCCCGTGGCGGCCCTCACCCCAGCCCAGCACCTCCGCGTGCGCCGGATCGAAGCGCTGATCCGCGTCGCGGCGCCGGCGCTCGACCTCCTGCTCTTCGCCGGCGACCGCGTCGCGCGCATCGCCGGCCGCAACCAGATCGACCCCGAGCCCGCGCGGCGCACGATGGGCGCCGGGAGCGCCCGGACGCCGATCGGCGGCCCGCCCGAGCGGACGACGGCCTGAGCGTGGGCGTCACCACCCCCGACAAGGCCCTCGAGTGGGAGGCCCGCCAAGGCCCGCGGGCCGCGATCGCCGCCGCGCTCGGCGCGCTGCTGGTCATCGGCTCCGGCGTCGGCACCTACGAGCTGTTCAAGGACGCGCCGGTCACGGGCTTCGTTGACTCGCTGGCGCGCGCGGGCCGCGAGGGCGGCGTCGGCTCGCTTCCCAGCCTGCGGACCAAGTACTTCCAGTTCTACGACGACAAGGCGACCACCGTGCTGCTGACCGCGATCGGGCGCGGCCTCGGCTTCGTGGCGATCGCGTTCATGCTCACCTACCTGGGCACCGCGGTCCGCAACCGCGCCAAGGGCTTCCGCAGCTTCTGGATCTACGTCGCGCTGGCGGGCGGCCTGCTCGGCGCGATCGCCACGGTGATGTTCACGATCGGGACCACGTCGGAGATCTCGGGCTTCCTCGACGGTCCGCACACCGTCGATCGCGCCGACGACATCGGCCAGTCGACGCTGCTCGTCGCGGCCCAGCTGATCGGCATCCCCGGCACGCAGGCGATCGGCCTCGCCTCGCTCGCGCTCGGCATGGGGTGGGTCGTGATCTGCCTCAACGCGATGCGGATCGGCCTGCTGACGCGCTTCATGGGCGTGCTCGGCATCATCTGCGGCGCCCTGATCGTGCTGCCGATCCTGTCCCCGCTGCCGATCGTGCAGACGTTCTGGCTCGGCGCCATGGCCGTCCTGCTCGCCAAGCGCTGGCCCAACGGAGTCCCTGCCGCGTGGACGACCGGCGAGGTCGCGCCGTGGCCGAGCCAGGCCGAGGCGCGCGAGAAGCGGCGGGCCGAGATGCAGCGCCGCCGCGGCGGCGCACCAGAGGCTCCGCCGGAGCCGGAAGCGCTCCCATCCGCGGAGCGCCCGCATCCGGCCGCCTCCAAGAAGAAGAAGCGCAAGCGCCGCTCCTGACGAACCCGATTCCGATGCTCAGCGGTTGGGTACGAATCTCTAGAGAGCGCCGGCTCGGCGCCGGCGCCGCAATGCAGAGGGAGGAGAGCTGCATGCAGACTGATGTTGGCGGCACGGCCGCCACCCGCAGGGAGCCCACCGCAGGACGCGCGGCAGAGGCGCGGGCGCCCGGCACCTGGACCGTCGCGGATCCCGGCCCGCTTGGGCTCGCGGCGTTCGCGCTCACCACGTTCGTGCTGAGCATGTTCAACTCGGGCCTGGTCGCGGACAAGGGCGAGCCGATCGTGTTCGGCCTCGCGTTCGCCTACGGCGGGCTCGCGCAGCTGCTCGCGGGCATGTGGGAGTTCCGCACCGGCAATACGTTCGGGGCCACCGCGTTCACCTCTTACGGTGCGTTCTGGCTCTCGTTCTTCGTTTTCGTGACGTTCTTCGCGGACAAGATCCCGGCCGCCGATACCGGCCACGCGGTCGGGCTGTACCTGATCGCCTGGGGCATCTTCACGGCGTACATGTTCATCGCCTCGCTGCGCACGACGGCCGCCATCGCGACCGTGTTCCTGCTCCTGACGCTCACGTTCGTGGTGCTCGGCATCGGTGACGCGGGCGGCAACGAGAACATCACCAAGCTGGGTGGCTACATCGGCCTCGCCACTGCGGCGGCGGCGTGGTATGCCTCCTTCGCCGTGGTGACCAACTCGACGTTCGGGAGGACACTGCTCCCCGTCAAGCCGCTCACGCGCTGACGACTCGTCCAAGGGAGGATCATGGGTACGGAGGAGAAGACGCTCGAGGATCGGCTCGAAGAGCTGCTCGAGCAAGAGAGGTTCGCGCCGCCGGACGAGTTCCGCGAGCAGGCGCACATCAGCGACGACTCGATCTACGACGAGGCGGACAAGGACTACGAGGGCTTCTGGGAGAAGCAGGCCGAGGCCCTCGACTGGGAGCAGAAATGGGACCAGGTGCTGGATTGGTCCGACCCGCCGAACGCCAAGTGGTTCGTCAACGGCAAGCTGAACGTCGCCTACAACTGCGTCGACCGTCACGTGGAGGCCGGCAACGGCGACCGCGTCGCGTTCCACTGGCGCGGTGAGGAGGGCGAGCAGCGCGACGTCACGTACGCCGACCTCCACCGCGACGTCCAGAAGTTCGCCAACGCTTTGCAAGGACATCGGCGTTGAGCCCGGCGACGTCGTCGGCATCTTCCTGCCCATGATCCCCGAGGTCGTCGTCGCGATGCTCGCCTGCGCGCGCATCGGGGCGCCGCACAACGTCGTGTTCGGCGGCTTCTCGGTCGGGTCGGTCAAGGAGCGCATGGAGGTCTCCGAGGCCAAGGTGCTGATCACCGTCGACGGCGCCCGGCGCAAGGGCAAGACCGCCGACATCAAGAAGGACGTCGACGAGGAGATGGGCGACCTGGAGTCGCTCGAGCACGATCATCGTCGTGCAGCACGCCGAGAACGACGCGCCGATGGACGACAAGCGCGACCACTGGTACCACGAGCTGCTGGAGAAGGCGGACGACGAGTGCCCGGCCGAGGGCTTCGACGCCGAGCACCCGCTGTTCATCCTCTACTCGTCGGGCTCGACGGCGAAGCCGAAGGGCATCCTCCACACCACCGGCGGCTACCTGACCGGTGTCGCCTACACGCACAAGGTCGTGTTCGACCTCAAGCCGGAGGAGGACGTCTTCTGGTGCTCGGCCGACGTCGGCTGGGTCACCGGGCACTCCTACATCGTCTACGGGCCGCTCGCCAACGGCACCACCTCGGTGATGTACGAGGGCGCGCCGGACTACCCGGACAAGGACATCTGGTGGGAGATCTGCGAGCAGTTCGGCGTGACGCTCTTCTACACCGCGCCGACCGCGATCCGCGCCTGCATGAAGTGGGGCGCGGAGTACCCGGAGAAGCACGATCTCTCGTCGCTGCGCCTGCTCGGCTCGGTCGGCGAGCCGATCAACCCGAAGGCGTGGCTCTGGTACCACCTCGTGATCGGCGGCGAGCGCTGCCCGATCGTCGACACCTGGTGGCAGACGGAGACCGGCCACATCATGATCTCTCCGCTGCCGGGGATCACCGAGACCAAGCCGGGCTCGGCGACGCGCCCGCTGCCGGGGATCGAGGCCCAGGTGGTCGAGGAGAAGAGCGGCGACGACGCCGGGACCGACCAGGGGCTGCTCACGCTGCGCCGGCCGTGGCCGGGCATGCTGCGCACGCTCTACGGCGACCATGACCGCTTCATCGAGACCTACTGGGACAAGTTCGGCCGTGACGTCTACTTCGTCGGCGACGCCGCCCGCAAGGACGACGACGACTACATGTGGGTCATCGGGCGTGTCGACGACGTGCTCAACGTCTCGGGCCACCGCATGTCGACGGCCGAGATCGAGTCGGCGATCGTGTCGCACCCGAAGGTCGCCGAGGCCGCGGTGATCGGCCAGCAGGACGAGGACACCGGGCAGTCGGTGGCCGCGTTCGTGACGCTCGAGGGCTCACAGGGCGAGGGCTCCGACGCGCTCGTCGACGAGATCCGCGAGCACGTCGCCAAGCGGATCGGCAAGTTCGCGCGCCCCAAGCGCATCATCTGGGCCGACGACCTGCCGAAGACCCGCTCGGGCAAGATCATGCGCCGCCTCCTGCGCGACATCGCGGAGGGCCGCGAGCTCGGTGACGTCACCACGCTGCGCGACCCCGACGTGATGGAACAGCTCGAGGGCAAGGTCAAGGAGCGCCAGGCGGAGGGCGAGGAGTGATGCCCAAGCGCGACCGTGATCTGTTCCACAGCCTGCGCGCCAACGGCGTGCGCAAGAAGACCGCGAGCACCCTCGCCGACGCGTTCAGCCGTGTCGACAAGAGCCCGCCCGGCAAGGCCGGTCGCAAGGCCGTGTCGAACCTGAAGGCGGTCGTGTCGGAGCTCGAGGATCGCGCCAAGGGCGGTCCCGCCAAGCGCCAGGCGGCGGCGAAGAAGGCGGCCGCCACGCGCAAGCGCAAAGCCAAGCAGCGCAGCGAGGCGGCGAAGAAGGCCGCGCGCACCCGCGCGCGGTCCAAGTAGGCCTCCGGCGGTCGGCGTGCGGTAGGAATACGGCATGTCGACCGCCAGCAGCTACGAAGAGGCCGTCGCCGCCCACGAGTGGCGGGTGCCGGAGAAGTACAACATCGCCGTCGACGTCTGCGACAAGCACGACGCCGGCAAGCTGGCGATGCTCCACGAGGATCCCGACGGCAACGTCCGCGAGGTGAAGTGGGGCGAGCTCCAGGAGCTCTCCAACCGCTTCGCCAACGTGCTGCGCGCGCACGGTGTCGAGCGCGGCGACCGCGTCGCGATGCTGCTGCCGCCGACGCCGGAGACGGCCGCCGCGTTCTTCGGCACCTACAAGTCGGGCGCGATCCTGCTCTCGATGTCGGTGCTCTATGGCGACGACGGCATCAAGCACCGCGTGAGCGATTCGCGGGCCAAGGTGCTCGTCACCAACGAGGCGAACAAGGACCGCGTCGACCCGTCGCTGGTCGAGCACGTGCTGATCCTCGACGACGAGCTGCTGCAGAGCGGCGACGCCGCGTTCGACGTGGTCGACACCGCGGCCGACGACCCCGCGCAGCTCTACTACTCCTCCGGCACCACCGGGCTGGCCAAGGGCATCATCCACGCGCACCGCTACCTGCTCGCGCACGAGGAGTTCCTCTACTGCCACGACGTGCAGGACGGCGAGCGCTTCCACGGCATGGGCGAGTGGGCGTGGGCAGCCGGCATCGCGCCGCTCCTCGGGCCGTGGCGCTACGGCGCGGTCCAGCTCGTGCTGCAGCGCAAGGGCGGCTTCGACCCGCACAAGCAGCTCGACTTCCTGTCTCGGCACGAGGCGACCAACGTCTTCACGACACCGACCGCGATGCGCTCGATGATGGGCATCGAGAAGGCGGGCGACAAGTACCCGCAGAAGTTCCGCATCGTCTGCTCGGCCGGCGAGCCGCTGAACCCCGAGGCGATCCGCTGGTTCCGCGAGCAGTACGGCGTGACCGTGCTCGACTACTACGGGCTCACGGAGTCCTATCCGCTCGTCGCGAACTACCCGTTCATGGACGTCCGCGAGGGCTCGATGGGCAAGCCGATGCCGGGCTGGGACGTGCAGATCCTCGACGAGGACGAGAAACCACTGCCGAAGGGCGAGCGCGGCGAGATCTGCCTGCGCGCGCGCTCGAACCCGCACTATCCGCTCGGCTACTGGAACAACGACGAGGACTCGGAGGAGACGTTCGGCGGCGACTGGTTCCACACCAAGGACGCCGCCTCGCTCGACGAGGACGGCTACGTCTGGTACGAGGGCCGCGCCGACGACGTGATCATCGCCGCCGGCTACCGGATCGGCCCGTTCGAGGTCGAGTCGGCGCTGCTCGAGCACGCGTGCGTGGCCGAGGCGGCGGCAGTCGCGTCGCCCGACGAGCGGCGCGGCAACGTCGTCAAGGCGTTCATCGTGCTGGCCGAGGGCAAGGAGGGCTCGGACGAGCTCGCGGACGAGATCAAGGCCTTCGTCCGCCAGCGGCTGTCGGCGTACGCCTACCCGCGCAAGATCGAGTTCGTCGACGAGCTGCCGAAGACGCTGACCGGCAAGATCCGCCGGATCGAGCTGCGCCAGGCCGAGCTGGACGCCGCGAAGCAGGGCTGAGCGGGTGCTCGCCCTCGCGCTCGCCGTAGCCGCGGCGGCGATCGCGCCGCCGCCGGTCAACGCGCGCTTCGACTACCAGATCGGCGAGCCGTACACGCCGCCGCGCGGCGTGCGCGTGGTGTCGCGCGACTGGTTCGACGCGAAGCCCCCGCGGCGCGGCTACGCCATCTGTTACGTCAACGCGTTCCAGACCCAGGACGACTCGCCGGACGTCGTGCGGCCCGACGAGCGCTCGGCGTGGCCGCCCGATCTCGTGCTGAGCTCGCTCGGCGACGACCCGAACTGGGGCGGCGAGTACCTCGTCGACATTTCGACCGCGGCCAAGCGCCGCCGGGCCGCCGACTGGCTGCAGCCGATGATCGAGACCTGCAAGCGCAAGGGCTACGACGCGGTCGAGTACGACAACCTCGACTCGTGGACGCGCTTCGACGGCACGCCGCGCGAGGGCGACGTGCCGTTCGGCAAGCCCTCGGCGCTGGCGTTCGCCGCGCTGATCACGCGCCGCGCGCACGCGCTCGGGCTGGCGGTCGGGCAGAAGAACACGGCGGAGCTGACGCGCAGGCAGGCGCGGCGGCGCGTCGGCTTCGACTTCGCGATCGCCGAGGAGTGCGGGCGCTACCGCGAGTGCAACGCGTACCGCCGCGTCTACGGCAACCACGTGATCGCGATCGAGTACCGGCGCCGCGACTTCCGTTACACCTGCCGCAGGGTCGGCGACCGCATCTCGGTCGTCCTGCGCGACGTGAACGTCACCGCGCCCGGCTCGCGCACGTATCGCTACGACGCGTGCTGATGTCGATTCCGGCTCCGGTCGTTCGTCGTCCCGGGTGAAAGGCAAATTCCACCCGACCAAGGAGGACCCCATGGGCAAGATCACCGTCGCAGAGTTCGTGTCGCTGGACGGCGTGATGGAGGACCCGGGCGGCGCCGAGGGCTACCAGCACGGCGGCTGGACCTTCAAGTACCCCGACGACGAGGGCATGAAGTTCAAGTTCGAGGAGCTGATGGAGCACGACGCGCAGCTGCTCGGGCGCGTGACCTACGACGGCTTCTCGAAGGCGTGGCCGGACATGAAGGACGACGCCGGCTTCGCGGACAAGATGAACGGGATGCCGAAGTACGTCGTCTCGACGACGCTCACCGACCCCTCGTGGAACAACACGACGGTGCTGCCCGACGTCGACGCGGTGGCCGAGCTCAAGCAGCGCGAGGGCGACATCCTCGTCGCCGGCAGCGCGCAGCTCCACCACGGGCTGGTCGAGCGCGGGCTCGTCGACGAGTGGCGGCTGATGGTGTTCCCGATCGTGCTTGGGAGCGGCAAGCGCCTGTTCGGCGACGCTGCCGACGCGACGGGCCTGGAGCTCGTCGACAGCCGGCAGCTCGCCTCGGGCTCGCTCTACCTGACCTACCGCAAGGCGGCCGCGTAGCGGTTCATCCCGCTCGGCCAGCCGCCGTCGGACCCGACCGCCGCGCGCATCTGCTCCCAGCCGTCCCCGTGGCGGTCGAGGTTGCGGTGCTCGAGCTCCACGCGCGTGCGGTCGGGCGCCTCGGCGACGAAGCGCACCTCGACCTCGCTGGTGCGGTCGAGATCGGTCTCGATCTCCCACTGCAGGTTGATGTCCCAGCTGAATACGACGCGCTCCGGCGGCTCGTAGGCGAGTACGCGCGACCAGCGGCACTCGCTGCCGTCGCTGACGACGTCGTACACGTGGCCGCCGGCCCGCGGCTCGAAGACCATCTTCGTGAGCGTGGTGCCCTCGGGGAGGAGGTGGTGGTCGGGATCCCACCAGGTGCCGATCTCGTCGGTGAAGACGGCGAACGCCCGCGCCTGCGGGACGTCGACGACGACGGACGTGGTGACGGCGGTGTCGGTGGCAGTGCTCATGAGTCCTCCTGTTCGGCGGCCGCCTTGAAGTTGGCCAGGGATCGGGTCCAGAACTGGTCGAGGTAGGCGCGCAGCATCCCCAGCCCCTCCGGGTCGACGGTGTAGATGCGACGCGTGCCGGCGGCACGGTCGGTGACGAGCCCGGCGTCCTTGAGCACCTTGAGGTGCTGGGAGACGGCAGGGCGACTGACCGGCAGCTCGCCGGCGAGCTCGCCGACCGCGCGCGGGCGCTCGGCGACCCGCTCGAAGATCGTGCGGCGGGTCGGATCGGCGAGCGCCGCGAGCCCATGTCCTTGGTAAGTCATCACGAACGGTAAGTCTATGCTTACCTCAGTGGCCATGTCAAGGCCCGGAACGACGCGGCGCCCGCTGGAGGGCGGGCGCCGCGCTGCGTCGTACTTGGGCGCGAACTAACGCGTCTTCACGCGCTCCGGCCCCCGGAACGGGAGCTTCGCGGCGCGCTGCTTCGCGCGCTTGAGTGCCGCGGTCGTGCGCGAGCCGATGTCACGGCGGTTCTGGCCGAAGTGCCAGATCGCGTGCGTGACGGCGCCCGACATCTCACGCAGCGACTTCAGCGCGTTGCCGTTGAGCTGGTTCGCCTGCTCCTGCGCGATCGCCAGGTTCTCGGGCGTCGGGTTAGCCTCGTACACGTTCATCGTGTCCGCCGGGGGCTGTCCCGTGACGGTGCTGATGTTGTCGCAGGCCTCGTGGTAGCACGGGTCCAGCTGCTCACCCGCGACGCCGCCGTACAGCGCGACCTGCTCCGGGGTCTTCGGAGCCTCGGCGCCGGCGAAGATGCCGCCCGAGGGGATGCCGCGATTGACGAACCCGACGTAATCCGAGCGCCCGTCGAACGGGATCCGCTCCGTGGCCATGCCGCGCCGCGCGAAGTAGCGCGCGAACACGTTCTCGATCGCACCGGAGCCGTCCGGGCCCGGCGTTCCGTCAGGCTCGCTGCCGTCACCGTCGTAGATCAGCCGCGCGTAGTTCGGCGAGGCGATCATGTCCGTGTCGATCATCACGTCGGTCCGGTCCACGTCGGACTGCGGCAGGCGGGCGGCGTAGTCCTGCGAGCCGATCAGGCCGTCCTCCTCGCCCCCGAACCACAGGAAGCGCACCTTGTTGCGCAGCGCGAACTTGTGCTTCGAGATCTGCTCGGCGAGCGCGAGCTGCCACGACGTGCCGGAGCCATCGTCGTTGATGCCCGGGCCGGCCGGGACCGAGTCGAGGTGCGCACCCGCGATCACCATGTGGCGCGGGTCGCCGGTCCGGGTCTCGGCCACGACCTGCGGGAAGAAGCGGTCGACGCTCTTGCCGCTGGTCTCCAGCCGCACCGTCGGCGCCTTGCCGTCCTTGAACGCCTGGTAGAGCTCCTGGCCGACCGCGAAGCTCGAGAACACGGCCGGGATCGCGAGCTCGGTCGGCCCGGCACGGAAGCCGGCGTTCACGCGCCCGGGGCTGTCGCCCTCGTTCATCAGGATCGCGCCGACGGCGCCCGCCGCCTGCGCGTTCGCGAGCTTCTGCACGAACGGGCAGGTGCCCCGCTGCAGCAGCGAGATCGCGCCCTTCGTCGCGGCGGGAAAGTCCGCCGGCTCACAGCCGGCGCTGCTCGTGTCGGCCGCTGGGCTCGGGATGACGATGTCGTTGACCGGCACGACGGGCGCGCTCGGAACGGCCGCGGTGGGCGAGTTCGCGAACGTGATGTAGTCGACGGCCGCACTGTTGTCGTCGGCCGCGGTGCCCGCCGTGTACGTCTTGGCGGTCGGGGTGAGCTGCTGGAGGACCGGCGGCGCCGTCTCCTGCCACTCGGGGAAGTTGAACTGGTCAACCTTGACCTTGAGCCCGGCGCGCTGCATGCGCTCCCGGACGTACGCCACCGACGCCGTGAAGCCGGGCGTCTCCGTGTGACGCGTGCCGCCGTTCATGTCGGCGATGCTCTGAAGCGCCCGCTGGTGCTTGACGATGTTGCGGACGGAAACGGCCTTCTCGAGCTTCGCCGAGCCGCCGTGGTGGCCGTGATGGCCGTGATGGCCGTGATGCCTCGGCTTGGCCTGCGCTCCCGACGCCGGCACGAGCATCAAGGCCGCTGTGGCGAGCATCGCCACGCGAGTCCTGCTCATATAGCCCCACCTCCCAGTGAGTGTCGCCCGGCGGCTTCTGGCCGCCGCGCTATCCCTGTCTCACGGCGCGTTGTGGCGCCGCCGGCGCGGGACCCTATCGGACTAAGGGCCGCGGCTGCGTGAGTAAGGCCCGCGGCTCGGAAACCCGCTCCATTCGCCCGATGTGGGGGAACCCGGCGTAGCCCAGGATGGACTCATGCTTCAACCCGACCGAAGGGGCAACACCATGCAGACCCTGGACTCCTACGTCGCCGCCGCGCAGCTCTCCGATCGCCGGGCGGCTGCCGCCACGGCCCGCGCGGCGCGCCGGGCGCGGAAGGTCCCCGCCGCGTCCACCGACGAGCGCCTCGTCCTCCGCCGCGCCGCGGCGGAGGACGAGCTCGCGCTCGCTCGTCTCGCCCGCCTCGACAGCGCGCCGCGACCGAGCGGCCCGATGCTGGTGGCCGAGATCGACGGCAAGATCCTCGCCGCCGTCCCGGTCGACGGCGGGCGCGCGATCGCCGACCCGTTCGCCGCCACGGCCGACCTCGTCGACCTCCTCCAGGCGCGGGTCGAGCTGATCTCCCCCCAGCGCGCCCGCGTCCGCCGGCCCCGGCTCCGCTTCCCGCGCGTGCGGGTCGCGTAGCCGGTGCCGGCGCCCGGGCGCGCCGCGCGCCTGGTGGATACTCCGGGGGTGGCGACACGGATGACGAGCAGCCGGCTGATCGGGCGCGCGGCGGAGCTGGCCGAGCTCGAGGCCGCGCTGCGCGATGCCGCCGACGGCCGGCCGTCGCTCGCGTTCGTGGCGGGCGAGTCGGGCGTTGGGAAGTCGCGCCTGGTCGCCGAGCTGGCCGGGCGCGAGGGCGCGCGGATCGCGGTCGGCGAGTGCGTCGAGCTGGGCGAGGAGGAGCTGCCGTACGCCCCGATCGTCAGCGTCCTCCGCGCGCTCGCGCGCGACGACGACCCCGTGCTCGGCGAGCTGCCCGACAGCGTGCGCGCCGAGCTCGCCACGCTGCTGCCGGAGCTCGGCGGCGAGGCCCGCAACGGCGGCGGGGGCACCCACGGCCAGCCGCGGCTGTTCGAGGCGCTGCTGACGCTGCTCGACCAGCTCGGCCGCGAGCAGCCGTTCGCGCTCGTGCTCGAGGACATCCACTGGGCCGACCGCTCGACGCGCGCCTTCCTCGTCTTCCTCGCGCGCAGCCTGTGGACCGAGCGGGTGCTGGTGATCGCCACCTACCGCTCCGACGAGCTGCACCGCCGCCACCCGCTGCGCCCGCTGCTCGCGGAGCTCGAGCGCGACACCCGCTCGCGCCGGATCGAGCTCGCACGGCTCTCGCGCGACGAGCTCGGCGACCTGCTCGCCGACGTCCTCGGCGGGCGCGCCCGACGCGGAGCTGCTCGAGCGCCTGTACTCGCGCAGCGAGGGCAACCCGCTCTTCACCGAGGAGCTGCTCGCCGCGCGGCTCGACGGCCGCGGCGGGCTGCCGAGCAC
Organism: uncultured Solirubrobacteraceae bacterium; assembly: GCA_963722815.1. Classification (GTDB taxonomy): domain Bacteria; phylum Actinomycetota; class Thermoleophilia; order Solirubrobacterales; family Solirubrobacteraceae; genus DASQFQ01. The sequence continues at coordinate 192,431 of CAVROM010000002.1, forward strand.
GCTGCGCGACGCGCTGATGGTGCGGATCGAGCGGCTCAGCCAGCCGGCGCAGGAGGTGCTGCGGGTGCTCTCGGCCGGGCGCGTGCTCGCGCACGCCGTGCTCGCCGAGGCGAGCGGGCTCGACGCCGCCGAGGTCCGCGCCGCGCTGCGCGAGGCGGCGGAGTCGAACGTGATCGTCGCCGACCAGCGCGGCCGCTACCAGTTCCGCCACGCGCTGCTGCGCGAGGTCGTCCACGACGACCTGCTCCCCGGCGAGCACTCGGAGCTGCACCTCGCGCTGGCGCGCGCGCTCGAGCACCAGGCCGCGGAGACCGGCGAGGACGCGCTGATCACCGCCGGCATCGCCCACCACTACCTGCAGGCGGGCGCGCAGCGCGAGGCGCTCGTAGCTTCCGTCCGCGCCGCCGATGCCGCCGAGCGCGTGCACGCCCACGGCGAGGCGGGCGCGCTGCTCGAGCGCGCGCTCGAGCTGTGGCCGCGGGTGCCCGACGCCGCCGAGGAGGCGGGCTGCGACCGCGACGGCCTGCTGCGCCGCGCGGGCCGGGCGCTGATCAACGACGGCGCCTACGGGCGCGCCGAGGCGCTGCTGCGGGTCGCGGTCGACGACGTCGACGACGACGCCGAGCCGCGCCGGGCGGCCGACCTGCTCGAGCTGCTGGCACGCGCGCAGTGGTCGCTCGGGCGCGCCACCGACTCGCACGAATCGCTGGACCGCGCGATCAAGCTGCTGCCGGAGAACGACCGCAGCCCGGAGCGCGCGCGGATCCTCGCGCGGCAGGCGAAGACGGCGCTGCTGCAGGGCCGCTTCAGCGAGGCGCTGCCCGCCGCCGAGGCGGCGTTCGGCGCCGCCACGCACGCGAGCGCCGACGGGCCGCTCGCCGACGCGCTCAACGCGATGGGCCACTCGCAGATCCTGCTCGGCGAGGTCGAGGACGGCAGCGCGCGGCTGCGCGAGGCGATCGCGATCTCACCGCGCGGCTTCGAGCGCACCAGCGCGTGGACGAACCTCGCCGACGCGCTGCACCTCGTCGGTCGCTCGCAGGAGGGCCTCGCCGCCGCCGAGCAAGGGCTGGCCGACACCGCCTTCGAGGGCCGCGTGAGCGACTGGCTGTCGCTCACGCTGGTCGACATCCGCTGGGCGCTCGGCGACTGGAGCGCCGCGCGGGCCGGGCTGCCGCCGCCGGACAAGCGCCACATCGGGATGACGCTCGCCTACGTCGAGACGCTGCGCGCCGCGATCGCGCTGGCCGACGCCGAGCACGACGCGGTGCGCGAGTGCCTGGCGCGGGTCGTCGACGTCGTCACCGGCTCGCGCGAGCCGCAGTTCCTCGGCTGGTACGGCTCGCTGCTCGGCGAGCTCGAGCGCCGCTGCGGCGACCTCGCGGCCGCGCGCGCGGCGATCGACGACGGCCTCGACGCGATCGAGTTCTGCTCCGAGGACCTGCCGCGGATCGCGTTGCTGTCGGAGACCGGCGCGGCGATCGAGGCCGACGCCGCCCAGCGCGCCCGCGACCTCGGCGACGCGGAGGCCGAGCGCGAGGCGATCTCGCGCGCCGAGAGCTTCGTGATGCGGGCCGAGGCGTGCGCGGACGACGCGCGGCCGGTCGAGATCGCCCGCCACGCGACCGCCGAGTCCCACCTCGCCCGCGCGCGCGGCGCCGCGGACCCGGAGCTCGATGTCGGCGGCCGCTGACGCCTGGCGCGCGGTCGGGCGGCCCTACCCGGTCGCGCTGGCGCAGCTGCGCCGGGCCGAGACGCTGGTGGAGCGCGGCGAGCGCGACGCTGCCGCGGCCCAGCTCGCCGACGTGCTCGCGGCCGCCGACACGCTCGGCGCGCCGTGGCTGCGAGGCGAGGCCGAGGGCCTGGCCGGCCGCGCCCGGCTGGCGCTCGCCACCGTCGACGAGGCCCCGCCGTCGGCCACCGCCGGCGAGGACCCGTTCGGCCTCACGCCGCGCGAGCGCCAGGTGCTCGAGCTGCTGGCCGGCGGCGCGACGAACCGCGAGATCGGCGCGCAGCTGTTCATGGCCGAGAAGACCGCGAGCGTGCACGTCTCCCGCATCCTCGCCAAGCTCGACGTCCGCAGCCGCACCGAGGCGGCGGCGGTCGCGCATCGCTTCGGCTTCGTAGGCTGAGGGCATGACCACGCCACAGCGCCCGCTCGGGTCCGGCTTCGGCTACCGCTCGACGGCGGCCGAGGTGCTCGAGGGCATCGACCTCGGCGGCCGCCTCGCGATCGTCACCGGCGGCTACTCGGGCCTCGGGCTCGAGACCGTGCGCGCGCTGAGCGGCGCGGGCGCGGAGGTGCTCGTCCCGGCCCGGCGGCCCGAACACGCCGCGGAGGTGCTCGAGGGCATCGAGCGCGTGCGGGTCGACGCGCTCGACCTCGGCTCGCTCGACAGCGTGCGGGCGTTCGCCGGGCGCGTGCTCGACGACGGGCGCAGCGTCGACATCCTCATCAACAACGCGGCGATCATGGCCTGCCCGGAGACGCGGGTCGGGCCGGGCTGGGAGGCGCAGTTCGCCACCAACCACCTCGGCCACTTCGCGCTCGCCAACCTGCTGTGGCCGCTGCTGGCGGACGGCGGCGGCGCGCGCGTGGTCGCGCTCAGCTCCACCGGCCACAAGCGCTCCGGGATCCACTGGGACGACCTGCAGTTCGAGCGCGGCTACGAGAAGTGGGAGGCGTACGGGCAGGCGAAGACCGCCAACGCGCTGTTCGCCGTCCAGCTCGACGCGCTCGGGCAGGCGGCCGGCGTGCGCGCGTTCGCCGCCCACCCCGGCGGGATCATGACGCCGCTCCAGCGCCACCTCTCGCGCGACGAGATGATGGCCGCGGGCTGGATGGACGAGGACGGCCACGCCGACGATCGCTTCAAGACGCCGGAGCAGGGCGCCTCGACCTCGACCTGGGCGGCGACCTCGCCGCAGCTCGAGGGGATGGGCGGCGTCTACTGCGAGAACTGCGACATCGCTCGCCCGACCGATCCCGACTCGCCGACCGCGCGCATCGAGGGCGTCGATGCCCACGCGATCGACCCGACGCCGCCGCCCGCCTGTGGGCGGTGTCGGCGAAGCTGACGGGCGTCGACGCGTTCGCCGCTGCCTAGAGCCGCCAGGGCGCGCGTGCCGAGGGCCTTCGCCTTCGGGAAGTCCTCGATCGCGCGATCGACGGTGTGCAGCCACTCGAAGACCAGGCCCTTGCAGTGGTTGCGCTCGACCCCGGCGCCGGTCATGCGCGCGATCCCGCGCTCGTGCTCCTGCGCCGCGTTCGTGTAGGTCGCGTCCTCCAGCACGACGGCGCGGAAGCCGAGCTCGAGCAGGCCGATCGCCGATTGGGCGATGCACACGTCGGTCTCGAAGCCGGCGAGCACGGCGGTGCCACGGCCGGTGGCGCGGATCGCGTCGACCGCCGGCGCGTGGGCCGCGAGTCCGAACGTCGGCTTCTCGATCACCGGCGTGCCGGGCGGGACGCGCTCGAGGATCGCGGGGTCGGTTTGGCCGTTGCGCTCCGGCCCCTCCTCGACCACCACGGCGGGTACGTCGAGGAGCGCCGCCAGGCCCGCCATCCACGCGATCCGCGCGACCGCTTTCGAGGCGACGATCGCGTCCCCCTCGGCGAGCCCGTCGTACGCGAAGAAGCCCTGCTGCGCGTCGACGACGACGAAGACGCTGTCCTCGCGGCGGACGAGCGGCACTCGTGGGCCTAGCCGGCGAGCGCGCGCCGCTCGGTGCGCATCTCCGAGAGGATGCGCTCCAGCCGCGGCTCGGTGCTGGTGTCGACGTGCGTCATCGTCGCGGCGACGGCCGGGTGGTGCGCGGCGATCTGCGCGTGCATCTCGTGCGCGACCGCGCGGTAGCTCGGGTGGCCCTCGCGGCCGGAGCGGAGCTCGATCGTGTGCATCGCCTCGCGCGCGTTGAGGTCGAGCACGTAGCGGATGCGGAAGCCGAGGCAGAGCGCGTACGGCGCGGCGTCGCGCAGGCCGGCGGCGGCGAGCCGCTCGTACTCCTCCTCGGAGCGCTCGAGCGCGCGGGCGTAGAGGTCGCCCGCGCCGGCCTCGACGACCTCGTCCGGGATGCCGGCGCCGAGGTCGGGCGTCAGCCCCTGCCACTGCACGGTCAGCATGCGGTGGCGCTGGAGGTCGCGGAACGCGCCGTAGTCGGAGACGATCTCGAAGCGGTAGCGGAGCGCCTCGAAGCCGCGGCCGGGGCGGTGGCGGCGGTTCGCGCGGTCGCCCACGAGGTCGGCGAGCAGCGCCGCGCGGTCCTCGGCCGGACAGCCGCGCGACCTCCTCGCGGGTGCGCTCCTCGCTCACGCCGGCGGCCTCGAACAGCAGCGCCGCGAGCAGCTGCGCCTCGTCGCCGTCGACGTGCAGCAGCGTCACCGACGGGCGGTCCTCGGCGCCGTCGTCGCGGTCGAGGTTCAGGCGCGCGGCCCAGCGCTCGCCGGCCTCGCGCCGGCGCTCGAGGTAGCGGACCCACTCGCCGCCGCGCTCGGGGCGCTCGACGCGCGCGACGAAGCTCGGCATCACGGCCTTGATCGCATCGAGGATCAGCCCGCCGTAGTGGCGCGCCTCGGGCAGCGGGTGGCCGAGCAGGTGGAGGATCAGCTGCTCGTAGGCCTGGCCGGTGGCGTAGATGCCCATGTGGCTGAGCGAGGCCGCGGGCAGCAGGCCGCGCAGGAGGTCGTAGGCCTTGGCGTTGACGGCGCGGCGGCGCGCGGCGCTCCGACTCCCCGTCGGCGCGGGGGTAGGTCTCGTCGACCCACGCGCGCACGATCGGCAGCGCGTCGGAGTAGGACTCGAACAGGCAGTCCATCGCCTGCTCGTACTCGGGGCCGAGCTCCGGGTCGCGGTAGTAGCGATAGCCGCCGCCGGGCATCGGCGCGTCGTAGGCGATGTAGCGGGTGCTCTGCTCGAGGTAGGCGCCGAGCCGCGGGCGTTGGAGGATCTTCGTGAGGATGTTGCTCGTCCACTCGCAGGCGACGTGCGCGCCGCCGAGCTGGGCGACGCTGTCGTCGCCATAGCCGACGAAGATCCGCTCGTAGAGCTCGGCCGCGCGCTTGCCCTCCTCGCCGTCGTAGCCGGCCGCCGACTCCGGCAGCGAGTCGGCGAACTCGTCGAGGAACAGCCGGCGCAGCGTGCCCGGGTAGCGCGAATAGCGGGCAAACAGCGCGCCCTTCACGGTCTCCGGCAGGTTCGTCAGCGCGAAGACGGGGCCGTCGAGATCCGTGAAATGCGGCGCGAGGCGGGCGCGTTCGGCGTCGGTCAGCTCGTCGGACGGGTAGCGCATGAGGGTTGCTGACCCTAGCGTCGGGTACGGATGCGACATGTGGGATCACGTCGGCCTCAGGAACTCCGACTTCGCTGCCTCCGCGCGTTTCTATTCGCTCGTGCTCGACACGCTCGGCGCCGAGCAGACCGCCGCCGACGACTGGATCGTCGAGTGGGACCAGTTCGCAATCTCGCCCGATGAGGACGACAAGCCGCCGACGCGCGGCCTGCACATCGGGTTCAGCGCGCCGTCGCGCGAGCACGTCGACGCGTTCTGGCAGGCCGGGGTGGACGCCGGCTACCGCGACGACGGCGCTCCCGGGCCGCGGCCGGAGTACATGCCCGACTACTACGGCGCGTTCCTGCTCGACCCGGACGGCAACAGCGCCGAGGCGGTGCACCACGGCGACGGCGCCGAGAGCGGCGTGATCGACCACCTCTGGATTCGCGTCGCCGACGTCGAAGCGGCGAAGGCGTTCTACGCGACGATCGCCGGCAACGCCGGGCTTCCGGCTCGCAGGCGAGCGGCCCGGCTGGGCGCACTTCGCCGGTGCCGGCGGCACGTTCTCGCTCGTGCCCGGGGAGCCGACCAAGAACCTCCACATGGCGTTCGCGGCTCCCGACCGCGCGGCGGTCGACGCGTTCCACCGCACCGCGATCGGCGCCGGGTACCGCGACAACGGCGGGCCCGGCGAGCGGCCCCAGTACCACCCGGGCTACTACGGCGCGTTCGTGCTCGACCCCGACGGCAACAACATCGAGGCGGTCTTCCACGACGAGCGCTGAGCGGGGCTACTGCTTGTACTGCCCCATACCGCCGGTGCCCCCAGCGCGCTCCCACAGCGAGGTGGCGACCTCGAAGAAGAAGAAGAACGCGGCGACGACGAGCACGTAGCCGAGAATCGGCGACACGTAGCCGGCGACGATCACGCAGATGAGCGCGAGCAGCAGCGGGCCGCCGTAGCGCAAGGTGAACCGCCGGGAGCTCATGCGGGCAGCGTACCCCCTGGTGCAAGACCGGTGGGCCGGGTGTGCACCCCCGGCCCAGGTCCCGGCGCGTGCGCGCTCGGAGGGGGCTAGGCGCCGCGCGGGTGGGCGTGGTTGCCCAGGTGCAGGCCCTCGGCAAGCTTCGGCAGGAGCGCGACGGCGGCGAAGCCGACGATGACGTAGACGACGTCGGCGGCCGTGCCGGTGCCCAGGATCTCCTCGACGACATTGAAGTCGAAGAGCGCGACCAGGGCCCAGTTGAGGGCGCCGAGCAGGACGAGCGTGAGCCACACGGGCTCGAGCCGCTTCATGAACTCCACCTTGTCCTCCTTCTGAGAACCCCCGCCGGAGGGTTCCGGACGGGGCAGGGTGATGGGGTTGTGGGATGCCCCTGCCGGACCTCGCCGGCGGGGGATTGTGCGTTGCGTCACGATGTACGCCCGCGCGGCGGATCGGTTACGCGGGGACGCAATCTTCGCGCTCCTGCAAGCGCCCGCCCGCGCGCAGCGACCACGCGGCGAGGAGGTCGCGCGCCTCCTCGGTGCGGTCGTAGCCGGCCCCGAAACCGGCACCGGCCCCCACGTCCGCGCCGAGCGCGTTCTGCGAGAGGCGGTCGCGGAACACGCGCACGTCCACCGCGCCGTCGGCGTCGAGCCGCGCGGCCAGCGCGCGCACGCGCCTCGGCCAGTCGGCGGGGGGAGCGCGCAGGCCGAAAATCTCGACGACGCCGCGCACCGCCGCGAGGTTGGCGGGGTCGGTGAGGTCGAGCGACACCTCGGCCTCGAGCCGGCGCCCGTGGCCGCCCGGGTTCGCGCGGACGCCCTGGAGACGGTTCCCGAGGTCGTCGAGCGAGCTGACCGGGCCCGGCGGCGCGACCTCGCCGTGAATGCGCGCGGCGGCGCTCACCCGCAGCTCGACTGGGCGGCCGTGGACCGTCGTGATCGCGAACGCGGCATGGGCCGCGTCGTGGCGCTGCAGCGACCCGAGGACGACGCCGAGCCGGCCCGCCGTCTCGCCGTCTACCGCGTCGTACCAGGTCACGCGTCCGCCGGGCTCGATCCGCCGGCCCATCACGGCTCCGAACTCGGCGCCGAGCGACGCGTCCGTCCCCGGCCGCAACCCGACCGCCGCTGCGAACTCGCCGTACGCGCCGCCCTCCTTGTAGGTCGAGTCGGGCTCCGGCGGATGCGCGCCGCCGGGCAGGATCCCGCGCAGCTCGCCGGTCAGCGTCTCCGTGTGCGCCCAGCGGCGGACGAAGCGAGACGCGGCCGCGACGTCGGGGAACTCCCACGTCCGCCCCGACGTGAACTGCAACCCGGCCCCGCCGCGCACGTCGGCCGCGCGCCCGGCGAGCTGCAGCCCGATCCCGAAGCTCGCCCCGACCGCCCCGCCGTCCGCGAACGAGACCGCCGCGGTGCCGTCGGAGCGGCGCTGGACCAGGAACGAGTCCCCTCGCCCGACCTTCACCACCAGCACCCGCCCACCGAGCCGCTCCCGGTCGGTGCGCACCCGCACCAGACACGGCCCGAGCCCGGCCGCGCGCGCTTCGCGCGGCGTGCAGATCCCACCCGCGACCAAGCAGATCCCGTGCTTGACCTGCCGCGCGACCTGCGCCGCGATCGGCGGCACCGACCCCACCGCCGCGGCCCCCGCAACCACGGCGCACACCACTGCGAGGAGCGCGACGTACTCGGCGGAGGCCTGGCCGGCGATAGGGCGTGGGGGAGGCACAGCGGAACCCCATAGGGCCTCATCCCAAAACCTCGCCCCCGGCCGGGCGGCCGTGGCGACCCGAGGCGAACGTCAACGGCGGGCATCGAGGAGGCGGGTGCGAACCGCCGCGGCGACCACGAGTGTCAGCTCGATACCGCTATGCGACATCGAGACGACACTCGTGCCGGTGCGGCCGGCTCCCTCGCTCCCCTACCCAGCCGCAGTTGACGTTCGAACCGCGCCCTACAGCAGGTTCTTCAACGCCGCGCCCGCGTCGTTGGCGACGTTGAGGAGCGGCTCGGGGTAGACGCCGATCGCGATCGTCGCGACCGCGCAGACGACCGCGACGGCCGTGACCCAGCCCACGCCGTTGCCGGACGTTCGCGTGTCGAGCACCTCGTCCGCCTCCTGCGATCCGCCCGCGATCGCCGGCCGTGCCGTGCCCGGCGCGACCACGCGCGACGAGCCGCGCGCCTCGTCCGGCGCCGACAGCCATACCGCGGCCACCACGCGCAGGTAGTACGCCAGCGAGATCGCCGAGCCGAGCACGATCACCACGCCGAGGAAGGCGTACTCGTTGTCCACTGCCGCCTCGATCAAGTAGATCTTCCCGAAGAAGCCCGCGGTCGCCGGGAAGCCCGCGAGCGAGAGCATCGCGATCGTCATCGGCCACGCCAGCCACGGCCGGTCCGCGCCGAGCCCGTGCAGCGCCCGCAGGTCGTCGCCGTAGGGCGTCTCGCGCTCGCGCGCCACGACCACCGCGAACGCCGCGAGGTTCATGACCGTGTAGGCGAACAGGTAGAAGACGATCGCACTCGCCCCGAGCTTCGTCGTCACCACCAGCCCGGCGAGGATGTAGCCCGCCTGCGCCACCGACGAGTAGGCGAGCATCCGCTTGACCGACGACTGGCCGATCGCGCCGACGTTGCCGACGACGATCGTGACCACCGCCAGCGTCGCGAAGGCCGGCGCCCACAGCGTCGAAGCCCCGATCAGCGCGCCGTCGAAGAGCCGGATCAGGATCCCGAACGCCGCTGCCTTCGTCGCCACCGCCATGAACGCCGTGATCGGCGTCGGCGCGCCCTCGTAGACGTCGGGCGTCCACTGGTGGAACGGCGCCACCGACGCCTTGAACGCGAGCCCGGTCACGATCAGGGCCAGAGCGGCCACGAACAGCGCGTCGTCCTTCACGTCGCCGACCTTGGTGGCGATCACGGAGAAGTCGGTCGAGCCCGTCGCGCCGTAGAGCATCGCCAGCCCGTACAGCAGCACCGCCGATCCCAGCGACCCGATGATCAGGTACTTGAGGCCCGACTCGAGCGAGTGCTCGCGCCGCAGCTCGGTCGCGCACAGCACGTAGAGCGGGATCGACAGCAGCTCGAAGCCGATGAACAGCATCACCAGGTTCGTCGCGCCCGCGAGCACCACCATGCCGAGCACGGAGACCAGCAACAGCGCGTGGTACTCGCCGTGCCCCGCCTCGGCCGCCGCCAAGGAGCGCGTCGAGAGCAGCGTCGCCGCCAGCGCTCCCGCCGCGAACACCATCGTCAGCGCGAGCGTCAGGTTGTCGATCGCCAGCGCGCCCGAGACCACGAGCTCGTTGTCGTCCCACTGCCACACGCCCAGCCCGACCGCCACGCCGAGCGTCACCACGGTCAACAGCGGCACCAGGACGTTGCGCACGAACGCCGGCCGCAGCAGCCCCGCCATCAGCACGATGCAGGCGCCGGCCGTCAGCGCCACCAGCGGCGAGATCGCCGCCCAGTCGATGTGCGGGCCTTTCACTTCACCACCTGCTCGATCGCGGCCTTGGTCGCCGGCTCGGACGCCGTCAGCGCCCCTTGCGGGTACAGCGCGAACGCGATGATCGCCAGCACGAGCGGCACGATCACGACGGCGTCGGCCACCGACACCTCACGCGACTCGACGCCCGTCGCCGGCAGTCGGTTGTGCATGGCGCGAATGAACATCCGCAGCATGTAGACCGACGCCATCGCCACGCCCGTGAACGCGATGAGCGCGATCGCCAGCTTGGTCTGGAACAGCCCGAGCAGGATCAGGAACTCGCCGACGAAGTTCGCCGCTCCCGGCATCGCCAAGGTCGCCAGTGCGACGATCAGGAACAGCGCGGCCAGCACCGGCGCGCGGAACGCGAGCCCGCCCATCTTCATGATGTCCTCGGTCCCCGACCGCTCGGCCAGCAGCACGATGATGAGGAACAGCGGCGCCACGACGAGCCCGTGGTTGACCATCTGCAGCAGCGCGCCCTGCGCGCCCCGCCCCTCCGGGTCCAGCGCGAAGATGCCGAGCACGATGAAGCCGAGCTGGGCGATCGACGAGTAGCCGAGCACGAGCCGCGCGTTGGTCTGCGTGAACGCCTGCGCCGAGCCGTAGATGATCGACAGCAGCGCGAGGATCAGGATCAGCGACTGGAAGTCCTTCGACGCCTCCGGGAAGACCGGCAGCACGATCCGCAGGAACCCGTACGCGGCCACCTTCGAGAGCACGCCGGAGAAGATGGCCAGCGCCGGCAGCGGCATCGTCCGGTACGCGTCCGGCATCCACCCGTGGAACGGGAAGAGCGGCATCTTGATCAGGAACGCGAGCGCGAACGCGGTGAAGATCCAGCGCTGCGTCGACGCCCCGAGGTGCGCCTGCGCGAGGTCCGAGATCGTGAAGGTGATCGTGCCGCCGTCGGCCGACAGCACGGCCGTCGCCACCGCGCCGGCCAGCATCAGCAGCGAGCCGACCAGTGTGTAGATGATCATCTTGTAGGTCGCCGCCACCCGGTCCGGCCCGCTGCCCCACTGGCCGACGAGGAAGTAGAACGGGACCAGCATCAGGTCGAAGAAGAGGACGAAGAGCGCCAGGTCCTGCGCGGTGAAGGCGCCCAGCACCGCGGTCTCCGCCAGCGCGAGGTGGAATGTGAACAGCCGCGGCCGCTCGACCGGGCGGAACGACATCCACATCGCCGCCACCAGGAACAGCAGCGTGGTCAGCGCGATCAGCCACAGGTTGAGCCCGTCGACGCCGAGGTAGTAGCGGATGCCGAGCGCCTTGATCCACTCGTCGTTGGTGACGTACTGGAGCCCGCCCGCCGCCGAGTCGTAGTCGAACAGCATCATCACCGCGTAGGCGAACGGCACGACCGCGCCGACGATCGCGGCCCCCGGCGCCCAGCTGCGCGGCCCGGTCGCCCCCAGCAGCGCGAGCGCCAGCGGCCAGAACAGCAGCACCGTCAGGTGGATGGTCAGGTTGTTCATGTCCCCGCCACCAGGAAGTAGAGGGCGAGGGCGGTGACCCCGAGCAGCAGCAGCGCCGCGTAGTAGCGCAGGTAGCCCGACTGCACCGCCCGCACCGCGGCCGAGCCCGCCCGCACCGCCGCGGTGGTCCCGCCCATGAACAGGCCGGTGATCACGATCCGCTCGAACGTGTTGCGCCCGAAGCGCCCGAACCACGCGAACGGCCGCACGACCAGGAAGTTGATGGCCTCATCGAAGTACCACTTGTTCGAGAAGAAGCGGTACGGGCCGGCGAGCCGCGCGCGCAGCGCGCGCGGCGCCTCGAGCTTGCGCACCCACAGGTGGTAGGCGAGCGCGATTCCCGCGATCGCCAGCACCGTGCCGGTCAACAGCCCGACGATCGTCAGCCCGGTCGACGGCTCGAGGTCGACGAACTTCGAGTCGGCGAACGTCGGCTCGAGGAAGTTGTGGAGGACGCTGGTCACGCCGGGGATCTGGACCGCGCCGCCGACCGTCGCCAGCACCGCGAGGCAGCCCATCGCGAACTTCATCGAGGCTTCGCGCTCGGCGATGTGGTGATCGGGCCCAGGGAAGCCGACGTCGGTGTCCTCGACCTCGCCGCTCGCCGGGTTGGTGTGCTCAGGCGCGTGGTAGAGATGGCCGTGCTCGAGCTCGCGCGCCTCCTCGACCGGATCGCCCCAGAAGGCCCGGAAGATCATCCGGAACGTGTAGATCGCGGTCAGGAACGAGCCGACGAAGCCGAGCACCGCGAGCACCACGTGCCAGTCGTCGCGGGCGGCGACGTCCGCGAGGATCATGTCCTTCGAGAAGAAGCCCGAGAACGGCGGGAAACCCGACAGCGCGAGGCCGCCGACGATGAAGCAGCCGAACGTGAACGGCATCGCCTTGCGGAAGCCGCCCATGTCGTCGAGGTTCTGGTTGCCGGCCATCGCGGAGATCAGCGAGCCGGCGGCCATGAACAGCAGCGCCTTGAAGAACGCGTGCGTCATCAGGTGGAAGAGGCCCGCGGTGTACGCGGCGCTCGAGACGGCCATGACCATGTAGCCGATCTGCGACATCGTCGAGTAGGCGATGACGCGTTTGAGGTCGGTCACCACCAGGCCGATCGTCGCCGCGATCAGCAGCGTCGCGCAGCCGACGATCGCCCCGACGTCGGCGGCGGCCGGCGCCTGCTCGAACAGCGGGTACATGCGCGCGATCAGGTACACGCCGGCGGTGACCATCGTGGCCGCGTGGATCAGGGCGGAGACCGGCGTCGGGCCCTCCATCGCGTCCGGCAGCCAGGTGTGCAGCGGCACCTGGGCCGACTTCGCGAACGCGCCGACGAGCAGCCCGATGCAGCCCGCCACGAGGTCGCCGTCGTTGACCGAGAAGACCTGGTCGGCCTTGTCGAACGTCTTCAGGAAGTCCAGCGTGCCGGTGCCCTTGAAGATGAAGTAGGTGCCGATCACCAGGCCGACGTCGCCGACCACGTTGATGACGAACGCCTTGATGCCCGCGCGCGTGGCGGTCGTGCGCCGGAACCAGAACGAGATCAGCAGGTACGAGGCCGCGCCGACGAACGCCCAGCCGACGATCAGCAGCAGGAAGTTGCCCGCCAGGACCAGCAGCAGCATCGAGAACACGAAGAAGTTCAGGTACGAGAAGAAGCGCGTGTAGCCGCGGTCCGACCGCCATGTAGGAGACCGCGTAGAGGTGGATCAGCATCGAGACGCCGGAGACCACCAGCGCCATGAAGACCGACAGCGGGTCGATCAGGATCGAGAGCTGCGCGTCGACCCCGGCGGTGCTCGCGTAGTCCCACGCCACCTTCACGACCTGGCGGTCGTCCTCGCCGCGGTCCTGGAGGTGGATCAGGACGTTGATCGAGCAGATGAAGGAGGCCGCGATCGCGGTCGTGCCGATGATCCCCGCCGTCTTGCCCCGCCACAGCTTGTAGCCGAGCGAGATCACGACGCAGCCGAGCAGCGGGAACAGCAGGATCAGCCAGGCGATGCCCATCAGCCCTGCAGCTCCCTGAGCTCGTCGACGTCGATCGGCAGCCGCCGCCGGTACAGCGCGACGATCAGGCCGAGGCCGACCGCGACCTCGCAGGCCGCGACGACCATGACGATCAGCGCGAAGATCTGGCCCTCCTGGTTGCCGTGCGCGCGCGCGAAGGCGACCAGCGCGAGGTTGGCCGCGTTGAGCATCAGCTCGAGGCAGAGCAGGATGACCAGCGGGTTGCGGCGCGTGAGCACGCCGCCGACGCCGACGCAGAACACGATCGCGGAGACCATCAGGTACCAGTTGATGGACATCAGGTCCTCGGCGGCCCCGCCGCCTCCTGGAGCGAGCCGCGCTCGGCGTCCCCGACCGTCCCCGAGGCGTCGGAGCGCAGCAGGTCGGCGACCGACAGCTCGCGCGGGTCGTCGAGCCCGGAGCGCCGGCGCGCGAGGATGACCGCGCCGACCGCCGCGACCAGCAGCAGCAGCGAGGCGATCTCGAACGCGAGCAGGAACTTGGTCAGGAACAGCTCGCCCATCTGCGCCGGCGAGCCGAAGCCCTCGAACCAGCCGGTGCCCTCCTTGCCGAGCACGCTCAGCCCGGAGCCGAGGATCGCGATCGCCGAACTCGACCAGGAGCGCGACGGTGAACAGCAGCGCGATCCCGCGCATGCCCGGCCCATGGTGCGGCGTGAGCGGCTGGTCCTGCCCGCCGACGTAGGCGACCACGAACACGTACAGCACCATCACCGCGCCGGCGTAGACGATCACCTGCGCGGCGGCGACGAACTCCGCCCGCAGCAGCAGGAACAGCGCGGCCAGCCCGAGCAGGTGGCAGACGAGCGCCAGCACCGCGTAGAACGGGTTTTTCAGCAGCACGGTCCCGAACGCCCCGGACAGGGCGATCAGCGCGGCGATGAAGAAGCAGACCTCGGCCATACGCGGCGCCGGAAGCTACTCGCCCGCCGTCCGCAGTGGCGTCCGGTCCAGCGGCTCGGCGAGCAGCATCTCCTTGGTGAAGATGAGGTCGGAGCGGTTGTAGTCCGACATCTCGTAGTCGTGGCCCATGGTGATCGCGTCGAACGGGCACGCGACCTCGCAGTAGCCGCAGAAGATGCAGCGCGAGAGGTTGATCTCGTAGACGGCGGCGTAGCGCTCGCCGGCCGACACGCGGTTCTCGGGCGTGTTCTCGGCGGCCACGACGCGGATGCAGTCGGCCGGGCAGGCGGCCGCGCACAGCGAGCAGCCGACGCACTTCTCGAGCCCCGAGTCCTCGAAGCGATGGAGCTTGTGGCGCCCGCGGAAGCGCGGGTAGACCGGCGTCTTCTCCTCCGGGTACTGGATCGTCTTCGGGCCTTCGACGAGGCGGCCGAACGTGGTCTTCAGCCCGCGCAGCGTCTCGCCGAACGCGCGGTAGGCGCCGCCCGCGCCACCGGGGCGGGGGCCGCGCTGGACGGCGACGACATCGTCGCCGGGGCTCCAGTTGGAGGGCATTACAGTGGTCACCACCAGGATCGCGGTCACAAGGGCATTGAGGGTCGCGAGCGGCAGCAGGATCTTCCACCCGAAGGACATGAGCTGGTCGTAGCGCAGGCGCGGCAGCGTCGCGCGCACCCAGATGAAGAACAGCGAGAACAGGACCATCTTCACGAGCACGACGATCGGGTCGACCCACGTCGGCGGGTCCCAGAACGGCAGCGACCAGCCGCCCAGGAACAGCGTCACCGTGAGGCCCGAGACGACGAGCACGTTGAGGTACTCCGCCGCGAAGTAGGCGGCGAAGCGCCCGCCGCCGTACTCGGTGTTGTAGCCGCCGACGAGCTCGGCGTCGGCCTCGGCGAGGTCGAACGGCGGCCGGTTGGTCTCCGCGAACGCGGCGACCGTGAAGATGAGGAAGCCGACGAACTGCGGGATGAAGAACGCGACGTGCTCCTCCTGCCAGGCGACGATGCCGGTCAGCGACAGCGTCCCGGCCATCATGATCACGCCGACGATCGCGAGGCCCTGCGAGACCTCGTAGGAGATCAGCTGCGCGGCCGCGCGCATGGCGCCGAGGAACGAGTACTTGGAGCCCGACGCCCAGCCGCCGAGCATCAGCCCGTAGAACGCGATGCCGCCGAACGCGAACGCGTACAGGATCCCGATGCTGGGGTCGATGCCGTAGAGCCCGACCTGCGTGCCGAAGATGTCGACGGTGTTGGAGAACGGGATCACCGCCACCGTCGCGCACCGCGGTCATCATCGAGATCGCGGGCGCGATCGCGAACAGCCAGCCGATCGAGTTGGTGGGCCGGAACTGCTCCTTGAAGATCAGCTTCCCGATGTCGGCCATCGGCTGCAGGATCCCGAACGGCCCGACGCGGTTCGGGCCGTAGCGGTGCTGGAAGCGCCCGAGCAGCTTGCGCTCGACGAGCAGGATGATCGGGACGAGCTGGAAGACCACCGCGAAGATCAAGACCGCCTTGAGCAGCTGGATCCACCACGCCTCGTAGTAGCCGACCGTCGGCGAGCGTCATGCGTCGTGCCCCGACTGGCTCGAGCCGGTGGGCGGGATCGCCAGCGGCGCGGACGGCGGCATCTCGGCGCCGGCCGCCGCGGGCTCGGCGTGGGCGGTCGTGTCGCGACCGCCGTCCGGCCCGCCGACGCGGGCGATCTCCACCGCCGCCTCGGTGAGCACGTTGGCGCCGTCCGCCGGCGAGGAAGACCGAGCCGCGCGGGACGGCCTCGCGCAGCCGCACGGCGCCGCGCACGCGCGTGCCGTTCGGCCGACCCGCGGACGCTCGACCTCGACGCGTCGCCGTCGGCGATCCCGAGCCGCTTGGCGTCGGCGGGCGACAGCTCGACCACCTGCTGCGGGCGCAGGAAGCGCAGCGCCGGCGAGACGTCGACCTCCTTCGAGCTCCACAGCGAGCGGTAGGTGCCGAGCCGCAGCGCGCCCTTGGGCGCGGCGGCCGGCGCGCGGCGCCTTCAGCGGTCACCGGCTCCCAGGCCGGCACCTCGAAGCTGCTCGCCGCCTCGCGCTCCTGCCAGCGCACGCCCTGGCCGCCGATCTCGTCGAGCGTCAGGCCGGCGTAGAACGGGATCGCCTCGAACATGCGGCGCGAGGCGATCGGCCCGGCGGCGATCCGCAGCTCGTGGCCGGCCTGCGCGGCGACGTCGGCGATGACCTGCCAGCCCGGGCGCACGCCGGTGCCCGGCCCGGACGGCTGCGGGCGGCCGATCGCGGTGCGCAGGCGCTGGAGGCGGCCGTCGGGGTGCGTGAGCGTGCCCTCCTTCTCGGGGTACGCCTCGGCGGGGAAGACGACGTCGGCGTACTCGCGGATCGTCTCGGTCATCACCGACTCGTGGGCGATCACGGTCTGCGCGGTGCCGAGCGCGGCCTTCCACAGCCCGCGGTCCGGGTGCGTGCGCAGCGGGTCGGCGTGCAGCAGGTAGAGCACGGAGAGGTCGGCGTCGGCGAGCCCGGCGGCGATCTCGGCGGCGCCCCGGCCGGGCTCGGCGAGCGTCGCGAAGCCGGCGCCGTGGCCGGGGGCGAAGCCGGCCTCGCGCAGCCCGCGGCCGTTGGTCGCCGAGGGGATCTCGAGCAGGCCCGCGCCGGGGCGGCCGGCGAGGCCGAGGCGGGTCGCGAGGTTGAGCAGCGCGCGCGCCGCGGTCGCGCCGTCGGGGCCGGCGAGCAGCCGCTCGCCGTAGACGATCACGATGTCCTCGCCGGCGGCGGTGATGCCGTCGACGAACTCGTCGTCGATCCCGACCAGCCAGCCCGCCCCGCCGCCCGGCGGGATCCGGACCACGGAGTCGGCGCGCGCGTCGAGCGCGGTCGGGCGCGCGCTGGCGACGGCCAGGCGCACGTGTGTGGCGGCGGATGCCCTTGCGGATGCGCAGGTCGAGCACCGGGGCGTCGTCGACCGGGTCGCACTCGACCAGCGACGACGGTGTGGGCGAACTCGAGGTCGGGGACCGTCGCCTGCAGCGCGGGGTTCGGCGAGCGCGCGCTCGACGTCGAGCGGCAGCTCGCCGCCGGCGCGCGAGGCGAGGTGGCCCGAGCCGAGCCCGTCGCGGAACAGCTGCGCGAGCAGGAACGCCTCCTCGTTCGAGGTCTCCCCGCCGGCCAGCGCGGCTGCCTTGGCGCCCGCCTTCTTGAGCGCGCTGCCGGCGTGCTCGAGCGCCTTCTCCCAGCTCGCCGGCATCAGGTTCGTGCCCTCGCGCACCAGCGGCTGCGTGATGCGCTCGTCGCTGTGGACCGACTGGTAGGCGAAGCGGCCCTTGTCGCACAGCCAGCCGTCGTCGACCTCGGCGTTGTCGCGCGCGAGCACGCGCATGACGCGGTCGTCGCGGACGGTGAACTCGACGTTGCACTGCGCGGGGCAGAGCGTGCACAGCGAGCCGGCGCCCTCGATGTCCCACGGGCGCGCGCGGAAGCGGTAGGCGCTGGAGGTGAGCGCGCCGACCGGGCACAGCTCGACGATGTTGCCGCTGAACGGCGCGACGTAGGGGTGGCCGTCGAACGTGCCGACGAACGAGTGCGCGCCGCGCTCGAGCAGGATCAGCTGGTAGTCCTCGGAGACCTCCTGCGAGAAGCGCACGCAGCGGTAGCAGAGGATGCAGCGCTCGCGGTCGATCGCCACCAGCGGCGACAGCTCGAGCGGCTTCTTGAAGTGGCGCTTGGGCTCGATGAAGCGCGAGGTGCCGGGGCCCCAGCCGTAGGTGATGTCCTGCAGCGGGCACTCGCCGCCCTTGTCGCAGACCGGGCAGTCGAGCGGGTGGTTGATGAGCAGGAACTCGACGACCGCGCGCTGGGCGTCGTGCACGCGCTCGGTCTGGGTGTGGACGACCATGCCGTCCTTGACCGGCGTCGAGCACGCGGTCTGGAGCTTCGGGATGCCCTCGATCTCGACCAGGCACATGCGGCAGGCGCCGACCGGCTGGCCGAGCTTGGGCTCGTAACAGAAGACCGGGATCTCGACGTCGCCGTACTTGGCGGCGTCGACCAGCATCGCGTTCTCCGGCGCGGTGACCTCCCGGCCGTCGATCGAGAACGTGACGTCGCGCGACTCGCGGGCGCGGCATCAGACGACCGCCGCGGTCGGGTCGACGCCGGCGGGCTCGCGCATCGGGCCCGGGCCGGCGTTGCGGCCGCGGTTGACCTGCGGGATCGCGGCGCCGAGGCCGTTCTGCTCGCGGCGCATCTCGATGTGCGCCTCGAACTCCTCGCGGAAGTGCTTGATCATCGAGCCGATCGGCATCGCCATCGCGTCGCCGAGCACGCACAGGCAGTTGCCGATGATCTGCTCGCTGGACCGAGGCCATGATGTCGAGGTCCATCGGCGTGGCGTCGCCGTTCTCGATCCGCTCGAGCATCTTCACGGTCCAGTTCGTGCCCTCGCGGCACGGGGAGCACTTGCCGCAGGACTCGTGGCGGTAGAACTTCGCGGTCTTGAGCGCGACGTCGACGATCGGGATCGAGTCGTCGATGACGATGATCGCGCCCGAGCCGAGCATCGAGCCGGCCTTGGCCAGCGAGTCGAAGTCGTAGGGCAGGTCGAGGTACTCGTCGCTGCCGGGGAGCACCGGCGCGCTCGAGCCGCCGGGGAACCAGGCCTTGACCGTGCGCCCCTCCTCGGGGCCGCCGGCGAGGTCCATGATGATCTCGCGCGAGGGGATGCCGAGCTCGATCTCGTAGTTGCCGGGGCGGCGCACGCAGCCCGAGATCGAGACGACCTTGGTGCCGGTCGAGGTCTCGGTGCCGATCTTCGCGTACTCGTCGCCGCCCATGCGGACGATGATCGGGACGTTCATCAGCGTCTCGACGTTGTTGATCAGCGTCGGGCCCTTGTAGAGGCCCTGGAGCGCGGGGAACGGCGGCTTCAGGCGCGGGTTGCCGCGCTTGCCCTCGAGCGAGTCGAGCAGCGCGGTCTCCTCGCCGCAGATGTAGGCGCCGGCGCCGCGGTGGACGACCATGTCGAGCGAGAGGTCGGACTCGAGGATGCGCTCGCCGATGTAGCCGGCCTGGCGCGCCTCCTCGAGCGCTGCCTCGAGCACGTCGGCCTGGTGCTCGTACTCGCCGCGGATGTAGATGAACGAGCGGTTGATGCCCGCCGCGTACGCCGCGATGATCATGCCCTCGATCAGCAGGTGCGGGTTCTTCTGCATCAGCTCGCGGTCCTTGAAGGTCCCCGGCTCGGACTCGTCGGCGTTGCAGACGAGGTACTTGTCCATCGTCCCGTGGGGGAGGAAGGACGCCTTCTTGCCCATCGCGAAGCCGGCGCCGCCGCGGCCGCGCACGCCGGAGGCCTGGAGCTCGGCGAGCACGGCGTCGGGCTCCATCTTCAGCGCCTTGCGGAGCACCTCGTAGCCGCCGGCCTTCTCGTACACGGCGAGCGTGTTGAGGCCGGGCTCGTCGATGTTCTCGTAGAAGAGCTTCACTCGGGGATCTCCAGCGTCTCGGCGGACGGGCGCGCCGCGAGGTTCTTGTCCGGCAGCGGCGGGCGGCCGGCGATCAGGTCGTCGACGATCGTGCGGCAGTCCTCTCCGGTCGAGCGGGCCGAGGTACTCGCCGTTGACCGACGCCATCGGCGCGATGTCGCACGCGCCCAGGCACTCGAAGCCGCGGATGTTGAAGCGCGGCGTCGGCGCCGGCGGCGTCCTCCATCGCCTCGAGCAGGGCGTCGGCGCCGCGCAGCGAGCACGAGATGTTCGTGCACACGTAGATCGTGTGCTCGCCCTGCGGGACGGTCATGAACATGTCGTAGAACGTGGCGACCGCGGTCAGGTAGCGCGGGCGTCAGGCGCATCACGCAGGCGGCCTGCTCGATCGCGGTCGGCGAGCACCAGCCGTGGTAGCGCTGGACGGCGTGCAGCGCCGGGATCGCGGCGGAGCGGAAGTCGGGGTACTTCGCCATCGACGCCTCGATCTCCGCGCGCAGCGCCTTCGGGACCGGCGTGGTCGCCGGGTCGGGGACGACCGCCGGGTCCTTGGTGAGGTCGGCGGCGTCGTCCCAGCCGGGGACGCGCGAGCCGTGCGAGTAGCGCTTGACCTGGGTCGGATCGATGCGCCATCAGCGGTCGATGCCCCCGATGCGAGCCGGGTCGAGCATCGCGAGCGTCGCGATCAGGTCGGCGATGTAGAGGTCCTGGATCATCGGCTTGAGCGCCTGCAGGTTCACGAACGAGGGGTCGCGCATGTGCACGCGCGCGGGCTTCGAGGAGCCGTCGGAGCGCACGAAGCAGCCGAGCTCGCCGCGCGGCGACTCGATCGGGTAGTAGACCTCGCCCGGCGGCACGCGGAAGCCCTCGGTGACGAGCTTGAAGTGGTGGATCAGCGCCTCCATCGAGGTCGCCAGCTCGTGCCGCGGCGGCAGCGCGTACTTGCGGTTCTCCGTGACGTAGGGGCCCTCGGGCAGGCCCTCCATCGCCTGCTCGATGATCTTGACCGACTCCCGCATCTCGGCCATCCGGACCTTGAAGCGGTCGTAGTTGTCGCCAACCGTGCCGACGGGGATCTTGAACTCGAAGTGGTCGTAGCTCGAGTACGGCGCGGCCTTGCGCAGGTCCCACGGGTTGCCGGTCGCGCGCAGCAGCGGGCCGGTCACGCCGAGGGCGAGCAGCTCGTCCTCGTCGACCGCGCCGACGTCGCGCAGCCGCTGCAGGACGATCTCGTTCTTGTCGAGCAGCGCAGCGAACTGGTCGACGCGCGAGGGCATGATGTCGGTGAACTGCTTGAGCTTCGCTGCGAAGCCGGTGGGGATGTCCTCGAAGACGCCGCCGACCTGGAAGTAGCGCGTGTGCATGCGCTGCCCGGACGACATCTCGAACAGGTCGAGGATCTGCTCGCGGTCGCGGAAGCAGTACCAGAACATCGAGATCGCGCCGAGGTCGAGCGCGCTGGTCCCGAGCCACACGAGGTGGGACATGATCCGGTTCAGCTCGAGGTGGATCACGCGCAGGTACTGCGCGCGCGGCGGGACCTCGAGGTCGAGCAGCGTCTCGACCGCCCCGCAGAACGCCTGCGCGTTGAAGTAGTACGCGAGGTAGTCCATCCGCTCGACGACCGGGATGACCTTCCAGTAGGCCTTGTCCTCGGCGGTCTTCTCGATGCCGGTGTGGACGTAGCCGATGATCGGCTTGATGTCGCGGATGACCTCGCCCTCGAGCGTGCTCAGCAGCCGCAGCACGCCGTGCGTGGCGGGGTGGTGCGGGCCGATGTTGAGCGTCAGCAGCTCGTCGTGCTCGGGGTGCTCGATGTGGGAGATCTCGTGCGACTCCTCCATCTCCCGGTACGGGATGCTCGGCGTGCGCCGCGTCTCGATGTCGCTCACTTCCACCACTCCGGCACGTCCCGCTCGTTGTGCGTGAAGAGGATCGGCTCGCCCCCGATCGGGAAGTCGCGGCGCTGCGGGTGGCCCTCGTAGTCCTCGGGCATGAGGATGCGCCGCAGGTCGTGGTGGCCGTCGAAGATCACGCCGAACATGTCGTAGATCTCGCGCTCCTGGTGGTCGGCGGTCGGCCAGTCGGGCGTCACGCTCGGCACGTTCGGCGCCTCGGTGCTCACGCGCGTGCGCACGGAGATGCGGTCGACCTTCGACATGTCCAGCAGCTCGTAGTGCACGCCGAGCCGCGGCTCCTCGGGGAAGTAGTCGACGCCGTGCACGGAGGCGAGGAAGCCGTAGCCCTTCCCGCGCAGGTGCTCGAGCGTGGCCGGCACGCTCGCCGGGCTGACGAGCACGGCGCCGTGCTCGCGGAAGAAGACCGTGTCGAGCACGGCGTCGGCGTCGCGGTCGCGCAGCTCCTGCGCGATCAGCTCGAGCCCGGTCGCGTCAGGCACTCGTGCCCGTCCTGCCGCCGCCGGGGACGTTGATCACGTTGACGAGATCCTCGTCGGTGACGACCTCCTCGGTCCCGCGCCCTCCGTAGCGGGTGCGCCAGCCCTCGTCCGGCTGCGACAGGATCGCGGCGCGCAGCTTGAGGATGCCGTGGACGAGCGCTTCTGGACGAGGCGGGCAGCCGGGCACGTGCACGTCGACCGGGAGGAACTTGTCGCCGGGAACGATCGCGTAGTTGTTGAACACGCCCATCGACGAGGAGCACGCGCCCATCGCGATCACGTAGCGCGGCTCGAGCATCTGGTCGTAGAGGCGCCGGATGACCGGCGCCATCTTGATCGAGATGCGGCCCGACAGGAAGATCGTGTCGGCCTGGCGCGGGCTCGCGCGCGCGGCCTCGAAGCCGAAGCGAGCGATGTCCACACGCGCGCCGATGTGCGACATCCACTCGATCGCGCAGCAGGCGAGCCCGAACGAGAGCGGGAAGTTCGCGTTGCCGATCGCCCAGGCGGCGGCCTTGTCCATCGTGGTGGTCAGGACGCTCTGCTCGACGTGCTTCTCGAGCTCGTCGTTCTCGAGCTCGCCGCGGAGCATGTCGCGGGCGCGCAGCTGGCGCGCGCGGAACTCGCCGGACGAGCCGGCGCCGAGCGCCTCTCGCTTTATCTCCACTCGAGCGCTCCTCGCCGCCAGACGTACACGAACGCGATCATCAGCAGCGCGATGAAGACGATCGTCTCCACGAGCGCGAACGTCCCGAACGCCTTGAGCTGGATGGCCACCGGGAACAGGAAGATGACCTCGATGTCGAACAGGATGAAGAGCATCGCGACGAGGTAGAAGCTGATCCCGAAGCGGAAGTTCTTCTGCACGTGCGACGGCAGGCCGCACTCATAGGGGTCGCCCTGGGCGCGGTTGGCGACGCGCTTCTTCGGCCCGAGGTACGTGTTCAGCACCGCGAAGGTCAGGCCCAGGAACGTGCCCAGCCCGACGAAGACGAGTGCTGGCAGATAAGCGCGGATCACGACTGGACCGGACTTATAGCACCGCTTGTAACAACGCGATACAAAGTGACAATTGCCGCATTAGAGCACCCCTCCGGCACGCAATCCCAGGGCGGCGACCACCAGTGCGGAGGCTGCCATGACACCCATCTCGCGACGGAGGATGTCAAGCGCGGCGTGCTCCGCGTCGTCCGGGTCGAGCTCGCGCGCGGATGACACCCCGCGCTGGTCCAGGATCGCCTGCGCCGAGGTGAGCTTGAGCTGCTCGGCGATGAACTGGACGCCGAGCGGGACGAGGCCGTAGATCAGGTGCAGACGCGGCAGCTCCTGGCCCATCAGCAGCAGTACGGCGCCGTCGAGCGCCTCGATCACGACGAGCGCCTGGCCGGTGCGCAGGATCGGCCAGAACGCGTGGCTGTACTCGTCCTTGCGCCACTTGTACGCGCCGAGCAGGCCGGCCGCGACGTTGACGACCACGACGGCGACGCCAAGGACGATGTGGACGGTCGTCATCTAGAGCGCCGTGTAGCGGGCGCGGTACCAGACCAGCGGATCGAGCCCCTCGGTGCCCAGCTCCGCCGCGTGCACCGCGCCGATCCCGATCGTGTGATCGCCGGCGGGGACCAGCCGGTCGAGGTCGCAGCCCACCCACGCGAGCGTGCCGTCGAGCACGGGGATGCCGTCGTGGACCGAGTGGGGGACGTCGGCGAACTTCGAGTCCTCCTTGGAGGCGAAGCGGCGGGCGAGGTGCTCCTGGCCGGCGGCGAGCACGTTGACGCCGAAGCGCTGCTCGCGTTGAACCTCGGGGAGCGTGCGCGCGCCGTTGTCGAAGCAGACCAGCACGAGCACCGGGTCGAGGCTGAGGCTCGCGACCGCGTTGGCGGTCATGCCCTGGGGCCCGGTGGGCGTGTCGACGGTCACGACGGCCACGCCGGTGGCGAAGTGCCCCATGACGGCGCGGAAGCGATCGGGCTCGACGCGCCTCACGGGGTGATTCATCGTATGCTCCCCGCCTTGATGCGTCGTCGCCTCGCGCTCTTCTCCCTGCCCCTTCTCGCCGCCGGGATCGTCGCGTGCGGCTCCGAGGGGATCGACCTCTCGAAGTCGGATCCGAACTACGAGGGCGCACAGATTTTCGTGGAGCGCTGCTCGGGCTGCCACACGCTGAAGAAGGCCGGCACGCAGGGCTCGGCGGTCAAGCCCCAGACGCGCGAGTACAAGGACGGCCCGAACTTCGATCAGCGCAAGGAGGAGAAGGATCAGATCCTCTACGCGATCCGCAACGGCGGCTTCTCCTCCGGCCCGATGCCGCAGAACATCGTCATCGGCGAGGAGGCCGAGAAGGTGGCGGACTTCATCGCGAAGTACTCGGGCGACGAGCGCAAGACGCCGCCCACGCCCGTAGCCGCCGATGGTCGACCTGAGGGCGATCCGCCGGGAGCCGGACGCGGCGCGCGCCGCGCTGGCGCGCCGCGGCGACGGTTCTGAGGAGCGGCTGGACGCGGCGCTGGCGCTCGACGCGCGGCGGCGCGAGCTCCTGCCCGAGGTCGAGGGGCTGCGGGCGCGCCAGAACGAGGCCTCGCAGGCGATCGCGCGCGCGAAGAAGGAGGGCGGGGACGCGGCGGAGGCGATCGCCGACATGCAGGAGGTCTCGCGCCGGGCGAAGGCGCTGTCGGAGGAGGTCGCGGCGGTCGAGGCCGAGCTCGGCGAGGTGCTGACGCTGATCCCGAACCCGCCGGACCCGACCGCGGCGGACGAGGACACCTCCCTGCGCGAGGTGGGGAACCCGCGCGCGGGCGCGCGCGACCACCTCGACCTGGCCGGGCCGCTGATCGACATGGAGGCGGCCGCGCGGGTCTCCGGCTCGCGCTTCGCGTACCTGAAGGGCGACATGGTGCTGCTCGAGCTGGCGCTGCAGCGCTGGGGGCTCGAGGTGCTGATGGGCAAGGGCTTCGAGCCCGTCATCCCGCCGGTGCTCGTGCGCGAGGAGGCGCTGTACGGCACCGGGATGCTCCCGGACACCGAGCAGCAGCTCTACCGGCTCGCCGACGATCCGCTGTATCTGGTGGGGACGAGCGAGGTGCCGCTCGCCTCGCTGCACGCGGGCGAGATCCTGGACGCGAGCGCGTTGCCGCTGCGCTACGCGGGCACGTCGCCGTGCTTCCGGCGCGAGGCGGGCGCCGCGGGGCGCGATACGCGGGGGATCTTCCGGGTGCATCAGTTCGGCAAGGTCGAGATGTTCTCGTTTGTCGAGCCGGATGCGGCGGTCGAGGAGCACGAGCGGCTGCTCGCGATCGAGGAGGAGATCCTGCAGGCGTTGGGGATCCCGTACCGGGTGGTCAACATCGCGGCCAACGACCTCGGCGCGTCGGCGGCCAAGAAGTACGACTGCGAGGCGTGGATCCCCTCGCAGGAGCGCTACCGCGAGGTGACGTCGACGTCGAACACGACCGACTTCCAGGCGCGCCGGCTGGACATCCGGTACCGCCCGGAGAGCGGCGGGCCGCGCCACGTGGCGACGCTGAACGGGACGGCGGTGACGTGGCGGTTCATGATCGCGCTGATCGAGAACGGACAGCAGGAGGACGGGTCGGTCGCGTTGCCCTCCGTGTTGCGCGACTGGGGTGCTCCGGCCGAGCTTCGGGTAGGGGAGCGCGCATGAGCGACATCACGCCTTCGGAGCCCGAGATCCCTGACGAGCCGCCCGAGCCCGAGGACGGGACCCCGGAGGTCGAGGATCAGCCGCTCGGCCCGCCGGCCGAGATGCCGGAGGAGGACGCGCCGCTGCCGGGCCTCCCCGAGAACGAGCCGCCGGCCTCGGAGTAGGCGCGGACCGCCTGGTCGAGGCGGGCCTGGTCGAGCTCGAAGCCGCGCGCGGGGAGGTTGATCTCGCCGTCGATCATGCCGCGGACGCCTCTTGGGAGCGGGCTGCCCGGCTTCAGCTTCACGGCGACCGCGTGCGGGTTGCGGTAGTTGACGCTCCGGACGTGCTCCCAGGGGATGCGGCCGGCGGGGCGGACGCGGATGCCCTTCTCGTCGACCCGTAGGCGCTCGAGGTTGACGGCGCTCACGACCACGACGTAGAGCGTGACGATCACGAGGAACACGGTCGGGATGTCGAAGCCGGCCAGCATCAGGATCCCGACCCACCCGGCGAGCGCGAGCAGCGGCACCATCTGCGCCCAGGTGAGCTTGCGGACGACGTAGGGCTCGCTGTTCACAACACCACCGCGAGGAAGGCGGCGGCCGCGAGCCCGACCGCGATCAGGATCGCGCCGAGCCCGATGATCACGCCCCTGACGACCGAGGCGCTCCCGCCGGCCGGCAGCGACGCGCTCGTGGGGTCGGCGGCGTCGTAGAGCACGGTCACCTGTGCGCCGGGCTTGGCCGCCGGCGGGTTGGTGCCCCAGCTCGACTGCGTCTCGACCGTGCGGCCGTCGGGGAGCGAGAAGCGCAGGACGGGGAACGCCAGCAGGTTGGAGTCGCCGGCCTGCCCGACCGACTGCCAGCGCAGGTCGGTCACCTCGCCGCTCGTGCTGGTGGCGGCCGCCTCCCAGCGGGCGCGGCGGCGCTTGGCCTTGACCGCGAGGGCGATCATCCCGCCGCCGATCAGCAGGAAGCCGGCCGGGAAGAACCAGGCGACGGCAGAGGACACGGCGACGGGGAGCACTGGTGCCGTGGTACCCGTCTTGCATTCCGTCCGACCGGGCGCCCACGCTCTGTCCCGTCATGTACACGGCGACGCTTGTCTGCTCGGATCCCGCCTGCGCCGAGGAGTTCGCGGGCGAGACGGCGACCCTGCACGAGCTGGAGACGCTGGTCTGCGACTGCGGGTGCGCCCTGCAGATCGTGGGCTGGCCCGAGGTCGAGGCCGAGCCGCTCGCGCAGGTGATCATGCTGCGCGTCGGCAGCGGCCGGCTAGCGGCGTAGCGCGTTCGGCACCGGCTGCGGCGCCGGCGCGGTGTAGCGGGTGATCCGGATCCGGCCCGTCTCGATCGCCTTCCCCGGCAGGAAGCCCGTGGGCGTCTGCGGTCGCAACCCTCCCGTCGTGACCACCTCGAGCTCGCGGGTGGTCACCGCCGGCACCGGGTGCAGCCCGGGCGCGTACCAGCGGAGCGGGATCGACTGGTAGGCGGGGGTGACGAGAACCGCGGGCGCCGTGACCTTGCGCGCCGCGCTCCGCCAGTCCTCGCGCGCGTGCGCGGGATCGATCAGCGCGCCGATGGTCGCGGCCAGGAGCACGACGCAGGTCGCTCCGCCCACCCACGCGCCAGCCCTCCCCGCCGCGTAGCCGATCGCGGGGACGGCCAGCGCGATCGCCAGCACCGCGATCGTGTTGCGGTTGTTGATGTAGTCGGCGCCGCCGAGCGCGGTGAGCAGCATCAGCGCCGCGCCGCCACCGCCGACGATCGCCGGCATCAGCGCCTCCCGGCGCCGGATCGCCAGGACCGCGCCGGCGATCAGCAGCGCGCCGCCGAGCCACTCGAGGTTGTCGATCGCGGCGCCCCGCTCGCCGACGATCCAGCTCGTCACGACGCCTTTGGTGCGGGTGGCGAGGCCGGCCCCCTGCGTGACGTTGTCGGCGTGGTCGCCGCGGAGCTGCTCGTGCAGCAGCGGCAGCAGTCCGGCGCCCACCACGACGACCGCCGCCACCGCGGCGCGGCGGCCGCGCCACAGCAGGATCGCTGCCTCGATCGCCACGGGGAAGATCGCGAAGTAGTGGCACCCGAGCGCGACCGCCGACGCGATCGCCCAGCCCAGCGGGCGGTCGCCGAGGAAGCAGAGGAAGCCGACCGCGCACGCCAGCGCGACCGCCGAGTACCCGCGCGCCTCCTGCGAGTAGTAGACGAGCAGCGGGTGGACGGCGATGAGCGCGGCCAGCGCCACCGCGGTCCGCTCGCCGGCCAGCTTCCTCCCGATCGCGTAGCCGACCGGGACGAGCGCGATCCCGCACAGCGCCGAGGGCAGGCGCAGCGCGAACTCGCTCGTGCCGGCGATGCGCGTCCATCCCCATTCGAGGAGGTAGAAGAGCGGCGGGTTGGCCTCCTGCTGCGCGACGACGTGGAAGAGGTCGCCGAGGCCCCCACGGGCGAGGTTGCCGGTCAGCACCTCGTCGAGCCACAGCGACTGCGAGCCGAGCGTGGGCAGTCGGAGCGCCGCGGCGAGCGCGGTCAGCGCGATCAGGGCTCGCGGCACGCGCGGCATTGTGGCGCGCCCCGGGCCGGCTCTTCCTGATCCTCTTGACATTTGATAGGTAACGATATATCGTTGAGGCATCGTGATATTCAAAGATAGGAGCCACCCATGCATAGACATGGACCCCATCCCGGAAAAGGCCGGGACTTTCTCTTCCACGCCATGAGCCCCCGCGGCCACCATCGCGGCGGCTGGGGCGGGCCCGGCGAGTGGGGCGACCCGCGCGCCATGGGCGGCATGCGCCGCCGCCGGATGCGGAGGGGCGACGTCCGCGCCGCCCTCCTCGTCCTCCTCGACGAGCAGCCGCACACCGGCTACAGCGCGATGGAGGAGCTTGAGCGCCGGAGCAACGGCGCCTGGCGCCCCAGCCCGGGCTCGGTCTACCCGACCCTCCAGCAGCTCGAGGACGAGGGCCTCATCCGCCAGGAGGCGGGCGAGGGCCGTACGCCCTTCACGCTGACCGACGAGGGCAAGGCCTACGTCGCCGACCACCGCGAGGAGCTCGGCGAGCCGTGGGCGAAGTCGTCCGAGGGCATCGGCGAGGAGCGGCTCGAGCTGCGAGGGCTGATCGCCCAGATCGCGGCCGCGGCGTTCCAGGTCGGCCAGGCCGGCGACGACGCCCAGGTCACCAAGGCCAAGGAGCTGCTGGCGGACGCCCGTCGCGGTCTCTACAAGATCCTGGCCGACGACGAGGAGCCGGAGGCCTAGCTTTCCGGCGGTGAGTCAAGGCCGCGCTGGTCGTGGGGGTGGTCGCCGCGGGTTGTGATCGCGGTGTTTGTGTGGGTCGGCGGTGGGGGGCGCTGGGCGGGGGTGCCGGTCAGGTCGGCAGGCTGATTAGGCGCCGTCGTGGCCTGCTCCCCGTGGTGGCGTTGTCAGTCCTTGATTGTTCTTCGTGATCGAGATGGAGCCGGCGAAGCCGGCGTCTTCTCCGTCGGGGGTTGATCAGAGGATCGGCCGCTCATCGGAGTCAGGAGATTCGGTTGAGCGACAAGCGCAAGTACCGGAAGTTCACGGTGCAGCAGAAGGCCGAGCTCGTGCTCGCGTCCTTCCGCGGCGACCGGTCGATCGCGGAGATCTGCCGCGAGCACGACATCTCAGAGACGCTGTTGCGTCGTTGGCGCGACCAGATGGTCGAGGCGGGTATGGAGCGCTTCGCGGCGGGCCAGGACCGTTCGCTTGCCGCTGAGCAGCGGCGGCGGATCGCGCAGCTGGAGCGGACGCTCGGGAAGAAGACCTATGAGTTGGAGATCTCGGGAAAGCTCTTGCGGGACTGGGAGTAGGCATGCGCGTCACCCGGTCCCGCGAGCTCGTCGCCGAGGGCTACTCGCCCTCGGCGGTGGCGCGCGTGGCGCAGATCAGCCGCCAGGCGATCTATCGCGTCCCGAAACGCCGGCCGCCAGCGGCGCGGCGGGCGGGCCCGCCCGCCGGCGAGGTCGACGCCGCGATCATCGAGGTGGCCGAGGCCAACCAGACCGACGGCTACCGGATGGTCTGCGCGCTCGTCACCCGCAAGCTCGGGCGGGCGGTCAACCGCAAGCGCGTGCTCAGGGTCATGCGCGAGCGGCGGCTGATCCAGCGTCGCCGGCGGCTGGATCGCCGCCGCCGGCCCGGGTTCTTTCAGGTCACGCGCCCGAACGAGCTCTGGCATCTGGACATGACCTCGGTCTGGGTCGCCGAGCACGGCTGGTGTTATCTGATGGCCGCGATCGATTGCTGCACCAGGGAGATCGTCGGCTGGCACCTCGAGCTGCGCTGCCGCGCGAAGGAGTCGATCGCGCTGGTTGAGCAAGCGGCCGCCGCGCGAGCGATCCGGCCTCAGACGCTGACGCTGGGCACCGACAACGGATCCGCGTTCACCGCCAGGGCATTCAAGCTCGTGCTCTCGGGCCTGGGGATCGCGCACCGCCGCGGCGGCTACCGCGACCCCGAGAGCCAGGCCTTCATCGAGTCCTGGTTCGGCAAGCTCAAAGAGCGCTGCGTCTGGCTGCACGAGTTCGAGACCCTCGACGAGGCCAGGGAGGTGATCGGCACTCACATCGACGGCTACCACCACCGCCCGCACAGCGGGCTGAACTACCGCACGCCAGCCGAGGTCGCCCAGACCTGGGACGATGCCCTCGGAGACCTACAAACCCCCGCGGCCTGAGCTGACAACGCCGCCGGGGAGCAGGCCAGTCGTGCGGCAGGCTTTCGTGTGTGCCGTGAGGACCGGCGAGCGCGGGCGGGCGGCAAGCTCGGTTGCGTCGTCGTGCGGCATAGCTCAGACGCCGTCACCGCCCGCGGTCTCGCCTGGCGCGATCGTAACGTCGATCGTGGTAGGGCTGTTGGGTGTGAAGCATTCGCCAGCAGAGCCGGCAGGCGTGGCGGGCGAGCGCGACGCGCGCTTCTAGTAGGCGTCTTGCCGCGGGCTTGGAGCTCGGTCGGGCGTTGCTGGAAGGCGGGCGCGAATTGGCCTAGGCCCCAGGCGATGCCGATCAGCGCGTCGCGGTGCTCGGGCAGTCCGGTGCGTGAGATCCGGTCGCGGCGGTGGACCGTCGAGCTCTCGTAGCTGGCGGGGGCCAGGCCGGTGGCGGAGTAGAGCTGTTCGGGTGTCGCGAAGCGCTCAACGGGGAGCGTGTGCGCGGCGAACGCCGCGGCGTGGATGGTCGCGACGCCCGGCAGGGTGGTGAGGATCTGTCCGGCGCTGCTGCCGAGCAGCGGCTCGATCTGGTCGTCGACGAAGGCGATATCGGCGCGCAAGGCGTCAAAGCGCGCGAGATCGCGGCCCATTCGCGCGGCGCGCAGCCCGGCGTCTGGCGGTGGCGCCAAGCAGTCCTTGCAGCGCGTCGACCAGAACATGGCGGTCGCGTCGCTCAGGCGCCCGTCGGCGCGTGCCTGCAATGACCGGATCTCCGGCGCGCGTCCGGCAAAGTCAACAGCGCAGGTGAGGACGGCCCGGCCGGTTGGCGTCTCCAGCGCGAGCGCCCGACCGTGGCCCTTGGGCGCCGAGAGGCCGGGCGCCAGCGCGTTGAGCTGGTCATGCAGCCGCTGGCGCAACGGCTTGAGCGCCAGGATGAGCTGCCGGCGGTGCGAGACCGCCGCCCGCAGCGCGTCGACCGCCGAGCCACCCGCCGGCTGCCCGGCGCCCTGACGAGCGAGCCAGACCAGCGCCGCGCAGTCACGATCGTCGGTCTTGAACCGGCGCGTCCCGAGCTGGGTTCGCGCGGCCTGCGTCTGAGACGGCGCGAACAACCGCAACGACCCCGGCCAGCGCCGCTCGAGCTCGCCCGCCCACGCCCGATGCAGAGCGCCCGTCGCCTCCAGCGCGAACACCGGGTCGCTCTCCGCAGCGAACCACAGAAGCGAGGCGATCCACGCCAGAACGCGACGTCGGCAACGACAACGGCTCGCCGACCATCCCCTCGCCAGTCGTCACCCAGACCCGGTTGAGCACCTTCCCCGGATCGATCGCCACGATCACACGATCAACCGGCACTCGCTCCAAGAGCCCTTCCATGAAACGACTCCCTCCACCTAGACAGGAGAAACAACAGACCCTCCCGGCCAGCGCCGAGGAAGGCCTCCCACAACACCGCTCTAAGCAGCTATCAGCTCAGAGCGAGGCCCAACAGCGCTATGCCGAGCGGCCGCGGGTCGCCGTCGTAGCGCGCGGCCAGAGGTGAGAGCGGATGGCGGATCTGCAGCCGCAGCGCGATCCGCTCTCGCCCTTGCTGTGCCGGCACCCGGACGACGCGCCGGGTGTCGGTGAGCGTCGTCCCCGAGAAGCCCCAGCGCTGCCCGCCGACGCGCACCTCGAGATGCGGCCGCGTCGGCGTGAGGAACGGGACGAGGTCGATCGTGACCGTGAACGGCGCGTCGTCGCGTTCGGCCAGCGGCAGCACCAGCACCGCCTCGCGCGCGCGGCTCCACGTGCCGTGCGGGTCGGGCGCCCACCAGCCCGCGCCGAGGTTGGCGACGCCGGCCTCCCCGTGGCGGAAGCCGAGCGTGTCGCCGCGCCCCA
The DNA here is from genome assembly GCA_963722815.1 of uncultured Solirubrobacteraceae bacterium. Taxonomy (GTDB): domain Bacteria; phylum Actinomycetota; class Thermoleophilia; order Solirubrobacterales; family Solirubrobacteraceae; genus DASQFQ01. The sequence continues at coordinate 224,665 of CAVROM010000002.1, forward strand.
GCGCGACCGCGCCTGCCGGCGTCGGGTCCTCGACCGCGCGGCGCAGCGGGATCTGCCGCGCACGCGGCAGCGCCCACGCGTCCTTGAGGAGCAGCGCGGCGTGCTTCGGGCGCAGCGGCGTGCCGGGGGCGACCTCGCGCCGCACCCAGCTCAGCCACTCGTCCTGAAGGCGCTCCGCGCGGGTGGGCGCGAGCGGCCCGTCTCCGCCTGACTCCTCAGGGCGCCGCGCCCGCGCCGCCGTCCTCCCGCGCGGCACTGGCACCGGCTCCCCGGTCACCTCGGCGAGCACCATCAGCGCCTCGCGCAGCTCCCGGCCCAGGCGGTGCCGACGTGCCTGCTCCACCACGCGGCCCCAGTCGAAGCCGTCGCCGGCCCGCAGCAGCTCGGCGGCGTCGGCGGCCCAGCGCAGCGGGTGCGTATCGGAGTACTCGCGGCCCTGCGTGCACGCCTGCAACAGCGCATCCTCACGGCACAGCACCCGGCACGCCACGCCACGCACCTCCGCGTCGTCCGCCGCGGCCCAGAACTCCGTGTCGGCGTCGTGGTGCAGCGAGCTGTGGAGGACGTGCCAGTGGAGGTCGAGCTCCGCACCCGACGGATCCCGGAACGGGAGGGCGTGGCGCTCGTCGAGCTGGCGTAGGTCGCCGGCCAGCGCCGACTCGAACCCGAGCCCGCGCATCACGTCGATCGCCTGCGGCGCCAGCGCGCGCGGGATCGCGACGTCGAGGTCGTCCATCGGCCGCCGCGCGACCTTCCAGTTCGTGTGCGCGAGCACCGCCGCGCCCTTGATCAGCATGACCGGAACGCCGGATTCCGCTAACGCTCTTACGGCGGGCGCGGTGTGCTCGAGCAGCACCTGCGTGCGCAGCCACGTGAAGCGCGCGATCCGCCGGACCTTCGCGGCGACCTCGTCGTCCTGGCCGTCGAGCCGCTCCGCGAGGAGGGAGAGCACGCGCTGGGAGGCGCGGTCGAGCGACGCCAGGTCGGTCTGCTCGCGCCAGCGGGCGTAGGCGTCGCTCGCCTCCGGCTCGGGGGCGAGCGTCGCGCGCAGCAGCAGGTCGTGCTCGGCGACGGTCATGCGCGCCGCCGCGCGATCGCCCGCCGCGCCGCCTCGAGGTAGCCGGCGTGCAGGGTCGGATCGCTCAGCGTGCTGTTCGCGCCGTGGATGCGCCGGCGCAGCACGACCTCGTCCAGCATCCGCAGCGGCAGCTGGCGCAGGCGCGCGAAGAAGTCGACGACCTCGGCGAGGCCCAGCGACTCGTCGAACCCGCCGAGCGCCTCGAAGGCCTCGCGCCGGATCAGCAGCGCGCCCGGGTTGTAGCCGGCCCGCACGCCGGCGGCGAAGCCGTAGTGCTCCGCGCCCGGCTCGGCGAAGGCCTCGACCTGGCCGATGACGGCGTCGACCCCCGGCGCAAGCGCCGCCGCCTGCAGCTCGAGCCGCCGCGGCATGGCGAGGTCGTCGGCGTCGAGGAAGCCGATCAGCCCCGCGCGCGCCGCGCGGACGCCGACGTTCCGCGCGACCGCCGGGCCCAGGTTCGCCTGCCGCAGCACGCGCGCGCCGAGCGCCTCGGCGATCGCGGCGCTGCCGTCGCGCGAGCCGTTGTCGACGACGATCAGCTCGTCGGGCGGGCGGGTCTGCTCGAGCAGGCTGCGCAGCGCCGGCTCCAGGTAGGGCTCGCCGTCGTGCACCGGCACGACGACCGCGATCCGCCGCCGCTCGATCGACGTCCGCAGCAGCTGCGTGAGCGGGGCGGGCTGGGTGTGCGCGGTCGAGCCCGCGTGCACGCGCTTGCGCAGCAGCGTCTGCGGGAGCACCTCCACCTCCACGCCCGCGTCCTGCACGCGCGCGAACCAGTCGACGTCGTCGGCCGGCGACACCTCCGCCCGCAGCCCGCCGACGCGATCGAAGAGCGAGCGCCGCGCTGCGAGCGCCTCCATGATCCGCACCGGCCGCGCGTGGCGCAGCAGCTCGGGGCGGAAGCCCGGCGGAGGCTCGCCGTCGAGGAAGAACTCCGCGTGGCACACACACGCCTCCGCGTCGGCGAGCCGCTTCAGCTGGAGCTCGAGCTTGCGCGGCATCCACACGTCGTCATGCGAGAGGAAGGCGACGACGTCGCCGCGCGACTCCTCGATGCCGGTGTTGTACGCGTCGGCGAGCGTGTCGCCGCGCTGCTGGATCACGCGCGCCCCGCCGCGTTCGGCGATCTCGCGCGTGGCGTCGGTCGAGCCGCCGTCGACGAGCAGGATCTCGAGCGGCGCGATGGTCTGCGCGTGCACGCTCGCGAGCGCCTCTGCGAGGTAGCGCTCGCCGTCGCGGACGGCCATGACGACGCTGACGTTCATGCCAGGTGCTCGGCCAGCGCCGCGGCCGCCGCGTGCGGGTCGGGGCCGGTCGTGAGCCGGTGCGCGGGCAGCGAGCGGGCGAGCTTCCCGAGCGCGGCGAGGTCGGCCTGCGTGCTGCCGGGGAGGAGCAGCAGCGAGGACGCCAGCGCGCTCAGCGCCGCGGCCGGGCGGGCCGGCTCCAGCCCGAGCGAGCCGCCGACGCGCGGGAGCACGATCGAGACCAGCGGCGCCGACGGCGTGAGCACTCTCGGCACGACGATCTCCTTCCCATCCGGTGTCGCGCCTCCCGGCAGGACCCGCATCCGCGGCCACGGTTCCGCGAGCTTGCCGACCGAGCACAGGGAGTGGACGCGTCTGCCCGTCCACCGCGCAGTAGTCGTCCGCCACGAACCCCAGCCCGTGCTCCGCGGCGGCGAGCGCGGTCGTCGACTTCCCCGCCCCCGACGGCCCCGCCAGGAGCGCCGCGCCGCGCGGCCCGACCACCGCGGCGGCATGGACCATCTGCAGCGGCCGCAGCGTCCAGCGGAGCAGCGTCCGCAACGGCGCGGCCGTCTCCCAGCGCGTCAACGCGCGAGCGTCGCGGACCCAGAACACGGCGCGGTCGCCATCCGCGAGCCGCAGCGTGTCACGCGAGCTCAGGGCCTGGACGCCGTCCTGCGCCGAGTAGTGCTCCTCCTCGACGTCGAGCGTCGGTGGGACCGGCTCGCCCTCCCAGGCGACGATGTCGATCCGCGGCGCCGCGTCGCCCTCGACCAGGCCCGGCGTGAGCCGCGCCGCCAGCTCCTCCCCCGCGATCCGCACCCGCGCGCCGACCGACAAAGTGAGCGTGCGGTCGGGCGCCACCGCATCGGCGGCGGCGAAGGCCTCGTCGCTAAGCCGCGGGACGGGCGGGCCAGCCGGCGGCGTCGTAGTCGACGTCATGGATCGGGTCGAGGAGCAGGATGTCCTCCATGTCGGTGAAGACCTCCATCACCGGACCGCCGGCCTCGCCGGGTGGCAACGGCTCGTCGGAGGTCGCGAGCTCCTCCTCGACCAGCCGGCTCGCGAACGATTCGCTCCCCTGCGGCAGCGGCTCGCCCGCCACGACCGCCTGCCAGATCGCCGTGGCGGCGGCGTCGAGCGCGTAGTAACGGCCGGTCCGCAGGTTCACCAGCACCGCCTCGTCGTCGAACACCTCGTCGAGGACATCGGGCCGGTTCGGAGCGAGCATCGCGCGACCATATCCGGAATCCGGCATTTGCACCCGGGGCGCCGCTCACCGTACGGTTGGCGGCATGGGTGACGTCGCCGTCGAGCACGCAGAGGCGCCGCCCGAGGCGGCGCCGGCCGCGACCGCGGCGGCGCGCGCGCCCGCCACGAGCGGGCCGCTGAGCCTGGCGCGCATGCTCGCGCTCCAGGGCACGGCGGGCAACCGCGCCGTCGGCCGCATGGTCGCGAGCCTGTCGATCGCTCGGACGATCTCCGACGACGTCTTCAACGTCACGCAGGAGGTCCAGAAGGCCAAGCCGCCCGACGCCGCGCTGGTCAAGAAGGCGATCGACGTCGCCAAGCTGGCGTACGCGGAGGTGCAGCGCCTGCAGGCGGCCAAGGCCGGCGACGACAAGATCGAGGAGGCGTACAAGGACGTCTACCGCGTCATCTCGTCGCTGATCCAGGCCGGGGCGGACAACGCCGCGATCGACTTCGCCAAGACGTGCGACGCCACCGTGCAGACCGGCGCGCTCAACGCGATCCGCAGCTACAGCGGCGGCGGCGTCGAGGGCATCCAGACGGAGGCGGTGCGGGCCGGGCGCCTGGTGGGCGTGACCGTGGCGGCCCCGACGAAGGGCCAGAGCTCGGCGGCCTGGCTCGAGACGCAGACCGAGAAGGTCGGCGAGACCTACAAGAAGCTCGAATCCGCGGGTCTCAAGAAGCTCGACACCGACCCGAACAGCTCGCTGTCGCTGAGCTTCGTGGCGAAGATGCTGGCGAAGTACTTCACGCTGTCGGACAAGGACGTCAAGCCCGACCCGCTCGGCCACGTCGGCAAGCTCACGGTCGGCACCGACAACCAGCTCGAGGTCGACTGCGACGTCTACGCCACGTACGCGACGCGGCTGCTGCGCGCCGCCGGCTGGACGACGGTCGGCTACATGGCGATCGTGCCGGGTGAGGCGACCGGGCGCGACGCCCACGCGGTCGCGCTCGCTAAGCGGCCCGGGTCAGGCGGCAAGACCGACTACGTCGCGGTCAGCGACTTCATGCTCAAGGAGTTCCAGGCCGCCGACGACGACGCGGCGCGTGCACCGCTGGTCGCGCACGGGCTGGACATCTACTCGAGCAAGGGCGAGCCGGCGTCATGGAAGGCGTACTACTCGGCCGCGGGCTCGGGTGGGGCGTACGACCCGAAGCTGGTCGACCCGGAGAAGAACGGGCTGTCGGTCTACAAGTCGAAGGGGGCGTAAGGCGTGCACGACCGCGTCACGGAGGACGCCGCCGCCGAACACGTAGCGGCCCCCGGGCGGGCTGTCACCCGCCCAGAGCTCGCAGCGCTCCCGCACGCGATCGGCAACGCCGCGATGGGCCGCCTCCTCCGCTCGATCGCGCCCGCGATGGTCGCCCGCGACCTGCGCGAGATGAACGCGCCGGCGGAGCGCGAGATCGGCTCGAACCAGCGCCCGCCGGGTGCGGCGTTCTTCCAGTCGTATGCGCCGGTCTCCTACGACGTGTGGAAGAAGGGCGTGAACCCGACGGGCGAGCACCCCGAGAAGCAGGCCAACGGTCCCTGGGCGTTCATCGGCGGCTCGGTCGGCAAGCTGTTCGGCGCCAGCGATCCGGACCATCCGGAGAAGGGCCCGAAGTTCGCGCAGCACACCTGCGCCGCGCGGCTCAGCTGGGCGCTCAACCACGGCTTCGCCGCAACGGCGATCAACAGCGGCGTGATGTTCCCCAACGACCCGAACGTCATCTACGCCGGCAAGCCGGGCGACGGCAAGAACTACATCGTCGGCGCGCCCGCGATGCAGTCGTATCTCACGAAGAAGTGGGGCGCGCCCGACGTCAAGATCGGCGCGCTCGACGCGGACGGGATCGACGTCATGACGGGCGCGACCGTGAAGGTCGAGGGCGACGCGAGCGCGCTCCGCAAACGGCTGGGCCCGAACGGCGTCGCGGTGTTCGCGGGCGCGCACCACGTGGGCGTGATCAGCCAGCGGCTCAAGACCGACGACTACATCTACTACGACTCCGACGTCGTGCCGGCGGTGGCCTGGATCCTGCCGTAGGGCGGCGCCCCGCCCGGAGGCGGGGCGCCGGAGAGTCCTATGCGCGGGCGGGCTCCACGTCCAGCTCGGGCAGGATCCGCTCGAGCCAGTTCGGGATCCACCAGTTGCGGTCGCCGAGCAGCTGCATCACGGCGGGCACCAGCACCATCCGCACGAGCGTCGCGTCGAGGAAGATCGCCGATGCGAGCCCGATGCCGAACAGCTTGAGGAACACGTCGGGCGCCGCCAGGAAGGCGAGGAACACCACGACCATGATCGCCGCCGCCGCGGTGATCACGCGCGCGGTCTTCGCGAGGCCGTCGGCCACCGCCCTGCGCACGTCGCCGTCCTTGAGGTACTCCTCGCGGATCCGCGAGATCAGGAAGACCTCGTAGTCCATCGAGAGGCCGAACAGGATCGCGAACATCATCACCGGCATGAACGGCGCGATCGGCACCTCGTGGTCGATCCCGATCAGCTGACCGAGCGCACCGCCCTTGGCCACCATCGTCATCACGCCGTACGCGGCGCCGACCGAGAGCAGGTTCATCACCGCCGCCTTCAGCGAGATCAGCGGCGAGTGGAACGCGACGAGCAGCAGCAGGAACGACAGCCCGACGACGCCGGCGATGAACAGCGGCATGCGGTCCTTGATGTAGGAGCTCTGGTCCTCGAGCGCGGCCGTCACGCCGCCGACCTCCACGTCGACGCCGGTGCCGGCGAACGACTGCGGCACGACGTCGTCGCGGATCCGCTCGACCAGGTCCGAGGTCGCCTTGTCCTGCGGCGAGCCTTTCGGGATCACCGTCACGATCGCGGCGTTGCCCTCTTTGTTGATGCGCGGCGGCACGACGAACGCCACCTCGCGGTCACCGCGCAGCCGCTGCGCGAAGGCGTCGACCTTCGGCTTGGCCGAGGCGTCCGGCAGGTCGGCGGCGATCACCAGCGGTCCGTTGGCGCCGGGCCCGAAGCCCTCCGTGTTCAGGTCGTAGGCCTGACGGGTCATCGTGCTCGGCGGGTCGTTGCCGGCATCGGGGAAGCCGAGGCGCATGCCCAGCGCGGGCGCCGCCAGCGCGAGCAGGATCGCGGCCGCCGGGATCGCGAAGGTCCACGGCCGGCGCTGCACCGCGTGGCTCCACCGCGCCGCGAGCGACTCGCCGGCGTCGGCCTTCGGCTTCCGGCGGCCGACCAGCGGCAGCCGCCACCGGTCGACGTTCGGCCCGAGGTAGGAGAGCAGCGCCGGCAGCAGCGTGACCGCGGCGAGCATGACGACGAGCACGGCGAGCGACGCCGCGATGGCGACGCCGTACATGTACGGCAGGCCGGTCAGCATCAGGCCGAGCACCGCGATCACCACGGTGCTGCCGGCGAGGATCACGCTGCGCCCTGCCGTCGTCACCGCCTCGATCACCGCGTCGTGTGGGTTCTTGCCGTCGTCCATCGCCGCTCGGAATCTGGTCAGGACCAGCAGCGCGTAGTCGACGCCGACGCCGATCCCGATCAGGCCGGAGACCGCCGTCGTCCAGTCGGGCACGTCGATGACGTTGGCCAGCAGGACGATCAGGCCGCCGGAGGAGATGCCGAGGCCGAACAGGGCGATGACGAGCGGCAGGCCGGCGGCGACCACGGAGCCGAACGCGATCAGGAGCACGATCGCGGCGCCGAGGAACCCGAGGCCCTCAGGGCTGGTCGACGACTGCGCCGCGTAGATCGGATCGCCGAGGAGCTTGATCTGGAGGCCGTCGGCGCTGTTCTTCTCGGCTGCGGCGATCAGCTTCTCGCCGTCCTCCTTCGGGACGTCCCAGCCAGGGACGGTCAGCGGCAGGGTGGTCGACCCGATCTTGCCGTCCTGCGAGACGCGGATCGCGGTCTCCTGGCCGATGTGGTCGACCTTCTTCGCCTGCGCGAGGAACGCGTTGATGCGCTTCTGCGCAGCAGGGCTCTTGGCGCCGGCGGGGTCCTTCCAGGCGACGTAGATCTCCTGGCCCGAGTAGCCGCCGAAGCGCTTCTCGGTCAGGGCGCCGGCCGCCTTGGACTCGGAGCCGGGCGTGTTGTAGTCGGCGTTGAACTCGCCGGCGAGAGCGCCGCCGATGCCGATGATCACCACCGTGGCGACGATCCAGGTCAGCACCATGCGGCCGCGCCGGCGGTAGGAGAGGTCTGCGAGTCGAGCGAGATGACGAGTCATCAGGGGGGAGCGCTCCTGTCTAAGCGGAACCTATGTTCCGCAAGATCCTGAAGGGGCAGGCCGTTCCCTCCTACGGGGCTGGCCGCCGGGTGGCGGTACGGGTAGCCGCACCGCGCCGCCCTCGACCTTCGGCCAGCGCGCTTTCCTCCCAGGGGGAGGACGATCGCACTGCACCGTGCCTTCGCTCTGTCGGATCACGCTCGCCCTCGCGGCGACGCTCCTCGTCCTTGCCGCGCATCCCGCCGCCGGCCTGGCTGCATGCGCCAACCCGGTGGCGTGCGAGAACGAGAAGCCGGGGACGGCGCCGAACGTCTGGCAGGGCGCCACCGACAGCACGATCCAGGGCTACGCGACGTCGATGAGCGTGAACGTCGGCGGGACGATCCGCTTCAAGGTCAAGACCAACGCGAGCCGGTACCACCTCGACATCTACCGGCTGGGCTATTACCAGGGCAACGGCGCGCGCCTGCAGCAGGCCAATGTCCAGCCGACCGCGAGCCTCCCGCAGAGCCAGCCCGCCTGCCTGACCACCTCGTCCACCGGCCTGATCGACTGCGGCAACTGGGGCCTGTCCGCGTCCTGGACGGTGCCGGCCGGCTCGGTCTCCGGGGTCTACGTCGCGCGACTGGTGCGCGACGACACCGGCGGCGCGAGCCAGATCCCGTTCGTGGTGCGCGACGACGCGGGCGCCTCCGACATGCTCGTGAGGACGTCCGACGCGACGTGGCAGGCCTACAACGCCTACGGCGGCAACAGCCTCTATTCCTGCACCGTCGCGTGCCCGCCGGGGAGCCCGAACGCCTACAAGGGCGCATTCTCGGTCTCCTACAACCGGCCGTTCGACGGCACCGTCCAGGACTCGGGGCGTTCGTATCTCTTCTACGCCGAGTACCAGATGATCCGGTTCATCGAGCGCAACGGCTACGACGTGAGCTACACGAGCCAGGCCGACGCCGATGCCAACGCGGCCGTACTGCGCAACCACAAGATGATCGTCTCGAGCGCGCACGACGAGTACTGGTCGGCGGGCGAGCGCACGAACATCGAGGCCGCGCGCGACGCCGGCGTGAGCCTCGCGTTCTTCAGCGGCAACGAGGTGTTCTGGAAGACGCGCTGGCAGTCCAGCAGCGCTGACGGGACAGCCACCCAGTACCGGACGCTCACCTCATACAAGGACACGCACTTCGACGCCCCGACCGACCCGGTGGCATGGACGGGTACGTGGGCCGACCCGCGGTTCACGCCGCCCGCCGACGGCGGGAGACCGCAGAACTCGCTGACCGGCCAGCTGTTCATCGTCAACGCCGGAACGTCGGACATCACCGTCCCGGCGGCCTACAAGAACCTGCGCCTGTGGCGGAATACCGCGGTGGCGAACCTCAGCGCCGGGCAGACGCGGACGCTGTCGCCGGGCGGGGACACGCTCGGCTACGAGTGGGACATCGACGCCGACAACGGCTCCCGCCCGGCCGGCCAGTTCCAGCTCTCCTCGACCACCGTGAGCGGCGTCGAGTCGTTCACCGACTACGGCAGCAGCGTCGCCTCGCCGACCACGCAGACGCACCACCTGACGATGTACAAGGCCCCGTCGGGCGCGCTCGTGTTCGGCGCTGGGACGGTGCAATGGGCGTGGGGCCTCGACGTGAGCAGCGGCTGGAGCTCCAGCAGCCCGCCCGCCTCCGCGCCCGACCCGGTGATGCAGCAGGCGACGATCAACCTGTTCGCGGACATGGGCGCCCAGCCCACGACGCTGATGAGTGGGATGGCGCCCGCCAGCAAGACGAGCGACACGGCGGCGCCGAGCACGACGATCACCAGCCCGACGGCGGGCGCGGCGATCGCCGACGGGACCCAGGTGACGATCTCCGGCACCTCGACCGACGCATCGGGCCAGGTGGCCGGCGTCGAGGTCTCGACCGACAACGGCAGCACGTGGCATCCCGCCACCGGGACGACGTCCTGGAGCTACACGTGGAACGCACACGGCGCGCCGAGCACGACCATCAAGGCGCGCGCGGTCGACGACTCCGGCAACCTCGAGTCGGCCGCCCCGAGCGTGAGCGTCAACGTCGGCTGCCCGTGCACCCTGGCGGGCTCGACGACGCCCAAGGTCCTAGACCAACAGGACTCCAACGCGGTCGAGCTCGGGATGCGGTTCAAGGCCGATCTCGACGGCACGATCACCGGCATCCGCTTCTACAAGTCCACCGCCAACACCGGCACGCACGTCGGCAACCTGTGGACCACGAGCGGGACGCTGCTGGCGACCGGCACGTTCTCGGGCGAGAGCGCGTCGGGCTGGCAACAGATGACGTTCACCACACCGGTCGACATCACCGCGGGCACGACCTACGTCGCCTCCTACTTCGCGCCGCGCGGTCACTACTCGTCCTCGCCGGGCTTCTTCTTCCAGCCCGGCCCGAGCGGATCCAACGCGCTCGACAGCCCGCCCCTGCACGGGATCAGCGCGAACGGCGGCGTCGCCAACGGCCTCTACTCCTACGCGAGCTCGAGCACGTTCCCGACCTCGACGTTCAACGGGGAGAACTACGGCGTCGACGTCAGCTTCGTGCCGAAGCTGCCGCCGGGCCCGACCGGCACGCCGACGGCGACGGCGGGCACCGGCTCGGCCACGGTCAACTTCTCCGCGCCGGCCACGGGCGGGCCCCCGACCCGCTACATCGTCACGCCGTTCATCGGCTCCACGGCGCAGGCGCCCACGACCGTGACCGGCACGCCGCCCACCACCTCGGTGCGGGTCAGCGGCCTCGACCCCGCGACCTCGTACACGTTCAAGGTCCAGGCGGCGAACGGCAGCGGGACCAGTCCGTTCTCGGCCGCCTCCAACGCGATCACACCGTTGCCGCCGACGGCGCCCAATGCGCCGACCGGCGTCACCGCCAGCGGCCAGAACCGCCAGGCGACCGTCCGCTGGACGGCGCCGAACGACGGCGGCGCCACGATCACGCGCTACACGATCACGTCGTACGCCGGCGGCGTCGCGCAGTCCACGACCCCCGTGACCGGATCTCCCGCGCCGACCACCGGCGTGGTGACCGGTCTCACCAACGGCTCGGCCTACACGTTCACCGTCAGCGCGACCAACTCGGTCGGGACGAGCGGCGACTCGGCGGCCTCGAGCGCCGTGACCCCCAACGCCTCGCCGCAGTTCGTGCAGCGCGTGTCCGGGCGGACCGTCGCCTCGTCGCTGCAGCTCACACCGGCCTCGGTCATCACGACGGGGAACCGGATGGTTGTCATGGCGGGCGTCTGGAGCAACAGCTCGGCGACGATCTCCGGCGTCACCGACAGCGCCGGCAACACGTACACGAAGGTCACCAGCCAGGTCGCCAGCGACAAGACCGAGCTCAGCGTCTGGAGCGCGCCGATCACCGCGGGCGGCGGGCGGCCGGCGATCACGCTGACCGCGACCGGCAGCGCCGACATCGGCGGCGCCGCGCTCGAGTACAGCGGGCTCTCGACGGCCTCCGGCGCAGCGGCGATCGACCAGTTCAAGACCGCGACCGGGACGTCGAGCGCGAACGGCTTCGTCACCTCCGGGCCCACCGCCGCGCTGACGGGGGACAACGGGCTGGCGATCGGCTTCTACGCCGACTCCGGCTTTGGGCGCACGCTCGCCGCGGACCCGAGCTACACGGAGCGGGTCAACGTCTCGCCGACGTCGGACATGGAGTTCGTGGCCGAGGACGCCCTGCCGCTGCGCGGTGACACCCCCGCGGCCCGGGTCTCGACCGGCGCGAGCACGCCCTGGCTGATGGCGACCGTGGTGTTCAAGACCGGCGTGACCGCGCCGCCTCCGCCGCCCGTGCTGTCGACCACGCCGGCCTCGCTGTCCTTCTCGGGGACGGCCGGCGGGGCGAGCCCGGCGGCGAAGACGATCACCGTCTCCAACACCGGCGGCGGCACTATGAACTGGACGGCGTCGGACAGCGCGAGCTGGCTGAGCGTCTCCCCGGCGAGCGGGACGAACGGCGGCACGGTGACGGTCACGCCGTCGATCACCGGCCTCGCAGCGGGCACGTACACGGCCGACGTCACCGTCGCGGCCGCGGGTGTGTCGGGCTCGCCGAAGACGATCCCGGTGACGCTGACGCTCGACGCGCCGACGCCGCCTGCGCTCACCGTGTCGCCTGCCGCGCTGTCGTTCTCGGCGGTCGCGGGCGGGCCGAGCCCGGCGGCGAAGACGCTGGCGATCTCGAACACCGGCGGCGGTTCGCTGGACTGGACGGCGTCCGAGAGCGCGAGCTGGCTGGCGGTGTCGCCGGGGAGCGGGACCAACGCCGGGACGGTGACGGTGACGCCGTCGATCACGGGGCTCGCCGCGGGCACCTACACGGAGGACATCACGCTCGCGGCGGCCGGCGCGACCGGCTCGCCGAAGACGGTCACCGTCACGCTGACCGTAGATCCGCCGACGCCGCCCGCGCTGTCTGTGTCGCCGGCCGCGCTGTCGTTCTCGGCGGTGGCCGGTGGGTCGAACCCGGCGGCCAAGAGCTTGGCGATCTCGAACACGGGCGGCGGCTCGCTGGACTGGACCGCGTCGGAGAGCGCGACCTGGATGAGCGTGGCGCCGTCTTCCGGCACGAACTCCGGCACCGTGACGGTGACGCCCTCGATTGCCGGGCTGACGGCCGGCACCTACAGCGAGGACATCACGCTCGCGGCGGCCGGCGCGACCGGCTCGCCGAAGACCGTCACCGTCACGCTCACGGTCGACCCGCCACCGCCCCCGGTGCTCTCGGTCACGCCTGCGACGCTCGCGTTCACGGCGACCGTCGGCGGCACCGACCCGGCGGCCAAGACGGTGGCCGTGAGCAACACGGGCAGCGGCTCGATGAGCTGGACGGCGTCGGAGAACGCGACCTGGCTCAGCGTGTCGCCGGGGAGCGGCACGAATGCCGGAACGGTCACGGCGACGCCGACGATCGCCGGCCTCGCCGTCGGCACCTACACGACCGACGTCGCGTTCACCGCGCCGGGCGCGACGGGCTCACCGAAGACCGTCACCGTCACGCTGACGGTCGGCCCGCAGGCGCCGTCCAACCTCGTCGGCGCCTGGGGCTTCGACGACACGAGCACGACGACGACCGCCGACGGCTCCGGCAGCGGCAACACCGGCACACTCAACGGCCCGGTCCGCAGCGCGGCCGGCAAGTTCGGCGGCGCGCTGAGCTTCGACGGCATCAACGACTGGGTGACGGTCGCCGACGCCAACTCACTCGACCTCACGACCGGCATGACGCTCGAGGGCTGGGTCCGCCCGACCGCGGTCGGCACCGGCTGGCGGACGGTCATGCTCAAGGAGCAGCCGTCGAGCCTGATCTACGCGCTCTACGCCGGCAACGGCAAGGGCAAGGCCGCGACCGACGTCTTCACCACCTCCGACATCGGCCTGAGCGGGACGACCAACACGCCACTCAACGCCTGGACGCATCTTGCCGCCACCTACGACGGGACCACGCAGCGGCTCTACGTCAACGGCGTCCAGGTCGCCTCGAAGGCGGTGACCGGCGGGATCAAGGTCTCCACCGGCGCGCTGCGCTTCGGCGGCAACGGCACCTGGAGCGATGAGTGGTTCGCCGGCCTCCTCGACGAGCTGCGCGTCTACAACCGCGCGCTCACCGCGACCGAGATCCAGGCCGACATGGCCCGCCCGGTCAACTGAGGCGCCGACAGCGGAGGGGGCGGGATTCGAACCCGCGGACGAGTTGCCCCGTCTCCGGTTTTCAAGACCGGTGCATTCGACCACTCTGCCACCCCTCCGGGGCGCAGACGCTCAGGCTAGGCGGTTGGCGGCTGCCGAGGCTTTACACTGGCCCCGAGCCGGGAGAGGTGGCCGAGTGGCTGAAGGCACTCGCCTGCTAAGCGAGTATGGGGTCACAAGCTCCATCGCGGGTTCGAATCCCGCCCTCTCCGCTCTCCCCCGAAGGTGCCGCCCCCAAGATCGGCGGCTACACTCGGGGGCCGCTCTGCGCCCGTAGCTCAGCTGGATAGAGCGTCGGTCTACGGAACCGAAGGTCAGAGGTTCGAATCCTCTCGGGCGCGCTAGCGGGATCCCAGTTCTGTAGGGGATTTCCGTCCATCGGCGAACGCCTAGAGGTGGCAACAGCGGTGGCAACAGGGCAACACTGATGGTGTTGCCACTCGGGCCGACCGAGGTGCCGGGCGTCTACCGGCGTGGGTCGAAGTTCGTGGTGGTTTACCGCGTCGACGGCCGCCAGCGCAAGCAGTCAGCCGACACCCTGGCCGGCGCCCGCGCGATCAAGTTGCAGCGCGACGGCGAGGCGCGTGTGCTGCGCCGCGGCCCGACGTTGCACGGCCTCAGCCTCGCGTGGCTTGATCGCTACGCCGGCAGCGGGCGAGACAGCGTGCGCGCGAACACGCGCGGCGCGTACCGGCGGCTACTGGTCAACTTCGCGCTGACCTACTTTGACCGAGAGGTTCGTGTCGGCGAGCTGGACCGCGCCGGAGTCCAGCACTTCGTTGACTGGCTGACGACGCGCCCCGGGCGCGACGGGCGGCTCTGTAATCGGTCGATCGCCAACACGCTCACGCCGCTGCGGCTCGCGTTAGACGCGGCCGTCGCCGACGGTCTACTCGACGCGAACCCGGCGCAGCACGTCGTGCTGCCGCGCCGCCGCGCCCGTCGCGCCTGGTCGATGCGCGAGCGGCGCTTTCTCACACGAGGCGAGCTCGTGCGGTTGCTCGACGAGGTCCCGGCGAAGTGGCGGCCTCTGTTCGAGTTGCTTGCCGCGACCGGGCTGCGGATCTCTGAGGCGGTCGGGCTGCGCTGGAGCGATCTCGTGCTCGACAGCGACACGCGCATCTGCAGGTGCGGCGCGCGATCGTCAAGGGCGTGATCGTCGCGCCAAAGTCCCGGCACGGCGCGCGGCTGATCCCGCTGACGCCCGAGTTCGCTGCCACGCTGCGCGCTCATCGGCCTTGCAATGCCATCGAGGACGCGTTCGTATTCCCGGTCGCGACGGCTGTGCGTCCGATCAGGGCAGCCTGCGCCGCCGCGTGCTTATCCCCGCCGCCGAGCGCGCGGGACTGACCGCTGTCGGCTTCCACACCCTCCGCCACACCTGCGCGTCGATGCTCATCGAGGCAGGTCTGAGCCCGCTGCGCCTGCAGCGCTGGATGGGTCACCACTCGCCCGCGTTCACCCTCGAGACCTACGGGCACCTGATCGACCGCGACCTCGGACCCGCACTCGACCTCCGTCAGGAGCTACGGCGCGCCCAGCCATGATCAAGGCCGCACCGCGGGCACGGCGTCCAGACCGCCAGTTGCGTGACGCCCGCTTCGCCCAGGCGATGCGGGCACCCCCCGCCTGCAACATCAGACGCTCGGAGCTCGTCTAAGCTAAGGCAAGCGCGGCGACAGGGCACTGCGGGCGCTTGTTTGCCTCAGGGATGCGGGGCGCCGTGTTGGCGTGCGGCCCGAGGCGTCGTTGCATTCAGCTCGCGTGTGATCGACGCCAGCACTGGACCGGCTCGCTCGCCGCGCCCGGCATCCGGACCGAGATCAACCAGCAAAGCCGGTCCAGTTTCGACCGGCGCAGGTGGTCCACAGTCGACCGGCCTTGACACCAAGGTGCTGCACAGCCGTTCCGTTACGGACGCGGAGGGCGAGAGGGGCATGGGCGGTTTGTTCGCCGCGGCGGTGACGGCCGGGCGTAGGCTGCGCTGATGGACGAGCCGCGCCGTCTCGACCTGCGCTGTTTGCTGACGCGCGCGGAGGCGGCGGCGCCCGTCGGCGTGGTCGACGCCATGGCCGCGGCGCTGCAGGAGATGCTCGATGCCCGAGATGTGAGCTTCTTGATCGCCGACTTCAGCGGTCGTTCGCTTAACCGCCTGGGCCACAGCGTCCTGTCGCAGGCGCTCGGGGCGCGCAGCGAGGAGACCTCGGGGCGGGTGGCGCTGGAGGGACCCTACGGATCGGCGCTGGAGGGCCAGCGCTCCGTCCTGCTGCAGGAGGGGGATGACACGCGTGTGCTCGCCCCGGTGACCAGCCGCGGCGAGGCGGTCGGCGTGCTCGAGCTCGTGCTGCCGTTCGACCCGGCTGCGATCACTCTGGAGGACGTCGAGCTCGCCGCCCATCAGCTCGCGTACATGGTGATCGCCAACCGCCGCTACACCGATTTGTTCGAGTGGGGCCAGCGGACGGTGCCGATGTCGCTGGCGGCCGAGATCCAGCGGCGGCTGCTGCCCGCGTCGTTTACCTGCGAGGCGGATCAGTTCACGCTCGCCGGCTGGCTGGAGCCGGCCGGCGAGGTCGGGGGCGACACGTTTGACTTCTCGCTTGACCGTCACACCCTGCACATCTCGATGACCGACGCCATGGGCCATTCGGTCGACTCGGCGCTGCTGGCGACGCTCGTGGTCGGCGCGCTTCGCAACACGCGCCGCCGCGCCGCGGGCCTGGTCGAGCAGGCCGAAGCCGCGCACGCGGCGCTGCTGGCCTACTCGCGCGACGGCGGCTTCGTGACCGGCCAGCTCGTACGCGTCGACCTCGTCGCGCAGACGGCCCAGGTCCTCACCGCCGGCCACCCACACCCGTTCCGCCTGCGCGACGGACGAGCCGAAGAGATCGACCTTGTCCCGCAGGAGCCGTTCGGGGCGCTGGAGGAGACGACGTGGAGCACGCAAGCGCTTGCGCTCGAGGCCGGCGACCGCGTGCTCTTCCTCACCGACGGCATGCTCGAGCGCAACGCCGAGGGCCTCGACATCCCAGCGCTGATGCTGGCCACCGCGCACCTGCATCCACGCGAGGCCATCCAGCAGCTCACCCACGCAGTCCTCGACGCCGTCGGCGGCGAACTCAAAGACGACGCCACCTCCCTGTGCTTTGACTGGCACGGCGGCGCGCAAGGCCACCGCATAACACACGCCGGCGCCGAACACCGCACGCAGCGCAACCCCCCAGCCCCGGATTCGCCCTGACCCGCCCCCAACAGCTTTCCCTGCGACCCGTACTCGACCAAACCCTCGCGTCGCTCCAGCGGATCCAGGCCGACAGCGCCACGCGCGCCGACGTGGGCCAAGGCGGACGGCAGACCCTCGCCATGGGGTTCCATCGCAGCCGAGATCTCGAGTTCTGGGGTCTTGAAGCGCGACCGCTTTTCAGAGATGTAGAAGCAGTGCGAGGGACCGGGTCACGTGGTGAGTTAGACTCGTTGGGCTGCCGCCCGTCGGGTCCTTATGGACTCCCTCTACCTCGCGCGCGGCTCATCTGCTGAGGGGTTCGAAAGACGGGTGTCATGCCAGCCCCGGATCAGCCCGCAGTCAGCGGATCACTTGCGGCGGCGATCTCCAACGCCGTGGTGCGCATCGTCCACGAGTACACCGGCCGCGGGCCCACGAAGGCACGCACGTCGATCCGCGACGATGTCGTGGTCTGCGTGCTGCAGGAGTCGTTGCTCAAAGCCGAGCGCAGCCTCATCGACGACCAGAAGGCAGGGCTGGTCGTCGAGATGCGCCGGTCCTTTCAGCAGACGATGCGCGAGGACCTCTCCGCGGCCGTGGAGATGCTGACCGAGCGCAAAGTGATCGCCTTCATGAGCGACAGCCAACTCGAGCCCGACTACTCGGTCGAGGTATTCGTGCTCGAGCCCGTGGCCTAGCGGCGCAGTCGAGATGAACTCCCTGCGCCAACACAGGTCCCTTCCGAGCCTCTGCCCCCGGTTCGCCTAGCTGCGTTAGGGCCGCGCTGGGCGGGAGCGCCAGCCCGCCCCGGCTCAGCCGCGGTCTCGACGCCGTCACTCATCGCTGGCTGACCTCGGGTATTGGGTCCGGCGACACGCCCGCGACCCAACCGCACGACTCGTCGATGCCGTTTGCAGACAGTACGGCTGGGGTCGGGCTCTGACCGCCCCGCTCGGTTGCGATCCTGCGGACATGGCCATACAGTCCCGAGCGGGCTGAGGCTCGTCCCAGGCCTCGCCTCCAGCTACGCCGTCGTGACGCACCTGGTTCGGATGGGCCATCGCGCGACCGTCGTTTCTCACACTCGAGAGAGGAGGCGCATGGCCGCGTCACGCTCAGCCCACGACCGGGAACCTGTTGCGACGCAGTTCCCTCGCTCGGAGATCGAGCCGTTTCGATGCGAGGTGGAACCCACTCGCACGGCTGCGCGGGTTCGACCGGTGGGCGAGCTCGACCTCGCGACGGTCCCGATTGTCGACGCCGAGCTGGCCGACCTGTGGGCCGTCGGCTTCCGAAGCCTTGTGCTCGACCTTCGCAAGGTTTGCTTTCTCGACTCGACCGGCCTGCGCCTCCTCATGTCCTGGACTGCCGCGTGCGAGGCCGATGGGATCGCCTTCCGCGTGATCCAAGGTCCCCCCGTCGTCCAGCGGGCCATCGAGCTGGCCGGTGTGTCCGACTACCTGACGTTCGCCTCACCGAACGGCACCAGCCCCAAAGCTCCCAACGCAAGTCCGTGATTTTGCCGCGCGGCGCGACGCACTGCGCCGAACGTCCGGATGCCACACGCTCCGCGGAGCTCCCCCGGTTTCGTGGACACTTGAGCGCTGGGCCGTCTGGTCTGGCGGTGGGGATCAGTGTTCATGCCCGGGAGTGGTGAATACGCATACACGTGCCGTCCTCGCGCCATGGCCGGTGCGCTCCTGTGACCCGACTTCGGCTGGCGTGGCCGGCGGGCTCGACCCCCGGCGCTCGGGTGGTCCACGTTTCAACGCCGCAGGCGGCCCTGCTTCACCCGGTGCCGGCAGCTATGAGAACGCTCGTGCGGGCTGAGGAGGTCCGGCGAGCTGGGCGATGTGAGCTCGGGCCTCGCGTCGCTGCGCGCGCCAGTCGACGAATGACCATGCGTAGAGCCAGAGAGCGGACTTCGCCTCGTCAGACAGCCGGCTTGGTTCGATGATCTCATCCTCAACGGTTGAGAGTGACTGTCCGCCGCGCATGGCTGCCTCGATCGCTGCCTGCAGCGCGATGAGTGTCGGCATCGGCACCTCATTCTCTGTCCGCGTCGGCGACCGCAGAGCGGAAGCCGAGCGTCCAGGTTGGTTACCCGCCTACCTTTACGCGCCTGCGGAGACGGGTACAGGTGCCGGACGCAAAAGCACCGGAGGATGCACGCTATTTCGACCGCCCAGCGGCCGCGAACCGGCAGCCAGAGTAGGTTGTTGCTTGCGAAATGGGGTGGGCCGCCGCTGCAAGCGAGCCGGCCTGAAGGATGGTTCGGTCCGGGCTAGCTCGGGAAAGCCCCGGGCATCTCGTCGGGCAGAGCCGTGCTCCGCGGGCGGCAGCGGGGAGAGATCATGGAGTCTGGACAGGACGACGGTGCTCCTCAGCATGTCCGGGCACTCGAGCGGGCCAATCAGGTCCGAGCCGCTCGCGCCACGGTCAAGCGCCGGACTGCCAGCGGCGAGCTCACCGCTGCCGAGGTCATCGTCAGCCACCGGTGGGAAATCGAGAAGATGCCAATCGCCGAGATCCTGATCAGCCAGCCGCAGTGGGGCAGCAGCCGCTGCCACGCCTTTCTCCTCGGCCTGACCATGCCCGAGAACAAGACGATCGGGTCGCTGACCGAGCGTCAACGCACGACGGCGGCCGCGCTGCTCACCGCTCGAGCGCGCTCGGCACGCGCTTGAAAGCCAGCTCGGGGAACCGAACGTGCGCCGCTGCGAGCTCGCAGACCGGAACGCCGGCCGCGCCGAACTGGCGCGAGTTCGAGCGAACGACGCGCTTCGCGAGCGGGAAAGACCAGCAAACGGGAGGAGTGGGGGCACAGGCGCAGCGGCAAGCCGCTAACACCGGCGAGCCACGCGGCTGAAGTTCCCGGGGTGATTGCGGTTCGCTTCGGTGGCGCATGTCCCAAAGTGAGCCGGCCGGCGTTGACCGTCGCGGGCTCGGACGACAGGACCGAGACGGAGCGCTGAGACTCGGCGTCGGCCGACGCAGCGGCGGTCGGGTTGCGGTTGCGGGTTCAGGGCCCGACTCGAGATGCTGGAGCACGACGCCGGTGACGTCCGGCCGTGTTCCCGCTCGGACGCCTGCGGACGGCCGTGGCTTCGTGCGCCCTCGGCCGCTGTGAGACGGGCATCGTCGTGCCTAGGCAGGGTCGCGTGTTGCAGCTAATGCGGTTCGGCGGGGAGCGGTTCGAGCACGAAGACCTCGACGGCGAGGTCGGGGTCGAGGTGGTTGTCGCTCATGAAGCCGATCACCTTGCGTCCGGTCAGCTTTTCGATCTCGGCGCTGAGCTCGACGCGCATGACGCGTTGCCAGCGTCTGCGCAGGTCGAGCACGGCCTCGCCCTCGCCGGCGTCGGTGAGGCTCTGCTCGCCGCGTGTGAGGCTGTCTTGGAGCACGACGAAGATCCCGTTGTCGCCGAGCGTGGTTTTCGCCTTCGTGGGCCCGCGGCCGGTGGTGCGCGCAAGCGCCTTCACGACCGTGTTGGAGATACTCGCTGCGAGCTCCCCGTCGTGCTCTCGGATCACGGGGCCGCCTTCCTTCCTGGTCGTCCCTCGGCCGTTCCGACCGAAGTGCTCCCACTGAGACCTCGACTGTCCTCGCCTTCCACGCGCGTGTCAAGGCGAGCTCATTCGGGGCGAGCGCGGCCCGGGAGGGACGCTCGTCCATCCGGGCACGGGTTCCGGGTCCTCCGTGCCATCCTCCGCCTCCAGCGTTCCGCCGCAGCGACGGCAGGCGACGCCGGTGGCCAACACCATCTGACGCGCGATCGCGGCCCTCGAGTAGGCCAGCCCACAGCTCTCACATCTCAGTCGCGACACGGACGGGCTTCGGGGCTAGTTCGCGATGAGTTGCCGTGGCAGCTGAGCCCAGACGCAGGTCGGGCCTTCGGCGGCGCGCGTGACGCCCCAGCGTTCGCTGAGCGTCTGCACCAGCTGCAGGCCCATCCCTCCACCTCTGAGCACGTCGGGAGCCTTCGGCGCAATCACACCGCTCCCGCCGGGATCCTCGACTTCCAGCCGGAAGCCGTCCTGCCAGAGGCGAACGCGCACCACGACGTCTTCGCCTTCCGGCACGCCGCTGTGGCGGACGCTGTTGCTGACCAGTTCGGAGACGAGCAGCAGCGCCGTTTCCAGCACGGACGGCGCGACGTGGTTGGCGAGCCACTGCGCGGTGACGCTGCGAGCGAGGCTGGGTGCGTTCATGCCGATCGGGATCGCCGCCTCGGCCGGCTCACCGCCGTCGGGGCGCGATGCGAAGCGCCGGTGGCGGCGCAGCCGGTCGTTTTCGACGCGCAGCGCGGAGTTCTCGGCCTTCAGCGCCCGCGCGCCGCGCTCGAAGCTCGACAGGACCTCGCCGAGGGTGTCGATCACCATCGCCTGGCGCCGGCACTGCGCCTGCAACCCCTCCGGCACAAGAGGCGAACCCGCGTCATCGGACGACGCTGGTGTTCGCCCGTTCGCCGACGCAATCTGGTCGGACTTCATGAAGCGCCGCCTCCTCGGACCCCCCGACCGGTCCCAGCCAATCTGCCGCAACCGCCGGAGTCTCCAGTGATGGGCGGGGATTGCGCCTCAAACGCGTCACGTCCGGCGCCGAACGTCCGGCCACGCCGCGTCAGGACCCAGTCCCCTTGAACGTCAAACCCTAGCGCGGCGGAGTCGCACAACCCTCCCCGCAGAGGTTCGCCCGAGGCTCTGCTCAGCCGTTTTCGAAGTCCGTCATGTCCGTGCGTTCGTCGGCCAGCAGGAACGTCTCGACCGACACGTCCTGGTCGACGTTCGTCTCAGACAGGAACACCCTGACCTTACGGCCGGTCGCCTGCTCCACAACGCTCGTGAACTCGTCGGCCATCTGCTGCTGAAACCGCCGGCGGATGTGCTCGATCGCCTCGCGCTCGCCGCGTTGGGCGAGCGTCTTCTCCGCGCGCGTGAACGACTCTTCCAGCACCACGACGACGAGGTCCTCGACGATGTAGGTCTTCGCGCGCGTCGGGCCCTTGCCGTAGTACTCGGCCTGGAGACGCACGAAATCGTTGGCGATCGTGGCTCGCATCTCTCCCAGCGAACTCCGATCGGCTTCACCCATCGCGCAACGGCCCTCTCTGCTCATCGCCGTCAAAGCCGGTCGGGAGGATTCGCTTGACCTCCCGAGCGGTGAGAGCCGCCCCGCCGCCACCCCCGGGTTAGGCCGGTTGCTGGCGAGTCGACGTACGCCGCATTTTACATGGCGCGCCGGTAGGCTGCCCAGCGGCGTGGTGCAGTCGCGCTCAGGGATGGGCCCGGAAGGCTGGAGCCAAGACTAGGGCCGGATGCGCTGCGCCCCTAGCTCGGGCCGTGCGGCCGGGGCGCCTGTCTTGCTCTCGGGTCAGATCTCTTGACGACTGCCCTTCCGCGCCGACCTGATTGCCGGCTGATCCGGCCCTGGATGCTGTCCGGGGCGCGGCCAGAACTGTCCGGGTCGGTGTCGATGAGCCTCGTCTGCGGATCAAGCCGCGGCGCGCCGCAGGATGCCATGAGCTCATCGCACCCCTCGTAGGGGTCGGTGGAGGCGAGCAGCACGGCGAGCTCGGGTCGCGGGTCGCGCGGGTGAGCGTGGCGCAGACGACGAAGCCATCGTCGTCGCCGAGCCGCACGTCCAGGAGCACGGCAGCGAAGCGCTTGCCGGCATCAGTGCGCTCGCGGGCGCAGCCGGCTTCTGCGACAACGGCCTAGCCGCGCCGCGCCAGCAGCGCCGGGCGTCGTCCCTGAACACGGGCGCGTCGTCGACCCATCAGCACTCGCGGGGCGCTGGCCGTCGCCCGATCGGCGGAAAGCGGGTCTCGCCGCGTCCATGAGCGTCGGCGCGGGACACGGCGTTGCGCCAACCCCGCGCGAGGAAGCGCCACTCGATGCCGTCTTGCGAGCCTTCCCGCCGCGCCCCGCCGTCTGGTCCACGTAGCGCGGCCCCTCGCGATCTTATTTCGGCCGTCGTGTTCTGCGCACGTCTTCGGAGTAAGGTGTCCAGTGAGGCTGGCCCTGCGGCCAACAATCTCGGCCGAAGCGCAGAGTACCGCCGACGGAGCGACCCACGCGACGAGGCGACGCACTAACGGCGACGAGATCGACTGTAGGGCCGGTTTCCCCGGGCCCCGCCTCTTCCGCCCGGCGGCGCTTTCCAAGCGAAGAAGACGCAAGGAGCCACCGATGGTTTCCGTCACGGAACGCAGGCAGGACGCCCGCTCCAAAGATCCGGCGGGCAGCGTGTCGCGTCACGCCCAGCGGCGAGTGGATGCGCGCGTGAAAGACGTCATGGCGCGCCGCGACGCTGCCGCCGCCCAGCGACGCGACTCAAACTCAGATCAGCCCGTCCCCGCGCGGCGCCTGGCCGCTGCCCGCCCCATGACACCCGACGCATAGTCGCCAGCGCCCCCGCCCCAACCTCGGCGCGGGGGACGACGTGATGCGACGCTCGCACTCGGTTGCCGGGCTGGTCTGTGCCGACGGCCGGATCAAAGCCCGCTTAAAGCGCAGCAGGCAGGACCCTACGAAGCGGACCACGCGGCATTCAGAAGAGAAGGGCGCTACGCATGTGGAAGTGGGATGCTCGCAGTCCGGCAGCGTGCAAAAGCAGGCGGTGCCGAGACGGATCACCTCACCTCGTCGAGGAGGCAGCTGTCGGCGGAAGACCGTGGTGCGGGGCCGCAAGGTAGGCGAGATCAGTGTGGGTGGCGTCCTCCTCATCGTCGGCATTGCTTTGATGATCGTGTCGAGCTTCTGGCTGGGGCTCATCGTCGCCCTCGTGGGTCACATCGCTCTGGCGGCTCCGCGAAAGGCAAGCGCTGCTGAGCGCGGCGCACCCTCTGGACAGTGGCGCGAGGCCGACCGCGGCCTCTCGGCCTAGGGGGCCGTTCCAGCGCTGGCGTCGATCGCACGCGCGAACGCAACGACGCCTCGGGCGGGCGCCAAGACGACGCCCGCATTCCTGAGGCAAGCGCCGCATTTGCGCTGTCGCCGCGCTCGCTGTGGACGAGACGCGGTCGTCTGTCCGCGTGCCGAACTCGCGCCCGCTCTCGGTTGCGAGCGCGCGTGGCGACATGAGGTCGCCGCGTCCCAAAAGGCTGCGGAATCGACTTTCTGGCGACTTTTTGGCGACCCGTCGGGCAAGATTTGGCTCTGTAGAGCCAAATATATGCCTCAGAGCCGCGGCTACGGAACCGAAGGTCAGAGGTTCGAATCCTCTCGGGCGCGCTACTTGAATCCCCGTAGGTAGGGGATTTTCGGCTCCTGGCGAGCGCCCAGAGGTGGCAACCCGGGTGGCAACAGGGCAACGCTGATGGTGTTGCCACTCGGGCCGACGGACGTGCCGGGCGTCTACCGGCGTGGGTCGAAGTACGTGGTGGTTTACCGCGCCGGCGCCCGTCTGCGCAAGCAGTCGGCGGACACGCTCGGCGAGGCGCGCGCAATCAAGTTGCAGCGCGACGGCGAGGCGCGGGCCCTGCGGCGCGGCCCTACGTTGCACGCGTTCGCGCTCGGCTGGCTGGATCGCTACGCGGGTTCGGGTCGCGACAGCGTCAGGGAGCACACGCGCTGGGAGTACCGCAGGCTGCTGGTCAACTTCGCGCTGACCTACTTCGACCGCGAGATCCGCGTCCGCGACTTGGACCGCGCCGAGATGCAGCACTTCGTCGATTGGCTGACCACGCGTCCGGGCCGCGACGGTCGACTGTGCGACCGGTCGATCGCCAATGTCCTGACGCCAGTGCGCCTGGTGCTGGACGCGGCGGTCGCTAACGGCCTTCTGGACACGAATCCGGCGGAGCAGGTCGTGCTGCCGCGGCGGCGGGCGGGTCGCGCGTGGTCGACACGCGAGCGGCGCTATCTGACGCGGGCGGAACTGGTGCGCCTGCTCGACGAGATATCAGCGAAGTGGCGGCCGCTGTTTGAGCTGCTTGCCGCGACCGGGCTGCGGATCTCCGAGGCGATCGGCCTGCGCTGGAGCGACCTCGTCCTCGATGAGCCGGCAGCGCATCTGCAGGTGCGCCGCGCGATCGTCAAAGGCGCAACGGTCGCGCCCAAGTCTCGCCACGGCGCCCGGCTGATCCCGCTGACGCCCGAGCTCGCTACCAGGCTGCGCGCTCATCGGCCTCGCGACGCCGTCGACGACGCGTTCGTCTTTCCGGGTCGCGAGGGCGCTGCGTCTGATCAGGGCAGCCTGCGCCGCCGCGTGCTCATCCCCGCCGCCGAGCGCGCCGGGCTGACCGGTGTCGGGTTCCACACGCTCCGTCACACCTGCGCGTCGATGCTCATCGAGTCGGGTCTGAGTCCGCTGCGCCTTCAACGGTGGATGGGCCACCACTCGCCCGCGTTTACGCTTGAGACCTACGGGCACTTGATCGACGGCGACCTCGGACCCGCCCTCGACCTCCGCAGGGAACTGCCGCGGGCACAGCCATGATCGAGGCCGCACGACGCGCGCGGCGTCCGGACCGCCAGTCGCGTGACGCCCGCTCGCCCAGGGCGATGCGGTCACTCGCCGCCTGCAACCTCAGACGCTCGGAGATCGTCGAGGCTGTCGCACAAACCGGTCCAGATGCGGGTGCGTCAATTGATCGTGGGACAACTGGTGCCTCGGCTGTCATGAGCGATCCGTTGCCTGGGATGGCGGCGCCAGGAAGCCGCTGCTCGGCCGTGCTCGTCCCACCGTTGAGGAGACAACATCTCGCGGGCTATTTGCGCGACAGCCTCCGTCCCGAGCAGGCGTGAGCTCCGGGCCGGTCAAGACGCCTGCTTATCACAGGAGCAGCGGGCGCGTCGCGTGCGGGCCGCTGCTCGTATTCGTCCGGTTGCGACAGCGCGCGGCGATGGCGCCAGTGCCGCCCTCGTGGACACGACGGTGGTGGCGGAGGTCAGCGCGCGTGCCCGTCGTCGGGATGTGCAGGCCGGGTAGTGGGTCGTACGCCTGCTGCTTATCGAGTGACGGTCCCGGTGAAGGTCTCCCGGCCGCCCTTGCGTCCCGGCTCGAGTACCCCGCTCATCTGGCCCTCACCGCGGAGGCCCTCAAAGCGGCCGAGGGCGTTCACGACCTTCCAATCGCTGCGTTGGTTCACGCCAGGTGGCGTCGAGGTGAAGGTGATCGTCAGGGTGCCGCCGGGGCAGCGGAATGACCTCAGCACCTTCCGGCTCGGAATCACCACAGGCCCATCGATGAATGTCCCTCGGGCGCAGAAGGCTGAGTCGCCGATGGTGGACCCGGAAAGAACCTCGCCGGCCGTCTTGCCCTGCGCGTTGGGGGGATCCAGGTGTGTCTTGATCAGGATCGGTTCGTTGCTCTCTGCGGCGATCGTCGAAGTCGTTTCGACGTCCAGGGACGCGGTCGTCCCGCCCTCGTCCGCGCCGTCATCGCCGCAGGCGGCGAGGCCGAGGAGAGAGACCATCAGCAGCACCGCGAAGGCGGTCTTGACGATCATCGGCTGCTGGCGCTTGGAGAAGTGCCCGAGCATCGAGCGCAGGAAGTCAGGACGAAACGGCCTGGCGCGCGTGCGGCCGCGACGCGATCGTCCGTCGAGACGTCGCTGCCGTGCTGCGCCAAGCGACTTGCCGAGGCGCCACGAGCGACGTGCGAGGGCGATGAGCGCCTTGCCGAGCGTGAGGCTGGGTGGCCCGCCGCCGCGACGGCACGGGCACGCAGGCGTGACCAGGCACCAGGGACACATGGCCGACCCTCAGTCGCGCTGGACGATCTCGTAGAGCCCGACGCTGTCGGGGCGCATCTCGAGCGCCGGGCGGATCGCGTCGGGTACCCGGTCGGCGATGGACTCGTACCACGTCGTCGTCAGCAGCGCGTCGGCCTCGCTGGCGTGACCGGCGCTTGCGTAGAAGCCGATGCCGACGAGCCGGGCGTTGTCGCGGTCGACGAGGGTCATCGAGCCGCGGTAGCCGGGCAGGTCTCCGAACGGATCGGTCTGCAGCGTCTCCATGAACTGCTTGACGCGGTCGGCCAGGTCGAGGTTGACGTTCTCGTATGTCGAGAGGCGAGCGAACACGGCGGCATCTCCGTCGGTCGGGGTGGCTGTCGACGGCGATGCTCGCCTGTGGCGGTGTGGATCGCTACGGGGTGCTCCCGGTACTTGCTCCCTGGAGTTTTTTGGGTGGCAGCAGCGCCGCGAGCTCGCGTCGCGAGTTGATCCCGAGCTTGCGGTACGCGTTGCCGAGATGCATCTCGACGGTCTTGACGGTCACGAACAGCGCCTGCGCGATCTCCGGATTGCTCGCTCCGTCCGTCGCGAGCTCCACGATCCGCCGCTCGCTCGGCGTCAGCGAGTCGATACCCGACGATTCGGCGCGGCGGATCTTGGCTCCCGTCACCCGCAGCTCCTCCTGCGCCCGTCGCGCTGTCGCGATCAGCCCGCCGCCCGCGGCGGTGTCGAGCGCGCGGCGCAACGGCTCGCGCGCGGCCTTGCGTGCGCCGTCGCGGCGCAGGGCGGCGCCGAGTTCGATCAGCGAGCGGGCCAGCTCGCGGCGGGCGGGCGAGCGCTCGAGCTGTGCGACCGCCTCGTGCAACTGCGCGAGCCCCTCGTCGCCGCCGCGTATCAGCCCGGACACGGTGAGCGCCTGCCCGAGGTACCCCGGCGTGCCCCAGGTGCGCGCCCAGCCCAGCGCGGATTCGGCCTCGCGGGCTGCGCTCGCCGCGTCGCCGGTGGCGTGCAGCAGTCGCGCGGTCCGCAGCCAGCCGTCGAAGTCGGGATCGGGTGCCATGCCGTCGCCTCGGAGCCGGCGCGCGTCGCGCTGGTCGGCGAGCGCGCCGTCCAAGTCTCCTCGCGCCGCGCGCAGGTTCGAGCGCGTCGAGAGGAGGAGCTCGCCGCCGATCGCGTCCTCGGCGCTGCATGCGGTGAGGATCGCCTGCGCCTCAACCAGGTCGTCGCGCTCGACCAGCACGTCAACCAGGCAGCACGAGGAGATCACGTGCTTCCAGGGGGTGCCGGACGGAGTGTCGTAGGCGGCGCGAGCATCAGCCTCGGCCTCGGCGGCCGCTCCTTCTCGCAGCGCGATCCATGCGCGCCAGGCCGACGCGCCGGCGAACCCGGGCGCGGACCCGCGTCGCCGCGCCTCGGCGAGCGCGATCGCCACCGTGCGGCCTGCGACATCCAGCCGGTCGGTCTTGAACAGCTGGCCGATCGTGAGCGTCAACCACACGGAGTCCGGACCGATGGCCGCCACCAGCTGCGCATCGGCCACGGCGCGCTCGACAGGCTCCGCGACCTCGGCCGCAGACCGTCCGAGCAGGAACCGCTGGACGGCCACGTGCAGCAACAGCTCGCACTCCCCGACCGTTCGGCCCTCCAGATGCGCGAACCGCTCGGCCTGGCCGACCGCCTGCTCAAACAGCGCCGGCGACATGAACGACGTCATCAACCGGCTCGATTCGAGCCTCAGCTCGAGCTCGCTGTGACGCCCGACGACACCGCGGAGCGCCTCCTCGATCATGGCGACCATCTCATTCGGATCGTGGCCCCCGGGGCCGGTCGCCCACATCAGTCCGAGCGCCGCCTCGGCGCGATCGACCTCGTCCAGCGCCGCGTTGTACGCCGCCAGCACGCGATCGATCGCCTCCGGGCGGCCCAGTCCGTGCTCAGCGCGCCCGAGATCCAGCAGCAGCGCCGAGCGCGAGGCGGCGGGAGGCGGCTCGGCGACGGCCCGCTCCACCAACACGACGGCCTCGCTGAGCGCGCCCGACGCGAGCGCGCGCCGGCCGGCCTCGGCAAGAACGCTCGCAACCTCCTCGTCTCCACGGGGCTCGGCGTGCAGCAGGTGGATGGCGATCGCCTCAGGTGCGGCTCCCGCCTCACCGAGAATGCGCGCCGCCTCCGCGTGTAGCCGCGCGCGTTCGCCCGCCGTTAGCCCGGTCAGCACCGCGTCGCGCACCAGTGCGTGCACGAACTCGAGCGGTCGGAGGTCTCGCAGGATCCCGGCCCGCACCAGCTGCTCGCTGAACGCTGAGGCCTGCTCGGACCCGACGTCGGCCAGCCGCGCGGCGATCACGAGCGGCGTCCGCTCGAGCACCGCGACGGCGTGCGCGAGCCGCACCGGCCCCTCGCCCAGGCGCGCGAGCGCCGCGCCCACCGCTCCCGCGATCGCGTACGGCCCCAGGCGCGTCACCGCCTCCGCGTCGCCCTCGCCGGCGCCACCGATGCCGCGCTCGCGCAGTCCCTCCGCCAGCCGGTGGATCAGCAGCGGGTTGCCACCGGTCGCGCAGTGACACGCTTGGGCGAAGGATGCCGAGCCCTGTGCGCCGCTGTGCTCGGCGACCACGGTCGCCGTGGCCTCCGACGACAGCGGCGAGAGCTCGATCGACGTCGCGAGCGAAGCCCCGCGCAGGGCACCGCCGGCCGCCGCCGCAGCCGGCCGCTGAGCCACCAGCAGCAACGCCGGCACGCCGTCGATGCGGTTCGCGAGGAACTCCATGAACCGGACCGAGGCGCCATCGGCCCAGTGCAAATCATCGACGACGAGCAGCTGCGGCCGCTCTGCCGCCAGCGCTGCCACGAGCCAGTACAGACCATGGAGGACTCCGAACGAGGGGTCGGCGTCGCCGGGCGGCGCGGCGCCGTCGGGCAACACGATCGGGGCCGCCAGCGCCGCGGCTCCGGTCAACATCCGGCTGCGCTCTTCCCCCGACATGCCGCGCAGCCTCGGCTCGAGCAGCTGCCGCACTACCCCCCACGCGTACGCCCGCTCCAGCTCGGACCCGCGAGCCCCCGCAACGGCGACGTTGCGCGCCTGCGCCGCGTCACGGGCCGATACCAGAAGGCTGGTCTTGCCGATGCCCGCCGGCCCCTCCACGACGACCGCGCGTCCCGCGCCCGCGACCACCCCGTCGAGCGCATCGGCGATCACGCTCAGGTCGCGCTCGCGCTCGTGGAGCCGGCTGATCATGCCCGAAGGCGAGTCTATGCGCGCGCACGCACGAGCGCCAGACGCGCCACGCCGCACCAGTCGCCCTGCCAAGGCCCATGAGCGGTCGAGCATCCAGAAGGAGGTCGCCCATTTGGATGCTGCCGCACCCACTCTCCTGGACAAAACAAGGGCCGGCGCACCCAAACCCGACACGATCGCTGCGGACGAGGAGCGAGCGCGGTTGTCGGCATGCGCACGGCTTCCGCATTCACCAGATGGAAGCGGGCGTGTCGGGGCCTCAAGCCCCCAGCCGACGCGCGTCGTCCTGAGCGCGCAGCGCGTCCTCCGGGTGACCGCCGGAGAGGCTGCCGATGCCGGGAAATGCGAAGTTAGGGCGGCTAGCGCTTTGGTTGCGGCGTGCGAGCGAGCTGCCCGGGGGCCCCTGCGCCGGCCATTCCCGGCCCCGGCTCGTGGTCGAGGCCGGGGTGAGGGTGGAGCGGCTTTAGGCGCAGCGCCTCGCCGGGCCGTCGGCAATGGGGTGGCATTCGAGCGGTGCGGAGGCGCGGGAGTCCCGGGTTTGTGGCCACGTTCCTCCGGGCGCAGACTCGCAGCGGCGACAACACGACGGCGGCGGAGTCGTGGTGTCTTCGGTTCGAGCGGGGACACGACCACCCGACGCGCTTTCACCGCGCGTCGGCACTCCAGCAGTTACGCGGCATTGCCAGCGTTTCAGCCGGCCGTCCCCTTTTCATCCCCTTGTTGCGGATCGCGCTCGAAACGCCGGAAACAGCGAGATCCAGCTTTCATCGGGCTTCCGACGATGGCGAGACCCGGGCTCGAACCGGGGACACCACGATTTTCAGTCGTTACGTCCTAGCGGCCGCGCGGCTTGAAATCCCTGGAAACGAGCGGTTCTTGCGAGTTGGCCTCGCGCCGTTGATCTTCGTAATTTGCGCCGGATTCCACGCGTTTCAGGGGATAGCCGGCCTCCCATCCCCTTTTTGGCCGCGCGGTTTGCTCAGGCGGTGAACCTGAGGTGGGGGCCCTCGTGAGACGCCCGGATCCGCATGGGAGCGAGCGACGGTGCCGGTTCGGACGAGGCGCCCGCAGCTCGTCCATAGCGGTCGCCGAGAGCCACGCTCGCGACACGCCCGCTCGGCCGGGAAAGCGGCGCCGCTGCCGGCTGGAAGCGGAGGGTGTGCCGTCATCCATTGCGGGTGCTTCGACGCTCGTTGAGCCGCGCCGCCCGCGTCGTCAGGCAGTGGTTCTCTGGCATGCTGGTGGTTCGGCTGGCTGGCGTAGCACCATCTGGCCCTCTCCCTCTTTATGCGCCAGCTGGGCGTGTTCACCGACTTGTCGGTGCCACGGACGCGTTCTCGACATCGCGACCTCAGCCCTCTACGGCGGAGTAGGTGGCGATGATCGCGCCCGTGCCCGTCACCTGGCTCTCTACGAGCCGCAGGGGCGTGAGCGCGCCATCGTCGCCGAAGAGCCGCTTGCCGCCGCCCACGATGAGCGGGTCGATCATCACCTGGAGCTCGTCGAGCAGGCCGTGCCCGATCAGACTCTGCACGAGTCCGGGGCTGCCGATCACGTGAAGGTCCCTTCCATGCTCCGCCTTCAGGGCGGAGACGGCCTCCGCGATATCGCCGCTCAGCAGCGTCGTGTTCTGCCACTCGAGTGGCGCGACTAGTGTCGTCGAGGCGACGTATTTCGGCAGCCTGTTCAGGGGCCCGGCGAGCGTCTGTTGCTCCTCCGGCGCGTTGGGCCAATGGGCGGCGAACATCTCTCACGTGCGGCGCGCGAGCAGGTAGCCGCCCGCGCCGCCGATGTTCTCCACCACCCAGCTCATCGAGACGTCGTCGAAGTAGCGGCTATGCCAGCCGCCGTGCTGAAAGCCTCCGGTCGTGTCCTCGTCGGCATAGCTCGGGGCCTGCACGACCCCGTCGAGGGTCATGAATTCATTGGCGATTAGCTTTCGCATCTCGGTCTCCTTGCGGTATCTCCGCCGGTCCGTTGTTCGCCGGATCGGCGCGTTCATCTACAGAGCGGAGCCGCGCGTCCGTTCTCGACATGGCCCCCGAATCGCGCGGAGCCCGCTCGGCGGGGCTTCCGGACCGAGCAGCGAAGCGAGCGCCTCGGGCGCGCTCTGCCTGCTCTCGCTGCGGACGAGAGGCAGGCGAGTGCATCGGCGCCGAGCGCTCGCCCGTTTCCGTGACGGAGCGAGCGCTGTCGGCCCGCTTGCACGAGCGACGAGCTCGCGCCGTGGACGCTAGGACCGGAGCCAGTCGCGGTCCCTGCGAAAGTGCACAGAGCGCAGTTGCTCGCGGGTTTTCCCGATTAGGTCGCCTTCGCAGATCAGGATCTCGTCGGCGTGCCAGGTCAGCGCCTCGCTCTCGCTCCCGTTGCTCCCGCGAACGATCGCGCGGCGCGTGCCGCGTGAACCGGGCGGGAGGTCTTCGAAGCGCACGACCTCGCCGCGCGGCTCGAGCGGTCAGTCGTTGCGCAAGCGGTCGCACACCGCCGCGTGAGCGGGGAGGGCTGTGCCCTCCCCGCTGGGAGTCGCGTCTGGGTGACCTAGGTCAAAGGCCCGCGCACTGACCGGTCTTGCGACCCGACACCTGGTTGGGGCTCCCCTCGGAATCACCGATCTGCGGCGCCGGCGAGTTCCCGGCGCAGTTCAGGCTGCCGTGAATCGCGTTGGTGACGTACTCATTGCCGTCGGGATCCTCGAGGACGTTGTTGTTGAGGTTCACCGTGCCGTTGACGTGATTTCGAATGAACCCGAACCAGAATCCGTCGTAGCCCTCAACCGTCACACCACCGTTGATCCGGTTGTCCTCGATCGCGTTCCAGGTGATGTCGAACGGGCCGCCGAACGGCCCCGACCCACCGCGCACGGCGATCCCCCCGTTGATCGTGGTGAAATGGATCTGCACGGAGGCCGGGTTCGTCGCCTTGACACCGCCGGTGATCGTGCCGGTGTCCCCGGGGTTCTCCTCGCTTCCGAGCACGAACGTCGCGCCGGGCTGGATGGAGAGCCCGCCGTTGATCGTCACCGGCCCGTCGCTCAAGCAGGTCGCACCCTCTGGGACGACGACCTTGTGGTAATTGCCGGGTGCCAGGCCACTGGTGCAACTCGTCGTCTTCGGGCTGGCACCGGCCGCGACCGGCGCAGCGATCAGCAGCACCGTACACAGCGTCCCGACAACGAGCGGACGGGCGAACTTCTTCATGGGGGTCTCCTTTCCCCAGCGTTGCGATCCGACCGAGTTCGACAATGCCGCGGTCGGCTCATGGTCGCCAGCGTGTGCACTTCACGACCGTCGCAAGCAGCCTAACCCACGTGGCGCGAGAAGCCCGGCAGCCTCGGCGCCGTGGGCCGCATGGTTCCCGCCGGTCGGGCGTCTCGGGAGGCGGCCTCCTCGTGGGTTCGTAACGCTTCCTGGACGGTGGCGGTGGAGGATCGCGTCCATGTTCCGGACGCTCCAACGCGGTGCCGCCGGACTGCACCTCGTCCTGCTCGCAGCGATCGTGGTGGGCGTGTTTCTGCAGGTCTACCTGATCGGCGCCTACGTCTTCGGCGCGGGCGAAGCGGCGCTCGAGGCTCACCGAACGGCCGGCTTCTCGATCCATGGCCTTGAGGTGCTGGTGTTCGTCTTCGCGCTCGTCGCGTGGCTGCCCAGGGCCGACATGATCCTCTCGGCCGCGCTTGCGATCCTTGGGACGGCGCAGATCGCTCTCGCGGGCGAGACGAAGTGGGTCGGGGCGCTGCATCCGCTGGGCGCGCTGTTCGTGCTCGTGCTGGTGACCGTGCTCCTCAGACGCCGCCGGGTCGCGTGGACCGCCGGACCGGCGCTGAGAGCATGAGCGCCGTGGAGATGAGCGCGCGGATGCTCACGGGCCGCAGTTATCAACCGCCGCCGCGGCGGCCGGTCTCGCTGCGGCGGTGTGCGGGACAGCCGCGATCGGCACGCTGGTGTCTGCTGGCGGCGGGTCCGGGGAGGCCGCTGCGCGACGACCTCTTCGGAGGTGTCGGCGGTGCTGTCGTTCGTGCTGCTCTCGCTGGCCTATGCGTGCGTCGGCGCGGTCGTGGCCGCGCGCGTGCCCCAGAACCCGATCGGATGGATCTTCTGCGTCACAGGCCTGGCCTTCGGCCTCGCGACGCTGAGCTACGAGTACGCGCGTTACGGGCTCTACGCCACCGCCCAGCCGCTCGCGGGCGCGAGGCTCGCCGCGGCGCTGCCCACGGAGACGATCGCGGCCCTGCTCGGGCTCACGGTGCTGCTCTTCCCCGACGGCCAGCTGCCCTCGCGCCGCTGGCGTCCGGCCGCCGCATCACTGCTGCTCGCCATGGCGCTGCTCGCCGCCACCGATGTGCTCCGCCCCGGCCGGCTCGACGAGCCATTCGCGGCGGTGTCGAATCCGCTCGGCGTTCCAGGTTGGCGCAGGGCGATGGATGTCGTGAACGTGGGCGGATGGTTTCTGGTGATCGTGGGCACCGCGGCCGCGGCTGTGTCCGTGGCCGTCCGGCTTCGGCGGGCGCGCGGCGTCGAGCGTCAGCAGCTGAAGCTCGTACTCGCCGTCGGCGTCATCGTCGCCGCGGTGACCGCCCTCGACATGAGCAGCTGGGGGCTGTGGGCGCACGGCGACCTGCAGATCCGCATCGGATTGATCGGGCTGGCCTTCGCGGCCTTCCCGGTGGCAGCCGGCGTCGCGATCCTCCGCTACCGCCTCTACGACATCGACGTCGTGATCAACCGCACGCTCGTCTACGGCGCGCTGACGGCCACGCTGGCGGCCGCGTACCTCGGCTCAGTCCTGCTGCTCCAAGTGATCCTCGAGCCGCTCACGGCAGAACTCCGGCCTGGCCATCGCGGCGTCGACGCTCGCCGTCGCCGCGCTGTTCCGGCCGGCCCGATCCCACATCCAGGCACTCGTCGACCGCCGCTTCTACCGGCGCCGCTACGACACGCAGCAGACCCTCGAGGCGTTCGCCGGCCGCTTACGCAACGAGGTCGCGCTCGACGCGCTCAGCACCGAGCTCCGCAGCGTTGTGACAGAGACGATGCAGCCGGCGCACGTGTCACTGTGGCTGCGCGCTCCTCCGCTCCGCTAGGAAACGACTAGCGCGCCGCGCGGGCGGCCGCAGTGCTCCGGCCGCGGTGCTGGCCGTAGCCGCGCTGGCGGGCTCCGCGTACAGGAGCCGCGGTGGCGGCCAGCAGCGAGGTGCGAATGGCCTGCTCGCGCGGGATGAGCGTTTCGATCTCTGGCGGCTTGCGGGCGCGGCGAGTTCGCGCAGCGATTCGAACGCGGGCGAGCCAGCGTCGCTGCGCTGCAGCACGCCGCGCGCTTCGTCGCGTGTGAAGCCGGCCCGTTGGCGACGTCGAGGATCTCCAGGCGTTTGATCGCGTCGGGCCCGTAGCACGTCCCGGCCTAACAGCGACGTCCGCAACGTCACCGGAAGGCCGTCGATCAGCTTCGTCGACTTCACCCGGCGAACCGCACAGGCGTGGGCGTAGAAGGATGGCGTGATGACGACGATCAACGACCTCGACGACTTCAAGGCGCTGGACCCGTTCTTTCGGGTCATCGAGCAGGGGCTCGACGGCCTTGCCGATGGCGGGCACTTCTTCGACCTGCTCGCCGAAGACGTCGTCTTTGACTTCATCATCACCGCGCCTGGCTACCCGCGGCACGTCGAGGGCCGTCAGGCCGTCGCAGACCTATACCGCCCATACGGCGAGATGATCGTCTTGGACCGGTGCCACGATCTCGCTGTCCATCACGACCCCAACACCGGCGTCGTCGTGCTCGAGTACGCCTCACAAGGTCGGGTCGTTGCGACCGGAGCTTCCTACGCTAACCGCTACATCTCGGTTCTCACGATCACGGATCGCAACGTGACTCGCTGGCGCGACTACCTCGACCCTGTCGCGGTCTCCGACGCTGTTGGGTGGCCTTCGCACCAGCGGCGTCCGCGTTCAACGGCAGCTCGCGAACGTGCGAGGCGAGCGGACCGTGCCTGCTCCGCGTCACGGAAGGGGACACGCCACGGTCCCGATGCAGGCGCCTGACTATCGTCCAGAGCGGTCGTGTGTGGCAGGACGACTCGCGCTTTGCTTTCCGCGCCAGAGCGGCCGTGGCGGCCCGGTCTGACGGTCCGCGCTAAATCCTGGTCAGACGCCGCGTCACTTTCTCCGGACAGCGATCGACCCGATCTTCTTGAGTGGCGTGAGCGTTGCGTTGCCGCTGAACGCGAACCGCACCTTGAGTCGCCTGGCCTTCCTGACAGCGGAACGCTTGAGCGTTCCCTTGACGCGGAATACGCAGCTAGCGGCGACGGTCGCGGTCTTCCGGATGAGCACCTTCGTCGCGCGCAACAGCGTCACCTTGACCTTGCCGTTGCAGCCACCGGCTTTCGAGACGGCGGCCGGCAGCACAATCCGGCCGGACACCGTGAACCGGAACTTTCGGCCGCGACGCTTGGCGACACCCTTGCCCATGATCGAGGGCTTGAGCCGTGCCGCTACGGGCGCCGGGGTAGGAGTCGACGCTGGAGTAGGCGCGGGCGTCGTGGCGCCGGCTCCTGGCGCGTCAGGTCCGAGCGCCGACAACCCGATGAGGCTCGGGGCGGTGGCCGATTCGGCGACCGCGAAGCCGAGGTGGTCGGGGGCGACGCCGGCGGACTCGTTGACGAGGGCACCGATCGTCGGCGGGTAGCTCACGAGGTCGCCTTTGCGCCAGACGACGCCGTCGTCGGAGACGGCGTGCACGATCGCGATGCGGCTGGCGTCGGCACGCTCGTAGACCGCGTGCAGCCTGCCGCCGGCGTCCTGGAACATGTCCTGGGCCCGGATCCCGCCGCCCGGCCCGATCGCGACCGGCGGGCCGAACGTCGTGCCGTTAAACTTACGCACGACGACATTCCCACTCGAGAAGCTCTGCGAGTCCCTGCCGAGCAGGAACAGCCCGCGCGGCCCGCCCGCGAGCTTCGGCCCGTAGAGCGGGCCGATGCTGACCTGCGGCGTCCAGTTCGCAGCGTCGTTGACGCTTCCGCTGCGGTCGTAGCGCCGGAACGCCGCGTCGTTCCCGCCCACGCCGCGCTGGTAGACGACCAGCGGCGTATTGGCATCGAGCAGCCCGACCGACGCGTTGTAGCCGAACTCGTCAGTCGTCAGGGCCGCCACGGGGACGGTCGAGGTCCCGTCCGGGTTCGCCGGCGAGGAGCCGTCGAGTGGCACGTTCTGGAACCGCAGCGGCTTGCCGTTTTCCTCCACTCCCGAGAGAGTGTCCCCAGGGCCGGGCACGCTGTCGAAGATCGGCACCGATCCGACAACGTGGCCCGAGCCGAACGACACCCCGCCGTTGGTCGACGTGTAGGCAAACAGGCCATACGGCCCAAACCCCGCTGCCTCGTTCACGTAGCGAGCCGCCACGGCGACCACGCGCGACCCGGAGACGATCACGGGCGCCGGCGTCAGGCCGTCGCCATGCACGGGAATCGATGACGCCGCTGCGGCGTCGCACGCGGTCGCGCCCCGCGGAAAGCGACAGAAGAACAAGCTCGAATCGACCGCTGACTCCCACCACGAGACATACCCGGTCCCGGACGCATCGACCGCCAATGACGGCAGACGTCCCTGGCCGATGACGATCGCGTCAGCGCCGGCAACCGAAGGCGCGAACGCCGTCACCGCTACGGCGACGACCAGCGCCGCGCCGACCAGGCTCTTGCGCATGATCTTCCCCTTCGTTGACCGTCCGTGGCCGAGCGGCGCGCCGCGCCGGTCGACATCCCATCGCGCGAGCCTCTCACACTACGCGCAGCTACGTACGCGCTGCCCTCGGCCGTCGCGCACTTGGGGGCTCTGCGCCACATGCGCTGCTCCATCTCCGGAGCGGCGCGCGCGTCGACCACGCCTCAAGGCGCCCGCATCCAGCCGGATGCGGGCGTCAGCGAGCAGGCGTTGTCAGCTGCTGCTTATCGCGCACAACCGCAGCGCCGCTGTCCGATGCGTTAGTTTGCGTGACCGCGTGGCCCTCGCGTCCACGCTGGAAGCGTGCCTCGTACGCCGGCCGGCCGGCTGTCTGATCCGTCGGAGCGCATGATCATGAGCTTGCCGCGGCGTGAGAAGGCGATGAAGTGACCGTCCGGTGAGTAGGTCGGGGCCGACGTCGTCGCTGCCCGCGCTCGTGAGTCGATGGGCGTCGGTGCCGTCCGCGCGCATGATCCAGACGGCGCGATGGCCCTCAAATCCGCGGCAGAACGCGATCTGCGAGCCGTCTGGCGACCACGCGGGCAACTCGCTGTTCTCGGTGATCGGGGTCAGCGTGCGCTCTCGGCCGCCGTCGCGGTCGATCACTCCGATCTGCACCGGTCCGGCCGAGAGCATCGAGAAGGCGATCCGCGAGCTGTCCGGCGACCAGGACGGATATTCCGACAACGAGCTGGTCAGGCGCTCGGCTCTCGAGCCGTCGGTCGCCATCGTCCAGAGGTTCAGCGCCCCTGATCGAGTCGAGGCGAACGCGATGCTCCCGCCGTCGGGCGACCAGGCGGGTGACCAGTCGTTGGCGCTGTTGCGGGTGAGATTCACGGCATGCGAACCGTCGGCGTTCATCACCCAGATCTCGTCGTCCCGGTTGATGCCACGCCTCGAGTCCCGATAGGCGATCCGCCGGCCATCCGGCGAGAAGCTCGGGTCGAACTGCGGCCCGGGCGTCGAGGTCAGCCGGCGGAGACCCGAGCCATCCGCGGCAGCGACGACGACGTCGCTCTCCTCAGGACTGGAGAACGCGAGTGTCCCGGAGGGCGAAGGTGCGCCGGCTGAGCGACCGAGCCACAGCGCCGCGCCGGCGGCGATCAGCCCGCCGGCCAACGTCAGGGCCAGAAGTCGCTTCGCGGTCACGATCTCGCCTTCAGGCGATTGCCTGGCTGATCGTACGACCTGGGCGACGCGGCTCGACTCCTGACACGACAGATGCGGTCGTCTCCGCCGACGCCCACCAAACGCCTGCTCGGGACGGAGGCTGTTGCATAAGTCCGGCGCGGCCGCTCAGCCTCCGAAGGCGACGCACAATGAGCCGTTCTAACGCCTTCGGGAAGGTCTCCGAGGCAAATCAGTCGCCGCGAAACGGACCATTCCGAGCCGCCGCCGATATATGCGACAGCCTCGACGACACGCAGTCGTCTCCGCCGGCACCGAGCTCGCGCCCGCTCTCGGGTTGCGAGCGAGCGTGGTTGCGTGAAATCGCCGCGCCCAAAAATGCCGCGAAATCGACTTTTGGCGACGTTTTGGGCGACTAGGCTGAACTGACTCCATGTTCTCCCGACAGTTGGTGGGGAGAGCGAAGCGTCTTTAGAACGGGACGGCCCCGAGAGTGTCGGGGCCGTCGGTGTTGCGGCTCATGGTGGCTCCTTCACCGCCATAGTGAGTGGAGCAGAGCCGCATGACGGAGGATGATGTGCTGTTCGGCTATCGCTTGCAGCTGTTCGCGCTCGCCGGGGAGCGCGGGGTCAGCGAGGCGTGCCGGTTGATGGGTGTGCATCGCTCGACGTATTACCGCTGGAAGGCGCGGGTGGAGCGGTCGGGGTTGGAGATGCTCAGACCGCGGGAGCGGCGGCGGCCGCAGATGCCTAACCAGCTCTCGGTGATGGTCGAGCAGCGGATCGTCGCGTTCGCGCTGGGGCACCCGGGGCTCGGTCCTCGCCGGGTCGCGACGCGACTGGCGCGCCCGGAGTGGGGCGGGCTGGTCGTCTCTGCCAACGGCGTTTACAAGACGCTGGTCAGGCATGGGCTGAACACGCGCGCCAAGCGCCTGGCGTTGGTCGCGGGCTACCGGGCGCCGTTTGAACCGCCGCGCGACCCTGCGCCCGAACCGCACGTCGAGTCAGACCGTCCGGGCGAGCTGGTCGGCATCGACTGCTTCTTCGTCGGACGGCTGCACGGCAGCAAGGGCCCGGTCTGGCAGATCACCGCGATCGACACCTACAGCAGCTACGCCTGGGCCGATCTGGTCGTCACGCCAGCGGCCGGGCCGACTGTCGAGCACACCTCCGCATTGGCCCGCAGGGTCGCCGCCGAGCTCCAGGCCGCCGGCTGGCAGCTCGAGCGCGTCCTCACCGACAACGGCTCAGAGTTCGGCCGCCAGGCCTTCGGCTCACGCCTCCCCGGCGGCGTCATCCACACCCAGATCCGCTCTGGGCGCCCGCAGACCAACGGCCACGTCGAACGCCTGCACCGCACCATCCTCGAGGAGTGCTGGCGGCCAGCGTTCGCTCGCTTCCTCCAAGTCCGCTACAGCGGCCTGCGGCGCGAGCTCGCCCGCTACCTCCGCGACGACAACCACGACCGCGAGCACCACGGACGAACGACGGCCGGGCGACGCCCGGCCGACCTCGTCTACGGTGCCCGCAAGATGGAGCCGAGATGACCCGCACCTGTCGGCACAACCCGGAGTCTGTTCAGCCTAGTCGG
Organism: uncultured Solirubrobacteraceae bacterium; assembly: GCA_963722815.1. Taxonomy (GTDB): domain Bacteria; phylum Actinomycetota; class Thermoleophilia; order Solirubrobacterales; family Solirubrobacteraceae; genus DASQFQ01. The sequence continues at coordinate 264,745 of CAVROM010000002.1, forward strand.
GCTATATTTGGCTCTATAGAGCCAAATATATGCCTCAGAGCCGCGGTCTACGGAACCGAAGGTCAGAGGTTCGAATCCTCTCGGGCGCGTGAGAAAGGTCCTGCCAGGCGGGGCCTTTCGTCGTTTTCGAGCGGACGGCCAGGGTGGACCGTGTCCCAGTCGTGTCCCGAACAACGGAGCTCCGCCTCACACGCCGCGGGATTCGGCGGCGCGGCGCAGCCAGAACCGGAACCAGTCGGCTCCGTACGGGACGTAGACGCGGACGGGCACGCGGCGGGCGCGCAGCTCGTCGAGCGCCTCCGGGCGAACTCCGAGCAGCTGCTCGACGTGCGCCTCGGGGTGGGCCAGCAGCAACGCCTCTCGCACGCGCGCGTCGTGCGTGGCCATTGACCAGGCGGCGTTGCGGCGGGCCAGATGGGAGCCGAGGCGCAGGAACGCGACATCGGTCGCCTCCCCGTAGGGATGCGCTCCGCGGGGCTCCAGGTAGGCCCCTTTGACGAGCCGGACGTGGACGTCGGCGTCGGCGAGCGTGTCGACGTCGGCCGGGGAGCGCGTGAGGTTGGCCTGGAGCGTGGCTCCCAGCCGTGAGGCCAGGCCGTCCCCGGCGACCTCCAGCACGCAGCTCAACACCGCGTCGGTTACGGCTGCCTCCTCCGCGCCGACCTGGACCCGGCAGCCCTCCGGCACGGCCTCCGCGATCCTGCGCAGCCGCGCCGCAGCGGCGCGCGGGCCGTCGCGGAGGGCGAGGTGCGAGAGATCGACCGAGAGCCAGACCTGCGCCGGCGGTAGCGGGAGGACGCGGATGAGCTCGAGGTACTGCGCGACCACCTGGTCGGCTTCGGCCGGGTCGTCGACGCGCTCTCCGAACAGGTCGAGGCTGACCCCGAGCCCCCGTGCGAGGAGATCGGCGACGGTGACCAGGGCGTCCTCGCGTGATTGGCCCACGACGTAGCGCGAGGCCGCGCGCCAGGCGATCGCCTCGCCGCCGGGCGCCCGCTTGACGGCTTGCTCTAGGCGCTCACTCGTCGCCAGACGGACGAGCACGGCCCGGTCCAGCTTCATGCTTCGGCGGAGGCTAGTCGGCTTCCGCGTCGTTCAGCTCGGCCCGGGCCGACACGACCTGCAGGTTCACCCCGGCTGCGCGGAACGCGTCGATGACCTCGGGGTCGAGCCGGTCGTCGGTGATGACCAGGTCCAGCTCCGTCGCGCGCCGGATCGTCATGCAGCGAGGCGCGCTCGAACTTCGTCGAGTCCATCAGGCCGACCACGCGCTCCGCGGAGTCGGCGGCGGCGTTCAGCGTGTCGGCCAGGCCCGAGCGCGACGTGGTGAGGCCGTGGTCGAGCGTGATGCCGGCGGCCGAGACGAACGCCGTCGGCGAAGTTGAGACCGGCCAGGAAGTCGATCGACCAGCGGCCGGTGAGCACGCGCATGTGCTGGTCGAGCTCGCCCGGCGCGACGATGACGTGGATCGCCGGGGAGGTCAGGCCGAGGGCGATCGCCGGGGAGTTCGTCACCAGCGTCAGGTCGGCGGGCGGGCGGAGCTCGATGGCGTGCGCGAGCGCGAGGCCCGTCGAGGAGGCGTCGATGAAGATCGTCGACCCGTCCTCGATCAGCTCGCGCGCGGCGGCCGCGATCGCGTCCTTCTCCGGCGCCGCCTCGCGCAGGCGTGCGTTCCAGCCGGTCTCGATCCGCGCCGACGCGTCGGCCAGCGAGCGGGCGCCGCCGCGGACGCGCTCGAGCAGCCCCTCTTCGGAGAGCAGCTGGAGGTCGCGGTGGACGGTGACCGCCGAGACCGCGTGCTCGCTGGCGAGGTCCGCGAGCGACACGCGGCCCTCCTGCTGGATGCGCTTGAGGATGCGCGCCCGCCTGTCGCCCCTGGAGCCGTGGCGTCGATCATCGCCGTGGGATCGCCGCCTCCCCGTCGGCGTCGAACAGGTGGACGCGGTCGAGGTCGACCGACGCCCGGACGCTCTCGCCGATGCGCAGCGACGCGGTCGGCGGCGCCTTGACCACGATCCGCTGGTCGGCGATCTCGATGTCGACGAGCGTGCGATCGCCCAGCGGCTCGACGGCGTAGACGGTGCCGGCCAGCGCGGCCGACTCGTCGCGGACGTCGAGCGACAGGTCCTCCGCGCGCACGCCGAGCAGCGCCGGGCGGTCGCCGTCGACGGCGAAGCCGGGGTTCGGCAGCTGCCAGCCGTTGCCGGAGAGCTGCCCGTTGGCGGTGCACGGCAGCAGGTTCATGCGCGGCCAGCCGACGAACGTCCCGACCCAGCGGTTGGCCGGGACGGTCGTAGATCTCCGTCGGCGAGCCGACCTGCTGGATCGCGCCGTTCGTGCAGCACGGCGACCTGGTCGGCCATCGACATGGCCTCGACCTGGTCGTTCGTGACGTAGAGGAACGTCCGCCCCAGCGACCGGTGGATGCGGGTCAGCTCGGTCCGCATCTCGACGCGCAGCTTGAGGTCGAGGTTGGTGAGCGGCTCGTCCATGAGGAACGCGCGCGGCTCGCGCACGAGCGCCCGCCCGAGCGCCACGCGCTGCTGCTCGCCGCCCGACATCTGCGCCGGCTTGCGCTGGAGCAGGTGCTCGATGTGCAGCAGGCGGCGCGACCTGGAGCACGCGCTCGTCGACGTCGGCCTTGCTCAGCCGGCGCGCCCGCAGCGGGGAGGCGATGTTGTCGGCGGCCGTCTGCTTCGGGTACAGCGCGTAGGACTGGAACACCATCGCCAGGTCGCGCTCGGCCGGCGTGGCCCCGGTCGCGTCGATCCCGGTCAGGTGGACGGTTCCGTAGTCGGGCTTCTCGAGCCCCGCGATCACGCGCAGCGTCGTCGTCTTGCCCGCGCCCGGACGGCCCGAGCAGGACGAAGAACGCGCCCTCGGGGACGTCGAGGTCGAGGTCCCGCAGGGCCTGCACGTCGCCGAACGACTTGCCGATCCCGGTCGTGACGATCGCGGAGCTCATCGGCCGGTCACCCGCCCGGACTCGGGGTCGTAGACCGGCGGCGCGGTGCCCTGGTAGCGCACGGCCACCGGCTGGTCCTCGGCCAGCCGCACGGTCGGCGGCATGCGCACGTTCAGCAGCCCCGCCTCGGTCTCGACGACGTAGATCGTCTCGTCGCCGAGCGCCTCGCGCGAGACGACCCGGCCGCGCGCGGCCCCCGGATCGTCGTCCGAGGCCGGACACGACGAAGCGCTCGGGGCGGACGCCGGCGACCACGCGCTCGCCGCGCTCCAGGCCGTCGGGCGCCGTCAGCGCGAGGCCGCCGGCCGCCGTGAGGTGCCCGTTGGTGACCTCGGCGTCGATCAGGTTCATCGGCGGCGAGCCGATGAAGCTCGCGGCGAACAGCGTCGCCGGCCGCTCGTAGACCTCCATCGGCGCCCCGACCTGCTCGAGCCGGCCCTGGTTCATGATCGCGATCCGGTGACCGAGCGCCATCGCCTCGGTCTGGTCGTGGGTCACGTAGACCATCGTCGTGTGCAGCCGCTGCTGCACGTGCTTGAGCTCCGCGCGCATGTCGGCGCGCAGCTCGGCGTCGAGGTTCGTCAGCGGCTCGTCCATCAGGAACGCCTTCGGGTGGCGGACGATCGCGCGGCCGAGCGCGACGCGCTGCTGCTCGCCGCCGGACAGCTTGCTCGGCTTGCGCTTCATCAGCGGCTCGAGCCGCAGCAGGCGGGCGGCCTCGTTCACCCGCTCGTCGATCTCGGCCGCGGGGTGCTTGGCCGCCCGGAGCGGGAACGCCATGTTGTCGTGCACGCTGAGGTGCGGATACAGCGCGTAGAACTGGAACACCATCGCGATGTCCCGCTGCGACGGGCGCAGGCCGCTGACGACCTCGTCGCCGATCACGATCCGCCCCGAGGTCTCGGCCTCGAGGCCCGCGATGCAGCGCAGCGTGGTCGTCTTGCCGCAGCCCGAGGGGCCGAGCATGACGAACAGCTCGCCGTCGCCGATCGTCAGATCGAGCTCGTGGACGGCGACGGTCCCGTCCGGGAACGCCTTGTGGAGGCTCTCGACGCGGACCTCGGCCATCAGCGGCGCACCGCCCCGAGCGTGACGCCGGCCACGAGATGCCGCCGGACGAGGAAGGCGAACACGAGCACCGGGATCGCGAAGACCATCGCCGACGCGGCGACCAGGCCCCAGTCGATCGTCGTCCCGCCGATCAGGCCCGCGATCGCGGGCGGCGCCGTGCGGCTGGCCGGATCGGTGATCAGGAAGATCGCGAAGACGAACTCGTTCCAGGAGAAGATCAGCGCGAACACGGCGGTGGCGGCGATCCCCGGGATCGAGCAGCGGCATCGTGACGCGCCAGAACGCCTCGAGGCGCGAGTAGCCGTCGAGCATCGCCGCCTCCTCGTACTCGGCCGGCACCTCGTCGATGAAGCCCTTCATCATCCAGATCGTGAACGGCAGGTTGAACGCCGAGTAGACGAGGATCAGGCCCTGCAGCGTGTCCAGCAGCCCGAGGTCGCGGAACATCAGGAAGATCGGGATCACGACGACGACCGGCGGCATGAAGCGCGTCGAGAGGATGAAGAACAGCTGGTCCTTCTTGCCGGGGATCGGGAAGCGCGAGTAGGCCCACGCCGCCGGCACGCCGAGCACCGTGGCGATCAGCGTCGACGCGCCGGACACGATCACCGAGTTCTTGAGGCCCGAGAGCACCGGCGAGCCCGACGAGAAGACGTCCTTGAGATGGTCGAGCGTCGGGCTGAAGCTGAACACCTTGGCCGGGACGGCGTAGATGTCGCGGGTCTCCTTCAGCGCGGTCTCCAGCATCCACAGGACCGGGAAGAGCATCACCACGGCGAACAGCGTCAGCAGCACGATCTCGATGCCGGAGCCGAAGCGCCGGCGACGGCGGACGGGCGGGGCGGCGGTCTCGCCGGCGATGCCGGCGTCCGCCAGCTGCTCGGTCTGGATGTGGGTGGCCATCGTCAGCGCGTCTGCAGTCGGTTGAGGTAGCGCAGATAGAGCTGCGACGGCGAGGATCACGACGATCACCATCAGGATCCCGTACGCCGCGGCGCGGCCGGTGTCGAAGCCGAAGAAGGCGACCTTGTAGACGTTGTAGGAGAGCGTCTCGGTCGTGCCGCCCGGGCCGCCGCCCGTGAGGATGTAGACGAGGTCGAAGAGCCGGAAGGCCTCGATCGCGCGGAACATGACCGCGATCAGCAGCAGCGGCCAGACCAGCGGCAGCGTGATCCGGCGGAACTTGAACCACTCGGAGGCGCGGTCGATCTCGGCCGCCTCGTAGAGGAAGTTCGGCACCGCCGTGAGGCCCGCGAGCGCGATCAGCATGATGAACGGCGTCCACTGCCAGGTGTCGACGATGACCAGCGAGAGCAGCGCGAGGCGCTGCTGGGTGAGCCATTCGACGCGGCCGAGCCCGAGGCTGTCGAGGAACGAGTTCACGACGCCGAACTGGACGTCGAGCATGAACTTCCAGAACAGGCCGACGACGACCGGCGACAGCATCATCGGGATCAGGAAGAGCGTCGTGAGCGCGCCGCGCCCGCGCTCCCGGCGGGAGATCAGGAACGCGATCGAGAAGCCGAGCGCGCTCTGGAGCCCGACGGCGCCGACGACGAAGATCAGCGTCGTCAGCGCGCGCTTCTGCACGATCGGCGACGTGATGACGTCGACGTAGTTGTCGAAGCCGATGAAGCTCGCGGGGACGTCGCGGGTCACGGAGTAGTCCGTGAACGACAGCCAGATCAGCCGGATCAGCGGCCAGATCGACAGGAAGATGAGCAGCGCGAGCGCCGGCGAGATGAACAGGAAGGCGAGCCGCCGGTCCGTCAGGAACCGGTAGCGCTTTGCCGCAGGCGGGGGCTCGAGCCGTGCCAGCGGCGGTGACGGTGCGGGGGATTGGAGCGTGTCTGCCATGTCAGATACGAACGACGGGGGCCGGGCGGAAACCGCCCGGCCCCTCGCGTGATGCTCCTACTTCGACGAGCTCTCGTCGAGGATCTGCTGCTCCTCGGACGCCAGCTTGTCGAGCGCCGCGTCGGGCTTCTGCGTGCCCGAGATCGCCGCGTTGACCTGCGTCGAGTGGACGTTGAGGAGCTTCGCGTACTCCGGCAGGTTCCAGAAGTCCTTCAGCCGCGGCACGGACTCCGTGAACACCTTGTTGTACGGCTGGGCGTCCAGGAACTCGGGCGACTTGAGGACGTCGTTGCGGGCCGGCACGCCGCCGAGCTGCGCCCACTTCTTCTGGGCCTCGGGCGTCTGGAACCACTTGATGAAGTTCAGCGCCTCGGCCTGCTTCTCCTTGGGGATGTAGCGCGAGATGTGCAGGCCCATGCCGCCGAGCGGCACCTTGTCGGTGTCCTGCTTCGGCAGCGGCGCGAACGCCAGCTTCTTGAGGATCGCCTCCTTGCTCTTGCCGAGGCTGGAGCTCTTGGGATCGAGGAGACCGCCCATCGCGGCGATCCACTGGAACCCGACGCAGACCTTGCCCTGGCTGATCGCGGCGTTGACCTCGTCGATGAACCAGTTGCTCGAGCCCTTCGGCGTGAGCGGGACCATCTCGTTGACGAGGACGTCCATCGCCTTCTTGCCGGCGGCGTCGTTGATGACGCCTTCGATCTTGCGGTCCTTCGCGTCCCACAGCTGGCCGCCGTACAGCGCGTTGACGACGTTGTAGGTGACCGCGGCGGCGTCGCCGGTGCCGGCCTGATGGAACGCGAGGCCGCTCATGCCCGGATGCTTCTCCTGGCACTACTTGGCCGCGGCGATCATGTCGTCCCACGTCGCCGGGGGCTTGTCGCCCATCAGGTCCTTGCGCCAGATCATCGACCACGTGTCGCCGAGCAGCGGCAGCCCGTAGGTCTTGGCGTCCGGGTTGGCCTCGCCCGTCTGCGCCTGCGGGTACTGGCCGTAGGCGGCGAGGAAGTACGGGTCGTACTGCGAGGTGTCGATGTTCTTCTTCACGAAGTCCGTGATGTCGAGGATCGACCCGTTGGTCACCGCCTCGCCGATGTTCTGCGAGTCGAGGACCGGCATGTCGAAGTTCGTCTTGTGCGCGGCGAACTGCGTGAAGATCGCGTCGTGCCACTGCGCGTTCGGCACGGTGTTGACCTTGATGGTCACGTTCGGGCGCGTCTTCGTGTACTCCTTGCCGAGCTCCTCGAGCGCGTGCGCCGGAGGCCACTCGAACCACAGGAACGTGAGCGTCATCGGCTTGTCCGACAGCTTGCCGGCGTTCGCCGCGGCCTTTGCTCCCCGCCTCCGCTGTCACCACCGCCACCGCCGCATGCGACGAGCGCGGCCGCCGCCACCGCAAGCGCGGCGACGACGCATGACCCGGAGTGTTGACCTCATCCGCTCCTCCTCAGAAACGATTGGCCGGCGGTGCCGGCTCGATAATCCTTCACACGTCTGCGGAGACGCTACGGCGATCTTGCATCGCTTGTCAACTACCTTGCACACTTCTTGCACCGTTCCCTTCACATCGCTACTGTGCGGCCATGGCCACGACCACCGCTCGGAGGCACTTCGACGTCGTCGACCCGGCCACCGGGGCGGCGATCGAGTCACTCGAGTCGGCCGGGCCGGACGACGGGATCGACGCGGTCGACGCGGCGGCCGCGGCCGCCGGCGAGTGGGCCGCCCGCTCGCCGCGCGAGCGCGGCGAGATCCTGCGGCGCGCGTTCGATCTGATGATCGCGCGCACCGACGAGGTCGCGCGCCTGATCGTCAGGGAGATGGGCAAGCCGCTGGCCGAGGCGCGCGGCGAGGCGACCTACGCGGCCGAGTTCCTGCGCTGGTTCTCGGAGGAGGCGGTGCGCGCGAACGGGGACTACGCGGTCGCCCCCAGCGGCGCGAACCGGATGCTGGTCGCGCACGAGCCGATCGGGATCGCGCTGCTGATCACGCCCTGGAACTTCCCGGCTGCGATGGCCGCGCGCAAGCTCGGCCCGGCGCTCGCCGCCGGCTGCACGGTCGTGCTCAAGCCGGCCGAGGAGACGCCGCTGACCGCGATCGCGATCGTGCGGCTGCTGGAGGAGGCGGGCGTGCCCGAGGGCGTGGTGAACGTCGTGTGCACCGACGAGCCGGCGCCGCTCGCGGAGGCGGTCCTGGGCGACCCGCGCGTGCGCAAGCTGTCCTTCACCGGCTCGACCGCGGTCGGCCGCCGGCTGCTCGAGCTGTGCGCGCCGCGCGTCGTCAGCGCGTCGATGGAGCTCGGCGGCAACTCGCCGTTCATCGTCCTCGACGACGCCGACCTCGACGTGGCGATCGCCGGCGCGATGGCGGCGAAGATGCGCAACGGCGGCGAGGCCTGCACGGCCGCCAACCGCTTCCTCGTCCACGAGTCGCTCGCGAGCGCCTTCACCGACCGGCTGACCGAGGCGATGGCCGCCGTGACCGTCGCGGAGGGCTTCGCCGACGGCGCCCAGCTCGGACCGCTGATCAACGAGGCGGCGCGCGACAAGGTCGAGCGCCTGGTCGCCGACGCGGTCGATCGCGGCGCGCGCGTGCGCACGGGCGGCGAGCGGCTGCCCGGCCCCGGCTTCTTCTACCCGCCCACGGTCCTCGACCAGGTGCAGCCCGGCAGCGCGATCCTCGCCGAGGAGGTGTTCGGCCCGGTCGCGCCGGTGATGACGTTCGCGACCGAGGACGAGGCGGTCGAGCTCGCCAACGACACCGAGCACGGGCTGGTGGCGTTCGTCTTCAGCCGCGACCTCCGCCGCGCGCTCGCGCTCGGCGAGCGGATCGAGACCGGCATGGTCGGGCTCAACCGGGGCGTCGTCTCCGACCCGGCGGCGCCGTTCGGCGGCACCAAGCAGAGCGGTCTCGGGCGCGAGGGCGGGCATCACGGCCTGCTCGAGTTCCTGGAACCCAAATACTTCGCATTCGACTGATCAACACGAGGAGGGGAGGTCCCCATGTCGCAGCAGAAGGTGCTCGTGCTCGTCGGCGACGCCGCCGAGGAGCTCGACGCGATGTACCCGATCTACCGCTTGCGCGAGGCCGGCTACGTCGCCGACGTCGCGGCGCTCACGCGGCGTGATGTCCAGCTCGTGATCCACGACTTCGATCCGAACTCGGACGCGTACACGGAGAAGAACGGGCGCAAGCTGCCGGTCGACATCACGTTCGCCGAGGTCGATCCGGCGGAGTACGTGGCGCTCGTCATCCCCGGCGGCCGCGCGCCCGAGTACATCCGGCTCGACGCCGACGTGCGCCGCATCACCGAGTACTTCTTCGAGCACGACCTGCCGGTCGGCACGATCTGCCACGGGCCGCAGGTGCCCGCGGTCTACGGGCTGCTGCGCGGGCGCACGACGGCCGCGTTCCCGCCGCTGAAGGGCGACATGGAGAACGCCGGCGCGACCGTCGTGGACGAGCCGGACTGCGTCGACCGCAACATGGTGTCGTGCCGCGGCTGGCCGGACATGCCCGAGTGGTCGCGCGCCTTCATGACGGTGCTCGAGCGCGCCGCCGTCCCGGCCTGACGGCGCCGATGCCCGCTGACGTCTCCGGGCCGCCCGTGCTGCTGCTGCACGGCTCCGGTCCGGGGACGACGGCCGCGGCATGGGACCCGCTCGTCGCGGCGCTGGCGCCGCAGCCATCGGGTGATCGCGCCCGATCTGCTCGGCTTCGGGGAGAGTCCCCGGCCCGAAGGCTCGCTCCGCGCGGCGTGGACGCGGCAGGCGCTCGAGCTCGTCGACTCGCTCGGCGTCGTCGTCGTTCGCCGTGGTCGGCAACTCGGCGGGCGCGGCGATCGCGCTCTCGGTCGCGGCCGCCCGCCCGCGCGCGGTGACCCGGGTCGTCGCGGTCGGCGCGATGGGGCACGCCATGCCGCTGCCCGCCGGCCTCGACGCGCTGTGGGGCTACGCCACGCCGAGCCCCGAGCGGGCGCGCGCGCTGATCGAGCTGATCAACCACGACCCCGCCGCCGCGACGCCGGAGGCCGTCGAGGCGCGCTACCAGCGCGACGCTGGCGCAGCCGTGGTACCGCGAGCTGTTCCCGCCGCCGCGCCAGCGCTGGGTCGACGACCTCGCGCTCACGCGCGCGGAGCTCGAGGGGATCACCGCGCCGGTCCTGCTGGTGCACGGCGCGCAGGACCGCGTCGTGCCGCTGCGCGACAGCTTCCTGCCGCTGCTGGAGGCGCTGCCGGACGTCCGCGGCCACGTGTTCGGGTCGCTGCGGGCACGCCTCCCCGCTGGAGCGCACCGACGAGTTCAACCCCCTGATCACCTCGTTCCTGGAGACCGACCGATGACCGACTTCGCCGTCCTGCGCGCGCCGTCCCAAGTGCTGTTCGGATCCGGCATGGCCGCGGCGGCGGGCGACGTCGCCGCCGAGCACGGGCGCCGCGTGCTGGTCATCACCGATCCCGTGATCGCGCAGACGCCGGGCTTCGCCACGGTCCTCGACTCGCTCGCCGCGCTGGACGTCACGGTCTTCTCCGAGGCCGCCGTCGACGTGCCGCCCTCGGCGGTCGACGCGGCCCTGGCGCAGGGCGAGAGCGCTCGCGCCGACGTGATCGTCGCGGTCGGCGGCGGCAGCGTGATCGACCTCGCGAAGGTCACCGCGCTGCAGCTCACCCACGGCGCGCCGCTCGAGAACTACTACGCCGTCGGCTCGGTGCCGGGCCCGGTCATGCCGCTCATCGCGCTGCCGACGACGGCGGGCACGGGCTCGGAGGCGACGCCGGTCGCCGTCGTGACCGACCCGCGCTCCGACATGAAGATCGGGGTCGCGAGCCGCCATCTGATCCCGCGCCACGCGATCTGCGACCCGCTGCTGACGGTCGGCCGCGCCGCCGGTCGTGACCGCCCACGCCGGCATCGACGCGCTCTCCCACGCCGTCGAGTCGTACCTGGCGGCCCGCCAGGAGCTGTCGCCCGAGCTCGTCCTCGGCCGGCCGCAGGTCGGCAAGAACCTGCTCTCGGATGCGCTGGCGCTGCACCGCCGCGCAGCACCTGCTCGACAACCTCGCGCAGGCGGTCGAGGACGGCTCCGACGTGCCGGCGCGCACCGGCATGCTCTACGGGTCGCTGCTGGCCGGCATCGCGTTCGGGAACTCCGGTGTCGGCGCCGCCCACGCGCTGCAGTTCGTGGTCGGCGCGGCCACCCACACGTCGCACGGGCTGGGCACCGGCCTGCTCCTCCCCTACGTCATGGAGTACAACCGGCCGGCGCGGCCCGAGGAGATCGCGCAGCTCTCGGCGCTCGCGGGCGGCGACGCCGTGGCGGAGATCCACGCGCTCGGGCTGCGGATCGGGCTGCCGGCATCGCTGGCGGAGATCGGCGTGGAGCGGGATCAGCTGCGCGCGATGGCGGAGGCGGCCGCGGGCATCAAGCGGCTGGTCGACAACAGCCCGCGCCCGCTCGACGCCGACGCGCTGGAGTCGATCCTCGACGCCGCCTGGCACGGGGAGCCGGAGCGGCTGAGCGACGGGGTGGAGCTCAGTGCGTGAGGTCGCGCACGGCGCGCTCGAGGTGCGCCGTCATCCGCGCCTCGGCCGCCTCGCACGTCGCCGGACTCGAGCACGTCGATCACCTCGTGGTGCTCGTGCCCGATCGCCGAGGGTGACGCCCAGCTCGGCCGGAGCTGGGCGACGCAGAGGCGGATCTCACCGCTCAGCGCGCCGTAGAGGCGCTCGAGGCGGGGGGAGCCCACCGCGCTGACGAGCGCCTGATGGAACGCGGCGTCCGCCGAGACGACCTTGCTCCAGCCCGCGTCGTTGGGCAGCGCCTCCATGACGGCCATGGCCTCGCGGGCAGGCGCGAGCGGCGCCTTGCGCTCGAGCACGGCGCGCACGATCAGGCACTCGAGCGGGATCCGGACCGAGAACAGATCGAGGATCTCTTCGCTGGTGAGCACCGGGATGTGCGCGCTGCGGTTGCGCTCGCGGACGAGCAGGCCCTCGTGGCACAGGGTCTGGATCGCCTCGCGCACCGTCGGGCGGGCGACGCCGAAGTCCGCCGCGAGCTCGGCCTCGGGGAGGCGCGCCCCCGGCGCGATGACGCCGTCCAGGATGCGGGCGCGCAGCGAGGCGACGACGGCCTCGCCGGTGGAGATGGGCTGGACGGCGAGACCGCTCATGGCACCAAGAGGGTCGCAGGAGCCGGGTGCATGGCGAGCGCTCGCCCCAGGGCGCCCGGCGCGACGGCGCGCAGGCCGGCGCCGCGCGCCTCCGCCCGGCGCCAGGGGGCGCGGCTGACGTACAGGATCGCGTCCGGATCGGCGTCGATCTCGGCGGGATGCGCCGCGACGTCCTCGAACGCGTCGTCGAACAGGTCGAGCGCCCGCGGGCTGTCGCCGCGCGACACGGCGACCACGCGCCGGCCCGATCCGAGCGCGAGCGCCACGGCCTCGCGCGCCCCCGGCAGCGGCCGCGCCGTCGGCGACCACGGTCGCGAGCAGCTCGTCGCCGTCGCGCCCGACGCGGTAGCGCCGCTCGCGGGCGAGCCGCTCGAACCCGCGCGCCAGCCCGTCGCCGCCGGCCAGCGCCTCGACGCGGCGACGCAAGCCCGCGCCGCGGTCGAGCGGGCTCTCGCCGTTGCGGCGCGCCACTTCGTACGCCACGGCCTCGATGGCCCCGGCCCAGTCGACCAGCGTGCCACGGCAGGCGAACGCGACGACCTCGATCATCATCGGCGCGGCAGCGTACATTGTCTGACAGTCTGACTCAAGGGTTGTCAGACAATCTGCGATCGAGCTTTGGCGACGCATCAACCCGCGACCGGAAGCGTCGGTGAGCCCACGCCCAGGAACGCCCCCAGCCCGCGCAGGCAATGCCACTCCTCGTCGGGCAGGAGGTGCGGCGGGCGGCGCCGGTCGCCGGCGCGGTTGACCCACGACCCGGCGCATCCCGAGCATCCCCGCCTGGGCGATCCCGGCGCGCGAGGCGCTGACGTACAGGAGGCGGCGCGGGTCGGCGCCCAGCCACCGCGCGGCTGAGGTCGGCACGTCGCCGTCGAGCTCGCGGGCGGTGAGGATCGCGTCGAACGCGCCGTCGAGCGGGCGCAGCGCGCCCTCGACGAGCACCGGGTCTGCCCGGGGAGGCGACGACGAGCGGGCGGCCGGCGGCGATCGCGATCTCCAGCGCCGCGGGCACCTCGGCGTAGGGGCGCGCGAGCGCGACGACCCGGCCGCGGCACTCGGAGCCGGTCATGCCCCGCCGCCAGCCGCGCTCGGCGGCCAGGCGGTCGAACCCTTCCGCGAGCGACGGGGTGGAGCCCGCGCTCAGCTCCTCGACCCGCCGCCGGAGCGCCGCGCCGCGGTCGAGCGGGCTCTCGGCGTTCACACGCGCCTGCTCGTACGCGACCGCCTCCAGCGCGGGAGACCAGCTCGCGAGCGTGCCGCGGCAGGCGAGCACGACAGCCTCGACGTCGTTGTCCATAGCTCTCTCTCTGAACCCTCTGCAGCCCCGTTGACCCTGCGGTCCGCCCTCGGCACCAACCGTAACTTGTAAGACAGTCAGACACAAGTTAGGGTCCTGTTGATGCCGCCGACGACCCTCGAGCGCCGTCTGGCCGCGATCGTCGGACCGGCCCACGTCCTCGGGGATCCGGAGCTCTGCGCGTCGTACGGCCGCGACTGCACGGGGCGCTTCGGCGGGCCGCCCGCGCTCGTCGTCCGGCCGGGCAGCACGGACGAGGTGGCGCAGGTACTGGCGGCGTGTCACGAGGCGGGCATGCCGGTGGTGCCCCAGGGCGGCAACACCGGGCTCGTCGGCGCTGGAGTGCCGCGCGCGGGCGAGATCGTCCTGTCGCTCGTACGGCTCGACGCACTCGGCCCCGTCGACCCCGTCGCGGCCCAGGTGACCGCCGGCGCGGGGGTGACGCTCGAGCGCCTCCAGCAGCACGCCGCCGCAGCCGGGCTCGCCTTCGGCGTGGATCACAGCGCGCGCAGCGGCGCGACCGTCGGCGGCATGGTCGCGACGAACGCGGGCGGCGCGCAGGTCCTGCGGCACGGGACGATGCGCGCCCAGGTGATGGGCGTCGAGGCCGTGCTCGCCGACGGCCGCGTCCTGCGGCGTCTCGCCGGCCTGCTGAAGGACAACGCCGGCTACGACCTCACCCAGTTGCTGGTCGGCAGCGAGGGCACGCTCGCTGTGGTGACCGCCGCGCGGCTGCGGCTCGTCCCCGCGCCGGCGCATGTCGTCACCGCGCTGCTCGGCGTCGGGTCGACCGCCGGCGCGGTCGACGTCATGCGGGTGCTCCGCGACCGCGTGCCGCCGCTCAACGCGGTGGAGATCTTCTATGCCGACGGGCTGGAGCTCGTCTGCGCGCACCGCCGGCTCGCCGCGCCGTTCGCCGACCGCCATCCCGTCTACGTCGTCGCCGAGTGCGCGGCGGCGGCCGATCCCGTCCAGGAGCTGGCCGATGCGCTCGAGGACGCGCCGGTGCTCGACGTCGCCGTCGCCGACGACACCGTGCGGCGCCGGGCGCTGTGGATGTATCGCGAGGCGCACAACGAGGCGATCGCGGCGGCCGGGATCCCGCACAAGCTCGACGTGACCGTGCAGCTCGCTGACATCACCGCCTTCGAGTCCCGCGTGCGCGCGGCCGTGGCAGACGCCGCGCCCGCGGCGCGCACGATCGTCTACGGCCATCTCGGCGACGGGAACCTGCACGTCAACGTGCTGGGGCCCGAGCCGCACGACGAGCGCGTCGACGAGGCGGTGCTCGAGCTCGTCGGCGAGTTCGGCGGCTCGATCAGCGCCGAGCACGGGGTCGGCGTCGCCAAGCGGCGGTGGCTGCACCTCACGCGCTCGCCCGACGAGATCGACGTGATGGCGGCCGTCAAGCACGCGTTCGATCCGCACGGCATCCTCAACCCGGGTGTGCTGTTGCCCGAGCGCGGCGACGAGCGAGCATTGGTGTCGATCGGAGGAGGAATGACATGGCAAGGCCCGTGACGCTCTTCACCGGCCAGTGGGCGGATCTGCCGCTCGCCGAGCTGGCGGCCAAGTGCGGCGAGTGGGGCTTCGACGGCCTCGAGCTCGCGTGCTGGGGCGATCACTTCGACGTCGCGCAGGCGGTCTCGCGACCCCGGCTATGCGAAGGGGCAGCGCGAGCTGCTCGCCCGCCACGGCCTCGGTGTATGGGCGATCGGCAACCACCTCGTCGGCCAGGCCGTGTGCGACCCGATCGACGACCGCGCTACGAGGGCATGCTCCCGCCTGAGGTCTGGGGCGACGGCGAGCCCGACGGCGTGCGGCAGCGGGCGGCCGAGTGGATGATGGACACCGCGCGCGCCGCTGCCCAGCTCGGCGTCGAGGTCGTCACGGGCTTCACCGGCTCGCCGATCTGGCACCTCCTCTACTCGTTCCCGCCCAACGACTTCGGCGAGATCGAGCGCGGCTACGAGGAGTTCGCCGAGCGCTGGGGGCCGATCGTCGACGTCTTCGAGGCCGAGGGCGTGCGCTTCGCGCTCGAGGTGCACCCGACCGAGATCGCCTACGACTACGTGACGACGCGCAAGGCGCTCGCGGCGATCGGCGACCGGCCGGGCTTCGGGATCAACTTCGACCCCAGCCATTTCGAGCATCAGTTCCTGGCGTCGGCCCCGTTCATCGACGAGTTCGCGGACCGGATCTTCCACTTCCACGTCAAGGACTCGAAGCGCACGCTCGACGGGCGGTCGTCGATCCTCGGCGGCCACCTCGACTTCGGCCAGCCGGGCCGCGGCTGGGACTTCGTCTCGCCCGGGCACGGCGACGTCGACTTCGAGCCGATCTTCCGCGCGCTCAACCGCATCGGCTACCAGGGGCCGCTGTCGATCGAGTGGGAGGACTCGGGCATGGACCGCGACTGGGGCGCGCCGGACGCGCTCGCCTTCGTGCGGCGGACCGACTTCCAGCCCTCGCAGGTGGCGTTCGACGCGGCGTTCTCGAGGGAGGCGTAGATGTCCGACGTCGGCTTCACCGACCGGCCGGAGACGCGGCGCGACCACCGAGATCCCACGCATCGGCGTGGGCATGCTCGGCTACGCCTTCATGGGCAAGGCGCACTCGAACGCCTACCGGACGCTCGCGTACATGACGTGGCCGCCCCCGCTCGTCCCCGAGCTCGTGGCCGATCGCCGGCCGCAACGAGGAGGCGGTGGCCGAGGCCGCGACCCGCTACGGCTTCGCCGACCACGTCACGGACTGGCGCGCGATCGTCGCCGACGACCGCATCGGACTGTTCGACAACGTCGGGCCGAACGACCTCCACGCGGAGCCGACGATCGCCGCGGCCGAGGCGGGCAAGCACGTGATCTGCGAGAAGCCGCTCGGCCGTGACGCGGACGAGAGCTACGAGACGTGGCAGCGCGTCGAGGCGGCCGGGGTCAAGCACATGTGCGCGTTCAACTACCGGTTCGTGCCCGCCGTGCGGCTCGCCCGCGAGATGATCGAGGCCGGCGAGCTCGGCGAGATCCTGCACTTCCGCGGCTCCTACCTGCAGGAGTGGGGCGCGACGGACGCCGCGGTCTGGCGGTTCGATCGCGCCGTCGCGGGCTCCGGCGCGCTCGGCGACCTCGGCGCGCACGTGGTCGACCTGGCCCGCTACCTCGTCGGCGAGATCGCGTCGGTCGCGGCCCGCACGCATACGTTCCACCCCGGGCGCGAGGTCGACGACGCGGTCGAGTCGGTGGTGTCCTTCGAGGGCGGCGCGATCGGCACGATCGAGGCGTCGCGGTTCGCGACCGGGCGCAAGAACGCCTTCACCTGGGAGATCAACGGCTCCAAGGGCTCGCTCCGCTTCGATCTCGAGCGCCTCAACGAGCTCGAGGTCCACCTCACCGGCTCGACGCCGGGGTCGCGGGCGCAGGGCTTCCGCACCGTCCTCGTCTCGGAGCCCGACCACCCGTTCTGGGAGCACTGGTGGCCGCAGGGCCACATGATCGGATGGGAGCACACCTTCGTGCACGAGTTGCACCACCTGCTCGCGGCGATCCGCGGCGACACGCCGGTCGGCCCGCACGGCGCGACGCTCGAGGACGGCTACCGCGCCGCCGAGGTCTGCGACGCGATGCTGCGCTCATCGAACAACGCAGCCCACGAGACGGTGAGGTATCGCTGACATGACGACCCAGGACGCACTCACACCGCGGCCCGAGCACCGCTTCACCTTCGGGCTCTGGACCGTCGGCAACCCCGGCGCCGATCCCTTCGGGCCCCCGACGCGCGCGCCGCTGGACCCGGTCGACTCGGTGCGGCGCCTGGCCGAGCTCGGAGCCTGGGGCGTGAGCCTGCACGACAACGATCTGGTCCCCTACGGGAGCTCGGCCGCCGAGCGGGACCGCATCGTCGCGCGCTTCGCCGCCGCGCTCGAGGAGACGGGGCTCGGCGTCGGGAATGGCGACGACGAACCTCTTCAGCCACCCGGCGTTCAAGGACGGCGCCTTCACCTCCAACGACCGCGGCGTGCGGCGCGCGGCGATCGGCAAGGCCATGGCGTCGATCGACCTCGGCGCCGAGCTCGGCGCGGAGGTGTACGTGTTCTGGGGCGGCCGCGAGGGCACCGAGGTCGGTGCCGCGAAGGATCCGCGCGACGCACTCGAGCGCTACCGCGAGGCGATCGACGTGCTCTGCGAGTACGCGATCGGGCAGGGCTACGACATGCGGTTCGCGATGGAGCCCAAGCCGAACGAGCCACGCGGCGACCTGTTCCTCCCCACCGTCGGGCACGCGCTGCACTTCATCACCACGCTCCAGCACCCGGACATGGTCGGGGTGAACCCGGAGGTGGCGCACGAGACGATGGCGGGGCTGTCGTTCCACCACGGTGTAGGCCAGGCGCTGTGGGCCGGCAAGCTGTTCCACATCGACCTGAACGGTCAGCGGATCGGACGCTACGACCAGGATTTCCGCTTCGGCGCCGAGGACCTCAAGGAGGCGTTCCTGCTCGTCCGGCTGCTCGAGCGCGCCGGCTACAGCGGCCCTCGCCACTTCGACGCGCACGCCTACCGCAACGAGGATCCCGACGGCGTATGGGAGTTCGCGGCCGGCTGCATGCGCACCTACCTGGCGCTGGCCGAGGCGGCGCGGCGGTTCGACGCGCTGCCCGAGGCGACCGCGGCGCTGGCAGCGGCCGGCACGCCCGACCTCGCCGAGCCGACCGTCGGCGCGGACGATCCGCCCGAGACGCTGAAGGCGGAGGCCGAGCGACTCGAGGAGCTCGCGGTGCGCGGGTACGCGAACGAGCGGCTGGATCAGATCGTCGTGGACGTGCTGCTCGGCGTCCGCTGATGGGGAGCGCCGCCGTCGAGACCGGCTATCGTCGCGGCGCCGTGCGCACCGTCCTGCTGTCATCGCTGCTCGCCCTCGCCGCGCTCGGCCTCGTGCCGGCCGGCGCCGGTGCCGCGGAGAACCCCTGGCTGAACAAGCGCGTGCTCAACATCGCCCACCAGGGCGGCGAGGACGAGTTCCCGTCGAACACGCTGTACGCGTTCCGGCGCTCGGTCCGTGCCGGCGCCGACATGCTCGAGCTCGACGTCGGGGTCACGCGCGACGACAAGGTCATCGTGATGCACGACACCACCGTGAACCGCGTGACGAACGGCCGCGGGACGGTCGCGTCGCACACCCTGAAGCAGCTGCGCAAGCTCGACGCGGCGTACTGGTTCGCGCCCGGCCGCAGCGATCCCTACCGCCACGGGCTCAAGGCGCGCGCCTATCGCCTGCGCGGCGTGGCGACCGGCAAGCGCAAGGCCCCGAAGGGCTTCAAGCGCTCGGACTTCCGCGTGGCGACGCTCACCGACGTGATGCGCGCGTTCCCGCACACGCCGATCAACATCGAGGTCAAGGGGCGCACGAAGCAGGAGGAGACCGCCGAGTACGTGCGCAACGCGGAGGCGCTCGCGAAGGTGCTGAAGGGCACGCGCCGGCGGGACCTGATCGTGACCTCGTTCCGCCAGCAGGCGATCGATCGCTTTCATGCGCTCGTCCCCGCGATCGCGCTCGCGCCCGGGATCGACGGCGCGACGGCGTGGTTCAGCGGCGGCTCGCCGGGCGCAGGCGTCGTGGCGTTCCAGCTGCCGATCACCTACCAGCTCGGGACGCAGACGCTCGCGATCACGACGGCCGAGAACGTCGCGCGTGCCCATCGTGAGGGCTACGCCTGGCACACGTGGCTGTCCGACGACGGAGAGTCGGTCGCGACCTGGCGGACGCTGATCGACGAGTGCGTCGACGGCGTGATGACGGCGCGGCCCGTCGCGTTCGAGCGGCTGCTGCGCAAGCACAGCGCGCCGCCCGCCTGCGGCTGAGGACCACCCCCACCAGACTCGTAGAGTTTGGCCGGCGACCAAGCTCCCCGCCCTCCTGCTCCTGAAAGCCTGTTCTACGGTGTAGGGACGACGGCGTAGCTCCCTGCCTCGAGGTCCGCGAGCAGGCCCTGGTGCGTCGGCGCCCACCCCAGCAGCTCGCGCGTCAGGTCGCTCGAGGCGACCATGTCGATGCCGAAGAACGCGCCGATCCACCCGAAGTGCTCGGCCGCCTGCGCAGCTGGGATCGACTCCGCCGGCACGCCGACGGACCGGCCGATCGCCGCGGCGATCTCGCGCGTCGGGATGCCGGGCTCGTCGACGGCGTGCAGCACCGACCCCGCGGGTGCCGACTCGACCGTCAGCCGGACGAGCGCCGCCGCGTCGAGCCGGTGCACGGCCGGCCAGTGGTTGGCGCCGTCGATGTAGCCCGCGACGCCGGTGCGGACCGCGGTCTCGGTGAGCACGGCCACGAAGCCGTAGTCGCCGGGGCCGTGCACGGTCGGCGCGAACCGCACGACCGCGGACCGGACGCCCCGGTCGGCCAGCGCCAGCGTCGCCTGGGCGTTGGCGAGGCGGGGATGCCGGGCCGGGTCGGGCCGGTCCTGCTCGGTCGCGACGCCGATCACGCCCGAGGCGATGACGAGCGCGCCGCCGCTCTCGGCCAGCACGTCGCCGAACGTCTCGATCGCGCGTCGGTCGAGCTCGGCGGCCTCGGCCATCTGCGAGAAGTCGTGGCGATAGCCGAGGTGGACGACCGCGTCGGCGCCGGTGGCGCCGGAGCGGAGCGAATCGAGATCCTCGAGGGCGCCGCGATGGACGTCGGCGCCGAGCGCCGCGATCGTGGCGCGATGGCAGCCAGACGCGCGTGGCCGGCTCGGGGAGGCGGCGATGGACCTCTATGCCGAGCGCGGCTACGAGCAGACGACCGTCGCCGAGATCGCCCAGCGCGCCGGCCTGACCGCGCGGATCTTCTTCCGCTACTTCGCCGACAAGCGCGAGGTCCTGTTCGCCGGGTCCGAAGCGCTCGGCGAGCAGCTGGACGCCGCGCTCGCCGCCGCCCCCGCCTCGGCCACGCCGCTCGCCGCCGTGGCCGACGCGCTCGGCGCGGTCGCCGAGGTGATCGGCGACGACCGCGACTACTCCCGCCTCCGCCAGGCGGTCATCGCCGCGAACGCCGAGCTGCAGGCGCGCGAGCTGATCAAGCTCGCGGGCTGGTCGGCCGCGCTCGCGGACGGGCTGGTGCGCCGCGGCGTCGACGAGCAAACGGCGAGCCTCGCCGCTCAGACCGGTACCGCCGCCTTTCGCGTGGCGTTCGAGCGGTGGCTGGCCGACGCCGGAGACCGGTCCCTCGCGGACACGCTGCGCGACTCGTTCGGCCGGCTTAGCACCGTCATCGCCGGCGGCTGACACCCATCGGGCACAGCGGCCCGGCCGACTTTGTACCGGGGGAGGCTTGACACGGTGTCCGCCGGGCTGGTGTGGTCGGTCATGCCAAGGCGGAGAACGGAGGATGGGGATGAGCAACCGGGACGAGCGCGAGCTGCGGGAAGAGAAGGACGGGATCACGCGGCGCGACTTCCTCGACGGGGCCGCGGTCAGCGCGGCCGGGCTCGCCGCCGCGGCGGCCTTCCCCGGGCTGACCGGCGCCGAGGCGATGGCCCACGGGCACGCGGGTGACGCGCCGCTGCCGCCCGGCTACTACCCGCCGACCTTCAGCGACCCGTACACCGGCGAGCCGGCCCAGGTGATCCGGCGCACGATCAAGATCGACGGCCCGCCGCCCTCGAAGCCGTCGCAGATCCACTCCACCAAGGGCGGCCCCGGCATCCACGCGCGTGTGAAGGACACGCGCGAGAAGTACGACTGCGTGATCGTCGGCGCCGGCGCGAGCGGGATCTCGGCCGCGAAGTGGTACCAGGACCGCTTCGGCCCGGACAAGAAGATCCTCATCATCGACCAGCTGCCGGACTTCGGCGGCCACTCCCA
Organism: uncultured Solirubrobacteraceae bacterium; assembly: GCA_963722815.1. Classification (GTDB taxonomy): domain Bacteria; phylum Actinomycetota; class Thermoleophilia; order Solirubrobacterales; family Solirubrobacteraceae; genus DASQFQ01. The sequence continues at coordinate 285,956 of CAVROM010000002.1, forward strand.
CCGCAACGAGTTCCACGTCCCCAACGCGGCCAACGGCGGCGCCGACGTGATGACGCTGCGCAACGGCGGCACCGTCAACCTCGACAGCATCGGGAGCTGGGGCCAGGACGCGCCGGGCGGCATCCCGGGCTCGTACGGGCAGCACGCGGTCGACTTCCTCAACTGGGCGGGCGTCGACTTCACGAGCGCGACCCCGTGGCAGAACGGCGGCGCGGCCGGCATCCCCGCGTCCTATGGCCTCTACCAGCGGCTGCTCTTCCCGGCCGCCGAGTTCGGCACCGACCACGTGATCCCGGCCCGCAACGCCGGGCCGTTCGCCGGCCTCGAGCCGGCCACGGCGGACGGGTGGACGAAGTTCCTCGCGCGCACGCCCTACTCCGACGCGGCGCGCGCCGGCATCCTGCGCGTCCAGACCGCCGACGAGGACTTCCTCGCCAACGCGCCCGGCGCGCCGCTCACGCAGCAGCAGAAGCGCGAGTACCTGACCTCGATCACCTACAAGCAGTACCTGGTCAACCACGTCGGCATCAACGACGAGGCGTTCTTCGGCGAGTACTGGCGCGGCTCGGGCGGTCTGCTCGGCGCGGGCGGCCAGGCGGTCTCCGCGGCCGACTGCTGGATCCTCGGGCGTCCCGGCTTCCCCGACGGCGTCGGGCTCGGCGACACCGAGGACATCCAGCTGGCCGGGATCGGGCGCACCCCGTACCAGGACTCGCGCTCGACCGGCGACCCGTCGCGCGCGTGGCCCGACGGCAACACGTCGCTGCTGCGGCTCGCGCTCAGCAAGCTGATCCCCAACGCGTTCCCGAACGTCGACGTCGGCGACGGCCCGAAGCGCCCCGACCAACTCAGCATCGTCAAGGCCCAGGCCCTCTACCCGGAGCTCGACAACCCGCGCAACCACGTGCGGGTGCGGCTGAACTCGACGGTGTTCAGCGTCGAGCCGTGCAAGGACCGCAAGGGCTACTCGCCGGTCGACTACGTGCTCAACCGCGTGCCCGGGGCGGAGCGGCACCACCACCACGGTCACCACGGCCACAACGGCAAGAACGAGGGCCGGCGCGTGTGGGCGCGGCACGTCGTGATGGCGTGCTGGAACCGCGTCACTGCGCACGTGGTCGACGGCCTCCCGAAGAAGCAGGTCGAGGGCCTCTGCTACGCCCGCAAGGTGCCGCTGATCTACGGGCGCGCGGCGCTGAACAACTGGCAGGCGTTCGCCGACTCGAAGGTCGCGAGCATCAGCCCGCGCGGTACGAGCCTGTTCTGGGACAGCCTGAGCGTGAGCGCGGGAGCCGGCTTCGGACCCATCGCCACGCCGGGCAAGTACTACGGGCCGACGCCGAACCAGCCGCCGAGCGCGCCCGCGCAGCTGTCATTCACGGTCGTGCCGAATCACCCCGACGCGGTGCCGCAGCTGTTCGCGTACTCGACCGGCCAGCAGATGCTGCGCGAGCGGACCTGGCCCGAGCTCGAGGACTCGGTGATCGACCTGATCGACCGCGTCGTCAACAAGGAGGGCGGCGACTTCGAGCCCGAGCGCGACATCGCCGACTGGAAGATCAACCGCTGGAGCTACGGCTACGCGCACGAGCTGACGTCCACGTTCGACCCGTCGCTGTACGGGCCGGTCCAGGGCCAGCCGCAGTACGCGGGGCGCCAGCCGTTCCGCAACGTCGCGATCGCGAACTCCGACTCGGAGGCGTTCGCGTACACCCACAGCGCGATCAACGAGGCGTACCGGGCGGTGCAGGACCTGCCGCCGCTCTGAGCCCCATGCTCGAGCTGATCGGCCCGGAGGACCCGGGCTTCGATCTGCAGCGCAGGACGTTCAACGCGATCGTCGACGCACGGCCGGCGGCGATCGCGCGCTGCGCCTCGCGCACGGACGTGATCGCCGCGCTCGCGCTCGCTGCCGAGCGCGGGCTGCCGGTCGCGGTCCGCGGCGGGGGCACCTCCGAGTCGTCCACGGTCGACGGCGGCATCCAGATCGACCTTGCCGAGCTCGACGCGATCGAGATCGACCTGCCGTCGCGCACGGCGAGCGTCGGCGGCGGCGTGATCTGGGCGGACCTGGACGAGGCGACGCAGGAGCACGGGCTGGCCGTGACCGGCGCGCGGCTCTCCGGTCTCGGCGTCGTGGGCGTCGCGCTGGGCGAGGCCAGCGGGTGGCTGGAGCGCGCGCTCGGGCCGACCGGGGCGAGTGTCGTCGGCGGGGAGGTGGTGCTCGCCGACGGTCGCGTCGCCGAGGCGACCGAGGACGCCGAGCTGCTGCGGGCGCTGCAGGGCGCGGGCACTGGGATCGGGGTCGTGACCCGGCTCGACCTGCGGCTGCATCCGGTCGGCCCGGAGCTGCTCTGCGGCTTCCTCGCCTTCCCGCGCGAGCGGGCGGCCGAGGTGGCGCGGGTCTACCGGGACTTCATCGCGGAGGCTTCGGATCAGGTGGGCGGCGGGCTGCTGCTGGGCGCCGGCCTGGGCGGCGTCTGCTCGATCGTGTTCTGCCACCTCGGCAGCGTCGAGGCCGGCGAGGAGGCGGTCGCGCCGCTGCGCGCGCTGCAGCCCTCACTCGATGCGGTCGCGCCCAACCCGTACCGGGCGTTCCAGCGCATCTGGGACACGAGCAACCCGCCCGGCGTGCGGGCTCACCTCCGCAACGCTGTCCTCCCCGAGCTGCCGGACGACGCCATCGACACGGTGATCGCGCGCGCGAACCTGCCCGCCGCGAGCCTTTCCTACGTGTTCCTCCGCCCGCTCGGCGGTGCGCTCGACGTCGCCGGATGGGCCTGTCAGTGCGTCGGGCTGTGGCCCCCGGTTCCGTCGCTCGATCCCGGGCAGGTGGCGTGGGTCGACGACTGCGTGGCGGCCGTCGAGCGGTTCACCCGACGGGCTACGGCCTGACGACCGGCCCGGTCTGCACGGCCTCGAGCGCGCTCGCGGGGATCGACTTGATCCCGTTCAGCGCCTCGTCGTCCCAGCCGCGGTCGACCACGCCGCCGACGTACACGCGCGGCGAGCCCGCGTTGTCGGCCACGATCGCGCCGTAGGTCTTGAGCGCCTGCGCGATCGCGCGCGCCTGGCCGCGCAGGCCGCTGATGTCGTAGCCCGCCTTGAGCCGGACGCGCAGGCCCATCGGCGGCTGGTCGGTGTCGGTGTTGCTCGACGCCCAGTGCGTCGCCGGGTGGATGTACGCCTTCTGGGTCACCGGAACCGTGATGCGCAGCGCGTGGTGGATGGCGCCGGCGTCGGCCTCGTCGCGGCGCGCGAGCCCGGGCAGGATCGGCAGCCCAGCGGCGTCGGCCGAGGTCCAGCCCTCGGGGCGCAGCCGGTTCGACTTCAGGTCCCACACCGCGCCGCTGTAGGCGTGCCAGCCGGAGCCCTCGCGCTCGGCGGCGTAGAGCTCGAACAGCTTGCAGTCGCCCTGGCGCAGCGTGAGCACGTGGCGGTCGCCGCCGCCCTCGACCGGCGCGTCGGGCGGGATCGGGTACGGGCCGGGGTCGGACTCGTCGGCCTCGTCGAAGCTGACCGGCACGAGCGGCTGCGAGAACGGGACGCTGACGTAGGGGATGCCGTAGGCGCCGTCACCGCCGAAGTCAGGCCACAACGTCATCGAGCCGAGCGAGCCGATGTAGTCGTGCGCGGTGTCGACCGGCGCCTTCGACACGTCGGTGTTCCACGCATTGTCGGGCGGGAAGAGCGCGCAACTGCCGAGCGTCGGGCGGCTGCCGGGAGCGCCGCCGCCGCCTCCGGGAGCCGGCGCCGCGTCACCGCCGGGCGACGGCGTCCGCACGGTCACGCGTCGCACCTTCGCGCAGCGCTGCTTGCGGCACGCGCGGACGGAGTAGCGGTACTTGCGCCCCGGCTTCACGCGCCGGTCGGTGAAGCGATGGCGGTTGCGCTTGAGCTTGGCCTTGCGGCCCGTGCGCTTGACGACGTAGCGCGTCTCCCCGCGCGAGCGGTCGCGCCAGGTGAGCTTCACGGTGGTGGCCGTCGCCTTCGCGCGCAGCTTCCCGACCGGTCGCAGCTTGGCGTCGGCCGGCACGGCGATCAGCAACGCGAGCGCAAGCGCCGCGACGACGGCTCTCATACCCATCGTTTCGGCGCGCCCGGCCGTCGTCCTTGAATCGTCAGGCCGCCACCTTCGGCCGCTCGTCCACCGCGGGCGCCGCGGCGCGCGGCTCGGTGCGGACCCGCGGGAGCCATTCGAGCCAGCGCGGGAGGTACCAGTTCCAGTCACCCAGCAGCGTCATCGTCGCCGGCAGCAGCACGGCGCGGACAATAGTGGCGTCGAGCAGCACCGCCACCGCCAGGCCGACGCCCATCATCTTGAAGTCGATCATCGCGAGCGTGGCGAAGATCGCGAACACGCCGACCATCACCACCGCGGCGCTCGTGACCACGCCCGCCGTCGCGCGGATGCCGTGCGCGACCGCGTCGGCGGTGGTCATGCCGGCGTCGTAGCCCTCGCGCACGCGGCTGAGGATCAGCACGTGGTAGTCCATCGACAGCCCGAACAGGACGACGAACAGGAACAGCGGCAGCCACGCAGTCACGCCGCCGATCGAGTGGTAGCCCAGCAGCGACTCGAACCGGCCGTCCTGGAAGATGAGCACGAGCACGCCATAGGACGCGGCCACCGAGAGCATGTTCAGCACGATCGCCTTGATCGGGATCACGATCGAGCGGAACGTGACCAGGAGCAGCAGGAAGGCGAGCCCGAGGACGAAGACGAACACGAGCGGCGCGTGCGCCTTCATCGAGTCGTTGAAGTCACGCGAGCCCGCGGTCATTCCGGCCACGTGCGCCTGCGCGCCGTTCACTTTGCCGATCGTTGCGGGGACCACCTGCTCGCGCAGCACGTCGAGCGCGTGGTTGGACGTCGCGTCGGTGCCCGTGCCGGCGAGCGGGATGTGCACGCGCGCGGCGCGCTTGGAGGCGCTCACGTCGACGCCGAGCGATCGGCCCATCAGCCCGCTCGCAGCCGCCTTCCGCTCGAGCGCCGCGATCGCCGCCGTCACCGGCGGCGCGGTCACGTCCGGTGCGCTGACGACGACCTCAGCGGGGAGTGGACCGCCCGGGAACGCCTTGTCGGCGCGGGAGATGACCTGCATCACCGGCAGGTCGCGCGGCAGTCCCTGCACCCCCGACTCGGCGGTGTGCAGGCGGAGGGCGGGGATCGCGAGCAGGATCAGCAGCAGCGCCGCGAGGCCGCCCCACAGCACCGGCCGCCGCAGCACGCCGCCGATCAGCGCCTGCCACACGCGCGACTCCCTGCGCCGGCGGCTGAGGAACGGGATGCGGCCGCGGTCGACGCGATCGCCGAGCTTGGAGAGCACGGCCGGCAGCACCGTCAGCGAGCCGATCAGCGAGATCGCCACCACGAGCACGGTGCCGACGCCGAAGCCCTGGAAGATGCGCGTCCCCATCAGGAACATGCCGGCCATCGCGGTCATGACCGTGAGGCCGGAGACGAGCACCGCGCGGCCCGACGTCGCTGCCGCGACCTGGAGGGCGGAGGCGGGCGAGTGCCCCTTGGCGCGCTCCTCGCGCTCGCGCCGCAGGTAGAAGAGCGAGTAGTCGACGCCTACCGCCAGCCCGATCAACAGGATCACCGAGCTGATCGACTGGTCCATCCGCATCACGTGGCTGATCAGCGCCGTCAGCCCGAGCGCGCCCGCGACGGCGGTCATGCCGAGCAGCAGCGGGATCCCGGCCGCGACGAGGGCGCCGAACGCGACGACGAGGATCACGAGCGTCACCGGGAGCGAGGTGAACTCCGCGCGCCGGAAGTCGGAGGAGATGCGGTCGTTGATCGCCTTGTTGGCGCTTCCGTCGCCGAACTCGCCGACGCGCAGCTGCGGGTGCGCGCGCTGGACCGCGGCGGTCGCGGCGAGCGCCGGGGCGACGCGGTCGGCCGCGGTGTCCGGGTCGCCGGTGAGCTGGAAGGTCAGCAGCGCCGAGCGCCCGTCACGGGAGAGCTGCCCGGCATTGGCGGGGTCGAGCGGCGACTTGATCGCGGCGATCGCGGGGACGCGCTCGAGCCGCGCGGTCAGGTCGGTCACCGCGGCGCGGAGCTGGGCGCGGTCGAGGGTGCCGCTGCGGCTCTGGAGCAGCACCTGCTCACCGGCGCGCTCGGTGGGGAACTCCTTCACCAGCGTGCGCTCCGCCTGGCGCGAGTCGCCGATGCCGTAGTCCTGGTCGCGCAAGTTCACCACGCCGGCCGAGGAGCCGATCGCGAACGCCGCGAACACGAAGGCCAGCCAGCCGAGGATGGCGGCGCGGCGGTGGGCGGCGCTCCACCGGGCAGCACGTGCGGTGACGCTCTCTCGGCTCATGACGCGACGGTACGAGCAGCGAGGCGGCGGCACATCGGTATTCGCCCGAGCGGCGCCTGCGCGGATACCCTGGCCCGCCGTGGGGTCTCCACTCGTCCTCATCCATGGGTTTACCGACACCCCGCGCACGTGGGACCTCGTGCGCCCCGCGCTCGAGCAGCAGCACGAGGTGCTGGCGCCCGCGCTTGTCGGCCACGCCGGCGGCCCGCCGCTCGGCGACCGCGAGGTGACGCGCGACCTGCTCCCCGACGCGCTCGAGCAGGCGATGGACGAGGCCGGCATCGAGACTGCGCACATCGTCGGCAACTCGCTCGGCGGCTACTTCGCGCTGCATCTCGCGGCGCGCGGCCGGGCGCGCAGCGTCGTCGCGCTCGCGCCCGCCGGCGGCTGGGCCAAGGGCGACGACTCCTACAAGGAGACGCTCCGCTTCTTCCCCGAGCTCCAGCAGCAGGTCAAGCAGGTCGCGCCCTACGTCGACCGCTACCTGCAGACGCCGGAGGGCAAGCGCCGGGCCACGCTCTTCACGACCGTCAACTACGAGCACATCCCGGCCGAGTTGCTCGCGCACCAGACGCGCGCGGTCGCGGACTGCGAGGGCACGGTCCCGATGACCGAGTACGCGATGCGCGAGGGCTACGACCTCGACGCCGAGAAGATCGGGTGCCCGGTGCGGATGGTGTGGGGGGCCGAGGACAAGCTGCTGCCGTGGCCGGCGGCGGCGGTCCGCTATCGCGAGGACTGGCTGCCGAACGCAGACTACGTCGTGCTCGACGACGTCGGCCACTCGCCGCAGCTCGACGTCCCGCTCGAGACGGCGCAGCTGATCCTGGGCTTCACGCAGCCGTGAGGTCGGCCTCGACGAGCCGGTTCCACTCCGGCTTGTCCTCGCGCCAGCCCTCTTCGGTGCGCTTGCGCTTCCAGTAGCCGGAGATCGAGACCGACTCGCGCGGGAGCCCGCGCTCGGCGAGCAGGTGGCGGCGCAGCGCGCGCACCGCGCTCGCCTCGCCGTGGGCGAACACGTGGACCGCGCCCTCCGGCCACTCGAGCGAGCGGACGGCGTCGGCGAGCGACTCGTCATCGCCGCTGTGCAGCCACCGCACGCGCAGGTCCCCGGGTGACTCCAGCGGCTGCTCGTCCTCCGGCCCGTCGCCCTGGAGCAGGACGTGCACCAACCGTCCCTCCGGCACCCGCGCGAGCGAGGCGGAGATCGCTGGGACGACGCTCGGGTCGCCAACCATCAGGTGCCAGTCGGCGTCCGGGTCGGGCGTGTAGGCCCCGCCGGGACCGCGCAGCTCGAGCGTGTCGCCGGGCTTGGCGGCGGCCGCCCACGGACCCGCCACGCCTTCGTCGCCATGGACGACGAAGTCGATCGTCAGCCGCTCGCCGTCCCACTCGCGCACGGTGTAGGTGCGCGTGCGCTCGCGGATGCGGAGCTTCACGTAGTGATCGGTGAACTCGCCGGCTCCGAAGCCCGCGAGGTCCTCGCCGCCGAACACGATGCGGATCATCCGCGGCGTGAGGCGCTGGACAGACTCGACGACAGCAATCATTAGGGTTACCTAATAGCAGAGCGCCCGCTACGGCAGGGAGCCGGCCACGAAGGGCTCGGTGCCCAGGGCCAGCGTCAGGCCGCTGAAGCCGTTGGCCTGCGCGTACGCGAGCTCCTTGGCGACGTCGCCGACGCCGTTGGAGGCGGGCAGCGGGGCGATCGCCACGGTGCTGAGCACGCCGAGCGCCGCGCCGGTCTTCGACAGGAACGCGCTGCCCGAGTCACCCGGGATGCCCGGGGTCACGGTGTAGACGGAGTGGGTCCAGCCGCCCGCGTCGTCGCCCAGGCTGTAGCCCTCCTTCGGGCTGAGCTGGGTGATGCCGCCGCGCAGCTCGGAGTTGCCGTACGAGTAGACCTTGTCGCGCAGCGCCGTCGACGCGCCGACCGCGTTCGGGCCGCCCCAGTGGGGGATCGACGGGTTGACGTTCGCGACGTCGCTCGGGTCGAACTTCACGAGCGCGAGGTCGTTGTACTGACAGGTGTCGGGGTCGGACTCACCCCTGGCCTGCATCGTCAGCCACGAGTTGTAGACCATGGTCCCGGGCTTGCTCGCGCCGGTCACCTCGACGGGCGTGCCGACCGGCAGCGAGCCGGAGTCGCAGCCGTTGGTCTCGGTCGAGCCGCCGGTGCCGGAGCAGTGCGCGGCCTGGCCGATGTAGGTGTTGGACGCGTCGGTGTAGACGAAGTTCGCGGTGCACTGGGCGCCGTCGGTGAAGGTCTGGACGCCAGGATGGATCGCCGCGCTCGAGGCGGGCGCCCACGCGGAGGCGGCGGCCGGTGCGATCGCGCCGATCGCGAGCGCGCAGACGAGTACGGCGAGGCTACGCCGGTGCATTGAAGATAAGACCCCCTGCTGAGGTTTTGAGAGCAGCGACCGCCGGCCTCCCGGCGGCGGGTCGCCTGTGGAGGCGTCCCGATACGCCCTAAACGAGGGCACCGGACAAAACTGGCGGCAACTCCGTCAGCGGCGCTCCCGCCGGCGACGCCCGGGGTACAACACACGGCATGGACGAGGTTCCGAGCCCCGAGTACTCGCGCGACGACGTGACGACCGGGGTCGTGCACTTCGGCGTCGGCGGCTTCCATCGCGCGCACATGGCGATGTACCACGACCGCCTCATGAACGAGGGCAAGGCGCTCGACTGGGGCATCTGCGGGGTCGGCGTGATGGAGGCCGACGCGAAGATGCGCGACGTCCTGCGCGAGCAGGACGGCCGCTACACGCTGGTGGTCAAGCACTCGGACGGCTCGTGGGACGCGCGGACGATCGGCTCGATCGTGGAGTACCTCTACGCGCCCGACGACCCCGAGGCGGTGCTCGAGAAGCTCGCCGCGCCGGAGACGCGGATCGTCTCGCTGACCGTGACCGAGGGCGGCTACAACCTCGACGACACCACCGGCGAGTTCGTCGAGGACGACCCGGCGGTGGTGGCGGACCTCGAGGCGGACGGGCCGCCGAAGACGGTGTTCGGGCTCGTGACCGAGGCGCTGCGGCGGCGGCGCGAGCGCGAGATCGAGCCGTTCACGGTCATGTCGTGCGACAACCTGCAGGGCAACGGCCGGCTCGCGCGCACCGCGTTCACCGCGTTCGCGCGCCTGCGCGACGCGGAGCTCGGCGACTGGATCGCGGAGAACGTCCCGTTCCCCAACGGCATGGTCGACCGCATCACGCCCGCGACCACCGACGAGGACGTCGAGGAGGTGCGCTCGCGTTTCGGGGTCGACGATCGCTGGCCGGTCGTCTGCGAGCCGTTCGTCCAATGGGTGCTCGAGGACGCCTTCAGCGCCGGGCGGCCGCCCTACGAGGACGTCGGCGTGCAGGTCGTCGACGACGTCGAGCCCTATGAGCTGATGAAGCTGCGGCTGCTCAACGCGAGCCACCAGGCGATCGCCTACTTCGGCTACCTGTGCGGCTACCGGCTCGTGCACGATGCGGCGCAGGACCCGCTGTTCCGCGACCTGCTCGCGCGCTACATGGACGAGGAGGCGACGCCGACGCTGGCGGAGGTGCCGGGGGTCGACCTGCCCGAGTACAAGCGGACGCTGATCGAGCGCTTCTCGAACCCGGAGGTGCGCGACACGATCCCGCGGCTGTGCGCCGAGAGCTCGGACCGCATCCCCAAGTGGCTGCTGCCGGTGGTGCGCGAGCAGCTGGCGGACGACGGTGAGATCACGCGCTCGGCGGCGATCGTGGCGAGCTGGGCTCGGTACGCGACAGGCGTCGACGAGGACGGCGAGGAGATCGAGATCGTCGACCGCCGCGCCGACCGGCTGCGCGAGCTCGCGCGCGACGACGACCCGCTCGCGTTCATCCGCAACCGCGAGCTGTTCGGCGACCTCGGCGACGACGAGCGCTTCGCGTCGGCATATCAGTCAGTGCTGGAGTCACTGCGCGAGCGCGGGGCGCGCGCGACGCTCGAGGCCCTGGCCGGCGGCTGAGTGCGCGCGGTCGTCTACGACGGCTTCGGCCAGCCGCCGGAGGTGGCGGTCGTCCCCGATCCCGCGCCGCCCGCGCACGGCGTGGTGGTGCGGGTCGAGGCGACCGGGCTCTGCCGCTCCGACTGGCACGGCTGGATGGGTCACGACCCGGATATCAGCGCGTTCCCGCATGTGCCGGGGCACGAGCTGGCCGGCGTGATCGAGGCGGTCGGGCCGGACGTGCGCGAGTGGGCGCCGGGCGCGCGCGTGACCGTTCCGTTCGTGTGCGCGTGCGGCGGCTGCGAGCAGTGCCGTGCCGGCAACGAGCAGATCTGCGACCGCCAGCGCCAGCCGGGCTTCACGCACTGGGGCTCGTACGCCGAGCTCGTCGCGCTCGACTGGGCCGACGTCAACCTCGTCGCGCTGCCGGAGGCGGTCGGCGCCGTGGCGGCGGCCGGGCTCGGCTGCCGCTTCGCCACCGCCTACCGTGCGGTCGTGCAGGTCGGCCGCGCGCAGCCGGGCGAGTGGGTGGCCGTGCACGGGTGCGGCGGCGTCGGGCTGTCGGCGGTGATGATCGCCGCCGCGCTGGGGGCGCGCGTGGTCGGCGTCGATGTCTCCGACGAGGCCCTGGCGGCGGCCCAGAGGGCGGGTGCGGAGGTGACGGTGCCGGCGGGCGGGGACATCCGGGACATCACGTCCGGCGGCGCCCACCTCTCGATCGACGCCATCGGCGCCGAGCCGGCGGTCGCCGCGTCCATCGCCGGGCTGCGCAAGCGCGGGCGCCACGTGCAGGTCGGCCTCCTCCCCGAGCCTCCGCGCGTGCCGATGGACCTGGTGATCGCGCGCGAGCTCGAGCTGCTCGGCTCGCACGGGATGGCCGCGCGCGCCTACCCGGAGCTGCTCGCGCTGGTCGAGACCGGGCGGCTGCGCCCGGGCGACCTCGTCACGCGCGAGATCGGACTGGACGAGGCGCCGGCCGCGCTCACCGCCATGGGCGAGCCGCGCCACACCGGCGTGACGGTCATCCGGCCCTAGCTCGTCCGGCCGAGCGCCTGCAGCTGCGTCGGCAGCACGGTCAGCTCGGGCACGTGCACGTGCGGCGGCAGCGCGGCGAGGTAGGCGCAGAGCTCGGCGACGTCCTCCGACTGCAGCATCTTCGGCCGGTCCTCGGGCGGCGGGACGTTGGGGCGGTTCTCGAGGATCGGCGTGTCGACCACCCCGGGGGCGACGACGGAGAAGCGCACGCCGGTGCCGGCGTCGAACTCCTCCAGCGCGGCGCCGCGCGCGAACGCGAGCACGCCGGCCTTGGTCGCCTGGTAGCCGGGGCCGGAGACGTCGGGCCACGAGCCGGAGACCGACCCGATGATCACGACGATCCCCTGCGCGGCCCGCAGCGCGGGCAGCGCCGCGCTGACGCAGTGGTAGACGCCGTCGAGGTTGGTGCGCACCAATGCGTCCCAGCTCTCCGGCGACAGACCCGCCAGCACGCGGTCCTTCACGTTCGTCCCGGCCGCGAGGATGAGCGCGTCGACGCGTTCGTGGTCGAGCGCGGCGGCCGTCGCCTCGCGGTCGGTGACGTCGAGCGCGCGCAGGTCGATCTCGCGGTCTCCGACGCCCTCGGCCATCGCCTCGCGGCGGCGCGCCAGCGCGGTCACCGACGCGCCGAGGTCGTGCAGCCGGTTCGCGGTCGCGAGCCCGATGCCGCTCGAGGCGCCCGTGACGACGGCAACCCGGCCCGAGAGCGCTCCTTCGGCGACGATCATGCGCGGACCATACGATCTCGGGCATGCACGGCGCCGTCATCGTCCCGCCCGGCGAGGGCACCCGCTACGGGAACGTCGAGTTCCTCGCCCGCACCGCCGACACCCCGCGCTTCACGTTCGGGATCATCTCGTTCCAGGCCGGCCGCACGCTGGAGCCGCACATCCACCCCGACGAGGACGACTCGTTCTACATCCTCGACGGCGAGATCGTGTTCACGCTCGGCGAGCAGGACGACGAGGTCGTGGCCGGCCCCGGCGCGTTCGTGCTCGTCCCGCCCGGCGTCCGCCACGGCTTCAGCAACCGCACTGACAAGGTCGTGCGGATCCTCAACCTTCATGCGCCAGCGGGGTTCGACCTGCGGGTCGCCGCCGACGGCTGAGGAAGGGCGGCAGCCGGCCGTCGGTCGAGAGCCATGAGCCGGCGATGATCAGCAGCAGGCCGGCGATCGCCCCCGCGCCCGGGCGCTCGTCGAGCACGACCACGCCGAGCGCGACTGCCACCACCGGGTTCACGTAGGTGATCACGAGCGCGCGGCCGGGCCCGATCGCGGTGATCAGCGCGCCGAAGATCACGAACGCGAGCGCGGTGCAGACGACGCCGAGCACGAGCAGCGAAGCGATCACGTCGGCGCCCGGGGTCTCGTTCGGCAGGTCGGCGGCCGCGAACGGGGTGAGCACGATCGCGGCGATCAGCAGGCTCGCGCCCATGGTGGCGCGCGGGTCGAGCGCGGCCAGCTTGGCCTTGAGGGTCATCGGCCCGATCGCGTAGCCGAACGCGGCGATCAGGATCGCGACGGCGCCGAGCAGCTCGTCGCGGTCCCCGGCGACGTCGCGGCCCATCAGCACGACAACGCCGACGAGCCCGACCACGAGGCCGACCAGGCGCCTCCCCGTGGCACGCTCCTCCGGGTCGAAGCGGATCGCCAGCAGCGCGATGAACAGCGGCACGGCGGCAATCAGGATCGCCGTCAGCCCCGAGGAGACGTGCTGCTCGCCGGCGGCGATGAGCGGGAACGGGACGACGATCTCGACCAGCGCATAGACCAGCAGCCAGCGCCCCTTGCCGCGCAGCGACGGCAGCAGTCCCGCGCGCTTGGCGAGCGTGAGCAGGATCGCCGCCGCGAGCGTGACGCGCACCCAGGCGATGAAGGCGGGCGGCATGCCGCCGTCGACCGCGACCTTGATGAACAGGTAGGGGATGCCCCAGACGAGCGACATGCCCGCGAACAGGGCCCAGGAGCGGGCGCTCACGTGACGGCTCTCGCTCGCATCCGCGGATCCAACCAGGTCAGCGCGAGCTCGGCGACCAGCCCCGCGATCGCCACGAACGCGGCCGCCACCGCGGTCAGCCCGAACAGCAGGTCGAAGTCGCCCGTGGCGATCCCGCGCCGCATGTCGGTGAAGACGCCGGGGATGCTGTAGACCTGCTCGATAAGCACGAGGTTGGTGACGACCACGGGCATCGTGACGATCATCAGGCTGAACACGGGCGCCACCGCCGACGGCACCGCGTGGCGCCGGATCACCGTGAGCGGCGGCAGGCCCTTGGCCGACGCCGTGCGCAGGTAGTCCTCGTCGAGCACCTCGGTCATCGACGCGCGCATCATGCGCAGCGCGACGCCGAACAGCGGCAGGCCGAGCACGATCCACGGCATCAGCAGCGCGCCGGCCCAGCCGGTCGGGCTGTCGGAGAACGGGACGTAGGCGGTCGGGATGTGGGAGAGGAAGCCGACCATCCCGAGCCCGGAGCCGAACAGCAGCAGCACGAGCAGCCCGACGACGTAGACCGGCGCGCACATGGCCAGCGCCGCGGAGGTCTCGAGCAGGCGCGTCCACGTCGTCCGCGGCCGGGCGGCGCAGTAGGCGCCGCCCGCGATGCCGGTGGCGAGGCCGAACACGAGCGCGCCGCCGAGCAGGCTGAGGTCGGCGGGCAGGCCCTGCCGGATCAGGTCGCTGACCTCGCGGCGGCTGGTGAACGACTGGCCGAAGTCGAAGTGCAGGAATGCGTGCTGCAGGTAGTCGGCGAGGACGACGAGGACGAAGCGGTCGTCCCCGCCGCGCAGGTCAGGGCGCAGCAGGTTGACCGCGAGCCAGGTCAGCGCGGTCACGCCGATCACGACCACGACCACCGACACGATCCCTCTCAACAGGAACTTCCCGAGCGACATCCCTCCCGAGGGTATGACGCGGCGGGCGCGTTCTACGTCGCGGCGACGTGGCTCATCGCGTGCTCGGCCATCGCGGTGATCGTGAGGCTGGGGTTGACCCCGACGTTGGCCGGGATCGCCGCGCCGTCGCAGACGAGCAGGTTCTCGTAGCCGAAGGCACGATGGTGGCGGTCGATCACGCCGGTCTCCGGGCCCTCCCCGATCACCGCGCCGCCCATGATGTGCGCGGTCGTCGGGATGTTGAACAGCTGCTCGGTGAGGCCGACCTGCGGGGTGGCGTCGAGCTTGTCGGCCGCTCGCCGCGTCGCCTCGTCGGCGGCGGCGATGAAGCGCGGGTTTGGCTTGTCGGGATCCTCCTGCGTCTGCAGCCGCGGGCCGGGGCCGAACAGGTTGCGCTTGGGGATCAGGCGCATCGAGTTGTCGAGCGTCTGCATGGTCAGCAGGATCACCGTGCGGCGCGACCACTTCAGCGGCCACAGCGGGCGGGCGAGCTTGCTGCGTGCCTTGCCGAGGACCGTGAACAGGAACGAGATCGAGTCCGCGCCGGGGCCGTAGGTGACGTTCTCGATGTGGGTGTCGGGGTCGGGATAGAAGCTCGAGGTGATCGCGATCGACTTCGTGAAGTCGTGCCGGTCGTCCTTGGTGGTGACGGCCGAGATCGCCTCGGAGTTGCTGCGCACGAGGTAGCCGACGCGCTTGGAGAGGCGGGGGAGCGCGCCGCCGATCCGGCAGCGCTGCAGCAGTTGGTTCGTGCCGAGCGGGCCGGCCGCGACGACGACGCCCTTGGCGGTCAGCGTCTGGCGCTGCTTGTCGAACCACGCGCCGGAGCGCTCGCTGGTGACGCTGTAGCCGCCGGAACCGTCGGCCGCGCCGAGCGGGCGAACCTCGGCGGCGGTGCGCTCGGGCAGGATCTCCACGCCGGCGCGCTCGGCGAAGTAGAGGTAGTTCTTCGGCAGCGTGTTCTTGGCGTTGTGGCGGCAGCCGACCATGCAGGCGCCGCAGCGGATGCAGCCGGCGCGCGGCGGGCCGTCGCCGCCGAAGTAGGGGTCGGGCACGGTCCTGCCGGGCTCGCCGAAGAACACGCCGACGCGGGTCGTCGAGTAGGTCTCCGGCACGCCCCACTCCTCGGCGAGCTCGCGCAGTAGCGTGTCGGCGGGCCCCTCGCCCTCGTACTGGGTGACGCCGAGCATCTTCTCGGCGGTCTCGTAGTGGGGCGCGAGCGTCGCCGCCCAGTCCTCGAGCTCGCCCCACTGCGGGTCGCGGTAGAAGGCGGAGCCCTCGGCGGGCCGGTAGAGCGTGTTGGCGTAGCCGAGGCTGCCGCCGCCGACGCCGCAGCCGGAGACGACGAAGACGTCCTTGAACAGCGTCATGCGGAAGATGCCGCGGAGGCCGAGGCGCGGCAGCCAGTAGTAGCGGCGCGCGTTCCAGGTCGTCTTCGCGAAGTCCTCGTCGCGGTAGCGGCGGCCCGCCTCGAGGACCGCGACCGTGTAGCCCTTCTCGGCGAGCCGGAGCGCGCTGACGCTCCCGCCGAAGCCCGAGCCGATGACGATCCAGTCGTAGTCGTGCTCCGCCACGGAGCGCGATCTTAGGGCGTGGTCGTGGGCGTGACCGCCGCTTCGGCGGTCGGCGTGGCGGTGGGCTCGGCGGGTGTCACGGTGGGCTCGGGCGTCGTCGTGGGCGTCGGCGTCGGGGTGGTCGTGGGCGCTTCGGTAGGGGTCGGCGGCACCGCGGTCGCCTCGGGCGGGACGATGGCGGCCGGTTCGGGGCTGGGCGTGACCGTGGGGGTGGGGCGGACGGTGCGGTGGAGGACCGGGCGGGCGGTGGGCGCCGCGACGATGACGGCTGTCGCCGGCTGGGCGCGCGGGTGCGGCTGGGGGCGGTGGTCAGCGACCTCGACGGCGCCGCCGGCCACGGCTACCGAGGCCGAGGCGACCACGAGCGTCTTGGTCGCGCCGGCGACCAGCGCCGAGCCGGTGACGGCGGTCGACGCCCCGCCGCCGGCGGTGCCGAGCAGCCCGGCGAGCCAGCCGCCGAGCAGCAGGCCCGACGGGCCGGGGAGCAGGCACGCGAGCTGGGCGTGGCGGTGGCGCAGCGCCTGGCGGTGGGCGCGGCAGCTCTCGCACACGCGCAGGTGGTCGCGCAGGAGCCGCGGCGGGCGGCCGGGGCGGTCGACCGCGAGCGCGAGCTCCTCGCGGATGCGGGCGCAGTCGGTGTCGCGCGCCTCGGCGGCCTCCGCGAGCCCGCTGCGAGCGCGCACGAGCAGCGACTTCACGGCGGGCACGGTGACGCCGAGCGCGGTGCCGAGCTCCTCATAGGAGAGGCCCTCGAGCTCGCGGATGATGAGCGCCGAGCGCTGCTGCTCGGGGAGGTTGTGGAGGTCGGCGACGAGGCGGCGCAGGTCCTCGCGGCGCTCGGCCTCGACCACCGGGTCGGTGCCGCCGGGGAGCAGCTCGTCGGGCTGCAGGGGCGGCGCGGGGGCGCGGCGGACGTAGTCGATGCAGCGGTTGTGGGCGACGCGGTAGAGCCACGCGCGCACGGCGATCTCGCGGTCGCCGGTGCGCAGCGCGCCGTAGGCGCGGAGGAAGACGTCCTGCACGACGTCCTCCGCCTCGGTGGAGCCGCGCAGCATGTGGCGCACGTAGGCGAGCAGCCGCGCCTCGTAGCGGTCGTGGATGACGCGGAACGCGTCCTCCCGGCCGGCGCGGAAGAGCGCGAGCAACTGCTCGTCGGAGCGCAGGCGGAGCAGCGGCGTCGGCAGTGGGCGGGGGAGGGGGACCGCAGTGGCCACTGCCCTCTGAAACGTCCCCGCGGCAGGGACGGATCGGTTTTCGCATTAGTCGATTCGCCGTCGGGGTCGGCGGCGTTCCGGCGGCATGCGACCCACCTTCCTGCTGCTGCTCGTGTTCCTCGCCGTGGCCGCTCCCGCGCGCGCCGCCGGGCCGGAGATCGGCGTCGCCGACGACCGCGTGTTGATGGCCGGCGGCGCGCAGGCCGATCGCGTGGTCGCGGAGTGGCAGGTGAACGGGGTCGACGTCGTGCGGGTGTTCGCCCAGTCGACGCGGATCGAGCGCTGGGGCTGGAGCGAGCTCGACGCCTCCGTGGCGCGGGTGCGCGGCGCCGGGATGGAGCCGATCCTCACCGTCGTCGGGCCGCGCGTGCGGCCGGACAAGGAGAGCTTCGCGGCCTTCGCGGCGCAGGTCGCGGCGCGCTACGGCGCCGTGGTCGACCGCTACATCGTCTGGAACGAGCCCAACCTCCCGGGCTGGCTGCTGCCGCAGGCGGCGTGCTCCCACGGGCGCTGCTCGCCGGTGGCGCCGCATCTCTACCGCGGGCTCGTGCGCGCCGCCCGCCCGGCGATCCGGGCGGCCGACCCGGGCGCCCAGGTCCTGATCGGGGCGATGTCCTCGCGCGGGCGGGACCTGCGCGCGAAGGACGTGACCGAGCGGCCGCTGGTGTTCCTGCGCGCGCTCGGCTGCGTCGACGCGCGCTGGCACCGGTTGCGCAGCGGCTACTGCAGGGACTTCAAGCCCGCGACCGCCGACGGCTTCGCGTTCCACCCGCACGGCACGCTCAACTCGCCCGACCGCCCGTATCCCAACCCCGACGACGTCAACCTCGCCTCGCTGGGCCGGCTCGAGGGAGCGCTCGACCGCCTGCAGCGCGGCCGGCGGCTGCTGGCGACGACGCCGCGGCTCGGCGTCTACCTCGACGAGTACGGCTACCAGACCCGCCCGCCCGACCGGACCGCCGGCGTCTCGCTCGCGACGCAGGACCGCTGGCTCCAGCGCGCCGCCTACCGCGCCTGGCGCGACCCGCGCGTGAAGCTGCTGGTCCAGTACCAGTGGCTCGACGAGCCGCTGCGGCCGCCGTTCGCGGGCTGGCAGTCGGGGCTGCGCTTCGTCACCGGCAAGCCGAAGCCCGCGCTCGCGCACTTCGACACGCCGATGCAACTCGACTCTGCCCGGTCGCGACTGTGGGGGCAGGCGCGGCCGGGCGGAGCGCAGGCGGTGCGGGTCGAGCGGCGGCTGCGGGGGGCGAAGCGGTACGCGCTGCTCGCGACGGTGCAGACCGACGCCCGCGGCTACTGGACGCTGCGGCGCCGGCTGGCGCGCGGCGCCCGCTACCGCTTCAGGACGGCGACCGCGACGAGCGCGAGCTTCCGCCGCTGAGGGCTCCCCGCGCCACGAATGTCACCTCGATCCGACATAGTGACCATCGAGGTGACATTCGTGGTCCAGCCCGGCGCGCGTCCCTAGCGGGCGCCCGCCTCCTTCAGCACCTGCGCCGCGGC
This sequence comes from uncultured Solirubrobacteraceae bacterium, assembly GCA_963722815.1. Lineage (GTDB taxonomy): Bacteria > Actinomycetota > Thermoleophilia > Solirubrobacterales > Solirubrobacteraceae > DASQFQ01. The sequence continues at coordinate 304,474 of CAVROM010000002.1, forward strand.
GAAGTTGGCCGCGGCCAGCGCCTCCGCCGGCTCCTCCCCGCTGAGCCGGGAGGCGAGCCAGCCGGCGGTGAAGGCGTCGCCGGCGCCGGTGGAGTCGACCCGCGCCGGCGCCGGGCTCGCCCGCCCGCGCTCGACGCGCTCGCCGTCCGACCACAGCGCGCCTTCCTTGCCGAGCGTGATCACGACCTCGCGGCCGTCCTTGGCGAGCGCCCAGGCGGCGGCCTCGGGGTCGCGCGCGCCGGTCAGCACCGCGGCCTCCTCGGCGTTGGGGAGCAGCAGGCCGACACGGCGCGTCCAGCCCAGGAACGCCGCCGAGCCGAGGGCGGCCAGCGGCGCGGCGGAGGCCGGGTCGACGGAGATCGACATGCCCGCGGCGCGCGCATGCTCGAGCGCCACCAGGCCCGCCGAGCGCGAGCCGGGGTCGAGCAGCGTGTAGCCGGAGAGGTGGAGGTGCTCGCCCGCGGTGAACTCGTCGATCGGGAGGTCGGCGGGCTCGAGCGCGGCGTTGGCGCCGCGGTCGGGGAGCATCGTGCGCTCGCCGCCCGGCTCCACGATCACCACGCAAGTCCCCGTCGGCCGCTGCGCGTCGATGGCGATCTCGAGCTCGACTCCACCCTCGCGCAACTCGGCGAGCGCGGCCTGGCCGGCGCTGTCCTCGCCGACGCGGGCGACCAGCAGGGTCGGCACCCCGGCGGCGGCGAGCCGGGCGGCGACGTTGGCCCCGCCGCCGCCCGGGCGGCGGACGATCTCGGCGGGCGTGTCGGAGGCGTGGGCGAGCGGGGAGGTCACCGTGGCGACGACGTCGGCCATCAGGTCGCCGACCACGATCACGCTCGTCATGTCGCCGCCACCGCGATCTGGCCCGCCAGCGCGGCGTTGCGCAGCACCAGCCGCACGTTCGCGCGCAGGCTCGCGCCGCCGGTCTGCTCGTGGAAGCGCGCGAGCAGGAACGGGGTCACGTCGCGCCCGCGGATCCCCTCCGCGCCCGCGGCCGCCAAGGCCTCGGCGAGCACGCGCTCGTGCAGCTCGGGGTCGAGCTGCTCGTCGAGCGGGTTGGCGACGACCAGCGCGCCGTCGATGCCGAGCTCCTCGCGCGCTCGCAGCGCCGCAGCCACCTCCGCCGGCGAGTCGAGCCGCCACGGCGCCGGGTGGCCGGAGTCGGCGAGGTAGAAGCCCGGGAAGCGATCGGTGCCGTAGCCCGCCACGCCGACCCCGAGCGTCTCCAGCCGCTCGAGCGTCGCCGGCACGTCGAGGATCGACTTCACGCCCGAGCAGACCACGCAGATCGCCGTGCGCGAGAGCGCGACGAGGTCGGCCGACTCGTCCCACGTCTCCTGCGCCTCCCGGTGGACGCCGCCGAGCCCGCCGGTCGCGAACACGCCGATGCCGACCCGCGCGGCCACGTGCGCGGTGGCGGCCACCGTGGTCGCGCCGCTCGCGCCCCGCGCCGCCGCCAGCGGCAGGTCGCGCGCGCTCAGCTTGGCGACGTCGTCGCGCGAGGCGACCGCGTCGAGCTGCGCGTCGGAGAGCCCGACCCGCACCGTCCCGTCGAGCAGCGCGATCGTGGCCGGCGCAGCGCCCTGCTCCCGCACCGCAGCCTCGATCTCGCGCGCGATCCGCGCGTTGTCGGGGCGGGGCAGGCCGTGGGCGATGATCGTCGACTCGAGCGCGACCACGGCGCCGCCTCCCGACAGCGCCGCCGCGACCTCGCCGGCGAGCTCGATCATGTCCGCACCCCGGGCGGATGGCGCTCGCGCAGCTCCGCGTCGGTGACGTCGCGGAAGTACCGCGCGGGCACGCCGAACACCACCGTGCGCGCGGCGACGTCCTTCGTCACGACGGATCCCGCGCCGACCATCGCCTCCTCCCCGACCTCGAGGCCGGTCATGAGCGTCGTGTTCGCCCCGATCCGGCACGCGCGCCGCAAGGTCACGAACGGCAGCTCGACCCCGTGGTGGCGGCCCATCGTGTGGTCGTCCGTGATGCGCAGGCCCGGGCCGCAGAACACGTCCTCCTCGAACACCATGTCGTGGCCGAGGACCGCGCCGGCCATCAGCTTCGACCGCGCGCCGATCCGGCAGCCGCGGCCGATCACCCCGCCGTGGCCGACCATCGCCGCGGCCTCGAGCCGAGCGCCCTCGCGGATGAGCGAGTGGTCGCCCACGACCGCATCCGGGCCGAGCCACGCGCCGGCCACGACGACGCCGTGGCAGCCGACCTGGGCGCCCGGCTCGAGCACGGTCGCCGCGTCGGGCTGCAGCTCCGGCGTGGTGGTGTGGCGCCCGACCGCCGGCCGCTTGCCGATGACGGCCCCGTCCTGGAGGACGCAGCCCGCGCCGACGACGACGCCCGGGTGGATCACGACGTTGGCGCCGAGCACGGCGTCGTCCGGGATCTCGACGCCGGGCGCCACGAACAGACCGGGCGCGCGCTCGGACGCGACGAGGCCGCTCACCGCCACCGCCGGCGGCGTTCCGGGACGGGTTCGGCCGCCTCCTGCAGCGTCGCGATCTGCGCCTGCAGGCGCTCGCGTTCCTCCTCCAGGCTGCGCGCGTAGTGCTCCGCCACGACCGCGCGCGCGGTCAGCGCCTGGCGCAGCACCATCGCGTCCTGCTCCGTCGCCCATTGCAGCCGCACGAGCCTCGCGAGCTCGCGCAGCGGCCCGGTCGCCGGATCCGCGTGCGGGTTCACCGAGCGGAACAGCTCGACGAGCTCGTAGGCGTGCGTGCGCGCGTCGTGGTGCGCGAGCACGAGCTCGCGGTTGACCTGGCCCATGTCCCGGTCGTAGTCGGCGAGGTCGGCGACGAGGCGGTCGCGGTCGAGGCTCCAGTCCGTCGCCTGGCCCGCGAAGTTGTCGGCCTCCATCGCGGCGTAGCGCTCCTGGGTGACCCAGCCGTCGCCACCGGCGAAGTCGAGCACGTAGGCCGCGCGGCCGCACGCCATCGCGTCGAGGATCGCGCGCGACTTCCCGACCACGATGTCGGCCGTGGCGATCTCGCTCAGCGGGTCGGGCATCGAGACGCCGTGCGCGCCGACGGTCACGCATTCGATCCCGGCCTCGCCCCACGCCTCCACAAGCAGCTCCCGGCGACGCCCCGACGCGTAGTTGCCGAGCAGCACCGCGCGCCGCGGCCGCTCGCGGATCTCGCCCGGCGGGCTCAGCCGCTTGGTGTCGATCGGATGCCGCAGCCGCACCACTTGGCGCTCGCCGGCCAGCGCTTCGAGGTGGCGCGCGATGCGGTCGCTGCACACGACGACCACCGCGACGACGCCCGGCAGCTGCGGCGGGGACTGGAAGTCGTGGTAGGCGGACGGGGCGCGGAACACCTGCGGCGTCTCGGGCCAGCGGTCGGCGAGCGCGTAGGCCATCGCCGCGTCCTGGACCAGCAGCGCGTCGCAGGTCGCGGGGAGCCCCGCCTCCCCGATCGCCACGCGCAGCCCGCGGGAGAGCATGTACTCCGACATCGCCCCGCCCTCGGCCGCATGCACGGTCACCTCGTGCCCGAGCCGCTGCAGCTGCTCGGCGACGGTCAGCAGGTACGTCTCGCTGCCGCCGATGCCGACGAGGCCGTTCGTGGCCAGCACGATCTCCATCGGCGTAGTCTCGCCTTACCGGCGCGGCGCGTGCAATCCAAGCTCGCGCTTGAGCGCGAGCACCCGCGCGGCGGACTCCTCGACGCGGCGGCGGAACGCCGGCGAGCGCCGCGCCTCGGCGAGCAGCGCGCGCAGCACCCGCAGGTGGCTGCCGGGCCCGGTCGTGAGCACCAGGTCGGCGCCCGCGCGCACCGAGCGTACGCCCGCGACCGCAGGGCCGGAGCGCTCGGTGACCGCCTTCGCCTCGATCGAGTCGGTGACGATCACGCCGCGGAACCCGAGCCGTTGGCGCAGCAGCCGCTGGAGCACGTAGGACGACTGCGAGGCGATCGCGCCGGGGTCGAGCGAGGGGTAGACGGCGTGCGACGCCATCACGAGCGGCACACGCGCGGCGATCGCGGCGCGGAACGGCGGCAGGTCCTCGCCGAGCAACTGCTCCGGCGTGCGGGTGAGGCTGACCGGCGCGTCGTCGGTGTTCTCGCTCGCGGCGCCGAGGCCGGGGAAGTGCTTGGCGGTGGCGGCGACGTGGGTGCCGCGGTAGCCCTCGACCGCCGCGCGGGTGAGCGCCGCGACCTGCTTCGCATCGCCGGGGAAGGAGCGGCCGCGCATCACCGGGCCGCTCGCGACGTCGGCGACCGGCGCGAGGTTGACGTTGACGCCCGCGGCGCGCAGGTCGTGGGCGGCGGCGCGGGCGTCGGCGCGGGCGCGCTCCGGCGTCGCCGCGGCGGCCTGGCCGGCCGCGGGCGCCGCCCACGTGAGGTTGCGGATCTCGCCGCCCTCCTGGTCGGTGGCCACGAGCGCAGCGCCACCCGCCGCGCGCTGGAGCCGGGCGGTCAGGCGCGTGAGCGCGGGCTTGGAGGCGATGTTGTCCTTGAACAGGATCACGCCCGCGGCGCGGCCCGCCTTGAGCGCCTCGGGGACGTAGCCGGGCGGCCCGGAGCCGGCGAAGCGCATGACCACGAGCTGCCCGACCTGGCGGCGGAGCAAGAGCTTGCGCGCCTCCTTGACCGGCGGCGGCGTCGGGGTCGCGCTCGCGCGCGGGGCCGTGGAGCGGGGCTGCGGGTCGTCGTGGCCGGCGCCGACCGCGACGCCGACCACCAGCGCGAGCGCGGCGGCGACCACGAGGGCCAGCCGCCGCCGCCGAGCCTCGGGCGTCACCCGGAGAGCTCCCGCAGCGCCTGGCCGGCGGCTTCGCCGAGCTCGGTCATGACGTCGCGGTCGACCCGGTTGAGCACATCGCAGCGCTGGTGGTAGCAGGGGTCGAGCGGCCGCCCGGCGCGGCCGCCGAACACGCGCGCCTCGCGCGCCGTCTTGCGCTCCTCCGAGCCCGAGTACAGCCCGGCGGCGGAGATGCCCGCGGCGGCGAACGGCGCGTGGTCGGAGCTCGCGCCGATCGTGATCGTCTCGTAGCGGAGCCTGCGCGCGCGCAGCGCCTTGACGAGTGCGTCGCGCACGCGGCCGGCGCCGTAGAGGTAGCGGACGGCGTTGGGCGAGCCGAGCATGTCGAGGTTGAGGTAGCCGGCGATGCGGCGGCGCTCGGCGGGGCTGAGCGAGGCGACGTAGCGGCGCGACCCGTAGAGCCCGAGCTCCTCCGCGCCCCAGAACCCGAACCGCAGCCCGCGCTGGTTGCGCAGGCGCTCGGCCAGCGCGAGCGTGACCGCCACCCCGCTGCCGTTGTCGTTGATGCCCGGCCCCTCGCGCACGGAATCGAGGTGGGCGCCGACCATCACGGCCCGCCGCGGCCGCCCGGGTTGCTCGGCGATCACGTTGCGTGTGAGCCGGTTCTCGGCCACGGTGTCGACCGCCAGCCGCGCGCGGCCGGTGAGCTTGAGCGCTCCGGCGCCGGCCGACACGGCGGGGATCTCCAGCCCGGGCCGGATCAGCGAGCCGCCCACCGGCAGCGCGCTGCGCGGGTCGGCGACCACCAGCCCGCTCGCTCCCGCCTACTCCGCGTTGCGCGCCTTGGCGCGGAACGGGCAGCGTCCGCGGGCGGCGATCGCGATCCGCCCGCGCGCGCGGCGCAGCTCGGCGGGGCTGCAGGCGAGGCCGACGAGCGCGACCGGCGCGGTCGCGCGCCCCGGGCCGGAGTAGCGCAGCGTCAGCACCGGGATGCGCTTGCCGCCGACCTGCAGGACCGGCGGGGTGCGGTCGCGGAAGACCGGGAACGGGACGGCCTGGAACCGGACGCGATAGCCGGCGGCGCGCAGCCGGTCGGCGACGTAGTCGACCGAGGCGGCGTAGCCGGGCGTGCCGGCCGCCCGCGTGTTGCGGTTGCGGTCGCCGATCCGGCCGAGCGCGCGCAGGTGCGCGGTGGCGGCCGATGGCAGCGACCAGCCGGGCGTGGGCTTCTTGTCGCCGCCGCAGCCCCCGACCGCCAGCACGGCCACGACTCCCAGGAGGATCGGGGCGCGCATCTACCCGTGCGCGAACAGCGCCAGCGCGGGGACCGCGGCCAGCGCGACCAGCAGGCCGTCGCGCGGCGCCGCCCTCAGCCGCGCTCGCGCGGCCGCGACGCCCGCGCGGAAGCCCGCCGCCTCCGCCGCCACCCAGTTGCGGACGACACCCGCCACCGGCTTGGGCGTCATCTCGACCGTCCCGAGCTCGTCGACCAGCGAGCGCCCCGACGCGATCAGGCGGCCGCCGGAGTCGAGGCCGTCGAGGATCGCGCTCGCCTCACGGGCCGGTGGTACCGCGCGGATGCGCCACAGCGCGCGGCGGAAGGTCTCGCGCAGCCCGGCCGGCCCGGCCGCGGCGCGCAGCCACGTCGCCACCAGGACCAGCAGGCCGGCGCGGGTGCCGCGTTGCAGCGCCTCGTCGAGGCCGAGGCCGGCGATCAGCGTCGCCGCCGCCGCGCTGACGAACAGCAGCGCGGTCAGCGCCAGCCCGAGCCCGAGCGCCTCCGGGTCGCAGCGCGAGACCGCCCACGCCACCGCCAGCCATGCGGCGACGCTCGCCAGCAGCGCCCACCACGTCCCGCTCAGCAGCAGCGCGAAGGCGATCCCCGCCGCGAGCGTGATCGCGCGCGGATCGAAGCGCTTCGATCCGCGGTCCTCCGACGGCCCCGCCGCGAGCGCGTGGACCTCGCTCGGCTGCGCCGGCCACGAACTGAGCGCCCAGCGGTAGACGAGTACCTGGGTGACGGTGTAGAAGGCCGCGAGGCCGACGTTCAGCACCACCGTCACGATCAGCGCGCCGCGCTCACCCTCCGGCAGGATCCCGAGCCAGCCGGTGAGCGTGTCGTAGCTGCCGACATAGGCGTCGACGCCGCCGAGCACGATCCAGATCGCGGCGGCGGTCAGCACGGCGTAGTGCGTGAGGCGGATCGCGAAGCAGGCGGCGATCTGCAGCGGCAGGCCCGCTGCCGCGGCGGTGCAGCGCGCCGAGCAGCGGGGCGGTCAGCGCCTGGGTGAGTGGGCCGTTCACGCGCGCGGGGCCCATGACCGCCACGGTCTGCAACATCGCTGCCGCGCTCGCCCCGTAGCCGGCGCGCACGCCCCGGAGCGCCGCCGCGCGCGCGAGCGCGATCCCGCCCGCGAGCGCAATCCAGAACTGCGCCGACGGCGCTGCGCGGGCCGCCAGGAACGACACGGTGGCGACGTGCGCGAGCCCGGTGGTGGTCGGGGCGGGGGGATCGGAGGGCGGCACGAACATCGATTGTCGCGCGCGTGGGCTCAAGGCGGAGCGGGATTCCGCCGACTGCACCACTCAGGGATCCCTGACATGACGTCGCCCGCCCATCTCCTCAGGTCCGCGCGCGCACGCGCCGGCGCGCTGCTGGGCACCTCCTCCACCTCGCTGAGCGTCGCCGAGCAGCGCTTCCGTCGCGTCTTCGAGGACTCGCCGACGCCGATGGCGCTCGCCGAACTCGACATGACGGTGCTCGACGTCAATCGGGCGCTCGCGAAGTTCCTGGGCCGGGAAGTCGCCGACATCGTGGGCGAGAACGTCGCCGCGTTCAGCGAGCCCGAGGACATGCTCGTCCAGCGCGGGCTCCATGAGTCGCTGCTCGCCGGCGAGATGGCGCACTACACGATTGAGAAGCGCTACCGGCAGGCCGACGGCACGCACGTGCTGGGAGAGGTGACCGTCTCCCTCGTCCGCGACGAGCGTGGCCGCCCCGTCTCCCTGCAGTCCCAGATCCGGGACATCTCCGAGCAGCGCCGCACCGCCGAGGCGCTCGACCGCCGTGCCCGCTACAGCGAGGCCGCCGCGGAGCTCGGCCGGATCGCGCTGGTCGCCGCCGACATGCGCGAGCTGGCCGAGCGGCTCGCGGAGGTCGTCGCCGAGCGGCTCGGCGCGGACACCTGCCAGATCATCGAAGTCGACGGCGTCGAGTTGCACTGCCTCGCGGTCCACGGCACCGACATCGGCCGCAGCCAGGGCGAGCGCTGGACGATGCGCGAGCGCTCGCTCGCCGGGCTGGTGTTCGGGACCGACGGGCCGCTGGTGGTCGAGGACCTGGCCAACAGCGAGCTCGACGCCTCGGCGGGACTGCTCGCCTCCGGCATGCGCAGCACCATGGGCGTCTCCGTCGAGGGCCGCGACGGGCCGGCCGGCATGGTCGCGGTGTTCAGCCGCGAGCGCCGCTCCTGGACTCACGAGGAGTCGTCGTTCCTGCACGTCGTCGCCAACGTCATGGGTTCGGCGATCGAGCGCTCGACGCGCGAGGAGGCCGCCGTCCACCGCGCGCTGCACGACCCGCTGACCGGGCTGCCGAACCGCGACCTGTTCGCCGACCGGCTGGCGCTCACGCTCGCCCGCGCGCGCCGCGGCGGGCCGCTGCCGGCCGTCCTGATCGCCGACCTCGACCAGTTCAAGCTGATCAACGACTCGCTCGGCCACCACGCCGGTGACGAGCTGCTGTGCGCGGTCGCGCCGCGGCTCGCCGCCGCGGTGCGGGACACGGACACGGTCGCGCGCTTCGGCGGCGACGAGTTCGTCGTGCTGTGCGACGGCGTGGGGAGCGAGGAGCAGGCGCTCGAACTCGCCAGGCGGCTCGCCGCGGAGCTCGACGAGCCGCTCCAGGTCGGCGGCGCGCCGGTCTACATCTCGGCCTCGTTCGGGGTCGCCTACGCCGGCGCCGACAGCGACGCCGAGGGGCTCTTGCGCGACGCCGACGCCGCGCTGTACCGCGCGAAGGCGCGCGGCCGCGGACGCTGCGAGCTGTTCGACGCCCCGATGCGCGCGCAGGCGATGGCGCGGCTCGAGATCGAGACCGGGCTGCGGGTCGCGCTCGGCACCGACCAGCTCGTCCTGCACTACCAGCCGGTGGTCGACCTCGCGAGCGGCGCGACGCTGGCGCTCGAGGCGCTGATGCGCTGGCGCCATCCCGTGCGCGGCTCGGTGTCGCCCGGCGAGTTCATCCCGGTCGCCGAGGAGAGCGGGCTGATCGTGCCGCTGGGCCGCTGGGCGCTGCTCGAGGCGTGCGCCCAGGCCGCGGCGCTGGGGGCCGACGGGCCGCCGGTGAGCGTCAACCTCTCCGCGCGCCAGCTCGCCCATCCGGGGATCGTCGAGCACGTCGTCGAGGCGCTCGACAGCACCGGGCTGCCGGCCGGCCGGCTGTGGCTGGAGCTGACCGAGACCGCGCTGTTCGAGGAGGCCGACGCGCCGCTGCCGGTGCTGCACGAGCTGAAGGCGCTCGGCGTCCTGCTCGTGCTCGACGACTTCGGGACCGGCTACTCGTCGCTCGCATACCTCCAGCGCTTCCCGCTCGACGCGCTGAAGATCGACCGTGCGTTCGTGGCCGAGATGACCGAGGACACGCGCGCCGCGGCGCTGGTCGAGGCGATCGCGACGATGGCGCGCTCGCTGGGGCTGACCGTGGTGCCGGAGGGGATCGAGACCGAGGCGCAGCGCGACGCGCTGCTCGCGCTCGGGTGCCGCTACGGCCAGGGCTTCCTGTTGGGGCGCCCGGCGCCGCCGAGCGTGTCCCGGGACTCGGTGGCCGCGGCCTAGAACCGCGTCGCGGCGAGCTCCGGCGGGATCTTCGCCGGCTTGCCGAGGACCGCGTCGGCGACGAGCCGGGCGGAGCCGGGGCCGAGCGAGACGCCCCACGGGCCGTGGCCGGTGGCCAGGAAGAGACCCTGCGTGGCGAGCGGGCCGAGCAGCGGGCGGCCGTCGGGGCTGGCGGGGCGCGCGCAGGCGCGGACCGAGGCGGCGTGGGTGCCGGCCAGCTGGGGGATGAAGCGCGTGCCGCGCTCGAGCAGGGCGGGCGCGAGCTCGGCGGGGTCCGGCTGCTCGGGCAGGAACGTCGAGCCGAGCGCGGAGACGCCGCCGCGGGTGACGATGCTGAACAGCGGGCCGGCGGCGCCGCCCGAGGTCTTGAGGCTCTCGATGCCGGTCTCCTCGATCGAGTGGCGCGGCGGGTGGCTGAGGCGGAGCTCGACGTTGACGCCCCACGACGGCACGACCGGCCGCCAGGCGCCGGAGGGGTCGACGAGCGCGGCGCTCCACGGGCCGGCGGCCACGACGACCGCGCAGGCGGGCTCCTCTCCCTGCGGCGTGCGGACCCCCACGGCGCGCGCGCCTTCGACGATCGGCGTGGCGAGCACGCCTTCGCGGATCTCCGCGCCGGCCTCGCGGGCGCGGGCGGCGAACGCCCGGGTGGCGGCGGCGGGTGGGACGGGGCGGCCGGTGTCGAGGCGGAAGGCGGCGAGGTCGTCGGCGAGCGCGGGCTCGAGGTCGTGGGGCGCGTCGAGCGCCTCGGCGGCGAGCTCCGGGAACTGCCCGGCGATCTCCGTGCGGATCGGCTCCAGCGCCGCTGCGTCCTCGCCCACGACGAGCACGCCGACGACCTCCGTCGGCAGCTCGAACCCGTGCCCGAGCTCGGCGTAGAACGCCTCGGACGCCGCGAAGATGTCCGTCAGCGCCTCGTCCATCGGGTGCTGGAGCAGGCCGGAGTTGCGGCCGGACGCGCCGGCGGCGACCTCCTCGCGCTCGTAGAGCCGGACGCGCGCGCCGTCCTCGGCGAGAAAGGCGGCGAGCGCGCAGCCGATGATCCCGCCCCCGACGATGGCGACGTCCGCGTTTGCGCTCACCGGGGGCAGGCTAACGTCCGGGCATGGCTCCCACCGCAGAGGAATGGATCGCCCGCTTCGCCGAGGCATTGGGCAAGCCCGCGCCCGACGAGGACACGATCGAGGCGATCCTCGAGCTCGCCTCCGTGGCCGCGCATTCGTCCGAGCGCAAGGCGGCGCCGATTGCCTGCTGGCTCGCGGCGGGCGGCGACATCGCCGAGGCCCAGCGGATCGCCGAGTCGCTCAGCTGAGCGTGGCTTCGGCCCGCGCCAGCGCGTCCGGGTCGTTGATCCCGACGAGCTCCCCGGGATCGGCCTCGACAGGAGCGGCGCCGAGCTCGGCCAGCACCGCCCGCACCGCGGTCTCGCGCGCCAGGCCGGCGAGGAGGAGCGGCAGCGCCGACGGCTCGTAGCGGGCGGGAAACGCCTCGCCCGCCGGCGCGGCAATCCCTCGCGCCGACGCCAGCCGCGCGATCAGCCCGGGGCTGACGAACGGCATGTCGCACGCGAGCGCGACGACGGGCCCACCCGCCCGCTCGAGCGCAGCGACCAGCCCGGTGAGGGGGTGCGAGGGAGCCTCCGGCTCGTCCCACACCGGCACCTCCAGCGGCGGGAGGGAGGAACCCGGCTTGGCCACCACCACCGCCTCCAACCCCGCCTCGGCGGCGGCGGCAAGGGGCCAGGCGATGAGCGGCCTCCCGCCCAGCCGCACCGTCGCCTTCGGCGTCCCCATCCGGCGCGAGAGGCCCCCGGCCAAGATCACGGCGAGGGTCACGCCAGCGCCATCTCCACCTCGCGGGTCTTCCCTCCCGGCCGGGCGAGGGTGAGGCGCACCTTGCTCCCGCTCGCGTGGCCCGCCATCGCCTCGCAGTAGGACTGGAGCGTCGTGCCGACGCGGCGGCCGTCGACGCCGACGAGCACCTCGCCGCGGCCGGCGATGCCCGCCTTGGCCGCCGGGGTGCCCGGCACCGCTCCCGTCACGTACAGCCCCGCGGGGAGCTTGCGCTCGACGAGCTCGGCCGTCGTCGGGTAGCCGAAGCTGGCGCCGGTCCAGGCCAGCGACTTCCCTCGCCGCAGCTGGCGCAGCACGCCGCGCGCGCGGTCGATGCTGATCGCGAAGTTCTGGCCCTCGAGCGCGCGGCCGTCGGAGCCGGTCGTGCGCGCCGCGGCGTTGACGCCGATCACGCGGCCGTCGAGGTCGACGAGTGGCCCGCCGGAGTTGCCCGGGTTCAGCGCGGTGTCGGTCTGGATCGCGTCCTGGTACGCGGGCACGTCGGGAGCGGGGTCGCGAAACGCGGTGCTGGTGGCGGAGACGACGCCGCGGGTGGAGGTGACCGCGTCGCCCGGGGCCGCGTTGGCGGCGTAGCCGAGCGCGACCACGGTCTCGCCTTGCTCGACGCTCGAGCCGCGGCCCAACCGCGCGGCGGACAAACCGTCCGCGCTGGTCGCCCGGAGCAGCGCCAGGTCCTCGCACGGCGCGGCCGCGACCACCGTCGCCTCCTTCCCGCCGACCCGGAAGCGCTCGCCCGCGTTCACGACGTGCCCGGCGGTGACGACCAGGCCCTGCCGCGCATCGAGCACCCAGCCCGAGCCCGTCGCGGTCTGCTGCGTGCCCCTCCGCGCCTGGACCAGCACGGTCGACGGCGATACCTCGCGCACCACCGCCGGCACCCGGTCCTCGTCCCCGCCGCCCCCGCTCAGCAGCAGCACCGCCACCGCGATCAGCGCCACCACAGCGGCCCCCACCGCGGCCCACGTCGCGCGCCGCGCCCCCCGGGTCGCGCGCCCCACGACCGACCACGTCGGCGCCGGGGCCTCGCCGCCCTCCGACGCCGGCCGCCGCGCCAGCACGGCGATCTCGACGCCGCCGACCACCAGCTCCTCGCCCCCGGCCAGCAGCGCCTCGGAGACGCGCCGGCCGTCCACGAACGTGCCGTTGGCCGAGCTGAGGTCGACCACCCGCACCCCACCCGCCGGCTCCGCTCGCAGCTCGGCGTGCTGGCGCGACGCGCGCTCGTCACGGATGACGAGGTCGCAGCCCTGGACGCGCCCGAGGAGGAACGGCCGGTCCTCCGGCACCTCGACCGTCCGCCCGGCGTCCGCGCCGGACAGGACCCTCAGCCACACGAGCTCATATGGCGACCGCGTCGGCGCCCAGGAGCTTGCGCAGCTTCACCTGCAGCTGGAGAGGGGAGAACGGCGTCGCGAGCGTCTCGTCCGCATCGGCGCGGGCGACCTCGCGGGTACGCGCCTGCTTGTCGCGCACGACGAGCAGCACCTTCGACTCGCGCGTCACCGGGTCGGCGCGCAGCTCCTCGAGCACGTCGCGCGAGGCCAGCACGGGCGCGTTCCAGTCGAGCACGAGCAGGTCCGGCCGGCGGTCGCGGATCGTCTCCAGCAGGTCGTCGCCCTCGCCCGCCTGCTCGACCTCGCAGCGGTCGCCGACCGCCACCTGCACGATCGCCTGCGTGCGCTGGTCGAGCCCGGCCAGCAGCATCCGGGAGCGCCGCTCGGAGTCGGGGACCACCGTCGGCGCGCTGTCGGTGGGCAGCTTGCGCCCGACCGCGGTCACCATGTCCGGCGCGTCCCCACCCGCGGGCACGCCGCGCCCCGGCACGGTGTCAGCCAGCGGCCCGGCGGCGTCGATCACCACGCGCGCCGCCGACATCAGGTCGCTACAGGACTGGAAGCGGCGCTCGGGCGACTTGTCGAGCCCTTTGGCGATCACCGCGTCGAGCCCCGCCGGCAGCTCCGGCCGCACGTCGGTGAGCTTCGGCGGCGTCTCGCTCAGGTGCGCGTAGATGACCGCCACGTCGGTGTCGCGCTCGAACGGCACGTGGCCCGTGAGGCAGTGGAACAGCAGGCAGGCGAGCGAATAGACGTCGGTGCGCGCATCGACGTCGCCGGCCTCGATCTGCTCGGGCGCGACGTAGTGGATCGTCCCCACCAGCTCGCCGGCCTGGGTCAGCCCCGACCTGGAGCCGCCGGAGCGCTTGGTCAGGCCGAAATCGGTCAGGTACGCGCGGCGGCCCTCGATCAGCACGTTGCCCGGCTTGACGTCGCGGTGGATCAGCGCCATGCCGTGCGCGGCGTCGAGCGCCGAGGCGACCTGGCGGCAGACGTCGATCGCCCGGTAGGGCCGCAGCCGCCCCTCCTCGTTGAGGATCGCCGCGAGGTCGGAGCCGCGGATGAACTGCATCGCGATGTAGAGCGTCTGGCCCGACTGGCCGGCGTCGTAGACCGTGACGATGTTGGGGTGCTGGAGTGCGGCGGCGATCCGCGCCTCGCGGATGAAGCGCGAGCGGAAGCCCTTGGTGTCGGCGAACTCCGGGGCGATGATCTTGATCGCCGCGCGGCGCTGCAGGTTCATGTGCTGCGCGCGGTAGACCACGCCCATGCCGCCCCGGCCGATCCGCTCTTCGATGCGGTAACCGGCGATCTCGGTGCCGAGGCGTGGGTCTTCGGGTTCCGCCATGATGGTCGATTATGGACGACGCGCTGGCCGGTACCCGCGTGCTCATCGCGGGCGGGGAGCCGGACGACGCCAAGGCGCTGGGGGCGAGCCTCGCCGCCGCGGCCGCGCAGGTGACGGTGGCGCCGGACGCCGAGGCGGCAGCCCAGGCGGCGCTCGCCGCGCGCCCCGACGTGATCGTCGCGATCGGCGCCGCCGAGACCGAGTTGCGCGACCTGCTCGACCCGCTCGAGCTGCGCTCCGGCCCGCCGGTCCTGGGCGCCGCGGACCTCGATCCGCCCAGCGGCACGACCGCCACCGCGGTGCGGCTGCGGGCCCTCCTCGATCGCGCCGCGCTCGACCGCCGCGTGCGCGACGTCGAGTCGGCGCTGGCGGCCCAGACCGTCGCGCGCCGGCGCGATCTCGAGTCGGCCCGCATCGAGATGCTGCGGCGGCTCGCGCTGGCCGCCGAATACCGCGACGACAACACGCCCGAGCACATGGAGCGCGTCGCCGCGCTCGCCGCCCGGCTCGGCCGGCGGCTCGGCCTCTCGGAGCTCTCGATCACCCACATCCGCCACGCCGCGCCGCTGCACGACGTCGGCAAGATCGCCATCCCCGACTCGATCCTGCTCAAGCCCGGCCGGCTGTCGACCGCCGAGTTCGAGGTGGTCAAGACCCACGCCGAGGCGGGCGCGCGCGTGCTCGCCGAGGGCGAGTCGGAGCTGCTCGAGGTCGCCGAGAGCATCGCCCGCTCCCACCACGAGCGGTGGGACGGCACCGGCTACCCCGACGCGCTGACGGGCGCCGACATCCCGCTCGTGGGGCGGCTCGTCCACGTCGCCGACGTCTTCGACGTGCTCGTCCACGAGCGCCCGTACAAGGAGGCGTTCAGCGTCGAGGACGCCGCCGCGGAGATCGAGGGCGGCGCCGGGACGCAGTTCGATCCGGAGGTGGTCGAGGCGTTCGCCGACCTCGGCCCGCGGGTCTGGCTGGCCGCGCCCGGCGTGTACGGCGGCTGACCCAAACGGCTCAAGTTTCGCGCTGACGGCCCCGATAGGTGGTCTATGAAGCGCTCCGCGCTGCTCCCTGCACTCCTGGCCGCCGCGAGCCTCGCAGGCTGCGGCTCCAATGGCGCTCCCTCGACGCCCCAGACCGCCCCCGGCGGCCGCGTCGGGCCGATGAGCATCGGGGTCACCGGCGGGCAGCTCGGCGGCGCGATCACCGACACCAGCGGCGGCCGCGAGCAGGAGCTCTCCAAGGCGCGCACGATCGACCCGCGCGTGCTGCGCCAGGCGCCGAACCTCAACGAGGGCGTCGCCGGCGCGACCGCCTGCGCCAACGCCGACCTGCAGCCGGACACGACCAACCTCCCCACGATCTCCGACGCGACCTTCTGCCTGCTCAACGCCGAGCGCGCCTCGCGCGGGCTGACCGCGCTCAAGCCCGACCGCCAGCTGCAGCGCGCCGCGCTCGCGCACGGCGGGGACATGGTCGACCACCAGTACTTCGCCCACGAGGGCCGCGACGGCTCCCAGCCCGCCGAGCGCATCCGCGCCACCGGCTACCTGTCGGGTGGCGGCGCCTGGCGGATCGGCGAGAACCTCGCGTGGGGCACCGGCGACCTCGCCAGCCCGCGGGCGATCATGCTCGCCTGGATGAACTCGCCCGGCCACCGCGCCAACATCCTCCAGCCCCAGTACCGCCAGATCGGCTTCGGCGTGATCGCCGGCAACCCGAATGCGAAGGACGGGTCCGGCGCCACCTACGTGACCGAGTTCGGCGTCGTCCAGGGCTCCGCGCGGGTCGCCGCGCGCCAGAACGGCACCCGCGTCGCCGCCAAGAAGCGGGCGAAGAAGCGCTCCGCCGCCCGCCGCCAGAAGGCCCGCATGCGCGCACGCCGCGCACGCATCGCGCTCGTCCCGCGCCACCACCGGCACCGCCGGGTCGTGGGCCGGGTCGCCAGCGTGCACGCCGGACTCAACTAGCCCCCCGCTAGGCACAAGTCCCTGGCTTGGCGCCCAGCCCCGTAGACTCCGGCCGCACCGGCCGTCCGCGTCACAAGGAGTTCCGCATGGAGTCCTCCGACCAGCCCGCCCGCGTTCTCGTGGTCGCCAACCGCACTGCGGCGACCCCAGCGCTGATCTCAGCCGTGAAAGAGCGCGCCGAGCGCGGCCCGGCGCGGTTCATGCTGCTGGTGCCGAACACGTCGAGCGGCGTCGAGCGCTTCGCCGACCCCGAGGACCACGCCGAGACCGAGGCGCAGAGCACGCTCGAGCTCGCCCTGCCGCTGCTCGAGGAGGCGGCGGGCTCCGAGGTCACCGGCATGGTCGGCGCGCCGGAGCCGATGGACGCGATCCAGGACGCCGTCAACCTGCACGGCTTCGACGAGATCATCCTGTCGACGCTGCCGAAGCGCGTCTCGCGCTGGCTGCACCTCGACCTGCCGTCCAAGCTCAACGTCCTCGGCCTGCCGGTCACGACCGTCACCGCGAGCGGGCGCGCGGAACGCGTCGCCTAAGGGGCCCCCTCCGGCGGACCCCCACGCGCCTGGACGGGCGCAGCCGGCGCCTGGCCATGTCCTCGGTCGGGGCAAGGGCTCCGCCCTGGCACCCTCCCTGCGTTCTCGCCAGGCATCCGCCTGCGTCCCGCCCATGCACGCGCGGCCCACCCGAGGAACCCCTAGCCTTGGACGGGCCGTGAGCCCGTTTCTCTACTGGATGCAGGTGCTGATCGTGGTGTGCGTGCTCGCGAGCATCGTGATCGCGATCGTCAAGCTCTGAGCCCGAGCCGGCGCAGGAAGCCGGCCTCCTTGGGCAGCGGCGGCCGCTCCGGGAGCGGCGTGCCGTCGAGGATCGCGCGCGGGACCTGCTCGGTCATCCACGGCTGCAGCTCGGCGAGGCCCGGCAGCTCGCGCTCGAGCGAGGCGAAGCCGTCGTTGAGGCCGGGCGGGCGCTTGACCGCGTCGTGGGCGTCGGAGGCGACCACGTGCACGACGCCGCTGCGGAGCATCGTGGCGGTGAGGCGCCGCACGGTCGAGCCGAAGCCGCCGGTCATCGAGCCGGCGGTGATCTGCACCAGCACGCCCGCGTCGACTAGGCGCTGCAGGCGCTCGGGGTCGCGGTGGAAGGCGGGGCAGCGCTCCGGGTGGGCGAGCAGGACGCGGTGCCCGCGCCCGAGCAGGTCGAGCACCAGCGGCTCGAAGGCGCCGATGGCGGGCGAGAACGGGCTCTCGACGAGCAGGTACGGGCCGCCGCCGAGCGCCAGCGTGCGCAGCGCCGCGTCGTCGAGGTCGCCGAGCCGCCACATCGCGATCTCCCCGCCCGGCAGCACCTCGAGCGGGATCTCCGCCGCCGCCAGCGCGGGCCGTAGCGCCTCGAGCCCCGCCGCCACGCGCGCCGCGTCGATGCTGCGGTCGTCGTTGATGTGCGGCGTCGCGAGGATCGTCTGCGTATCTGCCGCCACCGCCGCGCGGGCCAGCTCGAGCGATCCTTCGACCGTGGGCGGGCCGTCGTCGACGCCGGGGAGGATGTGGGAGTGCAGGTCGATCACGCGGGGTTCACTTATGATCGCGCACCATGTTCAGCTCAATCGTGGTGGGGACGGACGGATCCGAGACGGCGGGCAAGGCGGTCCTGCAGGCGACTGAGCTGGCGCGGCAGGTCGGAGCCTCGGTCAGCCTCGTGTCCGCGTACGAGCCGGTGTCCGGCAACCGGCTCCGCGAGGAGAAGCGCGAGGTGCCGAAGGACATGGAGTGGATGGTCAACCCGCGCGAGGACGTCGAGGCCACGCTGAAGGAGGCGGCCGAGAACGTCGGGGGCGCGGGCGTGAAGGTCGACACCTTCGCGCGCGAGGGCGACGCCGCCGACGCGATCCTCGACGTCGCGGAGGAGACCAACGCCGATCTGATCGTGGTCGGCAACAAGGGCATGACCGGCACCAAGCGCTTCCTGCTCGGCTCGGTGCCGAACAAGGTCTCGCACCACGCGCCCTGCAGCGTGCTGATCATCCGGACGACCTGAGTCTTCAGGGCGTGACCGCGCGCGCCGCGTCGACCATGCCCGCGCCGTAGCGCGAGTCGGGGCCGGGCGTGCCGAGGTCGCGCGCCGTCGCCTTCAGCCGCGCCTCGACCTGGGCGGGCGTCGGGTTGCGGCCGATGACGCCGGAGGCGATCACCAGCGCGGCGGTCGCGGACACGTGCGGCGCGGCCATCGACGTCCCGACGTAGCCGCTCGGCAGCCCGAAGTGGCGCACCGACCGCGTCGAGTAGGTCATCTGGTAGATGTCGCGGCCGACCGGGTCGGCGCCGGGGCGGCAGTTCGGGTCGCCGGGGATGTCGGCGTCGAGGCCGCCGCCGGGAGCGGAGATGTCGAGCTTGCTGCCGGAGTTGGAGTAGTCCGCCTGGCACAGGTGCTCCGTGGTCGCGCCGACCGACATCACGTCGCCCGCGCGCGCCGGGTAGGCGACCGCGTGGGCGGAGAAGTTGCCCGAGGCGCCGATGACGAGCGCGCCCTTGCGGCGGGCGTAGCGCAGCGCGTCGAGGATGTCGGGGATCTGGCCGCGGGTGACGCTCGAGTCGAACTCGAACGAGAGGTTGATCACCTTGGCGCCCTTGCGGGCGGCGTAGCGCAGCCCGGCGCTGATCGCGACCGAGTCGCCGGTGCCGGCGCGGTCGAGCACGCGCACGGGCATCAACCGCACGCCGTAGGCGAGCCCGGTGACGCCGAGGCCGTTGCCGGTCGTCTCGGCGATCGTGCTCGCGACATGCGTGCCGTGGCCGTTGAGGTCGTCGGGATAGGCGTCGTCGTCGACGAAGTCGAAGCCCCTGAGGAAGCGGTTGAGCAGGTCGGGCGAGCGCCGGAAGCCGCGGTGCCTGGCGTAGGCGACGCCGGTGTCGAGCACCGCCACCTTGACGCCGGCGCCGCCCGGGCGGCCGACCGCGTTCAGGCGATCCCACGCCGCCGGCGCGTTGACGCCGGACTCGGGGCCGAAGTTCCACTGCAGCGCCTGCCAGCCGCCGAGCACGCCGGAGTTGCCCTTGTCGTTGGGCACGTAGCTGGCGTGGGCGATCGACGTTCGGGTAGGCGTCGAGGACGCCGGGGCGGCGCTTGAGCTCCGCGATCGTGGCGGCGACGCTCTCGCCGTCCTTGATCTTCAGGACGCGCGTGTAGGGCGCGAAGATCTCCGGGTCACCGGCGCCGGTGGCGCGCTGGGCCGCCGCGCGCACGCGCTTGGTCGCGGTCGGCTTGTAGCGGACGATGACCTCGTTGGGCACGTACGCGGAACCGGCGTGCACGTTGGGCGGCGTCGAGGTCGCCGCGCCCGCCGCCGGCGCATGCACGAACACGCCGGCCAGGAGGCCGGCGAGCAGGAGAGGGGAGCGACGGAGAGGGCGGGGGAGCGGCAAGGGCAACTACAGAACAGTGTCGACACGAAGAAGTTTCACCACAAGGGGGCGGACGCGACTTATTCGCGCTGGTGACAATGGCGCAGATGGATAAGGAATTCATGGCGATCGCGATCGCCGAGGCCCGGAAGGCGCTCGCGCACGCCGACGTCCCGGTCGGCGCGGTGGTCGTCCACCAGGGCGAGGTGGTGGGCGCCGGGCACAACGAGCGCGAGCGCCGGCAGGACCCGACCGCGCACGCCGAGACGCTCGCGCTGCAGGCCGCGGCCCGCCGTCGCGGGAGCTGGCGCCTGCTCGACTGCACGCTCTACGTCACGCTCGAGCCGTGCGCGATGTGCGCGGGCGCGATCGTCCTCGCGCGCGTGCCGCGCGTGGTCTACGGCACGGCCGACCCGAAGGCGGGCGCCGCCGGCAGCGTCCTCGACGTGCTCGCCGAGCCGCGCCTGAACCACCGCCCGGTCGTCGAGGGCGGCGTGCTGGCGGACGAATGCGCGGGGCTCCTGCGCGAGTTCTTCGCCGCCCGCAGGGGCTGAGTCCCGCTACGCCTGGAGCCGCTCTCGGAGGGGTGCGAGAGTGGCTGAATCGGGCGGTCTCGAAAACCGTTGTGCCGGTAACCCCGGTACCGAGGGTTCGAATCCCTCCCCCTCCGTGTCACGGTGTCCGGCGGCTGTCCGCGCGGGCGAACACCGGCAACGGGGCGTCGTCCACCAGCGCGCCGTAGGCCCCGGGCTTGCGGTACGCGTCACCACCGGTCTCGTGCTCGCGGTAGGCGCGCAGCGCATCGAGGTCGAACGTCGCGATGGGAAGCTCCTCCCCCTCGCCCGCCTCGACGAGCTTGTGATCGAGGCCGTTGCCCGCGCGGTCGTACTTGATGCCGCTGAACGCGACCGAGTGCCCGTTGCAGACGTCGAGCGGGGCCAGGTGGCTCTGGTCGTCGGCCGGGTCCGGCGTGGCGTAGTTGGCCATCGCGACGCCGACCATGTTCTCGAACGCGCGGGCGCGGAACTGGCCGAGCCGGCTCGACGTCCAGCTCGCACGCGTTCGGCGTGAGGATGAGCTCCGCGCCCTGAGCATCAAGACGCGCGCGCACTCGGGGAACTCGCGGTCGTAACAGATCATCGCGCCGACCTTGACGGCACCCCGCACGGTGTCGAGATCGGCGACGCGGAATTCGTCGCCGGGCGTGCACGCCGCTTCCATGCCGAAGTCGCAGGTGTGCACCTTGGCGTAGGTCAGCACCACCTCGCCGTGGCGGTCGATCAGCGCGACGGTGTTGCGCGGGGCGCCGGGCCAGCGCTCCAGGTACGTCAGGGCAATCGCGATGCCGAGCTCGCGCGCCAGCGCGAGGAAGCGAGGAGACGAACGGCCCGTCGAGGGTCGTGGCGTGCGCCAGCCACGCCGCGCGCTGCGCCGGGTCGGCTCTCCAGGAGGTGTAGCCGAGCTGCCACAGCTCGGGGAAGAGGACCACGTCCGCGCCGCGAGCCGCCGCGTCGCGGCACAGCCGCTCCCCATCGCGCAGCGCGCGCTCGGGATCGGCGCCGCGGCTGCGCGCCTGGACGAGGGCGACGTTCAGCGCGCTGATGCCGCGCGCGTCGCCAGCAGCGTGCCGGC
>CAVROM010000003.1:0-1207797 GCA_963722815.1 uncultured Solirubrobacteraceae bacterium
CGATCCGGCCTCAGACGCTGACGCTGGGCACCGACAACGGATCCGCGTTCACCGCCAGGGCATTCAAGCTCGTGCTCTCGGGCCTGGGGATCGCGCACCGCCGCGGCGGCTACCGCGACCCCGAGAGCCAGGCCTTCATCGAGTCCTGGTTCGGCAAGCTCAAAGAGCGCTGCGTCTGGCTGCACGAGTTCGAGACCCTCGACGAGGCCAGGGAGGTGATCGGCACTCACATCGACGGCTACCACCACCGCCCGCACAGCGGGCTGAACTACCGCACGCCAGCCGAGGTCGCCCAGACCTGGGACGATGCCCTCGGAGACCTACAAACCCCCGCGGCCTGAGCTGACAACGCCGCCGGGGAGCAGGCCACACTCCAGTCGGCGCCCAGCACCATCGCGAAGACCAACGCCATCACCTTGCGCCCCGCGTTGGCGGCGCCCGGACGATCGCGCCGCAACCGCACCAACCGCCCCGCCACTACCTCGACCCCCAACCGCTTGACGAGCGTCGCGACCAGCGCCACGCCCGCGTCCGAGACGACCCGCTCATCGTCGAACTCGACCCGCAGGCCATCCAGTCCGACAGCCTCGTCATCCTGCACCCTCAAGGTGACCTCCTGACGCAGGACGCGACCGCCGGAATCGGTCGCTTTCTCCCTGCTCAGGAGGTCATTCTTGTTGGTGACCCGGACGCCACCGCCCTACCGGACCGGTGGATCGAGGCTAGGCATCTCCGGCGCGGCCTCAGGCGTCTCGCCGAGCAGGACGCGGCACACGAAGTCCGAGCGCTTCTCGCGAGGCAGGCGCGGCTCCGACGTCCAGGCACCGTCGGTGATCGTGGGCGTGGCGAGCAGATGAGCAGCCATCTCAGCGGGCGGCAGCTCGCGCCAGGACGCCACGCGGGACTTTCTCGGCCCAGTCATCGGGGGTCATCGTACGCCGCCACCGAGCGCAAGCCCCCGCGCGGATGCGCGAGATCGCGCTCCTGAGGGCGTCCGTAACGCTGCCCGCGGGGCTGCAACTCCGGACGGAGGCTGTCGCACAAACCGGTCCAGATGCGGGTGCGTCAATTGGTCGTGGGACAACTGGTGCCTCGGCTGTCATGAGCGATCCGTTGCCTGGGATGGCGGCGCCAGGAAGCCGCTGCTCGGCCGTGCTCGTCCCACCGTTGAGGAGACAACATCTCGCGGGCTATTTGCGCGACAGCCTCGACGAGAAGCAGCAGTCACCGCGCCGGACGGCGCGCCATCGCATCGAGGCGATAGGAGCAGGGCGCTGGAGGCGGCGCAGACGCGACAAGCGAAGTATCGAAGTGCATTCGGAAGCAGGAGCGCTCGTACACCAGGCGAAGAATGACGGCATGGCGCGCGGCTCCACGCAGAATTCCCGCGATTCTCTTCGCCGCCGGCGAGCGCTGGGGTGGATCGCGTCGCGGTCGACGCCCCATGGCTGACGTCCCCACGCCAGAAGAGGCGCAGCAGCGGTCCGATCAGGCCGCAGCGGGAGCTCGGTCGGCACGGCACGACCGCCAGATCGAGCTGCTCGTCACGGTCCTGCTCGCGATCGCAACCGTCGCTACCGCATGGAGCTCGTACCAGTCGGCGCGATGGAGTGGCGTGCAGACGATCAACTTCAGCCGAGCGAACGCCGCACGCGTCGAGTCGACGGCCCAGTCGACCCTCGCCGGACAGCAGACTCAGCTCGACGTAGCGACGTTCATCGCGTGGACCGGTGCGTACGCGGCCAACGACACGACGCTCAGTGACTTCTACTTCAAGCGGTTCCGGGCCGAGTTCAAGCCCGCACTCGACGCGTGGGTCGCCACCAAGCCACTGAAGAACCCCGCCGCCCCGCTTACTCCCTTCGCGATGCCGCAATACCGCCTCGCCGCTCAGGGAAGGGCCCAGGCGCTGACGCGGACGGCGGAGGCGGCGACAGCCGAGGCAAAGGTCGACAACCAGCGCTCAGACAACTATGTCTTAGCGGTCGTCCTGTTCGCGTCGTCGCTGTTCTTTGCCGGCATCAGCACCAAGCTCGACGCCGTCCGCTCCCGGGTCACGATCGTCGCGTTGGGCTACACGCTCTTCGTCGGGACACTGATCTGGCTCGCGACCTTCCCCGTGTCCATCTCGGTCTGATCAGCCCGGCCGACACGACGGCCCCGCGGTGTCGCGCTCTCGGCAACGACATGCCATCCCGGCCTCGCTATCCCTCGGAGGAGTCTCCGCAGCGGCGCGTGTGGCGAAGCCGGCCCGCGCCCTGCTGCCGTTTCAAGGCGAGGCTGTCGCATATATCGGCGGCGGCTCGGAATGGTCCGTTTCGCGGCGACTGATTTGCCTCGGAGACCTTCCCGAAGGCGTTAGAACCGCTCATTCTGCGTCGCCTTCGGAGGCTGAGCGGCCGCGCCGGACTTATGCGACAGCCTCAGGCAAAGATGGCATGAGCCGGGTGTCGTCCTGACCGGGGTGTAGGCCACGGGCGGGCGCGGGTGGTCCGCGTCATGGGCTCGAGGAGGCTGCCGTGACGATCGTGATGGGTCTGGATCAGCACCGCGCGCAGATCACTGCGGATTGGCTGGACACCGAGTCGGGCGAGGTGTCGCGCGCGCGGGTGATGCCGGCCGACCGTGCCGGTGTCGCGCGGTTCTTGGCGCGGTTCGCGGGTCGGCCGCTCGAGGTGGCGTTGGAGGCCACGACCGGGTGGCGGTTCGTGGTCGAGGAACTCCTCGCGGTCGGTGCTGAACCGCATCTGGCCGAGCCGGCCGAAGCGAGCGCGTTGAAGGGCAACAAGAAGCGCGCCAAGACCGACCGCGGCGACGCGCGGCATCTGCGCGAGCTGTTGATGACCGGCCGGTTGCCGGAGTCCTACATCGCGCCCGAGCACCTGCTCGATCTGCGCGCCAGGGTCAGGTTGCGGCACGCCCTGGTCGATCAGCGCGGCGAGTGGCAGCAGCGCATCCACGCGGTGCTCTATCACCACGGACACCCGCAGAAGGCCGGGCTGCTCACGGCCGCGAACCGCGCCTGGCTGCAGCGGTCTCGCGTTGCCGGACGCGGCACGCGAACAGGTCACGGTCGCGCTGGCGATGATCGACGCGCTCGACAGCCAGGCGGCGCCGATCACGGACGAGCTGCGTCGCTACGCGCGCCGCCAGGCCGGCTGTCGCGCGCTGATGGGCCTCTACGGGATCGGTGAGCTGACCGCGGTCGCGATCCTCGCCGAGCTCGGCGACACCCGCCGCTTCAGCTCCAGCCGCCAGGCGGTCCGCTACGCCGGCCTGGACATCACCGTCCATCAGTCCGACCAGCGCCGCTCGCCCGGACACCTCTCCCGCCAAGGACCGCCCGCACTTCGTTGGGCGCTCTACGAAGCCGCGCAGGCCGCGCGCCGGCCGGGCAGCCCTGACCGCGCCTACTACGACCAGGCCGCCGAGCGGCTCGGCGGCAACCGCGCCTGCCTCGCACTGGCACGCAAACTGCTCAAGCGCAGCTTCCACGTCCTGCGCGAACTCGGCGACCAGGCCCTCCAACCGGCCTGATCACCGTCGGCGGTCGGCGCGCGCGCAGCCCTTCCTCACACCGATGCCCCGCGGCCCGCTCCCCGCATGCTCCTGCCGCCACCACCGGGTGGACGGCCTCCAAAGACCGAGCGGCCGCAACGCGTCACGGAACACCCCATCAACCATCATGTCGCCGACCCGGAGCCACCCCGGATCGTGGACCAAGATAAGGCTGGGCGTCCGCGCGCACCGTTCACCCCTTCGACGCGCACACGCGCCACCCGGACGAGCGGCTTGACGCTGAAGACGAGCACAGATAAGGGAGCAGTGCCGGGCGGGGTCCGCGCCTATGCCTCAGAGCAACAGTGACGCGGTGAGGACATCGCCGGCCGGGTACTGAGTCCACGATGGCCCGAATTCTGGTGCCGGCCATGGCCACGGCCGTCACTCCACGCAAGCACCCGAAGCGACCTCAACCCCGAACTCGCGAGTTCGAATCCCGCCCCCGTTATACGGAAGCCGCCTCTCGCCAGGTGGCTTTCG
This sequence comes from uncultured Solirubrobacteraceae bacterium, assembly GCA_963722815.1. GTDB lineage: Bacteria > Actinomycetota > Thermoleophilia > Solirubrobacterales > Solirubrobacteraceae > DASQFQ01. The sequence goes on from CAVROM010000003.1 coordinate 4,042, forward strand.
TGCTTGACGGGTAGTGCCGGGCACTCAGCGCCTGGTCTCGTACCTGGTCAGGAGCACGCCGTCGGGAAACGTCCGGGTCTCCACCAGGCTGAGGTTCACCCATTTGTCCAGGGCCGTGAAGAACGGCGTGCCGCCGCCCACCAGGACCGGGTGGGTGACGATCGCGTACTCGTCGATCAGCCCGGCCCGCATGGCCGCGGCGGCGAGTGTGGCACCGGCGATGTCCATGGGTCCGCCGTCGTCGGCCTTCAGCCTGGTGATCTCGGTGACCGCGTCGCCGGTGACCAGACGGGTGTTCCAGTCGACCGCGCTGGTCGTCGAGGAGAAGACCACCTTCGGCATGTCCCGCCAGCGGCGGGCGAACTCGATCTGCGCCGGTGTGGCGTCCGGCTGCTGGTCGGCGGTCGGCCAGTGGGAGCTCATCGTCTCCCACAGCTTGCGCCCGTAGAGCGCCAGGCCTGTCGCGCCCACCCGGTCGGACCACCACTGGAACAGCTCGTCGCTCGGGACGCTCCAGCCGAGGTCGTCGCCGGGCGCGGCGATGTAGCCGTCCAGGCTCAGGTTCATGCCAAAGGTCAGTTTCCGCATGGCGTCAGCCTCCCAGGTCGATCGCCACCGCGCGGTAGCCGGCGGCGGCGAGCGCGGGCAACCGGTGCCGCCACGAGCGCCAGCCGGCACGGCCATTGAGGTTGACAGCGGTGCTCAGAGAGCGTGCGCGGGCTCGATCGCCACAGGCCGGTGCGCGACGAACCAGCTCGGCCCAGGTGAGGCGCAGGTGAGCCCGGTCGCGTCGACGCGCTCGCGCGTGACGGTGACGTCGAGCTGACCGCGCGGGCTGTCGACGCGCACCCGCACGGTCGCGCCGTCGAGCGTCGTCGTCGACACCAGCGAGACGTCGCGGGAGCGCGGCAGCTCGAGCCGCTGGTGGGCGAAGGCGATCGCGGCCTGCGCGGCCGGCGGCATGCCGATGCGCCCGCGGAGCAGCGTCCCGATCACCTCATCCGCCTCGGCCGCCGTCACGAGCTCGGGCGTCGCCGACGGTGGGACGCGTCCGTACATGAGGCCGAGCGGGAGCACGAGCACCGTGGGAGCGAACCGGCAGCCGCCGAGGTGGCTGGCCTGCCAGACCCGGCCGGGGCGGAGGGCCTCCAGCGCCACCGTCACCGGGCGGCCGCGCAGCGCACAGCACGGGTCGTGCTTGCCGTGTGTGCAGACGAGGTAGAGCGGGCCCGCGTCCGGCTCGCCCGTCGAGCCGTCGAGCGGCAGCTCGAGCAGCTCGGCGTCCTCATCGAACGTGCCCCAGCGCAGCGTTCTCGACTCGTCGCGCGTGTCGACGAGCGCCCAGCGCCGGTGCACGCGATGCGCGCGTCCCGGAGGGCGGATGGCCTGGACGCGGATGCCTTCAGCCCTGGCGCGAGCCTCGACCGCCAGCGCGGTCGCAGCGTCGAAGCGCGACGTGCGCAACCCCTCCGGGCCCCACGGGAGCGGCTGCTCGACGAGCAGCAGCCGGGCGGCCGGGAACGCGGTGCCGAGCATGTGATCTCCGCGCGCGTCGGCGCGGGTCGCGCAGCGCTCTCTCACGCCGGCACCAGGACACCCTCTCGGACGAGGCGGCGGGTCAGCGTCAGCTGCTCTTCGGGTTCGAGGCCGGGCAGCTCCGCCGGCCTGAAGGCGCTCCCGCCGACGATGAGCGCGACGGCGTCGGACGCGTCGGCCGGCAGGTCGATCGTCCGGTCGAGCAGCTGGATCTTCACCCGTCCGTCGCCGTCGGGAACGACCCGCAGCCGCAGGGCGCCGCGGAGGCGCAGCCGGGTGTCGGAGGCGAGCGCGTCGGCCGCGGCGAGCTGCGCCAGGGGGCCGATCGGCTCCGGCCGGGTGCGCTGCATGAGGTTGGCTCCGAGCCGCTCGGCGATCCGCGCCGCGGGCACGCGCTCGAGTGCGGCCTGCAGCGCGGCCACGGTGGCCGCGAGGTGCGGCGACAGCACGTCGGGGTCGGCGAGATCGGCGCCCATCGGCAGCGACGCGCGCAGCTCCGCGTCGTCCTGCACCGCGTCCAGGAGGAGCCGCGCGAGCTGGTAGCGGGTCAGCGGGTGGACGCCGACCGTCAGGTGGATCGACGTGTCGCCCAGCGCCTTCGCGGAATGGACCGTTCCGCGCGGCAGGTACAGAGCGTCCCCCGGCTCGAGGACGGTGTCGATGAGCGGCGCCTCGGCGACCCGCTCGGCGATCTCGGCCTCGAAGCGCCCGAACGGCTGGTTGTCCAGCGGGTCATCGACGACCGGCGGGTGGACGGTCCAGTGCTTGCGGCCGGAGATCTGGAGCACGAACACGTCGTGGACATCGTGGTGCGGCGCGAAGCCCTGGCTCTGCGGCGGCGTGATGTAGGCGTTGATCTGCACCGGATGGCCCAGCTCGTCCGCGAGCCGTGCGCCGAAGTCGACCAGCGGCGGCCACGTGCGGTGCAGCCCCTGGAGCACCAGCGTCGAGCCGTCGGCGATGGCCGTCAGGATCTTGTCGTCGGCCGCCTGGTCGGCGACCGCGGCGCCGGCACCGCCACCGCGCGTGAACGACGCGGCGGGCTGGACGGCGCCGTCCTTCGCCATGCGCAGGAACGGCGTCCGCAGCCCGTGCTCCGAGACCAGCGCATCGATAGCGGCGGTGGACAGGAGGTCGGTGAAGTCCGACCCCAGCGCAGCGGCGAGCGACAGCAGGGGAGCGCGGCCCCAATGCTCGTCGGCGAAGGTCTGCGTAGAGCAGGCGACACAGCGTGCGAGCACCGTGCCGCCTGTCTGCGCGTCGTGCGTCACGTGTGCGGTGGGAACCGCTCAGGCGCCGCCGTCGGCGGGACCCTCGGGACCGGGCTCCGCCGGACCGTCCGCGCCACCGTCACCCGTGCCCGCGCCGCCGTCGGCCGGACCCTCGGGACCGGGCTCCGCCGGGCCGTCGGCCCCGCCGTCGCCGGAGTCGGCGCCGCCGTCGGCGCCACCGTCGCCGGTCCTGATGTCGTCGTCGTCCAACATGACTGACCTCCTGGTCGCTGTGCAGCGGAGCTACCCGTCGCCGTCGAGTGCGAAGCGTAAGCGACGACCTGGTCTCGCGGGCGTGCGGGTCAATGCAGCGCGGGCCGGTAGATGAGCTCCTGGATGCGGCCGTCGAAGAGCCGGCTCTCGAGCAGCTCGAGGTCGAAGTCGGCCGCGTCTTTGAGGATCGGGTCCGACCCGGTCTGGCCGGTGATGACGGGGAAGATCGAGACCTGGACGATGTCCACCAGCCCGGCGGCCATCAGCGCCCGGTTCAGCGACAGGCTGCCGTGCGAGCGCAGCGGCAGGTCGGACTCCTCCTTGAGCCGCGCGATGGCGTCGACGGCGTCGCCGCTCACGATGGTCGCGTCCGGCCAGTCGACGGGGTCCTCCAGCGTCGACGACACCACCGTCGTGGGCATCGTCCTCATGCGGTGGGCGAGCGGGTCGGACTCGGCGAGCTCCGGACCCAGCAGCTGCATGAAGTCCCGGAAGGTGTTGGCACCGAGGACGAGCCGCTGCTCCGCGCGGTACAGGTGGAGGCGGTGCTCGACGAACTCGGGACCCTCCTTGCTCCAGTAGCCGCCCCAGTCGCCGTCGCTGTTGTAGGAGCCGAAGCCGTCGAGGGTGGAGAAGACGTCGAAGGTGTAGGTGGCGGTCATGTGCCCTCCTTGAGCAGTTCGTCGATCTGGCCGGCGGCGTCGGTCATGCCGGCTTGCATGCCAGTGGCGAGCGCCTCTGCCATCGCTTCGTCGCTCGTCCAGGTCGTGGTGATGGTCATTTGCGTGGCGTCGCCGGCCAATTCGGAGAGGGCGACGCGAATCAGCGCTGTGTGCCCGTCGGGAATCGGGTTGCCGTCCGGGTCGGCGAAGCGAGAGTCGAGCTCCAGCATGTGGGGCGGGTCGGCCGCGCGCACGCCGAACCACCCGCCGTGCCGCTCGCCGTCGGGGCCCGTCATGACGTAGCTGATGGTGCCGCCCGGCGCCGGATCGTGCTCCAACACCGTCGCGGGATGGCTCGGCGGCCCCCACCAGCGCTCCAGCTGGCGCGGATCGCTCCAGACCTGCCAGACGCGGGCGATCGGCGCGTCGAAGCGCGCGGTGACGGTCAGGGTCCTGGCCTCCGCGTCCTTGACCACGCTGACCACGGTCATTGCGGCGGCTCCGCGAGGACCTGCTCGATGCGCTCGATGCGCCCGCGCCAGACCGTCTCGAGATCGTCGAGCAGGCGATGGGCGGCGTGCAGCGTCGCGACGTCGCCGCGCACGCGCTGCTCTCGCCCCTCGCGGGTCTTGGTGACGAGCTTCGCGCGCTCGAGCGCCCCGACGTGCTTGTGGACCGCGGCGAAGCTGATCGGATAGCGGCGGGCCAGGTCGGAGACCGACTGCGAGTCGCGCAGGACCACGGACAGGATGTCGCGGCGGGTGGGGTCGGCGAGCGCGTGGAACAGCGCGTCGGCCCGCTCGGTCTCGTCCGTACCTATAACCATTCGGTTACACGTTAGCAGGGCGACCGCCCGCTACGTGCCGAGGCAACTGCCAATAATGCGGATCGTGAACTGCTGCAACCCACGCGGGTGCGACGATTTCTTCGGTGGCAGGTTCGCTCGGCGGGTCGCCGCGAAGTACCGCAAGCGCGGACTCGACAAGACGGCGTCGCGGATCGTCTCCTTCCTCGAGCGCGAGGGGGTCGCGGACGCGACGGTGCTCGAGATCGGCGGCGGGGTCGGCGAGATCCAGCTCGAGCTGCTCAAGCGCGGCGCCGCCAGCGCCGTCAACCTCGAGCTGTCGCCCGCCTACGACGGCGAGGCGCGGGGCCTCCTGCGCGAGGCCGGGATCGACCCGGCGCGCGTCGACCGGCGGCTCCACGACATCGCGGAAGACCCGTCGGGCGTCGAGCCCGCGGACGTCGTCGTGCTGCACCGGGTGGTGTGCTGCTACCCCGACTACGAGCGGCTGCTCGGCGCGGCGGCGGAGCGCGCGCGGCGGCTGCTCGTGTTCAGCCATCCGCCGCGCAATCTCGCCGCCCGCGCGGTCATCCGCGTGCAGAACCTCGCCCTCCGCCTGAGCGGGAAAGAGTTCCGCACCTTCGCGCACCCGCCGGAGGCGATGCTCGGCGTCTGCCGCGATCACGGCCTCGCCCCGGCGTACGCATATGCCGGCGCGGTCTGGCAGGTTGAAGGCCTCAGCCGCTAGGCGACCGCAGGTCGCGAGGGAGGAAGCGAAATGGGAGCCATTCACGTCCACGAGTTCATGAGCCTCGACGGGGTGATCGAGGCGCCGTCATGGACGTTCGAGTTCGGCTTCGACCCCAAGATGGGGCTGCGGCTCGGCGAGATCACCGCCCGCGCGGAGGGCATCCTGCTCGGGCGCGCGACGTACGAGATGTTCGAGCCGGCGTGGTCGACGCGGACGGTCGAGGACGACCCGGGCGCGCCGTTCTTCAACGACACCACGAAGTACGTCGTCTCCGGCACGCTGACCGAGCCGACGTGGCGCAACTCGCAGGTCGTCGGCCCGTACGACCCGGCGACGATCCGGCGTCTGAAGGAGGAGCTCGACGGGGACCTCTACGTCAGCGGCAGCGCCCGCCTGGTGCGCGCGATGCTCGCCGACGGCCTGGTCGACGAGCTCGACCTGTTCGTCTATCCGCTCACGCTTGGCGCCGGCCAGCGGCTCTTCCCGGAGGGCGACCCGCCGCTCAAGTTCGGGCTCGCGCGCTCGGAGGTCTACGAGAACGGCGTCGTCCATCTCGCCTACTCAGCATGAGCCGCACCGCCAGCGGCGCGAGCAGCACCATCGCGATCACGCGCAGGGTCTGGACCGCGACGATGAACGTGGTGTTCGCGCCAGCGCCGAACGCGACCGCCAGCACCGCGTAGAGGCCGCCGGGCGTGGTCGCGAGGTAGGCGTCGAGCAGCGTCGCCGGCGTGGTGGCGGCGAGCACGGCCGCGAGCCCGAAGCTCGCCACCAGCAGGAACGCGATCATGCCCAGCACCGGGAGCGTCAGGCGCCCGAGCAGCTTGACCGTGCCGACCGTGAAGCTGAGCCCGACGCGCAGGCCGATCAGCGAGAACGCGGTCTGGTTCAGCAGCGCCGGCACCGCGAAGTCCTCGAGCACGCCCGTGAGCACGAGCACGCCGGTGAGCAGCATCGGCACGAGCAGGACGCCCGCCGTGATGCGCGCGCGGAGCCCGAGCAACGCGCCGCCCGCGGCGAGCCCCGCGGTCAGCAGCCAGTCGACGGGGTCGCCGACCGCGCCGGTCGACGGCACGTGCCCGCCGCCGCTCTCGTGCGGGCTGCCGAACAGCACCGCGATCCCGACCGGCGTGAGCAGCACGACGACGAGCACCCGCAGGTACTGCATGAACGCGACGATCCGGTCGTCGGCGCCGAGCTCGCCCGACATGCCGACGATCCCCGACGCGCCGCCGGCGATCATCCCGAGCGCCGCGGTCGGCGGATCCAGCGCGGTGGTGCGCGCGAGCACTTCCCCGCACAGCAGGCTCAGGCCGAGCGTGGCGAGCGAGACGAGCGCGACCGGCAGCCAGGAGCTCGCCAGCGCCCGCAGCGCGTCGCTCTCCAGGTAGGCGCCGAGCGAGACGCCCGCGACCGCCTGCGCCCCGCGGAACACGTGCTGCGGCACGTCGAGCTCGCCCGGCCGCGCGAGCGCGATCGCGAGGCCGACCACCAGCGCCGCGAACAGGTAGGACGACGGCAGCCCGGTCGCGTCGAGCAGCAGCCCGCCGGCGACCGTGCCGGCGGCGATCGCCACCCACATGCCGAGACGCCGCACCACCTGCTCCTGCCCGCGCCGGCGCACGCCGGAACCGTCAGCGGCGGCGCAGGCGCCGGCGGGGGCGCCGGGCGGGCGCCTCGACCCCGTGCTCGCGAACGCCCTCGCGGGCGATCCAGGCCGCGAACGCCTCGCGGTCCCCGCCCAGCGGATCCGGGAACGCCTCGCGCAGATCGCCGCGCTGCGCGTGGATCCCCACCCACAGCCGCGCGATCGGCGGGCGGGCGCCGTCGGCGGGGCTCGCCAGCCACGCCTGGAAGCTCCCCGGGCCGCTCGCCAGCGGGTCGGTGCGGAAGGCGTCGCCCTCCGGCCCGAGCGCGCTCAGCACGTCGCCGGTCATCCAGGGCACCGGCGCGCCGTCCGCGAAGCGTGCCCATCCCCACGGGAGTTCGGCCGCCTCGCGCCAGCCGGCGGCGAGCAGCTCCCGGGCGTAACGCTCGAGCAGCGCGCCCACCCGCTCCGCCTCGACGTCCGCTAGGCGCGGGTCGTGGGAGGTGACGGTGCGCGGCTGCGCGGGGTCGAAGCCGCTCGCGTGCAGCAGCCGCACCTCGGCGGCGTCGCGCTCGGGCAGGCTCCAGTGGCCGACGTTGAAGCGCTCGTCACGCAGGATCTCGACGCCGTCGAACAGCCCGGGCACGAGGTCGAGCCAGCGCTGGTCGTAGTAGGCGCCCTCCTCGACCCGCCCGTGGTTGGCGGCGTCGAGCCGCTCGCCCCACCAGGCGAGCATCCGCCGCGCCTCGGGATGGTCGGTGACGCCGACGGTGCCAGCGTTCTGCGTGCCGGCGCGCAGCAGCATCAGCTCGCGTGCGGACGCGCCGGCGCCCTCTGCGGGGCCGGCGAGGTGCGGCGTCAGCACGATCGCGCTGCGCTCGAGCACCTCCCACAGCGGCTCGAGGTCGCCGAGCACCCATTGGTCCGGGTCGAGGAACAGCGCCGACCCGTAGCCCTCGTCGAGGAGCGCTGCGAGCACGAGCGGCTTGAGCCGCACGCACAGCTGGAGCGGCGACGCGCCGAGGCCGCGCGCGACGTTCGCGGGCCCGAGCTCGCGCACGCCGTGGACCCCGCTCCCGCCGGACTCCAGCGCGTCCGCCACCAGGATGTGGAAGGCCACGTCCGGCGCGTGCTCGCGCAGCGACGCCGCCAGCACGCGCGCGGCCGGCAGGCGGTTGCGGCCTACGATCGTCACCGCCGCGCGCATGCCGCGGCGCCTCGCCCGCACGTCGACTATCTCGGGGAGCCCGTGCTCGCGCGCTCCGGTCTCGCGCGACCAATGCGCGAACGCGAAGCGGTCGGCGCCGAGCGGGTCGGGATAGGCCGCGCGCAGGTCGGCGCGCCGCGCGTGTAGCTCCATCCACAGCCGGCTCACGGCGGGCCAGCGCGGGTCGACCGGCTCGCGCAGCCACGCCGCGAACGAGCCCGGCCCGACCGCGAACGGGTCGCCGAAGCGCTCGCCGCCGAGCTCGTCGTAGAGGCTCCGCACCAGGGCCGGAATCTGGCCGCCGCCGGCGAAGCGTGCGAAGGCATACGGCCACGCCAGCGACTCCTCCCAGCCGGCGTCGATCAGCGCCTCGCGGTAGCGCTCGAAGTACTCCGACGCGCCGTTGAGCGCGCCGGTCGCCAGCCGGTCGGCGTAGCGCGTCGCCCGGTCCGGCGCGTCGGGCTCGTAGCCGCTGAAGCGGAACAGCCGCACGTCCTCGACGCTGCGCTCGGGCAGGTTCCAGTGCCCGACGTTCACACGCTCGTCGCGCAGCACGGCGACGTCCGGGAACAGCGAGGGCGCGAGGTCCGCCCAGCGCTGCTCCCAGTGCAGCCCCTCCTCGACCGCGTGCCGGCACTCGGTCGCCAACCGCTCCTCCCACCACGCGAGGAAGGCGCGCGCGGGCGGCCGGTCGGCGACCGCGAGGAAGCCGAGGTTGTAGACACCCGACTGCAGGACCGTGAGCTCGCGCTCCGGCTGCAGCGGCTCCAGCAGGTGCGGGGTGAGGAGCATCGCGGCGTCGTCGAGCCGCGCGACCGCCTCGTCCAGCGATCCGCACACGAGGCTCTCCTGCTTGAGGAAGAGCACACGCTCGAAGCCGCGGTCGAGCACGCAGCGCAGCAGCGTCGGCGTGAGCGCGTAGGAGAGCTGCTCGCGCTCGTAGCGAAAGCAGCGCGCGCGGAGGTCCGGCAGGTCGAGCGCGTCGAGCCCGAGCAGGTCATACGGCTCGGCGGCAGGGTCGAAGCACCCCTCGACCTCGTCCGCCAGCAGCACGAAGCAGGGGACGCCCGGATGGTGCTCGGCGAACGAGCGCGCGACCACGCGCGCGGAGGGGAGCCGCGCCTTCGCGGCGATCGTGCATGCCGCCCAGGGCATGAAGCGACCCTAGTTGAGCGCGATGCGCGCGTGGATACGCGTGCCCCGGCCGGGCGGGCTCGTGACGTCGAGCGTGCCCTGCAGCGCGGCGACGCGGTCGGCCAGGCCGCGCAGCCCGGAGCCCGCCGCGGGGTTGGCGCCGCCGACGCCGTCGTCGAGCACCTCGATGTCGAGCTCGTCGCCGGCCACCCGCACCGTCACCGACGCGCGCGAGGCGCGCGCGTACTTGCCGACGTTGGTGAGCGCCTCGGCCACGAGGAAGTAGGCCGTCGTCTCGACCGACATCGGCAGCCGGTCGGGCAGTTGCGTGATGAGGCCGACCGGCACCGGCGCCCGGCTGCCGAGCGTCTCGAGCGCGGCAGGGAGCCCGCGGTCGGTCAGCACCGAGGGGTGGATGCCGGCGGCGAGCTCGCGGAGGTCGCCGATCGCTGCCTGCGCGTGCTCGAGCGCGTCGTCGACCAGCTGCCGCGAGCGCCCGCGGTCGCTCCAGCGCTTCTGGGCGAGCTGCAGGCTGATGACCGCGCTGACGAGCTGCTGCTGGGCGCCGTCGTGGAGATCGCGACCGAGCCGCCGCCGCTCCTCGTCGCCGGCCTTGAGGATGCGCGCCCGCGAAGCGGCGAGCTGCTCGCGCGCGTCGGTGTTGGCGAGCGCGTCGGTGATCAGCTGCGCGAAGGTCGAGAGGCGCTGCTCCGCGTCGGCCGGGAGGTGGTACGGCCGCGCGTCGGCGGCGATCACGGCGCCCCACAGCCGGCCGGCGACCACGATCGGCGCGCCGACCGCCGAGCGGATGCCGACCTCGCGCAGGCGCCGCGCGAGCACGTCGTCGAGCCCGCCGTAGTCGTCGATGCGCACCGTGCGGCCGCTGCGCTGCACGCGCGGGGCGACGGTCCCGCCGTCGAGCGGCAGCGGGACCGAGGCGGCCGGCATCAGCGGCGCGCCCTCCTGCGCCCACGCACCGACCACCGACGCCGTCCCGTCGTCCTCGTAGCGGACGAGGTTCGTGGTCGTCACGCCCAGCACGGCGGCGACCTCCTCGCACACGCTCTCGAAGATCACGCGGGCGGGTGCGTCGCGGGCGACGAGCATCGCCACCCGCCGCAGCGCCGCCTGCTCCTTCAGCAGCCGCTCGAGCCGCTCGACGGTCGGGTCGCGCACCTTCATGGCGCCCGCAGGAAGGCGAGCACCGCCAGCACGCGCCGGTGGTCCTCGAAGTCGCGCTCGAGGCCGAGCTTCTCGAAGATCGCGGTCACGTGCTTCTCGACCGCGCTCTCGGTGATCCAGAGCTTCTCGGCGATGCCCTGGTTGGAGCGGCCCTGAGCCATCAGCTCGAGCACGTCGCGCTCGCGCGGGCTGAGCTGCTCCATCGGGCTCTCGTGGCGCGGGCGGGCGAGCATGCGGGTGACGACCTCGGGATCGAGCACGGAGCCGCCCTCGCCCACGCGCCGCACCGCGTCCGCGAACTCGTCGAGGTCGCCGACGCGGTCCTTGAGCAGGTAGCCGACGCCCTCGGCGCACTCGCCGATGAGGTCGATCGCGTAGCGCTCCTCGACGTACTGGGAGAGCACGAGCACACGGGTGCACGGGTGCTCGGAGCGAATGTGGATCGCCGCGCGCAGGCCGTCGTCGGTACGCGTCGGCGGCATCTGGATGTCGACCACCGCGAGGTCCGGCTTGTGGGCGCCGACCTTGCGGCGCAGGTCAACGGCATCGGCGGCCTGGCCGACGACGTCGAAGCCCGCTTCTTCCAGCAGGCGCGCGATGCCCTCGCGCAGAAGGGCCTGGTCCTCGCCGATCACTATCCGCACGTGCGGAGCCTCCCGTTCAGAACGCTACTCCTCAGGTGGCGGCCTCCCACAGCGCGTTCATCGACGCGCGCGCCAAGGTCTCCTTCGGGACGAAGCGGAGCGCGCCGGAGCGCCGCAGGAGCGAGGCGACCTCCTCCTCCGCATCCGTCGAGGTGAGGACGACCCGCGGCGCCGGTTCCTGCCGGGCCAGCGCCGCGGCAACCGCGAAGCCGTCCATATCGGGAAGGTGCACGTCGAGCAGCACCGCGTCGGGATGGAGCGCACGCGCGGCGCGCAGCGCCGATGCGCCGTCGCGCGCTTCGCCGACGACGGCGTAGCCGCCGTCCTCGAGCAGCGTCCGCGCGAGCTCCCTGAACCCCGCATGATCGTCGACCACGAGCACCGTCCGAACCATCTGGACGATGCTCGCAACCGGCGCCGCGCCGCACAGTGCGGCTACCCGGAGATCCGGCGGTACTTCGCCACCGCCAGCGGGGCGAAGACCGCGATCAGCGCCAGCGACCAGGCGACCGCGCCCCAGACGCTGTCGCCCGCCGGCGCGCCCAGCCACAGCGCGCGCATCGCGTCGACGACGACCGTGATCGGGTTGACCTCGGCGAACTGGCGCAGCCCCTCGGGCATCGAGTCGACGGGCACGAACGCCGCCGAGATGAACGTGATCGGGAAGATCAGCGTGAAGCCGACGCCGTTGGCCGCCTCGGGCGACGAGACCGACATCCCGAGCAGGGCGAAGATCCACGAGAACGCGAAGCCGAACAGCAGCAGCAGGCCGACGCCGCCGAGGATCTCCGCTGCGCTCGCGTCGAACGAGAAGCCGATGATCAGCCCGGTGCCGAGCAGGACCACGATCGAGAGCGCGTTCGTCACCACGTCCGCGAGTGTGCGGCCGGCGAGCACCGAGGCGCGCGCGGTCGGCAGTGAGCGGAAGCGATCGATCAAGCCTTTCGTGAGGTCCTCGGACAGGCCGAGCGCCGTCACGAAACCGCCGAACGCGATGTTCTGGACGATGATCCCGGGGATCAGGAAGTCGATGTAGTCGTAGCCCGGCGTGCTGATTGCGCCGCCGAAGACGTAGGCGAACAGCAGCACGAACATCACCGGCTGGATCGTGAAGGCGATCAGCAGGTCGGGCGCGCGCGGGAGCCGCACGAGGTTGCGCTCGGCGAGCACCAGCGCGTCGGAGGCGAGCCGCGTCATGCCGCCACCTCCTCACGCTCGGCCTCGTGGCCGGTCAGCGACAGGAAGACGTCGTCGAGCGTCGGGCGCCGCACCGCGACGTCGTCGACGCTCAGCTTCGCCTCGTCGAGCCGCCGCACCGCCTCCATCAGCGCGCCGCCGCGGTCCTCGACCGGCAGGCGCACCGAGCGCCCGTCGATCTGCGGCTCCGTGTCGACCATGCCGCCGAGCACCCAGGCGGCCTCGAGCGCCATGTTCTCATCGGCGAGGTGGACCTCGAGCCGCTCTCCGCCGACGCGGTCCTTGAGCTCGTCGGCGGTGCCGTCGGCGATCACGCGGCCGTGGTCGATGACCGCGATCCGGTCCGCCAGCCGGTCTGCCTCGTCGAGGTACTGGGTGGTGAGGAGGACGGTCGTCCCGTCGGCGACCAGCGCCTCGATCGTCTCCCACAGCTCGAGCCGGCTGCGCGGGTCGAGGCCGGTCGTCGGCTCGTCGAGGAAGAGCACCGGCGGGCGCGCGACCAGCGCGGCGGCGAGGTCGAGCCGGCGCCGCATGCCGCCCGAGTACGTCTTCGCCACGCGCGCGCCCGCGTCGCTCAGGCCGAAGCGCTCGAGCAGCTCCGCGGCGCGCGCCTTGGCCGCGCGGCGGCGGTGGCCGTACAGGCGGCCGACCATGGTCAGGTTCTCGAGCCCGGTGAGGTTCTCGTCGACCGCCGCGTTCTGGCCCGCGAGGCCGATGCGGGAGCGGAGCTGCGCGGCCTCGCGGACCACGTCGAGGCCGGCCACGCGGGCCGTGCCGGCGTCGGGGGAGAGCAGCGTGGAGAGGATGCGGACGGTCGTCGTCTTGCCCGCGCCGTTGGGCCCGAGCACGCCAAGGACGGTGCCGGGGGCGGCCTCGAGCTCGACGCCGTCGAGCGCGCGCACGTCGCCGTACGACTTGACGAGGCCGCTGACCTCGATCGCTGGGGGGAGAGAATGCATCGGGGAACCCTCTCAACGGTTTAGGTCAGCTTCTGTCCTCAATATCGAGGAGACTGCGCGCGTGGCCGAAACCACCTCCAGCCGCCTCCTCACGCTCCTGTCGCTGCTGCAGGGCCGGCGCGACTGGCCGGGCCAGGAACTCGCCGACCGCCTCGAGGTGTCCGGCCGCACCGTGCGTCGCGACGTCGACCGGCTGCGCGAGCTCGGCTACCCGGTCGAGTCGCTGACCGGCCCAGCGGGCGGCTACCGGCTGGCGGCCGGCGCCGCGATGCCGCCGCTGCTGCTCGACGACGACGAGGCGATCGCGATCGCCGTCGGGCTGCGCACGGCGGCGCGCGCGTCCGTGACCGGGATCGAGGAGACGTCGGTGCGCGCGCTGGTCAAGCTCGAGCAGGTGCTGCCCGCCCACTTGCGCCGGCGCGTGCAGGCGCTCGGCGCCGCGACCACGACGCTGTCCTACGAGGGCGGCCCGACCGCCGACCCGCAGGTGCTGACGCTGCTGGCCGCCGCCTGCCGCGACCGCGAGCGGCTGCGCTTCGGCTACCAGGCGCGCGAGGGCGAGCGCTCGCGCCGCGAGGCCGAGCCGCACTCGCTCGTCAACGTCGGCCGCCGCTGGTACCTCGTGGCGTGGGACTGCGGGCGCAAGGACTGGCGCACGTTCCGGGTCGACCGCCTCACGCGCCCGCACGCGAGCGGGCGCTTCCAGCCGCGCGAGCTGCCGGCCGAGGACGCCGCGACGTTCGTCTCGCGGTCGCTGCGGGCGCGGCCCAACCGCTACGAGGCGCGGCTGACGCTGCACGCCTCGGCGGACGAGATGCGCAAGCGGGCGCCGCGCTACGTCGGCCCGTTCGAGCCGCTCGCCGAGGAGCGCTGCGAGTACCGCACCGGCGACGACAACCTCGACTGGCTCGCGGCGCGCCTCACGATGCTCGGGGTCGAGTTCGAGGTCCACGAGCCGCCCGAGCTGATCGAGCACCTGCAGGCGCTCGCGGCGCGGCTGGCACGGGCGGCTCAGCCGGCCTGAACGACGGCGAGCGCCCCGTCGATGCAGGTGCGCACCACGCGCTCGGGCTCGACCGTGAAGAGGCCGGGGATGCCCGGCGCGACGTTGCGGACGCCGACGCCGATGCGCGCAAGGTGCATCAGCCCGAGGCCCTGGGTCCACAGCACGTTGGCCGTGTAGTCCGGGTCCTCGACGGCGAACACGCCCGCCTCGGCGCCGTCGCGCAGCACCGCCGCCGAGACGCCCAGGCAGCGCGCCATGCCCTGCCCCAGCCGCAGCCAGATCGACTCCGAGACGATCTCGGACAGCTCGCTCGCCGGGCGGTGCATGAGCGAGATGCACGAGTCGAGGAAGGCGGGGTACCGCAGGCAGTAGCGGGCGTAGGCCTCGGTCAGCCGCTCGAGCCGGCGCACCGGGTCGGGCTCGCCGGCGGTCGTGGCCTCCAGCGCCGCTCCGAGCTCCGCGAGGTAGTCGATGACGGCGGCCACGAACAGCTCCTCCTTGGAGGAGAAGTGGCGGTAGATCAGGCCGCGCGCGATGCCGGCCGCGCGCGCGATCTCCTCCACCGGCGCGTCCTGCATGCCGCGCTCGTCGAACAGCGCGCGGGTGACCTTGACGAGCTCCCGCTCGCGCGTCCGGGGCGTGGTTCGCGTCGCCATGTGAACGGAAGTGTGACACTCGTTCTCATGGATGGCTAGGATGCCGCGCTCGTGGCGGAGAAAGGCGCACCCCCGAAGGTCCCGCGGCTGCAGCGCCGCGTGCTCAATGCGATCCGCGCGTTCACCTCGCCGCTGCTGCCCGACGACTACCTCGAGCTGATCAACCCGCTGTGGTCGACCCGCGAGCTGCGCGGCAAGATCGAGAGCATCGACGCCGAGACGCCCGACGCCGCGACGGTCACGATCCGGCCGGGCTACGAGTGGGAGGGCCACCGGGCCGGCCAGCACCTGCGCGTCGGGCTCGACATCAACGGCCGCCGCCACTGGCGCGCGTACTCGCTGACCTCCGACCCGGGTCGCCCCGACGGTTTCATCTCGATCACGATCAAGAACGTCGACGCGGGCACCGTCTCGCCCTACCTCGTGCGGCGGGGGCGGCCGGGCAGCATCGTGTCGCTGGGCGGGGTCGAGGGCGAGTTCGTGCTCCCCGACCCGTTGCCCGAGAAGCTCCTGTTCATCAGCGCCGGCAGCGGGATCACGCCGATCATGAGCATGCTGCGCAGCCTCGAGCACCAGGGCGCGCTCGGCGACGTCCTGCTCATCCACTCCGCGCGCACCCCGGACGACGTGATCTTCGGCGAGCAGCTGCGCGCGATGGAGAAGCGGAACGAAGGATTCCGCCTGCACGAGCAGATGACCGGCGAGATGGGGCGCTTCACGCCCGCGGACCTCGAAACGCTGTGCCCGGACTGGAAGCAGCGCGAGGCGTTCATCTCCGGGCCCGCCGAGCTGCTCGACGCGCTCGACGAGCACTGGGACGCGCACGCCGACTGCGACCGCCTGCATATGGAGCGCTTCCAGCCGATCCTCGGCGAGGCCGAGGAGGGCGAGGGCGGGACGATCAAGTTCCTCAAGAGCGACTGCGAGGCGCACTCCGACGGCTCGAAGCCGATCCTCGTGGCAGGCGAGGACGCCGGGCTGACGCTCCCGTTCGGCTGCCGCGAGGGCGTGTGCCACACCTGCGTCGGCGAGCTCAAGTCGGGCGAGATCCGCGACCTGCGCACCGGGAAGGTCTCCGGCTCGCGCGGCGAGATGGTCCGCACCTGCATCAACGCCCCCGAGGGCCCCGTGGAGATCGAGCTGTGAAAGGACCCGAGATGGACACCGAGATCGAGAACCCCCTGCACCGCCTCATGCCCGAGCAGATCGAGGCGATCGGCAAGGAGTTCGACCAGCTGCACGAGGAGGTCCACGACGACCTCGGCGACCGCGACGCGCGCTACATCCGCTCGATGATCGAGCTCCACCGGCGGCTCGCGCTGCTCGGTCGCGTGCTGCTCGTCGGCTCGCGCTACAAGCCGCTGTGGGCGGCCGGGACGGCGACGCTCTCGCTGGCCAAGATCCTCGAGAACATGGAGATCGGCCACAACGTCATGCACGGCCAGTGGGACTGGATGAACGACCCGGTCATCAACTCGGCGGCGTGGGACTGGGACAGCGCGTCGACGCCCGAGGCGTGGAAGCACTCGCACAACTACATCCACCACACGTACACGAACATCCGCGGCAAGGACAAGGACCTCGGCTACGAGATCATGCGGATCGACCCGCATCAGAAGTGGCACCCGGTCTACCTGGCGCAGCCGTTCTACAACCTCGCGCTGGCGGCGCTGTTCGAATGGGGCGTCGCGTTCCACGACCTCGACTTCGACGCCGTCCGCAGCGGCGAGAAGTCCAAGGAGGAGGTCCGGCGCCAGCTCAAGGGGATGGCGGCCAAGGCGCGCTCCCAGATCGTCAAGGACTACATCGCGTTCCCCGCGCTGAGCGCGCTCATCATGGCGATCCCCGACGCGCGCACGCGTGCGAAGGACGAGGGGCGCTGGGAGACGGTGAAGCGGCGCGCGCGGCGGCGCCCGGAGCCGCGCAAGAACCTGCTGCGGCCGACCTTCATGTCGACGCTGACCGCCGACGTCACGGCCAACGTGATCCGCAACGTGTGGGCCTACGCGATCATCTTCTGCGGGCACTTCCCCGACCAGACGTACACGTTCAACCAGGAGGAGACGGAGGACGAGACGACCGGCGGCCGCTACGTGCGGCAGCTGATCGGTGCGGCCAACATCGAGGGCAGCGCGCTCTTCCACGTCATCAGCGGCAACCTCGGCTACCAGGTCGAGCATCACCTCTACCCGGACATGCCGAGCACCCGCTACGGCGAGATCGCACCGCGCGTGCGGGAGATCTGCGAGCGCTACGAGCTGCCCTACAACACCGGCCCGTTCCTCAAGCAGCTCGGGATGGTGCAGCGCACGATCCTCCGGCTCGCGTTCCCGGGCGGGAAGGTCCGGCCGAAGCCCGGGCCCTACAAAGGCGAGAAGCTCAAGGGCTCCGGCGAGCAGACCGACCGGCTGGCCGCGGCGGCTTAGACGCCAAGCCAGGCAGCTTGCTAGGCGGCGCGCCGCTGGGGCGGGCCGGTACGGCCGCGGCGCTTGGCCGCGATCGCGGCCTCGTCGGCCTCGGCGAGGAGGCACTCCGGGGTCGTCCCGTCGGCGGGGAAGACCGCGGTGCCGATGCTCGCGCTCAGCCCGCTGACGCCGGTCGTCACGGCCGCGAGCGACTTGCGCACGCGCTCGACGAGGTGCTCGGCGTGCGCGGCGTCGGTCTGCGGTGCGAGCACGCAGAACTCGTCGCCGCCGAGCCGCACCACCGTGTCCTGCGCGCGCACCGCGCCGACCAGTGCGCTCGCGGTCTCGCACAGCACCTCGTCGCCGGCGTCGTGACCGAAGCGGTCGTTGACGCCCTTGAAGCCGTCGAGGTCGAGCGCGAGCACGGAGAACGACTCGCCGTGGCGCGTGTGGCGGGCGATCTCGTAGCCGAGCCGCTCATCGAGGGCGCGCCGGTTGGCGAGGCCGGTCAGCGGGTCGCGGAGGGCGAAGCCCCGCATCGCGTCGCGCTCGCGCTCGAGCCGCGCGCGCAGCGCGCGCAGCACGCCCAGGCTGGCCGGCACGACGACGAGCGCCGGCATCAGCGGCGGCGGCGCGGCGACCGCGGCGGCCAGCACGACGAGCGCGCCCGACGCGAGCGCGGCTCGAGCGGTGGGCTCGGCGCCGGCGAGCACCAGCGCGCCCGGCACGCAGGCCCAGAAGCCCTCCGGCCTCCAGGCCAGCGCGAAGCCCGCCACCAACCCGGCGACCAGCAGCGCCCTCAGCGTCCTTGCGGCGGGAGACACGCCGCAAGAGTGACGGCGGTGCCGGTCAGAACGGCTTGCGCGCGGTGATGTAGGTCCAGTTGGCGTCGAAGGACGGGCGGCCGCCGAACTGCGTCTCCATCGCGTGCCGGATCAGGTGCAGGCGGTCGCGCAGGGCGCCCGGCGTCGGCTCCGGCCCGCCGACCCAGCCGAGCACCGCGTCGTGGTAGGCGCTGAGGAACTCGAACCACTCGTTCACGCGCGCCTCGATCGTCTCCTCGCGTACGTCGAGCACCTCGAAGCCGGCCGCCTCCAGCGCGCCGAGATAGGCGTCGAGCGGCCGCGGCGGGACGAACACGCGGTTGCGGTACTCGGCGTGCGCGGCGGCGGCGGCGTCGACCGCGTCGCGGTAGTGGAGGTAGCGCGGGTCGGAGCGCACGAGCCCCTCCGCGAGCCCGGCGATGCCCGACACGGTCTCGTCAAGGTCGCCGAAGTTGACGAACACGCCGCCGCCGGGGCGCAGCGCGCGCATCCAGGTGGCGAGCGTCGCCTGCAGGTCGGGATAGAGATGGATCGCGTTCGTGCAGGCGAGCGCATCGACCTCGAGCCCGAGTGCCTCGTCGAGCGTCTGCCGCAGCGCGACCGTCGGATCGCCGCGGTACTTCTCGCGCGCGATGCGGAGGAAGCGCGCGGACGGATCGACGAGCACCACGCCGACCCGGCGGTCCAGGATCCGCCGCCGCAGCCGGTCGAGCAGCGTGCCGGTGCCGGCGGAGTAGTCGAGCAGCAGGTCGCCGTCCTGGAGCGTGCCCGCGAGGTCCTCGACGGTGAGGTCGAGGCTGCGGTACCAGACGTGCGCGTCGACGTGGTCGTAGGCGAGGGCGGTGGTCTCGTCCCACTCCGCGTCCGGCGCCGGCACGAAGCCCTCCGGCCACTGGAACCCGCCGGCGCCGGCCAGCGGCGCGCTCAGCTCGCGGTGCAGCTCGAGCAGGCCGGCCACCGCCGCCGCGCCGCCGCGGCCCCAGCCGCACTCGGTGGCGATCCCGAAGCCCTGCACGTGCTCGCGCGCCGCGGCGATCCGGCGGCGCGAGCCGTCGGGGTCGCCCGCGTGGATCAGCCCGAGGTAGAGCTCGGTCGTCGCGGGCAGGCGCAGCTCGCCGAGCGGCGCGAAGTAGCGGTCGTCCTCACGCTCCGCGGGCACCGGCAGGTGGATCCAGTCGGGCCCCGCCAGCGCGTTGGCCACCGCGACGAGCTTCGCCGCATCCTCCGGCTCGGCGAAGTGGCCGCTCTCGTCGTCGCCGTAACAGAGGTGGTAGCCGAGCTCGACACCCGCGGGCACCAGGCTCCCAAGCCGCAGCAGCCGCTCGACGATGCCGGCCTGGACGTCGTCGAACCAGACCTCGATCGCGCCTTCCAGCATCGCGAACTCGTAGCGGGCGTCCCACTGGATCGCGAGCTGGTCGGCCGGGATCGCGGCCAGGATGCGCTCGACCTCGGCCTGCATCTGCGCCTCGTAGACCGGCTCGAGCTCGGCCTGGTCCTCGAGCGCCACGAACGCGCTGACCGGCGCGAGCGGCGTCGGCAGCGAGACGAGGAAGCGACAGCCCGCGGGGATCGCGCCCTCACGCTTGAGCCGCGCGAACGTGTCGTACGACGCGATCGCCGCCGACGCGTAGCCGAGCTCCTCGAACGCGAGCCCGCTCGTGTCGACCCCGCTGCGCAGGCGCAGCTGCGGCAGCGCGCGGTAGGAGGACTCGCCCGGCGGCCCCATCTCGAACTGCGGGCGCGAGCTAAACAGCGGGTACTGCCAGACGATCCAGTCCGAGCGCGCGCCCGTCTCGCCGTCGGGCAGGCGGCGGACGCGGTCGCCGATTGCGCCCGCGACGCTGCGGAAGACCTCCTCGGCGCTCCCGAGCGGGACGCTGCCCACCAGGTGCACGCCGACCGGCGCGCTCTCCTCCATCGGGTTCGCAGGTTATCCCGCGGGCCGCCGGTAGGAGTCGTTCCGTATCTTCGGCTGACGTGCCTGCCAAGCGAGCGATCTTCGTCGCCCCGTTCGGGGAGCTGTCCGAGCCGCGCGTGCTCGCGCAGCTCGCCGCCGAGACCGAGGCGGCCGGGTGGGACGGCTTCTTCGTCTGGGACCACATGGTCTACAGCGCGCCCGTGACCCACGTCGCCGACCCGTGGGTGGCGATGGCGGCGATCGCGGCGGCGACGTCGCGGGTGCGGATCGGCGCGCTCGTCACCCCGACGCCGCGGCGGCGGATCCACAAGCTCGCGCGCGAGACGGTCACGCTCGACCGCCTGAGCGAGGGGCGGCTGGTGCTCGGCGTGGGCGTCGGCGGCGACGCGCACGGCGAGTTCGGGCCGTTCGGCGAGGAGGCCGACATGCGCGAGCGCGCACGGCAGCTCGACGCCGACCTCGAGCGGCTGATGGCGCTGTGGGGCGGCGAGTTCCAGCCCGTGCCGGTGCAGCTGCCGCGGATCCCCGTATGGGTGGCGGCGCGCTGGCCGAACCGGCGGCCGGTGCGCCGCGCGCTGCGGTGGGACGGCATCTTCCCGATCGACCTGCCGGGCCCGGACGCGCTCGCCGAGCTCGTGGCCGAGGTGCGCGCGGAGCGCGACGATGCCTTCGAGGTCGTGGTCGACGAGCCGGTGGCGGGAGCGGACTTCAGGCAGTGGGAGGCGGCGGGCGCGACGTGGTGCCTGACGGGGTTCGGGAAGGACCCGCGCGAGGCCGATGTGCGGGAGGCGATCGCAGCGCGTCCATGACGACGGTCTGGACCATCGGCTACGAGTCGCTGTGGCCGGACGCGCTGGTCGCGGAGCTGTCGGCGGCGGGTGTCGAGCGCGTGCTCGACGTGCGCTTCCGCCCGCAGTCGCGCCGGCCGGGGATGTCGAAGACCAAGCTCGGGTTGAAGCTCGCCGAGCACGGGATCTCGTACGAGCACCGGCGCGAGCTGGGGACGCCGGTGGACATCCGCGGCCTCTTTGGCTCGGGCCACCTCGAGGAGGCGCGCGCCGCCTATCGCGAACATGCGGTCGCGTACGCCGGCGAGTCGATCGACGCGTTGGCCTCCGAGCTGCCGCGGGTCCGGACGGCGCTCCTGTGTCTCGAGGCGAACCCCGCCGGCTGCCATCGCCGCATCGTCGCGGAGCTGCTGGCCGAGCGCGTGCCCGGCCTGGTCGTCGAGGATCTCTAGATCCGGGCGATCAGCTCGGCGGCCGGCTCGTCGTCGGCGAGCTCGTCGAAGCGATCGCCGGCGAGGTCGTGGACCTTGGCCTGGAGCTCCTCGCGGGCGAGCGGGTGCTGCGGCGAGCCGCGGGCGGCGTCGACGCGCGCGAGCTCCTCGTCGCCGGCGAGCAGCGCGAACTCCGACTCCCGGAGCGCGTCGTCGCTGCGGACGGTGATGCGCTCCGCGAGGGTTTGGGTCTCGTTGTCGAGCGCGGCGAAGTCGTCGACGCGCGGGCCGCCGTGCAGGAGCGTGAAGGCGGTCGTGTAGGGGATCGAGAACTTGGCCTGGAGCGGCGTCTCGACCGCGTCGTAGCTCGCCGCCTGGCGCGAGACCGGGTGGGCGAGCACGGTGATCGGGCCGTCGGGCGAGGCGCCGACCTGCTCGGCGCACTCGATCGCCCCGTGGGTCTGCAGGCAGCAGGGCCAGGCCTTGATCCAGTTCTGCGTCACCGCGTCCCGGGGCGTGGTCGACCAGCGGCCGCCATAGGTCTCGTGCCAGGCAGCAGCGATGCGGTCGGTGGGGACCGTCGCGCCCGCCTGCGCCAGTCGCGCCGCGGCCACGCCGGTCGCGGCCGCGAGCCCGACCTGGATCGACTTCCCGTCCGAGCCGAACGCGGCGCGGAGGCCGCCGGCGCGCAGGGCGGCGAGCGCGGCGGCGGTCTCGGCGTCGGCGCCGAGCAGCCGCGCGGCGGCGACCGCCGCGCCGACCGCGCCGCACACCGCGGTCGGGTGCCAGCCGCGGTCGTAGAGCGCGGGATGGCCGGCGGCGGCGAGCGCGCCCATCGCCTCGAAGCCGTCGGCGTAGGCGGCGAGCACGTCGCCGACCGTGGCTCCCCCGTGCGCGCCGAGCGCGAGCGCCGCGGGGGCGACCGGCGCGCTCAGGTGCGCGATGCCGGGCAGGAAGGTGTCGTCGAAGTCGAGCACGTGCCCGGCGGTGCCGAGCGCCACGACCGGGTCGCCGGCGGCGGAGGCGGCGCGCGCCGCGGGCTCGGAGAAGCCGCGCGAGGCGCAGGCGAGCCAGTCGGTGAAGGCGGCCCGGTAGGCCTCAGCCGGCATGCACCGCGGCCTCGGCGGGCGGCTCGACGCCGAACGCGTCGGCGATCAGCTCGTAGGACCGCCGCCGCACGCCGTGGTCGTAGGTGATCGTGACCACGATCACCTCCTCGGCGCCGTACGCCGAGGCGATCGTGTCGATCCCCGCGCGCACGGTCTCGGGTGAGCCGATGACGCCGCGGCGGGCGACGCCCTCGGTCGAGGCGATGAAGCGCAGCGCCTTCTCGGGCGGCGGCACCGCGATCAGGCGGCCCTGGCGCAGGAGCGTGAACGTCATCCGCCCGCTGGCGGCGAGCCGCTCCGCCTCCTCGTCGGTCTCGGCGCAGATCGCCCACACCGCGACCGCGGTGCGCTGTGACGACGTCCGCGCGGACGGCTCGAAGCGCTCGCGGTAGAGCTCCGCGTTGGCCGCTCCTTCGGGGTTGATGAAGTCGGCGAGCGCGTAGGGCAGGCCGAGCTGGCCGGCCCAGATCGCGCTCTGCGCCGACGAGCCGAGCAGCCAGATCTCCGGCTGGTGCGGCGCGCCCGGCAGCGAGCGGCCGAGCCGCGCGAACGGGTGGTTGTCGGGGAAGCCGCCGTCGTAGTGGGCGAGCAGCTCGGCGAGCTGCTCCGGGAAGTCGTCGGGCGACGCGGTGCGGCGGTCGCGCTGCAGCGCGAAGGTCGTCATCGGGTCGGTGCCGGCCGCGCGGCCGATGCCGAGGTCGATGCGATCCGGGAACAGGCCGGACAGCAACGAGAAGCTCTCGGCGACCTTGAACGGCGAGTAGTGCGGGAGCATCACGCCGCCGCTGCCGATCCGCATCGTCGAGGTCGCGCCCGCGACCGCGGGGATCAGCACCTCGGGCGACGGCCCGGCGAGCATCGGGCCGCCGTGGTGCTCGGCCAGCCAGTAGCGGTGGTAGCCGAGCGTCTCGCAGTGGCGCGCGAGGTCGATCGTGTTCGCGAGCGCGTCCGCCCCGGTCGAGCCCTCCGAGATCGGAGATTGGTCGAGCACGCTCAGCCGCATCGGCTACAGCCTAGGAGGCGTCAGGTGATGGTCACCGGCACGCCGGGCTGGACCTTGCGCGCGAGCCACGCCGCCTCGCGGCTGTCGACGCGGATGCAGCCGTGTGAGGCGGCCGAGCCGAGCGGGTCGAGCAGACTCGCGCCGCCGCGCCCGTGAAGCGCGACGCGCCCCGGGCCGCCCCCGTAGTCGTCGAGCACGTCGCTGTGCGCGGTGAGGTGGAGCGCGACAGGCCCGAGGAACCCGAACGGGTCCGGCTGACGGTCGATCTCGTAGATCGCGAAGCGGCCGCGCGGCGTCGGCGTGCCGGGCGCGCCGACGACCGCGGACAAGCGCCGCACGGGGTGGCCGTCGCGCAGCACGGTCACGCGCCGCGCGCGAACGTTGATCACGACCCGCCAGCGCGTCGGCCGCAGAACCACGCGGTCTGCGGCGATCCAGCCGGCGGCCCGGTTCGGGCGGTCCGGCAGCCGGACCTTGACCCACTCCCCGCGCACGCGCAGGACGAGCAATCCGACCGGGCCGCCGGTCCAGCGCCCGAGCGGCTCGAGCATGCGCGGCGAGCCGGCCGCCCGCGGGTGGGGCCAGGCCGGCGTGCGCGCGACGAGCTGTGCGATCCAGGCGCGCTTGGAGGTGGGCGTGGAGGCGCCCGTCGCGTGTGCGGCCGCGGGCGCGAGGAGCGTGGCCGACGCGGCCAGCGCGGCCGCCACACCGCGCACTAGCCGGTGACCCCTCCGCCCGCCGCTCTGGCCGGCAGCACACGCACGCGCGCCGTGTTGCGTCGCAGCCCGCTGTCGCGGGAGCGGACCGCCGCGACGTTGGTCACCACGCCCTTCGCCGTGCGTGTGATCCGGATGGTGATGAAGCCCTGGCGCTGGCCCTTGAGCAGCGGCACCGCCACGCACGGGCGGCCGCGTCGGTAGGTCACCTTCACCGACGCCTTGATCAGCTTGAACTGCTTCGGGAGGAGGTCGCAGACGCGCACGTTGCGTGCCGGGTCGGTGCCCAGGTTCGTGACGCGGATGCGGAACTTCACCTTGCTCCCCGCGCGCCGATGGACGTTCTCCAGCGCGCGGCCCTTCGACATCACCTTCTTGCAGATCCGCACGTCGGCGCTCGCGCCCAGGACCGATCCGCTGTTGTTCGTGCCCGGCGGGAGCGGCTGGCTCGGCGTCTGCGGCGTCGGGGTGGGGGTCGGGCTCACGATCGGCGCGGGCGTGTTGGTGGGCTCGGGTGTCGGGGTGGTCGTCGGCTCCGGGGTCGGCGTCGGCGTGGAGGTCGGCTCGGGCGTCGGCGTGCTCGTCGGCTCCGGCGTTGGCGTCGGGGTGGTCGTCGGCGTCGGCGTCGGGGTCGGGATCGGTGGCTCCGGCGGGCAGGGCTGGGGGTCGGGCAGGCAGGGGTCGGGCGGATGCAGGTGCGTCTCGCCGGTCCCGTACAGCGCGCCCGCCACGATCGGCCCGTTGACCTGCTGGTAGCCGAGTCGCACGACCGCGCGCGGCGCGAGGATCGTGCCCTGCCACGCGGTGTTCGGGCCGAGGTCGACCTCGGCCGCGTCGGGCCAGTTCCACACCGTCTTGTCGCGCAGCGTGCCGAGGTCCACGTTCGGTGCGTCGTTCCCCCATTGCACATAGCTCGACCCGTTCCAGTACTCGATCGCGCTCACCGTGTTGCTCGAGTACGAGTCGCCGGTCAGGCTTATCAGCGTCGTGGAGCCGAACGGCACGCGAATCTGGATCCGCTGCGCGGACGCCAGCTTCGAGGACGAGAGCGTGAAGACGTTGCGCGTCGGGTTTGTGCCCTGCAGTGACAGCGCGCCGTCCTGAGGCCCCGACACCGAGCCGTTCGGGTCGAGGTCGCCCCAGTACGAAGAGCGGATCGCCAGCGCCTCGAACAGCGCGCCGACGTCGAACGGCGTGGTCGCCCGCGTGATCGTCCCGTTGGGTGTCGTCAGGTTGCCGAACAGCTGGTCGCCGTAGGTGACGCTGCCCTGGTTGACGCCGGTGTTGTTCGCGGTCAGGTCGCGGCCGACGGCGAGATCGATGCGGTTGGGGTCGACCGGGTACTTCGACGCGACGCCGAACGACTGCAGCGTCGCATCGCGCCCGACCACGATCCGGCCCTCGGAGTCGGTGTTCATCAGGTTCAGGTCGCCCATCACGACGATGTTCCAGTCGGGCACGGGGCCGAGCGGGTCGGTCATGCAGTCGCTCTCGGCCTGCGCCTTGCGGGGCGCCCCGTTACGCGCCGTCGCTCCCGTGGAGAGCGCGACGATCGTCGCCAGGACCAGCGTGAGTGCGACCACCGCCCGCACGCCGACGACGATTCCCAGCGATCGGGTGAGCGGGCCTCATCCCGACCGGGTGATCGCTAAACTTGACGTTGACGTGAGAAACAGATTCGGAATCAGCGCGGAGCACCCCCACTACAAGTGGTGGGCGCTCTCCTGCACCAGCCTTGGGATGCTCCTGGCGACCGTCAACTCGGGCACACTGATCATCGCCCTGCCCGACCTCGAGCGCGCGCTCCACACGACGCTGCTCGGCCTCGTGTGGGTGATCCTCGCCTACATGATCGCCTCGACCGTGCTCGTCCTCACCGCCGGCCGGCTCTCCGATCTCTTCGGCCGCAAGCAGGCCTACGTCGGCGGCTTCGTCGTGTTCGCGCTCACCTCGCTGGGCGCCGGCTTCGCCGAGAACGGCACGGAGCTGATCCTGTGGCGGATCCTCCAGGGCGTCGGCGCCGCGTTCCTGTTCGCCAACGCCGCCGCGCTCGTCACCGACGCGTTCCCGCGTGAGCAGCTCGGCCTCGCGATGGGGACCAACACGATGATCGCCGCCATCGGGCTCGTGCTCGGGCCGGTGCTGGGCGGCGCGCTCGTGTCGATCTCGTGGCACTGGGTGTTCTGGTTCAACGTGCCGTTCGCCCTGCTCGGCGCCGCCTGGGGCTACGGCGTGCTCCAGGAGCTCGCCCGGCGCGACGCCAACCGCGGCCTCGACATCCTCGGCACGACGGCTTTCGTGGCCGGCCTCACCGGGCTCACGCTCGGGGTCTCCAAGGGCGGGATCAGCGGCTGGAACGATCCAGTCGTGATCGGCGGCCTGATCGCCGGCGTCGTGCTGCTGCCGCTGTTCGTGCTCATCGAGCGCCACGGCCGCGCGCCGATGCTAGACCTCACGATCTTCGAGAACCGCCTGTTCGCGGCCGCGACCGGCGCCGCGTTCATCAACGGGCTGAGCCGCTTCGCGCTGCTGTTCGTGTTCGTCTTCTACTTCCAGGGCGTGCACGGCGACGACCCGATCACGGCCGGGATCAAGCTCTCGCCGATGGCGATCGGGATGCTCATCGCGTCGCCGCTGGCCGGCATCTGGGCCGACCGCCACGGCTCGCGCACGCTGGCCGCGCTCGGCATGGTCGTGTCCGCCGCCGGGCTGATCGCGATGACGACGCTCGGCGTCGACTCGCCGTACTGGCAGAGCAGCCTGTGGCTGCTGCTCGTCGGCATCGGCTCCGGCATGTTCAACTCGCCCAACACGGCGGCGATGATGGGCGTCGTGCCCGCGCACCGCCGCGGCGTCGCCGCCGGCGCGCGGATGATGCTGCAGAACACGGGCGCGGTCCTCTCGATCGCGTTCGTGATGGCGATCGTCACCGCCGCGGTGCCGAAGTCCGTGCTGCTGGCGATCTTCTCGGGCGTCACCACCGGACTCTCGCAGGCGCGCCTCGAGCCGTTCATCCACAACATGCACACCGCGCTCTGGGTGCTCGCCGCCACGTCGGTGGTCGGCGCGTTCGTGTCGCTGCTGCGGCCGACGACCGCGAAGCTGCGCGAAGCCGAGGCCGTCGCCGCATGACCACGGCCACCCCGCTGCGCATCGGCGAGGTGGCGGAGCGGCTCGGCACCACGCCGCGCACGATCCGCTACTACGAGGAGATCGGGCTGCTCGGCTCGCCCGGCGCGACCGAGCGCGAGGCCGGCCGCCACCGCACGTACGAGGAGGCCGACGTCGAGCGCCTCAGCGACGCCCTGCGCTTCAAGCAGCTCCTCGGCCTCAGCCTCGAGGAGCTCAAGGCGCTGCTCGAGGCCGAGGAGGCCCGCGCCGAGCTCCGCACCGAGTGGCGCTCGGGCCTTGCCGACGAGGGCCGTCGCCGCGAGATCCTCGAGCAGGCGCTCGGGCACATCGACCGCCAGCTCGAGCTCGTCCGCCGCCGCCGGCAGGACATCGACGCGCTCGAGGGCGAGCTGGCGGACAAGCGTGCGCAGGTTCGGCGCAAGCTGCGGGAGGTTTAAGGCAACGGCTGCATTGAGGGGAAGGTCCGGGTGGGGGCGGCGGGCGCCACGGCACCCCGAACCCTCCGCTCAATTCAGCAGTTCGAGAAGCTCTAACTCGCCACGAAGTTCCGCCGCCGCGTCCCCCTGATCTCGCCGCGCTGCATCGCCGCCGCCAGCGCACGGCGGTAGCGCCCCGGGCCCCACAGCTTGCAGTTCACCCGCCGCCCCAGCTCGTCGCGGTTGAGCTCGCCGCCGTCGCGGAGCGCGGTGACGATCGCCTCGACCTCCTCGTCGATGTCCTCGTCTGGCACGCGCGAGGAGGAGGACTGGAACGCGGAGTACGAGTACGGGCGGCCCGAGAGCGGCTTGGAGTCACGCTCCCCCTTCCCCTCCGCCTCCTCCGCCGACAGCGGCGTGGCGACATCCTCGAGGTTCTTCTTCGCCGCCTCGATGCCCAGTACGGCCTGGACGATCCCCGCGGCGATCATCAGCCCGGCGCCGAGGATGTAGCCCCAGAACACCTGTGATTCCTTGCCGCTCTCGACGAGCTTGCCGAACAGCAGCGGCCCGGTGATGCCGCCGATCGCGGTGCCGACGGCGTAGAAGAACGCGATCGCCAGCGCGCGCGTCTCCATCGGGAAGATCTCGCTGACGGTCAGGTAGGCGGAGCTCGCGCCCGCGGACGCGAAGAAGAAGATCACGCTCCACGCGGCGGTCTGCGACCACGCGCTCCACACGTCGGCCTTGAACAGGAACGCGGTGATGATCAGCAGCGCGCCGGAGAGGATGTAGGTGCCGGCGATCATCGGCTTGCGCCCGACGCTGTCGAACAGCCGCCCCAGCACCAGCGGGCCGAGGAAGTTGCCGAGCGCGAACGGGATGATGTACCAGCCCACGCTGGCCGGCTTGACGTCGTAGAACGTCCCGAGCACGAGCGCGTACGTGAAGAAGACGGCGTTGTAGAGAAACGCCTGGCCGATGAAGAGCGAGAGCCCGACGACCGTCCGCCGCGGGTACGCGCCGAACACCGTCTTGGCGATCTGGATGAACCCGACGCTCTCCTGCTCGCGCACCTTGATCGAGCGCTTCGGCTCCTTCAGCTCGCCGACGCCGGCGGACTCCTTGACCTCCTCCTCGATCCCGTCGACCAGCTTCTCCGCGTTGTCCACCTGCCCGTGGATGAACATCCAGCGCGGGCTCTCCGGCACGTTGCGCCGCACCAGCAGGATCCCGACGCCGAGTACGGCGCCGAGGCCGAACGCGAGCCGCCAGCCCACGTCGGCGGCGAAGATGTTGTCGTTGAGGAGGACGATCGAGAGCGCCGCGCCTGCCGCCGTACCGAGCCAGAACGAGCCGTTGATGATCAGGTCGACGGTGCCGCGCACCCGCGCCGGGATCAGCTCGTCGATGGCGGAGTTGATCGCCGCGTACTCGCCGCCGATGCCGGCGCCGGTGAAGAAGCGGAAGATCGCGAACATCAGGAACGACTGCGAGAACGCGGTCGCGGTGGTCGCCACCAGGTAGAGCGCGAGCGTGATCAGGAACAGCTTCTTGCGCCCCAGCCGGTCGGCGAGCCAGCCGAAGAACAGCGCGCCCACGCACGCGCCCGCGACGTAGAGCGCGGCCGCCTGGCCGATCTGCGCCTCGTTGATGGAGATCCCCGAGCCCTTCTCGGTCAGGCGCGAGGAGATCGTGCCGACGATCGTGACCTCGAGCCCGTCGAGGATCCATACGGTCCCCAGCCCGATCAGCACCATCCAGTGCCAGCGCGCCCACGGCAGCCGGTCCAGCCGCGCGGGGATCTTCGTCTCGATGATTCGGCCTTCGGCCGCAGTGTCAGTCGCCATGGTCCGGGTGTCCCCGCGGTCCCGCAGCGGTGAAACTTGCGCAAGGCGTCTTGACGTCGGCGCGGTCAGGCGCGTGCTCGTCGCCGGCGGCGCGTGACCCGGCGCCACCACAGCACCGCGACGGCGGCCACGACGAGCAGCAGCAGCACGCCCAGCAGCGGCACGAGCACCCCCAAGATGCTGAGCACCGCCGCGCTCACGTCCTCGGCGAGCGACAGCACCGGGTTGCCCGCACCGGCGGTGA
Organism: uncultured Solirubrobacteraceae bacterium; assembly: GCA_963722815.1. Classification (GTDB taxonomy): domain Bacteria; phylum Actinomycetota; class Thermoleophilia; order Solirubrobacterales; family Solirubrobacteraceae; genus DASQFQ01. The sequence goes on from CAVROM010000003.1 coordinate 33,671, forward strand.
GCGTGGTCGAGGCGGGCCGCACCGTGGCGCGCGTCGCGTGCAGCGAGCCGGCGGTCACTGCGCCAAGCGCGAACAGGACGATCGAGGGGATGTCGGTCGGCGTCTCGGCCGAGCCCGCGAACAGGATCGCGCCCGACGCCGGGTGCACGACCGAGCCGACCGCGTGCAGCAGGCTGTCGACCGCCGGCACCTTGTCGCCGACGAAGTCGAGCACGAAGAAGACGCCGAGCACGATCAGCCCCGGCGTCGTCGCGAGCGCGTCGTAGGGCTCGGCGAGCTGGAGCTGCCCGGCGCGGTCGAGCAGGCCCGCCGCGAGCAGCGGGATCCAGGCGTTGAGCCCGGCCGCGCCCGACAGGCTGAAGGCGGTGGCGATGTCCATCAGACCGCCTACTTCCGCGTGACGGAGACGGGGAGCGTCCACGGCCGCAGCCCCGGAGTCGTGCCGCGCAGCACGAAGCGGTTGGCGCCGCGATGCAGCTTGCGCACCTCCGCGGAGAAGCTCCCGTGGGCCTTGCGCCGCACGCTCGCCGCCCGCCCGCCCGGCGGCGTGAGCGTCACGTCCGCCCCGGGCGGTTTCACGCGGCCGACGAACCGGAACAGCGCGTGCCGGGTGGTCGCGGCGACGCCGCCGCGGTGGCCCGCGACGGTGCCGCCATCGGGCGCGCCCGGGGCCGGGCTGATGTCGACCGTGCCGGTGACCGCGAGCGTCGAGAGGTCGGGCTCGGGCTTCGCGCCGCAGCCCGCGAGCGCGACGCCCGCCAGCAGCAGCGCCGCGACCGGCCTAGCCGACATCCCGCAAGGTCTCGGGCCCGACCTCGGCGAGCGAGTCACAGCCCGCCAAGGTCATCGTGATGTCGAGCTCGGCGCGTAGGTTGTCGAGCACCTCGCGCACGCCCGCCTCCCCCGCGACCGCGAGCCCGTAGACGTAGGAGCGCCCGATCAGCACCGCGCTCGCGCCGAGCGCGATCGCCTTGAACGCGTCGGCGCCGCTGCGGACGCCGGAGTCGAGCAGCACCGGCACCTTCCCGCCGGCCGCCTCGACCACGCCGGGGAGCGCGTCGAGCGTGGCGATCGCGCCGTCGAGCTGGCGGCCGCCGTGGTTAGAGACGACGATGCCGTCGACGCCCGCGTCGAGCGACCGGCGCGCGTCGTCGGGGTGCAGGATGCCCTTGAGCAGGATCGGCAGCTTCGTGCGCTCGCGCAGGAACGGCAGGTCCTCCCACGACAGCTGCGGCCGCGCGAAGATCTCCGTGAAGCGCTGCACGGCGGCGCGCCCGCGCCCACTCTGCAGGTTCCTGACGAACGGCCCGGGGTACGCGCGCGTCAACTGCACCAGCGTGCGCAGCGCCTGTGGCGTGGGCTGCGGCGCCGGCGCGTCGCCGTTGCTCGAGCCCTGCGCCATCAGGCGGCGGAACACCGGGTCGCTCGTGTACTGCGCGAGCCCCTGGCCGCGCAGGAAGGGGAGGAAGGCGGGCTCGAGGTCGCGCGGGCGCCAGCCGACGATCGTGGTGTCGAGCGTGAGCACGATCGCCTCGCAGCCGCACGCTTCGGCGCGCGCGACGAGGCTCTCGACCAAGTCGTCCGACGTGCTCCAGTAGAGCTGGAACCAGCGCGGGCTGTCGCCCAGCGCCTCGGCGCACTCCTCCATCGGCCGCGACGCCTGGTTGGAGAAGATCATCGGCACGCCGGTCGCGCGCGCCGCCCGCGCGACCGCCACGTCGGCCTCGCGGTGGGCGAGCTCGAGCACGCCGACCGGCGCGAGCAGGAACGGGGAGTCGAGCTCGCGGCCGAACAGCTCGACCGACGTGTCGGGCTGCGCGGCCCCGCGCAGCATCCGCGGCACGATCCGGTGCCGCGCGAACGCGGCACGGTTCTCGCGCACCGTGTCCTCCGTGCCGGCGCCGGCCTTGAGGTAGGCGAAGGCGTCGCCGGGCATCGCCTTGCGGGCCGCCGCCTCGAGCCGCTCGGGGTCGAGTGGGACGCGCGGGCGGCGCCCGCTCACCCCGCCGAGGTAGATGGCCGTCTGGCGCGCGCGTCCGATCATGGGGGCTGACCGTACCCGGATGACGCGGGCCAGCACCCTGTCGGCGCCCCCGCGCGATCGGCACAGTTCCGGCATGGCCTCCACCTCCTCCCATCGCGAACTGCACCACCGCAACAACGACGGCATCGACGTGTGGCTGATGTGGGACCCGGGCACCGACGCCGTGCACGTCCGCGTGCGCGACGCCAAGGCGGGCAACGCCTTCGAGATCCCGGTCTCCGCTCCGGCCAGCGCGATGGACGTCTTCCATCACCCGTTCGCCTACGCGGTCTGAGCTTCTGCGGTTAGTGTCAGCGCGTGCGTCGCACGCTCGCGCTGACCGCCCTGATCGCCCTGGCCTTCACTGCGGCCCCAGCGGCCGCCGCCAAACGCGCCAAGACGCCGCGGCTGAAGGCGTTCCGCTCCTGCGCCGGGCTGATCTCCTACGCGCGCCGCCACGCGCCGCCGGTGCTCGCCCCGCGGCAGGTTCCCGTCACCGCGCCGGTCCCGGTCGCCGGCGGCGGTGAGGACGACTCCTCCTCCACCACCAACGTGCAGGAGGCCGGCGTCGACGAGCCGGACATCGTCAAGTCGAAGGACGGGACCGTCTTCGCCGTGGTCGACGACGCGCTGCGCTCGATCGACGCGCGCTCACCGGTGCCCCGCGTGCGCGACGTCGTCCACCTCCCCGGCTACGGCGGCGAGCTGCTGATCGCCGGCAACCGCGCGCTCGCGATCTCGAGCGGCGACTCGGGCGACACCGTGCTGAGCGAGCTGAACATCGCCGACCCGGAGCACCTTCGCATCGTGCGCACGCTGAGCGTCGACGGGCTGTACGTCAGCGCGCGCCTGCACGGTCACACGGCGCGGGTCGTCATCTCGTCCTACCCGCGGGCGCTGCGGGTGCCGGTCGTCGACCTGCCGCGTCCGGCCCCGATCCCGACGGACGCGCGCGTCGCCGCGGGCAAGCCGCTGCGCGCGCGCCGCGCCGGCTGGGTGCCGTCGGCGACGCTGCGCAACCGCCGCACCGGGCGCACGCGCAAGCGCGCGCTCGTCGCCTGCGACGACGTACGGCGGACCCCGCGCTTCACCGGCGCGGACATGCTGACCGTGCTGACCGTCGACCTCGCGAAGGGACTCCCTGCGGTCGACTCCGACGCGGTGATGACGAGCGCTGACACCGTCTACGCGTCGCCCACCAGCCTCTACGTCGCGACCAACGGCGGCTGGGAGCGCAACGACACCTCGATCCACCGCTTCGACCTCGACGGCGCCGACCGCACGGTCTACCGCGCCAGCCGGCAGGTGCCGGGCGACCTGCTCAACCAGTTCTCGATGTCGGAGTACAAGGACGTGCTGCGGGTGGCGACCACGGACTCGTCGGGCGCGAAGAGCCAGAGCCTCGTGACCGCGCTGCAGCCGCGCTTGGGGCGGCTCGTGAAGATCGGCCAGGTCGGCGGGCTCGGGGAGGGCGAGCGGATCTTCGCGGTGCGCTTCATCGAGGATCGCGGCTACGTCGTCACGTTCCGCCAGATCGACCCGCTGTTCACGCTCGACCTCGCGGACCCCACCCGTCCGCGCGTGCGCGGCGCGCTCAAGATCGCCGGCTACTCGGCCTACCTGCACCCGGTCGGGCCGCACCGGCTGCTCGGGGTCGGGCAGGACGCGACGCCGCAGGGCCGCCAGGCCGGCACCCAGCTGTCGCTCTTCGACGTCGCCGACCCCGCCGCGCCGAAGCTGCTCAGCAAGGTCAAGCTCGGCCAGTTCACCACCTCCGAGGCCGAGTACGACCATCACGCGTTCCTGTGGTGGGAGCCGTTGCGGCTGGCGGTGATCCCGGTCTCCGGCGACGAGGGCACGACGGAGGCGAGCGCCTTCACCGTCGACGACGGGAGGATCACGCCCGCCGGCAGCAGCCACGAGGACGGCTTTGTGCTGCGGACGCTGATCGTGGGCGGGCGCCTCCTCACGCTCAGCGACCACGCGCTGAGCGTCTACGACCCCGCCACGCTCAGGCCGGGGCCGGTCGCGCGCTTCTGAGCAGCGCAAGTTCCGCGCGCGGAGTGCGTTGCAGACCGCATGACCTTCTCACGCAGACTGCTCACGCTCGTCGCCGCGACCGCCGCGGCGCTGGCCCTCACCGCCGCCCCCTCGATGGCCATCGTCGGCGGCTCCGACGCCGCGCCGGGCGAGTATCCCTCGGTCGCCGAGGTGACCATCGCCCAGGCCTTCCTCTGCACCGGCACGCTGATCGCGCCGAACTACGTGCTCACCGCCGGGCACTGCGGCTCGATCACCGGCGGCAGCGGCGTCGCCTCCCCGGCCGGCTGGCCCGCGGCGGCGATCGACGTCCGCATCGGCTCCAGCAAGCCCGGCCAGGGCGAGAAGGTCCCGGTCTCGAGCGTCACCGTCGAGCCCAACTACCTGGCCAACTCGGGCTACGACATCACGCTCCTGAAGCTGTCGAAGAACTCGACCAAGACGCCGACCCACGTCGTCGGCGCAAGCGGCGCGAGCCTGTGGGCGCCGAGCACGCTCGAGGAGATCGTCGGCTTCGGCACCACGACGGAGGGCGGCGACACGCCCGACACGCTCCAGAAGGCGAAGGTCCCGGTCACGACCGACGCCTACTGCGGCGGCGCCTACGACGACTTCGACGCGACGACCATGCTCTGCGCGGGCTACCCGCAGGGCGGCACCGACACCTGCCAGGGCGACTCCGGCGGCCCGCTGTTCGGCCGCGACGCCTCCGGTGCGCTCAAGGTCGTCGGCGCGACGAGCTTCGGCGAGGGCTGCGCGCAGCCCGGCAAGCCCGGTGTCTACGCCCGCGTGGGCGACTCGGTCTTGCGCGAGTGGATTCGCTCGGTGGCGCCTGCGGGCGTCGACTGACCGAGCGTGAGGACGCCGACGCCCGGGTCGCCTTGGTCATCGCCCCGGGCGTCGGCTGAATCCTGCTGCAGGAGGTCCGGCTCCAGGTCGGGCACGAAGCCGAGGAAGGCGTCGACGATCGCGGGATCGAAGTGGCGGCCGCGCTGCGCCGTCAGCTCGGCGACCGCGTCGTCGATCGTCCAGCGGTCCTTGTAGACGCGCTGCGAGCGCAGCGCGTCGAAGACGTCGCAGATCGCGGTGATGCGCGCGGCGAGCGGGATCGCCTCGCCGGCCAGGCCCCGCGGGTAGCCGGTGCCGTCGTAGCGCTCGTGGTGCATGAGCGCGATCTCCTCGGCGATCTGCAGCAGCGCCGAGTTGGAGCCGGCTAGGATCTCCGCGCCGATCGTCGTGTGGGACTGCATCAGCGCCCACTCCTCGGCGTCGAGCCGGCCGGGCTTGAGCAGCACGCGGTCGGGGATGCCGATCTTGCCGACGTCGTGCATCGCGCTGGCGTGGCCGATCAGCTCGGCCTCATCGGCGGGCACGCCGATCGCGAGCGCCAGCTTCTGGGTCATGCGCCGGATGCGCTGGATGTGCTCGCCGGTGTCGCCGTCGCGCGACTCCGCCGCCTGGCTGAGGCGCTGCACGATCTCGAGCTGTGTCTCGCGCAGCTGCGCGGTGCGCTCGCGCACGCGCTCCTCGAGCACGTCGTTGTGCTCGTCGACGCGCCGGCGCTCGCGCCGCTCGACCACGAACGCGGTGGTCATGGTGCTGAGCGTGCCGAGGGCGAGCGCGAGCAGCGGGTAGGTCGCGGTCACGATCCAGCCCTTGGCGAAGGCGGCCTGCACGACGCCGGCGAACGCCAACGCCACGAGCGGGGAGACGGCGGCCGCCTTGAGCCCGCGCAGGCGCAGATGGGCGAGCGCGGGCAGCGTGCCGAGCAGCAGCAGCGCCAGCACGCCGGTCCAGCCCGGCGCCTCGCGCAGCGGCAGGCCGCGCAGCGCGGTCGATATCGCGTTGGCCTGGATCTCCGGGCCCGACATCAGGCGATCGCTGGCGGTCGGGGTGGAGTGGACGTCCTGGAGCGTCGGGGCGGTGGCGCCGACGACGACGACGCGGCCGCGCAGCTTGGCGGGGTCGACGCGGCCGGCGATCAGGTCGCTGAAGTGGTAGGTCGGGACGGTGCCGCGCGGGCCGGCGTAGTCGATCCACGCGCCCTCGTCGCCGAAGCGATGGGCCGGAAGCGCGTGGCCGGTGGCCACGACCGCGACGCTGGCCAGGCCGCCCGAGGTGCGCGGAAAGCGATGGATGACGCCGCCGCGGTCGGTCTCGAGGTTCGCGGCGGCGGCGTGGGCGCCGGCGGCGCGCACGTTCTCGTCGCCGCCGAGCACGTTGGTGCCGCCGCGGCCGTCGGTCTCCGTGGTGGCGAGCACGACGTCGTCGGCGCGCTGGATGGCCTTGAACAGCGCGACGTCCTCGCGCTCCTTGGTCGGCTCGGTGAACTGGACGTCATAGACGATGCGGCCCGCGCCGGCCTTGCGCAGCGCGTCGATCGCGCGCGCGTGCAGCGAGCGCGGGAACGGCCACTGGCGCTCGAGGTCGGAGAACGTGACGTCGTCGATCGCGATCACCGCGACGTTGGTCGGCGTGTGGGCGCCGCGCGCCTCGAAGCGCATCGCGACCGTCTGGTCCTCGACGCCGTCGAAGAGGTGCGCGTCCTTGGCGACGATCGCCAGCGCCAGCACCAGCAGCGTCGCCACGAGGATCGCCATGCCGTCTCTGCCCCGGACCACGGCTGCCTAGCGGTGGTGGTGCCGGTGTCGTGCGAGGTAGGCGTGGCCCGCGGACACCAGCACGCTGCGCTTGCGGTGCAGATCGCGGACGGAGACCTTGCCCTGGGTCACGCGGGTGAGCGTGCCGTCGCAGCGGTCGGTGGTGACCCAGCGGGTGCCGCGGACGGTGGCGACGCTGTCGCGGCCGTGGGTGCGGAACCGCGAGTGCTTGTCCTTGCCCCATAGGCGGCGCACGACGCGGTGCTTGCCCTTGGCCTCGCGGGCGAGGACGGAGATGCCGGCGCGGTTGCCGCAGCTGCTGAAGGCGCCGCCGCGGAGGTGGAGGTCGGTCATGCCCTTGCCGTGCTTGCGCTGGCGGATCTGGAAGACGCCGCCCCAGAACGTGCCCTTCTGGGTGCGGCCGTGGGTGTTGCGCGCGCTCTGCAGGACGATCCTGCCGTTGCGCGTGTCGATGGTCGTGCCGACCGGGAGCTGGGCGCCGGCCGCGAGCGCGCGGTAGTGCTTCGAGCCGGGCGTCCTGACCTTCACCGAGCCGCCCGCCGGCCTGACGACGACGGACTGGCCGAGCACAGGCGGCCCGACGGGCGCGGCGGCGGCGCGCGCGGCCCCGTCGTTGCTGGGCGCCGGATCGGGGGCGCCCTGGGACGCGGGGGTGGGCGTGGGCGTGACCCCGGGCGATTGGACCTCGAAGTCGCGGATGCGCCCGGCGGCGTCGGTCCATAGCGGGACGTCGGGGGAGATGCCCTCGCCGGCGGGATTGGTCGCGACGATCCGCGCGTGGTAGCGCGAGCTCGGCGCGAGCGGGAGGTGGACGGTCTCGGTCACCGGCGCGCTGACGGGACCCGACTCGGCGGTCTCCTGCCCGTAGCTCTCGTCGGGGCCGTACTCGACGTGGTAGGTCGTCGCCTGCGAGTTGGCGTTGACCGTCGCCTGCAGCTCGCCGTCGGTGACCTCGTGGCGGCTCGCGCTCGGCTTCTGCACGAGCGAGAGCGTGGCCACCGGCCCGAGCGCCATGCGGCCGATGCGGCCGGGGAACGCGTTCTCGGTGAACCACAGGTTGCCGTCGGGCCCGCTGGTGATGCCGGTGGGCGCCGAGTCGCCGGTGAGGCCGAGGCTCACGCCGCCCACGTGCTCGGTGAACGCGTGGCTGCCGATGTCCATCCGGCCGACGCGCCCGGGGTTGGCGGCGCCCGCGAACCAGAGGTTGCCGTCGCTGCCCTGGGCGATGACGCCCGGTGCCGTGTCGGGGTCCAGGCCGCTGCGGTACTCCTTGATCGCGCCGTCGGTCTTGACGCGGCCGATCGTGGCGGGGTTGCCCGACTCGGTGAAGTAGAGCCTGCCGTCGGAGGCGGGCGTGATCTGGTTCGGCGCGCCGGTCAGGCCGGCCTTGAAGAGGTTGGCCTTGTTCTTCGCGGGGTCGAAGCGGCCGATCTTGTTCTCGATGCCGTTGGCGACCGTGAACCAGAGCTTGCCGTCGGGCCCCGTGGTGACGTCGTTGAGCGTGTCGCTGCCGCTCAGCCCGAGGCTGTACTCGGTCCAGTTGCCGTCGGTCGTCATGCGGCCGAGCTTGCCCTTGCCGGCCTCGGTGAACCAGAGCGCGCCGTCAGGCCCGGCGGTGATCGCCTGCGCGTCGGTGCCGTTGCCGATCACGTGCTCGGTGACGGCGCTGCCGAACCGGTCGATGCGGGCGATCGCGTCGACGGCGCCGGTCTCGGTGAACCACAGCCCGCCGTCGGAGCCGGCGACGATCTCGCCGGGCGTGACGAGCAGCGAGAAGCCCGGCGTGAGGCCGGCGGGGAACTCGGTGATCGAGCCGGTGGGCGTGATCCGGCCGATGCCCTGGAGGAGGCCCTGCTCGGTGAACCAGAGGTTGCCGTCGGGCCCGCTGGTGATGCCGGTGGGCGCGTTGCCGGCGGTCAGGGCGGTGGTGAACTCGGTCACGACGCCGGCGCCGGCGGACGCGGGCAGCGCGAGGACCGCCACGACGGAAGCGAGCGCGGCGAGCGAACGGCAACTGACCCTGCGAGACACCGGATAGTTGTCGGCCGCGTCGGGAAACCCTTTACGAATCTGGCCGCACGTACGACCGCTGCTAGCGTGTAGACCACGGGTAGCGCCGCTGCCCGTGAGGTTTGAGCCTTTGAGTGCGCTCCGCGTGGTCCGGGTCTTTTCGAATCTCCCGCATCACCACTGTTAGGAGCAGCACCGATATGTCTTCCCGAACGTTCGCCGATCTCGGCGTGTCGTCAGCGGCTACGAGCGCCCTCGGGCGCCGCGGCATCACCGCACCCTTCGCCGTCCAGTCGCTCGTCATCCCCGACGCGCTGGAGGGCCACGACGTCCTCGCCGAGTCGCCCACCGGCTCCGGCAAGACGCTCGCCTTCGTCCTGCCGATCCTCGAGCGCCTGACGCCGAACGACCCGCGCCCCGCCGCGCTCGTGCTCGCCCCGACGCGCGAGCTCGCCGGCCAGATCGTCGACGACGCGCGTGACGTCGCCGAGGCCAAGGGCCTCAGCGTCGCCGCCGTCTACGGCGGCGTCGGCATCGAGCGCCAGGCCAAGCTCGCCCGCAAGGCCCACATGCTCGTTGCCACCCCGGGCCGCCTGCTCGACCTCATGAACCGCGGCGACCTCGACCTCGGCCGCATCCGCATCCTCGTCCTCGACGAGGCCGACCGGATGATGGACATGGGCTTTCGCCCCGACCTCGAGCGGATCGTCAAGCGCACCCCGCGCGAGCGCCAGACGCTGCTGTTCTCCGCCACGCTCGCCGGCGCCCCCGGCGACCTGGCCCGCGAGTACACGCGCAACGCGCGCCGCCACACGCACAAGCCGACCGTGAAGAAGTCCGCGCAGGTCGAGCACCGGTTCGTGACCGTGCTGCACGAGGCGAAGCTCGAGGCGCTCGTCAAGGAGCTCGAGGGCAAGCGCGACCTCGCGCTCGTCTTCGTCCGCACCAAGCGCGGCGCCGACCGGCTCGTCAAGCGCCTCAAGGCCCGCGGCGTCGACTCGATGGCGATCCACGGCAACAAGACGCAGAACCAGCGCGAGCGCGCGCTGGCCGCGTTCGAGCGCTGGGACGTCGACGTGCTGATCGCGACCGACGTCGCCGCCCGCGGCATCGACGTCGCCGACGTCAGCCACGTCATCAACTTCGACGCCCCCGAGGACCAGGACGGCTACGTGCACCGCACGGGCCGCACCGGCCGCGCGGGTCGCGACGGCGTCGCCATCACGTTCGTCCTGGGCGACCAGGCGCGCGAGATGGGCACGATTGCCAAGCGCCTCGGCCTCGAGTTCCCGCCGCACACCAGCGCGGACAACGGTCACGCCCCGGCGCGTCAGGGCTGGGGCGGCAACCGCAACCGCGGCCGCCAGCGCAACAACCGGCGGTAGACCCCTAGCCTCCCTGAGGGTCGTCCCTGGTGGCGCCCTCAGGGAAAGATCAGGGTCGAGATCAGGGACGGCGCCCGATGCGCAACGGGCCGCCGCCGTGGAGACTCTCGTCCCATGAGCCAGGCCATCCTCGACCTCCCGGCCGCTCGCATCGCCGCCGCGTGCGACAGCGCGCGGCGGCGGCTCGAGCGGGACCTGCATGACGGCGCGCAGCAGCGGCTCGTCTCCCTGTCGCTGCGCCTCGGCATGCTGGCCACCCGGGTCACCCCCGGCTCCGAGGTCGACGCGCTGCTCGGAAGCGTCCAAGCGGAGCTCGCCGAAGCGCTCAAGGAGCTCCGCGACCTCGCGCACGGCCTGCATCCCGCCTTGCTGACCGCCCGCGGCCTCCCGGTGGCGCTCGCGTCGCTGGCGGCGCGGGCCACGCTGCCCGTCGAGCTCGACGCCGACCTGCCGCGGCGGCCCGCGGAGGCGATCGAGGTCGCCGCCTACTACGTCGTCTCCGAGGCGCTGGCCAACATCGCGAAGTACGCGCGCGCCGCGCGCGCCGGCGTCACCGTCGCCGAGGACGGCGGCGAGCTGCTCGTCGAGGTGTGGGACGACGGCGTCGGCGGCGCCGACCCGGCGAGCGGCTCAGGGCTGCAGGGGCTCGCCGACCGCGTCGGTGCGCTGGACGGCCGGCTCGTGGTCTCGAGCGTGGACGGCGCCGGCACCGTCGTGCAGGCGCGGATCCCGCTCTGAGGAGGCCGTCGAAGAACAGGCGGTGCATCCGGGCGTGCCGACTTCTTCGACGGGCTCCTAGACCGGCGCGGCGTTGGCGCGGGCCCGGCGGCCCGCCTTGACGCGCTCGGTCCGCTCGAGGATCACCTTCCGCAGGCGCACGCGCTCGGGGGTGACCTCGACGCACTCGTCCTCGCGGAGGAACTCGAGCGCCTGGTCGAGCGAGAGCTGGCGGTGCGGCACGAGCCGCACGAGCACCTCGGAGGTCGAGGAGCGGATATTCGTCAGGTGCTTCTCGCGCACGGCGTTGACGTCGAGGTCCTCGGCGCGGGCGTTCTCGCCCACGATCATGCCCTCGTAGACCTCCTCGCCGGGGCCGACGAACATCGTCCCGCGCTCCTGGAGGTTCATCAGCGCGAACTGGGCGGCGGTGCCGCGGCGGTCTGCCACGAGCGCGCCGGTCGGGCGGGTGCGGAGCTCGCCGGCCCACGGCTCCCAGCGCTCGAAGACGTGGTGGATGAGGCCGGTGCCGCGCGTCTCGGTGAGGAACTCGGTGCGGAAGCCGATCAGCCCGCGGGCGGGGACGAGGTAGTCCATCCGGACCCAGCCGGTGCCGTGGTTGACCATGTGCTCCATCCGGCCCTTGCGCAGCGCGAGCAGCTGGGTGACGACGCCGACGTACTCCTCCGGCACGTCGATCGTCATGCGCTCGAGCGGCTCGTGGGTCTTGCCGTCGATCTCGCGCGTGAGGACCTGCGGCTGGCCGACGGTCAGCTCGAAGCCCTCGCGGCGCATCAGCTCGACGAGAATCGCCAGCTGCAGCTCGCCGCGGCCCTGAACCTCCCAGACCTCGGGTCGCTCGGTGTCGCCGACGCGCAGGGAGACGTTCCCGACGAGCTCGGCGTCGAGCCGGTCGCGGACCTGGCGGGCGGTCAGCTTGCCGCCGTCCTGGCCGGCCAGCGGTGACGTGTTGATGCCGATCGTGACCGAGAGCGACGGCTCGTCGACGGTGATAACCGGCAGCGGGCGCGGGTCGTCGCGGTCGGCCAGCGTCTCGCCGATGGTGACGTCGGCGATGCCGGCGACGGCGATGATCTCGCCCGGGCCGGCCTCGGCGGCGTCGACGCGGTCGAGCGCCTCGGTGACGTAGAGCTCGCCGACCTGCGCGTTCGCGACCGAGCCGTCGGCGCGGCACCAGGCGATCGGCTGGCCCTTGCGGATCGTCCCGTTCCGCACGCGGCAGAGCGCGAGCCGGCCGACGTAGGGCGAGGCGTCGAGGTTGGTGACGTGCGCCTGCAGCGGCGCCTCCGGCTCGTACGACGGCGCCGGGATGTGCTCGAGCAGCAGGTCCATCAGCGGGGTGAGGTCCTCAGCGAGCGCGTCGACGTCGGCCGCGAGCCCGGCGCGGCCCGCCCGAGCGTTGCAGTAGACGATCGGGAAGTCGATCTGCGACTCGTCCGCGTCGAGGTCGAGGAAGAGCTCGTAGACCTCGTCGACCACCTCGTTGATGCGGGCGTCCGGCCGGTCGACCTTGTTGACGACGAGGATCACCGGCAGGCGGGCCTCCAGCGCCTTGCGCAGCACGAAGCGCGTCTGCGGGAGCGGGCCCTCGGACGCGTCGACGAGCAGCAGGATGCCGTCGACCATCGTCAGCCCGCGCTCGACCTCGCCGCCGAAGTCCGCGTGGCCGGGCGTGTCGATGATGTTCAGCTTGACGTCGCGGTAGTGGACCGACGTGTTCTTGGCGAGGATCGTGATGCCCTTCTCGCGCTCGAGGTCCATCGAGTCCATGACGCGGTCCGCGACGTCCTGGTTGGCGCGGAAGGCGCCGGACTGCCAGAGCATGGCGTCAACCAGGGTCGTCTTGCCGTGGTCGACATGGGCCACGATGGCGACGTTGCGGAGGTCCTCACGGGTGGCGGGCACCCTCTGAGGCTAGAAGGAACCGCTGCGGCGCCACGGGTGTAGAAGGGGCAGTGGTGGGCCGGCCACGTGATCTCGAGTCCTACGACCAGCTCGTGCGCGAGCACCAGGGGATCGCTTTCCGCACCGCATACGTCATCACCGGCTCGGCCGCCGACGCCGAGGAGGTCGTGCAGGACGCCTTCGTGAAGGCGTACCGAGCGCGCGGGCGCTTCCGCTCCGGGGCGCCGTTCCGGCCGTGGCTGCTGGCGATCGTCGCCAACGAGGCGCGCAACCGCCGGCGGGCTACGGGGCGGCGGGCGCGACTGTCTTTGCAGCTCGCCGAGGAGCGCCCCTCCGGCGGCGCGGCCCCGTCTCCGGAGGTGGCGCTCCTCGCCCGCGAGGAGCGCGCGGAGCTGCTCGCCGCGGTCGACCGGCTGGGCGAGGAGCAGCGGGCGGCGGTCGCGTGCCGCTACTTCCTCGGGCTGTCGGAGGCGGAGACGGCGGCGGTGCTCGGCTGCCGGCCGGGGACCGTGAAGTCGCGGCTGTCGCGAGCGCTGGCGCGGCTGGAGGAGGACCTGTGAGCGTCGAGGATCGCCTGCGCACGCTGGAGCTCGACTGGCCGCCGGAGCCCGACGTGGCGCCGCGCGTGCGCGCGCGGCTGGAGCGCAAGCGCCGCCGCTGGCCGCGCATAGCCATCCCGGTCGCCGTGCTCGTCCTGGTCGCGGCCGTCCCTCCCGCCCGCAGCACCGTCCTCGACTGGCTCGGGATCAGCGGCGAGAAGATCGAACGCGTCCCCGAGGCGCCGTCGCCGGCACCGACGCCGCGCGACCTCGGCACCCGGATTCCGCTCCCCCGCGATGCCCTGATCCCGAGCGCGCTCGGCCGCCCCGACGCCGTCTACGAAGCCGGCGACCGCGTCACGCTCCTCTACAAGGCCCGACCGGGGACGCCGGAGGTGCTGCTCGACCAGTTCCCCGGACGCACGCGCGAGACGTACGTTCGCAAGCAGGTCGGGCCGGACACGCGGATCGACCGCGTGACCGTGAAGGGCGAGCCGGGCTTCTGGCTCAGCGGCGCGTCCCACTCGCTGCTCTACGAGGACCCGTCAGGCAGGGTCCTCGACATCCCGGCGCGGCTCGCCGGCCCCACCCTGGTCTGGCGGCACGGCGATCGCACGCTGCGCCTCGAGGCCGACGTCACCAAGTCGCGGGCGCTCGCCATCGCCCGCTCCATCCCATGAGAAGGGAGCCCACCATGCGCTCGCTCGTGCTCGCCGCCGTGTTGGTCCTCGCCGTCGCCCCGGCCGCGGCGGCCAAGGAGATCACCAAGGCGGAGGTATGCGGCCCCGACGGCTGCACCGCCGTGGCGGACGTCGCGGTCGCCCCGATCCTCGGCAACGGCGGCCCGCCCCGCACGCCGCCGACCGCCGCGCCCTACTACGACGTCCGCCTCACGGTCGACGAGGGCGACCAGGACTTCACCTGGAGCTTCGCCGCCGTGCCCGCGCGGCACGCGATGCGGGCCGACGACGGCACGTGGATGCAGATGGCGCCGGACGCGGCGGCGCTGGTCACCAAGACCGCGGCCGGTCGCAAGCCCTACCCGGCGGGGGAGATGGTCGGCTGGGCGGCCGCGCCCGACCCGAAGCCCGAGCCGACGGGCGCCGACAGCCCGCTGCCGCCGGAGGGCGTGATCGTCGCCCTGATCGCGGTGGCGGCGGCGTTCGTCGCCCGAGTGGCGTGGTTGAGGGCCGCCGCCCGGCGCGCGTGAGCTAGTCAGTGCCGTAGAGGCGGTCGCCGGCGTCGCCGAGACCGGGGCGGATGTAGCCGCGCTCGTCGAGCTCGCGGTCGACCGAGGCGCAGAAGATCGGCACGTCGGGGTGATCGGCGCGCACCGCCTCGAGCCCTTCGGGCGCCGCGACCAGGCACACGAACCGCAGTCGCTTCGCGCCGCGCTCCTTCAGGCGGGTCAGCGCGCTGTTCGCGCTGCCGCCGGTCGCGAGCATCGGGTCGACGAGCACGACCTCGGCCTCCGGCCCGTGCTCGGGGATCGACTCGTAGTAGCCGACGGGCGAGAGCTCCTCCTCGTCGCGGTACATGCCGAGGTGGCCGACGCGGGCCTCGGGCATCAGGCCGAGGAAGCCCTCGACCATCCCGAGCCCGGCGCGCAGGATCGCGATCACGATGATGTCGTCGCCGAGGCGGTGGCCGCGCGTGCCCTCGAGCGGCGTGGCGACGTCGATCTCCTCCAGCCGCAGGTCGCGCAGTGCCTCGAAGCCGATCAGCATCGCGGCCTCGCGCAGGCGGCGGCGGAACTCGCCGGACGGCGTGTCGCGGTCGCGCAGCACGCTGAGATGGCGGGCGACGAGCGGGTGGTCGACGACGGTCACATCAGAGGTCACGCGGGCGCACGCTATAGCCTCGGGGCGGTGAGCGGGCCGCGCCGAAACGTCGAGCTGAAGGCGGTCGACCCGGACCCTGCCCGCACGCTGTCGCTCGCGCTGGCGCTGGGCGCGTCCGACGAGGGCGTGCTCGTGCAGCGCGACACGTACTTCCGCGTGGCGTCCGGACGGTTGAAGCTGCGCGAGGAGGAGCCGGGCGAGGCGCATCTGATCGCCTACTCGCGGCCCGACGATCCGGCCGTCCGCGTCTCCTCCTACCGCGTGCTGCCCGCGGCCGACGGCACGCTCGCCGCGCTGAGCGAAACGCTCGGCGTCGACGTCGTGGTCGAGAAGCGCCGGCACCTGCTGCTGTGGGAGACGGTGCGGATCCACCTCGACGAGGTGGCGGGCCTGGGCTCGTTCATCGAACTGGAGGCGGTCGCCGCACCGGAGTCCGACCTCTACCGCGAGCGCGCGCAGGTCGACCATCTGATCGCCGAGCTGTACATCGGCGCGCCGCTCGAAGGCTCCTACTCCGACCTCCTGCGACCCGAGGTGGAGGCCGACCCGGAGCTCCTGCGGATGGCGCGCGAGGCGGCGGCGCGGGCGTACGCGCCGTATTCGAACTTCCCGGTCGGCGCCGCCGTGCGGACCGAGGACGGCCGCCGCTACGCGGGGGCGAACGTGGAGAACGCCGCGTACCCGCAGGGCCAGTGCGCGGAGGCCTCCGCGATCGGCGTGATGGTGGCCGGCGGGGGCGGGCGGGTGGTCGAGGTGGTCGTGGCCGCGCCGAGCGCGGAGGAGTGCGCGCCGTGCGGCGGCTGCCGCCAGCGGCTGCGCGAGTTCGCGGGCCCTGACGCGCCGATCCACCTCGCCGACATGGAGCGGGTCCGCCGCACGACGAGCGTCGCCGAGCTGCTGCCGCTGTCGTTCGGGCCGGAGAGCCTCGGATGAGCTCGCCCGCCGAGGCCGCCGCCGCGATCCAGGCCCGCGCCCCCGGCTTCACGCCGCGCGTCGGGCTCGTGCTCGGCTCCGGGCTCGGCGAGCTCGTCGACGAGCTCGCCGACCCCGTCCACATCCCCTACGCCGACATCCCCGGCTTCCGCGTCGGCACCGTCGCCGGCCACGCCGGCGCGCTCTCGCTCGGCACGCTCGACGGCACGCCGGTCGCCTGCTTCCAGGGCCGCTCGCACGTGTATGAGGGGATCGAGGCGAGCGCGGTGACGACGCCGGTGCGCACGCTGCGCCTGCTCGGCGCCGAGATCCTGGTGCTCACCAACGCGGCCGGCTCGCTGCGCGCGGAGGCCGGCCCGGGCAGCCTCGTAGCGCTCTCCGACCACATCAACATGCAGGGCTTCAACCCACTCGTCGGCCCCAACGACGAGGCGGTCGGCCCGCGCTTCCCGAGCCTCGCGACGGCCTACGACCCCGAGCTGCGGGCCGGCCTGCACGCGACCGCCGACGAGCTGGGCACGCCGCTGCACGACGGTGTCTACCTCGCGGTCAGCGGCCCGAGCTTCGAGACGCCCGCCGAGATCCGCGCGTTCAAGACGATGGGCGCCGACCTCGTCGGGATGAGCACGGTCCCCGAGGCGATCGTCGCCGCCCACTGCGGGCTGCGGGTCGCTGCGGTCAGCGTCGTCACCAACCTCGCCGAGGGCATGGGCGACTCTGCCCTATCTCATGAGCAGACCTTGCAGGAGGGCAAGCGCGGTGCGGCGGAGCTCGGCCCGCTGTTGAGGAGGTGGGTCGGGTCTTTGCCCAGGAGCTGATCCGGCGCAAGCGTGACGGCGGCGCCCTCAGCGAGGAGGAGCTGCGCTGGCTCGTGCGGGGGATCACCGACGGCAGCGTCACCGACGGCCAGGCGGCGGCGTTCGCGATGGCGGTCTTCTTCCGCGACCTCGAGCCCGCCGAGCGGGTGACGCTCACGACCGCGATGCGCGACTCCGGGAGCGTGCTGAGCTGGGACCTCGACGGCCCCGTGCTCGACAAGCACTCGACCGGCGGCGTGGGCGACAAGGTCTCGCTGATCCTCGCGCCGGTGCTCGCTGCCTGCGGCGCCTACGTGCCGATGATCTCGGGCCGCGGGCTCGGCCACACGGGCGGGACGCTCGACAAGCTCGACTCGATCCCCGGCTACGACTCGGTGCCAGAGCTCGAGCGGCTGCGCGCGGCGGTCGCCGAGGCGGGCTGCGCGATCGTCGGCCAGACCGCCGACCTCGCCCCCGCCGACCGCCGCCTCTACGCGCTGCGCGACGCCACCGGCACGGTCGAGTCGATCCCGCTGATCGTCGCCTCGATCCTCTCCAAGAAGCTGGCCGAGGGGCTCGACGGGCTGGTGATGGACATCAAGGCAGGCTCGGGCGCGTTCATGCCCACGCGCGAGGCCTCCGCCGAGCTGGGCCGCGCGATCGCCGAGGTCTCGGAGGGCGCCGGCCTGCCCTGCACCGCCCTGCTCACCGACATGGACCAGGTGCTCGGGCGCACCGCCGGCAACGCGCTCGAGGTCCGCGAGTCGCTCGACGTGCTCCGCGACGGCACCGGCGAGCCGCGGCTGGTCGAGGTCACGCTCGCGCTGGCCCGCGCCGCGCTCGAGCTCGCCGGCCTCGACGCCGACCCGCAGGAGGCGCTGACCTCGGGCGCCGCGGCGGAGCGCTTCGAGCGGATGGTCGGCGCGCTCGGCGGCACGCTCGGCGACCTGCCCGAGGCTTCCGTGCGCCGCGAGGTGACCGCGAGCGGCGTCGTCCAGGCCATCGACGTCCGCGCGCTCGGGCTCGTGGTGATGGAGCTGGGCGGCGGCCGGCGCCGCGAGACCGACGCCATCGACCATGCGGTCGGCCTCGCCGACGTCGCCGGCCTGGGCGAGGACGCCGGCCGGCTCGCCACCGTCCACGCCCGCGACGAGCAGAGCGCCGCCCAAGCCGAGGACGCGGTGCGCGCCGCGTTCACCACAGGCGACGGCGCGGTCGAGCCGCCGCCCCTCGTCGAGCGGATAGGCTCGCCCGATGGCTGAGCTCCCGCCTGAGGTCCGCGCGCTGTTCGAGGGCGCGAACTTCGTCCACCTGGCCACCCTGACCAAGGACGGCTCGCCCAGCTCGACCGCGATCTGGGCCGGCCACGAGGGCGACGACATCGTGTTCTTCACCGGGGTGGACAGCCTGAAGGCGCGCAACATGGAGCGCGATCCGCGCGTGGCGATCTCCGTCACCGATCACGACGACCCGTACCAGACCGCCCAGCTCCGCGGCGTCCTCAAGGAGGTCCGCGGCGTCGGGGAGGCCCACGCGCTCGCGGACGAGCTCGCGGTCCGCTACACCGGCGAGCCGTTCCCCTACAAGCCGCCGACCTCGCGCAAGTACGTGATCGAGGTCCACAAGGTCCGCTCGACCCAGCTGCCGTTCGAGCACCGCCCGTCGGCCGCGTGACCGTTCCCAAGGCCGAGCTCCACGTCCACGTCGAGGGCGCGGCGTCCCCCGACCTGATCCAGCGCATCGCCGCCCGCAACGGCATCAAGGTCCCCGACGGCGTGATCGGGCCGGACGGGAAGTTCCTGTGGCGCGACTTCCTCGACTTCCTCAACACCTACGACGCCGCCACCAGCGTCATCCGCACCGGCGAGGACTACCGCGACATCGTCTACGAGTACCTCGTCAAGTGCGCCGCCGAGGGCACAATCTACGTCGAGCTGACCGCCTCCGCCGACCACGCGACCCAGGTCGGCCTGTCCGACGAGGAGCATCTCGCCGCGCTCGCCCAGGGCATCGACGACGCCCGCGTGGAGACCGGCATCGAGGCCCGTATCGTCATGAGCTGCGTCCGCCACTTCGGCGCCGAGAAGGCCCGCGAGGTCGCCCGCCGCACCGTCGACGGTCCGCACCCGTACGTCACCGGCTTCGGCATGGGCGGCGACGAGGCGGGCTTCCCGCCCGAGGCCTTCGCGCCTGCGTTCGAGGTCGCGCGCGAGGCCGGGCTCGGCCTCACCGTCCACGCGGGCGAGTGGGCGGGGCCGGAGAGCGTCCGCGGCGGGCTGGCGCTCGGCGTCAGCCGGATCGGCCACGGCGTCCGCGCCAGCGAGGATCCGGAGCTCGTGGCCGAACTGGCCGAGCGCGGGACGGTGCTCGAGGTATGCCCCACCTCGAACGTGGTCCTAGGCCTCTACCCCAGCTACGAGGCGCACCCGCTGCCCGCGCTACGCGCCGCCGGGGTGCCCGTGACGCTCGGCTCGGACGACCCGCCGTACTGGGACGCGTCGATCGGCGGCGAGTACGCGGTGGCGGCCGAGCGCATGGGCTTCGACGAAGAGGCGCTGCGCGAGGTCACCCGAACCGCGCTCCGTGCGGCTTTCGTCGAGGAGGAGGTTCGGCGGCGCCTGCTCGATCTCGTCTAGGCTCCGGCGCAATTCGTAGTCAGCCCCCTGAGGAGGGAGCGTTCGTGAGGCAGAACTTGATCCGGTGGTTGCTCGTTGGCGTGCTCGTTTGCGGGTCCGCGGCCTTGGTGGCCTGTGGCTCTGACGACAGCTCGAGCAAGTCCAACGACAGCAGCAGCTCCAGCAGCGGGAAGAAGAAGATCCGGATCGCCATGGTCACGGACATCGGCGGCCTGAACGACCGCGGGTTCAACGCGCTCGCCTACAAGGGCCTGCAGCAGGCGAAGTCCGATCTCGGCGCCGACATCCGCGTCCTGACGTCGAAGTCCAACGCCGACTACGTGCCGAACCTCTCAACCCTCGCCCGCCAGAAGTACGACCTCGTGATCGGCGTCGGCTTCCTGATGGGTGACGCCATGGCCAAGGTCGCCAAGTCGTTCCCGCAGACGAACTTCGCGATCATCGACTTCCCCTCCGCGGCGCTGAAGGGCAAGCCCAAGAACGTCCACGGGCTGCTGTTCAAGGAGAACGAGGCCGGCTATCTCGTGGGGACCATGGCCGGGCTCTACACGAAGAAGAAGGGCGGCAAGCAGGTCGTATCGGCCGTCGGCGGCCAGAAGGTGCCTGCCGTCGACTCGTACGCCGCGGGCTATGAGGCCGGCGCCAAGAAGGCCAACCCGGGGATCAAGGTGCTCTTCTCCTACTCGCAGGACTTCGTCGATCAGGCGAAGTGCAAGGAGATCGCGCTCAACCAGATCGGCCAGGGTTCGCAGGTCGTCTTCGCGATCGCGGGCCAGTGCGGCCTCGGCGCGCTCGACGCGGCCAAGCAGAAGAACGTCCAGGGCATCGGCGTCGACGCCGACCAGGGCTACGTCAACGGCAACGTCATGACGTCGGCCCTCAAGAAGGTCGACGTCGCGGCGTTCGACACCGCCAAGGATGTCCAGGACGGGAAGTTCAAGCCCGGCACCGACACCGTCTTCGACGTCAAGTCGGGCGGCGTCGGCCTGGGCACGGTCTCCGCCGCCGGCCAGCCGTTCGAGGCCGACGTCAAGAAGGTCCAGGACCAGATCGCCTCGGGCGAGATCACCGACATCCCGACGGAGCCGGGCAAGTAACCGCAAGCGGCAGCGATACCCCGCTCGCCCTCGAGCTCCAGGGCGTCACCAAACGATTCGGCGCGGTCGTCGCGAACGACCGCGTCGATTTCGACCTGCGCAAGGGCGAGGTCCACGCCCTGCTGGGTGAGAACGGCGCGGGCAAGTCGACGCTGATGAGCGTCCTCTACGGGCTCTACAGCCCGGACGAGGGCGAGATGCACCTGAACGGCGAGCCGGTCGTGATCGACTCGCCGTCACGTGCCATCGAGCTCGGGATCGGCATGGTGTTCCAGCACTTCATGCTCGTCCCGGTGATGACGGTGGCCGAGAACATCGTCCTCGCCGACGAGCCGCGCAAGGGCCTGCTGCTGGACACGAAGGAGGCCGCCCGGCGCGTGCGCGAGCTCTCCGATCGCTTCGGGCTCGCGGTCGATCCCGACGAGCGGGTGGCCGACATCTCGGTCGGCACCCAGCAGCGGGTGGAGATCCTGCGCGCGCTCGACCGCGGCGCCGACGTGCTGATCCTCGACGAGCCGACCGCGGTGCTGACCGCGCAGGAGACGCAGGAGCTGTTCCGGATCCTGCGCACGCTGACCGCGGAAGGGAAGTCGATCGTCTTCATCTCCCACAAGCTCGGCGAGGTCCTCGACATCGCCGACCGCGTGAGCGTGCTGCGGCGCGGCAAGAAGGTCGAGACGGTGTCGACCGAGGGCGCGACCGAGGAGTCGCTCGCGCGCATGATGGTCGGCCGCGACGTGCTGTTCCGCGTCGCCAAGGAGCCGGCCAAGCCGGGCGGCGCGCTGCTCGAGGTCGCCGGTCTCGAGGTGGTCGACGACCGTGATCTGCCCGCCGTGCAGGGCGTCTCGTTCGAGGTACGGGCGGGCGAGATCGTCGGCATCGCCGGCGTCGACGACAACGGCCAGGGCGAGCTGGTGGAGACGCTGACCGGGCTGCGCGCCGCGGTCGCCGGGACCGTGAAGGTGGACGGGCGCGACGTGACCCGCGCCGACGTGCGCGGCAAGCTCGACGCCGGGATCGGCCACATCGCCGAGGACCGCCACCGGCGCGGGCTGGTGCTCGACTTCAACCTGGCCGAGAACCTGTGCCTGCGCGACTACAACCGCGCGCCGATCGCCAAGCGCGGCCTGATCTCGCCGAAGCGCATGAACGAGCGGGCGCAGCCGCTGCTCGAGGAGTACGACGTGCGCGGCGGCTCGTGCGACGCGCTCGCGCTGTCGCTCTCGGGCGGCAACCAGCAGAAGGTCGTGATCGCGCGCGAGATCGCCGAGGAGCCGAAGGTGCTGATCGCCGCGCAGCCGACGCGCGGGCTCGACGTCGGCGCGATCGAGTTCGTCCACTCGCAGCTGATCGCCCAGCGCGACGCCGGGCGCGGCGTGCTGCTCGTGTCGCTCGAGCTCGAGGAGATCCGCTCGCTGAGCGATCGCGTGCTGGTCATGTATGACGGCCGCGTCGTCGCCGAGCTGTCGCCCGAGGCGTCGGAGGAGGAGTTCGGCGTGGCGATGCTCGGCGGGAAGCGCGAGGCCGCTTGAGGGCCTACCTGCGGGCCGGCGGGGTCATCACGCCGCTGCTGACGGCGCTGATCGCGTTCGCGATCGGCGGGCTGGTGATCGCCATCACCGGCTCGAGCCCGTTCAGCACCTACAAGGCGATCTTCGACGGGTCGGGCCTGAACTGGTTCTTCCCCTGGATCTCCTCGGAGGACCGCTCGCTGGCCGCGCTGAACCTGCAGCAGACGCTGATCCTCACGACGCCGCTGATCCTCACCGGCATGGCGGTGGCGTACGCGTTCCGCGCCGGGCTGTTCAACATCGGCGGGCAGGGCCAGTACTTCGCCGGGCTCTACCTCGGCGTGATCATCGGCTCGTCGCTGGGCGGCCTGCCGGGCGTCCTCCACGTGCTGCTCGCGCTGGTCCTCGGCGCGCTGGCGGGCGCGATCTGGGGCGGGATCGCGGGCTTCCTGAAGGCGCGCACGGGCGCCAACGAGGTGATCTCGACGATCATGCTCAACTACTGCGCGCTGTGGATCGGGGTGTGGGCGTTCGGCCTCGGCGGCCCGCTGCACTCCGATGACGCATCGGACAAGTCGGTGCCGATCTCCAACGCGGTGCACGGCAATGCCAGGCTGCCGGTGTTCTGGGGCGACCCGGAGCTGCAGGGGCTGCACATCGGGATCTTCATCGCGCTCGTCGCGCTCGCGCTGTTCTGGGTGCTGCTGAACCGGTCGGTGGCCGGCTACGAGGCGCGGGCGGTCGGCTTCAACCCCGACGCGGCGGAGTACGGCGGCATCCACGCGGGGCGGACGTACACGAAGGTGATGCTGATCTGCGGCGGCTTCGCGGGGCTCGCGGGCGCGATCGACGTGCTCGGCTGGCAGTTCGCGGTCGCCACCAACGACATCCAGAACGCCGGCGTGGTGGGGGCGGGCTTCATCGGCATCGCGGTCGCGCTGCTGGGCCGCAACACGACGAGCGGGGTGTTCTTCAGCGCGATCCTGTTCGGCGCGCTGATCAACGGAACGTCGGTGCGCAACCTCGACCCGACGATCTTCAAGCCCGAGCTGGCGACGAACCTGACGCTGATCATCCAGGGCCTGATCGTCCTGCTGGTCTCGGCGCCGGTGATCGTGACGGCGCTCTACCGGCTGCGGCCGAAGCGCTCGCGCCCTGACCCGGAGGCCGAGGTCACATGACCGCCGCGCTGGGTCGCCGCCTCGACCTCGGCACCGCCAACCGCCCCGTGTGGGCCGGCTGGAGCGCCGTGGCGCTCGGCGTCTTCGCCTGGTGGCTCACGCTTCCTCCGCTGCTGGTCCGCACGCCGGCGCCCTCGCTCGTGATCGCGGCGGCGGCGGTCGGCCTCGGGCTGTGGACGGTGCGCGAGGGCGAACGGCGGCTCGGCTGGGGCGCGGTCGTCGCGGGCGTGATCGGAGCGCTCGGGGCGGTGGCGGCGACGCAATCCGGCGAGGGACACCTCAACGAGGTCGTCGTGTGGTCGGCGCTGGCCGCGGCGATGCTGCGGTTCGCGACGCCGCTGGTGTTCGGCGCGCTGGGTGGGATCGTCTCCGAGCGCTCCGGCGTGGTGAACATCGGGCTCGAGGGGATGATGCTCTGCGGTGCCTTCTTCGCGATCTACGGCGCGGATCTCGTCAACGGCTGGATCGGCGGTCTGCTCATCGGGATGGCGGCGGGCGCCGTGCTCGCGCTCGTACACGCGGTCTTCTCGATCTCGCTGCGCGCCGACCAGATCGTCTCCGGCTTCGCGGTCAACTTCCTCGCGCTGGGCCTGACCGGCTACATCTTCCTCTACCACTACGGCGAGAAGGGCACCCCCGACAACCTCCCGCAGGTCCCCGACGTCTCGCTCCCGATCACGTCGATCCCGTTCTTCGGGCCGGCGCTGGACAACCTCAACCTGCTGATCTGGATCGCCCTCCTGCTGGTGCTGCTGGTGTGGCTGTTCGTGTTCCGCACGCCGACCGGGCTGCGGCTGCGGTCGGTGGGCGAGAACCCGCGCGCAGCAGCGACGGTGGGCATCTCGGTCTACAAGGTGCGGTACTTCTCCGTCATCGCGTCGGGCGCCCTGGCGGCGATGGGCGGCGCGTTCCTGTCGCTCGGCTTCGTCCACTCGTTCTCGCAGAACATGACCGCGGGGCGCGGGTTCATCGCGCTGGCGGTGGTGATCGTGGGCAAGTGGCGACCCGGGCCGGCGCTCGTGGCGGCGCTGGTGTTCGGCTTCACCCAGGCGCTGGCGCAGCGCCTGCCGACGTTCTCCGAGAGCTCGGCGACGCTGCTGCAGGCGCTGCCCTACGTGGTCACCCTGATCGCGGTCGCGGGACTGGTGGGCCGCTCGATCCCGCCGGCGGCGGACGGGGTGCCGTACTCCAAGGAGTAAGGGTCTTGGGCCTTCGGGCTTCGGTTCGCCCGAGGGATCGGCGCTGGTGGCCGGCGGGTCCTGTCAGGAAATGGGACCCGCCGTCGACTTTTCTCCTCGCCCCGTGGCTCGGCGCGCCCTGCCGGGGCCGAAAAGCTCGCCGGCCCGAAGCGCCCTTTCCTGCCGCCCACCGGAGGGGCGTTTACCGCCACGGGTCCTTGCGTCGCGCGCCACTCGCCCCGGCTAGTGGCAGTGCTCCAATCACGCGATAGGAGCACTCAGGACGCAAGCGGACCGCCGGCCGTCGCACCTCAGCGACTTCGCCGGGTCGGGCGTCTACTCGCCTGGGTTCGGTCAGCAGGTTCCGTGGCAGCTTTGGGCCACATCGCGGACACCTCCATCACAGGGGGGACCTTCACCGTCGGCCCTTACACCGATTTCTTCGGCAACTCTTGCGACGGAACCACTCACTTCACTGGGCAGTGGATCGCGGCTTGCACACACGCTCTGATCGTCAGGTGGTGGACCGGAGGTCCGTGGCCCGAATGGGACTCAGCTGCTCGTCAAGTTCTCGGGACGTGGTGCACCTGTGGCGTCAGGCCTGTGCAGCTCGCTGACGCTCTAGTTGCTGGCTCGGATGGAGCCGCTCCCGGCGGAGCGGCGCCATGGAGCGCCCGAGACACCGGGAGCCCGCCCTTGCCGCGTCGCTCCCGCATCCCTACTACCCGGCGGACCACCGCCGATGTCGATGTCGATCGGCAGTTCACGAACCGAGGATGCGATCGATGCGCTCGCTCCAAATGCGGAGTCGACGACGAGGTCGAAGATGTCGGGGCCGAGCCCTCCGCGAACCTGCACGCCGGCGAGTCGGCCCGAAAGCCGATCATCGCGGACGCGCAACGTGCCGCGTGCGGCGGCGCGGCCGTGGATGTGCAGGACGCCGCTCGGGAGGATCGAGACGCTTCGCAGTCGCCCGCTCACCCACACCCCCGGCACGTAGCTGAGGTGGTGCAGAGTAACCCGGTCGCGGGTGAAGCGGTAGTAACCGGCGCGGAGACCTCCAGCCGCGAAGCGCGCCGAGTTGTCGGCCGCGGGGTTGGCGGCGACCTGCTGGACGAGCGACTCGAAGTAGGAGCGAAGGGCGTCCTGATAGGTGCGGCGGACGGCGGCGAGCGTCCGGCCCGGCCGTCCGCGGCTACCGCGGGCCGGGGCCACCGCGCGAAGCGATGTCGGGTCGATCGGCGCCGGGTCCAGCCGCGCGCCCGGCGGACACACCCGCGGGACGCGAGCGTTTTCCAAGAAGCGGCGCAGGGCGCGCACGGCACAGCCCGACGCATCGGATCCGACCACGCTGTGCCCGACTGCCGGCACCTCGACCAGCTGCGAGCGCGGCCACTGCCTGGCGATCCAGACGGCGTCTTCGAGCGGGGTTCGTAGATCCTGCCTGCCGCTGATCAACAGGACCGGGACGTCGGGCAGGGCGCCGGGGTCGACCGGCGCGCGGGCTGTCGTCGGCCACCGCAGGCAGAGTTGCAGCACGTCGCTGCCGAGCGCGGTGTGTGCGTCGAAGGGCGCAAAGCTGCTGGCGGGCAGCCCGGCAACTCGGACTCGGGACTGGCCGGTCCGCTGGTCGAATGGCGTCGCGGGATCCCACGGGAGTCGTGTCTCCTCGCAGATCGTGGCGGCCAACGTTCCCGCGCTAAGGTGGCGCTCGCTAACCTCCGGTGATTCCTGTGACACCCGTCCGAGCCGCAGGATGGGCGCCGTGTCCCCGCGGAGAGCCGAGCGCACCGCGGCGGGGACGCGCGCGCGGATGGTGGGCTCGAGATCGCCGGCGGACAGGATCTCGAACAGCTCCGATCGCGTCGGCGTGGCGGGCCGGCGTCGTCCGCGCGCCGTGACGACGGTTCCGCGCAGTGGGCCGTGCTGCAGCCTGTGAATGAGCGTCCCGAGGTCGCGCGCCGGGTCGCTCGTGATCGCATCACAGCGGCCCCGGCACAACTCGCGGAGCACGCGCGGCGAGGCCGCGAAGCTCTGGCGGTTGAGCGGGTCGAGGCCCGTCGCAGCCACGGCCGAGTCCAGCACGAGGCGCTCGACGCGTGCCGGATACGCCTCGGCGTACTGCTGCGCGACCACCGTGCCGTATGAGACGCCGAAGAGCGCGATGCGCTCGTAGCCGAGCGCGCGGCGCACCGCCTCGATGTCCGCAACCGAATTGGCGGTGGTGTAGAACGCCCGCGCCGACCCGAGAAGCATGGCGCACCGCGCGGCGGCCTCGCTGAGCTCGGGGCTGCTCTGCCGCTGCAGCGACGGGCAGCTCAGCGCGCCCGACCCGCCCGTCCCGCGCTGGTCCAACACGACGACGTCCCGATCACGCAGCACCCTGCCAAAGACCTGCTGGATCGCGTCGTGCGAGAACCCCCGCGTGGCCGACTGACCGGGACCGCCGGCGAGCACGAAGACCGGCGGCGCCTTGGCGGCCCTGGCAGCGGCCCGCTCGATCTTGAGACTCACCGACCCCGGAATCTGCCCGGATGGATCCAGCGGCACGCTGAGCCGCGCACACGGACGCTCGCTGGGCCCACAGAACTCCAGCTGTGCAGCGGCGCGCTGCGGGCTCACGCCGAGCACCAGCAGGGCAATCACGACAACGACCGACGGCGGCACGGCGGAGACACGGGCGGGGCCGTCAGCCCGGGATGTGCACGAGCCCTGGTGTCGTCGCGGCGGCCGCGCGTCCGGTTACTGCGGACCCCATGATCACGCCGAAACGAGCGAGCGGCGGTGTGCGCATGCGCGGCGATCCGGTTGGCCGTGCGCTCGAGTCGAGGGATCACGGGAGCCTTTTCCCACCGCTGCTCGCGGCAGATCGACCGGCGTGGCGTTGCTCGCAACGACCGAGCACCTTGGGCCACCGACCGTATCCGAGACGCGCTACAGCCTGCTGAAGAAATACCGTAGCTGCGGTATCTCGCCGGCCAGGAGTCCCGGCCGCGTCGCAACCGCCACGGCTCGCGCGGTCAACGGAGCACTCGCCTCGTGGTGCCCTCCTGTGACCTCATGCCCAGTGCCTATGGATGACCGGTCGCGGTTCGCTACGTGGACCCTCCGTAGGATTTATCAGTGATTGAGGGCTCGCCACCTGCGCCCGGCCGGCATTCGCCTGCCAGCGACAGCCTGACTCCGGAGTGCTGCTTATCTGTGCCGGTCCTTGGCGTCAACGTCGGGTGTGACTGCCTGAGTGGCCTGCTCCCCGTGGTGGCGTTGTCAGTCCTTGATTGTTCTTCGTGATCGAGATGGAGCCGGCGAAGCCGGCGTCTTCTCCGTCGGGGGTTGATCAGAGGATCGGCCGCTCATCGGAGTCAGGAGATTCGGTTGAGCGACAAGCGCAAGTACCGGAAGTTCACGGTGCAGCAGAAGGCCGAGCTCGTGCTCGCGTCCTTCCGCGGCGACCGGTCGATCGCGGAGATCTGCCGCGAGCACGACATCTCAGAGACGCTGTTGCGTCGTTGGCGCGACCAGATGGTCGAGGCGGGTATGGAGCGCTTCGCGGCGGGCCAGGACCGTTCGCTTGCCGCTGAGCAGCGGCGGCGGATCGCGCAGCTGGAGCGGACGCTCGGGAAGAAGACCTATGAGTTGGAGATCTCGGGAAAGCTCTTGCGGGACTGGGAGTAGGCATGCGCGTCACCCGGTCCCGCGAGCTCGTCGCCGAGGGCTACTCGCCCTCGGCGGTGGCGCGCGTGGCGCAGATCAGCCGCCAGGCGATCTATCGCGTCCCGAAACGCCGGCCGCCAGCGGCGCGGCGGCCGGGCCCGCCCGCCGGCGAGGTCGACGCCGCGATCATCGAGGTGGCCGAGGCCAACCAGACCGACGGCTACCGGATGGTCTGCGCGCTCGTCACCCGCAAGCTCGGGCGGGCGGTCAACCGCAAGCGCGTGCTCAGGGTCATGCGCGAGCGGCGGCTGATCCAGCGTCGCCGGCGGCTGGATCGCCGCCGCCGGCCCGGGTTCTTTCAGGTCACGCGCCCGAACGAGCTCTGGCATCTGGACATGACCTCGGTCTGGGTCGCCGAGCACGGCTGGTGTTATCTGATGGCCGCGATCGATTGCTGCACCAGGGAGATCGTCGGCTGGCACCTCGAGCTGCGCTGCCGCGCGAAGGAGTCGATCGCGCTGGTTGAGCAAGCGGCCGCCGCGCGAGCGATCCGGCCTCAGACGCTGACGCTGGGCACCGACAACGGATCCGCGTTCACCGCCAGGGCATTCAAGCTCGTGCTCTCGGGCCTGGGGATCGCGCACCGCCGCGGCGGCTACCGCGACCCCGAGAGCCAGGCCTTCATCGAGTCCTGGTTCGGCAAGCTCAAAGAGCGCTGCGTCTGGCTGCACGAGTTCGAGACCCTCGACGAGGCCAGGGAGGTGATCGGCACTCACATCGACGGCTACCACCACCGCCCGCACAGCGGGCTGAACTACCGCACGCCAGCCGAGGTCGCCCAGACCTGGGACGATGCCCTCGGAGACCTACAAACCCCCGCGGCCTGAGCTGACAACGCCGCCGGGGAGCAGGCCACGAGCACCGCGACCACGCCGTCGTCGAACAGGTCATCGCCGATCTCAAAGACCAAGCACTGCAGCACTTCCCCTCCGGCCACTTCTACGCCAACGCCGCCTGGACGGTGCTCGCCTGCCTGGCCCACAACCTGCTCAGGTGGACCCAGCTGCTCGGCCTGCCCGACAGCACCGTCCGCGCCGCCCGCACCCTGCGCCGCCGGCTGCTGCACGTCCCCGGTCGCCTCACCTCCCACGCCCGCGGATGGACGCTGCACCTACCCGCCCGCTGGCCCTGGCACGGCGACTACCTCAACGCGCTCAACCGCATCCGCGCGCTCCCCACCGCCGCCTGACGGCGACACCCCCGCCTCAACGACACCAACTCGATCCCACGCCGCCGGCGTCGATCACCGCTGCGCCCCGATCACCCCGCGACGCTTCCGCAAACCCGCCAACCACGCCACCACCCCCCGATCTCCCCACCAGACCGAACCAGCTCGCCGCGATCAAGA
Source organism: uncultured Solirubrobacteraceae bacterium (assembly GCA_963722815.1). Classification (GTDB taxonomy): domain Bacteria; phylum Actinomycetota; class Thermoleophilia; order Solirubrobacterales; family Solirubrobacteraceae; genus DASQFQ01. Next base: position 63,168 of record CAVROM010000003.1, read on the forward strand.
GCACCACGCCCAATCACACCGCCGCACCACCGCACCGGTGGATCCGGGCTAAGCTAAGACCTTCGCGAAGGGCTCCGAGCCAAACCGGTCGCCGCGAAACGGGGCACCTCGAGCCGCCGCCGATATATGCGACAGCCTCAGGCGACAGCGAAAGCGACGCAATAGGGGGATCGTCGCGGTAGGCTCCGAGCGTGCTTGAGTTCGTCATCCGTCCGATCCGGTCGGTTGTCGGCTTGACCGAGCACGAGGTCGTCGACTCAGTGCATGAGGTCCGCGACATCGAAGCGAACATGCTCGACGCGGTGCGTGCGATCGAGAACGCCGCCGCCTCGATCGAGCACCACGTCGGAGTTATCGAAACGCTCGCGACCTCCGTCGATCCCTTGCGGGCCTCGGTAGACCGTCTCTCGGACACGATGCAAGAGCTGGTGGCGATGTTGGCTCCGGTGGCAGCTGTCGAGCGCGACGTGCACCGCCTTGGGCACCTCTTCCACCATCACCACCACGAAGATCAGCCAGGGCTAGAGGGCGAGGGCGAGCCTAAGGCGTAGCGGTCGTGACCAGCTGTCCGCGCGGACCTCAATGGGTCCTAGGCGCCGAGCACGCGCAGGGCACTGGCCTCCGCCACCACATCACCTGACTTGGATGATGCGCGTCGGGTCGGGAACCTAGATCGTGGGGTCCCGCACTTGATCTGCCCTACACGACGCAGAAGGGACCTACCGATGGCCCATCGGCAACTCGTACTCGCCTTCTTCCCGGATGAACTCGCCGCCGACAAGGCCGCGGCCGCGCTCAAGGATTCCGGGATCGCCCACCACGACGCCATCGGGATCCTGGCCCTCGATTCCCACGGCAAGCTCAAGCAGGACAAGATCGGCGCACGAAGCACCGGCAAGGGCGCCGCCATCGGCGGTGCGATCGCGGTCGTCAGCACAGCTGTGTTAGGCCCCGCGGTCCTGGTCGGCGTGGCGGCGGGCGCGCTTCACCACAAGAACGTGGGGTTCAGTGACGCCGACAAGGCGCGCCTCACCGTGGAGCTGAACGCGGGCAAGGCAGCGGTCGGTGTGATGGCCCACAGCGACACTGCGCCCGCGATCTCCGACAAACTAACCCAGCTCGGCGGCACGTCCAGCTCCCACGAACTTACCGACGAAGCCTTGCAGGCTGCGGCCGCGGACACCTCGACAGCGTGATCGACCAAGGCGGCGCGGGGCCGCCGCGACAGGCAAGCATGGTGCCCGGCCAACGAGCTCGTCGAGGCGGCAAACGGGTCGACAGCGGTGAAGCTGCCATGCCATTTGAAGCGACCCACTCGACCGAGGTCGAGAGCAGATGGATCACGGATTGTCCTCTCTGGTGAACACGGGGACACCCGACGCCCTTCGGCTAGCTTCTCGGCAAAGGAGCTAGGACGATCTTCTTCAGGGCGCCGCTTCTCGGGTGATCAATCGGCTGGGGCGGCGGCGACCGCCGCGGCCAGCCGGACCTCGCCGACCTGCACGTACTGACTCGCGCCGGGGAGCGCGTGCAGGGCGGCGACCACGCGCGGTATGCCCTGCTTGTCGACGAGCACCTCGAGGCGCAGCCTGGGTGCGAACTCGACCGTGCGGCGGTGACCTCGGATCACCTCGGTCCGTGGGTTCGCGCCGTAGAGGCTCGCCTCGGAGAGCACGATCGAGCTTGCGCCAGCTTGGACGAGCGCCTCACGCAGCTCGTCCGCGTCGTGGTGATCGACGAGCGCGGTGACGAGGCGCATGTCACCGTTCCCCGCGGCTGCAGGCAGCATGGCCGGGGCGGGCTCGTTGGTGGGCTGCATCACTCCGGCGACGCGGTCGAGCGCATAGGCGGCCATCGCCTGTTGCAAGAGGTCGAGGTCGTCCTCATCTGCTGGCTCGACGCGGAGCCCGATCGTCTTCTCGACGGCCATCGCGATGACCCACGTCAGGCAGAACGAGAAAGCAACGACCACCACGACGGCCAGCGCCTGCTCGCCGAGCAGATGCGCGCCGCCGCCGTAGAAGAGGCCGTCCGCACCGATCGAGTTGATCGTCTTGCTCCCAAAGAACCCGAGGAGGAGCGACCCGAGAACGCCACCGATGAAATGAACGGCGATCACGTCGAGGGCGTCGTCTAGCCGCAGGAAGACCTTGAGCCGGAGAGCCAGGTAGCAGACCAGGCCCGCGAGCGCGCCGATGATGATCGCCGAATAGCTGGTCACGTAGCCCGCGCACGGGGTGATCGTGGCCAGCCCGCCGACGGCGCCAGTCACCGCACCGAGGACAGTCGCATGACCTTCGGCGCGGTGTTCGATCAGCAGCCAGACGAGCATCGCGGCCGCGGCGGCGAGCTGAGTGTTGATCAGCGCCTGCGACGCCACGCCGTTGGCCTGCAACCCGTCCGCCGCGTTGAAGCCGAACCAGCCGAACCAGAGGATCCCCGCCCCGAGCACCACCAGCGGGATGGAATGGGGACGCGTCGCCGCGTTCGGCCACCGCCGCCGCCGCCCGATGACGAGCAAAAGGGCCAACACCGCAGCCCCGGCGGCCGCGTGTACCACGAGCCCACCCGCCCAGTCCTGCGCGCCGCGCTTCGTCAGCCAGCCCGCGGGGCTCCAAAGCCAGTGCGCGACCGGCGAGTACACGATCACCGACCAGAGTCCGAGGACGACGCTGTAGCCCGCGAACTTCAGGCGGTCGGCGGTCGCGCCCGTGACGAGCGCTGGGGTGATGATCGCGAACATCATCATGTAGGCGACGAACGCGAGACTCGGGATCGCGACACCGGAGACGACGACGTGCAGGTTGGGCGCCGGGCTCGAGTCGAGGTTCTGCAGCCCGGCCGCGTTGAGGTCGCCGAGCAGCCCGCCGCCCAGGTCGTTGCCAAACGCCAGGCTGTAACCGACGAGTGCCCAGAGGATGCTGATCAGCCCGAGCGGAATGATGTTCTGCTGGAGCATCACAAGCGTGTTGCGGCTGGAGACCATGCCGCCATAGAACAGCGCGAGCCCTGGCACCATGAAGAGCACGAGACCTGCGCTTGCCAGCACCCAAGCTGTGTCGCCCGAGTTCATGTCCGCCCTCAGCGTCTCGACCGCGTTGGTTGCATGTGGGATCGGGAGCTGTCACCCGCCGCCGACCGTCGCATCAGCGGCGACGGACTCCAGGCCCCGCTCTCCGTTTCGCCTCCGAGTGAGAGCCGTGCCGGGGCCGGGAAACCGAGCGTGGTTTCTGGCCTCTCCGATGGCAGTTCGTTGAGCGTCAGATCACGTCCGAGCCGGTCGGCGGTGCCGCGTCGTCGCTCCATGACGGGCGGCGCATGCGGTGGATGATCTGCGGCGGGAGGCGGCGAGGACGATCACTCCGGCGGCGACGATCAGGGCATACACCGCCGGCGACATGGACGAGAAACCGGCGGGGGGCGTCAGGCCGAGGACGATGGCGGACACGGCGGCGACCATGCCGACTCCGGCGATCGCCGGCAGTCCGCGGATCTTGATCGGGCGCTCGACGGTCGGGCTGGGTGCGCCGCAGCTTGATCGCCGACGCGAACATGAACAGGTACATGCCCATGTAGAGGATCACCGACATGTCCTGCAGCATCGCGAACGCGGACGAGGTGTTCGGGGCGACGACGAACACGAGCGCGAGGACCGACACAACGGCGCCCTGGAGCAGCAGCAGCGGCGTCTGCACGTCGTTCTTGTTGGTCTTCTGCAGCCCGCGTGGCAGGTAGCCGGCGCGGCCGACGAGCCACATGCTGCGGCTCGGGCCGGCGATCCAGGCGATCGAGGCGGCGAAGGCGCCCAAGACCAGCAGGCCCCGACAGGATGTTGGCGACGATCGGGATGCCGAACCCGGCCGCGTAGGTGGTGAACGCCTGCGACGCGCCGGAGGTCAGCTCGAGGCTCGCGTCGGGAACCGCGACGGAGATCGCCAGCGAGCCGAGCAGGTACATGACGAACACGATCGCGGCGGCCAGCAGCACGGACTTCAGGTAGTTGGTCGGCTTGCCCTTGAGATGGTCGATGTGGACCGCGTTGACCTCGAGGCCGGCGAAGGCGATGAACGTCCCGACGATCAGCGCGATGCTCGACAGCCCGGTGACGGGCGGGGTGAGGCCGCTGATGCCGTCCCAGGGGATCTGATTGGGCTTGGCGTCGACGAGCCACGCGAACATGAACACGATCAGCGCCGCGGCGGGAAGGATCGTGCCGAGACCGAGGCCGATGTTGCTCATCCCGGTCGAGGCCTCCATGCCGCGCGTCACGATCGCGGTCGCGATCCAGAACACGACCAGCACCACGCGCCCATGTAGAGGCCGTTGGACGCGAGATCCGGGCCGGCCCAGCGCCGTGGCCAGCGCCGCGGCGCCGAAGGACAGCAGCGCCGGATAGAGGGTGACGCTGTTCATGAACACGAACCAGGTGGCCTGGAACCCGGACCGGTCGCCGTAGGCGTCCCGGACCCAGACGAAGATGCCGCCCCGGTTGCTCGTCGCGAGCTCTGCGGACACCAGTCCGACGGGGATCAGGAACATCACCGCGGGGATCAGGTAGACCGTCACGGCGCCCCAGCCGAACGTCGCGGAGTCGGAGAGCTGCGCGATGCTCCCGACGCTGGCCACCATGAGCATGCCCAGCGCGGGCCATGCGATCCCGGCGACTGAGCCGCGCGTACCGCTGGGCGCTCGTCGCGGGCTCGGGTTTGGCGGTGGAGCCATCTGCTAGCCCGATGAGGTGAGCGGGTCGAGGTCCTTGACGGCCGCGTTGTAGTGCGCCAGCTGCTGCGGGCAGTACGCCTGCACGACCAGCCGTCCGTAGGTCACCGCGTCGGTCGTGATCGACTTCGGCCGCCGCCCCGACGGGTTGCCGAGAAGGTCGTTCTTCTCGGCGGTGCTCAGCCCGTCGTCGAACACCTTGCAGACCCCGGGTGCCGTCGATCCGTACATCGACTCCGCCACGCCTACGGTGAGGTGCGGAGCGACGCCGGCGGACTTTGCCGAGGACACGAGCTGCTCGCGCGCGCTGCGGCCTCGGGCGTGTCGCTCGGCGCGTTGGCTGCGCCGCAGCCGGCGGCCGTCAGCGCACACCCGAGCGCCAGAATCGGCGACGGCCGTCGGCCGCCGCGCCGCGGCGATCATCAGACGTGCGCGGCCGCCACCGCCTGCGGTCGGAAGCTGTCGGGCGAGGCGGCGTCCCAGTAGCCCTGCAGCTGCTTCGCGGCGGTGGCGGCGAGGAGGTCGCCCGGCGGCCGGGAAGTCGTACATCTCGGGGAAGGTCATCACGCGTCCGCCGCCGCGGCCGTAGACCTGCTCGGGCCGCAGCTCGGTCGGGTGGTCGAGGCCCATCGCCGCGATCATCTCCGCGACGGCGTGGACGGTGTTGCGGTGGAAGTGGTGGACGCGCTCGGACTTGTCGGGCACGTCGAGCGCGCGCTGGAGCTTCGGGTCCTGCGTGGTGACGCCGACCGGGCAGCGGTTGGTGTGGCAGCGCTGCGCCTGGATGCAGCCGACGGACATCATGAACGCGCGCGCCGAGTTGCACCAGTCGGCGCCGAGCGCCAGCGCGCCGGTGATCGTCGCCGGCGCGTCACCATCTTGCCGCTGGCGCCGATCTCGATCTGGTCGCGGATGCCGGCGCCGACGAGCGTGTTGTGGACGAGCAGCAGCCCCTCGATCAGCGGCGAGCCCATGGCGTTGGAGAACTCCAGCGGCGCCGCGCCGGTGCCGCCCTCGCCGCCGTCGACGACGATGAAGTCGGCGTAGATGCCGGTCTCGATCATCGCCTTGACGATCGCCATGAACTCGCGGGGATCGCCGATGCAGATCTTGAACCCGACCGGCTTGCCGCCCGACAGCTCGCGCAGCTGCGCGATGAAGGCGCACAGCTCCCGCGGCGTCGAGAACGCCTTGTGGTAGGTCGGCGAGAAGACGTCCTCGCCCTCGGGCACGAGCCGCGTCTCGGCGATCTCCTTGGTCACCTTGGCGCCCGGCAGGATGCCGCCGTGACCGGGCTTGGCGCCCTGCGAGACCTTGATCTCGATCATCTTCACCTGCGGGTCGGTGGCCCGCTCGGCGAACAGCTCGGGGTCGAAGTCCCCGTCCTGCGTGCGGCAGCCGAAGTAGCCGGTGCCGATCTGCCAGATCAGGTCGCCGCCGGGCTCGCGGTGGTAGGGCGAGATCCCGCCCTCGCCGGTGTCGTGGGCGAATCCGCCCATCTTCGCCCCGGTGTTCATCGCGCGGATCGCCGGCGCGCCGAGCGCGCCGAAGCTCATCGCCGAGATGTTGAGGATCGACGACGAGTAGGGCTGCGTGCACTGCGGGCCGCCGACGGTCGTCCGCAGGTTCTTCTCCGGGTCCTCGATCATCGGGTCGCGTGGCGATCGAGTGCGTCAGCCACTGTAGCCGGGCGCGTAGACGTCGAGCTCGGTGCCGAACGGCTTCTTGTCCTCGACGTCCTTCGCGCGCTCGTAGATGAGCGAGCGCGTGTCGCGGTCGAACGGCCGGCCGTTCTCGTCGCTCTCGACGAGGTACTGGTGCAGCTCCGGCCCCATCGCCTCGAGCAGGAACCGCATGTGCCCGGCGATCGGGTAGTTGCGCAGGATGCTGTGCCGCCGCTGGGTGACGTCGTAGAGCCCGAGCAGCACGAGCGGCACGAAGATGAGCTCGAGCAGCAGGAACCACGGGCTGACGAACGCGAGGCCGATGACGACGAGCGCGAGCGCGATCGCGGCCCACAGCGCCTTCCATCCGATCTTTTCCATCGCAGCGTTTCCTCTCAGTCGAAGACGTGGCCGTGCTCGTAGCGCTCGTCGGCGCCCGCCGCCGCGGTCAGTGACGCGACGTTGTCGCGCGTGAAGAAGCCCTCGTAGTGGTGGCAGCGCTCGATGTACTCGGTGATGAGCAGCGAGTACGGCGAGCTCTTGGAGAAGATCTGCTTGAGGTTCGGGTCGTCCTTGCACTCCCCGACGACGTGGGCGAGGAACGGGGTCCCCATCTCCGCCAGCTGGCGCACGACGTAGTCGACGTTCTTCTCGTCGACGACGTGCCCGTCCTGGACGGCGAGCGCCATGTGGTGCATGCGCCGGCCGAAGTTGCGCACGAAGTCCTCGGTCGGCATCGGCAGGTTCTCGAACGAGTTGACGAACGCCGGCGTGTTGTTGGCGGTGAACACGCGCGCCGGCGACTTCTTGTCGTCGTCGATGTCGGGATGCCGCGTGACGTTGGTCGACGAGTTCATCTCGACGATGTTGTAGGCGCCCCAGAAGTAGTAGGGGACCATCGTCAGGTACTCGAGGATCGCGTCCTCGCGGTCGCCGGCGAGGATCCGCGTCGCCATGTGGTCGAGCCCGAGCACGAGGCCCTTGATGCCGTGCGCCTCCTGCAGCTCGTCGGCGCGCTTGAGCATGTCGGCCTCGTCGTCGGCCAGCCGGAACTCCTCGCCGAGCCCCAGCGCGTCGACGTCGTCGATGTCGACGTCGACGTAGCCGACGCGGTTGTAGGTGTAGTCCGACAGGAACGTGAACGAGAGGTGCTCGCGCGAGTAGAGGCGGTTGGGCGAGTCGCCGTCGTAGACGAAGCGGATGTTCTGCGGCTCGAGCGCCTCGCGCACGCGGCCGTAGATGTCGGCCTCGTAGACCTCGCCGACGTAGCGGGCGTTGGGCTTGCGCGCGGCGAGCGGGTAGAGCTTGTTCCAGCGCGTCAGCGCGTCCTCGTAGTCGGCGCTCAGCGGCTCGAGCACGATCAGGCGCGGGAACTCGGGCCGCGACTGCAGGAAGTAGACCTTGTGGGTGTCGCTCAGGCGCGCGGTCGACGAAGCGGTAGGGGCCCATCGCGGTCAGCTCGGCGAGGTAGCGGACCGCGTCGCCGTGCTCGACCTGGACGACCACGCCGCGCATGTCGCCGACGATCTCGTCGAGGCCCGTCTCCTGCGCGGCGCTCGTAGATCTTGGTGAGGTACTCCTCGAAGAACGGGGAGTTCTCCTTGTCGCCCACCGGCGCGTAGGTCTGCAGATTCATCTCGCTCCTTTCACAGTGCCTGGCTGACGTCGCGGATGTTGGACTTGACCTGGCCCCAGACCTCGGCGAACTCGCCGCTGAAGACGAGCTTGCTCGTGGTGAGCGCGAAGCCCTTGACCTCCTCGACCGTGACCTCCGGCGGCATGGCCAGCGCGCGCGGGTCGGTCACGAAGTCGATCAGCGCCGGGCCCGTCGTGGTCGAGCGCGCGCTGGATCGCGGGCCGGATGTCCGCCGCGTGCTCGACGCGCTCGCCGTGGATGCCGGCCGCGGTGGCCAGCGCGCCGAAGTCCGGGTTCTTCGACGTCGGTGCCGAACGGCTCGTAGCCGACAACCATCATCTCGGCGCGGACCATGCCGAGCGTCGAGTTGTTGAAGACCATCAGCTTCACCGGGATGTCGAGCCCGGCCGCGGTGAGCAGCTCGCCCATCAGCATCGAGAAGCCGCCGTCGCCGCACAGCGCGATCACCTGGCGGTCCGGCGAGCCGACCTTCGCGCCGATCGCCTGCGGCATCGCGTTGGCCATCGAGCCGTGGCCGAACGAGGCGAGGATCCGGCGCCCCGGCTTCATGTCCAGGTAGCGGGCGCCCCACACGTTGCACATGCCGGTGTCGACCGTGAAGACGGCGTCGTCCTCGGCCAGCTCGCTCAGCGCCGTCGGCGACCATCTCCGGGCGCAGGCCCTCGCCGCGAGCCCTCGTGGTCGACGTAGGTCTGCAGCTTCTCGACCGCCTTGTGGTGGTGCGTCGGTGATGTCGTCGAGGAACGACGAGTCGGTGCGCGCGGTCAGCCGCGGCAGCAGCGCGCGCAGCGTCTCGCCGACGTCGCCGACCAGCCCGAGGTCGACTGTTCGCGCGGCGGCCGAGGTGCGAGGGGCTTGTCGTCGACCTGGATGATCGTCGGCCCGTCGGGCAGGAACGCGTGGTACGGGAAGTCGGTGCCGAGCATGAACAGCAGGTCGCAGTCGCCCATGCGCCTTCGTCGCCCCGCCCCAGCCGAGCAGCCCGGTCATCCCGACGGCCGCCGGGTTGTCGTGCTCGAGCACGTCCTTGCCGCGGTAGGCGTAGGCGACCGGCGCCTGCAGCGTCTCCGAGAGCTGCGAGCACCTCGTCGCGCGCGGCGCGGGTCCCCTCGCCGCCGTAGATCGACGATCTTGCTCGGCGCCGCGCGACGAGCTCGGCGGCCCGGTCGAGCGCCGCGTCGGTCGGGCCGGATCAGCGGCCGGTCGGTGACGATCGGGTGCTTGAGCATCGGCGTGGTCGACCTCTGGCCGCGCCGACGTCGCCGGGCAGGATGACCATGCCGACGCCGCGCTCGAGGATCGCCGCCTGCAGCGCGAGCTCGGACAGCCGCGGCATCTGGTCGGGCGAGGTGATCATCGCGCACGTAGTTGCAGCAGCCCGCGAAGATCTGCCTCGGGCTGGGTCTCCTGGAAGTAGCCGCGTGCCGATCTGGGTGCTGCGGGATGTGCGTCGCGATCGCGAACACCGGCGCGCCGTTGCGCTGGCAGTCGTAGAGGCCGTTGAGCAGGTGCAGGCTGCCGGGCCCGGACGAGCCGAGCACCGCCGTCGGGCGCCCGGAGACCTGGGCGTCGGCGCCGGCCGCGAACGCGCCGGCCTCCTCGTTGCGCACGTGCACGAACTCGATCTCGGCCGTGTGGCGGCGCAGCGCGTCGACGATCGGGTTGGCCGAGTCGCCGACGATCCCGTAGACCTTGCGGATCCCGGCTTCGACCATCTGGTCGACGAGGACTTCGGCAACGGTCTGGGCCATGGCGTCTCCTCTAGTAGGCTGCGATCGGGAGGTAGTCCGGCGACCACATCGCCTCGCTGGACGGCCTCGATCGGGATCGTCGACCTCGACGCGGGCGACGCCGGCCTCGGTCGCGGCCTTGATCACGTCGACGGCGACCGTCGCGGAGACCTCGCGCAGCCGGTCGATGCTCGGGCAGCAGCCCCTTGGACGGGTCCGAGACGTCGGCCAGCCCGGCGATGCGCGCGCGCGGCGGCGAGGAACAGCGGCTCGGACATCACCGAGGCCCGGCAGACGATCGTCCCGAGCCCGAGCCCGGGGAACATCAGCGCGTTGTTGGCCTGCCCGATCCGGTACGTCTTGCCGTCGAGGTCGACGGGCCCGAACGGGCTGCCGGTCGCGACGAGCGCCTGCGCCGTCGGTCCAGGCCAGCAGGTTCGCCGGCGTCTGCTCGGCCAGCACCGTCGGGTTGGACATCGGCAGGACGATCGGCCGCTCGCAGTGCGCGTGCATCGAGCGCACGACCTCCTCGGTGAACGCGCCGGTGACGCCCGAGGTCCCGACGAGCATCGTCGGATGCAGGTTGTCGACGACCTCGGCGAGCCCGCGGTTGCCGTTCGGCGGCGCGCCAGTCCGGCCACCTTGGCCGGGTCCTTGGCGTACGGCCGCTGGTAGTCGTAGAGCCCGTCCATGTCGCTGGTCAGCAGCCCGGGGCGGTCGATGATCCAGACGTGGTCCGCGGCCTCCTGCGCGCTGAGCCCTTCCGCGCTCATCGCGTGCGCGATCAGGTCGGCGATGCCGATGCCGGCCGCGCCGCCGCCGAAGATCACGATCTCCTGGTCGGTCAGCCGGCCGCCCGCGACGCGCACGCCCGACAGCACGCACGCCAGGCCGATCGACGCCGTGCCCTGGACGTCGTCGTCGAACGTGCACAGCGTGTCGCCGTAGCGCTCGAGGATGCCGCGGGCCTGCGGGCCGGAGAAGTCCTCCCAGTGCAGGATCGCGTTCGGGAAGCGCTTGCTCGCCGCCGGCGACGTAGGCGTCGATGAACGCGTCGTACTCGGCGCCGCGGGCCCGCGAGCGGCGCAGCCCGAGATAGCGCGGATCGGTGAGCAGCTCCTCGCGGTTGGTGCCGACGTCGAGGCCGACGGCGAGCACGCGGCTCGGGGTCGATCCCGGCCGCCACGGTGTAGACCGCCAGCTTGCCGATCGAGATGTCGACGCCGCCGACGCCCCAGTCGCCGATGCCGAGGATCGCCTCGCCGTCGGAGGCGACGATCAGGTCGACGTCGTCGGGCCCGAGCCCCGTGGCGTCCAGCGCGCGATCGATGCCGTCGACGTCATCGACGTTGAGGAACAGCCCGCGCGGGCGGCGGAACAGGTGGCTGAACTCCTCGATCGCCGCCCCGACGGTGGGCGTGTAGACGATCGGCAGCATCTCCTCGACGTGATCGCCGACGAGGCGGTAGAAGAGCACCTCGTTGCTGTCGTGCAGCTGCGTGAGGAAGACCCATCTTCCGACGTCGGTGTCGATGTCGTTGTACTGGTCGTAGCAGCGGGCGACCTGATCGTCGATCTGCTCCACCATCGGCGGGAGCAGCCCGTGCAGGCCGAGATGGTCGCGTTCCCGCAACGTGAACGCGGTCCCGCGGTTCGTCTGGGGGTCGTCGAGAACCTGCAGGCCGCGGCCGTGGATCTGCATGGTCGGCTCGTGGCCGGCCGACTGTTGCAAGGTGAACTGCGGTCTCCGCATCGGTACGCGAGCTCGGGAGCCGGTTTCATGCCCGTTTCTCAGGGACCGAGGTGCGGGACAAGTGGGCGCGCAGGTGGATGACGAGGCGCAAGGTCTGTGTGTCCGCCGACCCCCGAGTGTGGTGAAAACACATCGGCCGCGTCGGGGTGATCCACCTGTCCGCACACTTGTTGCGGCCAAGGCGCCGCGGGAGATTCACCGCACTCATGCCGCCGTGACGACGCCAACGGCCAGCGCCACGTCATCGTCGTGGGCGGCGGCTTCGCCGGCGTCGGCTGCGTGCGGCGGCTCGCGCGCGAGAACGACGTGCAGCGTCACGCTGGTCGACCGCAACAACTACCACCAGTTCCAGCCGTTGCTCTACCAGGTGGCGACGTCGCAACTCGCGCCGAGCGACGTCGCGTACTCGCTGCGCAAGCTCTTCGCCGACGACGAGAGCGTCACCGTCAAGCTGGGCGACGTCGCCTCACTCGACCCCGAGGCCCATTCCGTGACGACGGCGACGGGGGAGCAGATCGACGGCGACGCGCTCGTGCTCGCCGCCGGCTCGCAGCCGAACTTCTTCCACACGCCCGGTGCCGCGCAGCACGCGTTCCCGCTCTACTCGCTCGACGACGCGCAGCGGCTGCGCTCGCGCATCCTCGCCGTCTTCGAGGAGGCCGATCGCGACCCGTCGCTGATCGACCAGGGCGCGCTGAACTTCGTCGTCGTCGGCGGCGGCCCGACCGGCGTCGAGCTCGCCGGCGCGCTGGCCGACCTGATCCACGAGACGATCACCGGCCAGTACCACGACGCGCCGGTCACATCTGCGCAGATCCACATCGTCGACCTCGGCCCGACGCTGCTGGCGCCGTTCTCGGACAAGGCGCACGACTACGTCGCCAAGGTGCTGACCCGCAAGGGCGTGCGCATGCACCTCGGCGTCGCCGTCACCGAGATCGGAGCCGGCCATGTGACGCTCGCGGACGGCGACCGTGATCCGACCCGCTGCGTCGTCTGGGGCGGCGGCATCATGGCGCCCGCGCTCGCCGCCGCGCCGGGGCTGCCGCGCGGGGCGCGGTGGGCGCATCGACGTGTTGCCCGACCTGACGGTCGAGGGCCTGCCCGGCGTCTACGCGATCGGCGACGTCGCCAACATCCCGGCGCCGGACGGCGGCACGCATCCGCAGCTCGGCTCGGTGGCGCTGCAGAGCGGCGCCTGGGCCGCGGACAACATCCGCGCCGACGCCGCGGGCAAGCCGCGCGCTCGTTCCACTACCACGACAAGGGCATCATGGCGATGATCGGCCGCGGCGCGGCGATCGCCGAGGTCGGCGAGCACCGGCACGAGCTGCACGGCGTGATCGCGTTCTCGGCTTGGCTGGGCGTGCACGCGGCGCTGATGAGCGGCGTGCGCAACCGCGTCGACGCGTTCATCACCTGGGGCTCCGACTACTTCACGAGCCAGCCGCGGGCCGCAGATCCTCGATCGCGCGGACGCCGCGCAGATCGACTGGCAGGACGACAGCGCGCTGGAGGCGGTCACGGCGCCGTGACGTCGGTTCGCGCTCACGACCGTGGACCTGGCGCGCATCCAGTTCGCGGCGACGTCGATCTATCACTTCCTGTTCGTCCCGCTCACGCTCGGGCTCGCGCCGCTCGTGGCGATCATGCAGACGATCTGGCATCGCACGGGCGACGACGCGTGGCTGCGGCTGACCCGGTTCTTCGGCACGCTGCTGCTGATCAACTTCGCGATCGGGGTCGCGACCGGGCTGGTGCAGGAGTTCCAGTTCGGGATGAGCTGGTCGGCGTACTCGAACTTCGTCGGCGGGGTGTTCGGCGCGCCGCTGGCGATCGAGGGCCTGGCCGCATTCATGCTCGAGGCGACGTTCCTCGGGCTGTGGATCTTCGGCTGGAACCAGCTGCCGCGCGCGGCTGCACCTCGCGACGATCTGGATCGTGGCGCTGGGCACGTGGCTGTCGGCGTTCTTCATCCTGGTCGCCAACTCGTGGATGCAGCGCCCGGTCGGCTACAAGATCGTCGACGGCAAGGCCGAGCTCACCAGCGTCGGCGAGCTGCTGTCGAACCCCTTCGCGCTGACCGCGTGGCTGCACACGATCCTGGCCGGGCTGATCTTCGGCTCGATGGTCATGCTCGGCGTCTCGTGCTGGCACTTCCTTCGCGGGCGCAACGTCGACCTGTTCCGCCGCGCCGCGAAGCTGGCGCTGATCGTCGCGGTGCCGGCGACGCTCATCCAGCTGTCGGTCGGCAACCGCTTCGGGGAGGCCGTCACGAGCGCGCAGGGGATGAAGATCGCCGCCTCCGAGGCGCAGTGGAACACCTGCCAGCCGTGCGGCTTCTCCGTGTTCCAGATCGGCGGGTTCAGCGCGGAGGACCCGGACCCGAGCTTCGCGATCACGATCCCGCGGCTCCTGTCGTGGATGGCGACCGGCTCGTTCGACGGCAAGGTCCAGGGCCTCAACCAGCTCCAGGCCGCGGAGGAGCAGCAGTACGGGCCCGGCAACTACATGCCGCGCGTCCGGCTGATGTACTGGTCGATGCGGGTGATGGCGATGCTCGGGGTGGCGATGTTCCTGATCGCCGCCGTCGGCGCGTGGCTGTACCGCAAGCGCAAGCTGCACGAGGCGCGGTGGTTCCAGCGCACCGCGATCGTCGCGATCGCCTTCCCCTACCTCGCCGCGACCGCCGGCTGGATCCTGACCGAGATGGGCCGCCAGCCCTGGATCGTCCAGGACCTGCTGAAGACCTCGGACGCCGTCTCGCCGAACATCAGCACCGCCACGGTCGCGACCAGCCTGAGCGTGTTCGTGCTGCTCTACCTCACGCTCGGGATCGTCGACTTCGTCCTGATGCGCCGCTACGCGCGCGTGGACCCGCCGCAGAGCGGCGACGGCGACGGGCTGGGCGGCCTCGCGCGCACGCGGAACCGGCGCCGGCAAGCGGAGCGGGCTGAGATGGGACTCGAGGAGTTCTGGTTCGTCCTGATCGCCGTTCTCTGGGGCGGCTACTTCCTGCTCGAGGGGTTCGACTTCGGCGTCGGGATGCTGCTCCCGTTCCTCCCCCGCGACGAGCGTGAGCGCGGCCTGATGTTCGAGTCGATCGGCCCGGTGTGGGACGGCAACGAGGTCTGGCTCGTGGTCGCCGGCGGCGCGACCTTCGCCGCCTTCCCGGCCTGGTACGCGACGATGTTCTCCGGCTTCTACCTCGCGCTGCTGCTGCATCCTCGTCCTGCTGATCGTTCGCGTCGTCTCGTTCGAGTGGCGCGAGAAGCACGACAGCCCGCGCTGGCGGGCCACCTGGCTGTGGGCGAACACGATCGGAAGCGCCGGCGCCGCGTTCATCTGGGGCGTGGCGCTGGCGAACCTCGTCCACGGGGTGCCGCTGAACTCCTCGCACGTCTTCACGCGGCGACTTCCTCGACCTGTTCAGCGCGTACACCGTGCTCGCTGGACTCGCGGTGGTGGCCATCTTCGCGGCTCACGGCGCGACCTACCTGACGCTCCGGCTGTCCGGAGACTTCTGCGACCGGGCGGCCGCGATGGGCCGGCGCCTGTCGGTGCCCGCCGCGATCCTCGGCATCGCGATCGTCGCCTGGACCGTCGCCGTCGCCCACGATCGCAACAACCGGGGCATCTTCCCGACGGCCATCCCCGCCGCGCTGACCGCTATCGCGCTGATCCTGGCCGCCGTGCTCACCCGCGCCCGGCGCGGCGGCTGGGCGTTCAGCGGCGACGGGCCTGGGCGCGATCGGCTTCGTCGCGACGATCTTCACCGGCCTGTATCCGCGCGTGCTCGTCTCGCACCCGGCGTTCGCCAACAGCCTCACGATCGCCAACGCCGCGTCCGGGCACTACGCGCTCCAGGTGATCACGATCGTCGCGGCGATCTTCACGCCGCTCATCCTGCTCTACCAGGGCTGGACGTACCACGTGTTCCGCAAGCGACTGGGCGGGGAGGAGATCCGCTCTCCGATCGGCTAGCGCGATGCGCGCGCTCGACCCGCGGCTGCTTCACCGAACGAGGTCGGCGCGCCCGCTGCTGGCGACCGACGTGGCGCTCGGCATCGCCACCGCCGTCGTGGTGCTGCTGGAGGCGAGCGTGCTCGCGCGGATCGTCGCCAGGGCTTTCTTCGGCGTGCCGCTTTCCGGCGCTCGGGCTCGATCTCGCGCTGCTCGTGGGCACGTTCGCTCTGCGCGGCGCGCTCATGTGGGGCATGGAGATCGCCGGGCGCCGTGCCGCATGGAGCGTGCTGTCGGAGCTGCGGCTGGCGCTCGTGGAGACGCGCCTGCGCGCGCAGCCGACGGCCGCCGACGGAGTCGAGGGCGCCGAGATCGCGGCGGTCGCGGTGCAGGGCATCGAGGGCCTGGAGAGCTACTTCGCCCGCTACCTGCCGCAGGCGATCTTGGCGTCGGTCGTCCCGTTGCTGGTCATCGGATGGGTCGCGTTCGTCGACGTGGAGGCGGCGCTGATGATGCTGGCGACGCTGCCGCTCGTGCCCGTCTTCATGGCGCTCATCGGCCGGCACACCGAGGCGCGCACACGCGAGCGGTGGCAGGCGTTGCGCCGGCTCTCGAGCCACTTCCTCGACGTCGTGCGAGGGCTCCCGACGCTGCGGGCGTTCAACCGCGCCCACGACCAGGCGACGGCCATCGCGGAAGTGAGCGAGCGCTATCGGGCGGCGACGATGGAGACGTTGCGGGTGAGCTTCCTGTCGGGCAGCGTGCTCGAGCTGGCGGCGACGCTCGGGGTGGCGCTGGTCGCCGTGACCACGGGGGTGCGGCTCGTGGGCGGCGGCCTCGGGCTGCAGGCGGGCCTGACCGTGATCGTGCTCGCGCCCGAGCTGTATCTGCCGTTCCGGCGGCTCGGCGCCGAGTACCACGCCAGCGCGGATGGGCGAGCGGTCGCGGAGCGGATGTTCGCGCTGCTCGACACGCCGGCCGCCGCCGCCCCGGCACGCGGCCTCTGGCTGCCCTCGAGCCCCCGCCGCGCGGCCGTCCGGCTCGAAGCGGTGTCGTTCTCCTATCCGGCCCGCCCTGCGCTCGTGCTCGACCGCTTCGACCTCCAGCTCGCGCCCGGAGAGACGGTCGCGCTGGTCGGCGAGAGCGGCGCCGGCAAGAGCACGGTCGCGAGCCTGCTGCTCGGCCTGCTCGAGCCCACCGGCGGCCGGATCAGCGTCGGCGGCGCCGATCTTCGCTCGTGCTCGATCGACGCCTGGCGCCGGCTCGTCACGTGGACGCCCCAACAACCGACGCTGCTGCGCGGCACGATCGCCGACAACCTCCGGCTCGCCGATCCGGAGGCCTCCGATCGAGCGCTGCGCCACGCAGCCGCCAACGCAGGTGCCGACGACTTCATCCGCGCGCTCCCGCTCGGCTACGCCACGACGGTCGGCGACGGCGAGCGCTCGCTGTCGCCGGGTGAGCGCCGGCGGATCGGGCTCGCTCGCGCCTTCCTCCGGGATGCGCCGTTCGTGATCCTCGACGAGCCAACCGCCGACCTCGACCCAGAGAGCGTCGCGATCGTCGCCGACGCCGTCCGACGACTGCAGCGAGACCGTACGATGCTCTTGATCGCGCACCGTCCCGAGCTGGTCCAGAGCGCCGATCGCGTCGTGCGCCTCGTCCACGGGGCCGCAATCGCCGAGGCCGGCAGGAGGGCCGCGTGAAGCGGCCGCTGCCCGCGCTGCTCAGGCTGGCCGACGCGCCGCGGCCGCGGCTCGTCGTGGCAGCCGTGCTCGGCGCGCTGACGGTCGTCTTCGGAGTCGGGCTCATGGCCGTGGCCGGCTACCTGATCTCGCGCGCCGCGGAGCGCCCGCCGATCCTGTCCCTGATGGTCGCCGTCGCGGCCGTCCAAGCGTTCGGCCTCGCCCGGCCGATCGTGCGATACCTCGAGCGGCTCGCGTCGCACGACCTCGCGTTGCGCACGCTCGGGCGGGTACGGACGCGCTTCTACGAGCGCATCGAGCCGCTCGCGCCGGCCGAGCTCGACTGCTACCGCGAGGGCGACCTGCTCACGCGCATGGTCGCCGACGTCGACGCGCAGCAGAACCTCTACCTCCGCGGCCTCCTCCCGCCCGTGGTCGCGCTGCTGGCCGGTGGTCTCTCGGTCGGGGTCGCCGCCGCGTTCGTGCCGGCGGCGGGCGTTGTCCTCGCCGCCGGCCTGCTCACCGCCGGACTCGCGGTGCCCGCGCTGTCCGGCTCCCTCGCGGCTCGCGCGGGGAGCCGCCAGGCCGGCGCTCGCGGCGAACTGTCGGCCGAGCTCGTGGAACTGCTCGGGGCCGCGCCCGAGGTCGCCGCCTTCGGCGGCGAAGCGGCCGCGCTCGCTCGCATCCGCGACGCTGACGCCGCCCTCGTGAAGCTAGCGCGGCGCGACGCGCTCGCCACCGGCACAGGGGACGCCCTGGGACTGGTCGTGACCGGCGTGACCGTCGCCGGCGTCCTCGCGCTCGCGATCGACGCGTCGGCCGGCGGACAGCTCGACCGCGTGCTGATCGCGATGCTGGCGCTGCTCGCACTGGCCTCGTTCGAGGCGGTCACGCCGCTCGCCGCCGCAGCCCGCGAGCTGTCGGCCACGGTCGCGTCCGGCCGCCGGCTGCTCGAACTGACCACGCGCGAGGCCGCCGTCCGCGACCCGGTCACGCCCGCCCCGCCGCCGGCCTGGCCATTCACCGTCGCACTCGACGACGTGCGCGCCCGCTACCCGGGCCAGCCCCATCCCGCTCTGGACGGCGTCAGCTTGCGACTCACGCCGGGTGAACGCGTCGCGCTCGTCGGCCCCAGCGGAGCCGGAAAGACCACCGTCACCAACCTGCTGCTGCGCTTCCTGGATCCCCAAGCGGGACGAGTCACGCTCGCGCAGCGCGATCTTCGCGATTACGCCCTCGCGGACGTCCGCCGCGCGATCTCGGTCGCCGGCCAGGAGTCGCACCTGTTCTCGGCGAGCATCCGCGACAACGTCCGGCTCCCCCGCCCAGACGCGAGCAACGCGGAACTCGAGCAGGCGCTCCGCCGCGCCCGGATCTGGGACTGGATTCGCGCCCTCCCGGACGGCCTGGACACATTCGTCGGCGAGGAGGGGCGTGCGCTGTCAGGCGGCCAGCGTCAGCGGCTCGTCCTCGCCCGGGCCCTGCTGGCGGACGCGCCGGTGCTGGTGCTCGACGAGCCGACCGCCCATCTCGACCCGGGCACCGCATCCGCGCTCATGCACGACGTGTTCGCGGCCGCGGACGGTCGCACCGTGCTCCTGATCACGCATCGCGACGAGGGCCTCGATCTCGTCGACCGCGTCGTGACGCTGGGCGTCGGCTAGTCAGTTCATCCAGAACGGGTGAGGCAACCACCCGTGGCGTGCGAGAGAGTCCACCATCGTTCGCAACCCTGGGACTCCCTTGACCATACGCTTGGTGTGCGGAGAAGACAGCTACATCGCCCGCGAGGGGATCCTCCGAGCCCTCGAGGCCGAGGAGGACATCGAGGTCGTCGCGACGTGCCGCGACTTCGACTCGCTTCGCGTAACGGTCGACGACGTCGTGCCCGACGTCGTACTGGCGGACATCTCGATGCCGCCCACGAACACAGACGAGGGCATCAGGCTCGCCGAGGAACTCCGCACGACCCACCCGGACATGGGAGTGGTGATCCTCAGCCAGTACGCCGAGCCGGTGTATGCGACCCAGCTCCTTGAGGCCGGCTCTGATCGCCGCGCCTACCTGCTCAAGGATCGCGTCCAATACCGGAGCGACCTCACCCGCGCGGTGCGCGAGGTGGCCTCGGGCCGGTCGGTCGTCGACCCGCTCATCGTCGAGCTGCTCCTGGCCGCGCAGCGACAACGTTCCGACTACCACTTCGACGCGCTCACACCGCGCGAGCAGGAGATCCTCGCCCTGGTCGCCGAGGGGCGCAGCAACGGAGCGATCGCCGAGCAGATCGTGATCACCAAGCGCGCCGTCGAGCGCCACATCAACTCGATCTTCATGAAGCTCGACCTCGGCGACTCGGAGAACATCAGCCGGCGCGTCAAGGCGGCTGTGCTGTATCTCGCCGGACAGGCCGCGTAAAACACCGCTCACGTTCACATGCGTGCCACGTGGCGCGCCCGTCCAGGACAGTCGATCCTTCGTCAGGAGATGCGCAGCACCGGGCGATCCACAACGGGCGAAGCCGCTCGCGCGGGCGTGCTCACGGTGGACAATCACTCCCCGTTCCTCGCTGTGCTGCGCGCTGTCGTGCGCGCAACTGGCCATCTCGAGGTCGTCGGCGAAGCGCAGACCGGCGAGGATGCGATCGCGGCGGCCCAGGAGCTCGAACCCGACATGGTCCTCATGGACGTGCAGATGCCGGGAATCGGCGGGCTCCGAGCAGCCGAGGAGATCAAGGCAAGCCGTCCGTCAACCGTGATGGTCCTCATCTCGACCACGCACCCCGATGAGCTGCCACCCCGCGCGGCCGGCGACAGCATCGACGCGGTGATCTGGAAGAGCGTGCTCGACCCGCGGCTGTTGGACGAGATCTGGCTTCACTCACAGTGACCAGCGGTGATGAGGGAGCGGATCAGCAGGTGCGCGCCCGGCGAGCCCTGCACGAGGCGCGGTGCGAGGCGACGGTCGTCCTCACGTTCGACGTCGCCCTGTACGCGGGCCTCGCCATCGTCGACAAGACGCAGGGCTGGGACATCATCGACCTGCCGTGGTGGGCGTGGCTGCTGCTCGCGGCGCCGGCGCTCATCCTCATGGCCCTGCTGGGTGCCGTGCCGCTCGCCGAGCTCAGCCCCGGGCGGGTGCGCAACGCCGGCTTCGTGTTGCTCGGGCTTCTGGTCGCCTCCGACGCGTTCGCCGTCGGCGTGCTGCTCGCCGCGCTCGTCGGCAGCAGCGCCGCGCGCCTGAGCGCAGGCGACCTGCTGGCGCACGGCATGGTCGTCTGGCTCAGCAATCTCGTGACCTTCGGGCTGCTGTTTTGGCAGCTCGACGCCGGCGGACCACGACTGCGCGCCGAGCAAGGGCGCAGTGACCCCGACTTCCAGTTCCCGCAGGACATGGCCGGGCGGGCCGGCTGGAACTCGCGGCTCAGCGACTACCTCTACGTCTCACTCACCAACGCCATCGCGGTCAGCCCGACCGACACGATGCCGCTCACGCGCCGCGCCAAGGGCCTCATGGCCATCGAGTCGCTGATTTCATACACGGTCGTGATCCTCGTCGTCGCCCGCGCCGTGAACGTGCTCGGCTCGTGACCAGCCGGACTAGTGGTGCACGACAGGTGGCGTCGGTGCGGTGGGGGTGGGCGGCGCTGTGTGGCCGTTACCCGCCGGTGCCGCTCCTCGGGGTCTGCGCAGCGGCGGCAGGGCGTCGTCCGCAGGCGGGGTGACGGCCTCTGGGATCGTCCCGCGCACGGTCGTGCCCCGGCCCGGCGAAGAGACGATCTCGAGCTCACCGCCGACCGCACCGACGCGGTCGCGCATCCCGATCAGACCGTCGCCGGTGCCCCGCTCTGAGTGGTCGATTCCCACCCCATCATCACTGATCGCGAAATGGACTCGGTCGTAGTCACGACCGACGGTCGCGGCTACACGTACGTTGCTGCCCGCGTGCTTGATCGCGTTCTGGATCGCCTCCGCCGAGCAGAAGTAGATCGCTGCCTCGACCGACGGCGAGCAGCGCCCGATGCCCTCATCACTGACAGAAATCGCGATCGGAGCCGTCATCGCAACTGAGCGAAGAGCGTGCACGAGACCGCCGCTTCGCAGAACGTGCGGATAGATCCCGTGCGCCAGGCTGCGCAGCTCCTCGACCGCCGCTGCCGCGTCGTTGCCGATCGCCTCGAGCTGCGCGACGACCCGATCGTCCCTGATCTGCTGCTGCGCCAGCCGAAGCTTGACCTGGACCGCCATCAGCCGCTGCTGGGCGCCGTCATGAAGATCGCGCTCAAGCCGACGGCGCTCGTGATCGGCGGTGTCCACGATCCGCAAGCGCGATGCGCGCAACTCATCCAGCAGGCGGACGTTCTCGACCAGCATCAGCGAGGTCGCCGCCAGGCCGTTGAGGTCAGCGGAGTCGATATCAAGGGTTGGTTGGTGGATCAGAGCAGCGACCGGGCCGTTGCCGTTCGTGATGTGAGTGACGCTGCGCACCAGCGGGTCTCGTGGAAGCTCGAGCGGCGCGCCGTCGACATCGACGTAACCGGCGCGCTCGGGCGCCCACAGGGCGAGCGTGGTGGACGGATCCCCGAGCGCCTCG
Source organism: uncultured Solirubrobacteraceae bacterium (assembly GCA_963722815.1). Classification (GTDB taxonomy): domain Bacteria; phylum Actinomycetota; class Thermoleophilia; order Solirubrobacterales; family Solirubrobacteraceae; genus DASQFQ01. The sequence continues at coordinate 84,926 of CAVROM010000003.1, forward strand.
CCGATCACCGTCTGCACACCCGCGGCGGTGAGCGGCTTCCCGCCCGCGCGCACCGCGATCTGTCCAACGCTCCTCGACGCAGCCAGGTCCTGCCATACCAGCCCGAGGAGAATTGCGATCGGAATCGCCAGGCCCAGCACGCCATTGACGATCGTCACCACCGACGCCGTCTCGGGATAAGCGGGGAGAACGTACAGGGAGATCACAAACCAGGCGACGGTGGCGGTAAAGACGGCGGTCACCGGGGTGAGCGCGCGGCGCAACATGGCCCCCGGCGCACGCGCTTTTGCGAATAGCAACATCGTGAGGCCGATCAGTGCGATCGTGAACACGATGCTCGCCGCCGTGTTCAGTGCCGTCCCGATCACAGCATCGCCGCCGACCAGGGCATTGGGAGGGCAGCTGGTCCCGCAGTCGTTGAACGAGCCGGCCCCGGGAAACGTTGGCGATAGGGCCAGGATCAGGCTCCACACCACAGCCGTGCTCAGCGCATAGGCACGGATGAACGCACGCTCGAGCCTCGACTCGAGACGACCCCCCGGATAAGACAGCAGCAGATAAGCCGTGTACACGACATACACGGCCCAGAACACCATCCCCAACGTGTACGCCGCCGACGCTCCCGACGCATTGAACGACGTCGCGGCATACAGGAATCCGTTCCCGACAAGGAGCGGGCCGAACCTGCCTTCCGGTCGACGCCACCACCTGTACAGCCCCACCGACACATATGACGCGACGACCAGGGCTCGCCAGATCGAAACCGACTTCGGGTCAACGAGGATCGGGCTGTTAGCGACCGCCCACGCCGTCAGCGCCGTCGCAACGATCCCCGCCACGCCGGCCGCGACCAACACAAGCGCGCGCGGCGCGGCGCGCCGACGCCGATCGAGTCTTGAAGCTGATGCGGTCGCCACCGAGATCGAGTCCCGGCCGTATCCTCCGGGCAGACTGGTACCGCTGTCAACCGTGAGGACCTAACCCGGACGCCCGCAGCCGCAGGGCCGCAATTTCACCCGATCGGGACGAGGCGCGGCGTCGCAGGTGGATCGAGACTCGTCGGAGCGGCGAGAGCCGCGGCGCCGACTTGTCATTCGATCTGAAGGAGACAGCGATGGCGATAGGACCCGTCCAGCTCATCGTGCTGGGCTTCGAGCATCCAAACTTCCACGGGGAGATCATTGCCGAGCTCGAGCGCCTGCGCGAGAGCGACACGGTGCGCGTGATCGACGCGCTGGCCGTCTACAAGGACGCCGCCGGCGAGTTCGAGGTCGAACACCTCAGCAACCTCACCCGGGACGAGGCGGTCGAGCTCGGCAGCAAGGTCGGCGCGCTCATCGGGCTCGGGATCGAGGGCGAAGAAGGCCTCTCAGCCGGCGCCGATGCCGGCGCGGAAGCGGCCGCCGACGGCATCCAGGTCTTCGACGACGAGGACGCCTGGGACGTCCTCGAGGACATCCCGAACGACTCGGCCGCCGCGCTCGTGCTGATCGAGCACCACTGGGCGGTACCGCTGCGCGACGCCGTCATGCGCGCCGGCGGCTTCCGCCTCGCCGATGGCTTCATCAGCCCGCTCGACCTCGTCGAGATCGGCCTGGTCACCGCCGAGGAGGCCCAGGAGCTGCACGCCCAGGAAACCGCGGCAACCGCCGCAGACTGACCCAGGACCGAGGAGACCCACATGATGGGATCACGCAGAGTCGCCCGCCGCACCGGCCGCCGCACCGCCCGACGCGTCTCACGACGCCGCTGAACATCGGGGGCGTTCGCATGCGGGCGCCCAGCGATTGCCGATCGGTTAGCACGCCGCCCTCGACGGCTTCGCGGCGCTGCCGCGTGCGCCTAGGTGCGCGGGTGCTGCGGCTGCAGGGAGGCGAACCTTCCGTCACCGACTCGGCGGCCTCGAGATCATCGTGAGCGCGAGGCCACGTCCCGGCTCCGGCGAGGGGTCGCAACCGGGCCCCGGCGGTGTGGCCGTGGCGCGGTCGCCGGGGTTCTGGCGACTGATGGCGTACGCGGCATTCTTCGGGGTCGTCCTCGCGTTCGCCAGCTTGGCGTTCCTGGGGTTGATCAATGGCGCGACCAAGCTCTGGTTCACCTTGCCGAAGAACCCCGGTTGGTTGGACGGGAGCCTCTGGTGGGTGGCGGTGACCGGGGCTGCCGGGGTGCTCGTGGGCGTGCTTCGACGGCTGTTCCGGCTGCCGGCCAAGTTGCCCGGCACGGTCGAGGAGCTGAAAGACCAACGTGTCGAGCCCTCCACCGCCCCGAAAGCGGTTGCCGTATCGCTCGTGTCGCTCGCCGGCGGCGCGAGCCTCGGACCAGAAGGCGCGCTGGGGATGATGGGGGGCGGGCTCGGAACCTGGATCTCGGAGCGGCAGAACCTCAGCCAAGACATGCGGGCGACGAACACGCTGACCGGAATGTCCGCAGCGTACGGCGGCCTGTTGTCGGCCCCGCTTCTGGCGACGATCCTGGTGCTCGAACTTGCGCGCCCGAAGCGTGATCACTTCTCGCAGACGCTTATCGGGGCTCTGCTGGCCTCGACGGTCTCCTTCGCGGTGTACTTCCCGATCGCGGGGTCGACGTTCGTCGGGATCTACTCGGTGCCGTCGTTCAAGTACGAGGACTGGCAGCTGCTGGCGGCCGTTCCCCTGGGCCTGGCCGCCGGGGCGCTCGCGCTGATCACGATGGTCGCGGTCGCCGGCGTCACGCGGCTCGCCGCTCGTCTCGGCAACCGGACAATCCTCCGCTCGGCGATCGGGGGCGTCGCGTTCGGGCTCGTCGGCGTGGCGCTGCCGCTGACGCTGTTCACCGGAACCGATCAGCTCACGACCGTGATCGAGGAAGGGGCCGGGCTCGGCGCCGGCCTGTTGATCGCGGTCGTGTTCGCGAAGATCCTCGTGTTCGCGGTCTGCGAGGCCACCGGCTTCATCGGTGGGGAGTTCCTCGTGATGCTGTTCATCGGCGGTACGGCCGGAATCACCGCCCACCTGCTGATCCCGGGGCTGCCGGAGGCGCTCGCGTTCACGGCGATGTTCGCCGCCCTCCCGGGAGCGCTGGTCGCCGCCCCGTTCTCACTGCTCCTGCTCGCCGTCATCACGACCCAGATCGGCGCCCTACAGACAGTCCCCGTCACCATCGCCGTCATCACCGCCTACCTTGCCGTCTCCGGCTCCGGTCTGCTCATCGCCATGGCGCAACGGCAACGCAAGACCGCAGCCTCCACCGCATGAGCAACGTCGGATCCGCTATGGGAGACACAGTGCCATGTCGGAGTGTCCGTTCATGCGTCTCGACACCTGCGTCGGCGCCTCGATTCGGATGCGAGATCGCATCCTCGTCTACGGCGACGAGAGGGTGGCCCCCGGAACCTGTGGGCGGAACGGCTCGTGTTCGAGCACGCCGCCACTTCTCACGATGACCGAGGACGACTCGTCGATCTCATGCCACACGCCCGGCAGGTCCGAGAACGGCTCGGACGCGATCAGCCGGTCCTCGGACGTCGCCGTCGCGAACCACATCTTCTTGTCGGGATACAGCTGGTGCAGCGAGTCGATGTCAGGTGACGCGAAGAGCGATCGCGCGCGGCCCTCGGTCGCGTACCGCGTGGCCCACAGGCTGCTGCCGTCCGAGACGCCGAAGGTCCCTTGCACCATCGGCGCGACGCCGCGCTGGGTGGCGGTCGCCTCGATCAGCCCGACGGTGCGCTCGAGCGCTCGGATCGGGTCCTCCTCGAGCCCGAGCGTCAGCGCGAGCCTGAAGACCACCTCCGTGTCGGTCGAGCCCATGATGCCGGCGAACAGCTCCGGATCGATCGCCATCATCAGGTCCCGCCGGATGGCATGGAAGTCACCGATGTAGCCGTTGTGCACGAACAGCCAGCGCCCGTGCCGGAAGGGATGGCAGTTGGTCTGCGTGACCGGTGACCCGATCGCCGCGCGAACGTGCACCATGAACAGGGGCGACTCGGTGTGTGCTGCGAGCTCGCGCAGGTTCGCGTCGCCCCAGGCGGGCGCGACGTTGTGGTAGACGCCAGGGCCTTCGCCGGCGCCGTACCAGCCGACCCCCTGTGCCGTCGCCGTTCGTCATCTCGGCGCCCATGCGCGAATGCAGGCTCTGGTCGACGATCCCGTGCTGAGTCTTGAAGAGCAGCTCCTCGATGAGCACGGGCTGCCCGTGCCATGCCATCCAGCGACACATCGCATCCTCCCTCGTTGAAGGCTCATCATCGAACCTCCCCACCCGCACGGCCTCATCCCGATGGGGTGACCCGGCGAATGGAGCAGGGCGCCCTGACCGCCCCTCCGATCAGAACCGCTTTCAGCCGAGGAGCCGTATGAGGCCGCGTCCGATGAAGAACAGCCCGGCGGCGCCGAGCAGCCCGACGGTGAGCCCGAGACCGCGGCGAGCGATCTGATCGCGCAAAGCAGCGAGCCCGCGCTCGCTGGGACCGGGGGCAACCCTGGTCAGGATGATGGGCGCCCACGCAGGCGTTGTGACGAGGCCGACAAGCACGAGGACGAGCACCGCTTCAGCTGCGACCTCGACGTCAGCTCGGGAGATCTCTTTGGCGGCCGGTGCGAGCAGAGCCAGCGTCGTGACGTTCGTCGCCATGGCGAACATGCCGAACGCGAACACGGCGAGCGCCGGGCGCGACTCACTCGCATCCCGGTCGTCGTCACCGCCCTTGGGACTCGGCGACCCGCCCCGGCGCCGCCCCACGACGAGAACGAGCACAGCCACATTGACCAAGGCCAGGCCGACGACGACGTCCAGCGTCGCGTCGAGGTGTGGCTCGGTCGGGAGTGAGATCGCGCGTCCAAACAGCACGATCGTGACGACGATCGCAGACGTGGTGAGGACCACGCCGGCGGCGTACCGCGCCGCTGCCCTACCACCGTCGGGCCCGGCCAAGAGCAGCGTTTGCTCGGTCAACATCACCGGGCTGACCGCTCCGATGAGACCGAGCGGGATGACGACCGCGAGCGCCGCCAGCACGGACCGGACTATAGGTCCCGCGAGTCCCGCCGAGATCATCCCATTGGGATGATGTCGGCCGGCACGTTGCGGTGCACGATGCACCCGTGACCGAGACCCAGCCTGCGCCCGAGGCCGCTGCCGTCGAGACCGGGGGGATAAGCGGGCGTCGTCGCGCGCTCGTGTGGACGGTGATCGTGGTCTCTTCGGTGATCGCGCTGGGATCGATCCTGACCACCTGGGTCCACCGGCAGATGCTCGACAACCAGGCCTGGAAGGACGCAAGTGCCCGGCTGATCGAGAATCCGGAGGTCCAGAGCGCGCTTTCGGTCTTCCTGGTCAACGAGCTCTACGACAACGTGAATGTCGCTTCGGGGCTCGAGGAGCGGCTGCCCGCCAACCTCAAGCCGCTGGCCTCACCGGTCGCCGCCGCGCTGCGGGACCCCGCCACGAAGAGTGTCAAGCGGCTGCTCGAGGCGCAGCGTGTACAGCAGCTCTGGATCAATGCCAACGGCTTGGCGCACGAGAAGCTCGTCAACGTGCTCGAGGACAAGACCGGCCACGGCATCTCGACCGGCAACGGTGTGGTGACGCTGGATCTGAGCGAGCTGGTGACGGAGATCGGGACCGAGCTCGGGGTGCCGGCCTCGGCGCTGGCCAAGATCCCCCCGGACACCGGGGTGATCACGGTCATGCGCTCCGACCAGCTGTCCGCGGCACAGACGGCGGTACGGGGGGTGCGCGTCCTCAGCACGGCGCTGCTGGTCCTCGTGCTCGCGCTGTATGCGCTCGCGATCTACCTGGCGCGCGGTGAGCGCCGGCAGACGCTGCGGAACATCGGCTTCGCGTTCGTGCTCGTCGGCCTCACCGTGCTCGTCGTGCGCCGCGTGGCCGGCAACGTCGCGATCGACGCGCTCACGGCCCCGCAAGGGGAGGACGCGGGTCGCCGGGCGTGGCTGATCGGCAGCGAGATCCTCATGGAGATCGGGTGGGCGGTGATCCTCTACGGCGCCATCGCCGTCGCGGGGGCGGTCTTCGCCGGGCCGACCAAGACCGCGACCAGCCTCCGCAAGCGGGTCGCGCCGGTGCTCAACGAGCGCCCGGGCATCGCCTGGGCCGCCGTCGGCGCCGTCTTCCTCCTGCTCGTCCTGTGGGGCGGCACGCACGCGCTCCGTACGTGGTGGGGCATCCTCCTGCTCGGCGCGCTGCTCGCCATCGGCGTCGTCGCGCTGCGGCACCAGACGTTGCGAGAGTCTCACGGTGTGCAAGCCAATACCGCCGCGGAACTCGCGCCCGCCTGAACCGCGCCGCCCAGGGTCCGAGGCCCTCGGGAAACCAGGCGCTAGACGGCCGCCTGGATCTCGCGCGCGCGTAACGTCCGGAGCGGCATGAGACGATCGCGGTCCGACCACGGAAGCGTCGGCTTCGTACCCCCGGGGATCTTGCGATGAGCGAAAGGGCGTCCGCGAGCCTGCGTGAGCTCAGGACTCCGCGCGCAGCAGGGATCACGGGAGTCCTGTTCGCCGGCCTTTTCGCTGCGGCGGTCACGCTCGAGCGGATCGCGGCGCCCGGGAACCCGACGTCGGCGCGGCACGAGTTTTCGGGAGTCGATCCCGCGCTCGTCGTCGTCGCATCGCACCTGATTGCGTTCGCCGGAATATTCTTCCTCTGGTTCATCGGCGTCATCCGCTCCCGTCTCGGCAGCCGCGAGGACCAATTCTTCTCGAGCGTCCTGTTCGGGTCGGGAGTCATCTTCGTCGCCTCGCTCTACACCGCGGTGGCGGTGGGGGCGGCGGGCGTCGCCGAGATGCACCATGGGACGCCGGCGGCGTCCGGGTCGGTGCGCCTCGCCTTCAACACCAGTTACCTCCTCTGGTACGTCTTCGCCGCCAAGGGCGCTGGAGCGTTCATGGCGGTCTTCACGACGATGCTGCGAGGGCTGGCGCAATCGCCGAGGTGGATGACACTGTTCGGCTACGTCGGCGCGTTGATGCTCCTGTTCACGATCCCGCACGTCGAATGGCTACTTTTGGTCTTCCCGCTCTGGGTGCTCGTCGTCTCGATCCAGATCCTGCGGGACGCCAAGCACGAGACGGAGAGCGCAGAGTCGAAGCTCGCCGCCGGTTGACTGCACCCTGGGAGTGCTGGGCGGCGCGCTATCGCTATCGCGTGCCATTGCCAGCGAGGCAACGCCCGCCCGGGTCGCAGCATGTCCCCTTTCGTGTCCCCCAGCCCCTTCAAACCCAGCTGCAGAGCCAAAGCGCAGCGGAATCATAATCCGCTTGTCGCGGGTTCGAGTCCCTCCTCGGGCATGAGAGGTGGGGCGGCGCTTTGCTCGACGTCGAACGGTCGGATGCCAGGCAGTCATCGGCGGCGTCGTCTGGCTCGGGAACAGCCTGTCGGCTCATGCCAAAGGGGTGATGCCATCCCGTCTGGGTACGGTCATCGTCGCACCGGGGTCCCAGGTCTTCATCTTCGCGTTCACCGCCGCACTCAACCCGACGCTGCTGGCAGCCGTCACGGTGATGCTCGTGCTGCCGAACCCGAAACGGTTGCTGCTCGGGTACCTGCTCGGGGCGATGCTCACGAGCATCACGCTCGGGTTGGTGATCGTGCTCGCGCTCAACGGCTCGAGCGACACGACCGACACCGCGAAGGACACGATCGATCCCGCGATCGACCCCGCTCTGGGATTGTTGATCCTCGTCGTCGCGTTCGTCGTCGGAACGGGGCGCGACACGCGCCGCAGGGCGAGGGCCGAGCGGAAGCGCGCAGCGCAGGTCGACAAGGAGCCCCCGCGCTGGAAGCAGGCACTCAGCGGCGGCACCGCGCGAACCACGTTCGTGGTCGGCGCATTGCTGACCCTGCCGGGTGCCTCCTACCTCGCCGGGCTGCATCAGATCGGCAGGCAGGACCTCTCGACGCCCGCGATCGTCCTGACAATCGTCGCCTTCAACGTGATCATGCTGCTGCTCCTCGAGGTCCCGCTGCTGGGTTACGCGATCGCGCCCGAGAAGACCGCGACCGCGGTGCAGCGATTGGCTCGGCCGTTCGGGCGGAAAGATCGCCCTGGTCGTGGCCGTCGTGATCGGAATTGCGCTCGTCGGACGCGGCGCGGGCGAGCTGCTCGCCTGATCGCTCTCACGCGCTGTGATCGGGATGCCTCAGCGCGTCGACGGCGGTGGTCACGGTCGGATATCTCGCCATCGGCGCTTCGCTCGCGCCGAGCCGGACGAGCTCCCGGACGACCCCGACGTCCCAACCGATCTGGCTGAGGATCTCGCTGCGGATCAGCCACGCCCGGCGCCCCGCGCAGCCCCCGGTCTCGGCGGCAGTGGCCTCGGACGAAGGTTGAGTCACGGTCAACGGCTGCATCGTGCAACGCAACGCGCCAGCCCACATGTTCCCACCGGGATGCCTGGGGCGGCGGCACTCGCGCGACCGCACGCCCGGCACCTCATAGTTCTGGTGGTGCTTGCGGGCGCTCGCGGTCGTCATCGCGCCCGGGCTGGGCCGAGCGGCCAGCCCACGGGTCACCAAGTCCACGGCGTCGCGCTTTGCGTGCATACGGCCCTCAGCCGCTGGCCGCGTGCAGCGCGCGACCCGCTCGTCCTCGGCGGATCACCCGGTTTGGATGATGCCCGAGCGACGTGGAGCCTGGAGCATCCCAGTCCCATAGCTCGCCGACGTGTTCCTTGCGCGGTATCGGCTTGCCGCGACGGCGTGACCCAGCGCGTGTACACGCGCTGGCACTCCCACAGAAAGGCGTGCAAATGTGCCGCTGGCTCGCGTATTCCGGCTCCCCCATCCTCATCAAAGAGGCGCTCTACGAGGGACCTAATTCACTCGTCTCCCAGAGCCTGCACTCGCACCTCGGCGCCGAGCCGACCAACGGCGACGGGTTCGGCGTCGGTTGGTACGGCGCCCCCGACACGCCGGGCGTCTTCCACAGCACCGAGCCGGCCTGGAACGACAGCAACCTGCGCGAGATCGCCGGCCACATCAGCTCGCCCTTGTTCTTCACGCACATCCGGGCGGCGATCGGCAGCGCCGTTCAGCAGACCAACTGCCACCCCTTCCGGCACGACCGCTGGCTGTTCATGCACAACGGTTACATCAACGAGCTCGCAACGATCAAACGCGACCTCATCCTCGCCGTCGACCCGTCGCTCTATCCAGAGATCCAAGGTCAGGCCGACACCGAGCTGCTGTTCTATCTCGCCCTCACCATGGGCCTCGAGGACGACCCGCCGGCCGCCGTCGAGCACGCGATCGGGCTCGTCGAAGCGGTGGCCGCCCGCCACGGAGTGCCGAACCCCTTCCAGGGCACGATCGCGACCACCGACGGCGAGACCATCTGGGCGTTCCGGTACTCGAGCGAGCACAACTCGCGCTCGCTGTTCTACACCACCGACGTTCCCACGCTGCGCAAGCTCTACCCCGGGCGGCAGCTGTTCCAAGAGGTCTCTGACAACGCGCGCCTAATCGTCTCCGAACCCCTCGGCGACGTCGCCGGAGTATGGAACGAAGTGCCCGAATCCACCTACGGCATCGTCGGCCCGGACCACGCCGAGATGCGGCCGTTCGAACCCAAGGCGCCGACAACCGCACTACCGGCTCACGCATAACTCAGCTCCGCGTCTATCGCTTCGACCCGGGCGTGAGCTTCGAGGGCGGTCTGGTTGGTGCGATCGAGCGCCTGAGCCTCGGGCGCGATACGAAGCCGCTCGACGCCCGCTTCGTGACGCAGGACCCAGCGAGCGGCGGAGCTGGCGGCCGTCGATCTGGCCAGCGGCAGCGCCGGCGGCACCTTCGCCTCGATGCTCGACTTCCGCCTCGACCCGGGCCGGCGCGAAGCGATCACCAAGCGCACGCTCGCCGAGCACCGCGGCGGCGTCCCGCGAACGCTGAGCGAGGCGACCGCAGCCACGCTCGAGGCCGGTTCCGCGATCCTCGCCGTCCTCCACGTCGGCGGCACGCCAACGGCGCTCGACGACGCGGTCGCGCGCGCTCACGGACGGCTGATCGCCAACAACCAAGTCGACGCGCAGGCACTGCGGACGCCGGCCCGCAGCTGCTCACGGCCGTCGGCTCCCCCGCTGCCGGCAACGCCGCTCACTAGCCAAACCGAGCGACCAGAATGATTGCTTCACCTGGTTGGGAGCCTGGTCTATGTGGCAGACATGTCCCCTTTCGTGTCCCCCAGCCCCCTCAAACGACGGTGTAGAGCCAAAGCGCACCGGAATCTTGGACGTGGCGACGACTGCTCGCAGCTGCGATGGAGTCACTCGCGGCCGACGGGCTATACGCGCCGGGAACGGCCGCTGCAGACGACGCGCTGGACAACGCGCTCGCCGGCGGGCTTCTGCGTGTGCTCCCCGGTTCCGAGGATGTCCCGCTCGTCGTGGAACTTCGTGACGGCGGTCCTTGAGTGAATTATCTCAGGCGGTGGTAGCGGCGACCTCCGGCGGCGCGGTCGGTGAGGCGTTTAGCGGCTGGCTGGTGAAGGCGGCGCGACGCGTGGCGGCGACGTCGTGCTCGACGGCAATGGCGAGCTTGGCGAGGTCGTTGGAGCCGATGATCTTGCGGAACTGCTGCTCGGCTTCGAGCATGCCGGCGGCGGTCCACCTGAGGCACATGTCGCCGTTGTGCCAGCGCTTGACGTTGCGGCTGGTGCGGCGGACGGTCTCGATCATCGACTCGCATGGGTTCGTCGATGCGAGCGTGCGCTTGAGCTGGCCGGTCACGCCGAGCCTGGTCACGGTCAGCGTTTCGTGCATGCCCCCGACGCGGCGACGCGGCGGCGCCCGGATCGGTGCGTGCGAGCTCGTCGGCGAGCACGCGCAACCGTTGCAGGGCGGCGTCGTGGTCGTCGAGCGCCCAGGCTCCGCGCAGCCGGCGGCGGACGGTGTCGCGCTGGTGTTCGGGCAGGTGATCGAGCACGTTGCGTTCCTTGTGGCCGACGCACCGCTGGACCGGGGTGTGGACGCCGAAGACGTCGTTGACGGCCTTGCGCAGCGCCTTGCCGCCGTCGAGGACGACGAGCACGCCCTGGTCGACGTCGAGGCGGCGGCCGGTGAGGTTCGAGAGCAGCGTGGTCGCGACGGTGGCGTTCTCGGTGGACCCGTCCCACAGCCCGAGCGGATGCTTGACGCCGTCAGTGTCGATCCCGAGCGCGACGACGCAGCAGCGGCCCTTGAGCTCGATCCCGTCGAGCATCACGACCGCCAGCCGTAGATCGCCCAGCGGCCGCGACATGAGATCGATGAGGTGCTCGCGCGTGCGGGAAACGAACTCGCGGCTGACCGCCGACTTGCTCGTCGACCGGGCGAGCTCGTCGATGTCGCTGCCGACCGGCTCACCGGTCCGCGCGTAGCGGCGCGTCGAGACGCCGGCCAGCATCCGCTCGAGCATCACGTCGGCGAGCTGGTCACGCGCCGCGAAATGCGCATAGGTGTCTAAGCTCGACCTCGCGCTCGCCGTCGGCGGTCCGGGCGCGCGGCCGGCTGACCGGCACCCGGCGGCCCCCGAGCGTGACCTCGCCGCTCTCGTGGCCGTGGCGGACCGCGGCGCGGTCGGGATCGTGTCTGCCCTTCGGGCCGACGACCTCATCGACCTCGGCTTCCATGATCTCGTGCAGCACGCCCAGCCCGACACCGACGCTCAGCGCCAGCAGCCCTTCCTTCGCTGCGCCGGCCAGCTCACCCAGCGCGTCCTGAACCCGTTGCGGCAGCCGCTCGATACGGCCCGCGCCGACCACCTCGTCGGCGACATGATCTACGGTTCCCATGGCGGTCCTCCTGTCTCGATGGACTTGTTCGCACTCGCCACGCTGCCAACAGCAGCGGACGAGGCGGGAGGACCGCCGTCCATCAAGTTCTACGAGCTACGGGACAACCTCAGCTGGTCCATCGGCAGGTAGATCCGCAGCGACTTGATCTTGTCGCCGTCGACGTCATAGAACACCGAGTACGGCACGCGAACTGGGTTGCCGGTTGCGCTCACGCCTGAGAAATCGCCGATGTGAGTGCCGACGAAGACAGCCTCTGCGGGTCGCGCCGTGCTCGTCGGCCACCAGGCTGGTGACTCGGGCTCAGCGTCGAACGCCGTTTCGTGCAGGTAGCGGATCGTCTGCTCGACCGCCTCGGCCCCCCGTGTCTGTTGGTCGGTGCCCATGAGCGCGAACTCGGTGTCGTCGTCAAAGAATCGACCGTGGTCGCCGCGGGCGAGCAGCACCTCCAGGTACTGCTGCAGTGTCTCGCGAACTTGCTCAGCGGACATCGCTACCTCCTAGTGCGCGCCGCGGAGGACCGAGCGGCGGCAACGCCAGGTCGAGATTTCTCCAACGCTCTCACGACCCGCCAGCGCCGGTCAAAGGGATGCTAGGCGCGCGTCACCGACCTGACTCCGAGTCCCGTGACGACTCTTCGGAAGGAACGCAGCGCGCACGCCCCTGCCCGCGACTGTCGCCTTGCGCGAGACGCCATAGCGGACGCGGCTCGGCGGTTACGGTCTGCGGTATGGACGAGCCGATCATCATCAATATCGCGGACGCCGCGGCGCGCAGTCACTCGCGACGGGCGACGCTCATCGAGTTCGAGCCCGACGATGACCAGTGGCCGGACTTGGGCGTGAACGTCCAGATCATGCAGCCGGGACAGCCCAACTGCCGCTACCACTCAGAGCCCGTTCAGGAGGACTTCCTGGTCCTGCACGGCGAGTGCGTCGTGATCCTCGACGGCGACGAGCGGCCGTTGCGCCAATGGGACTTCGTGCACTGCCCCGAGGGGACCGAGCACGTGTTCGTGGGCGCCGGCGAGGGACCCTGTGCGGTGCTGATGATCGGCTCGCGCCGCGAGGACGCCGCGCACTATCCGGTCAGCCCCGTGGCCGCGAAGTACGACGCGTCGGTCAAGCACGAGACCGACGATCCGGCCGAGGCCTACGCCGACTGGAGAGAAGAGCCGCGCCGGCCGACGCCGAACCCCTGGCCTCTTGGCTGACAACGGAACTCGCTCGTCCCATCGAGACAAGCATCCGGCGCAGAGCTCGCCACGGCTTCTCGTCTGGCACCGACATCTGCCCTGGCTCGTGAGAGTGCTCGTTTGCGCGACAGGAAGCACTCGCGCGACGGGACGGCGCGCTTTCGCGTGTGCCTCGCACCAGCACTCGTAGCGCAGCCAGCGGGTCTGGGCGACCAGGCGCCTGCGCCCAGCCCTACCGTCGCTCGTCAGGCTCCTGGGGCGCGATACTCGACGGAGCGCTTCGCCGCCGCATCAACTTCCTCGGGTGTCACAAGCACCGTCGTCCGGACCTTCACGGCGCCCGAGGCGTTGACGGTCAGAGCGACGGCCGTGGCGCTCTCATTGTCGGGGAGGTCGACGACCGTGTAGACATCGCGCTCGCCGAACGCGAAGTAGAAGCTCTCAAGCTGACCACCCACGCTCTCGGCCAGCGCGGCGATCGCGTCGCGCCGGCTGCTGCCGCCGGCGCTCTGGATCCCTTTGACGCCTTCCACGGTGTAGCTCGCCTCGACCAGGTACTTCGGCATGAGCAGCCTCCAGAAGATCGGTAGACCGCCACCCTCTCACCCGCGACCGCCACTCTGCAAGGCGTCTCCCCGCGAGCGCAGCGCCGGACGCCGCGTGCCTCGCGTGAGGGGCCCTTCGCCCGGAGCAGCACCGTCACTCGTCCGGGCCAGAGCTCCTTTGCGCGAGTAGCGGCAGAGGGCGTGGACTCCGGGCGCGGGTAACGGCGCGCCGGGCGGAAGCGACCGCCCGCGATTTGCGTGCGGACTCTGGAGCAGCGACGGTTAGCGCTGGCGCCGAGGGGCTCAGCGGCGCCGCCACCAACAAGGAGGTTGACCCGTGCCCATCGTCACCGTCGAGCAGTCTCCGCGTGACATCGAACGCAAGCGCCGGCTCGTCGCCGGCATCACACAAGCGTTCGTCGACGCCTACGAAGTGAGTCCTGAGCATGTTCAGGTGTTCATCCACGAGGTCGAGCACCAGAACTGGGCCAAGGGCGGCAAGCTCGCGGCGGACCGGTAACCCCGGATTCGCCGGCTGCCCCTGTGCGAGACGAGCAGCGGGGGACGTGGGCGGGCCCGGCGGCCCGGGTGTCCAGTGCGTAGGGAGCGTCTAGGCAGGGACATCCGGGGCAATCCGAATCAGGCTATGCCGAGATGTCGCCGCGATAGAGCCCCGCGATCGAACCATGTGCTTCCTCGATTCCATCGACGACGTCTCTCGCGCTCTTAGCTTAGGGCCGCCCGATCACGCAAACCGCGGGAACGGGGCGGAGCTCCTTGAGCAGCACTTGGCTCACGGAGAACTCGGCGAGCCGGATCCTCTCGACCAGCCGGTCCGCGAGGTCGCGGGCTCGGCCGGACGGCGTGTGGCGGGCGTCCCAGAAGAGATACACCGTTCCATCGGGGGCAAGCTGCCGTCCGACGATCCCCAGCGCCTTCCCCGGCTGGAGCCAGAACGGCGCGACGTTGAACGCGAAGACCTTGTCGAATCGCTCGTCCTCGAAGGCCGCCTCCTCGAGTGCGGCCGTCTTCAGCACCGCCCTGCCTCCCCAGACGTGGTCGCGATTCCTCTGCGCTGCCATCTCGATCATCTTCTTCGAGCGATCGATGGCGGTGATCCGTCCGCTGGTGAGCCGCTCGCACACCAGCGATACGGCCACGCCATGCCCGCAGCCGACCTCCAACACGCGATCGGCTGGGTCGAGCGCCAAGGTGTCCACCGCCCACACGAACCGTGCCGAGGGCTTACTCGCCATCCCTACAGCCAGCCCTTTCCGAACAGTCCGCCTCGTCGGCCATGTCGTGCGGGCGCCACGTCCGGAATCTACTTCGCGGCCGGATGAGTGCTGCTTTGCGCGGAGGGTGTCGCGGAAGGGTGTGTGAGTGTCGGGAGGGTCGGCGCGGTCGCGAGACGGGTGCTCGTCGCGCGGGGGGATGGCCAGGCCGTTTCGCAACCCCGCCAAGTCGCAGCCTGTCTGTCGGCGCTGTCCCCCGGACGGTCGGGCGATGGCGAGTTGGTGTCGGTGGAGTTTGAGCAGGTTGTGGGTCGCGGTGAGCAGCCGCCATTCCGACCTGACGGCTGATCTGCCGCGGCGCTGGAAGCGGTCGGCGCCGCGGTTGGATTTGATCTGGCCGAAGACGGGCTCGACGCTGCCCTGGCGCTTGAGGTAGAGCTGCTTTGCCCCAGTCGGTCGCGAGCACCGCGCGGGCGAAGTCATAGCGGCCGCCGCGCCGGCCAGGGCCGCGGCTCTTTGCGGCGGTCGGCGTCGGGGGCGACGAGCGTCGGGATGCCCTCGCCGCAGAGCGTCTCGATCGCGTCGTTGGTCCAGTAGCCGGCGTCGGCCAACACCACCCCAGGCGCTTCGGTGACGCCTGCCGTCTCGAGTTCGCCGATGGCGGTCTGGATCATCGGCTGCAGGTTGGCGGTGTCGAGCGACTCGGTGCTGATCTCGGCGGCGAGGATGATCTGGCCTTCGCCGACGACGGCTTGGGCGTTGTAGCCCTGCACCCACCCGCGCGTGGTCTTGAGGTTGCGCGAGTCCGGGTCGGTGACGTTGATCTTGCCCGCCGGCTCGGAAGGCAGCGGGTAGGGCTTGATGTTCTGCCGCGCGCCGACCATCCGCCGCGACCCGTCGCTGGCGACCCGGCCGCGTGCCAGGCGGCGTGCTCGCTGACGACGTGGCGCTCGAGCTCCCAGTCCTGCCGGAGCCGGCGCCGGCACTCAACCAGCCGCTCGCTGCGATCGCGCGGGATCTTCCTTGGCCTGCGCGGCGCGCTCGGCGTCCAGCGCCTGCTTGGCCTCGCGCAGGACCTTGCGGCGATCACCGCTCGTGCGCAGCCCCTCGGGCAGCTCGTCGCCGCGCGCCTCGCCAAACAACTCGTCCTCGGCGGCGTCGATGCGCGCCGCGTCTTCGAGGATCTCCTGCGCGATCTGCTCGTAGCTGCGCGTCGCGTGATGCGTCGCGGCAGCGGCGATCTTCGTGCCGTCGACCGCCACGACGCCGACCTTCACCAGGCCACTGCGCGCGCAGAGCGCCAACACCTCACCGAACAGCCCGGCGATCGCCGCCTCGTGCCGAACCCGGAAGCGCGCGATCGTGGCGTGATCGGGCGCGTGGTTGGCGGTGATGACACGAAACGCGACGTCGTCGTGGCAGCGCCGCTCGATCGCCCGCGACGACCGCACCCCGATCGCGTAGGCGTAGACGAACAGCGCAACCATCATCGCCGGATCGTGCGCCGCGCGACCCCACCCGTCCTCGCGATAGGACGCAAGAAACGCCGCGAGATCCATCTCCTCCGCCGCGTCCAACACGAACCACGCGAGGTGCTCCTCAGGCAGCCACTCACGAAGGCTCGGCGGCAACAACAGCTCCTGCTCACGATCACACGCGACGAAGTTCTGCGCCATCACCGAATCGTCTTAACCTCGATCGTGCGTTAGCGCGGTTGTGGATCGATTTCGGCGTGTGCCGCGGCGTGGTTGTGTGTGTCGCTGATGGCGGCGATGGCGAGCTGGCGCGCCGTCGGCTCGTGGTGGCCGCTGGCGAGTGCTGCTGCCGGGATCGGTGCGTCGGGCGAGCCGGGCGCGGTGCGCCGGGTTGGGCTCGTGGTCGTCGTGGCCCGGCGTCGGGGTCAGCCGAGGATGTCCCGCTCGCCGTGGAACTTCGTGACGGCGGTCCCTGTGGGTGAATTATCTCAGGCGGGTGAAGCGGCGACCTCCGGCGCCGCGGTCGTCATGGTCGTGTGGGGAGGCGTCGTGGGAGTGTCGGCGGCGCGCTTGGCGGCCACGTCGCGCTCGACGGCGACGGCGAGCTTGGCGAGGTCGGGGTAGCCGATGATCTTGCGGAACTGCTGCTTGGCTTCGAGCATGCCGGCGGCCGTCCAGCGCAAGCACATGTCGCCGTTTTGCCAGCGCTTGACGTTGCGGCTGACGCGCCGGACGGTGTCGATCATCGACTCGCACGGGTTCGTGGAGGCGAGCGTGCGCTTGAGCCGGCCGTGGATGCCCAGGCGCGTCACCGTGAGCGTCTCTTCCATCCCCTCCCTGAGCGACGCGGCGGCACCCGGGTGGCTGCGGGCGAGCTCGTCGGCGAGCACGCGCAGCTGCTCGAGCGCACGGTCGTGATCCTCGAGCGCCCACGCCGTCCGCAGCCGCCGACGCACCAGGGGCTGGTCGCGCTCGGGCAGGTGACCGAGCACGTTGCGCTCCTTGTGCCGGACGCAGCGCTGGACCGGGGTGTAGATGCCGAGCACGTCACGGACCGCCTTGCGCAGCGCCTTGGCGCCGTCGAGGACGACCAGCACGCCCTGCTCGACATCCAGGCCACGCTCGACCAGATTCGCGAGCAGCGTGGTCGTGACCGTGGCGTTCTCGGTCGAGCCGTCCCACAGCCCGAGCGGATGCTTGACGCCGTCGGTGTCGATCCCGAGCGCGACGACGCAGCAGCGGCCCTTCAGATCGATCCCGTCAAGCATCAGCACCGCCAGGCGCAGGTCACCCAGCGGGCGCGACATCAGCTCGATCAGGTGCTCGCGCGTGCGCGAGACGAACTCACGGCTGACCGCCGACTTCGAGGTCGACCTTGAGAGCTCGTCGATCTCGGACCCGACCGGCTCACCGGTCCTGGCGTAGCGACGCGTCGAGACACCGGCCAGCATCCGCTCGAGCATCACGTCAGACAGCCGGTCGCGCGCGGCGAAGTGCGCGTAGCTCGCCAGCTCGACCTCGTGCTCGCCGTCGGCGCTGCGGGCCCGCGGCCGGCTCACCGGCACGCGCCGGCCGCCGAGCGTGACCTCACCACCCTCGTGCCCGTGACGCACCGCGCTGCGATCCGGCAGATGCTTGCCCTTCGGGCCCACCACCTCGTCGACCTCGGCCTCCATCAGCTCGTGCAGGACACCGAGCCCGACACCCACGCTCAGCGCCAGCAACCCTTCCTTCGCGATGCCGGCCAGCTCACCGAGCGCCTCAAGCACCGACTCGGGCAGCCCCTCGATGCTCTGCTCGTTCGCCGCGACCGACGCGGCCGATACCGTCCTCATGCGGTTGGTCCTCCTGTCCTCGTGGACTTGGTTTCGCACCCATCACGGTCCCAACGGGACCGGACGGGGCGGGAGGACCGCCGCCATCAAGTTCTACGAGCTACGGGACAACCTCGGTCAGCCGACGGGTGGTGGGAGTGCTCGTAGGCGCGCGAAGGCGGCGGCGAGTTGGCTGGCCCAGGGCCAGGTGGCTTGCAGGCGCAGCGTGGCTTGGCGGGCGTGGAAGGCGAGTCGGCCGGCGGTGTGCAGCAGCCGGTAGCGCAGCGTCTTGGGCTCGCAGCTCGCCAGCTCGCCGTGCAGGCACAGGGCCTGGGTCCAGACGCTGAGGTCTTGGGCGATCATCGAGAGCTCGAGCCAGACGGCGTTGAGCGCGAACTCGCGGAACGGGAGGTTCTCCAGGCCGGTCTGCTTGGCGGCGCGGACGCGGTCCTCGGCGTTGGCGCGGCCGCGGTGCAGGCGCTCGAGCTCGACCGCGTCGCCGGTCAGGTCGGTCAGCGTGGCCTGGAAGCGGTGCCCGTCGACGTCGGTAAACGACAGCTGCGCGCCCGGGTGCGGGCGCTCGCGGCGCACGATCACGCGCGAGCGCTCGGGCCAGTCATAGAACTCGAGCAGGCCGGTGATCTCGGCGACCTGCGCCCCGTCGCGCTGCTCGCCGTTCTGGCGCAGCGCCGGCCGCCACGCGTGTTCGGGCAGCGAGAGGATCGCGCGGCGCACCTGTTTGGTCAGATCGAACCCGACCAGGTAGGCGATCTTGGCGTCGCGCGCGGCCTCGCAGAGCGCGAGCGCCGAGCCGGCCGAGTCGGTGCGCAGCACGATCTCGGTGTCCAGGTCGGCGACGACCTCGCGCGGGAGCTGCTCGAGCGCCTGCTCGAGCACCGCGATCTGATCGGCCGCGCCGTGCGCCGGCGCGTTGCCCGGGCGCAGCATCCCGGCCAGCGCCTCGCGGCTCGCGTCCAGGTAGGCCAGCAGCGGGTGAAAGCCGAAACCGCCCTTAAAGTTGACCGCCGCGCCCTCCTTCTCGGTGTGGGCGCCGATCAGCGTCGCGTCGACGTCGATCACGATCCGCTCCGGCCGCGCGCCCAGCTCCCACGCGCGCGCCCGGGCGCGGGCCCGCGCCGCGCGCAACGCCTCCAGCGCCGCCGGCTCGCCGGCGATCCGGTCGATCAGCCGAAACGCCGTCGTGTCCGAGGCGACGGGTCCGAACAACGGCTGCTGGTCGCGCACCGCGCGCAGGTCCGACAGGCAGTCGCCGCCGTCGGCCAGCATCACCGCCAGATCCCGGACCACACGGCCCGGATCGTGCCTGCGCCGCCGCTCGCGCAACCCCGCCAGGGCACGCGAGAGCTCACGCGTCAGCCCAGTCCGGTCAGCGACCTCGGCCACCAACGCCGCGCCCGCGTGCGACACCAACCCCGCTCCATCCGACGTCACATCTACGGTCAACGAGCGTCCTTCACGCAGCACCCGCAAGGTGACCCTCCAAGCCCGGGATCAAGGACCTTCAGCAAGCCCAAGAATCCCGGCCCCACCGGACGTTTCAGACGCCCCGACACCGTCGGGGCGTCTGCGTTAACGCACGATCGAGGCTTAAACCCGCCGGACACCACCCCGGTTTGTGCGACACCCTCCGCGACGAGCAGCACTGAGTGGCGCGGATGCGACCAGTGCTCCGCGTGCCTCGATGGAGCACTGGTTCCTAACAAGCTGCAACGCCCTCCGTGCTGCTGCTTTTCTCGCAACGCGGCGGTGCAATCGCGCGACATCGCGCTCCGGGTCCAGGCCGACCGATCCGCCTCCGCGCGGAGCGTGGATCGGGGGCAGGTGCTGCGGACCGCCGAAGCGGTCCGCAGCGTGAGAGCTCAGCGGATCCGGATGGGGCCGTTGATGGCGTCGGCCTTCCTGATGAGGCGAGCGAGCGGCACGCGCGCGCTGCTTCGCGCCCTCGCTCGCGCGGCGGCGGCGGCGTTGGCGGCCGGGCGGAACGCCGTTGAGAACACGTCCGTGCGGTTGCCGAGGTTACCGCTGTTGGCGGTCGCGAACACCGACGTGAACGCGCGCGGGGTGGCGGTCAGGCCGGTGTAGTCGCCGACGAAGAACCCGAGCGCGTCGGGTGCCGTGCGCATGTCGAACGCGCGCGGCGTCAGCCGCTCGCGGGGCGCGAACGTCGCTCCCGCGTCGCGCGACGTCGTGGCCC
Source organism: uncultured Solirubrobacteraceae bacterium (assembly GCA_963722815.1). GTDB lineage: Bacteria > Actinomycetota > Thermoleophilia > Solirubrobacterales > Solirubrobacteraceae > DASQFQ01. Next base: position 105,172 of record CAVROM010000003.1, read on the forward strand.
AGTGGTCCGTGTCCAGCGTGCCGCCGGACGGGTCGTCGCGGCTGAAGTCGTAGTACGTCACCGCGACATGCCCGCGGTCGTTGACCTCCACGGAGCCGGTGAACGCCTGGGTCAGCTTGTTCTCGCTCACCCGCCGCGGGTCGGTCCAGCTGCGGCCACCGTTGGTCGAGTCGGCGATCACGATCTGGTCGTTGAAGTACGGCAACGGCGCGGCGAGCGTGAAGCGGATGTCCTGCCACACGACGTGCAGGTCGTCGGACCCTCGCCGCGGGTCGGCGGCCACGTCCGGAATCAGGTCGCCGGTCCGCACCGGATGGCCGTCAGAGGGATCGATGACGCCTTGCCCTTGCAGGGCGCTGCTGAACAGCACGTCGACGATCACCGGGTCCGACCAGGTCACGCCGCGGTTCGTCGAGCGCTGCACCGCCACCAGCGCCAGCCCGTTGTCGATCAGGTTGAAGGTATTGACCAGCACGCCATTGCCGAGCACGACGATCTGATTGCCGAGCGTCTGTACGTTGCTGTTGTCCGGGAAGTCGAGGATCGTTCGCGTCGGCTCCCAGGTACGGCCCCCGTCGGTCGAGCGCGCGAACAGCGTGTCGCCGGAGAACGGCGATGCCGGGTCGGCCGGGTTCTGGACCTGCAGGCGATCCCAGACCGCGTAGACGAACCGGTCATTGCCGGGGTCGGCCGTGATCGACTCCTTGTCGTTGAAGAGCTCCGCCGTGGTGTCCTTCTGCAGCGTTGTGATGCGGCCCCAACTGCGGCCGCCGTCACGCGAGCTGGAGACCAGCACCGCGCTGGTCGGGTCCGAGTCGTTGATCGAGAGCGCGATCTGGTGCGCCGAACCGTCCGGACCGATGCTCACCCACGGGTCCGACGCGCGCTCGTAGTCACCGCCGTTGGCGGGATTGCCGCCCGCACAGCGTGTGAACGGCGGCGGAGTCGGTCGCCGCCACGACTCACCGCGGTCGAACGAGATCCCGGTCAGCAGACCCTGCGCGCCGCCGTTGGACCAACGATCCTGTTGCCAGACCGCGATCAGGTTGCGCCGCATGGCCGGGTTGGAGCTCACCCACGGCTCGACCTCGGCGTTGCGGAACAACGTGCCCGTCTGCGTGGCGCCGTTGCAGCCGGCAGCGAACGGAGACGGCCCGGTGATCCGGCTCAGCGACCCCGACTGCCCCCACGCGGGCGCCGCCCCTCCGACACCGACGAGCACCACAGCGACGAAGAGTGCCGAGAAACCCCGCATAACCCCTCCAAACCTCGATGTGTTGGCCCCGCGCGCCGCGCGCCGAGGCACACGGAGGAAGCCCCGCGACACTACTCCCGGCGAGCGGCATCGTCCACCGGTCGCGGCCGGTTTGCGCGGACACGCGCCGTGAGTGGCCAGACCGAAGCGAGCCGTCGCGAATCCCCTCTGCAGACCTGCGCTCCGGAGCACGAGTCCGCGTCCCGTCCGGCGCTGACTCGCCGCTCCTTCAGCGTGAACGGGGCACTACCGCAGAGTGCTCCTTACGCCTGCCACCAGCACTCCGCCTTGCCGGCCGCGTGAGTGCTGCTTTGCGCGAAACGGAGCACCCGTTGTGGTTAGGGCCGCTGCTGCCGCGCGGGCCGCGATGCACTAGCGCCGGCGAGTCAGATCTGCCGACACGGCGAGTGCTACTCATCGCCCGTCGCGACCATCGTCCAGCGGGCAGCCGCCCGATGACCGTGCGCCTCAGGAGGGCAGATACCCTTGGCGCGACGGTAGTTCCGCTGCACGTAGATCGCGCGCGGCAGAGCTCAATCGCGGGTTCGCTAGCAAGTTTCTCGTCAGTCGCGCCGTTTGGGCTGACAATTCCCGTATGGCGCAGACCCGCCGGGTTCTCACGCGCGATGTGTTCATCTGCTTCTCGAAGGCGCGGCCAGGCGAAGCCAAGGTGGCGATCGGCCTGAAAGATGTCCTCGAACAGCATGGCCTGTTCGCGTTCGAGTACGAAGACTGGAGCTGGGTTGGGGGCGATCTCAGCTTCGAGGCCGACATCGATCGCCGCACGCTGCGGCGGATGCTTACGAGTTCTTTGGTCGTCGTCCTGATCTCACCGCACGACGGTGAAGCGAGCTCCGGTGTCCAGACGGAGATCGCCGAGCTGCGCACGAGCGGCAGCCCCGTGATTCTGCTGCACTGGTCCCCCGCAGGGTGGCATCCGCTCCTCGAGCCCGAACGGCTCGAGGACCTGAACCTCATCTGGTCGTACGAAGGAACGTCGACGCTCGACTGTGACGTAGCGGACAATCAATGCGAGTTCATCTCCGAACAATTGGCCCAAGCGGCCTGGCTCGCCTGTCAGCTGCAGCACCTGAAGGTCGACCACGCAACGACCGCTGGGCCGTTGCTGGCGTCGATCCCCGACACATCGTCGCATCCGCTGCTGAACTTCCGGCTGCAGCGGACGGCGGAGGATGTGACCGCAGCGGACGAAGACGTCGACGTCGCGTCACTCGCGGCTGCGATCGCCGCACGAGCGACGTCGGATGCACTGCGCCACTTCGTCAGCTTCTGGCGCGGCGGCAACGACCTGATGGCGGCCACCCTGGCACAGCAGACGAAATTCTCGTTGATCCGGCCGCTGCAAACGTTTGCCGCCGTGGGCGAGGCCCTCGCTGACGCCGCGGACGAGCAACTGGGATCTCGCGATCACTCTGGCGCGGCGCTCAAAGCGCGCGGCCTGATGCTCGTTCGGCTGAACCGCGTCGACGAGGCGATCGCCACACTCACGCAGGCGCTCGAGCGCGTGCCCGAGAACGAGCGCTACGAAGTTCTGCAGGTGATGGGCCTCGCCTACGAGCAGACGGATTGCAAGGCTGCCATCGATAGCCTGACGTCCGCGATTGCATGCGCGCCCGATCCTGAGCTTGCCTGCGGGCTGCGCTCGAACCGCGGCGTGCTGCGGCTCAAGGCCGATCAGCGGCGGCCGGCGATCGAAGACTTCTCGTTCGTCATCGACACGACCACCAATATCGCGCTGCGGCTGAGCGCGCTCCGCTCTCGCGCTCGCATCCGCGCGGAACTGCACGACACGGACGGCGCGATCGCTGACTTCACGCAGTTGCTCGAAGACGCCGACAGCAGCCCGCGAATGGCGGTTTCAGCGTGGATGGATCGCGGGGCCCTCTATAACGCTCAGCATCGCCGCGGCGAAGCGGTCGCGGATTGGACGCGAGCGATCGACGCCGCCGACGTCACGGCACTGCAACGGTTCCGAACGCTCGAAGCGCGCGCGCAGGTGCTCGAGGAATCGGGCCAGAAACTGGCCGCCGCCGCGGATTGCGAGGCGATGGCTCAATACACCAACGCCGCGCGCGAGTATCGCGAGGAGCTGCGACAAAAGGCGGCGCAGCTGCGGCGATGACGGCGCCTCGACTTCAGCGCCACCCTCACGTGGTCGCATCCGCTCATCTCCCTAGTGGGTCTACGCGTTCGTTGCCCTGCGTCCGCAGCGATCCATGCGACGACGACCCATTCGCACACGCGCTGCGCCGGGTCGCTCAGGTGGGCCACGGCCGCGTCGCCCGATGCGCTCAGCGTCATCGTCGTCGGCACTCCCGACGAACTGCAACTGCTGCGCGAGGCCGTTCAGGCACGCGGCGCGACACCTTCGCGACGTCGCGTCCGCTTGACGAAGCCAGGCCGAACTCGAAAGCCCCACGGCTACCGGTTCACGGCCGGTCGGACTCGCCTACAACGGGTTCGAGTTGGTCGTCTTAGCACCACGCTGCTCCCTGGGCCTTGGCGCCGGAGGGCGCGGCCGAAACGTGCACGGGATAGGCTTGGCTTAAGAGCCGCGATGAGTAGTCCGAAGGGCGCATCCGTGATCGAGCAGCTCCTCCGGCGGGCGGACGTCGTCAACAAGCAGCAAGGCTTCCTGGCGTGGGATCCTGAGAAGCTCGCGCTCGATCCGGGCGGAGATCCCGGCCCCGCCTATCCACGCCTCAGACCGCCGACACAGGAGTCGCCGCGACTGTTCATCTCGTATGGATGGTCGCGCGACCAGACGCACGACACGTACGAGACGGACCTTTGGGTCGACGCGTTCGCCGGCTTCCTCTTCGGCCGTGGCTACGACATCGTTTTCGATCGAGACCCGCGCAACTTCCACAAGGGTCTGAGCTGGCAAGCCCTGCTCATTCGCATGAACGACTGCAACTACTTCGTTCCAATCATCTCCGACGCGTATCTCGAGCGGATCGCTTCCCCGCACGCCGCGGGAGCGGTCGTAGTCGAGTGGAAGCACGCGGTCGCGGCGTACCCCGAGTGGCTGACGATGATCGGTATCTGGCACTCGGGCGCAGCTCTGCCGCAACCGCTGACCGAGGCGAACAGCGTGGATATCCGAGGCGACCCCTCCCCCTGGGGCCCCTGCATCGCGGAGATGTTCCCGAAAGCACCGACCGGCAGCCGGGCGGTACCGCGCCTGCCAGCCCCCGAGCGTCCACCGGACCCGCCCGGCTGGCCGAAATACCGGCCATACGAGTGACCGGAATGGGCGAAGACGAATCCACAACGATCCGCCGCGCGCTCTGGAACGCCGACGTCTCCGCCAAGAACTACGACGGCCCCGGCGAGCGCTATCAGGCTGCGGTCATGGAGCAGTGGAAGCTCTATGTCGAGATGGCAGACCGTGTCAGCAACCGGCGCGGGCTGACGAATACGTTCTTCCTCACGCTGAACACAGCCGTCTTCACCGTAATTGGCATCGTCGGACAGGCGGACCCCCACGTCTCATCCTGGCTCCTCGCATTCCCGCTCGTCATCGTGCTTGGCGAGTGCGCAGCCTGGTGGTGGCTCGTCCGGTCGTACCGCCAGCTCAACAGCGCCAAGTTCAAGGTCGTCGGCGCTCTAGAAGAGCGCCTGCCCGCCTCACCGTACTGGCGCGCAGAATGGGCCGCGCTCGGTGAAGGCAACGACTGGCGCAAGTACCTGCCGCTCACCCATCTCGAGCAGTGGATCCCCGTCTTGTTCGGGCTCGTCTACGTGATTGGCTTCGGCCTCGTCGTCACGACTTGACGAGACCGCGGCGCGCCGAGGGTCGACGGCAAGCCAATGGTTCCGCTCGAGGCGCTCCTTGAGCCCCACATCAATCGCACTCAGCACCTTGACGCAGTCCAGCCGTAGCGCTTCGTCCGCGTGACGGGCGGAGTGCGCTTATCTGGACTCGGGCCCGGGCGGGCAGTCACGCGAGCGAACCCATAGCCCGCCGTCAACGACCTGAAACTGCGCGGCTGCGCAAGACTCCGGCGCAGAGCCGAGCAACGGCAGAACGAGCCTCCTCCTTCAACTCGAGCGGGAACAGAAGCCCCGCGCACGAGCGAGTGGAGCACGATCACCTCAGATCCAGCGACGAGTCGCGCGCTTGTAGCTGAGGTGCTCGTCGCCGAACCGTCCTTCGAGGTAGCGCTCCTCGCGCCGGATCACCCCGTATTGCATGACGAGCGTCGCGAGAACGAGCGTGACGAGCGCCCACAGCGCCGCGGCGCCAGCGTGATCCCGATGTAGATGACCGCCATGCCCAGATAGGCGGGATTGCGGCTGAACCGGTAGGGACCGTCGGTCGCCAACGCCGCCGAGGGCCGATACGGATTCGCATCGGTGCCGACCCGCTTGAAGGCTCGCTCGAACGAGATCACCAGCACCACGCCGGCGAGGATGACCACGGCTCCCGTCCACTGCGCCCACCCCGGAAGCTTCGCGCCCGGCAACACGCCCTCGAGCACGAAGCCGAGCCCCAGGAACGCCAGGTAGATGACCGGCGGCGGCGCGATCACGCCCGCCGTCCCGCGTCTCTGTCGTGGCTGATCCTCTGCGCTCACGGCGCGATAGTCCCACGCGACCTCGATGCCTGGCAGAGGGCGATCGAGTGCCTGGCTCCGCGTCGGGTGTCAGACGGCGTGCTGGTCAGCCGGGCCCAGCGCCTTCGGAGTGCCGCTTCGCGCGAGGAGTAGCAGTCGGCCTGGGATCGCGTCCGGGCCTGGACGGCTTGTCATCTGCCTGTGGCCCGCGGGGTTGGGAGTTGGCGCGGACCGCCCGTTCGCAGGGGTAGGTTGCGACAGTGGAGACCGTCCGGGTGAACGGGCTCGAGATCGCCTACCGACGCCTCGGCGAGGGGCCGCCGCTGGTGCTGGTGCACGGCGCCGCCGACGACGGCCGGGGGTGGCAGCCGCAGCTCGTCGCCTTGTCGGATGAATTCACGGTGGTCGCCTGGGACGAGCCGGGTGCGGGCGGCTCATCGGACCTGCCGCCGGACTTCTCATTAGCGGATTACGCGCACTGCCTCGCCGCCCTTATCGAGGCGCTCGCGCTCGGGCCGGCGCACGTGGCCGGCCTCTCTTGGGGCGGGACGGTCGCCCAAGAGCTCTACCGTCACCATCCCGAGCTCGTCGCGACGCTGATCCTCGCCGATACCTACGCAGGCTGGAAAGGATCACTCCCCGCGGAGGAGGTGCGCGCCCGGGTCACAGACGCGCAGGAGATGCTCGCCGCACCGTCGGCACCGTTCGATTCCCGCCTTCCGGGGTTGTTCGCCGGCGACCCGCCGGACGAGTTCGTCGCGCTTCTGGAGGAGATCGCCGCTGGCGTGCGCCGGCCAACTCTGCGCAGACAGCTGCGGGTGATGGCGGAGGCCGACCAGCGCGATCTCCTCCCTCATATCAGCGTGCCGACGCTGCTCATTTGGGGCGAGCTCGACGCCCGCTCACCGCTCACCGTCGCGCGACAGTTCCAGCAAGCGATTCCCACGGCGCAGCTCGTGGTGATCCCCGACGCCGGCCACATGAGCAACCTCGAACAACCCGGACCGTTCAGCGACGCCGTGCGCGAGTTCTGTCACACCCACCCGCCGCATCAGAGCTGACCCAAGCGGCCCGACGCCCGCACGAGTGCTGCTTCGCGCGAGGACCAACGCTCCGCCAGCCGCCGGCGCTGCGGCTGATCCCAACGTCTCGCCCGACGGCCATCGGGTCGCGTTCATGGACTTCAACGGCGAACCGTTCGGGCAGGCGCTGTTCACCATCGGCATCAACGGAAGCAAGCCCTTCCAGGTCACACCGTTCAGCTTCAACGTCGGCTTCCGGCTCGACTGGGCCCCAGACGGACGGCGGCTCGCCTTCATCCACAACGTCGATTTGGCCGACCCGAGCTCGTCCGTCAACCTCGCGACCATCCGCTCGGACGGAACCAGTCTGCGGTTCGTGACCAACTACCACGACAGCCAGCTCAGGGCCTTGGTCGGCAGCTATTCGCCCGACGGCCGCTGGATCGTGTTCCGCTCGAAGACCACGGCCAATTCGGTCTGTACAAGGTGCACCGGGACGGCACGCACCTCCGCCCGATCCTCGGCCTCTCGGACTTCGCGCCGCGGTTCATCGACTGGGGCACGAGCAGAGGGCATCAGCCTCGGTAACCGCTCCGGTCGAGATCGACCGGAGCGGACGGGGAGGTGCCGTGATCGAAGAGGGAGCTTGGTGCTACCAGCTGTTGCTGGAGGGGCAGCCGCCCTTGGTGGTGCCGCCGGTGCGGCTGCAGGAGCGGGTGACCGTTCCGTCAGACGCCTTGGCGATCGAGAACGTGTTGCCCGTCTTGGACTGCACGCTCAGCGTGTAGGAGTCGACGGTCGGGCTCGTGACGGTGAACGAGTTGCCGGGAGCCGCGGCCAGGGACTGCTCGATGTCGACGAGCTGAGCCTTCGTCGCAACGTAGGTCTGGTTGTCGGTGTAGAACGTCTCCATGGCCGTCTGGCCCTGGCGGACGCCGGTCTTGGCCTCGGTGTCCTGCGCACGGGCGCGCTGACCGAGGAAGGCGGGAAGGGCGATCGCGGCGAGGATGCCGATGATCAGGATGACGACCAGGAGCTCGATGAGCGTGAAGCCGCTCTCCTCCCGGATGCGCTTGTGCAGCCTGTTGAACATGACTCTCCTAGAGATCTGAAATCGGTGCGCCTGTGTGCACCGGTTGCATCGGCAATCCCGCGTGATCACTCAATGGGTGTCGTGACCCATGCGTCGAGATTGTCGAACGCGCGGCTCCAGCCGCCCTCGTGCGAGCGCACCGCCTCCTCGTCCCACAGCCCGCTGTGGGTGAAGCGCACCGTGGTGGCGCCGTCGGCCTCCTCGAAGTCGATCTCGATCAGCATCCGCGTGGGGTTGTCGTCCCACAGCCACGTGAACGCCAGCCGGCGCGGCGGGTCGATCTCCGTGTAGCGCCCGCCGCCGCCGTACTCGACGTCCTGGTGAGGGTCGCGCATCACCACGCGCACCTCCCCGCCGACGCGCAGGTCGACCCAGGCCTCGCTCGTCTCCCAGTCGTGCTCCGCGTGCCACCAGCGCCGCATGACCTCCTCGCTGGTCCACGCCTCGAACACCGCCTGCGCGGGCGCCTGGAAGGTCCGCTCGATGCGGAGCGTGTGGTCGGTGGTCACGGGCGGCGTCGGAGGTGCTCGTTGATCCAGTTGCGCGCCACCACCACGCCCATGCCCGCGCCCACCGTGACCGTGGGGAGGAACTCCTCGACCGGAACGCCTCCGATGTGCGCGAAGGTCACGCCGCGCCCGGGTACTCGTCGTGCAGGTGCCACCACTGGTAGGGCGGGGTCTGCGGGGTGCCCTCGGGCGAGTCCTCCCACTCCTCCTGGCGGCCGTACGGCGTGATGTCGAGGTAGCTCCAGGTCGTCCCCATCCCCTCGTCGCCGCGGGCGTCGACGAAGTAGGTGCGGAAGATGCGGTCGCCGTCGCGCAGGAACGCGTTGGTGCCGTGCCACTCGTCGACGCCGTGGTCGGCGTCGAAGTCGTCCGTGATCGTGTACCACGGGACCTGCCAGCCCATCCGCGTCCGGTAGCGCTCGATGTCCGCCTGCGGCGCGCGCGAGGCGAGTACGAGCGTGGTGTCGCGGGCGTTGAGGTGCGCGACGTGGCCCATCTGGTCGGCCATGAACGAGCAGCCGGGGCAGCCGCTCTCTGGCCACTTCGCGACGCCGGGCTCGAAGAAGAAGCGGTAGACGATCAGCTGGCTGCGGCCGGCGAACAGGTCGTGCAGGCTCGCGGGCCCGTCGGGGCCCTCGAAGCGGTACTCCTTCTCGACTTCCAGCCGCGGCATCCGGCGCCGTTCGGCGGCCAGGGCGTCGCGGGCGCGCGTGAGCTCCTTCTCCTTCACGAGCAGGGCGTCGCGTGCGGCGGCCCACTCCTGGGGCGTGACGATCGGTGGCGCAGTCATTTCGGGTGCTCCTCCTTCAGATAGTCGTCGACGACGTCGAACAGGCGCCCCCACAGGGCGCGCTGGCGATCCATCCAGTCGGCGGCCTCGCTGAGCACGTCGGGCTCGAGCGAGAGCCGGTGCGAGCGGCCGATGACCTCGCGGCGCAGGACGCCGGTCTCCTCCAGCACCTTGAGGTGCTTCGAGATGGCGGGCTTCGAGACACCGAAGCCCGCCGTGGCGTCGCCGACGCTCGCGGGGCCGGCGGCCAGGCGCTCGACGATCCCACGGCGGATCGGATGTGAGAGCGCCTTGAACGGATCGTTCACCATGTGGTTAACCGTATCAGCTCCTGCTGAGGATCGCGTCCAGCGGCCGGGTGTTGACGACGTCCGCACTCGTCGCCCAGCCGCGCCGCGCGGTTTGGACCGAGAGCGTCATGTTCCCCAGCCCGAGGGTCGAGTGCGCGTCGGTGGAGCAGACGATCTCCACGCCCGCCCGCAGCGCGCGGCGCACGTGCTCGCCGCTCAGGTCGAGCCGTGGGGCCAGCCCGTTGACCTCGAGCGCCACGCCCTCCTCGAGGGCGACGCCATAGATGTGATCGAGGTCGAGCGCGTTCTCCGGGCGACGGCCGATCATGCGGCCCGTCGGGTGGCTCAGGCAGCTCACGTGCGGGTTGCGGATCGCGCGCTCGACCCGCCGCGTCATCTCGTCGCGCGGCATGCGCTGGCCGCCGTGGACGCTCGCCTGCACCCAATCGAGCTCGGCGAGCACGTCGTCGGGCAGGTCGAGCCGGCCGTCGGGCAGGATGTCGCACTCGATCCCGCGCAGGACGCGGAACGGGGCGAGCTGCTCGTTCGCGGCGGCGATCTCCTCGGCCTGGCGGCGCACCTCGTCGGGCGTGAGCCCGTGGACCGCGCCGACCGCCGGCGTGTGGTCGCAGATCGCGACGTAGTCGTAGCCGCGGTCGCGCGCCGCGCTGCCCATCTCGAGCACGCTCGCGCGGCCGTCCGACCAAGTCGTGTGGCAGTGCAGGTCGCCGCGGATCTCGCGCTCCTCGATGAGCGCGGGCGGCTCGCCGGACGGCGGCTCCTCGCGCAGCTCCGGCGGCCACCACGGCAGGCCGAGCGCGGCGAACACGGCCGCCTCGTCGGGCGCATCGGGCAGCGGCTCGAGCCCCGCGACGAAGTCAGGCGCGCCGGTCGCGCGCAGGAGCGCGGTCCCGTACCTCTCGGGCGCCGCGACGACGAGCTCGACCGGGATGCCTTCCACGGTCAGCCCGATCGCGCGCCGCTCCTGCTGCTCGATCATCGCCACGATCTGCGGCAGCGAGGCGAACCGCTCGATCACGGCCGGCGGCTCCCCACCAGCGCACACGACCGCGAGCCGCTCGCACGAGTCGCGCCAGCGGCGCACGTCGCCCGCGGCCTCGCCGCCGAGCAGCTCCGCGATCCCGCCGACGAGCTCGCGCGCCTGGTTGAGCAGCAGCCCGCGGGGCGGTCGCGGCTCGGCCTCGCGCGCGAGCGCCTCGAGCAGCTGGGCCTCGAGCTTCGGCCCCACGCCCGGGATGTCCCGGAGCCGGCCGGCCGCCGCCGCGGCGCGGAACTCGTCGGGCGTCTGCACGCCGAGCGCGCGGGCGATGTCGACCGACCGCCTGGCCGTGAGCCCGAGGTAGCGCCCGAGCCCGACCAGGCCCGGCGCGAGCTCCCGCTCCAGCTCCGCGAGCTCGGCGATGTCTCCCGTCTCGACCAGCTCGCGCAGCCGCCCCTCGATCCCACGCCCGATCCCGCGCAGGTCGCGCACGCGGCCACGGCGCACGAGCTCGGCGACGGGGACGGGCGCCGCGCGGATCGTGTCGGCGGCGCGGCGGTAGGCGCGCGGCTGGTACGGGTTGGCCTCGGCGAGCTCGAGCAGCGCGGCGAACGCCTCCAGGCGCTCCGCGATCCAGGCGTTCTCCATCTAGTGGGACAGCCGCTCGGCCTCGCGCAGCGCCGCGCGCAGGCTGCTCGGATCGGCGACGCCGGTGCCCGCGATGTCGAAGGCCGTGCCGTGGTCGACGCTCGTGCGGATCACCGGCAGGCCGACGGTGACGTTGACGCCCTCGTCGAGCCCGAGCACCTTGATCGGGCCGTGGCCCTGGTCGTGGTACATCGCGACGACGAGGTCGAAGTCGCCGCGGACGGCGCGGAAGAACGCGGTGTCGGCCGGGAGCGGCCCCTGGGCGTCGATGCCGTCCCCGACGGCGGCGGCGACGGCCGGCTCGAGCTTCTCCGCCTCCTCGCCGCGCCCGAACAGGCCGTTCTCACCCGCGTGCGGGTTGATGCCGCAGATCGCGATCCGCGGCGCCTCGGTGCCCCCGTTGCGAAGCGCCTCGTCGCCGAGCCGGATCACGCGCTCCACACGCGCGGGTTCGATCGCCTCGATCGCGTCGATCAGCCCGATGTGGGTCGTGACGTGGATCACGCGCAGCTTCGGCGTGGTCAGCATCATCGCGTAGTCCGAGACGCCGGTCAGCTCGGCGAGCAGCTCGGTGTGACCGGGGTACTCATGGCCGGCGAGGTGCAGCGCCTCCTTGTTCAGCGGCGCGGTGCAGATGGCGTCGACCGCGCCCGCGCTCGCCAGCTCGACCGCGCGCTTGATCGCCTGGTAGGCGCCCTCGCCCGCCTGCGCGGAGAGCTCCCCGAACGGCAGCCCCGGATCGATCAGGTCGAGGTCGATGCAGGCGAGCGCGCCGTCGGGCACGGGGTCGCCCGGCCGCTCGACCGCGACGACCTCGACGTCGGCGCCGAGGATGGAGGCGGCGCGGCGCAGGCGCTCGGCGTCGCCGACCACCACGACGCCCGGGTGCGGATGCGCGCCGACGATGATCTCGGGGCCGATCCCGGCGGCGTCGCCCATCGTCACGGCGATGCGGCTCATGCCCCGCTCCTGATCGCGTCGACCGCGCGGCACAGCGTCCCCGGGTCGCCGAACGCGCCGGCCTTGGTGACGATGCCGAGGTCGCCCGCCCGGCCCAGCGGCACGCCCGGCTCGATCTCCCGGATGAGCTCGATCGCGGTCACGCCGACACGGTCGCATACGGCGCGCGCGGTCTCGCCCCCGGTGAGGACGAGCCCGGCCGCGTGCTCGACAGCGGCCGCGAGGTCGGCCCCCGCCGAAGCCTCCCCGAAGAGCACGGCATCCTCGCCGCGGGCGAGCGCGGCGCGCGCCGCCTCGCCCGCGCGCGGGCCGGCCGCGATGCCGACGCAACCAGCCCGCTCGAGCAGCGCCTCGAGCTGCGCCGCGGCCGCCTGCGTGCCGACGACGACGAGCGCCGGGCCGCCCGGCGCTGCGGCCGGCGGCGCGGCGCCACCGGAGGACAGCCCGCGGAAGAGCGCGCCCGCGAGCCCCGCCGAACCCGCCCACACCACGCGGGAATCCGCGCCCACCCACCCCGCAGCGACGATGCGCGCGAGGTCGTCGTCGTCCTTCGCGTCGCACACGAGCACCCCGGCGCGGTCGAGCGCGCCGTCGTCGAGCACATGGATCACCTCGCGCTCGGTCTGCGCTCGGAGTGTCTCGAGCAGGTCGCCCACGACCTCGCCGCCGACCAGCTGGCGCCCTCCGACGGTCGTCCGGCCCTGGCCCGGGAACGCCGGCGCCACCACCGCGGTGCCGGCCCCCGCGCCGTCGAGCGCTCCGTCGAGCGCGGCGCCGACGTGCCCGCGCAGCAGCGAGTCGAGCTTCACGTAGAGCAGCGGCGCTCCCCCGCTCACGGCGTCGCGCGTGGCCGCATAGGCGGCCCGCGCTCCACCGTTCCGCGTGTCGAGGTCGAGCGCGAGCACGTCGGCCTCCACGCCCGTGTCCGGGCGCAGCGCCACGGCCGCGGTGAGGCCGTGGCGCAACGCTTGCGCGGCGCAGTCCGCCGCGCCCGTCAGGTCGTCAGCCAGGATCAGTGCCCGACGGACGGGCACCGCTCACGGCAGGAAGTAGAACGGGTTCGGCAGCTTGAACGCGGCCGCCTCGTGCCCGCCCGCGAGGTCGGAGTACTGATCGCCGACGCTCGCCACGATCCGGTAGCCCTGGTCCTCGATCGCCTTCCGCGCGCCCGACTTGTAGTCGACGGTCGTGCCGGTGAAGCCGGTCGGCTTGAGCACCAGCGCGTTGTAGTTCGTGAAGCCCTCGCGCTTGAGGTTGTTGCGCGGTGTGGTCGCGCACGGCCTCGCCGCGGCCCGTGATGAAGAACGTCGCGATGCCCTTCTTCTGGGCCAGCTTGTAGAGCGCGAGCGTGGGCGGGATCGCCTTGCCGATCTCGTTCGTGGCCTCGGCCTTCGAGTTGTCGCCGAACGTCGAAGTTGTCGGCGTCGATCGCGCTGTAGTTCGAGAGCGCGGTCTCGTCGACGTCGAATACGATCGCGCGCTTGCCGTGCTTGTGGCCGTGGCGCTTGTGCGAGATCGCGCGCGAGCTTCACGCCGCGCTTGTGGGCGCCGCGACGCGCTGAGCTTGTAGCGGCCGCCGGAGTGCGAGAGCCACTTCGCCGCGACCGCGTCGACCTTGGCGATCTGCTGCTCGTAGACGCTCGGGCCGCTGACGTTCGGATCGTCGGTGGCGTACGCGCGCAGGTTCGACTCCCAGTCGCCGGCGTTGTAGGACGTGCTGGAGCCGAGGTAGGGGAGACCGCCGCCGCCGTCCCACAGCTCGACCATCGGGGTGTGCCCGAGCTTCGTGAGGATCGGGCCGGGCACCGGGACCGTCTGGCCGGTGCTCTGGGCCGAGGCCGCGGTGGGCGCGATCGCCAGGGCGATCGCGGAGATGAGGATGAGCATGAATTTACGCATCTCGCACGCGTACCCCCGGGGGAGCAGGTTCACCCCCTCGGGGCATGGCGCCCGCGCGGACAAGCGGTGGATAGTCGGGACATCTCAACCAGTCCCGTCCAGTGAAGGGGTAGATCAGATGGCCGCCAAGCACTCGCTGTTCTCCACCGACGTCGCCGCGCTGTCCCTGCGCACCCTGGGGGCCAACTCGCGGCTCAACCTCGTCGCCCGCACGCTGCTGATGGTGTTCTCGCTCACCACTGCTGCGCTCGCGGTCGTCTACGTCGTCGTCCGATCAAACGCGATCGTCGACATCCTCCTCAAGCCGCGCATCCCCGGCGACGAGATCGCCGGCCGGCTCATCGCGCTCGGCGCCCCGGTGCTGCTGCTCGGCGGGTTCGCGCTCCTCGCGGCGATCGCCGCGGCCGTGATCCACTCCCGCAGCCTCGAGGAGTCGGTCCGCACGCTCGACTCGATCAACCGCCTCCGGCGCGAGGGCGAGGTCGCGGTCTCGGCGCGCGGGCTGGTCGTCGCCTTCGAGGAGCAGATCGCCACCATCCGCCGCTCGCACAACCTGCTGCTGTGGCTCGGCCGCACGCTCTTCGTGATCAGCCTCGGCCTGTTCTCCGTCGCGGCGATCAGCGCGCTGTGGCGCGGCGTCGACATCTGGACGCTGGGCATGGGCGTCACCTCGCTCGGCGGCGCGATGTGGACGGCCGCCAGCCGCGTGCCCGCCAACGTCGCGCACGACGCCGCCAACGTCGTGCAGATCCAGCTGATCGTGACCGCCGCCCACCGCCAGATCAGCCTGCTCGAGAGCGACGCCTTCGCGGCGCTCAACGCCAAGGAGGCCAGCGTCGAGACCCAGCACGCCGTGGCGCTCGACAACCAGGCGCGGATCGAGCAGGTCATGGCCAGCGCGATCGGCCAGATCGAGACCTACACGGACCCGAAGCCCGTCCAGGCGGCCAACGTGGTCGCGCTGCGCGCCGCCGCCTGACCTCCGGTTGACATCCGCCGGGCGTCCCGCGACGCTTGCATCGCGTTGAAAGACCTGCCGCTCGCGTTGCACTCGTCTTCCCCCTCCGAGCTGAAGGCCCGGCTCGAGGCGGACCGTCGCGGGACGCCGTACCTGCTCTACCGCCCGCACGAGGACGAGCAGCGGATCCTCGAGCTCGCCCCGGAGCTGGAGCGCGCGACGATCGGCCGGCAGGAGGCGTGCGACGTCGCGCTTCCGGAGGACCCGTCGGTCTCGCGCGTCCACGCCGTGCTCGACCGCATCGGGGAGGAGTGGACGCTGGTCGACGACGGCTCCTCGCGCAACGGCTCGTTCGTCAACGGCCAGCGCGTGCACGGCCGCCAGCGGCTGCGCGACGGCGACCTGGTGCGGGTGGGGGACACGCTGATCGCGTTCCGCGCCGTCCGCGAGCAGGCGCAGCCCGCCTCCGCCGACACGGTGCCGGCGATGCGCTCGCCGATCGTGATCTCGACCGCCCAGCGCCGCGTGCTGGTCTCGCTGTGCCGGCCGTTCGCCGACGCCGGCTTCGCGGCGCTGCCGTCGAACGCCGACATCGCCGAGGAGCTGTTCCTCAGCGCCGAGACCGTCAAGTCGCACCTGCACGCGCTGTTCCACGCGTTCGACCTCGACGACGTCCCGCCGCAGCAGAAGCGCGCGCGGCTCGCCTCCACCGCGCTCGAGCAGGGCGTCGTGACGCTCGTCGACCTAACCGTCTAGGCCCGGTCGACCCGGAACGCGAAGCAGCCCGGCCCGGCGAAGTGCACGTGCAGGAACTCGACCTCGGGGTCGGCCAGCAGCGCCTCGGCGCGCTCGCGGAACTGCTCGCCCTCGAGCACGGTTGCGTCGGTCAGCATCGCGTCGGCGTCGTAGGCGCGCACCGACAGGATGCGCCGGGAGACCTGCTCGGAGACGACGCCGGGCTCCGAGGCGAACGGCTCGCAGCCGTCGGCGTGGACGAAGACCGGGCCGTCGCCCGCGTACGGGCTGGGCACCAGGAACGGGTCGTAGGCGGTAAGCGCCAGCCGCTCACCGGGTGCGGCGTCGCGGAGGCAGCGCCGGCAGGGCTCGCGGTCGGAAGCGGTCTTGCGCACCGTGACGGGGGCGGCGGTGTCGACCTCGCCGGCGGGCAGCGGGTGGAGGATGAAGGTGCTCATGACCCTCCAACGGCGGGCGCGCCGGCCGTGTGAGGCTCGATTACAGTCGGGCGATGAGCTCCCTCGTCACCGGCGTCGACTTCGTGTCGATCCCCACCCAGGACCTCGAGCGCGCGGTCGCGTTCTACGGCGACACGCTGGGCCTCGAGCGCTCGGTCTACATGCCCGAGCGCAACTTCGCCGAGTTCGAGAACGGCACCGTCACGCTGAACGTGCTCAACCCCGAGCGCATGGGCATCGGCGCGTTCACGCCCAACCCGAACTTCCTCGCGCTCCACGTCGACGACGTCACGGCGGCCCGTGCCACGCTCGAGGAGCGCGGCGTCGCGTTCCACGGCGACATCTTCGACACCGGCGTGTGCCACATGGCGTTCTTCGCCGACCCGGACGGCAACGCGCTGATGCTCCACCACCGCTACGCGCCGCGGGCGCCCGAGGGCTAGATGGTTGATTCCACGACCCCCGCACGGCGGCCGCGGAATCAACCATCTAACGGCGCGGGCGGCGGCTCGGCGCGAGCGTCCGCGCCGTCGGCGGCGTGGTCGTCACCGGGTCCGTCTTCCAGTCCGGGTGCCCCGGCATCGGCGGCGTCTTGGTGCCGTAGACCCACGCGCGCAGGAAGCCGCGCAGGTCGCGATGCGAGACCTGCGAGGAGAGCGCGATGAAGTCCTCCGTCGTCGCGACGCGGTCGCGGTAGCGCGCCACCCACGCGCGCTCGATCCGCTCGAACGTGCGCGCGCCCACCACCTGGCGCAGCGCGTACAGGACGAGCGCGCCCCCGTGGTAGACCTGCAGGTCGAACAGGTGGCTCGCGTCGATCGGCTGCGCGACCGGGCCGGAGTCGTGGCGCCACTGGTCGCTGTGCCGGTAGACGGCGTGCATCAGGTCCTCGACCGTGTCGTAGCCCTCCGGATCCGGATAGTTGACGGTGTCGTCGGCGAGGAAGCCCCGCTCCTCGGAGTAGACGAACTCGTACCAGCTGGCATGGCCCTCGTTGAGCCAGATGTCGCTCCACTCGCGGGGCGCGACGCTGTCGCCGAACCACATGTGCGACAGCTCGTGCAGCAGCGTCGCGTCGCCGTAGCCGACCGGCTGGTCCTCGAACCAGTAGGTGTCGAGCAGCGAGATGCCTTGCGTCTCGAGCGCGAAGCCGAGGTCCGCGCGGATGACGAGCGAGCCCATGGCGTCGAGCGGGTAGCGCCCCACGCGGTCCTCCATCCAGTCGATCTGCGACGGGCCGATCGCGAGGCGCGGCAGGATCTCGGCCTCGAGCGAAGGCGGCACGACGTCGCGCAGCAGGATGCCGGGACGCCGGCCGGGCGAGGAGAAGTTCAGGTTCCCGACCGCCAGCTGGGTCAGCTCGGTCGCCATCGGATGGCGCTCCGCGTACAGCCATGTCGTGCGGCCCTTGCGCGTCCAATGCCCGAGCGGCAGGCCGTTGGCGACCGCGGTGGTGCCGGCGGGCACGTCGAAGCGGAACGTGAACGTCGCTTTGTCGCGCGGGTGGTCGTTGGAGGGGAAGACGTAGTGCTCCCCATCCGGCTGGCCGGCGGTGGCCGAGCCGTCGGCGTGGATGAAGAACGCGGTCGACGCCGTGTCGTCGGCCGGCTCGGTGGGGACCGCGACGAAGTGGCTGACGCGGACGACGAACAGGCCGTTCTTGCGCAGCGCGCGACGCGGTGTGATCACCAGCTCCTGGCCGTCGCGACGCCAGCCCGCGGGGGCGCCGTCGACGGTCACGCCGCCGAGGCTCTTGCCCGCGAAGTCGAGGTCGAAGCGCGAGAGCGACTGGGTCGCGCGCGCGAAGATCGTGACCGTCCCGTCGATCGGCTGGGACGGGGCGCTCGTCGCGTAGCGGAGGTCGAGGTCGTAGTGGAGGACGTCGTAGCCGCCGTTGCCGAGGCCCGGGAACAGCCGGTCCCCGATCCCGGCCGCGCCGGGCGAGGCACCGCCGGCCGCGTGGGCGGGAGCGGCGAGGGCGAGCACGAACAGCACGACGAGCAGTCCACGGATTCTCATCCGCGTGAGCCTACGCCGCCGAGGAGTAGCGTGCCGCCGATGCGCGTACCGATCACGCTCGACCTCCACATCACGGCCTTCAACTTCCCGGACGTGCCGCCCGAGCGCCTCTTCGAGCACCTGGCGGAGATGGCCAAGACCGCCGAGGAGAACGGCTTCGGCTCGGTCTCGGTCATGGATCACCTGCACCAGATCCCGCCGATGGGCCCGCAGGAGCTCAACATGCTCGAGGGCAACATGGCGCTGGCGGGGATCGCGGCCCGGACCAGCAAGGCCGACCTGGGCCTGCTCGTGGGCGGCGTGACCTACCGCAACCCGGCGCTGCTGGCCAAGATGTGCACGACGCTCGACGTCATCTCCGGCGGCCGCGCGTGGTTCGGCATCGGCGCCGCGTGGTTCGAGGCGGAGCACGACGCCTACGGCGTCCGCTTCCCGCCGCTCAAGGAGCGCTTCGAGCACCTCGAGGACACGCTGCGGATCGCGCGCGCGATGTTCACCGAGGAGCGCGCGACGGTGGAGGGCACCCATCACCGGGTCGACGGCGCCCTCAACAACCCGAAGCCGGTGCGCGGCGACATCCCGATCCTCATCGGCGGCAGCGGCGAGCGCAAGACGCTGCGGCTCGTCGCCCAGTACGGCGACGGCTGCAACGTGTTCGGCGACGCCGAGCGCTTCCAGCACCTGATGGGCGTGCTCGACCGCCATTGCGAGGATGTCGGGCGCGACCCGGCCGAGATCACGCGCACCACGATGGCGACGGTCGTAGTCACCGAGACGCAGGAGGACGCGGAGCGCAAGAAGGCGGCGGCGCTGGAGGCCGGCATGCCGCGCGAGCGGATCGAGGCGGCGTGGATCGGCGATCCGGACACGGTCGGCGAGCGCGCGCAGGCATACCGCGATGCCGGCGTGGAGGGGATGACGATCGTCATGCCCGACGCCTACGACCTCGAGGCGGTCGCGCTGGCGGGCAAGACGCTCGGCGCGGTGTTCAACTGATGGCGCTCGCGGTCACGTTCTACGACGTCGTCGTCTGGATCCACGTCACCGCCGTCGTGGTGGCCTTCGGCGCGCTGTTCGCGTATCCGGTCTTCCTGGCCGTCAACGCGCGCGCGCCGCTCGCCGAGCGCGCCGCCCTGCACCGCGCCCAGATCGCCTTCAGCCAGCGGGTGACCGGGCCGGCGATCGGCGTGATCCTGCTCGCCGGCATCTACCTCGCGACCAAGGCGAAGCTGTGGGACCAGGCGTGGGTCGGCATCTCGCTGCTGCTCCTGTTCGTGATCGCCGGCCTCGGCTCGACCGTGCTGCGGAAGGGGGAGGAGCGGCTCGAGGCGACCGCCGCCGGCGGCGACGAGCCCGGCTACGCGGCCGCGCTCGCGATCGTGCGGAAGTGGACGCTGATCACGCTCGCGCTGATCGTCGTCGTGATCTTCCTGATGACGACGAAGCCGTTCTGATGGTGGTGCGACGGGAGCTGCGGCTGGTCGACGGGCGCACGCTGTGCGCCTACGACACCGGCGGTGCCCAGGCGCCCGCGCTCGTATGGCACCACGGCTCTCCGCAGAGCGGGGCGCCGTTGACGCCGCTGGTCGAGGCCGCCGCCCGGCGCGGCCTCCGGCTCGTCACCTACGGCCGCCCGAGCTACGGCGGGTCGACCCCGCAGCCGGGCCGCGACGTCGCCTCCGCGGCGGGCGACGTGGCGCAGATCGCCGACGCGCTCGGGCTCGATCGCTTCGCGGTCATGGGCGCGTCGGGCGGCGGGCCGCCTGCGCTCGCCTGCGCCGCGCTCATGCCCGAGCGGGTCAGCGGGGTGGTGTGCCTCGCCGGCCTCGCGCCGTACACGGGCAGCTCCGACTGGTTCGACGGCATGGTCGATCCCGGCGGCCCGAAGGCGGCGCTCGAAGGGCGCGAGGCCCGCGCGCGCTACGCCGAGACCGACGAGTTCGACGAGCGCAGCTTCACGGCCGCGGACTACGACATCCTCGCGGGCGCCTGGAAGTCGCTCGGCGAGGACGCGGGCCACGCCGGCACCACCTGGCCGGATGGGCTGGTCGATGACGACGTGGCCTCCGTCAAGCCGTGGGGCTTCGAGCTGGCGCAGGTCGAGGCGCCCGTCCTGGTCGTGCAGGGCGGCGAGGACCGGGTCATCCCCGCCGCGCACGCCGAGCGGCTGCTCGATGGCTGCCCTCGTGCCGAGTTGTGGTTGCGACCGCGCGACGGGCACGTCTCGATCCTGGCCGCGGTGCCGCTCGCGCTGGACTGGCTGCGGCTCTACGCGACCTGACGGACGAGCTCGGCGAGCTCGAGGTCGAAGCGGCCCGAGTCCTCCACGAACGGCAGGTGGCCGATGTTCTCGTACCAGGAGGCGCGCGCCGTCGGGCACACCTCCAGCACGTGCTCGGCCATCGAGGGCAGCACGATCGCGTCGGCGAGTCCGTGCGTCACCAGCACCGGGACGGACAGGCGGGAGAGGACCTCGCTGGCGTCGATCTCGCGCGCGAACAGCGCGCCTCTGACCTCGCTCGGCACGACCATGTTCCAGCACAGCGCCGTGCTCCAGTCGTGGTCGCTGAGCGGCCGGACCGTGCAGGCGCGGAGGAAGCGGAGCATGGCGGCGATGCTCGTCGGCAGGTCGGGTCCGCACGCGTCGCCGGCGTTCCCGAGCAGGCCCGGCCCGATGTGCTCGAAGGTCGGTGTACGCAGCACCGCGCCGCCCACCAGGTCGACGCCGGCGATCGCCGTCTCGCCGTAGGCCGCGAGGTAGTCGGTCACGACGTAGCCGCCGTAGGACCACGCGACCAGCACCGGCCGGTCGAGCTCGAGCTGGTCGAGGACCGCGGCGAGGTCGTCGGCCCACAGCCGCGCGTCGGCGTACGCGCCGGCGTCGAGCGGCTTCTCCGACATGCCATGGCCCCGGAGGTCGAAGGTGACGAGCCGGAACTCGTCGGCGAGCGGGCCCGCGATCTGCCGCGACCAGCACAGCTGGGACTGCGACCAGCCGTGGACGAACACGATCGGCCGGCCCTCCCGCTCGCCCCACTCGCGCACGTGCAGCCCGAGCCCGCCGCCGCCCCGCACGTCGTGCGTCGCGACCGGCTCGTCCACCTGCGCGCCGTCGATGATCATCGTGCGCTCCATCTTCCGACCTCCTTGTGCGGCGTTGCTTGCCGCGACGCTACGGCCCGCCGGGCGCGCCGGCATCGGTGCCATCACGCATTTCGCCGGCGGTCGCGTGGCGGCCTGCACGTAGCGCCTCGGAGAAGCGCACGGCGGCGGCGGCCCGCCCCGCCTTGCCGGAGACGCGCAGCTTCGCGTACACGTTGGAGAGGTGGCGCTCGACCGTGCGCACGCTCAGCGTCAGCCGCCCGGCGATCGCCTCGTTGGTGAGGCCGGCCGCGACGAGCTCCATGACCTCGAGCTCGCGTGGGCTCAGCTCGACCGGCTCGGGCGCCGCCGGCCCGGAGCCGAGGAACGCGCGCAGCTCGCCCACGAACGCGGTCCACGCCGGCTCGTCGGCGAGCAGGATGTGGTTCGCGGACTCGAGCAGGACGAAGCGGGCGTCAGGGATGCGCGCGGCGAGCAGCCGACCCTCCTCGACCGGGACGACGCGGTCCCCGCGAGCGTGCGCGATCAGCGTCGGCGCGGTCACGCGCGCCGCGACGTCGAGCACGTCGATCTCGTTGCGCGCCTCGTACAGCCGCACCGCGATCTCGCTCGAGGTCGAGCGCCGCTGCTGCTCGTCGTACCACGCCATCTGCTCCGGCGTCCCCTCCGGGAGGAAGAGCATGCTGAACACGCGGCGAAAGGCAGGGTTCGCGTCCGTCCAGCCCGCGCGGATCGCCGACTCCATCGCCTCGGCGTGCGCGCGCGCCTCGCCGCCACGCCAGTTCCGGCCCCGCCCGTAGCCGCCGTAGAGCACGAGCCGGCTGACCCGCTCGGGATGCCGAGCGGCGTAGACGAGCGCGATCGCCGCGCCCTGCGAGACCCCCAGCAGCGTGAACGGCTCGACGCCCGCGGCGTCGACGACCGTCTCGAGGTCGGAGACCCACGTTTCCATGGACAGCTCGCCGAGCTCGTGATCGGAGAGCCCGCAGCCGCGCTCGTCGTAGCGGATGAGCGTGTGCCCGTCGCTCAGCTCGGCGAGCCAGTGGCGCCACACCGGGCTCTCCCAGTCGAAGTCCAGGTGCGTCAGCCAGGTCGCGGCCCGAACGATCGGCGGCCCGCCGCCATGGACGGCGTACGCGAGCCCGACGCCATCTCCAGCGGTGCAGAAGCGAACCTGCTGCGCCACGAGAGCGACCTTACTCCGGGATCACCACGTCACCTCTCGGGAGGCAGCGGACGAGCGGCATCAGCGGCCGGAAGCTCTCGTCGCCGCCGAGCGCCCGCGCGGCGTCGGACGGGCAGATCGTCTTGCCCGGGTCGCGCTGCGCGAGCAGGTCGAGGATCGCCGCTTCGGCGTGCTCCCGCGCCGGCTCCATCGCGCTACTCGGGGGCTTCAGGGCTGCGGCCGCGGCGTGCGGCCTCGAAGAGCATCATCACGAGCGCGACGTCCTTGGTCTCTCCCGTGTGGGGATTGCGCGCGATGCGCTCCGTCGCGTCCTCCTCGATGCGGTCGAGCTGGGCGAGGATCCGCAGGCAGGCCTGGGAGACGTCTTCGAAGCCGCGAGCGTCGAGCTGGAGCGCGGCGCGCGTGAGGTGGGCGTCGCCGTCGTCGAACCCGCCGGCCTCGCTTGCCGCCTTGGCGTAGGCGTCGATCGTCTCCAGCGACGCCGAGACCGCGGCCTGCTTCGCGATCGCCGGGGCGGCGGCCCACGCCTCGTCGGACACGCTCGGTCGCTCCCGCGCGCGGTAGTGGTGCTCGACGGCGCCACGGACGCGGCTCTCGCCCACGAGCTCGATCAGGCCGAGGCGTTCGAGCGTTCGCACGTGGTACGCGGTCGTCCCCAGCGTCGAGCCGAGCCAGCCGGAGAGCTCCACGGGGCTCGCCGACCGCTCGTCCAGCAGCGCGAGGATGCGGACGCGCAGCGGATGGCTCATCGCCTTCACGTAGCGCGGGTCGTCGATGTTGGTGATCGGCTTCACGAAGACCTCAACAGTAATGGCGAAATGTCCTCCGTAACAAACCGAGTGCCCGGCAGGGTCATCCCTCCATGGCCATCGCTCTTGAGCGACGCGAGAGGGGGTTCCCATGATCTGGCGCCCTTAGAACCGTCCACCACAACCTTCAGAAGCGTCCCGGCCACTGCGGGGCCGGGACGATCGCAGCTCGCCTGGTCTCGTCCGTCACCGACCGGCCACGCCGGCGGGCGATCGGCGCGATCGTGAGCGCCAGCGCGCGTTGAACCGCGCGTGGTGGCCGCTCGAAGACGATCTCGTTGGCGAACGTCTCCGCAAGCAGCGCGGCGTCCGCGAGCTTCGGCATGCCCTTGGCGTTGGTGCGGCCGAGCACGGCGAGGCCCCACCTCGCGACCGCCAGCTCGGCCGTGTGCTCGGCGACGCGCGCGTACTCGCCCGTCACCGGGTTGTGCATGACCGTCCCGGCTGGGAACAGGTCGCGCAGCTCCGACGAGGACAGCTCAGGCGCGGTCATGTGCCGATGCTCTCACGCCGACAAGGATGAGTGGGGCGGGCGCAGCGTCCTTGCGTCATCCGTGCCCGCCCCACTGTCTTATCGGCGGCTCGCGGCCGCTGCGCTCGGGGCCCTGGACATATGGCCCAGTTTTCAGTCCGCCAGGAGCGCCGCGATCACGGCCCGGGTCAACGGCCGGTCGACGAACTCGCGGACCCAGCCCTCGTTGTCGGCCCGGTCGGCGTCGGTGTCGGCCGCCAGCCATCGCCGGCCCCCCGCGACGACGATGTGCGAGAGCTGCGCGATCGCCATCGCGAAGTCCGTCGCGTCCTCGACGCGCGCCGGGCCGCCGGCCTCCGCATACGCGGCGCGGATCACACCGGCGCGCCTCGGCTCCGCGCCGTACTCGACAAGCACCACCGCGAGCTCCTGGGACGGGTCGGCGAGGCCGGCGTTGTCGAAGTCGAAGACGCACAGCCCGCCGTCCTGCGTGCGCCTAACGTTGTCGGCCCAGAGGTCGCGATGACACGTCCGGAGCTCGCGCGGCGAACCACCGAGGTAGGCCTCCAAGGCGACAAGCTCCGGGACCAGCGCATCGAGCTCGTCGGCGAACGGGGCGCCACGTCCGCGCAGCGTCTTCACGAGCTCGGCCCACCGCACCGCCCCGACCGGCTCCGTGTACCACGGGTCGACGCCGATCGAGCCGGCGAAGTCGACCCGATGAAGCGCCGCGACGAACCGCCCGACCTCCGCCGGATCGAGGCTGGGATCCGCGCCGTGGAGGTCGACCCAGCCGTGGAGCCTGACCCGCACCCCACCGCAGTCGGCGATGACCGCGCGCGCCCGCGTTCGCCGCACCGCGGGCGTCGAGATGCCGGCGGCGAGCACGGCTTCCTGGAACGCCGCGCCCTCGAGCAGCTCGGCCACCTCGTCATCGCCGGCGTCGCCGACCTGCTTGACCGCCCAGCTCCCGCGCTCCGTGTCCAACCGCCAGATCGAGCCGAGCCGCCCGCTCGCGACCGGCCCGCCCGACAGCCGGCCCCACGACCCGAGGTCAAACGCCTCGAGGATGCACGGGACGTGATCGTCGGTGAGCGCGCGCGCAGCTACGCGGGCCTCGTCACGGCGTCGGCCTGCAGGATCGGAGCCGAGGGCCGGAAGCCCTTGAAGGTGCAGTAGAGGCCGAGGAACAGCTCCCACAGGAACTCCGGGATGGTCGCGATGCCTTGCAGCGCGTGCAGCGTGTCGCCGGGCTGGTTGCCGCCGAGCAGGATGGCGGTCCCGGTCAGGATGATCAGCGGGCCGCCGATCAGGCCGAGCCACGCCGCGTTGCGCGGCACCAGACCCGTGCGGTACATCAGGTAACCGAGGATCAACCCGTTCCCCCAGCCGACCACCCAGCCCGGGCCGAGGAGGAACGTCCAGTCCTTGATCGCCGCAAGCGTGTACGCGGTCGTGCCCTCAGCCGGACCGGCTACCTGGGTCCGCAACGTGACGATCCCGAGCACCGAGAGGATGCCGACGAGGATGAACGTGCATTCGAACAGTCGTGCCGTCACGTAGCCGATTCCGAGCTCTTCGCTGAACCTGCTCATGATCGGGACGATCACGACCGCGGTGCCGATGTTCGCGATGATGAGCAGCAGTTCCAGCAGCGCGCCGAACAGGACCTGCGTGTCGTCCCCGGCACCCGCGATGAAGGCGACCGGGTGGTCGAGCATGGGGGCGTAGAGCAGCGCCGCCGTGATGGACGTGGCGAACGTGATGAGGTAGAGCACGCCGAAGGCTCGCGCTCGCTTCTGATCGCGGGTCATCCTGTGACAACCCCCCTTCCCTCTCCTCGGGGCGATGGCGGAAGGCGGATTCCCACGCCACCGCTGACCGGCCTGGAGGCGAATTTAGCGCTCAGCGAGGGGGCCGGCGAGCCTGAGCGATCCGCGCAGCCCGAAGGCTGACCGCCATGATCGCGCTCATGCTCGCGGCGAGGACGATGCTGCCGGCGAGCACACCGGCGGCGTCGAGTCCGACCGCGATGGTGACCGCCAGCGGTGCGATCGCGGCGACACCGATCAACGCGGCGATCAAGCGCTTCGCCGGCCGCGGGATCTCGCGGTTCCCGACGACGTCCCGCTGCCGCTCGATGGCCTCAAACCGTGGCTTGCAGACGACGTAGAACCCGACGAGGAACGCAACCCAGAAGATGCCGACGGCAATCCACAGCACACCCAGCGTCTACCCGATCGGGCTGATCCAGCGCGCCGCGAGGAACGCGGGCGGTCGGTTCGAGACGCTGGCGACGACGTCGAACACCCACTGCGCCTCCTTGGCCCAGACGCTGTGGATGTTGAAGCGCGCGAGGCGGCCGTCGCCACAGCGAACGATCAGGACGCGGTAGCGCGACTCGGTGTACGCGCCCGAGTACCACTCGAGCACGTCGACCTCGGCGAGCCGCGCGGAGATGTGCAGGCGATGCCGCGGGCGCCGGACCCACGAGCCGCGGTGGAATAGCAATCGATGATCCGTCACCGTGACGAAGCCGCGCTTGAACATCCAGAAGCCGGCGAGCCCGAGCGTGAGCACCCAGACGAGCCGTCGCCACCCGTGCGGCACGATCAGCGCGCGGGAGCTCACCAGCCGCTGCTCGCCTGGCAGCAGGTCCGCGCTGATGGTGGCTTCCCAGCGCGCGTACTGAAGCGGCTTCGTCCGCTTCCATAGTCGCTCGCCGAGCTTGCTCGCGAAGCCGAGGCCGGTGTCCACCAGGCTGCCGCTGCCGGACAGCACCACGCCGGCGCCGCCGCCCAGTGCGTCGCTGCCGCTCTGCGCCCACCGCCCCGGCTCGTCGAACGATGCGTACGAAGCCGTTTGCGGCGCGCGCAGCTGCGCGTCGATCTCGCGCGCCTCGCGGATGTGCCCCCACGTCGAGAGCGCGAGGATCGCGGCGACGCACGCGAACAGCGGCCGATCGGTCGCCGCGACGTAGGCGAACCACCCGACGGCGAGCGCGGAGCCGGCGCTCCAGGCGCGTGACCAGTTCCGGCGCCGTCGGGTGGGAAGGTTGGAGATCTCGGCCTCCCGCAGGTCCTTGAGGCGCCACTCGGGCGGGAGCATGCTCTGCGACATGTCCGCAACGCTCGCGCCCGGCGGGCCCGCGCGCCATCCACCGATCGGTTGAAGGCGCTCACCCCGGTTAGGGTTCGGGGCGTGGTCGTAGCGGTGTTCGGCGACGCGCACGGGCATGCGGACGCGCTTGACGCGGTGATCGCCGCGACCGAGGCTTCCGATGCGCGGGAGCTGTGGTCGCTGGGGGACATGATCGGGCGTGGTCCAGACTTCGAGCACGTGGTGACTCGCACGCGCGAGCGCTGCGCGGTGGCGCTGATGGGCAACCACGACTACGGCGCGACCGGATCGGCCGAGGCGACTCGGTTCGGCGAGCCGGGCTCGCCCGCGGTGCGGTCGATCGAGCTCGCCCGCGACCGGCTCAGCGGCCCTCACGTCGAGTGGATGCGGTCGCGCAAGCCCGCGGCGCGCCGCGGCGACGTGCAGCTCTGGCACGGCGGTCCGCGCAACGCCGTGCACGAGTACGTCGGCGCGTCCAACGCGGCAGCCTGCCTCGCGGTCCAGCGCGCCGAGCTCGGGCTCGTCGGCCACACCCACGTCGCGGCCGCGTGGCGGCAGACGCCACGCGGCGCGGAAGCGGTCAAGGTCCGGGTCGGTGAGCCGCTGGACCTCGCCGGCGGCAAGTGGCTGTTGAATCCGGGCGCGGTGGGCGCGCCCGCACCGTCGCGGGGTGGCTGGTGGAACGCCCTCGACCTCCAGGCGGCCGACGGCGCGTACTGGCTGTTGCTCGATCTCGAGCAGCGCACCGCAACCTGGCGACGCGCACCGTATGACCCCGCGCCGGCGCGCCTGCGAGCCCGCGCGCTCGGCATCGACGAGATCGGTTGATTAGAAGGAGTTCCTTCCGCCATGCGCGAACAGCGCACTTGACGAGTCCTGCCCATCGAGATGGAGGCAGCCCGCCGTGTCATTTACCGAGGCAGTCAGCGACGCGTTTTCGAAGTACGCCACGTTCAGCGGCCGCTCCTCGCGGTCGGCTTACTGGTGGTTCTACCTGTTCGGCATTCTCGTGGGGATCGCAGCGTTCCTCATCGATTTGGCGCTCGGCACGAGCGGCATCATCTACGGGATCAGCGGGCTCGCGCTCCTGCTGCCGAGTCTCGCGGTCTTCTTCAGGCGTCTCCACGACTCCGGGCACAGCGGTTGGTGGTGGCTCATCGCGCTCCTGCCCATCATTGGGGCGATCGTCCTGCTCGTCTTCACCCTCCAGGGCTCTGAGCCGCCGAACCAGTGGGGCAACGGCCCCGACGAAGGAGCGGTCAGCGCGTCAGGGCTCGCCTGACCGTCACGCGTCCCGAACGCTGCGGATCCCGTGTGATTCGCAGCGCCACTGCTCGTCCGTCACGTCCCAGCTCATCGGACGGCCGCACGGGAGGTGGTTCGCCGTCCCGGCGTCCGTGTTGATGTTCGTAGGCGCCCCGGGGCATTTCGGAGTCGAGGCCTGGATGGTCGCAAGGCACGGAGCCATGACCTCTAATCGGCCTCGACTCATGACAGCTCAAGCGGCGAGCTCTCGAAGCCGCGCTGCGCTGCGCTCGTCCATCGGCAGGAAGGTCTCGATCGCGAGGTCTGCCGCCGTCACCTCCAGCGGCGCGCCGAGGGTGGCGATCACGGGGCTCGAGCAACTCGGGGTCGACCCCGGCCCACAGGAGCAACGCGGCCCGATTGGCCTCCATCAGGTTCCTCGAGAGCTAGGCGTGATGACGACGATCCAGCCGGCGATTCCGGACGCGGCCGCCGGGGAAGTCGCGGCCGCGATGCTCGCGCTGTAGCGTCACGAGCGTGTCGCTCGACACGCCCTGGGTCCGGGACGAGCTACGCGAGCACCTGTCGCGGCTGGCGGATCAGGCGTGGCTCCTGCACGCCACGAGCGAGGAGCTCGACGAGCTGCTGGACGCCCTCGACGAGGCGGGGGTCCTCGAGGATCCCGGCGACCGCATCGGCTACGTCCTGCGTGACGAGGGCGAGGCGGTGGCGATGGCCAAGGTCGGCCTGCGCCTGAACTACGCCCAGCAGGATCCGACCGAGGAGGGCTGGCAGTCGGTGGCCGAGGCGGCCCGCGCCGCGCTCGACGCGCTCGCCTGACGGCTGTTGCAGACGCAGGCAGGTTCGGCGAGGATCGGGCGCAGCGAGCCGAGAGGACAGCGATGACCAGCAGCGGAACCGGCGCGTACACGGTCGCGAACCGCGACGACGCGATCGATTTCATGGCGGGCTACCCCGAGTACGGCGAACAGCGCTGGTACACGAGCGCGCTCGCGGCCGAGGGGGTGTCGTTCAGCTGGCGCAGGATGCTGCCGGGGACCGGCGGCCGCGGCAGCTACGGGCATCGCCATCCGGGTCAGGAGGAGGTGTACTTCGTGATCTCGGGCGTCGTCACGTTCAAGATCGACGGCGACGTCTTCGAGGCTGGGCCGCAGACGGCGGTGCGGGTCGCCGGCGACGCGTTCCGCTCGGTCCACAACGACACGGGCGACGAGGCCGAGCTGCTGATCTTCTCGCCCCGCCTCGACGAGCCCCCGACCGAGAAGCAAGATGACTTCTGGCCAGCCACGTAGCGCGGAGGTCCGCACGCTGATCGATCGCTACGACGCGGCCTGGAACGCACAGGACCTCGACGCGATCGCCGCCATGCACGACGACGCGATCGTCTTCCACAACCACACGGCCGGCGAGCGCGTCGCGGGCGCGGCGGCGGTCCGCGCTCACATCGCCGCGATCTTCGCGCGCTGGCCGACGCTCCGCTTCGAGCGCCGGTCCCTGCGTTGCGGCGACGACTTCGCCGTGAGCGAGTGGACCGCGCGTGCCGTCCATCCCGACGACGGGCGCAAGCTTGAGTGGGACGGCGTCGACATTTTCCCGCTCACCCCCGAGGCCCGCATCGCGCGCAAGGACATCTACTCGAGCTCCGCCACGCCGCGGGTCGCCGCCTAGGCGTCTCGCACGAACTCGTAGGTGAGAAAGGCGAGGCCGTCACCGACGGTCCTGCTGTCGACGAGG
This sequence comes from uncultured Solirubrobacteraceae bacterium, assembly GCA_963722815.1. Taxonomy (GTDB): domain Bacteria; phylum Actinomycetota; class Thermoleophilia; order Solirubrobacterales; family Solirubrobacteraceae; genus DASQFQ01. The sequence continues at coordinate 135,077 of CAVROM010000003.1, forward strand.
CGCATGGGCTTTTTGGCGCTGCCCTCGCCGAAGAGGCGCTCGCCGGCCCCGAGCACGACGGGGAAGACGACCAGCCGCAGTTCGTCGACCAGGTCGTGCGCGATCAGCGTGCGTCCGAGCTGATAGCTGGCGGGGACGACGATCTCTCCCTCGAGCTCGTGCTTCAGCTGCGAGATCTCGCTCACCACGTCGCCCTTGAGGACGATCGAGTTGTTCCACTCGGGATCCTCGAGCGTCGACGACACGACGTACTTGGGCATGCCGTTCAGCCTGTCCGCGAGCTCGCCGCTCCGAGGTCGCCAGCGCATCCCGAAGAACTCGTAGCTTCTCCGGCCGAGCAGCCACGCCTCGGCGCCGAGCGCGTCCGCGAGCGCGAGCTTGTTCCACTCCTCGAGGTCCGTGCCCCCGAACTGGACGAACCAGCCGCCCAGCCCGAAGCCCTCCTGGCCGTCAGGGTCCTGGACGACTCCGTCGAGCGAGACGTTCTGCGGGCCGCTCATGACGATCTTTCCCATCTCTGTTCTCCTTTTCGTCGCGTGTGCCAGTTGAGGCGTTGGCCACGCGCAGAATTGAGCGACGAATTTCCCTCCGCTCCGACGTCATGACGATTGATGCAGGATGGGAGAGTGACCGAGCAGGCCTTGGCGAGCGCCCGTGGCGGCGACGAGGCGGCATTCCGAGAGCTGACCGACCCGTACCGGGGTGAGCTCCAGCTGCACATCTACCGGATCGTCGGGTCGGCGCAGGATGCCGAGGACCTGCTCCAGGAGACGCTGCTCGCCGCCTGGCGCGGGCTCGCGAGCTTCGAGGAACGGGCGTCGCTCCGCGCCTGGCTGTACCGAATCGCGACCAACCGCTCGCTCGATGTCCTGCGCGCGAGCCGGCGCCGCCACGAGAGCCGCATGACCGAGATGCCCGAGCCAACCCGTTACGGCGAGCCGGTCTGGCTCCAGCCCTACCCGGACGTCCTGCTCGAGGGCGTCCCGGACCACGCTCCGGGACCGGAGGCGCTCTATGAGGCCAAGGAGGCGGTCGCGCTGGCCTTCATCGCCGGCCTTCAGCATCTGCCGCCGCAGCAGCGAGCGGTGCTCGTGCTGCGCGACGTGCTCGGGTTCCGCGCCGCGGAGGTCGCCGAGACGGTCGACACCACCGAGGCGTCCGTCAACAGCCTGCTGCGCCGCGCGCGTGCGGCGTTCGAGTCGCGTCTGCCGGCGAGCGGACGGGATCGGGCGCCGCTCCCGCACTCACAACTCGAGCGCGACATCGTCGGTCGCTTCGCCGAAGCGATCGAGACGGGCGACACCGACGGCGTCGTCGCGCTGTTGACCGACGACGCGTGGCTGACGATGCCCCCCGAGCCCTACGAGTACCAGGGCCACAGCACGATTGGCGCGTTCCTGCGCGACCGCACGGCCCGGCGCGGCACGCCGCTGCTCGTGCCGACCCGTGCCAACGGGCAGCCGGCCTTCGGCTGCTACTTCCCCAGCCCGCAGACGGAGATCGCGCGGCCGGCCGCGATGCTCGTCCTCACGCTGGAGGCCGACCGGATATCCGCGATCACCTGGTTCGGCGACAGCAGCGTCTTCCGGCACTTCGGCCTACCGCGGATCCTGCGATAGGCAGCACGTCGCTTTCGCCGCTTCACAGCAGGCGGTCGGCCCAGCCACGGACATCGCGCTGGGTGACGTTGCCGCCGCACACGACGAAGCCCAGTGAAACGTCGGTGCGGCTGCGCTCGATGACCTGCGTCGCAGCCGGGACGAGGCAGCCGGTCGCCGGCTCGACCCACAGCTTGGCCTCCTCGGCGAACGCCACCATCCCGGCTACGGCCTCGCCGTCGGGCACGACGAAGACCTCCTCGACCAGCGCGCGCACGTGGTCGAGCGTGAGCTGTGACACGTGCGGCGCGCTGAGCGTGCTCGCGATGGAGGACGGCGCGATGCCCACCGGCTCGCCGGCGGCGAGCCCGCGGGCCATCGCGTCGCCGCCCGCCGTCTCGACGCCCCAGATCCGCACGCCCGGCATCAGCGCCTTGAGCGCGACCGCGACGCCGGAGATCAGCGCGCCGCCACCGATGCTCACGAGGACGTCGGTCAGCGGCGGCGCATCCTCGGCGAGCTCGAGGCCCACCGTTCCCTGACCGGCGAGCACCGTCGGATCGTCGAAGGCACGCCCATGTCGTTGGCGACCTCCGCGACGGCGATTCCGTGATTGCCGCCGCTCACGGCAACGACCCCCGCGTCGCGCTCGGCGGGAGTCAACGCCAGCAGCTTCGTCGCGACGCCCCGTGGCTTGAACGACCCGGACCGCTGGAGCAGTTCGAGCTTGAGCGTCACCGGAACGCCGAGGAACGCACTCATCCCATGGCTTGCCACCGTCGGCGTGCGCTCGACACGGCCGGTGATGGTCCTCGCGGCAGCGCGGATGTCGTCGAGGGAAAGCAGGTCCGCCATCGCCGTCACGCTAATGCGTCGCCCCGCCCGCGGCCTCGAGCGTCTGCGCGATCTCGTCATAGCCGCGCTCGTGCGCGTGCTCGAGAGCGGTGACGCCGTCGCGGTCGGCGATGTCCGGATCGGCGCCGGCGTCGACGAGCAGCTGCACGATCTCCCGATGCGCGGGACCGCCGTCGCCGAGGATGACCGCCTCGAGCAGCGCCGTCCATCCGAGCCGGTTGACGTGGTCGACGTCGATGTCGGTCCGCAGCAGAGCACGCACCATCTCGACGTGCCCGCGCTCGCTGGCCGGAATCAGGGCGGTCCCGCCGAAGCGGTTGGTGATCCGCACGTCCGGATGGGCACGCAGCACCTCGCGAAGCATGGCGACGCTGCCCGTCACGCCGCAGACGAGCAACGGGTTGTTGCGCTCCGCGTCCTGGAGGTCGACGTCGGCCCCGGCGTCGATGAGCATGCGCGCGACAGCGAGATGGTCGCCCAGCGCGGCCGCCGTGACGGCGGTGCGCCCGTCGCGATCGCGCCTGTCGACGGGCGCGCCGTCGGCGAGCAGGCGCCGCACGTCTCCGATGTCGCCGCGAGCCGCTGCGGACACCAGGTCGCTCGGCGGCCCCGGGTCCGAGTTGGCTGCGGGTGCGTTACCGGGCAGTGGCTGGGGCGCTGAGACCGTGGCCAGCGTGACCTGGTCCGGCTCTGTCAGTCCGTTGGTCGGCCATCCACTGCCATATGTGCGTTCCGTTGACGGCCGGGTCGTTGCGGGCGACGTAGATCCATGACCAGTGGCCGTTGAACTGGTAGCCGTTCCAGATGACGTGGTCGTACAGGGTCATCAAGGATCCGGGAATCAGGTCGTGGGCGTGGATGGTGTTCGGCACCGGCGGCACCGTCGGGTCGTCCCGCGAGGCGACGAGCCATGTCGGGGTGTCGATCTCCTTCAGCTGGGCGTCGGTGAGCAGCGGTGGGCCGTCGGGCTCGAGCGACTCGACCACGCCACAGATCGGCACGGCGGCAGCGAAGAGGTGGCGGTAGACCGAGGTCAACTCCATGGTCATGTAGCCGCCGTTGCTGCAGCCGGCCACGTAGATCCGCTCGCGGTCGATCGGGTAGCGGCGGGCGAGATCGCCGATGATCTCGCGGATGAGCGGCGCGAAGCGTGGTCCGTCCTCGATCCAGAACGAGGTGCTCTGCGGGGCCACGACATACGCGCCGCCGAAGATCCGCTGTGCCTCCGGGGTGGCGAAGCCCAGCGCACCGCGGTTGGCCCGCAGCGGCGTCTCGTTGTCGTAGTAGTGATCGGGCAGCGAGCCACCCTCGCCTCCGCCGTGCAGCCAGACGACAAGCGGGTGCCCGCCCCGGTGGGAGCGGTGGCCGCGACCCGGTGAGTACAGCCGGTAGTTCATGCCGGAGCGAGAGACGTGGTAGCTGAAGGCGTCCACTTCGGGATCGGACAGCCGGCCCTGCACGAACCGCGCGATCGTGATCGAGCGCCCGTTGCGGAGGAGGATCGGCGCGTTCTGAGTGATCGTGTAGACGAGGTCGAGCACGACGTTGCGCCCCTTGCCCACGATGTAGCCGAGCGTGCCGCCGCCGACCTGGCCCTCGGCGAATGACAGGTCCAGCACGATGTTGCCCCGACGGTCGAGCCGCGCACGCGGTCACCGGACGGTCGAGGTCGTACTCGCTGAAGATCTGGTCGTCGGCCGCGACGGGGATCGGGCTGGTGGCCTTGGCGTGCACCCTGAACGTGCCGGTGGTCAGGCTGGCCGGGTCGATCGCGCCGAAGCTGCGCGGTGTGGAGCGTGAGCGAGACGACCTGCTCGCCGCCGTCGAGCACCTCCGCATTGAGTCTGAATCGCACGCCGTGGGTTGGATGACGCCTCGCGTAGGCGCCGACGCCGGGCAGCAACACCCCCGCGGTGGCCGCACCGGTGGTCAGAAACGTGCGACGGGTGACGGTCGCAGTCATGTGAACTCCTTCGCTTTGCCTGCCGTCAAAGCTGCGTGCAGACACGGTGTATCGCAGATCGAAGCTCGAGGCGGCCAGCCAGCGGCGCCGGTCGGATTTGAGACCCGACATGGTCGGACGGGGCGCGCGGTGTGGGAGTGTCGCGGCACCGAACACCTGAGGCGGTTCGTCGTGTCACGTCTCGCTCGTGCGCTGCTCCTAGCAGCCTTCACGCTGTGCTTGATCGCGCCTTCGGCCGGCGCCCATCCGACTGGTCCGCTCCTCGGAGACCTGTGGACGACGGTGCTCCAGACGCCGGGCGCCGAGAACCCATTCGTCACCGGCGAGGCGGTGTGTGTTCAACTCCGCGGCCACACGGTGGCGCCGTTCACGCCGGACGGGTTCCCCCAGGATTCCACCTGCACCGTGAAGCGTGGCACGAAGATCTTCGTCGCAGGGAGCACCTTCGAGTGCAGTTCGTTCATTCCCGACGACCACATTGGCTTCGGAACCACAGAGGCCGAGTTGCGGAAATGCGCGCGCCAGAACGATGCGCAAGTTGCCCCCGAAGTCACCGTCGACGGTCGGTCCGTGACGCTCACCGCGGTCGAGACGCGGCTCCTGAGGATCCACCTGCCCAGAGACAACGTCTTCGGGGTGACGGGCGCAGATCGCAGGGGGCAATCCGTCGCCCACGGCTGGGTCGTGCTCCTGAAGCGGCTCGCGCGCGGCACACACACGATCACGAACGAGATCGACGCCGACACGACCATCACGACGACGATCATCGTGACGTAGGCAAGGGCGCAGGCGTTACTGGCGAGCGTATGCGCGGATCTGGCTCCGCAGGACCTTGACGAGGTCGCCCTGCGCGATGTTGGCATCGACGAGGTGCAGGCCCCATTCCGGCGTTGGAGATGCCTTCGGAACCGGTGTTCCAGGGGCAGAGGCGATCCGCAGCACGTGTGCGCCGCCCGCCCGGGAGCAGCGGCCGGTGAAGCCCCCGTTGCTCTGCACGAACGTCGTTGAAGCCGCCGGCCACTGGAGTCCGAGCAGCGAGATTCCCGCGGCGATCAGTGTCCCAGGGGCGAACGGCTGTGCGGGGACGACCAAGGTCAACGGGACCGATCGGCGGCTGCCGAGGGCGGCCGGGTTCGTGCAGGCGGTCTCGAGCTTGGAGCCCTTGGGCAGCCCGAGGAAGTCGGCGACGCGACTCGCGCCCCGGCCGAACAGCGACGCGTCCGGCGGCGTCTCATTGAACGTGCTGAACGCGAGCACGCAGGAGAGTTGCGTCGCGCGCCTGCAGGTGGGCACGCGGCGGAACACGCCACCGCGGTCTGAGTTCTCGCGGACGGTGACGTCGCCGCCGAGCAGGACCGCCGAGACCATCCGACGGCGCAGTGCGCGGTGGGTGTCGATGCGCCGGCGGATCAGGCGCTGCAGGTGGAAGCTCCCCTGCGAGTGCCCGAGGAGGACGAAGCCGCGATGCTTGCCGATGCGGCGCAGGAACGCGTCGAACGCGTGCTCCACGTCGCCGTAGGCCGTGAGGTAGTCGCGTCGGGTCGTCGTGCCGGCTTGCAGCGCCGGGACGGTCGCCTGCCGGTAGACGGGGGCGTACACGCGGCAGAGCTGCGAGAAGCGCGCGGCCTGGTAGAGCGCGATCGAGCGGATCTCCGGGTCGACGCGTTTGGTCGCCAGCCGGCTCTGCTGGTTGGAAACGGTCGGATAGACGTAGAAGCAGGCGACGCCCCGATCACGGCTGCGCCGCGGCGTGGAGCTTCCCGCGCGGTAGACCGTCGTGCTCAAGCTCGGCCGGCAGGGGTCGTGCGCGACGCCCGGGCCGCAGAGCCACTTGGTCGCGGCAGGCGCACTTCCCGTGGCGCCCAGCGTCGCAGCCGCGGTCACCGCCGCCAACGCGCATACGCGCCCGATCCGTCTGCTGGTACTCGTCACGAAGCGTCCTTTCACACGTCGGCGAAGCCGTTGGGATGCCGGTCGGCCCACGGCACCGCCTCCTCGAGCTGAGCGGCCACGCGCAGGAGTACCGCCTCCTCCAAAGCCACCATCTGGACGCCGACCGGCAGTCCGTCCACTTCCCCCAGCGGCAGCGAGATCGCCGCCCAACCCGTGACGTTTGCCACCGCGGTGGCGCCGGTGGAGGCGAACTCGACGTCGAAGAAGGCATCCACGCTGCCCTGCGAGGACGACAGTGCCCCGGGCGGCGGCGGCAGGACGTTGAGCGTCGGGCAGAGGAGCAGGTCGGCCGAGGCGAACACGCTCGCGAGCCGCCGCGTCTGAGCGTGCAGGTCGTCGATCGCCGAGATGTGGTCGAGCGCGGTCAGCTCGAGTCCCTCGTTCAGCATGTCCCAGGTCACCGGGTCGAGCTCGTCGGGTTCCGGCCGGCGCCCCAGCTCCTCGAGCAGCCAGGTGAAGGTGGCGGCGTTGTCCACGGCATGAATGACCGAGATCGCCCGGCGCACGACCTCGGGATCGCAAGACAGCACCCCTGACACGACGTGATGCCCCAGATCCTCGAGCACCTGGGCCGCGTGGTCAGCCACTGCCTGGACGCGCGGGTCGGGCGTGCCCGGGAACGGCGGCCGTTCGAGGCGAAGGACGCGCAGGCGGCCTGGGTCGGCGCCGACCTCCTGGATGAACGGGCGCGCGGGCGGCGGCGCGGGAAAGGGGTCCCCGGGAGCGCTGTCGGCGATCACGTCGAGCAGGAGAGCGGTGTCGCGCACGCTGCGAGTCAACGCGTGGGTCGTGCTGAGGCCGTCGAGCGAGACGCCGCCCGAGGGCGCCTCCGAGCTCCGCGCACGGCGGGGCTTCAGGCCGACGAGACCGCAGCAGGCCGCCGGCATCCGGATCGAGCCGGTGCCGTCGCTGCCGGACGCGGCACCGATCAACCCGGCCGCGACCGCGGCGGCCGAGCCGCCGCTCGAGCCGCCCGGAGACAGCTCAGGCCTCCAGGGATTCAGGGTCCGGCCGAAGAGCGCCGGCTCGGTCGCGCAATGGTTGCCGAACTCCGCCGTGTTCGTGCGCCCGCAGATGATGAGTCCCGCGGCCAGGTAACGCTCGACGGTCCACGCCGTCTCCGAGGCCACGTGATCGCGCAGGGCAGGCGAGCCCATGCGTTCGGGTACGCCGGCCTGGGATTGGCCCAGGTCCTTGAGCAGAAACGGCACCCCCGCCAGCGGTCCGTCGCCCAGCGGACGGGCCGCCTCGGCACGCGCAGCCTCGAACTGCTCGTGCACGAGCACGTTCAGCTCACGCTTCTCCTCCAACCGAGCGATCGCGGCGTCCACGAGCTCGAGCGCCGAGACTTCGCCGCGGCGGACCAGCGCCGCCTGTTCGGTGACGTCCTTGACCATGAGCTCCGCGGACAAGGCGCGCCACTCTAACCGCCGCAAGCGCAGAGGTGGCCGACCGACCGGCTGAGCGGACGCCTGCCGCGTGTCGCGCAAACAGCACTGATCCAGCCACCGCGCATCCGTGCGCGGCGGCTAGGCGAGTCCTGAAGAACTCGGCATCCATACCTGGCATCCGCTGCCGTGAGGAGAAACGACTCAGGAGCGCGCCGGTTGGCCACGTCCTTGTGGCAGGTATGGACGCGGACGTCTCGGACGCGAGCGCAGGATCCGAGGGCGCCGACCGGGGCGTCGCCCAGCGCGCGGCGTAGGGTGGGTCGATGACCGAGCTGCCCGACCTTCCGGTCGCCGCGCTCGCCGAGGCGTTCGCCTCCGGTGCGGCGTCGCCCGTGGAGGCCGCACGGGCGGCGCTCGAGCGGATCGATGCGTGGGAGCCGACGCTGCGCGCTGTGACCCATCGCGACGACACCGCGGCGCTGCGCGCGGCCGCCGAGGCCGAGGCGCGGCGGCGCTCCGGCGAGCCGCGCGGCGAGCTCGACGGCGTGCCGGTGACCATCAAGGAGAACGTCGCGACGCGCGGCGTGCCCGTGGTGCTGGGTAGCGCCGCGATTCCGCCCGAGCCGGCCGCCGCCGACGCCCCGGCCGCCGCGCGCCTGCGCGAGGCGGGCGCCGTCCTCGTCGCCAAGACGACGATGCCGGACTTCGGGATGCTCACCTCGGGCGTCTCGAGCGCGCACGCGACGACGCGCCAAGCCTGGAATCCCGCTTGGAACCCCGGCGGCTCGAGCGCCGGCGCGGGCGCGGCCGCGGCCGCCGGCTACGCCGCGGTACACGTGGGGACCGACATCGGCGGGTCGGTCCGCCTCCCGGGCGCGTGGTGCGGGGTCGTCGGCTTCAAGGGCTCGTTCGGGCGCGTGCCGGTCGACCCGCCGTACTACGCGCGCGTGGTCGGGCCGCTGACGCGGACCGTCGACGACGCGGCGCGGGCGATGGCGGTCCTCGCGCGGCCCGACGGCCGCGATCACATGAGCCTGCCGCCGGAGCCGTCGCTGGACTGGGGCGCTTCGGCGCCCCTGACCGGCCTGCGCGTCGGGCTGTGCCTCGACGCCGGCGCGGGGCTGCCGGTCGAGCCCGAGACGCGCGCAGCGGTCGAGGGCGCTGCTCACGCGCTCGACGCGACGGGCGCGAGCGTCGAGCCGATCGCGCCGCTCATCACCGAGGAGATGCTCGCGGGCCTTGACCGCTTCTGGCGGATGCGCACCCGCGTCGAGCTCGAGAAGCTCGGCCCGGACGCGGCGGCGCGAGCGCTGCCCTACATCCAGGAGTGGGCCGCGGCCGCCGCCGACTACGACGGCGCCACGGTCTTCCACGGCTTCAGCCAGATGGACGCCATGTCCAGCGCAGCCGGGACCGCGTTCGGCGACGAGCTCGACCTGCTGCTCTTGCCGGTCGCGCCGGTCGCCGCGATCCCGGCCGACGCGCCGTCGCCGACCGGCGATCCGGCGACAGCGCTCGTCCACATCGCGTTCACCGTGCCGTTCTCGATGTCCGGCCACCCGGCGATCAGCGTGCCGTGGGCGGTCGCCGCCGACGGTCGCCCGCTCGGCGTCCAACTCGTGGGGCGCCGCTTCGCCGACCTTGCGGTGCTGGCCGCGGCGCGTGGGCTCGAGGCGCTCCGCGATCCGCCGCCGGCCTGGCCGCGGCCGCCGGCCGCCTGAGCTTCTCGTGGACGAGCGCGCCGTCGCCTACTGCAACCAGCGGGCGAGCGCCCTGCGGCCGCTCAGCGTGAGCTGCCCGTCGGCCGTGACCCAGTCGGACACGCGAAGTTCTCGAAGCAGCGCAAGCGGCTCGCTCGGGCCCGGCCCGTCGTGCACAGTGAACGTGCCCGACTCGATCCTCCAGCGGCCCGACTCCAGCGCCGCCAGCGCGACGCCTTGCTCCGGGGTAGGCGTGGCCAGCGGATGCGGGCCCGCATGCTGCACGGGCGGATCTCCTGGATCGCCGGTCTGCGCGAGCGATGGCGCCAGATGCTCGATCCAGTGGCGCGCGCGCTCAGCCTCCTCGCTCACCGTCCGAGCGATGTCGTCCAGGTCGATCGCCGAGAGTCGCTCGACCGCCTCGTGCACCTCATCGGCAAGCGCTCGGGCTACGTCCTCGAAGCTGCGGCCATCCGGCTCGTCATCGGGCACGGAACCATTCTCGCATCCCGATGAAGACGCCCGTGACCGCGGCCGGCTACTTCACGCTGCTGCAGCTGCACGGCGCGGCCGAGACTCCGCAGGCCTCGTCGAACACCCATCGCACGAGGGCGTTGATGGCAACACGACAAGCGCAGCCGGCAGAAGAACGCCGATCTGGTCGCGGTAGATCGCGAACGCCCGGCCGATCACGTCGCCGGGTGACAGCCTTGGCTGCACGGTCGTGGCACTGCAGTGACGGACGGCGTGCACGGCTGAGTCACTCGCCATGTGTTCGGCATCGCGAGCAAGCAGCATCTGCAGGGCGGTCATCCGCCCCGCGGTGACCTACGTCGGCGAGACGGTGCTGCCGTTGCCGGATCACTACCTCTTCCGGCTCTGGCCCTGCGCTCACCGGGGCCGATAGTCATCCTCAGCGGCCACTGGCAGCACAGGCACCAGCGCGCGCCGCCGCGGCCCCCGATCCTGGCGCGAGCAGCTCAGGCGCGGGCCTGTCGCTCGAGCGGCAAGTAGTCCGACTTGAATGCGGCGATCCGCGCATCGACCGGCGGCGCGTGCAGGGCGACCGCCGCGATGCGGCCGTCCGTCACGACGATTCTGTTGACGCCGATCGTGACCGCGGCGGCGACCACGACGCCGACCAATAGAAGCAGCTTGCCCATCAGCTCGCCTTCCCTCGCTTGCCTATTTGGAGAGAGGAGGTCGCGGATCGCGGTTTGATACTGCTTTTCGCGGCATGAAACTGCTCGGTGAGGGCGTCGGTGTCATCCGGTCGGCGGCTTAGGTTCGGCTGACTGGGACAGGGGCCTTCGGGAGAACGCAGGTTGGGCAGGCCGCTTTGCGCGATGGGCTTCGAGCCCGGGCTTTTCTGTGGCCGCCCCTGCGACTTGCCTGGTTGCGCTGCGAGCGCGGATCCGTCGATGTCGTTTGCCCACCGGTTCTCCCCGAGTCAACGACGATGAGGAGGAGCGGGTGAGAGCGGTTGCGCTGGATGTCCATCGCGATTTCTGTGAGGTCGCGATCGTCGCGGAAGGCAAGCTGCGGTCGGCGGGCCGGATCGAGACGCGGCCCGAGGCGTTGGAGTTGTTCGCGCAGAGCCTGGACGCGCGTGACTGGGTGGCGTTGGAGGTGACCGGCAACGCGTGGGCGATCGCGCGGATCGTTCGGGGTCAAGGGCCGGGCGTGGCTGGCTGAGTAGCAGCTGGCGGTCTGCGAGCGCGAGACTGTCGACGCCGGGCTGCGCCAGGTCGACTTCCTCGACACCGAGATCGCCCAGGTCGATCAGCTCGTCGCCGCCGACGCGCTGGGGTGGCCTGAGGTCAAGCGGCTGATGACCGTTCCGGGCGTCAACGTGATCGTTGCGGCGACCTTCATGGCCGCCGTCGGCGACATCCGCCGCTTCCCCGATCGGCGCAAGCTGACCGCCTATCTCGGCCTGGACCCGCGCGTCCGTCAGTCCGGATGGCCGGCACCGGGCATCGGCGTGCACCGCTCCGACCGCCGCGCCCGGGTCGGCAAACTCACCCGCCAAGGCTCCCCGCAACTGCGCTGGGCGCTCTATGAGGCCGCGCTCTCCGCGTGTCGGCCCAGCAGTCCTGATCACGCCGACTACCTCGCGCTGAAGGCCCGCGGCCTCAGCCACACGCGCGCGTCGCTGACGATCGCGCGCAAGCTCGCGCGACGCTCCTTCCACGTGCTCCGCGAGCTCGGGCCCGACGCGCTGGAACCCGTCGCGGCCGCCTAACACCCCGAACACGTTCGCCTGCTCCTCCGTCACGCCCAACCATCGACGATGACCTCCACGCTTCCGGCCGGCTCCCGCAAGTGCTGCGGCTCCCGCCCCCGGGGCGGCGGCCCACCAACGACCGAGCGGCCGGAGTCACTCCACCCGGACTGACCCATCGACCATCACGTCACCGACCCCGACCGGGTCGCGGACCCAGATAAGGCCGGGCATCCACGGAGCGCAGCACCAGACCACCCACCACAACCACTCGCCGCCACCCTTGACGCGGGCCCCAGTTCAGACAAGCAGCACGGGTCGATCCTCGGCTTCGGACCGTTGCCGAGCTTTCTCAGCGCGGCTACTCGAGCCAGACGATGAAGTTGTCGTCAAAGCAGCATGCTCCCGGGTCGTCGACCGGCCGCTGGATCTGCACGACGGCTTGGTTGGGTGGAAATGCACAGCCGAAGGTTGAAGTGAGGCTGCCCTTGGCGAGGCTGTCGTAGTAGCCGTGCGCCTCGCCCATGACCATGATGCTCCGAGGCGTGAATGGCAGGTCGTGGAAGCAGTAGACGCCTGCGGAGGATCGGCTGATGTTCGCGGCGGTGACATTATGCGCGAAGGCCGGATTCACCGTGACATCTCCCGTGGACGCGTCGACGTAAGCAAAGCCCACGGCAGAACCCTTCGCTCCCGTAGCGCCCTTTAGCCCTTGCGCTCCCGCGGGCCCCTGCGGTCCAGCTGAGCCCGTCGGGCCCGGTGAGCCGGCTGGCAACTGGCCAAGCTTGAAGTCCGCCGCCCCGAGCGAGCGGTTCCTGACCTCCCTGCCGGTGACCGCACTCTTCTTGAGCTTCTTGCCCGCGACCGAGCGGTTCTCAAGACTCTTTCCGTTGATCTTGACGGCGGCGTAACCGCTGCCGCCGAGCGATACAAACAGCGCGATGAGAGCCACCGCCATGGCAGGCGACGGTCGTTGAAAGTGCGTACCGCTCATCGTGAACCCTCCCAATGGGGTTGCCGAGCCGCAGGAACTCCTGCAGTGCCGCCCCATCCTGCTCACTCCAACCCGGACGGTCTACAACGGCTTCTGGCTCGCGTGAACCTGAGCTGTAGAACGCTCCTCCGGTGGGTGGCAGGAAAGGGCGTTTCGGGCCGGCGAGCTTTTCGGCCCTGGCGCGGCAGAGCGACCCGGCCAGGACGAGGAGAAAGTCGATGGCGGGATCCATTTCCTGACAGGACCCGCCGGCCACCCACACTGATCCTTAGGCAAAAAAGCGTCAGTCCAGCTGCAGCATCCGCGCCCCCGAGATCCAGTGCACGCGCGTGTCCCCGAAGCTCGTCGCCGCGAGCCCGGCAATCGGGTGCACGTGCCCGTGGACGATGTGGCGCGGGTGGTGCTCGTCGACCCATGACCTAAGACCGTCGAAGCCGATGTGCGCCGGGTCGTCAGGGTCGTCGTTGACGCCGCGCGGCGGGCAGTGGCAGAGCAGGACGTCGGCGGCCGCCAGGCGCCGAGCCAGCCGTGACGCCTTGCGCTGCGTGTAGTGGTAGTGGTGCGGGCCGCTGCCGTACTGCACGCAGCCCTCGAAGCCGGCGAACGTCATCCCGCCCAGAGACGTGCGCCGCATGTGCAGGTCGTCGACCTCGACCTCGCGCAGGAGGTGCTCGGTGTCGTGGTTGCCGTGCACCCCGAGCTTGGGCAGCTGCAGCGCCCGCAGCGTCTCGATCCACGCCAGATCCAGATCGCCGAGCAGCAGCACCGCCTGGGCGCCCATCTGCTGGACCATCAGAGCAGGGTCCATCGGCGGGCGTTTGTCGGCGAGGGCGAGCACGCGCACGGACGCAATACTGCCCTGCGTGAGCGCGCGCAACGTTCTCGGCGGCGAACTCGAGCCCTGCGGGACCGATCCGGTGACCGGCTTCTTCCGCGACGGGTGCTGCAACACCGACGCGCGCGACGTCGGCAGCCACACGATCTGCGCGGTCGTGACGGAGGAGTTCCTCGCCCACCAGCGCTCAATCGGCAACGACCTCTCCACGCCTCGGCCCGAGTACGAGTTCCCCGGGCTCAAGCCGGGGGATCGCTGGTGCGTGACCGCGCTCAACTGGATGCGCGCGTACGCCGACGGCTCGGCCGCCTATGTCGTGCTCGCCTCCACGCACGAGCGTGCGCTCGACGCCGTGCCGCTCGAAACGCTGCGCGAGCTCGCCGTCGACGTGCCCGCCGACCCGGGCGCGCTCGACGCCTAACGCAGCACGCGGTAGCGGATGTGGGTGGCATCCGGCGTGTCGATGACCCGCAAGACCTCCAGCTCGACGCGCGCCGGCAGCACGTCGAACAGGCGGCGGCCGGCGCCGAACAGCACGGGGATCTGATGGATCTGCAGCTCGTCCAGCACGCCCGCCTCGAGCGCTCGCTGCGCCGTGTACGCGCCGAGCACCACGACGTTGCGCTCGCCCGCGGCGGCCTTCGCCTGCGCCATCGCGCTCTCGATCCCGTCGGAGACGTAGGTCACGAGCGGGTAGTTCGCGACCGTCGGCCCGGGCGGCCGGTGGCTGGGCACGAAGATCGGGACGCCGTGCTCGTCACCACCCCAGTGATCGACCTGCTCGACGGTCCGCCGGCCGGCGACGACCGCGCCCGTCGCCAGCGTCTCCGCGACGAACTCCTCGGCCGCCCCGGGCGTCGTGTTGAGCGTCCCGTCCGCGCCGTACCCGTACCACTCGTGCAGCCGCATGAAGCCGTCGCCGCCGGGGTTGCCCGGGTCGTCGCCCGGCCCGGCGACGTAGCCGTCGACCGACATCGACATGTAGAGCACTGATGCAGACAACCGCGTCCTCCTCGATCAGCCGAGCCCGGGCTTGAAGACCATGTCCCACGTGGCGAGCACGATCAAGGCGAGGATCAGCGCCGTGCCCCACGCCCACCGCCGCAGCTGAGCGAGCGCCGCGGCGTGGTCGCCGCTCGCGGCGAAGCGCTCGGCGGCGATCGCCGTGCGGCTCTGGTGTGCCGCGCCAACCACAAAGGCCGCGGCGAACAGCGCGATGCCGAGCTGCACCCAGCCCTGGCGGAAGTCCCACGCGTCGCTGTCGCCGACCATCGCGAGCCCGGCGGCCAGCAGCGTCAGCGGCGCGGGCGCCAGCGCCAGAGGCCCGATGACCCGCAGCGAGCCGACGAAGCGCCCGGCCTCCTCCGGCTCGCCGCTGCGCAGGATGCGGACCGCGAACGCGGCCAGGATCACCAAAGCACCCAGCCACACCATCGCGGCGAGGACGTGGGCCAGCACCAGCCAGTTGTAGATAGAAGCTAGAAATAGAGTCACACGAACTTTGTACCACACTCACAACGCTGCTACCTTCCCGGGCCCATGGCCGGGTTGCGCGAGCGCAAGAAGGAGCAGACGCGGCGCTTGATCGCCGAGACCGCGCGGCAGCTGTTCAGCGAGCGCGGCTTCGAGCACGTGACGATCGCCGAGATCGCGGAGGCGGCCGAGGTCGCGGTCCAGACGGTCTTCAACTACTTCCCGACGAAGGAGGACCTCGTCTACTGGCGGCTGGCCTCGTTCGAGGGCGAGCTGTTGGCCGCGGTCCGCGAGCGCGAGCCGGGCCAGTCGGCGCTCGAGGCGTTCAAGACGTTCCTGCTCGCCCAGCAGGGCCTGCTCGGCCGCACCGATAACGAGGCGCACGAGGAGCTGCTCTCGTTCACGCGCATGATCACCGAGAGCCCCGCGCTGCGCGCGCGCGAAGGCCAGATCCTCGCCGGCTACACCGACGCGCTCGCCGCCCTGCTCGCCGAGGAGACCGGCGCGAAGCCCGACGATCTGCGGCCGCGCGTGGCGGCCGGCGCGATGATCGGCCTCCACCGCTCGCTGATCGACTACTCGCGCACGCGCATCCTCGCCGGCGGCAGCGGCGCGCGCCTCACGCGCGACATCCGCGCCCAAGCGCAGCACGCGTTCGAGCTGCTCGAGGGCGGGCTCGGCGACTACGACCGCAGGTAGGCGGCGAAGTGCGCCGCGACCCGGCGCTCGACCACGGAGCTCTCGAGCAGGTCGCCGTGCCCCGCATCCGGCACGACGAGCAGCGTGTGCGGCGTCCCGCGCGGCAACGCGCGCACTGACGCCTCGCTCAGCGCCGGCGGGTCGACCGTGTCGGCGCCACCCGCGACCATCAACGTCGGCGCGCGGATCAGCGCGGTGCTCGCGCGGTCGGCACCGCCCGCCAGCGTCACCAACGCGCGCACGCGCGGGTCCTGCGATGCCACCTCGGCCGCGGTCCGGCCGCCGAACGAATGGCCGAAGACCCCCAGCGGGCCGGCGCCGCGCGCCACCGCAGGCAGATGGTCGAGCAGGAACAGCACGTCCTCGACCCGCTCGGGGCCCTGCAGCCGCCGCGGCGTTCCCCGGTCCGCGTGGCGCAAAGCGAGCACGACGAACCCCCGGCTCGCAAGCCGAGCGCACAGTCGCGAGCACGCCCCCGGCGAGCCGGAGTGCCCGTGCGAGAACACGATCAGCGGGAAGCGGCAGCCGCGCTTCACCGGGTACCACGCGACCGGATCGAGCCGCCGCCACGCGCCCGGCGTGGCGGCGTCGCGGACGAGCGGCGAGCGCGCGCGGTGGACCTCGTAGCTCCCCGCGCAGCGGTGCGGCGGCGCCGCGGCATGCGGTGCGGCACCGCCACCGCAGCCCGCGAGCAACACCAACATCACGATCCAAGGGCGCATGACCTACTAGGTTGGAGGAGATGGCTGTCCCCCGTCTCCGCGTCCCCTCGTCCCAGCACCAGGCCGCCGGGCTCTCCTCCGACGAGGTCGAGCTCTATCACCGCACGTACACGACGCTGCTGCGCTCGTCGGGGGAGACGCTCGTGCGCGTGCTGGAGCCGAGCCACCGCGCGATGAACTCGAGCCTGCACCCGCTGGCGGCCTCCGAGGACCTCGACCTCGGCGCCTTCCTCTACGCCACCCGCCGCCTGCCCGACGAAGTCGCCGACGCGAAGGTGATCGTGATGGGCCAGGAGGCGATCGTCTTCAAGCGCAACGGCATCGGCCCGATCGAGGAGTGGGAGCCGCTCGAGGCGCCCGCCCGCCGCCGCCGCTGGTTCCACGACGGCGACGGCACGCTCGCGGTTCTGCTCGCCTCCGCCTCCGATCTCGACGACCTGATCCCCACGCTCGTCGCGTACCAGATCGAGTGGAACAAGCTGCGCGTGAAGCTGCGCGCGGCCGAGCGCCTCCCCGACGCGCCCTCGCCGGCTCAATGCGCGGCCGCGCTCGGCGGCTCGGAGGAGGATTGGTCGCGCCTGCGCAGCGCCTGGGGCGAGGGCTTCGCCGAGCGGATGCGCGACGTCCGCGACCGCCGGCTCAACCTGCGCGTGCGGATGCTCGGCGGCAGCGCGGTCGGCTACGCGCGCATGACCCGCCGCTGGTGGCGGCCGGTCCGCGCGACGCTTTCCGACCAGGGCCTCGACGACCGCCCGATCTACTTCGTCTCCTCCAACCCGCACTCGATCGTCAACCTGCTCACGGGCACGGCGCGCGAGCGCGAGCAGGAGATCGTCGAGTGGGTCGAGCGCTCCCAGGATCCGGACCTGCTGCCCGAGCTCGAGCGCTTCCGCTCCGGCGAGGCCGAGGGCTCGTGGGAGAACTTCCTCTACTTCGCCGCGCGCGAGTACTTCAGCGGGCACCCGGAGGACTCGGACATCTTCGAGCAGCGCTCGCGTGAGGAGCGCGCGGTCGGCGTCACGCACCTCTCGAGCACGACCGCGCTGCGCGTCTCGGCCCAGGTGATCGACCTGCGCCGGCTCGACCCGGCGGCGCTCGACCCGCGACTGGGCGTCAGCGACCTGGCCGCGACCGACGCGGTGATCGTCAACATCGAGTATCCGCTCGGGCTTGCCGCCTACAACATCCTGCGCGAGATCACCGAGGAGACGGACCGCCTGCGCGGCGTCTACGTGCTCGGCAAGGCGGCGACGCTAAACGCCGACGTCGGCGACGTGATGATCTCGTCGGTCATCCACGACGAGCACTCGAACTCGACCTACTGGCTCGACAACGCGTTCTCCGTCGACGACATCGCGCCCTTCCTCGTCTTCGGCTCCGGCCTCGACAACCAGCGCGCGGTCACGGTCAAGTCGACGTTCCTCCAGAACCGCGAGTACCTGGACTACTACTACCGCGAGGCGTTCACGGTCGTCGAGATGGAAGCTGGTCCGTTTTGCGACGCCGTCTACGAGATCGCCGACGTCGATCGCTACCCGGTCGGCGAGGCCGTCAACTTCTCGAAGCTGCCGATCGACTTCGGGATCATCCACTACGCATCCGATACGCCGTATACGCAGGCGCGCACGCTCGGGGCGCGCGGGCTGTCCTATTACGGCATGGATTCGACCTATGCCTCGTCACTTGCGATCGTCAGGCGTGTACTTGCTCTAGAGGGTGTCCTCGACTCGCCGTGAGTTAGGGTGCCCGAATACAGCAAAGGCGAGGTTGGGGGCCGAGCATGAGCGCAGTAATGGAGCGGGATGACATCGAGCCGGTTGCGAACGAGTCGCTCGATCGCTTCCTGACCGGGACGTTCACCGTCGTGCCCTTCCTGGCCGTCGCCGGTGGTGCTGTGCTCGCGTGGCAGAGCTTCCTCCATTGGAGCGACCTCGTGGTCTTCGCGATCCTCTATCCGATCACCGGGCTGGGGATCACCGTCGGCTTCCACCGCCTGCTCACCCACCGGGCGTTCAAGACCAAGAAGTGGGTCAAGGCGATGTTCACCGTCTTCGGGTCCATGGCCATCGAGGGGCCCGCGATCGCGTGGGTCGCCGACCACCGCAAGCACCACGCCTTCGCGGACATGGAGGGCGACCCGCACTCCCCGCACGTCGACCACGGCCACGGCCTCAAGGGCGCGATCAAGGGGCTGGTGCACGCCCACGTCGGCTGGCTCTTCCTGCACACGCAGCGCGGCAAGAAGGACCGCTACGCGCCCGACCTGATCGCCGATCCGACGGTCAGCTTCATCGACCGCACGTTCGTGTGGTGGGTCGTGCTCGGGCTGGCGATCCCGTTCCCCCTCGGCTGGCTGCTCGGCGGCTCGGTCATGACGGGGCTGACGGCGTTGCTGTGGGGCGGCCTCGTGCGCGTCTTCCTGCTCCACCACGTGACCTACTCGATCAACTCGCTGTGCCACTTCTTCGGGCGCCGGCGGTTCGAGACCGGCGACGAGTCGCGCAACCTGCTGTGGCTCTCGCCGCTGTCGTTCGGCGAGTCGTGGCACAACAACCACCACGCGTTCCCGACCTCGTTCCGCCACGGGATGAAGCCGTGGGAGCTCGACATGTCGGCCGGCGTGATCTGGCTGCTCGAGAAGGCCGGCCTCGCCTGGGACGTGGTGCGGATCTCGCCCGAGCGGCAGGCCCGCAAGGCGGTCGCGCCCGCGACGCCGTAGGCGCCGCGGGCCTGCTCTGACCGCCGGTCCCGCGGAAGCTCCGGGACCTGGAACGCGGCGGTCGCGAGAAGCTTGCGGTCAGATCGCGCGGGGGAAGCGGAAGCGCCGGTCGGGGTCGTAGCGCTCGCGCACGGCTTCCAGCCGCTCGAGGTGGCGGCCGTAGTACGCGCGGCGCCAGCCGCGGAGGTCGGGGTCGATGTAGTTGACGTACGCCCCGTTCGCGTGCGGGGCGACGATCGCGTGCAGCCGGCGGAGCCCGGTGGTGTCCCCGTCGTAGGTGAGGTACTGGATCGAGTAGCGGGCGTCGCGGTGATGGATCGCCTTGGCCGCGCCGCCGTAGGCGTCGAAGAGAACGCTGCAGCGGCTGCGGGCGAGCTCGGCGACGAGTCGCTCGCGCGTCTGCGCGGGGAGGGCGTGCGGGACGTAGTGCGACTTCGCGCTGAAGCGCGTGCGCGGGCTGGTGCGGCCGTTGGCCCAGCGCACCTGCAGCGGGCCGTAGGCCGAGCTGCCGGTGGTGAGCGAGGCGCCGGCGCGGCGCAGCGGGCCGAGCAGCCGGCTCAGCTCCGCCTCCGAGCCGAGGTACTGGCCGAGCAGGTTGACGCCGCCGTCGCTGCCGAGCTGGAGCAGCGCCGTGAGCCGCGGGTCGGTCTCCGGGGCCCACGCCTGCCAGGCGGCGATCGCGTCGGCGGCGCCGGGGAGCGAGCCGCGGAAGAACGCCGCGCGCGGCGCGTGGTGGACGCGCAGCTCGAAGTGCGTGGCGATGCCGAAGTTGCCGCCGCCCGCGCCGCGCAGCGCGTGGAACAGGTCGGCGTGGTGGTGGGCGTCGACGCGGCGCCGCTTGCCGTCGGGCGTGACGACGGTGATGGCGACCACTTCGTCGGCGGTCAGGCCCCAGGCGCGCGCCGCGAGCCCGTAGCCGCCGCCGAGCGCGAGCCCGCCGAACCCGACCGTCGGGCACGAGCCGAGCGGGACGGCGCCGCCGTGGCGGGCGAGCGCGTCGACGACCTCGATCGCGTGCGCGCCGGCGCCGATGCTCGCGCGCGAGGCGCCGCGGTGGACGGAGATCCCGCGCAGCCGCCGCAGATCGACCACCACGCCCTCGTCGAGCGTCGAGTAGCCGGCGTAGGAGTGGCCGCCGGAGCGCGCCGCGAGCCGCACGTCGTGGCGGTCGGCCCAGCGCAGGACGGCCTGGACGTCGTGGCCGTCGAGCGGGTGCACGACGGCGTCCGGCCGCACGCCGGCGTAGCGGAGGTTGTAGACCCCGCGGTCGTGCCGGAGCACGGGGCCGCGCACCCGCCGCGCGAGATCGCGCAGCGCGCGCGGGCCGGCGCCGCCGGCCCGGCGCGGGGCCGGGACGGCCCAGTCGCGGGCGGGCAGCGCAGCCGCCTCGGGCGCGCCGACCGCGAGCGCGGCGGCGGCGAGGAGGAAGCCGCGGCGGTCGAGCGGCGCGCTCATGGCCGCAGCCGCACGAGGCCCTTCGCGGCCGCTCGGAGCGCGTCGGCGAGGCCGCGCTCGCGGTCGCAGGGGAGCTCGACGTCGATCTCGATCTGCCCCATGCCCCGCTCGTGCACCTGGACCTCACCGACCTCCTCGAACAGCGCGAGCATGCTGTGGTTGTACGCGAACAGGCTGGCCTGGAAGCGCTCGACGCCGTGCTCGCGCGCGTGGCCGGTCAGGCGCCGCAGTAGCTCGCCGCCGAGGCCGCGGCCCTGCCAGGCGTCGATCACCGAGACGGCGGCCTCGGCGACCGCGGGCCGCTCGGCCAGGCGGACGTAGCGCGCGACGCCGACCCCCGCGCCGCTCTCCGCGTCGCGCGCGCCGATCGCCTCGTGGTCGACGTGGTCGACCTCCGTGAAGTAGGCGAGGTCGCGTGCGCTCAACTCGCCCTTGGCGCCGAGGAAGCGCCGGTAGCGCGACTCCTCGCCGAAGTGCTCCCAGCTCTCGGCGAACAGCGCCTTGTCGGCGGGCTGCACGGGCCGGATCAGCACCCGCGACCCGTCGCGCAGCGCCACCTCCTCGTCGGGGACAATGCCGCCCATGGAAGAGATCGTCCCAGGCGTGCACGTGTGGCACGCCCAGCACGACGGCATCGGCATGACCGTCCACTCCGCCTACGTGGCGCCCGCGCGGGCGCTGATCGACCCGATGCTGCCGCCCGGGGGCGTCGAGGCGATCGCGGCGCTGGGCGAGCCCGAGCGGATCCTCCTCACGATCCGCCACCACTACCGCCAGGCCGCCCCGTTCGTCGAGGCGCTCCGGTGCAGCGTCCACTGCCATGAGGCCGGGCTGCACGAGTTCGCGGACGGCACGGCCGTCGAGGGCTTCCGCCCCGGCGACGAGGTCGCGCCCGGGATCGTCGTGCAGGAGGTCGGCGCGATCTGCCCGGACGAGTGCGCGCTCTACATCGCGGACGCGCCGGGCACGCTCGCCTGCGCCGACGGCGTCGTGCGCTGGCACGAGGGCGATCCGCTCGGCTTCGTGCCCGACGACCTGCTCGGCGACGACCCCGAGGGCGTGAAGGACGGCCTGCGCGCCGCCTACGCGCGGATCGCCGACGAGCTCGAGTTCGAGGCGCTGCTGCTGGCCCACGGCGGCCCGATGGCGAGCGGCGGCCGCGAGGCCCTGGCGGCGTTCGCTAGAGGCTCCTGACCGCCTCGTCGACGGGTACATCTCCGCCGAGCAGCTCGTAGGTCCCGCGGACGGTGTTCTCGGCCTCGAGCATCGCGAGCAGGACCGAGGCGACGTCCTCGCGCGTGACCTCGCCGTAGCGGCCGAGGTGTGGCGCCAGGTCGACCTCGCCGCTGCCGGGCGCGTTGGTCAATCGCCCGGGGCGCACGATCGTCCAGTCGAGGTTCGAGCCGGCGAGCGCCTCGTCGGCGTCGTGCTTGGCCTGCTGGTAGGGCCGCATCTGCTCGGACGCCGAGGCGGGGTCGCCCGCGCCCATCGAGGAGACCATCAAGTAGCGGCGCACGCCGAGCGCCTCGGCGGCCTCGATCAGCTTGACCGCGCCGCCGTAGTCGACGGTGCGCTTGCGCTCGGCCCCGCTGCCGGGCCCGGCGCCGGCGGCGAACACGATCGCGTCGGCGGTGCCGAGGTGCGGCGCCGGGTCGTCCTGCTCGAGGTCGCACAGCACCGGCACGGCGCCGTCGGCCTCGAGGTCGGCCGCGTGGTCGGGGTTGCGGATCAGGCCGCGGGGGTGGTGGCCGGCGGCGGCGAGCTTGCGGAGGAGACGGCGGGCGATCTGACCGTGCCCGCCGGCGACGAGGACATCCATGCGCCTGAGGCTACCGGCGCCCGCGTCCCCGGCCACGAGTAGCGTGCCGCCGATGTCCCGTCTTCTGGCCCTTGCCATCTTCACGCTCGCCCTGCTACCCGCCTCCGCCGCGGCCGCCCCGCCCACCCCGTTCGGCCACGCCTGCACGCCGAGGGACGGCGTCCGCTTCTGCCCGGCCACCGGGCTCGCCGGCCGGGTCGCGAGCTTCGACGGCGTGCCGCTCGACGTCGACGTCACGCTGCCGCCGAGCGGCGACGGCCCGTTCCCGACGATCGTGATGCTGCACGGCTACGGCGGCAGCAAGACCGACTACGAGACCGAGCAGAGCAGCACCACGTACCACTGGAACGCCGAGTACTTCGCGAAGCGCGGCTACGCCGTCGTCAACACGACCGCGCGCGGGTTCGGCCAGTCGTGCGGCGCGCCGGTGTCGCGCACGCCCGACTGCGCGCAGGGCTGGCTCCATCTCGCCGACCAGCGCTTCGAGGCGCGCGACACGCAGACGCTGCTCGGCCTGCTTGCCGACCAGGGCATCGCCAAGCCCGGCGCGCTCGGCGTCACCGGCATCTCCTACGGCGGCGGCCAGAGCCTCGAGCTCGCCTACCTGCGCGACCGCATCCGCCGCGCCGACGGCTCGTTCGCGCCGTGGAAGAGCCCGAAGGGCACGCCGCTCGCGATCGCCGCCGCCTACCCGCGCTGGCCGTGGTCGGACCTCGTCAACTCGCTGCTGCCCAACGGGCGCTTCCTCGACTACCGGCTCTCGAGCCCGACCGAGAGCCGCGTGCCGATCGGCGTCTCGATCCAGTCCTACACGACCGCGCTGTACGGGCTCGGCTCGGCGACCGGCTACTACTCGCCGCCGGGCCTCGACCCCGGCGCCGACCTGACGACGTGGAACGCGAAGATCCAGGCGGGCGAGCCCTACGGCGCCGACGCGCGGGCGATCGCCGACGAGATCCACGACCACCACGGGGCCTACGGCCTCTCCGGCACCCCGGCGCCGCTGCTGCTGCTCGGCGGCTGGACCGACGACCTCTTCCCGCCCGCGGAGACGCTGCGCGTCTACAACGCGCTGCGCGCCGCCAACCCGTCGGCGCGCGTCTCGCTGCAGCTCGGTGACCTCGGCCACGCTCGTGGCTCCAACAAGGCCAACGCCGATCACGCCTTCAACGACGCGGGCTCCGCGTTCTTCGACGCCTACCTGCGCGGGACGGCCTCGCCGCCCCCGCCCGGCCGCGTCACCGCGTTCACGCAGACCTGCCCGCAGGCCGCCCCCGCCGGCGGTCCGTTCGGCGCCGCGAGCTGGCCCGCGCTGCACCCCGGCGCCGTGCTGTTCGGCGCGGGCGCTGCCCAGACCGTGAGCTCGACCGGCGGCAACCCGGCCACCTCGCAGGCGTACGACCCGATCAGCGGCGGCGGCGACGCCTGCCACAGCTCGGCGAAGGAGACCGCGCCCGGGACCGCCTACTACGACGCCCCCGCGGCGGCCGGGTACACGCTGCTCGGCCGCCCGACGATCAGCGCCACGATCGCCACCAGGGGCGCCAACGGCCAGCTCGCCGCGAGGCTGTGGGACGTCGGCCCCGGCGGCTCGCAGGTGCTCGTCACCCGCGGCATCTACCGGCTGCTCGACAACCAGAGCGGCAAGATCACGTTCCAGCTCAACGGCAACGGCTACCGCTTCGAGAAGGGCCACGTGCCGCGGCTCGAGCTGCTCGGGCGCGACTCGCCCTACTACCGCGCGAGCAACGGCTCGTTCAGCGTCGCGGTCTCGAAGCTGCAGGTCGTGCTGCCGGTCGCCGAGCGCCCCGGCTCCGTGCCCGGCGTCGTCTCACCGCCCGGCGCGCTCCAGCGGCTCGGTCGCAAGCGCCCGCGGCTCACGCTCACGGCCCGCTACGAGCGCAAGCGCCACACGCTGCGCGTGCGCGGGCGCCTGATCCGGCCCAAGGGCGTCTCCAAGCGCCGCGGCTGCCGCGGCCGCGTGACGATCACCGTCAAGCGCGGCAAGCACACGCTCCGCAAGCGGAAGGTGGGGATCCGCCACAAGACCTGCCGCTACCAGAAGCGCATCCGCCTGCGTACGCACGCCAAGCGCGTGACCGTGCGCGCCAGGTTCGGCGGCAACGCCGCGCTTTCGCCCCGCAAGGCGAAGGCCCGGCGTGTGCGCATCCACCACTAGGGGGTAGCTTTCGGATCAGATGGGCCGGCCGGAGGGGTTCGATCGAGTACGCAGGCTGCCGCTGGTGGGCAAGGCGGCCGACTGGGGCATGGGCCCGAGCGCCGTCTCGAAGAAGACCAAGAAGGCCGGCGCCCGCATCGCAGGGCTGAAGGCCACCGAGTCGGTCTGCCCCTACTGCGCGGTCGGCTGCGGCCAGGTCGTCTACACGCGTGGCGACAAGCTGATCGACATCGAGGGCAACCCGCGCTCGCCGATCAACCAGGGCACGCTGTGCCCGAAGGGCTCGGCCTCGCGCCAGCTCGTCCAGCAGCCCGGCCGCCTCACCAAGGTCAAGTACCGGCGGCCCGGCGGCACCGAGTGGGAGGAGCTCGAGCTCGAGACGGCGATGGACATGATCGCCGAGCGCACGATCGCGGCCCGCGAGGACGGCTGGCAGGACACCGACGACGAGCGTCGCCGCGTCGACCGCACGATGGGCTTCGCCCACCTCGGCGGCGCCACGCTCGACAACGAGGAGAACTACCTCATCAAGAAGGCCTTCACGGCCATGGGCGCGATCCAGATCGAGAACCAGGCGCGCATATGACACTCCTCCACGGTCCCCGGTCTGGGGACCACGTTCGGGCGCGGCGGCGCCACCACGTTCCAGCAGGACCTCCAGCACGCTGACTGCATCCTGATCCAGGGCTCGTCGATGGCGGAGGCGCACCCGGTCGGCTTCCGCTGGGCGATGAAGGCCCGCGAGCGCGGCGCCACGCTCATTCATGTCGACCCGCGCTTCTCGCGCACGAGCGCGATGGCCGACATGCACGTGCCGATCCGCGCCGGCAGCGACATCGCGTTCCTCGGCGGGCTGATCCGCCACGTCCTGCACACCGAGTCGTACTTCAAGGAGTACGTGCTCGCGTACACCAACGCGTCGACGCTGGTCAACGACGAGTTCAAGGGCCCGGAGGACCTCGCCGGCTACTTCTCGGGCTGGGACCCGGAGAGCGCGACCTACAACCCGGAGACGTGGGGCTACAAGGGCGGCCAGCTCGCGGCTCCGGCCGGCATGCGCGAGCACGCGACGCAGGCGTTCAGCGAGCACACGGGCACCGGGATGCACGAGGGCAAGGTCGAGCGCGACGAGTCGCTCGAGGACCCCCGAACCGTGTTCCGCCAGCTGATGAAGCACTTCGCGCGCTACACGCCCGAGATGGTCGAGGAGGTGTGCGGCATCTCGCGGGAGGACTTCCTGCGCGTGGCCGAGACGCTGATCGCCAACTCGGGGCGCGAGCGGACGACGGCGTTCTGCTACGCGGTCGGGTGGACGCAGCACGCCGCCGGGGTGCAGATGATCCGCGCCGCCGCGGTACTGCAGCTGCTGCTCGGCAACATTGGCCGGCCCGGCGGCGGCATCCTCGCGCTCCGCGGGCACGCGTCGATCCAGGGCTCGACCGACATCCCGACGCTGTACGACCTGCTGCCCGGCTACCTGCCGATGCCGAAGGGCCGCGAAGGCGAGAACGACCTCGCCACCTACGTCGAGAGCAACGGCTCCGACAAGGGCTGGTGGGCGAACTTCGACAAGTACATCGTCTCGCTCCTGAAGGCCTACTTCGGCGACGCCGCCACGGAGGAGAACGACTACGGCTTCGGGCGCCTGCCGAAGATCACCGGCAACCACTCGCACATCCCGACGATGCTGCGCGCGCTCGATGGCGGGCTCGACGGCCTCTACGTGATGGGGCAGAACCCGGCGGTCGGCTCGCAGCACGCGGGGCTGCAGCGGCGCGCGCTGGCCAAGCTCAAGTGGCTCGTGGTCCGCGACCTGTCCGAGCTGGAGACCGCGAACTTCTGGCGTGACGCCCCCGAGGTGCGCTCCGGCGAGCTGCGCACCGAGGACATCCAGACCGAGGTCTTCCTCATGCCCGCCGCGTCGCACATCGAGAAGGACGGGCACTTCACGAACACGCAGCGGCTCCTGCAGTTCCACGACAAGGCGCTCGACCCGCCGGGCGACGCCCGCTCCGAGCTGTGGTTCATGCACCACTTCTGGAAGCGCGTGCGCGCGCACTACGCCGGCTCGGAGGCCGAGCGCGACTGGCCGATCGTCAACCTCAAGTGGGACTACCCGGAGCACGGCGAGATCGGCGAGCCCGACGCCGAAGCCGTGCTCAAGGAGATCAACGGCTACGAGGTGGCGACCGGCGACCCGGTCCCCGGCTTCGCGCAGCTGAAGGCCGACGGCAGCACCGCCTGCGGCTGCTGGATCTACTCCGGCTGCTTCAAGGACGGCGTCAACCAGACGCGCCGCCGCGACCCGGGAAACGTCGACGATCCCGAGGGCGGCTGGGTCTCGCCCGAGTGGGCGTGGGCGTGGCCGGCCAACCGCCGCATCCTCTACAACCGCGCCTCGGCCGACCCCGAGGGCAAGCCGTGGTCGGAGCGCAAGAAGTACGTCTGGTGGGACGAGGAGGCCGGCAAGTGGGCCGGCTACGACGTCCCCGACTTCCCCGTCGACAAGGCGCCGGGCTACCGGCCGGACGATGACGCCAAGGGGATGGACGCGATCGGCGGCGCCGACCCGTTCATCATGATGGCCGACGGCAAGGGCTGGCTGTACGCGCCCGCGGGCCTGCTCGACGGTCCCTTCCCGGCGCACTACGAGCCCTACGAGTCGCCGTTCCAGAATCCGCTCTACCCGGAGATCGGGCGCAACCCCGCGGCGCTGAGCTGGAACCGCCCGGACAACCCGGAGGCCGTGACGGGCGACCCGCGCTACCCGCTCGTGGCCACCACCTTCCGCCTCACCGAGCACCACACCGCGGGCGCGATGAGCCGCAACCTGCCGTGGCTCGCCGAGCTGCAGCCGGAGATGTTCGCCGAGATCGACCCGATCGTCGCCGCCGACCGCGGGATCGAGGACGGCGGCTGGATGGTGATCGAGACCGAACGCGCGGAGATCGAGGCGCGCGCCCGCGTCACCGAGCGCATGCGCCCGCTGCGGGTCGGCGGCAAGGTCCTGCACCAGGTCGCCCTGCCGTGGCACTGGGGCTTCAGCGGCGCCAGCCCGGGGGACAGCACCAACGACCTCGGCTCGCTCGGCTCCGATCCCAACGTGTCGATCCAGGAGGACAAGGCGTTCTCGTGCAACGTTCGCGCCGGCCGGCGCGACGGCGAGACGACGCAGAAGCTCGCCGGCATCCGCGCCGACAGCCACGCCGAGCCCGACACCGACGCCCCGTCGGAGGATCCTGGTCACGCATGAGCGAGATCGCCATCAAAGATCGGCCGGGCGCCGAGCGCATGGGGTTCTTCACCGACACCACCGTGTGCATCGGCTGCAAGGCGTGCGAGGTGGCGTGCAAGCAGTGGAACGACCTGCCGTCCGACGGCGGCACGTTCCGCAAGGGCGGCTCCTACGACAACACCGGGCGGCTGTCGGGCAGCACCTGGCGGCACGTGCGCTTCGTCGAGCTGGCCGACGCCGGCGGCGGCGTCACCGAGGAGGAGGTACCGGACCTCATCGCGTGGGCGGAGGAGAAGGTCGTCGAGGACGGCCCGATCGACGTCCAGGCCGCGGTCGCCGCGTTCGACAACTGGGTCTTCATGTCCGACGTCTGCAAGCACTGCACGAACGCCGGCTGCCTCGACGCGTGCCCGACCGGCGCGCTGATCCGCACCGAGTTCGAGACCGTGGTGCTGCAGCCCGACGTCTGCAACGGCTGCGGCTACTGCATCCCCTCGTGTCCCTTCGGCGTCGTCGATCGCGTGCCCGAGGACGGGCGCGCCGCCAAGTGCACCCTCTGTTACGACCGCCTCGAGGACGGGCTCGAGCCCGCGTGCGCGAAGGCGTGCCCGACCGACTCGATCCAGTTCGGCCCCTACGAGGAGCTGGTCGAGGTCGCCTCACGGCGCGTCGCCGCGCTGCACGCGCGCGGTGTGGACGGCGCGTACCTCTACGGCGCCGGCGACGAGGCCGCCGACCAGCTCGCGGGCGGCCTCGGCGCGTTCTTCCTCCTCACCGAGAAGCCCGAGCGCTACGGCCTCCCCGCGCAGGCCGACTCGCCGATCCAGGAGAACGTCGTACCGGCGACGCTCGCCGCGATGGGCGCGGGGCTGCTGGCCGCCGCCGGCGTCGCCGCCGCGTTCCTGTGGGAGAAGACGCGATGAGCGACGAGCGCGTCGACCCCGAGCCAGCGATCGGCAAGCCCGCCTCGCCGGCGTTCGGCGAGAAGACGGGCGAGAAGGTGCAGCTGCACATCGGCGAGTGGAAGGACGGCCGCTGGTCGTACCTCTACGGCGACGACACCGAGTACAAGGACGCCGAGTTCGACCTCGAGGACGTGCGCCAGGCAGCGAAGGACGCGCGCGAGGGCGAGCTGCCGAAGATCATCCAGGGCCCGATCCTCAACCCGCCGGTGTGGACCTGGGAGGTGCCGCTCTACTTCTGGTTCGGCGGGATCGCGGCGGGCTCGTCGTTCGTGGCGCTCGCCTGCGACCTCGCCGGCGACGAGCGCTCGGCGGCGGTCGCGCGCAAGGTCGCGCTCGGCGCGCTCGGGCCGTCGCCCGTGCTGCTCATTCTCGACCTCGGGCGCCCGGAGCGGTTCGTGAACATGCTGCGGATCTTCAAGCCGCGCTCGCCGATGTCGATGGGCGCGTGGGCCCTGACGCTGTTCGGCAACCTCGCCGCGGGCGCGGTCGGGGCCGACCTGCTCGGCCGCCGCCGTCTCGCGCAGCGGCTCGGCGCGGCCAACGCGATCGTGGGCGGCTACCTCGGCTCCTACACCGGCGTGCTGCTGGCCTCCACCGCGGTGCCGGTGTGGGCGCGCTCGCGGCTCTTCCTCGGCCCGATCTTCGTCTCCACCGCCGCCGCCACCGGCGCCGCCGCGTGCCGGCTCACGCTCGTCGCCGACGGGCTGCCGGTCGGGCACCCGACGCGGCGCGCGCTCGGCACCGTCGAGACGGCCGCGATGGCCGCCGAGCTGGGGCTCTCGATCGTCAACGAGAGGCGCCTCGGCGAGCTCGCCTCTGGGCTCGAGACGGGGCGGCCGGGCACGCTCTTCAAGGCCGCCAAGTGGTCGGTGCGCGTCGGGCTGTCGCTGCGCTTCGCGCGCCGCCGTGGCGGGCCGTGGGTGCACCACGTCGCGAGCGTGCTCTACCTCGCGGCGGGGCTCATGTTCCGCTACGCGTGGGTCGGCGCCGGGCGCCACTCGGCACGCCACGACGACGTCGTCGCGAAGATGGCGCGGGAGCGGCGTAGCCTGACCTGACCATGAGCGCGCCGCTGGTCTTCGCGCAACAGGTCGTGGAGACGCTCGGCGAGCACTCCCAGCCGGACGCGAAGCTCGCGCGCCAGATGCAGGCGCTGTCGCTGACGGTCCACATCCCGATCGTCTGCTTCGGGATCGCGTTCCCGGCGATGTTCGTGTTCGTCGAGGGCCTGCACCTGCGGACCGGCGACCCGACCTACAAGGCGCTGGCCAAGCGCTGGTCGAAGGTCGCGCTGATCCTGTTCGCGGTCGGCGTCATCACCGGCACGATCCTGTCGTTCGAGTTCGGGCTGCTGTGGCCGGAGTTCATGGCCTCGTTCGGCGACGTGTTCGGGATCGCGTTCGCGCTCGAGGGCGTGTCGTTCTTCGTCGAGGCGATCTTCATCGCCATCTACGTCTACGGGTGGGGCCGGCTCTCGCCGCGCGCCCACTTCCTCAGCGGCATCCCGGTCGTGATCTCGGGCTTCGCCGGGAGCTTCAACGTGATCGCCGTCAACGGCTGGATGAACACCCCGGAGGGCTTCGACATCGTCGGCGGCAAGGTGGAGAACCCGCGGCCGTGGGACGCGCTGTTCAACCAGAACATGTGGCACGAGATCATCCACATGTACCTGGCGGGCTACATCGTCTGCGGCTTCATCGTCGCCGGCGTGTACGCGTTCGGGTGGCTGCGCGGGCGCCGCGACCACTACCACCGCACCGCGCTGGTGGTCACGCTCGCGTTCGCCTCGCTGGCGGCTCCCGTCCAGGTCGTGGTCGGCGACTGGGCGGCGCGGACGATCGCCGAGACGCAGCCGGTCAAGCTGGCGGCGATCGAAGGGCTGCAGCACACGGAGCAGGGCGCGCCGTTCACGCTCGGCGGCTTCTACGACGCCGGCACCGGCCAGATGCGTGACGGGCTCGCGGTGCCCAAGCTGCTGTCGCTGCTGGCCGACCACGACCCGAACGGGACCGTCACCGGGCTCGACTCCGTCCCGGAGGACGACCGCCCGCCGGTCAACATCGTGCACTGGGCGTTCCAGACGATGGTCGGCATCGGCACCGGGCTCGCGCTGCTCGGCGTCGTCTTCTTCGTCACCTGGCTACGGCGCCACCGATTGCCGCGCTCGAAGTGGTTCTACCGCGCGGTGATGGCGGCCGGCCCGCTGTCGTACGTCGCGCTCGTCGCGGGCTGGATCACGACGGAGGTGGGGCGCCAGCCCTGGATCGTCTACAAGGTCATGCGCACGAGCCAGGCGGTGACGTCGGCGAACGGCCTGGAGGTCGGCTACGCGGTGCTGATCGCCGTCTACGTCAGCCTCGGCGTGGGTGTCGTCTGGCTGCTGCGTCGGCTCACGCGCCGGCCGGCCGAGGCGGAGGTGTCGCGCTGATGCTGCCGGAGCTCTGCATCGGCCTCGCGATCCTCGGCATCACCGCCTACGCGGTGCTCGGCAGCTCGGACTTCGGCGCCGGGTTCTGGGACCTGACGGCGGGCGGGGCGAAGCGCGGCGGACCGGTGCGGGGGATGGTCCAGCACTCGATGAGCCCGGTGTGGGAGGCCAACCACGTGTGGCTGATCTTCGTGCTCGTGATCCTGTGGACGTGCTTCCCGGTCGCGTTCGCCTCGGTCTTCTCGACGCTGTCGATCCCGCTCTTCCTCGCCGCGCTGGGGATCATCTTCCGCGGCGCCGCGTTCGTGATGCGGGGCCAGGCGGCGACGATGAAGGAGGCGCGCGGGCTGGGGGCGCTGTTCGCGCTCGCCTCGGTGCTGATCCCGTTCTGCCTCGGCGCCGCGATCGGCGGCGTGGCATCGGGACGGGTGCCGGTCGGCAACGCGGCGGGCAACATGTGGAGCTCGTGGACGGGACCGACGTCGGTGCTGATCGGGGGCATCGGCGTGCTCACCGGCGCGCACCTCGCGGCGGTGTTCCTGGCGGGCGACTCGGTGCGAGCGGAGCAGCCGGCGCTCGTGCGCGCCTTCCGCGCCCGCGCGCTCGGCTCAGGCGTCGTGACCGGGCTGGTGGCGCTGGGCGGGCTGTTCGTGCTGCGCTCCGACGCACCCTCGCTCTACGACGGGCTGACCTCCGGCGGCGGCCTCGCGATGGTGCTGATCTCCGGCGCCGGCGGGGTGGCCACGCTCGCGCTGGTCTGGCTCGAGCGCTACGGCGCGGCGCGGATGACGGCGGCGGCCGCGGTGGCGGCGATCGTGGTCGGCTGGGCGCTCGCGCAGAACCCCTACCTGCTGCCCGACCAGCTCACGCTCGAGCAGGGCGCCGCCGACGACGCGGTCCTCGGCGCGGTCCTGATCTCGATGGCGGTTGGCGCGCTGATCCTGGGGCCGTCCCTGTGGTGGCTCTACCGGCTCACCCTGTCAGGGAGGCTGGACCAGAGCTACGAGCCGCTCGACCAGCGCTTCCGCCCATGAGGTTGCTGCCGGTCATGCTCGGCTGCCTGGCCGCCGGGCTCGCGCTGATGCTGGCGTTCGAGAGCTGGATCACCCGCCTGGTGGGCGTGCTGGCGCTCTTCGCGTTCATCGTCATCGGCGTCTTCCTGATCGCCGATCCGGCCTTCCTGGCCGAGGAGGACGACTAGCCGGCTAGGCGACGGGCGCGAGCGGGCCGGTGGCGGCGACGTCGTCGACGAGCAGCAGGGCGCGCTCCTCGGTCCAGCGACCGGACTCGACGAGGTGGTCGGCGAGGCTGCGGATGTCGTCGAGCGCGGCGATCACGTGGTCGTCGGGACCCTCGGCGAAGATGAGGATGTCCGCCGCGTCACGGATGCGCTCCTGCTCGGCGGGCAGCAGCTTGACCGGCCCGATCTCCTCGAGCGTCTTGACGATGCGGCCGTAGGCCTGGGTGCGTTCGCTGGTCATGGTGCTGGACCTCACTTCCTTGCGTTACCTACTTAACGTCAGTCTAGGACCGAGACTTGAGGGTCGAGATGGGGGATCCCTAGGGGACATTCCCAATTGGCGCGGACGCCCCCATACGCCAGCCTTGCCACATGTCCGACGCCCCAACCATTCCCCAGTCGCCTCCGCCCGCCGATCCTCCCCCGGTTCCGCGCCGGCTCACCCGTTCCTCCTCCGACAAGGTGCTTGCCGGCGTGGCCGGCGGGCTCGGCCGCTACTTCGACATCGACCCGATCATCTTCCGGATCGGCTTCGTGGTCCTGACCCTCGCCGGCGGCGCCGGCGTGCTCGCCTACCTCGCTGCCTGGGTGCTCGTGCCCGAGGACCCGGTGCCGGGGCAGGCCCCGACCGACCGCAGCCGCGCCGCCACGATCGCAGGTGCAGCCGTGCTCGCGCTGGCCGCGGTCGTGCTGCTCGGCCACGGGCTGTTCTTCCTCGCCCCGCCGTTGATCGCCATCGGGGTGATCGCGATCGTCGGCGTGCTGCTGTGGCGCGCGGCCGGCGGTGAGCACGGCGGCACCCCGGCCGCCAAGATCGGGCTCGCCCTGCTGCTGATCGTGGTCGCCGCCCTCGGCTTCGTGGCCGTGGCGTTCGGCGCCGCGCTCGGCGGCGGCGCGGTGATCGCCGGCCTCGTGATCGCGCTCGGCGGCGCGCTCGTCATCTCCTCGTTCCTGGGCGGCCGGCGCTGGCTCGTGCTGCCCGCGCTGGTGATCGCGATCCCGCTCGGCTTCGTCGCCGCGGCCGGGCTCGACGTCAATGGCGGCGTCGGTGAGCGCGACTACCAGCCGACGACCGTGGCCGAGCTCGAGGACGGCTACCAGCTCGGCATCGGCCAGCTGCGGCTCGACCTCACGCGGGTCGACCTCCCGCCCGGGCGCACGCCGCTCAAGCTCGACATGGGCATCGGCAGCGTCCGCCTGTTCGTGCCCGACGACGTTTGCGTCGCCTCCGACGTCCGCGTCGGCGCCGGCTACGCCCGCGTCCTCGACCGCGACAACGGCGGCCTCGACGTCGACTGGCGCCAGAGCCCGGTCGAGGGCGCCGGCGTGAAGCGCCTGGTCATTCACGGCGACGTCGGCATCGGCGAGCTGCAGGTGGTCAACGACCGGTCGAGCTTCACCGACTGGGAGGGCGACAAGCACGTCGACAACGCCTTCGACCGCAGCTTCGACTTCGGCCGCAACCGGGTCGCCGACCTCAGCCCCGGCGTCGATTCCAACGCGGCGTGCAAGGAGGCGGCGTGAAGCGCTTCGACCCCGCCTCGCTCGCGGCCGGGCTCGCGATCTGCGCGCTCGGCACGCTGCTGTTGCTCGACCAGCTCGAGGTGCTCGACCTGCGCTTCGGCTACCTGTGGCCTGCGCTGCTCGCCACCATCGGCTCGATCCTGCTCGCGTTCGGGCTGACCGGCAAGCGGCGCTGAGCTTGTCAACATGACGGGCATGAGCGCGGCCGCCACGCCACCGCCGCTGCGCCGCGACCGCGGCGACGCCGTGATCGGCGGCGTCTGCGCCGGGCTCGGGCGGCGGCTGGGCATCGACCCGATCGTCCTGCGCGTCGTGTTCATCGCCGCCACCGCTGCGGGCGGGCTCGGGCTGGTCGCCTACGGCCTGGCGTGGGCGCTGCTGCCGGCCGAGGGCGACTCCCGCGCGCCCGCCCTGCGGGTGCCCGGCAGTCGCGACTCGTGGAGCGTCGCGACCGGGATCGGGATGCTCATGTTCGCGGTGCTGCTGCTGTTCCGCCAGTGGGGGCTGTGGGTCGGCGACGCGCTGGTGTGGCCGTTCGTGCTCGCCGCCGCGGGTGGCGCGCTGATCTGGCGCCAGTCGGCGAGCGCCGCGCAGCCCGCGCCGGAGCCGACCGAGGTCGAGCGCCGGCGCGCTGGCAACAGCGCGCTCGGGCGCGCGGCGCTGGGCGTCGGGCTGGTGGTCGGCGCCGCGCTCCTCTTCCTCTACTTCAACGACCAGCTGGCCCCCGCCCGAGACATGGTGCTGCCGGTGGTCGTGGTGCTGGTCGCGGCCACGCTGATCCTCGCGCCGTTCTGGATCCGGCTCGTGCGCGGGCTCGCCGACGAGCGCGCCGAGCGCGTGCGCTCCCAGGAGCGCGCCGAGCTCGCCGCGCACCTGCACGACTCCGTCCTGCAGACGCTCGCGCTGATGCAGCGCCAGGCCGACAACCCGCGCGACGTCGCGGCGCTCGCCCGCCGCCAGGAGCGTGAGTTGCGCGCCTGGCTCAACGGCGGCCGCCCGTTCGGCGAGCGCTCGACCTTCAAGGCCGCGCTCGAGCTGGCCGCCGCCGAGGCGGAGGACGCGCACGGCGTGCCGGTGGACGTCGTCGCGGTCGGCGACGCGCAGCTCGACGACCACGCCGAGGCGGTGGTGGCGGCGGCGCGCGAGGCGATCGTCAACGCCGCGAAGTTCGGCGAGGGCGCGGCGGTGTCGGTGTTCGCCGAGGTGCGCGACGAGGAGCTCGAGGTGTTCGTGCGCGACCGCGGCCCGGGCTTCGACCCCGGCGCGGTCCCGGCCGACCGCCGCGGCGTGCGCGAGTCGATCGTCGGCCGCATGGAGCGCCACGGCGGTACCGCGGCGATCCACTCGACGACCGGCGAGGGCACCGAGGTCGAGCTGCGGATGGCGCGGACATGAGCGACGCGCCGACCGTCGTCATCGTCGACGACCACCAGCTGTTCCGCTCCGGCGTGCGCGCGGAGCTCGACGGCCTCGTCGAGGTGCTGGGCGACGCCGCCACGGTCGAGGACGCGGTGCGCTGCATCGTCGAGCTCGAGCCCCACGTGGTGCTGCTCGACGTCCAGATGCCGGGCGGCGGCGGCGTGCAGGTGATCCGCGACGTCGCGCGCAAGCGGCCGGCCCAGCGCTTCCTCGCCCTCTCGGTCTCCGACGCCGCCGAGGACGTGATCGCGATCATCCGCGCCGGCGCGCGCGGCTACGTCACTAAGACGATCTCCGGGCCCGAGCTGGCCGACGCGGTGCGTCGCGTGGCGGGCGGCGACGCCGTCTTCTCCCCGCGGCTCGCGGGCTTCGTGCTCGACGCCTTCGCGGGCGGCGACCAGCCGGCCCCGGCCGTCGACGCCGAGCTCGACCAGCTGACCGCGCGCGAGCGCGAGGTGCTCCAGCACATCGCCCGCGGCTACCTCTACAAAGAGATCGGGGCGAGGCTCCATATCTCCGCGAAAACCGTCGAGGCGCACGTCTCGGCGGTGCTGCGAAAGCTCCAGCTCTCCAACCGGCACGAGCTCAGCCGGTGGGCCGTTGAGCGCCGTCTCGTGGACTAGTTCACGGTCCGACGAACGGCCAGACTGGACGAACGTCCTAGTCAGAAAATCAAGAGAAGCGTTCCTTCCCGCCGATAGGGGGCGAGATCCCTCAGGTGTCCCCCCACTGTTCGAAAGGAACGGAACACAACATGAAGCGCGTTTCTGCCCTGTGGCAGGCTTCCCCCCGCAAGGTCGTCGGTGCTCTCTTCATCCTGATGCTGGCCGCCATGATGGCCGTCGCCTCGGGTGCGAGCTTCACCTCGACCACCCCGAACGTCGGCAACGTCGTCGCTGCCGGTGTCATGAAGATCGACACCGACAAGAACGGTGGCGCCATCCTCGACATCCACGGCCTCGTGCCGGGTCACAGCGATCACGGCACCGTGACGCTGACCAACTCCGGCGACGCCGCCGGCGTGCTGACGCTGTCCAAGAGCAACGTCTCGAACAGCGGTCCCGCGCTGTCGTCGAAGCTCGACCTCGTCATCACCGACACGTCTGACGGCTCGACCGTCTACAGCGGCAAGCTCGGCAACATGAACTCCCGCCCCGCCGGCACGATCGCCGAGGGCGCGACGAAGACGTACGACTTCGCCGTCTCGTTCCCCGACGGCGGCCTGCCCGCCGGCCCGACCAGCGGTGACAACGCTTACCAGAGCGCCAGCACCTCGGTCGATTACGCCTGGGACGCAGTCAGCCAGTAATGACCCGGTCGTCCGCGACCATCGGTTCACGAGCCCGCGCGCTGGCCACTTCGGCCGGCCGCGGGCTCATGTCCGTTCTGCTCCTGGCGATCCTGGCCGCGATGGCCATCACGTTCGTCCCGGGGCTCCTCGGCTACCAGCGCTACGTGCTGGTCGGCCATTCGATGGAGCCGACGATCCACCGCGGATCGCTGGTCTTCGACGAGATCGTGAACGTGTCCGATCTCCGCAAGGGCGACGTCATCACCTACGTCCCGCCCGGCAACACCGAGCCCGTCACCCACCGCCTCATCTCCCGCAAGACCGGTAAGAAGGGCGGCCCCGTCTTCCGCACCAAGGGCGACAACAACGCCGTCGCCGACCCGCGCAACTTCCAGCTCAGCAAGCCGAGACAGGCACGCTACGCCTTCTCCGTCCCGTATCTGGGCTGGCTCTTCATCGCCCTCGGCAACGCCAAGCTGCGGTTCATCCTGCTCGCGATACCGGCGCTGTTGATCGCGCTGTCCATGCTCGCCGGCCTCTGGCGCGAGGGCGGCCAGCTGGCCGCTCAGCGAGAGGCGGCATGAGATGCGCGGGCAAGGGGCGGCCCTCGCGACCATCTTCCTGCTGCTGCTGATCGCCGGTGTCGCGTCGGCGCTGCCGACCGATCCGAAGCTCGGCCGCATCTCCGCCCAGGGCCCCGTGGGCCTCTCGTCCAGCAAGGCCAACGTCGCGCTGCTGCAGGGCACCGGCATCAAGCCTGGCGACAGCGTGACCGGCATCATCACGCTCACCAACAAGGGCGACCGCACCGGCAGGCTCGGGCTCTCGATCACCGGCCTGCACGACACGCCCGGCCTCTACGGCGGCCGCCTCTCGAGCGTCCTGCGGCTGCGCATCGACGACCTCTCCACCGGCAGCGCGCCCGTCCAGATGGCGCTCGCGACGGCCGGCAACATCCCGCTCGCCGACCTCAAGGGCCGCCAGTCCCGCACCTACAAGGTCACCGCGACGTTCCCCGACACCGGCGTGCCGCCCGGCCCGACGCTCGGCGACAACGCCCAGCAGGGCTCGAGCGTGGAGGTCGCGATGGCCTGGAACATCAGCGAGAAGGACCCGGTCGCGCCGAGGCCGCCGATCCCGTCCGCGCCCACCCCCGCGCCCCCGGTGCTCCCCCAGGGCGGCAAGCCGCCCCGACTGGTGGTGCTGCGCGTGCCCGCCCAGAAGGTGGTCACACCGCGCAAGCTGAAGGTGTGGGTCGCCTGCGAGCTGCGCTGCAAGCTGAAGTTCAGCGCCGCGATCGACAACGCGCCGAAGAAGGCGCGGATGGGCCGCAAGGCCAAGCGGGCCCGCGTCCTGATGTCGCGGCACGTCTTCAAGGCCATCAAGGTCAAGGGCAAGACCAAGAGGTGGGTCACGCAGAAGCAGATCGGCGGCGCGAAGCGCTACACGCTGAAGTTCACCAAGCGCGGGCTCAAGCGGCTCAAGAAGCAGCTGCGCGAGAAGCACCGCGCCGGCATCACCGTGACCGTGCGGATGCGCTCGGTCGCCGGCAACCGCGTCGTGATGCGCCGCATCGTCGTCGTCAAGCGGAAGCACGGCTTCCGCGGCAAGCCCGCCAAGCTGCGCTAGACGGCGGTCACCTCCGCGGGCGCCGGCACCGTGCCGCGCACGAGGTCGGCGGCCTTCTCGGCGATCATGATCGTCGGCGCGTTGGTGTTGCCGCGGGTCACGTTCGGCATCACCGAGGCGTCGACCACGCGCAGGCCGTCGACGCCCAGGACGCGGAGCTCGGCGTCGACCACTGCTCCCATCGCGCAGGTGGAGGTCGGGTGGTAGATGTCGTGGCTCTTCTCGCGCACGTGGGCGCGGATCGCCTCGTCGCTGTCGCCGTCCGGGACCTCGTAGGGCGCGCGCTCGCAGCCCTTCAGCGGCGACTGCTCGCGGATCTCCAGGCACCGCCGGATGCCGGCGATCGTGGCCGCCCAGTCGTCCTCGGTCGTGAGGTAGTTGTGGACGATCCTCGGCTTGTCGGCCGGGTCGGCGGAGCGCAGCGAGACGCTGCCGCGCGAGGTCGGCCTGACCACGCAGACGCCGTAGGAGTACGCGTGGTCGAACGGGTCGAGCAGCCCCTCGTCAGCGAACATCACCGGCGCGAAGTGGAACTGGATATCGGGCGCGTCGAGCCCGTCGCGCGAGCGCCAGAAGCCGCCGGCCTCGGCGATGTTGGAGGTCAGCGGGCCGCGGCCCTGCGTCTGCAGGAGCGCGACGTTCTCCTCCGTCTCGGCGGTCTCGAGCGTGGTCGGGTCGTCGGTGAACAGGATGATTCCGGCGTTGAGGTGGTCCTGGAGGTTGCCGCCGACCGCGGGCTGGTCGAGGCGCACGTCGATGCCGAGCGCGGTGAGGTCGTCGGCCGGGCCGATGCCGGAGAGCATCAGCAGCTGTGGCGACTGGTACGCGCCGGCGCACAGGATCACCTCGCGGGCGGCTGACAGCTCGGTCGGCGTGCCGTCGACCACGGCCTCGACGCCGCTCGCGCGGCTGCCGTCGAACAGCACGCGCGTCACGAGCGCCATCGGGATGAGCGTCAGGTTTTCGCGCGGCAGCGCGGGGTGCAGGTAGGCGACGGCGGTCGAGCAGCGCATGCCGTTGCGCTGCGTCAGCTGGTACCGCCCGACGCCGTCCTGCTCGCCGGTGTTGAAGTCGTCGAGCCGGTCGAGGCCGGTGGCCGCGGCGGCCTCGACGAACGCGTCGGCCAGCGGGTGCATCGAGTGCGAGTCCGAGACGCTGAGCGGGCCACCGGCGCCGTGGAACTCGGAGCCGCCGCGCTCGTTGTCCTCGGCACGCTTGAAGTAGGGGAGGACGTCGTCCCAGCCCCAGCCGGGGTTGCCGAGCTCGCGCCACTCGTCGTAGTCGCGGCGGTTGCCGCGGATATAGATCATCGCGTTGAGCGACGACGAGCCGCCGAGCACGCGGCCGCGCGGGAGGTAGACGTTGCGGCCGTCGAGCGCAGGCTCCGGCTCGGTCGCGAAGTCCCAGTCGAACGGCGTCTTGTACAGCTGCGAGAACGCCACGGGGATGTGGAGGCCCTCCTCGCTGTCCGGCGGGCCCGCCTCGATGAGGCAGACGGAGGTGTCCGGGTCCTCGGACAGGCGGTTGGCCAGCACGCAGCCGGCCGAGCCGGCGCCCACGATCACGTAGTCGTACATGCCGCCGATCCTCGCGTGTGCGAGGGGTTCAGCGCAAGCGATACCCCCCGCTGGGCAGCAAGCTGCCTGGCTTGGCGCCTAGCGGCGCGTCAGGACCTGCGCGCCGCCGCCGGGCAGCGGGAGCACGGCGCGGACGCGGCGGGCCTTGAAGCGCACGACCTTGCTCGTGCCGGCGCGGATCCGGAAGGCCTTCTTGCGGTGTCCGCTGACGAGGCGCCCGATGCAGACGGCGCCCGCCGGGCCGGAGCAGCGCACGCGGATCCCCTTGGCCGTGCGCTTCCCGAGCGCGATCTTCAGCCGCTTGGTGGTGACGACCGCGAACCCGGAGCAGTCGGGCTGGAAGCTCGGATCCGCCGCGCCAGGGGAGTCGAGCGCGTCGATCGCCCACTGCAGCGCGACCGGGTCGCCGACGATCGTGACGTGCTCGAACGGGTCGGCCGGGCAGCGGTCCTGGAGGATCACGTTGGTGGCGTGGTCGCCGGCCAGCGCCTGCGAGCGGTAGGGCGTGACGACCTCGTCGTGCGTGGTCGTGACGGTCGTGTACCAGGCGGGCCCGGGCGCCTCGGGCGGCGGCTGGTTGACCTTGCGCATGAACGCCGAGCCCGCCTTCTGCTGCGCGCACGCGGTGCACCCGAACACGCCGGCGGGGCCGGCGAGCGGGTTGGTCGTGCCGTGGCTCGAGGGAGCGAGACCGACGACCTCGTCGACGACGCCGAGCAGCCCGCGCCGGACGGTGACGTAGCGCGCCAGCATCCCGCCCTGCGAGTGGCCGATCATCGACACCTTGGCCGCGCCGGTCTTCGCCCTCACCATCGCGATGAAGGCGACGAGCTGGTCGGCGGAGCGGTCGATGTCCCCGGTCCCGCGGTTGCCGTAGTCGAGCGCCCACACGCAGTAGCCGCGCGCCTCGAGCGCGGGTGCGATCGTGTTCCACGAGACCGTCATGTCGCCGAACGTTCCGTGCACGAGGATGACCGGATACGGGTGGGCGGCGGCCGGCTTGCAGGCGGGGTTGTTGGCGCCCGGCGGCGGGATGCCCGGCGCGAGACCCTGAGCGCCGGCCGGAGCCGCGGTCGCGAGGAGGAGCATGAGCGCGAGAGCAAGAGCGAGTCGCATCGGACCGGTTCATACCCGAAGATGCGGTGCGATGGCGCTGGTTCTGGAGGACGAGGCGCGGGCCTACCTCCTGCGCACCGGCTACTGGCGGAGCGTGGAGCGGCTCGAGTGCGGGCTCGCGGTCGAGGGGGTGTTCGGCGTCTTCCTCGCCGTGGCCGAGCCGGCCGCGCCCGACGTCGACCGCGAGGTGTGGGTCGTGGCCGGCGACCTCCCGCCGCTGTACCTCGTCACGGACGACATCGACACGCCGGAAGAGGCGCTCACCGCCTACATCGATCACCGCCGCGCCTGGGTCGACGCGGTGCGCGCCAACCACTCGGTCGCCCACCTGGCCCCGGTCGACGTCGAGCCGACCAGGGAGTGGGCCGCGGCGCTGGCACGGCGGCTCGACATGCTCGCGGAGCTCCTCGCCGAGGAGGGCTAAGGCCCGGCGTCGCCGGCCTGGGGGTTCGAGCCGGCCGTCCGCATCGAGTGCGCCGCGGCGCGCGGGCCGAGCCGGAAGCGCTCGGGCATCGGCTCCTCCTCCCGCAGCGCGCCGGCCATCCGCTCGGCCATCGCCGGGCC
This sequence comes from uncultured Solirubrobacteraceae bacterium, assembly GCA_963722815.1. Classification (GTDB taxonomy): domain Bacteria; phylum Actinomycetota; class Thermoleophilia; order Solirubrobacterales; family Solirubrobacteraceae; genus DASQFQ01. Next base: position 176,644 of record CAVROM010000003.1, read on the forward strand.
GTGCTTGAAACCGTGGCCGGAGCCGCCGCCGAGCAGCCAGACGCTCGCGTGCTCGGGGTGCGGGGCGGCGATGAAGTGCGAGTCGGGCGACAGCTCGTAGCGGCACGTGGTGGAGGACTTCAGCGGCGCGTCGGCGAGCGCCGGGAAGCGGCGGGCGAAGTAGTCGCGGATCCAGCGCTCGTTGTCCGGGTTGCTCTGCGGCAGGTCGTCGTCGGGGGCCAGCCGCGGGCCTTCGAAGTCGGGCGCGCCCTTGACGCCGAGCCCGTCGAGGTCGCCGGTGCCATAGACCGCGCCGTCGTAGTCCACCCAGCCCGGCGCGTGTGTCCACGGCTCTCCGCCGTCCATGAAGAAGAGGTCCTGGTGCGTGGTCTTCACGCTCACAAGCGTGGGGAAGAGCTGCGACAGCCAGCCGCCGCACGACCACGCGACGGCGTCCGCCTCCAGCGCCTCGCCGTCGACCGTGACGTGATCCCCTTCGGGCGCGGCCCGGCCCCGCACGAGCTTCGCGCCGTGGCCGCGGGCCTGCGCGGCGAGCGTCTGGATCGCCTTCTGCGCACGCAGCACGCCGGCCTCCGGCTCGTGGAGGAGGAACTCGAGGTCGTCGCCGCGGAAACTCGGGAACAGCCGCGCCCCCTGCTCGACGCTCAGCCGCTCGACCGGGATGCCCTGGGCGCGCATCGTGGCCTCGGACACCGCCTCCCAGCCGTCGGCCTCGCGGGCGAACCACACCAGCCCGCACTCGATCAGCAGGTCAGCGCCCGACTCGGCCTCGAGCTCCCGCCACAGCGTGCGGGCGCGGCGCGCGGAGGCGGTGTAGTGCGCGTCGGCGCCGTGGCCGCAGCGGATCAGCCGCGTCTCGCCGCCCGAGGTGGCGCGGCGGTCGCCGGGCTCGAACTGGTCGACGAGCGTGACCTGCACGCCGTCGCGAGCGAGCCACCACGCGAGCGAGGCGCCGAAGGTCCCCGCGCCGACGATGACGATCGAGTCCATGACGATCGCGGACGCTACCGTGCCGCGGGTGCTCGCCCTGGCTGCCGCCGCCGCATCGCTCCTGTTCGGCCACTCCGCCGATCACCAGCCGCTGCGCGCCGAGCGCGTGGGGGAGGGCCTGGTGAAGGTTCTGGTCGTCGGCTCGATCCACGGCAACGAGACCGCCGGGCGCGCGGTGATCTCCCGCCTCCGCCACTCGACGCCGCCCGCCGGCGTCGAGCTGTGGCTCGTCGACACCGTGAATCCCGACGGCGTCCGCCGCGGCACGCGGCAGAACGCCCGCGGCGTCGACCTCAACCGCAACTTCGGCCGCCGCTGGGCCGGCGGCGGGCGCGCGTTCGACACCTACTTTCCGGGCCGGCGCGCGTTCTCGGAGCCTGAGTCGCGCGCGGTGCGGCGGCTCGTGCGGCGCCTGCATCCAGCGGTGACGGTCTGGTACCACCAGCACATGCGGCTGGTGAACCTGTCCGACGGCGTCGACCGGCGGGTGGTCCGCGCCTACGCGCGCCGCGTCGGCCTGCCCGCGCGGCAGCTCCCGCGCTACCGCGGCACGGCCACCGGCTGGCAGAACCACACGTTCCCCGGCACGAACGCGTTCGTGGTCGAGCTGCCCGCGGGCCCGCTCAGCGCGGCGTCCGCGAAGCGGCACGAAAGGGCGGTCTTGGCGGCCGGCAAAGCGGCGGTGGGGGCGGGGCCTGCGGCGGGGGCCGCGGCGGCGCCTCCCCGCCCGCGCATCGTGTGGCGCCGCATCCCCTTCGGCGCCACCCGCCGCGCGCAGACCCGCGCCTACGCCAAGCGCCACTACGGCACGAGCACCGACCGCCTGCAACCGAAGGTGATCGTCGAGCACTACACGGTGTCCTCGACGTTCTCCTCCGCCTGGAACACGTTCGCCTCCAATGCGCCCGACGTCGAGCTGCACGAGCGCCCCGGCGTGTGCTCGCACTTCATCGTCGACAAGGACGGCACGATCTACCAGCTGGTCAGCCTCGGGTACATCTGCCGCCACACGGTCGGGCTCAACGACCGCGCGATCGGCATCGAGCACGTCGGCTCCGCCGACGCCGAGATCCTCGGCCGTCCCAAGCAGCTGCGCGCGTCGCTCCGCCTCACGCGCTGGCTGCAGTCGCGCTACGGCATCAGGACGAAGGACGTCATCGGCCACTCCGAGAGCCTCTCGAGCCCCTACCACCACGAGCGCGTCGCGCGCCTCCGCACCCAGACACACGGCGACTGGACCCACGCCGACATGCGCCGCTACCGGGCGAAGCTGTGAGCCGCGAGGTCGTCCTCGTCCGCCACGGCGAGACCGAGTGGAGCCGCTCCGGCCAGCACACCGGCACCACCGACCTGCCGCTGCTGCCCGAGGGCGAGGCGCAGGCGCGCGAGGTCGCGCCGAGGCTCGCCGGGCGCGAGTTCGCGCTCGTGCTCTGCTCGCCGATGCAGCGCGCGCGCCGCACCGCCGAGCTCGCCGGCTTCGGCGACCGCGCCGAGCTCGACGCCGACCTGAAGGAGCGCGACTACGGCGTCTACGAGGGGCGGACCACGAAGGAGATCCGCGTCGAGCGCCCGGGCTGGGACGTGTGGCGCGACGACTGCCCCGGCGGTGAGACGCTCGCGCAGCTCGCCGCCCGCGCCGACCGCGTGATCGAGCGCGCGCTGGCGGCCGACGGCGACACGCTGCTCTTCGCCCATTCGCACCTGCTGCGCGAGCTCGCCGGCCGCTGGATCGGCCTCGCACCCGACGGCGGCGGGAAGCTCCGGCTCGGCACGGCGACGCTCTCGACGCTCGGCTTCGAGCGCGAGCGGCGGGTGATCCTCACCTGGAACGCGTGACCGGGTCGACCTTCAACTCGCTCGTCGGCGACCTCGACTACCCGATGTTCATCGTCACCGCGTGCGCGGACGGCGAGCGCTCCGGCTGCCTGATCGGGTTCGCCACCCAGGCGAGCATCGACCCGTCGCGCTTCCTCGTCTGCCTCTCGCACAAGAACCGCACCTACCGGGTCGCCCAGGGCACCGAGCTGCTCGGCGTGCACTTCGTCCCCGAGGAGCAGGCGGAGGTGGCGGAGCTGTTCGGCGGCGAGACCGGCGATGAGGTCGACAAGTTCGCGCGCGTCGGGTGGAAGCCGGGGCCGGGCGGCACGCCGCTGCTCGACGCCTGCCCCAACCGCTTCGTCGGCCGCGTGCTGGAGCGGCTCGACGCCGGCGACCACGACGCGATCCTGCTCGAGCCGGTGCTGGCGGAGCGCGGGACCGACGCCGACGAGTTCAGCTTCCACCGCGCGAAGCGGATCGAGCCCGGGCACGAGGCCTGAGGGTCCGCGGCGCGGCCGAGCGCGGCGCCGGCCGGCTCGTGCCGAGGAAGCGCGCGTGGACCAGGGCAACGGGTCAGAAGTACGGCACCGGAGGTTTCCCGGGTGGCAGCGGCGGGCTAGCCCCTCCGAATCGTCAGACCCATTGCTCCCCAGGAGGTTCCGCAGTGATCCTGCGCATCGATCGCATCCAGACCGAGCTCCCGCCGCCGTCCGATCCCGACCCCGCCGGCGCTGCCGTCGTGCAGGAGCTCATGGGCGGCAAGTTCGGCGAGATGTCGACCTTCATGAACTACACGTTCCAGTCGTTCAACTTCCGCCTGCGCCAGGGCGCGCGGCCGTTCTACGACCTCGTCGCCAACATCGCCGCCGAGGAGTTCGGCCACATCGAGCTCGTCGCCACGACGATCAACACGATGCTCACCGGCGCCGGCGAGAAGGGCTCGCTCCCCAAGCCGGCCGACCTGCTCAACCCGCAGCAGATCATCGCCGGCGGCGCGGCCGCGCTGTGTCAGGACTCGAACGGCAAGCCGTGGAACGGCGACTACATCACCTCGACGGGCGACCTCGTCGAGGATCTCGTACACAACTTCTTCCTCGAGACCGGCGCGCGCAACAACAAGCTCAAGGTCTACGAGATGTGCGACCACCCGGCGGCCCGCGCGCTGACCGGCTACCTGCTCGTCCGCGGCGGCGTCCACCAGGTCGCCTACGCGCGCGCGGTGGAGAACCTCACCGGCGCCGATCTGATGAAGCTCTTCCCCTCCCCGCGGATCCCGACCGACAAGATCCCGGAGTCCCAGCCGCATATCGAGCGCGGCGAGCACACGAAGCTCTACCGCTTCTCGCCGAGCGACTACCAGGAGCTCGCCGCGGTCTTCAACGGCCCGCACCCGGAGACGGGCGACGAGCTCGTGATCATCGACGACGCGCCCGAGGGCTTCCCGCCGTTCGACCTGCCGGCCCAGGAGGGCGTATTCGCGCCCGACTACGCGCCCGAGGAGATCGCCGAGATCGCGCGCAAGCTGCGCACCGCCGCCGGCCTCCCCGACGAGCCGACCGGCATCGTGGCCAACGACAGCAAGGGCGTCATGGACAAGGTCAAGGAGGCCGTGTCCTAGTGGCGACGCTCACCAACCTCGAGAGCAAGCTGGCCGAGGTGCTCGGCCTGGCGATGGCCGCCCAGGACGCCACGCGCCAGGTGCGCGGCATGCTGGGACTCCGAGCACGAGGCCCTCGCGGCCAAGCTCGAGCAGGCCGCGAGGACGCGCGCGAGACGCAGGAGCGCTGCACCGCGCTGGCCGGGGTCGTTCAAGGGCAAGAAGACCGCGATCGTCGAAGCGGCGCGCTCGGTCAAGCAGGAGGCCACCGAGATGCGCGAGGCGTACCTCGGCGGCGAGGACGACCCGCTCGACGGGTTCGAGTTCCTCACCATGGCCGAGGCCGGCGAGGTCGGCCACTGGTCGATCGTGGCGAAGATGAACGAGAAGGCCGGGCATGCCGACCTGCAGACGCTGTGCGACTGCGCGCTCCCGATCCAGCAGCGCCACCTGCAGGAGGTGCTCGACGGCTCGCTGAAGCTGGCGGCCGACGAGGACCCGGACGAAGAGCCTCCTAGGGAGGACAGTCCTGTCGAACTGCCCCGGGGCGGATATGGTCCGTCCCGGGGCACCGATGGGCGAACAGCGCTGCGAGATGGTCGCCGAACTCGGCCGCACGTATGCGGCGGCGCTGCTGATGGGCGACGAGGTCGCGGCCGAGATCGCCATCCGCGAGGCGATGGAGGCGAAGCTCAGCGCGGCGGAGATCGACGACGAGATCATCGCCCCCGCGCTGTGGCTCGTCGGCGACCTCTGGGAGCGCGGCGAGATCACCGTCGCTGACGAGCATCTCGCCACCGAGATCTCGACCCGCGTGCTCGCACTGCAGCGCGAGGCGGAGCGGCTGGCGGTCGCCCGCGGGGCCCACCGGGTCATGCTCGCCACGCCCGCGGGCGAGCTGCACGTGGTCGCGCTGCGGATGGTCGACAACCTGCTCGGCGACGCGGGCTACGACGTGGTCATGCTCGGCCCCGACGTCCCGGCCGCCGACCTCGCCGCCGCGGCCGGTCGCCACGAGCCGCACGTCATCTGCCTGAGCGCGACGATGCCCGGCGGCACCGACCGTACGCTGCTCGCGATCGACGAGGTGCAGCAGGTCCGGCCGCAGATGAGCTTCGTGATCGGCGGCCGCGGGCTCAGCTCGCGCGTGCGCTCCGAGCCCGGGATCCGCGTCTGCGAACGCATCCCCGAGGTGACCGAGGCGGTCGACGCGATGGTCAAGCGCGCGGATCTGAACTGAGCGCGGACACGCTCAGCGCTCCGCGGCGAAGTCGGCGGTGATGACGTCGATCTCGCGCCGCCGCGCGGCGACCGCCTCGTCGTCGTCCTGCTCGAGCGCGCCGACCATCGTGATCAGCGACTTCCACAACGTCCAGCCGCGGCCGCGCGACCAGGTGGCGGCGTCGACGCCGCGCTCGGAGCGGAAGCGGTCGCGGGCCTCGCCCGACAGGAACGTCCAGGCGATCGCCATGTCGCAGGCCGGGTCGCCGACGCCGGAGGAGCCGAAATCGAGCACCGCGGCGAGCCGGCGTTTGCGGACCAGCAGGTTCCCGGCGGCGACGTCGCCGTGGAACCACACCGGGTCGCGCTCCCACTCGCTCGCCATCGCGTCCGCCCACGTGCGCTGCACCGCCTCGCGCGGGATCTCGTCACCGAGCCGCTCGATCGCCTCCAGCGCCTCGCGCTCGTAGTACGCGAGCGGGCCGCCGCGGAAGAAGTTGTGCTGCCCCGGCTCCGGGCCGCCGGTGGCGTCGATCGCCGCCAGCGCGCGCAGGAAGCCCGCCAGGTCGGTGGCGAACGCGACCGGGTCGGCGATCGGCGCGCTCGCCGCGAGCGAGCCCTCGAGCCAGCGGTAGACCGACCAGCGGTACGGATAGCCCTCGCCAGGCTCGCCCTGCGCGACCGGGGTCGGGATCGGCAGCGGGAGCCGGGGCGCCAGCACCGGCAGCCAGCACTGCTCCTTGTCGACCTGCTGCGCGTACCACTCGCCGCTCGGGAGCCGGACGCTCAGCTCGGAGCCGAGCCGGAACGTCCGGTTGTCCCATCCGTCGACCTCGACCCCGGTGATCGGAAGCTCCGACCACCGGGGGAACTGGCTGTCGACCAGCCGCCGCGCGAGCGCGGCGTCTATGCGGTCAGCGGCGGCGACTCTGGCTCACCTGGGTCGTCAGCGTGACCTTCGGCTGCACCGGAGCCGATGGTGGCTGCCTTGACCTTGAACTTCAGCGTGCCCTTGACCAGGCGCGAGACCTTGATCACCGCGAAGGTCGAGCCGGTCTTCACCTTCACCTTGAGCTTCTTGGGCTTCTTGTGCTTGCGCGCCGACTTGGCCACGACGTGGCCCTTGCGGACGATCCTGATGCCCGAGATCGTGAACTTGTCGAGCGGGCTCGTCCACGAGAGCGCGAGCTGCGCCGACTTGGACTTGGAGCTGACCTTCACCGTGTGCGCCTTGCTCTTGCCCTGCGCGAGCGAGTCGTTGAACGTCTTCGGCGGCGTCTGGCACGAGAGCGTCGTCTCGATCTCGTTCATCACCGACTGGAGCGCGCTGGCGTCCGGCAGCGGGAAGTAGCGGCCGCCGGTGTCGCTGGCGATCTTGGCCAGCCGTGCCTGGTCGTCGGGCCCTGCGAGACCCGCGCTGAAGCCGATCACGTAGGTCGGCGTCTGGCCCTGCGGCGGCGGGTTGAGGTGGGTGTTGTTGTACTCGCCGGAGTTGTGGCCGCCGTCGGTCAGGAAGATCCGCGCGCCGGCGCCGGGGTTGGCCGAGCGGCCGGTGTCGAACGCCGCGTTGTAGTCGGTGCCGCCGTCGTCGCCCTGGATCTGCGTGTCCAGCGCGGACTTCATGGCGGCCGCGTTGGGGCCGATCGCCTCGACCGGGAACACGACGCTCGCGGACGGCGTCGCCGGATCGAAGCTCGAGCCGAACTGGATGGCGCCGAGTTGCGTGCCGTCGGGCAGCGCGTTGATCAGCAGGTCCATCGCCTGGACCCGCAGGCGGCTCGAGTCAGTACCGGTCATCGAGCCTGAGTCGTCGATGATCGCCTCGACGTTCTTGACCGGGGTGCAGGCCGCTGCGCGCGCGCCCACTGCTTGTCCTGATGAGGGGGCCAGGGCGGCAGCGACAAGTGCGGCGCCGACGATGAGGCCAGGGGTTCGGAGCTTCGGCATGCCTCAACCTATCCGGCACCTTGGACGGCCGTCAACGCTCGACCTACCTGATGATCCAGCGTTAGAGTCGCGCGGTGCCCAGACTCGCCCTCCTCATCGCCCTCACCGCGCTCGCCCTCATGCCGGCGAGCGCCGCCGCCAAGCCGGCCGTCTGCAACCCCACCGTGATCCAGGATGCGCTGATCGCGTCCGGCAAGCTGACGCAGGACGACCTCAGGTTCGGACCGGGCATCGACCTCGTCCGCTGCCACGACGTCACGAACGACGACAGGATCGACGCGGTGTTCACGGTTGGCAGCGGCGGCACCGCCGGCGACACGCACTTCGGGGTGCTGCTGGGTCGCGATGACGGCTCGAGCGGGAAGCTCGCAGCTCTACCGCCCGGGCTACAACGTGGGCGTGTCGGTTCGCAGCCGCCACGCGTTCGAGACGATTCAGCCGCACTACGGGAGCCACGACCCGAACTGCTGCCCGAGCTCGTTCCGCATCCGCCGCTTCACGTGGACCGGCGATCATTTCAAGCGCGGCAAGGCCAGGAAGGTCAAGCACACGCCGAAGCGCTTCTACAGGGCCTGAGTCACACGCCTGAGCGGAGGTCCACCAGGCGGTCCGACGGTGAAGTCGATCGTCTCGAAACGCGCGGTCGCGCCCTCGCCGGTCGGGGACTGGGCGAGGAAGCCCGTGCGCAATGCGCTCGTAGAGGCGAGCGGGAAGTGGCGCACGAAGCGCCACGGCTCGTCGTCGTGACGGGCGTGCAGCGCGCACGCCGGCCCGAGCCGGGAGATCCGCAGCCACGCCGCGTCGCCCGTCACGGGGAACGCGTTGGCGTCGTCGGACAGGCCGTCGGTCACGACGGAGACGACGCCCGGCTCACCGGCGGGTGAGCTCTCGAGCGCGAGCTTCACCCAGCGCACCTCGTCCGCCCACAGCAGCAGCGCGCCGGCGTCGAACGCACCCTCGAAGGTGCAGCTCACGCGCGTGGAGAGCTGGAAGTCGCCCTCGACGTCGCCCAGCAGGCGCGGGGCGGCGGTCTGCGGCTCGCTCCCGGCGGGGTCGCGGAACAGATCGGTGCGGGGCGGCGCGGCGATGGTGAGCGCGCCGTCGAAGTTCCAGGTCGCGGGTGCGACGTCCCAGCTCAGCGGAGCCTGGAGCGGTGGGACGGTGACGAGGTCGGTCACCGCCGTCCTGCTCAGCGCTCTTGATCCGCCGGCGCCGTCTCGAGCGACGGCTGCTCGTCATACGTGGTGATGCCTGCGGCGGCATCGGCCTTGCGCTGGTCCTTCCGGGCCTGCTTGCGGAGCTTCTTGTCGCGCATCTTGGCCTCGCGGTTCAGCTTCGCCATCGTCGTCTTCCGCTTTGCGTTGGACGCCATGTGTCGTTCCCTTCGTTGGGTTTCGGGGCCAACGACCGCAGGCCCGCCGTGAGGCGGGCCGGCGGAAGCTGTGCGACGGAGTTAGACCGTCTGGACGTTCGTGGCGCTCGGGCCCTTGGGGCCCTGCTCAGCGTCGTAGCTGACCTTCGCGCCCTCGGCGAGCGACTTGAAGCCGTTGCCTGCGATGCCGGTGTGGTGCACGAACAGGTCCTTGCCCTGATCGTCAGGCGTGATGAAGCCGAAGCCCTTCTCGTCGCTGAACCACTTCACGGTTCCGGTTGCCATATGGATTTTCCCTCCCGGGTGCTGTGTGCGGGCGATACGCGGGAGGTGCTGATGGCAACAACTACGAACGCTGGCACTGCTTTCGCCGGACGGTTGCCCGGCACGATCGGATCAGTCTACCGTCTCGCCGCCCCATTGCTCCGGCGCCATGTCGGCGAGGGTCTCCGAGAAGGTCCACTGGTGGCCGGCGAGGTCCTCCGCGTGGTACTGCCGCTCGCCGTACTCGAAGTCGGTCGGCTCCATCAGGATCGTGGCGCCGTGCGCCCGCGCCTGCTCGCAATGCGCGCGGGCATCCTCCACCCGCACGAGCACCGAGCTCGTCGACTCGCCGGGCCGCGGCGGGCGGCGGTCGTGGCGCACGTCGCCGATGATCATCGCCCCGTCGTCGCCGACCCGCATCTGCGCACGGTGGTCCTCGCCGATCCTCACGCGCTCGCGGAAGCCGAACGCCGCCTCGAGCCACGCCACCGCGGCTCGCACGTCCGGGTAGATGAGGACCGGGACGACGGTGGCGGAGGGGATGGAGCGGTTCGGCTTCAAAACTGGGGCAGGATCTCCTTCGCCCAGGTGTCGAAGAACGCGTCCTGCTCGGGGCCGATCTGCTGCACGAACAGCTCGTCGACTCCTGCGTCAGCGTACTCCCGCAGCGTCGCCGCATGCGCGTCGAGGTCCGGCCCCATCGGAGGCGAGAGAAGGTCGGGCGTGACCAGCTCGCAGGCCTGCTCGAAGTGCGAGGGCGTGGGGAGGATCTGCGCGAGCTCGCCGGGGAGCGCCTCGTTCGGCCACAGCCGGTGCACCGTCTTGCGCGCCTCGTCCTCGCTGTCCATGAAGCAGACCTTGGTGCCCGCGTGGACCGGGCCCTTGCCGCCGCCGGAGCGGTACTGCTCGATCGCGTCCTTGTCCGGGGAGGTGGTCACGAAGCCGTCGCCGATCTCGGCGGCGAGCGCGACCGCCTTCGGCCCGAAGCCGGAGATGAGGACGGGAAAGGACGATTCCGGCAGGTCGTAGACGCGCGCGTTCTCGACCGTGTAGTGCTTGCCGCTGTGCGACTGCTGCCCGCCCTGCCACAGCGTGCGCATCACCTCGACCGCCTCGCGCAGCATCTCGAGCCGCACGTCCGCCTCCGGCCAGCGGTCGCCGAGGATGTGCTCGTTGAGCGCCTCGCCGCTGCCGACCCCGAGGTTGAAGCGCCCGCCGGTCATGACGGCGCTCGTGGCCGCCGCCTGAGCGATGATCGCGGGGTGGATGCGGACGGTGGGACAGGTGACGCCGGTGGTGACCGGCAGGTCGACGGCCTCGGCGAGCGCGCCGATGACGGACCACACGAACGCGCTGTGGCCCTGCTCGTCGTTCCAGGGGTGGTAGTGGTCGGAGATCCAGAGCGCGTGGAAGCCCGCCTGCTCGGCCCGCTTGGCCTGCTCGACGAGATCCCGGGGCCCGAACTCCTCACAGGAGAGAAAGCATCCGATCTGCATGGTGCGGTGCTCTACCCATGAGGGTGGTGACGTGGAACGTCGCCGGGCGCGCGAGCCGGCAGGCCGAGCAGGCAGCCGTCGTCGTGGCGGTCGGCGCCGACCTCGTCGCCCTGCAGGAGGTCACGAAGCGCACGCTCCCGGCGTGGCTCGCCGCGCTGGAGGAGGCCGGCTACGCGCACCACGCCGACACGGTCGCGCTCGCGCCGCCGGAGCGCCGTCGCCCGCTCGGCGTGCTGACCGCCGCGCGCGAGCCGCTCACCGCGCTCGAGCCGCCCGCCGTGCCCTGGCCTGAGCGCATCCTCGTCACCGCCCACGGCGACCTCCAGCTGGTCAACCTGCACTCGCCGATCGCGCCCGCGCCGGAGCTGGCCAAGATCCGCACCCACGCGGCGGTCGCCGCCTACCTCGGTGCGCGGCCGCACTCCCCGCGCGTCCTCTGCGGCGACCTCAACACCCCCCGCCGCGAGCACGCCGACGGCAGCGTCCTCACGTTCGCCCACGCCTCGAGCGGCCGGCTGCGCCCCGAGCGCGGCGAGCGCTGGGACGCCGCCGAGCGCGCGCTCGTCCACACCCTGCGCGACGAGCACGGCTGGCTCGACGCGTTCCGCGCGCTGCACGGCTACGAGCACCGCGAGGCGAGCTGGACGTTCGCGCAGGACCGCGGCGGCTGGCGGCTCGACCACGTGCTCGTCCATGGCCTCACGCCGACAGCGGCGGCGTACGCACATGAATGGCGGAGAAACGGCCTCAGCGATCACGCCGCTCTCATCGTCGACCTGCGACGAGAGGGCTGACGCAGGCGACCGCTTCGCCGCCTCGGTGGAGCGCGTAGGCTGCACCGCCGATGGAGACCTTCCGCCGCCTCCTGCCCACGCCGGCGGAGGGCCTCAGCGCCGAGGACGTGGCCGCCGAGGTCCCCGGACCCGCCCCCGCCGAGCGCCCGTTCGTGTTCCTGAACATGATCGCCACCGCCGACGGGCGCGCGACGGTCGAGGGCCGCACCGCGCCGATCGCCAACCGCGCCGACTACGAGCTCTTCCAAGCGCTGCGCCCCCGCACCGACGCGGTGATGGTCGGCGCCGAGACGATCCGGGTCGAGGGCTATGGGCCGATGGAACAGCTGGCCGTCGTGGTGACGCGCGCCGTCGAGCTGCCCACCGAGACCGGGCTGCTCGCGGCGCCGGAGAACCGCGTCGTGATCGTCACGCCCTCACCCGACGCCGAGCTGCCGCCGTGCGCGGCCAGCGTCACGTACCTGCGCGAGCCCGACCTCGCCACCGCGCTGCGCCGGCTGCGCGACGAGCATGGCGTGAACTCGATCGACTGCGAGGGCGGGCCCGGCCTCAACGGCAGCCTCATCCCTGCCGGGCTCGTCGACGAGCTGCACCTCGTGATCGCCGCCAAGCTCGCCGGCGGGCCGGACCCGCTGACCGTCTACAGCGGCCCGGCGGCGGCCGATCTCAGCCTGCTCTCGCTGCACGAGTCGGGCGGCTACCTGTTCCTGCGCTACGGCGTCGGCTGATCAGCGGGCCGCGACCAGCGCCCGCCGGGAGGCGACGCCGAGCTCCGGGCGCTTAGGCTGGCGCGCATCCATGCCCGCGCTGCCCCGGACCCGCTACGCCCGCAACGGCGACATCGCGCTCGCGTACGAGGTCGCAGGCGACGGGCCGCACGACATCCTGCTGATCAACTCGTGGGTGTCGCAGATGGAGCACCTGTGGACCGAGCCCCGGCTCGCGGCGATGTTCGCCCGTCTGACCTCGTTCGCGCGCCTCGTCCAGTTCGACCGCCGCGGCAGCGGGATGTCCGACCGCGTGCCGCCAGCGCCGCTCGAGGAGCAGATGGACGACGTGCTCGCCGTGCTCGACGCGGCCGGCTGCGAGCGCCCGACGGTGCTGGCGGAGACGGAGGGCACGGCGCTCGCCTGCCTGTTCGCGGCCACCCACCCCGAGCGCGTGCGCTCGCTGGCGCTGTTCGCGCCGATCCCGCGCATCACGGCCGCGCCGGACTACCCGTGGGCGCACGATCCCACCCGGCGAGAGACGTTCATCGAGCGCAGCGTCCGTGGCTGGGGGGAGGGCGTGACGCTCGACGCCACCGCGCCCGCCTTCTCGGGTCACGCCCAGCTGCGCGCATGGTTCGGGCGCATGGAGCGGCTCGCGGTCGGGCCGGCCGCGGTCGAGCCGGCCATGCGCGTGATCGGCGAGACCGACGTGCGCGACATCCTGCCCCTGATCCGCGTTCCGACCCTCCTCCTGCGCCGCGAGCGCGACGAGCGGATCGACCGCCGCCACGCCGAGTACGTCCGCGACCGCGTGCCGGGGGCCCACTTCGTCGAGCTGCCGGGCAGGGAGAGCATCCTCTTCCTCGACGACATCGAGCCGCTGGTGGACGAGCTCGAGGAGCTCGTCACCGGCACGCGCGCCACCCGTCCGCCCGAGCGGGTGCTGGCGACCGTCCTCTTCACGGACATCGTCGGCTCGACCGAGCGCGCGTCCGAGGTCGGCGACCGCGCCTGGCGCGAGCTGCTCGACGCCCACCACGCGCTCGTCCGCGCCGAGCTCGACGCGCACGGCGGCGACGAGATCAACATGATGGGCGACGGCTTCCTCGCCACCTTCGACGGGCCGGCGCGGGCGGTGCGCTGCGCGCTGCGCATCGCCGAGCGCTCGGGCGGCGCCGGCGCCCCGATCCGCGCGGGCGTCCACACCGGCGAGTGCGAGCGCGTGGGCAGCGACGTCGCGGGGATCGCGGTCCACATTGCGGCGCGCGTGATGGGCGAGGCGGGCGCGGGCGAGGTGCTCGTGTCGCGCACCGTCACCGATCTGGTGGCGGGCTCGGGCCTGGGCTTCGAGCCGCGCGGCCCGCGCGCGCTGCGCGGCGTGCCCGGCGAGTGGGAGCTGTTTCAGGCCACCTGAGCCTCGACCTCGACCTCGACGCGCCAGCGCGGGTCGAGCAGGCCGGCGACGACCACCATCGTGGCGGCCGGCCGGACCGCCTCGAAGTACGCGTTGTGGGCGCGGCCCACGGCCTCCCAGTCGGCCGCGTCGAGCAGGTACATGCGCGTGCGCACGACGTCGCGCAGCGCCGCGTCGAGCTCGCTCAGCGCGATCCCCGCGACCTTGAACGCGCGCATCGCCTGGTTGAAGACGTCGGGGTCGCAGGATCCGTCGGGCCACACCGGCCCGGTCCCCGACACCAGCACGCGGTCGCCGGCCCGGACCGCGCGCGAGAAGCCGATCGGGCCCTCGAACGGCGAGTCGGAGGTCGCCCGCCGGCGCTCATCCGCCATACGGGTACCACCAGTCCTTCGGCGCCAGCTCGGACTCGATGTGGACGTGCTTGGTCTCCTGGAACGCCTCGAGCCCCTCCTGGCCGAGCTCGCGTCCGAGCCCCGACTGCTTGTAGCCGCCGAACGGCCCCGCGTCGTTGTCGGTCAGCGGGTCGTTGATCCAGACCGTGCCGGCCTTCAGCTCGCGCATGCAGCGGAAGATGGTCTTGAGGTCGCGCGTGTAGACGTTGGCGCCGAGCCCGAAGCGCGTCGAGTTGGCGAGCTCGATCGCCTCGTCGAGCGAACGCACCGGCACGATCGGCGCGACCGGGCCGAACGTCTCCTCGGAGAGCAGCGCGGTCGAGGCGGCCGCGCCGGTCACCACCGTGGGCGCGAGGTAGTAGCCGCGATCGAGGCCCGCGTGGTCGCCGCCGAACACGATCTCGGCGCCGTCGCCGACCGCCGCCTCGAGCTGGCGCTCGACCTTCGCGCGCTGGGCCGCGGAGACCATCGGGCCGAGGTCGGTCTGGTCGTCGAGCGGGTCGCCGACGCGCAGCGAGCGCGCGTGCTCGACGAACGCGGAGAGGAAGTCGTCGTAGACCGAGTGATCGACGTAGAAGCGCTCCGCCGACGTGCACACCTGGCCCGCGTTGAGGTACGCAGCCCACGCGCCGCCGCGCGCGGCGACCTCGATCTCGGCCGCGACGTCGGAGCAGACGATGAACGGGTCCTTGCCGCCGAGCTCGAGGTTGATCCGCGCGACGCGGTCGATGCACACGTGCGCGATCTTCTGGCCGGTCTCGACCGAGCCGGTGAACGCCACGCAGTCGACCCGCGGGTCCTCGACGATGCGCGCGCCGACGTCGCCGCCGCCCGGCACGATGTTGACGACCCCCGGCGGGAGCGCCTCGAAGCAGTCGGCGAGCGCGAGCGTCGAGAGCGGCGTCAGCTCCGACGGCTTGCAGACGGAGGCGTTGCCGGCCGCCAGCGCGGGCGCAAGCTTCCACGCCAGCAGCAGCAACGGGTAGTTCCACGGCACGATGCAGGCGACGACGCCCATCGGCTCCTTGACCACCAGCGCGAGCTGCGACGACTCGATCGGCGGGATCACGCGGCCCGCGAAGTTGCGGCCCATCTCGGCGTAGTAGTCGAACGCGGCCGCGGTCCAGCCGACCTCGTCGGCGTTCTCGACCCGCGGCTTGCCGCCCTCGCGCGTCATCGTCTCGGCGAGCTCGTCGGTCTTCGCGCGGATGCGGATCGCGACCTCGTGCAGCAGCTCGCCGCGCTCGAGCGCCGGCGTGGCCGCCCACGCGCGAGCGCCGTCGCGCGCCGCCGCGATCGCCGCATCGACCTGATCCTCCGAGGGGAGGGCGACGGTCTCGAACACCTCGGCGAGCGCGGGGTTCTCGATCTCGAGCGCCGCGCCGTCGCCCGCGACGAGCTCCCCGCCGATCAGGAGCTTCACCTCAGCCACGGGACCACGGTCTTGAGGAACCGGCTCTTGCCGGGCGCCGACGTGAGCGGGTCGAGGTGCGAGTTGACGCCCGCGGCGTTCACCAGCTTCACCTTCGGCGCCGGGATGTGCGAGGCCGCCACCAGCCGCCGCGCCCCGCGCAGCACGCGCCCGCGCGAGAGGCTGGTCTGGATGGCGTACAGCGGCACGTCGATCCCGCGCTTGTGCCACAACCTGAGGTGCAGGGAGTTCGCCGCCGCGTTGCGGCTCATCGTGCCCGCGGCCTGCACGTCGAGCGAGAGCCGCTTCGGGAAGTACCACTCGGCCGCGTCGACCGGCGAGCGGCCGAACAGCTTCGCGACGTTCTCGATCGGCGTCACGTCGCCGTTCTGCCACGGCCGCGGGTCGCCGCTCGTCGCGAGCGCGCCCGCGCGCACGTGGATCAGCGACAGCAGGGCCGGCGAGGTGGACTCGTCGAACGCGTAGCCGAGCGCGCCTTCGTTGGTGGCCGGGACCGGCGCTTTCAGTGCCCGCGGGATCGCCGGGTAGTCGATGAACGTCGCGCGCGCGTCGGGCAGCACCTTCGCGTACAGGCCGGCGAGGTCGGAGAAGACGCCGGCCGCCCACGGCACGCCGATGCCGAGCAGGTCGAGGAACGGGTCGCCCGTGCGCAGCGCGGCGACCCGCTGCTTCACGTCCGCCAGCTTCGGCGGCGCGAGCGTGCCGAGCAACCCGCCGTCGATCAGCACGAGCCCGGAGAGGTCGCGGAAGCCGGGGCGGCCCTTGAAGTCCCACGCCGCGTAGGCGACCGCCGTCGACGCGCCGAGCGAGTGCCCGCCGAGGATGACCTTGCGCCCGCCGCGGCGCGCGCGCTTCACCACCGCGCGCAGGTCCTCGAGCGCCAGCTTCAGCCCCCAGTCGCGGGCGAACGGCGCCGACGCCGGCACGAACCCGCCGCCCCCGAGGTAGTACTCGAACGCCGCGTCGGGGTTGCCGCTCGCGAAGCCGCCGTGGTCCTCGAGCGCGTGCGAGCGGCGGTCATAGGCCCACACCTGCAGCCCCTTCACGCGCTTGACGATCTCAGGCCCGACGAGCGAGAAGTCGCCGGCGCCGCCCTGCGTGCCGGGGACGAGGATCAGCACGCGCTTGGCCGACGCCGGGCCGAAGCGCTCGTAGCTCACGCGGTCATAGCGCGCCGGCCCCGGCCCGGAGGCGCCGCGGACGCTCACCACCGTCCCCGCCGAGGCGAGCGCCGGCAGCAGGAGCAGCGACAGGACGGCGAGGAGGACGGCTCTCACGGCCGCGCACGGTACTGCTTGCCGACCTGCCGCCGCCAGACCACGAACGCGATGATCGCCACCACGGTCAGCCCCGCGGCGACCGGCCCGGCGACGGAGATGAACTTCTCGGCCACGTCCCCCAGCGCGTAGACCGCGAAGCCCACGCCGGCCGCCCACACGATCCCGCCGAGCGCGTTCCAGAACAGGAACGTCGGCCAGCTCATCTTGTTCATCCCCGCCAGCCACGCCGACGCGATCCGCAGCCCCGCGACCCAGCGCCCGAGGAAGACCGCCTTCGGCCCGTGCTTCTCGAAGAACGGCTCGCCGTGCTCGATGATCCGCAGGCGGTGATCGTGGAACGGCCCCGGGCGGAGGAACAGCCGCCGCCCGCCATGGCGCCCGATCGCGAAGCCGACGTTGTCGCCGATGATCGCCGCCGCCGCCGCGATCGCCACCAGCGGCACGATCGACAGCTGCCCGTCGTGCGCGAGCAGCGCCGCTGCGATCAGCGCGGTCTCGCCCGGCACCGGGATGCCCATCGTCTCGACCGCGATCAGCGCGAAGACGGCGGCATAGCCGACATGCGGGGGGATGTCGACGATCGCCGCGACCATCCTGGTCAGGCTACGTGCCGCGGCCCGGGATGGCTACACCGGATTCGTAGGCGAGCACCACCGCCTGGACCCGATCCCGCAGCCCGAGCTTCATCAGCATGCGCGCGACGTGCGTCTTCACGGTCGTCTCGCTGACGACCAGCTCGTTCGCGATCTCCGCGTTCGAGAGCCCGCGCGCGATCAGCTTGAAGACCTCGAGCTCGCGCGCGGTCAGCTCGTCGAGGCCGGGCGGGGCCTCGGGGATCGCGGGCGCGACCTCGGCGAACTCCTCGATCAGCCGGCGCGTGATCGAGGGCGCGAGCAGCGCCTCGCCGCCGGCCACGATGCGGATGCCCTCGGCGAGCTGCTCGGGCGGGACGTCCTTGAGCAGGAAGCCGCTGGCGCCGGCGCGCAAGCGCCTCGTAGACGTACTCGTTGAGGTCGAAGGTGGTCAGCATGATCACGCGCGTCGGCGAGTCGTCCTCGCGCGCGGCGACCACGCGGCGGGTCGCCTCGATGCCGTCGAGCTCCGGCATGCGGATGTCCATCAGCACGACCTCGGGCTTCAGCCGCCGCGCCATGTCAACCGCCTGCACGCCGTCGACGGCTTCGCCGACCACCTCGATGTCGTCCTCGGCGTCCAAGATCATCTTGAAGCCGGCGCGGACGAGCGCCTGGTCGTCGGCGATCATGATGCGCACGCTCAGCCCAGACCGCGCGCCGAGAGCGGCGGCCACGGGCTCGTCGGCATGCGCGAGCGCGTTCGCGTGATCGGTGGGCCTCGGCGCGGGCTTCGGCCTGGCCGCCGGCCTCACCGCGCAGGACGGGTGGTCGCCGATCGATCCCGCCATCGCCAGGACGGCGGCGCAGACCCCGGGCGTCACCGCGGTCAGCCCGCTGCGCCAGGACGGCGGCCTTGCGGCCGGCGGCAAGGAGATCGTCAACGGGATCGACCCGGCGACGGTCGCCAAGGTGTTCGACTTCGAGTGGAAGGACGGCTCGAGCCGGTCGCTCACCACGCTCGGCGACGACGGCGCGATCGTCGACAAGGGCTGGGCCTCGGAGCACGAGCTCGGCGTCGGCGACACGTTCACGCTCACCTCGGCCAAGGGCGTCAAGCTCGGGCTGACCGTGCGCGGGATCGAGGAGTCGCCGGTGCTCGACTCGCTCGGGCTGGGCCCGATCACCGTGTCGGACCACGCGTTCGACACGGCGTTCGAGAACCAGCGCGACCGCCTCGCGTTCGTCACCACCACCGACGCGGGCGCGCTCAAGCACGCGCTCGCCGGCTACCCGGACGCGAAGGTCCTGACCAAGGACGGCTTCATCGACGACATGACGGCCGACATCGACTCGCTGCTCGCCATCTTCATGGTGCTGCTGGCGCTGGCGGTCATCGTGTCCCTGTTCGGGATCGTCAACACGCTCGTGCTGTCGACCTTCGAGCGCACGCGTGAGCTGGGCATGCTCCGCGCGGTCGGCATGACGCGCCGCCAGGTTCGGCGGTTGATCCGCCACGAGTCCATCATCACGGCGCTGCTCGGCGCCGCGATGGGCATCGCCGCCGGGCTCGGCATCGCGGCGCTGCTCGCGCAGGTGTTCGCGGACGACGGGATCACGTTCGCGGTCCCGGCCGGCTCGCTCGTCGCCTTCGTGATCGTCGCGATCGCGGCGGGCGTGCTCGCGGCCATCATGCCCGCCCGCCGGGCGGCGCGGATGGACGTGCTGACCGCGCTGGCGTACGAGTAGGAACTGCCCGCGGGGTCGGAGGCAACTCCGACCCCGCTGGTAGGATTAGCGCCCGATGATCTTCACCACCAAGGCGGAGTACGGGGTGCGTCTGCTGATCCAGCTGGGGCTGCGATCGGCGTCCGGACCGGTGTCGCTCAAGGCGGTCGCGGCGGCCGAGAACCTGCCGCTCGCCTACCTCGAGCGGATCGCGGCGCTGCTGAAGAAGGCCGAGCTGGTCGAGGCCACGCGCGGCGCCCACGGCGGCTACGTGCTCGCCCGCCCCGCCGAGGAGATCACGATGGACCAGGCGGTGCTCGCCCTCGAGGGCGCGATCGCTCCCATGGAGTGCTTCGTCACCGACAAGGACGACGCCCGCGTGCTGTGCTCGCACGGCACGGACGAGAGCCACTGCGCCACCAAGCTGATGTGGACGCGCGTGCAGATGGGGGTCATCCGCTCCCTCCAGCGCACCACGCTGGGCGAGCTCGTCGAGTTCGCGCAGTCCGACAAAGACCTTTCGCTCACCTAGGAGACCATGGCTGACCTCGAGATCCGCAACCTGCACGTCAGCGCAGGGGAGAAGTCCATCCTGCGCGGCGTGGACCTCCACGTCCGCTCGGGCGAGTTCCACGCGCTGATGGGCCCGAACGGGTCCGGCAAGTCGACCCTGGCCAACGCGATCATGGGCCACCCCAACCTGGAGGTGACCGAGGGCCAGATCCTGTTCGACGGCAACGACATCACCGAGGCCGATCCGGACGCGCGCGCCGTCGCCGGCCTGTTCATGGCCTTCCAGTATCCGGTCGCGATACCCGGCGTCACGACCACGAAGTACCTGCGCATGGTGATCAACGCGCACCGCGAGGCGCGCGGCGAGCCGGCGATCTCACTGAAAGAGTTCCGCAAGACGGTCGAGGCCGCGATGGAGCTCACGAACGTGCCGAAGGAGTTCTCGTCGCGCTACATCAACGACGGCTTCTCCGGCGGCGAGAAGAAGCGCATGGAGATCCTCCAGATGGCGCTCCAGAAGCCGAAGCTCGCGGTGCTCGACGAGACCGACTCGGGCCTCGACATCGACGCGCTCAACACCGTCGCGAGCGGCGTCAACACGATCTCCCAGGGCTCCGACATGGGCGTCCTCATCATCACCCACTACCAGCGCATCCTGCACCTGGTGATCCCGCAGTTCGTGCACATCATGTTCGACGGCCGGATCGTCAAGGAGGGCGGGCCCGAGCTCGTCACCGAGCTCGAGAAGCACGGCTACGGCTGGATCCGCGACGAGGTCGCTGCCTCCGCATGAGCCTGACGGTCCCCGCCTCCGGCGAGTTCCCCGTGCTCGAGCGCGAGGGGATCGCCTACCTCGACTCCGCGGCGACGTCGCAGACGCCGCGGAGCGTGATCGAGGCGATGGACCGCTACTACCTCGAGGCGCGGGCGACCGTGCACCGCTCGACCTACCCGCTCGCCGCCGAGGCGACGGAGCTGTTCGAGGGCGCCCGCAACCGCGTGGCGGCCTTCACCGGCGGCTCGCCGGCCTCCACCATCTTCACGCGCAACGCGACCGAGGCCTTGAATCTCGTCGCGTGGTCGTGGGGCCGCACGAACCTCGCCGCCGGTGACCGCATCGCGCTGACGGAGATGGAGCACCACTCCAACATCGTCCCGTGGCAGATGGTTGCGCAGGAGCGCGGGGCGGCGCTCGACTGGATCGACATCACCGACGACGGGCTGCTCGACCTCGACTCGCTCGACGAGGTGCTGGCGCGCGGGCCCAAGATCGTCGCCGTCGCGCACGTCTCCAACGTGCTCTCCACCATCAACCCGCTGGAGGAGATCGTCCGCCGCGCGCACGCCGCCGGGGCGATCGTCGTGGTCGACGGCTCCCAGGCTGTCCCGCACATGCCGGTCGACGTCTCGGTCGCCGACTTCTACGCCTGGACCGGCCACAAGGCCTACGGCCCGACCGGCATCGGCGTCCTGCACGGCCGCTCCGAGCTGCTCGAGGCGATGCCGCCGTGGCTCGGCGGCGGGCACATGATCAAGCGCGTCGGCCGCGACGAGTCGACCTACCTCGAGCCGCCCGCGCGCTTCGAGGCCGGCACGAGCAACATCGCCGAGGCGATCGGGCTCGGCGCCGCCGTCGACTTCCTCGGCGAGATCGGGATGGACGAGGTCCGCGCCCACGGGCGCGAGATCGCCGCCTACGCCCTGGAGCGCGTCGGCGAGCTCGACGACGTCACGGTCTATGGCCCGGCCCACGTCGAGCAGCGCGGCGGGGCGCTCGCGTTCAACATCGACGGCGCGCACCCGCACGACGTCTCGGAGATCCTCGGCCGTAAGGGCGTCTGCATCCGCGCCGGCCACCACTGCGCGCAGCCGCTGATGCGCCGCCTCGGCGTCACGGCCACGTCGCGCGCGAGCTTCGCGGTCCACACCACGCGCGACGACGTCGACCGCCTGGTCGACGCGCTCGCCTCGGTTCGGAGCGTGTTCGGCTGATGGACGAGCTCTACCGGGAGAACATCCTCGAGCACTACAAGCAGCCGCATAACTGGGGCGAGCTGCCCGAGCCCGATCTCGAGTTCGAGGACTTCAACCCGCTCTGCGGCGACGAGCTGAAGGTGCAGATCAAGGTCGATGGCGACAACCGCGTCGAGCAGCTGCGCTTCTCCGGCCACGGCTGCGCGATTTCGCAGGCGAGCGCCTCGATGGCCTCCGACGAGGTGATCGGGATGCCGGTCGAGGAGCTCGTGCGGCTCGACAAGTCTTTCATCCTCGAGCTGCTCGGGATCGACATCTCCGCGACCCGCCTGAAGTGCGCGCTGCTGTCGCTCAAGGTGCTCAAGAGCGCCGGCCTCGGCCAGGCCGCGGCCTGGGAGGCCGAGACGCCGCCCAGCGCGGCGGAGTCGGGCGCCTGAGCAAGTACGAGCTCCTCCGCTTCCGCACCCGCGGCGGCGGGGACACGACCGCCTACCTCGTCCGGCACCCGCTCGCGGAGACGCGCGTGTCGGTGCAGCTCTTCCCGGAGCCGGCGCGGCTCGACCACTGGTGCCGCGCCGAGGGCGTCGACGAGGCGCTCGTGGCCGGCTTCTTCGTGCGCGACCCGTACCGGCCGCTCGGCGAGGTGCGGCTGGGCGGGGCGACCGTCGGGCACGAGCCGGTCGAGGCGCCGTGGGCGGCCGTCCGTGCCTGCGTGCACGTCACCGACCGCGTCCGGCTCGCGCCGCTCGGCGAGCTCCCCGGCGGCGGCAACCTCGTCCAGGCCGGCCCGCTGCTCGTGCGCGACGGGCGCTCGCTGATGGACGGCGAGGACACCGAAGGGTTCTCCGCGGGCTCGGGCCAGTTCGACTCCGACATCACCGCCGAGCGCCACCCCCGCTGCGCGCTCGGCGTGAGCGACGACGAGCTGCTCGCGGTGTGCTGCGACGGGCGGCGCACGGGCGTCGACGCGGGGCTAGACCTCGCCGAGCTGGCGCGACTGCTGATCTCGTTCGGCGCGCGCGAGGCGATCAACCTCGACGGCGGCGGGTCGGCCACGCTCGTGCACCACGGGCACCTGCTCAACCGGCCCTACTCCAACGTCGACCAGCCCGCGCCCGAGTCGCGCCCCGTGGTCACGGCGCTGCTGTTCCAGCCCCGCTGAACCGGGGCAGGTGGTCGGCGTTGGTCTCGAGCAGCTCGTCCAGCAGCGCCGCGGTCTGATCGAGGTCGAGCCGCGCCGCGATCGTCGGCTCGAGTAGGAAGGCGTGCAGCGCGTCCTGCCGCTCGCCGCTCAGCGCCGCCTTCACCATCTGCTGCTGCAGCGCGTAGTAGTGGCGCAGGTGTGCGGCCAGCGGCGCGGGCAGCGGACCCGCCGCGATCGGCCGGATCCCGTAGGCGTTGACGCTCGCGTTGACCTCGACGATCGCCTCGGGCGGGAGGTTCGGGATCGCGCCGCCGTTGACCGCGTTGACCACGTGGATCTCGTTGCGGTGACCCTCGATCGCCTCGATGATCTCGATCACCTCGATGCCCTCGTCCTCGCTGCCCGGCGGCAGGTCGTCGAGCGCCACCGGCGGCGCATCCGGCGCGGTCCACTCGCGCGCCAGGTCCTCCCACTGCTGCACCCGCGCGCGCTCGTGCGCCATGTCGTGCGTGGTGATCCCGTAGCGCATCTTCACGCCCTGCGCCGACCCGTTGAGCGGCTGCTCGAGCCACTGCATCTGCGGGTGGAACTCGACCCAGTGAGACCAGCAGTAGGGCAGTACGCCGTAGGTCTCGAGCACCCACTTCGTGACGGGCTCCGTGACGTGCTCGCGGGCGAGCGGGAGCAGGTCGGTCCCGTCCTTGGCGCGCAGCTCGACCACGGCGGCGCAGTGGTTGAGGCCGGCGACCACCGGCGGCATCGCGATGTCCTCCGGAGCGACGCCGCACTGGCTCGCGAGCCACTTGGCGCTGGCCGGGTGCGCGGTGCACGAGCACAGCCCGAGCGAGCGGACCTGCGGGACGGTGCGCAGCGCCAGCGTCTCGACCGGCGCGGGGTTCGTGTAGTTGAAGACCCACGCGTCGGGGGCGACCTCGGCCACGTCCTCGGCGATGCCGGCCAGCACCGGCGCGTTGCGCAGCGCGCGCATGATGCCGCCCGGGCCGACCGAGTCGGCGACGTGCATCACGATCCCGTGGCGCGCCGGGATCTCGATGTCGTTCGCCCACGCGGCCATGCCGCCGACCGAGATCGCGACCACGACGTAGTCGGCGTCCGCGAGCGCCTCGCGGCGGTCGAGCGTGCTGCTCACCCGCAGGGCGCTGCCCTCGCTCTCGATCAGCCGCCCGGCGAGGTCCTCCATCACCTTCACGCGCTCGGCGTCGACGTCCATCAGCGCCACCTCGGCGTCGCCGAGGACGTCGGAGCGGATGAAGCTGCGGATCAGCGGCGGCACGAAGCTGCTCGAGCCGCCTCCGATCATCGTGACCTTGACTGGCATGCGGGTTCCTCTCAGCCGAGCGAGTCCTCGGCCATCGGCAGCAGGGACGCCTCGAGCATCCGGTGCGTGCGGGGACGGGTGAGTGCGTGCAGGACGGCGTCGGCGACCTCCTCGGGTCGCATGAAGCCGGGGAGATCCGGGTCCTCGGGCGTGCGCCCGCGGCCCATCGCGAAGTCGGTCTCGACGCCGCCGGGGCAGAGCGTCGAGCAGCGCACGCCGCGCTTCCACAGCTCGTGGTCGAGCGCGCGCATGAAGCCGACCTGCGCGAACTTCGTCGCGGCGTAGACGGCCTCGCCCTCGGGCCCGCGCTGCCCGGCGATCGACGCGACGACGACGAGGTCGGCGGCGTCGCTCTCGAGCAGGTGCGGCAGCGTCGCGCGGACGGTGTAGAGCGTGCCCTTGACGTTGATGTCGACCATCTCCTCGAGGTGCTCCGGGTCGAGGTCGAGGAAGTCGCCGTAGGCGCCGACGCCCGCGTTGGCCACGACGATGTCGAGCCCGCCGAAGCGCTCGACCGCGGCGGCGGCGAGGGCCTCGAGCTGCGCCGGGTCGCGCACGTCGCAGGGCTGGGCGAGCGCGCCCTCGATCCCGAGATCGTCACCGCGGCGCGACGCCAGGACGACGTTCGCGCCCGCCGCGGCGAGCCCGTGGGCGGTGGCGGCGCCGATGCCGCGGCTGGCGCCGGTGACGAGCGCGGTGCGACCCTCGATGGCGGTCATGAGCCTCCCTGGTGGCAGTGGTCGGGGGCCGGCGGCGGGACGTCGAGCGACGGGTTGCGCTCGAAGAAGCCGACGGGCTTGAGCTGGAAGCCGATCGTCGCCACGGGCATCACGGGCCAGTCCTCAGGCCGCGGCACGTGATGGTGGCCGAGCGTGTACCAGACGACGATGTCGCGGCCGTCGACCGGGCGATCGCGCGCCGTCCACTCCGGCAGCCCGCTGCCGCCGGCGTGCTGGTTGGGGTAGTCGCCCGCGGCGTAGCGCTCGCCGGGGTCGTAGGGCGTGACCCAGAGGTGGTGGTCGATGAAGGCAGCGCGGCGGCGCACCGGTGCGTCGGGCTGAGCGAACGGAGTCGCGTTCTCGCCGGGCACCAGCCGGTAGGCGACGGGCTCGCCGAGCCGGTGGCGCACGGCCGGGTTGACGATCTCCCACCACCGGGCCGAGGCGGGGTCGACGCGGCGGCGCGCCTCCCCCTCGGTGGCGAGCCGGCGGCGGGGGGCGGCGAACGCGTTCCCGTACGGGTTGCCCTCGCCCGGCGGCAGCGACTCCGTCCACACCTCGTCGACGGCGTTCTCCGGCCCGTCGACCTCCATGTCGAGGCGGTAGTTGAAGAAGTGCTGGTGGACCATCGCGTTGAGCCCGGGCGCGACGAGGACCCCGTGGGCCGGCCGCTCGCCAGGCGCCACGGCGCCGGTGGAGAGCACGCCGGTGAGCTTGATCTCGTGGGCGATCGTCCCGTCCTGGTGCAAGTACCAGAAGAAGCCGTAGTCGTAGTTGCCGATCGCCGCGAACGACGAGACCACCAGCCGCCGGCCGCGGCGGACCTCGCCGCGCCCGTCGCGCCAGTCCATGTGGCGCCACAGCACGCCCGCGTCCTCCTCGTGGATGCAGATCGCGTTCGGGATGTGGACCGGCGCCCCGGCGGCGTCCGAGACCGTGGCGTCGAGGTAGCGGATCTCTCCGACGCAGTCGCAGCCGAGCGTGAGGCTCGCGGCCGAGATCCCAACCCCGTTCTCGCCCGCGTCGAACGCGTTCTTGAAGTAGTGGGTCGGGCTCGGGTCGCCGTACGGGACGACCATCTCCGACAGCGACGCGCGGTGCAGGACCGGGCGCAGCCGGCCACCGTCGCGGTAGCCGACGCGGTGCAGGACGAGCCCTTCGCGGGCGCTGAAGCCGACGTGCAGCTGCCAGCGCTGCCAGCGCAGCACGCGGCCGTCGAGCGTGAAGCTCGGGCCCTCCGGCTGCGTGATGCTGATCGGCTTGAGGTCGTCGCGCAGCGGGCCGACGTCCTCGGGGGCGAAGTTGCCCGACTCGGGCGGGATCGGGACGACGCCGTGGTCGTCGACCCGCAGCACCTCGAGCCGGTTGAGGTCGACGAGCGCGATCACGCCGTCGACGGGGTGCGCCCATTCGCTGTCGCCGGGCTGCGGCCGGACGAACGCGAGGCCGCGCGCCAGCCGCCGCTCCGACTCCTCCGGGATGCCGAAGTGGCCGGCGGGCCAGGCGTCGACCTGGACCGTTTTCATGTCTTCGATCCCCCGCCGCCGCATCGCGGCCTGGAAGTCGGGGTCGGCCCTGATCAGCTCCTCCGCCTCCATCAGCTCGGCCACGACGGCCATCGGCTGGACGTCGTCTCGCCGCCGCCACTCGGTGACCCCTTCGCGGACGTCGACCGTGACCTCGTGGGTCGAGCCGTCGGCGCGGTCGAGCAGCACGACGTCGGCCTCGCGCGGCGCGGCCGCGCCGTTGCCCTCATCCCACGCGCGCGCCGTCGCCTTGTCGGGCTCACGCAGCTCGATCGTGATGAACCGCTGCGCGCCGAACTCGGCGCGCGCCCTGACCGCCGCCGCGACCCGCTCGATCTCGTCCGCCGTGAGCGGATCGAGGGGATGGGAGGGTGTCGTGGGCATTTTGCGCAGAATTGCTTGTTTGGGGGCGCTATAGAGCATAAGCGAGCGGCAACCTGGCGTGAACGAACCCGACGGTGCGCAAGCATGCGCGTTTCGCACCGGAGTTGCGCACAATCCGTCATCTCACTAGGGTCGGCCTCGGATGGCCCCAGCGAGTCGGAGAGGGAGTCGGAGATGAAGCGTTCGGTCCTGGCGGCCATGATCGCCATGGCGCTCCTGCTGGTCGCCTGCGGCGGCGGCGGTGACGACAAGGCGTCGAGCGGCGGCTCGAGCGGCCCGTTCGCTCCGCGCGACAAGGCGGCCGCCGCGATCAAGGGCCAGGAGATCACCGTCCTGCTGCCCTACAAGGTGCCGAAGGCGTTCCTCACCGCCTTCACGGCCAAGACCGGCGTGAAGGTCAACTTCACCGTCACCGGGTGGGACGCGGTGCACTCGAAGCTGATCGTGGCGAACACGGCCAAGACCTACATCGCCGACGTGACGGAGTTCGACTGGTCGTTCACCGGCCAGTTCGCCGCCGCCGGCTGGAACGAGCCGCTGGAGAAGGCGCTCGACCCGGCGCTCCTGCAGGACATGAGCAAGGCCAACGCCGCCTTCGTCGCGGACGGCCACACGTTCGCCGCGTGCTACTCGAACGACTTCCGGATGTCGCTCTACAACGACAAGCTGTTCAAGTCCGCCGGGCTGAGCTCGTACCCGGCGACGTTCTCCGACCTCGGGACGACGGTCGACAAGCTGAAGTCGTCCGGCGTCCAGTACCCGCTCTCGATCCCGATGGCGGCGACCGAGGGTGGCGTCACGCCCTGGTACCTGCTCACGCTGGCGATGGGCGGCCAGCTGTTCGACAAGGACTTCAAGCCCCAGTTCGCCGATCCCGGATCGGCCGGCTACAAGGCGCTGCAGTGGGAGCGCGACGCCGTCAAGAACGGCTGGGTCTCGCCCGGCAGCGTGACGCTCGACGACGGCCCGTCGTTCGACAAGTTCAACGCCGGCGCGGGCGCGATCCAGTTCGCCTCGAGCCCCGGCAACCTGCCGACCTCCAACGACCCGAAGGAGTCGTCGATCGCTCCGCACGCGAAGGGCGGGCTGGTCCCGGGCGACAGCGGGCCAGGAGCGACGTTCGGCCTCCCGGAAGGGCTCGCGATCCCGGTGACCGCGAAACGCAAGGACGCGGCACGGGCGTTCATCGAGTTCTGGATGGAGCCCCAGAACCAGAAGCTGCTCTACAAGGACGCCGGAATGCTTCCGTGCCGCAACTCCGTCGTCGACGACATGGCCGCCAAGGGGGAGATCCAGGGCGGAGACGTCGTCAGCGAGCAGTTCAAGCACGTCCAGCCGCTGTTCCCGCAGGGCGCGCCGAAGTGGTACTCGAAGTTCTCCTCCTCGGCGCAGGGCCTGCTGAACTCGGCCGTCAAGGGCAACACCAGCGTCGGCGATGCGCTCAAGCAGCTCTCCGACAAGGCGACGGAACTCGCTGCGAACGGCTCCTAACGTGGGTGACGACCAGGCGGCGCGGGAGTCGCGCCGCCTCGGGATCCTGATGGTGGCGCCGGCGGTGGCGCTCACCGCCGCGCTGGTCGTCTATCCGCTCGCGAAGGGCTTCAAGTCGAGCCTCGAGTCGGGTCAGGCGACCTACGGCGCGCCGCCGAAGTTCGTCGGGCTCGACAACTACCGGGAGGTCCTGAAGACCTCCACGGCCGTCGACGCCATCGGCCACACCCTGATCTACGTCGCGCTCGCGGTGACGCTCGAGCTCGTGCTGGGGATGATCGTGGCGGTCACGCTCAACAAGGTGTTCCGCGGCCGCGGGATCGTGCTCGCGATCCTGATCATCCCGTGGGCGCTGCCTTCGGTGGTCAGCGGCGTGCTGTGGCGGCGTGTGTTCGATCCCGACAGCGGGCTGCTCAACAGCGTGCTGCTGCAGCTGCACATCATCGATCACCCGCACGTATGGATGGCCGCCAAGGGCACCGCGCTGGCGTTCATCACGATCGTGCACGTCTGGGGCGTGCTCCCGCTCGTCTCGCTCGTGCTGATCGCCGGGCTGCAGAGCATCCCCGAGGAGGTCTACAGCGCCTCGGCGGTGGACGGCGCGAACCCCGTCCGGCAGTTCCGCCACATCACGCTGCCGCTGCTGCGGCCTGCGATCGCGGTCGCGCTGACGATCGGGACCGTGTGGGGGATCGCGATCTTCGACGAGATCTACGTGTTGAACGGGACCGCGCTCAACACGCGCTCGGTGCTGATGGAGGTCTACAACACGACCTTCGTCGACGCCGACTTCGCGCACGGCACGGCGCTCGCGTTCATGCTCACGATCGTCACGGCGCTGTTCGCGATCGGGTACACGCTCGGCTTCCGGCGGGAGCCGACGTGACCGGGCGGGTGCTGCGTGCGCTGGCGATCACCCTGATCGTCGTCTGGTCGCTCGCGCCGATCGCGATCGGCCTCGTCACGAGCTTCTCGACGCAGCGCGACGTCCAGGCGGTGCCGGCGCGCTGGCTGCCCGAGAAGCCCACGCTCGACGCCTACCACTCGCTGCTCGGCGGGACCACCAGCAAGCGCGGCCGGGGGCACGGTCGCGGAGAGCGGCACCTACTCGCGGGCGCTGCTCAACAGCACGATCGTGACGCTGCTCTCCACGCTCGCGGTCCTCGCGGTCGCGATCAGCGGCGCCTACGGGTTCTCGCGGCTCGAGTTCCCGGGGCGGCGGACCCTGTTCTGGGCGATCTCGGCGCTGATCATCATCCCGGTCTTCATGGTCGTGATCGCGCTGTTCCGGCTGATGGCCGACGCGCACCTGATCGACCACAAGCTCGGCCTCGTGCTCGTGTTCGCCGCCACGCAGACGCCGCTCGCGCTGCTGCTGATGCGCAACTACATCGCCGAGCTGCCGCTCGAGCCCGAGGAGGCGGCGCTGATCGACGGCTGCACGCGCTGGCAGGCGTTCTGGCGGGTCGTGGTGCCCCAGATGTCGTCCGGCATCGCAGCGCTGGCGGCGATCGTGATGCTCGCGGTGTGGGGCGAGTTCCTGATCCCGCTGCTGCTGACCTCGACGCTGAACAGCAAGACGGTCACGGTCGTGATCCCGGAGTTCGTCGGCAAGTACACGACGAACTACCCGCTGCTCGCCGCCGCCGGCGTGCTCGCGGTGCTCCCGCCGGCGATCGTCGCGCTCGTCCTCAATCGCCACATCAGGGGGATGCTCCATGGCTCGTCCTGACGCGGGCATCGTCCTCGAGGGCGTGCGCAAGGAGTTCCCCGGCGGGGTCGTCGCCGTCGACGACGTCAGCCTCGAGGTCGCGCCGGGCGAGTTCGTCGTGCTCGTCGGCCCGTCGGGCTGCGGGAAGAGCACGACGCTGCGGATGGTCGCCGGGCTGGAGCCGATGACGGCCGGCGCGGTGCAGATCGGCGGGCGCGACGTGACCCGCCTCCCGCCGCGCCATCGCGACGTCGCGATGGTGTTCCAGAACTACGCGCTCTACGCGCACATGACAGTGGCCGCCAACATCGGCTTCGGGCTGAAGATGAACGACATGCCCAAGGCCGAGATCGAGCCGCGGGTGCAGCGGGCAGCGGAGATCCTCGGCATCACGGACCTGCTCAAGCGCAAGCCGCGCCAGCTGTCGGGCGGGCAGCGCCAGCGCGTGGCGATGG
The DNA here is from genome assembly GCA_963722815.1 of uncultured Solirubrobacteraceae bacterium. Lineage (GTDB taxonomy): Bacteria > Actinomycetota > Thermoleophilia > Solirubrobacterales > Solirubrobacteraceae > DASQFQ01. The sequence goes on from CAVROM010000003.1 coordinate 206,930, forward strand.
GGCGCGCGATCGTGCGCGAGCCGGCGGCGTTCCTGATGGACGAGCCGCTGTCGAACCTCGACGCGAAGCTGCGGGTCGAGATGCGCGCGGAGATCACGACCGTCCAGCGGCGGATCGGCGCGCCGACGCTGTACGTGACGCACGACCAGACCGAGGCGATGACGATGGGCGACCGCGTCGCGATCCTCCGCGACGGCGTGCTCGAGCAGCTCGGCACGCCGCTGGAGCTCTACGACGCGCCGGTCAACGTCTTCGTCGCCGGCTTCATCGGCTCGCCGGCAATGAACCTGATCGACGCGACGATCGAGGTCGAGTCCGACACCTGGTTCGCGCGCTTCGGCGACGCGTGGGTGCCGATCCCGCACGGCCGGCGCGAGGCCCTCGGGCCGTTCGCCGGCCGGCCCGTGCGGCTCGGCCTGCGCCCCGAGGATCTCGGGCGCGACGGCGAGGGGGCGATCGAGCTGCGCGTGGAGCGGACCGAGTCGCTCGGCTCGGAGACGATCGCGTACCTCGACGCCGGCGGCGAGCGCCCGCTGCTCGCGCGCTTCGACCGCCGCGCCGCGCTCGCCGCGGGCCGGCACGCGCGGATTCCGGTCGACCTCGACCGCCTCTACTTCTTCGACGCCGAGACAGGGGCGGCGATCAGATGAACCTCGTCGGGGGCGAGTGGGTCGACGCGGTGGCGGGCGGCACGATGGAGGTGCGCAACCCCGCGACGGGCGAGGCGATCGGGACGGTCCCGTCCGGTGACGAGGCCGACGTCGACCGCGCGGTGCGCGCCGCGCAGGCGGCGCTGCCCGAGTGGCGCGGGCGCACGCCCGCCGACCGCGCCGCGGTGCTCTTCGAGATCGCGGACCGGCTCGAGAGCGAGATCGAGCGGCTGGCGCGGATGGAGTCGCAGAACGTCGGGATGCCGCTCGCGCTCGCGCGCGAGGAGGTCGAGGCCGTGCCCGACGAGCTGCGCTTCTTCGCCGGCGCCGCCCGCAGCCTCGAGGGCCGCGCGGGCGGCGAGTACGCGACCGGCTTCACGTCGTTCCTGGTCCGCGAGCCGGTCGGCGTCGTGGGCTCGATCGCGCCGTGGAACTACCCGCTCGGCATGGCGAGCTGGAAGCTCGGCCCCGCGCTCGCGACCGGCAACACGGTCGTGATCAAGCCGTCCGAGCAGACGCCTTTGACGCTGCTGGCCCTCGCGGAGCTCGTCGCGGATGTCGTGCCGCCCGGCGTCCTCAACGTGATCACCGGCGACGGCGATCCGGTCGGCGCGGCGATCGCCCGCCATCCCGGCGTCGGCATGGTGTCGCTGACCGGGGACGTGGCGACGGGCGTGGAGGTCTCGCGCGCCGCGGCGGCGTCGCTGAAGCGCCTGCACCTCGAGCTCGGCGGCAAGGCGCCGGTCGTGGTGCTCGACGACGCCGACCCCGAGCAGGTGGCCGCGAGCGTGCGCGAGGCGGCGTTCATCAACTCGGGTCAGGACTGCATGGCCGCCTGCCGCATCCTCGCCGCGCCCGCCGCCTACGAGGCGGTGCTCGACGCCGTGCTGCGCGAGGTGGCCACGCTGCGCGTCGGCGATCCGGCCGACGAGGCGGTCGAGATGGGCCCGGTCATCTCTCCCGAGCACCAGGCGCGCGTCCTCGGCTTCCTCGAGCGCGCGGCCGCCGGCGGTGCCGAGGTGCTGACCGGCGGCGGCGCCGGCCCGGGCCGCGGCAGCTTCGTCGAGCCGACCGTGCTGACGGGTGTCGCGCAGGACGCGGAGATCGTCCAGCGCGAGGTGTTCGGCCCGGTCGTGACCGTGCAGCGGGTCGAGGACGACGCCCAGGCGCTCGAGTGGGCCAACGGCGTCGACTACGGCCTCGCCGCCTCGGTGTTCACGCGCGACACGGGCCGCGCGCTGCGCTTCGCGCGCGACCTGCGCTTCGGGACGGTCTGGGTCAACTGCCACAACGCGGGCGCCGTCGAGATGCCGCACGGCGGCTTCGGCCGCTCGGGCTATGGCAAGGACATGTCGGTCTACGCGGTCGAGGAGTACACGCAGATCAAGCACGTCATGGTGAGCCTGGACTAGGCAGGTAGTAGACCCGGTCCTTGAGCGCGGGCCGCAGCTCGAAGCCGAGCCGGCGGTAGAACGGGAACGACTCGGGCGTCGGACCGAGCACGACGTGGGTGACGTCGAGCTGCAGCGCGCGGGCGAGCAGCGCGCGCCCGATGCCCTGCCGCCGGTGCTGCTCGAGCACGGCGAGCTCGAGCACCACCGCCGTCGCCCCGTGGACGAACGTGCCCACCAGACCGACCGCCCGGCCGTCCCGGCGGGCCACGTAGCGCGCGGTCGCGCCGACCGCGCCCTCGCCGAAGCCGACCGCCTCGCACAGCTCGCGGTACTCGTCCGCCTCCGCCGGGTCGCCCTCCGGAGCGGCCGGCGCGAGGTCGGCGAGCCGCGCGCCCATCACCACCGCGGTCCGCTCCGGGCGGCAGCCTGCCGCGACGAGCCGGTCGTGCAGGTCGCTCTGCGCCGAAACGAGCCACTGCGCCCACGCGCCCGCCATCCACGCGACGACCTCCTCCACGTCGCCGGCATCGGAGACCACGCCGTTCTCGCTGTTCGACTCGGCGCCGGTGCGAACCGCGAAGCCGTCGCCGACCTCGATCCGGTCGCCGGGCAGCGTCCCGAGGTACGCGGCGTGCGCCGCGTGCTCGAGCTCGGCGTAGTCCGGCGGCTCCGGCTCCGTGGCCTGGACCTCAAGCCACGCGATCAGCTCGGGCGCGGCCTCGTGGATCGTCTCCGGCTCGATCGCGGCGCCTGCCTGCACCAGCCGCTGCGCGATCCGCTGGTGGTCGGTGCCGCCGCCCGCCACGGGCCCGGGGGAGTGGAACGAGCCGTGGGCGGTCCACATCAGCGGGGTGGCGCCGCCGTTGGCCTCGCGCACCGGATCGGAGCCGCGCGCGAGCAGTGCCTGGACGACGTCGCCGTGGCCCCACCACGCGGCGTGGTGCAGCGGCGTGCCGCCGCGTTCGCCCGGGCGGTCGATCGGGACGCCGAGGTCGAGCAGGATCTCGGCCGCCTCGCGCCGGCCCTCGGCCACCGCCTGGTGCAGCGCCTCGGCGAACTCGGTCGGTACGCGCTCGGCGCGCTCCGGGTCTCGCGCGGCGAGCTGGAGCGCCCCGTCGCGGTCGCCGGCGAAGGCGAGCCCGATCAGCTCGTCGACCGGCCCGACCTCGCGCCGCGCGCCGAGCTCGGCCAGCAGCTCGCACACGTCAGGCCGGCCCATCCGCCACGCGAGCCCGTACGGCGTGCGCTCGTTCCGCGCGTCCCACGCGTTCACGTCGGCGCCGGCCTCGACCAGCATCCGCAGCACCTGCGGCGAGCGCCCGCGGTAGATCGCCCACAACAGCGAGGGTCCGACCTCGCGGCCGGGATCGTGGTCGAGCAGCAGCCGCAGCATCGCCGGCTTCTCGGCGTCGAGGCAGTGCGCGAGCGCGTTGGTGCCCTCGACCCGCGCGCCCGCGGCGAGCAGCAGGCTCAGGCAGGCGTCGTCGCCGGTCTCGGTCGCGTGGTAGACGGACTCGTCGTCGTTCGGGTTGGCTCCGGCCTCGAGCAGCAGCGCCGTCATGCGCGGCTCGTGCGCGACGCCGGCGGCGCCGTAGAGCGCGCCCAGCGAGCCGACCTCGGGATGCTGCCAGCTCGAGTCCGGGTCGGCGCCCGCCTCGACCAGAACCTGCGCGCACGCGAGCAGCCCGTCCGTGCGCTCGCCGCCGAGGAACGCGGAGTGGCAGGGATAGAGCAGCGGCAGCCAGTCGCGGGCGCCACCGGGTCGCGTGGCGAGCCCGGGGTCGCGCGCCAGCGCGGCGCGCACCCGCTCCGCCTCGCCGAGCACGAGCGCCGCGTCGAGCCCCTCACGGCCGAGCTGCGGGTCGAGCGCGAGCAGCGCCTCGGCGTGGTCGCGCCGGCCGTCGGCGGCCTCCAGGACGAGCTGCCGCGCGCGGTCCTCGCGCGCGACCGCCTCAGCCTCCACGCGCCGGACGAGCCGCGGCCAGCTCGCCTCGCCGAGCTCGCGCGCCACCGCGAGCTGGGCGTCCGAGAGCTTGCCGCCCGACTCCTTCACGCGCCGCTTCGCCTCGCGCCGGGCGCGGTCGAGATCGATCCGTCGTTCCATCGCCGATCACCTCACGTGTCGCCCGCGGTCCGCATGCCGGGCAGAGGTCGATCGGAACACGCCATTCCGTTCGCTCGTCGAGGTGGGCCTGAGGCCCTGCCCGCGGACCAGGGTGCGCCCTCGTGCGCACCGCGAACGCTACCCGTGGGACGGCCGCGCCGCAAGCGATCAACGCGTGTCGACCGGGTGGGGGATACTCGCGCCATGCTCCGCCTCGCGCTCGTGCTCCTCGCCGTGCTCGCCGCCGCGCCGGCCGCCCGCGCCGGCACCTTCAAGCCGCCGCCGGGCAAGGTCTACACCGGCGTCAGCGGCGGCGTTTCGACCCAGCCGTACAGCGGCGAGGTCGGCAAGGACGTCGCGGTGCTGGGCGTGTTCGTCCAGTGGGACGGCGGCTTCGACTACGCGTTCCGCGCCGCCGATGCGGCCGGCGCCCGCCTGATGCTGCACATCTCGACGCAGGACGGCTACGGCACGCCCGAGCGGGTCACGCCGCGCGGCATCGCCCGCGGCCAGGGCGACGCGTACCTGCTGCGCCTCAACCGCCGCCTCGGCGAGGAGGAGAACCCGGTCTACATCCGCTTCCTGGCGGAGATGAACCAGACCAACAACGGCTACTCCGCCTTCGACCGCAGCGGCCGCTCGCGCGGGGCCAGCCACTCCACGAAGGCGTTCCGCGCCGCCTGGCGCCGCGCGACGCTGATCCTCCGCGGCGGGCCACGCGCCGCCATCGACGCGAAGCTGCGCGCGCTGGACCTCCCGCCGATCCAGGGCGGCGACGGCGACCTGCCGCAGCCGAAGCTCGCGATGATGTGGGTGCCGCAGACCGAGGGCTCGCCGGCGCTCAAGGCCAACTCGGCGCGCGCCTACTGGCCCGGCGGCCGCTACGTCGACTGGGTCGGCACCGACTTCTACTCGCGCTTTCCGGCGTTCGAGAAGCTCGAGCGCTTCTACGAGGACTTCAAGGGCAAGCCGTTCGTGTTCGCCGAGTGGGCACTGTGGGGCGCCGACGACACCGGCTTCGTGCATCGCTTCTTCAGCTGGATCCGCTCGCACGGGCGCGTGCGGATGCAGCTCTACAACCAGGGTGGCGCGCCCGGCGGCCCGTTCCGGCTCAAGCAATACCCCCGCTCGCGCAAGTTGATCCGGGCCGAGCTGCGCAAGCCGCGCCACCGCGGGAGGCCGTGATGCGGGTCGTGTTCGTGCATGGAGCGTGCGTCGAGGACGGCCCGTGGTGGTGGCACCCGACCGCTGCGCTGCTGGCCGAGCGGGGCGTCGTCAGCGAGGCGCCCGCGCTGCCCAGCTGCGGCGAGACGGGCGCGCAGGGAGCGGGGCTGGCCGAGGATGTCGCCTCGGTCCGGCAGGTCTTGACCGCGAGCGACGAGCCGGTCGTGGTGGTCGCCCACAGCTACGGCGGCATCGTCACCGCTGAGGCGGCGGCGGGCGTCGACGCGGTGCACCATCTCCTGCTGATCTCGAGCTATCTGCCCGAGGTCGGGCAGAGCCTCTCCTCGTTCGGCGGGGAGGAGCCCGCGCCGTTCCTCGAGATCGATCCCGAGGGCGGCGTGTTCACCGTCCGCGGGGAGGCGTTGACCGAGACGTTCCTGCAGGACTGCGGTCCGGAGATCCAGCGCGAGGCGCTGGAGAAGACGGCCTGGCAGAGCGCGGCGGTGCTGGAGGCGCCGGTGCAAGCGGCCGCGTGGCAGCACGTGCCCTCGACGTATCTGGTCTGCGCGCAGGACCGCGGCACCCCGGCCGAGCGGCAGCGCGAGTTCGCCGCTCGCGCGGGCAGCGTCGTGGAGCTCGACGCCGGCCACCACCCGTTCCTCTCCCGGCCCGCCGAGGTGCGGGACCTGATTCTCGCGCTCTAGGCGGCGCGCGCGACGGCGAGCATCGCGACGAAGCGGCGCGTGCGCTGGTACTCGCCCGCGTGGCGTAGCCGCTCGAGGCCGCGGTCGCGGAACTCCTCCTGCGCCGCCTCCGGCAGCGACTCGACGTAGGCGCGCGCGCCGCCCGAGCGGAACCAGTCCCACCACGCGTCGGCACTCGAGTAGATGCGATCGACGTGCGAGCGGTCGATCTTGATGTCGTCGAAGCCCGCGTCCTTGAGCGCCGCGTGCAGCCTCGGCGCCTCGGCCACACGCCCGCTCCGGCGGCCCACCTCCGCGAGCAGCTCCGGCGGCGCCTGGCCCGCGAACTCGCCCATCAGCTCGCCCTCCCAGTGCCACTCGTCGTCGGTGATTGGTTCCCACTGCGCGACGCCGATCGTGCCCGTCGGCCGCAGCACGCGCCGCATCTCCGCCAGCGCGCCGTCGGCGTCGGCGAACGAGCCGAGGCCGAACGCGCACAGCACGGCGTCGAAGGACTCGTCGGGGAACTCGAGCGACGCGGCGTCCATCACCTCGGCCCGGACCCAGTCGAGCCCGGCCTCGGCGGCCGCCTCGCGCGTGCGCGCGACCATGCCCTCGGAGACGTCGATCCCGACCGCCTCGCCGGTCGCTCCGACCCGGAGCGCGGCGGGCAGCAGCGCGCCGCCCGCGCCGCAGCCGACGTCGAGCACGCGGCCCCCGGGACCGAGCAGCACCATCTGCGCCAGCCGCTCGCCGAACGGCGCGTGATGTGAGAACGCGGCCCGGTCGTAGGTCGGGGCGGCGCGCTCGTAGGCGCCCCTGAGGTGCGCTTGGACGTCCATCACGCCTGCACCCTAGGGAAGCGGGCGCGGACCTCGTCGATCCAGCCCGCCATCTGCTCGGCCAGCGTGGCGTCGGCGATCTCGAGCACGTTCTCGGCGTTCGTCTCGCCGGAACGCGACAGGTTGAACGAGCCGACGAACACGGTGTCGTCGGCGACCGTCATCTTCGCGTGCATGAAATCGTGGACCGAGCCGGGCGCGTACGGGGTCGAGTCCTTGCCGGTGAAGACCGTCAGCGCCCGCCGCAGCAGCGGCGCCTTCCACTGCGACCGCGGGTTGCCCTCCCACTGCTGGAAGACCTGGCGGATCTGGGTCGCGTCGCACACGCCGGCGATGTCGAGCCGGCCCTCGGCGATCCGCTCGCACAGCGTGCCGAGGATCGGCCCGGCGGTGAGCACCGGCGTGGCGATCCGGACCCGCCGCTGCGCCGCTCCGATCCGCTTGGCGATCCGGTGCGAGAGCTCGGGGCCGCGCCCGGGGCAGAACCACGGGCGCACGCCGGCGTTGTCCGGCGTGTCGAAGTTGCCGGAGTTGCCGACGTGGCGCTTCTCCCACAGCTGGCTGAAGTTGCGCGTGTAGGCGGCCGCCAGCGCGGGCGAATCGAGCGCCACGAGCACGTTCTCCTCGCGCTCCCAGGAGTCGAGCGTCCAGTTCGTCGAGCCGGTCCACACCGACGCGCCGTCGCGCACGACGTACTTGTGGTGCATCAGGTCGCGCCAGCCCGGGATCCCGGCGAGCGGCACGCCGAGCTGCTCCAGCAGCGTCGGCTCGGTCCGCGGCGGCGGCGGCTCGAACGGGCGCGGCTCGGGCTCCGGCGTGTCGTCGTTGAAGGCGATCCGCACCTGCACCCCGCGGTCGCGCGCAGCCCGCAGCGCGTCGCCGACCTGATCGCCGACCAGGCCGGGCAGCCGGAGGTCGTAGAGCGCCAGGTCCAGCGACTTCCGCGCCTCGCCGAGCCAGGCCACGAGATCGCCCGCCACGTCGTCGGCGCGTTGCCCTCCCTGCACAAGTGTTCGGACCCACATGGCTAGGGGGAGTACCCACTTCGGCCGCTAGACTGAAAGTCCGACTTGAGCGGTACGAATTGACCCCTGTCATCGACATCTGCCCCGTAGAGGAACTGCCGCCCGGCGACCATCGGGTCGTCGAGTGGGAAGACCTCGAGATCGGCGTCTTCAACTGCGCCGGTGAGCTGCTGGCCATCGAGGACCGCTGCTCGCACGATGACGGGTACCTCATCGAGGGCGAGGTCGATCAGGAGACTTGTACCGTGGAGTGCCCGCGGCACGGGTCGGTCTTCGACCTGCGTACCGGAAAGCCGCTGAACTTGCCTGCGTACGTCCCCATCGACACCTTCCCGGTGTCCGTGGCGGACGGCGTGATCCGACTGGAGGTCGATTGACCCATGGCGACGCCTGAAACGATCGCCGAGCAGCAGGCGCTGGTCGGCATCAACGCTGATTACAAGACCAAGTTCGGCTTCCACGATTCCGAGACCGGCTACGCCTTCAAGGCGCCCAAGGGCCTCACGCCCGAGCTGGTGCGCCAGATCTCCGAGTTCAAGAACGAGCCGCAGTGGATGCTCGACTTCCGCCTCAAGGCGTACGAGCACTTCATCTCGCGCCCCCAGCCCACGTGGGGCTCGCCGTTCCTGGCCGACGTCGACTACGACAACATCCACTACTTCGTCCGCGCCTCGGAGAAGTCGTCGAAGACGTGGGACGACGTCCCCGAGGACATCAAGAACACGTTCGACAAGCTCGGCATCCCCGAGGCCGAGCGCAAGTTCCTCTCCGGCGTCGGCGCCCAGTACGAGTCCGAGGTCGTCTACCACCAGGTGCGCGAGGACCTCGAGAAGCAGGGCGTCGTGTTCATGGACATGGACTCCGGCCTGCGCGAGCACGAGGAGCTCGTCAAGGAGCACTTCGCGTCGGTCATCCCCTCGAACGACAACAAGCTCGCGGCGCTGAACTCCGCGGTCTGGTCGGGCGGCTCGTTCGTCTACGTCCCGCCGGGCGTCCACGTCGAGATGCCGCTGCAGGCCTACTTCCGCATCAACACCGAGAACATGGGCCAGTTCGAGCGGACGCTGATCATCGCCGACGAGGGCTCCTACGTGCACTACGTCGAGGGCTGCACCGCGCCGGTGTGGTCGACCGACTCGCTCCACTCCGCGGTGGTCGAGCTGATCGCCAAGCCGGGCGCACGGATCCGCTACACGACCGTGCAGAACTGGTCGCAGAACGTCTACAACCTCGTCACCAAGCGCGCGATCGCCGAGACCGACGCGACCGTCGAGTGGGTCGACTGCAACCTCGGCTCGAAGCTGACGATGAAGTACCCGAGCATCTACCTGATGGGCGAGCGCGCCCACGGCGAGGTGCTCTCGATCGCGTTCGCCGGCAACGGCCAGCACCAGGACGCGGGCGCGAAGATCATTCACGCGGCGCCGAACACGACGTCGAACATCTTCGCCAAGTCGATCTCCAAGGACGGCGGGCGGTCTTCGTACCGCGGGCTGCTCGAGGTCGCCAAGGGCGCCCACGGCTCGAAGTCCAAGGTCGTGTGCGACGCGCTGCTGCTCGACGAGGATTCCCGCTCCGACACCTACCCGACGATCCGCATCGGCGAGGACGATGTCGACGTCGGCCACGAGGCCTCGGTCTCCAAGATCGGCGAGGAGCAGCTCTTCTACCTGATGAGCCGCGGCCTGTCCGAGGAGGAGGCGGGCAAGCTGATCGTCAACGGCTTCATCGAGCCGATCGTCAAGGAGCTCCCGATGGAGTACGCCGTCGAGATGAACCGGCTGATCGAGCTCCAGATGGAGGGCTCCATTGGCTGAGGTCGTCTTGCACGAGCCGGAGTGGCTTGCGGCGCGCCGAGAGCGCGCCGCTTCCTTGAGGGACGGGCTCGAGCTCCCGCAGTTCAAGGGCACGACGGGCTGGGAGTTCACCGACCTCGGCTCGTTCGATCTGTCGCGCTTCGGCGCCGCGCCCGCGGATGCGGAACTGTCCGTTCCGGAGCTGCTGTTCGAGACGCCCGAGGGCGTGTCCCTGACGCAGGTCGACGGGAACTCGGGGGTTGGCGAGGTGAGTCCCGACGGCGTGATCGTCAAGGCGCTCGGCGTCGCCGCCGCGGAGCATCCCGAGCTGGTCGAGCCGCACCTCGGCACGATCGTCCCGGCCGACGACGTTCTCGTCGCCGCCAACGACGCCGGCTGGGCCTGCGGCGCGTTCGTGTACGTCCCGCGCGGCGTGCGCGTGGAGGCGCCGGTGCTGCTGAACGCGGTCACTGCTGCGGCCGGTTCGGCTCTGCAGCGACGCGTGCTGATCGTGCTGGAGGAAGGCGCCGAGGCCGAGGTGTGGGAGCAGTACCTCTCGGCGGACGCGGAGAGCGAGACGCTGTTCAACACCGTCGTCGAGCTCGTCGTCGGGCAGAACGCCAAGCTCCGCTACGTCTGCGGGCAGGACCTGAACGAGAAGTCGTGGATCTTCGGCGCGCAGCGCGCCGAGGTGCAGCGCGACGGCAAGCTCGACTGGGTCGCCGTCGGCTTCGGCTCCGCCCGCGGCCGCGTGCGGATGGAGACCAAGCTCGCCGGCGAGGGCGCCGAGGCCAAGGTCACCGGCGCCTACGCGCCGCACGCGCGCCAGCACGTCGACTTCGACACCACGCAGGAGCACGCCGCGCCGAACACGGTTTCGGATCTGGCGTTCCGCGGGATCCTGAGCGACCGCTCGACCGCCGTCTGGCGCGGGATGATCAAGGTCGACCCGGGCGCCCAGCAGACCGACGCGTTCCAGGAGTGCCGCAACCTGTTGCTCTCCAAGCGGGCGCACGCGGACGCGATCCCGGGCCTCGAGATCCTCGCCAACGACGTCCGCTGCACGCACGCGGCGGCGATCGCGCAGATCGACAAGGAGCAGCTCTTCTACCTCCGCTCGCGCGGGTTGCCCGAGCCGCAGGCGCAGCGCCTGGTCATCGAGGGCTTCATGGCCGAGCTGGTCGAGCGCTTCGAGGAGGGCCCCGTGCGCGAGGTCCTCGCGGGCGCGCTCGAGCGCCGCCTCGCCGCGGTCCTCGACTAGCGCTGCTTACGGCAGGAAGGGATCGGTCGCGCCACCCCCGCCAGGACGGTGGCGACCACGATTGATGATTTTCGGGTCGGGTAGGGCTGGAGCATGCCGACAGAACCAGCTCCCCTCACGCTCTCCCAGGTCGTCCACCGCGCGGTCGAGGTCTGCGATCCGGCCGGCACTGACGCCGACCTCGCTGACTTCTTCCTCCGCTTCGAGGACGCCGACGAGCCCGTCGCCGCCATCGAGGACATCGAGCAGCGGATGGCCGAGGCCGCGGGCGCACTGGACCCCGAGGGAGAGATCCCGTCGCTGCAGATGGCAGCCGCAGTCGCGACCTACCTCGGCTTCCGCCGCGACGAGGCCGACGAGGACCGCGAGGAGCTACTGACCCTCGCGGCGAGGGCGGAGTTCAACGGCCACCCGCCCGCGCCGGTGGCTCAGTGGCTGGAGGAGCAGGGGGTCGGCTAGGCCATCACGGACTGACGGTGGCGCGTCGGATGCGAGACCAGCCGCGGCGGAACGGGTAGCCGCGCTCACGCGGCACAACGGCGCGGAACTCGTAAGTGGTCGACTGGAACGTCCTGCGGAATCGGTAGGCGAAGTTGAAGTGCCCGGCCGCGTCCGTGCGCAGCAGCGTCACGGCCGTCCACGACCCCGCGCCCCGCGCTCGCGCTTGGATCGCGACGCTTTTCCCCTGCTTCGGAAGCCGCACAGCCGCGACCCGGCCGCGCATACGGATCGATTGCCCGTTTCGAAGCTTGCGCGGGGACGTCCGCAACCGGACGCCCGCACGAACGGCGAGTCTCACCGGCCTGCCGCAGGCTTGCGCCAGCCCGCTCGCTGAGACCAGGATCGGTCGCACTTCGGTCGACTGACGAGGTCGCACCTTGATGCGGAATCGGCCGTGGCTGCGGACTAGCGCAAGCCGTGACCGAGCGGCGATCGCGGGGTTATCTACGACCCCGACATGCGCGCCCTTGAGTAGCGCCTTGGAGCCGACGACACGCCCCGTGATCAACGCGGCGCGCCCGTAGCGAACGATGCGGGACTTGAGTGTGCGCCGGACCGTCGCCGCGCTTTGTGCGGGACAGGCGGCCGTGCCGCGGATCGGGGGTCGGGCAGATTATCGACGACGATCGCGACAGGGCCAACCACCGCCGAGTTGACCCCGGTGGCGTCAAGTACCTGAACAGTGATCGCGTGTGTCCCCTCGGTCAAGCGCGTCGTGTCGATCGGCACGTCCGCCGACGTGACGAGCTTGCACGGAACGGGGACCACAAAAGGCATCCTGCATGCACCCTGGTTGTCGTCGATAACCCGGTCCTCGACCCGCTCGCCGTCAGCTAGGACGCGCGTGCGGTAAAGGCCGCCCCCTGTATCGCTGAGCTTGAGCCCGAGGTGGAGCTGTCCACGCAGCGGTCCCTTGCCTGTGAGGAGTGAACCCGTGGCTGCAAGGATCCGCGGAGGCGCGGGATCATTCAGCGTCACCGCAATCTGCCTCAGGTTGAAGTTTGACCCGTTGTTCTGACAGGGGCCCGAGCCCTGGGAGTTGGAGCACGCGAGTACGACAAGTAGCCGCGAGAGCGGGCCGTTCGGCAGCGGGTACTCGCCTGTGTGGCTGAATGGACCGGTGTTACCGCTCGCTCTGACTGGAAGGAAGGTGTCGCTGCCGACGGGTGTACCTCCCTCCAGATAGTCCCAGCTCCATGGTGGAGGACCGCCTGCCACCTGCACCAGGTTGCCTTCGACGCGCCGGTCGTAGCTTACGATGCTTGTTCCCTTCGGAGCGACGAATTCGATTCCGTAGCGCCAGCCGGGGCTCGTAGTCGCTGCAGGGGCTCGGACGGTGATCACGCCGCCCGGGCAGTTGACCGTGGCAATCGCGCCCGTCGTGACGGACCATCCGTTGGCGGGGGCTGCGGCACCATTCGGCAACCGACAAGCGTGCACCACGTATACCGCACCGGATGTTGCCGACGTCGCGATCAAAAGACTCGCCAGGACCGCGATGACGATCCCGATTCGCGCTCTGCGACTCAACTGCTGCCTCCCATCATGGTGAGAACTCGCCTCCTGTGCCGTCACTGAATTCACCACCCGCGGCCCCCGAAGAGGCACCGCTCTCGAAGCTGCCATTCGGCGAGCTCGTTCCGCCGCTTTGGCTCGCCGTTTGCGCGGTCGCGCTGCCAGACCCGGTCGCAGATCTCTCGAACGAGAACTCGTTGGTCTGCGTGGGCTGCTGCCACGAGCGGGTGCGGCGCGCCTTCCGCTTCGGCGCATGAGCGGGGGTACTGGGCGTCGCGGTGCTCTGAGCACGGGCGAGTCGCACGTTCGAGCTGCGAGGCGCTGTGTTGCTCTTGCGTATTGCGGCTCGCTTCTTGAGGTGTTTCGACGGCTTCGCTTCCGCTCGGATCGCCGGCTTCGGATCTGGCAGCAGCGCCGTGGCGACGCAGTAGGTCCCCGCTCCCACGCCTGAGACGCAGACTCCGATCAGCGCGGCGATCGAGGCGACTCGGCCTCCTCCGCTGCTCGCTGCCGCGTGGACGCCCAGCACGACGTCGTTGCTCTGGAGGCGTTGCAGCGCCGCCTCGACCCATCCGCGGAGGTTGAGGCGGGTGGTGGAGGCGTGCGTGACGGTTGACGGCTCGACCGAGTGCACTTGCCGGAACGCCTCGTCGAGTTGCTCCGCCCGCTGCATCGGGTGGAGCTCGCCGACGTCGGCCGACGGGTCGCGCGGCCCGCGCAGCCGCTCGAACAGGCCTCGGACCGGCTCGACCACCGCGCCCAGCGGCAGCAGCGCGGTGACCCGCCCGAGCCGGGAGGCGTGCAGGGCTCGCACCGTCGCCCGGCACCCCGCGCAGTTGCGGAGGTGGGGCCGGATGTCGAGCAGCTCTTCGGCGCTCGCCTCGCCGGCGGCCAGCGTGGCCAGCACGGGAGCGAGCCGCTCGCACTCGGCGCCCGTCTCGAGCTCCTCGTAGAGCCGGAGGAAGCGCTTCCGTCCCTCCGTGATGCACCGGTTTACCTTCGTGTAGGTCCAACCCAGCCGCTCGCCGATCTCGACGTACGACAGCCCCTCCGCCTTGAGCATCAGCGCCCGCGCCTCGTCGCGCTTCAGCCGCCGCATGACCTCCGCGGACCGTTCGACCCGCTCCGCCGACTCGAGCCGCTCCTCGACCGATCGCTGCGCGACCGCCGGCACAGCGTCGAGGTCGAGGTCCTCGCCGGCCACACCGGCTCGCCCGCGCCGCACCGCCAGGGCCTCGTGCTTCACGACCACCTTGAGCCACGCCAGCTCGGTCGCCGGGTCGAGCGACGACACCCGGCGCATGTAGATCTCCAGCGCCCGCTGGACCGCGTCCTGGGCGTCGTCGGCGCACAGCGAGTAGGACCGTGCGACCCGCTTCAGCAGCTCCCCGTGGCGCGCGACGATCCCCGTGACCCGATCACCCGGGTCGCCGAGTGCTGCTGCTGGCCGTCGATCGAACATCCGTGTCGCCACGGGGCCGCGCTCCTCCCTCCACTGAGAGACGCTGACTTATCAGCGATGTGTAGTCGGAGCGCAACATCCGTTCGCCCCGCGGCTGCAACAAACAGCCGCAAATTGCGCAATCTATGGCTCGGGGAGCACCGGATTGCCGACCGCGACGGTGCCCGGCGCCACGCAGGAGCCATAGACGCCGATGCACGCCGACCGCTCCTGCGCGAGCGTTCGCAGCACCGACGGAGACCGCTCGAGCGTCGATGGGTCGATGTTCACGATCACGCAGCGCGAGTCGCGCTCGTCGACCCGCATGACCATCCCGCCGATCCGCAGCTCGCGCCCGAGCCACTCGTCCTCGCGGACGTCGGACTCCACCAAGAGATTGGGCCGGAACCGCTGCGGATGCAGCTCGAAGCCGACGCGCTCGCCGAGCTTCGCGATCGACCGGGTGGTGATGAGCGAGAGCGGCATCGCGTCGAACACGCCGCGGTCCTGCTTGATCACCCGGACCCCGTCGCCCAGCGAGGCGGCCAGCTCCGGGTCGACGACGTCGAGCTCTGAGCCGTTCGGCGTTCGCACCATCACGCGCGACTTGTCGGGCTGATCCACATCCACGAATCGCGGCACGTGCTCGAGCATCGCCGCGTCCTCCCGGATGGTCATCCACGGGAAGCCGCTGCGCGGCACGTCGCCGCGCACGAACGCCCAGCGCCGATCACCGGTGAAGCCGGCGAAGCCCACCTCGACCGAGGAGAGCTCCTCCGGGGCCATCGACTTCACCGGATATCGCCACAGCCCCAAGACACGGCCGACCTCTCGCACCCCCGCGACCTTATCCTCCGGACCATGCCCGAGATCAAGGAGTCGATCCTCGACACGATCGGAGACACGCCGCTCGTCCGGCTGTCCCGCATCGGCGCCGGCCTGAAGCCCCAGATCGTGGCGAAGCTCGAGCTCTTCAACCCCGGCGGCTCGATCAAGGACCGCGTCGCGATCCGCATGATCGAGGCCGCGGAGCGCGACGGCCGCCTACGTCCCGGCGGCACGATCATCGAGCCGACCTCCGGCAACACCGGCGCCGGGCTCGCCATCGCCGCCATCCTCAAGGGCTACCGCGTGATCGCGGTGATGCCGGACAAGATGAGCAAGGAGAAGATCGACCTCCTGCGCGCATACGGAGCGGAGGTGGTGGTGGCGCCGACCGACGTCGCGCCCGACTCGCCGCGCTCCTACTACCGCGTCGCCGACCGCCTCACGCGCGAGATCCCCGGCGCGTTCCAGCCCAACCAGTACGCGAACCCGGCCAACCCGCAGACCCACTACGAGACGACCGGGCCGGAGCTGTGGCGCCAGACCGACGGCAAGCTCACGCACCTCGTCGTCGGCGTCGGCACCGGCGGGACGATCACCGGAACGGCTCGCTACCTGAAGGAGCAGAACCCGGCGATCGAGGTCATCGGCGCCGATCCCGTGGGCTCGATCTACTCCAACGAGGAGGTCCACCCGTACCTCGTCGAGGGCGTGGGCGAGGACTTCTGGCCCGAGACGTACGACCCGAGCGTCGTCGACCGCTACGTGACCGTGTCCGACCAGGACAGCTTCCTCACCACCCGCCGGCTGGCGGAGACGGAGGGGATGCTGGTCGGCGGGTCGTGCGGGCTCGCCGTGCACGCGGCGCTCGAGGTCGCGCGCGACCTCGACGAGTCAGCGCTGCTCGTCGTGATCCTCCCGGACGGCGGCCGCGCCTACCTCTCGAAGATCTTCAACGACGCGTGGATGGACTCCTACGGCTTCCTCGAGCGCGCGGAGGACAAGACCGTCGGCGACGTCCTGCAGGCCAAGGACGCCGCGGGCGAGATGCCGCCGTTCGTGGTCGTGAGCCCGGGCCAGACCGTGCGCGAGGCGATCGCGCTGCTGCATGAGCACAGCGTCTCGCAGCTGCCGGTGGTGGAGGAGAGAGACATCGTCGGCTCGGTCGGCGAGCGCGGGCTGCTGCGCCGCACGTTCGCCAACCCGTCGACGATGGACTCCGTGATCGTCGAGGTGATGGAGGAGCCGTTCCCGGCCGTGTCGACCGAGGATTCGGTGCGCGAGGCGGTCGAGCTCCTCGCCGGCGAGCGCGGCGCAATCACGGTCATGAACGAGGGCCAGCCGCGCGGCATCCTCACGCGCGCGGACCTGCTGGAGTCGCTGGTCACATGACCGAGTTCGCGACCCGCTGCGTGCACGCGGGATTGACGCCCGATCCTTCCTACGGGTCGGTAATCCCCGCAATCCATGCATCGTCGACCTACGTGCAGCCGGCTCCCGGGGAGTTCGTGGGCGACTTCGACTACTCGCGGAGCGCCAACCCGACTCGCGCCGCGCTGGAAACGGCGCTGGGTGAGCTGGAGGGGGGACTGGCGTCGGCGTTCTCCTCCGGGATGGCGGCGGAGCATGCGCTGATCACCGCGGTCGCTGGAGCGTCAGCACACGTGGTGATCCCGAATGACCTCTACGGGGGCACCTACCGACTCGTCTCCAAGGTGCTCACCCGGTTCGGCGTGTCGTACACGATGGTCGATCAGCAGAACCTGGACGACGTGTCGGCGTCAATTCGCGACAACACCGCGCTGATCTGGGTGGAGACGCCGACCAACCCGTCGCTCAACGTGATCGACCTGGCCGGCGTGATCGAGCGGAAGCGAAATGCGCTGGTCGTGGTGGACAACACGTTCGCCACCCCGGTGCACCAGCGGCCGCTGGAGCTCGGCGCGGACGCCGTGATCCACTCCACCACGAAGTACCTGGGCGGCCACTCCGATGTGGTCGGCGGCGCGGCGATCGTGCTCGACCCGGCGCTGCACGAGAAGGTGCGGTTCGTGCAGAACGCGGTCGGCGCGGTGCCGGGGCCGTTCGACTGCTTCCTCGTCCACCGCGGGCTGCGGACGCTGCACCTGCGCGTGGCGGCGCACGACGCCAACGGGCTGGCGGTGAGCGCGTGGCTGAAGGAGCAGGCGGGGGTGGAGGACGTGCGCTGGCCCGGCTTCGGCGGCATGGTCTCGTTCCGCCATCCGGACGCGATCCGGATCGCGTCGTCGACTTCAGTGTTCTCGCTGGCCGAGTCGCTGGGCGGGGTGGAGTCGCTGATCGAGGTGCCGCAGGCGATGACGCACCAGTCGGTCGAGGACTCCGCCGCGGCGGTGCCGGCCGACCTCGTGCGGCTGTCGTGCGGGATCGAAGCGAGCGTCGACCTCATCGCGGACCTGGCGCAAGCGCTAACGCCCTGAGCTCCGCCTCCAGCGCGTCCGGGTCGTCGAGGTCGCGCCAGGTGAGGCGGATGACGGTCCAGCCTGCGGCTTTGAGTCTCCGGTCCGTGCGGCGGTCGTCTTCGAAGGCCTGGCGGGTGCGGTGATACTCCCAGCTGTCGAGTTCGATGATGAGGCGGCGGTCCGGCCACGCGAAGTCGACCTCCTTCCCTTCGATGAGGACGTTGGTCTGGGGCCGCGGGAAACGGCGGTCATTGAGGAAGGTGTGGAAGCGGGCCTCGAGGTCTCGCTTGGTGTGGGTCGGTGGGGCGAGCGTGCGGAGGGCTCTGATGCCGCGCTTGGTCGTGTAGCGGCTCGCGAGCCGGTGGGGGCCTTCGAGGCGGAGGATCTCGGCCTCGTTGATGGCCTGCTGGAGCTGATGGCGCTGGAGGACGCCGGCGAGATCGAGGAGGGTGCGGGCGGGGGTGGTGACGGGGATGCCGTCCCTCACCGTGATCTCGTCGTCGGCGAGAACGGCTCGGTGAACGAGGAGGCCCGGCTGGGCTCGTCTCGCCCAGCGTGTTGTCACGTCGATGCGACCTTGCCATCGACGGATGCACCACAGCGCGCCAGCGGACCGGTGGCTCAGAACTCCGTCAGTCGCGAGGGTGGCGGCCATCCAGCGTCCGCTCTGTGTGAGCCGCGGGTGGCCCACGGCGTACACCCCGCGGTAAAGGAGGTGGAGCCTGCCGGCCTGTACTCGCCGTTTGATCGCGGTGGGCTCCACGCCGGCAGCGAGCAACTGCGCGCGGCCCACCACTCCGTGCTGGCGCCCGGCGAGCGCGGCGAGCGTCGCATCCGCGCCAAGGTTGCTTGTTTCGGGGCGGATAGCGCCCCCTACTAAGCGCGCTTGGTTCATGGCGCCGATCTTCGCGCCACAAACGCAACAGAACACCCTCCCTCAATGCCGATTTAGCGCCGAAACTGCCGCACCGCCTCACCCTCGCGCCAGACGTCGATCAGCAGGTGGTCAACCGGGTCGCCTCCCAAGCGCACGGCCACCACATCCTCGATCTCCGCGCGGAACCGGTGCGACTTGCCGCCACCTGACGCCTCCTCCGCCCGCCCGCTCAGCTTCGCGTCCCCCGGCCATCGCCCCGGATCACCCTCCCACCGCGCGGAGTCGCCCGTGCCGCTGTGCAAAGCGAAGCGCGGATCGCGCCGGAGGTCGAGCGCCTTGACCGCGCCGCCCATCGACCCGAACCACAGGTCGCCGTCCTCGAAGACGCACTCGATCCCGCTGATCCGGGGCGATCCGTCGCGCCGCAGCGTCGCGATCGTGAGGTGCTTCTGCGCCTCGAAGAGCGCCTGAACTCGTGCGGCGAGCTCGGGTGCAGCCGCCTCGAACTCGCGCCAGGTCGCCATGGCCGCAGAGCATCGCAGGGCTCAAGCCCTGCGCCCAGCCGCCGATGCACTAGTCCGTGCGCCCGTCCCGCATGGTCATGCTCGCCCTGTTCGCCTCCCTGCTCCGGTCAGCGCCGGCGCACGCCATCATCCGCCTCCCCTCCGTGCCCACCCACGTCGCCCACAACCCCGCCGAGCGCCTCATCGACCACCCGATCGAGGACTCGGTCTACGACCCCGCGACGCGCTGCACGCGCAGGAAGCAACCCGGGATGGTCGCGCTCCAGCGCTGGCTCGAGGCCAACGTCCGCGGCGTCAGCTGGGGCACGTACCGGTGCGAGAAGTGGGGCAAGCGCCAGGCCTCGCTGCACTCCGAGGGCCGCGCGATCGACCGGCACCTCGACGCCCGCAACGCCGCTGCCCGCCGCGCCGCCGAGCGGCTCGCCGGCACGCTGCTGGCACCCGACTCGCTCGGGGACCCGCAGGCGCTGGCGCGCCGGATGGGCGTGGAGGAGATGATCTTCGACTGCGGGTACTGGGGAGCGGGGATGACGCAGTTCGAGCAGTACGACCCCTGCTACAAGCACGGCAAGCGGCGCAAGCGCGTCGATCCCACCGTGGGCCACATCAACCACCTACATATCGGGCTCACCAAGGCAGCCGCGGCGAGGAGGACGAGCTTCTGGTCCGCCGCGCGCTGATCCTCCTGCTGGCCGTGCCGGTCCTCGCCGGCTGCGGCGCGGACGCCACGGCGGTGCACTCCGGCGTCAAGGCCGAGCAGCACGCCGAGCAGCCGCCGCTGCCCAAGTCGCATCCGAAGCTCGTCCAGCCAGTCGCCGGCCAGATCGCGAGCGCCGGGCAGGCCGAGGACAACAGCGGCGGCATCGCCAAGGAGCCCTCGACGCCCAAACCGACCGAGGCCGCCTCCGGCACGCTCGCGCGCAAGAACGCGCCGAGCGCGATCAACGGCGGCACCCACAACGCGACCGCGCTCGACAACGGCGTCGCGCTCCCGCCGCTCGAGGCGCCGACCGAGGTGCTGAAGATCATCGAGGCCGGCAACTCGATCGCGCGCACGCCGTACAAGTGGGGCGGCGGCCACGGCCGCTTCCTCGACAGCGGCTACGACTGCTCGGGCTCGGTCTCCTTCGCCCTCTACGCGGCCGGGTTGATCGGCGGGCCTGAGGTCGCGGCCGGCCTCATGCACTGGGGCAAGCCCGGCAAGGGGAAGTGGATCACCGTCTACGCCAACGCCGGGCACACGTACATGGAGGTCGCGGGCATCCGCTTCGACACCTCCGGCGCCAAGGTCACCGGCTCACGCTGGCAGAACGATCTGCGCACCAACGCGGGCTTCGTCGCCCGCCACCCCGCCGGGCTCTAGTCACTCACGGACTTCGTCGAGGCGCCGCTCCTCCAGGTCGAGGTCGCGCTCGACCGCGCGCTTGACCTCGTCGCTGATCTCGCCGGCGCGGCGCATGCCCTCGATCGCCTCCCGCTGGGCGTCGATGACCGCGAACATCATGCGGCCGTAGAGGGTGCTGCGGTCCTCGATCGCGCCGTCGTCGACCTCGTCGTCGAAGCGCGCGGCGAAGCGGTTGCGGCGGTAGCGGTAGAGGCCGCGCATGCGCTCGAGCGTCTCGTCGCGGGTCCAGTCCTCGCGCTCGAGGTCGTCGATCCGGTCGAGCGCAGCCTCGGCGGCCTGGAGGCGGGCGCGGGCCTCCTGCTCGAGCGCGTCGCCGTCGTCGGCCTCGATCCTCAGCAGCCGGATCAGCCACGGGAGCGTGAGGCCCTGGAGCACGAGCGTCCCGAGGATCACGCAGAAGACGCTGAACAGGATCACGGGGCGCTCGGTGAACGGCTCGCCGGCGTCGGTCTTGGTCGGGAGCGCGAGCGCGGCGGCCAGCGAGACCGCGCCGCGCATCCCCATCCACGCGATGATCGAGATCACGCGCGCCTTCGCCCGGCGGTCCACGCCGTGTCTGAACATGTAGGGCGAGTACTGGATGACGAAGGTCCAGAAGATGCGCGTGACGATCACCGTGGCGGTCACCGCGCCGCCGTAG
Organism: uncultured Solirubrobacteraceae bacterium; assembly: GCA_963722815.1. Taxonomy (GTDB): domain Bacteria; phylum Actinomycetota; class Thermoleophilia; order Solirubrobacterales; family Solirubrobacteraceae; genus DASQFQ01. Next base: position 228,018 of record CAVROM010000003.1, read on the forward strand.
AGGAGGAGCTGGTCGGTGTCGAAGCTCGCGCCACGCAGGTCGTCGAGGATCACCGGCAGCTGCAGCCCGATCAGCAGGAACAGGATCGAGTTGAGGAGGAACGTGATGATCTGCCACACCGCGTCGCCCTGCATGCGGACCTCCGGCGTGGTCAGCCGCGAGGTCTGCGAGCCCATGTAGAGGCCGACCGCGACGGCCGCGGTGACGCCGGAGAGCCCGAGCTCCTCGGCCGGCAGGTAGGCGGCGTAGCCGGAGAACAGGGCGATCGTGATCTCCACCGGCGGGTCGTTGAGCCGCTCCCGCACCTGGGCGATGATCCAGCCGACGACGAGCCCGAAGGCCGCGCCGCCGATGCCGGAGTAGAGGAACTCGGCGCCGGCCTTCCAGGCGGTGAAGCCGCCGGTCAGGACGGCGGCGACCGCGACCTTGTAGGCGACGAGCGCGGTCGCGTCGTTGATCAGCGCCTCGCCCTCGACGATCGTGACGACCCGGCGGGGGACGCCGATGCGGCCCGCGATCGCGGTGGCGGCGACGGGGTCGGTGGGGGAGACGATCGCGCCGAGGACGAAGGCGGCGGGCCACGACATGTCGTCGATCACGGCGTGGGCGACGAGCGCGACCGCGAGCGCCGTCGCCAGCACCAGCCCGATCGCGAGCATGCTGATCTGGCGCACGTTCTCGCGCAGCTCGCGCAGGCCGGTGAAGAAGCTCGCGCTGTAGAGGAGCGGCGGCAGGAAGATGAGCAGGACGAGATCCGGCTCCAGCTCGGGGTTCGGGATCCCCGGGATCCACGCGATGGCGAGGCCGCCGAGCACGAGGAAGATCGGGTAGGGGACCGCGAGCACGCGCGCGGCCGTGACGAGCACCGCGACGGAGAACAGCAGCCCGGCGAGCACGATCTCCGTGTGTGCGCCCGACGATGCCATTTAGGTGCGTCTTAGCACGCTTGGGGTGAGCACCCCATAGTGGGAGCTTCGGGGTGAGCCGATGATCCTCTTGCAGCGTGCTCCGCTCCTGAAAGGATCGCCTGATGCCCCGCTTCCACGCCGATACCGACTCGCTCGCCGGACCGCCGCCTGAGGTCCTGGCTGAGATCGACGCGGCGTGGGAGCGGGCTCAGGAGCTCTTCAACGACGAAGAGCTCGAGCTGCACTTCGAAGTCGACCGCCGCTTCGGCCGGGCCTGGGCCGAGCTGCGGTACGCGGACGGCGAGGTCGCCGAGACGCTGTCGGCCTCCGAGGCCGTCGCGATCGCCTGCGGGACGCCCGCGGTCGCCGAGCTCTCGCTCGCGGCTTAGTCACCTTCCTGTCGTCGGGGCGTTTCCGTGGGGGAACGCCGTCCTACAGTGGTGCGCATGCCATCACCCAAGGACATCATTTCCGGCGTCGTCGATCGCGGGCGCAAGGTCGCCTCTGAGGCAGCCGGCCTCCTCAAGCGCGATCACTCGGACGACGCGCCTGACACCACTCAGACCTCCGAGACCCCCGCGGGCACGCGCGCGGGTGGGAGCAAGACCGGCGCCTCGACGCCCGGCACGACGCGTACCGCGCGTGCTGCCAAGCCTGGTGCTGCGACGCGCAAGCCGGCCGCCAAGAAGCGCAAGCCGGCGCCCAAGGCGGGCGCGAAGGGCGGGCCGAAGTCGGCGACCGCGAAGCCCACGGGCACCGCCGCTCCGAGCTCGAAGCCGAAGGCGGCCGGGAAGCCGGCCTCCGCGGCGTCGAAGGCCGCTGCCGAGGCGCCGACCACGCCGAGCGCTCCGGCGAAGCCGAAGGCGGCTGCGAAGCCGAAGGCCGCGGCGAAGCCGAAGGCCGCCGCGAAGCCGGCCACCTCCGCCTCCAAGCCGGCCGCGAAGGCGAGCGCTCCCGCCGCGTCGGAGCCGGCGGCCTCCAACCCCGCCGCCTCCGCTCCCGCCAAGCCGGCCGCCGAGGCCGCGAAGCCCGCCGCCAAGCAGGCGGAGGCCAAGCCCGCTCCCGAGCCTGCCAAGGCCGGCGCGGCGACGAGCTCCGGCGACTCGGTCGCCTCCGACAACAAGTAGTCCCTGCTCAGCGTGCGGCCCGCTGCAGGGCCGCACGCTGACATTCGGGACTGGACCCCGCGGCCCGTCGCCGTTTAGGTTGCCGCCATGCGTCCGATCCCTGCTCCCCGCCTTGGCGACACCCACGGCCTGCTGCGCGCCATCAACCAGCGCGACCGCGTCCGCCTCGACGAGTTCATCACCGAGTTCTCCGTCGAGGATCTGTTCCCGCCCGGGCTCGAGAACGCGCTCGGCCGCACGCGCCAGTTCGTCTCCTTCGCGCGCTCCGCGGGGCTGCTCAACGAGGATCGGGGTGTCGTCGAGCTGACCGAGGTCGGCAAGCGCTACGTGCGCAGCGGCGACGAGGACGCGGTCTTCGACGTCTCCTCCGGCCAGGCCGAGTGGCTCCGCCGCCAGTTGTTCGAGCGCCACATGACGGACTCGATCTACCACGGCGCCGCGATCGGGCTGTCGCTGTTCGCCTCGAACCCGCCGGACTTCCACGTCTCGCGGCTCGACTTCGGCCGTGCGCTCGCACACCTCGGCCGCGCGGGCTGGGACAACGAGAACACGCTCGAGAGCCAGGGCGAGCGCTACACGACGTTCCTGCGCGACCTCGAGCTCCTCGACGACCAGAGCCGGCTCACCGAGATCGGGACGCAGACGAAGTCGGAGCTGACGCTGCCCGTCCACATGTCGATGCGCGACCTCGCGGGCCAGCTCAACCCGGGCGGGATCGAGGCTGCCGAGACCGAGGGCGAGGCCGAGTGGGCCGCCCGGAGCGCCGCGCCCGAGCCGGAGCCCGAGCCCGAGGCGCCGGCCGCCGTCGAGCCGGAGCCCGAGGCGGACGAGCCGGTCGCCCCGCCGGCGATCGACACCGGGGAGTACGAGGACGTCGCCGGCGCGGCCGCCCAGGCCAGGGCCGCGGAGCCCACCGGCCGTCCCATCCCGCCTTCCGACATCTGGGAGACCGCCGCGCCCGACGAGGTCACCCGCGCGTACTCCGCCATCAGCCCCGAGCAGGCCGCCGCGGCCGCGGTCGAGGGATCGGTCCCGCCTGCCGAGGAGGAGGAGGAGTCGGCGGTGGAGGAGTCCGTCGAGCCGCCCGGGATGACCTCCGGCGATCCCCTCGCCCAGGAGCCGGTCGCGGTCGAGGGGCCGGGCGTCGAGTCGGCCGACCCCGAGGTCGCCGCCGGCGCGCCGCCCGCCGAAGAGGCGGCCGCCGCCGAACCGGCCGCCGCCTACGAGCCGCCCGCCGATGAGACGCCCGCCGAAGCGCCCGCCGACGATGCTCCGCTGCCGGTCGTCGGGCTGCCTGCCGAGCTGGCCGAGGACCCCGCCGCCGTCGACGAGGCGGGGGTTGCCGACGAGCCCGCCGACGAGGAGGAGGCTGCGGTCGCCGAGGCCGCCCTCGCCGAGACGGATTCCGAGGTACCGGCCGTCGAGGCAGAGGACGAGGCGGACGTCGCCGACCGGGCCGCGGCATCGGCGCTCGCCGCCGGCCTCTCCGAGGCCCCTGCGGGCGCCGGCGAGGTCGGCACCGCAGGGCCCGCCGCAGAGGAGGACGAGGAGCCGGGGGCTGAAGAGGTTCCGGTCGGCGATGGTGCCGCCGCGCCCGTCGAGGCAGCCGTCTCCGCAGGGGCAGAGGCGCCCGCGGACGAGCCGGCGGTGGAGGCGGAAGAGTTCGCGGCAGAGGTGCAGGCCGAGGTGCCCGCGCTGGACGCGCCGCCGGAGGAGCCGGCCGTCGAGGCAGGAGAGTTCGCGGCAGAGGTGCAGGCCGAAGTGCCCGCGCTCGCCGCGGACGAGCCCGCGGTCGCGGCGGCCCCAGTGACAACCTCCACGCGCGCGCCCAGCGGCTTCCTCGACATCGCGGCCGTGAGGTCCGCCGCCGAGGGCGACGGGCTGAAGCTGCCCGACTCGGTCTACGCGGCCGTGGTCGCCGCGCTCGCCACCGGCAAGCACGTGGTGATCGCCGGGCCGGCCGGCTCGGGCAAGACCACGCTCGCGCTCGCCATCGCCAAGGCCGCCGTGCAGGCCGGCCGCTCGGAGGGCGCGGCGCTCGCCACCGCGAGCCCGAAGTGGACCGCGAGCGACACGGTCGGGCGGGTCGGGGAGGGCGGCTTCAGCATGGGCCACGTCCTTGCCGCGGCCGGCAAGAAGAAGTGGCTCGTGATCGACGAGATCGAGCGTGCGAAGCCCGACAAGGCGTTCGGCGACCTGTCGTCGTTCCTCGCCGGCCTGCCGCTCTCACTCCCCGACGGCTCGCGCGAGGTCGCCGCGCCGAAGGACTGGCGGATCGTGGCGACGCGCGACTCGAGCCGCGGCTCCGGCGGCGCGTCAGCCGCGCTGCAGCGGCGCTTCGCCGAGATCCGGCTGCCGCGGCCGGCCGCCGCGGACCTCGAGGCCGCCGTCGACGCCGCCACCGAGGGCGACCCCGCCGCCGCCTCGGTGGTCAAGCGGCTGCTCGCCGACGAAGCGCTCGACGGCCTGGGCGCCGGCGCCTTCCTCGACGCCGCCCGCTACGCCGGGGAACGCAACGCGATCCTGCCCGCCTCGGAGGAGGAGCTCGAGGCCGAGCTCCGGACGGCGTACCTCAATCCTCAGCTGGAAGACGACGACTAGCCGCCTCCCGCGCCTCGATCTCGTTGGGGTTGTTCGCGTAGCCCCGCCACAGATACGACAGCGGCATCGCGAGCGGGTGGTGCTGCATCTGCCACACGTGGCAGAGCTCGTGAACCACCAGATCCTCTGACACCTCTGCCAGCGGATCCCGCAGCAGGATCACCGCGGGCCACAGGGTGTAGCCGTGGAAGCGCCGGAACCACGGCAGCCTGAACACCCACGGCACGCTCAGCAGACGAACGCGCCCGATCCGCACCGGCGAGGGATAGAAGCCCAGGCGGTCGAGCCGCGCCTTCGCCCGCTGCACCGCCTCGATCTCCGCTGCGGACCGCCTCACATCCGCTTCGGGAACGCCTTCCACGTCGCATACGCGGGGCGCTTAACCGTCGACGGTGCCGGCTCCAGCAACCCGGTGTCCCAGTTCGGGTCGGCGTAGAGCAGGTACTGGGCCATCATCGAGACGCCCGCGCCGCTGCCCGCCGCGGCGCCGAGCAGATCCCACGACGTCTGCAGGCACCGAGCCTGAGCCGCCAGCGGATCCTCGCCGGGGTACAGGGTCTTGAGCTTCGACGGGCGCGCCCCGCCCTCGGTGATCCACACGTTCGGCGCGCCGGACACGTCCGTCCGCCCCACCCAGCGCCCCCGCAGCCGGTCGCGCAGGAGCTGCACGCGCGTCGCCACCCGCCCCTCGACGTCGGAGTAGTTGTGGTGCGACCACGACTGCGCGGAGTGCGGCGTGTAGCCGATCGCGGAGCACGCGTCCAGCACGGCGGTCGCGAACTCCAGGTAGTGCGTGACCAGCCGCCCGACGATCTCGGAGTCCGACGACGACGGCGCCAGCAGGCCGGTCGAGTGCCGCACCCGGGCCGAGACCGCCTGCGCCGTCGCCAGCATCTGCGCGACCTGGCCGGGCACCCGCAGCGCCCCCGACGCCGCGAAGGGGTCGGCGGTCAGCGACGGCGCCCGCTGCGGCCACAGCTGCAGGTTCGGCTCGTTGATGAGCTCGAACCCGCCCACGTACCGCCCCGATGCGCGCTGCCCCCAGTGGTAGCGCCGCATGAGGAAGTCGAAGAACTTCGACCACGCGCCGTCGAGCCGGTAGCCCTCGTCCGGGACCTTGTACTCCAAAGCCCGCCGCGACGGCTTGTACACCGCCGGGTTGCGCCCGTTCGCGACGTACTTGTTCCACGCCGCCGCCGACATCCGGTCGGCGGACATGAACGAGATCTCCGCGTCGCTGTCGCGCACCAGCGACGCCGTCCCGTTCGCCCACAGCGGATGCCGGTAGGGCAGCAGCAGCACGTACAGCCCGTCCGCGCACGCCTGGCGGATCTGCGCGTCGAGCGCCATCAGGTTCGCGTAGCCCGGGCTCGCCGGGTCGTCGATCGCGAAGCGCCCGTCCGGCTGCAGCGATGGCCAGTCCGCCCACATCCGGATCCAGCCCGTCCGCGTGTCCGAGAAGTACGTCCGGTTCGAGTACACCCGGTAGTCCTGCGACGTCCCGGGATGGATGACCCCGCCCGGCCCGATGTCGATCATCTTGCGCAGGTTCGTCGCGCCGTAGGCGGGGACGGCCGGGAGCATCGCCGCCCCGGCGAGCGCGCCGCTGCGCGCGAGGAACTGTCGGCGAGTGAGCGTCAACCTACGTGCGACTGTAGCCACAGCTCGAGCAGCCCCAGCTGCCAGAGCGTCGAGCCGTCGAGGTTCGTGCGGTGCGCGTTCGGATCGCGCAGCATCTCCTCGACGACCTCCTCCCGGAACAGCCCGCGATCCCGCGCCGCGTCCGAGCGCAAGGCGTCGGCGACCAGCTCGAGCACCGGCCCCTCGAGGTGCGAGAGCGCCGGCACCGGGAAGTAGCCCTTCGGGCGGTCGATCACGGCGTCGGGCACCACGCCGCGGGCCGCGCGCTTCAGGATGCCCTTGCCACCGTCCGCGAGCTTCAGCTCCGGCGGGCACGCGGCCGCCAGCTCGACGAGCTCGTGATCGAGGAACGGCGTCCGCGCCTCGAGCCCGTGCGCCATCGTCATGTTGTCGACGCGCTTGACCGGGTCGTCGACCAGCATGACCTCGGCGTCGAGCCGCAGCCCGCGGTCGATCGCCGTCGAGGCACCCGCGCGCGAGAACCACTCGGCCGCGAACGCGCGCGACGGATCCTCCTCCAGCGCATCGCGCGTCAGTGAAGCGACCCCCGCGTGGTCGCGGTCGAAGAACGTGTCCGCGTACACACCCAGGCCGTCGTCCTCGGCCTCCAGCAGCGGCGGATACCAGTAGTAGCCGGCGAACACCTCGTCGGCGCCCTGGCCGGACTGCACGACCTTCCGCACCTTCGCGACCTCTTCGGAGAGCAGGTAAAACGCCACCGCGTCGTGCGAGATCATCGGCTCGCTCATCGCCTCGATCGCCCGCGGGAGCGCCGGCAGCAGCCGCTCGGGCCCGACCCGGATCTGGTGGTGGTCGGTGCCGAACTCGGCGGCCACCAGGTCGGAGAACTCGAACTCGTCGCCCACCCGGTCGCCGACGTCGCGGAAGCCGACCGAGAACGTCGCCAGCCCGGTCTGGCCCTGCTCGGCCAGCAGCGCGACGATCAGCGAGGAGTCCAGGCCGCCCGAGAGCAGGATCCCCACGGGGACGTCGCTCACCATCCGCCGCCGCACCGCCAGCCGCAGCGCGTCGAGCACCGCCTCCTCCCACTCGCGAGCGGACCAATCCTCGTGCGCGCGCTCGAAGGGCGGATCCCAGTAGCGCCGTTCGCGCCGCCGCCCGTCCGGCTCGACCACCATCACCGTCGCAGGCGGGAGCTTGCGCACGCCGCGCAGGATCGTCCGCGACGCCGGCACGATCGAGTGGAACGAGAGGTAGTGATGGAGCGCGATGGGATCCACCCGCGTGTCCACCCCGCCCGCCGCCACCAGCGCCGGCAGCGACGACGCCAGCCGCAGCCCGCCGTCGCCCAGCTCCTGCAGGTAGAGCGGCTTCTTGCCGAGCCGGTCGCGCGCGAGCACCGCGCGCCCCGAGGCGTGCTCCACCAGGCAGAACGCGAACATCCCCGCGAGCCGGTCGAGCATCCCCTCGCCCCACTCCGCCCAGCCCTTCAGCAGCACCTCGGTGTCGGCGTCGGAGAAGAACGAGTGCCCCGCCCGCTCGAGCTCTGCGCGCAGCTCGCGGTGGTTGTAGATGATCCCGTTGAAGACGATCGTCAGGCCGAGCGCGTCGTCCACCATCGGCTGCGCGCCGCGCTCGGAGAGGTCGATGATCGAGAGCCGCCGGTGGGCGAGCCCGGCCCGCCCTCCCGTCCACAACCCATGGCCGTCCGGGCCCCGCGGCGAGAGCACCTCGCTCATCCGCGCCAGCGCCTCGCGGTCAGGCGGCGCGTCGCGCCGCAGCTCACCGGCGATGCCGCACATCAGAGCGCGAGGAGGGAGGGCTTCGCGCGCGCGGTGGTGAAGTCCGCGTGCAGTGCGCGCATCAGGCGCCCGAGCTGCGGCTCCGTCCCGTGCCCGGCGCGCGAGCGCTGGCGGACCGCGCCCGTCGCCGCCGCCAGCTCGCGCACCGAGTCGAGCTCCTCGACGCAGCCGAGGTCGGCCGCGTGCGGCGTACACGCGACGAGCAGCTCCTCGAGCCACTCGCGCGCCGGCCGTCGGCGCTCGAGGCCGGGATCGATCAGCTCGGCCGCCATCCCGTCACGCGCGGCGATGAAGCGGTTCTCCTCGAGCACCTCGGGCCGCGACACGAGCCCGTGGCCGGCGTGCCCCTCGAGCGCCTCAAGGCGCACCAGGCACTGCACGAGCGCCGCGATCGCGGCGGTGTCGGCGACCCGCGTCTGCGCGTCCATCACCCGCAGCTCGAGCGTCCCGAAGCGCGGCTGCAACCGCACGTCCCACCACAGGAACGTCGGCTCCGGGAACGCGTCGCAGCGCAGCAGCACGTCGATGCCCTCGACGTAGTCGCCGTAGGAGCGGAACTGCCGCGGGATCCCGACGCGCGGGAAGGCCTGGAAGAGCGGCGTACGCATCGAGCACAGCCCGGTGTCGCGGCCCTGCCAGAACGGCGAGTTGCCGGCCAGCGCGAGCAGCATCGGCAGGTGGGCGCGCATGCGGTTGTAGGAGCGCACCGCCATCTCGGGATTCGGCACCGCGACGTGCACGTGCAGCCCGAACGTCGGCTCGCGCCTCGCCAGCTCGCGCATCGAGGAGTAGAGGAACTGGTAGCGCGCGCCGGGCGAGACCTCGACGTCCTCCCAGCGCGTGAACGGGTGCGTGCCCGCGACCGCGGCGCGGATGCCGATCGGCTCGAGCACGTTCGCGAGGCCGCTGCGAAGCTCGCGCAGCTGCGCGGTCGCGGAAGGGATGTCGGCGTGCGGCTCGGTCGCGAGCTCGAGCGCCGAGCCGTGCGTCTCGGCCATGGTGCGCTCGATCATGTCGTCCGGCAGCGCGGCGAGCACCTCCTCGGAGCGCGACGTCAGGCTCCAGTCGCGCGGCTCGAGCAGCATCACCTCCTCCTCGATGCCGACCGTCCACGGCGCCTCGGTGCCGGCGGGGTTCCAGTCCGACCAGTGCACGCTCATGCAGCTCGCACCTCCCGGCCGGCGCGCCAGGCCTCCGCCTCGGCGACCAGCTCGCGGAACAGCGCGAGGTGCTCGGGGTGGTCGACGAGCGACTCGGCGTGCCACTGCACGCCGAGATAGAGCGCGTCACCGTCGCTCTCGATCCCCTCGACGAGGCCGTCCGGCGCCCACGCGACCGCGCGCAGACCCTGGCCGAGGCGGTCAGCGGCCTGATGGTGGAAGGAGTTGACGTCGGCCTCGGTCACGCCCATCACGCGCGCGAGCCGCGAGCCGGGCTCGATCCGCACGGAGTGGGTGGTGATGCGGCCGGCCTCGGTCTGGCGATGGCCCTCGAGGTGCTGGTGCAGCGTACCGCCGCGCGCGACGTTGAGCGTCTGCACGCCGCGGCAGATCCCGAGCACCGGCACCCCGCGCGCGTCGGCGAGCTGGGCGAGCGCGAGCTCGTAGCCGTCGAGCGTCGGCTCGGTCGTGCCGAGCTGCGGATCGCGCTCCTTCTCGCCGTAGCCGTGCGGGTCGATGTCCGGGCCGCCCGAGAGGCAGACGCCGTCGAGCCGCTCGAGCGTCGGCGCGATCGTGTCGTGGCCGAGCGGCGGGAGCACGACCGGGATGCCGCCGGCGCGCTCGATCGAGCGCATGTAGACCATCCCGAGCGCCATCTCGCGCTGCGGCGGGTCGCCCTCGGGCAGCGGGTCGCTGTGCTCGGCGAGCCGCACCTCGGAGGTCGTGACGCCGATCAGCGGGCGGCTCACGGCAGCACCCACGTGTCCTTGGCGCCGCCGTTCTGCGACGAGTTGACGACCAGCGAGCCTTCGTCGAACGCGACGCGCGTGAGGCCGCCGGGCAGCGTGCGCACCTCGCCGTCCTCGCCGAGGAAGACGTAGGGGCGGAGGTCGACGTGGCGCGGCGCGAGCCGGCCGTCGATCACCGTCGGGTGGGTCGAGATCATCACCATGCGCTGCGCGACGTAGTCCTCGGGCGCCTCGCGCACGGCCTTGCGGACGCGCTCGCGATCGGCCGGCTCCGCGTGGGGGAGCACGGCGACGCCCTCGCCGCCATAGCCACCGCGGGGCTTGATCACGAGCTCGTCGAAGACGTCCATCGCACGGTCGAGGATGTCAGAGCGACCGAGGTCGAACGTCTCGACCGAGGCGCAGGAGCGGCTCTTCGTCCTCGTAGAACCGGATCATGTCCTCGACATACGCATGGGTGAGCTTGTCGTCCGCCACCCCGGTGCCGAACGCGTTGACGACCCCGACGCGGCCCGCGCGCAGCGGCTCGAGCAGCAGCTCGCCGACGCCGGTGTCGAGTCGGTCGGCGTTGGTGCGGCGGTAGACGACGTCGACGCCGTCGAGGTCGAGCGTGTCCGGCTCCACCAGCGCGACGCCGAGCTGCTCGGCCGCCCACTGGTGCTCGTAGTACGCCGGGTTGTGCTCGCCGTCGGTGAGCAGGACGGCGCGCGGCGAGGCGTCGGTGACGGCGGCCGCGCGCAGCGCGTGCCAGAGCATCTCCGGCAAGCCGTCGAGCTTGCGCGGGTGGTCGGAGGGCGGGACCTCGAGGTGCGCGACCAGCGCGCGCCGGGCGGCGGCCGCGTAGGCGAAGCCGCTGGGCGTGCGGACGTTGTCCTCGAGCACCCGGAAGCGCCCGTCGGCGTCGCGCACGAGGTCGAGCCCGGCGATGCCGATCCACAGCCCGCCGGGCGGCTCGACGCCCTGCATGCCGGGCTCGAAGTACTCGGCGCCGTCGATCACCCGCTGCGGCACGACGCCCTCGGCGACGATCCGCCGCTCCCCGTAGACGTCGGCGACGAACGCGTTGAGCGCGCGTACGCGCTGGGCGAGGCCGGCCTCGATCCGCGCCCACTCGGCGGCGGCGATCACACGCGGCACCGGGTCGATGACGAACACCTCGTCGCCGACCGCGGAATGGAAGACGACGCCCTCGTCGGCGCCGTGGCGCTCCACGGCGACCGCGCAGCTCCTCGAGGTCGCGCCCCGCGAGCGCGCGCATGGCGCCGCGCCGCCGCGGGCCGGATCGCGCCGTCGGCGCCGACGACCTCGTCGTACCAGCCGGACGGCTGGGCGTAGTCCTCGAGCGGGGGAAGCGGCTCGTTGGCAAGCGTCACTGCGGAGGAGCCTCCCCGATTCCAGCGATTTCGAGATACCGACGGGCGTCTGAAGTCGGAGTGCCGACGTTGGCCCTCATGGCAGGAAGCAACTCGCCAACCATTGGACCACATCGTGCATGCCGCGCTCGGCGGCGAGCGCGCGCTGGCGCTCCGCGCCGTTGCGCGCCGCGAGCGTGCGCGCGTGCTCGAGCTCGGCGGCGCCGCCGAGGCGCTCCGCGGCGGGGCCGACGGCGTCGATCAGCGCAACGAGCCGTGTACGCGTCGGCTGGGGCTCGCCGCTGTCGAGGTTGAGCAGCGAGCCGCCGAGCCCGTGCCGCATGGCGCGCCAGCGGTTCTCGACGATGCGGCCGTGGTCGTGCACCGGCAGCGGCTCGCCGGCGTCGTGGCGTTTGGCGAGCCAGCGCGACCAGCCCGCGCGGCGAACGCGATCACGCCCGCCGCGTCCTCCACGGTGGTCTGGCTGTCGGGCACGCGCAGCTCGATCGTGCCGCACCTCGTCGTGCGGGCGCAGCTCGTACCACGGCTCGCCGGCGCCGGGGAAGACGCCGCCGCGGCGGCCCCAGCGTTCGAACGCGGCGCGCTCCTCCCACGAGCCCCACGCGGGCGGCACGCCCTGGCGCGGCAGCAGGTCGCAGATCTTCGGGCCGCAGCGAGGCGAGGCCGGTGTCGCGCCCGGCGTGCAGCGGCGCGTTGCCGGCCAGCGCGGCGAGCTCCGGGAGGTAGGAGCGCAGCGCGTTGTGGACCGCGAGCGCCCGATCGGCGCCGCGGACGGCCACGTGCACGTGCAGCCCGAACACGAGCTGGCGCGGAAGCACCCACGGGAACTCCTCGATCAGGTGCGCGTACTTCGGGTCGTCGATCAGCTCGCCCTCGGGGTCGGCGAACGGGTGGGTGCCGGCGCCGGCCAGCCGCGCCCAGCCCTCGACCCCGGTCGCGAGCGCGCGGCGGGCATCCGCGAGCGCAGCGGCGGCCTCGGCGATCGTGGTGCACACCGGCGACGCCGTCTCGACCTGCGCGGCGGGCAGCTCGGTGCGCAGCGAGACGGTCTCGCCGAGCTCGGCGCGCACACGCGCGGCGGCCGGCAGCAGGTCGAGCGTCTCGGGGTCGAGCAGCATCAGCTCCTCCTCGACGCCGACCGTGAAATCGGTCACGTCGTCGAGCAGGGTGCGCCAGCCGTCCGCGTCGAGCATCCGGGCGGACGCTACCCGCGATTGCCGCTCTGAAATGTTGGGAAGCGTCAGGCCACCATGCGGATCGTGGTCTTTCCCGGGGTCCTGCGCCCACCCAGCGACGCGGAGCTGCTCCGCGGCGTGATGGCGCGCGACGGCAGCGGGCTGCGCGGGCGCGACGCGCTCGACCTGTGCTCGGGCAGTGGCATCCTCGGGCTCGCCGCCGCGCAGCTCGGCGCGCAAGCCACCGCGATCGACGTGAGCCGCCGCGCGGTGCTCAACGCGCGGCTGAACGCGCGCCTCAACCGGTTGAAGCTGGAGGTGCTGCGCGGCGACCTGTTCGGGCCCGTCGAGGGCCGGCGCTTCGACCTCATCGTCTCCAACCCGCCGTACATCCCGGCGCCGCCGGACGCGGAGACGCGCGGGATCGCCCGCGCCTGGGACGCGGGGCCCGACGGGCGCGCCCTGCTCGACCGCATCTGCGACGCGGCCGCCACGCACCTGCGCCCGGGTGGCAGGATCCTGCTCGTGCACTCGAGCCTCTCCGACCCCGCCGAGTCCCAGCGCCGGCTCGCCGCGGGCGGCCTCAGTACGCGGGTCGCGGCGGAGGACGAGGGCGAGCTCGGGCCGGTCGGGCGCGAGCGCGAGGCGTACCTGCGCTCGATCGGCGTGGTCGACGATGACCGCACCGAGCGCATGGTCGTGGTGGAGGGGCGGCTCGACGCGTGAGCGAGGCGGTCGGCCGCCACGCGGTCGCGCTGGCGAGCGTTCACGAGCTGGCGGCGCGGTCGGGGGCGCAGCGAGTGGTGCTGCTCGTCGACGAGGGCGAGGACAGCGACGCGACGATGATCGAGTACGCGGGCAATGAGCTCGAGCTGACCGAGGCGGGCATCACCGAGCCGGTGTCGCCGGGCGACATCGGCCAGGTGGCGCCGGCCGTGCTGCCCGACCTCACGCCGGTGCCGGCCTCGGCGCTGACCGTCGATCCCGACAGCGGTGAGCTGGCCGCGCCGCTCGGGGTGCTCGCGGCGCTCGCGAGCGCGCTGGTCGCGCTGGCCGGCGCGTTCGGCGGGCGCTCGGTGGCGACCGCCGAGTTCGCCACGCGCGAGCCCGACCAGCCGTTCATGCTCGCCGCCCGGCCGGGCGAGCCGGTGATCGCGCAGGTCGGCGGCGAGACGTTCGCCTTCCCCGAGGGCTGGCCCTAGGCCCCTAGAAGACCGCTGAAATAGTCGCGGTGCTGTCCGGCGGGTTTAAGCCTCGATCGTGCGTTAGCGCGGTTGTGGATCGATTTCGGCGTGTGCCGCGGCGTGGTTGTGTGTGTCGCTGATGGCGGCGATGGCGAGCTGGCGCGCCGTCGGCTCGTGGTGGCCGCTGGCGAGTGCTGCTGCCGGGATCGGTGCGTCGGGCGAGCCGGGCGCGGTGCGCCGGGTTGGGCTCGTGGTCGTCGTGGCCCGGCGTCGGGGTCAGCCGACGGGTGGTGGGAGTGCTCGTAGGCGCGCGAAGGCGGCGGCGAGTTGGCTGGCCCAGGGCCAGGTGGCTTGCAGGCGCAGCGTGGCTTGGCGGGCGTGGAAGGCGAGTCGGCCGGCGGTGTGCAGCAGCCGGTAGCGCAGCGTCTTGGGCTCGCAGCTCGCCAGCTCGCCGTGCAGGCACAGGGCCTGGGTCCAGACGCTGAGGTCTTGGGCGATCATCGAGAGCTCGAGCCAGACGGCGTTGAGCGCGAACTCGCGGAACGGGAGGTTCTCCAGGCCGGTCTGCTTGGCGGCGCGGACGCGGTCCTCGGCGTTGGCGCGGCCGCGGTGCAGGCGCTCGAGCTCGACCGCGTCGCCGGTCAGGTCGGTCAGCGTGGCCTGGAAGCGGTGCCCGTCGACGTCGGTAAACGACAGCTGCGCGCCCGGGTGCGGGCGCTCGCGGCGCACGATCACGCGCGAGCGCTCGGGCCAGTCATAGAACTCGAGCAGGCCGGTGATCTCGGCGACCTGCGCCCCGTCGCGCTGCTCGCCGTTCTGGCGCAGCGCCGGCCGCCACGCGTGTTCGGGCAGCGAGAGGATCGCGCGGCGCACCTGTTTGGTCAGATCGAACCCGACCAGGTAGGCGATCTTGGCGTCGCGCGCGGCCTCGCAGAGCGCGAGCGCCGAGCCGGCCGAGTCGGTGCGCAGCACGATCTCGGTGTCCAGGTCGGCGACGACCTCGCGCGGGAGCTGCTCGAGCGCCTGCTCGAGCACCGCGATCTGATCGGCCGCGCCGTGCGCCGGCGCGTTGCCCGGGCGCAGCATCCCGGCCAGCGCCTCGCGGCTCGCGTCCAGGTAGGCCAGCAGCGGGTGAAAGCCGAAACCGCCCTTAAAGTTGACCGCCGCGCCCTCCTTCTCGGTGTGGGCGCCGATCAGCGTCGCGTCGACGTCGATCACGATCCGCTCCGGCCGCGCGCCCAGCTCCCACGCGCGCGCCCGGGCGCGGGCCCGCGCCGCGCGCAACGCCTCCAGCGCCGCCGGCTCGCCGGCGATCCGGTCGATCAGCCGAAACGCCGTCGTGTCCGAGGCGACGGGTCCGAACAACGGCTGCTGGTCGCGCACCGCGCGCAGGTCCGACAGGCAGTCGCCGCCGTCGGCCAGCATCACCGCCAGATCCCGGACCACACGGCCCGGATCGTGCCTGCGCCGCCGCTCGCGCAACCCCGCCAGGGCACGCGAGAGCTCACGCGTCAGCCCAGTCCGGTCAGCGACCTCGGCCACCAACGCCGCGCCCGCGTGCGACACCAACCCCGCTCCATCCGACGTCACATCTACGGTGAACGAGCGTCCTTCACGCAGCACCCGCAAGGTGACCCTCCAAGCCCGGGATCAAGGACCTTCAGCAAGCCCAAGAATCCCGGCCCCACCGGACGTTTCAGACGCCCCGACACCGTCGGGGCGTCTGCGTTAACGCACGATCGAGGTTAAGACCCTGTCGGGCATGCTCGCGACGATGTCTGGTCAGGTGGGGTTCTTTGATGCGGCCGAGCTTGCTCGGCCGTTGCCGGAGGGGTCGTTTTTCGCGCTGTTGGCTGAGCATGGGCATCGGGTCGTTCGCGACGAGGACTTTGCGGCTTGTTATTCGCCGGGGATGGGGCGGCCGTCGATCCCGCCGTCGCTGCTGGCCAAGGTGTTGTTGCTGCAATACCGGACGGGCGCTTCAGATGAGCAGGCGATGGAGTCCGTGGCGTGGGATCTGCGCTGGAAGATCGCGCTGGGACTTAGCGTCGATCATCAGGGTTGGCATCCGACGTCGTTGACGAAGTTCCGGGCCCGGCTGCTTTTGCACAAGCTCGAGCGAGTGGCGCTGGAGCGGACCCTGGAGATCGCCGAGGAGCTGGGCATGCTCAACGGGCCGGTCGAGCAGATCATCGACTCCACTCCGATGCTCGGCGCGGCCGCCACCCAGGACACCGTCCGGCTGGTCCGTCACGGCGTCAGGAACTTGCTCGACGCTGTCGCCGCCGTCGACGCCGATGCGGCGGGGCAGCTCGATCGCGGGTTGCACTTCGATTACGCGCGGCCGAACGACAAGCCGGATTGCCGCTGGCGTGAGCGCGCCGAGCGCGAGCGGATGCTGACCAAGGTCGCGCAGGACGCCGAGCGCGCGCTGCAGGCCGTCGAGCACGCCGACGGGCTCGACGATGAAGCCATCGCCAACGCGCATCGGCTGTTGCGGGAGCTGATCGGCCAGGACTTCGACGTTGAGGATGACGGGATCCCTCGGCTGCATCGCGGCACTCGCGCGGGCCGGATCATCTCGACGGTCGATCCGGAGATGCGCCACGGCCGCAAGAGCCAGCACCAGCGCTTTGACGGCTTTAAGCTCTCGGCGGCGGTCACCAACACGAGCGAGCCACTCATCACCGCCGTCGAGGTCGCGCCCGCCTCAGAGCAGGACGGGCCGCAAGCCAAGCACCTCATCGACGCGCAGCCGGCCGGTCGGCGCCCGGCACGGGTGCTGGGCGACACTGCCTATGGGACCGGTCCGGTCCGGGCCGAGCTCGCCGCCCGCGGGGTCGAGGTGCTCGCGCCGGTCCCGGCCGGCGCGGTCAAGCCCGGTCACTTCGCCAAGCTCGACTTTCACATCGACCTCGACGCCGCAACCGTCACCTGCCCCGCCGGTCGGACGGCGCCGATCCACACCGAGCCCAAGGGCGCTCGGCGAGCGCGGTTCGCGAAAGCCGGCTGCGATGCCTGCGAGCTGCGCGACCGCTGCGTTCAACCTGGACGCGGGATCAAAGCCATCCTGCTGGCACCCGACGAAGCGCTGCTGATCGCGGCCCGACAAGCCCTCCAGGACCCCGATACCTCCGAGCACCTGCGGCGAACCCGCCCGCGCGTCGAGCGGCTACTCGGCTTGCTCGCCCACCGCTACAAAGCCCGCAAGAGCCGCTACATCGGCACCCGCAAGGCCAGCCTCCAAGCCGCCTGGACCGCCGCGCTCGTCAATCTCAACCCCATCGGACGCCAACTCGCAGCCCAGCCGGCCTGACCCGCCCCGCGGGCCCGGCCCTAACCACCCCGCGCCCGCCGCCCGCCGCCCGCCGCCCGCAACGGCCCACGCGCCGACCCGACTTCTTCAGCGGTCTTCTAGATCAGCTCGGCGATCGCGGCGGCGGCGCGGGCGGCGCCGTCACGCTCGACCGCCGCCTGCGCCCGCGGCTGGGCGAGCTCGCCCGCCAGCGCGGCGGCGATGCACTCCGGCGTGGCGGTGCGGTAGTCCATCGAGCGGCCGGCGCCGTAGCGGTCGAGCCGGTGGCGGACGTGGATGTTCTGCTCGAAGTGGCGGGCGAGCGGGAACGAGAGGAACGGCCGGCCGGCGGCGGCCAGCTCCATGCCGGTCGCGAGGCCGCCCTGGACGACGGCGATGTCGCAGGCGGCGAGGTGGCGCGAGAGGCCGTGGACGTAGCCGTGGAGCTCGAGGCCCTCGTGCGCGGTGAACGACCCGCGGTCGATGCGCGGGCCGCAGACGACGATCATCCGCAGCCCGGGGATCAGCCGGCGCGCCTCGGGGAAGGCGGCGATCACGCGCTCGAGCAGCTCGCCGCCGACGCCGGAGCCGCCGACGGTGACGACGCACACGCGCTCGTCGGGTCCGTACCCGAGCTCGGCACGCAGCGCCTCGCGGTCCTCCGGCTCGCCGGGGCCGAGCGCGTAGCCGGTGAACTCGAAGTGGTCGTCGACCCAGGGCGCGATCCGCGGCAGCCCAGGGCCGAACGAGTGGGGCACGACGTCCTCGGGGTTGCCGACGAACAGCGCGCGGTCGCGGACGCGCGGGAAGCGCTCGACCTGCTCGAGCATCTCGGCGTTGTAGTCGGCGGTCAGGCGCACCTCGTCGGCGCCGCCCTCGGCCATCGGCAGCCAGCCGACGAAGTCGGTCAGGAACGCGTAGGCCGCGGTCTTGAGCTCGGGGTTCTCGTGCAGGTAGTAATCGAGCTCCCACGCCTCGTCGCCGATCCACAGGTCGTACGGATCCGCGGTGGCGACGTCGTGGAAGAGCATGAAGTTGGCGAGCAGGATCTCGTCCATCTGCCGCCACGCCTGGAAGACGTTGAGCTCGTGGCCGTGCGCCTCGGCGGCGATGTGGCGCGACTCGAGCGCGAGGTGGCGGCTGGCGGGGTGGATGCGCTCGCCGCAGCGCTCGAGCACCTGGGTGACCGGCTCCTGCGCGAGCCAGTCGATCTCGAGGCCGGGATGGAGCGCGCGCAGCTCGCGCGCGATCGCGACGTCGCGCCAGGCGTGGCCGAGGCCGACCGGGGAGGAGACGTAGAGCGCGCGCTTGGGCCGGTGCACCGGCCGGCGCCAGGGCGGGCGGCGGCGGGGGCGCTGCCAGGCGCGCTCGGCGAAGTCACGGAGCATCAGGTTGAACGGCACCGGGTGGCGGGCGTTCGGGAGATGGCCGGCGCCGTGGTACTCGACGAGCTCGGCGCCGGTGGCCTCGGCGAAGACGGCGCCGCGGTCGCCGGGGATCAGGAGGTCCTCGTCGCCCTGGGTGACGAGCACCGGGCAGCGGAGGCGGCCCATCAGCTCGCGCGCGGTCGGCTCGTCCATGTCCGGGGCCTCGATCGTGAGCGCGAGCGTGTCCGGCGAGCCCTCCAGGGCCCAGCCGACGGCGTCCTCGATCTGCTTCGTCGAGTGCGGCTCCGGCACGCCGCGGCCGAAGAAGAACTCCAGATAGCCGCGGAAGTCCTGCTGCCAGTAGTGGCGGTTGGACTTCGCCCAGCCCTCGTAGTGGGGCAGGACTGCCTCGAAATCGTTGCCGGTGCGCTCGGGCCGCGGGGGTGAGATCGGCAGCGCGGGCGTCATGAAGACGGCACCCACGACGCGCTCCGCATGTTCGCTGGCCAGCAGCAGGGCGCCGCCCGCGATCGCGCAGTGGGCGACGAACACGCAGCGGGGGGTACCGGTGGCGTCGAGGAGGGCGATCGCGTCGGCGGCGTCCTGGTGGGGGCCGTAGCCGGCGGACGTGTCGGGGCGATCCGAGCGGCCGCTGCCGCGCGGGTCGTAGGTGATCACGCGGAAGTGGCGGGCGAGGTAGGGGACCTGCGCCTTCCAGAACCGCGAGTGGACGATCGACCAGGGTGGAAGCAGGAGGAGCGTCTCCTCGCCCTGGCCGAACACCTCGTAGCCGATGCGGACGCCGCCCGAGTCGGCGTAGCCGGACTCGTGGGGAGAGAGGGCCCTGGAAGCGGGGTGGGCGGCGTCCGCGATCAGCGTCACGGGAGCTAGGCGGGAGCTCCGGCGGCGAGCGCGTGGACGTCGGCGGTGGTCAGGCCCTGGCCGCCGATGCCCCAGTCGCCGCTCTTGACCTCTTCGAGCACGACCCAGGTCACGCCGCGCATGTTCTCACCCTCGATCTCGACCATCGTGTCGGTGAGCTTCTCGATCATCTCGTGCTTCTGCGAATCGTCGAAGACGCCTTCGATGATCTTGACGTTGAGGAACGGCATACTGCCTCCCGTTGGTAGTTGGTCGTTCGACCGACCAAATGTAATGCTAGACTGCGAATGTGTCAAGTGGAGTCGATCGACGGGCGGTTCGCGGGCAGGAGACCCGGCTGAAGATCCTCGACGCGGCGCGGCAGACGCTGGTCGAGCACGGCGCCGGCGGCACGAGCACGCGCTCGGTCGCGGAGAGGGCGGGCGTTCCGCTCTCGCTCGTCCACTACCACTTCGGCGGCAAGCAGGGCCTGCTGGTCGCGGTGCTGGAGCGCGAGAACGCGGAGCTCCTCGAGCGCCAGCGGGCGCTCTACGCCGAGCCCGGGCCGCTGGCCGACAAGTGGCGCACGGCCTGCGACTTCCTCGACGTGGACATCCGCTCCGGCTTCGTGCGCGTGCTGTGGGAACTGTGGGCGGCCGGGCTGGCCGACGAGGAGCTCAAGGCCGGCTGGCGGCGGGCGATCGGCGGCTGGCGCGATCTGCTCACGGACGTGTTCGACGAGTGGGGGCACCAGCTGAGCCCCGACCTGCCGCTGTCGCCGCGGGCGACGGCGACCCTCGTATCCGACCTGTTCAACGGCATCGAGGTCGAGCTGCTGGCCGGCACGACCGCCGAGGAAGCTCCGCACCGCGAGGTGCTCGACGCGTTCGGCGACATGATCGAGCGCGCCGAGAAAACGGGTTAGGCGCGGGCGCGGCGGTACGTCTGCGCCTTGGCGCGGTTGCCGCACACGGCCATGTCGCACCACGTCCGCGAGTGGTTGCGGGAGCGGTCGTAGAACGCGAAGTGGCAGGTGTGCCACGGGCACGCCTTCAGCCGCTCCCACGTACCTTCGGCCTGGGCGCGGGCGACGATCCCGAGCAGCCGGCCGGCCACGCGGTCGATGCCCTGCGCCTGCGGCGTGACGGTGGCGCGGCCGTGCTCGTCGAGCGCGACGGTGAGCCGGGCGCGCTCCGCGGCGGCGCTCAGCGCGGCGGGGACCGACGGGTCGAGCTCGCCGCCGTTGTTGGCGAGCAGGAGCGCGCGCAGATGCTCGCGCAGCGCGACCGCGCTCGCGAGGTCGTCGTGGCCGAGCGGCTCGCCGGCGAGTCCTCGCTCGCTCAGCCAGGTGGTCAGCGCCTCGGGTGACGCCAGCTCCTCCTCGCCGGTCTCGAGATCGAACGTGTTCACGAAGGCCTCGATCAGCACGAGGTCGTTGGGGGCGGGGTTTGGCATAACCGGCTAACGAGTATAGAGGGTGATATAATAACTAGCGTAAGTAGTTGAACAGTTACGAAAGGACTTCAATGCATCCCCTGATCGCCGCCGCCGTATCGACCCAGCTGCAGCGCACCGCCATCGCCCGTCAACCCCGCCGCGCCGCGAGCCGAGGCACGCCCGAACGGGCGCCGCGCACGGTGAGCGCCGATGCCGCGGACGACATCGTCATCCGCGCCGCCACGCCGGCCGACTCGGCCGCGCTGGTCCGCCTCGGCGCGCTCGACGGCAACCGCTCCACGGGGCAGCTCCTGGCCGACGCCGCCGCTGAGCACGCCGTGCTCGTAGCCGAGGTCGACGGCTCCGTCGAGGCCGCGCTCGCCCTCGACGGCGGGCTCGCGATCGCCGACCCGTTCCGCGCCACCGCGCTGGATCTGCAGCTACTCGCGATCCGCGCCCGCCAGCTCGGCGGGCACGTGCCGCGCCGCGGCGCCCACCGCCTCGGCGTGCTGCACCCGCGCACGTCGTAACGTCTCCGGGCGGTGCTGCCGCCCGGCCCGTCCGCCCCGCCCGCCCTCCAGACCTGGGAGTGGCTGGCGCGGCCGACCGTGCTGCTGCGCCGCAGCGCGGCCCGCTTCGGCGTCCCGTTCACGCTCCGCACCGCGTGGACCGACGCGCCGATGGTGGTCGTCTCCGACCCCGCCGACGTCCGCACGGCGTTCACCGCATCGCCGGACGTGCTGACGGCCGGCGAGAGCTCGAGCTTCCTCGAGCCGTTCGTCGGCCCCAACTCGATCCTCATCCTCGACGGCCCTCCGCACCTGCGCCAGCGCAAGCTGATGCTCCCGCCGTTCCACGGCGACCGCATGCGCGCGCACCGCGACCTGATCGCGGAGCTCGCGGCGGCCGAGGTCGAGCGCTGGCCGCGCGACACCGCCTTCGCCACCCACCCGCGCATGCAGGCGCTGACGCTCGACGTGATCATGCGCGTCGTCTTCGGCGCCGAGCTGCCCGTGCTGCGCGGCGCGATCCGCCGCACGCTGGACATGACGATGTCGCTTCCGCGCGCGCTGTTCTTCTCGCTGACCGGCAACGACCTCGGCTTCCGCCGCGCCATCGGTGACGTTGAAAGGCAACTGACCGAGGTCATCCACGCGCGCAGGGCCAACCCGGGCGCGGCCATCGTCGACGAGCTGATCGCCGCCGGCTCCAGCGACGACGAGCTGCGCGACCAGCTCGTCACGCTCCTCGCGGCCGGCCACGAGACGACCGCCGGCGCGCTCGCGTGGGCGCTGGAGCGGCTCGCCCGCCACCCGGACGTCCTCGCACGCCTGCGCGACGACGAGCCGGGCTACGCCGACGCCGTCGTGAAGGAGGTGCTGCGCACCCGCCCGGTGCTGACCGTCGCCGCGCGCAAGCTCCGCGAGCCGCTCGCCGTCGCCGGCTGGGAGCTGCCCGCCGGCGTCCACGTGGCGCCCTGCATCTACCTCACGCACCGCCGCCCCGAGCTCTACCCCGAGCCGACCGCGTTCCGCCCCGAGCGCTTCCTCGGCGACGAGGCGCCCGACAGCTACGCGTGGATCCCGTTCGGCGGCGGCGTCCGCCGCTGCGTCGGCGCTGCCTTCGCCGCGATGGAGATGAGCGAGGTGCTGCGCGCGGTCGCCGCCCGTGTCACGCTCCGCCCCGACCGGCCCGAGAGCGAGCGCATGCGCCGTCGCTCGGTGACGCTGACGCCCGAGCGCTGGTCGCGTGTGATCGCGGAGCGCTAGCGTCAAAGCCGCGTGCCGCTCTTCTGCCGCCACAACCGCCTGACCGCGAACTGCCCGATCTGCTCGAGGGAGCTTGCCGCCGAGCGCCAGGCGGCCGCTCCCGCCCGGCCCGCACGGGTGCGGGGCTCGCGCGCCGCCGGCACCCAGCGGCGCAGTCCCGGCGTGGTCACCAAGCGCGTTGCCCGCGCGGCCGACGACGGCTACCGCAACCCGCTCGTCCCCGGCCTCCGCGCCACCGCCGATGCCGAGCGCCTCGCGGCCGCGCTCGCGTGGGCCGACGCCCGCCTCGAGTTTCCCGGCCCGCATCCCGCGGTCGCGGAGGAGCCTGTGCAGGACGAGGCGTTCTGGCTCGCGTTCCTGCTCGCGCTCGTGCCGCCCGGCGCACACGAGCTGCACGAGGCGATCGTCGCGTCGCGCCCGAGCTGGTCGAGCGCCGAGGCGCCCGAGATCCCCGGCGCCGATCCGCGCACGATCCCCGCCTACCGCGCGTGGGCGGAGCGCGCCGGCACACAGCCCGAGGCCTTCCGCGGTGAGCCGGCCTGGTCGCCCGAGCGGCGCTTCGGGCGCGCGTTCGAACGGCTCGCGCTCCCCGGCCTCAGCCGCACCTCCCGCTACGAGCTCCTGCTCACCCTCGGCGCCGCCGGGACCGCGGATCTCGCCGCCGACGCGCTGCACATCGGCAAGCTCGACGATCCCACCATCCTGGCCGCGAAGCGGCTGCTCGTGTCCGGCGACGCGATGCTGCTCGAGCGCCGCGCCGCCGACCTCGCAACGGCCGCCGGCATCCGCCTCGGCGCCCTAGATCGTGCGCTCGCGGTATGGGGCGAGGGGGAGCGCGCCGACGGCGAGCCGACCGCAGCGATCCGCTCCGCGCTCGGGCTGTGACCCTCGAGATCGAGGAGCTCGACCTCGGCGCGCCTGGCATCGCCGAGGCCGTCGTCACCCTCCAGCGCGCCTCCTACCGGATCGAGGCCGACCTGCTCGGCGCGCGCACGCTGCCCGCGCTGAAGGAGTCACCGCGGCGGCTGCGCAAGACGCGCGAGCACTTCCTCGGCGCCTACGAGGGCGACCGCCTCGTCGGTGCGATCTCGTGGAAGCGCACCGGCGCGCTCGTCGACATCCACCGCCTCGTCGTGCACCCCGACCGCTTCCGCCGCGGCATCGCGGGCGCGCTCATCCGCGCGCTGGAGGAGCTCCAGCCCGACGCGCAGCGCTGGGTCGTCGCCACCGGCGAGGCCAACGGGCCCGCGCGCCGGCTGTACGAGCGGCACGGCTTCCGGCCCGTGTCGGAGCAGCTCGTCGACGGCTCGATCACGATCGTGACGTACGAGCGTCGCGCGTCATCGGCATGATGCCCGCCGTGTCCGTCGCCGCACTGCGCACGCGCCTGACGCCGGCCGCCCCTGTCCACGACACCCTCGCCACCGGCGCGGCGGGCATTCGTGCGCGCCCGTGGAAGGTGCTGGTGCTGGTCTGCCTCGGGCTCGCCGCGCTGTCGCTGCTCGGCCCGTCGGTCCCCACCTACGACCCGTGGGCGTGGATCATCTGGGGCCGCCAGATCGCGCACCTCGACCTCGACACGGTCAGCGGCCCGTCGTGGAAGCCGCTGCCGGTGTTCTTCACCACGGCCTTCTCGTTCGCGGGCGACGACGCCGCGCCCAACCTGTGGCTGCTGATCTCGCGCGCCGGCGGCATGATCGCGATCGCGATGGCGTACCGCCTCGGCTCGCGGCTCGGCGGCCGCCCGGCGGGGCTGATCGCGGCGCTCGCGCTGCTGCTCGCCGACGGCTACACGCAGACGTGGTGGCGCGGCAACTCGGAGGGCGTGCTCGTCGCGGTCTGCCTGTGGGCGATCGAGCGCCACCTCGACGGCCGCCGCACCGACGCCTTCCTGTTCGGCTTCGCCGCCGCGCTGCTGCGGCCGGAGGTGTGGCCGTTCTTCGGCCTCTACGGGCTATGGCTGGGCTGGATCGAGCCGCGCCGGCGCGTGCTCGTCGGCGTCGTCTTCGCCGCCTGCGGGTTCCTGTGGTTCGCGCCCGAGTACTGGGGCTCGGGCGACTGGCTGCGCGCCGGCCACCGCGCGCACCAGCCGAACGCCGACTCGCCCGCGTTCGCCGACTTCCCCTTCCTCGAGGTGTTCAAGCTCTCGGCGCCGATCCTCTCACCGCCGGTGCTGCTCGGCGGGCTGATCGCGCTCGTGCGCCCGATCCGGGCGCGGGAGTGGGACATCCGCTGCTGGCTCGCCGCCGCCGCGACGGTGCTGATGATCGTCGTGGCGCTGATGACGCAGGCGGGCTTCGCCGGCAACCTCCGCTACGTCGCGCTGCCCGCCGCGCTCGTGTGCGTGCTGGCCGGGCTCGGCTGGTCGGATGTGATCCGCGCTGCTTCCGCGCGCTACGGGCGCACCGGCGGGATCGCCCTCGCGACCGTGCTCGCGCTCGCCGCGCTCCCGTTCGTGGTCTCCGACCTCGGCTCGCTGCGCGACAACGCCAAGGCGATCCGCTCGGAGGCCGACTTCTACGGCACGCTGCCCGCCGCGATCGCCAAGGCCGGCGGCCCCGCGAAGGTCAAGCGCTGCAAGGTCTACACGGGCAACTACCAGGTCCAGGCGGTCGCCTGGCACCTGAACATGCCCTCGGGCCAGGTCGGCATCGACCCGAAGCCGCCCGGCATCGTCATCGCCCCGCGCTACTCGCCGATCTCGCGCGACACGCGCTTCCCGCTGCTCACCGAGACCCGCAAGTGGGTTGTGCGGCGGAGCTGCGCCAACTAGCTCCGGTTCTATCCTGCGGCCGATGGCGACCTACGTCTCACGCCCGGCGTGGGCGCCGCGGATCCGCGCCCTCGCACCTGCGTGGGTCGTCGTGCCCGTCGGCCTCGCGCTGCTCGTCTGGTGGAGCCTCGGGCTGCGCAATGAGGAGCTGAGCGTCGGCTACTGGGTCGACGAGGGCCTGTCGGTCGGAATCGCCGACCGGCCGCTGACCGACATCCCCGGCATCCTGCGCCAGGACGGCTCGCCGCCGCTCTACTACTGCCTGCTGCACATCTGGATCTCGCTCACGAACAGCGGCGAGCGCGCCACGCACACGCTATCGCTGATCTTCGCGCTGGCCGTCATCCCGCTCGCGTTCTGGGGCGCGGGGCTCGTGTTCGGCCGCCGCGCCGCCTGGTTCGCGGCCGTGCTCGCTGCGTGCAACCCGTACATCTCGCAGTACGGGCAGGAGACGCGGATGTACTCGCTGGTGGTGCTGCTGAGCTTCCTCGCCACCGCACTCTTCCTGCGCGCCTACACCGTCGACGGGCGCCCGGCGCGGCGCTGGCCGGTGCTGTTCGGGCTCGCGCTGGCGGTCGCGCTGTACACCCACAACTGGGCGCTCTTCCTCGGGGTGTCGATGTTCGTCGTCTGGCTGGCGCTGCTGTTCCTGGCGCCCGCCGCCGAGCGCCGGGCGCGGCTGATCGACGGCGCGCTCGGCTTCGGCACCGCGGCGATCCTGTATCTGCCCTGGGTGCCGACGCTGCTCTTCCAGGCCGCCCACACCGGTGCGCCGTGGTCGCGCAAGCCCGACTACGAGCAGATCACGATGGAGGCGACGCACCGGCTGCTCGGCCACACCGCGTGGCTCGTGCTGGTGGTGG
The DNA here is from genome assembly GCA_963722815.1 of uncultured Solirubrobacteraceae bacterium. Lineage (GTDB taxonomy): Bacteria > Actinomycetota > Thermoleophilia > Solirubrobacterales > Solirubrobacteraceae > DASQFQ01. Next base: position 254,064 of record CAVROM010000003.1, read on the forward strand.
CCGCGGGCGGCGGCGTCGTCGCGCTCGTCCAGGCCGGCCGCGGGCGGCAGCTGACCGCGCAGGGCCGCGCCGTGCTCGCCGTCGGCGTGATCGCGGTCGGCACCGTGCTGCTGGCCTGGGCCTCGTCGCAGTTCTCGCCCGCATGGGCGATGCGCTACCTCGCGATCGCCGTCCCGCCGTTCCTGCTGCTCGTCGCCGCGGGGCTCGCCAACGCGCGCGGGCTCGGCATCCTCGGCCTGATCATCGTCGTGTTCCTGTGGGGCTACGACGTGTGGCCGACGACCAAGAGCAACGTCCGCCCGGTCGCCCACGCGATCGGGCCGAGCCTGTCTCCCGGCGACGTCGTCGTCTCCACCCAGCCCGAACAGGTGCCGGTGCTGCACCACTACCTTCCGCCCGGCCTGCGCTACGCGACGCTGACCGGCTACGTCAAGGACGTCGGCGTGACCGACTGGCGCGACGGCGTCGACCGCCTGCGCGCAAGCACTCCGCAGCACGACCTCAAGCCGATCATGGACGCGCTGCGCCCCGGTCAGCGGCTCGTGATGGTGACGCCGATCATCTTCAGCATGGAGCGCTGGAACGCGCCGTGGACCAAGCTCGTGCGTCTGCGCTCCGCGGAGTTCAAGCAGTACGCGAGCAACGACCCGCGCTTCGCCCCGACGACGGTCTACCCGCCGTTCCCCCGCACGGAGGGGCCGAACCCGGTCGAGGCGACCGTCCTGCTCAAGACGCGCTAGCCGGCTCCGGCAGCGGCGCCGCCTCAGGCCCGAGCGCCGGGCCGCGCGAGCGCGGCAGGCTGAGCGTGAAGCGCGTGCCGCCGCCGCTGCGGTCCTCGAGCGTCAGCGTCCCGCCCATGCGCTCGGCGAGCTCGCGGCCGATCGCCAGCCCGAGGCCGAAGCCGCCCTCGGAGCCGCGCGCGCGGCCGCGGTAGAAGCGCTCGAAGATCCGCTCGCGCTCCTCCGCCGGGACGCCCGGGCCGCGGTCGGCGACCTCGACCGTCGCGTCCTCGCCGGTCGTCACGCGGATGTCGCGCCCGCCGCCGTAGCGCAGCGCGTTGTCGATCAGGATCCGCACCACGCGGGCGACCGCGTCCGGGTCGCCGCGGCCCCAGCACGGGCCGTTGGGCGGCACGACCTCGATCGCTGTCTCGAGCTCGCCGGCGCGCAGGCCGAACTCGGCCGCGACGGCGCGCGCCAGCTCGCCGAGCTCGACCGCCTCGGAGCGCAGCGCCACCGCGGCGTCGAGCCGCGAGAGGTCGAGCAGCTCCTCGGCGAGCGTCGAGAGGCGCAGCAGCTCGCGCCGCGCGGTGGCGACCTGGCGCTGGGCGTCGGGCATGTCGGGGTTGATCTCGTCGAGGTCCTCCGCCAGCAGCTCCATCGTGCCCTGGAGCATCGTCAGCGGCGTGCGCAGCTCGTGCGAGGCGGTCGCCACGAACGCGCGCCGGGCCGACTCCTGGCGGCGCAGCTCCTCCTGCATGCGCGCGAGCGCGCGGGCGAGGTCGCCGACCTCGTCGTGGCCGGTGTCGCGCGGCATCGAGACATCGGGACCCTCGGTCGAGATCCGCAGCGCGGCCGCGCGCAGGCGGCCGAGGCGGCGTAGGAGCGTGTTGGCGAGCAGGAACGCGATCGCGACCGCCAGGCCGAGGCCGACCGCCGCCGCGGCCAGCAGCGCCTTGCGCACCTCGTTGGCCGCGTTGCCGACCTCGGTCAGCCGCCGCCGCGCGACGACCGCGCCGGTGACCTCGCCGCGGCGGTAGAGCGGGACGGCGATCGCGAGGTCGTCGCCGCGAACGTCGATCACCGTCTCCTGGCGGTTGAGCGCGCGGATGGCGGCGAAGTAGGCCTGGCGCGGCGGCGGCCCGCTCTCCGAGTCGGCCAGGAAGCCGGGGGGCGACTCCGCGTCGCTCGCCGGCGTGAGCGCGACGTCGGTGACGAGCACGCGGCCCGCGGTCTGGTCGGACAGCTCGAACGCCTCCGAGCTGAGCGCGATCTCGCGGTCGACCTTGCTGCGCTGGCCCATGCCGGCCTCGAAGCGCGGGCGGGCGGCGAGCACCGCGGCGCGCAGGCTCTCGGTGCTCTGGTCGCGCAGCCGCTGCTGCAGCGGCCCGAGCACGACCGCCGCGGCGGCCGCGAGCGTGACGGCGCTCGTGAGCACGAGCGCGATGAGCAACCGTCCGCGCAGGCCTCCGAAGCCCATGCGCAGGTGCGGTCTCATGCCTCGCGGAAGCGATAGCCCGTGCCGGGCACGGTGAGGATCAGGGACGGTTGCTCGGGCGCCGACTCGAGCTTCTCCCGCAGGTGGCGGATGTGGACGTCGATCGCGCGCGGGTCGCGGTAGGCGCTGTCGCCCCAGATCGCGCGCAGCAGCTCCTGGCGGTTGAAGGCGCGGCCGGGCCGCCCCATCAGGCAGGCCAGCAGCTCGAACTCGCTGAAGGTGAGGCGGACGGCGCTGCCGTCGACCTCGACGCGGCGCAGCTCGCGGTCGAGCGACACGGGCCCGACGGCGAAGTTGCCCTCGACCACGCGGCCGTGCGCGCGCCGCAGCACGGCGCGGATGCGGCTGCGCAGCTCGGCGAGCCCGAACGGCTTGGTCACGTAGTCATCGGCGCCCGCCTCGAGGCCCTGGACGGCGTCGGCCTCGGAGTCAAGCGCGGTCAACATGATGATCGGCACCACGTCGCGGCGGCGGCGCAGCAGGCGGGCCACGTCGTGACCGGTAGGGCCCTCGCCGAGCGCGACGTCGAGCAGCACGACGTCGTAGGGCTGGTCGCCCGCGGCCTTCAACGCGGCGTCGCCGTCGGCCACGGCGGTCACGCGGTGACCCTCGCGCTCGAACGAGCGGGTGAGCATCTCGCGCAGCGGTCCGTCGTCGTCGACGAGCAGGATGTCCAGCGCCGTGGCGGTCTGCACCCCCCCAGGGTACGGTGGATCGGGGCGATTAAGGGGTGTTAGCTGCGGTTAGCCGCGCGTGTGCGGGCGCGCGCCAGTGGACAAGGTGTCTGGCATGTCCACTGTTGAGTTCGAAGTCGTCCCGGATCAGGGCCGCACGACCCAGCGCGCGCCGGTCGCCGTCCTCGGCGGCGGACCCGCCGGCCTGACCGCCGGCTACCTGCTCGCCAAGCAGGGCGTGCCCGTGATCGTCTTCGAGGCCGAGGACCAGGTCGGCGGGCTCGCGAAGACCGAGGTCCGCGACGGCTACCGCTTCGATCTGGGTGGGCATCGCTTCTTCACGAAGTCCCAGGAGGTCGACGACCTCTGGCACGAGGTGATGAAGGAGGAGTTCCTGCTGCGCCCGCGCATGTCGCGGATCTTCTGGAACGGCAAGTTCCTCACCTATCCGCTCGACGGCATGGACGTCGTGCGCAAGCTCGGCCCGATCGAGCTGATCCGCTCGGGGCTCTCCTACCTGTGGGCGCAGATGAAGCCCAAGGGCAAGGAGGACAACGTCGAGCAGTGGGTCTCGAACCGCTTCGGCAAGCGGCTCTACCAGCACTTCTTCAAGACCTACACCGAGAAGGTGTGGGGCGTCCCGACCACCGAGCTGCGCGCGGAGTGGGCGGCCCAGCGCATCAAGGGCCTGTCCTTCACCTCCGCCGCCAAGGCCGCGTTCTTCGGCAACAAGAGCGAGATCAAGTCGTTGATCGGCGAGTTCCACTACCCGCGCTTCGGCCCCGGCCAGATGTGGGAGACGATGGCCGACGAGATCATCGCCAACGGCGGCGAGGTACGGCTCAGCGCGCCGGTCGAGGAGCTGGAGATCCGCGACGGGCGGGTGGCCGCGGTGGTCGCCGGCGGAGAGCGCATCGAGCCCGCGCACGTCATCTCCTCGCTCCCGCTGCGGGCGACCGTCGGCCTGGCCGGCGCCGCCGCCGGCGGTGAGGTCCAGGCGTCGGCCCAGGGGCTGCGCTACCGCGACTTCCTCACGGTCGCGCTGGTGATCGACGGCGAGGACCTGTTCCCGGACAACTGGATCTACATCCACGAGCCGTCGGTCAACGTCGGGCGGATCCAGAACTACCGCTCCTGGAGCCCGTGGATGGTCCCGGACGAGTCGAAGGCCTGCGTCGGCCTCGAGTACTTCTGCTTCTCGGGCGACGAGCTGTGGGAGATGGCCGACGAGGATCTCGTCGAGCTGGCCAAGCGCGAGCTCGACCAGCTCGGCCTGGTCGCTCCCGAGAAGGTCGAGCGCGGCTTCGTCACGCGCGTCCCGCTCGCCTACCCGATGTACGACCCGGACTACGGCGAGCGCGTCGACGAGATCCGCGGCTGGCTCGAGGGCATCTCGAACCTGCAGCAGGTCGGGCGCAACGGGCTGCACCGGTACAACAACTCGGACCACTCGATGCTGACCGCGATCCGGGCCGTCGACAACATCGTCACCGGTGCTCGGCACGACATCTGGGCGGTCAATGCCGAGTCCGTGTACCACGAGGAGGACGTCAAGGAGGAGCAGCCCTACAAGCGCGCTCCCGACACCCGCGCGATGCGCGAGCCGCTCGTTTCCGAGTCCTGACGCGCTGTTAACACACAGAGTCCCGGTGTGACGTTAGGCTGAGTCCACGTCCTGGAGGGCGAAGCAGGAAGCGCGAATGATTCGCGGAGGCGGCGGCTCCTTACCGGGCCGCCGTTTCTCTTTCCGGGCGCGGGGTATGCCTCGCGGCATGTCCGAGCAGAAGCAGGAGAACGCGGCAGGCCCCGACGCGGGCGAGGAGGGCGGCGGCGCCGCCGAGTCCGCGCGCGAGGAAGAGGAAGAGGTCGAACAGGCCAAGCAGCAGATGTCCGAGCTCGAGGAGGGCGAACCGCCCAAGGACCTCGCGGACTGGCCTGGCGGCAAGGCAAAGTACCTCACCTACGGAGGGCCCGACGGCGGCGAGAGCTACGACGACGCCGCCACCTCGAAGCTCGGCCCGTCCTCACTGCGCCACCACGAGGACGGCTCGGTGACGATCGAGGGCGAGGAGGTCGACGACCCCGACGAGTACAAGGGCGAGCCGATCCCCGGCGGCCCGAGCGACCCGGACGCTCCGCCTGACCCCGCGATGGTGGGCGAGGAAGAGGACTCGGACGACTCCTCCGCCCCCGACGCCGACGCGAAGGATTCCTAGGCGCGCTTGACCTTCAGCCGCCGCGCGGCGTGGCCGGTGTTGCCGGCCGCGTCGACCGCGGTCACCGACACGCGCAGCGTGAGGCGCTTGTGGCGGCGGAGCGAGCGGCGGATGCGCTTGACCGCCTTCGCCTTCGGGCGGAGGCGGATGACCGTCCGCCGGCCGGCGCGGAGCGAGGTACGGGCGCGCACCAGCGTCCAGCCGCCGAGGCGGGCGCGGATGGTGACGCGGCAGGCCTCGCTCGCGGTGAGCGCGATCTGCGGCCGCGCGCGGCGGCCGACGCGGCCCTTGCCCGCGACGCGGATTCGGACGCGCGGCGCGGTGCGGTCGGATCCGGCCGGACCCCCGCCGCCGCCGCCCCCGAGCGGGGGCAGCGCCGGCGGCACCGGCTTGAGCACGCAGGCGCCCGGGGCGCCGTCTTGGATCCGCTGGACGGTGCCCTCGAGCGATGCGACGTACAGGTGCCCGCAGGCGTCCTCGCCGAACGAGGCGACGGAGGTCTGCGTCAGGCCGGTAGGAGCGTCGCTCGCTCGGGCGTCGGCGGGTGCGAACGACCGGAGGTCACCCGTGTAAAAGTCGACGTACACGTAGCGGCCGAGCAGCGTCGGCAGCTCCGGATCGCGCACCACGTAGCCGCCGGTCACCGCGTGCGTGCCGGCCTCGCTGTCGTAGTCGAAGACCGGCGGGATGTACGAGGAGCTGACCGTGCAGCTCTTCGGCCCGGCGACCGTCCCCTCCCGGCACGCCCAGCCGTAGTCGCCGCCGCGGCCCAGCCCACCGCTCGCCGTCGCGCGGTCGACCTCCTCGCGCGCGCCCTGGCCGACGTCCCCGATCCACAGGTCACCCGACCCGCGGTCGAAGGAGAAACGGAACGGGTTGCGCAGCCCGTACGCCCAGACCGCGCTGCCAAAGGGGTTGCTCGCCGGGATCCCGTAGCTCCCCGCGTTGCCGGGCCGCGGGTCGATCCGCAGCACCTTGCCGAGCGGGCTCGCGAGGTCGCGCGCGTGGTTGTGGACGTCGTCGCCCCCGCCGCCGTCGCCGGTCGCGAACCACAGATAGCCGTCCGGACCCACCTCGACCTGGCCGCCGTTGTGGTTGGACTCCTCGTTGTGGGTCGCCCGGAAGACGATCCGCCCGGTCGGGTCGGCGCGGTCGGCGTTCGCGGCCGAGCGCTTGTACTCGCGGATCTGGATCTCGCCCAGCGGGGCGCGCGCGACCATGTAGACGTAGAACAGCCCGGAGGTCGCGTAGTCGGGCGCGAACGTCATCGAGAGCAGGCCGCGCTCGCCCGCCTGGTCGACGTCGGGGGAGATGTCGAGGAACGGCGCGCCGACCCGCGTGCCGCCCTTCACCACCTGGACCCGCCCCGCCCGCTCGACCACGAACACGCGCGAGGTGTCGCGCGGCGGCGCGGTCACGGAGATCGGCTGGTCGAAGCTGCCGAGCGAGACGAAGCCCGGGGCCGCCGCCGCACCCGCCGGCACGAGCAGCGCGAGCGCTCCGGCCAGCAGCAGCGCCTTAGTGATCCGCGACATGCCCGCCCTCGGGCTCGAGCGGGAGTCCGCGCCCGGCCCACTCCTCCATCCCGCCGTCCATCGAGCGAGCGTCCCAGCCCGCGCGGCGGAAGGCGTTGGCGGCCATGCCGGACCGCGCGCCGAGGCGGCAGACGAAGACGACGGTCGTGTCGCGGTCGATCGTGTCGGCCTTGGACGCGAGGCGCTCGAGCTCGATGTGCCGCGCGCCGGCGATCCGGCCCGCCTCGTACTCGTAGGGCTCGCGCACGTCGATCAGCTGGATCTCGCCGCGCTCGAACGCGGCGCGGACCTCGTCGGCGTCGACGTCGATGTCGTCGGCGTGGAAAGCGTGGGCCATCGCCCGGGAAGGTTACGGCCGCGGGCCGCGCGCCTTTGGCCCGGCCCCTGCCTCGTGCGCCACGAGGCGGTGAGCTTGGCGCGCCCACGCGCACAGCAGCGGCCGCGTGTCGCGCGGATCGATGATCTCCTCGACCCCGAAGCGCTCGGCCGTCCGGAACGGCGAGCGCACGGCGTCGAGCCGCGCCTCGATCTCCGCCCGCAACGCAACCGGGTCCTCGGCGGCCTCGAGCTCGCGCCGATACGCGGCCTCGAGCCCGCCCGCGATCGGCAGCGAGCCCCAGTCGCCTGACGGCCACGCGTACCGCAGGTTGAGCCGCGAGGCGTCGCCGTGCGCGGCGCCCGCCACGCCGTAGACCTTGCGCACGAGCACCGACACCCACGGCACCGTCGCCTGGTGGACGGCGAACAGCGCCCGCGCGCCGCGGCGCATCGTGCCGGCGCGCTCGGCCTCGGAGCCGATCACGAACCCCGGCTGGTCGACGAGGTTGACGACCGGCAGCCGGAACTGGTCGCACAGCTCGATGAAGCGCACGAGCTTGTCCGACGCGTCGCCGGTCAGCCCGCCGCCGTAGTGCTTGGGTTCGCTCGCCAGCACGCCGACCGGGTGCCCGTCGAGCCGCGCCAGCGAGCAGATCAGCGAGCGGCCGTGGCGCGCGCCGAGCTCGAAGATGCACCCGAGGTCGAAGACGGCGGCGAGGATCGCGCGCATGTCGTAGGGCTTGCGCGGGTCGCGCGGCACGATCGCGCAGCAGCGACTCCTCGCGGCGGTCGGCCGGATCGCTGCCCGCGACGACCGGCGGCAGCTCCCACGCGCTCGGCGGCAGGTAGGAGAGGAAGCGCCTGATCTGCGCGAGCGCGTCGTCCTCGTCGGCCGCCTCGTTGTCGACCGCGCCCGCGCGCGTCTGCATCCGCGACCCGCCGAGCGCCTCCTTGTCGGGCGACTCGCCCATCGCGGCCGCCACCACCGGCGGGCCGGCCACGAACAGCTGCGCCGTCCCGCGCACGATCACGCTGAAGTGCGAGGCGACCACCCGCGCCGCGCCCAGCCCCGCCACCGGCCCGAGCGCCGCCGCCACCACCGGCACGCGCGCGAGGTTGGCGATCGCCAGCTCCATGCCGGGGACGTGAGGCACGTACGTGTAGCCCATCTGCTCGAGCGACTTGACGGAGCCGCCGCCGCCGGTGCCGTCGACGAGCCGCACCAGCGGCAGCCGCAGGTCGTGCGCGAGCCGCTCGGCGTAGACCATCTTCTGCCAGATGGCGGCGTCGGCCGCGCCGCCGCGCACGGTGAAGTCGTCGCCCTGCACGACCGCCGCGCGGCCCTCGATCTCGCCCTGGCCGCAGACCATGTTGGCCGGGGTGAACGCGCTCAGCTCGCCGTCCTCGTCGTAGGTGGCGGTGCCCGCGAGCGCGCCGGTCTCGTGGAACGTCCCCGGGTCGAACAGCCGCTCGATCCGCTCGCGCACGGTCCGGCGCCCCGACGCGTGCTGGCGCGCCACCCGCTCCTCGCCGCCCATCTCGCGCGCGAGCGCCTCGCGGCGGCGCAGCTCCTCGAGCTCGGGCTCCCAGCTCATGCGGCGGTAGCCTCGCAGGCATGTGGTCGAACTGGTCGCGCGGGCAGTCGTGCGCGCCCGCCGAGCACGTGCGACCGGCGAGCCGGGCCGAGCTGAGCGAGGCCGTCGCGCGAGGCCGCTCGGTGCGCGTCGCGGGCGCGGGCCACTCGTTCTCCGGCGTCGTGCCGACCGACGGGACGCTGCTGTCGCTCGACCGCCTCGACCGCGTGCTCGACGTCGACCGCGACTCCGGCCTCGTCCGCGCCGAGGCCGGCATCCGCCTGCACCGGCTCGTGCGCGAGCTGCACGCCCACGGCCTCGCCCTCCCGAACCTCGGGGACATCGACGCCCAGTCGCTCGCGGGCGCGCTCGTCACCGGCACGCACGGGACGGGCGCGAAGCTCGGCAACCTGGCGGCGAGCGTCGGGGCGATGGAGCTCGTGCTCGCCGACGGCTCCGAGCTGACCGTCGACGGCGGCGACGAGCTGCGCGCCGCGCGGGTCGGGCTCGGCGCGCTCGGGGTCGTCGCCGCCGTCACCCTGCGCTGCGTGCCCGCCTTCCGCCTCCACGCCGTCGACCGGCCGCTCCCGCTCGACGACGTGCTCGGCGAGCTCGACCGCCACGTCGACGGCAACGACCACTTCGAGCTGTTCACGTTCCCGCACTCGCCGATCGCGCTGACGCGCACCAACAACCGCAGCGACGCCGCGCCGTCGCCACGACACCCGCGCCGCGAGTGGCTGCAGGACGTCGTGCTCGACAATCACGTGTTCGGGCTCCTCAACCGCGTCGCCCGGCGCGCTCCGAAGACGATCCCGACGCTCAACCGGCTCGCCGGCCGCAGCGCATCACAGCGCGAGCGGGTGGCCGACTCGTTCGACGTCTTCGCCAGCCCGCGGCTCGTGCGCTTCGAGGAGATGGAGTACGCGCTGCCGCGCGAGCACGCCGTCGAGGCGATCCGCGCCGCGCGCCAGATCCTCGAGCGCCATCCGGTCTCGTTCCCGATCGAGCTGCGCTTCTCGGCCGGCGACGACGCCCTGCTCTCCCCGGCTCACGCGCGCGACACCGCCTACGTTGCTGTCCATGTGTACGAGGGCATGAGCTACGAGGCGCCATTCCGCGAGGTCGAGGCCGTGATGGCCGAGTGGGGCGGCCGCCCGCACTGGGGGAAGCGATCGTTCCTCTCCGCCTCGGAGCTCGCGCCGCGCTATCCGCGCTGGGCCGACTTCGCCGCCATCCGCGAGCGGCTCGACCCCGACGGGCGGTTCGTCAACGCCTGGGCCCGGCAGACGCTGCTGTGACGACAGCCCAGCGCTGGACCCTGACGGTCGTCTGCGTGTCGACCGCGGTCCTCCTCATCAATGTCGCGGCCCCGAACGTCGCGCTCGCGGCGATCGCCGACGACCTCGGCGCGTCCTTCACCGACCTCCAGTGGGTGCTCAGCGGCTACTCGCTCGTGCTCGCGGTCTTCCAGCTCACGGCCGGCTCGCTCGCCGACCTGTTCGGCCGGAGGAAGCTGTTCGTGATCGGCGTCTGCCTGTTCACGGTCGCGTCGGCGCTGTGCACGCTCGCCCCTTCGTCCGGGCTGCTGATCGCCGCGCGGGCGCTGCAGGGGCTCGGCGCCGCCGTCATGTTCCCGGCCTCGCTGGCGCTGCTCGCGCAGGAGTTCGAGGGCGACGCGCGCGCCCGCGCGATCGGGATCTGGGGCGCGGTGATCGGGCTCGCGTTCGCGGCCGGGCCGCTGGTCGGCGGCGTGCTCGTGGACGCGATCGGCTGGCAGGCGATCTTCGCGCTCGGCGTCGTGCTCGGGCTGCCGACGATCGCGCTCGCGCTGACCAAGCTGCGCGAGTCGCAGGACCCGGATCCGAGCCCGGTCGACTGGCCCGGCGTGGCGACGCTCTCGCTCGGGCTGTTCCTGATCGTCTTCGCGGTGCTGCGCGGCAACGCACTGGGGTGGGCGAGCGCGCCGGTGCTCGGCCTGGTCGCGGTCGGCGCGGTCTCGCTCGCGGCGTTCGTGCGCGTCGAGCTGCACGCGGCCGAGCCGATGCTCGACCTGCGCCTGTTCCGGAACCGGACGTTCCTGGGCGCGACGGTGATCGTCGCCACGCTGGCCGGCGGGTCGTTCGGCGTCTTCGTGTACCTGTCGCTGTTCCTGCTCGACGTCGGGGGCGGGAGCCCGGTCGAGGTCGGCCTGTGGCTGGCGCCGCTCGCGCTGTTCGCGTTCGCGAGCTCGCTCCTCGCCGGCCGGCTCGCCGGGCGCGTCTCGTTGACCGCAGCGCTCGCGGTCGGCATGGGGCTGTGCGCGGGCGGGCTGCTGCTGATGACGGGCATCGACGCCGACTCGTCGTGGCTGCACCTGCTGGCCGGGCTCTCGGTGGTCGGCGTCGGCACCGGGCTCGCCAACCCGATGGTCACCTTCGCCCACCTCGGCGTGCTGCCGCCGGCCCAGGGCGGCCTCGCGTCGGGGATCAACAACACCGCGCGCCAGCTCGGGCTGGCGGTCGGCATCGCCGTGCTCGGCGTGGTGCTGCAGTCGCACATCGCCGATCAGGTCGAGCAGCGCACCGACGCGCTCGGCTCCGTGCGCCGCGCGGTGACCGACCGGATCGCCGACGGCGACGTCGGCGCCGCCACGCAGCTCGCGCCGGCGGCCGCGCGCGACAGCCTGCGGAGCACCTACGAGGCGGCCTTCGCGAGCGGCCTCAACGAGCTCCTGCTGATCTCGGTCGTGCTCGCGCTCATCGGGCTCGCGGCGGCGCTCGTGCTCGTGCGCACGCGCGACCTGTGGCAGCCCCAGCAGGCCTGACTGTCATCGCGAACGTCAACAGCGGCATCGAGGGGTGGGTTCGGGCGCCGGCGGCACGAATGTCACCTCAAGGTCGCATACCGACCCTGAGACGACACTCGTACCGCCTCGGCGGTCAGACCCGCTTCCTACCCAGCCAGCCGTTCGCCGGCTCCCTAGAGGAACGCCTTGCCCTCGCCGCGGTAGGTCGGCACGGTGTCCACGATCTCGGAGCCGCGGACCAGCACGAGCTCGTTGAAGCGCTCGCACAGCTCGCCCGCCTTCGCGTGCCGCATCCACACGCGGTCGCCGATCCGCAGCCCGGCTCCGCCGTGGATCGGCGTCTGCACCTCGCCCGCGCCCTCCTGGCGGTCGAGCCGCAGCCCGTCCTGCAGCGGTTGCGGCAAGCGGTCCGCGCCCGCTGCGCCAGATGCCGGGTAGCCACCGCCGAGCAGCGTCGCCGTGCGGTCGTCGGGCCGCCGCACGACCGGCAGCGCGAACAGCGCCGCCGGCTCGGGATGAAACGCGCCATAGGCGTCGAACAGCGCTGGGCCGTATAGGCCCGAGCCCGCCGCGACCTCCGTCACCGCCGGCTCTGCCGCCGTGCGCTCGACCGAGCCGGTCCCGCCGCCGTTGACGAAGCGCAGCGGCGCCACCGCCCGCACGGCCTCGACCACCGCGGCGCGGCGGCCGGCCAGCTCGCGCGCCGACGCGCGCTGCATCGCCCGGATCGCCATGCCCGTCAGCGGCCGCCCGGGCGGGCGGTCGCCGAGGCCCGCGATGTGGGCCTCGTAGCTCAGCAGGCCGTCGAGCTCCAGCTCCGGCCGCGCGACCACGGCGCGGGCGAGCTCCGCCGCCTGCTCCGGCGTGTGCAGCGGCGAGCGCCGCGCGCCGATCTTCAGCCGCCCGCGCAGCGGCCACCAGCCGGCGTCGACGTCGAGGCAGACGCGGAGCGGTCCCGCCCCGGCCTCGCGCACGGCGGCGTACGCCAGTTCGAGGTGCTCGGCGCAGTCGACCATGACCGTCACGCGGTCGCGCGGCCCTTCCGCCAGCTCCCGCAGCGCGGCCCGGTCGACGGTCGGGTAGGCGACGACCAGATCGTCGTGGCCATGCCCCGCCAGCCACAGCGCCTCGGGCAGCGTAAAGGCGAGAATCCCCTGCAAACCGGCGCTTCGCGCGCGCTCGATCAGCGCCCGGCAACGGACCGACTTGGAGGCCAGCCGCACCGGCTTCCCACCCGCCCGCCGCAGCAGGTCGGCGGCGTTGCGGTCGAAGGCGTCGAGGTCCAGAACGGCAAAAGGCGGCTCCAAAGCGGCAGTAGCGCGGTTCAGCGCTTCCCGCCGGGGTACTCCGCTAGAGTGCCGCGCTTCGGTTAGGGACATAACGCCGAGTCTCCCAGTCCAGGGGAGAGCGGGGGAACCACATAAAAGGCCAAGGATTCCTTGGCTCAGGGGCGAATCGCCGTTAGGCATGCGGCGTAGCGCGATCTTTCCGTGCGAGCCCGACAGCTAACCCCGTAGGCGATGAAAGAAAGGATTTTCGTTGTCACGCTGTCGAGTGCTCGCCGTAGGCCTAATGGCTCTCGGGCTCGTGTCCGTACCGGTTGCCCCCGCGGCGGCCGCCAAGAAGGTCTTCGGGAAGCGTCCCCTGCATCAGGGGATGCGCGGACGTGACGTCCGGGTCCTCCAGGACTACCTGACCCGCGCGGGCTTCAAGACTTACGTCGACGGTCAGTTCGGCCGCGGCACGGCTCGTAAGGTCCGCGCCTGGGAGACCCAGGAGGAGCGCAAGGTCGACGGGAAGGTCTCGCGGCCCGATGCCAAGGCACTCCGCGTCACGGTCGAGTCCAGCTCCCGCAAGCCGCTCGCGGCGCCCACCACCGGCAAGGCCGTCGTCGGCCCGGACGGCCTCGCGGTCGCTCCCACCGACGCGCCGCCGCTCGTCCAGGCGATCATCGAAGCCGGCAATCGCATCGCCAAGAAGCCGTACAGGTACGGCGGCGGACACGGCAAGTGGGAGGACACCGGCTACGACTGCTCGGGCTCGATGTCCTACGCCTTCCACGGCGCCGGAATGCTCGACGAGGCGCTGGACTCGACCGGCTTCGAGAGCTGGGGCGAGGCCGGCAAGGGCACCTGGGTCACGATCTACGCCAAGAGCAGCCACGCCTTCATGGTCGTCGCCGGCCTGCGCTTCGACACCAGCGGCCGCGCCAACCAGGGCACCCGCTGGCAGGCAGACATGCGCTCTTCCGCGGGGTACGTCGTCCGCCACCCCGAGGGTCTCTAACCGCCAGAACCAGCGCGCTGCGTGCGCGGCGGGCGCCAGAGGGGTACAAAATGCTCCTATGGCCGCCCGTCGCGCCGCCGTCGCCCTCGCCGCCGTCGGGCTCTTGTGCGGCTGTGGCTCGAGCGGCCCGGACTACGCGCTCAAGACGCCGCCGCCGATCGTGCGCGCCGGTCCGATCGCGACCACGGTCCCGAAGACGAAGTCCAAGCCCAAGCCGGGCCAGCCGCACCCGAGCCAGCGCGACGCGGAGCGTCTGCGCCCCGTGCTCGCGGGCTGGGCCGCGGCGCTGCGCCGCGGCGATCCCGACCGCGCCGCGCGCTACTTCGCCGTGCCGGCGCTCGTCGCGCAGTCGATGACCGTCCAGCTGCAGACTCGCGAGCAGGTCCGGAAGTTCAACGACGAGCTGCCGTGCGGGGCCAAGCTCCTCGAGGTCCAGCACGACGGGCGCTACGTCGTCGGCACGTTCCGCCTGACCCAGCGCCCGGGCCACACCTGCACGGCCGCGGGCCAGCTCGCCCGCGTCGCCTTCGTGATCCGCGCGCCACCACTTCACAGAATGGCGGCAGGTGCCTGATACGCCGGGCGCTTCACCGGGGCCGGATGAGCCGGAGGATGCTCCGACCCCGGGTGGGCCGGGAGCGGCCTAGTAGACGTCGCGCTCGCGCACGACCGGCCCGTCGGGGTCGCCGGGTCGCCGCCGATTGGCCTGGCTCATCAGGTAGAAGGAGATGATCAGGCCGAGGATCCCGACGACCATGAGGATCAGCCCCACGGTCTGGATCTCAAGCCCGGAGATGTCCGCGTCGACCGCGAAGTACAGGATCGCGCCGACGGCGATCAGGAAGATGCTGGTGCCGATGCCCACAGGTCAGTCTCCTTCTCAGGGGTTCACCTCGTAGGTGCCCGTTCGGTAGGCACGCGGAAACCCCTTCGGACGGGTGTTCTACGCTCCAACCATGGCCACGAGCACCCCGGCTGACACCACGTACGCGCTGTCCGACGACCATGTGGCCTTCCGCGACACGATCCGCCAGATCGTGCGCGAACGGGTCGCGCCCCGCGCAAGCGAGATTGACGCCAAGGCAGAGTACCCATGGGACTTGCGCAAGCTGTTCGCCGAGCAGGACCTGCTCGGGCTGCCGTTCGAGGAGGAGTACGGCGGGACCGGCACCGGGACGCTGATGCTCAACATCGCGATCGAGGAGGTCGCCAAGGCCTGCGCCTCGACCGCCCTCATCCTCATGGTGCAGGAGCTCGGGACGCTCCCCATCCGCCTGTTCGGCAGCGACGAGCTCAAGCAGCGCATCCTGCCGCGCTGCGCCAGCGGCGAGTGGTCGCCCGCCTTCGCGCTGTCCGAGCCCGAGGCAGGCTCCGACCCCGGCGGCATGATCACCACCGCGCGCCGCGACGGCGACGAGTGGGTGATCACCGGCACCAAGAACTGGATCACGAACCTGGGCATCGCCGACTTCTACGTCGTGTTCGCGGTCACCGATCGTGAGACGCGGCGGCTCTCCGCCTTCGTCGTCGAGGCCGACCGCCCGGGCTTCAGCGTCGGCAAGCTCGAGCACAAGCTCGGCATCAAGGGCTCGCCGACCGGCCAGCCGATCTTCGACGACGTGCGCGTGCCGGCCTCCAACCTCATCGGCACCGAGGGCAAGGGGCTCTCCGTCGCGCTCGGCACGCTCGACCACTCCCGCCTCGGCGTCGCCGCCCAGGCCGTCGGGATCGCCCAGGGCGCCACCGACTACGCCGCCGCCTACGCGCGCGAGCGCAAGCAGTTCGGCCAGGCCATCAACGAGTTCCAGGCGATCCAGTTCAAGCTCGCCGACATGGAGACGCGCACGGCCGCCGCCCGCGAGCTGCTCTACAAGGCGTGCGCGAAGATCGATCGCGGCGAGGCCGATCGCGGCAAGTACTCCGCGATGGCGAAGCTGTTCGCCTCCGACACCGCGATGGCGGTGACGATCGAGGCGGTGCAGGTCCTCGGCGGCTACGGCTACGTCACCGAGTATCCGGTCGAGCGCTTCATGCGCGACGCGAAGATCACCCAGATCTACGAGGGCACCAACGAGATCCAGCGGCTCGTGATCGCCCGGACGCTCAAGTGATGCTCGCCGAGTGGCCCGCCTGGAAGCGGATCCTCACCTCGACACTGTTCTGTCTCTGCATCGCAGTGCTGATCGTCACCGCGTTCCGCGGGCTGGATCCTGAGTATCCGATGCGGCTCGTGCAGGGGCTCGCTTGCGCGGTCGCCGGGCTCGGGCTCCTCGGCATGGGCATCGCGGCCATCACCACGCGGCTCGCCGACTACCAGGAGCCGGCCGACGAGGAGGAGTTCGAGCTGCTCGTGCGGCGCTCGGAGCAGCTGGCGCGCGAGAACCTCGCGGCCGAGCCCGACGAGGCGGAGTTCATGACGCTCGACCCGCGCCGGCCCGAGGACTTCGAGGAGCTCGTGCGCGAGGCGCTCGACGACCTCCCGGACCTGCTGCGCAAGGCGCTCGACCACGTCGCGGTCGTGATCTCCGACAAGGGCCGCCGCCACCGCGCCTACGGGCTCTACCAGGGCGACACGGTCGCGCGCGACAACTACCCCGATCGCATCATCATCTTCCGCGACACGCTGCTGCGCGACTTCGGCCACGATGCCGACGAGCTGCGCGCGCAGGTCACCCGCACGGTCCGCCACGAGCTCGCGCACCACCTCGGCGCCGACGAGCTGGGAGTGAGGGAGCTGGGCCTGTGATGATCGTGATGACACCGCACGCGACCGAGGGCGAGGTCGCGGCGGTCGCGCGAGCGGCTGGAGACGATGGGGCTCCACGTGCTCGTCATGCCGGGCGAGCTGACCACCGCGATCGGCGCCATCGGCGACCCCGAAGCGGTGCGCGAGGCGGGCTTCGAGGGCATGGAGGGCGTCGACCGCGTCGTCCCGATCTCGCGGCCGTACAAGCTCGCGTCGTCCGAGCTCTTCCACGACGGGCCGAGCGTGTTCGACATCGCCGGCCGCACGGTCGGGGGCAACAAGACGTTCTGCCTGATCGCCGGGCCGTGCACGGTGGAGACGCGCGAGCAGACGATGACCGTCGCGCGCACGGTCAAGGCCGCCGGCGCGTCGATGCTGCGCGGCGGCGCCTACAAGCCGCGGACGTCGCCGTTCGCGTTCAAGGGCCTCGGGCCGGCCGGCCTCGAGATCCTCGCCGAGGCGAAGGCGGAGACCGGGCTGCCGGTCGTCACCGAGCTGCTCGACACGCAGCACGCCGAGGTCATCCACGAGCACGCCGACGTCGTCCAGATCGGCGCGCGCAACATGCAGAACTACGCCCTGCTCGAGGTCGCCGGCAAGCTCGGGCTGCCGGTGCTGCTCAAGCGCGGGCTCTCCTCGTCACTGGACGAGCTGCTGATGGCGGCGGACTACATCCTCAAGGAGGGCAACGAGCGCGTGATGCTGTGCGAGCGCGGCATCCGCACGTTCGAGACCGCCACGCGCTTCACGCTCGACCTCTCCGCCGTCCCGTGGCTCAAGCTCCACACCCACCTGCCGGTGATCGTCGACCCGAGCCACGCCACCGGCGACCGGCGCCTCGTCGAGCCGCTCGCGCGCGCCGCCGCCGCGGTCGGCGCCGACGGCATCATCGTCGAGGTCCACAACGACCCCGAGGCAGCGTTGTGCGACGGCGCGCATTCGTTGTACGCGCACGACTTCCCGGACTTCGCCCGCCGCGTCGCGGCCCACGCCGCGCTCGACGGCAAGGAGATCGCTTAGCCCCCCGCTAGGCGCAAGCGCCTAGCGCGCGCCGTTGCGGATCGCCGAGTTGGCGAGCTTCGTGAGGAGCTTGCGCTCGGTCTTCTGGGTGCCGAGCTTCGCCTCGAGCTCGTAGAGCACACCGCCCTGCTCCCACTCGATGCCGGGCGACGCGCACGAGGCGCCGCAGCGGCTGGGCTGGAACCAGCCGGTGTGGCCGCGCGCGAGCTTGACCTTGCGCTTGCCGCTGGCCTTGCCGCCCTGACGGCCGCGGAACTCGGCAACGAAGCAGGCGGTCGCCGAATGGCAGTTGCGGGCCGCGCCGATCTCGAACTTGTAGCGGGTCTTGCGACCCCGGCCGGCCGAGTAGAGCTTGCGGAACTCGGTGGTCATCTGCCTGGGCAGGAGCACCGGGATGTCGGTGCCCTTCTTGACCGCGACGAGCGGCTTCTCGACCAGCTTCGGGATGTCATAGACGAAGCGCGAGCTCGCCGACGCACTCGCGGGTGCGAGCAGCATCAGGAGGCCGGGGAGCAGCAGTGCGATCCGTCGCATTGATCCAGATGTTAGACAGCCGTCGGCTCGTCGGCGAAGAACTCCTTCGCCAGCTCGTGCCAGTCGGCGCCCGCCCGGAGCTCGCCGAGCGTCGCGAAGATCAGCCCCTCCATGCGCCGGATCAGCAGCGCCTGGGGCGGCACCGTCATTCGTCGCTGCTGCTCGAACCAGGGTGAGCGCGGGGAGGCGGTGGCGTCGATCAGCTCGCTCACGTACTGCGGCGAGAGCCGGCGCCAGCCGGGCTGCAGGTACCACTCGCCGGCGGCCAGCAGCCACTCGAGCAGCGCCTCGGGCACGAAGTCCTCCGGCTTGGGCAGGTAGCCGAGGCGAGTGAGGATCGCGTGGACCGCCTCCGCGTCCTCGGCGAGCACCGCGCGCGCGAGCGCCCGCTCGCCCTCGAGGTAGTCCGGCTCGAGCACGCGCATCAGCCCGAAGTCGAGGAAGCCGACGCGACCGTCGTCGAGCAGCAGGTAGTTGCCGGGATGCGGGTCGCCGCACACGCGCCCGGTCCGCTGCATCAGCGAGAAATAGAAGCGGAAGACGATCTCGCCGAAGCGGTCGCGCTCGGCGTCGTCGAGCGCCTTGACCTGCTCGAAGCGCCGGCCGTGCAGCAGCTCGGTGACGAGCACGCGGCGGCTCGAGAGCCCGGTGTGGACCTTCGGCACGAAGACGTCGGGATGGTCGCGGTAGGCCCGCGCCACCGCGCGGTGGTTCTGCGCCTCGATCTCGTAGTCGAGCTCCTCGGCGATCCGCTCGCGCAGCTCGCCGTAGAGCGCCTTGACGTCGAGCCCCGGCGCGAGCCGCTTGACCAGCGGCAGCAGGAGCGACAGGTTGCGGAGGTCGGACTCGACCGCCTCGGCGACGCCGGGGTACTGGAGCTTGACCGCGACCTCGTCGCCGTCGAGCGTGACCGCGCGGTGGACCTGGCCGATCGAGGCGGCGGCGAACGCCTCCTCGTCGAAGGTCTCGAAGTGGTCTGAGATCTTGCCGCCGAGCTCCTCCTCGAGCAGCTTGCGGACCTTCTTGAACGGCAGCGGCGGGACGTCGTCACGCAGCGCGGCGAGCGTCGCCTTGAACTCCTCGCGCTCGGACTCCGGGATCGCGGTGAAGTCGACGGTGGAGAGGACCTGGCCGACCTTCATCGCGGCGCCGCGCAGCTGGCCGAGCTGCTTGACGAGCTCACGCGCGAGGGCGGCGGCGCGCTCGCCGGTGGCCGCGTCGGCGTCCTCAGGAGAGCGCAGGCGGTTGGCGGCGCGGGTGCCGGCCCAGCGCGCGGACTGGCCGGCGACCAGGCCGCCGACCTTCGCGGAGCGGGCGACGCGGTTGCGAGGTGGGGAGTCGGCCATCTAACTGAGGGTACGGAGCCTGGCCCCTCGGGGTACCATTGACTGAGCAGTCAATCAACGGGAGAATTCATGCCTGAAGCCGTCATCGTCGACGCCGTGCGCACCCCGATCGGGCGCGCGGTCAAGGGTTCGCTCAAGGATGTCCGCGCCGACGACCTCGCCGCGGTGCCGCTCAAGGCGCTCGTGGACCGCAACCCCGAGGTCGACTTCAACGAGACCGACGACCTGATGATGGGCTGCGGTTTCCAGGCCGGCGAGCAGGGCTACAACATCGGCCGCAACGCCGGGCTGCTGGCCGGGATCGATCATCACGTCCCCGCCACGTCCGTCAACCGCTTCTGTGCCTCGTCGCTGCAGACGATCCGCATGGCCTTCCACGCGATCGTGGCCGGCGAGGGCGATCAGTACATCGCCGCCGGCGTCGAGGCCGTCTCGCGCTTCGGCGCGGACAACTTCCAGTTCCACCCGCAGCTCGACGGCTCCGAGGGCGCGCCGTACAACGTCTACATCCCGATGGGCATCACCGCCGAGAACGTCGCCGAGCGCTGCAACGTCTCGCGCGAGTCCCAGGACGAGTGGGCCGCGATCTCGCAGCAGCGCGCCGTCGCCGCGCGCGACTCCGGCCACTTCGACCGCGAGATCGTCGCGGTGCAGACGCCCGACGGCGAGGTCAGGAGGGACGACGGCCCGCGCCCGGGCACGACGGTCGAGAAGCTCGCCGAGCTCAAGCCGGCGTTCAAGCCCGACGGCACCGTCACCGCCGGCAACGCCTGCCCGCTGAACGACGGCGCCGCGGCCGTGCTCGTCATGTCCGCGGAGAAGGCCGAGAAGCTCGGGCTGAAGCCGCGCGCCCGCATCATCGCCTCCGCGGTCGCCGGCCTCCGCCCCGAGATCATGGGCCTCGGCCCGATCCCCGCGGTCGAGAAGGTGCTGAAGCAGGCCGGCATGACGATCGACGACGTCGACGCCCTCGAGCTCAACGAGGCGTTCGCCGCCCAGGTCGTTCCCTGCCGCGACGAGTGGGGCATCGACCACGAGAAGCTCAACCCGTTCGGCGGCGCGATCGCCCTCGGCCACCCGTTCGGGATGACCGGCGCGCGGATCATGACCACGCTGCTCAACGACCTCGACACGCTCGACGCGACGATCGGCCTCGAGACCATGTGCGCCGCCGGCGGCATGGGCCAGGCGATGATCGTCGAGCGGCTGAACTAGAAGAATGCTGCGAGCTCGGCCGCGAGGCGGCCGGGCTCGTCGAGGTCCCGCCAGGTCACTCGCAGCACGGTCCAACCGGCGGCGTTGAGTCGCCGGTCCTTGCGGCGGTCGTTCTCGAAGTCGGCGCGCGTGCGGTGGTACTCCCAGCTGTCGAGCTCGATCACGAGCCTGCTCGCCGGCCAGGCGAAATCGACCTCCATGCCCTCAATGAGGACGTTGGTCTGGGGCGCCGGGAAACGGCGGTCATTGAGGAAGGTGGTGAAGCGAGCCTCGAGGTCGGTTCGGGTGTGGGTGGGTGGCGCGAGCGAACGGAGCGCTTTCGTGCCTCGCTTCGTCGGGTGCCGGTTTGGATGCGTGGCCTGCTCCCCGTGGTGGCGTTGTCAGTCCTTGATTGTTCTTCGTGATCGAGATGGAGCCGGCGAAGCCGGCGTCTTCTCCGTCGGGGGTTGATCAGAGGATCGGCCGCTCATCGGAGTCAGGAGATTCGGTTGAGCGACAAGCGCAAGTACCGGAAGTTCACGGTGCAGCAGAAGGCCGAGCTCGTGCTCGCGTCCTTCCGCGGCGACCGGTCGATCGCGGAGATCTGCCGCGAGCACGACATCTCAGAGACGCTGTTGCGTCGTTGGCGCGACCAGATGGTCGAGGCGGGTATGGAGCGCTTCGCGGCGGGCCAGGACCGTTCGCTTGCCGCTGAGCAGCGGCGGCGGATCGCGCAGCTGGAGCGGACGCTCGGGAAGAAGACCTATGAGTTGGAGATCTCGGGAAAGCTCTTGCGGGACTGGGAGTAGGCATGCGCGTCACCCGGTCCCGCGAGCTCGTCGCCGAGGGCTACTCGCCCTCGGCGGTGGCGCGCGTGGCGCAGATCAGCCGCCAGGCGATCTATCGCGTCCCGAAACGCCGGCCGCCAGCGGCGCGGCGGGCGGGCCCGCCCGCCGGCGAGGTCGACGCCGCGATCATCGAGGTGGCCGAGGCCAACCAGACCGACGGCTACCGGATGGTCTGCGCGCTCGTCACCCGCAAGCTCGGGCGGGCGGTCAACCGCAAGCGCGTGCTCAGGGTCATGCGCGAGCGGCGGCTGATCCAGCGTCGCCGGCGGCTGGATCGCCGCCGCCGGCCCGGGTTCTTTCAGGTCACGCGCCCGAACGAGCTCTGGCATCTGGACATGACCTCGGTCTGGGTCGCCGAGCACGGCTGGTGTTATCTGATGGCCGCGATCGATTGCTGCACCAGGGAGATCGTCGGCTGGCACCTCGAGCTGCGCTGCCGCGCGAAGGAGTCGATCGCGCTGGTTGAGCAAGCGGCCGCCGCGCGAGCGATCCGGCCTCAGACGCTGACGCTGGGCACCGACAACGGATCCGCGTTCACCGCCAGGGCATTCAAGCTCGTGCTCTCGGGCCTGGGGATCGCGCACCGCCGCGGCGGCTACCGCGACCCCGAGAGCCAGGCCTTCATCGAGTCCTGGTTCGGCAAGCTCAAAGAGCGCTGCGTCTGGCTGCACGAGTTCGAGACCCTCGACGAGGCCAGGGAGGTGATCGGCACTCACATCGACGGCTACCACCACCGCCCGCACAGCGGGCTGAACTACCGCACGCCAGCCGAGGTCGCCCAGACCTGGGACGATGCCCTCGGAGACCTACAAACCCCCGCGGCCTGAGCTGACAACGCCGCCGGGGAGCAGGCCACCCGTGTTGCCCCCCGGCAAGAGCCGAAATCACCGCGTCCGGCCCAAGGTCGCGAACTTCGGCACCTATACGGTGCTCAACTACGCGACCTTGGCTCACGCCCCCGATGATGCCGACGAAAACGCAACAGAACTCGCTCCCTCAATGCCGAAGTTCGAACATCACTCACCCAACACTTTGATCACCAACCGCTTGTCCCGCCCCCCGTCGAACTCGGCGTAGAACACGGCCTGCCACGGCCCGAGATCGAGCCGGCCACCAGTCACCGGGATCACCACCTGGTGGTGGACGAGCAGGTTCTTCCAGTGCGCGTCCCCGTTGTCCTCGCCGCCGGCATGGTGGCGGAAGTCGCCCGGGTCGGGGCCGAGCTCGCGCGCCACGTCGTTCGCGGGCTCCTTCCACGATGGCGGTGCGAGCTTGTCGAGCCACTCGAGCGTGTCCTCGAGGATGCCGGGCTCGTCGTCGTTGATCCACACGCCGGCGGTGATGTGCATGGCGGAGACGAGCACCATGCCCTCCTGGATGCCGGACTCGGCGACGGCGTCGGCGACGTCGTCGGTGATCCGTACGAACTCGCGGCGGCGGTCGGTGTGGAAGGTCCGGTAGACGGTGTGCGCGGTCATCCCGGCATCATGCACGGATGGACCTGGGACTGACGGGCCGCGTCGCGGTCGTGACCGGTGGGACGCGCGGCATCGGCGCGGAGACCGTGCGGCTGCTCGGCGAGGAGGGCGCGACCGCGCTGGCGGTGTCGCGCTCCGAGGGGATCGACGTGACCGCGCTCGACGCAGCCGAGCAGATCCTCGAGCGGCTCGGCGGCCGAGCCCCGGACATCCTCGTCAACAACGCCGGCACCAGCTACGCGAAGCCGCTCGGCGAGCTGAGCGAGGACGACTGGCAGCTGCAGTGGGACCTCAACGTGATGGCCTCGATGCGGTTGATGCGCGCGTTCGTCCCGCAGATGGCGGAGCGCGGCTGGGGCCGCGTCGTCAACGTCACCTCGTCGGCGGGCAAGCGCCCGTCGCTGACCAATGCCGCCTACTCGGTGGGCAAAGCCGCGCAGGCCTCGCTCTCGCGCGTGTTCGCTGACAGCTACGGCGATCAGCGGCGTGCTGGTCAACTCGGTCTCGCCCGGCGCGGTCGCGAGCGAGCTGTGGATGGCGGACGGCGGGCTCGCGGACCAGACCGCGCAGGCGCGCGGGATCACGCGCGAGGAGTCGGTCGAGGCCCAGGCGGCAAGACGACGATCGAACCGCTTCGGCACGCCGGAGGAGATCGCGAGCGTGGTCGTCTTCCTCTGCTCCGAGCGCGCAGCCGACGTCACCGGCGCCAACTGGTCGGTCGACGGCGGCACGGTTGCAACCATCGTCTGAAGCGGAGACAATCGCCGCCATGCCACCCGCAGCCCGCGTCGGAGACATGCACACGTGCCCGATGTTCAACGGCGTCCGTCCCCGCACGTCGGCGGGCCGATCCTCCCGCCCGGGTGCCCGACGGTGCTGATCGCCGGGATGCCGGCTGCGCGCGTGGGCGACATGGCGACCTGCGCCGGGCCCCCGGACTCGATCGTGATGGGCTCGACGAAGGTGATGATCGGCGGCATGCCGGCGGCCCGTATGGGCGACCAGACCGCGCACGGCGGCGTGATCGTGCTCGGCGCGCCCACCGTGATGATCAACTGACCGGCCCTGGACCAACGTCCAGCGCACGCACTTGGCGCCGCGGCTAAGGTCGTCCACGGGTGGGCTCGCCGCCTTCGGACCGGTCCCGGCGAGATCGCAGCAGGCCTGCCTCCCCGCTGCCGCCCTCGCGTCACCCGCCGGCGCGAGTGGCGCGGCGGGGTCTAAGAGGACCGCGGCGAGAGCCGGCGCTCCTGCGGAGCGGCGGGGTCTGAGCGGACCGCGGCGAGAGCCCGCGCTCCTGCGGAGCGGCGGGTCGTCAGACGGCCGCGGTCTCCGCGCCTTCGTCGCGCGCCACCATCGCCGCGTACTTCCCGCCCCGGGCGAGGAGCTCCGAGTGCGTGCCGCGCTCGACGATCTCGCCCTGGTCGAGCACGACGATCTGATCGGCGCCGCGCACCGTCGAGAGGCGGTGGGCGATGACGATCGTCGTCCGGCCCTCGGCCAGCCGCACGAGCGCCTGCTCGACCGCGCGCTCGGTCTGGACGTCGAGCGCCGACGTCGCCTCGTCGAGCACCAGCACCGGCGGGTTGCGCAGGACGGTGCGCGCGATCGCGATCCGCTGCTTCTCGCCGCCCGAGAAGCGGAAGCCGCGCTCGCCGACGACCGTGTCGTAGCCGTCGGGCAGCCCGGCGATCGTGTCGTGGATCTGGGCGGCGCGGGCGGCGTCCTCGATCTCCTCGTCGGAGGCGTCCGGACGCGCGAAGCGCAGGTTCTCGCGCACCGAGGCGTGGAAGAGGTAGGTCTCCTGAGAGACGACGCCGACGACGTCCGCCAGTGAGGAGAAGGTCAGGTCGCGGATGTCGATCCCGTCGATGACCACGCGACCCTCGGCCGGGTCGTAGAGCCGCGCCGCGAGATAGCCCAGCGTCGTCTTGCCCGAACCGGTCTCGCCCACGATCGCGGTGCTTCGTGCCGGCGGGCACCTCCAGCGAGATGTCCCGAAGCGTCCAGGCATCCTCGTCGTACCGGAACGACACATCCTCGAAGCGCAGTTCGCCCAGAGGCGACGCGAGCGAACGAGTCCCGGGATGGATGTCCACCTCCAGGTCGAGGTACTCGAACACGCGGTCGAACAGCGCGGTCGAGGTCTGGATGTCGACCGCCACGTTGAGCAGCGAGGAGATCGGGCAGAACAGCCGCGTCTGCAGCGTGGTGAACGCGACCACCGTGCCGATCGAGACCGCGCTCGGCGACAGCCCGGCGAACAGGTAGACCAGCGCGGGCATGACCGCGAACGAGGTCTGGATCGAGGCCATCGTCCAGCGGCCGGCCATGCGCGAGCGGACCTCGAGGTCGGCGAGCCGCGCCGACTCGCCCTCGAAGCGGTCCGCCAGCTCGGCGGAGCGGCCCATCGACTTGCCGAGCAGGATGCCCGGAGACGCTCAGCGACTCCTGCACCAGCGACGAGATGTCGGCCATCGCGCCCTGCTTCGTCGCGGTGATCGTCCTTGCGCTTGGCGCCCACCCGGCGCGACAGGTAGACGAAGAACGGCAGCACCGCGAGCGAGAACAGCGCGAGCCGCCAGTCGAGCAGGAACATCGCGACGATGCTCGCCACGACGGTCGTCACGTTGGAGACGATCGAGGTCGCGGTCGTGGTCACGACCGTCTGCACGCCGCCGATGTCGTTGGCGATGCGCGACTGGATCTCGCCGGTGCGCGTGCGCGTGAAGAACGCCAGCGACAGCCGCTGCAGGTGCCGGTAGACCTGCGCGCGCAGGTCGTGCATGACGCGCTGGCCGACGAGGTTCGAGAGCCAGGTCTGCGCGACGCCGAGCACGCCGGTGGCGATCGCGATGGCGACCATCCCGCCGACCAGCATCAGCAGCAGGTCGCGGTCCTTCTCCGGGATCGCCTCGTCGAGGATGTCCCGGAGCAGGAACGGCGACACCATCCCGAGCCCTGCCGAGACGGCGATCAACGCCAGTACCGCGGCCAGACGGCCGCGGTACGGGCGGAAGAGTCGGGCGACCCGCCGGGTCACACGACCAGCTTAGGCGCGGGCTCCAGGGCCCGCTCGAGGACCTCGTCGATCGTCATGACGGGGTGGAACGTCATCTGCTCGCGCACGTCCTCGGGCACGTCGTCCAGGTCGCCGCGGTTGCGCTCGGGCAGGATCACCTCGGTGATGCCGGCCGCGTGCGCCGCGAGCACCTTCTGCTTGAGGCCGCCGATCGGCAGCACCCGGCCCTGCAGCGTGACCTCGCCGGTCATGCCGACCGTGTGCTTGACGGGCCGCCCGGAGAGCAGCGACGCCAGCGCGGTGGTCATCGTGACGCCCGCGCTCGGGCCGTCCTTGGGGATCGCGCCGGCGGGCACGTGGACGTGGAACTCGGTGTCCGTGAAGGTCTCCTCGTCGATGCCGAGCTCGTCGGCGTGGCCGCGCACGTAGGAGAGCGCGATCCGCGTCGACTCCTTCATGACGTCGCCCAGCTGGCCGGTGAGCACCAGCCCGTCCTTGCCCTTCATCTTCGTCGCCTCGACGAACAGCACGTCGCCGCCGACGCCGGTGACCGCCAGGCCGGTGGCCACGCCCGGCACCGCCGTGCGCGCCGCCGCCTCCTGGAAGACCTTCTGGCGCCCGAGCGCGTCGCGGACGTGCTCGAGCTCGATGGCGACCGGGGCCTCCACCTTGCCCGCGGCGATCTGCGTCGCGGTCTTGCGGAGCACCGTCCCGAGCTCGCGCTCGAGGTTGCGCACGCCCGCCTCGCGGGTGTACTCGGACACCACGAGCCGCAGCACGTCGTCGCTGATCGTCACCTCGTCCTCGCGGAGGCCGTTGCGCTCGCGCTGGCGCGGCCACAGGTAGTCGCGCGCGATCGCGGTCTTCTCGGCCACCGTGTAGCCGTCGAAGCGGATGACCTCCATGCGGTCCAGCAGCGGGCCGGGGATGGTCTCCGCCACGTTGGCGGTGGCGATGAACATGACCTGGGAGAGGTCGAGCTCGACGTCGAGGTAGTGGTCGCGGAACGCGTGGTTCTGCGCCGGGTCCAGGACCTCGAGCAGCGCCGCCGACGGGTCGCCCCGCCAGTCCGCGCCGACCTTGTCGACCTCGTCGAGCATGATCACCGGGTTGATCGTCCCCGCGTCGCGCAGCGCGCGCACGAGGCGGCCCGGGAGCGCGCCAATGTAGGTCCGTCGGTGGCCGCGGATCTCGGCCTCGTCGCGGACGCCGCCGAGCGACATGCGCACGAACTCGCGGCCGGTCGCGCGGGCGATCGACTCGCCGATCGAGGTCTTGCCGGTGCCGGGCGGGCCGATCAGGGTCAGGATCGCGCCGGACTTCTTGTCCTCCGCGATGCCCCGGTCGGTGCGCAGCTTGCGCACGGCCAGGTACTCGGTGATGCGGTCCTTGACGTCCTCGAGGCCCGCGTGGTCGCGGTCGAGGATCTCGCGCGCGTGCACGGGGTCGAGCTTCTCCTCGGAGTGCTTCGACCACGGCACCGCGATCAGCCAGTCGAGGTAGGACCGGATCATGCTCGCCTCGCCCGACTGCTCGCCCATGCGCTCGAGCCGGCCGAGCTCCTTGTCGGCCTGCTCGCGGACCTCGTCCGGCATGCCGGCCTCTTCGATCTTGGTCCGGTACTCCTCGACGATGTTGGCGGAGTCCTCGCCCAGCTCGCGCTGGATCGACTCCATCTGCTTGCGCAGGAAGTACTCGCGCTGCTGCTGCTCGGCGCCGGACTGGACGTCCTCGCGGATGCGGCGGCGGACCTGCAGCTCGGTCAGGCGGTCGCGCTGGAGCTTGACGGCGAGCTCGAGGCGGTCGGTGACGTCGACGGTCTCGAGGACGCGGACCTTGTCCTCGAACGTGACGTCGGGGGAGTAGCCGATCGTGTCGGCCAGGGCGCCCGGCTCGGCGATGGCGCGCAGGAACGCGCCGACGCGCTCGTCGGCGCCGCGCGCCTCGAGGATCTCCTCGACGGTGGCGCGGTACTCGCGCTCGAGATCACGGGTGCGCCCGTCGACCGGAACGGTGTCGGGAGCCTCCTCGACCTCGACGCGCAGGCGGCCGAAGGCATCGGTGCTGGCGGCGCCGGCGATGCCGCGCATCTCGCCGGAGAGGGACACGGCGCGGCCGCCGCCGGGCAGCCGGACGCGATCGGCGACGTGCGCGATCGTCCCGACCTTCGCGAACTCCGTCTCGTGACGGGGCACGAGCAGCACGCGCTCGTCGTCGCCGACGTCCACGGGCAGTGTCACGTCCATCGTGGGGAACACGACCGTGTCGTCGAGGGGGATGAGCAGAAGAGAGGTCATGAGGTCGGCTTGTCCTTCCATAGCCACTTACGAATGGTGCGCACAGTCTAGCAGGGACTCGTTGCACGCACAAGCAACATCTTAGTCCGCCCGACTGAGATGTAGCGGAAGGGGCCGTTTACCGCGGCGCCATGCGGAGCGCGCCGTCGAGCCGGATGACCTCGCCGTTGAGCATCGGGTTCTCGACGATGTGGGCGGCCAGCGACGCGTACTCCGCCGGCGTGCCGAGGCGGTGCGGGTGAGGGACGGACTCGCCCAGCGCCTGGCGCGCCTCCTCCGGCAGCGCCGCGAGCAGCGGCGTGTCGAACAGGCCCGGCGCGATCGTGCAGACACGGACGCGCTCGCTCGCGAGGTCGCGCGCCGCCGGCAGCGTCATCCCCACCACGCCGCCCTTCGAGGCGGCGTAGGCGATCTGGCCGATCTGGCCGTCGAAGGCCGCGATCGAGGCGGTGTTGACGATCACCCCGCACTCGCCGCCGTCGTCGGGCTCGTTGCCGAGCATCGCCGCCGCCGCCAGCCGCAGCACGTTGAAGGTGCCGATCAGGTTGATCGTGATCGTGATGCGGAACGGCTCGAACTGGTGCGGGCCGCGCTTGCCGGCGACCTTCTCCGCCCAGCCCACGCCCGCGCAGCAGACGGAGATGCGCACGCCCTCGCGGCACCGCGGCCTCGACCTGCTCGGGCTCGGTCACATCGCAGCGCACGAACCGCGCGCCGAGCTCCTGCGCCGAGCGCCTCGCCCTTCTCCTCGTTGAGGTCAGCAATCGTCACCGCCGCGCCCGCCTCCGCCAGCCGCCGCGCGGTCGCCGCGCCGAGCCCGGAGGCGCCGCCGGCGACCAGCGCCGTGGCTCCCTGGATCTGCATGGCGCCGGAACCTACACGCTGTAGCGCAGGTACAGATCGCCGTCGGCGGTGGCGACGCGAGCGCAGCGTCAGCGGCGCGCTCGGCCCGTCCGCGACGATCGGCGGCCCCTCGCCGCTGACCACCGGGGAGAGCGTCAGGAACAGCTCGTCGAGCAGCCCCGCGTCGAGCAGCGCGCGGTTGATGGTCGGACCGCCCTCGCACAGCAGGCGCTCGATCGCCGCGCGCGCGCAGGTCGGCCAGGACGGCACGGAGGTCGTCCTCGGGCACGAGCTCCACGTCCGCGGGGAGGTCGGGCACCGACCCGTCCGCGCGCGTGTAGACGAGCACGCGCTGGCCGGGCGCCGCGAACAGCCCGGCCTCCCATGGCAGCTCGAACGAGCGCGAGACGAGCACCGCTGGGCACGGCAGCGGGCCGTAGCCCTCGGCGGCCACCGTGCCGGGGCCGACGATCAGCGCGTCCGCGCGCCGCCGCAGCGCGCGCAGCATCTCCAGGTCCTGCGGCCCGCCGAGCTTGCGCGATGTGCCCTCGAGCGTCGCCCGCCCGTCGAGCGACGAAACCATGATCCCGCTCACCCACGGGCGGCCCTCAGGCGCGGCGGTCTCGCCGACCAGGTCGTCGGCCGTCACCGGCGCGCGGTCCGGCCAGATGCGCTCGAGGCTCAAGGCGCGGCGAAGCTACCACGGCCAGGTAGGGTGGCCCGGCCGATGGACCTCCGCCATATAAGCCGCTCGGAGATCATCGCGGCCGTGGGTGGGGTGCTGCTCGCGCTGGGTGTCTTCCTGCCCTGGTACGTGCCGAACACGGACAACCGCAATGCGAACGTCAACGGCGCGCGCGAGGCAGTCTCGGCCTTCGACACGTACTCGATCTTGCGCTGGCTCCTGCTCGCGGCGGCGGTCGCGCCGATCGTCCTGCTCTACATCGTCGTCCGCGACCACGAGCTGTCGTGGCCGCGCGGAGAGATGACGGCGGTCATCGGCATCATCGCCTTCGGCCTGACCGCCTACGTCGGCATCATCGACCGGCCGGGCGAGCCGCCGAGCGAGATCGGCCTCGGCTTCGGCTGGTACATCTCGCTGCTCGGCACGATCATGATCGCGGTCGGTGGCGCCTACCGCGCCTCGACCACCGAACGTCCCCGCAAGCCACCGGGAGTGTTCTGACATATGCCCCCTCGCAACGTTCCGGACCGCAACCTCGCGCTCGAGCTCGTGCGTGTGACCGAGGCGGCCGCGCTGGCCGCCGGCCGCTACGTCGGCCGCGGCGACAAGGAGGCCGCCGACCAGGCGGCCGTCGACGGCATGCACGCCGTGCTCCACACCATCCACATGGACGGCATCGTCGTGATCGGCGAGGGCGAGAAGGACGAGGCGCCGATGCTGGCCAACGGGGAGGAGGTCGGCGACGGCGCGGACCCCAAGGTCGACATCGCCGTCGACCCGCTCGAGGGCACGCGCCTGTGCGCGCTCGGGATGCCGAACGCGATCGCAGTGATCGCGCTCGCCGAGCGGGGGGCGATGTTCGATCCCGGGCCGTGCGTCTACATGGAGAAGATGGCCGGCGACGACGACATCGCCGACCTGCTCGACCTCGACCGGCCGCTCGGCAAGACGATCGAGCTGGTGGCCGAGCGCCGCGGGATCGACGTCGGCGACGTGATGGTCGTCGTGCTCGACCGCCCGCGCCACGAGGAGGGCATCAAGGCCATCCGCGACGCCGGTGCGCGCGTGCGCCTGATCACCGACGGCGACGTCGCCGGCGCGCTGCTCGCGGTCTCCCCGCGCACGCCCGCGACGCTGCTGTGGGGCATCGGCGGCACGCCCGAGGGCGTCATCTCCGCAGCCGGCATCAAGTGCATGGGCGGCGCGCTGATCGGCCGCCTGTGGCCGCGCGACGACGGCGAGCGCAAGGCGGCGGAGGACGCCGGCTACGACGATCGAGCGGGTGCTCACCCACGACGACCTGGTCAAGGGCGACGACGCGTTCTTCTCCGCTACCGGCGTGACCGACGGCGACGTCCTCCAGGGCGTCCGCTACCACGGCGCCCGCGGCGCCTCGACCGAGTCGCTCGTCATGCGCACGCGCTCCGGCACGGTGCGGCGGATCATGTCCGTGCCACGACCGCGAGAAGCTGCGGGCGCTGACCGGCTACGTCGGGCAACTAGTCGCGCGTCAGCCAGAGCACGAGGCCGACCAGCGCCGCGACGCCCGCGGCGGCGAGCGCGGCGATCCAGCCCCACGGCGTCTCGCCGACGGTGATCGCGCCGTCCTTCTCGCGCCGCACGCCGCGCCGGTCCTCCGGGGCGAAGCGCCCGACCGCCGACTCCTCGAGCTCGAGCCGGGCGAGCGAGCGCAGGAAGCCGTGGGTGACGATCACGTGGATCTTCGACTGCGTGTGCGAGTAGACGAAGCCGGTCAGCCAGGTCGCGATCGCGGGGTAGAAGCTCGCCACCTCGACCTCGACGTGCACGGTCGACACGCCCTCCTCCGCCTGCGGCACCAGGCGGACGTCGATCTCGAGGTAGCCGCGGCCGCCGCGCCCGCGCGGTGAGACGAGCAGCCCGTCCTCGATCCGCCAGCGCACGATCCCGCGGTTGCGGGAGAACTCGTACTCGGGCGCGCGGAAGCGCAGCAGCACGAGCGGGCGGAACAGCAGCACGACCGCGCGCTCGTCCTCCGTGTAGGTCACGCGGATGAGGCCGAGCGTGACCTTCGAGAGGTACTTCCAGTAGGTGCGCGCGAGGCGCTCGAGGTTGGGCGGGTTCCAGAGCGGCTCGAGCTGCTCGGTGGGGACGGTGACGTAGGCGGCCTGGATCGACCGGACCGCGCCGTCGTCGGCCATGACCGTGTGCTCCTCGGGGTCCCGGATCACCGACTCCGCGACCTTGCGCTCCCTGCGGGCGTTGAGGAGGCCGGTCATCTCCGCGGATCATCCCATGGCGCCTGCGGCCCGTACTGAGGGAGGATGCGCGGCCTCAACGTTGAACGCGGTGTTGAAGGTATGGTGACTCACTCCGTGAAAGGCCTCGCCATCAAGGACATGGCGGCGCGGACGGGGATCGCGGCCGGCACGATCCGGATGTGGGAGCAGCGCTACGGCTTCCCGGAGCCGGAGCGGACCAGCGCGGGCTACCGCGTGTACTCGGAGGACGACGTCGACGCGCTGCGGCGCGTGCTCGCCTACCGCGAGCGCGGGCTGTCCGTCCCCGCCGCCATCGAGCGCGCGCGCTCGACCGACCTCGCCACCGACCGGCCCTCGCTCTACGGCGTGCTCGCCGCCGGCGACCCGCCGCCGCGCTCGCAGCTGCTGAGCAAGCGCACGCTGATCGCCGTCTCGCGCGCGATCGAGGACGAGACGATCTCGCGCGCGGCCTCGCCCGTGGTGGTCGCCGCGTTCCAGAGCGAGCACAACTACCGCGCGGTCGAGCACCGCTACCGCGCGATGGCGCGCACCGCCGACGCCGTGGTCGTGTTCGCCGACTTCGCGGCGATGGGCGGCGGCGGGGACGCGCCGATCGAGGTGCCGCTCGAGGCCGGCGACGGGCTCGGCAACGAGTGGGCGGTGGTGGTCGACGCGCCCGGCTACGGCGCGTGCCTGCTGGGGTGGGAGCAGCCGCGGGCGACCGAGGTGCCGGACCGCGAGCGGATCTTCGAGGCGATCTGGACGCTCGACGCCCGCGTGGTGCGCCGGGCCTCGCACGTGGCGGCGGCGCTCGCGCGCCGGGCCGACAGCGCGCTCGGCGACCGGATGGACGCGCTGCTGGACGAGCGGCCGCTGGCGCTCGAGCAGCCCGCGCCGGCGCTGACGGCGGTGACGAATCGGATCGTCGGCTACTTGGACGCCGGCTGAGCCGCGGGCGCGGCCGTCATCGTGCCGATGCGGTCGGTCTCGGTGAAGCCGAGCAGGTCCGCGGCGCCCTTCGTCAGGTCCCACTTCGCCTTGCCGCCGAACGGGCCGCGGTCGACGACCGGGGCGAGGATCGTCTTCGCGCCGTGGTGGACGGCCACCATGGTGCCGCAGGGCAGCGTCCGGTGCGCGACGCCGACCAGCGTCTCGGTCAGCTCGATCCCGCAGGCGGTCTTGTTGCCGTAGAAGCCGGGGCCGTACCAGGTGGCGAGCGCGGGACGGAAGACGGTGAGCGTGAGCTCGGGCGACGCCGCCGCGGCGCGGGCGCTGCCGCCGATCAGCGCGCGGGTGCGGAACTGGCCGAGCTTGCGGCGCCTTCCAGCGCGCGAGGAACGTGCCGTCCGGCTTGACCGTGGTCTCGGCCCGCTTGGTCCACGCCTCGGTGGCGGGGTCGAAGGCCTGGACGACGACCGGGCGGCCGGCGAGCTTCGCGTCGACGGTGCCGCGGAAGCGCACCTTCTTGCCGAGCAGGGCGCCGCCGCCGCCGGAGAGCCGGAACGGCGCGGGCGCGGCGGCGGGCGCCTCGGCGCCGCCGGACGGCTCCTGCGCGAGCGCGCTCGGCGAGATGACCGCGAATGCGGCGATCAGCACGGCGAAGCGAATCGTCAGCGTCCTCATGGGCTTTCTCCGTTGCCTACGAGGTGAGCTGACGGGCTCGCGCAGAGAAAGCAGCGCTACGACCGGAAGTCCGGCCGATTCGCCCCCGCGGACAACAGATCCGCATTGGGTCCCCCGCTCACGGGTGTGGAAACCCGCCGATTCGGCGCGCGGGAATGTAGCAGCGCTAGGGCTTCGGGAGCCTGTCGACCGCGCGGCGGAGCACCTGGCCGCCGACCGCGAGGCCGATCTGGGCCAGTTCGCCGGCCGCCTGGATCGCGGTGGTGACGAGCTCGGTGCCGCTCGGGGGCGTGGTCGTCGGCTCCGGCGGCGGCTCGGCGGTGCGGGCGCGCTCCGTCGACTCGCGCAGCGCGGGCGCGCCGGCGCGGACCGGGCGGGGCTTGCGTGCCGGCGCCGGCTTGGCCGCGGCCGCCTTCGGCGCGGCCTTCTTCGCGCGCGGCTTCGACGCCGTCTTCGTCGCGGTTCCGCCGCTCTCCCGCCGCTCGCGCCCGAACCTCGTGGGGCGCGTCGCGGGCAGGCTTCCGAGGACGCTTTCCTCGTCGCTCTTGTCGCTCATCCCCCGCCAGTCTACGTTTCATGAGCGCGCCTCGGGGGATTGAGGTGAGAAGCGTGGACGCATGCGGATTGAGCGCCTAGACTCAGCTCCGTCCTAAGCTGCTAGGGACACAACCTCATGCCCGCACCGGGCCCGAACACAGGACCTGATGTCAGTCGTTGATCTGCAGGAACTCGAAGAAGTCAAGGGCCTGCTCCTGAAGGGGCAGCAGCTCGGGGTGCTGACCTTCGCCGAGATCGCCACGGCGGTCGCGGAGATCGACCTCGACGAGTCGGATGTGGAGGAGCTCCACACCTACCTCGAGAAGTCCGAGATCGAGCTGGTCGAGGAGATCGACCCAGCGCTCGCCGCCGCCCAGGAGGAGCGCGCGCCGGACAAGCGCGGCCGCCGCAAGGCGAAGACGGCGATCGACCTCAAGCCGGACATGACGACGGACAGCCTCCAGCTGTTCCTCAAGGACATCGGCAAGGTCCGCCTGCTCACCGCGCAGGAGGAGGTCGACCTCGCGCGCCGCATCGAGCGCGGCGACCTCGACGCGAAGCAGAAGATGGTCGAGTCCAACCTCCGCCTGGTCGTCTCGATCGCCAAGAACTACCGCAACCAGGGCCTGCCGTTCCTCGACCTGATCCAGGAGGGGACGCTCGGCCTGGTCCGCGCCGCGGAGAAGTTCGACTACCGCAAGGGCTTCAAGTTCTCGACCTACGCGACCTGGTGGATCCGCCAGGCGATCGCCCGCGCTCTCGCCGACAAGGCGCGCACGATCCGCATCCCGGTCCACGTCGTCGAGAAGCTCAACAAGATCGGCCGCGCCGAGCGCAAGCTCGTCACCGAGCTGGGCCGCGAGCCCACGCCGGAGGAGATCGCCGAGGTCACCGGCATCGAGCCCGACGAGGTCGACTCGATCAAGCGCTCGGCGCAGGCGCCGGTCTCGCTCGAGAAGCCGGTCGGCGACGAGGAGGAGTCCGAGTTCGGCCAGTTCATCGCCGACGAGCGGGCCGAGTCGCCGTACGAGCGCGCCGCCGAGATCCTCACGAAGGAGGCGCTGCGCGAGGCGCTCGAGAACCTGTCCTACCGGGAGCGCCGCGTGCTCGAGCTGCGCTACGGGCTGGGCGGCGAGCACCCCCGCACGCTGGACGAGGTCGGGCGCACGTTCAACGTGACGCGCGAGCGGATCCGCCAGATCGAGAACCAGTCGCTGAAGAAGCTGCAGTCGCTCGCGGAGGCCCAGAAGCTCCGCGATGTCGCCTAGGCCGCAGGCCTACGGCACATGCTTGATCGCTAGGCGCATCAGCACTCAAGACTGAGAGGCGCCCGGCCGATGAAGGCCGGGTATGCCTTTCGATCTTGACCACGCACTCCGCTACCTCATCGCGTCGGAGGGCTCCGACCTCCATCTGAAGATTCCCTCGCCTCCGCTCGTCCGTCTCCACGGCAAGCTCGAGGCGATCCCCGGCACCGAGCCGCTGGCCC
Source organism: uncultured Solirubrobacteraceae bacterium (assembly GCA_963722815.1). GTDB lineage: Bacteria > Actinomycetota > Thermoleophilia > Solirubrobacterales > Solirubrobacteraceae > DASQFQ01. The sequence goes on from CAVROM010000003.1 coordinate 289,574, forward strand.
CCGAGGACACCATCGGCGCGGTCCAGGAGATGCTCCACGACCCGAACAAGCTCGCCGAGTTCGAGGCCGAGAACGAGGTCGACTTCTCCTACTCGATGGAGGGCCTCGCGCGCTTCCGCGTCAACGCCTTCTTCCAGCGCGGCACCGTCTCGGTGGTCATGCGCGCCATCCCCGTGAACATCAAGTCGGTCGAGGAGCTCAACCTCCCGTCCGTCATCTCCCGGCTCGCCGAGGAGGAGCGCGGGATCATCCTGCTCACCGGCACGACGGGCTCCGGCAAGTCGACCACGCTCGCGGCGATGATCGACCACATGAACCGGACGATGCACAAGCACATCGTCACGATCGAGGACCCGATCGAGTTCCTGCACCGCGACCGCAACTCGATCATCAACCAGCGCGAGGTCGGCCAGGACACGGCGTCCTTCAAGCGCGCGCTGCGCCGCGTGCTGCGCCAGGACCCGGACGTGATCCTGGTCGGCGAGATGCGCGACGAGGAGACGGTCCACACCGCGCTGTCCGCGGCCGAGACCGGCCACCTCGTGCTCTCCACGCTCCACACCGTGGACGCGCCGGAGACGATCAACCGCATCATCGACTTCTTCCCGCCCCACCAGCAGCAGCAGGCCCGCGCGATGATCGCCGGCACCCTGAAGGGCGTCATCTCCCAGCGGCTCGTGCGGACGCCGGACGGCTCCGGCCGCGTCGCGACCTGCGAGATCATGGTCATGACCGGCCGCGTGCACGACATGATCGTCGACCCGAAGCAGACCGGCATGCTGAGCGAGGTCGTCGCCGAGGGCGGCTACTACGGCATGCAGACGTTCGACCAGCACCTGCTGGAGCACGTCAACGCCGGCCGGGTGACGATGGAGGACGCCACGCGCGCCGCCTCCTCGCCGCACGACTTCAAGCTGATGCTCGCGGCGCAGGCGCGGATCTCCCCGCGCTCGCACCCGAACAAGGGCTCAGGCCAGATCTCCGGCGCACCCGCGGACTCCGCGCAGGTCGCGCCCGTGCCCACCGATGCTCCGCCGGCGGCTCCCGCCCCGGCTGTCCCGGCCGCCGAGCAGGCCCCGGCGGCTCCCCCGGTCGCGCCTCCGGCGGCTCCGCCGGCGGCGCCTCCGGCGGCCCTCCGGCCGCGCCGCCCGCCGTGACGCAGCCGCCGCTTCCCCCCGCCGCCCCGCCGGCGCCGTCGGGCGCCCCGCCGACTCCGTCGGCGCCGCCCCCTGGCATCCCGTCCTGATCGCTTGACTCGACCGCGCCCGTTCCGACAAGGTTCGGGCGCTTCTCTTTCTCCCCGACGAAAGGACCTGCCCGGTGCAGACGACGCTCGCTCAGTTCAACGAGACCCAGTCGACGGACGCCTTCGCGCTCCAGAACTCCAAGCTCCTGAAGGTCTCCCTGAACCAGGTCACGGTCCAGTCGAAGATCGGGTCGATGGTGGCCTACCAGGGCGACGTCACGTTCGAGCACGCCGGCTCGGGCGGGATGGGCCGGATGCTGAAGAAGGCGGTGAGCGGCGAGGGCACCTCGCTCATGAAGATCGAGGGCAGCGGTGAGGTGTTCCTGGCGGACACGGCGCGATGGACATCCACCTGATCTACCTCGAGAACGACACGATCACGGTCAACGGCCCGAACCTGCTCGCGTTCGACGCCGGCATCGACTGGGACATCCACCGGCTCAAGGGCGGCGCCGCGGGCGCGATGGCCGGCGGCCTGTTCAACATGGAGCTGTCCGGCACCGGCTGGGTGGCGATCCTCTCCGACGGCCCGCCCGTCCTGTTGAACGTCGCGCAGGCGCCGACGTTCGCCGACGCCCAGGCCGCGATCACGTGGTCGTCCGGCGTGACCGTCGGGCTCAAGACCGACTTCAAGATGAAGAACCTGATCGGCCGCGGCTCGGGCGAGTCGATCCAGCTCGCGTTCTCGGGTCAGGGCTGGGCGCTGATCCAGCCGTCCGAGGGCCGCGTCGTCCCCACCACCGGCGGCTCGTCCGGCGGCGGCGGACTGGGCAACCTCCTCAACGGCTGAGAGGGTCAGACCCCTTCAGGGTCGTCGAGGGTCAGACAGTGGACGACCTCGTCTTCGGCGTCGGGGTCGTCCACGGTCTGCTCGCACGCAGGGCACCACCAGCGCGCCTCGAGCGTGGTCCCGCACACGGAGTGCCGCAGCGGCTCGCCGCCGCCCGCGCTGCGAGCGCCCCAGTCGGCGAGCAGCCGCAGCGCCCCGCCGAGCTCCCGGCCTGAGTCGCTGAGCTCGTAGACGAACCGCGGCGGTCGGTCGGAGTACGGCCGCGCGACGATCAGCGCGTGCTCGGCGAGGGCCTTGAGCCGCGCGGAGAGCACGTTCGGAGCGATCCCGCGCAGCTCCTCCTGCAGCTCGTTGAAGCGCTTGGGGCCCTCGAGGAGCGCGGCGATCGCGAGCAGCGTCCAGCGATCACCGACCTGGGCGAGCGCGTCGGCGAGGGGGGAGGGTGGTGCCGCGTCGCGGGGTTTGCGCACTCGGGCGATTGTGGCAGCGCCGCCGAACGTCAACCGCGGGCGGGGTAGGGGTCGGGCTCCGCGGCGTTCGGACCCATCGCCTCACCAGCCGCCGTTGACGTTTGATACGTTGCAACTTGCAATTAGCAAGTGACTCTGAGAGGCGCTGAAATGTCGGTCGTTGAGGAACTGAGAAACGTGGTCGCCGGTGCGGTCGAGGCGGTCGGGCCCTCCGTGGTCGGGCTCGGCCGTGGCTGGGGGCGGGGGTCCGGGGTCGTGACGGCGCCCGGCGTCGTCATCACCAACGCGCACGTGCTGCGCGGCGAGGAGGTGGCGGTGACGTTCGCCGATGGGCGCACCGAGCTCGGGCGGGTCGCGGGGGCTGACGCGGACCTCGACCTGGCGGCGATCGCGGTGGACACCGGCGACGCGCCGGCTGTCGCGTGGGACCCCGAGCGGCCGGGTGCGGTCGGGATTGGCGAGCCGGTGATCGCGCTCGCCAACCCCGGCGGCCGGGGCCTGCGCGCGACGTTCGGGCAGGTCAGCGCGACCGGGCGCTCGTTCCGCGGCCCGCGCGGGCGCCGGATCGGCGGCTCGCTCGAGCACACCGCGCCGCTGCCGCGGGGCTCGTCGGGAGGCCCGCTCGTCGACGGTGAGCACCGGCTGCTCGGGCTCAACGCGATCCGCCTCGAGGGCGGCTTGATCCTCGCTCTCCCCGCCGACGCCGCGATGCAGCGGCGGGCGGAAGCGCTCGCGGCCGGGAAGGCCATGGAGCGGCCCCGGCTGGGCATCGCGCTCGCGCCGGCGCGCGCCGCGCGGCGGATGCGGGCCGCGGTCGGGCTACCGGAGCGCGACGGCCTGCTGGTTCGAGGCGTCGTGGGTGACAGCCCCGCGGCGAAGGCGGGCGTGGAGCGGGGTGACCTCCTGGTGGGGGTCAACGACGGGCCCCTGTCCTCTGTCGATGAGCTGTTCGATGCTCTCGAAGCGGCCGACGAGATCCGGCTGGAAGTCGTTCGGGGGGAAGAGGAGCGGTCCGTCGAGGTCCACTTCAGTAGTTGAAGTCTTGAGCTAGAATCACATACGTGCCCAATTCCGACTGCCCCGTCTGCCGCACCGCCGACATCGTCTGCGGCAAGTGGACACTCCTGGTGATCCGCGACCTTGCCGACGGCCGCCAGCGCTTCGGCGAGCTCGAGCGCTCGCTGGAGGGCATCTCCCCGCGGACGCTGAGCCTGCGCCTGCGCTCGCTCGAGGAGGAGGGCATCGTCGCCCGCCAGACCTACCCCGAGGTCCCGCCGCGCGTCGAGTACGAGCTGACCGAGAAGGGCCGCGCGCTCGTCCCGATCATCGAGTCGATGCGCGAGTACGGCACCGAGTGGCTCGGCGCCGTCGGCAGCTGCAGCGAGCCGCCGGAGCCGGCTGCGCTCGCTCCGATCGTGGCGTAGCACACCGTCCGGACTGCAAGTCCGCGTGCGCGCGAGAGGAGCGCGCCCCGCGGCGCAGAACCCGCAGCGCATGCACAACCGCGCGCTGCACGACACCCTGGCCGCGTTCGTGGAGGAGGCCGCCTGGCAGCTCGCCGAGGAGGTCGCCGCGGGCGCGGAAGTCCCCTTCGAGCTGATCGAGCAGGGCCGCGCCTCGGCGCCGCTGTACTGCTATCGGCCGCTCACCGACCGCTTCATCGCCGAGCACCTCGGGATGCTCGAGCGGCTCCCGTCCTACCCCGCGGCCCGCAAGGGCCTCGAGACGCTGCCCAACCTCGGCGCCTACCTGATCGCGCGCGGCCGTCGCGCGCCGGCCGGCGACCGCCGCGCCCAGGGCGACGCCGCGCTGGAGGCGTTCATCACCGCCCTGTGGGGCGACGCCACCGACTTCGTGTACGACCGCGAGCGCTTCGACCAGGTCTACAACGAGCTCGAGGAATCGGTCTACGACGGCTGCTCGCTGTCGGTCGTGCTCGCGCCCGTCGAGGGGCTCGTGATCGACGGCGAGGAGGTCGCGCTCGGCGACGGCCTCGCGCTCGTCCGCGGCAGCACCCTCCTCAACACCCCCACCGACCTGCACGGGGACGACTACGCGACGATCGCCGTCCTGCACCTCGAGTCCGCGCCCGGCGAGTCGCCGGCGCTCGAGCAGGCCGGCCGCCGCCTGCGCCGGCTGCAGACCGCGCTGCGCCTGTGGGACGACGCCGAGCCGTCGCTCGCCCCGGTCGCCTGGGCGCGGACCGACGGCGGCCCGTGGATGTCGGTCCCGCTCGCCACCGGCCTGCGCCGCATGACCGGCGACTGCCTGCTCGCGCCCGAGGAGGAGGACCCGCTGCGCGCGTTCTGCGCCCTGATCGCCCGCCGCACCCCGCGCGCCGGCGAGCTCGCTTGGGCGCTGCGCCGGTTCGAGCTCGGCTGCGAGCGCTCGTCGCCGTGGGAGGCGATCTCGGACTGGCTGCTGTCGGCGCGCGCGCTGCTCGGCGACGACGAGCGCATGTGCGACCGGCTGGCCGCCATCTGCGCGGCGCCGGAGGATCGCGAGGCGCTCGCGCGCCGTCTGCGCGACACCGTCGCCCTCGAGCGCGCCGCCATCACCGGCCGGCTCGACACCGGGCTGGAGGACCACGTCGAGGAGCTCGGCTCGAACCTGCGGGCGATCCTCCGCGACGTCCTCTGCGGCCACCTCGACCCCGCGCTGCGCACGCTCGCCGACGGCATCCTCGCCAGCGACGAGCAGCCGGCCGAGCCGACCGCCTTCTAGTCCCCGAACAGATGGGCTCGCACCCGTGCGAGCCCATCGATGTCGTGCACGTCGTCCTCGAGCTCGGGGATGCGGATCGTCGGCGGCGAGCGCAGCTCCTCCTCGAGGTAGTCGATCGCCGCGTGGTCGCGCGCGGCCAGCGCCGCCTGGTCGTGGGCGGAGTCGGCCACCCGCTCGGCCAACGCCTCGCCGAGCTCGTCGACCAGCTCGGCCGGCACCTCGCCGTTCGTCTCCGCCGCCGCGTGCACGCGGTTGACGACCATGCCGCCGAACGGCATCCCCGCCTCGCGGAGCTTGCGGTGGAAGAAGATCGCCTCCTCGACCGGGTCGTGCTGGGGCGAGGTGACGATCAGGAACGTCGTCGCCGGGTCCTCGAGCAGCGCGCCGACGCGCTCGGCGCGCTCGGAGAAGCCGTCGATCAGCCCGCCGAGCGAGCGGAAGAACACCGACAGGTCCTCGAGCAGGTCGACGCCCGTGACCCGCTTCAGCAGCGAGAACACCACGCCGGTGCCGCGCCCGATGATCTTGCCCCCGATCCCCGCCGGCCGCAGGAACATGCGGATCGCGCGGCCCTGGAAGAAGCCGGTCAGCCGCCCGGGCGCGTCGAGGAAGTCGAGCGCGTTGCGCGAGGGCGGCGTGTCGAGCACGAGCAGGTCGTAGTCGCCCTCCTGGTCGAGCTCGAACAGCTTCGCGATCGCGGTGAACTCCTGCGAGCCGGCGACCGCGCTCGAGAGCTGCTGGTAGATCCGGTTCTCGAAGATCTCCTCGCGCGTCGCGTCGTCAGGCGCGAGCCGCTCGATCACCTCGTCGAACGTGCGCTTGGCGTCGAGCATCATCGCCCACAGCTCGCCGTCGAGATCGAGGCTCGACGAGGTGCGGCTCGTTGCCCAGCTCGTCCATGCCGAGCGCGTTCGCGAGCCGCTTGGCGGGGTCGATCGTGACCACCGCGACCTTCATCCCGCGCTCGGCCATTCCCATCGCCAATGCGGCCGACGTCGTCGTCTTGCCGACGCCTCCCGACCCCGCGCAGATGACGATGCGCTTGCCCTCGAGCAGCGGAACGACCGATGTCATGGCACAGACAAACGCCGTGTCAAATAAGGCCTTCGCGCACGGCGTGCGCGACTGCCTGGGACCGGCTGCGGGCGTTGAGCTTGGTGACCACGTCGTGCAGGACGTTCTTCACGGTCCGCTCCGAATAGGAGAGCTCGAGGGCGACCTCGCGCGTGGGATGGCCCTCCGCGATCAGCGCCAGGACCTGCTGCTCGCGCTCGGTCAGGCGGGCGAGCGCAGGGCGGCCGTTGCTCTCGGCGCTGACGCCGCGCACGAGGTTGCCGAGCAGGTCGGGCGCGAGCACGCCGGTGCCGCCGGCGGCAGCTTGCACCGCGGACGCCAGCGCCTCGGGCGTCAGCGTGTCCTTGCGCAGGAAGCCGACGGCGCCCGCCTGCAGCGCCGCGAGCACCGCGTCGTCGCTCGGCTCGGAGGTGCAGACGAGCACGCGCGCGCCCGTCGCCTCGGCCACGGCGCCCACGAAGTCCTGACCGCCCGGGACGGCGACCTCCAGCAGCACGAGTTCGGACGCGAACAAATCCGGGTGCTCCCATGCCTCGCGGACGGATTCCGCATCGGCGACCCCCTCAACGCCGGGCAGCACTTCGAGGCAGGCGGCGAGCCCCCGCCTGTAGATCGTGTGGGGATCGAGTACGAAGAGCTTCACGTTGACCGCGCTCAAGCGCTAGGGCGATACTAAGCCCCACGCGGACTAACGGGCAAGGAGCAGCATGCCGGATGTGATGAAGACGGTTGGGAGGTACGAGATCCTGCGGGAGGTGGGCCGCGGCGGCATGGCCATGGTCTACCTGGCCCGGCAGACCGATCTCGACCGCTTCGTCGCCCTCAAGGAGCTCGGCGCGTTCCACGCCTCCGACCCGTCGTTCGCCCAGCGCTTCCTCCGCGAGTCGCGCGTGGCCGGCTCCCTGAGCCACCCGAACATCTGCACCGTGCACGACTACTTCGAGCACGACGGCACGCCGTACATCGCGATGGAGTACATCGAGCGCGGCTCGCTCCGCCCGTACGTCGGCTCGATGAACCTGGCGCAGATCGGCGGCGTGCTGGAGGGGCTCCTCGCCGGCCTCGCCCATGGTGAGCAGCACGGCATCGTCCACCGCGACCTCAAGCCCGAGAACCTCATGGTCACCTCGGACGGGCGCGTGAAGATCGCCGACTTCGGCATCGCCAAGGCGACCAACAACATGCAGACGGGCGCCTTCCTGACCGCCACGGGCACGACGGTCGGCACCCCGACCTACATGGCGCCCGAGCAGGCGATGGCGCAGGACATCGGGCCGCCGACCGACCTCTACTCCGTCGGCTGCATGGCGTTCGAGATGTTCACCGGCCGGGTGCCGTTCCACGACACCGAGGCGCCGATGGCGATCCTGCTGCGCCATGTCAACGAGCAGATCCCGAGCGTCAAGACGGTCGACCCGAAGATCGACCAGGACATCTCCGACTGGATCGACCGCCTGCTCGTCAAGGACCCGAAGCAGCGCACGCAGTCGGCCAACGACGCGTGGGACGAGTTCGAGGAGATCATCATCAACCTCCTCGGCCCGCGCTGGCGCCGCGAGGCGCGCCTGCGCGAGGGCTCGGCCCAGTTCGACACGCCGGCGCCGCTGACGCCCGCGCCGTTCCAGGGCACGACGTCCGACGCCGCGGTCTCCGACGAGTTCCAGTCCTTCGCCTGGGGCAACGCGGTCACGCCCGACGCGCCGCCCGGCCCGGCGACCCCGCCGCCCTCGCAGTCGCTGCCGGTGCCGCCCGATCCCGTCGTCGGCCCGCCGACGCCGGAGCCCGGCCCCGCGGTCGCGTCCGACGGCACCGCGCCGTCCGCCGACCAGGTCGACTCGGGCTTCGTGACGTTCGGCGCGCCCGCCGCCGAGCCCGAGGCCCCGGAGGTGGCAGTCAGGCGACCCGCTCGGCGCCGAGGCCTCCGCGCCCGCGCCCGCGGAGCTCGAGCCGCCGACCGTCGAGCAGGGCGATCCGATCGCCGAGGCGGCCGGGCCGCCGAGGCCCGTGGGCAGCGAGCCTGCGAGACCGCGCCGCTCGAGGAAGAGCCCGCCGAGAGCTTCGAGACCTACATCGCGCCGGCGCCGCTGCGCCCGCCGACCGACGACGCGCCGCCCGAGGCGCCCGCGCTCCCGGAGCCCGAGCCCGCGCCGGTCCCCGAGCCCGAGCCGGTGCCGGACGCCCGCCGCGGCCGCGCCCCCGGCCGCCGCCCCCGCCGGCGGAGGACCTCGCGGCGACGGTCATGCCGTCGTCGGTGACGCCGCCCAAGCCGGTGGAGGACAAGCCCGCGCCCGTCGAGCCCGAGCGAAGCCGAGCCGGTCGCCGAGGAGCCGAAGGAGCGCAAGTCCGGCAAGGGCGCCCTGATCGGCATCGGCGTCGCGGTCGTCCTCGCGGCGATCATCGGCACGGTCATCGGCGGCAGCGGCGGCTCGGACAAGCCGGCCGGCGGCGGCAAGCCGACGGCCACCACCTCGAACGCCGACCTCTCGGCCAAGTTCCCGTCGGACTGGAAGAAGGCGAGCGCCGCGACGATCCCGGGCATCACCTTCAGCTCGCCGATCTCGATGGCCTCGGGCGGCGAGAGCGTCGTCGCCGGCCAGGTGAAGCAGGGCGCGGCCAACTCGACGCTCCTCCCGGCCGCCTTCCTGCAGGCTCTCGGGCTCGACGCGGGTGAGCTCCCGCCGCGCCAGGCGGTCCGGCTGGCCGAGAACAAGATCGAGGCGTACCGCTACGCGAACCTGCGCCCGAAGGGGATCGAGAAGCCGGTGACGCTCTACACCGCGCCGACCTCGGCCGGCGTCGCCACCGTGGCGTGCGTCGACCCGAGCGCCGACTGCGAGTCGATCGCGAACACGCTCAAGCTCAACGGCGGTACGGCGTTCCCCATCGGGCCGAGCAAGGAGTACGCGAGCACGCTGAGCAAGGCGCTCGGCGGGCTCGACAAGAAGGTGCAGTCGGGCCGTAAGGCGCTGCAGAGCGCGAAGACGCCGAAGGCGCAGGCGTCGGCCGCGAAGCAGCTGTCGTCCGCGTACAAGAGCGCATCGGCCACGCTGTCGAAGGCCGACGTCTCTCCGGCCGACGCCGCCGCCAACCAGGAGCTGGCGTCAGCGCTCAAGCAGACCGGCGACGCCTACGGCAAGCTCGCGTCGGCGGCCTCGTCGGGCAGCAAGGGCGCCTACTCGAAGGCGAGCCGCAAGGTGCAGACCTCGGAGGCAGCGGTCGCCCGCGCGCTGCAGACGATCCAGGCCGCGGGCTACAAGATCGCCGGTGGGTGAGCGGCTTCACCCCCACCGGGTCTTCCCGAACCCATGGACGCGCGATACACATAGAGGAAGTCAAGCGCGAAGACGAGAAAGTAGAGCCACAGGAAATGGAACCCCGCACAATCGCCTTCGGATTGATCGCCGTGATCGCCGCCTTCGCGGCCGCGTTCGGCATCGCCAGCTCCGGCGGCGGAGGCAAGACCGCCACGGCGGGTACCGGCACGAAGGCCGAGACGATCAAGGTTGCTGCTCCGGCCGCCGTGGCCGGCGTCGAGGTCGGCGGCACGGTGCCGGGCCTCAAGGCCCAGCCGAAGAAGCACGCCAAGAAGAAGGCGTCGAAGAAGACGACGTCGTCGTCGCCCTCGACGACGAACACCAGCACGCCCTCGACGACGAACACCAGCACGCCGTCGACGACGAACACGACCACGCCGTCGACGACGACGAACAGCACGCCTTCCACGCCCAGCACCCCTTCGACTCCCAAGCCGAAGCCCAGCACGCCCAAGCCGCAGCCGACCCCGGTCTCCGGCGGCGGCGAGGACGGCTAGGCGCCAAGCCAGGCACCTGGTGCCTAGCGGGGGGCTAGCCCTCACCGTGTGAGTTCGACGAGCGGTCCGGCCCCGGCCGGGCCGCTTCGTCGTTTAGAGGCTCCTACGACTTCAGCAGCCCGCGCGCTTCGCGGAGCCGCAGCTGGTAGCGGCCGCGGTACTGCTCGGCGGGGCGCTCGATGTCGGCGATCCAGTCGCCCCACTTCGAGGGGTCCTTGCCGAAGTCGGCGTCGCCCGACGCGATCGCCTTCTTCTTGACCGCGAGCGCCTGGTCGATGAACCACTTGGCCTGCAGCTCGGGGTTCTGGGGGAAGCCGCGGTAGTCACCCTGGTTCCAGATCCCGACGCGCATCTGGAAGAAGCCGACCGAGTCGGCGTCGCCGTAGTTGATGTTCTTGACGCCGGACTCGACGAGCGACGCCATGACCGGCAGCTCGGGCGGGAGGCCGTGCTTGTCGGCCTGCTTGGCGAGCCACTTGGCGAGCTCGTCCTTCGTGGCGTCGTTGCCCGGGTAGTCGTCGGAGATGTCGGTCGGCAGCGTCACCGGCTCGCCGGCGTCGACCGGCGCCGCGGAAGGCTGGGAGGCGTCCGCCGCGGCGGGCGCGGGCGTGGCGGCGGCGGGGTCGGCGGCGGGCGCGGGCGTCGCGGCGGCGGCCTGCGGCTGGCCGGCTGCCGCGGCGGCGTCCTTGGGGTCGATCGCCTTCATGAACTGGACGGTGTCGTGGCGGCGCTCCTCCATCGCCTTGACCGCCATGAACAGGCCGGAGCCCTGGCGGTTGACCTCGGCGGCGTCGCGCGCGACGGCGGCCTGGGCCTCCGCGACCGCCTGCGGCTCGGCCGGCGCCGCGGAGGCGGCGGCCTCGACCGGCGCGCTGTTGTCGAAGCGCTTCGCGCCGGCGTAGTTGCCCGAGAAGTAGGACTCCTTGAGGCTCGCCTCGCGGATCACGTCGCCGGTCTTCGGCGCGTGGATGAACTTGTCGCCGCCCATCGAGATCGCGACGTGGTAGATGTTGCCCGGCTTGCCGAAGAAGATGAGGTCTCCCGGCCGCAGGTCGCCGCGGTCGACGCTCGTCCCGTTCGAGGCGGCGAACTGCGCGTCGGTCACGCGCGGGATCTGGATGCCGGCCTTCGCGTACGCCCACTGCGCGAGCCCGGAGCAGTCGAAGCCGGTCTGCGGCGTCGAGCCGCCCCACTTGTACGGCTTGCCCTTGTACTTCTCGGCCTCGGCGAGCGCCGCGAGCGCGCGCGCTCCCGCGCCGCCGCCACCGCCGCTCGGGGCCGCCGCCGCCGCGGCGTCGACCGCGGCTGCCGCCGGCGCCTGGACGACCGGCGCCGCCGCGGGAGCGTCCGCCGGCGTGGCCGAGCAGCCCGTTGGCCTCGCCGAGGCGCAGCGCGTAGCGGCCGCGGTACTGCGCGGCGGGGCGCTCGATGTCGGCGATCCAGTTGCCGAACTGCTTGGGATCGGTGACCGACTGGCCGCGCGCGATGCGCTGCTTCTTGACCGCCTCGGCCTGGTCGAGGAACCACTTGACCTGCAGCTCCGGCTTGTCGGGGAAGCCCGCGTACGCGCCCTGGTTCCAGGTGCCGACGCGCATCTGGAAGAAGCCGACCGAGTCGGCGTCGCCGTAGTTGAGGTTCTTCACGCCCGACTCGACCAGCGAGGCCATGACCGGCAGCTGCTTGGGCAGGCCGCGCTTCTCGGCCTCGCGGCCCATCCACGCGGCGATCTGCGACTTCGACGCCGAGTCGCCCGGGTAGCCGCCGCCGCCCCCACCGCCGACCGCCTGCGCGGCCGCGTCGGCGACGCCGCCGGGCGCGGCCGCCTCGCGGCAGAGCCGCCCCGGCCGGCGGGGGCGTCGCCGCCGATGCGGATGAACTTGACGTTGGCCATGTTCACGTCGCGCGGGACCTTCATCACCGCGTCGTGGTTGTTGCCCTCGAGCGCGGTGAACTTGCCGCCCTGGACGTTGCTGGCGAGGAAGCCGATGTGCCCGTCGGAGCCGAAGTCGTCCTGGTGGCCCCAGTCGTAGGCGACGATGTCACCCGGCCGGGCCTGGTCGGCGCTGACGATCTGGAGGTCGTTCTGCTTCGCCTCGGCGTTGCGGACCCACGTCTGGACCGCGGCCCAGCCGCTGCCCGGCATCTTGTGGCCGGCCTGCTGGAGCGAGCACGTCACGAAGCTCGCGCACCACGGGTTGCCGGGGCCGACGCCGCGCGGCCGCGAGGTACTTGTCGACCTCCGCGCCGGTGTTGACGCCGGACTCGTGCACGCCGAGCTGGGTCTGGGCGAAGCTCAAAGCGGATGCGCCGAGCGTGCTCGAGCCGGAGCCCGGCGCCGCCGCGGCGGCCGCGTCGACCATGCCCGGCACCGATGCCGCGGAGGCCACCGCGCTCGGCGGGCCCGCGGGCGGCTGGACGGCGAGGAACGAGCCCGACCCGCCCTTCTTCGCGTCTACCACGCGCTCGGCCGCGGCCATGAACTGGCCCGAGTCGCCGGGCTTGGGCTCCGGCGGGAGCGCGGCGGCGGCAGCCGCCGGCGCGCCCGGGGCGGGCGCGGCTGCGGCGGCGGCGACCGCGGCGGGCGGCGGCGCTGAGCCGGCTTGCCCGAGCAGCCCGTTGGCCTCGCCGAGGCGCAGGCCGTAGCGGCCGCGGTATTGCTCGGCCGGGCGCTCGACATCGGCGATCCAGTCGCCGTATTGGTTCGGGTCGGTGACGGACTTGCCGGCGGCGATCCGCTGCTTCTTGACGGCCTCGGCCTGGTCAAGGAACCACTTGACCTGGAGCTCGGGCTTCTCGGGGAAGCCGGCGTACTCGCCCTTGTTCCAGATCCCGACGCGCATCTGGAAGAAGCCGACGGAGTCGGCGTCGCCGAAGTGCAGGTTGCGGACGCCGGACTCCACGAGCGAGGCCATGACGGGTAGTTGCTTCGGCAGCCCGCGCTTCTCCGCCTCGCGGCCCATCCAGGCCGCGATCTGGGCCTTCGTCGCGTCGTCGCCCGGGTACGGGTTGGGGCCGCCGGCGCCAACCGCGGCCGCCGCCGCGTCGGAGACGCCGCCGCTCCCGCTGCCCGACGCCTGGTCGACCGCGGCGGGCGCCGCGGGCGTGACCGGCGGCGCCGCGGGCGGGGCGTCGCCACCCACGCGGATGAACTTGACGTTGGCCATGTTCACGTCGCGCGGGACCTTCTGCACCTGGTCCCCGTTGTTGCCTTCCAGCGCGGTGAACTTGCCGTCCTTCACGTTGCTGGCCAGGAAGCCGATGTGCCCGTCGGAGCTGAAGTCGTTGCCGTGGCCCCAGTCGTAGGCGACGATGTCGCCCGGGCGGGCCTGGTCGGCGCTGACCACCTGCAGGTTGTCCTGCTTCGCCTCGGCGTGCTGGACCCAGGTCGACACCGCCGCCCAGCCGCTGCCGTTCATCTTGTGGCCCGAGTGCTCGAGCGACCAGGTGACGAAGCTAGCGCACCACGGGTTGCCGGGGCCGACCTTGGCGGCCGCCAGGTACTTGTCGACCTGCTCGCCGGTGTTGACGCCCTGCTCGTGCACGCCGAGCTGGGTCTGCGCGACGTTCAATGCGGCAGCGCCGACGCTGCTCGCGCCGGAGCCCGGCGCGGCGACGGCCGCGGCGTCGACCATGCCCGGCACCGACGCCGCGGAGGCGACCGCGCTCGGCGGGCCGGCAGGAGGCTGGACGGCGAGGAACGCGCCGGAGCCCCCGCCCTTCTTGGCCTCTGCCGCCTGGACAGCCGCGGCCATGAACTGGCCCGAGTCGCCGGCCTTCGGCTCCGGCGGTGGCACCGCGGCCGCGGCGGCGACCGGGGGTGCGGCAGCCGGAGCGCCGGCCACGGCCGGCGCGGGAGCGACGGCGCCCGGGGCGGCCGGGATCACGGCCGCGGCGGCCGCGTCGGGCGACGCGCCCTTGGCGGCGACGTCGCCGGGCGGCGACCAGCTCGGATCGATCTCCTTCTTGAACCCGAGGTGCAGGTGGTCCTGGTGCGCGCCGTCGGTGAAGTAGCCGGGGCCGCTGATCGGCCACGGCGAGCCGATCTCGTCCGGCCGGTACTGCTCCGGCAGCTGCGACAGCTCGCTGGCGAGCTCGCGCGCGGCGCCCGAGCCGGGGTTGACGATCTCGCCGTCGACCGACCCGATGTCGAGCCCGCGGCCGTAGGCGTGGTTGGAGACCGAGCCACCCGACGTGAACTTGGGGTGGTCCGAGCACATGCACGTGACCTTGATCTTGTGGTCCTCGGCGATCTTGGTCACCGCGGCGATCACGCGCGGGTCGATCTTGCCGGCCTTGATGTCGGCGATCCCGTCGGGGTCGAAGGTCACGTTCTTGTTCTTGAGCAACTCCGCGCCCTCCGCCGAGAGCGTGCCGCCGTGGCCGTCCTGGCCGAACTGCGACGGGTCGACCGCGTGGTGCTTGGCGCCGCCGCCGGTGGGCTGGTCGGCGAGGTCGGCCGCGCTGGTGCCCGACGAGGCCGGCTGGGGCTCGACCGGGGCGGCGGGAGCCGCGGGTGCGGCCGCGGCCGGGTCGGCGGCAGCGAGCCGGAGCGGCGGCGGGTGCCGGCGCCTGGGCGCCCGCGGGCTGCGGGTCGCCGACGTCGACAGCCGCCTTCGGCACACTCTGGTCGTTCGGGAGGTCGGTGGCGCTCGGGAGGTCCTTCGCGTCCTCCTTGATCGCGGCGACGTTCTTCTGCGCCTCCTCCGCCGCCTTGGTCTCCGGCGACTCCTGCTGGGTGAGCTTCTCGGCCGCCGCGTCCGCCGCCGATTTCGGCTTCGCGACGGCGGGATCGGCCGCGGCCGCCGCTCCGGCGCCCTTGGCGTCTGCCGCGGCCGCCGGGTCGCCCGCGGCGGCGGGCGCGTCGCCGGCGCCCACGGGCTCGGGGGCGGCGGCCGGCGCGGCGCCGTTGCCGCCCGCGTCGACGCCGCCGATCGCGTCGGCCCCGTTGGCTCCGCCGGCGCCGGCCGGCGGCGCGGCGGACGGGGCGGGCGGCGCCGACAGGCTGCCGCCGAGGTTGCCGATGGCCGGCAGGTTGACGCGGCTCAGGACGTCGCCGATCGCCTCCGGGATGTCGTCGAGATGCGGGGCGACGTGCTCGGCGAACTGCATGATGCCGACGCCCTCCATCGCCGCCGCCATCATCACGCCGGCGAGGCTCGACTTGGACTCCCGCATGTCCAGGGTCATCATCGCCTTGCCCGCGCCCAGCTGCATCTCCTGCGCGAGCTCCTCGAGCCCGGCCTCGCGGCACGCCTCGGCGGGGTTGCGGCGGAAGCGCGCGCGGAACGCGGGGTCGACGAGCAGGCGCTCGATCAGCTTCGCGGCGACGTCGGCTTCAGTGGCGGCCACGGCTACCCCCTGATGCGCTCCACCAGCGGCTTCCCGAGCACGACGAAGACCGGGATGAAGAGCGCGAGCCACAGCGATCCGAGCACGATGTGGACCACCCATGACGGAGCGAACTGGGACATGATCGGCTCATAGCGGAGTGACATGAAGATGGCAAAGCCTGCTGCCAGTATCGACCAACCGACGCCGGCAATCGAGTAGCGGGCGAGCACGGGCGAGTCGGAGCTGCGGCCCTTGCCCGTCAGGCGGCGGCTGAACTGGTCCTTCGCGCGCTTGCGCAGGCCCGGTTCGCGCAGGTAGTCGACGAGGATGTGGTACCCGTCGCGGTCGATGAACGGGTTGAGGTTGAAGAACGCGCCGACGTAGCCAGCGAACGCGAGCTGGAAGAACACGTCGCGCGTCGTGCCCTCCACGAACACGCACAGGATCGAGAAGATCGCGCCGAGCGAGAAGTCGGAGATCGGGCCCGCGGCGCTGATCGCGATCCGGCGGTTGCGGGGCTCGAACCACGCCTCCGAGGTGTCCACGAACGCGTACGGGAAGATCACCACGAGCTTGAAGCCGGCGCGGTGGATCCGGCGCCCGAACGAGGCCATCGCCAGCCCGTGCGAGGTCTCGTGCACCGCCACCACCGCGAAGCGGCCGAGCAGGAAGATGAACGCGCCGAGCCCGACCCGGTGTGCGACCACGAACGGCGTGCCGTAGCGCCCGACGATCAGGTAGACGAACGCGCCGAGCCCGCCCACGATCAGCGCCGCGATCGCGTACAGCGCCGGGCCCGTGAACAGCACCCAGCCGCCGCGGCGGTAGAGCGCCTCGAACCAGCCGCCGACCCGCTCGAAGCTCTTCTCGCGCGGCTTGAACAACCGCTTCAGGAAGCCCTGCGGCACCTCTTCGGCCGCGTCGGCCTCGGCGCCCGCGACGCCGGCCAGGTACCCGCGCTCGCCGAGGTCGGCCAGCAGCCGCGCGAGCCGCGGCGCGCCGGCCGGGCCGAAGCGCTGCTCGGCGATCCCGATCAGGTCGGCCAGCGAGTGCGTGCCGTCGAGCAGCTCGAACAGGTGCGCGTCGTTGTCGGAGAGCCGCAGGAACGTGTTGCGGTTGAGGTCCTTGAGCACCCAGCGCTTGGCGCCCTCGCTGGCGTCGAGGCGCTTGAGCGCGTAGCCCGAGCGCACCCGCGGCTTCATCCCGAACGAGGTCGCCCGGACGGGCACGCCCGGCGGCCCGATCGACGGCACGACCAGGCTCGCGCCCGGTTTGACCACGATCGTGCGGCCCGCCTCGTTCATGTCGCGGCGGCGCTCGACGCGCAGCGTCTGCGCACCGAGCTGGAGGCTCGCGCCGTCGTGCAGCGCGGTCGCCCGCGAGATCGCGACGCCGTCGACGAGCGTGCCCGCGCTCGAGCCCGCGTCCTCGATGCTGACCCCGCCGCCGTTGCCCCCGGGAGAGATGCGCGCGTGCTCGCGCGACACGCTCGGATCGTGCAGCACGACGCTCGAGCCCGGTGCGCGGCCGATCGTCATGGCGCCGACGAGCGGCACGCGCGTCTCGTCCGCGAGCACGAGCTCGAGCGGCTCAGCCGCGCCGGCGACCGGCGTACCGCAGTTGCCGCAGTACTCGGCCCCCCGCGAGAGCTGACGACGGCAGCTCGTGCAGAGCACGGCTACTCCAGCGTCAGCGGCTGGAAGGCGGGGTTGTCGCCCGAGAAGCCGAGTAGCTGCTGCCCGGTCCGCGGGTTCTTGACAGGTGCGCGCGCGAGCTGGCCGTTGTCCTCCCTACACCCCTCGTCGGCCTGCATCAGCACGATCTCCTTGCCGTCGGAGCGCCACGCCACCTTGCAGGCACGGGCGCCCTGCGGCTTGGCGTCGGTGAGGGGGAAGTCCTTGGCTTTGGCGAAGTAGAGCTGGAAGGCGTCGCTGTCGAAGTTCGCGACCGCCGCGACGGTCTTGCCGTCCGGCGAGGGCGCCCAGTCGATCACGCCCTTCTGCGGGTTCGAGATGTCGGTGACGAACCTGCCTTTGCCCCAGTCCTTGGCGTCGGGCGAGAACGGCTTCTTCGACCCCCAGCGGACGATCCCGAACGCGGTTGGCTGGCCGGACGCGTCCGTCTTGTCGCCGAGGGCGAAGATCGACTTGCCGTCGTAGGACCAGCGGACAGTCTTGAGCACGTTGAAGTCCGGCTCCGAGATGCACTGCGGCGCCTGCGAGTCCTTGAGCACCTGCAGCAGGCAGAGGTCCTGGTCCTTGTGCGAGCCGTCGGGGCTCTTGTCGCGGAACATGGCGATCAGGTTGAGGTCGACGGCCGGCGCCCAGGCGAGGTCACTGAATTTGTCGCCCGGCTCGGTGAGCGGCACCGCGGTGGCGTCCTTCTTCGTCAGGTCCTTGAGGAAGACCTGACGGTTGGCGACGTAGGCGATCTGCGTCCCGTCTGCCGAGAAGGTCGGATCGGTGTCCTTCGTCGGCCCCTTGGCGACGGCCGGGAAGCGCTTGCCGTTGGCGCCGTTGGCGAGCAGGATGTTCTTGCCGTCGTCGTAGGTCAGCTCGGGGAAGCCACCGGACACCACGATCTTGACCTTGTCGCCCGCCTTGAGCTTGGTGCCCGCGGGCGGCTCGGTGCGGATGACCGTGCCCTTCTTCTTGTCGCGAGAACTCGGTGACCTTGACCGGCACGACCCCGGCGTCGGCCGCCGCCTGCGCGGCGTCGGCCACCGCGCCGCCGAGCGCGGGCAGCGTGACCGCCGCGGCCTTGGCCTTGGCCACCGCCGCCGCCGCCGCCTCCGCCGTCCTTCTTGGCCTTGTCGCCGTTCTTCTTGTCCTTGATCGTCGCCAGGAAGATGTTGATCGGCTTGCCCTCCTTGACCACCTCGTTGGCGGCGGGGATCTGGCTCTCGATCTTCGCCTTCGGGTCGGGCGGCTGCGGCTGCACCTGGCCGGTCGTGAGGTTCGCCTTCTCGAGGATCGGATCCGCCTCGGCCTGCGTCTTGCCGACGATGTTGGGCACCTGGACCTTGCCGTTGCCGACCGCGATCTCGATCGTGACGTCGGAGTCCTTCTTCGCCTTCTCGCCGGCGGACGGGGTCTGGCCGATCACGGTGCCGGGCGCCGCCGCCGTGGAGACCTTCTCCTTCGGGGTGGGCGCGAGCTTGAGCTGCGCCTTGGTCAGCTTCTTCTCCGCCTCGAACGCCGACTTGGTGCCGGTGACGTCGGGCACGACGACGTTGCGCGGCAGGAACAGGAACAGCAGCAGGGCGAGCAGGAGCAGCAGCGGGATCAGTACCGCGACCCACCAGGGCAGCCACGCCTTGTGGCGGAAGACCACCTGGTTGGGCATCAGCGGCATCTGCGGCATCGGCGCGCCGGTGCCGGGCTTGCGCAGCTTCATCAGGTCGACGCTGCGGCCGCCGGGCACGGCGGGCCGGGTGAAGCCCGGGCCCTGCATGCGCACGCCGCTCTGGCCGACCCGCAGCTTCGGGCCGCGAATGCGCTTGAGCATGCGCTTGCCCTGGGTCTTGCCCATCTCCGCAGCGGCCGCGCCGTGGGCGCCGCCCTCCTCGCCCTCTTCGAGCGCGCCCTCCGGCAGGTCCATGTCCTCCGCCGTCTTGGCCTGCTCGGCCTCGTCGCCGGTCTTGGTGAAGACCTGGATGCGCTTCTCCTCCGGGCGGCCGATCCAGCGTGTGCGCGGCGGCTTGACCTGCAGCTTCGCCGTGCCGGTCTTGCCCGGCGGGATCTCGAGCGTCGCGGGCGAGAACGCGTACTTGAGCTCGTTGTCCTGGTCGGCGGCGTCGAGCGCGACGGTCAGCGGGCCGTTGGCGGTGTTGTTGACCGCGACGTCGAAGCTCGCCTTCTTGCGGCCGGACACCCGCTCGGGCGCGAGCTTCGTCTTGAACTCCTCGAACGGGAGGATCCCGAGCCGCAGCGGCGCCGCAGCGGCCTGCTTGCTGTAGGCCTTGGACTCACCGACGACCTCGAGCTCCCAGATCCGCGCCTCGGCCTCGGGTGTGCGCGGCGGGTGGAGGTGGATCTCCACCTCCTGCTCGTACGTGCCGCTGGTGCCGAACGGCACGAGGTACACGGTGTTCGGGAAGATCGACCACCAGTCGTCCGGGAGTCCGCGCACTGACAGCTCGTAGTTGTCGACAATCGCGCTCTGGTTGCGCACGAGGGCGAGCACGCGGTTGCGGCCGCCGGGCTCGACGCCCAGCGTCACGGTCTCGCCGGGCTGGCCCTGGTCGCCTTCGGGCAGGCGCAGCGAGATCGCGGCGGGATCGGGCTCCGCGGGCTGCGCCGGCGGGGCGGGCGGCGGCGGCGCGACGGGCTGCTCGAGCGTCGCCGGCGGCGGCACGGCGGGAGCGGGCGCGGGCGGCGGGGCGGCCGCGGGCGGCGGCGCGGCAGGCGGCTGCGGGGGCGCAGGGGCGAGCGGGTCGCCGGCGCCGTTGGCAGGGCTCGCGGGCGCCTGCGGCGCGGCCGGGCGCGCCGCCGGGTGGGCAGGCGGGGCGGCCGGCGCGGGCGGCGGCGAGGCGGGCTCAGCGGCGGCCGGCTGGGCCGGCTGCTGCGGGGCGGGCGGCTCGGCGGCCGGGGGCGGAGCCTGGTCCTGGGCGGCCTGGAGCACCTCGGGCGTGACCGCCTGGACGACGCCCGTGGGATCCCAGCGCAAGTACTCGCCGCACTCGCAGAAGTCCCGGTCGTCGGGATTCTCGCGGCCGCAGCTGGAGCAGACTCTCATGATTCAGACGGTTTCTTCTTTGGTGCTTTGACGCGCAGCCGGTACGCGGTGTGTACCGGCTTGAACTGTTCAATGCAACGGGCGATGGCGGCCTGGGTCTTCTCGTCGACGGGCTTGTCGCAGTACACGACGAATTGCGGCAGCTTTGATTCCACGCGCTCGCCTTTTGTCGAGTAGACGACGCCTCCGTCGTCCTCCACGCGCAGCGGCACGTCGGGGAACGCGAGCGACAGCGCGAGCTCCATCCCGCCCTTGGTCCCGCGCCGGCGGCCGAGCTCCGCGGCCCGCCGGATCGTGTCGCGCTGGACCGTGATCGCTTGCGACTCGTCGAGGTCGACGCCCAGCCACGCGCTCAGCAGGTTGAGGATGTGGCGCGGCGCGTAGTCGGGGTCGAAGTGCTCCGGCAGCGCGTCCAGGATCGCGATGATCGGATCGAGGACCGACTCGAGCGCGCCCACGAAGCGCATGCCGAAGTCGCTGTCGGCGTACAGCGACGGCAGCCCGTCGCGCAGGTACGCGCGGCTCGAGGCGGACGTCGGCGTCTCCGTCGCCCCGCTCGAGAGCTGGACCATGAGGGTGCCGAAGCCGGCACCCATGAAGGTCTGGTACTCGCCGCCCGAGCCGTTGCCCGTCCCCTCCGCCATCGCGATCTAGGTCTCCCGGTGGGTCGCCTTGACGATGTGCTGGGCCGAAGCCAGCAGCTCGTCGGGCTCCAGCACGATGTGGCTCCCCGCGGGCTTCGAGCTCTGCTCCCCGGTCTGGAGGTTCGTCTCGTAGATGCGCAGGATCTTCACGAACTCGACGCCCTCGACGGCGTGGACGACGCCGTACAGCTCGCCCTGGTTGAGCGCGCGGCCGAACGCCCAGCCCTGGCCGGGACCCGTCGGGGTGCCGCCGACCAGCGGGTTGATGTACGTGTAGAGCGCGTGCGCGACGTCCTCTTCAACGCGCGCGGTGTCGGCGAGCGGCGAGGCCTGCAGGTTCACGACGACCGACAGGCCGCGGTAGGCGCACGGGAGCAGCTCGACGGTCGTGCCGATCAGGCGCCGCTCGTCGAGGTACTCCGAGACCTCTTGCAGGAGCTCCTCGTCCGGCACCAGCTCGTCGTAGGCGAGCTGGCGGTCGGCCGGGATCAGCCGCGGCACCAAGTGCAGCGCGACCGGGCCGCCGGTGACCTGCGGCGGGACGCAGACCGCGCGCGCGACCTTCGGCGACGCCTCGCCGGCCAGGAACTCGAAGTCCTCGGCGGTGACGGCGCGGTAGCGCGAGCGGATCTCCATCGCCGCGCGCTGGCGCGCGTGGTCGAGCGTCTCGGCGTCGACGCCGCCGTTGGCCGGGCCGGGGTTGCTCACCGTGTCGACGCCAGGGAGGCCGGAGCGCATCACGGTCAGCGCGCCGGCGGCGACGTTGCCGGCGCGCCCGCCGCCGTGGCGGTACTTGGTGAAGCGCATGACCGCGCCCTTGGGCGGCACCGAGCCGTACTGCGTCCAGCCGCCGTCGGTCTCGCGGATCGCGGGGCCGAGCTCGATCTCGCCCTGCACCGGGTTGAGGATGTAGTGACGGTCGAACGTGGTCGAGACCACGAAGTCGGGCCGGAGCTCCCACGCCGCCCAGTCGCCGGACTCCGGGTCCTGGACCTCGAGCGTCTCGCCCTGCGAGGGCTTGAGCACAGGGGAGTAGCGCAACGCGAACGTCTGGCCCGGGGTGCCGTCGGAGACGCCGAGCACCTCGTTCTCCTCCTGCGCGGCGTGCGACGCCGGCAGCAGCGCGCCGATCGGCGCGGCGGTGATCGAGTAGATCTCGGGCGCCTGGGTGTAGGTCGTCGCGGCGCCGCCGTGGCGGGTCTTGTCGTCGATCCGGCAGCGCACCCAGTGCATGCGGTGGCCGCCCAGCGGCTGGATCGCGGAGCGCGCCGGGCACTGGAGCTCGACCGCGCCGGCGCCGTAGTTGAAGCCGCCGGTGAGGTCCTCGAGGACGATCGCCTCTTCCCACTGGTTGTCGCCCTGGGAGACCTCCCAGCGCAGCGGCGGGTCCTCGGGGCTGACGCCGGCGCCGCGGGCGGGCGAGGCGTCGACGTCGACCTGCAGCACGAGCCGGGCGATCGGCTCGTCGAAGCCGAGGTACAGCGCGTCGCCGACTGCCGGCGGGTTGCCGAACGCGACGCGGTCGGCGCCCTGGGGGCGCGCCTCGCCGTCGGCGACGCCGATGTCCTTGACCTGGCCGCCGCGCTGCAGCACGTAGGCGGCCGGCTTGACGGCGGGGATCGTGAAGTCCTCGCGCACCTGGAAGACGACGGCGTCGTCGCGCGCGGTACGCGGGGTGCTCACCTCGGTCTCGCCGCCGGGGATCAGCAGCGGCTCGGTGGGCGGCTCGACGAGCCGGAAGCGCACGTCGGTGGCGGCCGAGCTCGGGCCGTCGAGCTGGATGCCGAGCAGCTCGAGGAGCGTGACGTGCAGCTTGTCCGGCACGCGGTTGAGCCGGTAGATCGTCATCTCCGTCATCCACGCGAACAGCTCGATCAGCGTGATGCCGGGGTCGGAGACGTTGTGCTCGGTCCATTCCGGGCACGAGCGCGTGATGCGCAGGCGCGCCTCGGACACGAGGTCCTGGAAGCGGCGGTCGTCGAGCTGGATGTCGGGGAGCCGGCTCATTCCGCCTCTTCCTCCTCCGGGATCACGTAGAAGGGATAGACGAGGTTGCGCTTGTTGTTGGTGGCGCGCAGCCGGTAGCCGATGTTGATCAGCAGCTGGCCGTCGCCCATGCGCGAGAGGTCGAAGTCGACCTCCTCGACCGAGATGCGCGGCTCCCAGCGGTCGAGCGCCGAGCGCACTTCGGTCTCGAGGCGGCCGACGGTGGCCGCGTCGATGGTGTCGAACACGAAGTCGTGCACGCCACAGCCGAACTCGGGCCGCATGGGCCGCTCGCCGGGGGCGGTGCTGAGGATGATCTCGATCGCCTGGTCGACATCTTGCTCGCCGGTGGCGAGGGCGATGCCGCCCCGTCGATCGACCGTGAGGGGGAAGGAGAGACCCGAGCCGAGGAGTTCCGTCATCGCTGATTCCGAACCTATCCGATGTTGATGAGGCCGCCCGAGATGGCGACCATCGCGGAGCCGTTGACGGAGACCTGCGCACCCTTGAGCTCGAGCTGGCCGTCGGCCTGGACCGAGAGCGGTCGCGCCCTTGATCGCCATCGTGCCCTGCGCCTCGAGGCTGATCTGCGGCGCCTTGATGGTCACGCCCTGCTTGGACTCGACCGTGATCGCCTGGTTGGCGGTGAGGCCGTACTTGCCGTCGAACGTGCCGGTGTAGTTCCCGGGCGACTTGACGGTCTCGGTGATCTCGCCGCCGTTGACCTCGATGACCCACTTGCCCTTCTCGGTGCGGAGCGTGATGTCCTCCTGCGCTGCGATCAGCGCCTTGTGGTCGCTCTTCATCGCGAACGAGCCATCCTGCACGGCCATCTCGTCGCCCGGCTTGTCCTTGCCGTTGAACACCGAGCCGAGCACATAGGGGAACGACGGGTCGCCGTTCTCGAACGCGACGAGCACCTGCTCGTCGGGTACCGGGAGCATCGAGATCCCGCGCTCCTTGCCGGCGGCGGGCAGCAGGACGGGGGCCCAGAAGCTCTCCTGCTCGGTCAGCGACGGGAACTTGATCTTGACCCGGCCGTGCTTGTCGGGGTCGTTGTTGTTGGTCACCAGGCCGACCACGATCGAATCGATCGAGTCGGGCCGCCGTTGCCGCCACCGGTCTGGCCGAGCAGCGTGTGCTCGCCGGCCGAGTTCGAGAACGTGGTGGTGTAGCCGCCGCCGCCGGATGATCGCGTGGACGGCCTTGGCGACGCGGTAGGTGCCCGAGTACTTGGTGCCGATGCCGTTGATCTCGAGCTTGACGCCCGCCTTGATCCGGGGATCGCCGAGGCACGCGCCCTCGGCGGCGAGATAGGCGTTGGCGAGCTGGTCGAGCGCGGACTGGGCCATCGAGTCCGCCTCTTCCTCTCTGCGAACGACTGGCCGGCGATCTCGAGCGACGCGCCGGGGAACGCCTTGACCATTTCGGCTGCGCTGGATCCCGGCCGCGGTGATCTGCGTCCGGCTCGGCTTCGGTCTTCGCGACGTTCCGCTTCGTCTTCAGGTCGAACCCGCGCACGATGACCTTCTCGACCTGCTGCACGGCGGTGATGCCGGGGGCGGAAGCTGTGGAGGTCGTCGGGGTAGGTGAGCTCGACCCGGCGCGCCGGGGCTGGGCTTCTTGAACTCGCCGCTCGTGTCGTCGCAGACGAACTCGAAGCCGATGCGCTTCGCCAGGCGCCAGACGAACTCCCAGTCGGTCTCGTTGTGCTGGAGGACGAAGTCGAGCGGCCCGCCGCTGCGAGCTCGTGCTGACGTTGATGCCGCTCTCGGCGCCGACCTTCTTGACGATGTCCGAGATCGTCTGGTTCAGGAACGTGCGCTGCTTGCGCGAGCGCATCATGCGGTGCGAGCGGTCGTAGGCGCGCACGACCATCGCGACGCCGCCGGCCTGGAAGTCCGGCTCGACCGTGACGATCTCGCCCTTGAACAGCGTCTGCGTCGTCGTCTCCTCGTCGAGCCCAGCTTGACCTCGAGCGTGGCGCCGATCTTGAACGCCGGAGCCGTCGAGGTCTGGTACGGGAACCCTCTCGCTCGTCCGCCGGATAGCCGACCGCGACGGTGCAGACGTCGGGGAGGCGGAGCCAGTCCGTGATCTTGATCTCGTGGACGAGCGTCGGCCTCCTGGCGGGTCGAGCTCCGCGCCGTGACGTGGACGCTGAAGATCGGCGTGAGAGACCGTGCTGCATGGGCATCAGGTCTCGATCGTGGGAATCGTGAGCTGGGAGCCGCGGCGGAGCGCGAACGGGTTGTCGATGCCGTTGGCCTCGGCGATCTTGCGCCAGCGCGTGGCGTCGCCGTAGTTCTGGTAGGCGACCGACTGGAGCGAGTCGCCGTCGGTGACGGTGTGGACCTTGAGGCCGGCGATCGCGCGGGTCGTCGGGTTCTGCCCGGCGGTGGCCTGCTCGGACTGGGTGAGCTCGAGGTCGACGAGCGCGCGGGCGGGCTCGCCGTTGGGGCGGAACATCACGAAGCGGATCGTCAGCGAGCTGCCGACCATCTTCGGGCTCTCGATCGAGCCCCACTTGAAGGTGACGGCGGGCGGGCCGGAGCCGCCGCCGCCCCCGCCGCCCGACTCCATCATCTTCAGCAGCTTGATCGCGTCGTCCTTGATCGACGCGTCGGCGCCCTGGAGCGAGGCGTCGAGCAGGAGCTGGACGCGGATCGTCCACGGCATGCCGCCGCCGAACTCGGGCTTCGGCGTGTCGGTGCCGGTGACCGGCTTGATCGTCCAGACGTTCGTCTTGGTGATCGAGTACTCCTGCGGGTTGAAGGCGCACTGGATCGGGTCGCCGCCGTCGATGACCAGCTGTGCGCGCTCGAAGTTCTGCGGGATCGGCATGGCGTCAGCTCATCTTCAGCCCGGAGTGGGCGATCTCGATGACTTCCTCGGACATGGCGGCCGAGGCGGCGGCGATCGTGGGCCCGCTCCACTTGATCGGGAAGGCGTCGGCGAACGTCCACGAGCGGGACTTCGAGGCGTCCTGGCTCTGCAGCTCGACGGTGATCTCTTTGAGCTCCGCCTTCTGGCGGGTCGCCCAGAACCACTTCTGCACCGCGTCGTCCTCGGTCAGGCCGGACTCGAGGCGCAGGTAGGGGTAGCGCAGGCGCCCGGGCAGGTGATGGATGAACTCGTTGTTGCCGCCCTCGGCCCACTCGAAGACCTCGAACTCCATCGAGAGGCCGTGGCAGACCTTGAACGTGCCGATGGCGAGGCCGGGCACGCTGAGCTTGAAGTTGTGATCGCTGATGAGGGCCGTGGCAGGAGGCATGTTCAGTAGAGGGGGTCGATTCCGTCGAGGATGCCGAGGTGCTCGTTCTCCTCGCGCATGGCGCGCAGGACGGCGCTGACGACCGCGTCGCCGGACGAGCCGCTCGAGCTGCTGCTGCTGTCCGGATGCCGCGCGCGCGAGGGTGGCGCCTCCGCCGAGCTGGCGAGGTGCGGCCGCGCTCTCGCGGTAGAGGCCCGTCGCCTCGGAGGCGGTGGGCATGCGGGCGATGGCGGGGCCGGTGGGTGACATGGAGGTCGACGGCTGGGTGACGCCGGCCGGGGGCGGGAACGAGATCTCCAGGAAGTCCCCGCCGGTCTGGATCTCGGCGCCGGCGGCGGCTGCCGCGGCGGCGAGGTCGGCGGTGGGGGAGGGCGCCGTGACGGGCTTGGACGCCGGCTGCGCTCCGGTGCGGGGGCGGCGGGAGAGGGTGCGGCCGTTGGCGGCGGCGGGGGCGCTCTGCCGCGCGGCCGCGGCGGCGGGGGCGGCGGGCTGCCGTGCTGACGGCGGGCGCGGGGCGCATCGGGACGGGCGCGATCGCGGGGATGCGCGGCGGGGGCGCGGGTAGCTCGACGTCGACGCGCGGTGGCGCGCTCGGGTGGGGCTCAGAGCGGCGCAGCTTGGCGGCGGCGCGCGCGAGCGCGGAGCGCCGTGGCTGGGGCTGGGCTGGGGCGCGGGAGCCGCCGGGCGCGGAGGGGGCGTCGCCTCGCGCGTGGACATCCGCGGGCGGGCCGGCTGGGCGCCGGGCAGCGCGGGCGGAGGGGTGCGCCGCGGGGGGGGGTGGAGGGGGCGGGGGCGCGCGCGATCGCCGGGGCGGCGGGTGCGGCCGGGCTTCGCGGGGCCGGGCTCGACATCGAGGGCGCGGCCGGGAGCGGGCGGCGGCGTGTGCACCACGGGCGCGGGCGGGGCCGGGGGATCGACGACGATCGGCGGCGGGGCGGACGCGGCGGCTTGCGGCGCCGGCGTGCGCTGGATGGAGGCGGGAGGATCGACGGCGATCGAGGCGGGGGCTCCGGCGCCGGCGTCTCCGCCTTCGGGGCCTCGGGCGCGGCGGTCTTGCGCCGCGACAGCCGCCGGCGCCTCGGGGCGGGCGGCTCTTCGACCGGCTGCCGCGCGACCGAGGGCCGGACGGGCGCGGGCGGCGCCGCGGCCGGTGCGGGCGGGGCGCCGCGACGGGCTCGGAGGCAGGGTCGGCGCCTCGGGCGCCTTCGCCTTCTCGGGATCGACGCTGATGGAGGGCGGGCCCGCAGGCTCGCGTGCGATCGAGCGCGTGGTGGGCGGCTCCTCCGCGGGCGTGCGCGCGACGGAGGAAGCCGGCGCCGGCGGCTGATCGGTCTCCTCGCGCGCCGGTGGCGGGCTCGGCGGCTCGGCCGGCTTGCGGGCGACCGACGGCCGCGCCGGGGCCGGCGGCGCGGGGGTGCTCGGCGAGGAGGTGGACGAGGATGGTTCGGGGGAGTGGGCGACCGAGGGGCTCGGCGGCGCCGAGGCCGGCGCGGGCTCGGGCGCCGGACCGGTCGCGCTCGGGCGCTGCGGCAGCGTGGCCTTCTCGGGGTCGACGTTGATCGACGCGGGCGCCTCCGTACGCGCGGGCGACGGCTCGGGTGCGGGCGGGGTGGCGGTCTTGCGCCGGCCGAGGCGCCGTTGCTTCGGGGCCGGCTCCGGCGGGGTCGACGGGCTGGGTGCCGGCGCTGGGATGGTTGCCGCGGGCGGCGCGGGAGCGGGCGCCGGCGCGGGCGCCGGGGTCCGCTGCACGCTGCGGGGCGGCGGCGGCGGGGTGGGGGCGGATGCGCCGGCAGGCGCCGGCGGCGGGTGGGTGCGGATGCGCCGGCAGGCGCCGGCGCGGGGGCGCCCGAAGGGGCGTCGTCCTCGACGGGCTCGGCGGCGGGGCGGCGGCCGCTCAGGGCGTCGAGCGCGCGGCGCAGGACGCCGACCCGCTCGGCGGGCACGACGACATCGGGCGGCGCGTCCTGGCGGGTGGGCTGGGGCTTGGGCGACGCGGCGGTGCGGGCCGCGCGTTGCAGCTTCGGACGCTCAGGAGCGGGAGCCGGCGCCGGGGCCGGCTGCTTCGACCGCATCTGCATCTTCACGGGGCCGGCAGGCTTGCTGCCTGCGGAGGAAGACCCCGAGGAGCCGCTCGGGGAACCGGCCGCGGAGCCGCCGGAAGAACCAGAGGAGCTCGAGGAGCCGCTGGAGGAGGAGCTCGAGGAGCCGGAAGGAGAGCGGGAGATGCCGCGGGACGAGCCGCCCGAGGCGCCGCCGGAAGCACCGCCCGAGGCGCCGCCGGAACCGGCCGAGGCGCCGCCGGGAGCACCGGAGGAAGAGCCGCCGGAGGAACCGGCCGAGGCGCCGCCGGAGGAACCAGCCGAGGCGCCGCCGGAAGAACCGGCCGAGGCGCCGCCGGAAGAACCGGCCGGGGCGCCGCCGGAAGAACCAGCCCGAGGCGCCGCCGGAAGAACCAGCCGAGGCGCCGCCGGAGGGAGCGGAAGAGGTGGGGCCGGAGGAGCCGGAAGACGAGGGACCGCCGCCGGCGGCGGAGGGCGAAGGGGCGGGCGGGATGGGAGTCGGCTTGGGGGCGGGCTGGGGCGCAGCCGTGCGCATGATCGACGGGGGCGCCGGTGGGGCCTTCGGGCCGTCGGGCGCGGGCGTCGAATGGGCGGAGCCGGCGGGCGCCCGGCCGATCCGCGAGCCACCGGAAGGCTTGGGGACGGGCTCGCTCGCAGCGGTGCCGAGGCCCGGCATCGGCGGGATGCTGAGCTCGCTCGGGTCCGGCACGTCCGGCACGTCGACCTGGATCGGGCCGACGGGCAGGTTCGGGATCGACTTCGGATCGGCGGGCTCCCGCGCCACCGCGGGCGGTGCCGGCGGCTCGTCCGGAGCCGGCGACTCCGGCTTGGGCAGCGGCTCGGCGTGACCGGTCGCCGGCCCCTCGAGGATCCGAGCGCCGCGGCTGCGCTGCAGCTTCGCGCGCTGGTCGACGTCCGCGTCCGGGAGCGCCGACATCTCGACCGCCTTGTCGGCGTCGCCCTCCAGGATCCACGCCGCCTGCCAGGCGGACATGCCCGCCGGGATGCCCTCCGGCGCCTTGGGCGGCGCGGGCGGGGCACTGGGAGCGGCGGGGGCCGCCGGCGCGCGCGCCACTCCCCCGGATGAAGGTTCAGGTGCTGCCGGCGCCGGGGGCGGGCCCGCCGTCAGGCGGGTCGCCGAGCGGACCACGCGGCCCGGCGTACGGGCCGCCGCGACCTCGCCGCCCAGCCTCCCGGCCGCGCCAAGGGGCGCCGACCGACGCGCCAGCCGGAGCGGCGGGCGATGGGGGCGGGGTGCGCCGCCTTCTGGTGTGCGCTCGTCAGCCATTCAGTCAGTCCTCGACGATCCATTCGGCGTCCTCGTCGACCCAGTCGTCGCCGACGGCTACAGCGGCCATCGCGTCGGCCTCGGCGAGGAACTGCCGACGGTCCCGGTGCTCGAGATCCAGGATCGTGTCCAGCGGCCAGTGGAAGTGAAATGCGAGCCGGGCCGTCTCCGCCAAGCACTCGGGCGAAGACGGCCGGGTCATTTCCCCAATCGACCGTCCTCGACGTCCGTCAGATCGACCTCGAACTCGTGGGCGCATTCGGGGCAATGCACGACCCCGACCGACTCGCCGTCCGTGTTCACTCGCTCGTAGAGGCGCTGGAGGTGGTCGAAGTCCGCTGCGTACAGCGCCTCGATCACCTCCGGCGTGATCTCCGTGAGCTCGCCGATCCGCGTCACCGTGCGCGCGAGCAGCAGGACCGAGAGGTACGCCTCGTTGCGGCGCACCTCCGGGTCCCGCAGCGGCTCGATCTCGTCGCGTGCGGTCGCAAGGCGCATCGTGCCCTCGGTGTGCACGCCACCCGCCTCGTCGGTGAGACCGCGAGGAAGGGTGAACGGGATCTCGGTTCGCATCTCTGCTCAGCGCCCGACTCCGCCTGCCGGCCGACTAGTCGACCGGTCCGAGCAGACCGCCCTGGTCGTCCATGGTGAAGTCCGTGTACTTGAGGGTGAGCTGCTCGGTCAGGACGTCCGTTCCCGACGCGTTCATGCCGCCCGCCCCGTAGCTCACGGGGAACGCCTGCTTGAGCACGTACGTGTGCACCGGCGAGCCCTCCGCGTCGCACGCGATGAGCGTGACGTCCTTGACGGTGTCAGGCGTCGCGCCCTTCTGGGCGATCTTGGAGATCCACTTGTAGAGCGTCGCGTCGGTGTCGATGCCGCGCGAGAGCTGGACGTCGGTGAAGCTCGCCTGCACACCCACGGGGAGCGGGTTCGGCTTGCCCTGGTCGTCCCACACCTTGAACTCCTGGGCCTGCAGGGACATGCCCGGCGTGCCGCTCTGGTGGAACATCCCGATCGAGTCGAGCCCGTCAGCCTGGATCTTCCAGTACTTGACTGGTTCGGTCTTCTGGTCAGACATTTCTTGCTGCTCTCCTTGCTCTCAACAGGACGAATGGGGCTACTCGGCGACTTCCGCGCCGCCGCCACCCGAGAACTGGCTCAGGCGGAAGATCACGAACTCGGCCGGCTTCACCGGTGCGATGCCGATCTCGCAGACGACCTGCCCGGCCTCGATCACGTCGGGCGGGTTGGTCTCGGCGTCGCACTTGACGAAGAACGCCTCCTGCGGGGACGTGCCGAACAGCGCGCCCGACCGCCAGGTCCTGGTGAGGAAGCTGGTCGCCGCGTTGCGCAGCTGCAGCCACAGGAACTGGTCGTTGGGCTCGAACACGCTCCACTGCGTGCCTTCCATGATCGACTCGGAGATGTAGTTGAACAGCCGGCGCACGTTGATGTAGCGCCACTCCGGGTCGCTCGAGAGGGTGCGGGCGCCCCACACGCGGATGCCGCGGCCGGGGAACGCGCGGATGCAGTTGATGCCGACCTTGTTGAGGCCGCCCTGCTCCGCGTGCGTGACCTGGAACGCGAGCCCGTTGGCGCCCATGACGACCTCGTTCGCCGGGGCCTTGTGGACGCCGCGGCTCTCGTCGACGCGGCACCAGAGGCCGGCGACGTGGCCCGACGGCGGGATCTTGATGGGCCGGCTGGTGAGCGGGTCCATCGTCTCGATCCACGGGTAGTACAGCGCCGACATCTTCGAGTCGTAGCCGGCGGTGTTCATCCGCCACTCGAGGATCTCCTGGGGGAGCAGGTCCGGCGGCGGATCCAGGATCGCC
This sequence comes from uncultured Solirubrobacteraceae bacterium, assembly GCA_963722815.1. Taxonomy (GTDB): domain Bacteria; phylum Actinomycetota; class Thermoleophilia; order Solirubrobacterales; family Solirubrobacteraceae; genus DASQFQ01. Next base: position 320,847 of record CAVROM010000003.1, read on the forward strand.
ATCCGGTCGCCCATGTTCTCGCAGTGGGCGATCATCTTGCCCTGGAGGTCACGGACCTGCGTGTCGTTCGCCACGCCCCAGAGGTCGGGCATGATCACCATCGTGACCTCGTCGATCGCGCCGAGGCCGCCCATGCCGAGGCGACGCGCCTCGTCGCCCTCGAAGTGGCTGGGCTTGACGTCCGACGGGTCCGGGGACGGGGCGGACAGCGCGTACTTGCCGGTCGCGGGGACCTTCTGGGCCTCCGGCAGCGCGCCGCTGGTGTCCTCGATGCGGATCAGCTTCGAGGAGGCGTTGACCTTGGTGGCGATGTTCGCGCGGCCCTTCTTGAGGTTCAGGCCCTCGAACTCCTCGCGCTCCGAGCCCGCGGTGACCACGAGCTTGTAGGTCTGGTCGCCCTCGCCGGCCTTCGGCTCCTCGGTCAGCTCGACCTCGACGGGCCCATCGGCCGCGGCGAGCGCCTGGGCGCGGAACGTCTCGACCGAGCCGTCCGCGGCGGCCGGCAGCGCGGCCTGCGGACGCGAACCCGCGCCGCTGTCCTCGCCGACGCGCACGATCCAGCAGTTGCTACCGCCGTTGGTGAAGAACCCGTACACGGCGTGGGCCATGTAGGCGCCCTCCATGAAGGGCCCGTTGTCCGGGTTGCTCGGGTCGCCGAAGATCTTCGAGAACTGGGTCCAGTTCGAGATCCGCATCGGCGTGTTGACAGGACCGCCGGGCGTGAGTCCCACGAACGCGGCGACCGAGGTACTGACGCCCTCGATGGGCTTGTTCGCGGAGGGAATCTCCTCGACGTAGACGCCTGGCGTCAAATACGTGGGCATGTAGCTCCTTACCTCGGTGTCTTGCGATTCGTTGCCGTTGCCAACTCCATGCGGAGACCCTCAGACGCGTCGACGGCGACCCGGCGTGCGGAGGTGGCGCCCGGATCGAGCACCTCCAGCGCACCCTCGCCGCTGTCGCACAGGATCACCTGGGTCTCCGGGGAGACCGACTGCACACGCCCGCCCAGCTCGCGAGCTCCTTCGGTGGTGAGATCGAGGACCACGATGTCCGGCCGTGTCTCGCCGGCAGCGCTCACGATCTTCGCCGGGTGCCGCTCCTGGCCGATCACTTCGGCGCCTTCCTCCGCGAGGAGACGGGCCATGCCGATGACCATGATCGGAGCGAGATTTCCCAGGAGCACACGCGGCGCCTCATCGCTTTCCACGCTCCGACGATCCCCCATCACCGGCACCGCGCGATAGGGGAGCGAGGGCAACCAAATGGGCAGATTCGCGTGCCCGTCTGGTCATCCCCGTTTTGCGGCGGGCTTCTTCTTGCCCGCGCCCAGTTCGAGATCGACGCCGCCGCCCGGCACCTTGGCCACGCCGCTCGCCTCCTGGCCCTCGACGTTCCGCGCGGTCACGCGGTGGTCGCCGGGACGCACTCCGTCGAAGACGAATTGCCCTTCGCGGTTGCTGCTGGTGAAGCGCCCGAGATCGGGCAGCACGACCCACGCGTCGGCGACCGGGTTGCCGTCCGCGTCGTGCACGACGCCGCCGAAGCGCTGGAGCTCCTCCATCAGGCGCCGCGGCGCGTCGGAGAGGTTCATCCGCACCGTCTGCGTGCGCACGTCGGGGCCGCGCGAGAAGCTCAGGCCGGACTCGACCTCGAGCTTGATCGCGTAGTCGATCGACGCCTTGTAGCGGCCGCCGATCGAGGTCCAGAAGTCGGCCTTCTCCTCCTTCGGGCGCCCCACCTCGGTCTCGATCGCGCGCAGCTGGCTGGCGGCGGCGAGCCGCCCCTCGAGCAGGTCGGAGGGGATCTGGACGTGGGAGAAGAGGATCGCGAGCACCTGCGAGAGCAGGCGGTGCTCGTCCTCGACCGCCTTGGTCCACGCCGTCACCGAGTAGGTCACCTCGAGGCGCAGCGGCGGCGGGGCGGTGAACGTGTTGCCGTTGACGCGGATGTCGCGCGGCGTGGTGTCGGCCTGTGCGATGTTCTCGCGCAGGTCGTAGAGGAAGAGGTTGACCGTCGGGTTCGTCAGCTTGGCCGACCAGTCGGTGGCCGGCGCGTCGAAGGCGATCTCCACGCCTTCGAAGCCGTGGCGCTCGAGCTCTCGGCGCAGCAGGGTCCGCAGCGCCTCGTCCAGGTCAGCCAGGCAGGTGTTGAGGGGTACGTCCACGACTGCCGGCATTCGGTGGCAACCCTAAACACGCTGCACAGCCGCGTGGGAAAAGATTGCGAACACACATGAGCACGGTCTATGACGAGGTGCCCTACGCGAACCTCCCGTTCGCTCAGGCGCGGCCCTCCGTCTTCGCGACGGTCGCCGCGCTGCACGGGCTGACTCCGCCCGATCCGCGGAGCGCGCGGGTGCTGGAGCTCGGGTGCGGCGCCGGCGCGAACCTGGCGGGCATCGCGGCCGCCAACCCCGGCGCGACCGCGGTCGGCGTCGACCTGGCGGCCAGCGCGATCGCGGAGGGGCGCGAGACGGCGGCCGCCGCCGGGCTCGACAACCTGCGCTTCGAGGTCGGCGACGTCGTCGCCCTGACCGCCGGCGAGCTCGGTGAGTTCGACTACGTGATCGCGCACGGGCTGTACTCCTGGGTCGACACGCCGGTGCGCGAGGCGACGCTGGCCGCGTGCCGCTCGCATCTCTCTGCGGACGGGATCGCCTACGTCTCCTACACCGCGCACCCCGGCGGCCACCTGCGCCGGATGCTGCGCGAGGCGGCCGAGTGGCACGCGCGCGGGCTCGACGATCGGGTGGAGCGGGCGGAGCGCTCGCGCCACCTGTTCGGGCTGCTCGACCGGCTGGAGCAGTCCGACGGCCCGTCGTTCTACGGCGGCGTCCTGGCCGAGGATCTGCGCGCGCTGGCCACCGCGCCGGAGCAGATGCTCGTCCACGACCTGCTGTCGGCCGACTACGAACCGGTGTGGTTCAAGGACTTTGCCGCGGCGGCGGCGCGCCACGGGATGACCTACGTCGGCGACGCATTACCCGCCTCGAGCCGGCAGCCGCCGTGGACCGAGGGCGTCGACGCGTTCGTCGAGGACGCGGCGGGCGAGGACCGGATCGCGCGCGAGCAGTACTTCGACCTGCTGGTGCTGCGGCGCTTCCGCCACTCGCTGCTGTGCCGCGATGAGCGGCGGCCCACGCGCGAGGTCGATCGCGCGGCCGTGCAGCGGATGCTGGTGGGGGAGAACGGCGAGGCGCCCGTCCCGTTCGAGACGCTGCGCGAGCGCCGCGGCGCGGCCGCCGGGGAGCTGGCCGAGGCGCTGGTCGGCGGCTTCGACGAGGGGAATGTCTCGTTCCACATCGTGCCCTCCCCGGCCGCGCGGGTCGCCGGCGAGCGCCCGGTCGCGAGCGCGCTGGCTCGCTCGCAGGCACGCCCCGGCGCGATCGTCACCACGCTCGAGAACCACGTCGTGCGCATCAACGACGAGCCGACGGCGGCGCTGCTCGGGCTGCTCGACGGCACGCGCGACCGCGCGGCGATCCGCGAGGGGTTCCCGGGTGAGCTGACGGAGGCGTCGCTCGAGGCCGCGCTGGCGAAGCTGGCGGAGCTCGGGCTGCTGGCGGCCTGAGCGAACGGCAACGGCGGGCATTGAAAGGGGTGGGTCCGAACGCCCCCGGCGGCCACGAGTGTCGTCTCAGTGTCGGTATGCGACCTCGAGCTGACACTCGTGGCTACCGGGCGGCTCGAACCCGACCCTTACCCAGCCGCCGCTGACGTTCGCTCGAGCTAGCGCCCAGGCCCGATGACCTGGTGGAACTGCTCGAAGTCGGTCTGGAGCGTCAGCCGGCCCTGCTTGCCGAACTCCTGAGCGACCGCGCGCACGAGGTGGCGCATCGTGATCGAGGTGCCCTCGTCGGCGGCCTGGAAGGCGGCGGACATCGAGCAGTTGCGGATCGCGCCGCCCGAGAGCTTGAACTGGACGGAGAGAAACTCGAGGTCGACGTCGTCGGAGAGCGGCGCCTCCTCCGGCAGCAGCAGCCGCCAGATCAGCTTGCGGTCGTCGGGCTCCGGGAACGGGAAGTCGATCACGAAGTCGAGCCGGCGCACGAACGCGTCGTCGATGTTCTGGCGGAAGTTGGTGGCGAGGATCACCGCGCCGGGGTAGCCCTCCATCTTCTGCAGCAGGTAGGCGACCTCGATGTTGGCGTAGCGGTCGTGGGCGTCGGAGACGTCCGAGCGCTTGCCGAACAGCGCGTCGGCCTCGTCGAAGAACAGGATCGCGTTGGAGCCGGTGGCGGCCTCGAAGATGCGGTCGAGGTTCTTCTCGGTCTCCCCGATGTACTTCGAGACGATCGTGGCGAGGTCGACGCGGAAGAGCTCGAGGCCGAGCTCGCCGCCGAGCACCTCGGCGGCCATCGTCTTGCCGGTGCCGGACTCGCCGGCGAACAGGACCTTCAGGCCCTGGGTGCGCGCGACGGTCTTCTCGTAGCCCCACTCGGTGAGCACGTGATCGCGGTGGCGCAGGTACGCCGAGATCGAGGCGAGCGTCTCGCGCTGGCGGTCGGGGAGCACGAGGTCGGTCCACTTGTAGCGGGGGGTGAGCTGGGAGGCGAGCTCGCCCAGCCGTGACGAGGACGCGTGGCGCGCGCCGAGGTCGAGATCGGCGGGCTCGGGGGTGGCGGCGCCGCGAGTGTGCGCGGTGATGGTGGCGACCTCGGCCGCCTCGGCGATCTGCGACAGCGAGAGGCGGAACTTGGCGGCGACGTCGCTCGTGTCGCTGGCGTCGGTCAGCGTCGACCACGCCTGCTCGCGCTCGCCCAGATGCGGCATCGGCACCTCGACCAGCAGGACGGTGCGGTCGCCGAGCGTGGGGGCGGCGGCGCGCGTGGGAGCGAGCAGGATCAGCCGCTCGTGGTGCTCGTCGATCAGCTTGAGCAGCTGCGCGCGCTCGGCCGGCTCGAGCCGCTCGAGGCCGGAGCCGCACAGCTGGCGGCCCTCGAGCGCACAGCAGAGGGCGGCGTCGGCCATCACGTCGGGCTTAGAGAGCTCGCGAACGTCGCACAGGAGGAGCGGCCGCTCGGCGGCCAGCGCGACCATCGCGTCGGCGTCGGCGCCCGCCACCACCAGCGGCAGCTTCGAGTCGGTGCCGAGCAGGCGGCGCAGCTCCTCGACCGTCTCCTCGCGCCCGGGGTGGGTGGTCGGAATCGGCCGGCGGCGCAGGCGGCCGCCGCTCGGCGGGTCGAGCGGCGCCTCGAGCCCGAGCAGGAACGCGGCGAGCGGGTCGGCGAGCTTGGCGGGGCGGTCGCCGAGCGGGACGGTGCCGTCGCCCTCGATGAAGCGGATCGCGCCGCGGCGCCTGAGCGGAGCGTCGCTGCGGAAGCAGGCGAGGATGTCGCTGTGGGAGACGCCGTCGCCGGCGAGCAGGTTGGCGACGAGCCGCGGGCTGGCGAGCCGGCGCGTGACGTCGTCGTGCAGGTAGGCGAAGAGCCGGCCGTAGCGGGGGTCGAGCTCGGGCGCGGCGGCGAGGCCGAGCACGGCGGTGTCGAGCGCGTCGAGCTCGAGGCGCGTGGCGGCGTCGGCGAGGCGAGCGTCGGCGTTCTCCGCCCCGCCGTCGGCGGCGAGCGCCAGCGCCTGCTCGTCGGAGATGTAGAGGCCGCGGAGCGGGTCCCCCGGGTTCGGGTCGCCGGACGCGGCCTGCTCGACATGAGCCCGGATGCGGGCGTCGAGGAAGGCGAAGCCGACTGCGGGCGGTGCTTCAGCCGAGGAGCTGGCGCGCGGTGTCATCGGCCTGAACCTCGAGTGCCTCGCCCGGGTTCGAGACGACGAGCGGGCCGCTCATCGGCGCGCCGCGCTGCTGATCGGTGTGCGCGACCTCGTGGGCGATCAGCTCACGGCCGGTAGCGGACCCCGGCTGATACTCGCCCGGGGCGAAGAAGATGTCGTTGCCGGTCGCGAACGCGCGCGCCGAGACCGCGTTGGTGAGCGCCGCGGCCGTCGAGTCCGTGTGCACGCGGACGTCGGCGACGGAGCGGCCGAGCGCGCTGCCGAATTGCGCGGCCAGCGCACCGTCGAGCGCGCTGCCCCCGCCGCGGGCGGCGGCGATCGTCGACTCGACCGCGGGGTGTGCGACGCCGCTGGCGGTGATGCCCTCGCCGGCGTCCATGCGCGAGATGACCTGGCCGAACGCCTGGTTGCCCACGCTCGACGCGAGCTGGGCGGCCGGCTGCTGCTCGGGAGCGGCGGGCGCGGGCGCTGAGGCCTGCGCGGTCTCGAGCTCGGCTTCCAGATGGTCGAGGGTGCTCACGCTGCGGCGAGCATAAGCGGGCGGCTCAGGCGCTGCAAGTCACCGCGCGCCGGTGTGCCCGGTCGGCTGCCCTGCCGCACACGGCGGAGGTCGCCACCGCTCCGGCGGCCAGCGCGAGCGCGGTGGCGGGCGAGCTCAGCCGCGCCACACCGCCCGCGATCGGGCCGCCGGCGCCGACGCCGGCGTCGAAGAACGCGAAGAAGAGCCCGGCCGCGGCGCCCTGGGATCGCGCGGGCACGCGCGCGAGCGCGAGCAGCCCAAGCGCCGGCACGGCGAGCCCCTGGCCGAGCGCGAGCACGACGGTCCCGGCGAGCGCCACCGCGGTGCCGGCGCCGAGCGAGACGACGAGCAGCCCGGTCGCCGCCGTCGGCGCGGCGAGCACGAGCGCACGTTGCCCGCCGAGCCGGTCGGGGAGCGAGGCGCCGAGCGTCCGGACCGCGATCACCCCGGCGGCGAACACGGGGACGACCAGCGCGGTGCCGGCCTCCGCGCCGCCGAACGCGAGGAACGTGACGTAGCCGAGGTTGACGAGCATCAGCCCGGCGCCGGGGACGAGGACCTCGCGCAGCACCGCGCCGCCCTGGGCGGCCGGCTCGATCTGTGGCCGCGGCACCCGGGTGGCGAGCGCGACGCCGGCGAGCGGCAGCACCGCCGCGGCGATCAGGACCGGCGACCGGGCGAGGTCCAGCGCCTCCGCGAGCAACGGCCCGGCGGTGAGGCCCGCGTAGTTGGCGAGCCCGATGTGGCCGAGCGCCTGCCCGCGCCGCTCGGGCGCGGCGAGCCGCAGCAGCCACAGCACGCACGCGCTCATCATCGCCCCCTCGCCCGCGCCGACGAGGAGGCGCGAGCCGAGCAGGACGGTGGTCGAGTCGCTGGCGAGTGCGGGCACGACCCCGGCGGCCATCACGACCGCGCCGGCGAGCATCACCGGCGCCGCGCCCACCCGATCCGCGACCCGCCCGCCGGCCGGCCGCGTGACCACCGCGGTCAGCGCGGGCGCGCCGACGAGAAGCCCGAGCGCGGCGGGGTCCTGGGTGAGCTCCGGGAGGAGCCGGAGCACGGCGCCGAGCGCGGCGTAACAGAGGACGGCGGCGCCGAGAACGGCGAGGTAGGCGGCGCGGGGCATGGCTCTCAGGATGGGGCCGGGGTGCTTCGGCCGGCGCCGAAATATGCGCGGCAGCGCCGGTGAACGTCAACGACGGGGCATTGAGGAGGCGGGTTCGGCCGCAGCGGCGGCGGCCAAGGTTGCTTGATTTGGGGCGTATAGCGCCCCAGAGTTGACAGTTTTGAATCCGGGGCATCGGCGCCCTCGCCTCAATGCCCGCCGTTCGCCGGCTCCTCGCCCCACGACCCTTCGCCCGCCACCGAAACGTCCCGGGTCTAGCCTGGACTCATGGCCTCCGCGCACATCAGCGGCGACGCGGACCTCGCCGCCCTCGGCTCCGTCCTCGGCGAGCGGGCTCGGGCCCGGATGCTGCTTGCGCTCGGGGACGGGCGCGCGCTGCCGGCGGGCGTGCTGGCGTCGGAGGCGGGGGTCGCGGCGTCGACCGCCAGCCAGCACCTCGGTCGGCTCGTCGACGCGGGGCTGCTCGTCGTCGTCCCCCAGGGCCGGCATCGCTACTACCGCCTCGCCGGCCCGCAGGTCGCGGAGCTGATCGAGGCGCTCGCTCGCGTCGCCCCCGCCGCGCCCGTGCGCTCGCTCCGCGAAGGTACGCGCGCGCACGCGATCAGGACCGCGCGCACGTGTTACGACCATCTCGCGGGCCGACTCGGCGTCTCGATCATGCAGGCGCTGATCGCCGAGGGCGCGGTCACCGGCGGCGACGGACTGCACCACTTCGACGGCGAGGACCGGCTCTCCGCTCCCGGGCGCGACGTCGACTACCGCCTCTCGTCCGCGGGCGCGACACGGCTGGAGCGGCTCGGGATCGAGGCGGCCGCGGACCGCCCGCTGCGCTACTGCGTCGACTGGACCGAGCAGGCGCACCACCTCTCCGGCCCGCTCGGCCGGGCGCTCGCCGACCGCCTGCTCGAGCTCGGCTGGCTCCGGCGCGCCGACCGCGGCCGCGCCGTTCACGTGACCGACGCCGGTGCCGACGGCCTGCGGCGCGTGTTCCGCCTCTCCGTGCGCTAGGAGGACAACGCCCGCGGCACGCGAATAGCCGTCCTCGATGGGATTTCCCGACCCCGATCGGAGCATCACGTGACCGGCAAGGCCAAGGTGATCGCGTTTGCCAACCAGAAGGGCGGCGTCGCGAAGACGACCACCACGCTGAATCTTGCGGCGGCCTTCGCTGAAGAGGGCCACCGCGTCCTGTGCGTCGACATGGACCCACAGGGCAACCTCACGATGTCGCAGGGCATCGACCCGGACGGGCTCGAGAAGTCGATGTACGACGTGCTCGTCCACGACCTCTCGATCCGCGAGGTGATCCGCAAGCGCGAGATCGACATCGCCTGCGCCTCGATCGACCTCGCGGGCGCGGAGATCGCGATGTCGACGAAGATCGGCCGCGAGCGCTCCTTGGACAAGGCGCTGAAGGCCGTCGACGAGGACTACGACTTCGTCTGCATCGATACGCCGCCGTCCCTGGGACTATTGACGATCAACGCGCTGACCGCGGCCGACAAGGTGATCGTCCCCGTGCAGTGCGAGTATCTGTCGATGCGGGGGCTCATCCAGCTCCAGAACACGCTCTCGATGATCCGCGAGAACCTGAACCCAGACGTGGACATCGCCGGCATCCTGCCGACGATGGTCGACTCGCGGACCCTCCACGCCAAGGAGGCGATCTCGATCCTCGAGGAGAACTTCGGGGACCGCGTGTTCGGCGCGCGCATCCGCAAGACCATCCGATTCGCGGAGGCGCCGGTGAAGGGTATGTCGGTACTGAAGTACGACCCGTCGGGCACGGCCGCCGACAGCTATCGCCAGCTGGCGAAGGAGGTGCTCTCGAATGGCAGGTAGCAAGCGGGCGAGCATGCGCGAGGGTCCCCTCGCCGCCCTGTTCCGCAAGACGGAGACGGAAGGCCTCGAGGACGGGGCGGAGCCCCCGGCCCGCCCCTCCGCGGAGCCGCGCAGCGGACGCGCCGAAGATCCCGTCGCCGCAGGAGCGCCTGCGCCACGCCTTCTCCTCGGACCTGCCGGAGAACCTGATGGCCCCGCCGAGCAACGAGCCGGCGGCCGTCGAGCACGAGTACTCGAGCTGGGACGGCTCGGGCCCGGTCGGCAAGCCGCAGTTGCGCGTCGTCGGCGTCGGCGGCGCGGGCGTCAACGCGGTCAACCGCATGATCGAGGCCGAGGTCACCGGCGTCGAGTTCATCGGCGTCAACACCGACGCGCAGTCGCTGCAGACCTCGGACGCGCACGTGACCGTGCAGATCGGCCACGACTCGACGCGCGGGCTGGGCTCCGGCTCCGACCCCGATCTCGGCCGCACGGCCGCGATGGAGGACTACGACCGGACGAAGGCGCTGCTCAAGGGCTCGGACATGGTGTTCATCACCGCCGGCGAAGGCGGGGGCACCGGCACGGGCGCCGCTCCTGTGGTCGCGCGCATCGCGCGTGAGCTCGGCGCGCTGACCGTCGGCGTCGTCACCAAGCCGTTCGGCTTCGAGGGCTCGCGCCGCCTGGCCGCGGCGGAGAAGGGCATCGAGGCGCTGCGCGAGGAGGTCGACACCCTCATCGTGGTGCCGAACAACCGCCTGCTCTCGGTGCTGGAGAAGAACACCTCGATGGTCGAGGCCTTCCGGGTCGCCGACGACGTGCTGCGCCAAGGCGTCCAGGGCATCTCGGACCTGATCACGCTCCCGGGCCTGATCAACCTCGACTTCGCCGACGTGCGGACGATCATGGCCGACGCCGGCAACGCGCTGCTCGGCATCGGTATGGGCACCGGCGAGTCGCGGGCGGTCGACGCCGCCCAGCAGGCCGTCGCGTCCCCGCTGCTGGAGACGTCGGTCGAGGGCGCACGTTCGATCCTGCTGTCGATCACCGGCGGCCGCGATCTCTCGCTGTGGGAGGTCAACGAGGCCGCGAAGGCCGTCCAGGAGGCGGCCCACCCCGAGGCGAACATCATCTTCGGGGCGATGCTCGACGACAAGCTCGACGACGAGGTCTGGATCACGGTCGTCGCGACCGGCTACGGCGACCGCCGGCCGCCGCGCCGCGAGGAGGAGAACCGTGGCCTGTCCGGCTTCTCCGAGCCGCGGGGCGAGCCGCGCGTGACCCGCAACCGCGAGCGGTCGTCGCGGATCGACGTCGACGTCCCGGAATTCATTCCGCGTTTCTAGGGCTCCGCCACGGGTTAGCCCTTGGCGACATCCGGTCGCCGCTCTGATGCGGACGGGGGCCGTCCATGGCCCCCGAGACCGCTTCGCTCTAAAACGGCAGCCTCTAGGGTCCGGCCGCATGAACGGTGTCGTTGCCGCAGGCCATCCGCTGACCGCTGACGCCGGTGCGCAGATCCTGCGCGCCGGCGGCAACGCGGTCGACGCCGCGCTCGCGGCCATGGCCGTCTCGTTCGTCGCCGAGCCGCAGCTGACCGGCCTCGGCGCGGGCGGGTTCATGCTCGTGGCCGAACCGGGCGAGGCGCCGGCGCTGCTCGACTTCTTCGTCTCCACCTCCGGCCTCGGGGCCGATCTCGCACAGCGGGCGCCGCTGGTCGCCGCCGAGGTGCTGTTCGGGTCGGTCGCGCAGGTCTTCCACGTCGGGCCGTCCTCGTGCGGCGTCTACGGGACGCCCGCGGGAATGTGCGAGGCGCACCGCCGCTACGCGACCATGCCGCTCGCCGAGCTCGTCGCGCGCGGCGCCCGGCACGCGCGCGAGGGCGTCGAGGTCAACGCGCAGCAGGCCTACATCTTCCACCTGCTCGCGCCGCTGTTCGAGGCCAGCGAGGAGGCGCGCGACAAATACTGGGTCGGCGACCGCGTGGCGCGCGAGGGCGACGTGCTGAGCAACCCCGAGCTCGCCACCACGCTCGAGCGCCTCGCGGCCGAGGGCGCGGCGCCGTTCTACGCCGGCGACATCGCCGAGGCCGCGGTCGCGCGGGTCACCGCGGGCGGCGGCACGCTCACGCTCGAGGACCTCGCCGCCTACGAGGCGACCTCGCGCGAGCCGATTCAGGTCGCCTACCGCGGCCACGACGTCTTCACCAACCCGCCGCCGTCGGCCGGCGGGATCCTGATCGCTTATGTGCTCGCGCTGCTCGAGCGCGAGCCGGCGCCGTCGAGCCAGGCGCAGCTCGTCGCCGCGATGGAGGCGGCCCAGCGGGCGCGCACGCCGGAGTTCCTCGAAGGGCTCGCGCGCCCCGGCTTCCTCGACGAGTTCATGGGCTCCCAGCTCGGCTCGACCACCCACATCTCGGTGCTCGACGGTGACGGGCGCGCGTGCGCGGTGACGTGCACGAACGGCGAGGGCTCGGGCGTGTTCGTGCCCGGCACCGGCATCCACCTCAACAACATGATGGGCGAGGAGGACCTCTCGCCGCTCGGCTTCTTCACGCACCCGCCGGGGCGGCGGCTGCCGTCGATGATGGCTCCCACCGTCGTCAAGCGCGACGGCGAGGTGATGCTCGCGCTCGGCTCCGCCGGCTCCAACCGCATCCGCTCGGCGATCCTGCAGGTGATCCTCGGCGTGATCGACCGCGGGCTCGACCTGCGCGACGCGGTCGAGGCGCCGCGCGTGCACTGGGAGGAGGGGGTCGTCTACGCCGAGCCCGGCGCGGAGGGCGATGCCGAGAGGTGGGAGGTCGCGCGCTTCGACAGCCTCAACGTGTTCTTCGGCGGCGCCCAGGCCGTGCGCCGCGACCCCGCTACCGGCGAGGTCGTCGGTGCGGGCGACCCGCGCCGCGGCGGCGCGGTCGTCATGGCCTGAGGGTCCTCAGACCGGCGGCGGGTTGGTCGCCGAGTCCCGGACGACCAACTCGGTCGGCAGGACGACATCTGGGGGCGTGCGGCCCTCGATCGCCTCGAGCAGCATGCGCCCCGCCGTGCGGCCCTTCTCCACGAGCGGCTGCCGAACCGTGGTGAGCCGCCGCGGGGTGGCGCCGGGGACGTCGTCGAAGCCGACCACGGAGAGGTCGTGCGGAAGGTCGAGCCCGGCGGCGGCCGCGCCGTCGATCACCCCGAGCGCGATCTCGTCGGACATGCCGAGCACGGCGGTCGGCTGGCGCTCGAGCAGCGCCGGCACCGCTTCGCGCGCGAGGGTGCGCGCGTTGAGGTGGACCTCGTAGATCGGCACCTCGTCGAGCGAGAGGCCGGCGCCGGAGAGCGCCTCCTCGTAGCCCGCGAGCCGCTCGGCGGTCACCCGGTAGGCGGGATCGCAGCGCCGGTCGGAGTCGGCGAACCCGCGCCCTCCGTCGTCGCGCATGCGCAGCGAGACGACCGCGAGGCGGCGATGGCCGAGGTCGAGCAGGTGCTGTGCCGCCGCGCGCGCGCCGGCGCGATCGTCGATCGACACGAACGGGACGCCAGGGATGTGCGGCGTGTCGGCGACGACCAGCGGCAGGTGGCGCTCGAGCGCGGCGTGGACGCTCGGGTGGTCCGCGGGCAGAGCGTAGACGAAGCAGCCGTCGACGAGCGCGCGGCTGACGGCCGAGGGGTCGGCGGCGTCGTCGCTGAGCGGCGCGGGCAGCAGGCTGAGCGAGATGCCGACGCGCTCGGCCTCCTCGGCTAGCCCGCGCAGGGTGGCGACGGCGGCCGGATCGGCGAACGCGTAGGAGAGCTGCTCGGTGAGCAGGACGCCGATCGCGCCCGCCCGCCCGGAGCGCAGGGCCCGGCCGCGGGGGTCGGGCCCTGCATAGCCCAGCTCGGCCGCGAGCGCGAGCACGCGCTCGCGCAGGGCCGGATTGAGCTGGTCGGGGCGGTTGAACGCGTTCGACGCGGTGGTGCGGGAGATGCCGAGCCGGTCGGCGAGGGTCTGCAACGTCACCCGGTCTCCCACACCGGCGAGGCTACTTGCGGCGGCGCTCCTTGCGGATCGGCGCGTTGGGGAGCGCCGAACGGGCGAGCGAGCGCTTGCCGGTGATGTCGAAGGCGCCGAAGGCGGTGGGAAGAAGCAAGAGAGATCCTTTCTGGATCGATTAAGTCTGTATCGATAAAGTACCAGCGTTTCCGCGACCTGAGGTACGGCTGGCCGCACTCTTTGGCTGAGGCTTTCGCCCGAGTGCCGGTCGGCCCTCAGGCCTCGGTCTTCGTGATGGAAAGACGCCATTCGCGGCCCTCTTGTTCCACCGCGAAGGCGTGCCCGCCCTCCGCCGCCAGCGCGCCGACGTCGACCGGTGCCTCCGGGTCGGTCGCGAGCACGACCAGCGTCTCGCCGGGGGCGAGCGCGGCCAGCGCGCGGCGGGCCTTGAGGGCGGGGAGCGGGCAGAGGAGCCCGCGGGCATCGAGGAGCTGCGGCATACGCTCTCTCGGATGATGATCGCCGCGATCCTCGAATCGGGCCGGCCCGAGCGGCTCTACACCGGTCTGTCGCTGCTCGTCTCGGCCGCCGCCGAGGGGCGGCCGGCGCGCGGCCTCGTCTCGTTCGGCGCGCTCGGCCCGCTGCTCGACGACGCGCCGCCCGGCGACGACACCTTCTCCCGCTCGCTGCACGAGCTGCGCGAGACCGCGCGCGAGCTCGAGGACTGCCGGCTGTGGGCGTGCGCCGCCGCGGTCGAGCTGACGGGCGCGAGCACGGAGGCGGTCGAGGCGCGGCTCGACGGCGTGATGTCGACCCCGCGCTTCCTGCGCGAGGTCGAGGGCGCGCAGCTGGTGGTCGTGTGAGGCGCGCGCTCGCCGGGGTGCTGGCGGCCGGGCTGCTGGCCGGCTGCGGCGCGCCCTCCGCCGACCTGTTCGTGGTGACGCGCAGCGGCAAGGACCGCAACGCCAATCTGAAGCTGCTCGTCTCCGACGACGGCACCGTGACCTGCAACCAGCGCAAGCCGGTCCCGATGGGCGCGAAGCGGCTGCTCGACGCGCGCCAGCTCGCGCGCGACCTCGAGAAGCAGGCCGCGCTCGGGCTCGAGCTGCCGAAGGAGAAGGGCTCGATCCTCGCCTACAAGGTGCGCCTGGAGGCCGGGACGATCGCGTTCGCCGACACGTCGCGCGGGCTGCCGAAGACGTTCAGCCGCGTCGAGGCGTTCACCGCCGACGTCGCCGAGCGCGTCTGCAAGATCCGCCGCGAGTAGGCCCACCCGGATGTTCAGGCGGGGAAGCGCACGCGGCCGTTCGAGCGCGCGCGAGCCTGCGCGCGCTCGACGAAGTCGAGGCGCTTGAGCGCCGCGCGGAACAGCTTGGCCGCCAGCGCGAGGCGGGCCGACTTCGGAGCGCAGGTCGAGCAGGCCCTGCTTGGCGTCGAGGCCGAAGTCGACGGTGGCCGCCATCTCGTAGGCGGTCATGCGCCCGATCTCCTCCTGGTCCGGCGTGCGGTCGGTCGCCTGCTCGACGAGCTCGGCGTAGGCGGCGTGCGCGGTGTCCGCGGCATCGGCGTCGGGCGGCTCGGGCTCGTCCTCCAGGAACTCGACGGTCCCGGCCGGGTAGGCGAGCTCCTCCTGGCGCGCCTCGATCCGGAACGGGCGCGTGCCGCGCGCGACGAGGTTGAGCCGCCCGTCGGGCAGGCGCTCGAGCACCTCGGCGATCACGCACGCACAGCCGATCTCGCGCAGCCCGTCGTCGGCGACCCAGACGATCCCGAACTCGCCCTCCTCCTCGAGCACGCGCGCGACCATCGTCTTGTAGCGCTCCTCGAAGATGTGGAGCGGGATCAGCTCGGTCGGGAGGGCGACCAGGCCCAGCGGGAAGAGCGGGAAATCGCGCACGAGCGCCACGGGTTGAGTCTACGTCCGTCGCTTGTCCGTACCCATGCTGTGAGTACTACGGCCCTCGTCTGGTTCCGGCGCGATCTCCGCGTCCACGACCATCCGGCGCTGACCGCCGCGCACCGCGAGTGCGACCGCGTCGTGCCCGTGTTCGTGCTCGACCGGCGGCTGCTGGGCGGGCGCTTCCCGTCCGCGAACCGCGCGTGGTTCCTGCACGGATGCCTGGCGGAGCTGCGCGCGGCGCTGCGGGAGCGCGGCGCGGACCTCGTCATCCGCGAGGGCCGGCCGGAGGAGGAGCTGCCCGCGCTGGCGCGCGAATGCGGCGCCGAGGCCGTCTACTTCGCCGGCGACGTCTCCCCCTTCGCGCGGGCGCGCGACCGCCGGGTCGCGGAGGCGCTCGACGCGCGCCCGCAGCCCGGGCTGTTCATCGCCGACGACCTCGGCGAGGTCAAGCCGTACTCGGTCTTCACGCCGTTCTGGCGGGCGTGGCAGCAGCTGCCGCGCCGCGAGATCCACGGCGCGCCGCGCGCCCTGAACTTCCCGAGCGGGCTGTCCGTCGGGCGCCTGCCCGCCACGCCGGAGCCGGAGGCGCGCGACCCCTTCCCGCCCGGCGAGCGCGCCGCGCGCGAGCGGGCGAACCGCTTCTTCGCCGACGGCCTCCGCCGTTACGACGAGCGCCACGACCGCCTGGCGGGCGGGACGTCGGAGCTCTCGCCCTACCTGCACTTCGGCTGCATCTCGCCGCGCGAGCTCGAGGCGCGCGCGCTCGAGCGCGGCGGCGAGGCGTTCGCCCGCCAGCTCGCGTGGCGCGACTTCTACGCCCACGTCCTGCTCCACAACCCGGCCAACACGCGCCGCTCCCACAAGCCCGAGTACGACCGCCTCGAGTGGGACGACGACGAGGGGCTGCTCGACGCCTGGCGCGAGGGCCGCACCGGCTACCCGGTCGTCGACGCCGCGATGCGCCAGCTGCTCCGCACGGGCTGGATGCACAACCGCGGGCGGCTGATCGTGGGCGCGTTCCTGACCAAGGACCTGCACCTCGACTGGCGGCACGGCGAGGCGCACTTCATGCGCCACCTGCTGTGCGGTGACGAGGCCTCCAACAACGGCAACTGGCAATGGATCGCCTCGGTCGGCGTCGACCCCGCGCCCTACTTCCGCCGCATGTACAACCCGATGACACAGCAGCGCCGCCACGATCCGGACGGCGAGTACGTCCGCCGCTGGCTGCCGGAGCTGCGTGAGGTGCCGCTCGACAAGCTCGCCGAGCCGTGGACGATGAGCGCCGGGGAGCAGGCCGCCGCGGGCTGCGAGATCGGGCGCGACTACCCCGAGCCGGTGGTCGACCACGCGGCCGAGCGGCAGCGCGCGATGGCGCGCTACGGCGCGGTGCGGGGCTGACGCTCGGTCAGCCGCCTGTGTGTAGGCCGCGGCGCTCTGAGCACGGCCGCTAAGGTCCGCGCCCGCCGTGCCCGAGCTCTACCTCCAGCGCGATCAGCCGCCCGGCGTCCCGCCCCTCCAGCTCACCGGCGAGCGCACGCTCCCCGACGTGCCGGAGGAGAACTACTGGTTCCGCCGCCACCTGGTCGTCTACCGCTGGATCGCCTCGCGGGTCGGCGGCCGCCGCGTCGTCGATCTCGCGTGCGGCGAGGGCTACGGCTCGGCCGAGCTGGCGCGCACGGCGGCGTCGGTGGTCGGCGTCGACGCCAACCCCGACGCCTTCGAGCACGCGCGCCTGAAGTACTCCGGGCCGAAGCTCAGCTTCGAGCGCAACATGATCGAGCTGTGGGACGGCGACGTCGACTGCGTCGTGTTCCTGCAGACGATCGAGCACGTGCAGAACCCCGACGCGGTGCTGGCGCGGATCCGCGACCTCGTCGGCCCCGGCGGCGTCGCCTACGTCTCGACCCCGAACGTGCTCACGCTCGCGCCCGAGGGCGAGGAGCGCTCGGGCAACCCGTGGCACATCAAGGAGTACCGCGCCGAGGAGTTCCGCGCGCTGTGCGAGCGCCACTTCGGCTCCGTCGAGCTGCTGGGGCTGTTCCACGCCCGCAAGCTGCGTGCCCACCAGGTCGCGATCGAGCGCCTGGGGTGGGACTCGATCCACGCCGCGCTGCGGATCACCAAGCCGTTCTACGACCGCTTCACCCCGGCCATCTCGGTGCGCGACTTCGCGCTGCGGTCGCGTGACCTCGATCGCGCGCTGGACTTCCTCGCGGTCATGCGCCCGTGAGCGGCCGCCTCAGCATCGTCCTGCACACCCACATGCCCTACGTGGAGGGCTTCGGGACGTGGCCGTTCGGCGAGGAGTGGCTGTGGGAGGCGATGGCGACCTCCTACCTGCCGCTGCTCGACGTGCTCGACGCCCACCCCGGGCGGATCACGCTCTCGCTGACCCCGGTGCTGTGCGACCAGCTCGAGGCCGGCGGCGTCCCGGAGCGCTTCCTCACGTTCCTGCGCGAGCTCCGGGCGGAGACCCACCGGCGCGACATCGCGGCGGCCGAGGACCCCGGCGTGGCGCGCGAGCTGGAGCGCTCGGCGGGTCTGTACGCGCGCGCGGCGGAGCGCTTCGAGGCGCGCGGCGGCGACCTCGTCGGCGCGTTCGCCCCGCACGTGAGCTGGACCTCGTCGGCGACCCACGCCGTGCTGCCGATGCTGGCCACCTCCGCCGGCGTGCGGCTCCAGGTCGGCGCCGGCATCGCCTCGCACCGCGAGCGGTTCGGGCACTGGGACGGCGGCTTCTGGCTGCCGGAGTGCGGGCACGCGCCGTGGCTCGACCCGCTGCTCGAGGAGGCCGGCGTGCACGCGGTGTGCCTCGACCTCACCGACGTGCTCGGCTACGGCTCGCCCGCGCAGCTGCAGCCGCTGCGCAGCGCCGCCGGCCCGCTGCTCGTGCCGATCGACCGCGCGCTGATGGACCTCGTGTGGCACAACAGCGGCTACCCCGCGGCGGCGGCCTACCGCAACACGCGCAACCACACCGAGTACCGCCACACGCCGTGGGCGGTCGACGGCGCGCCCTACGACCCGGCGCGCGGGGCCGAGCAGGCTCGCGCGCACGCGCGCGACTTCGCCGAGGCGGCGGCGCGGCGGCTGGGGGGCGGCGGGCTCGCGGTCTGCGCGCTCGACACCGAGCTGCTGGGGCACTTCTGGCACGAGGGGGTCGACTGGCTGGCGGCGACGATCGAGGCGTGCGACGCGGCGGGCGTCGAGCTGGCTCCGCTCGACGCCGCGCTGGCCGGCGTCGACGCCGCGCCGGCCCCCACCGAGCTGCCCGACACGAGCTGGGGTGAGCCGCGCGATCTCGCGACCTGGAGCGCGCCGCCGACCGCCGATCTGGCGTGGCGGGCGCGCGAGGCGGAGCTGCGCGTGCTCGCCACCGGAGCCCATCCGGCGCCGCGCGCGCTGCGCGAGCTGATGGCCCTCCAGGCCTCCGACTGGGCGTTCGGCGTGACCCGCGAGACCGCCGGCCCTTACTCGCGCGAGCGGGCGCTCGGCCATGCCGCTGAGCTCGAGCGCGCGCTCGCCGATCCGGCCGGAATCGGTCCCACCCTGCGCAACCTTGCACCTTCTCTCGACCTGTCTAACCGTGAACTTCAGGGTTAGCTGAATTCCACGATCAGGCCGCAATCGGCGGGGTTATGTGCCTATCCTTCCCGCCTTCTTGAACTGAACACACAGGCCGAGTTCCCGCCAGAAGACCGGAGGCGGGGAACGGGGGACCCACCGGCGCTTCGGCGCCATGGGGCGAATCGCGACTGATGTCGCGTAGCGCAGGTCTTAGCGCGAGCCCGACAGCTAACCCCGTAGGCACCGAGACCCAGGAGGTAGGCAGTGCCTTTCATCGATCCAGCGAACCCGGGCCCGTGGCTCGCGTCGCTCAGCGCCTCGCGGCGCCGCCGCGCCGAGGCCAGACGGCAGGCTCGGCGCCGTCGCGCCGGCCGCGGGGGCGGCGCCGTGCTGCTCGCGTGCATGACGCTCGTCGCGGGTGGGGCGGTCGCGGCTGACGGCCCCGCCTCGAGCGGCGGCCGAGCCGTCTCGAGCGCGTCCGGCACGGTCGCGCTCCAGCGCGCGCTGGGCGTCCCCGCCGACGGCGTGATCGGTCCTGTCACGCGCCGGGCGATCCGCAGCTACCAGCGCAACCACGGCCTCGTCGTCGACGGCATCGCCGGCCCGGCCACGCTCGGCAGCCTCGGCATCTCCGCCTCGCGCGTCAAGTCGGCGCCGGCGCCCCGGACCACGAGCGGCGGCTCGGCCACGCTCGCGCGCATCGCGCAGTGCGAGTCGAGCGGCAACCCGACCGCGGTCTCGTCCTCGGGCCGGTACCGCGGCAAGTACCAGTTCTCGCGTGCCACCTGGCGCTCGCTCGGCGGCAGCGGCGACCCGGCCAAGGCCGCCGAGTCCGTCCAGGACGCCATGGCGGCCAAGCTGCTCGCGCAGCGCGGCACCTCGCCCTGGCCGGTCTGCGGCTAGGCGCCAAGCCAGGCAGCTTGCTGCCTGGCGGGGGCTAAGTTCAGCGCCAGCGGAGCGTTTCCGGCTCGTCCCGCATCCGCAGGATGCGGGCGGGCTGGCCGGCGCTGACCGAGTTGGCGGGCATGTCCTTGGTGACGACCGAGCTCGTCCCGACCACCGAGTTGTCGCCCACCGACGCGCCGCGGAGGATGCATGCGCCGTAGCCGATCCAGCAGTTGTTGCCCACATGGACGTCGCGCTTGTAGATGCCCTGCAGCCGTATGGGCCGCTCGACTTCCACGACTCCGTGGTCGAAGTCGATCAGCATCACGCGGTCGGCGACGATGCACTCGCGCCCCACGCTGACGTGCTGGAAGGCGGAGATCGTGCACTCCTGGCCCATCACGGTCTTGGCCCCGATCACGACCTCGCCCTCGTGGGCGCGGATCTTCGAGCCGTGGCCGATCCAGCACCAGCGGCCGAGCTGCACGCGGGCGCCCTTGCCGATCTCGAACGTCACCCCGGGGCCGATGAAGCACAGCCCGTCGGTCTGCAGCCGCCCGCGCCAGCGCAGCTTCAACCACGCCCAGCGGGCGATCAGCCGCGCGTAGCCCCAGGTCAGCAGGCCGTTGGCGCGCATGAAGCGCACGAGCGCGACCGGACCGCCGTGCAGCGGCGCCGGAGCGCCGCGGACCTCGGCTCGCCGAACCTGTTCGAGCAGGGTGTCCATCGGGGCTGATCGTATTCTTCGCCGCCCGATGGCCGATGAGAAGCCCTCCCTCGCCGAACGGCTGCTCGCCGGCGACAAGCGCGCGCTGGCGAGAGGCATCTCGCTGGTCGAGGACGACGACCCCGAGGGCTGGGCGCTCGTCCGCGAGATCTATCCGAAGACCGGCAACGCGTCGATCGTCGGGTTCACCGGGCCGCCGGGCGCCGGCAAGTCCACGCTGATCGGCTCGCTGGTCAAGCTCCGCCGGGCCGACGACCGCGAGGTCGCGGTGCTCTCGATCGACCCGTCGTCGCCGTTCCGCGGCGGCGCGCTGCTCGGCGACCGCATCCGGCTGACCGAGCACTTCCTCGACCCCGGCGTCTTCATCCGCTCGATGGCGACCCGCGGCGCGCTGGGAGGGCTGGCCGAGGCGGCGCTGCAGGCCGCGCTGCTGATGGACGCGGCGGGCAAGGACGACGTCTTCCTGGAGACCGTCGGCGTCGGCCAGGCCGAGGTCGACGTGATCGACCATGCCGACTCCGTCGTGCTCGTGCTGATCCCCGGCTCGGGCGACTCGATCCAGGCGCTCAAGGCTGGCGTCATGGAGATCCCCGACGTGATCGTGGTCAACAAGTCCGACCACCCGCTGACCGACACGATGGTGCGGGAGATCCGCGGCGTGCTCTCGCTCGCGCCCCAGGGCGCCTGGCCGGTGCCGATCGTCAAGACCGAGGCCCACCGCGGCGAGGGCGTCGAGCTGCTCCAGGAGAAGCTCGCCGAGCACCGCGCGTTCGTCGAGTCCGAGGGGCTGCTGGCCGAGCGACGCCGCCGCAACCTCATGAACGAGGTGCTGGGGCTGGCGACCGTGCGCCTCCGGCGAGCGCTCGAGGCCTCGCTGCACGAGGACCCCGAGGTCCAGCATCTGCTCGACGAGGTCGTCGCCCGGCGGCTGGATCCGGCGAGCGCGGCCAGCGCGATCCTCGCCCGCGGGGCGGTCGAGGCGGGCGACGCGGCGCGGCCGGATCAGCAGGACGAGGCGGGACGAACGTCAACAGCGGCTGGGTAAGGAGTTGGCTCGGACCGCCCGGCGCCCACGAGTGTCGTCTCGAGGTCGCATACCGACCCTGAGCTGACATTCGTGCCCGCCGCGGCGGGTCGAACCCGACTCCCTACCCAGCCGCCGTTCGCCGACTCAGAAGCGCGGCAGGAGCTGCACGAGCGGCCCGTAGGGTGCGTCCACGCCCGGGTGCACCCAGCCAGGCGCGTCGCCGAGGGCGAACGCGACGACCAGCCACACCGAGCAGCCCAGCGTGAGCGCAGCGAGCACCGCTCCCGTGCGCGGCGCGTGTCGCAGCCCCCAGGCCACGAGGCCGACCGCGACCGGGAAGGCGGCGACGAGTTGGCGGGCCGGGAACCAGTCGCCGGTCAGCGTCGGGGCGGCGAACGCCGCCACCAACAGCACCGCCCCGCACACGAGCAGCGAGAGCCCCGCGGCCGCCTCGGCGTCGGCGTGCTCCGCCACGACGCGCGCGAGGTGCTGGCTGCGGGCGCGCCACAGCAGCCAGACCGAGAAGAGCACGAGCAGCAGCACCGGCGCCCAGCGCACGAGGCCGACGTCGCGGTCGAGCCACAGCGCCGCCAGCCGCGGCGCTCGCCCCGCGTAGTCGGCGAGGGAGTCCGCGCCGGTCGGCGGCGCGCCGGACGCCGCCACCGACGACGGCACGAGCCCGCTGTAGAGGCGGTCGTTGATCGTCGCGTAGACGACCAGCGAGGCGACCATGATCTCGGCCGCCGCGAGCGCCGCCGTGCGGCGCCCGCGCCGCGCCGTCCAGCGCACCAGCGCGACCGCCACCGGCGCCGCGGGGAGGAGGTACTTCGGGCCGAGCCACGGCAGCAGCGCGAGCAGCGCCGCGCCCGCCACGGCGCTGCCGAGGTCGGGCCGCTCGCGCACGCGCAGCGCGCACAGCACCGCGCCGGCCAGCATCGCTCCGGCCGCCAGCTCCGGGTAAACGGCGGTGGCGTGCGCCAGCACGGGCGGGGAGAGCCCGACCACCAGCGCCGCCGCGGTCGCCCACGGCTCGGGCACGATCCGGCGCGCGAGCCGGGCGGCGAGGACGAACGCCAGTGCCGCCAGCGCGGCGAGGAAGATCGCCACGCCGGTGGCGCCGCCGATCGCGTAGGCGGGCGCGATCAGCGCCGCGAAGCCGACGCCCTGCGGCTCGAGCCGGCGCCCGAGCACGACCCGGCCCTGCGGCTTCAGCGACCCATGGTGGAACGGCGCGTAGGCGCGCGTGCGGAACTCGTCGGTGAGATCGACGTCCCAGTCGGAGACGATCGACTCGGCGGCCAGCAGGTAGCGCGGCTCTCCGCCCGCGTAGTTGCCGGAGCCGGCCGCGTCGACCCCGAGCGTGGCCGCGTAGGCGGCGAAGAGGACCGCCCAGACGGCAAGCGAGCGCACCCGCTCACCGTAGCCGGGCGCGTGAGCGCTCAACTGCGCGTGACAAATGCCGATGTTCTCTCAAATGGCGCGCTGGTGGAGCAGCCCAGAGCCTGACGAGTCGTTCCTGCAGTTCCGGGAGCGCTCCGTTCGTGATGGCGCGTGGCTGACGTACGTGGTCGCGGTCGTGGTGACCGGCTACGCCGTCGCGACCTGGGACCGCCCGCACCGGAGCGCGATCCTCGGGCTGCTCGGCGTCGCGGTGTTCGGCGGCTACGTGATCTCGCACCTGCCTGCCGCCGCGATCATGCGCTCGCGCTGGCGCGAGCCGTTCTTCCTCGTCTGGACGGCGGCCGACGTCGCCCTGATCTCGCTCGTGGTCGCCAGCGACAGCGGCGACTGGAGCACGCTGCGCGCGACGTTCTTCCTGCCGCTGTTCTTCGCCGCGCTCTCCTACCCGCCGCGCTCGGTGGTCATGACCGGCGCGCTGTCGGTCGCCGGCTACGCCGGCGCCGCTCTCCTCGGGGGCCACGCGACGGCCGAGACGCTCCTCGTCTTCGCGGCGCTCCTCGGCACCGCGACGGTGATGGGCGTCTCCCAGGCCGTCAACCGGGAGCGGCAGCGCCGGGAGCTGCAGACGCTCTCGCGCTCGGACCCGCTCACCGGCGCGCTGAACCGCCGCGGCTTCACCGAGCGCTTCGCGGCCGAGCTGTGCGACCACGTGCGCCACGACGGCCGCCCGCTCGGCCTGATCGTGATCGACCTCGACGACTTCAAGCGCGTCAACGACACCCGTGGCCACGCCGCGGGCGACGACCTGTTGTGCGCCGTCGCCCGCACGCTCGCGGCGGACCTGCGCCCCTCGGACGTGCTCGGCCGCCTCGGCGGCGACGAGTTCGCGGTGCTGCTGCCCGAGGCCGGGCCCGGCGAGCTGCGCGCCGCGGCCGAGCGGCTCGAGCAGCGCCTCGGCACGGTCGCCGCCGCCTCGATCGGCCTCGCCGCGCTGCCCTTCGACGGGCTCACCGCCGAGGACCTGCACCGCGCCGCCGACGCCGACCTCTACCGCGCCAAGCAGCGGCGGGTCGAGCGCGAGGCACCGCGCGTCGTCGCCCTGGGGGCCAAGCCAGGCAGCTTGCTGCCTAGCGGGGGCTAGGCGCCAAGCCAGGCAGCTTGCTGCCTAGCGGGGGGCTAGGCGCCGAGCGCCCGCGCGATCACCATCTGCTGGACCTCGTCGGTCCCCTCGCCGATGGTGAGGATCTTCGCGTCGCGGTACATGCGGCACACCGGGTACTCCTCGATGTAGCCGTAGCCGCCGTGGATCTGGACGGCCTCCTCGGTGCAGCGCACCGCGAGCCGGCCGGTCTTGAGCTTGGCCTGAGCGGCGGTCAGCGTGAAGTTCTTCCCCGCGTCCTTGAGCCGTGCCGCCTTGTAGGTCAGCAGCCGGCCGGCCTCGATCTCGGTCGCCATGTCGGCCAGCTTGCCCTGGATCGCCTGGAACTTCGAGATCGGCTTGCCGAACGCACGCCGCTCCTTCGCGTACTTCAACGCCTCGTCGAGCGCGCCCTGGGCGAGCCCGACACCCATCGCCGCGACGCCGATGCGCCCGATGTCGAGGATGTGCAGGAACTGCTTGAAGCCGTTGCCCTGCGGGCCGAGCAACGCGTCCTCCGGCACACGACAGTCGGTGAAGGTCAGCGGCCGCGTGTCCGACGCGTTCCAGCCCATCTTGCGGTAGGGCTCGCCCTGCTCGTAGCCGGGCGTGCCGTTGGGGACGATCAGGTTGGAGATCTCCTCGTCGCCGGTCCGGGCCGTGATGCAGACGACGCCGGAGATGTCGGTGCCGGCGTTGGTGATGAACTGCTTGGCGCCGTCGATGACCCAGTCGCCGTTGTCGCGGCGAGCGCGCGTCCGGACGTTCCCGGCGTCCGAGCCCGCCTCCGGCTCGGTCAGCCCGAACGCCCCGAGCTTGCGGCCGGCGGTCAGCTCCGGCAGCCACTCCTGCTTCTGTTCCTCAGAGCCGAACAGGTAGATCGGCTGGGTGCCGAGCGAGGTGTGCGCGCACATCGTGATCGCCACGCTCGAGTCGACGCGGGTGAGCTCCTCGACCGCGAGCGCGTAGGCGAGCGTGTCCCCGCCCGCCCCCCCGTACTCCTCCGGGAACGGGATCCCCATCAGCCCGAGCTCCCCGAGCTTGGCGACGATCTCGTAGGGGAAGCGCTTCTCGCGATCCAGCGCCTCGGCCACCGGCGCCACCTCGCCCTCGGCGAAGTCGCGGACGGTGCGGCGGATCAGCTCGTGGTCGTCAGAGAGGTCGAAGTCCATACGGGCATTCTGTATCAGCCGCCCTAGAACTCGAGCTCCTCCACGGCGACCGGCTGCAGCGCGTCGAAGTAGGCGAGCACGTCGCGCTCGGGCAGCGTGTCGATCTGCTCGAGTCGGACGAGCGTCCCGTCGAGCAGCGCGACCGCCATCGCGCCGCCCTCCGTCAGCCCGAAGAAGACCGAGCGGCCGCTCGGCGTGCGCTGCTCGCGGCACCGGTCGCGGAACTCGCCCCACGGGCTGCCCTTGAGGCCGGGCAGGGCGCACGCGCCGTCGGTCAGGCGCACCCCTGCGTCCGGCCGCTGCTGGTACGCGGCCACCTCCCGCGGCCCCGTGTCGTAGCCGCTGACGAGGACGCGCAGCTCGCCGCCGAGGGCGTGCACGTAGCGCTTGTCGAAGGGCTCCGGGAGCTCGCCGGCCTCGTAGGGCGTGAAGTCGAGGGCCTGCGCCTGCACCCGGTTCTCGCGCTCGACGAGCCGATCCGAACGCAGCGAGAGCCCCGCGAGGATCAGGCCGCTGCCGCCCGCCAGGACCGCGGCGGCGAGCGCCACCCGCTGCAGCACGCCGAGCGGCCGCACCCAGCGGCGCACGCCGAAGTCGACCGCGACGGCGACCGCCGCCAGCGGGAGTCCGAACAGGGCCACGAACAAGATCGCGTCCCAGTACCACTCGTCCGGGAACCAGCCTGAGTCTGCGAACAGCACCATTCCGGTGCTTATCGGCGGCTACTCCGTCGGAGGCGAGGCGAGCGCGACCAGCAGCCGGACGCCGTAGCCGTTGCCGCCCTTGGGGGCGTAGGCCTTGTTCGTGTCCCACGAGGTGCCGGCGATGTCGAGGTGCGCCCACGGGACGTCGCCGACGAAGCGCTTGAGGAACTCCGCCGCGGTGACCGAGGCCGCGCGCCGATTCTCGACCGCGTTCATGATGTCGCCGTACCTGCCCTTGATGAGGTCGGCGTACTCGGGGTGCAGCGGCAGCCGCCAGAGGATCTCGCCGGCGCGCCGGCCGGCCGCGGAGACCTCCTCGCACCACTCGTCGTCGGTGCCCATCAGCCCCGCGTAGGTGGTGCCCAGCGTGGTGACGATCGCGCCGGTCAGCGTGGCGAGGTCGACGAGCCGCTCGGCGCCCTGCTCGACCGCGTGGTGCAGGCAGTCGGCGAGCACGAGCCGACCCTCGGCGTCGGTGTTGATGATCTCGATCGTCGTGCCGTTGCGGGCGCGCAGGATGTCGCCGGGCTTCATCGAGCTGCCCGACGGGAGGTTCTCCGTGGCGCCGATGACGGAGATGAGCCGGACCGGCAGCCCGAGCCGCGCGATCGCCGCGGTGGCGCCGAGCACCGCCGCGCCGCCCGACATGTCGAACTTCATGTCGCTCATCTTGTTGCCGGGCTTGAGCGAGATGCCGCCGGAGTCGAACGTCACGGCCTTGCCGACGAAGCCGAGCAGCGGGCCGGTCGCCCCCGGGCCGTCGTAGCGGAGCGTGATCAGCTGCGGCTCCTCCTCGGTGCCCTGCGCGACGCCGGCGAACGCGCCCATGCCGGCCGCCTCGATCTCGACCCGGCCCATCACCTCGAGCGTGAGCGTGTCGTGGTTGGCGGCGATCTCGCGGGCGCGCTCGGCGAGCGCGGTCGGCGTGAGGTCGTTGGCGGGGCGGTTCTGGAGGTCGCGGCGAGGTTGACCGACTCGCCGACGATGCGCCCGGTCTCGACCGGGCCTGCGACGTCGTGGTGGGCGGAGACGATCAGCTCGCCGACGCCGTCGCCCTCCTCGTCGTCGTCGTCGCCCTTGGACTTCCACAGCGTGAAGTCGTAGGCGCCCATCACGCTGCCCTCCACGAACGCGGCGGCGTGCGCGTCGGAGACGTGGTGGGGGAGCTCCCAGCACAGCGAGCGCGCACCGAGCTCGCGAGCGCGGGCGATCACGCCGCCCGCGACGATCCTGGCGCGCTCGGGGTCGAACTCGTCGCGCTTGCCGAGCCCGGCGACCAGCCAGCGCTTGCCGTCGTCGTGCGTGAGGGCGAGCTTGCGGAACGCGGCCTTCGCCTCGCCGGCCTCGACGAGCGCCGCGAGCGCGCCGTCCCGCGAGTCGTGGGCGATGCCCTCATCCTCGAAGAGCCCGACGGCGACCGTGTCCGCTCCCGTCCCTGGAGGCGCCTCTGTTGTGGCACGAACGTCCATGCGAAGGCGCGAATACTAGAGTGCTTTCAATGCCCAACACCGTGATCCTCAGTGCTGCCCGCACCCCCGTCGGCAAGCTCGGCGGCGGCCTGTCCTCCCTCCCCGCCACGAAGCTGGGCGCGATCGCCATCGAGGCGGCGCTCGAGCGCGCGGGCGTCGAGCCGGACCAGGTGCAGCACGTCGTGATGGGTCAGGTGCTGCAGGCGGGGCAGGGCCAGATCCCCTCGCGCCAGGCGCAGATCGCCGCGGGCATCCCGAAGGAGGTCACCTCCGAGACGATCAACAAGGTCTGCGCGTCCGGTGTGCGCGCGGCGGGCATCCTCGACTCCGCGATCCGCGCCGGTGACCTCGAGGTCGCCGTGGCCGGCGGCATGGAGTCGATGTCGAACGCGCCGTACCTGCTGCCCGGGGCCCGCTTCGGCCTGCGGATGGGCGACGCCAAGGTGCTCGACGCGATGGTCCAGGACGGGCTCCGCAACCCGTTCAGCGGGAAGCAGATGTTCGAGGAGGCGACCGAGGTCGGCGACGAGCTCGAGATGACGCGCGCCGACATGGACCGCTGGGCGCTGCGCTCGCACGAGCGCACGATCGCCGCGACCGACGACGGGCGCCTGCCGGAGGAGATCGTCCCCGTGACGATCTCGTCGCGAAAGGGCGACACGGTGGTCGTGGCCGACGAGTCGCCGCGGCGCGACACGTCGCTGGAGCGGCTCGCGAAGCTGCCGGGCCTGAGCGCGCCGGAGGGCTCGCACACCGCCGGCAACTCGCCGGGCGTCAACGACGGCGGCGGCGCGCTCGTGCTCGCCTCCGAGGAGTGGGCGTCGGCGAACGGCAAGGAGGTGCTCGGCACGATCATCGCCCAGGCGGCGGTGGCTGACGACTTCGCGTACCTCGCGCGCACGCCGGCCAACGCGGCCAAGAAGGCACTCGACAAGGCAGGGCTACAGCCGGGCGACATCGACCTGTGGGAGATCAACGAGGCGTTCGCCTCCGTGACCTTGAACTCGATGCGGATGCTCGACCTCGACGAGGACCGCGTGAACGTCAACGGCGGCGCGGTCGCCATCGGCCACCCGATCGGCGCGTCCGGCGCGCGCATCCTCAGCGCGCTGGTGCACGAGCTGCGGCGGCGCGGCGGCGGCTACGGCTGCGCGGCGATCTGCTCCGGCGGCGGTCAGGGCGACGCCGTGATCGTCCAGGTGTGACCCAGCCCCGGCTGCTCCCACCCCCGCCGGGCGGCGGCGCGGCGCGCCGGCCCGAAGAGCCGGGCGCGGCGTTCTTCGATCTCGATCGCACGCTGATGGAGGGCTCGTCGGCGTTCCAGTTCGGGCGCGCGGCGTACCGGGCGGGGCTGGTGAACCGGCGCGTGCTGCTGCGCGATGCGTACGAGAACGTTCTGTTCCGCTTGCGCGGCTCGACCGACGCGGGGACGGACGCGCTGCGCGAGCGCATCGGCGAGCTGCTGCGCGGCGTGCGCGTGCGCGACCTCCAGCGGCTGGCGCCCGACGTGCTCGCGGGCGTGCTCCCGCGGCTGTACCCGAAGATGCTCGACATCGCCTACGAGCACCAGGACGCAGGGCGCCCGATCGTGATCTGCACCGCGGCGTCGCAGGAGATGGCGGAGCTGCTGGCGATCGTGCTGACGTTCGACGGCGCGGTGGGGTCGCGCTCCGAGATCGTCGACGGCGAGTACACCGGGCGACCGGGCGGGCCGTTCACGTACCGCGAGGGCAAGGCCGAGGCGGTGCGGCAGCTCGCGGAAGCCGAGGGCATCGACCTCTCCCGCTCGTGGGCGTACTCGGACTCGGAGTCCGACCTGCCGCTGCTGCGGGCGGTCGGGCACCCGGTGGCGGTCAACCCGGACGGCACGCTGGCGCGCGTGGCGCGCGAGGAGGGCTGGGAGATCCTTCGCTTCGAGCGGCTCAACCGGCACCTGCGCTACGTCGGCGCGCTGGTCGGGGCGGTGGCGCTGGGCGGCGCCGGCTCGCTGGTCGCGCGCCGGGTGGCCGCGTGAGCGAGCTGACCGCCGAGCAGGAGGAGATCCGCGCGCTGGCGCGGCGCTTCGCGGACGAGCAGATCGCGCCGCACGCCGCGGAGTGGGACCGCAACCACACGTTCCCCACCGACGTCTTCTCCGCCCTCGCGGACCTGGGGTTCATGGGCGTCTGCATCCCCGAGGAGCACGGCGGGGCGGGGGCGGACTTCCTCTCCTACATGCTGGTCCTGGAGGAGCTGTCGCGCGGTGACGCGGGCGTCGGCGTGACGGTGGCGGTGCACACGAGCGCGTGCACGCTGCCGTTGCTCGAGCACGGCTCGCGCTACGTGCCCGCGCTGGCGGCCGGCGAGGAGATCGGCGCGTTCGCCCTGACGGAGGCCGGCTCCGGCTCGGACGCCTCGGCGATGACCTCGCGCTTCGCCGACGGTCGCATCACCGGCGCCAAGCAGTGGATCACGAACGGCTCCTACGCGTCCACGATCCTTGTCTTCGCGCGCGAGGAGGACGGACGGATTGGGGCGTTCGTCGTGCGCGACGGGTTCACGGTCGCCCGGGAGGAGGAGAAGCTCGGGCTCAACTCGTCCTCGACCGCCGACCTCGTCTTCGAGGACACGCCGGCCGAGCGGCTCGGCGAGCCGGGCAAGGGGATGGCGATCGCGCTGCGGACCCTGGACGGCGGCAGGATCGGCATCGCCGCGCAGGCGGTGGGGATCGCGCAGGCCGCGTTCGAGCTGGCGACGTCGTACGCCAAGGAGCGCCGCGCGTTCGGCGGCCCGATCGCGCAGCTCGGCGCGATCCAGCAGAAGCTCGCCGACATGCAGACCGAGATCGAGGCGGCGCGGGCGCTCGTGTGGCGGGCGGCGCGGCTGAAGGACGCGGGGCGGCCGCACACCGTCGAGGGCGCGCAGGCGAAGCTGTTCGCCTCGCGGGTCGCGCGCCACTGGACCGGCGAGGCAATCCAGGTCCTCGGCGGCTACGGCTACACGAAGGAGTTCCCGGCCGAGCGCTACTACCGCGACGCCAAGGTCACCGAGATCTACGAGGGGACGTCGGAGATCCAGCGGCTGGTGATCGCGCGGGCGCTGCTGGGGGAGGCCATGCGCGGTGGATGACGAGGCGCTCCCGTTCGAGTCGCCGGCGGCGTGGGAGGCGTGGCTGAGCGAGCACCACGAGTCCTCCGACGGGATCTGGATCAAGTTCGCGAAGAAGGCGTCCGGCATACCGAGCGTGACCTACAAGGAGGTGCTCCCGATCGCGCTCGCCCACGGGTGGATCGACGGGCAGGTCAAGCGCATCGACGACGACTGGTACCGGCAGCGCTGGACGCCGCGCCGCGCTCGCTCCGTCTGGTCCAAGATCAACCGCGCGGCCGCCGAGGCGATGATCGAGCGCGGGGAGATGAAGCCGGCCGGGCTGCGCGAGGTCGAGCGCGCGAAGGCCGACGGGCGCTGGGAGCGCGCCTACGACTCGCCGAAGACGGCGGAGGTGCCGGACGACCTCCGCGCGGCGCTGGACGCCGACCCGGCCGCGGCGGAGTTCTTCGCCGGGCTCGACTCGATCAACCGCTACGCGATCCTGCATCGGATCCAGGGCGCCAAGAAGCCGGAGACGCGCGCGCGGCGGATCGAGCAGTTCGTGGCGATGTGCGGCCGCGGCGAGACGGTTCACCCGCGTCGCGACGCGCGGTAGCGGCGCATCTTCGTGTGCACGCCGCACTCGTCCATCGAGCACCAGCGGCGTGAGCCGTTGCGGCTGCGGTCGAGGAAGAGCCAGTTGCAGTTGTCGCAGCGCTTGAGGCGGCCGAGCTTGTCCGACCGCAGCAGATCCACGGCGGCGACCGCGATCGGCCACAGCGGCCGATCGGGGTGGCGGCCCGACCACACCCAGTCGCCGCCCTCGATCGTCCCCTCCGCGACCGCCTCGGCGTGCGCGGCCAAGAGGGTCTTGAGGGCGCGCCGCGGCGGCTTGTCGCCGGCCGCCACCGCGCCGAACACGCCGTAGATCGCATCGCGCAGCTCGCGGGCGGGAGCGAGGTCGCCCTCCGGCCGGACGTTCGCGGGCAGCACGCCCGCCCGCCGCGCCCACGTCACGAGGTCCGCGTAGTCGCCGAGGTGATCGATGCGGGGCGGGTCCCCCTCGACCGTGTTGGCGAAGTCGAGCGCGAGGTCGCCGCCCCAGAACTCGATCGTCTCGATCGTTCGCGTTACCACCAAAGCCGAGTTTACCCGTAACGGGCACCGGTTACCACCAAAACCGATGAACAGGGGTAAACGCACTCGCTTGGCGCTCCTCTGCGTCGCGCAGTTCGTCGTCGTCCTCGACGTCACGATCGTGGCGATCGCGCTGCCGGCCATCCGGCGGGACCTCGGGTTCGAGCCGGCCGATCTGCAGTGGGTGCTCAGCGCGTACACGCTGACCTTCGGCGGCGGGCTCCTGCTCGCCGGGCGGGTCGCGGATCTCTACGGCGCCCGGCGAGCGTTCCGGAGCGGGCTGCTCCTCTTCGCCGCCGCCTCCCTCGCCTGTGCGCTCGCGCCGACCGCCGCCGCGCTGATCGCGGCTCGCGCGGTGCAGGGAGCGGGGGCGGCGCTGGTGGCGCCGTCGGCGCTCGCGCTGCTCGTCGCCACCGAGCCCGCGGGCGCCGCCCGCTCGCGCGCGCTGGCGATCTGGACCGCGGCGGCAGCCGGCGGCGGCGCGTCCGGCTGGGTGCTCGGCGGCCTCATCACCAGCGGCCCCGGCTGGGAGTGGGTGTTCGCGGTCAACATCCCGATCGGCCTCGCCGGCGCCGCGCTGGCCGGCCGCGTGTTGCCCTCCGATGACCGAGGTGGAGAGAGAGGACTGGACCTGCCGGGCGCCCTCACCTTCACCCTCGGTCTGGGCGCGGTGCTCCTCGGGCTCAGCCGCGGCTGGGTCCTCCCGGTGGGCGTAGGCCTGCTGCTGCTGGTCCTCTTCACCCGCAACCAGCGCCGCTCGCCGAACCCGCTCCTCCCGCCCGGCGAGCTCCGGCGGCCCGGCCTCGCGCGCGGCTCGCTGGTGGCGCTCGCCATCACCGGCACCACTTCGCCCGCGATGTTCCTCGCCGTCCTCCAGGAGCACACCGCCAACGGGCTCATCTTCGCCCCGCTCAACGTCGCCGTGATCGCCGGGTCGCTCGCGTCGCCGAAGGTGCCGCGCGCGATGCCGGCCGGCCTCGCGGGCATCGCCGCCGGCTGCGCGCTCCTCGCGCTCGAAGCTCCGCTGCTCCCGGCCCTCGTGGTCATGGGCGCCGGCCTCGGCGTGGCGAGCGTCGCCTCCACCAAGGCCGGTGTCGGAGACGAGGCTCAGGGCCTCGCGTCGGGCGTCCTCAACACCGCCGCTCAGCTGGGGACGGCGATCGGCCTGGCGGTCATCGTCGCGCCCGCCGCCGCCCTCGGCTTCCGCTGGGGCTGGCTCGGCTGCGCCGCGATCGCGCTGAGCTCGAGCGTCGCCACGCTCAGAGCAGCGGGCAGCTCGCCGACCTGCGGCAGCGCCTCCGGGTCCGCGTACACGCCGAAGCACACGCGGTCGCGGAGCGTGAACACGCCGACCGACAGCGCGTGGCCCTCGGAGAGCGGGATGGCGGGCAGCACCTCGACGCACTCCGCGCCGAGCAGGTAGACCGGCATCCGCGGGCCTGGCACGTTCGAGACCACGAGGTTGTACATCCGCGGCGACGCCGCGTAGCGCGCCACCGGCGCCTGCAGCGGCCGCGGCAGCAGCCCGAGCCCGCTCATCAGCGCCTCGCCGCCGCTCGCCCGCTCGCTCTCCTTGAACGCCGCGGTCTCGTCGCAGATCGCCCGCAGCCGCGCCAGCGTGTCGCGCAGGTGCACCGGCAGCGTGATGAACACGAACGCGATGCGGTTGCCCATCTCCGCCATCTCGTCCTCGCCCCGCCGCGACACGGGAACCATCACCTTGACCGGTGCCGGCGCCACGCGTCGCAGCAGAGCAAGCTGTCGCAGCGCGCCGGCCACCACAGCCAGCGCGACGTCATTCAGAGAGCCGCCCCACGCCCGCTTGACGTCCAGCAGCCGCCCGACGTCGACGGTGTGCCCGACGAGCGTGCGCCGCGGCCCGATCGGCGGGTTCAGGAACGAGGACGGCGCCGACCGCGCCACGTCTTCCCCGACCGACAGCGCCGCCCGCCGCAGCGTCCCGCCCAGCCGAGGAGGGGAGCCCGCCGCGCGCGCCGCTCGCCCCAGCGCGCGCAGCGGCTCCGCTCCCGACCCGACCAGCGCTTCGACCGCCAGCCGAGCCGGCCCTCGCGCCCGATCCTCTGACCACGCGCCCCCGAGAGAAGGCGCAGGCTCGGGCGCGTCCGGATCGAGGTCCAGCAGCAGCAGCGCGACGGCCAAGGCCGACTTCCCGTCGACCATCGCGTGGTGGATCTTCATCACGAGACCCACGCTGCCGTCCTCGAGCCGCGGCGCCAGGTGGATCTCCCACAGCGGATGTGAGCGGTCCAGCGGCTGAGAGAGCGCCGCGTCGGCTCGCGTGTCGAACTCCGACCGCGCGAGCACCTCGTCATCGCCGCCGAGCGCCACCACATGGCGCCGCAGGTCGAACCCCTCGGCGTCGACCCACACCGGCCCCGCGAACCCGCCGGCCGGGTATGCCAGCCGCATGCGGAAGCGCGGCGCGCCGCCGAGCCGCGACGCCACCTGTGCGATGACCCGCGCGAGCGTGATCGGCGGGCGCCCCGGGCCCGGACGGAAGCGCCCCTTCCACGCCACGTGCATGTGAGCGGTGGCGGTCTCCGTGTGGAGAAACGAGGCGTCGAGCGGCGTCAGGCGTTCAGGCACAGGGCGGAGGATGCAGGCCCGTCCGCGCGCAGGCCATGGCCCGGCGGTCGGAAGTCAGGCGATCACAGATCGCCCGGCGGGCGAGCCCTAGGCGCGCGCCGCCCGGCGGCGGAGCCGGGCGACGCGGGGGCGGGGAGCGCGGTACTGCGGGGAGCGCTCCGCGATGAGGGCGCGAGAGAGGGCTTCGTGGGAGTGCATGGGTTCATCGTGCTCTCGCCCGGCCATAAACACAAATGATCTTTCGGCCTGCTTGGTATACGCTTTGGTCATGCTTGACGTCCGCCGCCTCAGGGTCCTGCGCGAGGTCGCCCAGACCGGGTCCTTCTCCGCCGCCGCCGAATCGCTGGCCTTCACCCAGCCCGCCGTCTCCCGCCAGATCGCCACGCTCGAGGCCGAGGCCGGCACCCGCCTCGTCGAGCGATCCGCCCGCGGGGTGCGCCTGACCCAGGCCGGCGAGCTGCTCGTCGGCCACGCCGACGCGATCCTCGATCGCCTGACCGCCGCCGAGAACCAGCTCGAGGCGCTCAACTCGCTCGCGGGCGGCCGCCTGCACATCGGCGCCACCGCGACCGCCAACTCGACGCTGATCCCGCTCGCGATCCGCGCGTTCGACGCAGAGTACCCCGAGGTCCACCTGCGGCTCGACGAGGCGCTCACCTCCGAGCTGATCGACCGCGTCGCCGCCGGCGAGCTCGACCTCGCGATCGTCGCCAACCCCGAGCGCTACGAGCTCCCCGGCGAGATCGTGATCGACCACCTGATGGAGGACCCACAGCACCTGGCGCTCTCGCGCGACCACCCGCTCGCCGACGCGCCGGAGATCCGCATGGAGGACCTCGCCGACGAGGTCTGGATCGAGGGCCGCGACTCCGCCTGCGCCGAGCCGCTCCGGCTCGCGGCCGCCGCCGCCGGCTTCGAGCCGAAGATCTGCTTCGAGTCCGCCCAGTGGCTCGGCAAGCAGGGCCTCGTCGCCGCCGGCGTCGGGATCACGCTGATCCCCACGCTCGCGCTCGCGACGGTGCGCGAGGACATCGTGCTGCGCTCGCTCGGCGCCGACGCCCCGACGCGCACGATCTCGATCGCCACGCTCGGCTGCGGCTACGAGGCACCGGCGGTCGAGCCGATGCGCGCGGTACTCCGACGGGTCGCGGAGGAGCACTGCTTCTCCTGCGACGCCTGCGTGAGCTGAGCCTAGAATCGCCTGATGGCCACTGAGGAGAGGACCGCGCTCGAGGCGTGGGCGGAGCGCTACGCGGCGACGCCGGAGCGGCCGACCTCGTTCACCACGATGTCGGGGGAGCCGATCCAGCCGCTTGTACACGGAGCAGGATCTGCCGGTGGCCGAGGCGGTCGGCCTTCCGGGCGAGTTCCCGTTCACGCGCGGCGTGTACCCGAGCATGTATCGCGGCCGGTTGTGGACGATGCGCCAGTTCGCGGGCTTCGGCACGGCGGAGGAGACCAACGAGCGCTTCCGTTACCTGCTCGACCATGGCCAGACCGGCCTGAGCACCGCGTTCGACATGCCGTCGCTGATGGGCTACGACTCCGACCACGTGCGCTCGCTCGGCGAGGTCGGGCGCGAGGGCGTCGCGATCGACTCGCTGGATGACATGGAGACGCTGTTCGCCGGCATCGACCTCGGCGAGGTCACGGTGTCGATGACCGTCAACGCGCCGGCGGCGATCATGCTCGCCTACTACGTCGTCGCGGCGGAGGAGAACGGCGTGCCGCGCGACCGTCTCGGCGGCACGATCCAGGCCGACATCCTCAAGGAGTACATCGCGCAGAAGGAGTGGTGCTTCCCGGTCGACCCGGCGATGCGGCTGCTGGGCGACATGATCGAGTGGTCCGCGCGCGAGCTGCCGCGCTGGCACCCGGTGTCGATCTCCGGTTACCACATCCGCGAGGCCGGCTCGACCGCCGCGCAGGAGCTCGCGTTCACGCTCAAGGACGGGCTGACCTACGTCGAGCAGGCGGTCGCGCGCGGCCTGGACGTCGACGAGTTCGCGCCGCGGCTGAGCTTCTTCTTCAACGCGCACATCGACTTCTTCGAGGAGATCGCGAAGTACCGCGCGGCGCGCCGGATCTGGGCGCGCGAGCTCAAGGAGACCTACGGCGCGCGCAACCCGAAGTCGTGGCTGATGCGCACGCACGTGCAGACCGCGGGCGTCTCGCTGACGGCCCAGCAGCCGCTCAACAACATCACCCGCACCGCGATCGAGGCGCTCGCCGGCGTGCTCGGCGGCACCCAGTCGCTGCACACGAACTCCTACGACGAGGCGCTCGCGCTGCCGACCGAGGAGGCGGTGCGCGTCGCGCTGCGCACGCAGCAGGTGATCGCGCACGAGACCGGCGTGACGAACACGATCGACCCGCTCGGCGGCTCCTACTTCGTGGAGGCGCTGACCGACCAGCTCGAGGCGCATGCCTACGCGTACTTCGCGAAGATCGACGAGCTCGGCGGCATGGTCGAGGCCGTCAAGCGCGGCTTCCCGCAGCGCGAGATCGCCGACGCCGCCTACACGCTGCAGCTGGAGTACGACCGCCGCGACCGGATCCTCGTCGGCGTCAACGACTTCACCGAGGGCGGCGAGGGCGAGCTCGAGCTCCTCCACATCGACCCAGCGCTGGAGCGCAAGCAGATCGACCGCGTGCAGGGCGTGCGGGCGCGGCGCGACGCCGCGGCGGTCGAGGCCGAGCTGGCGTCGCTGCGCGAGGCGGCCGCCGGCGATAGCAACTTAATGCCGAACCTTCTCGAATGTGCCCGCGTACACGCCACCGAGGGTGAGATCGTCGAGAGCCTTCAGCAGGTGTTCGGGACATATACGGAAACGCCGGTCTTCTAGGAGCTGGAAATGCGGAAGCTGATCGTCATGGCCCTGGTCGTGGGCTGCCTCGGAGTGGTCGCGTCGGTCGCGATGGCCGCCACCAAGTCGGTGAAGGTGGGCGACAACTACTACGTGCGCTCGTCGGGCGTGCCGAAGATCACCGTCTCCAAGGGCACCAAGGTCAAGTGGCGCTTCGGCACCGGAACCCCGCACACGGTCACCGTCAAGTCGGGCCCGGCCAAGTTCAACTCCGGCGTGCACAGCTCCGGCAGCTACTCCAAGAAGCTGACCAAGCGCGGCACCTACGTCATCTACTGCACGATCCACGGCTTCAGCGATCAGAGGATGAAGCTCGTCGTGAAGTAGGCTGCCGCCGCTGATGTCCGCGGCTGGCTCCAACCGGAAGATCCGCGTCGTCGTGGCCAAGCCCGGCCTCGACGGGCACGATCGCGGGGCGAAGATCATCGCCCGCGCGCTGCGCGACGCCGGCATGGAGGTGATCTACACGGGCCTGCACCAGACGCCCGAGCAGATCGTGGAGACCGTGCTGC
Organism: uncultured Solirubrobacteraceae bacterium; assembly: GCA_963722815.1. Lineage (GTDB taxonomy): Bacteria > Actinomycetota > Thermoleophilia > Solirubrobacterales > Solirubrobacteraceae > DASQFQ01. The sequence goes on from CAVROM010000003.1 coordinate 358,185, forward strand.
AGGAGGACGCGGACGCGGTCGGCCTCTCGATCCTCTCCGGTGCGCACATGACGCTGGTGCCGAAGGTGATCGAGCTGCTCAAGGCGCAGGACGCGGGCGATGTGGTGGTGACCGTCGGCGGCACGATCCCGGCACAGGACATCCCGGAGCTCAAGGAGCTCGGGGTGGCCGAGGTGTTCACGCCCGGCGCGCCCACGCAGGCGATCATCGACTACATCCAGGGCGCCGTCACGCCCTGACGCGCAGCCACGCCTCGGCGCTGCCGACGGTGCGGCGAGCGGTCAGGTGGTAACAGCCGGGGCGCGGGAAGCGATAGCCGCTGCCCCACTCGTCACCGGGCCGGTGATAGTTGCTGCCGCCGTGCGGCTCGATCCACGCCAGCGGCACCTTGCGGCCGTGCGCGTCGTAGGCCGCGAGCTTGAGTGGGCCGCGGCCGGTCATCCGCCACACGATCTTGACGCTCCGGCGCCCGGCGCTGACGGGGAAACGGGGGGCCATGATGAGGCCGTGGAGCTGGGCGCCGCGGCCGCGGCCGGTGATCTCCGGCCCCTGCTTCCCGACTTCGATCGGGGAGGGACGGGCGCACGACGCCGCGGGGCCGGTGAGGGCGGGGGAGGAGGGCGTGGCGGATGAGCCGCAGCCGGCCAGCGCGAGGAGCGCCAGGGCCGCGGCGCGCCTCATCCGCGCAGCAGCGCGGCGGGCGTCCGCCCGGCGAGGCGCGTGCACTCGCGCGTCAGGTGCGACTGGTCCGCGTAGCCGGCGTCGAGCGCGGCGCGGGCGAGGTCGGGGTTGCGCGCGGCCAGGAAGCGCCGGAAGCGCAGCACGCGCTGGAGCGTCTTCGGGCCGTAGCCCGCGCCGGCGTGGCAGCGGCGCCGGAGCTGGCGCTCGCTGAGGCCGAGATCGCCGGCGAGCGTCTCCACCCGCGCCTGCGGCTGCTCGAGCCGCCGCGCGGCCTCGGCGATCGCGGTGTCGGCGGACGGTGCGGTCACCGCGATCTCCGCGACCCGGCACAGCGCCTCGCGCGGCTCGAGGTCCGCCGGCAGCCGCTCCGCGAGCGTGCGGTCCAGGTCCGCCAGGTCGACGCGCAGGTCGCGCAGCTCCGACAGCGGCAGCCCGAGCGCGGCGCCGCCCGCGCCGGGGCGGAAGCGCGCGCCGACGAAGATCGCCTCAGGCCCCGCGGTCATGGGCGCCGGGCCGGTGTCGGGCCCGGCCACGAACGCGCCCCGGCCGGCCTGCCAGATCAGGTCCGAGCAGGCGTCGGGCAGGATCGGCCCCTGGCTCGCGCCCGTGCGGATCCACAGGCAGGCGAGGGGCGGGGCTGAGAACTCGCGATACACGCTCCCAATAGTCCCACGAGGCCGTGTCCGTTCCGTTCAAGACGGCGCTGATTGGATCCAGGGCATGCCCGATCTCGATCTCGCCGAGCAGTTCCTCGCGGTCCAGGGCCGCATCCTCGACCGCCGCCGCTTCGAGCGGCTCTTCCGCGGCGGCGACGCCGCGCCCGTGCGCGACGCCGTCGCCGCCTACCGCAACGCCGACGGCGGCTTCGGCCACGGGATCGAGCCCGACGGCCGCACGCCCGGCACCCAGCCCGCCGCCACCGAGCTGGCGCTGCGGATCCTCGACCAGGCCGACGCCTGGGACGAGGAGCTCGCCCACGGCGCCTGCGACCAGCTCCAAGCCGCCGCGCCCCCCGAGGGCGGCGCGATCTTCGTCCACGCCACCGTCGAGGGCTGGCCGCACGCGCCGTGGTGGCAGCCGAGCGACGCGTTCTCGCTCATCACCACCGGCCAGATCCTCGGCTCGCTGCTGGCCCGCGGCACGCGCCACGAATGGGTGGACCGGGCGTCCGAGCTGATGTGGGAGCGCATCGCTTCGCTCGGGGCGCCCGGCCCATACGACCTCTACGGCGTGCTGCGCTTCCTCGATCACACGCCCGACCGCGAGCGCGCCGCCGACGCGCTCCAGCACGTGGAAGGTCCGCTGCGGGAGGTCGTCACGCTCGACCCCGAGGCGACCGGCGAAGTCCACGGCCCGCTCGGCTTCGCGCCCCACCCGGACTCGATCGCGCGGCCGCTGTTCGACGACGCCACCATCGCCGCGCACCTCGATCACCTCGCCGCCGGTCAGCGGCCAGACGGCGGCTGGACCTTCAACTTCCCGGCCTGGTCACCCGCCCAGGAGGCGGACTGGCGGGGCTTCGTGACGGTCGACGCGCTGGACACCCTGCGGCGCAACGAGCGGCCGCTCTGATTGACTGACAAGTCAATCGGGCATCCATCCGAGTAGGATGCGAACGCTCGTTCCGTCACAGGAGGCCCTGAACCCGTGAAGATCTGCGTCCTCGTCAAAGAGGTGCCGGACGCCGCGGTCGAGAAGCGCATCGATCCCTCGACCGGCCGTCTCAACCGCTCAGGCGAGAAGAACCTGAATCCCTTCGACACGCACGCCATCGAGGCGGCCATGCAGCTGAAGGAGGGTGGCTCGATCGACGTCGACGAGGTCATCGCCGTCACCATGGGCCCGGAGAGCGCCGTGCGCGCGCTCCACAAGGCCGTGTCGCTCGGCGCCGACCGCTCGGTGCACCTGACCGACGACGCCCTCGCGGGCTCCGACGTCAACGGCACCGGCTACTCGCTCGCCCAGGTGCTCTCCAAGGAGAGCCCCGACCTGGTGCTGCTCGGCCAGCAGTCGGACGACGGCGAGTGCTACACGATCGGCGCCGTCGTGGCCGACCACCTGCAGATGCCCAGCCTCACGCAGGTGATCAAGATCGACGTCGAGGACGGCAAGCTCCGCTGCGAGCGCCAGGCCGAGTACGGCTACGACACGGTGCTCGTCGAGCTCCCGGCCGTGATCTCGGTCGGCGACGCCATCAACGAGCCGCGCTACCCGTCGCTGAAGGCGATCATGGGCGCCAAGAAGAAGCCGCTCGAGTCCGTCGGCGCCGCCGACGCCGGCATCGACGCCGGGCGCGTCGGCTACGACAACGCGCGCGCCCACTGCTCCGAGTTCAAGGCCCCGCCGGAGAAGCAGGCGGGTCAGATCATCGAGGACGAGGACACGAACGAGACGGTCGAGAAGATCGTCGCCTGGCTCGATGAAAGGAAGCTGCTCGCATGAGTTCCGTTCTCGTCTACGCCCTGCACTACGAGGGGCAGATCAACAAGAACTCGCTGGGCGCCGTCTCCGAGGGCGCTCGCCTCGCCTCCGAGCTCGGCGGCGAGTGTCACGCGATCGTGGTCGGCGACAAGGCCGGCCTCGGCGACGACGTGCTCGCGCCGCTCGGCGCCCACGGCGCGAGCACGGTGTTCCGCGCCGAGGGCCCGGAGGGCCTCGCGCAGCCGGTGATCGACGCGATGGCCAAGGTCATCGGCGACAACGGCCACGGCTACGCGCTGTTCGGCGGCGGCCTGCTCGGCTTCGAGATCGGCGCCGGCCTGGCCGCGCGCCTCGACGCCGGCGTCTGCATGGAGGTCACCAGCGTGCGCGTCGAGGACGGCAAGCTCGTCGCCGAGCGCCCGATCCTCAAGGACTCGCAGATCTCCGACGTCCACTACCGCTCGGACGTCGGCGTGATCATCGGCCGCCTCAACGCCTTCGAGGCGAAGGAGAGCGGCGGGCCCGCGGAGATCGAGGACGTCGACGTCGAGTACGCGGCGCACTCGCTCAAGGCCACGATGGTCCAGCGCGGCGAGCAGCGCGGCGCCGACGTCAACATCGAGGACGCCGACTACCTCGTGGCCGGTGGCCGCGGGCTCGGCAAGGCCGAGGGCTTCGAGCAGCTCGAGGCGCTCGCCAGCGCGCTCGGCGGCGCCGTCGCCGCGACCCGCGCGGTGGTCGACGCCGGCTGGTTCCCCTACGCCGCGCAGATCGGCCAGACGGGCAAGACCGTCGCGCCGAAGCTGTACCTGGCGGCCGGCATCTCCGGCGCGATCCAGCACAAGGTCGGGATGCAGTCCTCGGAGAACATCGTGGCGATCAACAAGGACTCGAACGCCCCGATCTTCGAGTTCTCCGACCTCGGCATCGTCGGCGACCTGAACAAGATCGTCCCGAAGCTCACCGAGGCCGTGAAGGCGAAGAAGGGCGCCTAGGTGTCCTACGCACCCAGCCAGTTCCCCCCGCCGGTCGACTCGGCGGGGGAGTTCCTCGGACCCCCGACGGACGCCGAGGACGAGCGGATCGAGGTCGGCGTCGCGATCGTCGGCGGCGGGCAGGCCGGGCTCGCGTGCGCGATCCGGCTGCTGCAGCTGCTCGAGGACGACCCGGAGCTGATGGAGGCGCTGGGCGAAGTGCCGGTGGCGGTGCTCGAGAAGGGCAAGGTCGCCGGGGCGCATCAGCTCTCCGGCGCGGTCATGAACCCGTCGGCGATCCGCGAGCTGTTCCCGGACGACGACTCGTGGCCGCACTACGGCGAGGTCAAGGGCGAGCGCGTGTACTTCATGCCCACCAAGAAGCGCGCGATCCCGCTGATCCCGATCCCGCCGCCGTTCCGCAACCACGGCAACTACGTCATCTCGGTCGCCGAGCTCAACCGCTGGCTGGGCGAGAAGGCCGAGGAGGCGGGCGCGTACATCCTGTCCGAGACCGTCGGCGCGAAGCTGCTGGTGGACGAGCGAAGCGGTGACGAGGCCCCTGGCCGAGGCAGGTACAAGGTCATCGGCGTCCGCTCCGGCGACAAGGGCCGTGACAAGGACGGCGGGGAGAAGGGCAACTTCGAGCCCGGCTCCGACATCACCGCCAAGGCGACCGTGCTCGCCGAGGGCTGCTGGGGCCACCTCACCGGGGCCGCGCTGAAGGGCCTCGGCCTCGCGGCCAAGGACCCGCAGGTGTGGGCGCTCGGCGTCAAGGAGGTGTGGGAGGTCGAGCAGCCGCTCGACAGGGTCATCCACACGCTCGGCTGGCCGCTGCGCCCGCAGGCCAAGTACAAAGAGTTCGGCGGCTCCTGGATCTACCCCATGAACCGCGAGGGCGAGCCGAACCGCGTCTCGATCGGCTTCGTCGCCGGCCTCGACTGGGCCGACGCGCAACTCTCTCCCCACGACCTGCTGCAGGAGTTCAAGCTGCACCCGCGGGTGCGCAAGATCCTCGAGGGCGGCAAGCGCGTGGGCTGGGGCGCGAAGGCGATCCCCGAGGGCGGCTACTGGGCGATGCCCACGCTGCACGCGCCCGGCATGGTGATCGCGGGCGACTCGGCCGGCATGGTCAACGTGCCGAAGCTCAAGGGCGTCCACCTGGCGATCAAGTCCGGGATCCTCGCGGCGGAGACGATCTACCGCCAGCTGAAGGCCGGCTCGAGCGACTTCTCGGAGTACGAGACGGCGGTCTACGAGTCGCACATCGGCAAGGACCTCTACGAGTCGCGCAACATGAAGCAGCCGTTCGCGAAGGGGCTCGTGATAGGTGGCGCGATCGTCAACGCGATGACGGTGACCAAGGGCAAGCTGCCCGGCGGCCATTGGCCGACGCACCGCGACGCCGAGCAGTCGCTGCTGATGACCGGTCGCGCCGAGCGCTATCCGAAGCCGGACGGCAAGTACACGTTCGACAAGCTCTCGGGCGTCTTCCTCACCGGCAACGCGACGCGCGACGACGCGCCGAGCCACATCCGGATCGAGAAGAACGTCCCGCGCGAGGTCGCGGAGGCGTGGGCGTGGATGTGCCCCGCCGGCGTGTACGAGGTGCCGGAGGACGCGCCGGAGAACGGCAACGTCGACCTGATCGTGAACCCGTCGAACTGCGTGCAGTGCGGCGCGATCACCGCCAAGGGCGGGCGCCTGACGCCCCCTGAGGGCGGCGACGGGCCGCTCTACCAGATCACCTGACGCGCACGTTATGTATGGACCGCCCGCAACTCGGGCGGTCCGTGCGCGTTAATTGGCGGTCCATGCGCCACGTTGTCCTCACGCTCTTCCTCCTCGGCCTGCTCGCCGTGCCCGCCCACGCGGCGACCAGCGGCGTGCGCCTGACCAGCTGCCAGTCGGCGCTCGACCCGACCGAGCGGGTGGCGGCCTTCGAGGGCCGCATGAAGGTCAAGCACCACGCGCGCCGGATGCAGATGCGCTTCACGCTGCAGACGCGCTCGGCCGACGCGCCGAGCTGGCATCGGCTGCCCGCCGCCGGCTTCGGCAAGTGGCTGACGAGCAACCCCGGGATCGGCCGCTACGTGTACACCAAGCGCGTGATCGAGCTGGAGGCACCCGCCTCCTACCGGACGGTCGTGAGGTTCCGCTGGCTCGACGCCGACGGCCATCGCGTCGCGTCGGCGAAGTCGACCTCGGGCGTCTGCCACCAGCGCGACTACCGCCCGAACCTGCGCCCGCTCGGCGTGCAGGCCAAGCCCGGCGCCGACAGCTCGCACGCGCGCTACCTCGTTCCGGTCGTCAACCGCGGCCGCACGCCGGCCGGCGCGTTCGACGTCGTCGTGTCGGTCGACGGCACCACGCTGACGCCCGCGCAGGTGCCCGAGCTCGAGGCGGGCGAGCGCGCGCTGGTCGAGGTCCAGGGGCCGCCGTGTCAGACCGGGCAGATCCTGACCGTCGACGTCGACCCCACCGGCGCGGTCGACGAGCGCAACGAGGGCGACAACCAGCTCAGCGTGCCGTGCCCGGGCGCGCCGTCCTGAGGAAGCGCACGAGCTCCTCGGCGTAGCGGTCGGGCGCGTCCTCGACCACGAAGTGGCCGGTGCCGTCGAGCACCACGACCTCCGAGCCGGGGATCTCCCCCTGGAAGCGATGCGCGCCGGCCACCGGCGCGGCGAAGTCGTCGGAGCCCCACAGCAGCAGCGTCGGCACGCCGAGCTGCGCGAGCTTGCCCTCGTACGGCTCGAGCTTCTCGAAGTCGCCCGAGCGGTACAGCTCGAGCTGTCCGTTGCGGCGGTCCTCGTCCCCGAACGCCTTGAAGTACTCGTCGATCGCGTCGGGCGTGATGCCGGTCGAGACGGCGCCGAGCATCTGGGCGAAGCCGTCGCGGTCGACGCCGTGGACGAACTGCTCGCCCTGGCCCTCGGTGCGCAGGATCTCGCCGGGCCCGCGCCACTTGCCGTCGGCGAAGAAGCCGGTGTCGGAGATGACGAGCGCGGCGACCGCGCCGGCGTGGTCGCACGCCCAGCGCAGGCCGATCAGCCCGCCCCAGTCGTGGACGACGAGCGCGACGTCCTCGAGGCCCTGCTCGGTGCGGAAGCGCTCGAGCGCCTCGACGTGGCGCTCCCAGGTGCCCGGCGGGTCGGCCGGCGAGTCGCCGTAGCCCGGCAGGTCGGGCGCGAGCGCGTGGTAGCCCGCGGCCGCCAGCGCGGGCAGGATGTCGCGCCACATATAGGACGACTCCGGGTAGCCGTGCACGAGCAGGACGGCGGGATCGCCGGGCGCGCCCGCCTCGCGGTGGTGAAGGTCGGGCATCGAAGTGCCGATGCTAGTGGGACGGAGCCAAGCCCGGCTCTACAATGGAAGCTATGAAAACCGACATCCATCCGGAGTACGTCGAGGCTCACGTCCGCTGTACCTGCGGCAACGAGTTCACGACGCGCTCGACCCAGCCTGAGATCCATGTGGAGATCTGCTCGAACTGCCACCCGTTCTACACGGGCAAGCAGAAGCTGGTCGACACGGGTGGCCGCGTGGAGCGCTTCCAGCGCCGCGCCGCACGCCGCGCTCGCGGCGACAAGAGCTAGCCACCCAGCCTCATATGCCTGAGACCCGCCTGCCAGACGGCGCCCTGATGGCGCAGAAGGATGCGCCCGTCGGCGGGCAGGCGGTGCTCGAGGGCGTGATGATGCGCGGCGTCTCGACGTGGGCCGTCGCGGTCCGCAAGCCCGCGCCCGACGGCGCGCCGGACGACGCGCTCGGCGAGATCGGCGTCCAGTCGTTCCCGCTCGTCTCGTGGACCAAGCGCCACCGCGCGCTGCGCTGGCCGATCATCCGCGGCGTCGTCGCGCTGGTCGAGTCGATGAAGATCGGCTTCACCGCGCTCGGCATCTCCGCCAACGAGCAGCTCGAGGAGGAGGAAGAGCCGATCTCGAGCGGCATGTGGGTCGGCACCGTGGTTGCCGCGCTCGCGCTCGCCATCGGCCTGTTCTTCGTCGTGCCGGTCGGGCTGACCTCGCTGTTCAAGGACAAGCTCGGCTCGGCGTTCCTGTTCTGGGTCGTCGAGGGCGTGCTGCGGACCACGATCTTCCTCGGCTACCTGTGGCTGCTCTCGCGCCTGGAGGACCTGCGGCGCGTGTTCGAGTACCACGGCGCCGAGCACAAGACGATCTCCTGCTTCGAGGCCGGCCTGCCGCTGACGCCCGAGAACGCGCAGCGCTTCTCGCGCCTGCACCCGCGCTGCGGCACGAGCTTCCTCCTGATTGTGATGATCGTCGCCATCTTCATCTTCGCGCCGCTGGGCCTGCCGGCCTGGTACCTGCTGGTGCTCTCGCGCATCCTCGGCGTGCCGCTGATCGCGGGCCTCTCCTTCGAGGTCATCAAGTGGGCGGGCAAGAACCGGCGCAAGCGGTGGGTGCAGGCGCTCATCTGGCCCGGCATGCAGCTGCAGAAGCTGACCACGCGCGAGCCCGACCTCTCGCAGCTCGCGGTCGCGATCGCCGCCATGGAGGCGGTGCTGGCGGTCGAGGATCCGCGCAACGCGTCCGCCGAGGACACCGTGGGCATGGAGGTCGTCGCCTAAGCTCCTCCGGGCCATGATCGAGTCGCTCGTCGAGCAGATCGAGGCCCGTTTCCAGGATGCGCAGGCGGCCATGTCGGATCTCGAGGTGATCGGGGACCGGCAGCGCTACGCGGAGGCGGGGCGCCTCTTCAACCAGCTCTCCACCGGCGCGAAGCTCGCCGAGGAGTGGCGGCATGCGAAATCCGACGCCGAGGGCGCGGAGGAGATGCTCTCCGAGAGCGGCGACGATCCGGAGCTGCGCGCGGAGATGGAGGCGGCGCGGGCGCGCATGGAGGAGCTCGAGGAGGAGATCCGGCTCGCGATGGTCGAGCGCGACCCGAACGACGAGAAGGACGTGATCGTCGAGATCCGTGCGGGCGCGGGCGGCGACGAGGCCGGCCTGTGGGCGGGCGACCTCTACCGGATGCTCACCCGCTACGCGGAACGGCGCGGCTTCAAGACCGAGACGCTGGGCGCGCACGACGGTTCCTACACGCTCGAGATCAAGGGCGACGGCGCCTACTCGGTGTTCAAGTTCGAGGGCGGGACGCACCGCGTGCAGCGCGTGCCGGAGACGGAGTCGCAGGGACGCATTCACACCTCGACGGCCACGGTCGCGGTGCTGCCGGAGGCCGAGGACGTCGACATCGACATCAACCAGGCCGACCTGGAGATCGACGTCTACCGATCCTCGGGGCCGGGCGGGCAGTCCGTGAACACGACGGACTCCGCCGTGCGCATCACCCACAAGCCGACCGGGATCGTGGTCTCGATGCAGGACGAGAAGTCGCAGCTGCAGAACCGCGAGAAGGCGATGAAGGTGCTGCGGGCGCGGCTGTACGAGGCGAAGCTGGCCGAGCAGCAGGCAGAGCTGGCGGCCGAGCGCCGCGCTCAGGTCGGCACCGGCGAGCGGGCGGAGAAGATCCGCACCTACAACTTCCCCGAGCGCCGCGTCACCGACCACCGCGTGAAGCTGACCGTCCACAACCTCGAAGAGGTGCTGGGCGGCGCGCTGGACGAGCAGACCGCCGCGCTGCAGGACGCCGAGAAGCGCGCGCGGCTCGAAGCGGCGACCTGATGGCCCGGCGGCTGCTGGGCCGCACCTCGGTCCGGGACGCGCTGGATTCGGCGGTGATCGCTCTCTCTGCCGCCGGCTGCGACACGCCGCGGCTGGACGCGGAGCTGCTCCTCGCGCACGTGCTGTCGGCCTCAAGGGCCTCGCTCGTGGCTTCGCCTTCGCGCGAGCTCGAGCCCGAGGAGGCGCGGGCGTTCATGGACCTCGCCGCGCGCCGGCGGTCGCGGGAGCCCGTGGCGTACATCCTCGGTGAGAAGGGGTTCCGGCGTCTGATGCTCGCGGTCGACCCCCGCGTGCTCGTCCCGCGGCCGGAGACCGAGTTCGTGGTCGAGGCGGCCTTGTCGCTGCCGGAGGGAGCGCGGGTGGTCGACGTGGGCACCGGCTCGGGCGCGATCGCGCTGGCGCTGAAGGACGAGCGGCCGGACCTCTCGGTCGTGGGCACCGACGTATCCGCCGCTGCGCTGGACGTCGCGCGCGGGAACGCCGAGCGGCTCGGCCTCGATGTCTCCTTGGTGCACGGCGACCTGCTCGCGGGCCTCGAGGCCGACGCCGTGCTCTCCAACCCGCCCTATGTCGCCGCCGGCGATCGGCTGCCGCCCGATGTGGGGTTCGAGCCGCGCGGCGCGCTGTTCGGCGGCGAGGACGGTCTCGATGTCATCCGGCGGCTGGTGAAGGAGGCGTCGGACGCGCCGTTCCTCGCGCTGGAGGTCGGCGCCGGCCAGGCGTCGCAGGTGGGGGCGCTGATGGAGGGCCGCGAGGTGGAGATCGTGCGCGACTACGCCGGCCACGAGCGCGTTGTGGTCGGGCGGGGCCGGTAGCCTCGCCTCCGTGTCCGGGGTGAGCGTCGCGGTCATCGGAGACCGCCGCAAGGAGTACGTCGAGCAGGACTCGATCGAGACCGCGCTCGAACACTCCTCCGCCCGGCTCGGGATCCCGTTCGAGCTCGAGTGGCTGCCGACCGACTCGCTCCCCGGCCGCGCCGCCGAGCGGCTCGACGGCGCTGACGCGGTGTGGTGCGCGCCGGGCAGCCCGTACGCGAGCCTCGAGGGCGCGCTGGAGGGCATCGCGTTCGCGCGCACCCACGGGCGGCCCTTCCTCGGCACCTGCGCGGGCTTCCAGCACGGCGTGCTCGAGGTCGCGCGCAACGTGCTGGGCGCCGAGGCCGCCGCGCATCGCGAGTACGGCGACGGCGGGGACCTGTTCATCGACGAGCTGCTGTGCTCGCTGGTTGGGCAGACGCTCGACGTGGCGATCGCCGACCCCGACACCGAGGCGCTGCTCGGCGCGGCGCAGACGACCGAGACCTACTACTGCCGCTTCGGGCTCGACGAGCGCCATCGCGACACGCTCGCGAGCGCCGGGCTCCTCGTGGTCGGCGTCGACGTCGCCGACGGCGGTACCCGCATCATGCGGCTCGCCGGGCACCCGTTCTTCTACCTCACCCTGTTCGTCCCGCACGCGGCGTCGACGCCGGAGCGCCCGCACCCGCTCGTCAACGGCTTCCTCGCGGCCGCCGCACACGTTGTCGGCCGCGTCTGACCTCGAGGCGTGCATCGCCGCGGGCGGCGTCGCGGTGTTCCCGTCCGACACCGTCTACGGGCTCGCGTGCGACCCGGAGAGCCTGGCGGCGGTCGAGCGGATGTACGCGCTGAAGGGGCGAGCGCCGGACAAGCCGAGCGCGGTGATGTTCTTCGACGCCGGGCTCGCGCTCGCGGCGCTGCCGGAGCTGGGCGCACGCACGCGGGGGGTGATGGCGCGGCTGGTGCCGGGCGGCGTGACGCTGGTGCTGCCGAACCCGCTCGGGCGCTACCCGCTCGCGGGCGGGTCGGGCCTGGGCCTCCGGGTTCCCTCTGTCCCCCTGCTGGCGGGTGCTCGGTGCGTGGTGTTGCAGTCGTCCGCCAACGTCACCGGCGCGCCCGACGCACGGCGCATCGAGGAGGTGCCCGGAACGATCAGGGCGGGCGCGGACCTCGTGGTGGACGCGGGCGAGCTTCCGGGGACGCCGTCGACGGTGGTCGATCTCCGCGGGTACGAGTCGACCGGAGAGTGGTCGGTCCTGCGCGAGGGCGCCGTGCCCGCCGACACCATCGCCGCAGCGGCACGAGTGTCAGCTTGAGGTCGCATAGCGACCCTGAGCTGACATTCGTCGCGGCGGCCGCGCCGTTGGTACCGTGGCGAACATGACCGAACTCCAGCCCGACTACTTCGAGCGCCCGCTCGCCGAGGTCGACCCTGAGGTCGCCGAGGCCATCGACCTCGAGCTCGATCGCCAGCGGCGCACGCTGGAGATGATCGCGTCCGAGAACTTCGTGCCCCAGGCCATCCTCGAGTGCCAGGGCAGCGTCCTCACGAACAAGTACGCCGAGGGCTATCCCGGCAAGCGCTACTACGGCGGCTGCGAGCACGTCGACGTGATTGAGCAGCTCGCCATCGACCGCGCGAAGGAGGTGTTCGGCGGCGACCACGTGAACGTCCAGCCGCACGCCGGCGCGCAGGCGAACACCGCCGTCTACCACGCGCTGCTGCAGCCCGGCGACACGATCATGGGCCTGAGCCTGCCCCACGGCGGCCACCTCAGCCACGGGATGAAGATCAACGTCTCCGGCCGCCTCTACGACATCGCGCCGTACGAGGTCCGCCCCGAGGACTGCCTGATCGACATGGACGAGGTCGAGCGGATCGCGCACGAGCGCAAGCCGAAGCTGCTGCTCGCCGGCTGGAGCGCCTACCCGCGCATCCTCGACTTCGAGCGCTTCCGGGCGATCGCCGACGCCGTCGGCGCCTACCTGATGGTCGACATGGCGCACTTCGCGGGCCTCGTCGCCGCCGGCATCCACCCCAACCCGGTGCCGTACGCCGACGTCGTCACCACGACGATCCACAAGACGCTCGGCGGCGCCCGCGGCGGCATGATCATCTGCACCGAGGAGCACGCCAAGAAGATCAACTCGGCGGTCTTCCCCGGCCAGCAGGGCGGCCCGCTCGAGCACGTGATCGCCGGCAAGGCGGTCGCGCTGAAGATCGCGCAGTCGGAGGCCTTCAAGGAGCGCCAGGAGCGCACCGTGGCCGGCGCCAAGGCGGTGGCCGAGGAGCTGCTGCACGCCGGCAGCGGCGTCAACGTCCTCACCGGCGGCACCGACGTGCACCTCGTGCTCGTCGACCTGCGCGAGTCGGAGCTCGACGGCAAGCAGGCCGAGGACCGCCTGCACGACGTCGGGATCACCGTCAACCGCAACGCGGTGCCGTTCGACCCGCGCCCGCCGGCGGTCTCGTCCGGCCTGCGCGTCGGCGCGAGCGCGCTCGCCACCCGCGGCGTCCAGGCCGAGGAGTTCCAGGAGATCGGCAGGATCATCGCCCAGGCCCTCCAGCCCGGCTTCGAGTCCGTGCGCGGCGAGCTCGCAGAGCGCGTGAGCGCGATCGCCGACGCGCATCCCCTGTACTCGCAACTGGGTACGCCGACGGCGGTGTGATGTCCCTGCGCCGCGCGCTCGCCTGCTGGGCGGCCGCGGCGCTCCTGCTCGCCGGCTGCGGCGGGGGCGACGAGCCTCGCAAGGCGCCCGCGCCGCAGACGCTGACGGTCGCCACCGGTGGCCAGGGCGGCATCTACGCGGTGTGGGGCGCCGCCTACGCGCGCGCGATCAGCAAGAGCCTCGACGGCTACCGCGGCGTCGCCACCCCCACGACAGGCTCGGTCGAGAACCTCGAGCGCCTGCGCGACGGTCGGGCGCAGATCGCGCTCACGCTCGGCGACACCGCGCTCGACGCCGTCGAGGGCCGTGACGCGTTCGACCGCCCGATGGCGCTCAAGGCGCTCGCCCAGATCTACCCGAGCTACGTGCAGGTCGTCACGCGCGCGGACTCGGACATCGGGACGCTCGAGGACCTCAAGGGCAAGCGCGTGAGCATCGGCTCGCCCGACTCCGGGACCCAGGTGGTCGCCGACCGCGTACTCGACGTCGCCAAGGTCGGCAGGTTCAAGCGCCGCCAGCTCGGTGTCGCGGAGTCGGCGCGTGCGCTCGAGCGCGGGCAGATCGATGCCTTCTTCTGGTCCGGCGGCGTGCCGACCGCGGCGATTGCCGACCTCTCGAAGCGCACCCCGGTCGCGCTGGTCGACCTGCTTCGCTACGCGCCCGAGATGCGCAGGCGCTGGGGCGGCGTCTACGGCGGCGCGACGGTCCCGGCCGGCACCTACGGGCTCGACTCGCCGGTGAGCACGGTCACGATCCCCAACTACGTCGTGGTGGGCGACCGGATGGACGCCGCGCTCGCCCACGACCTGACCTCGCTGCTGTTCTCCTCCGGGCGCGTCACCGACCGCGAGCGCGCGCAGGACGTGATCGCTGAGGTCGGGCTCCACCCCGGCGCGCAGGCGTACTTCTCGGGGGGCTAGGCGCCAAGCCAGGCACCTTGGTGCCTAGCGGGGGGCTAGGCGCCCAACGGGCTCCGCAGGGCCGCCGGGTAACGCCCGCCGCGCTCGGCCATCAGCGCGGCCACCGCCTGCTTCAGCCCCACCAGCGGCGCCCCGGCGTTGAGCTCCCGCTCGGTCGCGCGGACCTCCTCCTGCAGCCGCTCCGCCTCGGCGTCGTCGCCGGCGTGCCACGCCGCCGCGAGCGCCAGCACGAGCTCGGGCCGCAGGTTGGCGAGCGCAGCCACCCCGCCGCGCGAGCCGGCCCGCAGCGCGTGCAGCAGGTGCGACGGCGAGCCGACGAACACCTCCGCGCCCGGCGCGGCCGCCAGGTACGCCTCGTGCAGCGCGTCATCGCTCGTCGAGTCCTTCAGGCCGGCGAGGCCGTCGGCCACCAGCGCGCCGAACGCCTCGGGGCTGAACGCGTTGCCGGTGCGGGCGGGGAACGTGTAGGCGTACAGCGGCGTCTCGCCCGCGGCCCGCAGCAGCGCCCGGAAGTGGGCGACGATCTCGCGCTCGCCGAACGCGTAGTAGTACGGCACGATCGCCGAGACCCCGGCCGCGCCGGCGTCGACCGCCGCCGCGATCAGCCGCGCGGTGGCGCGAGTCGAGGGCCGCCCGACGTGCGCGATCACCGGCACGCGCCCGGCCGCCGCCTCGACGACCGTACGCACCACGGAGAGCGTCTCGTCCGCCTCCAGCAGCGCGGTCTCGCCGGTCGTCCCGCACGGCATGACCCCCTGCACCCCGGCCTCGATCACGAAGCCGACGTGGTCGCGCAGCGCGGCCGTGTCGACCTCGCCGTCGTCATCGAACGGTGTCAGCAAGGCGGGGAGGACGGCGGGCGTGTCGAACATGATGGTCGTATTGCCCTGCGATCCTCTCCATAAGCCATGGAAGACCGCGCGCTGATCGCCTTCGTGCTCGCCTTGGCGCTGACGGCCGCCGTCACGCCGCTGGTCGCGCGCCTCGCACGCCGCGTCGGAGCGCTCGATCCGGTGCAGGAGCGCGGGCTCGCGTCGGAGCCCACGCCGCTGCTCGGCGGCCTCGCGATCCTGGCCGGCGTGCTGGTGGCGGGCTCGCTGCTGCTGCCGGCCACGACCGAGATGCGCGGGATCCTCATCGCCGCGCTGCTGATCACCGTCGTCGGGCTGCTCGACGACCTGATCGACCTGCCGCCGCTACTGAAGCTGGTGGGCCAGGTCTCGGCGGGGCTGATCTGCGTGCTCTCGGGCGTCCTCGTCCACGACTTCACGTTCCCGTTCGTGGGCCGCGTCGACCTCGGCGATCTCGGCGGCCCGCTGACGCTGATCGGCCTCGTCCTGATCATGAACGTCGTCAACTTCTCCGACGGCGTCGACGGCCTCGCCGCCGGCGTCTGCGCGATCGCGGCGGTCGGCTTCGCGGTCATCGCCTTCGACCTGCACGAGGACGCCGCCGGCATCCTCGCCGCCTGCACCGCCGGCGCCGCCCTCGGCTTCCTCGTCCACAACTTCCACCCCGCGTCGGTCTTCATGGGCGACTCGGGCTCGAACCTCCTCGGTCTGCTGCTCGGCGGCGTGATCGTCGAGGGCTCGCTCAAGACCAACGCCCTGATCGCCCTGGTCGTGCCCTTGGTGATCCTCGCCGTGCCGTTCCTCGATACCGGCTTCGTGGTCGCCAAGCGGATCAAGTACCGCCGCCCCGTCTACCGCGCGGACTCCAACCACTTCCACCACCGCTTCCACCGCATGGGCTTCTCGCAGCGCAAGACCGTGCTCTACCTGTACGCGTGGACGACGACGATGACCGCGATCGCCGTCGCGCTGCGCTTCGTCCCGTACTCGGAGAGCAACGGGCACCTCAACGCGGGCTGGGCGATCGCGATGGGGGCGATGCTGCTGGTCGGGCTCGGCGCCTCGATCTACCTCGTGTACGTGCTCGAGATCCTCAAGCTCCGGCGGCTGCGCGCGTGGCAGCTGCGCCGTGAGGACCCCGACACCAGCGAGCACGAGATCGACGACCAGGTCGAGGAGGACCTCGAGACCGGCGAGTTCACCGCGCTGCGCTGACGCGATGTGCGGTTAACCGCACCAACAGCGCGCGCCGTCTCGGCTATCGTCGCCGACCGACCCGCAGTCCGACTCAGGAGGTGAGCAGACACATGACGAAGATTTCCTTCCCGCTCTGCGCCCTCCTGGACGCGCGCCAAGGTTGACCCCCTCGCGGGCAGCCTCTGCCGCCCGCGACCATCTGAAACGCCAGTCCTTCTGCGTGGTCAGTGGGCGGCTCCGTATCCAATTCCAACCGGAGTCCCACCATGCACCCAGTCATTCTCCAGGCCTACGCCAATGCCGTAGCCGCCGACCGGCGAAGCCGGCGGCGACCGCAGCCCGAGATCCGCGCCGCCGTGCGCCGGGTCCGGGCGTAAGCCATCTGATGGGCCGCGGCCCCGCCCGACCGGGCGGGGCCGCGCGTCTTTAACATCCCGGCCGTGGAGCCGGTCCGCCTCGAGCAGCGCGAGTCCTTCATCACCGCCGACGGCTCCGCGATCCGCGAGCTGGCCGGCGTGCCGAGCGGCAACGCCGCCAACCAGTCACTCGCCGAGGCGACGGTCCCGCCCGGGGGCGAGACCGCCGAGCACTACCACCGCGTCTCCGAGGAGATCTACTTCTTCCTCTCGGGCGCGGGGACGATGCGGCTCGGCGACGACGAGGCCGCCGTGCGCGGCGGCGACTGCGTCGTCATCCCGCCGGGCGCGGTGCACAAGCTCCACAACCCGGGCACCGAGCCGCTCGTCCTGCTCTGCTGTTGCGCCCCCGCGTACTCGCACGAGGACACCGTCCTCACCGGCGGCTAGGCGCCAAGCCAGGCAGCTTGCTGCCTAGCGGGGGCTAGCTCGCCAGCGACGCGTTCAGCGTGATGTCGACGGCCTTGAGCGCCACGGACACCGGGCAGTTCTCCTTCGCCGCCTCCGCCGCCTTGACGAACGCGTCCTCGTCCATCCCCGGCACCTTGCCGACGGTGGTGAGCTCGATGCCGGTGATGGCCCAGCCCTCGCCCTGCTGCTCGAACTTGACCTTGGCGTCGGTGGTGATCGAGTCGGCCGTGTGGCCCTGGTCGCCGAGCACGACCGACAGCGCCATCGAGAAGCAGCCCGCGTGGGCGGCGCCGATCAGCTCCTCCGGGTTGGTGCCCTCGCCGTCCTGCATCCGCGAGCGGAACGAGTACGGACCCTCGTAGCCGCCGAACTGCATCCTGCCGCTGCCTGAATCGATCGCGCCGTTCCACTCGGCGTGTGCGCTGCGTGTGGGCATGGGTCCCTTCCTCCGGTCTCTACAGTGCTCGCCCGATGAGCCGCGCGCAGCGCCTCACCTTCCTGGGCATCGCCGCCATCATCGCGGTCGTTGCCGTGATCGTGCTCTCCGGGGGCGGCGACGAAACCGACAAGGCGGCCGAGGCGACGACGACGCCGTCCGCGACGGCCTCCGGCACCGCCGAGGCGACCGCTACGCCGACGGCGAAGCCCAAGCCTAAGCCGCCGCTGCTGCAGGCCGGCAAGGAGCCGACGCTCAGCATCGACCAGGGCGACACCGTGCGCTTCCGCGTCCGTCACGGCGAGGCCGAGGAGGTGCACATCCACGGCTACGACATCAAGAAGGAGCTCGCGGCGAACGAGACGGCCGACGTGTCGTTCGAGGCATCCATCCCCGGGATCTTCGAGATCGAGCTCGAGCACTCGGGCACGCCGCTCGGGCGTCTCAAGGTCGAGCCGTAGGCCGGCCAAGAGGCTGCTGTCACAAAGTTGTTACAAAGTCGATTTTTCCGCTAGGGTGCGGGAACGCTTCCCGGTGACGAAACCGGGTAGAGCGTGCCCCATCGAATCTCGCTGCCACCGGCCGTCGTTTCTGCTACGACGGCTGTAGGGTGGCGCGCCTGTCCCCGTGCACATGCCTGACGCTGCCCTCACACGCCCGACACCCGAGCCCTTGGCCCTCTTGCGGTACATCGATGTCGTGCTCGTGGTGGCAGCGCTTCCACTCGTCGTGCTCGCCGACCTGCCGCTGCTCGGCTACGTGGTCGGCGCCTGCGCCTGGATCGCGCAGCGCGTGGCGGGCGTCCTGCTCGAGCGCGCGGCGAAGCGGACCAACGATCCGCGCCGGCTCGTCGGGCTCAACCTGGCGGGCTCGCTCGGGCGCGCGTGGCTCGTGGGCGGCGCCATCCTCGCCGTCGGGCTCGCCGGCGAGCGCGAGGACGGGCTGATCGCCGCCGTGCTCGTCGCGGTCGCGTTCACCGTCTACTTCGGCACCTCCCTGCTCATTCACGTCACAGGGGGCTCCAAGTGAGCAAGGGCAGGAAGATCGGCCTCGCGATCTTCGGGATCTACCTCCTGACGATCACCATCGTCGTGCTCGTCTTCGGCTTCAAGCGGGTCGACAACGAGGAGTTCAAGCCGCAGAACGAGTTCAAGCTCCACACCTGGATCGATCTCCCGGGTCCGCTCGACATCAACAAGGGCGTCGTCTACGTGCTCGCCGCCGGGATCCTCTCGACCATCACGATGGTCTACATCGCGCGCCGCATGCAGGCGCGGCCCAACCGCACGCAGACCGCCATCGAGACGATCTACGCGTTCGTCCGCGACGACATCACCGGCGGCAGCATGGACGACAAGATGGCCCGCAAGTGGTTCCCGTTCCTGTGCACGCTGTTCCTCTTCATCTGGTTCTCCAACCTGATCGGCTACATCCCGCTGCCGACGAACTCGGAGGAGACGGTCAACATCGCCGGCCTCGAGGTGCCCGCGTTCGCGATCTACGCCGCGACCGCGAACATCTCGATCCCGCTCGTGCTCGCGCTGATCGTGTTCGTCTCGTACACCGTCGAGGGGATCCGCGCCAAAGGCGTCATCGGCTACTTCAAGAGCCTGGTCCCCGAGGGGGTCAGCGGCGTCGGGGCGATCCCGCTCTTCATCCTCGAACTGGTCTCGAACCTGATGCGGCTGCTCTCGCTGTCGGTTCGACTCTTCGCCAACATCCTCGCCGGCCACCTGATCATCCTGTTCATGTCCGGCGGGCTCGCCGTGCTGCTCGGACTGGAGGCGCTCGGCGTGTTCCTGCTCCCGGCCGGCGTCGCCCTCTTCATCTTCGAACTGGGCCTGGTGGCGAGTCTGCAGGCGTTCATCTTCGCCACGCTCAGTGCCATCTACCTCGGCGGCGCGGTCGCCGAGCACCACTAGTCAAAGGAGACCACGTGCTGTCCACCATCCTTTCGGTCCTCGCGGCGACGGACGACGGCGCAGACGCGGGCAAGGCGATCGCGCTCGGCGTCGGCGGCGGCCTCGGTGCTGTGGGCGCCGGCGTCGGCATCGGCATCATCTTCGGCAAGGTCATCGAGTCGGTCACCCGTCAGCCGGAGATGCGCGACGAGATCACCGGCATCCAGTGGCTCGGCTTCGCGCTCACGGAGGCGTGCTTCTTCTACGGCCTGGTCGCGGGTCTCATCGCGTTCTTCCTCTAATGAGCGCGCCGGTCTTCGCAGCCGAGAAAGGCGGGGGCTCGTTCCTCGTCTCGCCCGATGTCGGGCTGATGATCTGGACCCTCGTGGTCTTCCTCATCTCGATGTACATCCTCAGCAAGGTCGCCTTCCCGCGCATCCAGGCCGCGCTGGACAAGCGCCAGCAGGCGATCGAGGAGGCCATCGATACAGCCGAGCGCACCCGCACCGAGGCGGACAAGCTGCTGGCCGAGTACCGCGAGCGCCTGCATGAGGCGCGGTCACAGGCCGACGACATCGTGGCGCGGGCGCGCAAGACCGCCGAGAACAACGAGGCCGAGTCGGTCGCCGAGGCCAAGCGCAAGCGCGAGGAGATGATGGCCGCCACCCGGCGCGACATCCAGCAGGAGACGCGCCGCGCCATCCAGGAGATCCGCAACGAGGTCGCCGACCTCACCGTGCTCGCGACGGAGAAGGTCACGCGCAAGACGCTGACCGACGCCGACCAGAAGCGGCTCGTCGAGGAGGCGCTCTCGGAGCTGGACTTCGCTGCGCTGTCCGGGGATCGGAGCGGCGAGTAACGCCATGGAGGAGATCGCCTCCGTCTACGCCCGCTCGCTCTTCGAGGTCGCGCAGGAGCACGAGAAGCTCGATGTCGTGCGCGATCAGCTCGGCGCGTTCGTCGACGCCTTGAACGAGACGCGCGAGCTGCAGGTGTTCTTCTTCTCGCCGTACTTCTCCACCCCGGAGAAGAAGGACGGGCTGGAGAAGGCGGTCACCGGCACGGAGCCGATCCTCACCAACTTCCTCGAGCTGCTGATCGAGAAGCACCGCATGCCGGCCATCTTCCGCGTCCGGCGCGAGCTGGACCGGCTGTGGCAGCGCGAGAACAAGCTGCTCCCCGTCGAGGTCACCTCGGCGATCGAGCTGGACAAGAGCACCGTCAAGCAGATCGGCGACCGCATCGGCGAGCAGACAGGTCAGAAGATCGAGCTCTCCTCCAAGGTCGAGCCGGACATCCTGGGCGGCATCGTCGTCCGGGTCGGCAACTCCATCATCGACGCGTCCATCCGCGCGCGTCTTGAACAACTCCGCAAACAAGTGGCAAAGGCATAGATGCAGATCAAGCCAGACGAGATCACCTCCATCCTCAAGAGCCGCATCGAGGGGCTCGACGAGGGGCAGGCCGACCTCACCGAGGTGGGCACCGTCCTCTCGGTGGCCGACGGCATCGCCCGCGTCCACGGCCTCGAGAACTGCCAGGCGTTCGAGATGCTCGAGCTGCCGCATGACGTCACCGGCCTCGCGCTCAACCTCGAGTCCGACAACGTCGGCGCCGTGCTGTTCGGCCCCTGGGAGCACATCGTCGAGGGCGACACGGTGAAGCGCACCAACCGCCTGCTCGAGATCCCCGTCGGCGAGGGCCTGCTCGGCCGCATCGTCGACCCGCTCGGCAACCCGCTCGACGGCAAGGGCGACATCGAGACGTCGGAGACGCGCCCGGCCGAGTTCAAGGCCCCCGGCGTGGTCCAGCGCCAGCCGGTGAAGGAGCCGCTCCAGACCGGCCTGAAGGCGATCGACGGGATGATCCCGATCGGCCGTGGCCAGCGCGAGCTGATCATCGGCGACCGCCAGACCGGCAAGACGGCGATCGCGATCGACGCGATCATCAACAACAAGGACAACGACATCATCTCGGTGTACGTGGCGATCGGCCAGCGCATGTCGACCGTGGTCGGGCTCGCGCAGACGCTCGACGACGCCGGCGCGCTGGACAACACGATCATCGTCGCCGCCCCGGCCGACGAGGCCGCGCCGATCAAGTTCATGGCGCCGTACGCGGGCTGCGCGATGGCCGAGCACTTCCTGTACGCCGGCAAGCACGCGCTCTGCATCTACGACGACCTCACCAAGCACGCGTACGCGTACCGGCAGATGTCGCTGCTGCTGCGGCGCCCGCCGGGCCGCGAGGCGTACCCGGGCGACGTGTTCTACCTGCACTCCCGCCTGCTCGAGCGCGCGGTCAAGCTCAACGACGACCTCGGCGGCGGCTCGCTCACCGCGCTGCCGATCATCGAGACGCAGGCCGGTGACGTGTCGGCCTACATCCCGACCAACGTCATCTCCATCACCGACGGCCAGATCTTCCTCGAGCCGAACCTCTTCTACTCGGGCGTGCGCCCGGCCATCAACGTCGGCATCTCGGTGTCGCGCGTGGGCGGCAACGCGCAGATCTCGCCGATGAAGAAGGTGGCCGGCAAGCTCAAGATCGAGCTGTCCCAGTACCGCGACCTCGAGGCGTTCGCGCAGTTCGGCTCCGACCTCGACGCCGATACCCAGCGCACGCTGGCGCGCGGCGAGCGGCTGGTCAAGGCGCTGAACCAGGGCGAGCGCCAGCCGCTGGCGGTCGAGGACCAGGTGGCCGTCCTGTACGCCGCCACCAACGGCTACCTCGACCGGATCACCCCCGACCGCGTCGGCGAGTTCAACCGCGAGCTCGTGGAGCGGCTGCACTCCTCGGCGTCGGACACGCTCGAGACGGTCGCCGGCGGCGACTGGTCGGACGAGACGCAGAAGGCGCTCGACGAGGCGATCTCCGAGTTCGCCGACGACTTCGGCTACGACCTCGACGAAGAGGGCCAGCCGGAGGAGTCGGGTGGCGAGGGCCGCATCGATTCGAGCGACGACAACGACGACAGCGACGACGAGGAGAGCTCCGAGAAGGAGCCGGTGGGCGCCGGCTCCAGCAACGAGTAGCCCATGGCCTCGCAGAAGGACATCAAGAACCGCATCGGGTCGGTCAAGAACATCCAGAAGATCACCCGTGCGATGGAGATGGTCGCGGCGGCGCGCCTGCGCAAGGCCGAGCAGCGCATCGAGGCGCTGCGGCCCTACGCGGGCGCGATCCGGCGCATGACGCGGCAGGCCGCCGAGGCCGCCGGCGACATCCCGCAGCTGCCGATCCTCAACGAGCACGACAGCGAGGACCGGATCGGGATCCTGCTGGTCACCGGCGACCGCGGCCTGGCCGGCGCGTTCAACTCGCAGATCATCCGCGCGGGCGTGCGCGCGGGCGAGGAGTACGACGGCAAGGAGGTCCGCTACTACGCCTCAGGGCGCCGCGGCGTCTCCTCGCTCACGTTCCGCGGCAAGGAGCCGGTCGGCCAGTACACCGGCTTCACCGACCGCCCGTCGCATGCCGACGCGCGCGAGATCGCCTCGGACCTGATGGCGGCCTACGTCGACGGCGAGCTCGACCGCGTGGAGATCTTCTACAACGGCTACATCTCGCCGCTGACGCAGAAGGTCACGCGCGAGACGCTGCTGCCGCTGCAGCAGGCCTCGATCCTCGGCGAGGACGAGGAGGACGAGGACGGCGAGGAGCATCCAGGCGCCGACGACGAGGCCGCCGAGGCCCACAAGCGCGCGCTCGTCGACTACGAGCCCGACCCGGAGGAGATCCTCGGGCGGCTCATCCCCGCCTACGTCGAGATCTCGATCTACCGCGCGCTGCTCGAGTCGACCGCATCCGAGCACGGCGCGCGCATGACCGCCATGCGGAACGCGTCGGAGAACGCGACCGACATCATCGACGACCTGACTTTGCAGATGAACCGTGAGCGCCAGGCGGAGATCACCCAGGAGATCATGGAAGTGGTCGCCGGCGCGGAGAGTCTTATCTAACGTCGACCGGAGGTTGCTCGCTTGCGGCGACCGAAGGGCGAAACAGGAGATCACATGGCTACTGAGACCGAAGAGAAGCAGGAGCAGTCCGGCGGCAACGGCCGCAACACCGGCCGGATCGAGGAGATCCAGGGCGTCGTCATCGAGGCCGTGTTCCCCGACGAGCTGCCGGAGATCAACTCGGCGATCTACATCGAGCGCGAGCACACCTCCGAGGAGGACGACAAGATCACGGGCGGCGACCTCGAGCCGGCTGATCTGCGAGGTGCAGCAGCACCTCGGCGACGACCGCGTGCGCGCAGTGGCCATGGACACGACCGACGGCCTCGCCCGCGGCATGGAGGTCGTCGACACCGGCGGCCCGATCACCGTGCCGGTCGGCAACATCACGCTCGGGCGCATCTTCAACCTGCTCGGCGAGACGATCGACGAGGGCGACCAGCTCGACGCCGACGTCGAGCGCTGGCCGATCCACCGCGACGCCCCGACGGTCGAGCAGCTCACGCCGACCACGGAGATGTTCGAGACCGGCATCAAGGTCATCGACCTGCTCGCGCCCTACGCGCAGGGCGGCAAGGTCGGCCTGTTCGGCGGCGCCGGCGTCGGCAAGACGGTGATCATCCAGGAGCTGATCAACAACCTCGCCCAGGAGCACGGCGGCCTGTCGGCGTTCTGCGGCGTCGGCGAGCGCTCCCGCGAGGGCAACGACCTCTGGCTCGAGATGAAGGAGTCCGGCGTCATCGACAAGACGATGCTGGTGTTCGGCCAGATGAACGAGCCGCCCGGCGCGCGCATGCGCGTCGCGCTCTCGGGCCTCACGATGGCGGAGTACTTCCGCGACGAGGAGGGGCAGGACGTGCTCCTCTTCATCGACAACATCTTCCGCTTCGTGCAGGCCGGCTCCGAGGTCTCCGCGCTGCTCGGCCGCATGCCGTCGCAGGTCGGCTACCAGCCGACGCTGGAGTCCGAGATGGGGCAGCTGCAGGAGCGGATCACGTCGACCCGCAAGGGCTCGGTCACCTCGGTGCAGGCGATCTACGTCCCCGCGGACGACCTCACCGACCCGGCGCCCGCCTCGGTGTTCGCCCACCTCAACGCCACCACGGTGCTGTCGCGCGCGATCTCCGAGAAGGGCATCTACCCGGCGGTCGACCCGCTCGACTCGACCTCGACGATCCTCAAGCCCGAGATCGTCGGCGAGGAGCACTTCAACGTCGCCAACGAGGTCAAGGAGGTGCTGCAGCGCTACCGCGAGCTGCAGGACATCATCGCGATCCTCGGCATCGACGAGCTCTCCGACGAGGACCGCGTGCTCGTCCAGCGCGCGCGCAAGATCGAGCGCTTCCTGTCGCAGCCGTTCCACGTCGCGACGCAGTTCACGGGCGTCGACGGCGCCTACGTCCCGATCGGCGAGACCGTCCGCTCGTTCCGCGAGATCCTCGACGGCAAGCACGACGACCTCCCGGAGGGCGCGTTCCTGCTCAAGGGCTCGATCGACGACGTCGTGAACGCGGCCGGCAAGGGCGAGGGCAAGTCCGACGACAAGGACGCGGACGAGGACGAGTCCGCCGAGGAGGAGACGGAGGAGCAGCCGAAGGCCGAGTCCGATGACGACTCCAACGACGAGTCGAAGGACGACTCCGACGAGGAGGAGAAGGACTCCTAGTGGCCCGCACGCCGTTCCAGGTCGAGGTCCTGACCCCCGAGGGGGAGGCCTTCAACGACGAGGTCGAGATGGTGTCGACGCGGACGTCCGTGGGCTCGATCGGCATCCTCGCCAACCACGCGCCGCTGCTCGGCATGCTCGACCCGACCGAGCTGCGGCTCTACAAGTCCGAGTCCGACGTCGTCCGCTACGCGCAGGGCGAGGGCTTCCTGCAGGTGTACGGGAACCACGCGCTGCTGCTCGTCGACGAGATCTTCGAGGTCGACGAGCTCGACTCGGGCGACCTCGAGGAGCGGCTCAGGCGCGCGGAGTCGGAGGTCGAGAAGGCCGAGGAGGGCTCCGAGGAGCGGCGCGCCGCCGAGCGCGACAAGCGCCGCTACGAGGCCTTCCTGGAGCTCGCGAAGGGCACGTAGCCGTGCCGGCCTACGCAGGCCTCCGCTACCGCGACGCCCCCGGGGCGATCGCGTGGCTCGAGCAGTTCGGCTTCGAGACGACCGAGCGGATCGACAACCCCGACGGCACGATCGCGCACGCCGAGCTGCGGCTCGGCGATGCGCTGATCATGCTCGGCAGCGGCCCGGAGCGACCTCGAAGGGCCGCCGCCGGACAACGCGCGGGCAGCGCGCTCGTCCGTCTACGTCGGGACGGCCGACGTGGACGCGATCCACGCCCGTGCGCGTGCGGCGGGCGCCGACGTCTCCGACCTCTTCGAGCAGGACTACGGCTCGCGCGACTTCAACGCCCGCGATCCCGAAGGCGGCCACTGGTCCTTCGGGACGTACGTGCCCGACTAGGCCAAGCCAGGCAGCTTGCTGCCTAGCGGGTGCTAGGCGCAGCCGGGCAGCTTGCTGCCTAGCGAGGGGCTAGGCGGCCGCGGCGAGGCCGGACTCGGCGTACAGCGCGCCGGCGTCGCGGAGGCACTCGAGCATCGTCGGGATCGCGCCGCCGGTCGGCTCGCTCGCGGTGACGGCCGCGACGCGGCGGTGGGGCGGGCGGCCCTTGACCGGCCGCACGGCGACGTCGTCGCGCGTGCTGGCGAGCCCGAGCCCGGGGATCAGCGCCACGCCCATGCCGCTGGCCACGAGGCCCTGGATCGCGAAGTAGTCGTCCGACTGGTAGGCGATCCGGGGCTGGAAGCCCGCGTCCCGGCACGCGCGCAGGACGACGTTGGAGTCGGCGCAGGTGCCGCTCAGGCAGGCGAACATCCAGTCCTCGTCGCGCAGGTCGACCAGGTCGACGGTCGGGCGCGTCGCGAGCGGGTGGTCGGCCGGCAGCGAGACCCACATGTGGTCGTCGAGCAGGTGCTCGATCTCGAGGCCGTCGGTGTCGACCTCGCTCTCGAAGCCGCCCTCCTCCGTGATCGCGATCTCGAGGTCGCCGCGCCGCACCGCCGGGATCGACTCGTGCGGGTCGAGCAGCGAGATCTCGACCTCGATCGCGGGCCGCAGCGGCCGGAAGGCGGCGACCGCGCGCGGCACGATCGTGCCGGCCGCGGTGGCGAACGAGCCGATCCGGAGCCGCCCGCGGGCCTGGGCGGCGACGTCCTGCAACTCCTCGTCGGCCGCCGCAAGCTGCGCCATCACGCGCTCGGTGTGGCGCACGAGCACCTCGCCGGCCGGCGTCAGCCGGACCCCGCGCGGCTCGCGCTCGATCAGCTTCACGCCGACGTGCTTCTCGAGCCGGGCGATCTGCTGGGAGATCGCGGGCTGGGTGTAGGCGAGCGACTCGGCGGCCGCGGAGAAGGAGCCGCGCAGCGCGACCTCGCGCAGCACGTTCAGGAGGCGGAGATCGTGCATAACGGCACCTTATCAGTTCAATCAAGGAGGATCATTTGAATTTATGGCGGCGGCCAGGCATCGTTTCCTCATCGCCTCCCGCCGCCCCCATAGGAGCCCCGCCATGACCCCCGTTCTGGTCCGTCCCGCCCGCCCCGTCGACGCCGCCGACATCCGCCGCCTGGCCGCCCTCGACTCCGCCCGCCCGCTGACCGGCGACGTCTTGATCGCCGTGTCCGGTGGCGACGTCGCCGCCGCGATCTCGCTCGACACCGGCGCCGTCATCGCCGACCCGTTCCAGCCGACCGCCCACCTGGTCGAGCTGCTCCGCACCGCCGGCCGCCCCGCCCCGCAGAAGCGCCCCGCGCGCCGCCCGCCGCGCGGCCCTGCGCGCCGTCCGCGCCGCTTAGACAGCGGCGCCCAGGGCCCTCGCGCTGCTCGCGCGGGGGCCCACGACCGTGCGGTTGCGGCCGCTGTGCTTGGCCGCGTAGAGCGCCTGGTCGGCCGCCGCCAGCAGGCGCGTGACCGTCGATCGGATCGACCGCCGAGGCCACGCCGGCGCTGACCGTCAGCCGCACCGCGTCGGCGAGCCCCATGCGCCCGCGCCCGTCGTCCGGCCCCACGAGTCGCGACCGCGCGGCGCACCCGCTCGGCGAACGTGGCGGCCGCGTCCTGGTCGGCGCGCGGCAGGAGCACGACGAACTCCTCGCCGCCGACCCGGGCGGCGACGTCGACGCCGCGGGCCTGCTCCTTGAGCAGCGCGCCGAGCCACACCAGCACCCGGTCGCCCAGCTCGTGGCCGTGCGTGTCGTTGACGTCCTTGAAGTGGTCGAGGTCGAAGACGACGGCCCCAGCGGCGTGCCCTCGCGCGCGGCGCGCGCGATCTCGGCCTGCATGCGCTCGTCGAGCCCGCGGCGGTTGAGGAGGCCCGTGAGCGGGTCGACCCGCGCCTCGTCGACGAGCTTGTCGACCAGCCGCTCGTTGCGGGCGGCGAGCACGCGCACGACGCCGGCGACGACGAGCACCGCCACGACGACGTCGATCCAGCGGTCCATCGTGCTCTCCGGCCCTGACAGCGAGAGCAGCACCGCGCCGTGCACCGCGCCGATCCAGCCGACGATGAAGGCGGTGCCCCCGGTGCCGAAGAAGAACGCCATCCAGACGGCGGGCCACATGTAGAGCACGGCCGAGTCGGAGTAGCCCGTGGTGGTGGCGATCGCGGCGCCGATCATCGCCGCGCCGAGCGGGCCGAGCGCCGCGAGGGCGACCCGCGGCACGCGCGGGCCGAGCAGGAGCGTGAGCGCCGAGATGATCAGCGCGGCGGCGGCGGGCAGCACGGAGAACGCCTCGCCGCCCGGCACCAGGCTTTCCACGATGCCCACGAACGCCGCACCCGAGTAGATCGCGGCGGCGCTGGCGGCCGCTACGCGCCGGTCGTCACCGCGCTGTTCCATTGGGATTATCGTCGGCCCAGACGGCCCTCGGCTTGAGCTTTGAGGGCCGGTCCCAGCCGGAAGGTTGGGCCTCGCGACTCTGGCGCCAGAGTGCCGTCCGCGACACCCTCGGGCCATGCTGCGACGGGAGCGCGGACAGGTCACCGCGGAGTACGTCGGCGTGCTGCTGCTCGTCGCGGTGATCGTCAGCGCCCTGGTGGTTTCTGGCCCGGCGCGGCCGATTGCGGACGAGGCCACGCGCGCGGTCTGCCAGATCGCCGGCCAGTGCTCGGGCGGCGGCGCGGCCACGAGCGTCGATCCGGAGGCGGTGCAGCGCGCCGCGAGCGACCTCCAGGGCGTGGTCGCGCGCGACCCCGATCCGGCCGCGCTGGCGGCGTTCTTCAAGGGTCTGGACCCTGACGTCGCCGCCGCGCTCGCGCACGAGCGCCCCGAGCTGGTCGGCAACCGCGACGGCGCCCCGATCCCGCTCCGCTACGCGGCCAACGCCGAGGCGATCGACCGCGAGATCGCGCGGCTGCAGGCCGACGGGGTCGGCGACGACGACCCGCGGCTGCGCAAGCTGCGCGAGCTCGACGACCCGAATCGACGCTTCCTGCTCTTCGACCCGGCCGGCGACGGCCGCGCGGCCGAGGTGTTCGGCGACCTCATGACCGCGCGCCACGTGGCGGTCGTCGTGCCGGGCATGAACAACGACCTGAACAACTTCACCGGCGGCGACGCCGAGCGCGTCCAGCACCAGGCCTCGCAGTTCGACCCCGACCAGGTCGCGACGATCCAGTGGCTCGGCTACGACACGCCGGAGGGCGCGACCGCCCTGGGCACCGGCGCCGCCGGGCCCGGCGCCGAGGCGCTGCCGCAGTTCGTGCAGGGCATCCGGGCCCAGCGCTCCGAGCGCCTGCACTGGACGGTGATCGGCCACTCCTACGGCTCGGTGGTGACCGGGATGGCCGAGTCGAGCCAGGGCCTCGACGTCGACGAGACCGTGCTGGTCGGCTCGCCCGGCGTCGGCGTGGATCACGCGAGCGACCTCGGCGACGGCAACGTCTGGGTCGGGCTCGCGAAGTGGGACCTGGTCGGCTACTCGGAGTGGCACGGCCCGAACCCCCACGACCGCGCGTTCGGCGCCACGCGCTTCCACACCGGCGACATCTCCGGCCACTCGAGCTACTTCAACGAGGGCTCGGAGTCGCTGCGCAACATCGGCCTGATCACGGCCGGGTACCTCGACGACGTGAACGTGGACGATGGCCTCTTCTAGGCGCATGGCGCTCGGGCTGGCGTGGGTCGTCCTCGTGGCCGGCTGCGGCGGCTCGGCGGCAGGCGACGCACCCGACTCGAAGCTCGCGCGCGCCGAGCGCTCGCTGCAGGCCGAGCTCGAGGAGGCGGCCGACCATCTCGGGATGGCGGCTGAGCCGGGCGAGGTCGTCTCGCCGACCCGCTGCGACGCCGGCAAGCGCCACGAGGTGACGAGCGGCTACCGCATCCGCCTGCGCCTCTCTGGTGACCAGCAGCAGGTCCTGCGCCAGGCCGCCCGCTTCTGGCGCCGGCGTGGCCACCGGGTGCGCGTTCTCGGCCGCCACGGGCGCTTCCCGGCCGTCTTCGCGACCGCCGATCCGGGCTGGACGTACGGGCTCCAGCTCTTCCCGGACCGCGGCGAGGCGCTGCTCTCCGGCGGCACCCCGTGCCTGCCCGATCCGAAGTCCTGACAGCGACCGCCGATACTCTGGGCCGGGTGGACGAACGCGCCCTGGCCGAGCGCCTGATCACCTATGACACCTCGAACATCGATGGATTGCGCGCGGCTGCGGGCTTCGTCAAGGGCTGGCTCGAGGCGCGCGAGATCGATGTCGAGGACCACGACTTCAACGGCCTGCCGGTGCTGACGGCCGAGATCGGGCCCGCGCGACGCGCCCACGATCGTGCTGCACGGGCACCTCGACGTCGTGCCCGGCCACCCGGAGCAGTTCAAGCCGCGTGTCGAGGGCGACCGGCTGATCGGCCGCGGCGCCTACGACATGAAGGGCGCGCTCGCCGCGATGATGTGTGCCCTCCACGACGTGAACGCCGGTGCCCGTGTGCGGGTGCGCTTCCTGTGCGCGCCCGACGAGGAGTCCGAGGACCTGCACGTGCGCTCGACGGACGAGATGGTGCGGCAGGGCTTCATCGGCGACTTCGCGATCACCGGCGAGCCGACCCAGCTCCACGTCGGCATCCAGGCCAAGGGCGTGCTCGCCTGCCGGATCGTGGTCAGCGGCCGCGCCGCGCACGGCTCCACGCCGTGGCTGGGCGACAACGCGGTGCTGAAGGCCATCGACGTGTTCCGCCGAATCGAGACCTTGCCGTTCTCGCGCGAGTCCTCCGAGCTGTTCGACCGCCCGTCGATCAACCTCGGCCGGATCAACGGCGGGGACGCGCTGAACAAGGTCCCGGACGAGTGCACCATGGTCGTCGACATCCGCTATCTGCCGAACCAGGATCCGGGTGAGATCCTCGAGCAGATCCGGACGATCCCGGACATCGAGATCCCGCGCACGTTCATCCGCAAGCCCGCCTACGTGTCGCGCTCGAACCCCTACGTGATGGCGCTCTGCGACGTCGCCGCGCGGCTGACCAGCGGCGAGTCGCTGAGCGTCGGCCGTGACGGCGCCTCGGACGCCGGCTCGTTCCTCGAGGCCGGCGTCCCGGCCGTCGAGTTCGGCCCGAGCGGCGCCGGCCACCACGGCCCCGACGAGTGGGTCTCCGTGCTGTCGCTGTCGCGCTACCGGCAGGCGGTCGGCGACTTCATCCTCCACCTGCCCGAGGGCCTCGAGCGCCCGCCCGGCGAGCTGCGCGCCGTCGACGGGGGCATTGCGTGAACCCACAGGAGCCGGTCCCGAACGTCGGGCGCAGCCTGCTCAAACGCGGCGCTCTGGCCGGGCTCGTGATCGTGCTGCTGGCCGCGGGCAGCGTGTCGGCGGCGGGCTTCCTGCAGGCGGACTCGATCATCAACACGATCGAGAAGGAGGGCCGCGCGCCGATCGAGATCCCCGAGATCGACCGCGCGCAGGCCGGCGAGGCGCAAACGCTGATGATCCTCGGCTCCGACCAGCGCTACGGGGACAAGAAGCTCGGGCTCAAGCCGCGCTCGGACACGATCATCCTCGTGCGCCTCGACCCCGACAAGGAGGCGACCGCGGTGATGTCGGTGCCGCGCGACCTCAAGGTCAAGATCCCCGGCCACGGCACGGACAAGATCAACGCCGCGTATGAGCTGGGCGGCCCGCGCCTGACCGTCAAGACGGTCAAGAAGCTGTTCGAGAAGCCTGGCCAGCCGTTCAAGATCAACCACGTCGTCAACGTGAACTTCGGCGGCTTCCGCAAGGTCGTGAACACGATCGGCGGCGTCTACGTCGACATCGACCGGCACTACTTCAACGACAACACGCAGGGCGAGAACTACGCGACGATCGACGTCGACCCCGGCTACCAGAAGCTCAAGGGGCGCGACGCGCTCGACTACGTCCGCTACCGCCACGGCGACAACGACCTCGTGCGCGCCGCGCGGCAGCAGGACTTCCTGCGCCAGCTGCGCAACGCCGCCGGCGCGCGGCGGCTGCTCAAGTACAACCGCCGCACCGAGCTGGCGAGGCTGTTCGCCCGCTACACCGACACCGACAGGGGCCTGCGCCAGAAGAAGGACGTCTTCTCGCTGCTCAAGCTGGTGCTGTTCACCGGGCAGAAGCCGGTCCGCGAGGTGCGCTTCCGGATCAACCTGGACAACGACCCGGTGTACCTGACCGCCTCCCAGGCCAAGCTCGACAAGACCGCCGACGAGTTCCTGCACGCGAAGGCGTCGAAGAAGCCGCGGCAGACCTCGCGCGCCTCGGCTGAGGACCGCAAGTCGGCCTCGGCGCGCAAGGGCAAGCGCAACAAGCGCTCCGACGTGCCGGGGCTCGAGGTCGCGCGCCGCGAGGGCGAGGACCAGGCGATCGTCGGCGCCCGCCGCGCGCGCTTCCCGTTCTACTTCCCGACGCTGCGCTACCGCGGCTCGCGCTACGCCGGCACCGAGCCGCGGATCTACAACATCGAGGACGAGCGCGGCAAGAAGCACCGCGCGTACCGGCTCGTGGTCTCCAAGGGCGTGATCGGCGAGTACTACGGCATCCAGGGCATGACCTGGCGCGAACCTCCGATCCTCGACGACCCATCCGAGATCCGGAGGGTCAACGGCCGCAGGCTCGAGCTGCACTACGACGGCAGCCGGCTGCGGATCGTGGCGTGGCGGACGAAGCACGCCGTCTACTGGGTCTCGAACACCCTGACCCAGTCGCTCGGGAAGGACCAGATGCTCGGGATCGCGGCCTCCTTGAGACGGCTCGGCCAGAAGTAGCGCCCGCTAGGCTCCTCCGTCTCATGAGCACGAACGCACGGGAGCCGATCGGCGTCATCGGCACTGGGTACGTCGGTCTCGTCACGGCCGCGGGATTCGCCGAGCTGGGCTCGGACGTCTACTGCATCGACATCGACGAGGCGAAGATCGAGGGCCTCAAGCAGGGCCGGATCCCGATCTGGGAGCCGGGGCTCGCGGAGCTCGTCGAGCGCCACCGTGATCGCCTGCACTTCTCGACGAACCTCGCGGACGCGCTGGAGCACGCGCGGCTGCTGTTCGT
Organism: uncultured Solirubrobacteraceae bacterium; assembly: GCA_963722815.1. Lineage (GTDB taxonomy): Bacteria > Actinomycetota > Thermoleophilia > Solirubrobacterales > Solirubrobacteraceae > DASQFQ01. The sequence goes on from CAVROM010000003.1 coordinate 391,014, forward strand.
CGCCGTCGGCACGCCGCCGACCTACTCGGGCGACGCGGACCTCTCCGCCGTCCACGCGGTGGTCGACGCCATGCCGGCCTCCGACCGCCACGCGCTCGTGATGAAGTCGACCGTCCCCTGCGGCACCGGCGAGGCGATCAAGCGCGCCTTCCGCGAGCAGGACAAGGAGGGCTTCCGCTACGTCTCCTGCCCCGAGTTCCTGAAGGAGGGCTCGGCGGTGAAGGACTTCCTCGAGCCTGACCGGGTCGTGATCGGCGACGACGGCGACTGGGCGGGCGACGCGGTGGCCGAGCTGTACGCGCCGCTCGACACCGCCGTCGTGCGCACGGACATCAAGAGCGCCGAGATGGTCAAGCTCGCCTCCAACGCGTTCCTGGCCACGAAGATCTCATTCATCAACGAGATCGCCAACGTGTGCGAGGAGACCGGCGCCGACGTCGTGGAGGTCGCGCGCGGGATGGGGCTGGACGACCGCATCGGCCCGAAGTTCCTGCAGGCCGGGATCGGCTTCGGCGGCTCGTGCTTCCCCAAGGACGTGTCCGCGCTCAAGCAGCTCGCGGGCAACTCCGGCTACCACTTCCAGCTGCTCAACGCGGTGATCGAGGTCAACGAGCTGCAGAAGCGGCGCGTGATGTCGAAGCTCCAGAAGTACCTGGGGACGCTGGTCGGCAAGGAGATCGCGCTGCTCGGGCTGGCGTTCAAGCCGAACACCGACGACATGCGCGAGGCGTCGTCGCTGGTGCTCTCCGCACGGCTGCAGGCGGCGGGCGCGAAGGTCCGCGCCTACGACCCGGTCGCGGAGGCGGAGGCGCGCAAGATGCTGCAGGGCGTCGAGTTCGCGGCCTCTGCCGAGGCGGCCATGGCGGGCGCCGACGCCGTCGTGCTCGTCACGGAGTGGCCCGAGTTCCGGGAGCTCGACCTGCGCGCGGCGGCCGAGAGCATGCGCGGCTCGCTGCTGGTCGACGGCCGCAACTTCCTCGATCCCGACGCCGCCACGGCCGCCGGGCTCACCTACGAGGGCGTCGGGCGGCCGTCGCTGTCGGAGCGCTCCTCGGTCGACGGGGTCGCGGTCTGATGCAGGCGCTCATCCTGGCCGGGGGCGAAGGCACCCGGCTGCGCCCGCTCACCACCACCGTCCCCAAGCCGGTCGTGCCGCTGGTCGACCGCCCGTTCATCGCCTTCATGCTCGACTGGCTGCGCACGCACGGCGTCGAGGACATCGTCATCTCCTGCGGCCACATGGCCTCCGGCGTGCGCAACGTGCTCGGCGATGGCAGCGCGTTCGGCGTGCGGCTGCGCTACGTCGAGGAGCCGACGCCGCTCGGCACCGGCGGCGCGGTGAAGTACGCCGAGTCGCTGCTCGACGACCGCTTCTTCATGCTCAACGGCGACGTCCTGACCGACCTCGACCTGTCGGCGCAGCTCGCCCAGCACGAGAAGACCGGCGCGACCGCCACGCTCGCGCTGACCCCGGTGGAGGATCCGACGAACTACGGGCTCGTGCGGACCGACGGCGACGGCGCCGTCACCGAGTTCGTGGAAAAGCCGTCCTACGACCAGATCGACACGCACAACATCTCCGCCGGCGCCTACGTGCTCGAGCGCTCGGTGCTCGACCTGTTGGCGGCCGACCAACCCGCCTCGATCGAGCGCGACGTGTTCCCGCAGCTCGTGGGCAGCGGCCTCTACGGCTGCGTGAGCGAGAACTATTGGCTCGACATCGGGACGCCCGAGCGCTACCTCGAGGCGACCTTCGACATCCTCGAGGGCACGGTCGGAACCGCGTTCGCGGAGCGCGCCGGCGACGGCTACCTCGTCGTCGAGCAGTCGGTCGAGTGCGAGGGGCGGATCATCCCGTCCGCGCTGGTCGAGGGCGGCTGCCGGATCGCCGACGGCGCCCGCGTCGGCGGCCGCGTCGTGCTCGAGTCCGGCGTTACGGTCGGGCCGCAGACGGTGATCGAGCGCGCCGTGGTCATGCGCGGAGCCGAGATCGGGGCCAACTGCACGCTCAGCGGCTGCATCGTCGGCGGCGGCGCGCGGATCGGCGACAACACGCACATCACCGGGCTCTCCGTACTCGGCGAGGGCGTGACGGTCGGCGCCGACAACGTGCTCGCCAACGGCGCCCGGCTGTTCCCCGGCGTCGAGCTGCCGGACGGCGCGATCCGCTTTTAGTGCGCCGTCCCGGACCCTTCCGCCCGGCATCGGCGGCCGCCGATCACCGCCATGCGTCGTCCTCGGACCGGGCAATGCAACCAGCATTGCTCCGGCCCTGCGTCCTCGCCTGGCGGCGCCGGCGGCCGGTCTGCCAGACGGAACGGCCCGGGACGCCACACTGATGGCCGCGCTCGACAGCGCTGCCGTCGCCGAGGTGGACACGACCGGCCAGGCGGCCGACATCCTGGGGCTGCCGGATCACCTGGAGGACGCGCTGTGGCGCGTCGAGGCGGCCTCGCTCCAGCCCGCGGGCACCGCGGGCGGGCTGATCGTCGCCGGCATGGGCGGGTCGGGCGTGGGCGGCGCGCTGGCGCGCGCCGCGTTGTGGCCTGGGCTCGCGCGCCCGCTGGAGCTGTCGCGCGGCGCCGAGCTGCCGGCGTGGACCGGGCCGGAGACGCTCGTGCTGTGCTCGAGCTACTCGGGCAACACGGAGGAGACGCTGGCCGCCTACGACGCCGCCGGCGAGGCCGGTGCGCCGCGCGTGGTGAGCTCGAGCGGCGGCGAGCTGCCCGCCCGCGCCCGCCACGACAAGGTGCCGGTGATCCCGCTGCCCGGCGGCTTCCAGCCCCGCGCCGCAGTCGGCTACTCGTTCGTGGTCGCGCTGGAGGTGGCGGCCGTCGCGGGCTGCGCGCCGTCGCTGCGCCCGGAGATCGAGGCGACCGTGCCGTTCGCGCGCTCGCTGGCCGAGGAGTGGGGGCCCGGCGGCGACGAGGACGGCGAGGCCAAGCGGCTCGCCCGCGCGCTGCACGAGGCGGTGCCGGTGATCGCGGGGCCGGGGCCCGCCGCGGCGGCGGCCTACCGCTGGAAGTGCCAGCTCAACGAGAACGCCAAGCTCCCCGCGTTCGCCGCCGAGCTGCCCGAGGCCGGGCACAACGAGATCGTCGGGTGGTCCGAGGCGAGCAGCCTCGCGCGCTTCGCCGCCGTCTTCCTCGAGGATCCCGGCGCCGGCGAGCGGATGCAGGCGCGGATCGAGCTGACCGCCGAGATCGTCGGCGCCCAGGCGGCCGTCGTCGAGCGCATCACGCCGCGCGGCGAGACGCCCTTGCAGCGGCTCGTCTCCCACGTCCTGCTCGGCGACCTCGTCTCGCTCTACCTCGCGGTGCTGAGCGGCACCGACCCGTTCGGCGTCGAGCCGATCGACCGCCTCAAGGCGGGCCTGGCGGCACGCTGAGCGTCCCGCTGCGCAGCGTCGTCACCGCCCACGCCAGCGCGGTCGCCGCGCACGCCGCGACGATCGCCGCGCGCGGCCCGTCGGCGCTCACGAGCTGGCCGCCGAGCGCCGCGCCCGCCGCCGAGCCCGCCCCGTAGAGGATCGCGAGCCACGAGAACGCCTCGGCCGGGCGCTCGCGCGGCGCGACCTCGTCGAGCACCGCGATCTGGGTCGTCGTCACCGGCGCGAAGCAGAGGCCCGCGAGCACCGCCAGGGCCAGCATCGCGCCGAGCCCAGGCGTGGCGATCAGCGGCAGCAGCCCGAGCGCGGCCAGCCCGCACAGCGGCGCGTAGCGGCGGCTCGCCGCGCGCCGCGGCGGCCGCAGGCCGTAGACGAAGGAGCCGCTGCCGATCCCCGCCGCCAGCGCCGAGAGCAGCACGCCGGCCGCGGCCACCGACCCGTGGTCGCGGGCGAAGGCGGGGAGCGCGATGTCGAGCGCGCCGAAGCTGGCGCCGAACGCCGCCGCGCTCATCAGCACGGTCAGCATGCCGGGCGTGGTGACGAGGCCCGAGCGCGGCTGCCGGCCCTGCGGTGCGCGCCCTCGCGCGGCGGCGGAGGTCGCGAACGCGATCCCGCCCACGAGCGTCAGCCCGGCGGTCACCGCCACCGCGGCGGTCGTCGACCACAGCGCGATGACCGCGCCGGCCACCAGCGGGCCGGCCACGAACGCGACCTCCTGCAGCATGCCGATCAACGCGTAGCCCGCCTGCCGCGCCTCCGCGTCGGCCGCCAGCAGGTCCGACCACACGCTGCGCACCGCCGCCGTCGAGGGCGCGATCACCGCGCCGGCCACGAGCGCCACCGCCACCAGCACCCCCGCCGGCGCCTTGGCGTGCCCGGCGACGATGAAGACGACGTCGGTCGCCGCCGCCGGCACCACCAGCCGCAGGATCGCGGCGCTCGGCCCGATCCGGTCGACGAGCCGCCCGCGCAGCGGCGCGGCCAGCAGCCCGCCGGCCGTGGACGCGGCGAGCACCACGCTGGCGGACGCGAACGAGCCGGTCGCGTCGTGGGCGAACAGCACCAGCGAGACCGGCGCCATCGTCCCCGCGATCCCCAGTACCAGCGCGGAGGCCGCCATCCGCGGCGCCCCGGGCAGCCGCAGGATCCGCCCGTAACTCAGCGCCACTCTTCGCGCAGCACGCCGAACCAGACCACGTCGACGCGCTGCCCGCGCTCGAGGTTGCGCTTGCGCAGCACGCCCTCGTGCGTGAAGCCCAGCCGCTCGGCGAGCGCGAACACCCCCGCGTTGTCGGGCGTGGTGGTCATCTCGACGCGCAGCACGTCGAGCTCCTCGAACGCCCACGCGACGACGAGCCGCACCGCGCGGGTCGCGAGGCCGCGCCCGCGCGCGGCGGGGACGAGCCAGAAGCCGACCTCACAGCGGCGGTGGCGCTCGTCGAGCGAGTGCAGCAACACCATGCCGGCGAAGGCGTCGTCGTCGTCGGCGATCGCGAGCTCGAACCGCCGGTCGGCGGTCGCTCGCTGGCGCACCCGCGCCTCGTCGGGGTCCTCCTCGGTCCCGATCAGCCGGCCGAGCTCGGGATCGTCCTTGAACGCCGCCGCGTAGGCGCGGGCGTCGCCGGCCCGCAGGCGGCGCAGCGCCACGCCGTCGCCCTGCAGCGAGGCCGGGAGCTCGATGTGCACGCGCGCATCCTGCCAGGCGTAGGATCGCCCTGGTTTGAGCGTAAGGCCGCGCTACGTACTGGGCTCCGACGAAGCGGAGGTCGAACGCCTCGACCAGCAGGCCGCGGCGATCGCTCCCGCCACCGCGCTGCTCCTGCGGGCCGCGGGCATCGGGCATGGCATGCGGGTGCTCGACCTCGGCACCGGGCCGGGCCACGTCGCGTCGCTGGTCGCCGAGCTGGTCGGGGCCGAGGGCTCCGTGCTGGGCGTCGACCAGTCCGAAGCGCTGCTCGCCATCGCGGAGTCCCGGCGCGGTGGCAACATGGCCTTCGAGCAGGGGGACGCGCGGGCGTTCCGCGCCGCCGAGCCGTTCGACGCCATCGTCACCCGGCTGCTGCTCTTCCACCTCCCGGACGCCGTCGACGTGCTCCGCCACCACCGCCAGAACCTGCGCCCCGGCGGCCTGATGGTGGCCCTCGACTTCGACATCGGCACCGCTCGCGCCGAGCCGCCCGTGGAGCTCGCCGCCACCGTGCTGCGGTGGGTCGAGGCGGGCTTCCGTGCCGCCGGCGCCGATCCCCGCATCGGCGCCCGCCTGGGCCCGCTGCTCCGCGCCGCGGGCTTCGAGGACGTGGCCGGCTTCGGCGTCCAGGGCTACCTGCAGCCGGGCGAGCGGCCGGAGCGGCTGCTGGCCGGCGTCGCGCGCTCGTTGGCGCCGCAGATCCTGGCGAGCGGCATCGCCACCGAGGAGGAGCTGGGGGTTGAGACGCTCGACGCGCGGCTCGCGGAGGCCGTCGCCGCCGCGGGCGCCGTCGTGCTCCCGCCGTGCGTCGCCGGCGCCTGGGCCGTACGGTCCTGAGTCATGCGCGCGCTGGGCATCGACGCAGGTCTCGACCCCGGGCTCGCGCGCGACCTCGCGGCGCGCTGCCACACGCTGGGCTACCACTCGCTGTGGGCGAACGACGCGCCGGGCGCGCCCGGTCTCGAGACGCTCGCGCACTTCGCCGAAGGCGCGCCGGGGCTCGACCTCGGCGTCGGCGTGCTGCCGCTCCAGCGCTACGAGCCGGCGGCGATCGCGGCGGACGTCGAGCGGCTCGGGCTCGACCCGGCGCGGCTGTGGCTCGGGATCGGATCGGGCACGCTGAGCCCGCAGATCGAGCCGCTGCGCCACGCGGTCGCCGAGCTCCGCGACCGGCTGCCTGCCGGGGTGCGGATCGTCATCGCCGCGATGCGGCCGCGCCTGTGCCGCCTCGGCGGCGAGATCGCCGGCGGCGTGCTCCTGAACTGGATGCTGCCCGACGGCGCGGCGCGGGCCCGCGAGTGGGTGCGCGAGGCCGCCGCCGAGGCGGGGCGCGAGGCGCCGGTCGTCGCCTCCTACGTGCGCGTCGCCGTCGGCCCGGGCGCACAGGAGCGGCTCGACGCGATGGAGGGCCGCTACCGCACGCTCACCCCCGGCCAGGCCGCGCACTTCGCCGCGCTCGACGTGCCGCTCGGCAGCGTCGGGGTGGCCGAGCCGGAGGCCGGCGCCGTCCGGGAGGGGCTCGCGCCCTACGAGCCCGCGCTCGACCTCACGATCGCGCGCGTGCTCGCCGGGCCCGAGGCGGACGCGCTCGCCGCGGTCGCCGACGCGGCCGCGCCGTGACACCCCGCTAAGTTCATCGCCCATGCCCCGCACCATCGCTTCGATCGTCGACGGCCGGCCGCGCGAGGACGCGCCTGGAGGCCGCCTGACGTCAACCAACCCCGCCCGTACCGACGAGGTGGTCGCCGAGGTCCTGCTCGGCGACGCCCAGACCTTCGAGGACGCCTGCCGCGCCGCTCGCGCCGCGCAGAAGGAGTGGGCCGCCGTGCCCGCGCCGGTCCGCGGCCGCGTGATCGCCAACGTCGGCCGGCTCGTCGAGCAGAACAAGGAGGCGCTCTCCCGCCTCGTGACCCAAGAGGTCGGCAAGCCGTACGCCGAGTCGCTCGGCGAGGTGCAGGAGATCATCGACACCTGCGACTTCTTCGTCGGCGAGGGCCGGCGGCTCTACGGCCAGACCGTGCCGTCGGAGATGCCCGACAAGCAGCTCTTCACGTTCCGCGTCCCGGTCGGCGTGGCCGCGATCATCACCGCCGGCAACTTCCCGGTCGCGGTGCCGTCCTGGTACCTCGTCCCGGCGATCCTGTGCGGCAATGCGGTCGTCTGGAAGCCGGCCGAGTACTCGCCGGCGCTGGGCGACGCGTTAGCGCAGCTGTTTCACGCCGGCGGCGTGCCCGGCGGCGTGCTCAACCTCGTCCAGGCCGAGGGCGCAGCGACGTTCGAGGGCCTCGAGCGCGCGCTCGACGCGGGCCTCGTCGACAAGGTCGGCTTCACCGGCTCGAGCGCGGTCGGCGCCAAGATCGGCGAGCTGTGCGGGCGCCATCTGCAGAACCCGTGCCTCGAGCTCGGTGGCAAGAACCCGCTGGTCGTGATGGACGACGCCGACCTCGACCTCGCGGTCGAGGGTGCGCTGTTCTCCGGCTTCGGCACCGCCGGCCAGCGCTGCACTTCGCTCGGCGTCGCCGTCGTCCACGAGGACGTGCACGATGAGTTCGTCAAGCGGCTCGACGAGCGCACCCGCGCGGCGGCGATCGGCGACCCGACCGAGGACGTCCTCTACGGCCCGATGCTGCACGAGCGCTTCGCCGAGCGCTTCGAGGATTGGCTCGGCCTGATCGAGGACCACCACGAGGTCCTGGGCTCCAGCGCGACCGGCCGCGTCAGCTCCGACGCGCCGCGTGACGGCTTCGTCGGCGACCCCGCGGGCGGGCTCTTCTACCACCCGACGATTGTCACCGGCGTCAAGCCCGGGGACGACCTCGCGGTCACGGAGACGTTCGGCCCGATCGTGCCCGTGGCGAAGTTCTCGACCTGGGACGAGGCGATCGGGCTCGCCAACGACCACGGCTACGGGCTGTCGTCGGCGATCTACACGAACGACCCCAAGCACGCCCTGCGCTTCCGGCAGGCCGTCAGCGCGGGCATGCTCTCGGTCAACAACTCGACCTCCGGCGCCGAGGCGCACCTGCCGTTCGGCGGAAATGGCAAGTCCGGCAACGGCTCACGCCAGTCGGGCATGTGGGTGCTCGACCAGTTCACCCGCTGGCAGTCGATGAACTGGGACTACGCCGGCAAGCTCCAGAAGGCGCAGATGGACGTTGTGGAGATCGACGCCGACGCGGATTTCCGGCTGGATGGGTAGGACCTGTCCATGCCCCTTCTGAACAAGCTCGCCAAATTCGCCACATCCCCCCAGGGCCGCCGCCTCTTCACCAAGGCCAAGAACTACGCCGAGTCGCCGCAGGGCCGCGCGAAGATCGCGCAGGTCCAGCGGCAACTGGAGGCGCGGCGCAGCCGCGCCCGGTAGGGCGGGCGGGACCTACTTGCCCCCCAGGGACTTCAAGTACACGTCCCGATCGGCGGTGTACACCACGAAGTTGCCGCGTGCGCTCGTCTCGACGTCGCTGAGGGCATTGGCGTGCACGAGGTCGTCGATGTTGCCCGAGTTGTTGTTGCGGTAGAAGAGCGTCGATCCGGACGAGTCGTGGTTGACGAACCAGACGAAGCCGGTCGCGGCCGCGAACGCCGTGAGGCCGCCGTTCTCGTTGTCGCCACCGACGCTGCCCGCGCCGCGCTGGAACGCTGAGATGAGATCCGTCTTCTTCACGCCGCCCCTCGCGCCGAGGGTCCGTACGTAGACATCGCTGCCCGAGTTGTGGTCACGGCCGACCAGGTTCGCGCTCGTCTGGAAGCTCACGCCCCAGACGTGAGCGCCCGAGGTGAGCTTGGTGAGGTCGGAGACGGTCGGGTTGGCGCCCGCCGCCACCGTCGACGTGCGTCCCGCGCGCCGAAGCTTGACCTGCCCGCCCGAGACCCAGGTGACGCCCGTGCCGTCGAGCGCGAGGTCGATGTCGTGGCCGCTGCCGAGCGACTTCACGGAGCCACCCACCTTGGCGAGATAGACGCGCCCGCCGGCCTCGAAGCCGACGCTCCTGCAGCTCCCGTCGATCGAGGGGTTCGTCGCGGCGGCGCCGATCCCGCGTGAGACGAGCTTGGTGCGGCCGTGCGCCAGATCGCGCACGAAGATGTCGGAGGTCTTGTCGCGGTCCGCGCTGTTGAGGTTCGAGGCCTCGGACTGGAACGCGACGCAGTGCGGCGGCCGGTTGCCGTCACCCAGCAGGACACGACCGTCGAGCGAGGGGTTCGTCGACGGTCCGTTGGCCTGGCCGCCGCTGTCGGTGAGGCTTACACGGCGCAGCGTGCCGCCCGCGGCGCGAAAGCCGCTAGGGCGCTTGTAGACGAAGACGTCCGCAACGCTGTTGCTGTCCCCTCCGACGAGGTTGCTGGCCTCGGAGTGGAACGCGGCCAGCCGGCCCTTGCGGTTGTCGCCGGACATCGTGCCGCCGCCTGACGGGCCGTTGGCCTGGCCGCTGGGTCCGACCGAGATCACGACGGGAGGAGGGCCGAGAGCGAGCGCCGTCGCGGGAACGGCGAGAAGGGCGAGGCCGCTGAGCGCGGCGGTGCGAAGAATCATTGCGACACACTAATCGCGAGCGCAGCGCCTGGCCACCGTCTCCGGCGGGCTCCAGAACCTTGACACAACTGTGTTAGGGTTTGTCGTCTGGATGGACGCCCTCACGATCAACGAGGCCGCGGAGACCACGGGCTGGTCGCCACGCATGCTGCGCTACGTCGAGCGCGTCGGGCTCGTGGAGCCCGCTCGCTCGGACGCCGGCTACCGCCTCTACGGTCCGGCCGAGCTGCAGCGCCTGCGCACCCTGCGCGAGCTGCTCGCCGAGCACGACATCGGGCTCTCCGACCTGGCCTTTGCGCTGCGGCTGCGCAGCGACGACCGCCTCCGCTCCGCCACGGACGACTGGTTCGAGGCGCAGGCCGAGCGCCCGGAGCACGTCCCCGTCCCCAATTGGCTGCGCTGGGAGCAGGAGAAACACCAGCGCCTGCTCTCCACAACGACACCCCTCACGGAGGTTGCATGACCCCCACCGCCACCGCGACCGACTACAAGGTCGCCGATCTCTCGCTCGCCCCGTTCGGGCGCAAGGAGATCGAGCTCGCCGAGCACGAGATGCCCGGCCTGATGTCCACCCGCGCCGAGTACGCCGACGCGCAGCCGCTCAAGGGCGCGCGCATCACCGGCTCGCTGCACATGACCGTCCAGACCGCGGTGCTGATCGAGACGCTGACTGCTCTCGGCGCCGAGGTCCGCTGGTGCTCCTGCAACATCTTCTCGACCCAGGACCATGCCGCGGCGGCGATCGCCGAGACCGGCGTCCCGGTCTTCGCCTGGAAGGGCGAGACGCTCGAGGAGTACTGGTGGTGCTCCGAGCAGGCGCTGGCCTGGCCTGACGGCGAGGGCCCGAACATGATCCTCGACGACGGCGGCGACGTGACGCTGCTCGTCCACAAGGGCGTCGAGTACGAGCAGGCCGGCGCGGTGCCGGATCCCGCCTCCGCGGAGAACGACGAGCTGCGGATCATCCTCACCACGCTCCAGCGCTCGCTCGAGCAGGACGCGGACCGCTTCACCCGCATGGGCCGCAACATCCTCGGCGTGACCGAGGAGACCACGACCGGCGTGCACCGGCTCTACCAGTTCGCCGCCACCGGCCAGCTGCTGTTCCCGGCCATCAACGTCAACGACTCGGTCACCAAGTCGAAGTTCGACAACCTCTACGGCTGCCGGCACTCGCTGATCGACGGCATCAACCGCGCCACCGACGTCATGATCGGCGGCAAGGTCGCGGTCGTCTGCGGCTACGGCGACGTCGGCAAGGGCTGCGCGGAGTCGCTCCGGGGCCAGGGCGCGCGCGTCCTGATCACCGAGATCGACCCGATCTGCGCGCTCCAGGCCGCGATGGAGGGCTACCAGGTCGTCACGCTCGACGACGTCGTCGGCACGGCGGACATCTTCATCACCGCCACCGGCAACAAGGACATCATCACCGCCGAGCACATGGCGAAGATGAAGCACCAGGCGATCGTGGGCAACATCGGCCACTTCGACAACGAGATCGACATCGCCGGCCTGACCGCCACGAAGAACATCGAGCGGATCAACATCAAGCCGCAGGTCGACGAGTGGCGCTTCTCCGACGGCCACTCGATCATCGTCCTCTCGGAGGGCCGCCTGCTGAACCTCGGCAACGCCACCGGCCACCCGAGCTTCGTCATGTCCAACTCGTTCACGAACCAGACGATCGCCCAGATCGAGCTGTTCACGAAGAACGACGAGTACCAGAAGCAGGTCTACGTGCTGCCGAAGCACCTCGACGAGAAGGTCGCGCGGCTGCACCTGGACGCGCTCGGCGCCCGCCTGACCGAGCTCACGCCCGACCAGGCCGCCTACCTCGAGGTCCCGGTCGAGGGCCCGTACAAGCCCGACCACTACCGCTACTAAATGCGTCGCCCGGAAGGCGACCCCCGGCATCAGACCTGCGGCACGGATGCCCGCAGGGGCTAACTAGTGGCATCTGCCGCCGGTCTCGCCCGTATCGAGTGGGCCGACGCGCAGATGCCGGTGCTGCGCTCGATCCGCGAGCGGTTCGCCTCAGAGCGACCGCTCGCGGGTGTGCGCGTGGCCGCCTGTCTCCACATCACGGCGGAGACGGCGAATCTGGTCAGGACGCTGGTCGCGGGCGGGGCGGAGGCGGCGCTGACCGCCGCGAACCCGTTGTCCACGCAGGACGACGTGGTCGCCGCCCTGGGTGGCGACGCCGACGTGCGAGGGCGGCGGGGCGAGGACGTCGACGCCTACGTCGCCAACGTGCTCGCGCTGGTCGAGGGCCGGCCGCAGGTCACCCTGGACGACGGCGCCGACCTCCTGAGCGTCATCCACGATCGCCACCCGGACCGGCTGCCCGACATGCTCGGCGGCACCGAGGAGACGACCACCGGGCTTCTGCGCCTGCGCGCGCTCGAGGCCGAGGGACGGCTCGGCTGCCCGGTGCTGGCGGTCAACGAGGCCGGCACCGAGCGGCTGTTCAACGACCACTACGGCACCGGCCAGTCGACGCTCGACGGCATCCTGCGGGCGACGAACCTGCTCGTCGCCGGCAAGACGTTCGTGGTGCTCGGCTACGGCTGGACCGGCAAGGGCATCGCGCTGCGGGCCCGCGGCGCGGGCGCGCAGGTGATCATCTGCGAGGTCGACCCGATGCGGGCTCTGGAAGCCCGGATGGAGGGCTTCGAGGTCATGCCCGCGGTCGTCGCGGCCGAGCGCGGCGACGTGTTCGTGACCGTCACCGGCTCCCGCGGCGTCCTCGGCGCGCGCCACTTCGAGCGCATGAAGGACGGCGCCGTGCTCGCCAACGCGGGGCACTTCGACATCGAGATCGACCTCGAGGCGCTGGGGGCGGCGGCCGACGGCGCGCCGCGCCAGGTGCTCCCGATGGTCGAGCAGTACGCGGTCGGCGACCGCAAGCTGAACGTGCTGGCGAGCGGGCGCGTGGTCAACCTCGCCGCCGGCCAGGGGCATCCCGCGGCGGTCATGGACATGTCGTTTGCCAACCAGGCGCTCGCCGTCGAGCACCTCGTGCGCCACCCGGGCGAGCTCGCCGCCGGCGTGCATCCGGTGCCCGAGGCGGTCGACCGCGAGGTCGCGCGTCTCAAGCTCGAGTCGCTCGGCGTGGAAATCGACGTGCTCACCCCCGAGCAGCGGGATTACCTGCGCTCCTGGAGCTAGAAGTTGGTGCGGGAGCCGAGTAAGGTTCCCTGAGTGCTGAGGAAATCAGAGCAATGAGGTTCGTCCGGGCCGAGTCGCGCGATGACGTGCTCTCGGAGGTGGCCGAGGAGCTGCGGCTCAGCGGCGTCACCCACGACATCGCCGATCAGGTGGTGGCCGACTATCTCGGCCTCAACCGGACGGACACCCGCTGCCTCGACATCATCGAGCGGCTCGACGGCGTCAGCGCCGGGCGGCTGGCGAGCGAGGCGGGGCTCAGCACCGGCGCGGTGACGACCGTGCTCGACCGGCTCGAGCGCGCGGGCTACGCGTGCCGGGTCCAGGATCCGGGCGACCGACGGCGGGTTCTGGTCGAGCTCACGCCCGCCGCGCGGCGCGAGCTGCAGGACCTCTACGCGCCGCTCGCCGACGCCACCATGCGACAACTCGAGGGGTACACGACCGACGAGGTCGGCCTCGTACGCGACTTCATGCGCGACAACCGGCGCCTCAACGAGGCCCACGCGGAGCGTGTGCGCGTACGCCGGAGGTTCGGTCAGGAGGGCGAGGCGGCCTCGTAGCGCTCGGCCCGCTCGTCCTCCCGATCGGCTTCCGAGAGCATGCGCACGAACAGGTAGGCGAGCGCGATCCCCATCACGACCGACTGCTCGAGGGCCATGATCAGGCCCGCGACGTGGAGGTCGTCGAGCCGGCTGAGCCCGAGGTGGGTGACGTCGGGGTAGGCCTTGTAGATGTCGTTCGGGGCGAAGGCCAGGACGATGCCGAGCAGCCCGACGGCGATCTTGGTCGTCCCCATGTAGAGGACCGGGCCCATGCCGCCGAGCCGGAGGCGCGAGCGGATCGGTGACAGCAGGTGCCACCAGTAGAGGAGCCCGGCGGCCGCGAAGGTGAGGTGCTCGAGGACATGGACGCCGCTGTGCTCGAGCGCGGCGTCGTACATGTAGGGCACGTGCCAGAGCCACATCGCGCCGACGTAGGCGACGACGCCGAACGCCGGGTGCCCGAACGGCCCGGCCTTGCGCTCGAGCCAGTGGATTCGCCGGGTGAGGGGCCGGAGGAGATGCTTGGTCAGCGCGAGCGTGAGCAGGATCGGAGCGAGGTCGGCGATCAGCAGGTGCTGGACCATGTGGAAGCTCGCCATCTGCTCGCCGAGCACGTCGAGCGGTGAGACGAGCGCCACGAACAGGCACGTGATGCCACCCGCCCACGCGACGGCCCGCCACGTGCCGGCGGCCCTCGCGCCGCCCTCGCGCCGGCTCGTCCGCCAGCGCAGGCCGTAGATCACGGCGTAGCCGGCCAGGGCGATCAGGACGCCGGGCGCAAAGGTCCACGAAGTGTCGAGAGACACGGCACACGATTGTGACGTCCGCGTGTTGTTTCGTTGCACGAGCGGCGAGATGGTTCCCCGCGTGTCTTTCATCCGACCATCCGCCGGCCCTCCGGGCTCGGCCGCGGCGCTGCGGGCCGTGGTGGGTCTGCTGGCGCCACCGTCGTGCGCCGCGTGCCGCGCTCCGCTGGGGGAGGGGATGGTGTGCGGCGCCTGCCTCCGCCGGATGCCCTGGCTGCGTGGCCACCGCTGCCCCCGCTGCGCGCTTCCCCGCCACCGCGCGGGCTGCCCGGCGGCGACGTCCGCCTTCGACCGCGCGTGGGCGCCGCTGGCCTACGACGGGCCGGCGCGCGACCTCGTCCGCGCCCTGAAGTTCCACGGCGCGCTGCCCGTCGCGGGCGTGATGGCCGCGCACCTCGCCGCCAACCTCCCGCTCGACCTCCGCACCGGGCCGGAGGGTCCCGATGGGCATCCTCCGCCCGGGGTGGCGGTGGTGGCCGTCCCTCCCCACAAGGGCCGGCTCCGGCGCCGGGGGTTCGACCCCGCTGCCCTCCTCGCGGCGGGCCTCGCCACGCGCGCCGGGCTGCCCCTCTCGCCCTGCCTGAGGCGGACGGATCGGGGGCGGCGGCAGGTCGGGGCGGGGCGGAGCACGCGCCGGAGCTCCGGGCGGTTCGCGGCGGTCGCCACCGCGCCGCCGCCGCGCGCGGCGGTGCTCGTCGACGACGTCCACACCACCGGCGCGACGCTCGACGTCTGCGCCCGCGCGCTGAAGGCGGAAGGTGCGGAATGGGTGGGGGCCATTACCTATGTGAGAACGCTGTGAAGGCCTGTAATGTCCGGCGGGAGGCCAACCGCCGGCACATACGAGAGGAGTCCCATGCGGATCGAGGTCAAGGGACGCAACCTTCCGGTCAACGAGGACCTGCGCGAGCACGTCGCGAAGCGATTCCAGAAGATCGCCAAGCAGGTATCCGACCTGGCCGTGCTCGAGATCGAGGTGAGCAAGGAGCGCAACCCCGCGAACCCCGAGAACATGGTGGCCGAGGCGACGCTGCACCTGAAGGGCGTCACCCTGCGGGCGAAGGACGCGTCGCGGGACCTCAACCACTCGGTCAACCTGGTCGCCGAGGAGCTCGGCCGCCAGGTCAAGCGCCACCGCGACAAGCGCCGCAAGCGCCGGGAGCAGCGCGCCGCCGCGGCCTCGCCGCAGCTGCCGCCGGACGCTGCGGGCGGCCAGCTGCCGGCCGTGTAGCCCGGGGGCGGCGGGCC
The DNA here is from genome assembly GCA_963722815.1 of uncultured Solirubrobacteraceae bacterium. GTDB lineage: Bacteria > Actinomycetota > Thermoleophilia > Solirubrobacterales > Solirubrobacteraceae > DASQFQ01. The sequence goes on from CAVROM010000003.1 coordinate 406,384, forward strand.
CCTACACTGGAAGTCATGACGATCCTCGATCGCGCCCTCCGGATGGGCGAGGCGAAGCAGTTCAAGCAGTACGCCAAGCGCGTGGACCGCATCAACTCGTGGGAGCCCGAGCTCGAGCTCCTGGAGGACGATGAGCTCCGCCGGCAGGCCGACAGCCTGCGCGAGCGCGCGCGCAACGGCGAGGATCTCGAAGAGCTGCTGCCGGAGACGTTCGCCCTGGTGCGCGAGGTGTCGCGCCGCCACATGGGCATGCGCCACTTCGACGTCCAGATGATCGGCGGCATGGTGCTTCACTCCGGCGCGATCGCCGAGATGAAGACCGGCGAGGGCAAGACGCTGACCGCCACGCTCGCCGTCGTCCTCAACGCGCTCGCCGGCGAGGGCGTCCACGTCGTCACCGTCAACGACTACCTCGCCCGCCGCGACGCCGAGTGGATGACCCCGATCTACAGCGCGCTCGGCCTCTCGATCGGCGTGCTGCAGAACATGCAGCCCTACGAGGAGAAGCGCGCGGCCTACGCCGCCGACATCACCTACGGCACCAACTCCGAGTTCGGCTTCGACTACCTGCGCGACAACATGGCGGTCAGCCTGGAGGAGAAGGTCCAGCACGGCGGGCGCTTCACCGAGGAGGGCAAGCCGCTCTCCTCCCACCACTTCGCGATCGTCGACGAGGTCGACAACATCCTCATCGACGAGGCCCGCACCCCGCTGATCATCTCCGGCGCCCCCGAGCAGGCCGCCGACTACTACGGCCGCTTCGCCAAGCTCGCGCCCCGCCTCACCCCCGGCAAGAAGCCCGACGGCATGGACCCGAAGATGAAGAAGGGCTACGTCGCGGAGTACGACTACGAGTTCGACGAGAAGCACAAGACGGTCTCGGTCACCGAGCGCGGCGTCGCCAAGGCCGAGAAGTTCCTCGGCATCGACCACCTCTACAAGGCCGAGAACGGCCCGCTCGTCAACCACCTGATCCAGGCCCTGCGCGCCGAGTCGCTCTACAAGCGCGACGTCGACTACGCCGTCGTCGACGGCGAGGTCAAGATCATCGACGAGTTCACCGGCCGCATCCTCGACGGCCGCCGCTGGTCGGAGGGCCTCCACCAGGCGGTCGAGGCGAAGGAGGGCGTGCGCGTCCAGGAGGAGAACCAGACCCTCGCGACGATCACGCTGCAGAACTACTTCCGCATGTACGACAAGCTCGCGGGCATGACCGGCACGGCCCTCACCGAGGCCACCGAGTTCATGAAGATCTACAAGCTGCCGGTCGTCCAGATCCCGACCAACCGCCCGATGGTCCGCAAGGACGAGAACGACCAGGTCTTCAAGACCAAGGACGGCAAGTGGCGCGCGGTCGCGCGCGAGATCCAGACCCGCCACGAGAAGGGCCAGCCCGTGCTCGTCGGCACGATCTCGGTCGAGGTCTCCGAGCTGCTCGGCCAGGAGCTCGCGAAGCGCGGCATCCCGCATGAGGTGCTCAACGCCAAGCCCGAGTACGCCGAGCGCGAGGGCGAGACGATCGCCGGCGCGGGTCGCCCCGGCGCCGTGACCATCGCCACCAACATGGCCGGCCGCGGCGTGGACATCAAGCTCGGCGGCAACCCCGAGCAGCTCACGCGCAACGAGCTCGCCAAGCTCGGCCTCAAGCCCGGCGATCCCGACTACGACGAGCGCTTCGCCCAGGTGCTGCCGTCGCTCGAGACGCGCGTCGAGGAGGCCCGCGAGGAGGTCCTGGCGGCCGGCGGCCTCTACATCGTGCGGCACCGAGCGGCACGAGTCACGCCGCATCGACAACCAGCTCCGCGGCCGCTCCGGCCGCCAGGGCGACCCCGGCGAGTCGCGCTTCTTCCTCTCCGCCGAGGACGACCTCGTCCGCCTGTTCGCCGGCGACCGCATCTACCGCATCCTCGACCGCCTCGGCCCCACCACCGAGGAGGGCGAAGAGGAGCCGATCGAGGCGAAGATGCTCTCGAAGCAGATCGAGAACGCCCAGCGCAAGGTCGAGGAGCAGAACTACCTGATCCGCAAGCGCGTCCTCGAGTACGACGACGTGATGAACCAGCAGCGCGAGATCGTCTACAAGTACCGCGACGAGGTGCTCGAGGGCCGCGACATGGCGACCGTCGCGCGCGAGCAGATCGCCGAGGTGATCGGCCGCACCGTCGACGAGTACACGCCCGGCGACTACATCGAGGACTGGGACCTCGAGGGCCTGTGGGCGCAGCTCGACCAGATCTTCCAGGTCGACTTCGGCCACGAGGAGCTCGACCGCGAGTCGATCGACCGCGAGGAGCTCAAGCGCCTGCTGGTCGACGACGCGCACAAGCTCTACGACGAGCGCGAGACCGAGCTCGGCGAGGAGCTCACGCGCGAGCTGGAGCGCTACCTGCTGCTGCAGATCATCGACCAGCGCTGGCGCGAGCACCTCTACGACATGGACTACCTGCGCGAGGGCATCCACCTCCGCGGCTTCGCCCAGATCGACCCGCTCGTCGCCTACAAGAACGAGGGCTTCGGGCTCTTCCAGGACCTGATGAACACCATCTGGTCGGACTTCGCGCGCATGATCTTCAACGTCGAGGTCGAGGTGGAGGGCGAGAACGGCAGCGCCGCCCCCGCCGCGCCGACCCACACGGCCGGCAACGCGACGTTCTCCTACTCCGGCGGCACGCTCGACGATCAGCCCAGCGCCTACGGCGGCGACGGCTACGGCGTCGAGGAAGAGGAGGCGCAGCCCGCGTTCGTGGAGCAGCGCCGGCTCGACGAGACCGAGCAGATCGGGCGCAACGACCCGTGCTGGTGCGGGTCGGGCAAGAAGTTCAAGAAGTGCCACGGCGCATAGCCTTCCGCTAGGCAGCAAGCTGCCTGGCTTGGCGGCCCGCGCGCCGGTAGGCTCGCCGCGTGGCGAGCACGGCCTTCCGCACCTGTCCGTTCTGTGAGGCCACCTGCGGACTCGACCTGACCTTCGAGGGCGACGAGCTCGTCAAGGTCCGCGGCGACGAGGACGACGTCTTCTCCCACGGCTTCCTGTGCCCGAAGGGCGTCGCGATCAAGGCGCTGCACGAGGACCCCGATCGCCTGCGCACGCCGATGCTCAAGCAGCCCGACGGCTCGTTCGCACCCGCGACGTGGGACGAGGCGTTCGCGCGCATCGACGAGCGCCTGCCGCCGCTGCTCGACGGGCACGGGCGCGACAGCGCCGCGATCTACATCGGCAACCCGGCCGTCCACGGCATGGCGGCGCTGCTCTACGGCCGCGTGCTGACCAAGGCGCTCGGCACCCGCAACGTCTACACCGCGAGCACGGTCGACCAGCGCCCGAAGGAGATCGCCTCGGCGCTGATGTTCGGCGGCTCGCTGACGATCGCGGTGCCGGACGTCGACCGCACCGACCACCTGCTGATCCTCGGCGCCAACCCGCTCGCCTCCAACGGCAGCCTGCTCACGGCCCCCGACATGCGCGGGCGGCTGCGCGCGATCCAGGAGCGCGGCGGCAAGGTCGTCGTGGTCGACCCGCGGCGCTCGCGCACCGCCGAGGTCGCCGACGAGCACCACTTCATCCGCCCCGGCACCGACGCGCACCTGCTGTTCGCGCTCGTGCACGTGATCCTCGACGAGGGGCTGGCGCGGCCGGGCCGGCTGGCCGAGCTGAGCGACGGCTTCGACGCGCTCGAGCCGCTCGCGCGCGACTTCACGCCCGAGGCCGCCGCCGCGGCGACCGGCATCGAGCCCGACGCGATCCGCGGCATGGCCCGCGACCTGGCGGCCGCCGAGCGCGCCGCCGTCTACGGCCGCATCGGCACCACGACGCAGGAGTTCGGCACGCTCGCCTCCTGGCTCGTCGACGTGCTCAACGTCATCACCGGCAACCTCGACCGCGAGGGCGGCGTGATGTTCCCGCGCGCTGCCGCCGGCGCCCGCAACACGCAGGGCGAGCCGGGCCGCGGGCGCGGCGTGAAGATCGGGCGCTGGACGTCGCGTGTGCGCGGCCTGCCGGAGAGCCTCGGCGAGCTGCCGGTCGCCTGCCTGGCCGAGGAGATCGAGACGCCCGGCGACGGCCAGGTTCGCGCGCTGATCACGCTGGCCGGCAACCCCGCGCGCTCGACGCCGAACTCGGGCCGGCTGGAGGCGGCGCTCGAGTCGCTCGAGTTCTTCGTCGCGTTCGACCTCTACCTCAACGAGACGACGCGCCACGCCGACGTCATCCTGCCGCCGCCGTCGCCGCTCCAGCGCTCGCACTACGACCTCGCCTTCTACCAGCTGTCGGCGCGCAACATCGCGAACTACTCGCCGGCCGTGCTCCCGCTCGAGCCCGGCCAGCCGGACGAGTGGCGGGCGCTGCTGCGGCTGGCCGGCGTGGTCGCGGGCCAGGGGCCGGCCGTCGACATCGACGCCTTCGACCGCATGGTCGCGCTCGAGGTCGTCCGCCGCGAGGTCCCCGATCCCGAGGCCTTCCTGGCCGAGCTCGAGCCGCGGGTCGGGCCCGAGCGCATCCTCGACGCGATGCTCCGCGTCGGGCCGTACTCGCTCACGCTCGCCGACCTCGAGGCCTCCCCGCACGGCATCGACCTCGGCCCGCTCGAGCCGCGCCTCCCGGAGATCCTGCGCACGCCCAGCGGCAAGGTCGAGCTGGCGCCGCCGGAGATCGTCGCCGACGTCGAGCGCCTGCGCGGCGCGCTCTCGCGCCGCGCCAACGGCGGGATGGTGCTCGTCGGCCGCCGCCAGCTGCGCTCCAACAACTCGTGGATGCACAACCTCGGCCTGCTCGTGCGCGGCAAGGAGCAGTGCACGCTGCACGTCCACCCCGACGACGCGGAGCGGCTCGGCCTGACCGACGGCGAGCCCGCACGGGTGAGCGGCCGCACCGGCGAGGTCGCGGTGCCGGTCGAGGTGACCGATGCGGTGATGCGCGGCGTGGTCTCGATGCCGCACGGGTGGGGTCATGACGCGACCGGCAGCGCGATGACCACCGCCGCCGCCCACGCGGGGACGAACACGAACGTGCTCTCCGACGAGCTCGTGCTCGACGCCGTGAGCGGCAACGCGGTCTTCAACGGCATCCCGGTCGAGGTCAGCCGCTAGATTCATCTGGCCATGGCCGGCCCCGCCACCTCACAGCCCACCCCGCAGCGCCTGGCCGCTATCCGTGAGCAGCTGTCCCTGCTCACGGACTACCTTTGACCCGCAAGCGCTGAAGGACCGCGTCGAGGCGCTGGAGCGCCAGATGGGCGAGCCGGGCTTCTGGGACGACCCGGAGGCCGCCGGGCGCGTCGGGTCGGAGCACGCGCGCGAAACGCGCCGGCTGGCCACCTATGAGCAGCTCGCGAACGACGTCGAGGACCTCGAAGGGCTCGTCGAGCTCGCCGAGGAGGATCCGGAGCTCGCGGCGGAGGTCGAGCAGGCGTTCGGCTCGGTTGAGATCGCGCCTCGAGGCGCTCGAGCTGGAGCGCCTGTTCTCCGGCCCCTACGACGCCGGCGACGCGCTCGTGACCGTCAACGCCGGCGCGGGCGGCACCGACGCCCAGGACTGGGCCGAGATGGTGCTGCGGATGGAGATGCGCTGGGCCGAGCGGCGCGGCTTCCAGGTCGAGCTGCTGGAGGCGAGCGCGGGGGAGGAGGCCGGCATCAAGTCCGCCACCTTCCGCGTCAAGGGCGAGAACGCCTACGGCCTCTACGGCGCCGAGAAGGGCGTCCACCGGCTCGTCCGGCTCTCGCCGTTCGACGCCGCCCACCGCCGCCAGACGTCGTTCGCGGGCGTCGAGGTCGCGCCGGTGGTCGAAGGCACGGGCGAGGTCGAGATCGACGACGAGGACCTCCAGATCGACACCTACCGCGCGTCGGGCGCCGGCGGCCAGCACGTCAACAAGACCGACTCGGCGGTGCGGATCACGCACAGGCCGAGCGGCATCGTCGTCCAGTGCCAGAACGAGCGCTCGCAGTCGTCCAACAAGGCGACCGCGATGGCGATGCTGCGCTCCAAGCTCGTCGAGCTGCGAGGAGCGCAAGCGCCGCGAGGAGATCGCGAAGGAGCGCGGCGAGGCGCAGGACGTCAACTTCGGCTCGCAGATCCGCTCCTACGTCCTGCACCCGTACACGATGGTCAAGGACCACCGCACCGACGTCGAGATGGGCGACGCCAACCGCGTGCTCGACGGCGACCTCGACGCCTTCGTGCGCGCCTACCTCCTGCAGCAGGCGAAGGGCTGACGGGTGGCGATCCCGGCAGACCCCTACGCGCCGGTGACGATCGGGCCGGGGCAGGTCGTCCCCAGCGACCAGCCGACGGCGCCCTACCTCGACGCGGTCGTCGCCTACGGCTTCCGCGGCTCGACGCGCTTCCACGTGCCCGGCCACAAGGCGGGCGCGGGCGCCGACCCCGGGCTGATCTCGGCGATCGGCGAGGACGCGCTGATGCTCGACGTCCCGCAGGACATCTACGGGATCGACCTCGGGCCGGAGCCGACGCCGTTCCAGCGCGCCGAGCAGCTCGCCGCCGAGGCCCACGGCGCCGCGCGCTCGTGGTTCCTCACCAACGGCGCGACGCAGGGCAACCACGCGCTCTGCCTCGCCCTGGCGCCGCTCGGCGCCCCGCTGGTGGTGCAGCGCAACTCGCACGCGTCGGTGATCGACGGGCTGGTGCTCTCCGGCGGCGTCCCGAGCTACGTGGCGCCCGAGTACGGCGAGGAGCTGGGCATGGCGCACGGCGTCACGCCCGACGCGCTGGCCGAGGCGCTGCGCGCGACGCCCGGCGCCCGCGCCGCCTTCATCGTCTCGCCGACGTACTACGGCATGGCCGCCGACGTCGCCGGCTGCGCCGAGGTCTGCCAGGCCGCGGGCGTCCCGCTCGTCGTCGACCAGGCGTGGGGCTCGCACTTCGGCTTCCACCCCGACCTGCCGCCGAGCGCGCTGCAGCAGGGCGCCGACGCGGTGCTCACGAGCACGCACAAGATCGTCGGCTCGCTGACCCAGTCCGCGATGCTGCACGTCGCGGCGACCGGCCGGATCGACCCCGACGCGGTGGCGCGGGCGGTGCGGCTCGTGCGCTCGACGTCGCCGTCGTCGCTGCTGATGGCGTCGCTGGACGCCGCGCGCCGCCAGCTGGTCATCCACGGCCAGGCGCTGCTGTCGCGCACGATCGCGGCCTCCACCCGCGCACGCAAGATCATCGACGGCACCACGGCGTGCAGCGTGGTCGGGCGCGAGCTGGTCGGGCAGCCGGGCGTGGCGGGCTGGGATCCGCTGCGGATCGTCGTCGACGTCCGCGCCACCGGCAACAGCGGCTACGAGGTCGCCGCCGCGCTGCGCTCCGCCTACGACGTGCACGTCGAGCTCGCCACCCACGCGACGCTGGTGCTGGTGCTGGGGCTCGGCCAGCCCGCCGACGCGCTCGATCGCTTCGCCCACGACTTCGCCACCACCGTGCGGCGGATCGAGCGGCCGGGCGACGCCGAGGCGCTCGTGCGGACGTCGGCCGCGCTGGTCAACGAGGTCGTGGTGCCGCCGCGCGAGGCGTTCCTCGGCGCGTCGGAGACGGTTCCGGTGGATGACGCCGTCGGCCGCGTCTCGGCCGAGTCGATCGCCGGCTACCCGCCGGGGATCCCCGCGCTGCTGCCGGGGGAGCGGATCACCGCCGAGGGCATCGGCTACCTGCGCGAGCTGCGCGAGTCGGGCGCGCGCCTGCACGGGGCGAGCGACCCGGACTTCCGCACCATCGTCGTGCTCTGCGATTGACCGACGACGAGCTGATCGAGGCCGCGCTCGCCGAGGACGTCGGCGACGGCGACGCCACCACCGCCGCCACGGTCGACGAGGCCGCGCGCGGGCGGGCCACGATCACCCAGAAGGCTCCCGGGGTCATCTCCGGGCTCGACCTCGCCGCGGCGGTGTTCCGCCACCTGGATCCCTCGGCTGAGCTGGAGCTCGGGCCGGAGGGCGTGTGGCGCGAGGCGGGCGCGGCCGTGCTCGTGGTCGAGGGCCGTGCGCGGGCGCTGCTGACGGCCGAGCGAACGGCGCTGAACTTCCTCGGCCGGCTGAGCGGGATCGCGACGCTGACCGCGCGCGTGGTGTCGTCCGTCCGTGGCGCGGGCGGGCACCGCGCAGCTGCTCGACACGCGCAAGACGACGCCGGGGCTGCGGCGGCAGGAGAAGGCGGCGGTCGCGCACGGCGGCGGCGTCAACCACCGCGCCGGGCTCTACGACGCGATCCTGATCAAGGAGAACCACTCGGCGCTGGCGGGCGGGGTGGCTGCGGCCGTGCAGCGGGCGCGGGCGGCGCGGCCGGACCTCCCGCTCACCGTCGAGGTGCGCGACGACGCGGAGATCGACGCGGCGCTGGCCGCGGGCGCGCCGCGGCTGCTGCTGGACAACATGACGCCCGCCGAGGTGCGCGAGGCGGTGGCGCGGATCCAGGGCCGCGCGGAGATCGAGGTGTCCGGCGGCGTGACGCCCGAGACCATTTTGGTCTATGCGACCATAGAAGGGGTAGACTACGTCTCGATGGGCGCGCTGACCCACTCGGCGCCCGCCCTCGACCTCTCCCTGTCCCTGGAGTCGCTCCCCACATGACCCTGCTCTCGCTGGACAACATCCCCGCCCTGCAGGACGAGGTGCGGGCGCTCGCCGCCGAGCGCGGCGCCGTCATCCTGGCCCACAACTACCAGCTGCCCGAGATCCAGCAGGTGGCCGACTACGTCGGCGACTCGCTCGGGCTGTCGCAGCGGGCGGCTCGCTCCGACGCCGGCACGATCGCGTTCTGCGGCGTGCACTTCATGGCCGAGACGGCCTCGATCCTGGGCCCGGAGAAGACCGTGCTGCTGCCGGACCCCGACGCCGGCTGCTCGCTGGCCGACTCGATCACCGCGCCGCAGCTGCGGGCGTGGAAGGCGAAGCACCCGGGCGCGGTGGTCGTCATGTACGTCAACACCTCGGCCGAGGTGAAGGCGGAGACCGACTACTGCGTGACGTCCTCCAACGCGGTCGCCGTCGTCGAGCACATCTACCGCGAGCACGGGGAGGACACCGAGATCCTCTTCGGGCCGGACATGTTCCTGGGCGCGTTCGTGGAGAAGCGCACCGGCCAGCCGATGCGCGTGTGGGACGGCGAGTGCCACGTCCACGCCGGCATCCGCCCGCGCGACATCGCGGAGATGCGCGCCGCGCACCCGGGCGCCGACTTCCTCATCCACCCCGAGTGCGGCTGCTCGACGTCGGTCATGGAGTACGTCGCCGCGGGCGACGTCGACGCCGAGGGCGTGCACATGCTCTCGACCGGCGGGATGCTGACTACGCCCAGCGGCGCCCCGGCGGGCGGGACCGCGATCGTCGCCACCGAGGTCGGGATGCTCCACGGCGCTGCGCGAGGCGGCGCCGGACGTCGACTTCATCGCCGCCAACGAGGCGGCGAGCTGCCGCTACATGAAGATGATCACGCTGCCGAAGCTGCGCGACGCCCTGCGCGACGGCGAGCCGGTCGTGAAGGTGCCGGACGCGATCGCCGCGCGGGCCCGCACGGCGATCGAGCGCATGGTCGCGATCAGCTAGGCGCCAAGCCAGGCAGCTTGCTGCCTAGCGGGGGGCTAGGCGCCAAGCCAGGCAGCTTGCTGCCTAGCGAGGGGTTAGCGCCGGACGAGCGTGACGGCGGTGACGACCGGGCTGGGCCCGGAGCGGTCGACCGTCGCCTCGTGGACGAGCATGCCGCGCTTCAGCGAGCTCGCGTCGCACGCGTGACCGCCGGCGAACACCGGCCTCGAACTGCTCGTCGAAGTCCGCGTCGTCTGGAGTCCGGACGCGGCGTCCTCGGAGGGGTCGTCGTCCTGGGCGGCGGTGGCGGAGAGGTCGTAGCCGTCGTCGCCGTCGGTCTCGGGGTCGTCCCCGTGGAGGGCTCGTCGGCCGCGGAATCGTCGGTCTCGGGGTCGTCGGCGGGGTTCTCCGCCGGGTCGTCGCCGTGTCTCGGCGCCGCTGCTGCTGCCGCCGCCCGAGCAGTCGATCGCGAGGCCGGCGTTCAGCTTGCCGCCCGCGGCGAGCCGGAGCGTGATCGACGAGGCGGTGAGCGCGGTGATCTTGCCCGCGTTCTCCTTGCCGTCCCTGATGCCGTCGTCGTCGGAGTCCCGGTCGCGCGGCTTGAAGCCGAAGCGGCGCTCGGCGCCGTCCTTGAGCCCGTCGTGGTCCGTGTCCCTCTTGCGCGGGTTCGTGTGCGACCGGTACTCGCGGTAGTTGGAGAGGCCGTCGCGGTCGCGATCGCGCTTCGCGTCGTTCTTCTTCGTGTTGAGGTGGAACCTGCGCTCCCAGCGGTCCGGGAGCTTGTCGTGGTCGCGGTCGTGCTTGCGCGCGAGCGCCGGGGCGGCGCACAGCGCGGTGGCGGCGACGAGGAGGGCGAGCGTCGCCAGGACGCGATGAAGGCGGGCCATACCGAGTGCATCGGCACGTCGCGGCTCGCCTCGAAGGCCGGCGTCAGCTCCCGGACGAACGTTGGCTAGGCCGGCTCGGGCAACAGCTCGAGCCCGTGCTCGGCGGCCTGCCGGACGACCTTGAGCTGCTCGCGCTTGCGCTCGAACTCGGCCGGCGTGTAGCAGTGGACCTCGGCCGCGGAGCCCATCTCCAGCGCGTCCCACAGCGAACCCGCCTGGTAGACCCGCTCGAGCCACGGCACGCCGTCGAAGTGCTCGCTGACCAGCACGAGCACGTACTCGTGCCCGCGCTCGCGCTGGGGCGGCGCGCCGTGGAGGTCGTCGACCCGCGCGCCGGCCAGCAGCGCGCGCTGGACCGGCCAGCGGTCCGTGACGCGCTCCAGGTAGCGCTCGAGCTCGCGGCGATTGAGCTCTTGCTCCATCACGCACCTTCGATTGTCCCGGAACGGGCGGCGGCGGCGCAAGGGTCCGCCGCCGCACGATCCGGATCGACCCTACGGAGTCGTGGTAATGCGATCGAGCGCCGGCGGCTGCACGGCCGCGCCGGTGAGCGACGGCTTGATGTAGCGGACCAGCGAGTCGATGTCGAAGTCCGGCAGCGTCGTGCGGTTGGTCCCCGCCTTCAGCGACTGGAAATCGTCCCCGCCGTCGGCGAGGAAGTTGTTGGTGGTGATGCGGTAGGTCGCGGCCGGATTCAGCGCCGCGCCCCCGATCGTGACCCCGCTGACGGGGTTGGCCGCCCCGGCGCACGGCTTGCCGAGGATGCTCGCCGCCACCGACTTCGAGAACGAGTAGTGGATCGAGCTCGACGGCAGCAGCACGGTCTGCGAGGTGTTCGTCCCGCACCACTGGTCCTTCAGCACGTCCAGGACCTGCGCCCCCGTGAAGGTCTGGGTGGCGACGATGTTGTTGAACGGCTGGACCGTGAACGCCTCCTCGTAGGTGACGACCCCGTCTCCCTCGCTGCCGCTCTGGGCGTAGAGGAAGTCGGAGCGCACCCCGCCGGGGTTCATCAGCGCGCCCACCGCGGCGCCGCGGTCGGCGTCGTCGGTGTCGGCGAGCTGGGCGTCGGCGATCAGGTTGCCGGCCGCGTTCTCACCCGAGCCGTCGGCGTCCGGATCGCGCGTGATGTCGCGCGCGATCTTGCCCACCGGCGTGCTGCGCAGCGGCGCCGACAGCTTGTCGTAGCGGTCGACGAGCGCCTGCACGTTCGCCTGCGGCGTGCGGCCCGCGGCGTACATCGCCACGTTGTCGGCGCTGACGGCCTTGATGCGGCCGTGCCGCCCCAGCGTCAGCTCGAGGTCGGTCACGAGCCGCCCGTTCGAGCTCGCGCTCGTCACCGGACGGCCGTCGATCACGCAGTTGTACGCCGCGTGCGTGTGGCCGGTGATGAAGACGCCGACCTTCTTGGTCGTGCGATTCGACGATGTCCGTGATGTCACCGCTGAAGCCCGTGCACGTGTCGAGCGTGTCGGTGTTGAACGGGACGGACTGGAAGCCGCCCTGGTGGATCAGCACGACGATCGCCTTGACGCCCTTGCGCTTGCAGCACGCGCGCGTACTTGTTGGCGGTGTCGGCCTCGTCGGCGAACTTCAGGTGGGTGATGCCGGCCGGCGAGACGATGCCCGGCGTCCCCTCGAGCGTCATGCCGATGAAGCCGACCTTCTTGCCCTGGAAGCGACGGATCGCGTACGGCTTGAAGAACGGCTTGCCGGTGCGCGTGTCGATCACGTTCGCCGACAGGTACTTGAAGTTGGCGCCTGCGAAGCCGGTGCCGTCCTTGACAGCCGTCGGTCGGGTGGCAGCCGCCGTTCTGCATCCGCTTGAGCTCGTCCTCGCCCTCGTCGAACTCGTGGTTGCCGACGGAGGTGAGGCTGAGCCCGAGGAGGTTCATGGCCTCGATCGTCGGCTCGTCGTGGTAGAGCGCCGACAGCAGCGGGCTCGCGCCGATCAGGTCGCCGGCGGCGACGGTCAGCGTGTTGCGATGGCCCTTGCGGAGCTGCTGCAGGTAGCTGCCGACGATCCCGGCGCCGCCCGCCGGCGAGGGCCGCCGGTGCGGGCTGCCCGGTCGTCGTCGGCGGCCGGATGCCGCCGGTCGTCGTGGTCTGCAGGGCCCCGTGGAAGTCGTTCAAGCGCCAGCAGCTGGACCTTGACGTCCTTGGGCTTGTGGTGATGGTGGTGGTGGCGCTTGTGCGCCGCGGCCGGGCTGGCGAGGACGAGCAGAAGCGCGCCGGCCGCCCCCAGCAGGCGAAGGAATGACATGACCGGCACAGCCTGCCACGCGACCCCCGGGTCGCGCGTCACCGCCTGGTTACTCGAACTCGGAGACCTCGTGCGGCCCGACGCAGGCCACCGACGCCTCGACCGAGATGCCGCTCGCGACCTCGGTGACGCGCTCGAGCGTGGTCTCGTCGAGCAGGCGGATCGAGCGGTCCGGGTCGATGTCCTCGCCGAACACCACGGTCTCGCCGGCCGCGTGGCGGGCGACCGCGTTCGTGTTCTCGAACGCGAGCACGCGCCGCCCCGCCGCGTAGGCGCGGGCGCGCTCGAACTCCTCCGCGCGCGGGCCGTTCTCGCGCAGGTCGTCGACGATCCCGCGCATGCACTGGTAGGCCTCGCGGCACTTGCCGGACTCGAGCCCCGCCGACAGCTGCAGGATCGGCACGTCGGCGAAGGAGTGCTCGACCGAGTAGACGGAGTAGGCGAGCCCGCGCTGCTCGCGGATCTCGTCGAACAGGCGCGAGCCCATCGAGCCGCCCAGCAGCGTCGAGTAGATCGCCAGCGCGGCGCGCTGCTCGAGGTCGCGCGGGTCGACCTGCGGGCGGTAGGAGATGCGCAGGTGCGACTGGTTGGAGTCGCGCTCCTCGACGAGCGTCTGGGGCTCGAACTCCGGCGCCGGCTCGAAGCCGCCGTTCGCCTCGATGTCCGGGAAGCGGCCGAAGGTCTCCTCCAGCTCCGCGTCGTCGGGCACGTGTGAGAGGTTGCCGACCAGGAAGGCGCCGCCGCGCGAGCCCGCCCACTGGCGCTCGCGGAAGGCCACGATTGCGTCGCGCGTGAAGCTCTGGATGTGCTCCGGCGGGCCGAGCACCGGTCGCCCGAGCGGGTGGTCGCCGAACGCGGCACGGTCGATCAGGTGCTCGGCGACGACCGAGGGCGTGTCCTTCGCGCGGGCGATCTCCTGCACCACGACGCCGCGCTCGCGGTCGAGCTCGCCGGCGTCGATCTTCGGGCGGCCGGAGAAGTCGGTCAGCAGGTCGATCGCCTGCGGCACGACCTCGGCGCGGCAGGTGAGGTGGAACGCGACCATGTCGTGCGACGTGTACGCGTTGAGCACCGCGCCCATCTGCTCGGCGGTCTCGTTGACCTTGCGGTAGTCGTCGTACTTCTCGCCGCCCTTGAACACCAGGTGCTCGAGGAAGTGCGCCATGCCGTTCTCCTCGGGACGCTCGGTGCGGGCGCCGGCCTCGAAGGCCACGAGCACGGTGGCGGCGCGGGTGCCTTCCAGCTCGACGTGGTGGATGGGGAGGCCGTTGTCGAGGGCGTGGGAGCGAATCGGAGGGCATACACTCCAGGCTAGCGATTGCAGGGCTTCTTGCCGGGCCGCCGAAAGGCCCTCGGTACCCTCCCGCTCCGCGATGGCTGCCACTGACAATCGCCCACGCCGCGCCGCACCGGCGCCCCGCCGCAGCGTCCTCCCGCCGCCCGTCGAGGGCGCGATCGTCGACCTGCGCTCGGTCACCAAGCGCTACTCGAAGGTCGACATCGGGGTCGAGGACGTCACCTTCGCCGTGCAGCCCGGCGAGTTCGTGTTCGTGGTCGGCGCCTCGGGCTCCGGCAAGTCGACGCTGATGCGGCTGCTGATCAAGGAGTCGGAGCCGACGTTCGGCTCGATCACCGTGGCCGGCCACGACCTCGGCACGATCCCGCGCTCGAAGATCCCCTACTACCGGCGCAACGTCGGCGTGATCTTCCAGGACTTCAAGCTGCTGCCGAACCGCACGGTGCACGACAACGTCGCCTACGCGCTCCAGGTCACCGGTGGCAAGCGGCGCGAGATCCGCGAGAAGGTGCCGGACATCCTGCGCCTCACCGGGCTCTCGACCAAGCTCCACAACTTCCCCGACCAGCTCTCCGGCGGCGAGCAGCAGCGCGTGTCGGTCGCGCGCGCGTTCGTCAACCACCCGCAGCTGCTGCTGGCCGACGAGCCGACCGGCAACCTCGATCCCGAGACGTCGATCGGGATCATGCAGCTGCTCTACCGCATCAACCGCACCGGCACGACCGTGATCGTGGCGACCCACGACAAGGCGATGGTCGACCGCATGCGCCGCCGCGTGATCGAGCTGTCCGGCGGCCACGTGATCCGCGACGAGGCGACGGGCTCCTACTCGCAATGAGGTTCGGCTTCTTCTTCCACGAGGCGGTGCGGGCGCTGACGCGCAACGCGGTGCCGTCGTTCGCCGCCATGGCGACCGTGCTCGTCACCGTGCTCGTGCTCGGCGTCTTCATCCCCGTCGTGCAGGCGACCACCGGCGCCGCCAACGAGGTGCGCTCGCGGGTGATGGCCGACGTCTACCTGGTCTCGAACGTCAAGCCCGCCGACGTCGCCCGCGTGCGCGGGATCATCGAGAACGAGACGCCGCACGTGAAGCGCGTCGTGTACGTCCCGAAGGAGAAGGCGATCGCCGCCGAGCGCAAGGCCGGCCGCGGCGCCTACTACGACCTGCTGGGCGCGAACCCGCTGCCCGACACGTTCCGGATCTATCCCGACAAGCCGGACAACATCTCCAAGATCCGCAACGCGCTGGCGCCGCTCTCGCCGTCCGGCGGGCGCACGGTGATCGACCCCTCGATCGACGAGGTCCGCAACCGCGAGGAGGACACGAACAAGATCCTCTCCGCCACGCGGGTGGTGAAGATCACGATGGCGCTGCTGGCCGTGCTGCTGTGCGTCGCCTCGATCCTGCTGATCGCCAACACGATCCGGCTGTCGCTGTACGCGCGCCGGCGCGAGGTCGAGGTCATGAAGCTCGTGGGCGCGACCGACTGGTTCATCCGCTGGCCGTTCGTGCTCGAGGGCGTGCTGGTCGGCGCGCTGGGCGGGATCCTGGCGATCCTGCTGCTCGGCGTGGTGAAGGTCGCGCTCGTCGATCCGCTCGCCGCGCAGTTCGCGCTGATCGCGGCGCCGGACACGATCAACTTCGGGCTGCTGATCGGCGTCCTGCTGGCGGCGTCCGTCGCCGTCTCGGCGCTCGGCTCGGGGCTGTCGCTCCGGCGCTTCCTGCGCGTCTGAGCCCTTAGGAACCTCAGAATTCCCCGCAGTACCGTGTTCCCCGTGCCCTCCCCGGTCGCGTCGACGCCGCAGGCCGTACTTCGTGCCGCTCGGCGCGCTCGTCGTGCTGCTCCTGCTCGCGGGAGGGATCTGGCTCGGCGGCCACCCGGACTACCTGCCGAACAAGGTGCGCGACACGCTGGTCGGCGACGACGACGCCCAGCTCTACGCCGAGGCGACCAACATCATCGAGCAGGACTACTACCGCAAGGTCAACGGCAAGCAGCTCGTCAACAAGGCGCTGGGCGAGGCGGTGAAGTCGCTCAACGACCGCTTCTCCAACTACTTCGACCCGAAGGCCTACCAGGCGTTCAACGAGACGACCGAGGGCAAGTTCGAGGGCGTCGGCATGAACGTCGAGGAGGTCAAGCGCGGGCTGCGCATCCTCACCGTGTTCAAGGGCTCGCCGGCCGCCAAGGGCGGGCTCAAGCCGGGCGACGAGATCATCGCGGTCAACGGCACCACGCTGAAGGGCGCGTCGTCCGAGCAGGCGACGACGCGGATCAAGGGCCGCGCCGGCACGTCGGTGACGCTGACGGTCGTGACCGGCAAGAAGCCGCCGCGCAAGGTGAAGCTCGAGCGCGCGCGCGTCGACGTGCCCGTCGTCGAGTCGAAGATGATCGACCGCGACGGCGAGAAGGTCGCCTACGTGAAGCTCGCGAGCTTCACCTCCGGCGCGCACACCCAGGTCGGCGACGCGACGCGCAAGCTCGTGCGCAAGGGCGCTAAGGCGGTCGTGCTCGACCTGCGCGACAACGGCGGCGGGCTGCTCCAGGAGGCCGTCGGCGTGCTCGTCGGTCTTCATCCCCGAGGGCAAGATCGTCACCACGCGCGGGCGCTCCCGGCCGGAGGAGGTCTTCAAGGCCACCGGCGACGCGATCTCGAAGAAGATCCCGGTGGCCGTGCTGGTCAATCGCGAGTCGGCGTCGGCGTCGGAGATCGTGACCGGCGCGCTGCAGGACCGCAACCGCGCGACCGTGGTCGGCACGCACACGTTCGGCAAGGGCGTCTTCCAGGAGATCAAGGAGCTCTCGAACGGCGGCGCGCTCGACATCACCGTCGGCGAGTACTTCACGCCCAGCGGCCGCAACCTCGGCGGCGGCGGGCCGAAGCGCGGCGCGGGCATCACGCCGGACGTGAAGGCGCAGGACAACGACAAGACGAAGCGCGACGAGGCGCTCGACGTCGCCGTGCGCACGGCGGTGCGCGGGCGCGCGTGAGCGACGGGCCGTTCGGGCCGCAGCCCGTCGTCGCCGTCCTCGAGAAGCGCGGCCGGTTCTTCACCGCCACGCCGTTCTTCGCGCGCGGGCGCCGGATCAACCTCGACAAGCCGGCCGCGCGAGGCGCGCGCCGGCGACCTCGTGCTCGTGCGCCCGACCGGCCCGCGTGGCGGCCACGGAAAGGTCGTGCGCCGGCTCGGGAGGCCGGACACCGCGCGCGACGTGCTCGAGGCGCTGATGCTCGACCGCGGGCTGCGGCGGCGCTTCGACCCCGCCGTCGAGCGGTCCGCGCGCGAGGCGGCGGAGCACCCGCCGCACGGCGACGCGGGCCCGCGCCGCGACCTGACCGCGCTGCCCACGTTCACGATCGACCCGCCGACCGCGCGCGACTTCGACGACGCGATCTCCGCCGAGCGGCTCGAGGACGGCGCGATCCGCGTCTGGGTCCACATCGCCGACGTCTCCGCCCACGTACCGCCCGGCTCGCTCGTCGACCGCGAGGCGCGCCGCCGCGGCACCAGCGTCTACGTGCCCGGCAAGGTCGAGCCGATGCTGCCGGAGGCGCTCTCGAACGTCGCCTGCTCGCTGGTGCCCGGCCAGGACCGGCTGGCGGTCACCGTCGAGCTCGAGTTCGAGGGCGCGGAGCTGCGGCGCAGCGCATTCACGCGCTCGACGATCCGCTCCGACGCGCGGCTCGACTACCCGCGCGTCGACCGCATCTTCGCCGGCGACGAGGAGGCCGAGGCGCCGTGGGCGGAGCCGTTGTACGCCGCGCGCGAGGCCGCCGCGGCGCTCGAGGCCGCCCGCCAGGCCCGTGGCGCGCTCGCGGTGGAGACCGTGGAGCCGGAGTTCGACTTCTCCCACGAGGGGCACGTGACCGGGCTGGCCGGGAGCGAGACCGACCGAGTCGCACCGGCTGATCGAGCACCTGATGATCTCCGCCAACGAGGCGGTCGCCGCGCTGCTCGACAGCGGCAAGGTCCCGGCGCTGTACCGCATCCACGAGCGCCCGGAGCCGCTGCGGGTCAAGCGCCTGGTCGACCAGCTGGGCTCGCTCGACGTGCCGACCCCGCCGCTGCCGGACACGATGTCCCCGCAGCAGGCCGAGGACGCGGTGGGGGAGATCTCGCGCATGGTCGACGCCCACGTTCGGCGCACCGGCCGCGGCCGCGCGGCGCTGACCTCGCTCGTGCTGCGCTCGCTCAAGCAGGCGCGCTACGACCCGGTCAACCGGGGCCACGCCGGCCTGCGCTCGCCGCGCTACTGCCACTTCACCTCGCCGATCCGCCGTTACCCCGACCTGGTGTGCCACCGCGCGCTGCTCTCGGCGGTCGGCGGCGGGGAGGACGCGCACGCCGCATCCAGCCTCGAGGAGCTCGCCGACTGGTGCTCCAAGCGCGAGCGCGACGCGATGTCGATCGAGCGCGCCGCCGACGATATAGCGCGCTGCTTCCTGCTCGAGACGGAGCTCTTCAAGCGCGGCTGGCAGGCCGAGTGGCCCGGCGAGGTGATCGGGGTGATCGGCGCCGGCGCGTTCGTCGCGTTCGGCGACGGCTACGAGGGGATGCTGCCGGTGCGGCGCCTGCGCGGCGACTGGTGGGAGCTCAACGAGGAGGAGACGATGCTGGTCGGCTCGCAGTCCGGGATGGCGCTGCGGCTCGGCGATCCGGTCGTCGTCCAGGTCGAGCGCGTCGACGCCCCGCGCGGTCGCGTCGATCTCTCCCCCGTCGAGATAGGCCGGCCGGATGCCGGACCCGACCGTCAGAACGCGGGGCCGGATGCCCCGCGGAGGTAACCTCGATTCCGATGGCTGACATCGCCCGCAACAAGCAGGCCTCCTACCGCTACGAGCTGCTCGAGCGATGGGAGGCCGGCCTCGTGCTCCAGGGCTCCGAGGTCAAGTCGCTGCGCGACGGCAAGGCGCAGCTCAAGGACGGCTACGCCGCGCTACGGGACGGCGAGGTCTGGCTCTACAACGTCCACATCGCGCAGTATCCGCCGGCCACGACGGAGAACCACGAGCCCGAACGCCCGCGCAAGCTGCTGATGCACAAGCGCGAGATCGAGCGCCTGATCGGCAAGACGCGCGAGCGGGGGCTGACGCTCATCCCCACGCGCATGTACTTCAAGGGCTCGCACGCGAAGGTCGAGATCGCGCTCGCCAAGGGCAAGGACGTGGGGGACAAGCGGCGCGCGATCAAGGAGCGCGAGATGAAGCGCGAGATGGAGCGGGCTATACGTCGCTGAGCGTGCGCTCGAGGTGCGTCAGGTCCATGCCGACGCCGAGGAGCACGAGCAGGCCCACGTAGACCGCGCCGACCAGGAAGCGGTGGAGCGGCTTCACCTTGTAGTAGGCGGCGTTGCCCTCGAGCCCCGCCTTGCGCTGCTTGTAGCGGCGCCACGTCTCCATCCCGCCGATCAGCAGGATGAAGATCAGGATCGGGTTGGGGGCCACGAACAGCAGGATCAGCAGCGCGCCGAAGCCGACGCCCCACATCCACGGCGCCATTGCCGCCATCGCGCGGCCGCCGTCGAGCGGCAGCACCGGCAGCAGGTTGAAGAGGTTGAGGAAGAAGCCGACGAACGCGAGCGCGCGCCAGAAGTCCTCGCCGGTGGCCAGGTAGATCCCGGCCACGACGAGCGTGCCGAGCGTGCCGAGCACCGGGCCGGCCAGGCCGACGCGGGCCTCGGCGAGCGCGGAGCCGCCGAGCGAGCGAGCGCCGACCGCGGCGCCGAGGAACGGGACGAAGACCATCCAGCTCGGCCGCACGCCTTCACGGCGCATCTGGATGACGTGGCCCATCTCGTGGACGAACAGGAGCGCGACGAAGCCGGCCGCGAACTTCCAGCCCCAGATCAGCGAGTAGGCGGCGATCGAGACCAGCATCGACGCCGACGTCGTCAGGAACTTCGCCTTCGTCAGCAGCAGCAGCGCGACCTTGCCGAACTTGGCGAGCACCACGCCCGCGGCCACGATCGGGCCGAGCAGCCGCTGGCCGAGCGACTTCCTCTGCTCCTCGTACGGAGGTCGGGGGGCCTCGGGCGCCTCGTAGGCGGGCGGCGGTACGGAGGCCGGCGGCAGCCAGGGATTCGGTTCGCTGCGTTCCATTGCCCGAATCAGTGTGGCAGCGCGACTTAAGGCTGGGATTTCCTCGCACAGTGCGGGATAACTGGTCAGAGGGACTTGATCCCCGCAGGGGGCCTGTCTAAGTTGGTTCCAGACGCGAAGGTCGTAGCCGCAAAGAGCGAGGCCTGGGGACGAAAGGCCCGCCACTCTGAAGGACCGGAAGCTTCGGCGGAAGGTCTGGAGAGTTCCCCGAGCGGCTCCCTTCGCGTCGCTTTTTCGTTTAATCCGCGGATGCGACCGGCGCTCGCCCGTTTCAGCAGTATCCGGCCCGCCCGGGTCGCCTCGTGCGCGAGTGCGCAGGACGTCGCCGCGGCGATCGCGGAGGCGAGAGGCGCCGGGCTTCCGCTCGCCGTCCGCAGCGGCGGGCACTGCTTCGGGGGTCGCTCCTCGACGCGGGGGCTGGTGATCGACGTCTCACCGCTCGATGCGATCGAGGTCGGTGACGGCGCGGTGCGCGTGGGCGCCGGCGCGCAGCTCGGCGCGATCTACGACGCGCTCGACGCCCACGGGCTGACGATCGCCGGCGGCTGCGGCACGACGGTCGGCGTCTCGGGGCTCGCGCTCGGCGGCGGCCTCGGCATCCTGGGGCGCACGTACGGGCTGCTGGCGGACAACGTCCGCGCCGCCGAGGTGGTGCTCGCCGACGGGAGCGTGGTCGAGGCGGACGACGACCTGCTGTGGGGGCTGCGCGGCGCGGGCGGGGCGCGCTTCGGCGTCGTCACCACGCTGGAGATCGCGACCGTGCGCGTGCCGGTGATGACCGCCTTCGAGACGTTCTGGGACGACCCGGCGGTGGCGATCGCGGCCTGGCAGGCGTGGGCGCCGGACGCGCCGGACGCGCTCGCCGCCAGCCTCCTGATCACCACGCCGCCGCTGGAGGTCAAGGTGTTCGGCGCCTTCGCCGGAGCGATCGACGAAGCGCGCGCGCTGGTGGCCGCGCTCGGCCGGCCCGCCCGGGCGGCGTTCGCGGAGGGCAACGCGCGCGACGCCAAGCGCTTCCTCGCCGGCCTCGGCGGCGCAGAGGAGGACGACGACGGCCACGCCTACCTGCGCTCGGAGTTCCTGGCCGAGCCGCTCTCCGGCGGCGCGATCGAGGCGCTCGTCGCCCACCTGGACGAGGGCGGCTTCCACCGCGAGCTCGACTTCTCGCCGTGGGGCGGGGCCTACAACCGGGTCGCCGCGGACGCGACCGCGTTCCCGCACCGCGACGCCCGCTGCCTGCTCAAACACGCGGCGATCATCGCGTCCGCGGAGGACCCCGGGCCGGCGCGCGCGTGGATCGACCGCGCGTGGGAGATCACGCATCCGCACGGCACGGGCGGCGCGTACGTCAACTTCCCCGAGGACGGCCTCGACCAGTGGGCGCCCGAGTACCTCGGGGGCAACCGCGAGCGGCTGTTGGAGCTCAAGCGCCGCTACGACCCCGAGGGGGTGTTCGGATGATCGACGGCCTCGACCACGTGCAGGTGGCCGCGCCGCCCGGCAGCGAGCGCGAGGCGCGTGGTTTCTACGGCCGCCTGCTCGGGCTGCAGGAACTCGAGAAGCCCGAGGCGCTGCGGGCGCGTGGCGGCGTCTGGTTCGCCGCCGGCGCGCAGGAGCTGCATGTCGGCGTGGCCGAGGACTTCACGCCCGCGACCAAGGCCCATCCCGGCCTGCGCGCCGGCTCCGACGCGGAGCTCGACGCGCTGGCCGAGGCGCTGGCGGCGGCCGGCGCGGACGTCCGCTGGGACGATCGCATCGCCGGCCGCCGCCGCTTCTTCACCAGCGATCCGTGGGGCAACCGGATCGAGGTGCTGGCCCCTTAACTCGCCTTCTGCAGGGCGGGCTGCACTTCCGTGACCAGCTCGTGGACGATGCCGCCGAGCTCGATCCGCAGGTCCTCGTCGACCAGGCGGCCGTCGAGCGGGTGGAACTGCTCGTCCGCGGAGCCGACCGGCAGCTCGCGGTCGATCACGCGCGCGCCCGCGCCGGCGAGCGCCTTGCGCGTCTCGGCCTGCGCCCACACCGCGCCGAACATGCCGGTGCTCGTGCCGATCACCGCGACGGGCTTGTTCTTCAGTGCCGCGTCGGCCTTCGGGCGCGACGCCCAGTCGATCGCGTTCTTGAGCACCCCCGGGATGGAGTGGTTGTACTCCGGCGTCGCGATCAGGATCGCGTCGGCCTCGGCGATCGCCGCGCGCAGCTCGAATACGCCGCGGGGCGGGACCGGGGAGGCCTCGTCGTCCGCGTCATACGGGGCGACGGCCTTGAGCCCGTCGAACTCGACGAGCTCGGCGCCGGGCGGCAGCAGCCGCCCGGCCTCCCGTAGGAGCTTCGTGTTGTACGAGTCTCGCCGCAGCGAGCCCGAGATCCCGAGGATGCGCATGGCTGGTTAGGCCTGCTCCGCGAGCTCGAGCTCGACGATCAGCTTGACGTCGTTGGCGAGCGCGAAGCCGCCCTTGGGCAGCGGCGCGTTCCAGTTCAGGCCGAACTCGGTGCGATCGATGATCGCCTCGAGCGTCAGGCCGACCTTGTTGACGTCGCCGAACGTGACCGCGGGGCCCTCGAGCGTGCCGCGGGCCTCGACCGGCTTGGTGATGCCCTTGATCGTGAGCTCGCCGTCGACGACGACCTCGTCGCCGTCACCGGTGCGGCGGATGTCGGTGGACTCGAAGCGGAGCTCCGGATGGCGCTCGGCGTCAAAGAACTCGGGCGACTGCAGGTGCGCGGCCAGGTTCTCGTCCTTGACGACGATCGAGCCGACGTCGACGGTGCCGACGAGCTTGCCGTCGGTCAGCGTGGCGTCGAACGTCTCGAAGCGGCCGCGGAAGGTCGAGACGACCATGTGCTTGACGGCGAACGAGGCGCTGGAATGAACGTGATCGAGGACGTAGGTGCCCTCGAGCTGCTCGGTGGCGGTAGCCATGTGATTTCTCCCTTGAAAACTCTTCTATCGGACCGTGGTCCGCTTATGCCGCTACACTGTAGCACAGGAAACGGACTGCGGTCCGATCAAGATGATGAGCACCCTCGTGAACTTCCAGGAACTTCCGGTCATCGGAACCGACCCGCCCGAGCGGGCGGACGCCGCGCGCAACCGCCGGCGCATCCTCGCGGCCGCCGAGAAGCTGTTCGCCGAGAACGGCGTGAGCTGTACGTCGATGGACGCGATCGCGGCCGAGGCGGGTGTTGGCAAGGGCACGCTGTTCCGCCGCTTCGGTGACCGCGCGTCGCTCGCGCGGGCGCTGCTGTCCGAGCGCGACAGCGGCTTCCAGGAAGGGTTCATCCGCGGCGAGCCGCCGCTCGGCCCGGGCGCGTCGCCCGCCGAGCGCCTGGTCGCCTTCGGCGAGGGCATGCTCGACCTGCTCGAGGCGCACGGCGACCTGCTGCTGGTGGCCGAGGGTGGCGACCTGATGGCCCAGCAGCGCTCCGACGCGTGGGCCGCGTACCACTGGCACGTGCGCAACCTCGTCGCCGAGGCGGCGCCCGACCTTGATGAGGAGGTGTGCGCCGGGATGCTGCTCGCCGCGCTCTCCGCGCGCACGTTCTTCCACCAGCGCCGCGGGCGCGGGATGGCGCTCGAGCGTCTGAAGGCGGGCTGGGGCTCGCTGGTGCGGCGCCTGCTGTTCTAAGCCGCGCCCTTCGCCGTCTCCCACTTCTCCATCAGCTTGAGCCAGATCTCGCTGCGGGTGGGGAACGACGGCGTGGCGTGCCACAGCCGGCCCATCGGGACCTCGCCGACGATCGCGATCGTGGCGGCGTGGAGGAAGTCGGCGACCTCGGAGCCGGTGATCGTGGCGCCGATGATGAGGTCGGACTCCTTGTCGACGAGCAGCCGGCTGGTGCCGGGCGCGTTGCGCCCGTAGAACGAGCCGCCGGCGTTGGCGGACGTCCCGGTCTCGAGGATGTGGAAGTCCAGCCCTGCCTCGCGCGCCGTCTTCTCGGTGTGACCGACGGCGGCGACCTGCGGGTCGGTGAAGACGACCTGCGGCGACCGCTGGCCGTCGGCGCCGTGCGCGGCCGCCGACGGGTTGCCGAGGATGTGCTCGCTCGCGACCCGCGCCTGGTACTTGCCCATGTGGGTGAGCAGGATGCGGCCGTTGACGTCGCCGATCGCGTACAGCCAGTCGTGGCCGGGGACCTGCATGTTCTCGTCGACCTCGACGTAGTCGCCGCCCGCCAGCCCGACAATCTCGAGCCCGAGCTCCTCGGTGCGCGGGTGGCGGCCGAGCGCGGCGATGAGCTGCTCGGCATCCACGGTCGAGTCGTCGTCCATGTGCACGGTGAGCGTGTCGCCGTCCTGCACGATCCTGGCGGCCTTGCGGCCGGTGCGCACGTCGACGCCGTGCTCGACGAGCGAGTCCGTGACCTGCTCGCAGGCGAACTCCTCCACGTTGGGGAGGAGCCGGCGCTCGCCCTCGATCAGCGTCACCTTGGAGCCGAGCGAGGAGTAGGCCTGCGCCAGCTCGGTGCCGAACACGCCGCCGCCGAGGATCACGACCGCCTCCGGGACGTGCTTGGCGGTGGTGGCCTCGCGGTTGGTCCACGGCTCGGCCTCGCGCAGGCCCTCGATCGGCGGCAGCAGGGCGCGCGAGCCGCCGGCCAGGATGACGGCGTGGCGCGCCTCGAGCTGGTCGTCGCCGACGTCGACGCGCTTCTCGCCCGCGAGCACGCCGAAGCCGCGGTAGAGCTTGATGCCCTTGTCCTCGAGCCACGGCAGCTGGCTGCTGTCGTCGAGGTCATGGATGACCTCGTCGCGGCGGTCGAGCACGGCCTGGACGTCGAGCGTGCCGGTCACCGCCTCGGCGGCGCCGGGGACGCGGTGCACCTCGCGCAGGATCTCCTCGGGACGCAGCAGCGCCTTCGACGGCATGCAGGCGTAGAACGAGCACTCGCCGCCGACCACGTCGTCCTCCACCAGCGCGACCTCGAGGCCCGCGTCGGCGAGCCGCCCTGCCGCCACTTCGCCCGCGGGCCCGCCGCCCAGCACCACCACGTCGAAGCTGTCCATCACGACTACAATACGGTCGACATAGCCCCTGGGGACGACAGGCTTCGACGCGGTCGGTTCGTGGGGGCGGTTGCGAGCCGAGGTGCTGGAGGCCTCGTAAAACCCCAGCAAAACCATAAGTGCGAACAAGCACACTGAGAAGGCTCACGCCTTCGCTCTCGCTGCCTAGCTGAAACTAGGTAGCGGCTTGGCCCCCGGAGCCTGCGCCGGGATCAGCGCCGAGTCAGAAGCAGGCTCACCCCTCGGAGGCCCGCCCGCGCCGAAGAGGGGGACATTTCAAGCGGGCTGGCTGATCACAACCCCGCCGGCGTGGCGAGTGAGAAGCGAGATATAGAGCGCCGGATACGCTCGTAGACGCCGCCTTTTACGCGACTGCGGACGCGGGTTCAATTCCCGCCGTCTCCACTGCCCAAGGGATCAGGGCCAGCTTCCCTCCGGGGTGCTGGCCCCCGACGCGCTCGAGCGCCTTCGCGGCGTCGCGGAGCGGGTAGGTCCCCGCCATCGGCACGATGAGCGCGCCGCGCGCGGCCATCTCGATGAGCTGCGGTCGCACCTCGTCGCGGTAGGCGGCGCTCTCCGGGCTCATGCCGCCGAGGGCGGCGAAGCCCTCGTTCTGCGCGCGCCCCTGCGCCGCGATCGTCACGAGCCGGTCCTTGCTCACGAGCGCCAGCGACGTGTCGACGGCCTCGTCGGTGCCGACGCAGTCGAACGCGCCGTCGATGCCGTCGGGGGCGAGCTCGCGCAGCCGCGCCTCGAGGCCGTCGCCGTAGGCCACCGGCTCGCCGCCGAAGCGGCGGACCGAGTCGAAGTTGTGCTCCGACGCGGTGCCGATCGCGCGCACGGAATCCGATCCCCGCCCGCCCAGCTGCTGGAGCAGGCTGACGCCGACCGCTCCCGACGCGCCATGGACGACCACGGTCTGGCCCGGCTCGACCGGCACGACGCGCAGCATGTCGGCGGCGGTGCACGCGGCGAGGAGTAGGTTCGCGGCCTCGGGGAAGTCGAGCGCCTCGGGCTTGGCGAAGACGTCCTTGGCCGGCACGGTGATGGCCGAGGTGTAGCCGCCGCGGACGCGGAACGCGAGCACTTCGTCGCCGGCCGCGAACCCGGTGTCGGGGCCGGCAGCGCTGACGACGCCGGCGACCTCGAAGCCGATCTCGAGCGGCAGGTTCGCCTCGTCGCGCCCGCGGTTGCCGGCGACGGCCTTGTAGTCCGCCGGGTTGACGCCCGCCGCGCGCACGTCGATGGTGACCTCGCCCGGACCGGGCTCGGCGACGTCCACGTCGTAGGGCCGCACCTGCTCGGGCGGCCCGTAGCCCGCCGCCATCATCTTCAGAGCCTTTGGCATGTGCGACATTCTGGCGCGCTCCGTGCTTGGATTTCTGGCGCAATGGCACGGACCGTCCTCATCGCCGCGCTGCTGGCACTCGCGTTCCCGGCCGCGGCCTCCGCGTTCGACGCGCACGGGAGCGCGCGGCAGGTCTACGTCACGGGCCTCACACCCGGCGCGCCGACCGTCCTTCTCAAGCCCGGCGGCAAGACGGTCACGCGCGCCGCCGACCCGCAGGGCGGCCTGCTGTTCCGCAACCTCAAGCCGGGCAGCGGCTACCAGGTGCGCTCCGGCGGTGCCGCGTCGCCGCCGCTGACGGTGATCTCGGACCAGGCCGCGCCGCCGGACACCGGCGTGTACGGCCAGTCGATCCCCTCGGACGGCTACGGCTACCTGACCACGCGCGACGGCACCAAGCTGGCCATCAACGTGCATCCGCCGCAGGACGTTGCGGACGCGCTGCCGGTGAACGTCCCGCTCCCGCCGCTGCCGAAGCTGCCGGACGGCGTGGGCGCGACCCCGACGCTGATCGAGTACTCGGGCTACGGCTACGCCGATCCCGCCGGGCCGCAGAGCGGGATCGCGGTGATCGCGAACCTCATGGGCTTCACGGTCGTCGACGTCAACATGCGCGGGACCGGCTGCTCCGGCGGGGCGTTCGACTTCTTCGAGCCGCTGCAGGGGCTCGACGGCTACGACGTCGTCGAGACGATCGCGCGCCAGCCGTGGGTCGCGCACCACAAGGTCGGGATGATGGGCATCTCCTACGGCGGCATCAGTCAGCTGTTCACCGCGCAGCTGCGCCCGCCGAGCCTCGCCGCGATCTCGCCGCTGTCGGTGATCGACGCGACGCAGACGACGCTCTACCCCGGCGGCATCCTCAACACCGGCTTCGCGGTCAACTGGGCCAAGGAGCGCGTGCACGACGCCCTGCCAGCGTCGGCGAGCGGCGGGCAGCCGTGGGCGAACAAGCGGATCCAGGAGGGCGACGCGACCTGCAAGACCAACCAGGCGCTGCACGGACAGGCGGTGGACCTGATGGCGAAGGTCCGCGCCAACAACCACTACGTGCCGAAGGTCGCCGACCCGCTGGCGCCGGTCACCTTCGTGCACAAGATCAACGTGCCGACCTACATGGCCTGCCAGTGGACCGACGAGCAGACCGGCGGCCACTGCCCGACGCTGGCCGAGCACTTCGGCGGCACCTCGCGCAAGTGGTTCACCCTCACCAACGGCACGCACGTCGACTCGCTCGATCCGGAGACGTTCAACCGCTGGTTCGACTTCCTCGAGCTGTACGTCGCGCGGGAGGCGCCGATCACGAAGGCGGCGACGATCCACGCGGGCGCGCCGGTCATCTACAAGGAGGCGATGGGGATCGACGGCGTGACGCTGCCGCGCGACCCGATCCAGGAGCAGCCCACCTACGCGGGCGCGCTGGCCGCGTTCGAGCAGCTCCCGCCGATCCGGATCCTGTTCGACAACGGCGCCGGCGGCTCGTCGCCCGGCCATCCGCTGCCCGGCTTCGAGCGGTCGTACAGCCGCTTCCCGCTGCCCGGGACGCGCGGGCAGAAGTGGTACCTGCGCAAGCGCGGCGGGCTGGGGAAGAAGCCGAAGAGCAAGCGCGGCGCCGACGTCTTCCGCTGGAACCCGCACGCGCGGCCGCTGACCGACTTCAGCGGCGACACCGCGGCCGGCGAGAACGGGCTGTGGACCGCGACGCCGCCCTACCGCTGGGCGCAGCACCCGGCCGGTACCGCGGCGTCCTACGTGACTGCCCCGCTGCGCGCCACGACCACCGTGATCGGCGCCGGCGCGGTGCACGCGTGGATCCGCTCCTCGACGCGCAACGCCGACCTCCAGGCCACGATCAGCGAGGTCCGCCCCGACGGGAAGGAGACGTTTGTGCAGGGCGGCTGGCTGCGGGCCAACGAGCGCAAGCTCGACCGCCGCAAGAGCCGCAAGTTCGAGCCGGTCCTGAGCCTGCGCAAGCGCGACGTCAAGCCGCTGCCGCGCAAGCGCTTCGTGAAGGTCACGATCCCGCTCTACTACCAGGGCCACGCCTACCGTTCGGGCTCCCGGATCCGGGTCACGCTGAGCGCGCCCAACGGCGATCAGCCGATCTGGGCGTTCGCCGAGACGTCGCCGGCCAAGCGCGCGAGGATCGAGATCGCCCGCTCGAAGAAGAAGGCCTCGAACCTCCTGCTGCCCGTCGTCGCCGTGCCGGTCTCGACCGGCCTGCCGCCGTGCCCCGGCCTCCGCGGCGAGCCGTGCCGCGAGTACAAGCGCTACAAGAACCGCGCCGCGAAGCCGCGGCGGCTAGCTAGCTCGCGAAGTCGGGCTGCGCGGCGCGCGCGCCCTCGGCCCGGCCCTTCGGCTCCTCCCAGTCCTCCTGGCGCCCGAGCGCCGTGAGGTCGAGGAAGTAGTACGAGCCGCCGGTCGACTCGAGCCCGCGGGCGTACTGCGAGTAGGTGTGGAAGATGCGGTCGTCGAGGCGCAGGAACGTGCTGCGCCCGGGCATCTCGTACGGCGGATCGGGCCAGTCGGGGTCGTCGCCGACGTCGCGGTAGTTGTAGACGCGCGCCCCCT
The DNA here is from genome assembly GCA_963722815.1 of uncultured Solirubrobacteraceae bacterium. Classification (GTDB taxonomy): domain Bacteria; phylum Actinomycetota; class Thermoleophilia; order Solirubrobacterales; family Solirubrobacteraceae; genus DASQFQ01. Next base: position 435,379 of record CAVROM010000003.1, read on the forward strand.
GCGCGGGCTCGACGGTCACGGCGAAGTCGTGGTTGAAGCTGCTGTCGCCGGAGGAGTACCAGGGGATGTGGTCCCAGCCCCTCTTCGCCTTCCAGCGCTCGAGCTTCTCCAGCGGCGCGCGCGACACGAGCGCGTACGTCGTGTCCCGCGTGTGGAGGTGCTCGAGGAACCCGGGCGAGATCTCGTCGGTGCCGGCCGTGCAGCTCGGGCAGCCGTCCTCCCACTCCGGATCGAACATGAAGTGGTAGACGATCAGCTGCCGCCGGCCCTCGAACAGGTCGGCCAGGCCGACCTCACCTTGCGGGCCGTTGAAGCGGTAGTCGTCGGTCACCTCGACCATCGGCAGCCGGCGGCGCTCGGCGCTCAGCGCGTCGCGGCGGCGGGTCAGTTCCTTCTCCTGCTCGAGCAGCGCCGTGCGGGCGGCGAGCCACTCGTCGCGTGTGACGATCTCTGGAAGGCTCATGGGAATAGGGTGCCCGCGTGGTCCTGTCGCAATCGCCGACTCTGGCAGCCAACGAGCGGGTGCAGGCCAAGCTCGCGGCCGGCGAGGACGTCCTCCATCTCGCGTTCGGGGAGGCCGGGCTGCCGGTGCTGCCCGCGGTCGCCGAGCGACTGGCGGAGGGCGCGGGCCGCAACCGCTACGGCTCGGTCGCGGGGTCAGCCGAGGCGCGTGGGGCCGCGGCCGGCTACTTCGAGCGCCGCGGGCTGCCGACCGACCCCGGCCGGATCGTGTTTGCGCCCGGCAGCAAGCCGCTGCTGTACGCGCTCCTGCAGGCGCTACCGGGCGACGTGGTGCTCCCGGCGCCGTGCTGGGTCAGCTACGCCGCGCACGCGGCGCTGGCCGGCAAGCACGTGATCCGCGTGCCGATCGGCGCCGAGGCCGGCGGCGTGCCTGACCCGGCCGCGCTGGGGGCGGCGCTCGGGGAGGCGAGCGGCATCGGCGCACGACCCGGCGTGCTCGTGCTCACCCTGCCCGACAACCCGACCGGAACGGTTGCTTCCGGTGCGCTCGTCCGCGAGGTCTGCGAGATCGCCGCTGCGGCCGGCCTGCTGATCGTGTGCGACGAGATCTACCGCGACCTCGCGCACGACCCGGACGCGTTCGTGAGCCCCGCCGAGGTGCTGCCGGAGCGCACGTTCGTCACCACCGGGCTGAGCAAGCACATCGCGCTCGGCGGCTGGCGGGTCGGGCTCGTGCGGTTGGCGGACGGCGCGGCGGGAGACGAGGCGGGCGCGGCGATCGGCGGGCTGGCGAGCGAGATCTGGTCGGCGCTGGCGGCGCCGATGCAGCACGCCGCCGCCTACGTGCTCTCCGAGCCGCCGGAGGTGGTCGAGCGCGTCGACGCGAGCCGGCGCCTGCACCGCGCGGTCACGACCGGCGCGTACGACGTGGTGGTGGGAGCGGGCGCGGAGTGCCGTCCGCCGAGCGGCGCGTTCTACCTCTACCCCGAGTTCGCCGGCCTGCCGTTCGGGGGCGGCGCCGAGCTCGCCGACCACCTGCTCGAGGCGCACGGGATCGCGGTGCTGGCCGGCGAGGCGTTCGGCGACGATCCCGCCGCGCTGCGCTTCCGCATGGCCACCAGCCTGCTCTACGGCGACACCGACGAGCGCAAGCTCGAGGCGCTTGGCAGCCCCGACCCGGCGGCGCTGCCGTGGATCGCCTCAGCCCTCGAGCGGCTGGCTCAGGGGCTCGCCGCGCTCGCCTCCCACGCCACCTCGACGACGTAGCCGTCGGGGTCGCGGACCTTGACGCTGACGTAGTCGGGCTCGTCCCAGAACTCGGTGATCTCGATGCCCGCCGCCGCGAACGCGTCGCGGGCCTCGCGCACCGCCCCGGAGGAGTCGAGCACGAAGCCGAAGTGGAAGAAGGCGGGCAGCGCCGGCGGGCCCTCGGCCGGCCCGAGCGCGAGCGACACGTCGCCCGGGCCGTAGAGCATCAGCACGCCGTCGTCCATGCGCGCTGATGTGTCGAAGCCGAACCAGCCCGCGTAGAACGCCTGCGAGCGCGCCTCGTCGGTGACCGCCAGCGCGAGGTGGCGGAGCAGCATCTAGCCCTCGCTCGCTACCAGCAGCGCGATGTCCCACGGATCGCGGACGAGCAGGCCCGCGGGCGTGTCCTCGTACGGCGCGCCGGCGGCGATCGCGCGCTCGCGGAGAGCGGCGGCGTCTGGCGCGGGAAGCACGATCGTCCAGTGCCGCAGGCCGACGACGCCGGCCGGCACCGGCGGCGCGCCGCGGCCGCGCCAGATGTTGAAGCCGAGGTGGTGGTGATAGCCGCCGGCGGCCACGAACGCGGCTGAGTCGAGCAGCGTCATCGCCTCGAAGCCGATCACGTCGCGGTAGAAGGCGAGGCCGCGGTCGATGTCGCCGACGTGCAGGTGCACGTGGCCGACGGTCGTCGCCGGGTCGACGTGCGCGTGCGGCTGCTCGTTCTCGACCAGGCTCATGAGGCCCGCGAGGTCGAGCGGCTCGGGGCCGCCGATCGTCGTCGGGTCGCGCAGGTCGCCCCAGTGCTCGCGGCCGCGGTCGGCGGCGAGCTCGATCCCGTTGTCGTCGGGGTCGGGCAGGTAGATCGCCTCGGAGATGCCGTGGTCCGAGGCGCCGCTGATGCGCGTGCGGGTGATCGCGAGGCGGGCGGCGGCGCGGGCGAGCTCGAGCCGCGAGGGCATGAGGAGCGCGAAGTGGTAGAGGCCGGAGTGGCGCCCCGCGCGGCGGGCGCCGGGCTCCTCGACGAGGACGAGCAGGTCCGCGTCGTCGGTGCCGAGCGTGGCGCGGTCGCCGTCGCGGCCGCGGAGCACGAGGCCGATCGCGGTCTCGTAGAAGTGGACCGACCGGTCGAGGTCGGTGACCGTCAGCTCGACCGCGCCCATGCGCAGGGCGGCGGGGAGGACGGGGGTGGAGGTCTGGGTCTCGGTGGTCATGGCAACAGGATCGCTCGCGCGCGGCGGCTCTCCAATGGCAGGACGTCACCGATCCATGGACTTCCCGCGCACCGAGTCGCGATAGGCCTGCGGCGACTGCTCGTGGCGGCGTTTGAAGGCGCGCGAGAAGTACAGCGGATCGTCGTAGCCGACGCGGTGGGCGACCTCGCCGACGCTGAGGCCGGTGAAGCGCAGCAGGCGCGCCGCCTCGAGCATCACGCGGTCCAGGATCAGGTCCTTGGTGGCCCGGCCGGTGACGTGCGCGAGCGCGCGGCTGAGCGCGGCGGCGGGGACGGCGAGCGCGTCGGCGTAGTGGGCGGCGTCGTGGTGGGCCGCGTAGTCCTCCTCCAGCCTGCGGGCGAAGCGCCGGTGGAGCTGGACCTCGGCGTCGTCGTCGGCGCGGCGCTCGGTGCGGCTCGCGTCGTACCAGCGCTCGATCCACAGCAGGATCGTGGTCAGCAGGTGGCGCTGGAGCTCGGCGCTGTGCTCGTCCGGCGGTCGCGCGAGCTCGGCGCCGAGCGCGTCGATCAGCGCGTCGAGCCGGTCCTGCTCGCCGCGCGGCACGACGACCGTGCGCCCGCCCTGGCCGGCCAGCAGCCACGAATCGGCGAGCGCCTCCCCGGTGAAGCGCACGATCGCGCCGTCGAGGTGCTCGCCCTGCTCGAAGACGTGCACCTGGCCGCGGCCGATCACGGTGATCGTGCCGGGGCGGACGGGCACCGTGGCGCCGTCGATCGAGTGCTGCCCCGCGCCGGCGCGGACCCAGATCAGCTCGTGGTAGTCGTGGCGGTGCGGCTCGCGCACGGCCGCGCCGCCGAAGCGCGCGTCGCGCAGCCGCACGACCTGCGCGGCGCCTTCGTCGAGTCGGTCGAGCGTGAGGTCGGACACGTCGCCTAGTCTCGCGGACCGTGATCCGGCTGAGCGAGCTCACCACCCTGCGCCTGGGCGGTCCCGCGGGCGCGGTCGTCGAGGCGCGCAGCGAGGACGAGCTCGTCGAGGCCGCGCGCGGCGAGGACGTGCTGCTGGTGGCCGGCGGCTCGAACCTGGTGATCGCCGACGCGGGCTGGCCCGGCACGGTGGTGCGTGTGCTCACCCGCGGCGTGGAGCAGCGGGAGGCGGATGGGCGGGTCGAGCTGACGGTGGCCGCCGGTGAGGAGTGGGAGCCGTTCGTCGCGCGCTGCGTGGCTGAGGGGCTGGCGGGCGTCGAGAGCCTGTCGGGCATCCCGGGCTCGATCGGCGCGACGCCGATCCAGAACGTCGGCGCCTACGGCCAGGAGGTCGCCGAGACGATCGTCTCCGTGCGCGCGCTCGAGCGCGCGACAGGCGAGGTCCGCGACCTCGCGCCGGGGGAGTGCGGCTTCGCCTACCGCTCGAGCGCATTCAAGCGCGACCCCGGGCGCTGGGTCGTGCTGGCGGTGACGTTCGCGCTCGAGCGCCGCGAGCTGAGCGGGCCGCTCGCCTACGCGGAGCTGGCGCGCACGCTCGACGTGCGGCCGGGCGAGGGCGCTCCGCTCGCCGAGGTGCGCGAGGCGGTGCTGGGCCTGCGCCGCGGCAAGGGGATGGTGCTCGACCCGGCCGACCCCGACTCGGTCTCCGCCGGCTCGTTCTTCACCAACCCGATCCTGAGTCCGAGGAGGCGTTCTCCGCCCTCGAGCAGCGCGCGGAGCGCCCGCCGCGCTTCCCGGAGCCCGACGGGCGCGTCAAGACCTCGGCGGCGTGGCTGATCGAGCGCGCCGGCTTCCAGCGCGGCTACGGCGATCCGGAGGGGATCGCGATCTCCTCGAAGCACACGCTCGCGCTCACCAACCGCGGCGCCGGCACGACCGCCGAGCTGGTCGCGCTGGCGCGCGAGATCGCGGCCGGCGTCGAGGCGCGCTTCGGCGTCATGTTGCAGCCGGAGCCGACGCTGGTCGGCGTCGGGTGGCCCTGACGAGCACGATGCCCTCGTAGCCGAGTCGCGCGTGCTCGGGCACCTCGCGGACCTCGATCGCGCAGTCGAACTCCGGCTCCAGCACCGCCCGCAGGTCGTGCTCGTCGACGTCGGCGCTCGGGAAGTGCTTGCCGCCGACGACGTAGCTGCGAGAGCCGGCGCAGGGCCGCGGTGATGAACACGCCGCCGGGGCGAACCAGCCCGGAGATATGGCGCATGTAGGTCTCCCACGTCGCGCGGTCGGCGGTGGCGGAGTCGGCGCAATAGGCGCTGACGACCGTGCCGTAGCGCTCGGCGACCGGCTCGCGGTCGCCGGCGTCGGCCTCCACGAGGCGGGTGACCTTCGCGCGCGTGAGCTCCTCGCGCTCCGCGAGCTGCGCGTCGGTCGGCGCCCCGTGGCCCTCGCACTCGAGCGTGTAGCGCACGAACGGGCGCCAGTCATGCGCGCCGGGGTCACGCTGCAGCCAGCGCTCGATGGCGGCGAGGTTCTGCGGCAGGTAGTCGGCGAGATGGATCTCCGACGCGCGGCCGGCCGACAGGAACACGTGATGAAGGGTTGGGCCGGTGCCGAAGAACAGGACCGGCTCGCCCGGCGCGGTCGTGCGCATGGCGTCGGTGAAGAACGCGATCGTCTCGACCTCGTCCGGCTCGAGGACGGTGTAGTAGTCGGCGAGGTACTCCTCCGGCACCCAGTCGGTGTCGAACGACGCATGGCCGCGGCGCAGGAACGCCCGCGTGAGCCCGGCGAGGCCGTACTCGTAGGCGGCGGCGCCGAGGTTCGCTCCGCCGAGGAACACGATCGCGTCGCCCGCCGCGATCGAGTCGCTGACGACGGCCGCGCCGAACGCGCCCGCGTAGTACGGCGCCTCCTTGGCGACCTCGGTGGCGACGTAACCTGCCGCGCCCGCGACGCGCTGCACTCGCGGACGCCAGCCGCGGAGCGCCGCGAGGTCGTGCGCCGCCTTCGACAGCGCGTTGGTGCTCGTTCCGGTGCGCTGGAGGAGCGCCCAGTTGGCACTCAGGTTGCGGCCCAGGCCGGCGCCCCACGCGACGTACGTGAGCGCGAGAAAGCCCAGCGGCACCAGCTGGGGCGCCCCGTGCAGCAGGCCGGTGGCGGCGAGCGCCACGCCGGCGGCGGTGGCGACCGCGTCCAGCGCGTAGGTCGAGACCGCGGTGGCGCCGAGGGTGGCGAGCCAGCGCCGGAGGGGGGCGGGGTGGAGAGCGGGAGCGAGCACGTTCACGACCGGGTCCTTTTCGATAAGAGGCGGACCGGCTGCGATTGATACGTACGTACGGTACGTACGGACATACGTACCGTACGTACGCAACGCCGCGCTGTCAACTAGGCTTCGCGGTTGCAATGGCTCCGAAGCGACCAGCCGGCCGCTCGACGCTGCCCAGGGACGAGGCGCGCGACCGCTACGTCGAGATGGGGCAGGTCGCCGCGCTGGAGCAGATCCGGCGCGACTCCGAAGCGCTCGACCGGCGCTCGATCGCGGTCGGCCCGTTCGCGCGGCTCGACGCCGGCGCGGTCGCCGAGCGCGACGGCAAGACGCGCGGCGTGATCTCGCACCTGTTCGGGAGCCAGGCCGCCTTCCAGGTCGAGACGATGGCGCGGGCGCTCGACGCCGGCGATTGGATCGAGCAGCTCGCGCTGCCCGCGCCGGCCGACCATCCGGACGCGGACGCGTGGGTCGAGGCGCTGTTCGCGGCGGAGTCCGCGCGCGGCCCGCAGCGGGGCGCGCAGCCGCAGCTCGACTACGCCGCGCTGTGGGCGCTCTGGCTGAGCGCGGTGCCGTACGGGCTGTGGAGCGAGCGCGTCAGCGCGCCGAGCATGGAAGAGAACGGGCAGTGGGTCGAGAAGCTCGCGGCCGCGTTCGGGGAGGCGATCGAGCACTTCGGCCTGCAGCTGCGGGACGGCGTGACGCTCGCCGAGCTCGCGGTGCGGCGGCAAGCCTGATCGAGGGCGCGTGGCTGAACCAGTGTCTGACGGCGCCGGACGACGCGTTCCTGCGCCGCTCCGGCCGCCTGCTGTGGAACGGCGCGACTACGGCGCGGTCGTAGCCGGCGGCAGCGTGCCCTAGGCGCGGGTCGCTGAATTGGCTGGACCAGGGATCGGCTGGTCGGCCGGCGGTCCTGTCGGAAATGGAACCGCCGTCGACTTTTTGTCCACGCCGTCGCGTTTCAGGCCGGGGTGTAGGGGCCGAACAGAGCTCGCCGGCCCGAAGCGCCCTTTCCTGCCACCCACCGAAAGATCGCTTACGACTCAGGGCTCAGGGTGGCTTTCAGCACTGCTGCTTTTCAGGCGAAGCCAGCAGTGGCGGTCAGTTTGGTCATACTTGCGCGATGTCGTTTCGGCGACGCGGCCAGGGCGTCCGGGTCTGGCAGGAAACGGCATGGTGAGTATCCAGCCAGAGCTGTGGCTCGAGCACGCGAGCGAAGCCGTCGCCTTCTATGAGGCCGCCTTCGGGGCGAAGGTCCTCCATAGGGTCGGCGAGGGGGAGGACATCGTCGCCCAGCTCGCCATTGGCGATGCGGCGTTCTGGGTGGCCTCAGCATCGTCAGCGAGGAAGCGGTTCAGCCCGCGCACGATCGACGGGGCGACAAGCCGAACGCTGCTCGTCGTTGACGACCCTTACGCCGCTATGGCACAGGCCGTGTCCGCGGGGGCACTCGAGCTCGCATCGGTGGCAGACGAACATGGCTGGCGCCTCGGCCGAATCAGGGATCCATTCGGGCACGAATGGGAGATCGGGGTGCCGCTCGGCGACTGGCCGCCGTGCTGAGTCGGACACCATCGCCGCTGCCGCTCTTGAGGCACAAGGAGCAGCGAGGCCGAGCTCAAGCTGACCTGGTGCGCTTCGAGTTCATCGCAGCGGGCGCGACATCAAGAGCGCGATCGACGAGGGGTCCGACTCCAGCGGCTCCGACTCGCCGGTTTCCGCGAACCCGAGCGCGCGGTACAGCGCCGTGGCGGGCCGCGATGCTTCGTGTTGGGCGAGCGCAAGTCTGAGCCGCTCGGCGCCGGCATCCCTCGCCCAGTCGGCTACCGCACGCAGCAGTTCGCGGCCCACGCCGCGTTGCCGTGCGCTCGGCGCGACCCACATCCCCCAGAGCATGGCGTCGGCGTTTGAGTCTTGCGGAACGAATCCGCCCGCCATCCCGACGCCGCGGCCGGCGCCGAGGGCCACGAAGATCGCGCCGGTCGTCGCGGTCTCGCTTTCCGCGACCCGAGCCGCCCAGAAGCCGGCGCCGAGCGCGGCCTCACGCGCGTACGATGACGAGAACGCATAAGGAGCCTCGTCCAGCGCCCGCAGTCGGACATCGCGAAGGAGCGCGGCGTCACCGCTGCCCAAGCGCCTGATCTCCACTTCGTCAGCGTAGGTTCGCGTTCCGCACAGGACAAGCCCAGGCTGCTGGTCGTGGCCCGTGCGCCGCGCCGCTTGCGAGGATCCGAGGGTGGACCAGCAGCGGCAGTTGGAGCGAGTGGCGCGCTCTCTCGGCGTCGAGCGTGGCGTATTCGCGAGTCTCGCTGAGGTGCAGTCCGCCGATCTGCGGGCGGTGCTGCTGGACATGTCCGCCCGGCGTGCGTCGACCCGGCGACCGGCGGACGTGCTCCAGCAGTACGAGCGCGATCGGACGCTGCGACCCTCTCCGCTTCAGCCTGCGGTCCTGCGCGCCTTCGAGGCACGCGCAATGGCCGCCTTGCCCTCTGGCTTCGATGAGCTCACGCTAGGGCCTCACGCCCCGCTCGGCACTTCGTCTGTGCTCGCCGGGTTCTCGCAGGATCGCGTGCTGACGACCGCTGCCGACAGCGAGGTCGTGAGCGACAGCACCACTGTGCTCGCGTTGAAGTGCGCGTTGCGACGACGGGCGCCAGACTCACGTCGCACGGGCGACACGCGTCTCGCGGCGGCTCATCGTCTGTTGCGGCCGCGAGAGGCGAGCCATTTCGCGCTGATCGGGCTTTGCACCGCCGGCCGTGACCGCGGCGATTTTTCGATGCAGCTCGACGCTCTTCGTGAGCATCTCGAGTGGCATCTGCGGATCATCTCGCGCGAGGTGCCATCGCTCGAGCTCGACGTGCGCATCACGGATCTCTCCGGCGGGCGACATCGAGCAGTCCTCGATGAGCAGTTGCTTTCGCCCATCAACGCAGCATGGCACCTCCTGCGCATCGGTTTCGATGACGATCGCCAGGCAGGACGCGCCTACTACACGGATGTCTGCTTCGGCGTCGACGCCGTCCACAGCGATGGCTCGCGGTCGAACATCAGCGACGGGGGACTCGTGGACTGGACGGCGCGGCTTCTAGCCGACACGAAAGAGCGTTTGCTCATCAGCGGGCTGGGAAGCGACCGCGTCCTCCACCTGGGAGACGAGCGCTAGCCACATCCGTCGCGAGATAGGCCCGCGACTCGCTCTCGCTTTCAGGCTTGCTGTTGTGATCCGCGGTGTCGGTGATGTCCGATGCCGTGGGGATGGTCCCGGGCCGGCGGCGAGCTGACTCTCTGTTTCAGGCTGTCGGCCGGTCGGCCTGACTTCCTTTCGCAATGTCGCTCGTCGCCGGTTTCCGGGATGGCTCGGCGTGACTTGATAGGAGCGTGGCAGCGCCCTCGAGCAAGCCATGTCCGCCGGGCGGTCCAACTGTCGGTCGATGAAACAGGAGGACGGGGCGGATGATCGTGCTCGGGGCGGACATGCACAAGCAGACCCACACCGTCGCCGCGGTCGCGGCGGGCACGGGCGAGCTGGGCGGCGAGAAGACGGTGCAGGTCGGCGATGACGGGTTTCTCGCGCTGTTGGGCTGGGCCCGGTCGCTGGGCGAGGAGCGGGTCTGGGCGCTGGAGGACTGCCGGCACGTGTCGGGCTCGTTGGAGCGGTTCTTGATGGCCAGCGGCGAGCGCGTGGTCCGGGTCGCGACCAGGCTGATGAACGACGCACGCCGCGCCGGCCGCGAGCGCGGCAAGTCAGACCGCATCGACGCGCTGGCGGTCGCGCGCGCCGCGTTGCGCGAGGGCATCGAGGCGTTGCCCTCAGCGCAGCTGGCCGGGGTCGAGCTCGAGATCCGGCTGCTGGTCGATCACCGCGAGCGGCTGATCCGCAGCCGCGTCGCGCTCAACAACGACCTGCTCTGGCACCTGCACGACCTCTGGCCCGAGCTCAAGCTGCCCGGCAGCGCATTGTTCTCAAAGAAGTGGTCGACCCGGATCGCGCGGCGCCTGGCGCGCGCCGAACAGACCGCACGGGTTCGGATCGCGCGCGACGAGCTGCGGCGGCTGCGCAGGCTGACCGTCGCCGCCAACGAGCTCGAGGCCGAGATCTCAGAGCTCGTCGACCAGGCCGCGCCGCAGCTGCTCACCGAGCCCGGCTTCGGGCCCCTCACGACCGGGAAGCTGCTCGGCGAGATCGCCGGCGCCGGCCGCTTTTCAACTGAAGCAAAGCTCGCCCGCGCCGCCGGCGTCGCCCCGATCCCCGTCAGCTCCGGAAAGACCAACCGCCACCGCCTGGACCGCGGCGGCAACCGCCAACTCAACACCGCCATTCACCGCATCGCGCTCACCCGCGCCCGCTGCCACCCCGAGACCCAGGACTAGCTCGCTCACAGGTTCACGACAGCCTTGCCGGGCTCCATGCTTCAGAGACGACGGCTATCGCTCTGGCTCGCACGAGCACACTTGTGCGAGGCGCTGCAGCGCGCCCTCGCGCTGCTGCTTTCGTCCATAGCAGCAGCGAGGCAGTGGGCGGGTGAGGGCGCTCACGAGGGCTGGCTGTCAAGCTCGCGGGCATGACGGCAGAGGCAGACAGCTCGCGGACACGCACCGACGATCTCGCGGGACTGGCCGCCGAGGCGTTCTTCTACGGCTTCCCGCTGGTCTTCGACCTGCAGGAGGTCGATCGGTTCACGCGCACGGGCATGGGCGCGCTCGCGCCTGCTCCGTTGAACGTGTTCTCGCACGCTACGGCTCTCGCTGGACCGAATGACACCTTCGTTTCGATCAACAACGACACGGTCTACTCGATCGCCAATGTCGACACGAGCGGCGGGCCGGTGCGCCTTGAGGTGCCTGACGCCAGCGGCCGCTACTACGTCATGCAATTCGTCGATGCCTGGACGAACAACTTCGCCTACGTCGGCCGGCGCGCTACGGGGACCGCAGCCGCGTCGTATCTCTTGGTCCCGCCGGCCTGGGAGGGCGTAGAACCCGACGACGCGAAGATCATCCGCTGCCCGACCGCGCTCGTGAGCATCGTCGGGCGCTGGGCGTCAACGGCGAGGATGACCTGCCAACGGTGCGCGGGCTCCAGCAGGGCCTGAAGCTGATCCCGAGCGGCGATGGAGCCGGGCTCCCCACGCCGGACCCGAACGTGCCGGATGAAGTCGAGTTCTTCGAGCGCCTGCGGGTGTGGGCGCGGGCCTTCCCGCCTGCGCCTCGTGATCGCGACTACCAGCAGCGCTTCGGGCCCCTCGGGCTCCTCACGCAGCGGTCGCCTTACACGGATGCGGCGTCCGACCTCGTGGCTGCACTGAAAGCGGGGCTCGCCGTAGGACGTGAGCGCATGGAACAGGAGCTCAAGAGCGGTTCGAGCCCGCAGCAGAACGGCTGGAACCTGACCTATCACATCTTCGACTACAACCTCGACTTCTTCGAGGTGGGCGCGCTCGACGAGGACCAGTGGAAGCTCCCCGATGACCCGAGCCGTTACCTCGTCCGTGCCCTGTCGGCCCGCGCGGGTCTTTGGGGCAATCACGCGTACGAGGCCGCCTACGCGATGGTCAATGTCGACGGCAACGACGAGCCGCTGGATGGCGCGCACCGCTACGAGCTGCGCTTCAGCACTACGCCGCCCGTTGGCGCGTTCTGGTCGGTGACGATGTACGACACGCCCGACTTCTTTCTCGTCGAGAACCAGATCGAGCGCTATTCGATTGGCGACCGCACGCCGGGACTGCAATACGCCGACGACGGGTCGCTCACCATCGTCATCCAACGCGACCAGCCATCCGAGCCCGTCCGCCGCGCGAACTGGCTGCCTGCGCCCTCGGGCACCTTCCGCCCGATCCTGCGCATGTACGAGCCCGAGAGCGCAGTCTTCGACGGCCGCTACGAGCTGCCAGCCATCACCCGCCTGGATTGAGCTCACAGGACTATCCAGACCGCACGCCTCCGCCTAACGCGGGCAGCGGCGCCTGCTGGCGCGACTGCTGGATTCCATGCAAAGGAGCAGCGCGGCCGTGGAGAGGGTCGAGTGCCCCTTCGGCGTGAGGCTGTCGCGTAAGTCGGGTGCCGTCCGGCGGGTTTAAATAAGACGATCCGGGGCATGGCTCAGCGCTTTGTCGCGTGTGATCGCGAGCAGTCGTTTCTGATGCCGCCCGACGTCCGCGAGTGGCTGCCGGAGAATCACCTGGCGTGGTTTGTGATCAGTGCGGTTGAGGAGATGGACCTCGACGCGTTCTACGCCGCTCATCGTCTCGATGGGCGAGCGCGGCCGGCCTATGACCCGGCGATGATGGTGGCGCTGTTGCTCTACGCCTATGCGCGCGGGATCCGGTCGTCGCGGGTGATCGAGCGCGCGTGCTCGGAGGACGTCGCGTTTCGGGCGATCGCGGCGCAGCAGCGTCCCGATCACGCAACGATCGCCCGGTTCGTCGAACGCCACCAGCAGGCGCTGGCGGGCGTGTTCGGGGAGGTGCTCAGGCTCTGCGGCCGCAGCGGGCTGGCCAAGGTGGGTGTGATCGCGGTCGACGGGACGAAGGTGCAGGCCAACGCCAGCCGCAACGCGAACCTCGATTACGAGCAGCTCGCGCGCGAGATCGTCGAGGAGGCGATCGCGACCGACGCGGCCGAGGACGAGCTCTACGGGAACGCGCGCGGCGACGAGCTGCCGCCGGAGTTCTCGACGACCGCGGGTCGGCGCGGCTGGTTGCGCGAGGCCAAGAAGCGACTGGAGGCCGAGCGCTCGGCGGATCCGCAGCCGGTCCCGCGGGAGCCGCCCGAAGCGCGTCAAGCAGGCCAAGCGCCGCCTCGATGAGGAGCTCTGGACGGAGGTCCGCGCCAACGCCGCCTACGAGGCCTGGCGGGCGCGCGGCGTCGCCGCGGATGGATCGCGACGCATGGCGCCCGGCACGATCAAGCCCTACACGCCGCCGCCTGTCCCGGAGGGCCGGATCAATCTCACCGACCCCGACTCCAAGGTCGTCAAGGCGCTGCGCGGATGGATCCAGGGCTACAACGCCCAAGCCGTCACCAACGAGCACCAGATCGTCCTGGCCGCTGAGATCGAGACCGTCGGCGGCGACTTCGGACACCTCGAGCCGATGCTCGACGCCGCCCAACACGAACTCCGTGCGGCCGGCGTCACCGAAGCGCCCGGGGTGCTGCTCGCCGACGCCGGCTACTGGCACGGCGAACAGATGCAGCGCATCACCGACCAAGGGATCGAGGTGCTCATCCCGCCCGACACCAGCCGCAAGCGGACCACGCGACGCAACTGGGACGGCGGCCGCTACGACGAGATGCGCGAGCTGCTGGCCACGGAGCGCGGCGGCGAGCTCTACCGCAAACGCCAACCGATGATCGAGCCCGTGTTCGCGCAGATGAAGTTCAACCGCGGCCTCGACAGATTCAAACGCCGCGGCCGCGGCGCGCGTCCGCACCGAATGGCGGCTGATCACCGCCACCCACAACCTCCTCAAGCTCCACCGCCACGCCACCGCGACCGCCTGAGGCTTCGGCGGTCCGCGCGCCCCGGCATCGCCGCGCCGCCAATGGCACTCCGGGCCACGCTCAGGGACTTACGCGACAGCCAAGCCTGAAAGCAGCAGGGCTGAAAGCCACGCTGATCCCTGAGTCGTAAACGCTCCTCCGGTCGGTGGCAGGAAAGGGCGCTTCGGGCCGGCGAGCTTTGTTCGGCCCCTACACCCCGGCGTGAAACGCGACGGCCTGGAGAAAAAGTCGACGGCGGGTTCCATTTCCGGACAGGACCCGCCGGCCGCGCGGCCGATCCCTGGCCGAGCCAACACCGCGGCTCGCGCCTAGGGCGCGGTCGTAGCCGGCAGCCGCGCGTCGAGCTCGCGCCGGAGCTCGCGCTCGAGGTTGCGCTGGAGCCGGCGGACGTCGCCGTCGAAGTCGCGCTGGACGGTCGTGACCTGCGTGTCTAGCTCCGAGTCGAGCTCGTCGCCGAACTGGATGAGCATGTAATAGACGCCGCCGAGGATCACGGCGGCGAACACGATCAGCATCACCGCCACGCCGGCGAGGACCCGCGAGGTCGACACGCGCCGCAGGCTAGAGATGGCACCGGATCGCTCCGGAATTTCCCGGACAGGCCGGCGTCCTCAGGGGCATTGTCGTCCTCCCACGGAAGGAACCCGCCATGCATCGCCGCAAGCTGTTCGCAGTCGCCGTCTCAGTCGCCGCGCTCGCCACGACAGCCGCGCCCGCAGGTGCCGCTCCGGTCCGCCCCGAGCCGCAGGCCGACCACATCATCGCCGTCCTCATCGGGCAGGTTCAGACGGCGCCGGCGGCGGGTTCCTTCAAACAGCTCCCCGGGCTCGACTCGGAGACCGAGGGGTTCATGGACTACACCGACGACGTCTAGGCCGACCGACGACGATCGCCACGCGCTCGGTAGCTCTAGGGACAGGGCCCGATGGCAACGCCCGGCGGGGCGGCAGCGTCGCGGCGAACGTAGACGGGGACGTTGCAGACCGTTGCGGCCAGTCGGTAACCGCGGTCGAGTGTGCGCGCGAGGGCGTGGTGCGGGTCGAGCTCCCAGCTGGACGGGTGGTGCCAGCGCACCAGCCAGGTTGGCCGCTCCGGCGACGCGAGCAGGCGACGCAGGCGCGGACGCGCGTCCGGCCGGACCCGCACCATCAAGCTCCACAGGTACGGGTAGGGCTGGCGCCGGCCGGCGTAGTAGACGATGTTGGGTCGCGCGTACATGACGTAGACCGTGTCGCGAGGACCGGCGTGCTCGCGGATGTAATCGCCGATCGCGAGCTCGCGGTGGTGCGGCGTGTGGTTGTCGAGCCACCGGAACCCCTCGTCTGCGGACCCGAGCGCCATGTAGGCGACGACGGCCAGCGCCGCGGCGCTGATCGGCGCGGGGACGGAGGCGAGGCCCGCGGCCGCGAGGACGCAACCGGCCGGCACGAGCTCGATCAGGTAGTGGACGAAGAAGCTGCCCCCGCAGAGCACCCCGACTACGCCGGCCGTCAGCCATGCCGCGAGCGTCGCGAACAGCACGCCGTCGCGGCGAAGGCCCGACAGCGCCCCCACCACCGCCCCCCCGACCACCAGCGTCAGCCCCGTGTTCCATGCCGGCTCCTCGAGCTGGCGCATCCGCACCACCAGCGGGAGGTCCGTAGCGGACAGCGTGTGCAGCAGATCGATGCGGAACCCGAACATCGTGTACGCGAAGTAGCTGAGCGACACGCCGGCGACCGCAAGCCACGCGAGCACGAGCGACAGCGGGAGGGCGGCGCCAAGCGCGTAGGCGACCGGCCAGCGGATGCGCACGTCGCGTTCCGCCAAGGCGGAGAGGAGCACGAAGACCACGCCGGCGAACCCGGCGTCGAGGAACGACTGCTTGACCAGCACGGCGGTCACCGCCAGCGCCCCGGCGGCGACCACCGCGCCGGTCCGTCGCGAGCGATGGGCGTGGACCAGGCACAGCACCGAAAGCGTCGAGGGCACCGCGGCCAGGAGTTCGCCCGGGGTGTAGACGGCACCGATCGCGGACGAGCCCGCGAGGAGCGCCGCGAGCAGGCCGGCGATCACGCCCGCCCGCGGGCCCGCGAGCAAGCGGGCGAGGAGCGCGATCGCGACGACGAGCGCGAGCGCCGCGAGCATTCCCAGCACGCGCACCCAATCGGCGCCGCCGAGGACCGCGAGCTTGAACAGCAGGATCAGCAGCGGCGGCCGGTCGAGCCAGTAGTCGCCATAGAGCGAGCCGCCGCCCCAGTGCTGGGCGAGGAGCGCGATGCCGCCCTCGTCGCGGCCGAGCGGCGCCGACAGCCACGGTACGCGCATGAGCACCACGATCAGCAGGCAGCCGCCGAGGGTCCATCGCGCGGCAGAGCGCTCGAGCACGGCGGAGAGCCGCTCGAGCCGGACACGCTGCGCCAGAGCCGGCGGCGGGCGGCGGCGGCGGCGCGGACCAAGGTGGGACGGTTACTCCCCGACAGGATCCGCACCCCACGGTGGTCCTGCCGGCGCCCCGAGGGCGACGGTCAACAGCCAGACCGGTAGCAGCGAGCCGGCGAGCGTTCGCATGCGGTCCTTCTACCCACTTTCCCGACCGACACGAGTCGTCCGGGTGGCCGGCGGATCCCTTTCCCTGACGGGACCCGCCGGCCGAGGCCGGGGCCGAGGGCTGTTCCCCTAGCCCGGCGCCACGTTCTGGTTGAGTCGGAACACGTTGTCGGGGTCGTACTCGGCCTTGACCGCGGCGAGCCGCTCGTAGGCGCCGCCCGGGTAGGCGGCGCGCACCCGCGCCTCGCCCTCGTCGCGGAGGAAGCCGGCGTACGCGCCGTCGCCGTCGTAGATCCGCTTGCCGAGCGCGGCGACCTCAGCCTCGGCCTCCGGCCCGTCGGCGGGGTCGGAGTACATCGCGACGACGTTGCCGATCATCCGCGCGTCCCGGTGGGCGTACGCGGTTGCGTCGGCCGGCACGCGCGCCATCGCGCCGCCGAGCACGCGCAGCTGCACGACCCGCCCGGGCGCCGCCGAGATCCACTCGACCACGGTCGCCGCGTCGACGTCCGACGCGAGCCCGGTGCGCTGGGCCGCGACTGGGTGGTAGTCGGGATCGGCGGGCTGGTACATGCCCGCGTAGGGCATCGGCTTCACCATGTCGGCCAGCGGCTCGGCGATCGCGCGGAACGGCGCGAGCGCCCGCTCGGCGGCGGCGGCGTCGCCGGTCCAGGCGAGCATCGCCAGCACGATCGGCCGGCCGTGCACCTCGGCGGGCAGGAACGGCATGGGCGGGGCGCCCATCACGTTGGCGATTGTGGAGAGCGCAGTGGGCGCCGCCTCCGCCTCGGCGACGAAGCGGTCAACGACGTTGGCCGTCGCCGGCAGGACGAGGATGCCGCCGGTGAACTGCGACACGTCGTGCAGCTGGAAGCGCAGCCGCGTGACGACCCCGAAGTTGCCACCGCCGCCGCGGATCGCCCAGAACAGGTCGGGGTGCCGCTCGGCGTCGACCTCCAGCACCCGGCCGTCGGCGGTCACGATCTCCGCCGCCAGGAGCTGGTCGATCGTCATGCCGTGCTCGCGGACGAGGAAGCCGACCCCGCCGCTGAGCGTGATGCCGCCGATCCCGACCGAGCCGGCGTCGCCGAAGCCGGTGGCGAGCCCGTGCTCACCCGCGGCGGTGGTGTACTCGCCGGCGGTGAGGCCGCCGCCGGCCCACGCGGTGCGCCCCGCGACATCGAGGTCGAGCCCGCGCAGGCCGCGCAGGTCGAGCACGACGCCGCCGTCGCTGGCGGAGTGGCCGGCGGGGCTGTGGCCGCCGCCGCGGACGGCCAGCTCGGCGCCGCTGTCGCGGGCGAGCGCGATGACGCGGGCCACGTCGGCCGCGTCGGTGGGGCGGGCGATCAGCGCGGGGCGCCGGTCGACATTGCCCAGGAAGACGGTGCGCGCGACGTCGTAGCCAGGGTCCTCGGGCGTGAGGATGGGGCCCCGGATATCGCTCGCGTCAGGGGAGATGGAGAGCATCGTCCGAGGCTGTCAGACGAAAGCGGAACCATGCTTCCGGATACCACCAGGCCGGGGGTACGGGCAGCCGTACCCTCACCGGCGTCCCCTGGCCCTTGCCCAGGGGACGCCGAACCCGACCCACTGCTGACGGCTAGGCCGCGGCGGGCGCGAGCTCCGGGGTGACCGGGGCGTAGCGCTCGTCGTGGCCCTTGCGCGTCGCCAGGTAGGCGAGCGGCGCAAGCATCGCGCGGACGATCGGCGCCGGCGGGAACGGCGCTTTGACCTCGCGGCGGTACTGGCGGACGAAGAGCGCCAGGTCCAGCGGCTTCGGCATGCCCTTGGAGGTCGTCCGGCCGTCCTCGGCGAGCGCGACGGTCGTCTCGAAGAGCTGCTCCATCTGGAGCGCCGGGCGGACCTGGACGCGGACCTTGGCGGTCTCGTCGCCCGCGTTCTTGAAGGCGTGGACCTTGCCGGCCGGCACGGTGACGACGTCGCCGGGGCCGGCGACGATCTTCTTCAGGCCCATGCGGAAGGCCATCTTGCCCTCGACGATCTCGAAGCGCTCCTCCTGCTCGGGGTGGATGTGCGCACCGGGCACGGCGCCGTCGGGGGACAGCTCGAGCTCGATCTCGAGCAGCTCGCCGTCGGTGTCGGCAGCAGTCTGGATGAAGGTGATCTTCTCGCCGCTGACGGGGTTCTCGAGGGTCTGTCCTGCGTAAGCCATTTCGGGTCTCCTGGGGAGGTTCGGGGAGGGTTTGCTGCGGTGAGAGCAAGCTACGGTCCAGGAGCCCTCGCGTCGTCAGCCTGGCTGACGGTCTTGCGTCCACCTTGAGGATGACCCTAGGGTGGCCTTGTGCTGCACGTCACCAACGGCGACTCCACGACCGCGACCATGGAGCTGGCCGGCCTCGCCGGCGATCTGCTCCCGTGGCGGGACGTCCTCCACGAGGGCCCGGTCCCCGACCTCCCGCAGGACGAGCTGCGGCGCGTGCGCGCCGATTACCTGGCCACGCTCGGGCCCGTCGAGACGGCCGAGGTCGAGGCCGAGCTGCTCGTGCGCGACGAGCGCCTGGCGAGCGCGGTGGACAGCTGCGAGCCGGTCGTCCTGTGGTTCGAGCACGATCTCTACGACCAGCTCCAGCTGATCCAGATCCTCGCTGGGCTGCCGGACTTCCCCACGCGCGTCGAGCTGATCTGCATCGGGACGTTCCCCGGCCGGCCGGACTTCCACGGCCTCGGGGAGCTCGAGCCCGGCGAGCTGGCGAGCCTTTGGCCCGTCCGGACCGCGGTCACGCCTGAGCACGTCCACCTCGCGCGCGACGCGTGGGCCGCGCTGCGCGGCGGCGACCCGCGCGCGCTCGCTCGCGCCGCCGCCACGCCCGACGAGCGGCTGCCCTACCTCGCCCCGGCGCTCAGGCGCCTGCTCGAGGAGCTGCCCGGCACCCGCGACGGCCTCGGCCGCAGCGAGCGCCAGCTGCTCGAGGCCGTGGAGGCCGGCGCGCGCGACCGCTTCGCCGCGTTCCTGAGCGCGACGGGCGACGAGGAGGCGCCGTTCATGGGCGACACGATCGCCTTCGACCGGCTGGCCGGCCTCGAAGGCCTCGTGCACGACAACGGCGACCTCAAGCTCACGCCCGAGGGCGAGGCGGTGCTGGCCGGCGAAGCCGACCGCGTCGCGCTGATCGGCTTCGACCGCTGGCTCGGCGGCCTCCACGTCACCTCGCACGGCCGGCTCTGGCGCTGGGACCACGCGCGAGGCGTCCTCAGCGAATCCTGACCCGCTAGCGTCGAAGGCATGCCTGGTACCGCCTCGTTCCGCACGGCGCTCGAGGATGCGCTCCCCGAGCGGCCGTTCCGCGTCGTCCTCTGGGACGGCTCCGAAGTCCCGCCCACGCAGCCCAACGGCGGCCCGACCTTCACCGCTACCTCGCCGCAGGCGCTCGCGCACGTGCTGCGCGCGCCCGGCGAGCTTGGGCTCGGCCGCGCCTATGTCACCGGCGCGATCGACGTCGACGACCTCGACGCCGTCGTCAAGGTCGTCGACACCTGGCAGCCCCCGCCGCTCGACCGCCGCACCAAGGCCAAGCTCGCACTCGCCGCGCTGCGCGCCACCGGCGTCGTCCGCCCGCCGGCGCCGCCGTCCTCCGAGCTCCCGCCCAAGGGCCGCTTCCACTCGATCGCGCGCGACTCGCGCGCGGTGCGCCACCACTACGACGTCCCGCCCGAGTTCTTCCGCCTCTTCCTCGGCCCGACGATGACCTACTCGTGCGCGATCTTCTCGCGCGGGGCGGAGACGCTCGAGGAGGCGCAGGAGACCAAGCTCGAGCTCGTGTGCCAGAAGCTGGCGCTGACGCGTGGCCAGCGCGTGCTCGACGTCGGCTGCGGCTGGGGCTCGTTCGCGATCCATGCCGCCCAGCGCCACGGCGTCCACGTCACGGGCATCACGCTCTCGCCGCCGCAGGTGGAGACCGCGCGGCGCCGCGCCGAGGAGGCGGGGGTCGCCGACCGCACCGACTTCCGCGTCGTCGACTACCGCCAGCTCGCGGGCGAGTCGTTCGACGCCGTCTCCTCGATCGGCATGGTCGAGCACGTCGGCGCCGAGCAGATGGACGAGTACGCGCGCCGGCTGCGCGGCGCGCTGCGCCCGGGCGGGCGGCTGCTCAACCATGGCATCGCCAACCTCCGCCAGGAGGATCCGAAGCCCGGTGACTTCTCCGCCCGCTACGTCTTCCCCGACGGGGCGCCGCAGCCGCTTTCGCGCGTGCTGCTCGCGCTCGAGCGCGCGGGGCTGGAGACCCACCACATCGAGGACTTCCGCGACGACTACGCCGAGACGCTGCGCCACTGGGCGCGCCGGCTCGACGAGAACATCGAGGAGGCGACGCGGCTGGCCGGCCCGGAGCGCGTGCGCGTGTGGCGGCTCTACCTGCGCGCGGCGCGCAACGGCTTCGAGACCGGCTTCACGTCGATCTACCAGGTCCGCGCGTCGTGATCGGCGAGGCGCTGGTGCGCGTGCGGCGCGGCGCCGGCGTCGAGAGCGAGCACCGCGTCGCGTGGGCGACGACCGACCGCGGCCGCGGCGGTCGCGCGCACGCCGCCGGGGGTGGATCCGCCGCCTACCCCGGCCCGACGATCTACGCGCGCTCGGCGGCCAAGCCGTTCCAGGCGCTGGCCGGAGTGCGCGCGGGCGTGCCCGAGCGCTTCGGGCTGAGCACCGAGCACCTCGCGATGGCGTGCGCCTCGCACGGGGGCAGCGACGCGCACGTCGAGCGGGTGCGCGAGATTCTCGCCGCCGCCGGCCGGGGCGAGGACGATCTCGCCTGCGGCGCGTCCGAGCCGCGCGACCCGGCCGCGGCGATCGCGTTCCGCGGCGCCGGCGAGCAGCCCGCCTCGGTCCGCCACAACTGCTCCGGCAAGCACGCCTTCGGGCTCGCGTTCGCCGCCGCCGAGGGCTGGCCGACCGAGGGCTACATCGACAAGGGCCACCCGCTGCAGGACGCGATGGAGGGCGGGATGGCGGAGGCGGCGCGCGTCCGGCCCGGCGAGCTGACGCGCGCCACCGACGGCTGCGGCATGCGCACGTTCTCGGTCCCGATCGCGCGGCTCGCGGCGGCGTTCGGACGGCTCGCGTCGGGCGGCCTCGGGCCGTCGGGCGAGCGGCTCGCGGCGGCGATGAGCGCCCACCCGCAGCTCGTCGCCTACGACGGCGCGATCGACACCGAGCTGATGCGCGCGCACCCGCGGCTGGTCAGCAAGATCGGCGCCGAGGGCGTGCTCGGGATCGGCCTGCCCGACGGCCGCGGTGCGGCGCTCAAGGTGCTCGACGGCGCCACCCGCGCGCTCGACGTCGTCGCGCCGCTGCTGCTCGAGGAGCATTGGGAGATCGAAGTCGGCGGCGAGGTGCTCGACGAGCTGCGGGCGGGGCCGGTGCACAACTCGCGCGGAGAGCGCGTCGGCGGCGCCGAGGCGACGCTCGCCGCGTGATCGACGCCGCCGCGATCGCCCGCGACACGGCTGCGCTGGTCCAGGCGCCGAGCCTCACCGGCGACGAGCGCCCGGCGCTCGAGCGGCTCGGCGAGCTGGCCGCCGCGCTCGGACTCGACGCCGAGCTGCACGAGCACGACCTCGCCGCTCTGCGCGCGCATCCGGACCACCCCGGTGAGGAGGCGCCGCGTGACGAGCTGCTCGGGCTCAGCGTGACGCTGCCCGGCACGCGCCCGGGCCGGATCGCGCTGAACGGCCACGTCGACGTCGTCGGGGTCGGGAGCCGGCCGTGGGCGTATGAGCCGTTCGCGGGGACGATCGCAGACGGGCACGTGCACGGCCGCGGCTCGGTCGACATGAAGGGCGGGGTCGTGGCGGCGCTGCACGCGCTGGCCGAGCTGCGCGAGGGCGATCGCCCCGAGGTCGTGCTGCAGGCGGTCGCCTCCGAGGAGGACGGCGGGCTCGGCACGTTCGCCGCACTCGAGCGCGACGCCGCCTTCGACGCGGTGCTGATCCCGGAGCCGACGGGCTACGAGGTGGTGTGCGCGCAGGCGGGCGCGCTGACCTTCCACGTCACCGTGCGCGGTCGCGCCGCCCACGCCGCGATGCGGCTCGCCGGCTGCTCCGCGCTCGACCGCTACGTCGGCCTCCACCTCGCGATACAGGCGCACGAGCGCACGATCAACCGCGCCGTCGAGCACCCGGCGATGCAGGCGCTCGCGCTGCCCTATCCGATCAACGTCGGACTGATCGAGGGCGGCGAGTGGTCGAGCTCGGTCCCCGACCGCGTCGTGTTCGAGGGCCGCCTCGGCGTGCCGCTCGGCGCCGATCTGGGGGAGGCGCGGGCCGCGTTCGAGGCCGTGCTCGACGACGGCGAGTCGCCGCCGCCCGAGGTCGAGTGGACCGGCGGCCAGTTCGCCCCCGGCGCCACGCCGCCCGGCGACTCGTGGGTGGCGAAGGTCGCCGCCGCCGTGCAGGCCGAGCGAGGCGCTCCCGCCCGGCTGACCGGCGTGCCCTACGGCGCCGACATGCGCCTCTATTGCGCCCGCGGGATCCCGGCGGTGATGGTCGGCACGCCCGGGCTCGAGCTCGCGCACGCGGTCGATGAGCGGGTGAGCGTGGCGGATCTGGCGGCCGTGGCAAGGATCATCGTGCGGGCGGTGCGAGCGAACGGCGGGCATTGAGGAGGGGGTTCGAACGGCCGTGGCGGCCAAGGTTGCTCGATTTGGTGCGCTATAGCGCCCCGAACTTGACAACTTTGGCAGCCGGGGCAGTTGGAACCCGCCTCCTCAATGCCAGCCGTTGACGTTCGCCGGCGCTGCCTCGAACGACTACAGCCGGCCGGCGTCGCGCGCCGCCTGCTCGGCCGCGTCCAGCTGGCGCTCGACCAACGCCAGGCCCTTGTCCCAGAAGCCCGGGTCCGCGAGGTCGATGCCGACGATCTCGCCGAGCTGCTCGGGTGACTTGGAGCCGCCCGCGCTGAGCAGGTCGATGTAGGCGGGGACGAACGACTCGCCCTCCTCCTCGTAGCGGCCGTAGACCGCCAGCGCCAGCAGCTGCCCGTAGGCGTAGGCGTAGACGTAGCCCGGCACGCTCACGAAGTGGTGCACGTAGGACCACCAGGTGCGGTAGCCCTCGGTGACCTCGACCGCGTCGCCGAGCAGCTCCTCCTGCGAGTGCGCCCACAGCTCGCCGATGCGGTCGAGCGCGAGCTCGCCGGTCTCGCGGCGCTCGGTGTGGATGCGGTCCTCGAACTGGTTCATGGCGATCTGGCGGAAGACGGTGGCGATCGAGCCCTCGATCGACTCCGCCAGCAGCGACAGCCTCGATTCCGGCGTCGCGGCCTGCTCGAGCAGGCGGCCGAAGACGATCGTCTCGCCGAACACGCTCGCGGTCTCGGCCAGCGTCAGCGGGGTGGCGAAGTGGTAGATGCCCTGCTGGCCGCCGAGCGAGGCGTGGACGCCGTGGCCGAGCTCGTGCGCCAGCGTCAGCACGTCGCGGCGGCGCGACGTCCAGTTGAGCATCACGTACGGGTGCACGGACGGCACGGTGTAGGCGCAGAACGCGCCTGCCCGCTTGCCGGGGCGGACCGGCGCGTCGATCCAGCGCTCGGTCAGGAAGCGGTGGACGAGGTCGCCGAGCACGGGGGAGAAGCTCGAGTAGGAGTCCTGCACGAGGTCGCGCGCCTCGCCCCAATGGACGGTCGGGTTCTCGTCCGTCACCGCGGCCATGCGGTCGTAGTCCTTCAGGCGGTCGAGGCCGAGGAGCTGCGCCTTCAGCCGGTACCAGCGGCGCGGCAGCTCGTAGCGGTTGCGGACCGCCGTGACCAGCGCCTGCACCGACTCGTCGGACGCCTCGTTGGCGAGGTTGCGGCTCTGCAGCCAGTGGCTGTAGCCGCGCAGCCGGTCGTCGACCATCTTGTCGGCCAGCAGCGTGTTGAAGACGAACCCGCGGGTGCGCAGGCCGGGCTCGAGGGCGGCGCTCACGCGCTCGGCGGCGTGCGCGCGCTCGGAGCGGTCGCCGGAATGCAGATGCGAGAGCGCGACCTCGAGCGAGACCGGCTCGGCGCCCTCCTCCATGTCGACCTGCAGCGCGGCGATCTGCTCCTCGAACAGCCGGCCCCAGGCGTTGCGGGCGGTCAGCGCCTTCTCGGCGAGGATCTTCTCCTCGGGCTCGCTCAGCAGGTACGGGCGGTAGCGGCGCGCGGTGTGCAGGTGGTGGCGGCAGAAGTCGAGGCCCTCGGTGGCCAGCAGCTCGTCGGCGCGCTCGTCGTCGACCGCGGCCCACTCGAGGTCGAAGAACAGGAGCTTGGTCTCGATCGGCGTCGCCTTCTCCTGCACACGCTGGAAGAGCGCGCCGCGCTCGGGGTCGGCGGTGTCGGTCGAGAAGTGCAGCCCGCTGAAGGAGCCGGCGCGGCCGACGATCTCCTGGAGGTCGCCGAGCTCGCGCATCGCCTCGGCGAGGCCGGGGCCGTCGAGCTCCCCCACGTGGCCGGCGTAGCGCTCGGAGAACGCGTCGGCGCGGCGCTGCGCCTCCGCGAGCATCGCGTCGACGGCGGCGACGGGATCGCTCGCATCACCGTCGAGCAGGGGATCGAGGTCCCAGCCGACCTCCTCGACTTCCTGGTCGGCGATTTCAGCTGCGCTCATGCGCAGAGAGGCTACCCAGCGCTAGGCGCGCATGCCGTCGAGCATGACGGTCAGGTAGCGGCGCCAGCCGTCGCCGCTCATCTGCATCACGCTGCCGAGGCCGCACATCATCAGGCGGATGTCCTCGCCGGTGGCGTCGGCGCGGATGTGGCCCGTCGCCTGCGCCCGCGTGAGCAGCGTCTCCATGCAGGCGTGCAGCTCGGAGGACTGCTGGGCGACGCCGGGCTTGAAGTCGGCGACCGCCTCCATCAGCGCGCGGTCCTTGGCCTGCAGCTCGGCGCCGCGCCACAGCAGCGCCTCGAGCGCCGGGCCGGGATCCGGGGCGTCGAGCGCCTCGCGCGCCCACACGGTGAGCAGCTCGAACTGCTCGCGCGCGAGCGCCTCGAGCAGCGCGTCCTTGTCCGGGAAGTGGCGGTAGACCGTGCCCATGCCGACCTTGGCGCGGCGCGCCACGTCGCCGAGGTGGGCCTCGCGGCCGCGGGCGGAGAAGACGGCGCGGGCGGCCTTCAGGATCGCTTCGCGGTTGCGGCGCGCGTCTGCCCTGAGGGGGCGCTGGGACGACTCTGTGTCAAGGGCCACATTCACAAATGTAGGGGTTGACAAGCGGAACGTCAATTCCGTATCTTCTAAAACGTAACCGGAACTCAGCTTCCACATCGCTCTCTGGAGGAGCCTCCCGTGTCTGAATCCGCTCCTATCTCTCGCAAAGGTCTCGCGCTGGCGCTCCTCGCCGCGGCGCAGTTCATCGTCGTCCTCGACGCCTCGATCGTGAACGTCGCGCTGCCCTCGATGGGCCGCGACCTCGACTTCGCGACCGAAGACCTGTCCTGGGTGGTCAACGCCTACACGCTCGTCTTCGGCGGCTTCCTGCTGCTCGGCGGGCGCATGGCCGACCTGCTCGGCCGCCGCCGCGTGTTCGTCGCCGGCCTGATCCTCTTCTCTGCCGCCTCGCTGGCCGGTGGTCTCGCCCAGAGCCCGGGCTGGCTGGTCGCCGCCCGCGCCGTCCAGGGCCTCGGCGCCGCGATCCTCTCCCCGGCCGCGCTGTCGATCATCACCACCACCTTCGCCGAGGGCGCCGAGCGCAATCGCGCGCTGGGCGTGTGGGGCGCGGTGGCCGGCTCCGGCGGCGCCGCCGGCGTGCTGTTCGGCGGCCTCCTGACCGAGTACGCGGGCTGGGAGTGGGTGCTGTTCGTCAACGTGCCGATCGGCCTCGCCGTCGCGTTCTTCGCGACGCGCATCCTGCCCGAGAGCAAGATCGACGGCCCGCGCCACTTCGACGCCGCCGGCGCGGTCACGGTGACCGCAGGCCTGTCGCTGCTCGTCTACGCGCTCGTCGACACCGTCAACGCCGGCTGGGGCTCGACCCAGACGATCGTCCTGATCGCGATCTCGCTGCTGCTGATCGCGGGCTTCCTCGTGATCGAGAGCCGCTCGAAGAGCCCGCTCGTCTCGTTCGGCATCTTCCGGAACCGGACGCTGACGGGCGCCAACGTGGTCGGGCTGCTTGTGGCGATGTCGCTGTTCTCGATGTTCTTCTTCGTGTCGCTCTACATGCAGAACGTGCTCGGCTACGACGCGCTGAAGGCCGGCCTCGCCTACCTGCCGCTGGCGTTCGGGATTATCGTCTCGGCCGGCCTCGCCTCGGCGCTCGTGACCCGCATCGGGTTCAAGCCGACGCTGATCGCCGGGCTGCTGCTGACCGCCGGCGGGCTGATCTGGTTCTCGCAGGTCTCGGTCGACGGCGAGTACGTCTCCGACATCCTCCCGGCCTCGCTGCTCGCCGCCTTCGGGCTCGGCCTCGCGTTCGTGCCGATGACGATCGCCGCGGTGAGCGGCGTGTCAGGCCGCGAGGCCGGGCTGGCGAGCGGCCTGATCAACACGTCGCAGCAGGTGGGCGGTGCGCTCGGGCTGGCGATCCTCGCCACGGTCGCGAACTCCCGCACCGACGACGTCATGGCGGCCGCCGGCGGCGCCAAGGCGGCGCTGCCGACCGCGCTGACCGAGGGCTTCCAGGACGCGTTCATGGTCGGCGCCGGTTTCGCCATCGTCGGCGCGCTCCTCGCGGCCGTGCTGATCTCCAACAAGGACAGCCGCGAGCACGCCGAGGCGGCGCGCCGCGGTGAGGTGGAGGCCGTCCCGGTCGCCGCCTAGTCCCCCCGTAACGCCGCCCACCACACCCAGCCGACGGCGAGCGGCTGCAGCGGCAGCCGCAGCCACAGGAGCGCTTCCGGCACTGCCCGGAAGCGCTCGGCGTTGACGGCCATGTTCACGTTGGCGGGGAAGACCGCCACGAGCAGCGCGATCAGCCACCACCCGCCCCACGGGGCGGTGCGGCGGTCGAGCAGCGCCAGCGCGCCGGCGATCTCCGCCACGCCGCTGACGTAGACGATCTCGGTGTGCAGCGGCAGCGCCTCCGGCACCGTCGCCTCGTACGCGCGCGGCTTGACGAAGTGCATGATCCCGGCGCCGAGGAAGAACAGCGCGAGCGGCAGGCGACGGCGCATCAGTCGCCCACGTACTGGCGGACGAACTCCTTCTGGGCGCTCCACAGCTCGGCCATCGACGTCGGGGTCTTGGTGGACTCGGCGATCAGTCGGCCCTCGCGCGTGAACGGCGGCGGATCGACCTTGAGGCCGGTGTCGGAGGCCAGCGGACCGCTGTCGTCCTGCCACCCGGGCCAGCGCAGGGCCTCGTAGAACGCCCCGATCTCGCCGGTGAGCGTCCAGTGCACCCAGGCGGCGTGCCCCATCTCGGTCCCTTCCCACTCGAGCGTGTCCGGGGCGAGATAGCGCACCTCGCCGTCCTGGCGGTCGACGGCGTAGAAGCCGGCGACCACGTCGTGGCCGACGATCAGCCCGCCCTCGACCTGGGTGCGCCAGTCGAGCAGCGCGGGGCCGCCGAGCACGCGCAGCCAGCCGTGGTCGATCAAGAGCCCTCCGGTGTGCACGGCGAGTGCGCCCAGCACCGAGCGCTCGGTCACCTCGAGCACCTCGAGCGCACGCGCGCCGCCGGCGGGATCGGCCGGGAGCGTCGTGACCTCGTTGGTGGCCTGGTCGATCCAGCGCTTCACGAGCGGCCACGCCCGGCTCGGGCTCTCCATGACGGCACACAATGCCACGCGGGCCGTACGATCGGCAGCATGCCCGAGCCGCACACGTTCGTCCTCTTCGCCGCGGCCAGCCTCGCGTTCATCGCCGTGCCGGGCCCGTCGGTCATCTACATCGTCTCGCGCTCGCTCGCGGAGGGCCGCCGGGCGGGCATCGTCTCGGCGCTCGGGATCCAGACCGGCGGCCTGGTCCATGTGCTCGCGGCGACGATCGGCGTGTCGGCGCTGCTGGCCTCGTCAGCCGTGGCATTCAGCGTCGTCAAGTACGCGGGCGCGGCGTACCTGATCTACCTCGGGCTGCGCAAGCTGCTCGCGGGCGAGACGCCGGAGGAGCGCGTGGGCGAGCCCGTCGGGCGCCGGCGGCTGTACTGGCAGGGCGTGATGGTCAACAGCCTGAACCCGAAGACGGCGCTCTTCTTCCTCGCCTTCCTGCCGCAGTTCGTCGACCCCGATCGCGGCGCCGTGGCGCCGCAGGTGCTCGCGCTCGGCGTGCTCTTCCTGCTGCTCGCGATGGCGAGCGACTCGACCTACGCGCTGGTGGCCGGCAGCGTGCGCGGCTGGCTGGGCGAGCGCCGGAAGGCACTCGCCCGGGTCAGCGGCTGCTGTTACGTCGGGTTGGGAGTGCTCGCGGCGCTGTCGCCCGGATCGAGCTCGAGCGCGCACGAGTTGATGCAGTAGCGGAGGCCGCCCGCGTCACGCGGGCCGTCCTCGAACACGTGCCCGAGGTGGCCGCCGCAGTTGCGGCAGGTGACCTCGGTGCGGCGCATGAACAGCGTGTTGTCCGCGCGGGTCTCGACCGCGGCGGCGACGGCGGGCTCGGTGAAGCTGGGCCAGCCGGTGCCGGAGTCGAACTTGGTCGCGGACGAGAACAGCTCCGCGCCACAGCCCGCACAGCGGTACACGCCGTCCTGCTTGACGTTCCAGTACTTGCCGGTGAACGCGCGCTCCGTACCGCCCTTGCGCAGCACCTCGTACTGCTCGGGGGAGAGCTCCTCGCGCCACTGGTCATCGGTCTTGTGGATCTGCTCGGTAGCCATACCTAGAGGGTATGACGCTCGCCTCTCGAATCTCTCGCGCGTCGTGACGATCGCTCGGATGGACCCGGGTCTGCAGGCCCACGCACGGGAAGTGGCCGATCTGGCCGGCGCGGTCGCCCGCGCGCTCGGGCTCGATCGCGGCGGCCGCGAGAACGTCGCCCGCGCCGCCGAGTTGCACGACATCGGCAAGCTGGCGATCCCGGCCGAGATACTCGCCAAGCGGGGTCCGCTCGAGCCCGCCGAGCGCTCGCTCCTGCGCCGCCACACGCTGGTCGGCGAGGCGATGATCGGCGCCGCCTCGGAGCTGCGCCCGATCGCGCTGCTCGTGCGCGCGAGCCATGAGCGCTGGGACGGCCACGGCTACCCCGACGGCCTCGAGGGCGAGGAGATCCCGCTCGGCGCGCGCATCGTCGCGGTGTGCGACGCATACAGCGCGATGTGCGAGCCGCGCCCCTACGGTCGCGTGCACTCCGAGGCCGAGGCGCTCGCCGAACTGCGGCGCTGCTCGGGCACGCAGTTCGACCCGCGTGTGGTCGAGGCATTCTGCCGGACGCGGGGAGCGCTACCGGTCGCGGTCTGACGCGGGCTTTGCGCTAGCTTCCGGCCCACGTCCGAAATGGGAAGGGAGCGCAGGCCATGAGCGTCCAACAGGTCAACGAGCGCCTTGCCGCGCTGACCTCGGCCGGGACCAGCGTCTGGCTCGATCAGATCCGGCGAAGCACGATCGAATCCGGCGAGCTCCAGCGCATGGTGGAGGAGGACTCGCTCCGCGGCGTCACCTCGAATCCGGCGATCTTCGAGAAGGCGATCCTCGGCTCGTCCGACTACGACGAGGAGCTCGCCTCGCTCGCCCGCGAGGGCTTGGGCGCGCGCGAGGTCTACCGCCGCATGGCGGTCAAGGACGTCCAGCTCGCCTGCGACGTGCTGCGCCCGGTCTTCGACGAGACCGGCGGCAAGGACGGCTACGTCTCGCTCGAGGTCGCGCCGCGGCTCGCCCATGACACCGAGGGCACGCTCGAGCAGGCGCGCCAGTACTGGGACCTGGTCGACCGGCCCAACGTGATGATCAAGATCCCGGCCACCGACGCCGGGATCCCCGCGATCGAGCAGGCGCTCTACGAGGGCCTCAACATCAACATCACGCTGCTGTTCGCGGTCTCGTACTACGAGCGCGTGATGGAGGCGTTCCTCAGCGCGATGGAGCGGCGCCACGCGGAAGGCAAGCCGCTCGACCGCCACTCCGTCGCCTCGTTCTTCGTCTCGCGCGTCGACACCGAGGTCGACAAGCGGCTCGACGCCGCCGGCCGCAGCGACATCGCCGGGCGGGCCGGGCTCGCCAACGCGCGCGCCGCCTACCGCCGGTTCCAGGAGATCTTCGGGAGCGAGCGCTTCGCGAAGCTGCGCGACGCGGGCTGCCCGGTCCAGCGCCCGCTGTGGGCGTCGACCGGCGTCAAGAACCCGCAGTACCCCGAGACGCTCTACGTCTACGGCCTCGTCGGCCCCGACACCGTCAACACGATGCCGCTGCCGACGCTGATGGCCGCCCGCCAGTCCGGCGAGATCACCGGGGTCACGGCCGCCGAGGACCCGACCGCCGACCTCGACGCCCTGCGCGAGGCCGGCATCGACCTCGACGACGTGACCGACAAGCTGCTGCGCGACGCCATCGACGCGTTCCTGGCCCCGATGGCCAAGCTGCTCGACGGCATCGAGCGCAAACGGGAGGCGATCGTGACCAACCGTCCCGCCGCGATCGAGGCCGATCTGCCGCCGGAGCTCGAGCAGCCGCTGGCGGAGCGCGTCAAGCGCGCACACGACGACGACGTCGCGCGCCGCATCTGGCAGCACGACGGCACGCTCTGGGCGCCGGAGGGCACGCCCGAGGTCACCGACCGGCTGGGCTGGCTGACGATCGCGGACAAGCTGCTCGAGGAAGCCGACACGCTCGACGCGTTCCGCGAGCAATGCGTGGCCGACGGGCTGACCGACGTCGTCCTGCTCGGCATGGGCGGCTCGAGCCTCGCTCCCGAGGTCTTCCGCCTCTCCTACGGACAGCGCGAGGGCGGGCTGCGCCTGCACGTGCTCGACTCCACCGAGCCGCTGCAGATCGAGGCCGTCGAGCGCGAGATCGACCTCGCCAAGACGCTCTTCCTCGTCTCCACCAAGTCCGGCGGGACGATCGAGACGATCTCGCTGTTCAAGCACTTCCACGCCCTCCAGGGCGACGGCTCGCACTACGTGCTGATCACCGACCCCGGCTCGAGCCTGCTCGAGCTGGCCGAGGAGAACAGCTTCCGCCGCGCGTTCCAGAACGACCCCGAGATCGGCGGGCGCTACTCGGCGCTGTCGTACTTCGGGCTGGTGCCCGCCGCGCTGGCGGGCATCGACATCCGCCCGCTGCTCGAGGGCGCGCAGGTGGCGGCGCAGGCGTGCTCGGACTTCGAGAACCCCGAGGACAACGCGGGCCTGTGGCTGGGCCTGGCGCTCGGCGAGCTCGCGCGCGCGGGCCGCGACAAGCTGACCTTCGTGGTCGACGACCCGATCGCCTCATTCGGCGTCTGGGTGGAGCAGCTGATCGCCGAGAGCACCGGCAAGCAGGGCCGCGGGATCCTGCCGGTGGCCGACGAGCCGCTCGCCGACGCCGGCGCCTACGGCGGCGACCGCGTGTTTCTCCATCTCCGTAACACCGACGAGCCGGACGCCGGGCACGATGAGGCGATCGCGGCACTCGCCGAGGCCGGCCACCCGACGATCACCGTGCAGGCGCGCGGGCCCGATGACCTCGGGCGCGTGTTCTTCCTGTCCGAGTTCGCGGTCGCCGTCGTCGGCTGGGTGCTGGAGATCAACCCGTTCGACCAGCCCAACGTGCAGCAGGCCAAGGACGCCACGAAGCAGGTGCTCGCCGAGGGCGCGCCGGACGAGGTCATGGGCGACCTCGCCACGCTCTACGCCGCCCTCGAGTCGCCGGCCTACCTGGCGATCATGGGCTACCTGCCGTACTCCGACGAGGTCGAGGCGGCGGTCGCGCGGCTGCGCGAGAGGGTGATCGCATCGAAGGGGGTCGCCACCACGTACGGCTACGGCCCGCGCTTCCTGCACTCGACCGGCCAGTTCCACAAGGGCGGCCCCGCGGTCGGGCAGTTCCTCCAGCTCGTGCACGACTCGGACGCCGACGCCGACGTCCCCGGCGACGAGTTCGACTTCCGGACGCTGATCTCGGCGCAGGCCGACGGCGACCTCCAGACCTTGCGCGACCATGGCCTAGAGGCCGTGCGCGTGCGTTTGAACTCCGGGGACCTCCCCGGGTCCATCGACGCCCTCGGGGAGGGACTCTGATGCAGATCGGCTTCGTGGGGCTCGGGAAGATGGGCGGGAACATGGTTCACCGCATCCACCGGGACTCCGACCACCAGGTCGTGGCTTTCGACCTCAACGAGGAGCACGTGAAGGAGGCCGAGGGCAACGGCGCGACCGGCGCCTCCTCGCTCGAGGACCTGGTGAGCAAGCTCGAGAAGCCGCGGATGGTCTGGATCATGGTCCCGGCCGGGAACCCGACGCAGGCCACGATCGACCAGCTCGCCGGGCTGCTCGAGGAGGGCGACGCGATCATCGACGGCGGCAACACCAGGTGGCACGACGACGTCGCCCGCGCGTCGGCGCTCGACAAGCAGGGCATCCACTACGTCGACGTCGGGACCTCTGGCGGCGTCTGGGGCCTCGAGGTCGGCTACTGCATGATGGTCGGCGGCTACGAGGAGTCGGTCAAGCAGCTCGCGCCGATCCTCGACGTGCTCGCCCCGCCCGACGGCTGGCGCCACTTCGGCGACGCCGGCGCCGGGCACTTCGTGAAGATGGTCCACAACGGGATCGAGTACGGGATCATGCAGGCCTACGCCGAGGGCTTCGAGGTCATGTACAAGTCACGCTTCCCGATCGCGCTCGAGGAGGTCTGCGGGCTGTGGAACCGCGGCTCGGTCGTCCGCTCGTGGCTGCTCGAGCTCGCCGAGAAGGCGTTCCACGAGGAGGGCAACGACCTCGAGGCGCTGGGCGGCAGCGTCTCGGACTCCGGCGAGGGTCGCTGGACGCTGGCCGACGCGATCGACCTCGACGTCCCGACGCCGGTGATCGCGGCCGCGCTGTACGCGCGCTTCTACTCGCGCAAGGAAGGCGAGTACACGCACAAGGTGCTGGCCGCGTTACGCAACCAGTTCGGCGGCCACGCGGTCGAGCGTGCCGCCGGGGCGGGCTTCTAGGCCGTGCCCGCCTCGATCCCCACCGACGCCCCGCGGGAGCAGGTCGGTGACAACCCGCTCGTCGAGGGGCTCGAGCGGCTCCCGGTCGCGCCGACGACGATGGTCATCTTCGGCGCGTCCGGCGACCTCGCCGCGCGCAAGCTCCTGCCCGCGCTCTACAACCTCGCGCACGAGGGCGCGCTGCCCGAGCGCTTCAACCTGATCGGCGCCTCACGCCGCGCGCAGACGGACGACGAGTTCCGCGAGGTCGCGCGCGAGTCGATCACCAACAACTCGCGGCGCGAGCCCGACGAGCAGGTCCTCGACGGCCTGCTCGAGCGCATGTACTACGTGTCCGTCCCGTTCGACGACACCGAGGCCTACGGCAAGCTCGGCGAGAAGATCGACGAGCTCGACGAGGACGCCGGCCAGCCGCTGGCGCGCATGTACTACCTGTCGACCGCGCCCGAGTTCTTCTCGGTGATCTCCGAGCAGCTCAAGGAGGCCGGCCTCCACCACCACAGGGAGGCGGACGTCCGGGTCGTGATCGAGAAGCCGTTCGGCACCGACCTCGCCTCCGCGCGCAAGCTCCAGGAGGTCGTCTCGAGCGTCTTCCGCGAGCGCCAGGTCTTCCGCATCGACCACTACCTCGGCAAGGAGACGGTCCAGAACCTGCTGGCGTTCCGCTTCGCGAACCTGATGTTCGAGCCGGTCTGGAACCGCAACTACATCGACCACGTCCAGATCAGCGCGGCCGAGGACATCGGCATCGGCACGCGGGCGGGCTACTACGACACGTCGGGCGCGCTGCGCGACCTCGTCCAGAACCACATGCTGCAGCTGCTGACGCTGCTGTGCATGGAGCCGCCGTCCTCGTTCGACGCCGACAAGGTGCGCGACGAGAAGGTCAAGGTGCTCGACGCGATCCAGCCGCCGACGCCCGAGCAGGTGGCGGAGATGACCGTGCGCGCGCAGTACACGGCCGGCTCGCCCGGCGGGGAGGACGTGCCGGGCTACCTCGACGAGGACGGCGTGCCCGACGACTCGCAGACCGAGACCTACGCGGCGCTGCGCCTGGAGGTCCACAACTGGCGCTGGGAGGGCGTGCCGTTCTTCCTCCGCACCGGCAAGCGGCTGTCGCGCAAGACGACGGAGATCGCGGTCCAGCTCAAGCCGGTCCCGCACCTCGCGTTCGCCTCCGACGGCTCGGTCGGCGTACAGCCGAACCTGCTGATCCTCGCGGTGCAGCCGAACGAGGGCGTGTCGCTCTCGCTGGGGGCGAAGATCCCCGGCTCGCGCATGCGCATCCGGCCGGTGAACATGGAGTTCCTCTACGGCTCGTCGTTCATGTCGCAGTCGCCCGAGGCCTACGAGCGCCTGATCCAGGACGCGATGCGCGGCGAGGCGACGCTCTTCACGCGCGACGACGAGGTGATCGCGCAGTGGTCGATCATCGACCCGATCCTCAAGGCGTGGAAGGAGGGCCAGCCGCCGAAGTCGGAGTACGCGGCCGGCTCGCCGGGCCCGCCGCAGGCGGACGAGCTGATCGCACCGCGGAAGTGGCGCGGGCTTTGACATGACCGAGGAGGTCTGGCGCGAGCGCGACACGACGCCGAGCAAGATCGAGTCGGCGCTCCGGCACCTCCTGATCGAGCGCTACCACGACGAGGACGCGTTCGTTCCCGCGCGCGTGCTCAACCTCGTGGTCGTCGTCGACGGCGAGTTCCGCGGCGAGATCGAGAACCGGCTCGAGCGAATCGGGCGCTACCACCCATCGCGGCTCGTGATCTGCGCAGTGCACTCGGGGCGCAAGACGATCGACGCGTGGGCCAGCGTCGCCGCCGAAGCGGCCGAGGGGCCGTTCTCACTCGGCCGGGAGCAGGTCGAGATCGACATGGGCGAGCGCCATCTGAAGGCGCTCGACACGATCGTCGACCCGCTGCTGGTCCCCGACCTCGCCACCGTGGTGTGGGCGCCGCACCAGCACGCCGACGCGGTCGACTCGATGCGGCGGCTGATGCAGGTGGTGCTGGTCGACTCGCAGGACGAGCCCGACGTCCGGGCCGCGCTCGAGCGCGCGGTCGAGCTGTGCGACGGCGCCTACGTCGTCGACCTCGCCTGGCTGCGCTCGACGCCGTGGCGCGAGCGCGTCGCGGCCGCCTTCAACCCGGCGCCGCTGCGGCGCGGGCTCGGCGAGATCTCGAAGGTCACCGTTCGCCACCGCGCCGACTCGCTCGCCGCCGCGCTGCTGTTCTGCGGCTGGCTGTGCGCGCGTCTGGGCTGGCGGCCCGCCACGTTCTCCGAGGGCGGCGGCAAGCGCCGCGAGGCGCACGTGCGCGGCCGCCGCGGCGAGATCGCGCTCCGCCTCGACGAGGTCGAGCAGCCGGGCGCGCCGGGGCTCGCGGGCGTCACGATCGAGATGGCGTCGGGCCGCTCGGTGTCGCTCGACCGCGGGCCCGGCGGGCTCAAGTCGGTGCGCCGCGACCGCGAGGGCAAGGAGCACGAGTGGACCGTGCTGGGCGCCTCGCGCGGCGAGGCGGGCATCCTCGGCGAGGGCGTGCGGCAGGCGCTGCTGCGCGATCCGACGTACAAGCCCGCGCTGTCGGCGGCGCGCGAGCTGCTTATAGCCGAGCACGAACGGGTCGCGCGTCGCGCCGGACAGCTCGACCCAGACCGCCTTCGTCTCGAGGTACTCGCGCAGCACCTCGGAGCCGTTCTCGCGGCCGATCCCGCTCGACTTGTAGCCGCCGAACGGCACGTTCGGCGCCACCACGCGATAGGCGTTGATCCAGACCGAGCCGGCGCGCAGGCGGGCGGCGACGCGATGGGCGCGGCGGACGTCGAGCGTCCACACGCCGGCCGCGAGGCCGTAGGGGTGATCGTTGGCCTTGCGGATCGCGTCGTCCTCGTCGGAGAAGGCCATCACGCTCAGCACCGGACCGAAGATCTCCTCGCGCACCGCGGTCGAGTCGGCGTCGACGCCGGTGAGGATCGTGGGCTGGATGAAGAAGCCGCCGCGCTCGCGGTCGGGGCCGCCGCCGCACACCACGATGGCGCCCTCGCGCCTCGCGGCGTCGAGGATCCCGGTCACCTTCTCGAACTGCGCCGCGTTGGCCAGCGGCCCCATCTCGGTGTCGGGATCGATCGGGTTGCCGAGCACGATCGTGCGCGCGCGCTCCGCGATCCGCTCGACCAGCTCGTCGTGGACGTCCTCGTGCACGACCAGGCGCGAGCCGGCCATGCACGTCTGCCCGGTGGCCGCGAAGACGCCGGCGATGACGCCGTTGGCCGCCGCCTCGAGGTCCGCGTCGGCGAACACGACCTGCGCCGACTTGCCGCCGAGCTCGAGCGTCACGCGCGCGAGGTGGCTGGTGGCGCCGGCGGCGACGTCGACGCCGGTCTTCGTCGAGCCCGTGAACGCGACTTTGTCCACCCCCGGATGGCGTACGAGCGCGCGCCCGACGTCCGGCCCGTCGCCGGTGACGACGTTGAACACACCGGCGGGGAAGCCCGCCTCCGTCACGAGCTTGGCGAGCTCGAGCGCGGTCACGGGCGTGTGGTCGCTCGGCTTGGTCACGACCGTGCAGCCGGCCGCCAGCGCGGGCGCGAGCTTCCAGGTCAGCAGCAGGAGCGGTGAGTTCCACGGGACGATCGCGGCTACCACGCCGACCGGCTCCTGGCGCGTGTAGACGAAGTAGTTGGGCCGGTCCGAAGGCAGGCTCTCGCCCCCGATCTTGTCCGCCCAGCCGGCGAAGTAGCGGTACCACTCGGGGAGGTAGCCGAGCTGGCCGGTCATCTCGCGCAGCAGCTTCCCGTTGTCGCGCGTCTCGAGCTCGGCCAGGCGCTCGGCGTCGCGTTCGATGAGGTCGGCGAGCCGGTGCATCAGCTTCGCGCGCTGGAAGCCCGTGAGCTCACCCCACTCGCCCTCGAACGCCGCGCGCGCGGCGGCGACGGCGCGATCGACGTCCTGCTCGTCGGCGTCGGGAACGCGGGCCCAGGGCTCTCCCGAGTACGGGTCGACGGTGTCGTAGAAGCGGCCGCCGGCGGAGGGAACGGGGCTGCCGGCGATGGAGAGGTCGTAGTGCGGAAGCTCGACGGTCGCCATCGTGCGTCTCCAGGATAGGCTCATCGCCGCATGAGGGAGATCACGGTGCTCGAGGACCCCGGGGCCGCGGTGGCCGACCGGCTCACCGAGGCGGCGGAGCGCGGTGGCCACATCGTGATCACCGGCGGCTCGACGCCGCGCGGCGCCTACGCGCGCGCCGCCGCCCACGACGCCGACTGGAGCGGCGCCACCGTGTGGTTCTCCGACGAGCGGATGGTGCCGCCCGACCACCCGGACTCGAACTTCGCGATGGCCGACCAGGCGCTGCTGAGCCGGCTCACCAACCCGCCGCGGGTGATGCGCATGCAGGGCGAGCTCGGCGCCGACGCCGCCGCCGGCGCCTACGAGGCGGCGCTGCGCGAGCAGCTGGGGGGGAGCCCGCGCTTCGACCTCGTGCTCCTGGGCGTCGGCCCCGACAGCCACACCGCGTCGCTGTTCCCGGGCAAGCCGGAGCTGGAGGAGACCCGGCGCTTCGCGGTCGCCGTCCCGATCGCGGGGATGGAGCCGCAGGTCCCGCGCGTGACGCTCACGTTCCCGGTGCTCAATGCGGCGCGCGACGTCGACTTCCTGGTCTCCGGCGCCGACAAGGCGGACGCGATCGCGCGCGCGTTCACCGAGCCGCCGGACCCCGAGGCGCCGGCCGGGCGCGTGCGCCCGGCCCAGGGCTCCCTGCGCGTCTTCCTCGACGAGGCCGCGGCGAGCAAGCTCTAGTGGCCCCTCCGACGGATCCCCACGCACTCGGACGGGCGCAGCCGGCGCCTGGCTGTGTCCTCGGTCGGGGCAAGGGCTCCGCCCTGGCACCCTCCCTGCGTCCTTGCCAGGCATCCGTCTGTCCTGCCTCGCTTCGCTCGTCACCGGCTTCGCCTCGCGCCCGGCACGCGCGGACCGATCGGAGGAACCACCGGTGAAGGGCAGGTTCATCGGGCTCGACGTCGGGGGGACGAAGATCGCCTCGGCGACGCTCCAGGACGGCAAGCTGGAGACGCGCGAGCTGATCAAGACCGACGTCTCGGACTCCGACAAGCTGGTCGCGCAGCTCGTCGAGCTGATCGGCCACCTGCGCACCGACGACACGGTCGCGGCCGGGGTCGGTCTGCCGTCGATCATCGAGTTCGAGACCGGGCGGATCGCCCACAGCGTCAACATCCCGCTCGCCGACCTGCCACTGCGGAAGCTGCTCTCGGACAAGACCGGGATCCCGGTCTACATCGAGAACGACGCGTCGTGCGCGGCGCTTGCCGAGGCGTTCGACACCGAGGCCAACCTGGTGGCGCCGAACCTCGTGATGCTCACCGTCGGCACCGGCGTCGGCGGCGGCCTCGTGTTCAACGGCCGCCTCTACCGCGGCTCCACCAGCGCCGGCGAGATCGGCCACACGGTGATCGGGCTCGACCTCGAGGACGGTGCGCCCACGCCCGAGGGCAAGCACCCGCTGCCGGGCACGCTCGAGTACCTGGCGGCCGGCCGCGCGCTCGACCGGCTCGCGGAGCGCGAGGCGCGCGAGGAGGAGGACTCGTTCCTCGGCAAGCGCCTCGAGCAGGACGGCGAGGTCACCGGCCACGACGTGGTCGACGGCGCGAAGGCGGGCGACGCCGACGCGCTGCGCGTGCTCGACATCCTCGGCCAGAGGCTGGGCATCGGGATCGCCAACGCCATCAACCTGTTCGACCCGCAGGAGATCGTCATCGGCGGCGGCGTCTCGACCGCCGGCGACCTGCTGATGGAGCCCGCGAAGCGCGTGGCCAAGGAGTACACCGTGCCTGGCCTCGGGCTCCACACGACGATCCGGCTCGCCCGCCACGGCGCGCAGGCGGGGGTGCTCGGCGCGGCGATGGTCGCGGCCCACGAGGAAGAAGGGAAGTAGCCGGCGTGGCGACGGCGAGGGAGCTCGAGACCGACTACCTCCCGATCGCCGAGCACGGACTGGTCGGCGATCTGCACACGATCGCGCTCGTCGGCACCAACGGGACGATCGACTGGTACTGCTGCCCCTCGTTCGATTCGCCGAGCGTCTTCGGCGCGATCCTCGACAAGGACAAGGGCGGCTTCTACGGGCTGCGCCCCGACGCCGAGGACTGGGACGCGAAGCAGCTCTACCTCCCGGACACGAACGTCCTGATCACGCG
Source organism: uncultured Solirubrobacteraceae bacterium (assembly GCA_963722815.1). Lineage (GTDB taxonomy): Bacteria > Actinomycetota > Thermoleophilia > Solirubrobacterales > Solirubrobacteraceae > DASQFQ01. Next base: position 474,676 of record CAVROM010000003.1, read on the forward strand.
CTTCTTCACCGAGGCCGGCGTGGCCGAGGTCCAGGACTTCATGCCGATCGACCAGGTCGAGCTGGCGCAGCACCGCCACCGGATCCTGCGGCGCGTCGTCGTCGTGCGCGGGGAGATGGACTTCAGGATCGAGGTCCAGCCGCGCTTCGACTACGGCCGCGTCGAGCACGAGGTCGAGATGCATCCGCACGGGGTGCTGTTCCGCTCGCCCGACCTGACGCTGGCGCTCGAGGGCGCGATCGCGCGCACGATGGGCCACGAGCGGCGGCTCCAGCGCCGCGGCGACGGCGTCTTCGCGACGTTCTCGCTGAAGGCCGGCGACTCGCACACGTTCGTGCTCGAGCGCGTCGCCCAGGACCACATCTGCCGCCCCTACTCCGAGCGCGAGACGCTCGCGGCGTTGGAGGCGACCGTCGCCTACTGGCGCAAGTGGGTCGGCCAGTCGGGCTACAGGGGCCGCTGGCGCGAGATGGTGATGCGCTCGGCGCTGACGCTGAAGCTGCTGACCTACGCGCCGTCCGGCGCGCTGGTGGCGGCGCCCACGACCTCGCTGCCCGAGCAGCTCGGCGGCGGGCGCAACTGGGACTACCGCTACACCTGGATCCGCGACGCGGCGTTCTCGCTCTACGGGCTCCTGCGGCTCGGGTTCACCGAAGAGGCCGCGGCGTTCATGAGCTGGCTGACCGACCGCACGCGCGCGTGGAAGATCGGGCCGAGCGGGCCGCTGCAGATCATGTACGGGATCGACGGCCGCGCCGACCTGCCCGAGTACGAGCACGACTCGTGGGAGGGCTACCGCGGCTCGCACCCGGTGCGGATCGGCAACGCCGCGGCCGATCAGCGCCAGCTCGACATCTACGGCGAGCTGATCGACTCGGTCTACCTGTTCAACAAGTACGGCTCGCCGATCTTCTCCGACACCTGGGACAACGTCCGCCGGATCGTCGACTGGTTGTGCGAGAACTGGGATCAGGCCGACGAGGGCATCTGGGAGACGCGCGGCGGCCAGAAGGACTTCACGTACTCGCGGCTGATGTGCTGGGTCGCGCTCGAGCGCTCGATCCGCATGAACCGCGCGCGCGGCCTGCCGGGCGACATCGTCCGCTGGCTCGCCGAGCGCGACCGGATCTACAACCAGATCATGCAGAAGGGCTGGAGCAACGAGCGCCAGGCGTTCGTGCAGCACTACGGCTCCGACGTGCTCGACGCCTCGGTGCTGCTGATGCCGCTGTCGCTGTTCATTGCGCCGAGGGACCCGAAGTGGCTGTCGACGCTCGATGCGATCGGCGACGAGCTCGTCTCCGACTCACTGGTCTACCGCTACAACGTCGAGGCGTCACCCGACGGCCTGCGCGGCGACGAGGGCACGTTCTCGATCTGCTCGTTCTGGTACGTCGAGGCGCTCACGCGCGCCGGGCGGCTGGACGAGGCGCGGCTGGCGTTCGAGAAGATGCTCACCTACGCGAACCACCTCGGGCTCTACTCGGAGGAGATCGGCCCGACCGGCGACGCGCTCGGCAACTTCCCCCAGGCGTTCACCCACCTGGCGCTGATCAGCGCCGCCTACAACCTGGATCGCACGCTGGGGTGAGCGCCGGCCAGCGCGGGCGCCGGGACCTGCACGGGCTGCGCGTCGGCGACGACGTCGAGTGACGCCAGCACGTTGCGGAGGTTGACCAGCAGCGCGCCGGCCACCGGCCAGAAGCGCTCGGGCAGCTCGTCGAGCGCGAGCTCGCCGGCGAACGCGTCGAGGTCGGCGCGGAGCGCGTCGATCGCGCCCCGGTCGGCGTCGGTGACCGCGCGGCCGGCGCGGCCGAGCAGCACGAGCCACGGCGCGCGGAACGCCGGCGGCCAGGCCGCCGGCGGCATGTCGGCGAGGTGGATCGTGCGCGCCATGCTGCGGGTCTCGGCGTTCGCCTGCTCGATCCGGTGCAGGAGCGCCTCGAAGTGCTCCGCCGCCTCCATCCGCCCGCGCGCCGCGCGGCGCGGGTTCAGCCGGCCGCTCTCGCGCGCCTGCCCCACGACGCCCCAGGCGCTGTCGATGTCGTCGTCGAGCTCGCGCGTGCGCGCGATCCACACCTCCGGGTCGCCGCCCCCGGCCATCTCGGACAGCAGCTCCCCGATGCGGTCGTCAAGGGCGTCGATCTGATGGGCGGCGCTGCGGTCGCGGAGCGGCGGCCATACGAGCAGGTTGACGAGCAGGCCGACGCCGATGCCGATGCCGGTGTCGAGCAGCCGCGACAGCAGCATGCTCGGGTCGTCGCTCGCGCCGGTGGTCAGGACCACGAGCGCGGTGGCCGCCGCGGTCGTGGTCTCGGCCCGCAGCCCGCGCACCGAGCCGGCGATCAGGCCGACGAGGATCGCCAGCCCGAGCGACAGCGCGTTGAGGCCGAAGACGCTGCCGAGCGCGAACGCTACCAGCACGCCGAGCACGGTCGCGCCGACCTGCTGGACACCGCGGCGCAGCGTGCGGTAGACCGTGGCGTGGACGGTGAGCAGCGCGGCCCACGGGGCGAGGAACGCCTGCTCGATGTCGAACACGTGGACCGCGAGCACCCAGGCGACGACCGCCGCGAGGACGGTCTTGACGATCTGCAGCGCGTTCGTCCACCAGACCGGATCCCGGAACCGCGCCCGCATGTGGGACGCATCGTACGCCGCGAGCCGCTCCTGGATGACGTGTCACGGAGTGCGGGCGCGGCGCGAGTTCTCCGGTGAACCCTCACCGAAGGAGCAGCACATGCGTGTCCTCGCCGTCTCCGTTCTCGTCTTCCTCGCCGCGCTGTTCGCCGCGCTGCCCGCCGAGGCCACCGCGCCCGGCGACAACGGGAGGATCGCGTTCCGCCGCTTCGTGGGGCCCGATGCGGTGGCCACGATCTTCACGACTCGCCCCAATGGCACCGGCGAGCGGCAGCTGGCGCAGCCGCCGGCGGGCGCAGCCGACGACAGCCCCGACTACGCCGCCGACGGAAGCCTGATCGCGTTCGACCGCTGCGGCGAGATCGGCTGCCAGATCATGGTCGCACGGCCCGACGGCAGCGGCCTGCGGCAGATCACCGCCGACCCCGTCTGCACGGAGGGTCCGGGCGGAACGGAATGCAGCGACAACGTCTATCCCGCGCTGTCACCCGATGGCCGGCACGTCGCCTTCTCGCACGCGTTCGGCCGCGTCGTCGACGACCAGATCGACCACGTCGGCATCTACACGTCGCGGCTCCGCGGCGACGGGCTGCGGCAGGTGACCCTGCCGCCGACGCGGACGGCCGAGGACAACGAGCCGCAGTGGTCGCCCGACGGCGGGCGGCTCGTCTTCGTCCGGGTGTTCCTCGACGGCCACAACCAGTTCGTCAAGCAGGCCATCTACACCGTCAGGGCCGACGGCAGCGGGCTGCGACGGATCACGCCGTTCTCGCTCGCCGCGGGCGACGGGCCGGACTGGTCGCCCGACGGCTCGCGGATCCTCTTCCGCAGCCCGGAGAACGACGACTTCCTGCACTCCCAGCTGTACACGGTCCGCCCCGACGGGCGCCACCTCAAGCAGGTCACGCACGTCCCCGACGGGACCCATCTGTACTCGGCGTCGTTCTCGCCCGACGGCCGGCGCATCACGCTCGGCCTCGAGGGCACGGGTGGCGCTGCGGACGTGTACACGATGCGCACTGACGGCACCGACCTGCGGCCGGTCACGCGCACGCCGGAGCGCGACAGCGCGCCGGACTGGGGCGGGAGGCGCTAATACGCTCTGGGTGTGCGCGCCCGCCTCACTGCTCTGCTCGCCGCCGCCGCCGTCGTATCCGGCTGCGGCGGGCCGCCGGTGCCCGATGACGCGACGAGCCGCGCCCAGATCACCCGCGCCGTGCTCGCCTGGCACCGCTATCAGGCGGACGCCAACGGCAAGGCGGGCTGCGCGCTGCTGACCAAGCGGGCGCGCTACGCCCAGGGCGGCGACGACTGCGCGCGCTCGATCGAGCGCTACTCGTCGCTCGCCGCCCCGATTCGCCAGGCGCTGCGCGCCACCAAGGTGGACACGGTGACGATCACCGGCGACAAGGCGACGGTCGTCACCCACACGACGGCGACGGAGGGCGGCGTCACGCGCAAGACGCCGCCCGCCACGATCCCGCTGCGGTGGGAGCGCGGGCGCTGGCGCGTGGACTGAGCCGCCGGAGGCCCGCTTAGAGTCGCCGCACGCGAACGGCCCGGCCCGGCGCCGGGCCCTGGAGGGTGCTCGATGCCTGAACAAGGCTTCCTGGCGTCGCTGTTCGACGTCGAGTTCAAGTCGCTGATCACCACGAAGGTGATCAAGGTGCTCTACATACTGAGCATGATCGTGATCGGCCTCGCCGCGCTGGCGTTCGTGGGGGCCGCGTTCGCCAACAGCGTGGCGGGCGGGCTGATCGTGCTGCTGATCGTGGCGCCGCTGGTGGCCCTGCTCTACCTGATCTACGTCCGCGTGCTGCTCGAGATCGTGATCGCGGTGTTCCGGATCATGGAGACCAACACCGAGCTGGTCACGCTCCAGCGCGCGCACGGTGGCGGTGGCCCCGGCCCGGGCGTCGCCGCTCCGCCTCCGCCGCCGCCTCCGCCGCCCCCGCCGCCGTCCACCCCGCCGCAGCCGCGGGCCGGCCCGCCGCCGACCGCTCCGGACTCGCCACCGGCCGCCTAGCCCCGGCGGACGAGGAGTCGGGTTCGAACGCCGTTCGAGCCCACGAATGTCAGCTCGATGGTCACTGTGTCGGATCGAGCTGACATTCGTGGCGCCGCGGCGGTCCGAACCCTCCCCGTCAACGCCGCTGTTGACGTCGCGCCGCGCGCAGCAGGCGGAGCTCGCCGATGTCGTGCGGCACCGCGCCGGGCGGCAGATGCTCGCGCCCCGCCAGCACGCGGGGCTCGAGCTCGTGCTCGCGCGCTGCGCCCTCGACGGCGTCGACGCGGAACGCGCGCAGGCCCGGGTGGGCGGCGACGACCTCGGCGAGGCGGGTGCCGCGGAACAGCAGGCCGACGCCGTCGTCGATCCCGTAGCCCGCCGGCAGCGCGCCCGCCGCCACCGCGGCCAGGTAGGCGGGGCGGCGGTCGGGCTCCCCGTCGTAGTGCACGGAGGCGGAGCCGGGCAGGAAGCCGAGGCCGGCGACCGGCCGCGGGAGCGCCATCCCCTTGGTGATCCCGGCCTCGAACCAGCACATCGCGCCGGCGCTGAGCCCGGCCAGCACGATCCCGGCCTGCCACGCCTCGCGCAGGATCGAGTCGATCCCGTGCGCGCGCCACAGCGCCAGCAGGTTGATCATCGAGCCGCCGCCGACGTAGATCACGTCTTGCGCGAGCAGGTGCTCGCGCAGCGTCAAAGGCTCGAGCTCGAGCCGGAACAGCGACACCACGCTGGGCTCGCAGAGGCGGTCGCCGAACGCGATCCGGAAGCGCCGGATCTGCTCCTCGGAGTCGCCGCCCGCGGTCGGCAGCAGGCAGATGCGCGGCTCGCGCGCCGGCGCGAGCGAGAGCACGTAGTCGTCCAGCACCGACGGCTCGGCCTCCATGCTGAACCCCCCGCCGCCCATGGCGAAGATCGTCGGCTTAGGCGACAAGCGACACCGGCGCCCCCAGGTACTCGGTTGCCAGCGGCGACTCGACCGCGTCGCCGCCCACCGCCTCGACGCGGTAGGCGCCCGCGCGCGGTCGCGAGCTGACCACGCGCGCGAGCCGCGGGCCGACGAAGTGCAGCGCTGCGCCGTCGTCGGCGCCCCAGCCCGGCGCCATCCCGGCCGCGATCGCGGCCTGGAAGTCCGGGCGCCGTCGCGCCTCCTTGTCGTAGTGAACGGCGTTGGAGCCCATCAGCAGCCCGAGCCCCGCCACCGGCAGCCCCTGCTCGCCGTGGAAGGCGGTCAGCCCCTGCTCGAACCAGCACAGCGAGCCGGCGCTCAGCCCGCACATGACCACGCCGCGCGCCCACGCCCGCCGCAGCACGTCGTCGAGCCCGTGCGCGCGCCACGCGCCGAGCATCGAGCGGACGCAGCCGCCGCCGACGTAGATCAGGTCCTGATCGAGGAGGTGGGTGGCGGGGGCCGGCGCGCCGCAGTCGCGGCGGAACAGCGACACGTGCGACGGCTCGCAGCGCGACGCCGGGAAGTGCCGGTAGAAGCGGACGATGTAGTGGTCCGCGTCACCCGACGCGGTCGGGAGGAAGCACACCTTCGGGCGCTCGACCCCCGTGGCGGCCAGCACGTAGTCGTCGAGCAGCGCGTTGCCGGATTCCATGGAGAACCCGCCGCCACCGAACGCCACGACCTGAGGGACGCGCGACATGGCTGGAGTATCGGCCCGAAACGGAGCTGCCGAGCGGATTTCCTCCTCTGGTCGAACGCCTATGGACCGCGTGTCGAGTCAAGCGGGCCGCGGGATCGGCCGATGCCGAACCGTGGACATCCGCCTCTCAGAGGTCATCTCCGCGCTGTCGTACGCCCTCGACGTGACCGAGGGCCAGCCGATGGGGCACGCGGTGCGGTCCTGCGCGATCGGCATGCGGATCGGCGAGGAGATCGGGCTCGACGACGACGCGCGCTCGTCGCTGTTCTACGCGCTGCTGCTCAAGGACGCCGGCTGCTCGAGCAACGCGGCCAAGCTGTCGGCGCTGTTCGGCGCCGACGACTTCCAGCTCAAGCGCGCCCGCAAGCTGACCAACCACCTGCGCCCGTTCGAGGCGCTCAAGTACACCGTCCGCTACGCCCGCACGCGCCGCCTGGCGGCGATCGTCCGCAGCGGCTCCGAGGGCGCCCGCGACATGACCGAGCTGCGCTGCGAGCGCGGCGCCGAGATCGCCCGCATGATCGAGCTGACCGAGTCGACCGCCGAGGCGATCAAGGCGCTCGACGAGCACTGGGACGGCAACGGCTACCCCTACGGCCTCGCCGGCGACGCGATCCCGCTGCTCGGCCGCATCGTCTGCCTCGCCCAGACCGTCGAGGTGTTCTTCGCCGCCGCCGGCCCGCGCGCCGTGCTCGACGTCGCAGCCGACCGCCGCGGCACCTGGTTCGACCCCACGCTGGTCGACGCGCTGCGCGCCACGCGCCGCGACCGGGCGTTCTGGAGCTCGCTCGGCGGCCACGAGCCGCACGCGGTGATCGGCGGCTTCGAGCCCGCGGACCGCATCCAGCATGCCGACGGCGAGCGGCTCGACCGCGTGGCCGAGGCGTTCGCGCTGATCATCGACGCCAAGTCGCCCTACACCGGCAGCCACTCGGTCGGCGTCGCGCGCATCGCGGTCTCCGTCGGCGACGTGCTCGGCCTGAGCCCGCGCGAGCTGCGCGATCTCCGCCGGATGGCCCTCCTGCACGACATCGGCAAGCTCGGGGTCTCCAACCTGATCCTCGACAAGCCCGGCAAGCTGACCGACGAGGAGTGGATCGCAGATGCGCCGCCACCCGGAGCTGACCGTGCGCATCCTCGAGCGCGTCAGCGCCTTCAACGATCTCGCCGCCACCGCCGGCGCGCACCACGAGCGGCTCGACGGCCGCGGCTACCACCTCGGCCTGCGCGACGAGCAGCTCAACCGCGACGCGCGCATCCTCGCCGTCGCCGACGTCTGCGAGGCGCTGACCGCGGACCGCCCCTACCGGAAGGCGATGGAGCCCGACCAGGCGCGCGCGATCATGCGCGGCGACGTTGGCAAGGCGTTCTGCCACGAGGCGCTCGGCGCGCTCGAGGAGACGCGCGAGCTCGGGCGGGTGGGGCCGACAATCGCTACGCCGGTGCTGCGTGGAGAGCCGCGCGTGGCTCGCTGACCATCTCGAGCCGCATGTCGAGCGCGCTCAGCGCGAACAGCCGCTCGACCGCGCGGCAGCCGCGCACGACGACGAGCCGTCGCCCGGCACGGCTGGCCCGGCGCTGGACCGCGAGCACGCGCCCCAGCCCGGCCGAGTCGATGAAGTTCAGCTTGCGGAGGTCGAGGACGATCTGGTCCGGCTTCTGCGTCTCGAGCCGGCGCATCTCCTCGTCGAACGTGTACGCACGCGAGAAGTCGAGCTCGCCGCTCAGCGCGACGCAAACGGTGTCGGGAGCCAAGCTCTCGAAGGTGATCCCCAGCGGCTGATCCACGTCGGTCCCTCCTTGATCCCTTACACGAACCCCGCCCCTGCCCTCAGGTCGAGTACCCCCATTGCGCCCGACCGAACCTGGCGCACTGGCGACTTTGTTCAGGGCGTGGACGAAAGATACCCGTCGCCCACGCGGGGCTGCCCTTCGGCCCCGATGCACTCGGCCGGGATCGGCACCTTGGCGAGCGGCCTGCCGTTCTCGCTCGGCACCTTGTTGTCCTTGCACCACACGTAGGTGAAGCGCTTGAAGTCGGTGGTGCCGACGAATGCGTGCCCGAAGTAGCCGACCACCTTCCCCTCCTTGATGACGTCGCGCTGGACCGCGACGCAGTCGAAGCGGGCCCGGGGCTTGCTGAGGTCGGTCTCCTCGTTGCTCGTGCGGACCAACGGCGAGCAGATGACGCGGGAGGCCGCGCCGTCGAGCTCGCCGCTCTGGACCCGGTGGCGCGCGTCGGCCAGGATCGCGCCCTCGAATGCGAGCACGAGTCGGTGGCGGGCCGCCCGCTGCTCGGATGCGCTCGCACTCGGCCCCGGGGGGCGGAGGTGCGCGGGGCGGCCGTGCATCGGGCGCTGCTCGCGCTTCATACGCCGGACCTCGGCCGCCACGATCGCGGCGTGCTCGCGCGCCGCCCGAGCGTCCTGCTTGCGCTTCGCGTCGAACACGCCGGGGAGGATCAGCACCGCGGCCGTGATCACACCCGCGAGCGCGAGCCCGGCCAGGATCCAGCGCTGGGTGTCGCTGACGCGCGCGAAGCGGCGGTCGTAGCGCTTGCCGCACGAGGGGCACTCGGCCCGGTTGGTGGCGTGCTCGGCGCCGCAGCTCGGGCACACGCGCGGCGGCGGGCCGCTGGGCGCGCGGGAGAAGATCTCCTTGACGTCGTCGATGGCCTTGGTGCGCGGGTCCATGCATCTCAGATCGTACAATGTGTGAGTGGCTCATACGAATCCCCGCGACGCCAACCTCCTCGGCACGCTCTCGCTCGCCGTGGCGGGCCGCATCGAGACCGCGACCGAGTCGCCGCTCGGCCCGTCCGCGCCGGCCGCGCTGTCGGCGCTCGACGGCTTCCTCGGCGGCGAGCCGATCGACGCGCTGCGCGAGACGCTCGGCCTGACCCACTCCGGCGCCGTGCGGCTGGTCGACCGGCTGGCGGAGGCCGGCCTCGCCGAGCGGCGGCCGGGGCCGGACGCGCGAACGGTGGCGGTCGAGCTGACGCCCGTCGGCAACGCGGCGGCGGAGGCGGTGCGGAACGCGCGCGAGGCGGCGCTCGAGCAGGCGCTGGCCGTGCTGTCGCCCGACGAGCGCGCGACGCTCAGCCGGCTGCACGAGCGGATGCTGGCCGGGCTGACGAGCGACCGCGCCTCGGCGCGGCGGTTGTGCCGGCTGTGCGACGTCGACGCCTGCGGCCACCACCGGGGCAGCTGCCCGGTGACCAACGCTCGTCGCGCCTCCCGCACCACCGCACCCGGGATCGGCGACCGCCGATCACCACCAGGCGTCGTCCTCGACCCTTGAAATACCAGGGGTATTCCTGTGGATCTGCGTCCTTGCCTGGCGGCGCCGGCGGCCGGGCCGGCACGGGAGACCCGACTAGGGCTGCTGCGTCTCCAGCCGCCTGAGGATCGTCGGCGCCCACTCGCGCTCGCCGTACGCCTCGCGCAGCCTCGCGATCGTGGCGGCGGTGTCGTACTCGACGCGGCGCAGCTCGAGCTCGCGTGTGTCGGGCTCGATCAGCGCGTAGGCCGCGCGCGGGTCGCGATCGAGCGGCATGCCGACCGAGCCCGGGTTGACGAGCTCGACGTCGCCGGCCGCGGCCGGGCGGCGGAACTGGACGTGGATGTGGCCGAACACGAGGCGCGGGTGGGTCGTGCCGGCGAGCAGCTCCTCCTCCTCGTCGTTCGGCTCGGGTGCGAAGGCGCGGACGTCGGAGACCGGCGAGGCGTGCACGAAGCGGGCGCCGGCCACCTCGGCCTCGGCCGGTAGCCGCCCGAGCTCGTCTGCAAGCGGGTCGCCGAGCGCGGCGCGCGCGTCGGCGATCGCCGCTTGGAGGCTGCTGTCGTCCGGCGCCGCGGCGGGGTCGCCGGCCCAGCGGTCGACGTTGCCGCGGATCCACGTCGCCGGCTCGAGCTCGCGCAGGCGGGCGACGGTCTCCGCGGGCCAGGCGCCGAACAGGGCGTAGTCGCCGCCGAGCACCCACTGGCTCGCGCCAGCGGCGTGCGCGTCCGCGAGAACCGCGTCGAGGGCGTGCAAGTTTCCGTGCACGTCGTAGAGAACGGCGATCACAGTGCGCGCAAATATCCAACTCCCAGTTTTCTAGTCGTCGGCTGTACAAAAGTTTGATCGGTTTATCCCGCCCTTGGGGGTACCAGGGTGCTTGTTCAAAAAGAGAACGGCGAAGACAGGGGCGTCCGCCGGTCTCGATTCACAAGCTCGGACCCAAGGGGAGTCGGATGCTTCTTTGTGCTCGGAAGCGGCATATCGCCGCGCGCGCCTCCACGTGCCTGGTCGTGGGGGCCGCTCTCGTCGTCCCCGCGACCGCCGCGGCGCAGATCGCAGCCCCGGTCGCCCTGCCCGGGGTGGCGGGCGCCGGTCCCGCCGTGCCCTCGCCGACGGCGCTGGCCTCCTCGATCCGCTGCCGCCACGCCGGCGCACGCCGCGCCTCGGCCGCGAAGCTGCGCCGCGCGATGCTGTGCCTGGTCAACCGCACCCGCATCGCCGCCGGCCTCAGGCCCTTCCGCGGGGAGCGCCACCTGGCCCGCGCCGCGTCGCGCCACGCCGCGGACATGGGTCGCCGCCACTACTTCGCCCACGTCTCCCCGAGCGGCAAGAGCCCGATGTCGCGCGCCCGCTCCGCCGGTTGGCGCGGCGGCGTCGGCGAGGTCATCGCCTGGGGCTGCGGGACGCTCTCGAGCCCGAGCGCGACGCTCCGCGCATGGCTCAACAGCCCGCCGCACCGCGCGATCCTCCTCGGCAACGCGCGCCGCGCCGGCGTCGGGGTCAAGCGCCTCGGCGGCTGCGGCGGCCGCACCTACTGGGTGATCGACGTCGGCTAGGCGCCAAGCCAGGCAGCTTGCTGCCTAGCGGGGGGCTAGGCGCCAAGCCAGGCAGCTTGCTGCCTAGCGGGGGGTAAGGCGGGGGGCTAGGTCGAGCGCGACTCCCAGGAGAAGCCGCGGATCGCGAGCGTCAGACCGGCCGCCGCCCACACGCCGAGCACGAGCAGCGCGACGAGGTGGTGGCCGGCGCCCTGGCCGGTGACGATCGATCCTTGCAGCCCGTCGATCAGGTGCTTGAGCGGCAGCGCCTGGGCGACGTCGCCGATGACCACCGGCGCGACGTTCTCGTCGTAGAAGACGCCGGAGATGAAGATCATCGGCAGGAACGCCGCGTTGACGTACGCGGGCGCGGCGTCGAAGTTCGGGATCGCGTGCGAGAGCGCCACGCCGAGCGAGGCGAAGCAGATCACGCCGACGACCACGAACAGCCACAGCGAGAACCAGTCCTGCGGCCAGTCGAGCCCGAACAGCAGGTGGCCGGAGAACGTGATGATGAGGATCTGCAGCACGGTGTTGGTGACCGCGCTGCCTGCGATCCCGGCCAGGTAGGCGGAGGTCGGCAGCGGCGTCCCGCGTACGCGCTTGAGGATCCCCTGCTCGCGCAGCGCGGTGATGTTGAACGCGAGCGCGTTGAAGGTGGTCGACATGACCGCCATGCCGGCGATGCCCGGCACGAGGATCTGGAGCTGCGCCTTGTTGCCCGAGAGGATCGCGCCGAACAGGCCGAGGAACAGCAGCGGCAGCAGGAAGTTGAAGAACGCCGCGCTCGGGTTGCGCCAGAACATCTTGCGCTCGAGCCGGTACTGGCGCCAGGCGAGCCCGCGCCAGCCGCCGGCGGCGGTGGGGCGGGACCCGACGCCACCACGCGAGCGGCCGCGATCGATCGCCTCGCCCGTCATGCGGAGTCCGCCTCCGCGGTCAGCTCGAGGTAGATCTCCTCGAGGCTCGGGCGGGTGACGCTCAAGCCCTCGAGCCGCTCGCCGCGCGCGAGCGCGTCGCCGGTCAGCTCGTGCAGCAGCGTCGTCGGGTCCTCGGTCTCGTGCGTGTGCTCCCGCCCGTCGGCGCTCCGCCACGACACGAAGGAGCGCTCGGCGCCGGCGCCCAGCGACGACGGCGGACCCTCGGCGAGGATGCGGCCGTCCTTGATGATCGCCACGCGGTCCGCCAGCGCCTGCGCCTCGTCGAGGTAATGCGTGGTCAGCAGCACGGTCTTGCCCAGCTCCTTGAGCGACCGCACCGTGCCCCACGCGGCGCGTCGCGCGGCGGGGTCGAAGCCGGTCGTCGGCTCGTCGAGGAATACGAGCTCGGGGTCGCCGACCAGCGCGAGCGCGAGATCGAGACGGCGCTGCTGGCCGCCTGAGAGCTTGTTCGCGCGCTGCTCCGCCGCTTCCTCGAGGCCGACGATCGAGATCGTCTCCTCGACGTCGCGCGGGCGCGGGTAGAAGCCCGCCCAGTGCGCGACCGACTCGCGCACCGTGAGGTACCGGTAGATGCCCGAGCTCTGCAGCACGATCCCCACCCGGGCCCGCAGGTCGGGGTCGCGGCTGGCGGGGTCGTGACCGAGCACGGACACGCTGCCGGACGTGCGTGACCGGTAGCCCTCGAGGATCTCGACGGTGGTCGTCTTGCCCGCCCCGTTGGGGCCGAGCAGGCCGAACACCTCGCCGCGGCGGACCTCGAAGTCGATGCCCCGCACGGCCTCGTGCTCGTCGTAGGCCTTGCGCAATCCCTGTACCTCGATCGCGGTCACGGATCCATCATGGCAACATCGCGTCCGCCGAAATGCTCTGCGCCTGCATCGACATCGGCTCCAACACGACGCGCGTGCTGGTCGCCGACGTCGTGGACGGCCGGCTCCGCGAGGTCCTGCAGCAGCGCGCCTTCACCCGCATCGGCAAGGGGCTGAAGGGCGGGGAGATCCCGAGCGAGAAGATCGCCGAGGTCGCCCGCGTCGTCGCGGCGCAGCGCGCGGTCGTCGAGCGGCTCGGCTGCGTCGCGCTGCGCGTGGTCGCCACCGCCGCGATCCGCAACGCCGACAACGCCGCCGAGTTCACCGCCACGCTGCGCGAGCGAGGGCGGCGTCGACGTCGAGGTGCTCGACGGGGCGGAGGAGGCGCGGCTGGCGTTCGCGGGCGCGACGCGCACGCTCGGGGAGCCGCTGGCCGGCAGCGTCGGCGTGGTCGACGTCGGCGGCGGCTCGACCGAGCTCGCGATCGGCACGCTCGCCGGCGGGGCCACGTGGAGCGAGTCCTTCCGTGTCGGCTCCGGGCTCCTGACCGACCACTACCGGCGCGCCGACCCGCCGTCGGCCGCCGAGCTGCACGCGATGCGCGAGTACGCCCACGGGGTCTTCGAGGGCCTCGACCTGCCGCCGGTCGGCACCGCCGTGGCGGTCGGCGGCAGCGCCGCCTCGCTGCGCCGCCTGGTCGGCGCCACGCTCGACAATGACTCGCTGCAACGCGCCATGCAGGTGCTGGCGGCTGAGCCGGCGGACGCCGTGTCGCAGCGCTTGTCGATCGACCGCGAGCGGGTGCTTCTCATGCCCGCGGGGCTGACGGTGCTCGACGCGGCCGGCGCCGCGTTCGGCCGTCCGCTCAAGATCGGGCGCGGGGGTTTACGAGAAGGCGTCATCTTCGAGCTCGCCGGGAGTAGCATCGGTCGCTTGTGAGTGCCGTCGAGGAGCCAAAGGTCGCCCCGGCCGCCGAGATCGACCTCGACGACCGCGAGCTGTACTTCAACCGCGAGCTGTCCTGGCTCGACTTCAACCAGCGCGTGCTGGAGCTCGCCGAGGACGCTGAGATCCCGCTCCTGGAGCGGCTGAAGTTCGTCGCCATCACGGCCAACAACCTCGACGAGTTCTTCATGGTGCGGGTTGCCGGGCTGCACGATCAGGTCGACGCCGGCATCGCGACGCCGCTGCAGGACGGCCGGACGCCGGGCGAGACGCTGATCGCGATCCGCGGCCGGGTCGCCGAGCACATGGAGCGCATGTCCCGCGTGATGGAGGACGACATCCGCCCCGCGCTGGCCGAGAACAGCATCAGCATCGTCCACCTCGACGACGTCTCCGACGACGAGCGCGACCGTCTCGACGAGCGCTTCCGGCGCCAGATCTTCCCGGTCCTCACCCCGTTGGCGGTCGGGCTCGGGCGCCCGTTCCCGTACATCTCCAACCTCTCGCTCTCGCTCGGCGTCGTCGTCCACGACCCGGTCAGCCACTCGCAGGTGTTCGCGCGCGTGAAGGTGCCGACGGAGATGCTGCCGCGCTTCGTCCCGCTCGCCGACGAGCGCACGTTCGTGCCGCTCGAGGAGCTGATCGAGAAGCACCTCGACCAGCTGTTCCCGGGCATGGAGATCGTCGACAGCGCGGTCTTCCGCGTCACCCGCGACGCCGACTTCACGGTCTCCGACGAGGCCGACGACCTGCTGCAGGCGGTCGAGGACGAGCTGCGCCGCCGGCGCTTCGGCGAGGTCGTGCGCGTCGAGGTCGAGTCGAGCATGAGCCGGGAGATGCGCGAGCAGCTCGAGCGCGCGCTCGAGGCCGAGCACGAGGACGTGTTCGCGATCGACGGCCTGCTCGACCTCAATGACCTGATGGAGCTCGGGAAGATCCCCGGCTACAAGGAGCTGCGCGACCCGCCGTGGACGCCGCTCACCCAGCCCGGCGCTGCTGGCGCGCGAGTCCGAGGACCCGAACGTGATGGCGGCGATGCGCGAGGGCGACATCCTCCTGCACCACCCCTACGACTCGTTCTCGACCTCGGTCGAGCGGCTCGTCGAGGAGGCCGTCAACGACCCCGACGTGCTCGCGATCAAGCAGACCGTGTACCGCACGAGCGACGACTCGCCGCTCGTCCCGGCGCTGATCCGCGCCGCCGAGCGCGGCAAGCAGGCGGTCTGCCTGGTGGAGCTCAAGGCGCGCTTCGACGAGCGCGCGAACATCACGTGGGCGAGGGCGATGGAGGAGGCCGGCGTGCACGTCGTCTACGGCCTGCCGTCGCTCAAGACGCACGCGAAGTGCATCCTGATCGTGCGGCGCGAGGGCGACGGCGTGCGCAACTACGTCCACGTCGGCACCGGCAACTACCACCCGAAGACGGCGCGCCTCTACACGGACTTCGGGCTGCTGACCTGCGACGACCGCATCGGCGCCGACGTCGCCGACATGTTCAACTTCCTGACCGGCTTCGCCCGCCCGCGCCGCTACCGCCAGGTGCTGGTCGCGCCCGCTCACCTGCGCGACGGGATCCTCGCCGAGATCGAGCGGACGATCGAGGCCAAGAAGGAGGGCAAGCACGCCCGCATCGCGCTGAAGATGAACTCGCTCGTCGACCGCCGCTGCATCCGCGCGCTCTACGCCGCCTCGCAGGCCGGCGTGCCGGTCGACCTCAACATCCGCGGTATCTGCTGCCTGCGGCCGGGCGTCCCGGGCGTGTCGGAGAACATCCGCGTCGTCTCGATCGTCGGGCGCTTCCTCGAGCACTCGCGGATCTACGCCTTCGAGCGCGACAAGACCCGGCAGGTCTACATCGGCTCCGCCGACCTGATGCCGCGCAACCTCGACACGCGCGTGGAGCTGCTCGCCCCGGTGCGCGATCGCGACCTGCGCGGCGACCTCCTCGACACGCTCGAGCGCTGCTTCGCCGACGACACCAACTCGTGGGAGCTGGGCGAGGACGGCAGCTGGACGCGCCGCACGCCGCAGGGCCCGGAGCCCCGCAGCGTGCAGCGCGAGCTGATGCAGGGGCACGCGGCGCGTGCCCCTGAGCCGGCTAGCGGACCAGCTTGATCGCGAGCCGCGAGGAGCGCTGGGCGAGGTTGCCTGCCGCGTCGCGGTTCGTGGTGATCGCGTTGAGGCTGAGCGTGCCGCGGCGGCTGACCGCGCGGACGCCCTTGGGCAGCCTGACCTTGAGGGTCTTGGCCTGCCCGCTGTTGAGCGTGTAGCGCTGGCTCGCCACGATCGCGTGGAAGCGCGTGCCGCCGAGCGACACCGTGCGCGCGGTCTGCAGGACGAGGGTGCCCTTGCAGCCGCCGGGCTCGGAGGCCGGGCAGCTCACGCGGGTCTTCGTGGTGTAGACGCCCTTCTTGAGCTTCGACGTGACGCGCTTGGTCGTGACGCGCGCCGCGGTGCCGGTGGGGTCGGCCGCCGGCGGCGCCGGCGGGACGTCGGCGGTCTCGACGTCGACAAGCACGTCCTCCCGGTCGGCGGTCGCGTTGTCGGTGCCGCTCGCCGCCGCGCGCGAGGTCGGCAAAGCCGTCGCGGACCTTCAGCGTGTCGTTGCCGGCCTGGCCGTCGACCGCGTCGCCGATGCCGGCGCCCGGGATCGAGCCAGTCGTCGCCGAGGCCGCCGAAGTACGTGTCGGACTCGTCGCCGCCGGTGAACCCGTCGTTGCCGGGGCCGCCGTCGGCAACCACGGAGATCAGGGCGCCGAGGCCCGGAGCGGTGGTCAGCGTGTCGTCGCCGCCGAGCCCGTTGAGCTCGAAGACCTCGGACGACGCGATGTTGAGGCCGAACGGAACCAGGTTCGTGCGGTCGAAGCGGACGTTGGCGCCGGCCGGCTTGAGCGTCATCGCGTCGCCGGAGGCCCCGCTCATGTTGGCCTCGACGCGGTCCAGGCCGTCCTGGCCGTTGAGGTTGTCGGTGGCGTCGCCGTTGTTCCACACGAGCGTGTCGTCGCCCGTGCCGCCGTTGGCGGTGTCGTTGCCCTGGTTGCCGACGATGCGGTCGGCCGCCCGCGCCGCTGCTGAGCGTGTCGGCGCCCGTGCCGCCCTGGATCAGGTCGGCGCCGTCACCGGTGGTGATGGTGTCGTTGCCGGGGCCGGCGTCGACGGTCGTCGGGATCGCCGTACCGGGGGTGCTGGTGAGCGTGTCATCGCCGGAGAACGCGTTGACGTTCAGGCGCTCCGTGCTCGCGCCGATGTCGATGATGATGGTGCCGCCGACGCGGTGAACTGGTGCACCGCCGCCGGCCGGGGCCACGTTCATGACGTCGTTCGCGGTGCCGTTGTTGAACTGCGTCTCGTCGATACCATCGCCGCCGTCGTTGGTGTCGTTGCCGTCGCCGTTGTTCCAGATCATCACGTCATTGCCGAGGCCGCCGCTGATCGACTCCCTGGCGGTCGCCGGAAGTTGCCGTTCGGGCCGCCGGTGAGACGGTCGTCGCCCTCGCCGCCCTTGATCGTGTCGAGATTCGGGCCGCCGACGATGATGTCGTCGCCGCCACCACCGTCGATGGTCAGGCGCCCGGCGGCATGCGGTCAGCGTCTGCTCGCCGCCACGGTCGAGTCGAAGTCGGTCGCGCTGCGGAAGCCGGGGCCGGCCAGCGTCGTCGCGAGGTTGTGCCTCAGGTTCGCCCCGCTCACGGTGATGATGATGTTGTCGTTGGCGTCGTCGCCCGATGAGCGTCGCGTGTCGCCGGTCGCAGCGCCCGTCACGGCGGCGTTCGCCGCGGCGGGAATGGCGAGCGCGGCGGCCGCGGTGGCTGCGACGAGGGCGGCCGTACGGCGCACGCGCAGGGTGCGGTGTGCGAGTTCCATGCCGCTATCGACGCCGCAGGGCTGGTGGTTATTCCTCTCCGACTTCTGAGAGGGTCCCAGCGACGTGACTCCAGACCTCGAGCCGGAAGCCCTGGGCGACCACCTCGACCGCCTGTACCGCGCGGCCTGGGCGTTGTGCGGCTCGCGCGAGGACGCAGAGGACCTCGTGCAGGAGACCTACACGCGCGTGCTGGCCAAGCGCCGGACGATCGGTCGCAAAGAAGACACGCTGCCGTATCTGCTCGTGGTGCTGCGCAACACCTACGTCTCCTCGCTGCGCAAGCGCGACCGGCGGCCGCGCACGGCGCCGCTCGAGGACTCCGAGGATCGCCTGGCGGCGTCCGCGTCGGCCTCGCCGACGACGCAGCTCGCCGCCCGCGAGGTGTTCAGCGCGATCGCGGCGTTGCCCGAGGACCAGCGCGACGCCCTCGCCGCGGTCGACGTCGCCGGGCTCAGCTACCAGGAGGCGGCCGACACGCTCGAGGTGCCGGTCGGCACGATCATGAGCCGGCTCTACCGCGGGCGCAACCGGGTCGCGCAGGTCATCGGGGACTGATGGACCTCGGGCTCGCGGGCAAGCGAGCGCTCGTCACGGGCGCGTCGGGCGGCATCGGCCAGGCGGTCGCGCGCGAGCTCGCGGCCGAGGGCGTCGAGGTAGTCGCCCATTACCACCGCAACCGCGAGGCGGCGGAGGCGCTGGGCGGGCTCGCGGTCGGCGCCGACCTGCGCGACGAGGCCCAGGTGGAGGCGCTGTTCGCCGCCGCCGGCCCGCTCGACCTCTGCGTCGCCAACGCCGGCGTGTGGCCGAGCGAGGACGTCCCGGTGGCCGAGCTGCCGCTGGAGCGCTGGCGGGCCACGATCGACGGCAACCTCACCGCCACGTTCCTGACCTGCCGCGGCTTCGACGCGAAACCAAGCACGGGCGGCGCGCTCGTCCTGATCGGCTCCACCGCCGGCCGCTTCGGCGAGGCCGGCCACGCCGACTACGCGGCCGCCAAGGCGGCGATCGGGCACGGCCTGCTGCTGTCACTCAAGAACGAGATCGCGCCCGCGCGGGTCAACGTCGTCGCGCCCGGGCTGGACCGTCTCGCCGATGACCGAGGCGTCGCTGACCGACGAGCTCGTCGACCGCGTCACGGCCACGATGCCGCTGCGCAAGGTGGCGCGCACCGAGGACATCGCGCGCACGGTCGCGTTCCTGCTCTCCGACCGGGCGGCCGGGCACATCACGGGCGAGGTGGTCACCGTCGCGGGCGGCATGGAGGGCCGCCTGCTCCGTATAGAACTTGACGGCGCCCTTGGCCTTCCAGCCCGCCAGCGCGAGCAGCTCCGCGCGCGGGACGTCCTTGGAGGAGAGGACGCAGGTGTGGCCGCCGCGCTTCCAGGTGACGACCTCGCGCCCCTCGTACTCGAGCGCGCGCACCACGGTGCCCTCGACGGTCCGTCTTGCTCGCGCCGTCGGGCCACTCGAGCGCGTCGCCGGCGACGATCGTGTACGCGATCCGCTTGCCGTCCTTCTCGTAGAAGACCGTGCGCGTGTCGCGGCCGCCGATCTCGTCGGTGCGGGTGCCGACCGCCTTCCACCCGAACTTCGCGAAGTAGTTGGGGAAGATGACGTCCTCGACGTGCTCCTTCAGCAGCGGGGACGTCGCCGGAACCGCGCCGACCTTGGCGGTCGGCGCGCGCACGGCGGCGGCCGCCACGTCGTCGACGCCGGGGGCGCCGCCCCCGAGCACCACGAGCGCGGCGATCACCGCGGCGACCGCGCCGGCCACCAGCCCCGCACCCGGCCATCGGATCCCCCCGAGCCGGGTGCGTGCAGACGGCCGGCGGTCCCCATGGCGGCGACCCTGTGCCGCAAGTCCTTCAACCCGCGAGCGCAGCGCGAGCGGCGCTCCGGTGCTCTCGGCCGCGGTCGCGATCGCGTCGCGGCCCTCCTGCTGCAGCGCCAGCGCCGCGGCAAAGCTGGGATCGGCGGCGGCACGGGACTCGACCGAGGAGCGCTGCTCGGGGTCGAGACGGCCGTCCACATACGCGACGAGCGCCGCCTCGTCGTCAGCCGACAGGTCGTGAGGCTGATCAATCACGATCATCAAGAAAGCAGACGCCCGATCCGCCCTCTGTATTCCCTACCAGTGCACGCCCTTCATGAGATGGGCGAGCGCCATCGCTTCGCCGCTCGGGCGGTCGCCGGGGCCGTCCTCCTCGCCCTCCTTCTTCTTGGTCGATTCCGGAAACACCTTGTAAGCCATGTGGAGGATCTGGTCGACTGCCTTCGGGGCCAGCGCGTAGAGCACCTCGCCGAAGGTACCGAGCCGCGTGTTGATCTGCTTGGGCTTGGCGCGGATGGCCTCGCAGATCAGGTCGGCGGCCTCGTCGGGCGAGATCGTCGGGAACGAGTCGTAGATCTTCGTCGGGGCGATCATCGGCGTCCGCACCAGCGGCATGTGGATCGTCGTAAAGGTGACGTTGTCGCCGATCGTCTCGCTCGAGACCACGCGCGTGAACGCGTCGAGCGCCGCCTTCGAGGCCACGTAGGCCGAGAAGCGCGGCGGGTTCGTCTGCACGCCGATCGAGGAGACGTTGACGATGTGGCCGGCCTTCTTCTCGCGCATGTGCGGGAGCACGCCGAGGATCAGCTTGATCGTGCCCAGGTAGTTGAGCTTGACCGTCCGCTCGTAGTCGTGGAAGCGGTCGTAGGACGCCTCGACCGAGCGCCGGATCGAGCGCCCCGCGTTGTTGACGAGGATGTCGATCGAGGCGTGCTCGGCGAAGACCTTCTCGGCCAGCGCGTCGATTGAGTCGTAGTCGGAGAGGTCGGCGGTGTAGGCGTAGGCGGTGCCGCCGTTGCGCTCGATCTCGGCCTTGGCCTCGAGCAGCTTGTCCTCCGAGCGCGCGACCAGCAGCGGGATCCCGCCCGCGGCGGCGATCTTGAGCGCGGCGGCGAGGCCGATGCCGCTCGAGGCGCCGGTGATGATCACCGTCTTGCCGTTGACGGCGCCCTCGAACGAGCGGTCCTTGAACAGGTCGGGGTCGAGGTTGCGCTCCCAGTAGTCCCATAGCTTCTCGGCGTAGGTCTCGAGCGGCGGGATCTCGATCCCGGAGCCCTCGAGCGCGCGCTTGGTGTCGCGCGCGTCGAACTTGGGCTTCAGCGCGACGTAGTCGAGCACCTCGGCGGGCACGCCCATGTCGGCGAGCACCGAGCGCCGGATGTCCTTCAGCGCCGGGAGCTTCATCGCGTAGGACAGCACGCCCTTCGGGAGCATGTCCGTCATCCGCTTGTCGACGCGCATGACCATGTGCGGGGCGTGGCCGGCGCCGGCGAACGTGTTCATGACGTCGCCGACCTTCTGCATCTTCGGGTTGACGAGGTGGAAGGCCTGGCCGTCGACCCCGTCCAGGTGGGCGATGTGGTCCATCGCCGCGGCGACGTAGTCGACCGGGACGATGTTGGTCCGGCCGACCTCGAGGCCGACCAGCGGGAACCACTCGGGCAGCGCGTGGCGGACCTTCTGGATCGCCTTGAAGAAGTAGTAGGGGCCGTCGATCTTGTCCATCTCGCCGGTGCGCGAGTCGCCCACCACGATCGCGGGGCGGTAGACGCGCCACGGCACCTTGGCCTGCTGGCGGACGAGCTTCTCGGCCTCGAACTTGGTCTGGTGGTACGGGTGCGTGAGCTTCTGGCCGACGTCGAAGTCGTCCTCGGTGAAGATGTCGTCGTGCTCGCCCGCGACGGCGATCGAGGACGCGTAGTGGAGATGCTTGGCCCCGAGCTCGTTGGCGAGGTCGACTGCGTTCTGGGTGCCGAGCACGTTGAGGCGGCGGTTGCGCTCCTCGTCCGAGGCGGTCATGTCGTAGATCGCCGCGAGGTGGAAGAAGTGCTCGACGCCCTGGAGCGCCGCCTTGTCCTCGTCGGAGAGACCGAGCGACGGCTCGGAGATGTCGCCCTTGACGGGCTTGAGGCGGTCGGCCCGGTCGCCCGCCGCGGCGCGCAGCCGCTCCAGCTTGTCCTCGGAGCCCTCGCGCACGAGCACGAAGATGTCCCCCTCGCGGTCGAGGAGGCGCTCGACGAGATGCCGGCCGATGAAGCCGGTGGCCCCGGTGACGAAGTAGCTCATACCGGGACCCTATCTGGACTTCAGCGCACTCGGACCCGCACGCGCTTGGAGTATCCAAGGGCGTAGGGGAAGCGCGCGTCGCCGCGGAGCTTCACGCGGAACGTGAAGGTCCGCCCGTGCGATGAGCCGGAGCGGAAGCGGTAGTGGACGGTGAAGCGCCCCTTGCCGTTCGCGCGGTCGTCGGCGAACGTCTCGAAGCGCCCGCCGCCGCTGCGGCCCTGGAAGATCACCGGCACCCCGCGGCGGGGGACGGCGCCGCGCACCTTGCCGCGAGCCGCAGCGACTGGCCGACGCCGACCACCCGGGGCGTCGCGCGCAGCGACGACGACGCGCGCGCGTTCAGCGTCAGGTAGGCGCTCTCCTGCGGGCTCGGGTCGCGCGTGTGCGACGCCCACGCGACCTGCACCAGCCGCGAGGCGCCCGCGCGCACGCTTGAGCCTGTAGTAGCCGTCGCGACTCGTCGTCGTCGCCCAGCGCTGGACGAAGTGCGCGCCCGAGCGGCGGTCGCGCGTGAGGACCTTGAGCAGGGCGCCCGAGATCGGCTTGCCCGCGGAGTTGAGCAGGCGGCCGCTGACCCGGACCCGCGTGCGGTAGCCGACGGTCTTGTGGCGCTTGCGCTTGCCGCTGAAGTGCGCGGTGAGGGTGCCGCCGTCGGTGGCGCCGCTGCCGTTGAGCGGCCCGCGGTCCGACGGCGTGACGACGTCGACCAGGTACGGGCCCTGCTCGGTGATGTTGCCGGCGGCGTCGGTGACGCGGACCTTCAGCGTCCGCCGGCCGGCGGCCAGCTTGGTCGGGCGCACGGTCTCGTTGCTGAGGTTCGGGCAGGCCTTCTTGATGCGCGGCGAGCAGGTCGCGCCCGTGCGCGTCCGCGCGCCGGCGCCGTAGTCCTCGCCGCCGACGATCCCGCCGCCGCTGAGGTCGAGGATCTCGACCCGGCGGATGCCGCCGTTGTCGCTCGCGTCGAGCGTGACGGCGTCGGAGCCGTTGCGGCGCCCGCCTGCCAGCAGCCCGGACGCCTCGACGGAGGCGGACGGCTGCGTCGGGTCGTTGAGCACCACGCGCGCGCCCGAGATCAGGTTCCCGATCGCGCCGCCGCCGGCGGTGGTGCAGGCGGTGTTGCTTCGAGCCGTTGAAGCAGCCGACCACGATCTGCAGCGACTTCGCGGTTCCGGTGTAGCCGGCGAGCGCCGGGAAGCTCGCGCGCGAGACCGTGCTCCGCGGCACCACGACGTTGTTCTCCGGATAGCCGTACCAGCTGCCCTGGGCGTGCAGGCGGTCGCGGGTCGCGTGCTGGTAGCGGCCGGCGCCGGCGAACACCGTGCCGCCGAGCTTGTAGATCGCGTACAGCCGGCGCGTGCCGCTCGCAGGCGCGCCGTTGCGGTAGGTCAGCTGGCGCGTGAGCGTGAAGTCGGCGATCGTCATGCCGGACGGCGCGGTGAACGTCTCGGTCGCGGTCGCGCCGTCGGCCACGCGCGCGCCGCCGGCCGACCCGCAGGCCCATCGGGTCGGCGCCGTGGCAGGCCGTGTCGGCGGAGATCCCGCCCGCGCCCGCGGCGGTCCAGGAGTGGTTGCCGTAGGAGCCGCACGCGTAGACCGCGTACTGGCCGGCGCTGGCGGGCGCAGCGAGGGCGGCGAAGGCGAGCACGGTGAGGAGGGTCAGTCTGCGAGTCACGCGACCCGGATACCCGCGAAATCCCTGAAGTTGCGCAACGGCCCGCTTTCGCGGGCGCTCAGATCCCGGCGCCGGCCCCGCCGCGGCCCTCGCCGGCCGCGAACCGCTGCGCTCCCGCGAGCCCGGTCTCGAGGCGGCCGCGGCCGAGCTGCGCCTCCAGCGCGAAGCCCTGGACGAGCGGCAGCCCGGCGCCCTCCAGCACCGCGCGGCGGTCGGAGAGCATGGTGTCCTGCGGGAACGCGGCGATCGCGTCGGCCATCGCCAGCGCGCGCTCCACGGGCCGGTCCGCGATCTCGGTGACCAGGCCGAAGCGCTCGGCCTCCTCGACGTCGATGACCCGGCCGGAGATCACGAGGTCGAGCGCCCGCCCGCTGCCGACGATGCGCGGGAGACGCTGGGTGCCGCCGTCGATCAGCGGCACGCCGAAGCGCCGCTCGGTGAAGCCGAAGCGGGCGCTCGGCGCGGCGACCCGCAGGTCGCACCACAGCGCGAGCTCGAAGCCGCCGGCCAGGCACCAGCCGGAGGCGGCGGCGATCGTCGGCTTGGGGGACGAGAGGCGGGTGAAGCCGAGCGGGCCGCCCGGCGCGTCTCCCTCGAGCGTCTCGAGCGCCTTGAGGTCGGCGCCGGCGCAGAACGCCTCGTCGCCCGCGCCGGTGACGATCAGCGCGCGGGCGCCGTCGTCGTCCACGAAGGCGCGGAACCCCTCGAGAAGCGCCTGCGCGGTGGCGCCGTCGATGGCGTTGCGCCGCTCCGGCCGGTCGATGGTGAGGAGGGCGGCGGCGCCGGAGCGCTCATACCGGACCGGCGGGCTACCAGCCGCCACGCGCGTCCGCGCGAGCGGTGCGCGCCTTGGCGGCCTTCTTGCGGCGGTCCTTCCGCTTGTCCAGCACCCACATGAGCA
Source organism: uncultured Solirubrobacteraceae bacterium (assembly GCA_963722815.1). Lineage (GTDB taxonomy): Bacteria > Actinomycetota > Thermoleophilia > Solirubrobacterales > Solirubrobacteraceae > DASQFQ01. Next base: position 499,040 of record CAVROM010000003.1, read on the forward strand.
TGCTCAAGAGGAAGATGAGGAACGGGAACGCGGCGATGATGATGAAGCCCGCGTTGGTGACGACCTTGTCGTTCGTCTCGCCGTAGAGGCCTTCGCCTCCGTCGTGCGCCAGCGCCACGGGGGCGGTCAGCGCGAACAGGAAGGCGGTCAGCAGCAACGTGTGGAGGGCGCGGCGCATCTGGGCTCAAGTCTATAGCCCGAAGTAGCCTGATCGCATGGCCGTCGTCATCGCCTCCGACCTCGCCAAGGACATGGTGGGGGAGCCGCTCCTCCGCGGCGTCTCCTTCCGGCTCGAGCGCCGGGAGCGGATGACGCTGTCCGGCCGCAACGGCTCCGGCAAGACGACGCTGCTGCGGATGCTGGCGGGGGAGACGTCCGTCGACGGCGGCGAGCTGTCGTTCGCCAAGGGCACGCGCGTCGCGCTGCACGACCAGCGCCCGCCGCGCGAGCGCGCCCTCTCGCTGCGCGACTACGTGCTGTCCGGCGCCAAGGAGCTGCTGGCGATCGAGGGGCGCCTCGCCGAGCTCGAGGTCGCGATGGCCGAGGGCGCCACCGACTCCGCCACGCTCGACGCCTACGCCGCCGCCCAGGCGCGGCTCGAGCACGCCGGCGGCTACGGCTGGCGCGAGGGCATCAACGCGACGCTGCACGGCCTCGGCTTCCGCGACGGCGACCTCGACCGCTCGCTCGCGACGTTCTCCGGCGGCGAGCTGACGCGCGCCTCGCTGGCGCGCGCGCTGGCCGGCGACCCCGACCTGCTGCTGCTCGACGAGCCGACCAACCACCTCGACATCGAGTCGCTCGAGTGGCTCGAGGCGCACCTGCAGACGCTCGACGCCGCCGTCGTGCTCGTCGCCCACGACCGCTGGTTCCTCGAGGCGGTCGGCACGTCGGTGCTCGAGCTCGAGGCGGGCCGCGCGAAGTTCTTCAAAGGCACCTGGCACGCGTGGCGCAAGGAGAAGGCGGCGCGCGAGCTCGCGCTCGGCCGCGCGATCGAGCGCCAGCAGGAGGAGATCGACCGGCTCGAGCGCTTCGTCACGCGCTTCCGCGCCGGCACCCGCGCGCGCCAGGCGCAGTCGCGCGCCAAGAAGCTCGACAAGATGGAGCGCGTCACCCGCGACCCGCGCGACGGCAAGTCGCTCGGCTTCGCGTTCAAGCCGCCCGAGCGCTCCGGCCGGGTGGTGTTCGAGATGGAGGACGCGGAGCTGCGCATCGGCGAGCGCGAGCTGCTGCGCGACGCCGAGCTGTGGCTCGAGCGCGGCGAGCACGTGTCGCTGATCGGGCCCAACGGCTCGGGCAAGACGACGCTGATCTCGGCGCTGGTCGGCGCGCGCGAGCTCGACGCCGGCAAGCTGCGGCGCGGCCACAACGTCAAGCTCGGCCTGCTCTCCCAGCACGCCGAGGAGCTCGACTCGACCGCCACCGTGCTCGAGGCCGCCCAGCGCGCCACGAAGCTCACCCCGCCGAAGGCGCGCGCGCTGCTCGGCCAGTTCATGTTCTCCGGCGAGGCGGCCGAGAAGCCGGTCGACGGCCTTTCCGGCGGCGAGCGCCGGCGGCTGTCGCTCGCGATCCTCGTGCACTCGGGCGCCAACGTCCTGATCCTCGACGAGCCGACCAACCACCTCGACCTCGAGTCGCGCGAGGCGCTCGAGGCCGCGCTCCAGGGCTTCCAGGGCGCGGTGCTGCTGATCTCCCACGACCGCGCGCTGCTCGACGCCGTCGGCTCGCGCACGATCGCGGTCGAGGACAAGGCGCTGCGCTCCTACGTCGGCGGCTGGGCCGAGTACCTGCGCGTGCGCGAGGAGCGGGTGCAGGACGAGCGCACGGCCAAGCGCGCCAAGCCGAAGCCGGCGGCCGCGTCGGCGCCGCGCGCCGCCTCCGGCCCGTCGAAGAACCAGCGCCGCCAGGCCGAGCGGCTCGAGCGCGAGATCGAGGAGGCCGAGGCCGGGCTCAAGGCGCTCGAGGAGGAGCTCGCCGACCCGTCCGCGTGGAGCTCGCCCGACCGCACCGCGAAGTCCACCCGCCGCCACGACGCCGCCAAGCGCCGGTTGAAGGATCTCTACGAGCAGTGGGAGGCTGTCGCGAGCGCTGGAACGGAACGCATCGTTCCGTAGCGGGACCCGTTCACCGAACCGTCACTTGATCACGCGATTTGCAGGGAAGATCGCGGCATGACGACCAAGCGCGAGACCAAGACGGCCACCCGGGCCGACCTGCACTGCCACTCGACCGCGTCGGCGGTCTCCAAGCTCGGAGTCCAGCGTGCGCTGGGCCTGCCGGAGTGCGCCACGCCGCCCGACGAGGTCTACGCGCTGGCCAAGCGCCGCGGGATGGACTTCGTGACCATCACCGACCACGACACGATCGACGGCGCGCTGGAGATCGCCGGCCGCCCCGACGTGTTCGTCTCCGAGGAGCTGACCGCGCGCTTCGCGGGCGAGCCGCAGGCCGTGCACATCCTCTGCTTCGGGATCACGCCCGGCGACCACGAGTGGCTGCAGGCCCACGCCGGCGACGTCGAGCAGGTCGCCGAGTACCTGCGCGAGCAGGAGATCGCCAGCGCGCTCGCGCACCCGTTCTACGCGGTGGAGGCGCCGCTCACCGCGCGGCACCGGCGGCGCCTCGCCGAGCTGTTCGGCGTCTGGGAGGTCCGCAACGGCGCCCGCGCGCCCGAGCTCAACGCGCCCGCCGCCGTCTACGTCGACACCCACGGCGGCACCGGCGTCGGCGGCTCCGACGACCACGCCGGCGTCGACATCGGCCGCACGTGGACCGAGGCGCCCGCGGCGAGCACGCCGCGGGAGTTCCTCGACCACCTGCGCGCCGGCCGCGTCGGCGCCCACGGCAAGCAGGGCTCGGCGGCCAAGTGGGCGCACGCCGCGATGGCCATCGCCCTGCGGACCTACGGCCGCAGCGAGGGCGCGCCGCCCGACCCGGCGGTCGTGCTGCGGATGATCGAGCGGGTCATGTCGGAGGGTGACGCCCGCAGCGGCGCGCTGGCCGCGGACATCGGCCCCGACGACTGTCGCGCGCTGCTGCGCGCGTGGCTGGCGGCGATCGACCTCGACCTGCGGGCGCGCGAGCTGCTCGACCTCATGCAGGCCGACGACTTCAGCCACACCGAGCTGTACCGCCGCGCGCGCCACTTCCACGAGCGCAAGCTGCAGGCCGCGGTCGGCCGGGTGCTGGCGATCGCATGGGAGGGCGCCGGCGGCGACTGGGGCGCGGCCGCGACGGAGGTCTTCGAGGCGTGCATCCCCGCGGTGCCCTACGCCCCGGCGACCGCCTTCCTCGGCCAGGAGAAGCGCAAGCTCGCCGGCTCCGACGGCGACCCGCCGCGCGTCGCGCTGGTGGCCGACGGCATCGGCGCGACCCACGGCGTCACGCGGACGCTCGAGGAGCTGCGGGAGCGCGGCGTTCCGGGCTTCGAGGTCGACGTGATCGGCACCGACGGCCACGTCGACCGGCGGCTCCCGTCGGTGACGGAGGCGGCCGTGCCGTACGCCGGCGACGTCACGGTCGGCGTACCAGGGCTGCCGGGCGTCGTCGAGGCGCTCTCCGACGGCCGGTACGACCTCGTTCACCTGTGCTCGCCCGGCCCGGCCGGCATCGCCGCCACGCTCACCGCGCGCCTGCTCGGGCTGCCGACGGTCGGCTCGTACCACACCGAGCTCGCCGCCTACGCGCGGGCGCGCTCGGGCGACGAGGCGCTCGAGCTCCGCACCCAGCTCGCGCTTGCGGCGTTCTACGGCAGCTGCGACGTGGTCCTCTCGCCGTCGGGCAGCGTCGACGAGCGGCTCGCCGGGCTCGGCATCGCGACCGACCGGATCGCCCGCTGGGACCGCGGCGTCGACCTCGCGCGGTTCACGCCGGAGCGGCGCGAGCCGGGCCGCTATGACCCGGCGCGGATCAACGTCCTCTACGCCGGCCGGCTCACGCGCGAGAAGGGCGCCGACCTGCTCGCCGACGCGTTCCTGGAGGGCCACCGGCTGCGCCCGTCGCTGCACCTCGTGATCGCGGGCGGCGGGCCCGAGGCGCCGGCGCTGCGCGAGAAGCTCGGCGACCGCGCCACGTTCCTCGGCTGGCTCGACGGTGACGAGCTGGCGACCGCCTACGCGTCCGCCGACCTGTTCCTGTTCTGCTCGCAGACCGACACCTACGGGCAGGTGCTGCTCGAGGCGCAGGCCTCCGGCCTGCCGGTGGTCGCGGTCGCGGCGGGCGGCCCGGCCGAGCTCGTCCGCCACGGCCGCAGCGGGCTGCTGTGCCCGCCCGACGCCGCCGTGCTCGGGCTCACGCTCGCCGGACTGGCAGGCTCCCCCTCGGCGCGCCGGCGGCTCACCGGCGGCGGCCTGCGGGCGGCCGAGGAGCGCACCTGGGAGGCCGCGCTCGGCCGCCTCGCGGAAGGCTGGCGGCTCGCCCTGGAGGGCGAGGCCACGCGACGGCCGCGGGCGGGGAGCACCACGGCCGCCGCGTGAGGAGAGGAGGGACCTCGCGAGCGGAAGGATCGCTTCCGCGTCGCACGCGGGTGTTAAGAACCCGCTACCGCTCCTTGATCGCGATGCCCTCGAGCACGTTGGCCGCCGTCTCGCACGCGTCGACGGCGGCCTCGAGCGACTCGAAAATGTCCTTCCAGCGGATCACGACCATCGGGTCGATGCCGTTCGCGAACAACGCCGCGACCGCCTCGCGGACGATCCGGTCGGCCTCGTTCTCGAGCCGGTGGATCTCGACCCGGTGACTTGCGGCGTCGACGCCCTCGCACAGCCCGCGGAGCGCCTCGACGATCTCGTCGGTGCAGCGGACGAGCACGTCCGCGATCTCCTGGGCGGCCTCCATCGACGCCTCGACGCCGTAGCGGCCGAGCTGGTCGGCGGCCTCCTCGGCGAAGTCGACGATGTCGTCGAGCGCGCCGGTGAGCGCGTGCACGTCGGCCGGCTCGGGCACCGAGCGCTTGGTGCTCTGATGCTGCGCGCGCAGGAGGATGTCGTGGGCGATGCGGTCGCCCTCGTGCTCGCACTCGACGATCGCCCGGCCGACGCCGTTGGACTCCGGGTAGTCCGCGAACAGCTCGCGCAGCAGGGTCGCCGTGCGCTGCACGTTGTGCCCCGACTCTGTGAACAGATCGAGGAGGACGGGATCGGGCTTCGGCCGCACCAGCCGCATTTGAGGCCAAGCTAGCGCCGCGCGCCGCGGATTCCTGTGCCTTCACAGTCTTTTCACAGGCGGTTCACGGGGCGATAACCGGATCGCGCCGGCGCGCCGCGAGAGTCGCCGCCATGGAAGCAGAGGCAGAAGTCCTGGCGGTGGGGGAGCTGGAGGTCCGCCCCGCCGAGCACTGCGCCTGGGCGGGCGGGACGCTGCTCGCGCTGTCGCTCCGGGAGCTCGCGCTCCTGGCCGCGCTGGCGCGACGCGCGGGCCGCATCGTTCCGCGCGCGGAGCTCTACGAGACGGTCTGGGGCGGGAGCCTGAGGCCGGACGACCGCTCGGTCGACGTCTACGTCCACAAGCTCCGCGTGAAGCTGGGCGAGGCGCTCCCCGAGTGGCAGTACATCCACACCCACTTCGGCTTCGGCTACCGGCTGGAGCCGACGCTTTCACGTTCTTTTCACACCACGGCCACCCGGCCCTGACAGAAGTGCAATCGACACGAATGGGGAGACTGATGAACATCAAGCGAGTGCTGGCGGCCGTCCTGATGGCGGCGTCGCTGGCAGTTGTCGTCGCGGCGTGCGGGAGCGATGACAGCTCCTCGGGCGGCAGCGGCGGCACTTCGGGCGGCTCGAAGCTGTCCGGCAGCATCAACGGCGCAGGCGCCACCTTCCCGCTCCCGGTGTACCAGGAGTGGGCCGCGCGCCTGAAGGAGAAGCAGGGCCTGACCGTCAACTACCAGGGCATCGGCTCGGGTGGCGGCATCGCGCAGTTCACCGCCGGCACCGTCGACTTCGGCGCCACCGACTCCGCGATGGAGGACGAGGAGATCGCGGCCGCCAAGAAGAAGGGCGACCCCGTCCACATCCCGAGCGTGTTCGGCGCGGTCACCGTGTCCTACAACGTCCCGGGCGTCGACAAGGGCCTCAAGCTCGACGGCAAGACCGTCGCCGACATCTTCCTCGGCAAGATCACCAAGTGGAACGACCCGGCGATCGCCCAGGGGAACTCGGGTGCGAAGCTCCCAAGCTCCGACATCACGGTCTGCCACCGCTCTGACGAGTCGGGCACGACCAAGCTGTTCACCACGTTCCTCGCGGCCTACTCGCCCGAGTGGAAGAACGGCCCCGGCGTCGACAAGACGGTCAAGTGGCCGACGGGCACCGGCGCCAAGGGCAACGACGGCGTCGCGGCCTGCGTCAAGCAGAACGACGGCGCGGTCGGCTACGTCGAGCAGGCGTACGCGCTCGCGAACAGCTTCACGTTCGCGGACCTGAAGAACAAGGCCGGCAACTTCGTCGCGCCGACGCTCGAGTCGACCTCGGCGGCCGGCGACGGCCTGACGGTGCCGGACGACCTGCGATTCAGCGCGATCGACGCGCCCGGCGACCAGGCCTACCCGATCGCCTCGGGCACGTTCCTCCTCGTCTACCAGGACATGTGCAAGGCCGGCCTGTCCGAGGAGAAGGCGAAGCTGGTCAAGGGCTTCCTCGACTACGCGCTCAGCGATGGCCAGAGCGTGGCGAAGGAGCTCCAGTACGCGGCGCTCCCGGACGCGATCCACACCGCCGCCCAGAAGAAGGTCGATGGCCTGACCTGCAACGGCTCGCCGATCGCGGCGAGCTGACCTGATGGCAGCCGGAACCGCAACCCACGACGACCGCTCATTCCGCGAGCGGCCGTCGGCCGCCCGGCTGCCGGACGTGTTCCTGCGCTGGACGCTCACCGCAATCGCGGTGGGCGTCCTCGCGCTGATCGCGTTCTTCTTCATCCGCCTGTACGGCGAGTCGCGACCGCTGTGGGACAAGGTCGGCATCATCGACTTCGTCTTCAGCGACCAGTGGGTGCCGAACAAGAACCAGTTCGGGGCCCTGCCGCTCGTCGTCGGCACCCTGATCACCTCGGTGATCGCGCTCGGCATCGGCGTGCCGATCGCGGTCGCGGCCGCGGTCTACGTCACCGAGCTGTGCCCTGGCCGGCTCAAGAACCCGCTGACCATCCTGATCGAGTTGCTGGCCGCCGTGCCGTCGGTCGTCTATGGCCTGTGGGGCGTCTTCGTGCTGATCCCGAAGCTCAAGCCGGCCGAGCAGTGGTTCAGCGACACGTTCGCGTTCCTGCCCTTCGTGGGCGGCACGGTGGCCGGGCCCAACTACTTCATCGCCGGGCTGATCCTGGCGATCATGATCCTGCCGATCGTCTCCGCGATCTCGCGCGAGGTGATCTCCACGGTGCCGGTCGAGCACAAGGAGGCCGCGCTCGCGCTCGGCGCCACCCGCTGGGAGATGCTGCGGATCGCGGTGCTCCCGTACTCGCGGGCGGGCATCACGGGCGCCGCCATGCTCGGCCTCGGCCGCGCGATCGGCGAGACGATCGCGGCCACGCTGGTGATCGGCAACGCGCCCGAGATCGGCGACAGCATCTTCTCCCAGGGCTACACCCTGGCCGCGGTAGTCGCCAATGAGTTCGGCGAGGCGGCGTCGGATCCGCTGCACCGCGCGGCGCTGATCGCCGCCGGGCTTGTCCTGTTCGTGCTGACCCTCGTGGTCAACGGACTGGCCCGCTACTTTGTCTTGCGCTCCGAGCGCAAGCTGTCCGCAGGCGTCCCGAAGGGAATGGCCGGATGAGCGCGCACGCCGGACCGATCATCCTGCCCGTCTCGGCGCGTCGCAGGCGCACCGACTCGATCGGGCGCGCGGTGCTGCTGACGGCGACGCTGATCGCGCTCGTCCCGCTGTTCCTCGTCGTCTTTTACCTGCTGCAGAAGGGCCTCGGCGCGATCAGCTGGAGCTTCTTCACGACCGACCCGACGGGGCGCTTCCTCGGCGATCCCGGTGGCATCAAGTCGGCGATCATCGGCACGATCCTGATCGTGCTGCTCGCGACCGTGATCGCGATCCCGCTCGGCGTTGGCGTCGCGCTCTACCTCGTCGAGTACGGCAAGAAGTCGGCGTTCGCCAACACCGTCCGCTACTTCATCGACGTCATGACCGGCGTGCCGTCGATCGTCTTCGGCCTCTTCATCTACATCGTGCTGGTGCTCAGCGGCTTCGCCGGCAGCTTCGCCGGCTGGAAGGGCTCGATCGCGCTCGCGCTGTTGATGCTGCCGGTGGTCACCCGCTCCTCGGAGGTCGTGCTCAACCTCGTGCCGGGCAGCCTGCGCGAGGCGGCGCTCGCCCTCGGCGCGCCGCGCTGGCGCGTGATCTTCAAGGTCGTGCTGCCGACGGCGCTGCCGGGAATCCTCACCGGTTCCCTGCTGGCGGTGGCGCGCGGCGCGGGCGAGACGGCGCCGCTGCTGTTCACCGCGTTCGCGGTCAACGCCACGACGTGGAACCTCGGGGAGCAGATGAACTCGCTCCCGATCCAGATCTTCAATGACGTTCGGCAGCCCCAGGCGAACATCGTCGAGCGCGCGTGGGGCTCCGCCCTCACCCTCGTGCTGATGATCCTGTTGCTGACGCTCGTCGCCCGCACCGTCCAGCGAAGGAGCCGACTCGCACCATGAACCAGGAGACCCGCGTGGAGGAAGAGGTCGTTCCGTCTCTCCAGACTCCCCAAGTCGAGCACAAGACCCCGCCGCCGGCTGAGCGCGAGACGGCTCGTGGCCACAGTGTCGGCCTCGACGACGTGCACGCCTTCTACGGGGAGACGCACGCCGTGCGGGGCGTCTCGCTGAGCTTCGAGGCCAACCGCGTCACCGCCATGATCGGCCCGTCGGGCTGCGGCAAGTCGACGCTGGTGCGCTGCATCAACCGCATGCACGAGGAGATCCCGGGGGCGCGCGCGACGGGGAAGATCACGCTCGACGACCTCGACCTCTACGACGACTCGATCGACGTGGTGTCGGTGCGCCGCTCGGTCGGCATGGTGTTCCAGAAGCCGAACCCGTTCCCCACGATGTCGATCTTCGACAACGTCGCCGCGGGGCTGCGGCTGACCGGCCGGCGCGGCGAGATCCGCGAGCGGGTCGAGAAGTCGCTGCGCGGCGCGGGGCTGTGGGACGAGGTCAAGGACCGCCTGGGCGCGCCCGGCATCGGGCTCTCCGGCGGCCAGCAGCAGCGGCTCTGCATCGCGCGCACGATCGCGGTCGAGCCCGAGGTGATCTTGATGGACGAGCCGTGCTCCGCCCTGGACCCGCTCGCCACGCTGCGGATCGAGGAGCTGATCGAGGACCTCAAGCGCCGCTACACGATCGTCATCGTCACCCATAACATGCAGCAGGCCGCGCGCGTGGCCGACGAGACCGCGTTCATGCTCAACGGGGAGCTCGTCGAGTTCGGGCCGACCGAGCGGATCTTCACCTCGCCGCAGGACTCGCGGACGGAGGAGTACGTCACGGGCAAGTTCGGTTGACCGGCACCCGCCAGCACTTCCAGCAGGAGCTGCAGGCGCTCGAGGCGCAGGCCCTGGGCGCGCTCGACCTCGTGGTCAGCGCGCTCGACCGCACGATGGAGGCGCTGCACCACCAGGACATCGAGCTCGCCTCGATCGTGATCCTCGACGACGACCGGCTCGACGGGCGCTATCTGGAGGTCCACCAGGGCATCCTCTCGCTGCTCGCCCTGCAGGCGCCGGTGGCCTCCGACCTCCGGACCGTCGCGGCGTTGTTGCACGTCATCAAGCACGCCGAGCGGATGGGCGACCAGTGCGTGAACATCGCCAAGATGCTCCCGCTGTCGGGGCACGAGCCGCCGGTCGACGCGGAGACGCTCGAGAAGATCGAGCAGATGGGCCGGCTCGTGCGCTCCGAGGTCGAGCAGGCGAAGCAGGCGTTCTCGCTGCGCGACGTCGACCTGGCCGAGGATCTCGTGCGCCAGGACGAGCAGGTCAACTGCCTCAACCGCGAGTGCTTCCGCCGCGCGGTGGAGATCGGGACGGACGCCGACCGGCGCGAGTGGGCGATGACGATGATGCTCGTCTCCCGCGCGCTGGAGCGGATCGGCGACAACGCGGTGGACATCGGCGAGCAGGTCGCGTTCGTCGTCACGGGGCTGTTCCGGGAGTTCTCGGACGCCTCGCACCCCGGCAAGTAGATCGCCGCTGTTTGCGGCGAGGCCGGAGTCACTTGTAACCAGGGTGTTATGCGCGGTTGGAACAAAGTAACCGCGTCGCGTGGGCCGACTATTCTCCGTTGAACGATGGCGTCCACCACCGGACAGTCACCTGTGCGCCTCGGCGTCCTCGATTCCGACACGGGCTTCCTGCAGGTTCTCGCCAACCGGCTCGACGCCGCGGGCTGGCAGCACCGGGTGCTCGCGAGCCCCGTGCCGGCCGACGCGCTCGTCTCGATGCGGTTGAACGTGCTGGTGATCGACCTCGCGGTGCTCGGCCCCGCGGGCTGGTCGTATTTGGAGAAGGTCTGCGAGCGGCTGCCGGCGCTGGGCGTGATCGTCTGCACCGGCCGCTCTTCGGTGTCCCAGCGCGTGCGCGGGCTGCGGCTCGGCGCCGACGACTGGGTCACCAAGCCCTGCCACCCGGAGGAGCTGATCGCGCGCGCCGAGGCCGTCGCGCGCCGGCGCCGGCGGGCCGAGGCGGCGCGGGTCGAGGCCGGGCCGGTGCGCGCGGGCGAGCTCGAGATCCGGGCCGACCAGTTCCAGGCGTTCGTGGGCGGGCGCTCGGTCGATCTGACGCGTCGCGAGTTCGAGCTGATCCAGCTGCTGGCGGACGTCGCGGGGCAGGTGCTGCCGCGCGAGGAGATCTACCAGCGGGTGTGGGGCTACGCGATGGTCCACGGCGACCGCTCGGTCGACGTGTTCGTGCGCAAGCTGCGCCAGAAGCTGGAGAAGGCGTCGCCGCGCTGGCGCTACATCCACACACACTTCGGGATCGGCTACCGGTTCGCGGCTGAGTCGCTGGATCCGCTGCCCGAGCCGGTGGGGGACATCGCGGTGGCCGCCGAGGCCCCCGAGCGCGTCTCCGCGCCGGACGCCGTCGCCACGCCGGTCTGAGCCGCGTATCGTGTGACGCGTGGGTCCTGACCGCGCGAAGCACATCCGCAACATCCTCATCATCATCGGCCTGGCGCTGGTGGTCTGGCTCGTCCCGGGCGGCGGCACCGGCTCGTCGACGATCTACAACGTCCTGACGATCCTGCTCACGGCCGGGCTGCTGTTCTTCGGCTACCGGCTGTACATGGAGCACCGGGCGACAATCTTCGCGCTCGGAGACAACCAGCGGGCGCTTCTGTACGGGTCCGTGGCGGTGGCGACCGTCGCGTTGCTGGCCACGAACCGGCTGTGGGACGAGGGCGGGTTGGGCGCGCTGCTGTGGTTCGCGCTCCTGTCGCTCGCGGGGTGGGGGATCTACCGCGTGTGGAAGGCGTACTCCGAGTACTGAGTTCCGCGCGCCCCGCGCGCGTCTTTCTCCACATCCGCGTCTAGTTCCGTGCCGGCCTCCGGCGGAGGCTGGGGCGCGTGCACGGTTTCCGCCCCAGCCACGACCCCGCGGCCCAACGATTCCTCCCCGCCGCTTGCGGCCAGGCAGCGGTCGAGCTGGTGGCGGTGCTGCCTTTGGCGCTCGCCTTGCTCGCGGGGCTGTGGCAGCTCGCGGTGTTCGCCCACACGGCGTGGAGCGCGTCCTCCGCCGCCCACGCCGCCGCGCGCGCCGAGGCGATCGGGCTGTCGCCCGGCCGGGCGGCCCGCGCCCACCTGCCGGCCCGCCTCGAGCGAGGCCTCCGCCTGCGCGCCTCCGCCGACGGCCGGGTGAAGGTCACCGTCCCCGTCCCGTCCTCGTTCGGGCTGCGCCTCGGCACGACCTCCGCCGTCGCCCGCTTCACACCGCAGCGATGAGGCGAGCGGACGGCCAGTCGACGGTCGAGGTCATCGGCCTCCTCCCGCTCCTCCTCGCGGTCGGCCTCGGCGTGTTCGCCTTCCTCAGCGCGGGAGCGGCGCGCGAGGCCGCGAGCGGCGCCGCTGAGGCGGGAGCGGTCGCGCTCCTCCAAGGCCGCGACGCGCGCGCCGCCGCCCGGGCAGCCCTGCCCGGCTGGCCCCGCCGCCGCACCCGCATCACCGTCGCCGGCCGCCGCGTGCGGGTCGCGGTCACGCCGAGCGGCCCGTTCGGAGCCCGCCTCCGAGCCACCGCGAGCGCGGATGCGAGCATGTCACCCTCAACCTCACCCTTACTCCTGCCTGCTGGCGGTCCGCGATGAATGGGGTTGCTCGATTCGTCCTCCGGCGATCCGCGATGGGCGGGCTGCTCGATTCGACGTCCGGTGGTCGCCGATGAGCGGGCTTCTCGATCGGGCGGCCTCGGTCTTCGTCGAGCCGCGACCTCGCGCCGAGACGCCCCCGCGAACCGAAGCGCCGCCGCGCTTCGCGTCGCGGGCCCTGGTCTTGGGCGCGGCGGCCGACGCGGTGCCCGTCGCCGCGGCGCTCGCGGGCGGCCTGCGGGAGCGCGAGCGGGCTGCCGGCGCGGTGCTCATCGCCTGGCCGGCCTCCGACCCGCCGCGGCCGGCGCTCGGGACGCCGGCGGCCGCGAGGCTCGTGGCGGGGCTTCAATTCCGCGGGCTCGAGGCGGTTGCGCGGGGGCGGCTCGCCTGGCTCGGCCTGGGCGGCGCCGATCTCGGCCTCGCGCGGCGCGTGCTTGCCGCGGTCGACGTGCCGGTGGTCGTCGCCATCACCGGTCCTCGCTCGGCCGCGACCGACGAGCTGCTCCCCGAGCAGGACCAGATCGTGCTCGTGGTTCCCACCGACGAGGATCAGCGGCTGACTGACCTGGCCCGGTCCGGCCTTGCGGAATACAACGTTCCACTCACGATCCGGGGTCCGCTCACCGCGCCGGGCGCGCGCACGACCGCGCTCGCGGGGTGGGGTCGCCTGAGGTTGCGCGCATGAGGTCGGAGCGCGGGCAGGCGTCGATCGTCCTCGTGGGCGGGCTCGTGGCCGTCGTCCTCGGCGCGCTGGTGCTCGGGCTGGTGGCTCGCGGGGGTGGGAGGGAGGCGCGGGCGCAGCGGGCCGCGGACCTCGGCGCGCTCGCGGCGGCTCGCGCGATGCACGACGCGTACTCGCGGCTGTTCGAGCCGGTGTTCGCCGACCACGAGCGTCCGGGCGCGGAGCACCTCGGCAAGGACGAGTACCTCGCGCTCGGCCGTGCGGCGGGCGTGCGCGTGGCGCGCTCCAACGGCGCGGGCAGCGTGCGCGTGGCGTTCCCGGACGCCGGCTCGTTCGCGCCCGTGCGGGTCCGCGTGACCATCCAAGACGTATTCACCGTCGGCCGCAAGGACACCCCGGTGACGGCCGCCGCCGAGGCGGAGCTCGCGCCGCCGGGGGAGCTCGCGCCGGCGGGCGGTGGGTACGAGGGCCCGCTGGCGACCCGCCAGGACCAGCGGATGCGGCCGGACGTCGCGACCGCCTTCGACCGCATGGAGCGCGCCGCCCGCGCCGCCGGCGTCTCGCTGATCATCACTAGCGCCTACCGCTCCGACGCCGAGCAGGCGGTCCTGTTCGCCCGCCACCCCGACCCGCGCTGGGTCGCGCCTCCTGGCCGCTCGCTCCACCGGCTCGGCACCGAGCTCGACCTCGGCCCGCCCGCGGCCTACCGCTGGCTGGCCCGCAACGCCCGGCGCTTTCACTTCATCGAGCGATACAGCTGGGAGCCGTGGCACTACGGCTACACGCTCAACGCCCACTCCACGTCCTCCAGCGGCGACGGGGTCGCGGGCTCGACGCTGCCGGGCTTCGTGCCGGCCGCCTATGCGCCCGCGCTGTCACACGCCGCGCAGCGCTGGAACGTCTCCGCCACCCTGCTCGCCGCCCAGCTCTATGCCGAGTCCAACTTCAACCCGCTGGCGATCAGCCGCGCCGGCGCGCAAGGCATCGCGCAGTTCATGCCCGGCACGGCCGCCGCGATCGGCCTCGCCGACCCGTTCGACGCCGAGCGGGCGATCGACGCACAGGCCCACCTGATGCGCGACCTCTTGCGCCGGTTCCCCGCCGTGCCGCTCGCCCTGGCGGCCTACAACGCCGGCCCGACCCCCGTCGCCGCGTGCGGCTGCGTGCCCGCCAACGGCGAGACACCCGGCTATGTCGCGCGGATCCTCGGCCTCATGGCGGGCGCCGGCGCGAGCGGCGCCGAAGCGCCGCTCGAGATCCGGCTCGTCGGCTGACCTCTCACGGGTAGTCGGCGACGTAGACCGGCACGCCGACCTTGGTGGTGTCGGCCGCGCCGCCCACGTCGTTGACCACGTGATCGATCGTCCCCGCGTCGAGGTTCACGGTCATGATCTGGTGCAGCCGGACGCCGGGGCGCTGCGGCACTTCGAGCCCGTTCTCGGTGTGGATGGTCGGGTCGTTGCGGTTGAAGACGTAGACGCCGCCACCGAACAGCCGGTGCGTCCGCACCCGATCGGCGACCTTGTAGCCGGCCCAGCCCTCGACGCCGTCGTGCATCCAGTCGGCCTGGCTCGGCGGGTCGTACGGCAGCTCGTTCTGGTACAGGATCGTGGTGCCGCCGTCGCCCTTCCAGACCGTGTTGTAGCGCTGGAAGTGCTCGACGAAGAGGCCCGTCGCCGTGACGTCGTCGCCGTTGACGACCGCGCCGTAGCGCCCAGTGTTCGTCTGCCACCGCTCGGTGTCGGTGAGGCCGTCGACCCCGTGGTCGGCGCGCCACACCCAGGTGTGGTCGATGAGTACGTCATCGCTGTTGACCTCGAGCGCGGTCCCGACCCGCCCGATGTGCGGGCCGCCCACGCGGAAGAAGACGTCGGACAGCGTGGTCGGGTCGAGCGAGCGGCCGTGCCGGCCGTGGCCATGCCCGTGGCCGTGGCCGTGCCGGCGCTTGCCGACCTGCAGCAGGACCGGCGAGCGCTCCGGGCCCGCGTCGATCGTGAGCCCCGCGATCACCACGCCGGGCACGTCGGCCACCGTCAGCGGAACGGCGCCGCGATCGGCGGTGAGCGTGGCGAGCCCGAGGCCCAGCACGACCGTGTCACGGCGCTTGACCGGCAGGCTGCGCCCGATCTCGTAGACGCCCGGCGTGAGCAGCAGGTGCTGCCCGCGGTCGAGCGCGCGATCGATCTCCTTCGCCGAGTCCGACGGCTGCGCGACGAAGAAGTCGCGCAGCGGGATCGTGCGCCCCGGTGCGACGGCGCTCGCCCACGAGATGCCGCTCGTGTCGCGCCGCGCCGACGGCACGCGGACCATGTACCTGCCCGCGGCATCGACGAACAGGTACGGCTTCTCACGACTGACCGGCGTCGTGTCGAGGGTCGTGTACGGCGGGTTCGGGAAGCCGGTCTCCGGCGGCGCGCCCGCCACGCCCGAGAAGACCTGGTTCCAGACGCCGTTCGACCAGCTCCCGATCTCGCTGTTGCGCGTCAGCCACTGCTGCTGCGAGCCGTTGACCACGGTCCCCGCCTTCGAGTCCGCGATGAAGCCGCCGCTGGCGTACTGCGGCCCCGCAGTGCAGTAGTCCATCAGCGACAGCGTCCCGCCCTCGATCGCCACCCGGCGCATCGGTGCGGCCTGCGAGACGGCCCAGAAATTGGCGGTCGAGCGGCAGCCGTCCTGCCCCGCCGCGTTGACGTTCAGCGTGAGGTTGGAGAGCGAGCGCCAGAAGTTCACGAGCGCGACGCAGTTGCTCGTGCCACCGTCGTCGAGGCAGCGGTTGTACACCTCGACCTTGCCGTTGATCGTCACGTCCCCGGGCGACGCCCCGAGGCCGGCGACCTCGGTGTAGTACCCCACCTTGATCTGCAGCGGCTGGGTCGCGGTGCCATATGTGCCCGGCTTGAACAGGAGCGCGTAGCGGTCGGTGCCCATCTCGGCGTCGACCTGCTTCGTGTAGATCGCGTCGGCGGTCGCCTGGATCTGGCTGACCGGCACGCTCGGGTCGAACACGACGACGTTCGGACCCAACCCGGGCGGAGGCGCAGCGTCGGCGGGCGCGGCGCCCGCGACCGAGAGCGCGACCACGAGTAGTGCAAGACGACGCAACGACATGGAGCTCCTCCTCGCCCCGGCGTGAACGCCGAAGATTAGGCGACAGCTTCAGGAGCGGTGCGCTCGAGCGCCTCCCACCCGACATCGGCCGCCCGCTCGCGCTCCTCCGCCGCCACGCCGCCCCGCAACCCGAACAGGCGCTTGGCGAGCAGCAGGTACGCGACGACGGCCACGTTGATTACGAACGCGAGGATCTTGAACGGCGTGAAGCGATGCGCGAGCTCGTAGATCTCCAGCGGCAGCAGCGAGGTCGTGACGATGAAGGTCAGGTACTCGGCCCAGCGCCGCTGGTACCAGAGCCCGAACGCCTCGATCCCCTCAATCAGCGCGTAGACGGCGAACACCAGGCCGACGAGCTTGATCGTGCCGGTCTGCAGCGAGAAGCTGCGCTCGATCTCGTGCAGGAGCCCGTGCGTCGGCGCGCGCGAGCCGTCCGCTCCCGTCTGCAGGTCGACGATCACCCGGTACGCCTTGCCGCGCAGCGCGTCGCGGTGCGAGGCGAACACGAAGATCGCGATCGCGATCGCGCCGAGGACCACGAAGTGCAGCGCGCGGTTGATCGCGATCAGCCGCAGCACGATCTTGTCGCGCAGCGGCTTGCCACGCGGCGGCAGCTCGATCTCGGCCCGCTCGGGCGGGACGCCGCGCGCCGGCGCGTGGGGCGCCGGGATCGGCAGCCACGAGTCGCAGCGCAGGCAGCGGTGCCAGCGCACCCCGTCGACCACGCGCGCGACCGCGCGATCCTGCTCGCGCAGCTCGCGCGCGTCGACCCCGATGAGCTCGTGCCCGCGCAGCCCGCACACGACCAGCTCGTAGTGGAATCGTGGCCGGAACCGGCTCGGCTCGACCAGCTCGACGCCGGGCAGGGGCGAGTGCGGCTTCACCGGCAGCAGGGTGGCAGGTCAGCCCACCCGTGCTCGCGCCAGGATCTCCGCGATCAGCGGGCCCTTCGCCTCCGCGTAGTCGTTGATGTCGCCCCACTCACGCTCGGCGAGCCGGTGCTTCAACTCGCTGTACGCACGCCGGTCCGCCTCGGAGGCGCGCAGCCGGTCACGGAACTCGAGGTGCCGCGTGATCTCGTCGGTGCCCGCGACCCACAGGTGCACGTGGACGTCGCGCTCAGGGGTGCGGAACATGCGATGCCCCACTTCGTCGACGCGGAGCACGTAGCCGGTCGCCTCGAGTGCCGCGCGGACGCTTGGGTCGGCCGGGTCGGCGACCGCGACGAGGATGTCGACGATCGGCTTCGCGTCGAGGCCGGGGACCGAGGTCGAGCCGATGTGCTCGATCCGCTCCGCGGACGGCCCGACAGCGGCGGCGATCCGCTCGCGCTCGGCCGCGAACCGCTCCGCCCACTCCGGGCGGTACGGCGACAGTCGCACCCGCCCGCCCTCCGGGCCGCCGATGAGATGGAAGCTCACGGCGGCGGAAGCTACCGGGGCACGCCGCGCGCAAACCCGCGGCGCGCCCCGGCGATTGCCTCAGGCGGCCCGGCCCGGGCGCACCGAGCGCTGGTGCACGAGGGCGGTGCCGGCGATTCCCAGCGCCACGAGGAGCGCCAGGGAGGCAAGTGCGATCGGCAGCAGCGTGTCCGCGTCACGGACGACGGTGCGCTCCGGACGTACGACGGTGATCGTGCGCGGCGGGTCGTACTTCGGGGCGCGGGTCGCGCCCGGATAGTCGGCCGGTGTGTCGCCGACCTTGGCGGCGGGGGCGACCGGCTGCCCGAACTCGGCCGGGGTGTCCCCGACCCGCGGGGCCAGCTTCACGTAGTCGGACGGCGTGACACCGTTGGTCGGCGGGACGGGACGGGGGTACTGCACGTCGGCCGGGCCGGCGAGTGCTGCGGTGGGGCCGGCAATCGCCGCGACCATCGCGGCCAGGACGGCGGCGGCGTAGGCACGGCTGCGGATACGGCGGCGGCGGGTCCTCATCGGAAACCTCTCCTCAGTGGTGGTGGTGGAGCGGACGAGAGGACCTCGCGGACCGCGGTAGAGCGCCGGTACAGGCTCGGTAGATCGCGGTAGAGCGGCTGCAGACACCCGCGGCGGCCGGGTGTAGGGTCGGTTCGGATAGCGATCGTTGACCGTGGACCTTCGAGTTCTCGGACCCGTGGAGGCAAGCGTCGACGACCGCCCGGTCGCCATCGGCGCGGGCAAGCCGCGCGCGGTGCTGGCGATGCTCGCCCTCCACGAGGGCACGGCGGTCTCGGCCGATCAGCTGATCGACGGCCTCTGGGCCGATGCGCCGCCCGCGAGCGCGAGCAAGATGGTCCAGGGCTACGTCTCGCAGCTGCGCAAGGCACTCGCGGAGAGCGGCGACGGCGCGGAGATCGTCACGCGCGGGCGCGGCTACGAGCTGCGGCTCGCCGACGGCGGGCTGGACGTCCGACGCTTCGAGCACCTGGTCGCGCGAGGAGCGGCGCGCGAGGCGCTCGCGCTTTGGCGCGGGCCGCCGCTCGACGACGTCGCGGGCGAGCCATTCGCGTCTCTCGAGATCCACCGGCTGGAGGAGCTGCGGCTCACGGCGATCGAGCAGGCGCATCGAGCCAGGACCTCGCCGCCGGGCGCCACGCCCAGCTGGCCGGCGAGCTCGAGGCGCTGGTCGCTGCAGGAGCCGCTGCGCGAGCACCTGCACGCGCTGCGGATGCTCGCGCTGTACCGCAGCGGCCGCCAGGCCGACGCGCTCGAGGCCTATCGGCAGGCGCGCGCCGCGCTCGTGGAGGCGATCGGCGTCGAGCCGGGCCCGGAGCTGCGTCGCCTGCACGACGCCGATCCTGCGCCAGGACCCCGCGCTGGACCTCCCGCGCGAGGCGAACTGCCGCCGGAGCTCGAAGGCGTGACGCCGCTCGTCGGCCGCGAGGCCGAGCTCGCAGTGCTGCGCGAGGCTGGGAGCGGCGGCGGGTACGCGCGGTGGCGGCGCGCCGGGGATGGGGAAGACGCGGCTCGCGGCCGAGCTCGCCGCCGAGGTGCAGCGCGAGGGCGCGCGCGTGCTCTACGCGTCGGGTGCGGGGTCGTCGGACGGTGCGCGCCGGGTGATCGAAGAGGCATGCGCGGCGCGCAGACCCGACGTTGCTTGTGGTGGACGACCTCGACGATGCGACGGCGGAGGTGGTGGCCGGGATCCGCGGGCTGGCGGCTGATGGGCAGCCACTGCTGGTGCTCGGCACAGTGGAGCAGGCCGATGGCGCGACGCTGACGCTCGGGCCGCTTGCGCAGATCGCCGTCGCTGCGATCTTGCGCGGGTACGGCGAGGATCTGCCGGAGAGCGTCGCCGCGGACAGCGACGGCGTTCCCGCGCGCGTCCACCGCGCTGCCGCGCGCTGGGTGCGCGGCGAGGTCACCCGGCGCCTCGGCGCGACGGCGGACCGCGCCGCAAGCGATCGCGCGCGCCTGCAGGCGGTCGAGGACGACCTGGCCGCGGGGATCGTCGCGCTCGAGGCTGGGCGCGAGCGTGCGCCGGCCGGCGACATGGTGGCGTGCCCGTTCAAGGGCCTCGCCCCGTTCGACGTCGACGACGCCGAGGTCTTCTTCGGCCGCGAGCGGCTCGTGGCCGAGATGGTCGCGCGGCTGGCGGGCGCGTCGCTGCTCGGGATCGTCGGGCCGTCGGGGAGCGGCAAGTCCTCGGTGCTGCGCGCGGGGCTGCTGCCGGCGCTCGCCCACGACGTGCTACCCGGGAGCAGCGGCTGGGCGATCGCGCTGCTGCGACCCGGAGCCCACCCGCGGCAGGCGCTGGAGCGTGCGGTCGCCGAGGCGCCCGCCGCCGGCCGGCTGGTGATCGCGGTCGATCAGTTCGAGGAGCTCTTCACGTCCTGCCGCGACGAGGGCGAGCGCGCGGCGTTCGCCGACGCCCTGGTGGCCTCGGTACGCGACCCGAGCCGCCGCCCGCTCGTGCTGATCGCGCTGCGCGCGGACTTCTACGGGCGGTGCGCGAGCTATCCGGAGCTGTGGCGGATGCTGGGCGCCAACCACGTCCCTGTCGGCCCAATGCGCCGCGACGAGCTGCGCCGTGCGATCGAGTCGCCGGCCGCGCGGGCCGGTCTGCACGTCGATCCGGAGCTCGCCGACGCGCTGATCGCCGACGTCGAGGGCGAGCCGGGTGCACTCCCGCTCTCTCAGCACCGCGCTGCTCGAGCTGTGGCAGGAGCGCGATGGCCGCCGGCTGCGCCTGTCCGCCTACGAGCACGCCGGCGGAGTCCGCGGCGCGGTGGCGCGGCTGGCCGAGCGAACCTACGAGCGGCTCGATCCCGCCCAGCGTGCGGGCGCTCGCACGATCCTCGTACGAATGGCGGGCGTCGGAGAGGGGGAGGCGGTCGTACGCCGGCGGGTGCCGCTGGCCGAGCTCGAGCGCTTGCCGGATGGCGCGGACGTCCTCGCCGCGCTCGCCGACGGCCGGCTCGTGACCGTCAGCGACGAGGAGGCCGAGGTCGCGCACGAGGCGCTCTTGCGCGAGTGGCCGCGCCTGCGCGGCTGGCTCGAGGAGGACGCCGAGGGCCGCCGGCTGCACCACCACCTCGGCGTCGCGGCGCGCGAGTGGGACGCGCGCGGGCGTGACCCCGGCGAGCTCTATCGCGGCGCGCGCCTGGCGGCCGCGCTCGACTGGTCGGCCGCCCACGACCCGGAGCTCGATGCCGTCGAACGCGCCTTCCTCGACGACAGCCGCGGAGCCGCCGGCCGATCGCAGCGGCGCCTTCGCGGTGTGCTGGCCGGCGTCGCTGCGCTGCTCGTGCTCGCGGTCGTGGCCGGGCTCGTCGCCCTCCACCAGGGCGGCAACGCGAGGAGCGAAGCGACCGACGCCGACGCGCAGCGGCTCGGCGCCCGTGCGCTGCTCGACGACCAGCTCGACCGGTCGCTGCTGCTCGCCCGCCAGGGCGTCGCGCTCGACAACACCGCCCGCACACGCGGCAACCTGCTCGGCGCGCTCGTGCGCAGCCCCGCAGCGATCGGCGTCATCCGCATCCACGGCTCGATCGTCCTCAGCTCGGCGGTGAGCCCCGACGGCCGCACGCTCGCGGTCGGCGACCTCGATGGGCACGTGCTGCTCTACGACAGCCAGACCCGCAAGCGGGTCGCGACGCTGGAGCCCGCGCCCTACGCTCCGGCGATCCACGATGTCGCCTACAGCCCGGACGGCCGCCGCCTCGCCATCCTGCACATCAGCGTGCCGGGCGCCACCGGCGAGGTCCCGCAGGGCTTCCGCTTCATCGTCGCGCGGCCGACACGGCGAGCCGCCGGGTCGTCCGACGGATCGAAGCTGCCGGTCGGGCCAGGGCGCCGCCGGCGTCGAGTTCTCCCCCGACGGGCGCATCGGTCGGGGCCTCGAGTCTTCGGCGACAAGCCGGAGTTCCTGCGCTTCGACGCTGCGACGGCCGCCCGGTCGGCGCGCCGGTGCCGGTCGACCATCCCGGCCGGCTGACGTTCGACCCGTTCCAGCTCTGGCCGCGCACGCCGGTGCTGTTGCACGCCGACGGCCGCGAGCTCGTCGTCGGCGGCAAGGACGCCGTCACCGTCCGCGACGCCGCGACGCTCGCCGTGCGCCGGCGTCCTGCCGACGCCCGGGACGCTGCCGACCGCCTTTGCGCTGAGCCCCAACGACCGCACGCTCGCCATCGGCGGGGAGAACGGCTCGGTGCGACTGCTCGACCTCCGTGGCGGCCGCGTGCGCACGGCGTCGGGCCGCCATCGGGACGCGGTGAACGACGCACGCTTCACGCCCGACGGGCGAGTCCCTCGTCACGACCGGCGCCGACGCCGACGTGATCCTGTGGGACGTCGGCGCGGCTGCCGCGGCGGAGACGCTGACCGGCCACACCGACAGCGCGTTCTCACCTTCGCTCGCGGACCACGGCCGCACGCTCTATACGGCAAGCCTCGACGGCACGGCGCTGATCTGGGACCTGAGCGGGCGCCACCGGCTGGGGCGGCCCTTCCGCGCGGGTACCGGCGACAGCGTCCGCTACGCGACTGAGCTCGGACGGCCGCCTGCTGGCGCACGGGCAGACGGACGGCTCGATCAGCATCGTCGACCTCCCGAGCCTCACGCGGCACGCGCCGTTCCGCGTCGTCACGGGAACCGGCGTCGAGGGCCCGGCCATGGTGGAGGGCATCGCCTTCGTGCCCGGCAGCCACCTGCTCGTGGTGGGGGGGTCGTACGGCTCCGTCTCGCTCGTCGACGTCGACCACGGCACGGTGATCCGGCGCCTCGCCGGCCACGCGAAGCAGTTCCGGTACGCCGGCAGCTGGTACGGCAACCCGATCTGGGCACCGGGCGTGAGCGCCGACGGCCGCCTGCTCGCGACCGGGAGCAAGGACGGCGACGTGCGGCTGTGGTCGCTGCCCGACGGCCGCCCGCAGGGCGGACCGCTGCGCTTCCGCTACGGCAACGCCGAGACGCAGCTCAGCCCCGACGGCCGGTGGCTGAGCGTGCTGCCGGGCCGCCGTGGAGACTTGCAGGACGGGCTCCAGATCTGGGGTGTGCGGTCGCGCCGGCGCGTGGCGACGCTGCGGCCGCCGCTCGGCCCCGTGCTGACGCGCTGGAGCCCAGACGGGAGGCGCATCGCCGAGTCGGACGGGCTGGGCGGCGTGGAGATCTACTCGACGGCGACCTGGCGGCCGGCCGGGCCGGCGCTTTCCGCCGGCAAGGCCACGTGGCTCGCGTGGAGCCCGGATAGCCGCACGCTCGCCGCCGGCAATTCCGATGGCAGCGTGCGCTTGTTCGACGTCGCGAGCGGGCAGGCCCTCGGCGCGCCGCTACCCGGCACCGGGGCGCAGTCATCCGCAGTCCCGTTCTTCACGCCCGACGGCACGCACGTGATCGCCGCGCAGGACGACGGGCACGCCTTCCTGTGGGACATCCGGCCCGCCTCGCTCGTCCGCCACGCTTGCCGCGTAGCCGGCCGGCGCCTCACCCGGGCCGAGTGGGCCGAGTTCCTGCCCGGCCGCCCCTACTCGCCCGCCTGCTGACGCGTTATTCGAGCGCGGCCTCGAGCGACGTGTGCGTCGGCACCGCGCTCTCGAGCCCGCTCAGCGACGCCATGCGGGCGATCGGCGAGCCCTCGGCCAGCACGAGCCGGAGCTGCTGCTGGTGCTGGTGCAGCTCGGCCGCGAGGCGGAACAGCATCGCGATCCCGGCGCTGTCGAGGTAGGTCGTGCCGGTGAGGTCGACGGCCAGCCCGTCGCAGCGGTTGGTGAGCGGCATGCGGATCCGCTCCTCCACCCAGACGACGTTGGAGGCGTCGATCTCCCCGACCACGTGCGCGATCGCCATGCTCCCGCGCAGCTCGCCCGTGATGGTGGCGAGCACGGTCACCGCAGGGTGCTGATCAGCGTCACCGACGTGCCCTCATCGGTGTGGCGCACGTCGACCTCGTCCATCAGCGTGTGCATGAGCGGGAGGCCGCGGCCGCGGTTCTCGCCCCGCGGCGGCCGCCACTGGCCATGGTCGGTCACCGTGATCGTCACCCGGCCGTCCTCCCAGCGCAGGTCGACCTCGAACTGCGCCGACACCGGGCCGTAGGCGTGCTCGACGGCGTTCGCGCACGCCTCCTGGGCGGCGACGATGATGTCGTAGGCGTGCTGCTCGCTCGCCCCGCGGTTCATCAGCCAGCGGCGGAGGAGGTAGCGGATCGGGGCGAGGCTGTCGGGCGACACGCGCCAGGTCGTGGTCACGAGGTCGCCCAGCGCCGGTACGCGGGTCGCGATGAACGCCACGTCGTCCTCGGGCTCCTCGGGCACGAGCCGCTCGCAGATCGTCACGCACAGCGACTCGGGGTCGCGCGCGCCCTTGGCGATCTCGCGCAGCCGCTCGAGGCCGACCTCGATCGACTCGCCGCGGCGCTCGACGAGCCCGTCGGTGTAGATCAGAACGGTTGCGCCGGTGGGGAGGGGGAAGCGCTCGGCCTCGTAGGTCGCGGCCCCGGTGGCGCCGAGCGGGACGCCGCCCGTCGGCCACAGGAAGTGGGCTTCGCCGGAGGGATCGACGACGAGCGCGGGCGGGTGCCCGGCGTTGACGAGCTCGAGCGTCTCCGTCGCGGGGTCGATCACGAGGTAGACCATCGTCGTCATCGCCAGCGGCCCGAGGCTGAGCATCAGGGTGTTGACGCGGTCGACCACGTCGCCCGGCGCGTGCCCTTCCGCGGCGTAGGCGCGCACGGCGGTGCGAAGCTGGGCCATCACGGCGGCGGCCTCGACTCCGTGGCCGACGACGTCGCCGACGGCGACCGCGACGCGGCCACCGACGAGCGGGAACACGTCGTACCAGTCGCCGCCGAGGCTGGCGCCGGCGGCAGGGAGGTAGCGCGCCGCGCCCTCGAGCCCGGAGCGGTCGGAGATCTCCGGGGGCAGCAGCCGCTGCTGCACGGCCTCGGCGACCCGCCGCTGCGCGTAGAGCCGCGCCTGCTCGATGCCGAGCGCGGCGCGGTCGGCGGCCAGCTGCAGCAGGTCCCGCTCGTCGCCGTCGAAGACGCGCGGGGTGAGGCTGCCGACGTGCAGGACGCCGATGACGCGGCCCTGCACGAGCAGCGGGACGCCGAGTAGGGACTTGATGCCCTTCTCGCGCAGGATCGGGTTGAGGATGTCGGCGTGGTCGACGTCGGCGATCGTGATCGCGCGCTTCTCGGCGGCGATGCGGCCGGCGAAGCCGCGGCCGAGCGGGAGCTGGACGCCCTGCTCGACCTCCTCCTCGATGCCCTTGGCCGCTCGCGCGTGCAGGCGGTCGCCCTCCAGCAGCAGGATCGCCACGGTGTCGACCGAGAGGATGTCGGACACCCGCTGCAGCAGCTCCTGAAGGAGCTCCTCCTCCGGCAGGTAGGCGAGCGTCGCGTCCGTGACCTTCTGCACCGCCCGCAGCTGGCGGGTGATGAGCTCCGCCGCCTGGCGCGCGTCGCGCTCGCGCGTGTAGAGCTGCGCCTGCGCGATCGCGAGCGCGGCGCGGTCGGCGGCCAGCTGCAGGAGGTCGCGGTCGTCGTCGGAGAACTCACGTGGGGTGAGGCTGCCGACGTGCAGGACGCCGATCACGCGGCCCTGAGCGAGGAGCGGGACGCCGAGCAGCGACTTGATGCCCTTCTTGCGCAGGATCGGGTTGTAGATGTCGGCGTGGTCGACGTCGAAGATCGTGACCGCCCGCCGTTCGGCGGCGACGCGGCCGGCGAAGCCGGCACCGAGCGGGATCTGGACGCCCTGCTCGACCTCCTCCTCGATGCCCTTGGCCGCGCGGGCGTGCAGCCGGTCGCCCTCGAGCAGCAGGATCGCCACGGTGTCGACTTCGAGGATCTGCGCGACCCGCTGCAGCAGCTCGTCGAGAAGCTCGTCCTCGGTGAGATAGGCGAGCGCCGCGTCCGTCACGCGCTGCAGCGATTCGAGGACCTGCAAGGGCAGCGACTGCGGCACGGCGCTGAATGGTAGGGCGATTTACGCGCGGGCGGTGCGGCTGCGGCGGGTGAAGACGTTGTCCAGCGCCGAGCGGAGCCCGAACGCGAGCGCGCCGGTCAGCACCGCCGCGTCGCCCAGGCTGGAGACTTCGACGCGCGGCGGGTACGGGCAGCGCTGTGCGAGCAGCTCGCGGATAGGGGCGAGGAGAAGGTCACCGTTCACACCGATGCCGCCGCCGAGCACGACCAGCTCGACGTCCGCGACCGCGGCGATCGGCACGACGTGGCGGGCGATCCGGCGCGCCTCCTCGGCCACCACGGCCAGCGCGAGCTCGTCGCCCGCGCGCGCGGCGCCGAAGATCGCGCGCGCGTCGTAGGGCGGCGTGAGCCGGGTCGCCAGCCGGCCCTCGGCGGCGAGCGCCTCGGCGTAGGCGGAGACGCCGGTGGCGGCGGGGTCGTCGGCGCGCTGCTCGTAATGGCCCTCGCCGAGCGCGTAGTCGACCTCGCCCGCCGCGCCGTGGTGGCCGCGGTGCAGCTCGCCGCGCAGCATCAGCCCGGCGCCGAGCCCGGTACCGACCGAGAGGAAGACGAAGTCCTCGACGCCTTGCGCGACACCGCGCGACTGCTCGCCGATCGCCGCGAGGTTGACGTCGTTCTCGAGCGTGACCGGGACGCCGAGGCTCAGCTCGAGCTCGGGGCCGATCACGCGGCCCTGGAGGCCCGGGATATTGGTGGCCAGCTCGATCCGCCCCTCCGGCGACTCGACCACGCCGGGGACGCCGGCGACGGCGCCGTCCAGCGCGTCGGCCGGCAGCCCGGCCACGGCGGCGAGGCGGTCTCGGAGCTCTGCGGCGGCGGCGGTGACGGCGTGCACGTCGGCGCCCGGCATCTCGATGTCCTGCCGCGCGCGCACCTCGCCGCGCAGGTCGCAGATCGCGCCGCGCAGGAAGCGCGCGCCGAGGTCGAGCCCGAGCACCAGCGCGGCCTCGTGCACGGGCTCGAAGAACGTGGCGCCGTACTTCGGCCCGTGGGTGTCGTTGTCGGCCTCGCGCACGAGCCCTGCCTCGAGCAGCGACTCGAGCGTCCCCGACACCGTCGGCTTGGAGATGCCGACGCGGCGCGAGATCTCCGCGCGCGAGATCGGCGCGCCGGAGCGGATCGCCTCGAGGACGGTGCGCTCGTTGAGGTCGCGCAGGAGCGTCGGGGTCGCGCTACGCGCCAATGCGCTCGCCCGTGTCGGCGTCGAACACGTGCGGCGCGTACTCCGGGCTCGGCCGCAGCCGCACCCGCTCGCCGCGCTCGGGCGCGCGGCGCGCCGGCACGCGCGCGACGAGCCGCGTCGGGCCACCGGGCAGCTCGGCGCTGCAGAAGACGAAGGCGTCCGAGCCGAGCTCCTCGATCACCTCCACCCCGGCGTCGAGCCCCTCGCTCGCGAGCTCCATCGCCTCCGGCCGCACGCCGACGATCGCCTCGGTGCGGCCGTTCGCGCGCAGGCCCGGGAGCTCGAGCGGCAGCCCGCCGAACGCGGCGTTGCCGTCGGCGTTCAGCGGCACGCGGCAGAGGTTCATCGCCGGCGACCCTACGAAGCCGGCCACGAACGTGTTGACCGGGTGGTCGAACAGCGCGCGCGGCGTGTCGCACTGCTGCAGCTTCGCGTCGCGCAGCACGGCGACACGATGGCCGAGCGTCATCGCCTCCGCCTGGTCGTGGGTGACGTAGACCGTGGTGATGCCGAGCCGCCCCTGCAGCTCGGCGATGTCGGCGCGCATCTGCACGCGCAGCTTGGCGTCGAGGTTGGAGAGCGGCTCGTCCATCAGGAAGACCTGGGGCTCCCGGATGATCGCGCGCCCCATCGCCACGCGCTGGCGCTGCCCGCCGGAGAGCTGGCCGGGCTTGCGCTCGAGCAGCGGGGTGAGCTCGAGCTGCTCGGCTACGCGGCGGACCCGCTCCTCGCGGTCGGCCTTCGGGACCCGCGCCATCCGCAGCGGGAAGCCGATGTTGGCGCCGACCGTGAGGTAGGGATAGAGCGCGTAGTTCTGAAACACCATGGCGACGTCGCGGCGCTTCGGCGGGTCGTCGCTGACGTCGCGCTCGCCGATGTAGATCCCGCCCGCGTCGACCTCCTCGAGCCCGGCGAGCATCCGTAGCGCGGTCGTCTTGCCGGAACCCGACGGGCCGACCAGCACCATCAGCTCGCCGTCGGCGATGTCGAGGTCGAGCGCGTCGACCGCCGGCTCGTCGTTGCCGGGATAGGTCCGCGTCGCCTGCACGTAGCGCACCTCAGCCATGCACCGCCACCTCCCCGAGTTCGCTCCGCGCTCGCGCGAGCGCCTCCGGCCCGGCGCCGAGCTCGTCGAGCCCCAGCAGCGCCGCGCCCACGATCGGCTCCGAGGCGGCCACGTGGACCTGCACCTCCGGTCCCACGCCGGCCTCGATCGCGCCCATCAGGCGCCCGTCGCCGGCCCGGAACATCCCGCCGCCGAGCAGCACCTCGACGGCGCCGCCGCCGAGCTCGAGCCGCTCGATCGAGGCGTGCACGAGCGCCAGCACCTCGGCGGCGAGCCGGTCGACGATCGCGGCGGCGGCCGGGTCGGCCGCGGCGGCGTCGAACACCAGCGGCGGCAGCTCGATGATCCGCCGCTGCGCCACACGGCCGAGGTGGATCGCCTCGACGAGCTCGCCGGGCGTGGCGAGGCTGAAGTGCTCCGGCACCGCGCGCTCGAGCCCCGTGCGCGGGCCGCGGCCGTCCTCGCTGCGGACCGCCGCCGACAGCGCGGCGAGGCCGACGTCGTAGCCGCCGCCCCAGTCGCCGCTGATCGCGCCGAGCGCGGGGAAGCGCACGTGGCGGCCGTCGGGGCCGACGCCGACGCAGTTGATGCCGGCGCCGCACACCACCGCGACGCCCCAGCCGCGCTCGGTGCCGGCGCGCAGGACGGCGAACGTGTCGTTGCCGACGCTCAGGCGGTCGGCCCAACGGCCGTCGACCGCGGCGTGCAGCCGCTCCTCCTCGACCGGCAGGTCGAGCCCCGCGAGCAGCAGGTGGCCGACCGCGGCGCGCGCGTCGCCGGCGAGTCCCGCGCGGGCGCGCGCGTCCGCGTGCAGCTCCTCGAGCACCGCGATCGTGCCGTCGAGCCCGATGTGGTGGGGCGAGCTGACGCCGCCGCGGACGAGCGCGAGCACCTCGCCGTCCTCGCGCAACAGCGCCAGATCGGTCTTCGAGTTGCCGCCGTCGACGGCGAGCACGAGCCGCCCGCTCATCGCACCGGCTCCCCGGCGAGCAGCCGCTCGACCAGCTCGCCCGCCATCTCGTCCTGGCCGATCAGCGGGTGGGAGAGCAGCGCCTTGCGGACGTCGACCGGGCTGCCGGACAGCGCCGCGCGCACGGCGAGCCGCTCGTAGGCGGCGACGTGCTGGGTGAGCCCGAGCAGCTCCGGCGCCATCGGCGCCTGGCGCAGCGCGACCGGGCCGTCCGGCCCGACGCGGGCGGGCACCTCGACGACGTCGTCATCGGCGAGCCCGGCGAGCGTGCCGCCGTTGCGCATGTCGACCACGTGGACGGCGTCGCCCTCGCCCGCCAGCGAGGCGACGATCCCGGTGGCGGCCTCGCTGTAGAACGCGCCGCCGCGCCGCTCGAGCAGCGCGGGCTTCTCGTTCAGCGCGGGGTCCTTGTACATCTCGAGCAGCTCCCGCTCGATCTCGGCGACCTCGGCCGCGCGCGGCACGCCCTCGCCCTCGCGCTGCTCGGCCAGCACGCGGTCGTGGTCGTAGAAGTAGTGCAGGTAGTAGGAGGGCACCGCGCCGAGCTCCTCGAGCAACCGGCGCGGCAGCCCGGCGCCCTCGGCGAGCGCGTCGCCGTGCTCGGCCATCAGCATGCCGAGCA
Source organism: uncultured Solirubrobacteraceae bacterium (assembly GCA_963722815.1). Classification (GTDB taxonomy): domain Bacteria; phylum Actinomycetota; class Thermoleophilia; order Solirubrobacterales; family Solirubrobacteraceae; genus DASQFQ01. The sequence continues at coordinate 528,369 of CAVROM010000003.1, forward strand.
CGTCCTCGCCGTCGACGCGGACCGCGCGTACCCACGTGAGGTGGTTGAGGCCGACCTGGTCGACCTCGATGCGCGCCGGCTCGATGCCCAGCAGCTGCGCCACGTGGCGCTGGAAGGTGATCGACACGTTGCAGAGGCCGACCGCGCGGTGGCCGTGGTCGAGCAGCGCGCGCGTGACGATCCCGACCGGGTTCGTGAAGTCGACGATCCACGCGCCCGAGGCCGCCCGCCCGCGCACTTCATCGGCGATCTCGAGCACCACCGGCACCGTGCGCAGCGCCTTGGCGAGCCCGCCGGCGCCGGTCGTCTCCTGCCCGATGCAGCCGCACGGCAGCGGGATCGTCTCGTCGCGCAGCCGCGCCTCCTGCCCGCCGACGCGGATCTGGATCAGCACGAAGTCGGCGCCGTCGAGCGCGCGCTCGAGCTCGCCGGTGGTCTCCAGCCGGCCGCGATAGCCGACCCGGTCGAGCATCCGGCGCGCGAGCCCGCCGACGATCTCGCGCCGCTCGTCGGCGATGTCGTGCAGCGCCAGCTCGCCGACGTCGAGCGCCGAGAGCCCGGACACGAGCTCGGGCGTGTAGGTCGAGCCGGCGCCGATGACCGCGAGCTTCATTCCTTCACCCCCGTGAGCGTGACGCCCTCGACGAACGCGCGCTGGGCGAGGAAGAACAGGACCACGACCGGTGCCAGCACCATGATCGTCGCCGCCATCGTCAGGTTCCACTGCACCTGGTGCAGCGTGCGGAACTGGGCGAGGCCGACCGACAGCGTCCAGTGCGCCTCGTCGTCACCGGCGTACAGCAGCGGGCCGAAGAAGTCGCTGAACGTGAACAGGAACATGAACAGCGCGACCGCGGCGAGCGCGGGCTTGGCCAGCCGGCAGACGACCGACACGAGGATGCGGAACTCGCCGCAGCCGTCGACGCGCGCGGCGTCGAGGTACGACTCCGGGATGGTCAGGAAGAACTGGCGCAGCAGGAAGATCGAGAACGCGTCACCGAACAGGTTGGGGAGGATCAGCGGCCACAGCGTCCCGACCAGGTTCAGCTTCGCCCACATCACGTAGAGCGGCACGATCGTGACCTGCGGCGGCAGCATCATCGCGACCAGCACGAGCAGGAAGACCGCGTCGCGCCCCTTCCAGCGCAGGCGGGCGAGCGCGTAGGCGACCGGCACGCTCGAGATCAGCATGAACAGCGTCGCGAGCCCGGAGTAGATCAGCGTGTTGAGGCCGTAGCGCAGCATCGGCGCCTTGTCGAAGACGGTGCTGAAGTTGCTCCACTGGAACGGGTCGGGCCACAGCTTCGTCGAGAGCGCCTGGTCGCTGGTCATCAGCGCCGTGAGCAGCATGAAGACGATCGGGAAGACGAAGGCGATCGCCGCGGCTATCAGCAGGCTGTGGTCGGCGACCGAGACCAGGAAGCGCCTGCGGCGGACCGAGCGCGGGACCTCGCGGCGCGCGGGCGGCGAGGGGGCGGCGACCGGGACGGCGGGGGCGGAGGTCGTGCTCATCTCAGCGGCCCGCCGCGTAGTGGACCCAGCGCCGCGAGTTGCGCACGATCGCCAGGGTGATCGCGAGCGAGACGACGAGCAGCAGCACCGCCATCGCCGCCGCGTAGCCCATGTTGAAGAAGCGGAAGCCCTGCTGGAACAGCAGCACGGGATAGAACAGCGTCGAGTCCTCGGGATAGCCGAGGTCGTTGGAGGGGTCGCCCGCGCTCGACGCCGAGCCGGCCGCGATCGTCGCGCCGACGTAGGCCTGGTCGAAGATCTGCAGCGCCTCGATCGTCCCGATCACGACCGCGAACAGCAGCACCGGGCTGATCGTCGGAAGGGTCACCCAGCGCAGCCGCTGCCACGCGCCGGCACCGTCCAGCTCCGCCGACTCGTAGAGGTGCCGCGGCACGTCGATGAGCGCGGCGAGGAAGATGATCATCAGGTTGCCGACGCCCCACATCAGCAGCAGCGTCAGCGCCGGCTTCGACCAGTGCGGGTCGTTGAACCACAGCGGCCCGTCGATGCCGACCGCGCTCAGCACCTGGTTGACCGGACCGGTGGCCGGGTTGAGCAGGTAGACAAAGCCGAGCGTGGCCGCCACCGGCGGCGCGAGCGCGGGCAGGTAGAAGATCGTGCGGAAGATCCCGATCCCGCTCCGCGCGCGCGTCAGCATCGTCGCGATCCCGAACGCGAACATCACCTTCAGCGGCACCGCGAAGACGACCAGCCACAGCGTGTTGCGCACCGCCGGCCAGATCTGCTTGTCGTCGCTGAACATGTACTTGTAGTTCGCCAGCCCGATCCAGCGCGCCGGCTTGAGCAGGTCGTAGTGGGTGAACGACAGGTAGACGGTCGAGACCAGCGGATAGCCGAAGAAGACCGTGAAGCCGACGAGCCAGGGGCTCATGAACGCCAGGACCGTGAGACGGCGGCGCCACTTCGCGCGGTTCCTGGCTCGCCGGCGTTCCTCGGTCACGGCACGTCTTTGCCCTCGGCGTTCGCCAGCTGGGAGTCGATCTGCTTGTCGACGCCCTCCAGCCCTGCCTGGAGGTCGGGCACGCGCCCGGCCTGCCACTTGTTGGTGAAGCTGTTGAACGCCTCCTGGTTGGCGCTGCCGGCGGCCGTGACCGGGGTCGTGGTCGTGTGCGGGCTCGCCGTAGATCTTCAGGAACGTCGCGAACTTCGGGTCGGGCTTGAGGTCGGGCGACTTCGCCGACGACTCGGTCGTGGGGACGTTGCGCAGCCCGTTGGACAGCAGCACCATCGCCTTGTCGTCGGTGGCGAGGTACTTCAGCAGCGCCCAGCCCTGCTCCGGGTGCTTGGCGCGTCTTCGGGATGCCGGCGATGTTGCCGGTCGTGTAGCCGCCGCCGTAGAGGTCGGGGTTGTCGTCGTCGACCGGGACCGGGCGCGGTGCCGTAGTTGAGCTTCGGCGCCTCGTCGGCGATGAACGCGGTGCGCCACTCGCCGTCGACGTTCATCGCGAGCTTGCCCTTCTCGAACGCGTTCTGCGCGGAGAACTCGTCGCCCAGGCCGGCCTGGAACTTCACGAGCTTGTCGTAGCCGTACCAGTCGATCAGGTCCTTCTGCCACTTCAGCAGCTTCGACCACGCGGGGTCGCTGGCGATGCTCGACTTGCCGGAGTCGTCGACCCACTTGGCGCCGAACATCGGCCCGAAGTTGGCCGGCGTGTTCGAGTACCAGCCCATGACCGGGTTGAAGCCGACGACCTTGAGCGACCCGTCGGGGTTGCGCACGGTCAGCTTCTTCGCGTACTGGGTGAGCTCCGAGATCGTCTTCGGCGGGCCGTTCAGCCCCGCCTTCTTGAGCATGTCCTCGTTGTAGTAGAGGCCCATCGCGTCGGCCAGCATCGGGAGCGCGCAGCGCGTGCCCTTGAACTGGGTGTAGGAGCGCGGCGCGGGCGGGAAGATCGTGTCGCTGATCTTGTCGCGCTCGAGGTAGGGCTTGAGGTCGACCCACGCGCCGGAGCCGCAGAACGCGCCGGAGTTGTCGGCCGTGAACGACTGCGCCACGTCGGGCGCCTTGCCGCCGCGGCTCGCCGCGATGATCTTGTCGTCGTTGATGCCGCCGACGACGCGGACCTTCACCCCGGGATGGAGCGCCTCGAAGTCCTTCACGGCGTCCTTGAACACGCTCAGCTCGCGCTGGGTGAAGCCGACCCACAGCGTGATGTTGGCCGGCTCGAGCTTCGCCGGCGCCTTCTTCGCCGGCGAGCTCGCGTCGCCGGAGTTGCCGCGTGCCACCACAGCCCACGACCCCCGCCGACGCAAACAGTGCGGTCGCCGCGGCCATCGCGATCCGCTTCATCCTCTCCTCCTCACCTAGTAAGGAACCTTTCCCAGACGCGACAGTAGTGCGCGGAGCCGGTAGGAGTCAAGGGCTGGCGACAGACCACTTGGTAAGGAGCCAAAACTCCTACGTGGTGGGCGTGACCTTGGTGAGGCCGCGCGGCTTGTCGGGGTCGAGGCCGAGCGCGAGCGTCGCGTGGAGCGCGAGCTGCTGGGCGCGGACGACGTGGACCAGCGGCGCCAGCGCCTCCGGCACGCCGGCCGGGACCGGGACGCGGAGGTCCGCGTCGCCCACCTCGTCGCCGACCGCGATCAGCCGCGCGCCGGCGTCGCGGGCGCGCGCCGCGGCCTCGCGGACGTCCTTCGCCACCGGGCCGGGCGCGGCGTAGGCGACCGCGGTCGTGCCCTCGTGCGCGATCGCGATCGGGCCGTGGAGGAAGTCCGCGACCGAGAAGCCCTGGGAGGCGAGGCCGGTCGTCTCGGCGACCTTCAGCGCGCCCTCGAGCGCGACGGCGAAGAGGAAGCCGCGGCCGAGCTGGACGTGGCTGGCCGAGCCGGCGATCGCCGCGCCGGCGCGCGGCCGCCGCGCCATCGTCGGCGAGCACCTCGGCCTGGGCGCGCGGCACCGCGGCCCACGCCTCCTCGGGCCACAGCGGCTCGCCCAGCGCGTGGGCGAGGATCGCGAACGCGGCGAGCTGGGCGGTCACGGTCTTGGTGGCCGGAACGGCTTGTTCCGGTCCGACGCCGAGGTCGATCGCCTCGTCGGCGATCCCGGCCAGCGGCGAGCCGCCGTCGTTGGTGACCGCGACCGCCGCGGCGCCGGCGGCCTTCACGCGCTCGAGCGTGTCGGTGATCTCCGGCGTCTTGCCCGACTGGCTGACCCCGACCGCGAGGTAGCCGCGCAGGTCCTCGGCCAGCCCGTAGCGCGTCCACAGGCTCGGGCGCGGCGAGCGAGACCGGCCGCCGCAGCGCCGCCTCGAGCACGTAGCGGCCGTAGATCGCGGCATTGTCGGACGAGCCGCGCGCGATCAGGATGACGCCGGTCAGCGGCTCGGGCGCGATCGCGCGCAGGCGCGCCGCGAACTCCTCACGGCGGTCGAGCAGCGCGCCGATCACCTCGGGCTGCTCGGCCATCTCGCGCGCCATCGCCGTCATCGCGGCGGACTGTACTTTCGTCGCGTAGGAGCGCGAAGTCTATATAGGTAGATTTCAGCTCGTGAGCCGCCGCCATTCCCGACAGACCATGGCCGTGCTGGCCGCGATGGCGGCCGATCCGGCCGAGTGGCGTTACGGCTACGAGCTCGGGCGCGAGGTCGGGCCTAAAGGCGGGCTCGCTGTATCCGATCCTGATGCGCCTGGGCGACCGCGGCCTGCTGGAGAGCACGTGGGAGGCCGAGCCGCCCGCCGGGCCGTCCGCCGCGCCATCTCTACCGCCTCACGGCCGACGGCATCGCTGCCGCGCGCGAGGCCGCGGCGCCCGCGCGTGCGCTGCGGCCGGTGCGGAGCGCGGGATGACGCCGGACACCCTGCTGCGCTGGGTGGTGCGGCTGCTGCCGGCGCGACGGCGAGAGTGGGGGCTGGCCATGCAGGCCGAGCTCGCCGGGTCTCGACCGCGGTCGCTGGGGGTTCGCGTTGAGCTGCGCGCGCGGTGTGCTGGGGCGCCCCGAGACGCTGCTGCCGGCTCGTGCCGCGGCTGCTCGCGGTGGGCGCGCTCATCGCGGCCGTATGGCTGCTCGCCGACATCCGGGCCGGCGTCGTCCGGCTCGAGGCGATCGCGATGGTCGTCGCCCTCGCGGCGTGTGGCCTGGTTCGCGCGGCCGGACGCGCGGTCGTGGGTGCGGCCGGCGCCGCGATCCTTGCCGCCGAGGCGCTCGTCTTCCTCCGCGGCCTCCGGCTCGAGGACGCCGCGACCACCGTGATCGTGGTCTGGACCGCGATGCTCGCGATCTACGCGGTCGCGCTGACGCGCGCTCCCGTCGCGCGGGGCGCGCGATCGGCGCCGCCGCCGCGGCGGCGTGGCTCGCCGCGACGCCGTGGTCGACCCCGGCGTGCCGACCTCGAACGCCCCGGCGCTGCTGGTGATCGCGCTCGCCGCGATCTGCGCGGGCGGAGCGCGTCGCCGGCCTCTGCGCCGCCGCCACCGCCGCGTTGCTGATCGCCGTGCTGATCGACGGGCCGCTGCGCCTCTTCTCGCCGTGGGTGGAGAACAGCGCGCCGCCGGTGTACCCGCCCGAGGCCGTCGACCGGCTCGTCGACTCGATCGGCGTCTGGCTCGTGGGCTGCCTCCTGGCCACCGCGCTGAGCCTGGCCGTCCGCGCGCGCGGTCACGCGAACGTCACATCTCCGGGCTGACCTAGCCGTCACCCTGCAGGCCATGAGGAAGCCCAGCATCCTCGCGCCCGTCGCGCTGGGCGCGGTGGCGGGGCTCGCCGCCGCCGCGCTCGCCGGCGACATCACCTTCGCCGCGCTCAGCGTCGTCGGCCTGTCGGTCGTGGTGACCGGCCCGTCATCGCCAGCGCCTGGTTCGCGTAGTCGCCGTCGCCGGTGACCTCGCGGCCGAGCCAGGCCGGCGGCTCGAACGCCTCGCTCGCCTCGACCGACGGGAACTCGATCTCGGCGGTGAGCAGCCCGTCGTGGGCGCCGGAGTACACGTCGAGCTCGATCGTGACGTCGCCGTCGAGCGGGATCAGGTGGCGCGTCTTGGTGACGCGCCGCCCCTCGGTCAGCGGCCACAGCGACTCGAAGCGCCGCGCGTCGATCGCCAGCTCCTCCTCCGTGCGCGTCATCCCCGGGCCCGACTTGATCGTCAGCGTCATGTCGCCGCCGCGCCGCCGCACGCGGACCTCGACGCCGTCGTCGCCGATCGCCAGGTAGCCCTGCTCGATGCGGTCCCCCTCGCCCAGCCCGTCCGGCAGGCGATCTACCAGGAACTTGCGCTCGATCTCGACGCCCGAGGGCGGGGTCTCGTCCATCGGGATGGAACACTACGCGCCCGTGGAGCTCCTCCTCCCTGACTCGGGCGAGGCCGTGCTCGCGACCCTGCGCGAGCGGCTCGCGCTCGACGTCGGCCGGCCGCGCAGCGCCGACCGCATCCTGCTCGACAGCTTCGACGGCCGCCTGCGCGAGGCCGGCCTGCGCGCCGAGGCGCCGGTGCGCGGCGCGACGCTGACCCTCTACGAGCCGGGGGCGCCGGCGCGGCGGGAGAAGGTCGCGCGCGCGCCCCGCTACCTCGTCCAGGAGCTGCCGCGCGGCCCGCTGCGCGAGCGGCTCGCCGGCGTGCTCGAGGAGCGCGCGCTGCTGCCGGCCGTGCGCGTGCGCGGCACGGTGCGGCCGCTGGCGGTGCTCAACGGGGACGCAAAGACCGTCGTGCGGCTCGAGCTCGAGGACGCCGAGGCGGTGCTCGCGCGCGGGCGGCGCGTCCCGCTCGCCTCGCGCCTCACCGTCGAGCCGGTGCTCGGCTACGACGCCGAGCTCGAGCGCACGCTGCGCGTGCTGCGCGACCGGCTCGGCTTCGCGCCCGCCGAGCGCCCGCTGTTCGACGAGGCGGTGCTCGCCGCCGGCGGGCTGCCCGAGGGCATCTCGACCAAGCCCAAGATCGAGCTCGCGCGCGGCACCCGCACCGACCGCGCCGCCGGCGTCGTGCTGCTGCGCCTGCTGGAGATCGCCGAGACGAACCTGCCGGGCACGATCGACGACCTCGACACGGAGTTCCTGCACGACCTGCGCGTCTCCATCCGCCGCGCGCGGTCGGTGCTGCGCGAGCTCAAGGACGTGCACGACCCGGAGCGGCGCACGCGCCTGCGCGACGAGCTCAAGTGGGCGCAGAACCTCACCGGCCCGGTGCGCGACCTCGACGTCGAGCTGCTCGAGTGGGAGGAGCTCGTCGGGCTGCTCGCGCCGGAGCGGCAACCGGAGCTCGAGCCGCTGCGGGAGCTGCTCGCGCGGCGCCGCGCGCGCGAGCTGACGAAGCTCCGGCGCGGGTTGCGGAGCGAACGATTCCGCAACGTGCTCGCCGCCTGGCGGGAGCTCGCCGAAGGGTCGCCCGCGGACGACCAGCCGAACGCCGCGCGGCCGATCGAGGAGGTCGCCGCCGAGCGGATCCGCAAGGTCTACCGCCGCATGGTGCGCGACGGGGACCGCATCGACGACGGCTCGCCGGCCGAGGACCTCCACGAGCTGCGCAAGCGCGGCAAGGAGCTGCGCTATCTGCTCGAGCTGTTCGGCAGCCCGTTCCCGAAGAGCGTGGTCAAGCCGCTGGTCTCGACGCTCAAGGACCTGCAGGACGGTGCTCGGGCGCTTCCAGGACCGCGCGGTGCAGATCGAGCTGCTGCACGAGGTCCGCGACGAGCTGCGCGACGAGCCCGCGACGCTGATGGCGCTCGGCTCGCTGCTCGACGCGCTGGTCGCCGACCAGCAGGCGGCGCGCGACGAGTTCGCCGCGACCTTCGACCACTTCAAGGGCCACGCGGTGCCGAAGCCGTGAAGGTCGTCGCCACCTACTCGATCAAGGGCGGCGTCGGCAAGACGTCGGCGGCGGTCAACCTCGCCGCGCTCGCCGCCCGCGAGGGGCTGCGCACCGTGCTGTGGGACCTCGACCCGCAGGGCGCCGCGTCGTTCCTGTTCCGCGTCGAGCCGAAGGTGAAGGGCGGGAGCAAGCAGCTGCTCAAGGGCAAGCGCGAGCCGCTGGCGGTGATGAAGGGCACCGACGTCGAAGGCCTCGACCTGCTCCCGGCCGACTTCTCCTACCGCCACCTCGACATCCAGCTCGACAAGCGCAAGAAGCCGCTGGAGGGGCTGGCGCGGGTGCTCGCCCAGCTCGAGGACGGCTACGACCTCGCGATCCTCGACTGCGCGCCGTCGATCTCGCTCGTCTCCGAGAGCGTGTTCAGCGCGGCCGACCTGCTGCTCGTGCCGCTCGTCCCGTCGACGCTGGCGGTGCGCACGCTCGATCAGCTGCGCGAGTTCCTGGCCGGGGTCCCGGAGCGGGTGCCCGAGGTGCTCCCGTTCTTCTCGATGGTCGATCGCCGCAAGAAGCTGCACAAGGAGCTCGTCGCGACGCTTCCCGGCGTCGCGGCGGCGGCGATCCCGAACGCGAGCCAGGTCGAGCTGATGGGGCTGCGGCGCGCACCGCTCGTCGTCACCGCTCCGCGCAACCCTGCGGCGCTCGCCTACGCGGCGCTGTGGGAGGAGCTGCGCGCCGCGCTCGGCTAGCGGCGGGCCCGGACGCCGTAGTCCGCGTTGTCGGTGAAGAACCCGTCTACCCCGGCCCCGGATGAACTGGCGGATCTCCGAGACGAGGTCGCCGATGCCGGCGCGAGTGGGTCGGGGCGGCGCGTCGAGGCCGAGCCGGAGACGGCGCTATGGAAGGCCGGGGAGCTCGACGCCGGGCACGTTGATCGGCGGCGTCCTGATCGGCGGAGTGTTGATCGGCGGCGTCTTGACCCCGGGCAGGCTGACGCCGGGCAGCTTGATCGCCGGGACCTCGACGGACGGGACCTTGACCGAGGGGACCTCGACCGGCGGCACGCGCACCGGCGGGAGCTTGACCGGCGGGACCTTCACGTCGGGCAGTTGCGGGACGTCGTTGCCGGGCGTGGGAGCCGTCGGCGGCGGGTTCGTCGCCCGCCGCCGGTGGCACCGCCGCTCGTGGGCGTCCCGGCCGCGGGGGATCCCCCGCCGGCCGCCGGCTGCTGCGACCGCGCCGGCGTGCCGCGCGCCATCGCGGCGCGCAGCGCCACGCTCGCCCGGCGCCGCCCGGCGCCGTTCGTCCGTCGTGGACGTGCGCGCGCGCGTCGCCGTCGCCGCGACGCTGCTCGCGCGCTTCGGCGCGGCGGCAACGGTGATCGCGGGCGGGGAGTCGAGGCTCGTGGGCGAGTAGACGGCCGGCTGCGGGCTGCCGACGCCCACCAGCAGGGCGGTCGCGCCCGCCGCGCCCGCGCCGATCACGGGGGAGGCGCCACCGAGCCAGGTGAGCAGCCGCTGCGGCGCGGAGGCGGCCAGCGCCGACAGCGCGACCGTGCGGTGCCCGCGGTAGTAGCCGCGGAACGCCGCCACCGCGTCGCCGTCGAGCTGCTTGCCGGCCTCGGCCGCGAGCACGTCGAGCGCGCGCTTGTGGTGCGAAGCGCGCCGGTACGTGCGGTTGGAGGTGATCGCGTCGAACGTGTCGGCGACGGAGATGATGCGCGCGCCGACCGGGATGTCCTCGCCCGACAGCCCGTCCGGGTAGCCGCGTCCGTCGAGCCGCTCGTGGTGGTGGCGGATCATCGCGGAGATCTCGGGGTCGCCGATCCCGCTCGTCATCACCGCGCCGTCGACCGGGTGGCGCTTGATCAGCGCGAACTCGCTGTCGGTCAGGCGCCCGGGCTTGTTGAGGATGCTGCGCGGCGTGTGCAGCTTGCCGATGTCGTGCAGCGCGGCGGCGGTGCGGACCTTGGCGACCTCGGCGGGCGGCAGCCCCATCACCGTGGCGATCCGCTCGGCGTGGCGTGTCACGCGCTGCGAGTGCCCGTAGGTGCGGGCGTCACGCGCCTCGAGCAGATCGCTGAGGTCGATCAGCGCCTCGAGGCCGGCACCGTGCGGATCGGCGCCGAGCAGCTTCTCGGCCTGGGCCAGCCGGCGCTCGGCGACCGAGCGGCGCAGCCAGCCCCACAGCATCAGGTCGGCGAAGAGGCGGTCCTGCGACCCCGGCATACGGCTCCAGATCGCGCCGCCGACGCTCGCTGCGGCCAGCGACAGCGCCACGCCGAGCAGCAGCGAGAGCGCCAGCAGCGCAAGGCCGCCCGAGGGGACCAGCAGCGAGACGAGCACGGCCGGCAGCACGACGACGAACGTGGTCGCGATCACCGCATGGGGCAACCACCGCTCCGAACCCGGAGCCCGGCGGGCTGTGACAACACGAACCGCCATTGGGTCCTGCATCGGGAAATTCGCGGCAGAACTTAATCGCCCTGCCGCACGCGGACAGAAGGTGACTAGGCCGGAATCTCCTCGCGCGCCCGCATCGGGAGCAGGAACACCAGCGCGGCGGTTGCGACGAGCACGGCCGACTCCACCCACAGCGTCCGCTCGAAGGCGACCAGGAAGCCGTGCGCCGCCGCGGCGGAGAAGAACAGCGTGCCCAGCACGGCCACGCCGAGGGCGCCGCCGAGCTGCTGGACCGCGTTCAGCGTGCCCGACGCCGAGCCGACCTCGTCGTCGTCGACGCCGGCCAGGATGATGTCGAACAGCGGCGCCAGCACCATGCCCATCCCGGCGCCGCCGAGCAGCTCCGGGAACACGAGATCCCAGGTCGTCAGCCCGCTGCCGGCCGAGTGCACGACCCACAGCATCGAGAGCACGCCCGCGAGCATCAGCACGACGCCGGCGTGCAGCGTCTGCCGCCCGAACTTCGGCGCCAGCACCGCCGCGCCGCTGCCCGCGCCGATCGCGGTGCCGAGCGACCACGCGATCAGGCTCGCGCCGGAGTGGACCGCCGAGTAGTGCAGCCCGATCTGCAGGCACAGCGTGAGCGAGAAGACCATGCCGATCATGCCCGCGAAGAACACGAGCGCGGTCGCCAGGCCGCCCGTGAACGCCTGCTTGCGGAACAGGCTCGGCGTGACGAGCGGGGAGACGCCCTCGCGCTCGCGCCGCCGCGCCAGCGCCGCGAAGGCGCCGAACACCACGAAGCTCGCGGCGATCGAGGCGAACGTCCACCACGGCCAGTCGAGCTCACGGCCCTGGATCAGCGGGTAGATCAGCAGGCCCGCGCCGAGGCTGACCAACGCGGCGCCGAGGAGGTCGAGTGTGGGCGGCCGCTCGGCGCGCGACTCGGGGAGCAGGCGGGCGGCGCCCACCAGGGCCGCGAGGCCGAGCGGCACGTTGATGAGGAAGATCGAGCGCCAGCCGGTGCCGAGGATGTCGAGGTCGACGAGCGCGCCGCCGAGCACGGGCCCGAGCACCGCGCTCAGCCCGATCACGGGCCCGAACAGGCCGAACGCCTTGCCGATCTCGTCGGGCGGGAAGACCTGGCGGATGATCCCGAAGCCCTGCGGGATCAGGATCGCGGCGAACAGGCCCTGGATCAGGCGCGCGGTGATCAGCGTCCCGGTGGTCGGCGCGAGCCCGCACAGGACCGAGGAGGCGGTGAAGCCGGCGACGCCGACCAAAAACAGCCGCCGGCGGCCGAAGATGTCGCCGAGCCGGGCGCCGGTGATGAGACCGATCGCGAACGTCAGCGCGTAGCCGCCGACCATCCACTGCAGGCCGGTCGGGCCGGCGCCGAGGTCGCGGCTGATGGCGGGTGCCGCGACGTTGACGATCATGCCGTCGAGCAGGTCCATGCACTCGGCGGCGAGCACCACGGCGAGGATCAGCCAGCGCTTGGGATGGGCGATGGGAGACGGGAGGAGGTCGGACATCGAACACCGTTCGTAGTTTACGAACGGCGTTCTAACACTAGAATGGTGTTCGTGTCAAGGCGAGCTGCCCGATCCCCCCTGGGACCAAGCGCCGTCCCAGCCCCGAGCGCGTTCGGCTGTCGCGCGACCGCATCGTCGACACCGCGCTCGCGCTGCTCGACGAGTCGGGCTACGACGCGCTCAGCATGCGCAAGGTCGCCGAGGCGCTCGGCACCGGCGCGGCCTCGCTCTACGCGCACGTCACCGGGCGCGAGGACCTGCTCGACCAGATGGTCGACCGCCTCTCCGGCACGATCGTGGTCCCGGATCCCGATCCCGAGCGCTGGCAGGAGCAGCTCACGGCGGTGATGACCGACATCTACCGCGCCTACCGCGAGCACCCCGGGCTCGCGCGCGCGACGATGGGCAAGGTGCCGACCGGGCCGCGGACGCTCGTGGTGATCGACCGCATCCTCGGCATCATGCGCGCCGGCAACCTGCCTGAGAGCGTGATCGCCTACGCCGCCGACATCCTCCCGCTCTACGCGACCGCCTACGCGTTCGAGGAGGGCATCCAGGCCGAGCAGATGAGCGAGGCAGAGATCGCGCGCTACTACGACCAGGTCGGCGAGTACTTCCGCTCGCTGCCGCCCGATCGCTTCCCCCACATCCAGGCGCTGTCGGGCGTGCTCGCGGGGGCCGAGGAGGCCGATCCCGAGGCGCGGTTCCGCTTCGGGCTCGAGATGCTCGTCACCGGGATCGCCGCTCAGGGCTAGGCGGCTGGCAACGCGTGGAGCAGCGGGTCCTCCTCGGCGGAGGGCAGGGCCGGCGCGGACCCCTCCGGATCGGGCCGCAGCACCAGGACCTCGTGCGGCGCGTTGCGCAGCAGCCAGGCGACGTCGTCGACGCTGAAGCCGTCGTGCGCGCCGTTGCTCGCCGCCGCCACCACGATCCGTGTCGCGCCCGGGATCTCACGCATCAGCGTCCGGAGCGCGTGGCGCACGTTGCGGCCGCGCGCGATCCGGCCGTCGACCGGGACGCCGATGCGCGACGCGCGCTGCTCGATCGCCTCGAACACGTCGAACGCCTCCTCGCACGACTTCCCGACCGGCACGTCGAGCGCGAGCTGCATCGGCACGGTCGCGAGGTATGCGGGCACGATCGTCGCCTGCTCGGCCCACGCGAGCCGCAGCGTCGCCTGGAGCGCACGCTCGCTCAGCTCGCGGCCGACGAACGGGAACAGGATCTTCGCGCGCGCCGCGCGCGGTTCGGCCTCCGCCCGGCGCCGGCGCCACACATAGTGGCCCACGACGGCGCCGATCGCGAGCGCGAACAGAGGCGCGGCGACGTCCCACAGGCTCATCGGGGCGTCCACTCCCGCTTCGAGCGATCGGCGACGATGCGGAGGTCGACCCCGGGCAGCCGCTGCAGCAGCTGCTCGGCGAGCGGCTCGGAGAATCGCTTGAGCCCGCTGCGCGACGCCGGCGACCCCATCAGCACGTAGGTGCTGCCGCGCTCGCGGGCCACGCGCGCGACCACCTCGGGGACGTCGTCGCCCTCCTCGATCAGCACGTGCGCGCCGAGCAGCGAGCCGAGCCGGCGCAGCGACTCGAGCTGCTCCGCCTCGTCGCCGTTCGGCGCGCGTCCGGGCGACAGCACGGTCAGGATGTCCATGCCCGCGCCGAGCCGCTGCGCCGAGCGCCACGCGCGGCGCACCACACGCTGCGAGGAGGCCTGCGGAGTCACGAGCGCGAGCAGGCGCTCGCCGACCGCCTGCGGCACCGTCTGGCCCATCACGCGGTGCTCGTTGCGGACCGGCGGCGGCAGCTTGACCAGCCGCTTCGCCTCGACGTCCTCCGCCACCTGTCGCAGCGCGACCTCCCGCAGCGCTTCCAGGTTCTCGACGCGGAAGAAGCCGTTGAGCGCGGCCTCGACCCGCTCGGGCTTGTAGACCTTGCCCGCGCGCAGCCGCTCGATCAGCGCCGGCGGCGTGACGTCGACGAGCACGACCTCGTCGGCGCCGGAGAGCACGGAGTCGGGGAACGTCTCGCGCACGCGCACGCCGGTGAGCTCGGCGACCTGGTCGTTGAGCGACTCGAGGTGCTGGACGTTGACGGTGGAGAACACGTCGATGCCGGCGTCGAGCACGTCGGCGATGTCCTCGTAGCGCTTGCGGTGCTCGGCGCCCGCGGCGTTCGTGTGGGCGAGCTCGTCGATCAGCGCCAGCTCCGGCGCGCGCTCGAGGACCCCCGGCAGGTCCATCTCCCACAGCGTGTGGCCTTTGTGGGCGAGCCGGCGGCGCGCGACCTGCGCCAGCCCGTCGGCGAGCTGCTCGGTCTCCACCCGGCCGTGGGGCTCGAGGTAGCCGATCACGACGTCCCGTCCCGCCTCGAGCTCCGCGTGGCCCTCCTGGAGCATGCGGTAGGTCTTGCCGACGCCTGCGGCCATGCCCAGGAACACCTTGTGGCGCCCACGGCTCATGCCCCCAACAGGTTATGCACCACCAGGTCGACGAGCTTGATGCCGATGAACGGGGCGATCAGGCCGCCGACGCCGTAAATCAGCAGGTTGCGCCGCAGCAGCGCCGTGGCGCCCACCGGCGTGTAATGCACCCCCCGGAGCGCCAGCGGGACGAGCATGGGGATGATCAGCGCGTTGAACACGATCGCCGAGACGATCGCGGAAAACGGCGTACCCAGCGCCATGACGTTCAGCTTGTCGAGCGGCCCGTCCGAGCCCGCCGCGGCGTACGTTGAGGCGAAGATCGCGGGCAGGATCGCGAAGTACTTCGCGATGTCGTTGGCGATCGAGAACGTCGTCAGCGCGCCACGCGTGATCAGCAGCTGCTTGCCGACCTCGACGATCTCGATGAGCTTCGTCGGGTTGGAGTCGAGGTCGACCATGTTGCCGGCCTCGCGTGCCGCCTGGGTGCCGGTGTTCATCGCCACGCCGACGTCGGCCTGCGCGAGCGCGGGCGCGTCGTTGGTGCCGTCGCCGGTCATCGCCACGAGCCGGCCGCCCTGCTGCTGGTCGCGGATCAGCTCGAGCTTCGCCTCGGGGGTCGCCTCGGCGAGGAAGTCGTCGACGCCGGACTCCTCCGCGATCTTGGCCGCGGTCAGCGGGTTGTCACCGGTCACCATGATCGTGCGGATGCCCATGCGCCGGAGGCGCATGAAGCGCTCGGCCATGCCCTCCTTGACGACGTCCTTGAGCTCGATGACGCCGAGCACCTGCGCGTCGCGGGCCACGGCCAGCGGCGTCGAGCCCTGGCTCGCGACGCGGTCGAGCTCGGATTGCAGCTCGGGCGGCACGCGGCCCCCCTCCTCGCCCACCCAGCGCAGGATCGCGTCGCCCGCGCCCTTGCGCAGACGGGACCCGTTCAGGTCGACGCCGCTCATGCGCGTCTGCGCCGTGAACGGCACGAAGTGCGCGTGCTGGGCCTCGAGCTCGTGCTCGCGGATCCCGTACTGCTTGGCCAGCACGACGATCGAGCGGCCCTCCGGCGTCTCGTCGGCGAGCGAGGCGTACTGCGCCGCCTCGGCCAGCTCGGCCTCCTGCACGCCCGGCATCGGGACGAACGCGGCGGCCTGGCGGTTGCCGAGCGTGATCGTGCCGGTCTTGTCGAGCAGAAGCACGTCGACGTCGCCCGAGGCCTCGACGGCGCGTCCGGACAGCGCGAGGACGTTGCGTCGCACCAGCCGGTCCATGCCGGCGATCCCGATCGCGCTCAACAGCGCGCCGATCGTCGTCGGGATCAGCGCGACGAGCAGCGCGATCAGCACGGTGATCGAGATGTCGGTGCCGCCGAACAGCGCGAACGGGCGCAGCGTCACGACGACGACCAGGAACATGATCGTGAGGCCGGCGAGCAGGATCGAGAGGGCGATCTCGTTCGGGGTCTTGCGCCGCTCGGCGCCCTCGACGAGCGCGATCATGCGGTCGATGAAGGACTGGCCCGGCTCCTGGGTGATCTCGACCACGATGTGGTCGCTGAGGACGCGCGTGCCGCCGGTGACGGCGCTCCGGTCGCCGCCCGCATCGCGGATGACGGGGGCCGACTCGCCGGTGATCGCCGACTCGTCGACCGAGGCGATGCCCTCGATCACGGTGCCGTCGCCGGGGATGACCTCGCCGGTCTCCACCACCACGACATCGCCTTGTGCAGCTCGTTGGCCGGCCGCGTGCTGCCGTCCCGCAGCCGCGCGACGGTCTGGGTCCGCATCGCGCGCAGCGTGTCGGCCTGCGCCTTGCCGCGGCCTTCGGCGATCGCCTCGGCGAGGTTGCCGAACACGACGGTCAGCCACAGCCACGCCGCGACCGTGACCGTGAACCACGCGGGGTCGTTGCCGCCGCCCGGCGGCGCGCTGCCGAACGCCTGCACGATCCAGATCAGCGTGCAGAGCAGCGCGCCGACCTCGACCACGAACATGACCGGGTTGCGCAGCATGTGCCGCGGGGCGAGCTTCGTGAGCGACGCGACCAGCGCCCCGCGCATCAGGTCGCGCGAGAAGAGCGAGCGCTCAAGACGGTCGGACATCTACTTCGCCTCCCGGTCGAGCGCGAGGTTGGCCTCGAGCACGTTCACGGACTTCGGGCCGGCGAGGCCGAACAGCGGGCCGCTGGAGTGCGCGTCGACCATTTCGAGCACGCGCTTGAGCGGCAGGTTGCGCTTGCGCGCGACGCGGTTCGCCTGGATGCGGGCGTTGTCGGCTGAGATCTGCGGGTCGACGCCCGAGGCCGAGGTGGTGACCGCGTCGGCCGGGATCTTGGCAGCGGTGAGGCCCGGGGTGAAGGGCCGCTCGCGCTTCAGGTAGTCGCGCACGTAGTCCTTGAGCTGGTCGGCGAGGTCCTGCTGGTTCGGGCCCTGGTTGTTGAAGAACGTCCCGGACGGGTTGTACTCCGTGACCGACGGCCGGCTCTGGAAGGGGTCGGCGCGCTTTGAGAAGTCCTGCCCGATCAGCCGTGAGCCGACCGCCTTGCCGTTGCGCTCGATCACCGAGCCGTCGGCCTTGTTCGGGAACACGACCTGCGACACGCCGGTCATGGCGAGCGGATAGGCCAGGCCGAGCAGGACCGTGAAGGCGATGGCGGCGACGATGGCGATTCTGAGTTCACGCATGTCAGAAGAGTTGGTCGGTCATGCCCTGGACCACCGGTCCGAGCAGCAGGGCGGGGACGAAGGTGAGCAGCGCCACGATCAGGACGACCGCGACGAGGACGACGACGAACGTGCGCGAGTCGGTCCGGAACGTGCCGGCGCCGGCGGGGGCGACGCGCTTGCCGACCAGCGAGCCGGCGACGGCCAGCACGGCCAGCAGCGGCAGGAAGCGGACGCCGATCATCGCGAGGCCGCCGAGCAGGTCGGCGAACGAGATGCCGAACGGCTCGCCGTTCGGCGGCTGCACGAAGCCGGTGTAGCCCGCAAACGCGGAGCCGTTGTTGTTGCCCTGCGACGTGTAGGCGTAGAGCGTCTCCGAGAAGCCCTGCGGCCCGGAGTTGTAGATCGACGCCTTGCCCCACTTCGTCATGGCAAGCGCGGTCCCGGCGAGCACGGCCATCGGCACGCCGATCGTGGCGATCACCGTGAGCTTGACCTCGCGCGCCTCGATCTTCTTGCCAAGGAACTCGGGCGTGCGGCCGACCATCAGGCCGGAGATGAAGACGCCGAGGATGGCGAACAACAGCATCCCGTAGAGGCCGGAGCCGACGCCGCCGAAGATCACCTCGCCCATCTGCATGTTCGCCATCGGGATGGCGCTGCCGATGCCGGACAGCGACTCCATCGCGCCGTTGACCGAGCCGTTGGACGCAGCGGTCGTGGCCACCGCCCACAGGGCCGTCGAGGCGATGCCGAACCGGGGCTCCTTGCCCTCCAGGTTGCGCGCCGTGGATGCCCGCGGCGTGCATGGCCGGCGTCGGGTCGTTCTCGGCGACGCGACGATCGATCACACCGGCGAGCCAGACGACGAACATCGCGCGAAGATCGCCCAGCCCTGGCGGCGGTTGCCGACCATGCGGCCGTAGGTCGCGGTCAGCGCGGCCGGGATCAGCAGGATCGAGAACATCTCGACGAAGTTGGAGAACCAGGTCGGGTTCTCGAACGGCATCGAGGAGTTGACGTTGAAGAAGCCACCGCCGTTCGTGCCGAGCTGCTTGATCGCGACCTGCGAGGCCGCGGGACCGAGCGCGAGCGTCTGCGACCGCCCGCCAGCGTCTGCAGCTCGGGCCCGCCGGACAGCGTCTGGATCACGCCCTGCGAAGCGAGCAGCAGGCCGACGATCACCGACAGCGGGAGCAGGATGTAGCAGCGTCGTGCGGATCAGGTCGGGGTAGAAGCTGCCGAGCTCGCGGCCGGAGCGTGCGGCGAGGCCGCGGATGAAGGCGACGAGCACGGCCATGCCGGCCGCGGCGGAGACGAAGTTCTGGACGGCGAGCCCGGCCATCTGCGAGAAGTACGATCATCGTCGTCTCGCCGCCGTAGAACTGCCAGTTCGTGTTGGTGACGAACGACGAGGTCGTGTTGAACGACAGGTCCCAGGGGCCGGACGAGAGCCCGGCGGGTTCCACGGGTGGATCCTTGTGTGCGCAGGATCAGGTAGAGCAGGCCCCAGAACGACGGCGCTGAACACGAGCACCGAGCGCGCGTAGGCCTTCCAGTCCTGGCCGCGCTGCGGGTCGACGCCCAGCACGCGGTAGAGGCCGCGCTCGACCGGACCGGCGAGGCGGCCGAGGAAACCGGCTCGAACCGGTACACGCGCGCCATGTAGCCCCCGAGCGCGGGCGTGAGCGCGGTGAGGAGCGCGGCGTAGAGCGCGATCTCGATCCAGCCGGCGGCGGTCATGTCAGAACCGCTCCGGGCGCAGGAGCGCGATGAGCAGGTAGGCGAACAGGGCGAGCGCGACGAGCAGCGCGACGACGTCGGCGAGGCTCATACGCGATCGAGGCCTTCCAGCAGCAGGAACATCGCCGCGAACGCGAGGAGCGCGAACACCAGCGAGGAGACATCCGGCGAGCGACGGCGAGGACGACGCGAGACCACGCATAGCGGCCCGCGGCCGTCAAGCCCCCGTGCAGATCCGGGCGGCGGCATCAAGATCGTGTCAAGACGCTCCGCGAAGCGGTAGCCGACGCCGGGGTCCGTGCGGATGTAGCGCGGCCCCCGCCCTGCGGCTCGATCTTGCGCCGCAGGTTGGCATGTGGGTGCGCAGCACGTGGGTGTCGTTCGGCGTACTCCGGGCCCCACACCTCGACGAGCAGCGCGCGGTGCGTCAGCAGCCGCCCGCGGTTGCGCGCACGAGCGCGCGCAGGAGATCGAACTCGATCGGCGTGAGGTGGACCTCCTCGCCCTCGACCCGCACGACGCGCGCGGCGAGGTCGACCTCGAGGCCGTCGACGGTGACGCGCCGGCTCGTCGGGCCCGCGCCCGGCGCGGCGCAGCGCGGCCTGGAGGCGCGCGACCAGCTCGCGCGGGCCGAACGGCTTGGTCACGTAGTCGTCCGCGCCGGCCTCGAGCGCGCGCACCTTCTCGCTCCTCGTCGCCGACCGCGGACAGCACGATGATCGGCATCTGCGTCCACTCGCGCAGCCGCCGGCACACCTCGATGCCGTCGCCGTCGGGCAGGACGAGGTCGATGATCGCCGCGTCGGGCGGGCGGACCGCCGCCTGGTCGAGTGCCTCCTCCGTGGTCTCGGCCTGGATCGCCTCGAAGCCGGCGTCGCGCGAGCACGATCCTCAGCGCCCGCAGGATCTGCGGCTCGTCGTCGCAGACCAGGACGCGGCGCCCGCTCACGCCGGTCACCTCCGGCCGCGGCGCGGGCTTGGAGATCGGGAGCTCGACGACGAAGCTCGTGCCCTGACCTGGCAGCGACTCGACGGCGACGGTCCCGCCGTTGGCCTCCACGAAGCCGCGCGACGATGGCGAGGCCCGAGCCCCGAGCCGGGGCCCGCTGCCGTGCGCGCCGGCGCGCGGTAGAACGGCTCGAAGATCCGCTCGCTGCTCGGCGAGCGGGATGCCCGGGCCCGCGGTCGACGACGCGCACGAGGATGCGGCCCGCCGCTCACCCGCGCGCGGACCGAGACCGGGTGGCCGCCCAGTGGCGCAGCGCGTTCTCGAGCAGGTTCGCGAACGCCCGCTCGAGCTGGGCGGCGTCGGCGTCGCATCAGCGGCAGATCCGGCGTCGATCGTGAGCTTGAGCGCTCGGCGGTCCGCGCGCATGTCGTCTACCGCGGCGCGCGATCACCTCGTCGATCGAGCACCAGTCGCGCCGCGGCTCGGCGGCGCCCGCCTCGAGCCGCGAGAGGTCGAGCAGCTTGTCGATGAGCAGCGACAGCCGCTCGCCCTCGAGCGGATGATCGCGCTGCCGAGCTCGCGCCGGTCCTCGTCGGTCGAGCGTCGGGGAGGCGAGCGCCTCGCCGGCGGCGACGATCGCGGTCAGCGGCGTGCGCAGGTCGTGGGAGACCGCGCGCAGCACGGCGTCTTGACTCGTCGGCGCGGCGCAGCGCGCTGCGTCTCCACCACCTCGCCGAGCAGGCGGTCGCGGTCAGCGCGGCCGCGAGCAGCGCCTCGAGGCCGGCACGACCCGCCCGTGCAGGCGGCGCAGCGTCGCCTCCGCGAGCGCGGCGGGGACGACGAGCGTGCCGAGCTCGGGTCGTCCCTTCCCGCAGCGGGAACGCGACCGTGCTGCTCGTCGCCCTCGACGTGCGCGCCGAGCTGGATCGCGGCGGACGGCAGGCTCAGCGCGGGGCGATCCGCTGCGCCGCGGGCCGAGCGCAGGGACTCGGCGGGCACGGTGCCGCGGAGCAGCAGCCGCGCCAGCTCGGCGCCAGGTCGGCCTCGCGCCGCCGCTGGTCGGCCTCGGGCGCGCGGCTGCGCGCGCGAGGTGGGCGACGCGACGCCGATCACCGCCGCGATCAGGAACACCACGAGCGCGACCCAGTTCTCGCTCTCGGCGATCGTGAAGCGCCCGGTGGGCGGGATGTGGAAGTAGTTGAAGGCGAGCGCCGACGCGGACGCCGGTCGCGAGCGCCGAGCCAGCGCCCCACACGGTCGAGATGAGGAGCACCGCGAGCGAGGTAGACGACGCCGAGCGAGACACCGGCGCCACCTCGCCGCAGCGGGAACAGGAGCGCGGTGGTGAGGCCGACGACGAGCGCGGCGCAGAAGACGCCCAGGCCGATGGCGGCGGGCGCGACCGGGAGCACGCGACGGTCCGGCGCGACGCGGCATGGCGCAACGTTAGCCGCCGACGCGGAGCTCGATCGAGGCCGCGGGCGCCAGCAGCATCGTCACCCCGCTGCGCGGGTCGCGCGGCGAGGCGCGCTGCTCGCGCAGCACGACCGCCGACCACGGGTGGCCGGCGTCGAGCTCGGGCGCGAGCTCGGCGGCGAGCTCGCGCGGGCACGAAGCCGACGTGCACGCCGCCGGCATGCACGGCGATCGCGTTGGCGTCGTGCGGGTTGCCCGGCTCGCGCCGCAGCTCGAGCGCGCCGCCCGGGGCGAGCGCCGCCGGAGTCGAGCGCTCGCGGGCCGGAACTGCGCGCCCGCCACGCCGCTGACGCGCAGCCCGCGCTCGGCGAGCAGCAGCGCGTCGCGGGCGAGGTAGGAGCCCGGTGACGGGGTCGACGAGCTGGTAGCCCGACAGCCAGACCTGGCCGCCGTCGTCGGGGTACCAGTAGCGCTCGGCGAACTCGACGTCGACGACAAGCGGCATCAATGGCTGACCTTACGGCCCTGGACTCGGTCCGGACGTGCATGGGACACTCGCGCGGCGTGCCCAGCTCCCGAACCGAGGGACGTATCGAAGCACCCGCCGAGCCCGAGAGCGCGGCGCGGCGGCGGCGTCGTGGGCGAGCCGACCGTGGCGGGCCGCGTGCTGGCGCTGCAGCGCAGCGCCGGCAACCAGGCGGTCACCGCGCTGATCCAGCGCGCGCCGGCGCCCACGCCCGCGGCGCTGACCAAGCTCCAGCAGCTCCTCGACGACGACAAGGAGGAGGCGGCGATCGCGCAGATGGGCACGCTGACCGAGGACGAGGCGAAGGCCGCCCTCGACCTGCCGCACCTGCGCAAGCTCGCCGTCAAGTCGTTCAACGACGCGGAGATGACGCGCGGCATCGCGTCGCTCAAGGGCGGCACGCTGCTGCAGAAGCTGCGCTGGATGATCGCCGAGGACGTCACGGACCTCGCGCGCGTGTGGCCGCTGCTCGTCGACAAGTCGGTGCCGGCGAACGAGAAGACCGCCCTCTACCCGCAGAACGACGTGCGGTCCTACTTCATCGAGATCTGCGACGACGACGAGATGGCGTCCGTCGTCGACGTGCTGGGCGGGACGCTCGTGCAGAAGCTGCACTGGATGCTGCTCGAGGGCACCTCCTGGAAGGCCGTGATCGAGAAGCTCAACAAGCACACGAGCAAGGAGGAGCGCGAGAAGGTCTACGAGTTCGCGCCGATGCGCGGGCTGTTCGTCGACCTGCTCGACGACGCGCAGATGGCGGCGCTCGTCCAGGCGCTCGGCGGCACGCTCGACCAGCAGCTGTCGTGGATGGCGGCCGAGGGGACGAACGGCGGCCTGGTGTTCGCGAAGGTGCGGCAGGCGCCCGACGACCAGCTCGCCAAGGTCACCGACGTCACCCGCAAGGCGATCAAGGAGGAGATCGGCAAGGACGACTACAAGCGCTTCATCGAGATGCTCGACGAGCAGCTCGTCACCTGGGAGCAGAAGAACTTCAAGACCAAGGAGCAGCACTACGAGCTCGCCGACGAGAACGACCCGTCGAAGGGGTGGGAGCTCAAGAAGGACTTCGAGTGGCGGACGAAGTACGAGATCCTCTACCGGCGAGGAGAGCTGCGCGTCCGCGTGCGCATCAAGCTCAAGGGCGAGTCGGCGGGCGAGGCGCACAAGAAGATCTGGCGCGACGGCATCGCCAACCGCTGGAACAACAAGTTCCACATCGAGAACGACCACCGCCTCGCGCTCGTGTTCGAGCCGATCTTCACCGACAGCAACCCGCACTGCGAGATCGAGCTGCACAAGCCGCCGATCGTGCGCGAGAACTCGAGCAACTGGTACGTCGGGCCGACCGCCAACGCCGACCCTGCGAAGCCGCCGGACACCACCACGGGCGACACCGCGGCGCACGAGTTCGGCCACCTCGTCGGCCTGGAGGACGAGTACCGCCTGACCAAGAGCGAGTTCAAGCGGCTGGTCGGCCGCGACCCGACGGTGGCGGACCAGGATCCGGACATCGGCTACACGGTCTCGCGCCTGATGTCCGCGGGCCAGGCCGACGTCGAGGAGCGCCACCTGAAGCCGTTCATCGACTGGCTGAACGCGAACAAGCGCAGCGGCGAGAAGCCGTACAAGCTGGTCGCCGGGCCGTGACCGACCTGCTCGTGTCGTTCGCCGCGGCGGGCGGGGCGCCGCCCGCCTCGCAGGAGCTGGTGCGCGTGCTCCGCGACGGGCGCGTGCGCGCGCTGGCGGGCACTGCGTGGCCGGGGCTGGGGCGGGTGGACGAGGCGGGCGCCTACGCGTTCGAGCTCGAGGCGGGCGCGCTCGCTGAACTGGAGCGGCTGGCGGAGGCCGCGGGCGGCGAGGAGCTCGACGGCCCGCGCGAGCCCGGCTCGGGGCGGTTCGCGCTCGACGTCGGCGATGCCGCGCGGCTGCGCTGGGATCCGTTCACGACGCCGCCGGAGCCGGTGGCCGCCCTGGCCGACCGCCTGCGCGCGCTGCTGGTCGAGGCCCGAGCGCACCCGCTCGCGGCCGTCCGGCTGGAGCTGGAGGCGGCGGGGCGTGACCCGCTCCGCCTGACCTACCGCTTCATGGCGCGCGGTAGCGAGCCGCTCACCCTCACCGTCGCGTCGCTGCGGGCGCGGATTGTCGAGGTCGACTCCGAGCCGTCGGAGCCACCCCCGCTGGCGTGGGTGCGCGAATCGGTGCCGCTCGACGTCGACCCGACCGGGCCAACCGAGCTCCCGCCCGGCGAGACGCTCACGCTCGAAGGCGCGACGAGCGCGCCGCAGGGTCGCCTGCGCGTCGACGGCTTCGCCCGCGTCGCGCTCGACCTCGCCGCGGTGGGCGAGGCCGAGCTCGAGGCGACGCTGGGCGCTAGCGGAACGTCTTGATCTTGATCTTCTTGCCGACGTTCGAGGCGTACTGACCGGCCGTCGAGCCGGTCCACACGCGGAAGGTCCCGCCGCGGCGGATCCGGACGTTCTTGGAGAACTTGCCCCCGGACAGGCGGGTGTCGCCGCCGACCGTGACCCACTGGCCGTTGTGCCTCTTCTGGAACGCGACCTGCTGATCGGCCGCCCGCGGCGTGATCGAACCGGAGAAGCGGACCAGGTGGCCGCGCTGCACGCGGTGCTTGCTGACCTTCGACTTCACGTACGGCTTGACGCCGAAGAGCACGATCGGGCTGATGATGTCCGGGCGCTGCGGCATGACGACGCGGAACTGCGTGTTCTGCGTGACCGCGCCGTTCAGCAGCGGGAACCCGAAGTTGCCGTTCACGTCCGTGACCTGCTCGTTCGACACGTTCTGGAACGGGAGCGTGTACGGCCACGTGCTCGACTGCAGGACGACCCTGCGGCCCGCGCTGCCCGTGCCGGACAGGTTGCCCTTGACCAGCGTGGCCGTGTTCTTGGCGGGCACCGGGTTCGGGGTCGCGACCAGCGACAGGCCGAGCGGCTGCTTCTTGGTCGTGAACGAGCGCCGCTTGCCGAGCGCCGTGCCCGAGTTGTTGTGGGCGACGAGCCGGTAGAAGTACTTCGTCGCCGGCGCGAGGCCCGCGACGTCGATGCGGGCTGGAACGGCCTTGTCGCCGTTGCCGGCTGGGTACGGCGCGGTCTCTGTCCCGAGCGCGATCGTCGTCCCGTACTGGAAGAAGAAGGTCGTGTTCTGCTTGTTCGGATCGACCGACCCCCGGAGCCGCACGCTCTGGAACGTGAGCTTCGCGGGTGTGCCGGTGGTGGCCGTGGGCGCCGCGGCGAGCGCGGCAGCCGGCATCGCCATCCCCACGACGACGGCGCTGACCAGCGCTCCCAACCATTTGCTTCGCATTTGCATGGTCCTCCCGGACGTTGACGTGCTGACCCCTACTTCGTCCGCAACACCCAGAATCCCTCGATGACGCGGTCTGAACGGAATCACCCCGGCTTGACTTGAAGCGGCGTTCCGGCGAGCGTCGCCCGATGGCGCTCGCGCATGCGATCGTCGGACGGGAAGCGGAGCTCCAGACGCTGCGAGAGTGCCTCGATGGCCCAGGGCCCCCGCACGTCGTCTTCGTGGAGGGCGACGCCGGTGTCGGCAAGACGGCGGTGCTGGAGGCGATCGCGGCGGAGACGGAAGTGCTCGTCCTGCGGGCACGGCCCACCGCCGCTGAGGCGGCGAGCTCCTACGCGGCCCTGAACGACCTGCTGGAGCCGGTGCTGGACGGGCTCGAGGCACTCGCCGTCCCACAGCGGCGCGCGCTCTCGGCGGCGCTGCTGCTCGAGGACGCCGCCGGCCCCGTGGACCCGCGCCTGGTCGCGCTCGCCACCCGGTCGCTGCTCGCGGCGCGCGCCGCGGCCGTGCTGATCGCGATCGACGACTGGCAGTGGCTCGACGCCGCCACGGCCGCGGTGCTGTCGTTCATCATGCGACGGCTCGAGCCCGGCGGGGCGAAGGTGATCGCCACCGTCCGCAGCGGCGAGGCGGACGACGCCTTGGCCGCGCTCGTCCGCGCGCTGCCGGAGGGGCATGCGCTGGAGCTCGTCGTCGCGCCGCTCGACACCCCGGCGCTCGCCGCTCTCGTCCACGCCAGGACTGGGGAGCGTTTGTCGCCGCCGTCGCTCGCGCGCCTGCACGAGGCGTGCGCGGGCAACCCCTTGATGGCGCTCGAGCTGATCCGCGCGCCGCGGGCCGGCACCGCGACGGACCTGCGGCGGCTGCTGGGCCGTCGGGTCGCCGCACTCCCGCCGGACTGCCGCGCGCTCCTCCGCGTGGTCGCGGCGCTGGCGGACCCGACCGTCGACGCCGTCGGCGGAGCTGGGCTCGAAGCGGCGCTCGCCGCCGACGTCCTGGTGCGCGACGGCCCCCGCCTGCGCTTCAGCCACCCGCTCATCGCAGCCGTGGTGGAGGAACGCACCCCGCCCGGGGAGTGGCGGGCGATCCACGCCCGGCTCGCCGAGGAGGCGCGCACGCCCGAGCAGCGCGCGCGTCATCTCGCCGCCGCGGCGGACGGGCCCGACGAGCAGGTGGCCGCGGCGCTCGAGGCGGCGGCGTCGGACGCGGACGCCCGCGGTGCCACCATCGCGGCCGCCGAGCTGACGGAGCAGGCGGCCGCGCTCACGCCGGACGCGGATGCGGAGCGCCGCGTCGACCGCCTGCTGCTGGCGGCCGATGCCGCGATCAACGCGGGGGAGGGCCCACGCGCCCGCCCGCTGCTCGAGGAGGTGCTCGCGCGGATCAGCGCCGGCCCCCGGCGCGCGCACGCGCTCCACAAGCTCGCGTACCTGGTCGAGGACGCCGGTGCGCTGGCCTGGCCGAGGCTGCGCTCGGCGAGGCCGGCGACGACGACGAGCTGTGCGCCGACATCGAGCTGTCGGCGGCCACTGTTCGCCGAGCAGGGGGGCAAGCCCGAGCGATCGCGCTCGGCTGGTGGAGTCGGCTGCCGCCAGGGCGGAGGCCGCGGGGCTGCACCTTCCTCCTCTCGCAGGCGCTGAGCGCGCTCGCGTTCCGCCGCCACATCGCCGGCGAGGGAGTCCAGCGCGAGCTGCTGCTGCGCGCCGACGCCCTCGAGCGCGCGGCGCCGGGGCGCTCGCGCGACGACACGCCGGCTCCAGATCCTCGGGCTCCAGCTGACGTGAACGGCGACTTCGCGGAGGCTCGCGAGCTGCTCGTCGGCGAGCTCGAGCGCGCGCGCCGGCACGCGGATATCTCGACCACGAGGACTTCGCGCTGCTGCTGCTGCGGTGCTGGAGATGCGTGCCGGGCGCTGCAGCTCGCCGAGACCTACGCGCACCGGTGCCTCGAGCTGACGCCGGCACGGGCCTGTGGAACAACGGAGGCCGGCGGGTCACTGCGACTGCGCGTTGGTCGAGGCGCACCTCGGACGGGTGGAGTCCGCGCGCGTCCACGCGGAGACCGGCAAGCGGCAGGCGGCAGGCGCTCGGGCGACTTCGCGTTCGAGACGCGTCGCGTCGGAGTCCTCGGGTTTCTCGCGCTGTCGCTCGGCGACGCCGAGGAGGCGGTCGGCCACCTCGGGCCTCTGGCGCGCGGCCGGCAGCGCTGCAGATGCGCGAGCGCGAACCGGCGATCTGACATCGGCCCCGACCTCGCCGAGGCGCTGGTCCTGGCCGGCGACCTGGAGGCGGCGCGCGAGGTGCAGGCGGAGCTCGAGGCCCGCGGCCGCGAGCTCGGCCGCGCGTGGGCGATCGCCACCGGGCTGCGCTGCTGCGGGTTGATCGCCGCGGCGGAGGGCGATGGCCGAGCGGGCGCTCGTCGTCCTGCAGTGAGGCGCTGGGCTGCACGAGCAGGTGCCGCAGCCGTTCGACCGCGCGCGCACGCTGCTGGCGCTCGGGACGGTCCAGCGGCGGGCCAAGCAGCGGGCGGAGGCGCGCGCGACGCTCGAGTCGGCGCTGGCGGTGTTCGAGGAGCTCGGCGCGGCGCTGTGGGCCGAGCGGGCGCGCGCGGAGATCGGGCGGCTGGGCGGCCGCCGGGCGCGCGACCGGGACGAGCTGACCGAGACCGAGCAGCGGATTGCGGAGCTGGCGGCCGACGGGCGCTCGAATCGCGAGATCGCGGGCGAGCTGTTCGTCTCGGAGCGCACGGTCGAGGCCAATCTCACGCGCGCGTACCGCAAGCTCGGCGTGCGCTCGCGCACCGAGCTCGCCCGGCGGCTGCCGGCCGATTGAGCAAACCATGTGGGTTCCCCGCTTTCAGCGGCGGAGGAGCGGGCGTAGCTTCGTCATCACACCCGATCCGCACTCCCACCCCCTCGCGGATCCCCACCTCAGCCCCGCTGCAACGGGGCGGACCAGGAGGTCCTCATGTTCGTGCACCGTCGCATCACGCTGGCCTGCGCCGTCGCCGCCCTCGCCGTGGCGCCCGGCACGGCCGTCGCCATGCCGGCCGACGACGGCCCGGCCCGCCGCCAAGACGACCTCGGCAACGGTCATCCGCGAGGTCCCGGTCCCGGTCGACAACAACAACGACACCACGCTCGCGCTCGTGTTCTCCGGCTCGGCGCTGCTGATCGCGGCGGGCGCCGCGGCCCTCTCGGGCCACGACCACCGCCAGATCTCCAGGCTCGCCTAAGCGGGTGTGCGCGCAGACGGGCGGCGGCCCTTCGCGGCCGTCGCCCGCTTGCCGCATACCGCGGTCTCGAGCTCGTCGAGCGCGGCCGCGGTGCGGTCCATCAGCGCCCACGCGTCGTCGACCTGGTCGCGGTCGGTGATGATCCCGAAGTCGACGTGGTCGCGGTAGCTCATGACCGTCATGTTCAGGCCGACGCCGTCGATCACGACCGAGACCGGGAAGTTCGCCTGCAGCTGCGCGCCCGCGCAGTAGAGCGGCTCGCGCGGGCCCGGGACGTTGGAGATCACGAGGTTGAGCGGCGGCCGGGTGCGGCCGAGGATGTCCATCGTCGTGCGCGCCGCGCGCGCCGCCACCGCGGGCGGGATGAAGCTCGTGGCGTCGGTCAGCAGGTCGGCCGGCAGCGCGCTGTGGCGGTCCTTGGCGCTGCAGCAGGTACTCGTGGGCGCGCATGCAGGCGGTCGCGCGGATCCGCCACGTTGGTGGGGATCGGGACGATCATGGTCGAGATCCGGTTGCCGTAGGTGCCGGCCTCCTCCTCGGTGCGCACGGACACCGGGATCATCGCCACCAGCGGCTCGTCGGGCAGCTCGTCGCGCTCGAGCAGCCAGCCGCGCACCGCGGTGGCGCAGAGCGCGACCACGACGTCGTTGACCGTGATCCCGAGCTCGTTCTTGAGCCGCTTGACGGTGTCGAGCGAGAGCGAGCCGAACGCGAAGCGCCGGTGCGGGCCGACGCGGCCGTTGAAGCTCGTCTTCGGCGGGCGGGCGGTGGTCACCTCGAGCACCGACGGGTCGTCGCCGCGGGCGCGTGAGAGCACGCTCGCGAGCCGCGGCACGACCGGGAAGGCGTTGGCGCCGGGGAGGTCCGTCAGGTTCGGCAGCGCCGAGGGGAGCGAACGCAGCGCCCGCAACGGCTGGCGCGGCACGCCGAGTAGCCCGCGGCCGAGCATCTCGAGGTCGCCGGGGACGCGCTCGCCCGGCTCGCCCGCCGGCTTCGGCGGCAGCTCCTTGCCCTCGGGGCTCGGGTCGAGCAGCACGCCGAGGATCTCGTTGCCCGACACGCCGTCGACCATCGAGTGGTGCAGCTTCGTCAGCATCGCCACGCGGCCGCCCTCCAGCCCCTGGATCAGGTACAGCTCCCACAGCGGCCGCGAGCGGTCCAGCGGGCGCGCGAAGATCCGCGCGACGGTCTCCGCCAGCCGGCGATCGTCGCCGGGCGG
Source organism: uncultured Solirubrobacteraceae bacterium (assembly GCA_963722815.1). Lineage (GTDB taxonomy): Bacteria > Actinomycetota > Thermoleophilia > Solirubrobacterales > Solirubrobacteraceae > DASQFQ01. Next base: position 558,063 of record CAVROM010000003.1, read on the forward strand.
CGGCACCGCGCTCTCGCGGATGTGGAAGTCGAGGTCGAAGGCCGGGTCCTCGACCCAGTACGGCAGGTCGATCCCGAACGGCACCTCGACCAGCCGCCAGCGGAACGGCGGCAGCATGTGCAGCCGCTCGGACACCATCCGGCAGACGTCGCCGACCTCGAGCGTGCCGCCCGGCGCGGTCGACGGGTCGTAGACGGCGAGCCCGCCGACGTGCCCGTACGTGCGCGAGGTCTCCACGCCCAGGAACTGCGCATCGAGGCTCGTCAGCTGGCGCATCACCTCACTCCTGCCCGATCGGAGTACGGTCCGCACATGTTCCACGTCGCAGTCCTCGCGGTGGTCGCGAGTCAGACGATCAGCGTCTCGCCGGCCAGCGTGCGCTTCGACCATGTGCAGACGGTCACGGGCAAGGACTGGCCCGTGATCGAGTTCTGCAGCCGCACGGTGCGGCTGCAGGCTCGAGTCGCCCCAGAACGAGTTCAAGATCGGCACCGCGAAGGTCAAGGACGGACGGCACGTTCCGCCGCCGCTGGACGCCGCGGCGCGCGAAGGTCGGCGCCGGCCGCTGGAGGCTCGTCGTGCGGATGCACTGCGAGAGCGGCGAGGACGGCTCGACGGTGACCGTCAAGCGCTCGCGCATCATCCGGATCCGGAACTAGGAGTCCGTCAAAGAAGTCGGCACGCCCGGATGCACCGCCTGTTCTTTGACGGACTCCTAGGCGGTCGCGAGCGTCGCGCCGACGACGTCGAGCGCGGTCGCGATGTCCTCGGCGCCGACGTCGACGTGGGTGACCGCGCGCACCGTGCGCGCGTCGAGCGCGCCCATGATCACGCCGCTCGCCGCGAGCTGCGTGCACAGCGCGCGCGCGTCGGCGACCTGGAAGATCACGATGTTGGTGGCGACCTCGTCGGGGTCGATGGTGATGCCGGGGATCTCCGCCAGGCCGTTCGCGAGCGTGCGCGCGTTGTCGTGGTCCATCGCCAGCCGCTCGACGTGGTGGTCGAGCGCCCACAGCGCGCCCGCGGCGACGATGCCCGCCTGGCGCAGCGCGCCACCCATCATCTGCTTGTAGCGCCAGGCCTCGTCGATCAGCTCGCGCGAGCCCGCCAGCACGGCGCCCATCGGCGCGCCGAGGCCCTTGGAGAAGTCGATCCACGCCGTGTCGAAGCCCGCGGTCCACTCGGTCGTGGGGATGCCGGACGCCACGACCGCGTTCATCAGCCGCGCGCCGTCCATGTGCAGCCGCAGCCGGTTGGCCTTGGCCACCTCGACGACCTCGTGCAGCTGGGCGAGCGGCCACACGTGGCCGCCGGAGAGGTTGGTGGTCTGCTCGACCGACACGAGCCGCGAGCGCGGGCTGTAGCGGTCGTCCGGCGGTCGCATGGCCGCCGCGAGCGTGGCGGCGTCGAACATCCCGCGCTCGCCCTCGAGCGGGCACAGCACCGCGCCGGAGATCGCCGCCGGGCCGCCGGCCTCGGCCTTGATCGGGTGCGAGTTGCGGTGGAGGTAGACCTCGTCGCCGCCGGCCCGGATGTGGATCCGGAAGCCGATCGCGTTGCACATCGTCCCCGAGGGCAGGAAGACCGCGGCCTCGAAGCCGAGCAGCTCCGCCACGCGCTCACACAGCGCGTTGACGGTCGGGTCGCCGAAGTGCTGCTCGTCGCCGACCTCGGCCTCCGCCATCGCCTTGCGCATCTCCGGCGTCGGCCGGGTCTGGGTGTCGGAGTAGAGATTGACCCTCGGCATGCCCCGGGGCACGCTAGCGCGCGCACCCGGGGGAGCCAAGGGAAGCGGGCCCTACCCCCCGCTAGGCACCAGGGTGCCTGGCTTGGCGCCTAGCGGGGCAGGCCCTTGATGCTCTTCTTGAACTGCTTCAGGCCCGGGCGCGTCTCCCCGTTGCGGGCCGACCAGACCGGAGTCGAAGCGCTCGGACTTCGGTGCGCCGAACCAGCGGTACACGTAGACGCGCTTGATCCGCTTGTACTTCTTGGCGAGCTTGAAGAGGTACTTCGTCGCCTTGGCGGCGCGCGACGGCGAGTACTTGAAGCCCGACGTCTTGAACTGCACCAGGCCGCCCGTCTCGGTCAGCCAGAGCTGGCCCTTGGTGACGCGCAGGACGCGCTGGATGCCCTTGCTCTTGTGGCGGTTGACGTCGTTGTAGTTGTGCAGGCCCCAGATCCGGCCCTTGCGCTTCGACGCCTTCTGGAACCGGCGCAGGTAGCTGTCGATGTTGCGCTGGTCAAGCAGGTCGGCCGCGAGGATCGTGCACCTCTTGCACGAGCTCTTCATGGCCTTCCAGTACTTGACGGCCAGCTTCGGGCTCTTGTACGTGGGCTGCGAGACGTGGTTGACCTCGTTCCAAGGCGCGAACGTCTTCGCGTAGGGGAACTCCTTGCGGAAGGCCTTGACCGCCTTCTTGTAGGCGCGGATGCTCGGCGCCTTGCACGCCTTCGTCCTCTTGTACCTGTTGTTCACGAAGCAGCCGCGACGAGCGCTGAACTCGACGAGCACGTCCTGCTTGGCGATGTGCGCGCGGCTCATGAAGGCCTTGACCTCGTCGTGCTGGAACGCGACCTTCGCGTAGTCCCACGGCACGATGTAGCGGGAGCGCTTGAGCTTCAGCGGCTTCCAGCTCGCGCTGTCGAACACGGCCGGGTTCTGCTCCGAGAGGCCAACCTTGGGCTTGGCCTGGGCCGCGGGGACCGCCAGCAGGGCGACCACGAGCGCGGCGATGGGGAGGATCAGTCGGTATCGCATAGGGCCCCTAACCTAGCCACCCCCCTCAGAGTTGCGGCAAGGCGCCGTTCGTAGGATCTCTTGCAGGGATGACGAAACTCGCGGAGCAGCGCGCCGGGCTGCCGGATCAGCCGGGGGTTTATCTGTTCCACGACGCCCGTGGCCGCGTGATCTATGTGGGCAAGGCGAAGTCGATCCGCAAGCGCGTCGCGTCGCACTTCTCGGCGCGCGGGACGCTGACCGAATTCATCGACCACATCGAGTACCTCGTGGTCGAGACCGAGGCCGAGGCGCTGCTGGCGGAGCAGAACTTCATCCGCCAGTACAAGCCGCGCTTCAACATCCGGCTGCGCGACGACAAGTCGTATCCGTACATCGCGATCTCGCTCGACGAGGACTTCCCGCGCGTCTACTTCACCCGCGAGCGCCACCGGCGGGAGCGCGCCTACTTCGGGCCCTACTCGTCGGCCAAGCGCGTGCGCGGCACGCTCGACCTGCTCGGCAAGATCTTCCTGTTCCGCTCCTGCGAGGGGCCGGAGCCGGGGCGGCGCTCGGGCTCGCCGTGCCTCGACTACTACATCAAGCGCTGCGGGGCGCCCTGCGTGGGCTACGTCTCGAAGGAGGAGTACCGCGCGGGCATCGACGGCGTGATCGCGTTCCTGTCCGGGCGCTTCCGTCAGATCGAGCGTGAGCTCGAGACCCGCATGCACTTCGCCTCCGGCGAGCGCGACTACGAGCAGGCGACGATCGAGCGCAACCGGCTGCAGGCGGTGCGCGCGCTGCTCGAGCGCCAGCGCGTCGCCGACGACCGCGCCGGCACCTACGACGCGGTGGCGATCGCGGTCGACGCCACCGAGGCCAACGCGCAGGTCTTCCAGGTCCGCGACGGCGTGCTCTCCGACCGCCAGAGCTTCTACCTCGACAACGAGGGCGAGTACGACGTCGCGCGCGCCGCCGAGGAGTTCCTGCTCCAGTACTACGCGAGCGCGATGTCGATCCCGGCGCTGATTGTGGTCCAGACTGAGCTCGCCGACGGCTCGGAGCTCGAGGTGCTGGCCGAGATGCTGGCCGAGCGCCGCGGCGGCCCGGTCGAGATCCGCGCCGCCGAGCGCGGCGGCAAGCGCCGCATCCTCGACCTCGCCGAGCGCAACGCGCGGCTCGCGCTCGACCAGGAGAAGCTGCGCTCCGAGCGCCGCCGCCAGCAGCGGGTGGAGGCGCTCGACGCGCTCCAGAAGGCGCTCCAGCTCGACACGCTGCCGGTCCGGATCGAGTGCTTCGACATCTCCAACATCGGGGGCACCCACACGGTCGCCTCGATGGTGGTGTTCGAGGGCGGCGCGCCGAAGAAGTCCGACTACCGCCGCTTCACCATCCGGACCGTGGAGGGCAGCGACGACTTCGCCTCGATGGCCGAGGTGCTCTCCCGCCGCTACGGGCAGTTCGAGAAGCAGGCCGAGAAGTCGCCCTACGACGCCGACCGCGACGCGTCGTTCGCCGCGCTCCCGAACCTCGTGGTGATCGACGGAGGCCCGGGTCAGCTGTCCGCCGGGCTCGAGCCGCTGCAGGGCTTCATCGACCGCGGCGTGGCGGTCGTGTCGCTCGCCAAGCGGATCGAGGAGGTCTTCTTCCCCGGCCGCTCCGAGCCGCTGCGGCTCGCCCACGACACACCCGAGCTGCAGCTGCTCCAGCGCGTGCGCGATGAGGCCCACCGCTTCGCGATCATCCACCACCGGATCCGCCGCGACAAGGCGATGACGGAGTCGATCATGGACGAGCTGCCGGGCATCGGGCCGGCGCGCAAGCGCGCGCTGCTCAAGCACTTCGGCTCGCCCGAGGCGGTCCTCGCCGCGCCGCGCGACGCGCTCGAGGCGGTCCCCGGCGTGCCCCAGAAGGTGGCGCGCGAGCTCTACGCGCACCTCAATCGGACCGGCCGATGAGCGATGATCCGGCCATGAGCGGCAACGGCGCCGCGCCGCCGGAGACGAACCTCGTCGACCTCGTGATCATCTCGGGCCAGTCCGGGGCCGGGAAGTCGTCGGCGATGAACGTGTTCGAGGACGCCGGATACTTCTGCGTCGACAACCTCCCGGCGGAGATGATCCGCTCGCTGGCCGGGCTGTTCATGCACGACGGCTCGAAGGTCGAGCGCGCCGCGGTGGTCTGCGACCTGCGCGGCGGCGAGTACTTCGCCCACCTCGCGCGGGTGATAGAGACGCTGCGCTCGGACAACGTCGCGCACCGGCTGATCTTCCTGTGCGCGGACGACGAGACGCTGCTCTCGCGCTACAAGGAGACGCGCCGGCGCCACCCGCTGGCGCCCGAGGGCAACGTGATCGACGGCATCCGCCGCGAGGCCGAGGCGCTCGCGCCGATCCGCGAGCTTGCCGACACGCTGATCGACACGTCGGGGCTGAGCGCGTCGGCGCTGCGGCGCAAGATCGCCAACGAGATGCTGGAGGAGAAGTCGCCGCGCCGGCTCGCGGTCACGTTCGGCTCGTTCGGCCACAAGCACGGCCCGCCGCGCGACGCCGACCTGGCCTTCGACGTGCGCTTTCTCCCCAACCCGCACTGGGAGCCCGACCTGCGCCCGCTGACCGGGTTCGACACGCGGATCGTCGACTACGTCGCGCGCGACGGGCGCCTGCAGGAGTTCTACGACCGCGTCGTGCCGCTGCTCGAGTACCTGCTGCCGCAGTACGTCGCCGAGGGCAAGGCGCATCTCGTGGTGGCGATCGGCTGCACCGGCGGGCGCCACCGCTCGGTGGTGATCGCCGAGCACCTCGCATCGCACTTCCGTTCCGACGATCGGTACTTCATCGAGGTCCAGCACCGCGACGTGGATCGCGCGCCGACGCGGGCCTGAGCCCGCCCGCTAGCCTGCTCGCCTCTAGAGGCGATTTCGGAGGGTTCCAGGGTCATGGTCGTACGCGTGGGCATCAACGGCTTCGGCCGCATCGGCCGCAACGTCTTCCGCGCGGCGCACGAGCGCAACGCGGACATCGAGTGGGTCGGGGTCAACGACCTCGTCGACTCCAAGACGCTCGCGCACCTCCTGAAGTACGACTCGGTCTACGGCCCCTACCCCGGGACCGTCGACCACACCGACGACGCGATCGTCGTCGACGGCAAGGAGATCAAGGTGACCGCCGAGCGCGACCCGGCCGCGCTGCCGTGGGGCGACCTCGGCGCCGACGTCGTGATCGAGTCGACCGGCCTGTTCACCAAGCGCGAGGACGCGCAGAAGCACCTCGACGCGGGCGCCCAGAAGGTCATCATCTCCGCGCCGGCCACGGATCCGGATGTGACGGTCGCGCTCGGCGTCAACTTCGACGACGCCTACGACGCCGACCAGCACCACATCATCTCCAACGCGTCGTGCACGACGAACTGCCTCGCGCCGGTCGCGAAGGTGCTGCACGAGACGTTCGGGATCGAGAACGGCCTGATGACGACAATCCACGCGTACACGGCCGACCAGCGGCTCCAGGACATGCCGCACAAGGACCTGCGCCGCGCCCGCGCCGCCGCCATCAACCTGATCCCCGCCTCGACCGGCGCCGCCAAGGCGGTCGGCCTCGTGCTCCCCGACCTCCAGGGCAAGCTGACCGGCTTCGCGGTCCGCGCTCCTGTGCCCACCGGCTCGGTCGTCGACCTCACAGCCGTGCTCGCGCGCGAAACGACGAAGGAGGAGATCAACGAGGCGTTCAAGGCGCAGGCCGACACCGGCGCCTTCGAAGGGATCCTGCGCTACTCGGACGACCCGATCGTGTCGTCGGACATCGTCAAGTCCACGCACTCGTCGATCTTCGACGCGCCGCTGACGCTGGTGCTGGACGGGACGCTCGTCAAGGTCGTCTCGTGGTACGACAACGAGTGGGGTTACTCGAACCGCTGCGTCGAGCTCGCGCAGCGGGTGCTGGTGCATGCGCACGCTTGACGATCTCGACGTCGAAGGGAAGCGCGTCCTGGTCCGGGTGGACTTCAACGTCCCGCTGGACCATGGCCGCATCACCGACGACGCCCGCATCCAGGGCGCGCTCCCGACGCTCCGCGAGCTGCGCGAGAAGGGTGCCGCGCAGCTCGTGCTGCTCGCCCACCTCGGCCGCCCCAAGGACCGCGAGCCGGAGTTCTCGCTGAAGCCGGCGGCGGAGCGGCTCTCCGAGCTGCTGGAGACCGAGGTCGTGCTGGCGCCCAACCTCGACGAGGTCCCGGACGTTGACGTCGTGATGATGGAGAACGTCCGCTACGAGCCGGGGGAGACCAAGAACGACGCGGCGCTGGCCAAGCGCTACGCGGCGCTCGGCGACGTCTACGTCAACGACGCGTTCGGCGCCGCACACCGCGCGCACGCCTCCACCGAGGCGGTCGCGCACCTGCTGCCGTCGGCGGCGGGCCGGCTGCTCGAGCGCGAGGTCGCGACGCTCACGAAGATCCTCGAGGAGCCGAAGCGGCCACTGGTGGCGGTCGTCGGCGGCGCCAAGGTGACCGACAAGATCGGGGTCCTCGACGCGTTCCTGGAGCGCGCGGACACGGTCCTGATCGGCGGCGCCATGTGCTTCCCGTTCTTCGCCGCGCAGGGCCACAACGTCGGCTCGTCGAAGTGCGAGGACGAGGGTGTGGAGCCGGCGAGGCGCGCGCTCGAGAGCGACAAGCTCGAGCTGCCGATCGACCTCGTCGCGGGTCGCGAGTTCTCCGCCGACACCGAGGTGCAGGAGCTCGACGGCGTCGACGTCCCCGACGGCTGGATGGGGCTCGACATCGGGCGCAACTCCGCCGAGGCCTACGCCTCGGTGATCGCGGAGGCTGGCACGGTGTTCTGGAACGGGCCGATGGGCGCCTTCGAGCTCGAGCCGTTCGCGGCCGGCACGCGCCGGGTAGCGGAGGCCATGGCCGATTGCGAGGGCACGACGGTGGTGGGCGGCGGCGACTCTGCCGCGGCGCTCGCCGAGTTCGGGCTCGCCGACCGCGTCGACCACCTCTCGACCGGCGGCGGCGCGTCGCTCGAGCTGATCGAGGGCAAGACGCTCCCCGGCGTGGAGGCGCTCTCGTGAGCCGCACGCCCTTCATCGCCGGCAACTGGAAGATGTACAAGACCATCGCCGAGGCCGAGGAGTTCATCCAGGCGCTGCTGCCGAAGGTCTCCACCGCCGACGGCGTCGACATCGCGATCTGCGCGCCGTTCCTCGCGCTGCAGGCGCTCGTCGACTCGGCGCGCGGCTCGCGGGTGGAGATCTTCGCCCAGACCATGCACGAGGCCGACGAGGGTGCCTTCACGGGCGAGGTGTCGCCCGCGATGCTGGCCGAGATCGACGTCCAAGGCGTCGTGCTCGGGCACTCCGAGCGGCGCCAGCTGTTCGGCGAGACCGACAAGGCGCTGGCGCTCAAGGTGCCGGCTGCGCTCGAGGCGGGGCTGACGCCGATCCTGTGCGTCGGCGAGACCGAGGAGGAGCGCGAGCGCGGCGACACCGAGCGCAAGCTCCGCCACCAGGTCCAGGAGGGCCTCGAGAAGGTGCCGGTCGATCGGCTGCCCGAGGTCGTCGTGGCCTACGAGCCGATCTGGGCGATCGGGTCCGGCCGCAGCGCCACGGCCGAACAGGCGCAGGAGGCGGTCGCCTTCGTGCGCGCACTTGTGGAGGGGATCGACAAGGAGGGCGGCCAGGCCGTGCGGATCCTCTACGGCGGCTCGCTCAAGCCGGAGAACGCTGCGGAACTGCTGGCGCTGCCCGACGTCGACGGCGCGCTCATCGGCGGCGCAAGCCTCGACGCGGGTTCGTTCGCGCAGGTCGTCGAGATCGCGCGCGCGGAGGTCGCGAGTCCGTGAAACCCGTATCCGGCGTCTGCCTCGTCATCCTCGACGGTTGGGGGCTGGCGCCGGACGGTCCCGGGAACGCGGTCTCGCTCGCCAGTACACCCGTGTTCGACGGGCTGTGGGACGAGTACGACCATACGCAGCTCACCGCCTGCGGTGAGGCGGTGGGGCTGCCCGCGGGGCAGATGGGCAACTCAGAGGTCGGCCACCTCAACCTCGGCGCGGGAGCGATCGTCCCGCAGGACCTGCTGCGGATCGACAAGGCGGTCGAGGACGGCTCGCTGGCCGAGAACGAGGTGATCCTCGCGGCGCTGCGCGATGCGCCGCGCGTGCATCTCATCGGGCTGGTGTCCGACGGCGGCGTGCACTCCTCCGACCGGCACCTGAAGGCGCTGATCGAGCTCGCCGCGAAGGAGGGCGTCGAGGACCTCGTCCTGCACGCCTTCACCGACGGCCGCGACACCTCGCCCCACGGCGGCGCCGACTTTCTCGCGACGGTCCAGACGTGGATGGACGAGGCGGGCTGCGGGCGGATCGGCTCCGTCGTCGGCCGCTATTTCGCGATGGACCGCGACACGCGCTGGGACCGCACGGAGAAGGCCGTCGACCTGCTCATGGAGGGCAAGGCCGAGCACGACGCCGAGTCCGGCGAGGCGGCCGCGAAAGCGGCCTACGAGCGCGACGAGACGGACGAGTTCATCACCGCGACGAAGGTCGGCGACGACGACGCGACGATCCGCCCCGGCGACTCGGTGTTCGCGTTCAACTTCCGCCCCGACCGCATGCGCCAGATCACCGAGGCGCTCGACAAGGCGGGCGTCGACCGCTACGCGACGCTTGCCGAGTACGAGGAGGGCTGGCCGTATCCGGTGGCGTTCCCGCCGAAGCGGCCTGAGATGACGCTGGCGAAGCTGATCGCCGAGCGCGGCGAGACCCAGCTGCACGTCTCCGAGACGGAGAAGTACCCGCACGTGACGTACTTCTTCAACGGCGGCGAGGAGGAGCCGTACACGGGCGAAGTGCGCGAGCTCGTCGACTCCCCGCGCGACGTTCCGACGTACGACAGGAAGCCCGAGATGAGCGCGCGCGCGTCCTCCGACGCGTTCATCCGGCACTGGGAGCAGGACACCCCGGTGTTCGGGATCATCAACTTCGCCAACGCCGACATGGTCGGCCACACCGGCGTCATCGAGGCGGCGGTCAAAGGGATCGAGACCGTCGACGAGTGCCTGGGCCGGGTGGTCGAGGCGGTCCACGGCACCGGCGGCGCCTGCATCATCGTCGCCGACCACGGCAACGCCGACGAGATGCTCGAGGAGGACGGCTCGCCGGACACCGCTCACTCGCTCAATCCGGTGCCGTTCATCGTCACAGTCGAGGGCGCGAAGCTCGACGGCGAGGGGATCCTCGCCGACGTGGCGCCCACGGCGCTCGCCCTGCTGGGCATCGGGCAGCCGGAACAGATGACCGGACGGTCGCTGCTCGCGGCCGGCGACTGAGAAGGAGCAATCACCATGGGTGACCGCACGAGCCACGACGCCGGGACGATCTCCTGGAGCGACCTCGCGACGACCGACCAGGACGCCGCGAAGGCGTTCTACGGCGGCCTGTTCGGCTGGGAGTACGACGAGCAGCCGATCGACGACGGCACGACGTACTCGATGGGCAAGCTCGGCGACCGCATCGCTGCGGCGATCTCGCCGCAGCAGTCGAGCGAGTCCGAGCAGGGCATCCCGCCGCACTGGAACGTCTATGTCACCGTCGACGACGTCGCCGAGACCACCGGCAAGGTCGAGGAGGCGGGCGGCAACGTGCTCGCGGGCCCGTTCGACGTCTTCAACGCCGGGAAGATGTCGGTGATCGCCGACCCGACCGGCGCGGTCCTGTGCCTGTGGCAGGCCGGCGACAGCATCGGCGCCGAGGTGGTCAACGTGCCGGGCGCGCTGGCGTGGGCGGACACCGCCACGCCCGACGCTCAGGCGGCCCAGAAGTTCTACGGCGCGCTGCTCGGCTGGGAGTTCGACCAGATGAGCGAGCAACCGCCCTACTGGGTTATCAGGAACGGCGACCGCTCGCAGGGCGGCATGACGGTTCCGCCCGAGGGCGTGCCGGCCAACTGGTTCCCGTACTTCGCGGTCGAGGACGTCGACGCGACGGTGAAGAAGGTCGCGGAGGCCGGCGGCAAGCCGTTCATGGGCCCCATCGACGTCCCCAGTGGCCGCTTCGCGCTGATCCAGGACCCGCAGGGCGCCGCCTTCGCGATCCTCCAGAGCGACCAGTTCGACGACTGAACGCACCCTTGCAACCAGATACCGTCGGTATTAGAATACCGACGGTATGGCAACGCGCCCTCTGTCCCGCGCCGAACGCCGTGAGCAGACCCGCGATGAACTGATCGCCGCGGCCGACCGGCTGTTCGTGGAGGGCGGCTTCCACGCCACCTCGCTCGACCAGATCGCCGCCGCCGCCGGCTACACCAAGGGCGCGGTCTACTCGAACTTCGCCTCGAAGGAGGACCTGTTCTTCGCCGTCTATGAGCGGCGCGCGGGTGCGGCGGAGACGCAGCTCACCGAGCAGCTCGCCGCCGACCCGGCGGCAGGGCTCGCCCGCATCTCCTCGGACACCAGCGGGCGGCACGGGCGGGACGACGGCTGGCTCGCGGTGTTCTTCGAGTTCTGGGCGCACGTGATCCGCCACCCGGAGCTGCGCGGGCGCTTCGCAGCGATCCACCGCCGCGTCCAGGTCCCGATCGCCGACGCGCTGGAGCGGGTCGCGGCGGGGCGGGGCGTCGAGCTCCCGGTCGCCGCCCTCCCGCTCGCGGTGGCCAGCGGGGCGATGCAGATCGGGCTGGCGCTCGAGCGCCTGACCCAGCCCGAGGTGGTCGACGAGGCGCTCGGCGCCCGCGTGGGCCGGCTGATGCTCGACGAAGTCGGAAGGGAGAAGGCATGAGGCTCGGATACGACCGCCGCCGGATCGCCTGGTTCGGCACGCTCCTCAAGCTGGCCAAGACCTTCGAGGCGCAGGAGCGCCTGGCCGCTCCGGAGCTCGCGCGGCTGCGGCAGCAGCGGCTCGAGCGGCTGCTCGCCCATGCGCGCGAGCGCTCGGCGTTCTGGCGCGAGCGGATCCCGGCCGGAGCGACCTCGCTCGACCGCGTACCGCCGCTCGACAAGGCCGAGATGATGGCGCGCTACGACGACCTGGTGACCGATCCAGGGTTGCGCCGCGACGCGCTGCTCGCCTGGATCGAGTCGCGCCGCCGCGACGAGTTCTACGAGGGCCGCTACCGCGTGATGACCACCAGCGGCTCCTCCGGTCACAAGGGCCTGTTCGTCTACGACCGCGCCGGCTGGTCCGGCATCGGCGCCCAGTGGCTGCGCGCGTCGGCCTGGATGGGCATGAAGCCCGGGATCCCGCGCCGCCGGCTCGCGATGCTGCGCGGCGCCTCGCTCACGCACATGAGCACCCAGGGCGCCGCGTCGCTCGACGTCGGCGTCCATCGCGTCCTCGGCCTGTCCGTGACGGCGCCGATCGAGGAGCAGGTCGCCGCGCTGAACCGCTTCCAGCCGCAGTTCCTGAACGTCTATCCGTCGGCCGCCATGCGGCTTGCCGAGGAGCAGGAGGCGGGCCGCCTACGGCTCTCGCTGACCGCGATGTCGACCTCCAGCGAGCTGCGCTCGCCCGCGATGACCGAGCGCCTCGCCGCCGCGTTCCGCGTGCAGCCGTTCGACCTCTACGCGACCACCGAGGGGCTGTTCGGCTCCGAGTGCGAGCGCCACGAGGGCATCCACCTGTTCGACGACGCCAACGTGGTGGAGAACGTCGACGAGGACGGCGCGCCGGTGCCGCCCGGCACGCCGGGCGCGCGGGTGCTGGTCACCAACCTCCACAACCGCGTGCAGCCGATCATCCGGCTCGCGGTCGCCGACGTCATGACCATCCACCCCGAGCCGTGCCCGTGCGGGCGCGCGCTCGTGCGCGCCGCGGCGCTCGACGGCCGCCGCGACGACGTGCTCTCGCTGCCGGCCCGTGGCGGCGGCACGGTGGCGGTCCTCCCCGCGCACTTCAGCGACGTCACCCGCGACCGCGGCGTGCGCGAGTTCCAGGTCCGCCAGGAGCCTGGCGGCGTGCGGATCCTCGTGGTGCCGTGTCACGACGGGGACCCGGAGCTCGCGACGCGCCTGCGCGGCGCGGTCGCCCGGGCGCTCGGCGAAGCGGGGGCCGACGCGCGCGTCGAGGTCGAGTGCTGCAGCGAGCTCGCGCGGCGAGCCGGGAAGCTCCAGGTGGTGGTCGGGCTAAGCTAAGCGGTGTGAACGTCGCCGTGCCAGCCGGGGAGGCCGAGCTCGACGAGGTCGAGCTCTCGGCATTGCGCGGGCTCGTCCGGGTCCACGCGACGCTGGTGAAGGAGCTCGACGCCGAGCTCGAGGCCCGCCACGGGCTGCCGCTGACGTCCTACGAGGTGCTGCGCAGCCTGCGTAAGTCACCGGACGGCAAGCTGCGGATGGCCGAGCTCGCCGAGCACGCGCTGCTGAGCCGCTCCGGCATGACGCGCCTGATCGACCGCCTCGAGCGTGAGGGCATGGTCGGCCGCTCGACCTGCGACAAGGACGGCCGCGGCTGTTACGCCGTGCTCACCGACCAGGGCCGCACCGTCGTCGACCAGGCGCGCACGAGCTACCTGTCGGTCGTCCGCGCCAGCTTCCTGCGCCACTACGGCATCGACGAGCTGGGCGAGCTCGCCGGGCTTCTCCAGAAAGCTCTATAGAAAACTTGATACGAGCCGACTGAGATCGTAGAATTTCGATCTCAGTCCACGGTCGACCTGTTCCGAGAAGGGAGGAACGTTCGATGACCATCGTCCGCTGGGAGCCGCTCCGCGAGATCAACTCTCTGCAGAGCGAGATGAACCGCCTCTTCAACACCGTGTTCGACACACCGTCGAATGGCTCCGGGAACGTCCTGCGCCGGTGGATGCCGGCGATGGACCTGGTCGAGTCCGGCGACCACTTCGTCCTCCGCGCCGATCTCCCCGGCATGGGCGAGGACGACGTCAACATCGAGTTCGAGGACGGCACGCTGACCGTCTCCGGCGAGCGCAAGGCCGAGCACGAGGAGAGCAACCAGGGCTTCCACCGCGTGGAGCGCTCGTTCGGCAGCTTCTCGCGCTCACTCACGCTGCCGCAGGGGATCGACCCCGAGGCGGTGACCGCGAGCTTCGACCGCGGCGTGCTCGAGATCCGGATCCCGAAGCCCGAGCAGCGCAAGCCGCGCAAGATCGCCATCGGTGGCCAGGGCGCCATCGACGGCGAGAGCCGCGACGCCTAAGAGCCCTTCCGGGAGTGCGGGCGGCATCTATCGTGCCGCCCGCATTGCCCGGGAACCCCGCTTTCGACATCCACCATCGCGACGCGGCGTCGCGCGCCCGCACGGGCACGCTGCGGCTCGCCCACGGCGACGTCCGCACGCCCGCCTTCGTCCCGCTGGCCACCAAGGCCGTGGTCAAGACGCTCGAGGTCTCCGAAGCCGCCGAGCTCGGCTACGACATGGTGCTCGGCAACACGTTCCACCTCTTCCTCGCCCCCGGCCACGAGCTGATCCGCAAGCTCGGCGGCCTCAACGAGTTCATGCGCTGGGACCGGCCGATCATCACCGACTCCGGTGGCTTCCAGGTCTTCTCGATGGGCCACGGCACGGTCGCGGACGAGATCAAGGGCCGCCAGGCGCACGGGGAGCGCACCGGTTCGATCCTCTCGATCGCCGAGGAGGGCGTGCGCTTCCGCTCCTACCTCGACGGCTCCGAGCAGTTCATGGCGCCCGAGACCTCGATGGAGATCCAGGCTGCCCTGCACTCCGACATCGCGCTCGTGTTCGACGAGTGCACGCCGTTCAACGTCACCCGCGACTACACCGCGCGCTCGACCGAGCGCACCCACCGCTGGCTCGACCGCTGCCTGGCCTGGCACGCCGAGCACGGGCCTGGCGACCAGCTCGTCTACGGGATCGTCCAGGGCGGGGTGGAGGAGGACCTGCGGCGCGCCTCCGCGCAGGAGGTCGCCGCCCGCGGGCCGGGCGGGATCGCGGTCGGCGGCACGCTGGGCGAGGTCAAGCCGCAGATGTACGAGGTCGTCGAGTGGGCGGTCTCCGAGCTGCCGGACGCCCGGCCCCGCCACCTGCTCGGGATCGGCGAGATCGACGACCTGCTGCGCGGCGTCGAGCTCGGCATCGACACCTTCGACTGCGCGATGCCGACCCGCATCGGCCGCCACGGCATGGCGGTCGTGCCGGACCCGGCCGTCCGCTGGCGGGTGGATCTCGCCAAGGGCCGCTACCGCGAGGCCGACGAGCCGATCCTCGAGGGCTGCCCCTGCCCGGCCTGCGCGCGGGGATATTCACGCGCCTACGTCCACCATTTGCTGCGCGGTCGCGAGTCGACGGCGTCGCGGCTGCTGACGATCCACAACCTCGCCTACCTGCAGATGCTGATGGCGGCCCTGCGCGACGCGATCGCGGCCGGCCGTCTCAGTGAGGCGACGGCGGCGGCGCGGGCGGGCGCAGCGCCGTGGGAGCTCGCAACTGCGCATTGAGGGGAGGGTTCGGGGTGCCGCGGCGACGAAAGTCGTCTCGATGTCGCATACCGACATCGAGATGACATTCGTGGAGCCGGAGGCGTTCGGACCCGACCCCTACCCAGCCGCCGTTGACGTTCGCCAGCGCTGCTGCGAACGTCAGCGAGTGTTGTCGTCGATCAGGCTCTTGACCTGGTCGACGGCGTCCTGCACGTTGCCGCGGATGTTCTCGCGCAGCTGGACCGCCTGGTTCGAGCCGTCCTGCAGCGCCTGGTAGCCGATCACGCCGACGACCACGACCGCGAGCAGCATCACGAGCGCGACCAGGCCGCGCAGCGGATTGCGGCGCTTTCGCGGCTTCGCGCGCTGCCGTGGGGCGGCCTCGCGCGGGGGCGGCGCGGACGGGCGCCGCCGCGGCGGCTCGTCGATCGGCTCGAGCGGGCGGCGGGTGCGCTGCGCCGGGCGGGACGAGGTGCCGGTCGGCATCGGCTCGCCCAGCATCCGGGTCGCGGACGTCTGGTCGAGCGCCATCGTCGCGTCGGTCGGCTCCGGGGCGACCCCGCGCAGGCCCTGCCGGAGCGCGTCGCCCATCTCCAGCGCGCCCTCGTAGCGGCCCTCGGGCAGCGGGTGCAGCGCGCGCATGACGGCCTCGCCGAGCGCGCGCGGGATGTCCGGATCGACGTCGCTGGGGCTGAGCGGCGGGCCCGACTCCTGCATCCGGGCCAGGTCGGTCAGCGACGCCGCCTCGTAGGGCAGGCGGCCGGTCAGCAACTGGTAGGAGACGACGCCGAGCGCGTAGAGGTCGGCGGGCGGCCCGGCCTGCTCGCCGCGCGCCTGCTCGGGCGAGAGGTAGGCCGCGGTGCCGAGCACGGAGCCGGCCTTCGTGATCTCCGAGTCCTCGGCCGCCTTCGCGATGCCGAAGTCGGCGAGCTTGACCACGCCCTCGTGGCTGCGCAGCAGGTTGCCGGGCTTGACGTCGCGGTGCACGACGCCGTTGCGGTGCGCGTAGTCGAGCCCGCGGGTGGCCTGCTCGAGGATGTCGACTGCGTCGCGCGGGTCGAGCGCGCCGTGCTCCTTGAGGATCTCCGCGCACGACTGCCCGTCGACGTGCTCCATGACGATGAAGTTGCGGTTCGTCTCGTCGTCGAGGCCGAAGTCGAACACCTGCACCACGTTGGGATGCACGAGCCGCGCCGCGGCCAGCGCCTCACGCTTGAAGCGCTGGACGAAGCTCGCGTCCTCGGCGAGGTGCTCGGCCAGCAGCTTGACCGCGACGTAGCGCTCCAGCCGCGTGTCGAAGGCGAGCTGGACCGTCGACATGCCGCCGACGCCCAGCCGGTTCTCGAGCCGGTAGCGGTCCGCGAAGAGTTCGTCAGCCATCGCCATTCTCCGGAATGACACCGCCGGTGTCCGGCGGTTCCACCGTCGGGGTGTCGGTGGCGGACGGTGTGGCGGTCGGGGACGGTGTGTCGGTCGGGCTCGGCGACGGCGTCTTCGTCGGGCTCGGGGTCGCGGTCTCCGTCGGCGCCTCGGTGGCGGAGGGGCTGGGAGTCGGGGTCGACTCAGGCTTGCAGTCCTTGGGGATCTCGTCGGCGATGTGGTTGAGCCACTTCGTGATGTTGCGCTTGAGCGCCTTGTCGACCTCGGCCGGGAGCTCGCTGACCTGGTTGCGTGCCTCCTGCAGCGCCTGCTCGGCGCCGTCGCAGTCCTCGTCGCTGGTGCGCGACGCGACGTCGTCGACGGCCTGGTTGAGGCTGTCGGCGCGGTCCTGCGGGATGAGCTTGGGGTTGGAGCTGCCGCAGGCGGTCAGGAGCAGGGCGGCGGCGAGCGCCAGCCCGAGGAGGAGCAGTCGATGCATAAGGGGCTATTGACCGTACTGAAGGCGTTCGGCGAGAGAGTCCGGCAGGTTGGCGGCCCGGATCGCCGCTTGTGCCCCGGCGATGTCGTACTCGGATCGCCGCCACTCCGCCGTCCACCGCTGTGTGTCGAGGATCAGCCAGGCCGCCCGCGGGTCGCCGTCGCGCGGTTGGCCGGTGCTGCCCGGGTTGATCAGCCACTCGCCCGCCGAGATGTCCAGGTGGTCGCCTTCGCGGCGGGTCGAGCCGGTGGCCGACTCGCCCTCGTTGCGGTGGAAGGAGAGCGCGACGTGGGAGTGGCCGATGAACGACACCCGGTAGTCCGTGGTGTCGAGGCACAGCTCGGCGGTCAGCCCGGAGAGCACGTACTCCCAGATCGGGTCGCGCGGCGAGGCGTGGTAGAGCCCGACGCCCTCCGCGCCGCCCTCGGGCGACAGCGAGAGCAGGAACTCGCGCGTCTCGGGCTTGATCGTCTCCTTGGTCCACTGGGCGGCGAGCGCGGCGCCGCGCGAGAAGTCCTCGAGCGAGAGCACGTCGACGACCGCCAGGTCGTGGTTGCCGGCCAGGCAGATCGCGCAGTGCTCGATCGCCAGCTCGACCGAGCGGTCAGGGTCCCCGCCGTAGCCGACGAGGTCCCCTAGACACCACAACTCGTCGGCCTCGGCGGCCTCGGCGGCGGCGATCACGGCCTCGAAGGCGTGCTTGTTGCCATGGATGTCCGAGGCGATCGCGATGCGCATGCGTACAGTCTTTTCGGTGCGGAGGACGCTTGGCCTTCCGATCGCGCTGGTGGCCGCGGTGGTGGTGGCAGAAGTAGCTGTGCTGCTCCTCCGGCCGCGCGATCTGGGGCCCGAGCCCGTCCCTGTGGAGGCGCGAGCCTATTTCAGCTCCGCGCAGCTTGAAAGGGCGCACGACTTCCGTACAGGACAGCTCTGGCTCTTCGGCGCGTCGCTCCTGATCGAGGCCGGTGTGCTGGTGCTGCTGGTGCGCAAGGCGCCCCCGCGGCTGCGCGGGGCCGGCGCCCGCCATCCGGTGCTGGCCGGGGCCGCCGTGACGGCCGCGATCTCCGTCGCGCTGGGCCTCGCGACGCTCCCGGTGAGCGCCGTCGCGCGCGAGCGGGCCAAGGACGTCGGGCTGGTGACCCAGTCGTGGCTGGGCTGGGCGGGGGACGTCGCGAAGTCGCAGGCCATCGGCGCGGTCCTGTGGGGCGCCGGCGGGGCGCTGCTGATCGTCGGGATGCGGCGCTTCGGGCGCCGCTGGTGGATCCCGGGCACGGTCGTGGTCGTCGTGTTCGGCGTGGGGATCACCTACGCCTCGCCGATCGTGCTCGACCCGCTGTTCAACAAGTTCACGGTGCTCGCGCAGGGCCGCACGCGCTCGGACGTGCTCGAGCTGGCCCAGCGGGCGAAGGTCGACGTGGGTCAGGTCTACGAGGTCGACGCCTCGCGCCGGACGACCGCCTCCAACGCCTACGTGACGGGGATCGGCCACAGCAAGCGGGTGGTGATCTACGACAACCTGCTGAAGGACTTCACGCCGGGCGAGGTGCGGTTCGTCGTCGCCCACGAGCTCGGCCACGTGCGCCACCGCGACGTGCCGCGCGGGCTGCTCTATCTCGCGCTGATCGCCCCGTTCGGGATGTTCGCGGTCGCCCGCCTCGGCGAGCGGCTGGCCGGCGACGAGGACCCCGGCAGCCCGGCCGCGCTGCCGGCGATGCTGCTCGCGATCGCGCTGATCGCGCCCGCCATCACCGTGATCTCGAACCAGCTCTCACGCCAGGTCGAGCGCAGCGCCGACGCGTTCGCGCTCGAGGCGACCCACGAGCCGCAGCAGCAGATCGACTTCCAGCGCCGGATCGCGATCAAGAACGTCTCCGACCCCGACCCGCCGGGGTGGGTGTCGTTCCTGCTCGGCACCCACCCGACGACGATGCAGCGGATCGGTCAGGCCGAGGCGGCCGCCAGGGCGTCTTCGCGCGACGGGTAGACGCGGAAGCGCCCGGTCAGGTTCGTGATCTCCAGCAGGCGCCGGACGGGGCCGTCGAGCGCGACGACCAGCATCCGCTTGCCCGCCGCCTCGGCCTCGGTCGAGGCGTGCATGATCGCCCCGAGCGCCGTCGAGTCGATGAAGTCGACCTCGGCGAGGTCGAGCACCACGCAGGGCTCGGCGCTCTGGGTCGCCATCGAGAGGACGGTCGCCAGCCGCGGCGCCGCCGCCAGGTCCAGCTCGCCCGCTGCCATCACGAGCAGCGCACCCTCCACGGGGTCGTGCTCGACGCTGTAGTTGGGCTCGTCAGGAGGGGTCGTGTCCATGCCTCTCCTCATCGATCTCGGGCAAGCTCTTGATGCCCTCGCGGGTTCTCCACTTGCCGTAGTTGTCTTCCAGCGCGTCGATCAGCTCGCGCATGAGGCGTGGGGAGAGGTTGACCCGCGTGACGACCACGCCGGGGACCTCCTGCTCCTCGACCTCATGGTCGACGCGGGCGAACGTGATGCTGAACTCGTAATCGGAATGCGAGACGTTCGCGAAATTCGCGTAGTGCCCGGCCATGATCTCCGGGGTCGTCTGCAGGTTGATGTGGCGCTCCTGGTCCTCGTCAGCCATGTGACGCCTAGTATCGCCTAGTGCGGCTCATCGTGCTTGCGGTCGGGCGGCTGCGCCCGCCCTTCACCGACGACGTCGACCATTACGAGAAGCTGCTGCGCCGCCAGGCGCGGGTGGAGATCGTCGAGGTTCGCGAGGACGAGGCGCTGGAGCGCCGGATCCCCGAGCGGGCCTACGTCGTGCTGCTCGACGCGGGCGGCCGCGAGCTGTCCTCGGAGGCGTTCGCCGCGTTTCTGGAGCAGCGGCGGCAGGCGGGGCTCGACGTGGTCTTCGTGCTGGGCGGCCCGTTCGGGACCGATCTGGAACGCCACGACGCGAAGCTCTCGCTCGGCCCGATGACGCTGCCGCACCAGCTGGCGCGCGTGGTGCTGCTCGAGCAGCTGTTCCGGGCCCACAAGATCCTGGCGGGCGAGCCGTACCACCACTGAAAGTCAACGGCGGCTGGGTAGGGAGCGAGGGGTGAGCCGCCATTTCGTTCCTCTCAACCGCGCGCGAGCGCTCAAGGGAACGAAACGCCGCCTACAGGGCACCTTTCGTTCCTCTCGACCGCGCGGGAGCCCGGAAAGGAACGTTTTGCCGCTCCGGCCGGTCCCTCACGTTCCCTACCCAGCGCACTTGCCGTTGACCTTGTCATCCTGAGCAGCCACATGGGTCCGCTCGAAGAGCTCCGCACCGCCGTCGAGGCCGCCGCCGCCGCGCTGCGCAACGGCACCCCGTCGACCACCGTGCGCCCCACCCTCGAGCGCCCGAAGAAGCAGGGCTTCGGCGACTACTCGACCAACGCGGCGATGCTGCTGGCGCCCGCGCTCGGCGCGCCGCCGCGCGAGATCGCCGAGCGGCTGGCCGGGGAGCTGTCCGGGCGGCTGGGGGAGCGGGTGGAGCGCGTGGAGGTGGCCGGGCCGGGCTTCCTCAACGTCTTCCTGGCGCAAGACTGGTTCGTCGGCGCGCTGGAAGCGCTGCTGGAGGCCGGGGACGCGTTCGGCGCCGGGTCGCCTGCGCAGCCCGAGAAGGTGGTGCTCGAGTTCGTCTCCGCCAACCCGACCGGCCCGCTGACCGCCGCCAGCGGCCGCCACGCCGCGTTCGGCGACGCGCTGGCCCGGATCCTCGAGCAGGCGGGCCACACCGTTTCGCGCGAGTACTACTTCAACGACGCCGGCTCCCAGATCGATCGCCTCGGCGAGTCGATCCGCGCCCGCGCCCGCGGCGAGGCGCTGCCGGAGGACGGCTATGAGGGCGACTACGTGGTCGAGCTGGCGCGGCAGATCCCCGGCGCGGCGGACGAGGACGTCCGCGTCCTGGCCACCAAGGGCGTCGAGGCGATCATGACCGGCATCCGGGCCACGCTCGATGCCTACCGGGTCCACTTCGACTCCTGGTTCCTCGAGCGGACCCTCCACGACGGCTCGCCCAGCGCCGTGGAGCGCGCGATCGCGCTGCTCGAGGAGCGGGGCCACACGTACCGCTCCGAGGGCGCGCTGTGGCTGCGGACGACGCAGTTCGGCGACGACAAGGACCGCGTGCTGATCCGCTCCAGCGGCGAGACGACCTACTTCGCCAACGACGTCGCCTACCACGAGAACAAGCTCGAGCGCGGCTATGACCGCATGATCAACCTGCTCGGCTCCGACCACCACGGCTACATCGCGCGCATGAAGGCGTCGATGGCCGCGCTGGGCATCGACCCGGACCGGCTCGAGATCCCGATCCTCCAGTTCGTGCACATCGTCGAGGGCGCGCGCCGCGCCTCGATGTCCAAGCGCCGCGGTGACTTCGTGACGCTCGACGACCTGATCGCGGAGATCGGCGTCGACGCCACGCGCTTCTACATGCTCAGCCGCTCGCACGACTCGACCGTCGACCTCGACGTCGAGCTGGCCAAGTCGCAGGAGAAGGACAACCCGGTCTACTACGTGCAGTACCACCACGCGCGCTGCGCCTCGATCCTGCGCCAGGTGGGGGATCCAGGCGCCCCGTGGACCGGCGTCGAGCTGCACCCGTCCGAACGCGAGCTGATCAAGAAGCTGCTGGCCTTCCCCGGCGAGGTCGCCGAGGCGGCCGAGCGGCGCGCGCCGCACCGCGTGGCCGCCTACTCGCTCGAGCTCGCGCAGGCGTTCGCGGCGTTCTACCGCGACTGCCCGGTGCGCGACGCCGGCTCCGACGCCCTGCGCTCGCTGCGGCTCGGCGAGGTGCGCGCGACCAAGGCGGTCATCGCCCGGTCGCTGGGTCTCCTGGGGGTGGAGGCGCCGGACTCGATGTGAGCGCCCGCTCGTAGAGCGCCTGCTGGCGCTCGAGCGCGGCGCGGTAGGTCTCCGTCGCCTCGGCATCCGGTTCGAAGGTCTCGCCCACGGGCGCCTCGCCGGGCTGCTCGCCGAGCGCCTCCAGCGCCATCACGGCGGCGCCGCGGCTCGAGCCCTCGGCAACGCCGGAGTGCGCCACCGGCCGCCCGAGCGCGTCGGCGACGATCTGCGTCCACGCGGGGGAGTTCGCCAGCCCGCCGCCGGTGGCGACGATGGTGTGGTCGCCTGGCAGGTCGGCGTCGAGCAGCGCGAAGCGCAGCGCGACCGCCTCGAGCCCGGCGCGCAGGAGGTGCAGTGGCGTGGTGGCGGCCGTGAGGCCCTCGATGGCAGCGCCCGCGCGGTCGCTCCAGCCCGGGCCGCGCTCGCCGGAGAGCAGCGGCAGCATCGTCAGCCCGTGGCCGTCGGGCGCCATCTTCGCGATCTCCCGCTCGGCCTCCTCCGGCTCCGGCAGCTGCGTGAGCTGCCGCAACCAGGCGACGACGCTGCCGCCGTCGGAGAGGCTGCCGCCCAGCAGCGGCCGCTCCGCGTCGGCGCGGTAGCACCACAGCGAGGGCGGCGGCTCGGGCGGGTCGGCGCGGTCGAGCACGCGCAGGGCGCCGCTGGTGCCGATCATCAGCGCAGCGCGGTCCTTCGTCACGCAGCCGGCGCCGACGTTCGAGGTCGCGCCGTCGCCCCAGGCCGGGAACCACGGGACGTTCGCGAGCGCCGGCCAGCGCTCGGCCCAGTCGCCGGTCAGCCCCTCGCGCGGCGAGTCGTCGATCGCCGGCAGCTTGTCCTCCACGCCCAGCTCGGCGGCCAGTTCGGCGTCCCACTCGCACGCGTGCTGGTCGAACAGGCCGGTGCCGGAGGCCATCGAGACGCTGACCGCGGCGTCGCCGAGCAGCCGGCGGTGCACGTACTCCCCGGGGGAGACCCAGACGGCCACCTGGGCGAACGTGTCGGGCTGGGAGTCGCGCAGCCAGGCGAGCTTGGCCGGCCAGTAGCTCGAGTGCAGGCGGCAGCCGGTGCGGGCGTGGATCGCCTGCTCGTCGAGGCGCTCGCGCAGCTCGGCGGCGTGGGGCGCCGAGCGCGCGTCGGCCCACGAGTAGACCGGGGTGATCGGCCGCCCGCGGTCGTCGAGGCCGAGCAGGCAGTGCCAGAAGGTCGACGTCGCCACCGCGGTGACGTCGCGGCCGTCGGCGGCGGCGCGGTCGAGCACGCGGGCGACCCGGCCCAGCAGCGGGTCGGCCTCGAGCTCCCCGGTCCCGGCCTGCTCGATCCGCGCCGTCTCCCCGAGCGACGAGCCGTCGCGCTCCCACAGCGACGAGCGCAGCGACGACGAGCCGACGTCGAGGACGACGATCACAGGTCTTTGAACACGTTCAGGCCGATCGAGTCCAGCGCCTGCTGGGCCTCGATGTTCAGGCGGGTCAGCTCCCCGGTCAGCAGCAGCACGCCCATCACGATCAGCACGATGCCGGAGAGCGCGGTCACGATCGTCCAGCGGTCGCGCAGCCAGCGGAACGTCGTGGTGGCGCGGTTGAACGCCACGGCGGTCAGCATGAACGGCACGGCGAGCCCGGCGGAGTAGAACGCGAGCAGCAGCGCGCCCTGGGCCACGCTGTCCTTGACGCTGGCCGCCGTGAGGATGGCGCCGAGCGTCGGGCCGACGCACGGGGTCCACGCGACCGCGAACGCCGCGCCGGCCACCAGCGGGCCGCCCGAGCCGGCGCGCCCGATCAGCACGTCCGGGCGCCACTCGCGGTTCAGCCGCGGCACGAACGGCGTGATCACGAACAGGAGGCCGAGCGCCACGATGATCGACCCGGCGACGAGGTCGAGCGTGTCGCGGTGGTCCTGCAGCGTCGAGCCGAGGCCGGTGGCGGTCATGCCCAGCGCGACGAAGACGACCGTGAACGAGAGGCAGAACGTGAACGCGGGGAGCAGGACGTTGGCGCGCTCGCCGCGCTGGAGCTCGGCCAGCGTGACGCCGGAGACGGCCGACAGGTAGCCGGGCACGAGCGGCAGCACGCAGGGGGAGATGAACGAGACGAAGCCGACCGCGAAGGCGGCGACGACGGTCGTGTCGACACCGCCGCTCATCGGCGGTCGTAAGCGGCGAGCTCGGCGTCGAGGCGGCGAGCGTCCTCGTCGGCCAGCGGCTCCCCGGCGGCGGGCTCGGGACTGGCCCCGCGGCGCCAGCGGCGCGCGGCGAAGGCGACCCCGCCGATCCCCAGCACCGCCAGCAGGATCGGGACGAGCCAGGCGGCGAGGTCGAAGCCGCTGGAGGGCGGATCCGCCAGCACCCCCGGCCCGTACTCGGCCACCAGCGCCGCCTTGACCTGCTTCTTGTCCTTGCCCAGCGCGATCTGGCGGCGGATGAAGGCGCGTTCCTGGTCGGCCACGGTGGAGGTGGAGACGTTGAGCGCGGTGTTGCATTCCACGCACATCACCTCGTCCTCGATGTCCGGCAGCGTCGCCCGCGGCGCGGCGCCCGTGGCGAACACGAGCAGCACCAGCGCAAGCAGGACGCGCTTCACGCCTTCTCCCCCAGCAGCGGCGGCAGCGTGCGGTCCAGCCACGCCTGGTCGACCGGCCCGCGGCGCTGGGCGGCGATCTTGCCGCGGCGGTCGATCACGAACGTCTCGGGGAAGGCGCGGGAGCCGTACTTGTCGGCGAACTGCCCGTCCCGGTCACGGAGGCTCGGGTACGTGAGCTTGAAGCGGCGGACGAACTTCAGCGCCGAGTCCGATAGGTCCTGGTAGTTGGCGCCCAGCACCGTCGCGTTCTTGCCGGTCAGCGACTGCTGCGTCTTCTCCAGCAGCGGCAGCTCCTCGGTGCACGGCTTGCACCACGAGGCCCAGAAGTTCAAGACGACGACCTTGCCCTTGTAGTCGGCGAGCGACGAGTCGCCCTGGCCGCCCAGGACCGGGAGCTGCCGGACCGGGGCCTCGACCCGCTGGCCCTTGGAGACGGCGGCGTCGATCGAGCGGTCGGCGCGCTTGGAGGCCACCCCGTACGCCAGCAGCCCGACCAGCAGGGCGGCGGCGAGGATCACGGCCCAGGAGGCCCGGAAGCGCATGCCCTCAAGGGTAGTGGCGGGCCGGTATCCTGGCGGCCCGTCGCGGGCGTTGTCCAATGGTTAAGACGCGGGCTTCCCAAGCCTGAAATGGGGGTTCGATTCCCCTCGCCCGCTCTCGCGGCCGTCTGGAAGGGTGTACGGCGCGGGAGGACTACCAGGCCTGGCTGGTGCCGCAGTGGGGACAGCCGACGGAGGTGGTGACCTCCGCCTTGAAGCTGTATCCGCACTGGCACCGGTACAGGGCCTGATCCTCCGGTGCCGGGGTGCGCTGGGCGCGGAGGCGCTCCGAGGCTCTGAGGTCCTCGGGGGCCGGGCGCGCGTCACCCCTGCGGGCGCGTCGGGAGATCTGTGTGGCGAGATGCATTAGGACAGTCTTCGACAGAACTAACCCAGAACTTGCGTAAAGGTTTCTCGGACGATCTGGCCCGGACGCGGTCGCCCGCGTCGCCATAATGGAGCCGTGGACCCCGCCCGGAAGCGCAAGCTCCGTTTCGTGATCGCCCTGACCTGCGCTCTGCTGCTGGCTTCGGCGCTGATTTACACGAGCTTCTCGGCCTCTAGCGAGGCCCGCTCGCCGTCGCAGCTGGCGACCTCCGCGCAGGCTGGACAGGTGTACCAACTGACAGGAAAGGTCCAGCCGGGCTCGATCCAGAGCCACGGGACCACCCACACGTTCCGGGTCCGCGACCGCGAGGGGCACGGCAGCGTGCCCGTCACCTACACCGGCGCGCTGCCCGACCCGTTCCGCGACGGGCGCGAGATCATCGTCGACGTCCGCAAGCGCGGCGACACGTTCGTCGGGCAGCGCGACTCGCTGGTGACCAAGTGCCCGTCGAAGTTCACGGCCGAGAAGAAGCACACCTGAGCCGATGCTGAGCCTCGGCTCAGGCTGCCTCGCCCTGGCGCTCTGCACGGCGCTCTACGGCATCGGCGCGTCGCTCTACGGCGCGCGCGGCGGAGGCCGCGCGTGGGTCGACTCCGGCCGCCGGGCGGTCTACGCCACCGCCGGCGTGCTGCTGGTCGCCTTCGCGGTGCTGGAGGGCGCCTTCCTGCGCTCGGACTTCGCGCTCTCGGTGGTGCGCGACCACTCCTCGACCACGACGCCGACCTTCTACCGCGCGACCGCGGTGTGGTCGAGCCAGGAGGGCTCGCTGCTGCTGTGGGTCGTGCTGCTGAGCACGTGGAGCAGCCTGATCCTGTTCCTCACCCGCCGGCGCGCGCGCGAGGTCGCGCCCTACGCGACCGCCGTGCTGCTCGGCTTCGCGGTCTTCTTCTGCACGCTGCTGGTGTTCCTCGAGAACCCGTTCGACCGCGCCGCGACCGTGGTGGCCGAGGGCGCCGGGCTCAACCCGCTCCTGCGGCATCCGAGCATGATGATCCACCCCCCGATGCTGTACTCGGGCTACACGCTGTTCGCGGTCCCGTTCGCGTTCGCGGTCGGGGCGCTGATCACGCGCCGGCTCGACGCCGAGTGGATCCGGCTGACGCGCCCGTTCACGCTCGCCGCGTGGTTCTTCCTCGGCATCGGGATCCTGCTGGGCGCGCGCTGGTCCTACACCGAGCTCGGCTGGGGCGGCTACTGGGCCTGGGACCCGGTGGAGAACGCCTCGCTGATGCCGTGGCTGATCGGCACCGCGTTCCTGCACTCGGTGATGATCCAGGAGAAGCGCGGGATGCTGAAGGTGTGGAACGTCTCGCTCGTGCTGGCCACGGGCGTGCTGGCGATCCTCGGCACGTTCCTGGTCCGCTCGGGGATCCTCAACTCGATCCACGCGTTCGGCGCCTCGACGCTCGGGATCCCGTTCCTGGTCCTGATCGGCGTGATGATCGCCGGCTCGATCGCGCTCGTCGCCTCGCGCGCGCCCGACCTGCGCTCCGAGCACAAGCTCGACTCGCTGCTGTCCCGCGAGGCGATCTTCCTGCTCAACAACCTCGTCCTGGTGGGCCTCTGCTTCGTGATCTTCTGGGGGACGTTCTTCCCGCTGATCTCCGAGGCGCTGACCGGCAACGAGGCCTCGGTCGGCCCGCCGTGGTTCGACAAGTACATCGTCCCGCTGGCGCTGGTGCTCGTGCTGCTGTCCGGCATCGGCCCGGTGATCGCCTGGCGGCACGCGACGGCCGCGAACCTGCGCCGCAACCTGCTGCGGCCCGCCGCGGTCGGCGTGGCCGTGGTCGTGCTGCTGCTCGTGGCGGGCGTGAGCGGCTCGGTGCCGGCGCTGCTGATGTTCGGCCTGGCGTCGTTCGTCGTCGCCGCGGTCGGCCAGGAGCTGTGGCGCGGCGTGCGCGCGCGGCGGGCGATGTCCGACGACTCCGTGCCGCGTGCGCTCGTGCAGCTCGTGCGGCGCAACCGGCGCCGCTACGGCGGCTACATCGTCCACGTCGGCGTCTCCGTGCTGTTCGCCGGCGTGGCGGCCTCCTCGGCGTTCCAGGCCGCCCACGACGTCCAGCTCGGCGTCGGCCAGACGACGAAGGTCGGCGGCTACGACATCACGTACGTGAAGCCGACGGGCGACCTGCGGGCGGCCAACAACGGCCGGCTCGAGAAGATCGACCTCGGCGCCGTGATGCGGGTCTCCCGCGACGGAAAGACGGTCGGCACGCTGCGGACCGAGAAGTCGTTCTTCCCCACCGAGGACCCCTCGCTGGGTCCGATCTCGCGCTTCTTCGAGGGCGAGGCGACCAGCGAGGTCGGCCTGCGCGCGGGCCTGCGCCGCGACGTCTGGAGCGCGATCTCGCCCAACGTGCGCGACCTGCGCAAGCAGATCGCGGAGGGCGACAAGGTCTTCACGCAGGCCAAGGACGATCTGCCCGCGGCGCAGCGCGACATTCTGCTCGCCAAGGCTCTCGTCGGCCTGACCAACTCGTACTCCGACAACCCGCCGCCCGCCACCTTCCGGCTGATCGTCTCGCCGCTGGTGAGCTGGATCTGGATCGGCGCGCTGATCGTGTTCTGCGGCGGCCTGATCGCCCTCTGGCCCGCGCCGCGCCGCGCGCCGCGGCCGGTCGCCGCCCGCTACGCCGCGCGCGTGGCGCAAGAGCTCGGCCGCGCCTGATACCCATCTAGCCTCCCCGGAGTGGACGTGCTGCTGGTCGTGGTGGTCTTCGCCGTCGTCGTGCTCGTCGTGAGCGCGCCGCTGCGGCGCGGGCGCGCGGCCGCCGCCGAGGCGTCGGAGGCGGCGGAGCGCGACGCGCTCGAAGCCGCCAAGGAGGCCAAGTACGCCGAGATCCGCGACGCCGAGCTCGACTACCGCACCGGCAAGCTCTCCGAGGCGGACTGGCGGGCGCAGGACCGCGCCCTGCGCGCCGAGGCGATCGAGCTCCTGCGCCGGCTCGACGCGCTGTAGCGAACCTTCCAACCGCCGCGCGGCTCGCGCGTTACAGCTCCCCGGGAAAGGGTTGGGCCGGACACAGACCTGCGGCTGGGGAGCCGCACGCAAAACGGGAGGGGCGGCAACGGGTTGCCGCCCCTCCCGTGTTCCACGGCTATCCTGAGGCGCGCATGCACTCCGTCCTCGCCGTCCTCCAGGTCTTCATCTCGGTCGGCCTGATCTTCCTGATCCTCCTCCACTCGGGGAAGGACGCGGGGATGTCCGGTGCCTTCGGCGTCGGCACCGCGGGCGGCAGCACGGGCGGTTCGCTGATGGAGCGCAACCTCGATCGCTGGACGATCCTGTTCGCGATCCTGTTCGTGGCGAACACGATCGCGCTACTGAAGATCTAGCCGCCCCTCCGGTCGAGCGCGACCACCGGGATCGTGCGCCCGGTCATCGACTGATACGTGCCCGCTGTCGGGCTGTCACCGACGATGGCGGCGAACACGCGGTCGCGGTCCGCGCCCGCCAACACGGTCGCGGTCGCCTCGAACCGCTCCGTCCCAACCTCCACGGTCACGGCCGGGTGGGCGCGCAGGTTGAGGTACCAGGCCGGGTGGCCCGGGGCGCCGCCCGCCGAGGCGATGACGTAGAGGCGGTCGGCCTCCCTGCGGTAGGCGAGCGGGGTGGTGCGGGGCCGGCCGGTCCTGGCGCCGGTCGTCCCGAGCAGCAGCAGCGGCGTGTCGGCGAGCGAGCCGCCGACCTGCCCGCCGCGCGCGCGGAACTCGCCGATGACCGCCGCGTCGAAGTCAGCGGGACGCATCGGGCCGGTAGGCAAGGCGGACGCGGCCGCCCGCCGTCGGTGCCGCGTCGACGAGCCCGAGCGACTGGCGGCGTGCGAAGAGCGCCCTCCCGTCTCCCAGCGCCACCGGGTGCACGATCAGGCGGAGCTCGTCGAGCAGGCCGGCGTCGATCAGGCTCGTCACCAATCCGGGGCCGCCGACCACGTAGGCGGGCCTCCCCGGCTGCTTGGTGAACGCGGTGAGCTCGCCGAGGTCGCGGATGATCCGGGCGGTCGGCCAGCTCGGTTCGGCAAGCGTCCGGGAGAGCACGAGATGCGGTGTCTCGGCAGCGCGCCGCGCGTAGGCGATCTCGCGGGGATACGGGTCCCGGCCGAGCAGCTCGGCGGCGGCGGCGGGGTCGTCGAGGATCGCGGTCCAGAACGACTCGTATTGGGGGAACATGCCGCCGCCGAGGACGAACGCGTCGACCGGGGGGAGGAGCTCAAGGCCGTCGGCCCACGAGTCGACCCACTCGGACATGCCGTCGGGGTCCTGGATGAAGCCGTCGAGCGTCACCTGCATCGCGGCGATGAGCGGTCTTGGTGTCATGCAACCGATGGTTGCATTTCCGTGGACGAAATGCAACCGATGGTTGCGGTACCGTCGGGCCTATGGTTCCCGACTCGATCACGAGGGAGATCGTCATCGATGCGCCGCCCGAGCGGGTGTGGGCGATCGTGACCGAGGCCCGGCATCTGGCCGGCTGGTTCAGCGACGAGGCCGAGATCGACCTGCGCCCGGGCGGCGCGATGCTGCTGACTTGGCACGGGCACGGCAGCTACCGGGGGCGGGTCGAGACCGTCGAGGCGCCGCACACCTTCGCGTTCCGCTGGCTGCGCCGTGAGGACGCTGACGGCTCGACGCTGGTGGTCATGACCCTCAGCCCGGAGGGAGAGTCGACCCGGCTCCGCGTCGTCGAGAGCGGCTTCGCCGGCCTCGCGTGGCCGGAGGACGAGCGCGCCCGCCACGCCGACGAGAACCGCGTCGGCTGGGGCGTCGAGCTCGACGAGCTGCGCGCCTACGCCGCCAGATGAGCCAGGAGGACGAGGATCGCCTGTGGGCGGCGCTCGGCGATCCCATGCGCCTGCGGGTGATCGACCTGCTCCTGGAGCGCGGCGACGCCACGGCGAGCGGGCTTGCCGCGGCACTCCCGATCACCCGTCAGGGTGTCGCGAAGCACCTCGCCGTGCTCGAACGCTCGGGGCTGGTCGCGTCGCGGCGGGCTGGGCGCGAGGTCCGCTTCGCGGTCAGCGAGGATCGCCTCGATGAGGCGAGGCAGCGGATGGCCAGGGTCGCCGCCGGGTGGGACGAGCGCCTGATCGCGATCAAGCGGCTCGCCGAGGGCTAGCCCTCCAGCACCGCGCCGTCGTCGACGACGAGCTGCTCGTCGCCGTCGTTGCTGACCGACGCCTCGCCGCGCACGACGACGTCGCGGCCGAACTTCACGTCGCCCTCGACCGCCAGCTTCTTCGCGCCCACCAGCGACGGCGGCCCGGCCGGGAAGCGCGCGTCGAAGTCGCGCAGCAGCTTGAAGTGGTCGGAGTCGAGCTCGACCAGCGGCAGGCCGTCGGGCAGGTCGGGTGACGGCTCGACGCGGAAGTCGTCGGTGAGCACGTAGGCGTCGGAGCGCAGCACGAGCAGGTCGCTCGTGGTCTTGACCGGCGCGAACCGCCGCCGCGGCACGACCAGCGTGCGCGCACCCGCGAAGACGCCCACCGCCGCGCCCATGGCGGTCTCGAGCTGGAAGACCTCGGGCGTCGACTTGTCGCTCGGGTCGACGGTCTTCTTGTTGACGATCATCGGCAGCCCGAGCACGCCGTCGTTGTCGTCGAGCACCTTGGCCAGCGCGCGCAGGTTGACCCACAGATTGTTGGTGTTGAAGTACTTCCAGGTGTCGATGTCGCCGAACTTCTCGAGGTCCTCCTCGGGTGTCTGCGCGGTCTCGCGCAGCACGAGCAGGCCGGTCTCCTTGAGCACCGCCGGGTGGCCGCCCTTGCGATCGGCGGGCGTCTTCTCGCACACCTCCATCACGAACGGGAGCCCTTCGGCCGCGAACCAGCTCAGGACCCGTGGGTCGAGCACCGCGCCGAGGTTGTCGGAGTTCGAGAGGAACGCGTACTCGTAGCCGCGCTTCACCAGCTCGTCGAGCGTGCCGGACGTCTGCAGCGCGGTGTAGACGTCGCCGTGCCCCGGCGGGCACCACTCGAGCTGCGGGTCGTCGGGCCACTCGACCGGGAAGCGATCCTCGACCGTGATCTTCGGCTCCTTGTTCTGCACGAAGTCGGCCGGCACGTCGGACTCCAACTCCGGGTGCTGCTCGAGCGCCTCCAGCGTGTCGTCGCGCGTGGCGAACGAGTTCATGAGCACGAGCGGGAGCCGCGCGCCGTGCTCCTTGCGCAGCTCGAGCACCTGCCCGGCGATGATGTCGAGGAAGGTCTTGCCCTGCTTGACCTCGAGCAGCGACTTCGCCTGCTCCATGCCCATGCTCGTCCCGAGGCCGCCGTTGAGCTTGATCACCACGGTCTTGTCGAGCGCCTCGGCGTCGGCCTCGTCGGGCAGGTCGTCGTAGGCGGGGACGTCGGAGAGCTGGTCGAGGTCGGCGTCGGGGAGCATCCCCGTCTCGCCCGACTCGAGCTGCTCGTAGTAGTGGGCGAAGGTGGCGATCGCGGCGTCGGGCACGCCCGCGTCGCGCATCTTCTCCTCGCAGGCCTTCAGTCCCTCGTTCACCATGCCCCCTCGTAGAGTGCCAGCAGCTCGGCCCGGTCGGCGCGCGGGGGCGTGAGGTCGAGCTCGGGCCGCTCGGACGCCGCCGCGGCGCACTCCGCCAGGGCTTCCCGTTGCACGCCGATGTCACGCAGCCGCGTCGCGCCGGTCAGCCGGCACATCCGCGCCGCGACGTCCGCCGGGTCGTCCTCGAGCGCGATCCCGAGCGCCTCGATCCGCTGCGGGAAGCGCCACGCCAGCGCGCCGATCGTGTGGCAGAGCAGGACCGCGTTGGCCTGGCCGTGCGATGCGCCCGCGAGCCGCACTAGCGTCTGGGAGAGCACGTGGTGCAGGCCGTAGCCGGTCGAGTCGATGACGTAGCCAGCGAGCAGCGCGCCGAGCGCGAGCGCCTCGCGGTCGGGCTGCTCGCCCAGCGAGCGCGCGAGCAGCCGCGCGCCGTCGTGGGCGGCGAGCGTCGCCACCGGGTTGGCGAACGGCGTGCACGGCCCCTCGACCGCGTGGCCGAGCGCGTTGAGCGCGCTCGCGGCCAGGTCGGCGACCGGCTGCGAGGCGGAGAGGTCGGGGTCGTTGACCACCACCCGCGCGCGCACGGTCGGCGCGCGCTGGTCGGAGCCCGCGGCGCGGCGGTGGATGCGGGTCATCTCCGCCCCCGACAGCGTGGTCGGGACCGCCATCGCGACCTGCGTGCCGCCGCTGGCCGCCGCCAGCGCCTTGGCCGTGTCGACCACGCGGCCGCCGCCGAGCGCCACGACCCGCTCGCGCGCGACCGCGCCGAGCAGCTCGCCGGCCAGCTCGTCGACGTAACCGTCGCCGAGCATGTGCACGCCCGCCGCGCCCTCGACCACCCCCGGCGCCATCGCCGCCGCGCGCTCGGTGGTGAGCAGCGCGTAGCCCTCGCCGCCGAGCGTCTCGACCGCGCCGGCGATCGTCCCGCGCCCGAAGCGGATCGTCCGCTCTCCGTCCCGCCAGGTGAAGCCGTGCGTCACGGCACCCTCATATCACGCAGCAGCCAGGCGGCGAGGAACGGCTCGACGATCCGCACGAGCCCGCGCTCGCGCGCGACGAGCTCCTGCCGCTCCAGCGTCTCGACCGCGCGTTGCACCGTCGAGGGCCCCGGCAGGTTGTGGCGGTTGCGGTAGTCGGCCGACAACGGCCGCCCCGGCTCGCGCGCGAGCTCGGTCAGCAGCACCCGCTGCACGCTCGAGGCGCGCTCCCACAGCAGCGAGAAGTGCGCGTGCTCGGAGCTCAGCACGCGCGCCAGGGCGGCGTCGACGTCGGCCGCCTCCGCGCGCTCCTCCGCTCCGACCTCCTGCCAGGCGAAGTAGCAGAGCTCCTGCGTCGCGTAGGGGTGGCCGGCGGTGATCGCGAGGATGGCCTCGACCGCCTCGGCGGAGATGAAGCGCCCGCTGCGCTCGAATTGGCGCTCGATGAACGGGGCGAACTCCGCCACCTCGATCACCCCGAGCTCCATCTGCTTGGCGCTGCGCCAGAACGGCTCGTTCTCGTCGCTGAACAGCCGCCGCAGCATGTGGCGCTTGGAGCCGAGGTAGACGTGCGCGACCTCCGGCTGCTGCTGGAAGACCGCGCGCATCAGGCGCGGCAGCCGCGGGTCGATGTCGATCACCTCCTGGAACTCGTCGAGCACGAGCGCGACCTGGCGCTTGCGCTCGGCGCCCAGCTCGCCCGGCAGCTCGAGCAGCCGCTCGAGCGTGGCGTCGATGTCCTCCGGGCGCTCGGTGACCGAGAACGAGAACGACGGCGCGCCGGTATTGGCGTCGACGGTGATGGTGGGGCTGACCTTCAGGTCGCCGAAGATCCGCAGCCGCTCGCGGGCGCGCAGCAGCGGCGAGGCGATGTCGTCGTGGATCGCGCGCGCGAGCTTCTCGGCCAGCTTGGCCGGCGTCGGCGTCGTCATCAGGTCGACGCTGGCGACCAGCACCTTCTCGCGCAGCAGCTCCTGCGCCGCGCGCCAGACGAGCGAGGACTTGCCGTAGCGGCGCGGGGCGAAGACCACCACGTCCTGCCCGTTGCGGACGTCGGCGCGCAGCTCGGCGATCTCGGCCTCACGGTCGGTGAACGCCTCGTCCAGGGCGAGCGCGCCGAACTGGAACGGATTGACGTCTGTCACGCAGGTAAGCGTAACGCAAATCTGCGTAACGCGCTCGTGCGTCCGCGTGTTCAAGCAAAGCCGCGGTCGCGCCGACGTATGTGGCATGAGTTACATGGATCCGGGCTACCTGCTCGAGACGTTCCTCGAGAACACGCCCGACCATGTGTACTTCAAGGACATGGACGGCCGGTTCACGCTGATCAGCGGGGCCCTGGTGCGCTGGTTCGGTCTCCACGACGTGCAGGACGCCCTCGGGCGCACCGATGACGACTTCTTCGCCGCCTCGCACGCGGAGCCCGCGCGGGCAGCCGAGCTCGAGGTCATGCGCACGGGCGAGCCGGTCGTCGGGCTCGAAGAGCGCGAGGTCAGCGCCGACGGACGCGTGACCTGGGTCTCGACCACCAAGGTGCCGCTCCGCACACGCGAAGGCCGGGTGATCGGGATCTTCGGCATCTCACGCGACATCACCGAGCGCAAGCTGGCCGAGCAGCACACCCAGCAGCAAGCGGCCGAGCTCGAGCGCCTCGCCGCCCGGCTCGAGCAGCTGACGCTGCACGACGAGCTCACCGGCCTCTACAACCGCCGCGGCCTCGAGCTCCTCGGCGGCAGCGCCCTGGAGCGGGCCAAGCGCGACGGCTCGGCGGTCTGTGTGCTGTTCATGGATCTTGACGGGCTGAAGGCGATCAACGACGGCTTCGGCCACGCGGCGGGCGACCGCGCGCTCATCGCGGCGGCGAGCGGCCTCTCCGATGTGCTGCGCCGCACCGACGTCATCGCGCGGATCGGCGGCGACGAGTTCGCCGCCGTGCTGGTCGGGACGTCGGCCGTCGAGGCCGGCAACCTGTGCGAGCGCGTGCGCCGCGGCACGCGGGCGCTCCCGCCCGGAGAGCACTCAGTGTCGGTCAGCATCGGCCTCGCGGCGGTGGACCCCTGCGCGGCCGAGACGCTGGACGACCTCATCGCGGCCGCCGACGACGCCATGTACGAGCGGCGCCGCCGACGCCGGCGATCCTCCGCCACGCGCAGCGCCGGCTGACCGCTCAGAGGTTCAGGGGATGGTCGTGGCCGTGCGGTCCGCGTCCTCCTCGTACCAGGAGAGCGCGTAGCTGGGGTCGTCGAGGTCGCGCGAGAGCGCCGACAGCTTCAGCGGGCGGAACGTGTCGCACATGACCGCCAGCTCCTCGGTGCGGGTGACGCCGAGCGACTTCTCCACCAGCCCCGGCTGCGGGCCGTGCGGCAGCCCCGACGGGTGCAGCGTGATCGCCCCGATGTCGACGCCCTTGCGCGAGCCGAACTGCCCGTCGACGTAATAGATCATCTCCTCCGACTGCACGTTGGAGTGGTGGTACGGGAGCGCGATCGCGTTCTCGTCCCAGTCGAGCATGCGCGGGCAGAACGAGCAGATGACGAAGTTCGGGCCCTGGAACGTCTGGTGCGCCGGCGGCGGCTGGTGCAGGCGGCCGGCCTTCGGCTCGAAGTCGTCGATGTTGAACGTGTACGGGTAGACGTAGCCGTCCCAGCCCACGACGTCGAACGGGTGGTAGTCGAGGACGTAGTCCTGGTAGCCGCCGCGGACGCGCACCTTGAGGTCGTACTCGCCGCGCTCGCGGTGGGTCTCGAGCGTGGCCGGCGGGTGGAAGTCGCGGTGCGAGAACGGCGCGTGCTCGAGCAGTTGGCCGTAGCGGTTGCGGTAGCGGTTCGGCGTCTCGATCTCGCCCGGCGTATAGAAGGTCAGCCAGCGCTGCGGGCCGTCGAAGCGGAAGCGATAGGTCGTGCCGCGCGGGATCACGACGTAATCGTGCTTGCGGAACGGCAGCGAGCCGAAGATCGTCTCCAGCACCCCGCCGCCCTCGTGCACGAAGACGACCTCGTCGCCCTCGCCGTCGCGGTAGAAGTAGTCCGCCTCGGCCTCCGGGATGCAGATCGCGATCTCGACGTCGTCGTTGTACTGGAGCACGCTGGCGACCCATGGACCGGGTCACCGAGCGGCTCGAGGTCGAGCGTGTTGGTGAGCCGGTGGACGTGCGTGTCCGGCACCCACTCCTCGCGCACGATCGGCTCGAACTCACCGATCTCCTTGACCCGGCACGGGCTCCACAGGTGGTAGAGGATCGACTCGTTGCCCGAGAAGCCCTCGAAGCCCAGCACCTCCTCGACGAGCAGGGCGCCGTTCTCGCGGAACTGGACGTGCCGCTTGGCCGGGATGTCGCCCAGGCTGGCGTAGCGCATTTAGAGGTTCCCCCTTCGCTCCTGCTCGCGCTCGATCGCCTCGAAGAGCGCCTTGAAGTTGCCCTCGCCGAAGCCGCGCGCGCCGTGGCGCTCGATCACCTCGAAGAACATCGTCGGGCGGTCGCCGACCGGCTTCGTGAAGATCTGCAGCATGTAGCCCTCGTCGTCGCGGTCGACGAGGATGCCGAGCCGCCGCAGGTCGTCCAGCGACTCCTCGATCTCGCCGATCCGCTCCGGGACCTCGTCGTAGTAGGAGTCCGGGATGTTGAGGAACTCGACGCCGCGCGCCTGCAGCTCGGTGACCGTGCGCACGATGTCGCGCGTGGCGACCGCGAGGTGCTGGGCGCCGGGGCCGCCGTAGAACTCGAGGAACTCGTCGATCTGCGACTTGCGCTTGCCCTCGGCGGGCTCGTTGATCGGGAACTTCACGCGGCCGTTGCCGTCGGTCACGACCTTCGACATCAGCGCGGAGTACTCGGTCGAGATCGCCTCGTCGGAGAAGTGCAGCATCTCCGTCATCCCGAACACGTCCTCGTAGAACTTGACCCACGTGTTCATGTGGCCGAGCTCGACGTTGCCGACGATGTGGTCGAGCGTGAGCAGGCCGGCGTCGGGCGTGCTGTCCTCGCGCGGCTCGTAGCCGGGGAGGAACGGGCCCGTGTAGTCCTTGCGCTCGACGAACGTGTGCAGCGTCTCGCCGTAGGCGGCGATCGAGGACATGCGGACGGTGCCGTGCTCGTCGGTCTCGTCCCACGGCTCGCGCACGCCGGTCGCGCCGCGCTCGACGGCGGCCCGGTAGGCGTAGGCGGCGTCCGGGACGGACAGGGCGATCACCTTGGCGCCGTCGCCGTGGGCGGCGTGGTGCTGGGCGATCTCGTGGTTCGGGGTCAGCGCGCCGGTGAGGACGAGGCGGATGCGGCCCTGCTGGAGGACGTGCGACGTGCGGTCGCGCAGGCCGGTCTCGAGGCCGGCGTAGGCGATCTCGCGGAAGCCGAAGGCGCGCGTGTAGAAGTGCGCGGCCTGCCTGGCGTTGCCGACCCACAGCTCGACGTGGTCGATGCCGTGGAGCGGCATGAAGTCCTGGGTGGAGTGGGGTGCGACGACGGGTTGCGTGCTCATGGGAGCAATGATCCGCCTCTCTGGCGCCGCTCTCAAGAGCGACTTGTTGCGCGGGCGGCTATTTTAGGCCCGGTATGGACGACATCGACCGGCAGATCGTTGCGCTGCTCCGGCAGGATGCGCGGCGCTCGTTCCAGAGCATCGGGCTGCGGGTGGCGCTGAGCGCGCCGGCGGTCAAGCGGCGCGTCGACCGGCTCGAGGCCGACGGCGTGATCCGCGGCTACACCGCCCAGGTCGACCCGGGCCGCTACGGCTGGGGCACGCACGCGATCGTGGCGCTCTACTGCGAGGGCCGCATGGCGGCCGCCGAGGTGCGCGACGCCGTCGAGCACCACCCCGAGGTCGCCGCCGCCTACACGGTGGCGGGCGAGGCGAGCGCGGTCGTCCACGTCCGCGCCCGCGACACCGCGCACCTCGAGGAGACGCTCGAGCGCCTGCGCGACCGGCCCGGGATCACCCGGACGCAGACGCAGGTCGTGCTCTCGACGCTGTTCGAGCGGCCGTTCCCGGCCTAGCTCACTTGCACTTGCCGGGCTTGCCGCCCGGGCGGGATGCAGCGGCGCTTGACCTTCGGCTGCTTGCGCTTGCGCATCGTGTAGGTGAAGCTGCTTGCCGATGAAGCCCGCGCGCGGTGATCGTGAGGGTGACGCGCGTGCCCACGGGCAGCTTCTGCTTCTTGAACCGCTTGTACAGCTTGAGCTTCGCGCTTCTTCTTCGACGACTTGAAGGTCTTCTTCTTGAACGGGCAGCCCTTCTTCTGCTGCTTGCTTGCTTCTTGGTCTTGCACCGCACGACGACCTTGAAGTGCGCCGGCAGCTGGTTGACGGCGAGCCTGCTGACCTTCGTGAACTTCGGGAACGGCGAGCCAGCCGTTGCTGACCGTCGAGCTCAGCAGCGTCGGGGCGGCGGAGGTGGCGGAGGCGGCGCGGCGACCGTGATGCTCACCGTCGCGACGTTGCCGTTGCCGGTGCCGTCGCTCGCGCGGTAGTCGAACGAATCGACGCCGAAGAAGCCGGCGCGCGGGGTGTAGGTGAAGCTGCCGTCAGGGCGGAGGTCGACCTGCCGTTGGCCGGCGCGCGCTGCAGCGCCGCGGTGAGCGGCGTCGCCGTCGGCGTCGCGGTCGTTCGCCGAGCACGCCGGGCGCGCTGACGGTCAGCGCCGTGTTGGCGGGGGTGCCGAAGGCGTCGTTCGCGGAGACCGGCGAGGTCGTCCACGTCAGGTCGTCCCACACCGTCGCCGTGCCGCTGAACTCGAGCCGCAGGCTGGTGATCCGCGCGGCGGCGACGTCGAGGGACTGCAGGTTCGACTGCGACGGTCTGGAAGTTCGTGCGACACCGGCGTCGTGCCGTCGAACGCGGTCAGCCGCACCGTGCCGCCCTCGGTCTGCCCGACGCGGATCGACGCGGTGTGGATCGGCGTGTCGAACGCTGATCGTCTCGGGGCCGCGGGGCACGCCGCCGCCGGCGTCGGCCGAGTAGTTCGCGCTGGTGTTGAACGCGAGCGCGTTCGGCGCGCTCTGGCCGGTGACCGCGAACGTGGAGACGTCGAGCACGGTCCCGCCGTCGTTGGCGGCGGGGCCCGCGAAGTGGACGCCGAGCGACGCGTAGCGGTCCTTCAGCGGTCCGTCGCGAATTGACGAACAGCGTCGGCGCCGTGAAGTCGTCGAAGTTGATCGTCCGCGCGCCGCCTGCGCGCCGGCGGGCGCGAGGGCGAGGAGGAGCGTGGTGAGGAGAGTCGCGGGTGAAAGGCGGCGCATGTGGCCGAAAGTAACACGCGCCGTCCCCTACGGGAGCGGTGCGCGGTTCAGCGTCTCAGCTCAGGCGCCGCTGCCGGAGACCCGGGGCCGTAATCGTCGGGAGTGCTTGCACTTGTCGGCGCGGAGCCGAGGCGGCCGCCACTTGCGCGACGCGGTCGAGCAGTGCGCTGGCCCGGGCAGCGCGAAGCTCGCCGGGCCAGCCGGCCCTCGCTGCTGGTCCTTCACCGCACGCGATGACGTACGGCTCATCGTACGGTCGCCGGCGCCGCGAACCCGGCGACGTCGCTGTTGGCGACCGCACACCTTCCAGCCCGTGCCGTGACGCCGTCCTGGTTCTCCGGCAGCGGGAAGCTGGCGACGCATGCTGGGGAAGTAGACGTTGGCGTTCGGGTAGACGCCGCCTCCCGTCGCGCGCTCGCCCGCGAGACACAACGCCGAGCCGGTGGCGAAGTTGTTGCGGTTGACCAGAACCGCAGCGCCCGTGCGCATCGTGATCGTGCTGACGCCGGTGGCACCGGTGGCGCCTCGCGGACCAGCGGGCCCTTGAGCTCCCCGGGCTACCGCGGGCGCCGCTGCGGACCAGGCGGGCCGACGCAGCCGGTCGGGATCGTCGTGTCGAACGCTCCCGCACGCGCTCTTGACCGACGGGATCGCGCCCTTGCGGTGGTGAACACGACGAAACGGCCGATGGTACCCGGGGCGGCCATGAGGCCGCTGACGGTGGCGCCGGCGCGGAGCTTCCGACGCTTGAAGAGCTTCTTGGCCTTCGCCTGGCCCCCCTTGACGGTGACGTTCTTCGCCTGAACGGGCAGCCTTTGCCCTCGCCAGAAGACCTGGACCTTCACGCCGGAGCGGTTGAACTGTGAGCGGTCAGCGTCAGCACGCGGGTCTTGCCACCCGTGACGCTCCAGTTGTGCTCGACCGAACCGGTCGTGATGTCCTGCGCGAACGCCGGCGACGTGAACGTCGGCGCGAGTACCACGGCTGTCGGTACGACCCAGGCCTCATGTGGGTGATGTCGAATCGGTCGCATATGTGAGCGACCGTAACCGCGGCAGTCGAATCGCGCCGCAAGGGCGCACAACGTCAAGTCAACGAGCGTTCGAGCGCCGCGACTCGGTCCGCACGACCGCCGCGACCGAGGCGACGATGACCGCGGCGCCCGCGAACGTCGTCGCGGTGACGGCCTCGTCGAGGATCGCCCAGCCGAGGGCGATCGCCACGACTGGGTTGACGTACGCGTATGTCGCGACTCTGGAGACCGGCGCGTTCTGCAGCAGCCACGCGTACGCGGTGAAGGCGAGCCACGACCCGAACACCACGAGATAGGCGAACGCGACGAGCGAGCGAGAGCTGAATTCGGCGGGCTGGAAATCGCCCAGCTCGCCCACCAGCGCGCCTGTCAGCAGACAGACTCCGCCTCCGAGGAGCATCTGCCAGCCGCCCGACACGAAGGGGTCGCTCGGCAGCGCGAGGCGCGTGGAAGCGACCGAGCCGCCCGCCCACATCGCCGCCGCCGCGACGCACGTGAGCAGCGCGAGCAGCGGCGCGCCGCCGGTCTGCTTGCCCGGCAGCAGCAGGATCGCCACGCCGGCGAAGCCGATCAGCACGGCGAGCACGCTGATCGCCGCGACGCGGTCGCCGAGCGCGCGGCGGTAGAGGATCACCCAGAGCGGGACCGACGCGATGAGCAGCGCGGCCATGCTCGAGGGCACGTCGACCTCGGCGACGCTGACGACCGCGTTGGCGCCCATGAGGAGCACGCCGACCGCGAGGCAGGACCGCAGCTGCCGGCGCGACGGGCGCAGCACCGACGGTCCGCGCCGCCAGGCCAGGAACGCGAGCATCGCCGCGCCCGCGAGGACGAAGCGCCCGCCGGCCGAGAGGAACGGCGGGACGGTCTCGACCACCACGCGGATGGCGAGATAGGTCGAGCCCCAGACCAGGTAGACGATCCAGAGCCCGGTCCAGATCTGCCATTCGCTGGCCTGCGGCGGCGCGGCAACGGGGTGGGTGGGAGAGAGGGTGGTGGCCATCGTTGTTGGAACGGACGAGCGCGGGGAGCTGTGAATTCCAATCTGAAGGTCGAACGCGATCAGTTCAAATGAAGGTTCGAGTGCACCGCCATAAGCTCCGTTGATGCCTGATCAGCGCTGCCCTGCCGCGAGTCGGCTCGCCGGCTTCGGGACGACGATCTTCACGGAGATGTCGGCGCTGGCCGAGCGCACGGGGTCGATCAACCTCGGCCAGGGCTTTCCGGACGAGGACGGCCCGCCGGCCGTGCTCGAGGCCGCCGTCCAGGCGATTCGCGACGGCCACAACCAGTACGCGCCGCTGCCGGGCGTGCCCGCGCTCGTCGACGCGATCGCCGAGCACCAGCGCGCCCGCTACGGGCTCGAGCACGAGGCGATCCAGGTCACGTTCGGCGCCACCGAGGCGATCACGGCGACGCTGCTCGGGCTGTGCGAGCCGGGCGACGAGGTCGTCGCGCTCGACCCGTTCTACGACTCCTACCGCGCCGGCGCGGCGCTCGCCGGGGCGCGGCTCGTCGGCGTCCCGCTCACGCCGCCGGAGTGGCGCTTCGACCCGGATCAGCTCACCGCGGCGATCACCCCGCGCACGCGCGTGCTGCTGCTCAACTCGCCGCACAACCCGACCGGCCGCGTGCTCGATCGCGCGGAGCTGGAGCAGCTCGCCGCGGCCTGTGTCGAGCACGACCTGATCGCGATCTCCGACGAGGTCTACGAGCACCTCGTGTTCGAGGGCGAGCACGTCCCGCTCGCCACGCTGCCGGGGATGGCCGAGCGCACGCTGACCGTGTCCTCGGTCGGCAAGACGTTCTCGGTCACCGGCTGGAAGACCGGCTGGGCGTGCGGGCCGGCCGAGCTGGTGGCGGCCACGCGCGGCGCCAAGCAGTTCATGACCTTCGCCGGCGGCACGCCGTTCCAGCACGCCGCCGCTACCGCTCTGGCGAGCGCCGAGGAGCACGGCGCGCGCCTCGCCGCCGAGCTGAAGGCCAAGCGCGACCGCATCTGCGCCGGCCTCGAGCGCGCGGGCGCGACCGTCCTGCGCCCCGCGGGCACCTACTTCGTCAACGCCGACGTGCGCCCGCTCGGCTATGACGACGGCGTCGCGTTCTGTCGCGAGCTCCCTGAGCGCGCCGGCGTCGTCGCGATCCCCACGTCGGTGTTCTCCGCCGATCCCGCACGCGTCAGGTCGCTCGTGCGCTTCGCGTTCTGCAAGCGCGAAGAGGTCATCGACGAGGCCGCGACGCGGTTGGGACGGCTGCGATCCGGCTGAAGGACCTCATCCGCAAGGTCATCGACGGGATGGAGGAGCACGACCTCCTCACCTACGCGAGTGCGATCGCCTTCCAGGTGATGACCTCGCTGATCCCGCTCGCGCTGCTCGTCCTCGCGGCCATGGGCTCGCTCCACCTGGAGACCGTCTGGACCCACGACCTCGGCCCGCAGTTCCGGGCCCAGGTGTCGAAGGAGGTCTACGCGGTCGGCGACGACGTCGCGCGCCGCACGCTGAGCCAGGAGCAGCTGTGGTGGCTCACGGCCGGCCTGGTGGTCACGGTCTGGCAGGTGTCGGGTGTGGCGCGGGCGATCATGGGCGTGCTCTCGGAGGTCTACAACGACGGCGAGGACCGCTCGTTCAGGCGCCGCTACGTGACCTCGATCGCGCTCGGCATCGGCGTGACCGTGCTCGTCCTCGCCGCCGTGGCCTCCGCGCGCTTCGGGGGCGAGGTGGTCGGCGGCCCGGTGGGGTTCGTCCTGCGGTGGGGCGTCGCGCTCGGGCTCCTGTTCACCGCCGTGTGGCTGCTACTGCGCTTCGCCCCGGCGCATCCGGGGCCGCACGGCTGGATCTCCTTCGGCTCCGCCCTCTGCGTGGTCGCCTGGGTCGGCACCTCGCTGGTGTTCGGGCTGTACGTCACCCAGGTGGCCGACTACAACTCGATCTTCGGCTCGCTGGCTACGGTCTTCGTCCTGTTCAGCTACCTCTACGTGTCGTCGGTCTCGTTCCTGATCGGGGCGGAGGTCGACGCGATCGCGCGTGACGCATGGCAGACGTGAAGCTCAGCCACCCGGACAAGGTCCTGTTCCCGGCCGACGGGATCACCAAGGCCGACCTCGCGGGCTACTACGA
The DNA here is from genome assembly GCA_963722815.1 of uncultured Solirubrobacteraceae bacterium. GTDB lineage: Bacteria > Actinomycetota > Thermoleophilia > Solirubrobacterales > Solirubrobacteraceae > DASQFQ01. Next base: position 601,233 of record CAVROM010000003.1, read on the forward strand.
GGCGGTCGCGCCGGCGATGGTCCCGCACACGCGCGACCGGGCGATGAACCTGTGGCGCTGGAACGCCGGGATCGAGCGGCCGGTGGTCGTCCAGCAGGCGATCCCCAAGGGCGCGCCGGAGTGGGTCGCGACCGTCGAGGTGCCGCGCCGGCGCGGCGGGAGCGTCACCCACGCGATGGCCAACGACGCCGCCACGCTGCGCTGGCTCGCGCAGGTCAACTGCATCACGCCGCACGTGTGGACGAGCCGGGCGGACCGGCTCGACCGGCCCGATCGCATCATCTTCGACCTCGACCCGCCGGACGAGGGCGCCGACTTCGACCACATCCGCGAGGGCGCGCTGGCGATGGGCGAGCTGCTGCGCGAGCTCGGCCGCGAGCCATACGCGATGACGAGCGGCTCGCGCGGCATCCACGTCATCGCGCCGCTGCGGCGCACGCAGGTCCACGACGTCGTGCGCGAGCAGACGCGCGAGATCGCCGAGGAGCTCGCCGCGCGCCACCCCGACCGGCTGACCACCGAGTGGCGCAAGAACAAGCGCGAGGGCCGCATCCTCATCGACACCGCGCGCAACACCTACGCGCAGACCACCGTGGCGCCCTACGCGGTGCGCGCCAAGCCGGGCGCGCCGGTCGCCACGCCGCTGCGCTGGGAGGAGCTCGAGGATCGGAAGCTGCGCGCGAACAGCCACACGCTGGCGTCGATCCCGGCGCGTCTGGAGTCGCTCGGCGACCCCTGGAAGGCCCTCGGCCGGGGCTAAAATCGGGGGCGTGCTCTGGCGACGCCGCGCCCGCCCCGTAGGACCGCCCGACAGCGCGGCGGCGGACGTCCGCGTGCTGTCGGTCGCGCGCGACGACGAGCCCGGCCCGCCGACCTCCGAGGAGGCGTGGGGCGAGCTGCGCCGGATCGTCGCCGAGGCGGTCATCTGGCAGGACAAGGCCGAGGAGCTGCTGGTCGACATCCGCCACCGCGAGCCGCTCGCCGAGCTGGCCCCGCGCGGCGGGCCGCTGATCCGCCGCTTCTGCGCGCTCAAGCAGCGCCTCCCGGAGTCCAACGACCCCGCGATCCGGCGCTACACAGACGTGCTCGGCCCGGTGTTCGACCACCACGCGCTGATGCTCAACTCCTCGCTCGACATGCTCGCGGTCGACTGGCGCTCGGAGCGCATCGTCGCCGAGCTCGAGCGGATAGAGGGCCTCGGCGCCCCCGCGCAGCGGCTCGACCGGATCCGCGAGGAGCTAGTCGATCAGGGCCTGGTGGACCAGCTGGTGTAGCTGCGACCGGATCGGGTGCGTGCTGGAGGGCAGCAGCTGCGTGAAGAACTGCACCTCCATCCGCTCCTCGCGGTCGACCCAGAACGCCGTGCTGGCGGCGCCGCCCCAGCCGAACTCGCCGCGCGAGCTCGTGTAGCGCGCGGCGATCGGGTCCTCGACGACCGAGAAGCCGAGGCCGAAGCCGACGCCGTCGAACGTCGTCTCGGAGAACAGCGGGCGGCCGAACGCCTCGAGGTCGGCGTGGCCGGGGAGCTGGTTGGCGGTCATCAGCCGCAGCGTGCGCGGGCCGAGCAGGCGCACGCCGTCGAGCTCGCCGCCGCCCAGCAGCATGCCCATGAAGCGCCCGTAGTCGCGCGCGGTCGAGACGAGCCCGCCGCCACCGGACAGGTAGGCGGGCGGGTGCTTGGCGGCCTCGGAGGCCGGACTGCGGGTGGCGAGGCCGGTCTCGGGATCGGGGACGTAGAGCGCGGCGAGGCGGCCGTGGTCGGCCTCGGGGGCGTGGAAGCCGGTCTCGGCCATCCCCAGCGGGCCGAGGACGCGAGCGGCGAGGAACTCGTCGAGCGGCTGGCCGGAGATGACCTCGATCACGCGCCCGAGGACGTCGGTCGAGTGCCCGTAGTTCCACTCCGTGCCGGGCTGGAAGAGCAGCGGCAGCTCCGCCCACGCGGCGCAGCAGCCGGCGAGGTCGAGGCCCGGCGGCGAGCCCCACTCGAACCCCGCGGCGCGGTACAGCTCGTCGACCGCGCCGTGGTGATGGAAGCCGTAGGTCAGCCCCGAGGTGTGGGTCAGCAGGTGCCACATCCGGATCGGCTCGGCGGCGGGCGCCGTGACGACCTTCGCCATCGCGCCGCCGGTGAACACGCGCGGCTCGGCGAACTCGGGCAGCCAGCGCGCGATCGGGTCCTTCAGCTCGAAGGCGCCCTCCTCCCACAGCAGCATCGCCGCCACCGAGGTGATCGGCTTGGTCATCGAGTAGATCCGCCACAGCGTGTCCCGCTCGACCGGCAGCCCGGCCTCGACGTCGCGCCGGCCGCCCGCCGCCTCGTAGGCGAGCTCGCCGTCGCGCGCGATCTGGACGAGGTAGCCGGGGAGCCGGCCGTCGTCGACGTAGCGGTCGAAGTGGGTGCGGATGCGCTCGAGCCGCGCGGTGTCGAGACCGCTCACGGCGAGAGCTCCCGCATCAGCCAGCCCGCGAAGGTGATGATCCGCTCGACCGGGTAGCGCTCGGGATCGGTCAGCAGCAGGCGCGCGCCCTCGTCGGAGATCGCCGACAGGACGTGGGCGAACAGCTCGGGGTCGGGGGACTCGAGGCCCGGGCCGACCGCTTGGGCGAGCTGCTCGAGGATCGCGGCGCGACCCTGCGCGATCAGGTCGTGGAGGATCGGCGGGGCGCCCTCGGGCGGCATCAGCACGAGCCGCCAGGTGGCCGGGTCGGCGCGCACTGCCTCGAGGTAGGTGCGCAGGCTCGCGAGCAGCGCCTCGCGCGGGTCACCCGAGAGGTCGGCGGGGATGCTGAGCTGGCCGAGCGCGCGGGCGGTCTCGCGCGCGACGAGCGCCTCGAGCAGGCCCGGGAGGTCGTTGAAGTGGCCGTAGACGATCGGGCGCGTGATGCCCGCCTCGCGCGCGACCGCCTCGATCGAGACCGCGTGGAAGCCGCGTTCGGCGACGATGGTCTTGGTGGCGTCAAGCAGCTGCTCGCGCCGCTCTCCGGCCTGCATGCGCGTCGCCATGGGCACTAGGTTACACTGGTGTAGGTTACGGGTATGTAACTGATCATGAACAGCTTCGACGTCGGCACAGCGATCATCGGCAGCGGCTTCTCCGGCCTCGGCATGGCGATCCGCCTCAAGCAGGAGGGGATCGAGGACTTCACCGTGCTGGAGCGGGGTGACGACGTCGGCGGCACGTGGCACTACAACACCTACCCAGGCTGCGCCTGTGATGTGCCTTCGCACCTGTATTCGTTCTCGTTCGCGCCCAACCCGGGGTGGAGCGAGACCTACTCGCGGCAGCCCGAGATCCGCGACTACCTGCACCGCGTCGCCGACGAGTACGGCGTGCGCGAGAAGGTGCGGCTGAACTGCGCCGTCGAGAGCGTCGAATGGCAGGACGGCGGCTGGACGATCGCCACCTCCGAGGGGCCGCTCCGCGCGCGTGTCGTGGTCGCCGGCATGGGCCCGCTGGCCGAGCCGAAGATCCCCGCCATCGAGGGCCTCGACGCGTTCGAGGGCGAGACGTTCCACTCCGCCCGCTGGAACCACGACTACGACCTCACCGGCAAGCGCGTCGCGGCCATCGGCACCGGCGCCTCGGCGATCCAGTTCGTGCCCGAGATCCAGACGCAGGCCGCCCAGGTGCACGTCGTCCAGCGCACCGCGCCGTGGGTCATGCCCCACCCGAGCCGCCCGATCCGCGGCTGGGAGAAGCGCCTCTACGACCGCGTGCCGGCGCTGCAGAAGCTCGTGCGCGGCGGTATCTACGCGGGGCGCGAGCTGCTCGTGCTCGGCTTCGTCAAGAACCCGCGGTTGATGAAGCTGCCCGAGCGGATCGCCCGCCGGCACATGCGCAGCCAGATCTCGGATCCGGAGCTGCTGGAGAAGGTCACGCCCGGCTACACCATCGGCTGCAAGCGCATCCTCCCGTCCAACCGCTGGTACCGCGCGCTCTCGCAGCCCAACGTCGAGCTGCTCACCGGCGGCGTCGAGAGGCTCACCCGCAACTCGGTGATCACCGGCGACGGCGAGGAGCGCGAGGTCGACGCGATCATCTTCGGCACCGGCTTCCAGATCACCGACGCCGTCGGCAAGATGGTGCGCGGGCCGGGCGGAAAGACGCTCGACGACGTCTGGCAGGGCAGCCCGAAAGCACATCTCGGCACCGCGATGCCGGGCTTCCCGAACCTGTTCGTCCTGCTCGGGCCGAACACCGGCCTCGGCCACTCCTCGATGGTCTACATGATCGAGTCGCAGGTGGCCTACGTGCTCGACGCGCTGAAGTACATGGACGCGCACCGCGCCGAGACCGTCGAGGTCAGCGCCGAGGCGACGGCCCGCTACAACGCCGACCTCGACAAGAGGATGCAGGGCACCGTGTGGAACACCGGCTGCGCCAGCTGGTACCTCGACGCCACCGGGCGCAACGCGACGCTGTGGCCGGACTGGACGTTCGCCTTCCGCCGCCGGACCGCGCAGTTCGACCCGGCCGACTTCGACCTCGGCAAGAGCACGGCGCGAGAGCCGCGAGGCGAAGCCGGTGGCCGAACCCCCCGGGCGAGGACAGTGGCGTGAAGGTCCTCATGACCGGCGCCAACGGCGGCATCGGCACGGCCGCGATGACTGAGCTGCGCGCCCGCGGCGCGACCGTCCTCGGGCTCGACCTCGAGGCGCGCGGCGACGACGTGCTCGCCTGCGACCTGCGCGACCCCGACGCGGTCACGCGTGCGGTGGGGGAGGCCGTCGAGCGGCTCGGCGGGCTCGACGTGCTGATCAACAACGCCGGCCTCGGCGTGCCGCAGAGCGCCGGCAAGGCGCCGGACGCCGACGCGCTGGCCGTGCTCGAGGTCAACCTGATCGCGCCCTGGCGCGTGACCGCCGCCGCGCTCCCGCACCTGCGCGCGTCGCACGGACGCGTGGTCAACGTCTCATCCGGGCTCGCCCACGTCGCGGTCCCGTTCGCGACCGCCTACTGCATGAGCAAGCGCGGGCTCGTCGCCTACTCCGACGCCCTGCGGCTCGAGCACGGCGACGAGATCACGGTCACCACCGTCTACCCCGGCTACAGCCGCACCGGCATCCACGACTCGGCGCAGGCCAAGGGCGTGGGGCTCGAGGGCGCGGTGCCGGCCGAGCGCGTCGAGCAGGCGGCGAAGGCGCTCGCGCGCGCCGCGCTCGGGCGCCCCGTACGCGATCTCGCGACCACCCGCGCGGGCACGATCGAGTACTTCCTCGCGCGCCGCTCGCCGCGGCGGCTGCTCGACGCGCTCACCAACCGCGCCGTGCGCCGCTTGGTCAAGCGCGGCCGTTTCTCGGAGCAGGGCCTCGCGGGCGAGCTGTCCGCGCGCTTGTCGGCACGCTGAGGCGGGCGTAGGCTCGCGTCCCATGGCGCGGGATGGCTGGTCGGCGCTCTTCGCGACCGCGTTCAAGCAGTCGAAGAACCCGATGGCGCTGGTCGACGGCGACCGGCGTCACGTCGATGCCAACGCGCCGTACCTGCGGCTGCTCGGCCGCGGGCGCGACGAGGTCGTCGGCCGCCACCTGTGGGACTTCGTCGTCGGGGGCCCGCTCTTCACGCCCGCCCAGTGGCAGGCGGCGCTGGCCGCCCAGCGCTTCCACGGCCAGGCGGAGCTGGTGCGCGCCGACGGGAGCCGGGTCGGGGTGCAGTGGGCGGGCACCACCGAGGTCGCGACCGGTCAGCGGCTCGTCCTGTTCGTGGCGCTCAGCACGTCGCGCTGGGGCAGCAGCTTCCGGCGCACGGTCGAGACCGACCGCGAGCCCGGCGAGCTGTCGCCGCGCGAGCTCGAGATCGTGCGGATGATCGCGCGCGGCGAGTCGGGGCCGGAGATCGCCGCCGAGCTCCACATCGCCCACGACACCGTGCGGACGCACGTGCGCAACGCGATGGTGAAGGTGGGCGCCCGCTCACGCGCGCACCTGGTCGCAAAGGTGCTCGGCGAGGGCCAAGCGCTCGCCTAGATCACGCATCTGCGGTATCGACTCGGAGCGCCGGGGCGCCGAATATCTCCGAAGCCGGGTGGGGGAACCCGAGGAGGAACAGGCGCGCGCGAGCACCCATGGGGGACGCTCGCGCGCGCCGGGCCCTCAGCCGCGCGGGAACACCCGGCGGTCCGGGATCGCCCGCGGCCATCTCCGGGTGGTCTCGGCCTTGCTCGCGTCCTCGGCGGTCTTGGGGGTGCCGCGCGGGTAGCGGCGGTGGTTGGGCGGCGCGGTGGTCTTCGGTTTCTCCATGAGCGCGCATGCAACCGCGCGCGCCCCGCAGTTCCTACCGGCCGCCGGGCCGAACTTCGGCCTCCGCGTGCGGACCGGCTGTACAGGCGGCGACGTAGTGCGGCACCAGGCCGCCCCACCCGCGCTCGTTGCGCTCGCGCTGGCCGAGGCGCTGCCACTCCGAGTGGACGATCGTGACCGCGGTGCCCTCGGCCGCCGGCGCGAAGCTGATCTCGACACGCGTGGCGTCCTCGCGGTCCTGGCGCAGGTGCCAGCGGTAGGCGAGCCGCCGCGGCGGATCCCACTCGAGCACCTCGCCCCAGTCGTGCTCCTCGCCGGCCGGCGTGCGCTCGAAGATGCGGCCGCCGGCGCGTGGCTCGAAGGTGACGGTGAGACGGGGGTCGGCGGAGACGGAGTGGCTCTTCGGCCACCACAGCGACGTGCGCTCCGCCCACACCGAGAACGCGTGCTCCGGCGGGCACGCCACGGTGAACGCGAGCTCGAGCGGCGGCTCAGTCATCCCGCGTGTTCTCGGCGGCGATCGTGAAGCGCGCGGCAGCTTCGCCCCACACGCCCTCGAGGTAGGCGCGCACCGCCTCGACGCCCTCGTCGTGCAGCCGGTAGAGCCGGCGCGTCCCCTCCGCGCGGTCGACCACCAGGCCGGCGTCCTTGAGCAGCCGCAGGTGCCGGGAGACCGCCGGGCGGCTGATCGGGAGCGCGTCGGCGAGCTCGCGCACCGACCGGTCGCCGGCCCGCAGCTGCTCGACGATCGCGCGCCGGTTCGGGTCGCCCAGCGCGTCGAACGGGTCGCCCCTACTCGGTAACACTTTGGCTACGTTAGCTCAGTCGTCCCAGCCGGCGTCGTCGAGCTCCGGCGGCCCGGCGTCGTCGGGCAGCGCGGCCGCCGCCTCGTCCATCCGCACGTGGTCCAGCTCGGCCACGCGGGCGAGCACGTCGGCTACGACCGACAGCGCATCCGGCCCCGCGGTGAGCAGGAACGGGTGGAAGATCAGCGCCAGGTGGCCCTCGGTGTGGGCATCGAGCGCCGCCAGCACCCGCTCGCGCACCAGCGCCGGCTCCATCGGCGCCTCGGGGTCGCCGTTGCGCTCCCGCAGCGGCCCGAAGTGGGGGAGGTAGAAGTAGGCGTCGATCAGCTCCCAGCGGAACGGCAGCACCGCGAGGCCGCCGAGCCGCCCCGCCCGCGAGCCGGCCGGCGAGCAGTAGCGGTAGCCGAGCCCGCTCAGCAGCTCGGGCGTCTCCGGGTTCAGCCGCCCGCCGGGAGGGCGGAAGCCGATCGGGCCGCCGAGCGCGTCGCGCGCCCGCTCGAGCCGCCCGCGCTCGTCGGAGACGCCGTGCCACGGCTCGTGCCGCCAGCCGTGGCAGGCGACCTCGTGCCCCGCCGCGCGCAGGCCCGCGACCGCATCCGGATAGAGCTCGCCGTTGAGCCCCTCGAGGAAGAACGTCGCCCGAAGGTCCTCGCGCGCGAGCAGGCCGAGCAGCTCCGGCAGGCACTCGCGGACGGTGAAGTGCTCGCCGAGCGGTTGGCCCTCGGGCCACGTCCCGCGCTCCAGCTCCGCGGCCTCGCCGAGGTTGTCGAACGTGACGGAGACCGTGGCCACCGCCGTAGTGTCGCGCGGAAGGTCAGCCGCCGGCGTAGGCCATGACCACGTCGGCGGTGACGACGCGGTCGCGCCCGCCGCGCTTGGCGCGGTAGAGCGCGAGATCGGCGCTGTGGAGCATCCCGCGCACGGTCCGGCCCGCCGTATACGCGTCGGTGACGCCGAAGCTCACCGTGACGTCGCCCATCGTCTCGCCGAGCGTCGTGCGCAGCTTCTCGGCGAACGACGTCGCGCCCGCCAGCCCGGTGTCGGGCAGCACGACCGCGAACTCCTCGCCGCCGATGCGGCCGAACACGTCGGAGCGGCGCTTCGCCGCCGCGACCGAGTGGGCGAGCAGCCGCAGCGCGCTGTCGCCCGCGGCGTGGCCCTGCGTGTCGTTGATCCGCTTGAAGTGGTCGACGTCGAGGACGACGAGGGCGCACGGCGCGGAGATCCGGTCGGTGCGCGCCAGCTCGGCCTCGAGCCGCTGCTCGAAGGCGCCGCGGTTGAGCGCGCCGGTCAGCGAGTCCTGGGTGGCGAGGTCGCGCAGCTGCGAGACGAGGCGATGCACGCCCTCGCGCAGCACGAGGACCACGGCGGTCACCACGCCGCAGACCAGGCCGACGGCCATGAACATCGCCAGCCGCAGCCCCGGATCGACCCACGCCGCCAGGGCGATCCCGCAGCACAGCAGCGCGAACGCGAAGTTCGCGGCGATCTCGGGGCGTGGGAGGAAGTAGCCCGCCAGCAGCATCGGCAGCAGGAAGAAGATCGGCGTCAGCCCGACCGGCTCCGCGATCCCGGTGGCGACCGCGGTCGCGACCGTGCCGAGCGGGCAGATCATGTGCAGCACGGCGTCGGGCGCGCTCCGCCACAGCGCCAGCACCGCCGCGACCACGGCGAACGCGCCCGCGCACAGCAGCAGCGACTGGTGGTCGGAGGGATCCGGGTCCGGCGCGGTCAGCACCGACGCCAGCGTCACGGCGCCGGCCCCGAACAGCAGCGCCCCGAACCGCCGCAGGCGCGCCCGCGCGCGCTGCCCGCCGTCGGGGGAGGTCCCGCTCAGGGGATCCGAGATGCCCGGGCTCATCAGGGCCTGCATCGGCGCACGCGGCGATCGGCTGTAGCGTGATGGGCCGTGTTAAAGGTGAGCGTCATCGTGCCCGTTTACAACCCGGGCCCCAACATCGACGAATGCATCGAGTCGCTGCTCGGCCAGACGCTGCCACCTGACGAGTACGAGGTCATCTTCGTCGATGACGGCTCGAGCGACGGCACCGAGGCGCGGCTCGACGCGCTCGCCGCCGAGCACGAGCACGTGCGGGTGAAGCACATCCCCAACTCCGGCTGGCCGGGCAAGCCGCGCAATCTCGGCATCGAGATGGCCCGTGGCGAGTACGTCTACTTCGTCGACAACGACGACTGGCTCGGCAAGAACGCGCTCAAGCGCATGTACAACCGCGCCAAGCGCGACGAGGCCGACATCGTGATCGGCAAGGTCGTGGGCGAGGGCAAGTTCGTCGCGCGCTCGGTGTTCAAGCGCGACCGCAAGGACGTCACGCTCGAGTGGGCGCCGCTCGTGCGGCTGCTGACTCCGCACAAGCTGTTCCGCAAGTCCCTGCTCGACGAGCACGGCATCCGCTTCCCCGAAGGCCGCCGCCGGCTCGAGGACCACGTCTTCACGATGCACGCCTACTTCCACGCGCAGCACATCTCGGTGCTGGCCGGCTACCCCTGTTACCACTGGGTGATGAGGGAGACGGAGGACAACGCGTCCTACGAGGAGCTCGAGCCGGTCGGCTACTACCAGAACGTCCGCGAGGTGCTCGACCTGATCGACGAGCACATGGAGCCCGGCCCGCTGCGCGACCGCGTGAAGTCGCACTGGTACCGCGGCAAGATGCTCGGCCGCGTCGGCGGACGCAACTTCCTCACCCGCGACCCCGCCGCCAAGCGGCCGCTCTACGAGGAGATCCGCACGCTCGCGCTCGAGCGCTACGGCGACGAGGTCGACGAGTACCTGGCCTTCAACGCGCGCGTGCGGTCGCACCTGCTGCGCGCCGGCGATTACGAGGGGCTGGAGGCGCTGGCGCGCTTCGAGAGCGGGCTGGAGACCGAGGCGACGGTGGTCGAGCTCGAGCCCGAGGAGGAGGAAGGCGCGCTGAACATGGTCCTCGAGGCGCGCATCCCCGGCGTCGCCTTCGAGGCGGACCGCGACGTGGCGCGCTGGGTCCCGCCGAAGGAGCTTGCGGGCCGGCTCGAGCCGGCGCAGCTCGAGGCCGACCTCGACCGCTCGTACGCCGACGTGCTCATCTCCTCGGACCGGGAGAGCACCGAGTACCTCCTGCGCTCGAGCACCGAGACGCGGTTGGACGGCGGCACCCCGGTGTTGACCACGCGGGCCCGCCTGCAGCCGCGGGTGGTGGTGGCCAAGGCCGACCTCCGGCGCGGTGAGTGGACGGTTGGGGTCACCGCGGCGGCGGCCGGCTTCACGCCGCCCGAAGTGCCGGCGATGCACGGCCCGCGGGCATTTCGCGTGCCGCTCGTGGTCACCATCACCAAGGACGGGCGGCTGATCCCGCCCAGCCTGCGCGGCGACGTCGCCCGGCGCTTCCCGCGCGCGGCGAGCGCGTTCAGGCGCGTGAAGACCGGCTGAGCTCGCCGAACAGGTCTTCCCAGAGCGGGCCGATCGCCTCGATCGTGTACTCCTGCGCGGTCTCGACCGCGGCGCCCGCCATGCGGCGGCGCAGTGCCTCGTCCTCGACGATCTCGCGGATCGCGCGGCCTAGCCCCTCGACGTCCTCGTGCGGGACGAGCAGGCCGTTGCGGTGGTCGTCGACGATGTCGGCCGGGCCGGTCGGGCAGTCGAACGAGACGACGCCCATGCCCTTGCTCATCGCCTCCAGCAGGATCAGCGGGAAGCCTTCGAAGCGCGAGGAGAGCACGAACACCGCCGACTCGGCCATATCCGCGCCGATGTCCTCGGCCGGGCCTTCGATCACCACCGAGTCCTCGAGGCCGTGCTCCTCGATCAGGCCGCGGTAACGGCCTTCCAGGTGGCCGCGCCCGCGTAGCCGCAGCCGCCAGTCGGGGTGGGCCTTCGCGGTCTCCGCCCACGCCGGGATCAGCAGCTCGAAGCCCTTCTGGTAGCGGAAGCGCCCGGCGGCGTAGACGGTCTTGGCCTCGAGGTCGGCCTTGGCGCCCGGCAGGGGGCGCACGGTGTTGGGGATGCGGTGCAGCGCGAGGCCACCGTCGAGCAGCTTGCGGTAGGCGTCGCGATCCTGCTCTGTGAGCACGACGAGCGCGTCGAGGCGCGGGTAGAGGCGCTTCATCCAGCGGCGCAGCCCCTTGTTGTGCTTGCTCAGGTTCATCTGCTCGAGCCCGACCGTGCGGAGCCCAGGGGGCTGCAGCTGCGCGATCATCAGGTTCACGCCCGGGCGGGTGCCGACGAGGATCCCGGCGCGGCCGCGCAGCCGGCGGACGAGCTGGATGTCGGTCCACAGGTTGAAGCTCGATCCCGCGCGGTCGGCGTGGGTCATGAACACGCTCGCGCGCGAGCGCAGCAGCCGGCGCAGCGGGCCGCGCTTGCGGCGGTCGTCGAGGTCGAACACCTCGACGCCGGCGGGGAAGGCGCCGAAGAACGGCTCGTCGCGGTCGCGGTAGCCGCTGATGATGTCGACCTGCCAGCCGCGCTCCTGCATGTACTCGGCGAGGTTGAACGCGGCGCGGATCGTGCCGCCCATGTTCCAGGCCGTCCAGAGGAAGATCGTCAGGCGTCGCTCGCCGTCCTCGCGCGGCGGGACGCGGACGGCGCGCACCAGCACGCTGCGCGTGACGCGCACGAGGAAGTTCTTGAGCCGGCCCACGATGGGCGGCGAGGGTAGCTGACCCCCCGCTATCGTCCCCGCGCGTGTCTTGGAAGGAGACGGTCAACGGCGTGCTGACGCGCGCGACGGGCTATCAGCTCCAGCGCGCGGGCGGGGGAGCGGCCCGGTCGCGTGTGCGGGGCGGCGATCGCCTGATCGAGGCGCCCGTGTTCGTGATCTGCACGCTGCGCTCGGGCTCGACGCTGCTGCGCGTGCTGCTCGACAGCCACTCGCAGATCCGCTCGCCGCACGAGCTGCACCTGCGCTACGTCTCCGTCCACTTCGACCAGAAGTGGTCGGAGCGCTCGATGAAGGAGCTGGGGCTCGACACCCGCGCCGCCGACTACCTGCTGTGGGACCGCCTGCTGCACCGCGAGCTCACCGCCAGCCGCAAGTCGATCATCGCCGACAAGACGCCCAACAACGTCTTCATCGTCGACCGCCTGCGCGAGGCGTGGCCCGACGCGCGCTTCATCTTCCTGCTCCGCCACCCGGGCGCGATCGCGCGCTCGCGCCAGGCATATAAGAACCCACCCGCCCAGGGCGCCGACGAGCTGATCATCAAGTACGTCGAGGCGCTGGAGGCCGCGCGCCAGACCTACGACGGCCACACCGTCCGCTACGAGGACCTGACCGCGAACCCCGAGCGCGAGCTGCGCAAGATCTGCGACTTCCTCGGCGTGCCCTACGAGGCGACGATGCTCGACTACGGCCAGTTCGACCACGGCCGCTACAAGTCCGGCCTCGGCGACTGGAACGAGAAGATCAAGTCCGGCGCGATCCAGCCGCCCGAGCCGCCGCCACCGGTCGACGAGATCGACCCCGCGCTGCGCGAGATGTGCGCGAAGTGGGGCTACCTAGACGACGCCAAGGTCCCGGTCGACCGCGGCGCGTAGGGCCGGCAGGCCCTCGTCGCGGCTCACGCCGCGCTCCCGCAGGTCGCGCAGGACGTCCCAGAACGAGGCGGTCAGCACCGCGTCGGGCGTGACCGCGCCGCGGCGCTCGAGCACCGCCTCCGGCACCGGCTGCGGGTCGGGCTGGACGATCAGCTCGGTGATCGCGTCGAGCCCGTCGGCGAGCACGCTGCTGTCCGGGTCGAGCCCGAGCACGAGGCCGAGGCCGGTCGGCTCGGTGCTCACGCGCACGACGATCAGGTCGGGCCGGTGCTCCTCGAGCACCTCGAGCACCTTGTAGACGTCGCCCGTCCACTGGTGCGTTGTGCGGTCGCGGTTGGCCTCCGGGATGTCGCGCGGGAGGATGTCGTCGAACACGATCGCGGCCGTCCAGTCGGCGTGGCGCTCGACGTTGACGAAGTCGCGCAACGCGAACTCGGACAGGTGCATGCCGTCGATGAACGAGAAGCCGACGCGGCGGCCCTCGAACGTCATCAGCGGCTCGTCGCGCTCGAAGAAGTCGTCGCTCGTGATGGGGAAGAGCTTGGCCCGCGGCGGCGGGGCGACCTTGAGGTTGTAGGCGGGGTCGATGCCGATCGACGGCGAGCGGGCGAGCGCGAGGCTGTCGCCGTTGCGGACGCCGATCTCGAGATAGGTGGGGGGCGCGAGCAGCTCGTGGATGCGGCCCAGGAAGTCTCGGTAGTACACGGTGCCCGAGTACCCTAGTCGCGTGGCCAGCCGCGTCGAGATCATCGAGCGGCGGCGGCTCGTCGTCGGCGACCGGGAGATCGATCTCGCCGCGCTGGTGCCCGAGGGAGGCGGACCTGCCACGCAGGAGCTCGATGCCTCCCCCGGTGGATCGAAGGTCGACGAGGCCGTCGTGCTCGGCACGCCTGAGGGCGTCTATCGCTTCACCGTCGCGCGCCCGAAGGGCGGGGCGCTGACCGTCGAGGCCAAGCCGCTGGCGCCGCACGCCGAGGTCACCCGCCTCCACGTCCAGGACGCGACGCTGCACGTCGAGGGCACCGTCCCGACCGAGGCGGAGGCGCCCGCCTTCCTGTTCGCCCGCCGCCGCGGCGACGCGATGGAGGTCGTGGCGTCCGCGCGCGTGACCGCGGGGACCTTCAGCGCCGACCTCGACCTCGCCGACCTCGCGCTCCCGGGCGACCAGCGTGACGTCTGGAACCTGCGGCTCGAAGTCGCGCGCAAGGGCTACCGCCTCGGCACCCACTTCGACGGCATCCCCAACCGCAACGACGCGAGCGAGTACCCCGCCGCCGAGGTGGGCGGGCGCCGCATCCGGCCCTACTACACGGTTGAGAACAACGTCTCGGTGCGCTCGGAGACCGGCGCCGGGGACCAGCCCGTCGCCGAGGAGGCCGGCGAGGCCGAGCCGACGCGGGCGCGGCGGCTGCTCGGGCCGCCCGCGATCCTCGTGCACCGGCTGGCGCTGCGGCTCGCGAGCCTGCGGCGCGGGAGCGCGAAGCCCGACGGGCGCGACGTCCGCATCCTCATCCTCCACGCGTGGGGGATGGGCGGCACGGTGCGCGCGGCGATGAGCCTGGCGGAGTCGCTGGCCGCGAGCGGCCGCTCGGTCGAGGTCGTGAGCGTCGTGCGGCGCAAGGGGCGGCCGTTCTTCCCGTTCCCCGACGGCGTCGCGGTCACCGCCGTCGACGATCAGCGCAAGGGCGGCGGGCTGCTCTCGAAGCTCCCCAGCCTGCTCGTCCACCCCGACGACTTCGCCTACCCGTGGTGCAGCCTGCGCACCGACCTGCTGCTGCTGCGCCGCCTGCGCACGATGCGCGGCGGGGTCGTGATCGGCACGCGCCCGAGCTTCAACCTGCTCGCCTCCGCGCTCGCTCCCGAGGGCACCGTCACCGTCGCCCAGGAGCACCAGAACTTCAACCGGCACCGCAAGGGGCTCGCGCGCGACGTGCGGCGCCGCTACCGCGGCCTCGGCGCGCTCGCGGTGCTGACCGAGGACGACCGGCGCGACTACGAAGGCGCGCTCGGCGGGGCGACGCGCGTCGTCCGCCTCCCCAACGCGGTGCCCCCGCTCGGCGGCGAGCGCGCGCGGCCGGAGAGCAAGGTCGTCGTCGCCGCGGGGCGGCTCAACTCCCCGCAGAAGGGCTTCGACCTGCTGATCGAGGCGTGGAAGCCGGTCGCCGCGGCGCACCCCGACTGGCAGCTGCGGATCTACGGCCGCGGGCACCTGCGCGCGGCGCTCAAGCGCCAGGCCCGCGACGCCGGGCTGGCCGACGACGTCTTCCTCATGGGCGCCACGCGCGACCTCGGCAGCGCGCTCGCGCAGGGTTCGGCGTTCGTGCTCTCCTCGCGCTACGAGGGCTTCGGCATCGTCGTCGTGGAGGCGATGAGCAAGGGCATGGCGGTCGTCTCCTTCGACTGCCCGCGCGGCCCGGGCGAGATCATCGACGACGGCCGCGACGGCGTGCTGGTGCCGGACGGCGACGTCGCGGGGCTCTCACGGGCGCTGCTCGACGTGGTCGGCGACGAGGAGCGGCGGCGCGCGCTCGGCGCCGCCGCGGTCGAGTCCGCGCGCCGCTACGACCCCGCGGTGGTCGGCAAGGATTGGGTCAGCCTTATCGACGAGCTGGCCCCGCGGGTACCCTGACGCGCCGTGAGCGCTGTGAAAGAGATGTCATCGGGGCGCCCCGTGCGGGCTCGCCGGGCGGTCCCGCCCGTGCCGGGCTCGTCGGCCGTGCTGGTGGCGACCGCGGCGCTCGCCGACGGCGCCCCCGCAGCGCTCCAGGCGTGGGAGGGCGAGACGCTGCTCTCGCGCCTCGTCGCCCAGTTCTCCAGCCTCGGCATCGCCGGGCTGCACGTGCTGACCCGGCCCGCCTGGGCCGACGCGATGCGCGCCGCCGCCGACGGCGCCGAGCTCCACGCGGGTGAGTCGGCCGCTGACGACCTGCGCGCGATCGGCCGCATCGCCGAGGGCGCGGCGGGGCCGCTCGTGGTCGCCTACGCCGACATCGTCACCCAGCGCGAGGTGCTGGCCGGCCTTCTCCAAGAGCCGCGCATCCGCACCGGCGTCCTCACCACCGGCGGCATGGTCGCGCGCCCCTACGGCTTCAAGACCCGCGCGCGCCGCGGGCGCATCGTCTCCGCCGGCTCGCCGTACCACACGGTGCGCAAGCCGACCGGCACGTTCCTCGGCGTGCTCAAGGTGGCGCCGGCCGACCGCGTCGGCGTCGCCCCGCTCACCCAGCGGCTGGCCGGCCTCGTCGACCCGCCGCCGGCGGAGTGGCAGGAGGAGTTCGACTACAAGACCGGCCACTGGCGGCGCATGCTCGCGCTGTTCTCGATCCCGCGCGAGCCCGCCGCGCCCGTGCCGCCGCGCGAGGCGCTCGACGTCGCCCCGCTCGCGCCCGAGGACGCCGCCGAGCTCGAGCGCCGGCGCGCGATCGCGCCGGACGACGTGACCGCGCTGCTGCTGGTCGGGCTCGTGCGCTCGGGCGCGCACATCACCGCCTCCCACCTGCGCTCGCTGTTCTGGGCCCGGCCCGGCTCGCCGGCCGCGCTCGAGCGCGCGGCCGCCGAGATCCTCGAGCACGACGAGGACCGCGAGCTGCTCAACTCGGCGGTCAAGGGATCGGACGGCTTCTTCACGACGTTCTTCGTCTCGACCTACTCGCGCTACATCGCGCGCTGGGCGGCGCGGCAGGGGCTGACGCCCAACCAGGTGACGCTGTTCTCGATCGGGCTCGGCGTGCTCGCCGCCGCCTGCTTCGCGAACGCGGAGCGGTGGAGCATGGTGCTCGGCGCGGTGCTCGTCTACTTCGCGTTCGTGTTCGACTGCGTCGACGGCCAGCTCGCCCGCTACTCGCGCCAGTTCTCCAAGCTCGGCGCCTGGCTCGACTCGATCTTCGACCGCTCGAAGGAGTACGTCGTGTTCGCCGGCCTGGCGATCGGCGCCAGCCGCACCGGCGACCCGGTGTGGCTGCTGGCCGGGGCGGCGCTGGCGCTGCAGACCACGCGCCACGCGATCGACTTCTCGTATCCCGCGGCGCAGCACCAGGCCATCGCGGAGGCGCCGCAGCCGCCGCTGGAGCGCCCGTTCGACGGGCCTCGGCCGGCGTCGCGGATGACCCAGCCGGTGGAGGCCGAGGAGATCGTGGATGAGGACGGCGAGGCGCCGCCGCCCTCGCCGGCGCGGCCGTCGCCGCGGCAGCGGGTCGCGCGGCTGTGGCGGGCGATCGACCGCAGCCCCGCGCGCTGGGTGAAGAAGATCATCCAGTTCCCGATCGGCGAGCGCTTCGCCGCGATCGCGATCACCGCCGCGTTCTTCGACGCCCGCACCGTTTTCATCGTCCTGCTCGCCTGGGGCGGCTTCGCGATGCTCTACGTCCTGCTCGGCCGCACGGCGCGGTCGCTGGTGTCATGAGCGCTACCGCGATCCCCTCCGCGGCGCCGGCTCCCGTCGACCGCGGCAGCGTGCTCGACGCCTATCGCGACGACGGCCCGCTCGCCACCGCGCTCGGGCGGGCGCTCGGCCGCGGCATCTCGCTGCCTCCGATCGCGCTCCTGGCCGTGGCCGGGCTGCCGCTGCTGCTCGCGATCGTCATCAAGGGCGACGGCGCGTCGGACGGGCTCGTGGCCGGCGTGGTCGCCTGGGTGGTCCTGCTGGGCGGGCTCGCCAGCGCGCGCCCGTTGGCCGACCGGCTGCGCTGGATGGTGCCGCCCGCGCTGCGCGCGATCGAGTACGCGGCGCTGCTGTGGATCGGCGCCGTGGCCGGCGGCGACGCCGAGCCCGCGGCGTTCGCGCTCCTGTGCGCGATCACCTATCACCACTACGAGAACGTGTACGGCTTCCGCCACCGCGGCGTGCGGCCGCCGGCGTGGGTGACCGCCGCCGGCCTCGGCTGGGACGGGCGGCTCGTGCTCGGCGCCGTGCTGCTCATCGCCGGCGCGCTGCCGGCGGCGTTCTACGTGCTCGCCGGACTGCTGGCGGCGCTGTTCGTGACGGAGACGGTCGCCGAGTGGCGGCGCTTCCGGCTCGGGCAGGCGCCGGTCTATGACGACGAGGAGGATGAGGCCGACTGATCGGCATGGTGCTGGCGGCGGGGGCCGGGCGGAGGCTCGAGTCGCTGACGGAGGACCTCCCCAAGACGCTGCTGCCGGTCGACGGCGACCGCACGATCCTCGACATCGCGCTCGGCAACCTCCGCCGTGCGGGGATGGAGACGGTGGTGGTGGTCACCGGCTATGCGGCCGAGCGGATCGAGGAGCGCCGCGAGGCGCTCGAGCGGCGTCACGAGGTGTCCATCGAGACCGTCTTCAACTCGAAGGCGGAGGAGTGGAACAACTGCTACTCGCTGTGGAGCGCGCGCGAGCACTTCGCGCGCGGCGTGCTGCTGTGCAACGGCGACACCGTGCACCCGCCCGAGGTCGAGGAGCGGCTGCTGGCGGGCCGCGGCCACGCGGAGGTCGTGCTCGCGCTCGACGACGCCAAGACGCTCGGCGAGGAGGAGATGAAGGTCCTCCTGAACGGCCACGGGCTGCTGCGCGGGATCAACAAGGCGCACGACCCGGCCGAGGCGGCCGGCGAGTACATCGGGCTGACGCTGATCGAGCCGGAGGCCTCCGACAAGCTGGCCGAGGCGCTGCAGGCGACCTGGGAGCGCGATCCCCAGCTCTACTACGAGGACGGCTTCCAGGAGTACGCCGACCGCGGCGGCCGCGTCGGGGTCGCGTCGGTGGGCGGGCTCGAGTGGGTCGAGGTCGACGACCAGCGCGACCTGGACAAGGCGCGGGAGGTGGCGTGGCGCTGCTGAGCCGGATGGTCGGGGCGCCCCTGACCATCGACATCGGCCCCGGCGCCGTCGCCGGGCTCGCGCCGCTGCTCGCCGACCGCCGCATCTCCAGCGGCGGCCATGTGGCGATCGCGGTCGGGCCGGGGCAGGGCGAGGAGATCGCCGAGGTGCTGCGCCCGCAGCTCGCCAACGCCGAGATCTGGATGGTCGAGGGCGGCACCGTCGAGGCCGCCACCGAGCTGCGCGGGCGCCTGCGCTCGGGCTTCTTCGACGCCGTGGTCGGGATCGGCGGCGGCAAGACGCTCGACACCGCCAAGCACGCTGCCTCGCTCTCCGGGCTGCCGATGGTGGCCGTCGCCACCTCGCTCGGCCACGACGGGATCGCCTCGCCGGTGTCGTCGCTCGAGGAGGGTGGGCGCAAGGCCAGCTTCGGCGTGCAGATGCCGATCGCGGTGGTGATCGACCTCGACTACGTGCGCGCCAGCGACCCGTCGATGCGGCGCTCCGGGATCGGCGACGTGGTCTCCAATCTCGGCGCGATCGCCGACTGGTGGCTGGCCGCGCGCGAGCGCGCCGAGCCGGTCGACGGCCTGGCGGTGACGTTCGCCCGCACTGCCGCCACCTCCGTTCTCCACCGCGAGGACGGGATCGACGACGACGACTTCCTGATCGCGCTGGCCGAGGCGCTCGTGCTCTCCGGCCTGGCGATGGTCGCCGCGGGCTCCTCGCGCCCGTGCTCGGGCGCCGACCACGAGATCCTCCACGCGATCGACCATCTCTACCCGGGCACCGCGCAGCACGGCGAGCTGGCGGGCGTCGGCAGCCTGTTCACATCCTGGCTGCGGGGCGACGACAAGATGGCGCGCGACATCGACGCCTGCCTGACGCGCCATGAGCTCCCCCGCACGCCCGCCGACCTCGGCCTCTCGCTCGAGCAGTTCGGTGCGGCGGTGGTCGACGCGCCGGCGACGCGGCCCGACCGCTACACGATCCTGGAGCACCT
This sequence comes from uncultured Solirubrobacteraceae bacterium, assembly GCA_963722815.1. Lineage (GTDB taxonomy): Bacteria > Actinomycetota > Thermoleophilia > Solirubrobacterales > Solirubrobacteraceae > DASQFQ01. Next base: position 620,584 of record CAVROM010000003.1, read on the forward strand.
CGACCTCTCGGAGGGGGAGGTGGGGGACCGCGTCCGCGCGTACGCAGAGGCCTTCGGTCGCTGAGCTGCGCGCCGTCTCGCAGCCGGCGCGGATCTTCGAGCGCAACTCGGGCGAGCACTGGGCGGGCAAGCTGTACGTCCGCCGCTACTCGATCTACCTGACGCGGCTCGTGCTGCCCACGCGCGTGACCCCGAACGCGCTGACGTGGGGCATGATCGTGGCCGGCGTGCTGGCGGCGGGGGCGCTGACCGTGCCCGGGTTGTGGGGCGCGATCGCGGCCTTCCTGCTGATCCAGGGCCAGATCCTGCTCGACTGCTCCGACGGCGAGCTCGCGCGCTGGCGGAAGCAGTCGTCGGTCGCGGGGATCTACCTGGACCGCTTCGCGCACTACTTCACCGAGTCGCTGCTGCCGATCGCGCTGGGCATCCGCGCCGACGGCGGCTGGGACTCGATCGGCGGCTACACGACCCTCGGGTGCGTGGCGGCGGTGCTGGCGCTCCTGGTGCGGGTGGAGACGGCGCTGGTGATCGTCGCGCGCGCGGAGGCCGGGCTGCCGGTCGCGGAGGACACCGCGGCGGTGGCGGCGCCGCGCGCCTCGGGCCTCGCGCGGGTGCGGCGGATGGTCGCGTTCTTCCCGTTCTTCCGCGCCTTCGTGGCGATCGAGGCGACGATCCTGGCGCTGCTGGCGGCGATCGCCGACTCGTTCGTGGACGGCATCCCGTTCACGCGCGGCCTCGTGATCGCTTTGGTCCCGATCGCGGCGATCACCGTGGTGGGGCATCTGGCGGCGATCCTCAGCTCGAGCCGCCTGCGGTGAGTGAGAGCCTTCTAGCCTGAGTGCGCCGATGAGCACCCCCACCGCGTCCAGGCCGCACCGCCGTGAAGACGAGTTCACGGGCGAGCGCCACGTCTTCGTGCCCCACAACGTGGGGCTGCCGCCGCTGCACTCCTACGTGCACGAGGTCTGGCGGCGGCGCGAGTTCGCCTACGAGCTCGCCCGCACGAAGCTGCGCGAGCAGAACTTCGACACGGTCTTCGGGCAGCTGTGGCTGGTGCTCAACCCGCTGCTCATGGCGCTCGTCTACTTCCTGCTGGTCGACATCATCCGCGCCGGCGGGCATCGTCACCCGGACTTCTTCGCGCACCTGGTGGCAGGCATCTTCGTCTTCCAGATCATCCAGAACGCGATGACGGTCGGGGTGCGGTCGGTGACGAAGGGCGGCCGCCTGATCCTCAACTCGGCCTTCCCGCGCGCGCTGCTGCCGCTGTCGGCCGTGATCACGGCGTTCATGCGCTTCATACCGACGATCATCGTCTACATCCCGATCCACATCGCGTCGGGGCTGCCGGTCAACCAGAACACGCTATGGGTGATCCCGATCCTGGCGCTGATCCTGTTCATGGCCTGCGGCCTCGCGATGCTGGTCGCCGCCGCGCAGGTGTACTTCCGCGACCTCTCCAACTTCCTGCCCTACATGCTGCGGATCTGGCTCTACATCTCGCCGGTCCTCTACTTCGCCGAGAACGTGCCGCACGGCTACACGTGGCTGCTCAAGGTCAACCCGCTCGCGGGGCTGCTGACGGCGTGGAGCGACGCGCTGTTCGGGATCCGGCCCGACGCGAGCTCGGTGGCGCTGGGGCTCGCCTGGGGTCTGGGCATCTTCCTGTTCGCCGGCCTGTTCTTCCTCTCCCGGGAGCGTGAGTTCGCTGTCCGTCTCTGAGCGCACCGCGATCTCGGTCGAGGACGTCTCGGTCACCTACCGCACGAGCCTCGAGAAGGCGCCGACGCTGCGCTCGACGGTGACCCGGCTGGGCCGCCGCGAGAAGATCGTGCGCGAGATCGAGGCCGTCCGCAACGTCAGCTTCGACGTCCCGCACGGCGAGGTGCTCGGCATCGTCGGCGCCAACGGCGCGGGCAAGTCGACGCTGGTGCGGACGATCGCGGGCATCCTCCCGCCGAGCGAGGGGCGGGTCGAGATCCACGGGCGCGTGAGCACGCTGCTCGCGCTCGGCGTCGGCTTCAACAAGAAGCTCTCGGGGCGCGACAACGTCGTGCTCGGCGGCCTGGCGGCGGGGCTCAAGCGCGGGCAGCTGGCGGAGAAGTACGACGACATCGTCGCCTTCGCCGAGCTCGAGGACTTCATGGACATGCCGATGCGGACCTACTCCTCCGGCATGTACGGGCGGCTCGCGTTCGCGGTCGCCGTGATGATGGAGCCGGACATCCTCCTGATCGACGAGGCACTGTCGGTCGGCGACGCGAAGTTCCGCCGCAAGTGCGCGCGCAAGATGCGCGAGCTGTGCTCGGAGGACCGCACGGTCGTGCTCGTCTCGCACGCGCTCGGGACGATCCAGGAGCTCGCCGATCACGCGATCTGGATGGACAAGGGCGAGATGCGGATGTGGGACGACCCCGACACCGTGGTGAACGCCTACACGGAGTTCCTCGAGGTCGGGCAGGACGCCGTCGCGATGGAGGACATCTAGCGGTCGACGGGGACCCGCGCGCGCTTGCTCTGTCACAGTCGGGCTCGTCGTTCGTCGGATTCACCGTGGAGGATCTTGAGCACCGATCCGACCACGAGCTGCTCGAACGCACCGCCCGCGAGCCGCACGCGTTCGGCGTCTTCTATCGCCGGCACGTCGGAGCGGTGCTCGCGTTCTTCAGACGCCGGACCGGCGACTCGCAGCTCGCGCTCGACCTGACAGCCGAGACGTTCGCGCGCGCCTTGGAGCACGCCTCGAGCTTTCGCGCGATGGCGCAGCCGCCCGGAGCGTGGCTGTACGCGATCGCTCGCAACCTGCTCATCGACTCATACCGTCGCGGCCAGGTGGCCGATGACGCCCGACGGCGTCTGGCGCTCGAGCCGCTGATCGTCACCGAGCCCGGGTTTGAACGCGTCGAGGCCGCCGCGGACGCCGCCAGCCAACCCGCCACCATCGACCTGGACGAGGCGCTGTCGGTCGATGAGGCCGACGCCGTCCGCGCACGCGTCCTCGAGGACCACTCGTACGAACCGGCCGGCGCGCTCGCCGCCGTCGCCATCACGCTGGCCGTGCTGCTTGGAGGGAGCGCGTCAGCGCCCTCGCTCGAGGCGGCTTACGCTCGGCTGAACGCGAAGCACGGCATCGTCGCACTGAGCTACGACACCCGCTTCTTCGATGGCGGCCGTCTGTACCAGCGGGCCCGATCGGAGATCTTCTACAGCGCGACCCGAGAGCGATCGGTCGGCACGAGCATCAGCCCGCACAGCGGCCGCAGCTTGGGCTTCCTCGAGGCGGTGCGGACGGCGCGCGAGATCCGCTCCTACGAGTCGCGCGCGAACACCCTGACCACCCAGAGCAACTGCCGGGCCTCCGGACGATTCCAACGCGCAGCCGCCGCGGATCCGATAGCCAGGTTCAACGCCCTCTTCCAGCGCCATCGCATCAGCCAGCGCGGTATGACGACCTTCGACGGTCGCCGCGTCTCGCGCCTCGTCGCCGACGACGCCGACCAGCGATTCGTCTTCCTCGTCGCCCCGCACACCGGAGAGCCCGTCGCGATGACCCTCCAACCGCTCGCCCTGATCGGCCCCGGGGCTCCTTTCACAGGGACTGTCGTTCGCTTCACGTCCTACCGTCACCTGCCGCTCGACGCGGCCTCGCGCGCCCAGCTCGAGATGCGACCGCACCCCGGAGCGCAGCGGATCAATCTCGGCAGACGGTTCTGCCCTCACCGGTGACGATCACACTGGGCTCCGGTCATGCTTCCCAAGATGTCCGAAGCGGCGAGCCTTGAGGTCCGATCCAACGAGGCGGGCGCGTTTCTCAGGGTCGAGAGGGATCCGAAGCGCGGGCCTCATGCCGACGATCTCGAGGACGGCTACTGGCACGCGACCCTCTCGTGCGGAGCGCTTGAAGCGTCACTGCGGTTCTACGAGATCAGACTGGGCGGGCTTGCTGAGTACTTCGAGGCGCTCGCGAAGGATTGGCGCGGATGGAGCGGCGATCGCCGGTGGGAGTCGTTGGAAGGCGACGTGGCGTTGGTCGCCGAGCACGACGGACACGGGACAATCACGCTACGTGCGAACCTCCGAACGGAGGCGTTCGCGCAGCACCGATGGAACGCGAGCGCCGAACTGCTGCTCGACGCAGGCGGCCTCGATCAGCTGGCCCGGCATTCGCGGCTGCTGCTCTGAGGCCCAAGCGCCAGCCCGGCGCTGCCGGGTACGGCGACCTGCCTGCCGACGCGTTAGGTCGCGCCGGTGCGGACGGTGACGAGGCCCGCCGGCCGCCAGCGAAGGTTCCCGACGATCGTCCACCTACGCGCGCCGTCTCGGCGTGCCTACCGATCTAGCCGTCTGCGTGACGGGCACGAGTCGCGCCTGACCTGCGCGCTCCCAAGCAGAACCGCAACGCACTGGAATCCGCTCAAGCGAATTGACCGTTTCGACGCTGCACTCATATGAGCCGCGACGGGCAGCTTCGTCGCGGTCGCACATGGTCCTGACCTTGAAGGAGTCAAAATGGCAGTCCCCATTGGCCCGGCGATCGCCGCGGTAAAGCCGTTCGCCCCGAAGGTGCTCAGCATGGTGGGTCCAATCGCTCGCACGGAAGCCTTGAAGGCGGCGACGACCGTCACCGGCAACAAGAAGTGCAAGCGCCGCGCGCACGACATGGCCTACGAGCGGAACGGTCGATATGGCCAGGTGACTTTCGGCGATGGCATTCGACGCTGGGTGGTCGCTGGAAGTGACCGCGAAGTCTGCGCGAGCTTCCCGGCGCTGGAGGACTCCTCACCGGGCCACCTCCGTGAGCAACTCGTCGGCGTCGACCTCGCGAAGTGCCTCCGCGTCCCGGAGAAGCAGGTCAAAGAAGAGCAGAAGCTGTCGAAGACGGCCTGAGGTCGCCTGACGACTTTTCCTGGCAGCGTCACGTCGCGTCCTTGCATTTGGCGAGGGCTCGCCTGGGTCGCGCGCCGCTCGACTGAGCTGCTGGCTCGCGCGACGGGCGCGTCGCGCGGTGCTCGGCCAAGGCGATCGCTCCCGCTACGAGGTTCGCGAGTTCATCTTTGAGGCCGACTTTCGTGACGTCGACGATGCACGTGCCGACGAGCCGCGGTGGGCAGAGATGGCGTCGGCACTCCGGATGCACGGCGTCGTTGCTGACGACGAGACGTTGCTCGCGTTGCCGTTCCTCGTCGAACTCGACGACGACGTCGTAGCCGCACTCGACGATTAGTTTGTTGACCTCACCAGCTTCTGCCTCGAGGCAGAGCGGGCACTCTACGAGCCGGCCAATGCGCCGGCGCGTGCCGAATCTATGACGCCGATTCTCGGCGGATCCGCGAGCTGAGCCGCAGGACGCTTGCAATCTGCGCGAGCGTCGCCGCGCCGGCAGTCACGACCCGCCAGATGGAGGTGGCGAAGACGATCAGCAGAAGAAGCGCGGGCAGGAACAGCAGGCGATCTCCCTGCGTCAACCGATCCAGCGCGGGTCGCCGGACCTGGTTGGGGATTTCGGTTGCATTCAGCGGGCGACGATCACATCCGAGGGATGCCGCTGGAGGTCTGAGACGATCTCGCGGTCATGGCTCGGGCTCGACTGATTCTCATCTGCGGCCTGCCGGGTTCGGGCAAGACGACGTTCGCAAAGGAGCTCGCGCCGAAAGTGCCGGCCGTGCGCCTCTCTCCGGATGAGTGGAAGCACGACCTTGGCATCGACTACTACGACGAACAGCGGCGCGTACAACTGGAGAACCGACTCTGGCGGCTCGGCCAAGAACTGCTCATGCTGGGCCTGAGTGTGATCTTGGAGAACGGCTTTTGGACGCGCGAGGAGCGAGACGAACTCCGGCTGAGTGCGCGAACGCTTGGCGTGGCGGTCGAACTGCATTACCTCGAGCGCCGGTCGAGGAGCTGTGGCGGCGGCTTCAGCTTCGAAACGACGAGGCCCGGCCCGGCGCGGCGCCCATCAAGCGAGAAGATCTTCAGAGGTGGGCACTCCAGTTCGAAGCCCCCGACGCGGCGGAGCGCGCTCTTTTCGATCAAGTCGCTCTCTCACCAGCCCCCTAACAGCGGCAGGAGCCGCGCTTGCGCTCGAGCGCGAGCCGCGCTGTTATTGGAGGTCCTGTGCGTCCGTCTGAGCAGTCGAGGGGACGAACCGTTTCGGCCCTGAAACGCGGGTACACGGTCGGCAGCCTGGACACAGATACCTTCAGCGAGCGCGTGGAATGCGCGCTGCGGACGAACAGCGAAGGCTAGTTGCGCGGTCTCGCCGCCGACCTACCGGCGACCTGGTGGCGCGCGGCGTTGGAGCGAGGGCGCGCCGCCGTCGGTCTTCGACGCTCGGCATCGCTGCTCGATCCCGCGCAGCTGGCGAGCGGGCGGATCGTGATCGGCCAGTCGCGCGGTTGTGACCTGGTGGTCGCGGACGACACCGTGTCACGCCGGCATGCAGCGCTCGAGCTGAGCGAAGGCGCATGGCGCCTGAGGGACCTCGGCTCGAGCAACGGGACCTGGGTCAACGGGCGGCGCGCTGCCGACGTCGAGGTCTGGCCCGGCGACGAGCTCCAGTTCGGCGCCGCCCGTTTCGAGCTTTGAGCGCGCTTGCGCTGCCGGACATAGATCCGTAACCTACAACCAAATGGTTGTGGATATGTTGACCCGCGATCGGCTGTCAGAGCCCGAGGCCGACCGGGTCTTCAAGGCGCTCGCCGACGCGACCAGACGAGACATCCTCGCCCGCGCGATCGAGCGCGAGCAGTCCGTCTCGGCGCTGGCGCGCCGCTACGAGATGAGCCTGACGGCCGTGCAGAAGCACGTCGCGGTGCTCGAGCGGGCGGCGCTGGTCAGCAAGCACAAGAGCGGGAGGGAGCAGCGTGTGGCTGCCAACCCGGAGACGCTGCGCAAGGCGGCGACGTTGCTCGCCGCCTTCGAGCAGCAGTGGATCAGGAGGGCGACGAAGATCGCCGAAATCCTCGCGGAGGAAGACGCAGGTCCATGACAGTTATCACCAGCAGCACCAACCCGGACGACCTGTCGATGACGATGGTCGCCGAGTTCGACGCCGCGCCGGAGCGCCTGTGGAGCCTCTGGGAGGACCCGCGCCAGCTCGAGCGCTGGTGGGGCCCGGCGCCGTACTCGGTGGCGTTCACCCGCTACGAGTTCGAGCCCGGTGGACAGTGTCGCTACTGCATGACCGGGCCCGAGGACATGAAGATCTACGGCTGGTGGCGGATGGACACGATCGGTGCGCCACATCGGATCGAGTTCGCGGTCGGTCCGTCGACAGACGACGGTGAGCCGGTTCCCGGGCACGAGCAGATGCGCGGCGTCGTGACCTTCGAGCGCCTCGGCGCACGGACCCGGATGACGGTCCTGACGCAGTTCGCCGACATCGAGCAGATGGAGCAGATGATCAGCGGCGGCATGGAGCAGGGCATGCGCCAGCAGATCGGCCAGATCGACGACCTGCTCGGAGCCGCCAGCGCGGCCTGATCGCGGTCAGGCCTGCTGCGGCACGGGCTCGGGCTGCCGTGCCGACGTGCGCGCCAGCCCGAAGCCGGCCGCGAGCGCGCCCAGCGCCGCGAACCCGGCGCCGACCCAGAACGCGACGGAGAACCCGCCGGTGAGCGCGGCCGCGGCGCTGTGGCCTCCGTCGGCCAGCGCCGACGTGCGCGACGACGCGATGGTGGCCAGCACGGCGAGGCCGAGCGAGCCGCCGAACTGGCGCGACGTGTTGATCAGCCCCGAGGCCAGACCGGCCTCCTCGCGGCGGACGCCCGCCATCCCGGCGATCGTCACGGGCACGAACGAGAAGCCGAGCCCTGTCGCAGTGACGACGGAGGGCATGAAGATGTCGGTCCAGTAGCCGCCGCCCGCGTCGATGAACGAGAAGCCCGCCATCCCGAGCGCGACCAGCGTCATCCCGCCGGTCAGCACGATGCCCGGGCCGACGCGGCTCGACAGGCGCCCCGCGAAGGTCGAGGCCAGGGCGATCGCCGCCGTCATCGGCAGGAACGCCACGCCCGTCTTGATCGGCGAGTAGCCGAGCACCTGCTGGAGATAGAGCGACACGAAGTACCACATCGCGAACACCGCGCAGCCGAGGAAGAACACGACGATGTTGGCGGCCGAGAGGCTGCGCACGCCGAACACGCGGAGCGGCATCAGCGGGCGCGGCGAGAAGCGGCCCTCGATGGCCAAGAACACCCCCAGCAGCGCCAGGCCGATCGCCATCGGCAGGAGCGCCTGCAGCGAGCCCCAGCCGTGGTCGTCGGTGCTCACGATGCCGAACGTCAGCAGCATCAGGCCCGCGGTGACGGTGACCGCGCCGAGCGCGTCGTAGTGGCGCTGGCCGGCCTCGGAGCGCGCATGCTCGACGATGAACCGACGACCGGCGAGCACGGCGACGAGCCCGATCGGGACGTTGATGAACAGGATCCACTGCCAGCCCAGCACGTCGGTCAGCACACCGCCGACGAGCGCGCCGGCGGCGCCGCCGGCCGCGCCCATCGCGCCCCACACCGAGAGCGCGCGGTTGCGCTCGGCGCCCTCGCTGAAGGTCGTGGTGAGGACGGACAGCGTCGCCGGCGCCACGATCGCGCCGCCCAGGCCCTGGAACGCGCGCGCGACGATCAGCTGGCCCTGGCCCTGGGACAGGCCGCCGGCCAGGGACGCGGCGGCGAACAGCAGGAGCCCGAAGAGCAAGACCCGCTTGTGCCCGAGCAGGTCCGCCGCGCGCCCGCCGAGCAGGAGGAAGCCGGCGAACGTGATCGTGTAGGCGTTGACGACCCACTGCAGGTCGACGACCGAGAAGCCGAGGTCATTGCGGATCGACGGCAGCGCGACGTTCACGACCGACACGTCGAGGATGACCATGAACTGCGCGAGGCAGCAGAGGATGAGGGTCCAGCGCTTCGTGACGTCCGCGGGTGATTGCACGGGCAACCACAGTAGCGATGCGATCATCCACGAGCAGGTGCGCGGGCTCGGCGGCTATCTGCTGGGCCGCAGGCGTGGTCTACGAGCGCTACGTGCGGGCTTAGCGGGAGACGTGCTCGATGGCCTGCTCGCGGGTCTCGACGAGGTCGAGGATCTGCGGCAGCCCACCGCTCTCGAAGACGAGCATCACGTATGAGGACGGATCGACGGCCAGCGCCAGCTTCCCGTGCTCGGGCAGCCGCTGCTTGGTGTGGATGATCGCCGCGAGCGCGACGGAGTCGAGGAACGTGAGCGCCGACAGGTCGATCACGAGCCGGTGGCGGCCGGCGTCGATCGCGGCCGACAGCTGGTCGCGCAGGGAGGGGGCCGTCGCGATATCGAGCTCGCCGCTCACCGTGAGGACGAGCCCGGCGGGCTCGAAGGTCTCCTCGGTCATCTGAAGGCCGCGCGGCTCGCCATGAGGCGAGAGCACGCTGACATCCTGGTGTTCGGTGGTCATAGAAGGTCCTTCGGCGCGGACGCCGGATCTCTTTACCCCGGTAGCGATTCCAATTGCTAGAGACGTTGCAGGGCGTCGCTCATGTGCCGGTGCCCGAGCGTCTCATAGCCCACGACGGTGACCGCCGGAGCCAGCGCCAGGACCAGCAGCGAGACCGCCACGCTCGCGCCCGCGGCGGCCAGCACGACCGACCCGGCGACCAGCGCCGCGGTGCCCGCCATCAGGCCGACGTGGAACGGATCGAAGGTGTGGATGAGCAGCGAGTAGAGCGCGTAGAAGACCGCCGTGTAGATCGCGAACGGGAGCGCGACGCTGAGGACGATCGCCACCGCGCCGATCTCCGCCTTGCCCTCGAGGCCGATCGCCGCGACGTGCAAGCCGGCGCCCATCGCCGCGAGCGCGGCGTAGCCGAACAGGTGCCCGTAGCCGAACACCCAGGCGCGCTCGCGGTGGCGGACCAGCGGCTCCGCCCACGGCACCGCGAAGTACATCCACCAGCAGCCGAAGGCGAGCCCGACGCCGGCGACGAGCAGCAGCGCCGCGTCGACGCTCCAGCCCGCCTCGCCGTTGACGACCGCCTCGACCGAGGCCACGGCGCCGAGGATGACCTCGCCGAGCGTGATGATCACCAGCAGCCCGTAGCGCTCGGCGATGTGGTGCGGATGCCACGGCGTGCCGCCCTTGCTCTCCGCCACGCGCGGGCCGGCCATCTCGAGGGCGACGAGGAGGGCCACCGCCGCCAGCGTCGGCCCGATGTCGAGCCCGACGATCGCGAGCGCGACCCAGCTGGCCTGCGACACGGCGAGGTTGGTCATGTAGGCCCGCGCCGTGCGCCGCCGCGGGGGGTCGTGGAGGGAGACCTGCCACCACAGGAGCAGCAGCGGCACGCGCATCACGACGTAGCCGGCCACCATCACGCGGTTGTCGACCGTCCCGCCGTGGTCGAGCGACTCGAACATCGGCGCCAGCCCGAGCGTGAGCACGATCACGCCGGCCATCTGCACGAACGTCGCGATGCGGAACACCCAGTCGTCGGTGTCGTAGGCGGAGGCGAACCACGAGTAGTTCAGCCACGCCCACGTGACGGCGAAGCAGGCGAAGACGAATCCGAAGACACCTGCCGAGACATGGTCCTCGGCCACGAAGTGCGCCATCTCGTTCGCCGCGGCACCGAACGCGACGACGATCGTGAGGTCGTAGAGCAGCTCGAGCGGCGTCGACGCGCGGTGCGGCTCGGCGGGATCGCGCCCGCTGAAGCGGCGGCGGTGGTGGGCCCGGTCCTCGGTCGCAGTCGTCGCCATGGTCGAGGTCCGTCACCATGCCAGACCTGACACTCACGATCGATCCCGTGGAGGCGGCGCGCCGCCTCGCCCCGACCGCCGCCGAGCTCGCCCCGGCGGCCGAGCGCGACCGGCAGCTCGCCGAGCCGCTCGTCGCCGCGCTCGCCGACGCCGGCCTCTTCCGGCTGTGCGTGCCCGCGGCCGCGGGCGGCCTCGAAGCGCATCCCGGCGCGCTCGTCGCCGCCGTCCGGGCGCTGGCCGCCGGCGACGCCGCCGCCGGCTGGTGCGTCGCGATCGCCGCCACCAGCGGGCTGGTCGCCGGCTATCTGCCGGAGGCGGCCGCCCGTGAGATCTACGCCGAGCCGGCGACGGTGGTCGCGGGCGTGTTCGCGCCCAAGGGCCGCGCGACGCCGGAGCCGGGCGGCTTCCGCGTCAGCGGGCGCTGGCCGTTCGCCAGCGGCTGCCGCCACGCCGACTGGCTGATGGGCGGCTGCGTGGTCGACGGCGGCATGCGGCTGATGCTCGCCCCGGCCGCGCAGTTCACGATCCACGACACCTGGCACGTGATGGGCCTGCGCGGCACCGGCAGCCACGACATCGAGCTCGACGGCGTGTACATCCCGGCGGAGCGCACCGCCTCGGTGCTCGGCGACCGGCCGCTCCAGCCCGGGCCGCTCTACGCGTTCCCGCTGCTCGGGCTGCTGGCGCTGGCGATCGCGGCGGTCAGCCTCGGGATCGCCCGCGGCGCGCTCGACGACCTGATCGCGCTGGCCGGCGGCAAGGTGCCGACCGGCGGCAAGCGCACGCTGGCCGAGCGCGGCACGGTGCAGGCGGAGGTCGCGCGCGCCGAAGCCGCGGTGCGCGCCGCCGGCGCGCTGCTCGACGAGGCGATCGGCGCCGCCTGGGAGCGCGCGGTCGCCGGCGCGGGCGTCGACGTCGAGCAGCGGGCGGCGCTGCGGCTTGCCGCCACGCACGCGACCGCCGTCTGCACGCGCGCGACCGACACCGCCTACACGCTCGCCGGCGGCAGCGCGCTGTACGAGGCGAGCCCGCTGCAGCGGCGCGTGCGCGACGCCCACGCGGCGACGCAGCACATGCTCGTCGCGCCCGCCACCTGGGAGCTCAGCGGCCGCGTGCTGCTCGGGATGCCGACCGACGCCACCCAGCTCTAAGCGATGGACCTCGGGCTCGCGATCTTCGCCACCGACGAGTCGGGCACGCCGGCGTGGCTGGCGACCCGCGCCGAGGCGCTCGGGTTCGAGTCCGTGTTCTTCCCCGAGCACACGCACATCCCTGCCAGCCGCGCGACGCCGTACCCGGCCGGTGGCGAGCTGCCGCGCGAGTACAGCCGCCTGTTCGACCCGTTCGTGGCCGCGACCCACGCCGCGGCGGCCACCGAGACGATCCGGGTCGGCCTCGGGATCATCCTCGTGCCCCAGCACGAGCCGATCGCCTGCGCGAAGGCGGCCGCGAGCGTTGATCACCTGTCGGGCGGGCGGCTGCTGTTCGGCGTGGGCGCCGGCTGGAACGTGGAGGAGATGCGCAACCACGGCGTCGACCCCGGCCGGCGCTTCGGGCAGATGCGCGAGCACGTCGAGGCGATGCAGGCGATCTGGCGCGACGACGAGGCGAGCTACGCGGGGCGCCACGTGCAGTTCGAGCGCATCTGGTCGTGGCCGAAGCCCGTCCAGCGCCCCGGGCCCCCGATCCTCGTCGGCGGCAACGGCAAGGGCGTGCTCGACCGCGTGCTGGCCTACGGCGACCACTGGATGCCCAATGTGGTCGGCGGCGACGATGTGGTGCTCGCGCGCATCGAGGAGCTGCGAAGCCGCGCCGAGCGCCCGATCGGCGTCACCGTCAACGCCGCGCCGTCGCGCCCGGAGCGGCTGGAGCGCTACGCGGAGGCCGGCGTCGAGCGCTGCGTGTTCTACGTCCCCTCGGCCGGCGCGGACGCCGTCGAGGCGAAGATCGAGCGCGTGCTCGACTCCGCCGCGCAGGTCGGGCTCAGATAGCGGCCAGCTCTTCCGCGGAGAGCCCGTCGAGGCCGAGCGTGGCGAGCGTCCTCGCCCCCTCGGCGCGGAAGTCGCGCCCGAGCACGACCGAGGCGATCGTGACGACGGCCTCCATCGCCGGCGTCGGCACGCCCAGGCGGTGAGCAAGCTCCGTGAAGAAGATCAGCCCGTAGCCGACGTCCTCCGTCAGGTAGCGGTGGTCGAGCTGACTCTGCGCCTTGATGCCGAGGAAGCCGGGCGCGGTGCTGTAGCCGGTCGAGTAGTTGTGCTCGAGCATGTAGCCCTGCTTCATCCCGATCGCCGGCTCGGAGAGCACTGTCACGCCGAGCGCCGCGGCGATCGCCAGCCGCTCGCCGTCGACCGCCTCGATCAGCCGCCCGACGCTCTCGGTCACGCCCTCCTCGTAGAACAGGAAGTCGCCGCCGGTGCGCTCGAGCAGCCCGGCGTTGAGGAGCGTCACCGCGGGGTGGATCACCGGGTTGCCGTTCTGGAGCGTGGTCTGGAAGACGCTCTTGGCCTTCTCGACCGCCGGCCACACGTCGCGCACGAGGTCGTAGAGCCGGTCGGTGCCGGCGCGCGGCATCGCCGCGAGGTACACGTCGGTCGTGAGCTTGAGGAAGACGTTGATCACGCCCGGCTCGGTCACCCGCACCGCGTAGGGCAGCGTGTGCGTCTCCCCGATCACGATGCGGTCGTCGTCGAGCGCGAGCCCCGCCGCGCGCTTGAACGCGATCGCCCCGGCGCCCGAGCCGGGGCAGACCAGCACGGCCATATCCTCGGTCAGGTGCGGCGCGGCGTCGACGGCCTGCGACTCGGTCGCGTAGGCGGGGCCGACGACCACCACCAGCTCGGCGCCGGCCATCGCCTCGCCCGCGTCGTGGCCGGCGTAGCGGATCGGCGCGAATCCCTCGAGGTCGCCGCTGGCGTGGATTCCGCCGGCTTCCGCGACCGCGACGACGTTGTCGCCGTAGTGCGGCGGCGCGAACAGCGCGACGTCGTGGCCGTGCTGGGCGAAGTCGAACGCCGAGGCCAGGCCCCCGTTGCCGGCTCCGATGACGGTCACGTGCATTCGGGGCACCCTAGCCGCAGTCCGGCGCGGCGAGCACGCGCCAGGAGGCGTTGCGGTAGACGCGCTTGAAGCCCGCGGGCGCGGTCACGTTCGGGAACTTCGTCGTGTAGAAGCGCTTCATCGCGCGCGTGCGGCGGGGGAGGAGGAGCACGCGCGCGCCGCGCGCCTCGGGCGTCCCCACCGGCGCGACGCTGCCCGGGTCGCCCTCGATCCACCAGCGGAGATGCGGGATCGGGCGGTGGTCGGCGGTGGCGATCTTCCCGCAGCGGTCGAACGCCGAGCGGACCGCCTTCGCCTCCGCCGCTGTGCGCAGGTCGCGGTAGTAGGCGCCCTGGAGGTCGATCCGGTTCTCGACCCCGTGCAGCAGCTTCGCGTGCCACGGCAGGTAGGCGACCGACAGCAGCGCCGCGACCGCGCCGGCGATCGCCCAGCCTCGGCGCCGCCCGGGCGGCAGCATCTGCCAGCCCATCACCGCCAGCCCGTAGAAGACCGCCAGCAGCACCGCGGGGGCGCGGACGTAGCGGGCGATCAGCGGCAGCCCGAACAGCGGGCCGGCGAGGAAGACGACGAGCATCGCGACCGCGGTCAGGAACGGGAGCCACGCGCGCGCCCGCGCGTGGCGCCACGCGAACGCGAGCCCGATCGGGACGCCGATGACCAGCGGCTCGCGCAGCGCGTAGCCGAGGTACTTGGCCGCCCAGTACGGGCCGGTGAGCGGGTCGCGGCGGCGGTCGGCGGTCTCGGCGAGGTCGGCGGTGCCGTGGAGCGAGTGCAGCGCGTCGCCGGTGACAGCGAGGTCCGCGAGCGACCACAGCACGGGGGCGAGCGCGGTCAGCCCGGCGTAGGTCAGCCGCTCGCGGTTGCTCGCGCCGCGCCACAGGTAGAGCGTGTAGAGGCCGGCCAGCGCCCACGCCTCCGGCCGCATCAGCCCGGCGAGCGCGAGCAGGAGCAGGACCGGCACGCCGCGCCGCGACTGCCGCGCCTCCAGCAGCACCGCCCACACGATCACGACCGCGAAGGCGGTGTCCTGGTAGCCGATCAGGGCGTCGCGCTCAAGTGCCGGGCGCGTCAGCACGACCAGCGCGGTGACGACGCCGACCCAGGGCGAGAACAGCTCCTCGCCGAGCCGGTACGCGAGCCACACCAGCAGCCCGAAGCACAGCAGCGTGGCCCATAGCATGATCGCGTCGCCGCCCGTCCCGAACGGCACCGCGACCAGCGAGACGAGCGTCTCCAGCGGGTGCGGCGTGGGCGCGAACGGCGCCTCGTAGTCAGGGGTCAGACCGCGCGCGAGGTCTCTTGCCCACAAAAGTGCGTATCGCGCGTCGTAGTTCAGGAACCACGGTGCGTAAACGATCTTGAGCAGAACGGCGACGCCGACGACCGTCCCCAACGCGGGCAGGAACCGGAGCCGGGCGCGCATCCGCGGCGACGATAGCGGCCGGGTCGCTTCCGTCCGCCCGACCGCGTCATATGTCGTGATCTCCCGAGCCGTATCCCTCCTCCTGCTCGCCGTGGGCCTCGCGGCGCTGCCCGCGAGCGCCGCCGCGGCGCGCAAGGACCGCGTCACCCCCGCGGGCTGGGCGGTCCGGCCGGCGGGCGCGGAGATCTCGGTGGCGAAGTCGACCCAGGGCTTCCAGGGCCCGCTCGGCTCCGCGCTCTCCCCGTCGGGCCGCAAGCTGCTGTCGGTCTCGAGCGCTGCGACCCGCATCAACTCCGCCGACCTGTTCGACCTGCGCAAGCGCGTCCGCACCGGCACGGTGCCGTACGACTCGCGCAAGGGGATCGGCGAGGCGGTCTTCTACGGCGTCGTCTTCAGCCCCGGCGGCAAGCGCGCGTGGGCGTCCGGCGGCGGCCAGAACGTCGTCCACGTCTACGACGTCGGCAAGACGCTGAAGGAGACCGGGCAGATCCCGACGCCGTACTTCCCGGCCGGGCTCGCCTACAGCCACACGCCCAGGGGCGACCGCATCTACGTCGCCAACAACCTCTCCGGCGTCGCCGGCGCCACCAACCCGCCCGGCCACACGGTCACGGTGATCGACCCGAAGACCAACCACGTGATCAAGACGATCGACCTCGGAGCCGCGCAGCAGCCCTACGGCGTCGCGTTCGGCCGCAGCGGGCGCCGGGCGTACGTGACGAACTGGATGGGCCGCTCGGTGTCGGTGATCGACACGCGGACCGAGACGGTTCGGCGGCGGATCCAGCTCTCGCCGGCCAACCGCCCGCAGCTCGCCGACCACCCCAACGCGATCGTCGCGAACCCGCGCCGCAACGAGGTCTACACCGCCAACGGCAACTCGGACACCGTGTCGGTCATCAACACCAAGCACGAGCGCGTCGTCCGCACGATGGCGGTCGGGCTCGCCCACGGCGTGCGCACCGGCTCGATGCCGAACGGTCTGGCGGTCTCGCCCGACGGCAAGCGGCTCTACGTCGCGCTCGGCGGGGAGAACGCGCTCGCGGTGCTCGACCTCGTCCACCGCAAGCGGATCGGCTTCATCCCGACGGCGTGGAACCCGACCGACGTCGACATCACCCGCAACGGCAAGCGGCTCGCGATCACCAGCGCCAACGCCGCCGGGCGCTTCCCTCGCCGCTGCGCCGGGCCGTACGCGGTCGGCGACTGCTCGACGGGCGATTACGCCTACGCGTCGGCGGCCCAGCGGCCGAGCACGAAGGGCGGGATCAGCGTGGTGACGACGCCGAGGAAGCGCAAGACGCTGCGTAAGCTCACGCGCCAGGTGCTGCGCAACAACCGCGTGCGCGCGCGGATCGCGGCCAAGCCGAAGGCGGCCGGGGCGATCCGCCACGTCATCTACGTGATCAAGGAGAACCGCACCTACGACCAGGTGCTCGGCAACCTCGGCAAGGGCGACGGTGACCCGGCGCTGACGCTGTTCGACGAGGAGTCCGCGCCCAACCACCGCGCGCTCGCACGGCGCTTCACGCTGTTCGACAACTTCTACTCCGACGCCCAGGTCTCGGCCGACGGCATCAGCTGGACGATGTCCGCGGGGGTCAGCGACTACATCGACAAGACGTGGCCGATCACCTACTCGCCGGGCGCGCGCAAGCGCCACCGGGCGCGCGACTTCGAGCAGGTCTCCTACGCCGAGCAGTTCCTGACCGAGCCGCTCGCGTTCGACAAGTCGATCTTCCGCGGGGCGGCGGCGCTGTCGCGCGGCTACCTGTGGGACAACGCCTACCGCGACGGCGTGTCGTACCGCGATTACGGCATGTACACGACGATCCCGGCCGACTGCGACGGCACCGGCAACACGTCGCAGGTCACGCACCTCGACGACAGCCGTTTCGGTGACCACGTCGACGAGCGCTTCCCGGGCTTCAACCTCGACTGCTCCGACCACCGCGACCGCGAGCCGGAGTGGGAGCGCGAGTTCAGCCAGTACGTGAGCGCGTTCCGCGCCGACCCGTCTCACGACCCGCTGCCCGCGCTCTCGATCGTGCGGCTGCCGAACGACCACACCTACGGCACGACGCCGGGCAAGGCCCTCCCCGAGTCCTACTTCGCCGACAACGATCTGGCGCTGGGGCGGATGGTGCAGGCGGTCTCGCACAGCCCGTTCTGGCCCAACACCGCGATCCTCGTCACCGAGGACGACGCCCAGAACGGCCCCGACCACGTCGACGCGCACCGCACCCTCGCGTACGTGATCAGCCCCTACACGCAGACCGGGAAGGTCGACCACACCCACTACGACACGGCCGGCATGGTGGCCACGGTCGAGTCGCTGCTGAACCTGCCGCCGATGACGATCGTCGACCAGCGGGCGACGCGGATGTGGAAGGGCTTCTCGCCTACCCCGAACTTCACCCCGTACGACGCGCAGATGCCGAAGGTGATCCCGCACGGGGACCCGGCGGCGCCGACCAACGCGCCGACCGCGCCGCTGGCGACGGCGTCCGCGCGGTGGAACTTCAGGGTCGAGGACGCGACGCCGGAGATCGGGCTCAACGAGGCGATCTGGAAGTCCGTCAACGGGCGCCGGTCGGACATGCCGGCGCCGCGGCACGACTACATCATCGGCTCGCAGCCCGCCGACCCCAGCGGTTGATGATCGATCCCGCGACCCCCGTACCCGTCTGCACGCGTCCCGCGGCGCAGGTCGGCACCCGCCGGAAGGGGGAGGTGGCGCTGCCACGATCCTCCTTCGGCGTGCACCGTCCTGCATCCACGGGCCACGCACATCCGGGCACGGCGGCCACAGAATCGATCATCTAGCCTGCCGCCGGTGATCATGGCCGCCGCCAGCTACGTGGAGGGGACGGTGGCGTTCGCGGCGGCGCTCGCCGCGGCGGCGGTGCTGGTGCTGCGCGAGCCGCGCTCGCGCGCGCTGGCGATGCCGGTGGCGCTGATCCTCGCGCTCGGCGCGGTGGCGCTGATATCGGATTCCTCGATCAGCGACGACGTCTCCGGCCGCCTGGGGCTGCTGGCGGCGGCGGGCGTCGTCGGGCTCGTGCTGCTGGTGGTGCTGACCGTCGCGTTCGTGCGGCGGCCGGGGTGGTTCGTGATCGCGGTCGTGCTGACGCTGCCGTTCCGGATCCCGGTGCCGACCGGCGCCGACGACACCGCCAACCTGCTCTTGCCGCTCTACGGCGTGCTGGCCGCGGGCGTGCTCGCCCACCTGTGGCGGGTGTTCCGGACCGATGAGGAGTGGCCGCGCGAGGACCCGCGCGCGCGGCGGGTGTTCGTCGCGCTGGCGATCGTGGTGGTGCTTTACGCGCTGCAGTCGCTCTACTCGCCCGACCTCGAGCACGCGGTCAAGACGCTCGGCTTCTTCTACGTGCCGTTCGCGGTGGCGATGGTGCTGCTGGTCGAGCTGCGCTGGTCGCGGCAGTTGGTGCTGCAGGTGCTGGCCGTGACGGTGGGGCTCGCGCTGCTGTTCGCGGCGGTCGGCTTCGTCGAGTGGGCGACCGGGCGGCTGCTCATCTCCAACGAGAAGGTCCTGGCCGCCAACGACCTCAAGCCCTACTTCAGGGTCAACTCGCTGTTCTTCGACCCCAACGTCTACGGGCGCTTCCTGGCGATCGTGATGGTCACGCTGGCCGGCGTGCTGCTGTGGGCGCCCGCGCGGCGCGACGTGGCGCGCGTGGCGGTCGGGCTGGCGCTGCTGTGGGCGGCGCTGGTGTTGACGCTGTCGGAGTCGAGCTTCGCGGCGCTGCTGGTCGGGCTCGCGGTGCTGGCGGCGCTGCGGTGGCGGAGCCTGCCGGTGCTGGCGGTGTGCGGCGCCGGGATCCTGATCGGGGTGGTGCTGCTCGTGGCCGCGCCGGGCCAGCTCGGCCTGCACACCAGCTCGTTCTCCGACGTGGACTCGGCGTCGAGCGGCCGCGCGAAGCTGATCCGCGGCGGCCTGGGGATGGCGGCCGACCGCCCGATCACGGGCTACGGCTCGGGCTCGTTCTCCGAGCGGTACCGCAAGCGCGAGCACCTGCTGTCGTCGTCGCGCACCTCGGCCGAGTCGCACACGATCCCGGTCACGGTGGCCGCGGAGCAGGGGGTGATCGGCCTCGCGGCCTACGCGTGGCTGCTGTGGAGCGCGTTCGAGCTCGTGTTCGGCGGGCTGCGGAGGACGCTGCGGCGCCGCCCTGCGGGCGTCGTGCTGGTGGCGCGCTGCGTAGTGGCGGCGGCGTTCTGCGCGCTCCTGCTGCACACGCTGGTCTACGCCGCCTTCCTCGAGGACCCGCTGACCTGGACGCTGCTGGCGATGGCCGCGGCGCTGCGGCGCGTGGATCCAGAGGCGGAAGCGCGGGTTTCGCGCTCCGATTCGGCCGCCCAGGCCGTTCCGACCTAGTCGGTTCATACCCTGTCCTTCTGTGCGTCGCCCGTCCCTCGTGATCGCGGCGGCCGCCGTGACCGTCCTCCTGGGCGCGGGAGGCGCGGCGGCTGCGTACCTCGCCTTCCTCCAGCCGGAGCCCGAGGCGCCGACGCCGCATGCGCTGCCCGCGCCCTTCCCGACCCCGGCCGCGACCTCCGCTCCGAAGCCCAAGCCAACGCCGAAGGCGGACACGTTCCAGTGGCGCCAGTACGGCTACTCGCTCGATCACCGGCGCTGGTTCAACCCGGGGACCTCGCTGCGCGGCCCGTTCGTGCGGGTCTGGCGGCGCAAGGCCCCGGCGCTGCTCGAGTTCCCGCCTGTGATGTCGAACGGGTCGCTGTTCCAGCTCGCCGACAACGGCCAGCTGCGCTCGATGCACAAGAAGAACGGCAAGACGCGCTGGCAGAAGAAGCTCGGGCGGCTGGCGGCCTCCTCGCCCGCGCTCGACAAGGACCGCATCTACGTGACGCTGCTCGACGGCGGGAGCGCCGGACGCGGCCGGATCTTCGCGATGCTCCAGCGCAACGGGCACCGGCGCTGGTCGAAGACGCTGCCGAGCCGCAGCGAGTCCTCCCCGCTGGTGCGCGACGGGCGGCTGTACTTCGGCTCCGAGAACGGGACGCTCTACTGCCTCAACGCGCGCACCGGCAGGATCAAGTGGACCTACCACGCCGGCGGAGCGATCAAGGGCAGCCCGACCTACGCCCACGGGAAGCTGTTCTTCGGCGACTACGGCGGCCACGTCCAGGCCGTGCGCGCCTCCAACGGCCACCGCGTATGGGTCGCCGGGGGGATGGGCCGCGTGTACGCGACCGCCGCCGTCGCCCACGGGCGCGTGTTCATCGGCAGCCTCGACGGCCGCGTCTACGCGTTCTCGACCCGCAGCGGGCACCGGCGCTGGTCGCACACCACCGGCAGCTACGTCTACGCCTCAGCGGCCGTCAGCCGCGGCAAGGTGTTCGTCGGCTCCTACGACGGGCGCTTCTACGCGCTGAGCGCGAAGAGCGGCAACGTGCGCTGGAGCCACAACACCGGCGGCCGGATCTCCGGCTCGGCGACGGTGATCGGGAACATCGTCTACTTCTCCGACCTCGGCCACCGCATGACGATCGGGCTGTGGACCAAGAGCGGGCGGCGCGCGTTCCACCGTGGCTCGGGCGCCTACGACCCGGTGATCTCCGACGGCAAGCACCTCTACCTCACCGCGCACCACACGCTGACCGCGCTCCGGCCGCGTAGGCACCACCGCCGTTGAACGTCAACGGCGGGCATTGAAGGCGTGGGTCCGGACCGCCCAGCCGCACGAGTGTCGTCTCAGGGTCGGTATGCGACCTCGAGCTGACATTCGTGGCCGCCGTGGCGCCTCGAACCCGACCCCTACCCAGCCGCCGTTGACGGTCGCTCGCGCAGCCGGCGGCGCTTCGACGCCCATCTGAACACCCAGGTCCGCAGCGCGACGTAGCGCGTCACGGTCGCGGCGGTGCTCGCGGCGATCAGGACCGCAAGCTCGAGCGGGCGCGACGGCGCAGAGTCGAGCCCGTGGAGCACGGCGAGCGCGCCGCTGGTCAGCCCGAGCGTGAGGAGGAACACGATCGCGCCCATCGCGTGCTGGCGCACGAGCCCCGCGCGGCCGCGCACGCCGAACGTGAAGCGCCGGTTCGCGGCGGTGTTGCCGACCGCGGTCAGCGCCAGCGAGGCGGCGTTGGCGCCGTCGGCGCCCAGCTCCGGCCGCAGGAGCAGGAACAGCAGCGCGTAGGCAAGCGTCGAGAGCACGCCGACGCCGATGAAGCGCGCGATCGGGCCGGAGGCCATCAGCCGCGCGACGCCGCGCAGGTCGTCGACCGCCGTGCGGACGATCGCGACGCGCGAGTCGGGGTCGTCGACCCAGTCGACCGGCACCTCGTGGATCCGCAGCCCGCGCCGCTGGGCGAGCACAAGCAGCTCGGTGTCGAAGAACCAGGCGTTGTCGCGCACCTCGTCGAGCAGGCCGGGGAGCGCCGCCCGCCGCACGGCCTTGAAGCCGCACTGGGCGTCGGAGAAGCGCGCGCGCAGCGCGGTGCGCAAGATCACGTTGTACGAGCGCGAGATCAGCTCGCGCTTGGGCCCGCGCACCACCCGCGCACCGCCCGCCAGGCGAGTGCCGATGGCGAGGTCGGAGTGGCCGGAGAGCAAAGGCGCGACGAGCGGCATCAGTGCGCGCAGGTCGGTGCTGAGGTCGACGTCCATGTAGGCGACGACGTCCGCCCGGCTCGCCGACCAGGCGGCGCGCAGCGCGCGGCCGCGGCCCTTCTCGTCGAGCCGCAGGTGGGAGACGCCGCGCAGCTCGCGCCCGAGCGCGCGGGCGATCGCCGGCGTCCCGTCGGTGCTCGCGTTGTCGGCGATCACGATCCGCCAGGTGAACGGGAAGGAGGCGCACAGGAAGTCGTGCAGCCGGCGGATGCTCCGGCCGAGCGCGAGCTCCTCGTTGTAGACGGGGACGACGATCTCGACTTGCGGGTTCATGTGAGCCAGCATCGGGCCGGGGCGTGTGATCCGGCCCGGAGCTCCCTGAGAGCTGGCTGAGCGCGCTACGCCGCGGGGAGCGTGACGACGAAGGCCGCGCCGCCGCCGTCGGCGTTGGCCGCGCTCACGCGGCCGCCGTGGGCGCCGACGATGCCGGCCACGATCGCCAGCCCGAGCCCGGCGCCGGACTTGCCGCGCTCGCGGCCGCCCTCGGCGCGCCAGAAGCGCTCGAAGAGCGCGTCCGGGTCGTCGGTGGGGAGGCCGGGACCGTGGTCGCGGACCTCGAACCGCACCTCGCCGTCCTCGCGGCCGACGTTGACCTCGACCGGGGTGTCGGCGGGGGTGTGTACGAGCGCGTTGCGGACGAGGTTGCCGAGCACCTGGCGCAGCTGGTGGGCGTCGCCGAGCACGAGCGCGGGGCCGTCGGCGTGGACCGCGATCGGGCGGCCGGGGGCGGTGGCGTGGGCGTCGGCGACGGCGTCTCGGGCGAGCGGGGCGAGGTCGACCGGCGCGTGCGGGGCGTCGGCGACCTCGTCCAGCCGCGCCAGCGTCAGCAGGTCCTCGACCAGCACGCCCATGCGCGCCGCCTCGTCCTCGATCCGCCGCATCGCCTTCTCGACGTCCGCCTCGGAGCGCGCGGCGCCCATCCGGTGCAGCTCGGCGTAGCCGCGGATCGAGGCGAGCGGCGTGCGCAGCTCGTGCGAGGCGTCGGCGATGAACTGGCGCAGCCGGTCCTCGCTCGCCCGGCGCTCCGTGAACGCGTCCTCGAGCCGGTCGAGCATGCGGTTGAGCGCGACCCCGAGGCGGCCGACCTCGGTGCGCTCGTCGGTCGACCTCGACGCGGTGGGAGAGGTCGCCGCCGGCGATCCGCCCGGCGGTGTGGCCGATGCGGTCGAGCGGGAGCAGGCTGTTGCGCACCACGATCCAGCCGACGGCGGCGAGCACGAGCAGCACGCCGACGATCACGAGGCCCTCGACGAGGACCAGCTGGTTGAGCGTGCGGTCGACCTCGGTCAGCGGGACGGCCACGACCGCGATGTCGCCGCGCCCGAGCGAGGAGGCGACGAGCCGGTAGCGCGGCGCGTCCTTGCCGGTCCCCGAGACCGTCTTCGGCTCGTCGACCTCGACCTCCGCGGGGATCTTCGGCGAGGCGGAGATGTTCTGGCCGTAGTCGAACAGGATCGGGTGGCGCACGCCGTTGGTCCGCAGCTCCCCGTAGGTGCCGGCCGGCAGGCCGACGCCGGGGCCGCCGCCGCGCGGCGGGCCGCCGTCGCGATCGCCGTCGTGGTCGGGGATGCGTGCTGCCCGATGCCCTGCTCCGCGAGCGCGCCGGCGACCGCGCCCGCGCCCTGGCGGGCGGTCTGGTCGATCCGGTCGTACTGGAAGTCGCGCTGCTCGTAGTAGGTGATGGCCGCGAGCGTCAGCAGCCCCACCGCCGTGATCGCGAGCACGGCGGCCAGCAGCCGCGCGCGCAGGGAGCTCATCACGCTCGCGGCGTCCGCAGGGCGTAGCCGACGCCGCGCACGGTGTGGATCAGCGGCGGGCCGTGGACGTCGAGCTTGCGGCGCAGGTAGGAGACGTAGGTCTCGAGCACGCGGGCGTCGCCGCCGAAGTCGTAGTCCCACACGTGCTCGAGCAACTGCGCGCGGGTCAGCACCCGGCGCGGGTTGAGCATCAGGTAGCGCAGCAGCCGGTACTCGGTGGCGGTGAGCTCGACGTGCGAGCCACCGCGCATCACCTCGTGCGCGTCCTCGTCGAGCTCGAGGTCCTCGAACACGAGCCGGTTCGAGTCAGGCTCGGCGAGCCCGGAGCGGCGCAGGATGCTGCGGATGCGCGCGACGAGCTCCTCGAGGCTGAACGGCTTGGTCACGTAGTCGTCGCCGCCGAGCGTGAGGCCGCGGATCTTGTCGTCCGTGGCGTCGCGCGCGGTGAGGAAGATGATCGGGACGCGCGAGCGCGCGGCCCCGAGCCGCTTGGCGACGTCGAAGCCCTCCATGTCGGGCAGCATCACGTCGAGCACGATCAGGTCGGGCTTGAACTCCGCGACCTGCGAGATCGCCTCCTGGCCGGTCCCCGCCGACTCGACCGCGAAGCCCTGGAACTTCAGGGCCATCGAGATCACGTCGACGATGTTGGGCTCGTCGTCGACGACGAGGACGCGGTGGTGCGTGCCGTTGCCGTTCTCCACGTCGCGCAGTATCACGACGAAGCCTGTGAGGTTCCTGAGAGGTCGTAGAGGCCGCTCGACGTCACTTTCTCTGCCGTGGCTCTGGACCCAGTCCATGACCGTGGTGGCGCCGGTGCGGCCGTCCTGCGGGCCCATGCCGGTGTTGCCGTCGACCAGCACCCAGCGGATCTTGCCCTCGGCGACCGCTTGCTTCAGCCACGCGACGGTGACGTCCGACTCGCGGCCGGAGAAGCCGCCGAGGCCGGCGACGTCGCGCCCGAGTGGATGATCGACGCGGCCGCGCCCTGCTGGCTGGAGACGCCGATGGTGCCGCCGCCGTGGGCCTGGTCACGTAGGCGAGCGCGGAGGTGAGCGAGGCGGAGTTGCCGCCGAACATGCCGCCGCCGCCGCGAGCTCCGGCACTCGGAGGGGCCGCGCCGCCGTTCGGCGGGGCGAGTGCCGTTGCCGCCGCCGGGCGGGCCGCCCGCGCGGCCGATGCCGCCACCGGGCCCGCCGCCGAGGCCGGCGCCGGCGGGGCCGCCGGCAGGGAACGTCCCGTTGGTGGCGTGGCCGAGCGTCTGGGCGGACCAGCTCGCCGGCGCGGCGAGCAGGCCGGCCAGGGCGACGCCGAGCGCGACCATCCGCACCCGCGGCGACGCGGCCGCGACCATGGCGGCGACGGACACGATGCCGGTGACGATGATCACCGTCTTCGCCCACGCGGGCGCGCCGGAGGTGTTGTTGATCACGACGAGCTCCGCGAAGCCGCCGAGCACGATCGCGGCCGGGGCGAGCCAGAGCGTCGAGCGCTCGGCGCGCAGGAACTGGCCGACGCCGCCGCCGACCAGCGCGGCGGTGAACGGCGCGAGCAGCGAGACGTAGTAGGGATGGAAGATGCCGGAGGCGTACGAGAACGTCACCGCGCAGGCGAGGAAGGCGCCGCCGGTCGCGACCAGCCAGCCGGTGCGCGCGTCCCCGCGCCGCAGCCTCGAGCCGATCGCGACCGCGACGCCGCTCACGAGCGCGAAGCCGAGCAGCCAGCCCGCCTGCGCTCCGAGGCTCGCGTCGAGCAGCCGGAAGATGCCGGTGTCGCCGCCGAACACGCCGCCTCCACCGCCCGGCCCGCCGCCATCCGGGCCGCCGGCCTGGCCGGTCACGCGCCCGGCGCCGTTGTAGTTGACGATCAGCGACCAGATCGAGTTGTCGCTCGTGCCGGAGACCCAGGGGCGCGAGCCCGCCGGCGTGAGCCACACCAGCACGGGCCACGCCAGGCTCACGATCGCCATCGCCAGGCCGCCGGCCAGCAGCTGCCGCACGCGGGTGAAGCCGCCGCCCGGCCCGGCCCACAGCCACGCCGCGGCCAGGCCCGGCACGATGATCAGCGCCGCGGCCATCTTCGTCTCGAACCCGAGCCCGATCGCGACGCCCGCGAGCACCATCCAGCGCGTGCGTCCGTCGGCCAGGCCGCGCACGACGCACCACAGCGCGGCGACGCAGCACAGCACGAGCAGCGCGTCCGGGTTGTTGTGGCGCGAGATCGCGACGCTGATCGGTGTCAGCGCCAGCACGAGCCCGGCCACGAAGCCGCCCGGCCGCCCGAACACGCGGCGCGTGAGGTCATACGTCAGCGCGACCGCCGCGACGCCCATGAGCGCCTGCGGCACGAGCATGCTCAGCGACGAGAAGCCGAACGCCTTCGCCGAGAGCGCCTGCACCCACAGCGCGAGCGGCGGCTTGTCCACCGTCATCACGCCGGCTTGATCGAACGCGCCGAACAGGAAGTTGTGCCAGCTCGTCGTCATCGAGCGCACGGCGGCGCTGTAGTACTCGTTCGCCCAGCCGTTGCGGCTCAGCGCCCACAGGTTCAGCAGCGCGGCGAGCACCAGCAGCCCCGCGAGCTCGGGACGCAGGCGGGGGGAGAAGCGCGTCAGGGCTCGCGGGGCCGGGGTCGGGACGGACGCGGAGGTGGCGGTCCCGGCGGGCGCGACGGCCAGGCGGCGGCGAAGTGAGGTCGGCATGCTCAGCAAGGTCGGCGCTGCCGCTGTGCGGCGGCTCCGAGGAAGCTGAGAGGAGCCTGAGAAGGGATCGGCTACAACGTCGGGATGGACATCGCGGGTCGGACCGCGCTGGTGACCGGGGCGGGGATCGGAACCGGTCGTGCGATCGCGCTGGCGCTCGCGGCAGAAGGTGCCGACGTGGTCGCGTCCGACGTGGACGAGGCCGGCGGGCACGAGACCGTCGCCATGTGCGCGGGCGACGCGCGCTTCGTGGAGGCCGACCTCACCGACACCGAGGCGCTCGGGCGGTTGATCGACGAGGCGGCGCCGACGATCCTCGTCAACAACGCCGGCGGTGGCGGCCACATCCCGCCGCACTTCCCCGACGCGGCTCCCGACGAGTGGGGAGCGACGCTCGACCTCAACCTGCGCGCCCCGATGCTCACCATACAGCTGGCGCTCCCGCGGATGCGGCAGGCAGGCGGCGGCGCGATCGTCAACGTCGCTTCAACGGCGGGCGTGGGTTCCGAGCCATATCAGTCGCCCGAGTACGGAGCGGCGAAGGCCGGGCTCATCCGCTTCACCTCCGCAGTCGGCGCGATCGACGGTATCCGGGTCAACTGCATCGTGCCCGACTGGGTCGCGACCGAGCGGGTCACCGCCGAGGAGCGGGCGACCACGCCTCCGCCGATCCCGCTCGCGACGGTCGCCGCCGGCGTGATCCGGCTGATCCGCGACGACTCGCTCGCCGGTCGTGCGCTGCTGCTCTGGCGCGGCGCGGAGCCGCGCCTGGCCTGAGCGCCTCAGTTCCGCGGTTGCCCTGCGAGCCGCAGGCGCTCCGCGGCGGAGATGGCGTCGGCGCGTGAGTGGACGCGGAGCTTGCGCATGATGTTCTTGATGTGCGTGCGCACGGTCTCGGTGGAGAGGACGAGCGTGTCCGCGACGTACTCCGGCGAGCGGTCGGGCTGCAGGAGCTCGATGACCTCCCACTCGCGCGGGGTCAGCGGGCTCCGGATCGGCCGCAGGCCCGTGGCGGCGTCGGCCGTCCCCCGGTAGCGATCGATGAGGCGGCGCGTCATCTCGCGCGAGATCGCCGCTTCGCCGCGAAGGACCCCATGGAGCGCGCGCGGCAGCGCCTCGATGTCGGCCTCCTTGGAGAGGAAGCCGACCGCGCCCGCCTGCAGGGCCGGCAGCCCGAACTCCTGCTCGTCGTCGCCGGTGAGCACCACGATGAGCTGGTCGGGTCGGGTCTTGAGGATCTGGCGCGTGGCGAGGATGCCGTCGAGCTCGGGCATGACGACGTCCATGACCACCACGTCGGGCCGGTAGTGCAGCGCGAGCTGGACCGCTTCGCGGCCGTTCTTGGCCTCGGCGATGACCGTGAGCCCCGCGGCCTGCAACGCGGCCTTGATCACGCGCCGCGCGAACGGGTCGTCATCTGCGGTGATCACGCGCGTCGGCGCGACTGCGGTCATCCGTGAGCTCCTCTCGCGCCGTTCGTGGCGTTGCGCGGCGCCACATGAGCCCCGCGGTCCTCTGGATACGACGAGATATCGGCATCCGGCTCAAGCCGTGTGACGATCCATGGACAGATGTCGAAGCGGGTTAGGCTTCGCCCGGGCGAGGTATCAGCCGGACCGCCCGCGGGTCTGTCAGCACATGGAACCCAAGCAATCCAAGTGGCGGTGGTTCTTCCGGCGCCCGAAACCGGGCTTCCGGGGCGACGTGCAGGGGGCGCTGAGCGTCCTGGCCGGCACCGCGCTGGGCGCATGGACGTTCGATGCGTGGGATGGCTTCCTGGGCGCGATCATCGGGACGGCCCTGTTCGTCACCTTCCGAGCCGTCCGCCGTGGCGTGAAGCGCCTTCGAGCGCGTGGTCCGCTCGCGTAGTGGCCGACGATTTCCAGCACGCACGCTGGTACGCCGTCCGCGCGGCGACGAACCACAAGCCGAGCACCTACCGCTGCCCGCTGTGCGGCGAGTTCCTCCCCGCGCTGAGCGCGCACATGCTCGTCGTTCCCGAGGGCCAGTCGCAGCGCCGCCGCCACGCCCACACCAATTGCGTGGTGCAGGCGCGGCGGTCGGGGCGGTTGCCTCTGCGCGAGGACGTGGAGCCGCGTCAGAAGCGGGGCTGGAGGTCGTGGTTGTGGAGGTAGCGCGCGACCTTCTTGCCGAGCGCGACGCCGGCGACGTCGGCCTGCCGGAAGTGGATCCCGGCCCACACACGCGCATCGATGTTCTCGCGCAGCGCGTCGGAGAGGGTGGGCCAGCTGCGCGTCGTCGCGTTCTTGTTGCTGGATGCGCTGAACGCGACGCGGTCGGTCTGGAAGAGATACCGGAGCGAGCCCAGGATCGCGCCTGCCGCGCAGTTGTGGCCTGAGGGGTACTCCGGGAACGGCGGGGTCACGAGCGCCGGCGGCGCGGCGACCGGCGTGGACGGGTCGAACAGCGGCAACCAGGCCGGATCGCCTTCGGTCGCCGGGTTCCCGTCGGTCGTGGCTTCGCGGATCGCGGTGATCGGGCGCCACGTGTTCCAGCGGTACTTGTTGTTCCAGCAGCCGATCGCGGCGTCGGCGGCGGCCAGGTTCTCGGTCGCGAACATCCGCGCGCTGTCGACGATGTCCAGATGCCGGCTGGCGGCCAGGGTGCGGAACGTCCGGTTCCAGAGCGCGAAGGCGTGGTCCTGCCAGAAGATCGCCGCCGAGGTCTGGTCCGGGGTCCGGGTCGTGCTGTGCAGCGCGCCGACGTCCTTGATCTCGTTCAACTCGCGGGCGTAGGCGCGGCTCGTCAGC
Organism: uncultured Solirubrobacteraceae bacterium; assembly: GCA_963722815.1. GTDB lineage: Bacteria > Actinomycetota > Thermoleophilia > Solirubrobacterales > Solirubrobacteraceae > DASQFQ01. The sequence continues at coordinate 649,673 of CAVROM010000003.1, forward strand.
GGGTGCGGAGGCCGCGTGCGCAGCATCTCGACGCTCGGGACGACGAACGGCCGGACGTTCCCGACCCACGGGGCCGGGTCCGGCGCGAACGCCGGCAGCGTCGGCCGGTAGATCCCCGGCGTCGTGCCGTACATGGGCGTGAACGGGCCGAAGCGGCCGTCGTCCTTGCGCGCGGCGAGCATCGTCCCGGCTGCCGCGGCGCCGGCGGCGATCCCGTCCGCCTTCGCGCCGGGCGGGCTGTCTGCGACCCCCGCTAGTGACGTCTCGTACAGCGACTGGAGGGCCGGCTGCTGGACCGGGAAGAGCCCGGCGAGGACCTGGTACGCGGCTGTTGCAGCCGCGGCGTCCTTCGAGGCCGACCGGGGCGTCCGGGGCTGGGGGAGGTACGCGCGATGCCCGCCATCGATCGCGTTCACCGCGTCGTAGACCGAGCCCTGCACCATCGCGAAGCTCAGCACCGCCGAGGGCGGCGGCTGCCCGGCGGTCACGACGATCGCGTTCGACGCGTAGCCGTTCCAGTCGGTGACGGTGTCCGCACGCGCCACCGAAGGCGCGAGCAGTGCGATGGCCGCCAGGCATCCGGCGGCGGAGGTGATGAGTGTGGTGCGCATGGCGCCACGCTCTGCCGCGCCGGTCGACGCGCGGTAGATCGGCGGTAGATCAGCGAGCGCGCGTGCCGTTGAGCTGCACCCACACCGAGCTCAGCCCGCCGGGCCCACGTTCGTCCTTCACCTTGACGTACGGCTGCGCGCGGACGAGCTCGCCGAGCTTGCTGTGGCCGTAGTCGCGCGCGTCGAAGGCAGCGTTGTTCTTGACCAGGAAGGATCCGACTTCACCGAGGCTGGACCAGCCGTCGTCCTTGGACGTGCTGCTGATCGCCGTCGACAGGAGCTTCTTGAGGTTGGGCCGCTTCGGCACCGGCTCCGCGCTGTCCTGCTGCTCGCCACCCAGCAGGTCGAGGTAGATGAAGCGGTCGCACGCCGCGACGAACGCGGTCGGGGTGTTGCGCCGCCCGAGCCCGTAGACGGTCATCCCCGCCTCCCGCAGCCGCGTCGCCAGGCGCGTGAAGTCGCTGTCGCTCGAGACGATGACGAAGCCCTCTACGTTGCCCGCGTAGAGCAGATCCATCGCGTCGATGATCAGCGCCGAGTCGGTGGAGTTCTTGCCGCGCGTGTAGGCGAACTGCTGCATCGGCTGGATCGCGTGGCGCAGCAGCTCCTCCTTCCAGCCGGAGAGCTGCGGCGTGGTCCAGTCGCCGTACGCGCGCTTGACCGTCGGGGTGCCGAACTTGGCGATCTCCTCGAGCAGCTCGGTGGTGAGGCTCGCGGTCGTGTTGTCCGAGTCGATGAGCACGGCGAGGCGAGCGGTGTCGGGCGGCATGCGTGGATCCTCTCGCACGAGGGAGTTGCGGAGCGCCGCCCCGTCCGTCATCGTTCCGGAGCGAAGGGAAGTAGCCCCGACGGGCGGCATCGTCAGCACGGTCCACGGACCCGGTGCCGCCAGCGCGAGCAGCGCGAGCGAAACCTTCACGTTCGAGTCATCCGACGTGGAGGTTCACCATGGGCTTCGCCCAGCGACTGCTGTACCCGGCTCTTACGCGACCCGGGGCGCCAGCCTCGGCACGTGCGCCGCGCTCCTCGCCTACCAGGTCGGTTCCTGGAGCGACCACCACCCGTCGAGCGGGCTGCTGCTCGCCGGCAGCCTGGCCATCTTCGGCGCGGCGTACGTCGCGACCGTCATCGGGAGAGGCCAGCGGCCGACCTTGCGCGGCGGAGCGGTCGTCGCCGGCTCCGCGGCGGCCGTCTACGCGGGCTGGGCGCTCGCGATCATGGCGCCCGCGTGGCTGATCGTGTGGATCGCGGCGGCGCTCGCAGGCTTCGTCACCGGGCTGCTGCGCCAGCTGCCGAGGTGAGGGCGCTCGGCCGCCTCGGCTCGCTGTTCGCGTGCTGCCTGTGGGGCGCGATCGCCGGCTGGGCCGTGGCACTCGCCGCGGCCCAGCCGGAGCCGCCGCCCGGCCCGACGCTGCTCGCCTACGGAGCCGTGACGCTGTTCTGCGGCGGCTACCTGCTGGGCAGCTGGATCCGCGGCCGCACGCCGAGCGTGCTCGCGCTCCGGGCGGCGGCGGTCACCGCGGTCGTGGCGCTGGCCGCGAAGGCGCTGGTGCCCGGGCTTGCCGCCTGGGTCGCGGTCCTGATCGCGGCCGCAGTCTTCGGCGTCCTCTGCGGGCTCGTGCGGACCCACGCACGGCGGTAGCTATCTTCCGCGCCGGTGGCCAAGAAGACCGCACAAAACGGGTCCGGCGTGACGGTCGGCGAGGGACCGCACGGTCGCGGCGTGTTCGCCACGCGAGCGTTCGCATCGGGCGAGGTCGTCGAGTCCTGCCCGACCGTCGAGCTCGCGGACGACGACGTCACCGGCCGCCTCAATGACTACGTCTTCTCGTCCGTCAACGAGGGCGACGTCCTGCTCGTGCTCGGCCTCGGCATGCTCTTCAACCACTCGGCCGAGCCGAACCTGGAGTACGTCCAGGACGATCCGACCACGATCGTCTTCCGCACGGTCCGCAAGGTGAAGCGCGGCGACGAGCTGACGATCGACTACGGCGACGAGTGGTGGGAGACGCGCGGGCTCGAGCCCGGCTAGACGCCCGCGGCCTCGAGCGCCGGGCCCATGCGCTCGGCGAGCGCGATCAGCCCCGACGCCGGCCGCACCATCACCGTGAACTCCGCGATCCGGCCGTCCTCGGCCGTCCGCATCAGGTCGAGGCCCTGCAGCGATCGCTCGCCCACGCGCGCCTCGAAGATCAGCCCGTGCACCCCCTCGCCCTCGAGCTCGTCGGTGTAGCGGAAGTCCTCGAACACGCCGAAGACGGTCCGGAGGATCGTCGCGACGGTCTCGCGGCCCTGGTACGGCTTGAACACGGCGGGGCTGCGGAAGACGACGTCATCCGCGAGCAGCGCGACGGCGGCGTCGAGGTCGGCGCGCTCGACCGCCTCGCGGAACGGATGCGGCACCAGAACCCGGTCGTGCGGCACCCTAGCCATGGCGGGAAGGATACGCCCGCCGTGCGAACGCTCGCCCTCGAAGACGAAGTGCGCGCTCATGCGGCAGCGGAACGCGCGGCCGGTGGGAGGGAGCGCGCGCAGCGGGCCGAGGTGCGTGCCGAGGAGGTCGAACTCGACGATCACGGCGTCGTCGGCGTGGTGGAGCGCGACGAGCTCGTAGCGCGGGTGCGCGAACGTCCCGATCGTGGTGTCGAAGTCGTGGACGTTCTCCGACTCCATGTGCTCGCGCACGATCGCCTCGCGGTGCGCGCGGAGCTCAGCGCTCGCCATCTGCGCACCCTAACCGCCGGCGCCAGGACCGATGCGGTCCTGGCGCCTGCGGGAGGGAGACGAGTTCCTGCTAGCTCGCCAGCGTGGCGCGCGGGAGCACGTGCTTCTTGCCCTTGACCGTGATCACCGTCTTGCCGACGATGTTGGTGCGAGCGTGCGCGGCGATCCAGCGCCGCGAGGCCGCGTTGGCCGACCGCACCGAGTCGGTGGTCAGGCTGGCGATCACGACGTTGTCGCCGGGGCCGCCGTCGAGCACGTCGTTGCCCGGGCCGCCGAGCAGGACGTCGTCGCCCGCGCCGCCGAGCAGCGTGTCGTCGCCGCCGCCGCCGATCAGCACGTCGTCGTTGTCGCCGCCGTCGGCGGTGAACAGGATCGAGCCCGCGGCCAGGCCGCTGGCGTCGACCACGTCGTCGCCCGCCAGCGCGTTGACCGTCAGGCGGTCGTTGGTGGCGATCGCGCCGGTCACGTTGACCAGAGCGGGCAGGCCATTGACCTGCGCGGTCGAGCCGGTGCCGCTGACCGTCACCACGTCATCGCCGTTGGTGGCGTTGGTGATGACGTTGTCGGCTGCGCCGTCGTCGCCGCCGCCCGTCGCGTTGAGATCCTCCGACACGTTGGTCACATCGGTGCCGGACAGGTCGTTGACGGTGAGGGTGTCGGCGCCGCCGAGCGCCTTGACGTCGATCGACTCGACGTCGTTGAGGTCCATGACGATGGCCGCCACGTCACGCGTGAAGCGCACGCGGCCGCCGTTGGCGGAGACGTCCATGCGCTCGGCGACGTTCGAGCCGTTGAACGTCATCTTGTCGGTGCCGTCCTGGCCCTCGACGGTGTCGCTGCCGTCACCGGGATCCCACTGGAACGTGTCGTTGCCGGCGCCGAGGAACGCGGTGTCGTTGCCCTGCTGGCCGTCGACGAAGTCGTTGCCGTCGCCGCCGAGCAGGATGTCGTTGCCGTTGCTGCCGAGCAGCGTGTCGTTGTTCGTGCCGCCATCGACCGTGATCGCGATCAGCGCGGCCAGGTTGCCGGTGGCGGAGTAGCTGTCGTCGCCGCCGTTGGCGTTGAGGGTGAGCTTCTCGGACGTCCCGATGTCGATCGAGAACGGCGCCGGGTTGAGGCGGTCGAAGCGCACGCGCGTGCCGTTGGCGGTGGTGGTGAACTGCTCGGCACCGTTGCCGCCGTTGACCTCGACGGTGTCGGTGTCAGCGCCGCCCTCGTTGAGGTCGGTGTCGTCGCCGGGGTTCCAGATCATGCGGTCGTTGCCGCTCTCGCCGAACACCTGGTCGTCGGCGTCGCCGCCGGCGAGCGTGTCGTTCTCGCTGCCGCCGAACAGGAAGTCGAACCCGCCCTTGCCGAGCAGGGTGTCGTTGCCGCTCTGGCCGAACAGCTGGTCGTTGCCCGAGCCGCCGGTGAGGACGTCGTTGCCGGCGCCGCCGAACAGGTTGGCTCGCGGCAGCGCGCCATTGACCTCGCTGATCGTCACGGTGTCGTTGCCACCCTGGCCGAAGACCTGGATGAGGGAGGTGTTGGCGACCGTCGGGGCCCCGCCCGCGACGGGGATGGCACCGCCATTGACGAGGAGCTTGCCGGCGGCATCACGGCTGACGGTGATGGTGTTGCCGGCGCTGTCACCGAACACGCTCAGCGTGCCGTTGCTGAAGGTCGCAACGGTGGCCGCGCTCGCGCTCACCGTGGTGCCCGCGAGGGCGCCGACCGCGAGCAGGGCAGAGGTCAGCAGCCGGCGCGCAAGGCGTCGCCGGCCGTGGGTACGGCTGGGTCCCATCAGTTACTCCTTTGAGGGGGAAGGGGTGCTGAGTAGAACGCCCGATTCCGGACGTCTATTCCGCTCCGGCTTCTCGCGAAGTCACGGCGCCGTGGCGCGACGTGCAGCGTGCACGGATGATCCTCTACGCGGCCGAGGGGATGGCCGATATCGAGATCGCCGCGCGCTTGGACTGCCATCCCGTCAGCGTCAGTTCCGGCGACGACGTTTCTGCGCCGAGCGCTTGGACGGGTTGCAGGACAAGCCGCGCGCGGGTCGCCCGCGCCGTTTTCCCCCCGGAGCAGGTCGCCGAGGTCATCGCGGTGGCATGCGAGCTGCCAGCCGAACACGTCGGCCGCTGGGGCGCTTCTCGCGCACTGAGCTGCACCGGCTGGTGATTGAGCAGGGCGTCAGCGACGCGTCGGCGACGACGATCTGGCGTTGGCTGCATGACCGTTCTCTGAAGCCGTGGCAGCAGCGCTCGTGGATCTACCCGCGCGACCTGCACTTCCAGCCAAGGCCGGCAGGGTGCTCGACCTTTACGCGCGACGATCGAGGGCCGGCGGTTGCATCCCGGCGATACGTCATCTGCGCCGATGAGGAGTCCCAGCTGCAGGCGCTTGCCCGCCGCCACGCGACGGTCCCGGCCGCGCCGGGCCGCCCGGCGCTGGTCGAGTTTGAATACGAGCGCGGAGGCACGCTGGCCTACCTGGCCGCCTGGGATGTTCATCACGCCAGGATCTTCGGCCGCTGCGAGGCCAAGACCGGGATCGAGCCGTTCGGCCGGCTGGTCGAGCAAGTCATGAGCACCGAGCCCTACGCCTCAGCCAAGAGGGTGTTCTGGATCGTCGACAACGGCTCAAGCCACGCGGGTCAGCGCTCGATCGCCCGGCTCGAGGACGCCTATGAGAACGCGCGCTTGATCCATCTGCCGATCCACGCCTCGTGGCTGAACCAGATCGAGATCTACTTCTCGATCCTGCAGCGAAAGGCGCTGACCCCGAACGACTTCGCCGATCTTGACGCGCTCGCCGCTCAGATCGCGGCGTTCGAGGACCACTACCGTCAGATCGCCAAGCCGTTTGCGTGGACGTTCACCCGCACCGACCTCGACGTCCTGCTCACCAGGCTGGCCAGACCGCGAGCCACAACTGCGCATCGCCGCCTGACGCTACGCCGCCAACAGCACCCCGGCCGGCGTTCGCGCGACACCGGCGCGCACGGCGACCGACTCGATCACACTCGCGCCCAACAACTGCCGCGACCCGCTGGCCAGATCGATCAGCGCGACCGCCGCCAGCAGCCGACCGCACCTGCCCGCATCGCGCATCGCGATCACCGCCCGCGCAAGCCGCGCGCGCTCCAACGGCGTGTCGAGTTCGTCAAGCACCTCGTCGAGCACCACCTCGCCAGCGAGCTCGTCATCCTCGGCGATCGCCTCACACAACCGCCCCAACGCCGGCGAGAGCAACTCGGCAGCTCGACCTGCAACGACAGATCCAGACACGGCAGATCCACCAACTCAGCGCGCAACATCGCGAACTCGCGCTCGCTCACAGCCCCCACTGGCCCCGCAACCCCCCGCGCCGCACCCCGCAAGAACCCCAGCGCCAAGCTCTCCTCCGACGGCCCACGGGCGACCCCGCAGCAGCGCTTGACCTTCAGACCACTCCCGCACGAGCACAACGCATTGCGACCGATCTTCGCCATCGCCGCATCGTCGCGCCAGCACCGGTCAGAATCCGCGCCGCCTACCCGACGGACTTACGGACGGCTCCCTAGTTCGCGAGCCCGCGCGAGTACGCGTAGACGACGGCCTGCGCGCGGTCGCGCACCCCGGCCTTGGCGAAGATGTGGTTGACGTGCGTCTTCACCGTCGCCGCGCTCACCACCAGGCGCTCGGCGATCTGCGCGTTGCTGAGCCCCTCGGCGATCAGCGCCAGCACCTCCGCCTCGCGCGGGGTGAGCTCGTCGGGGAGCTCGGCCGGCGCCGCGCTCAGCGCCGCCACCACGTGATGCTGCACGCTGGGGTCGAGCGCCGCCTCGCCGCGCGCGACGGCCTCGACCGCCGCGCGGATCTCCTCCGCGCCCGCGTCCTTGGTCAGGAAGCCGCGCGCGCCCGCCCGCAGCGCGCCGAGCACGGAGGCGTCGTCGGCGTAGGTCGTCAACGCGATCGCGCGCGGGCGCTCGCCGCGCGCCGCCAGCCGCCGGATCGCCTCGATCCCGTCGAGCCGCGGCATCCGCAGGTCCATCAGCACGACGTCGGGGTTGTGCGTCGCCGCCAGCGCCACGGCCTCCTCGCCGTCGGCCGCGGTCGCCACCAGTTCGATCCCGTCGAGCAGCCCGAGCAGCGTGCCGAGGCCCTCGCGGACCACACGCTGGTCATCGGCGAGCATGACCCGGATCACGCCGGCAGCCACAGCTCCACCCGGAAGCCGTCGCCGGCCGGGCCCGCGCGCAGCTGCCCGCCGAGCAGCTCGGCGCGCTCGCGCATGCCGGTCAGCCCGTAGCCGCCGCCCGCCGAGCCGTTGCCTTCCGTCGCCGGCCCGCCGTCCTCGACCACGAGCCGCGTGCCGTCGGCCTCGTAGGCGAGCGCCAGCGAGACGTGCTCCGCAGCGCTGTGGCGAGCGACGTTCGTCAGGGCCTCCTGGGCCGTGCGGTAGACCGCGAGCCGCGCCTCGGAGGCGAGCTCACGCGGGTCGCCCCGCACCGTCAGCTCGACCCCGTCGCCGAAGCGCTCGGCGAGCGCATCGAGCGCGGGCAGCTCGTCGCCGCGCAGCGCGGAGATCGCCGAGCGCGCCTCGCTCAGCCCGGTGCCGGCCAGGTGGTGGGCGCGCTCGATGGCGGCGACCACCTCCTCGTCCGTCCCGCGGTCGCGCGCGAGCAGCCGCGCGCCCTCGAGCTGCAGCGCGAGCGCCGACAGCGAGTGCGCGAGCACGTCGTGCATGTCGCGCGCGAGGCGGCTGCGCTCGGCCACCGCGGCGGCCTGGGCGGTTTCCTCGCGCGACTCGCGCAGCTCGTCCACCAGCGCCTCGGCCTCGTCGCGGCCGCTGCGCAGCTGCCGCATCAGCCGGATCACCAGGAACCACGGGATGATCGAGAACAGCAGCCCGCTGATCTTGTCGCCGGGAGCGTCGACGACGAGCGCGGTCGCGACGATCTCGCCGCCGAGCGCGAACGCGCTGAGCGCCGCCGCGGGCCACAGCGGCAGCCGCATCGTGGCGATGATCACGACGAGGTAGACGGCGGCCGAGCCAGCGCCCTTCGGCTGCACGGCGGTCAGCACGATCCCCGCGACAGCGATCAGCAGGATGCCGCCGATCCGCTGCGCGTCGGACATCGCGCTCCACGGCCGCGCGATCGCGACGCCGGCGGCGAGGCCGATCAGCGCGACCGACACCAAGAGGTTGTCGCCCGAGACACCGGGCGTCGGCTCGGTCGCGAAGATCGTCGCCACGATCGTCGCGAAGGCGGCGACGCCGAACGAGCGCAACGCGTACGGGATGGTCACGGACGACACGGTACGGCGCGCACTCGGCGGTGTCATCGGATCCCGGGTGGATCCGTCTCCACCCGTGGGTGGAGGCGCAGGTTCGACCCCCGCGCCGATGACAGACGCCGCCGCGATGCCCATGCTGTCGGTCATGACATCCACCCTTGTTCACGCCGAGACCGCCATCGAGGTCAGCGGCGTCCGCCGTGCCTACGGCCCCGTGCAGGCGCTCGACGGCGTCGACCTGACGGTCCGCCGTGGCGAGCTGCTCGCCCTGCTGGGCCCGAACGGGGCCGGCAAGACGACGCTCGTCGAGATCCTCGAGGGCCACCGCGTGGCCGACTCCGGCCGCGTCGACGTGCTCGGCCACGACCCCGCGCGGCGCCAGCGCGCGTTCCTCGAGCGCATCGGCATCGTGCTGCAGGAGGAGGGGCTCGACCCCAACCTCAACGTCGGCGAGGCCGTCGCGCTCTACTCCGCCGCCTACCCGAACCCGCGGCCCGTCGACGAGGTGCTCGAGCTGGTCGGGCTGGGCGGCCGCGCGGGCGACCGCGCCGCGACGATGTCCGGCGGCCAGCGCCGCCGGCTCGACCTCGCGCTCGGCATCGCCGGCGACCCCGAGATCCTGTTCCTCGACGAGCCGACCACGGGCTTCGACCCGTCCGCCCGCCGCCACGCGTGGGACGTGATCAACGGGCTGCGCGAGCTCGGCAAGACGATCCTCCTCACCACGCACTACATGGAGGAGGCGCAGGTGCTGGCCGACCGCGTCGTCGTGCTCTCCGGCGGCCGCGTGATCGCCGAGGGCACGCCGGACACCCTGGGCGGAGGAGGCGAGTCGATCGTCTCCTACCGCGAAGGAGGCCGCATCGTCCGCTTCACGACGACCACGCCGACCCAGGACCTCGCCCCGATCCTGACCGCCGCCGCCGAGCGCGGCGAGGAGCTCGAGGGCCTCACCGTCACCCGACCCAGCCTCGAGGACGTCTACCTCGAGCTCACCGAGGACCGCTCATGACCACCCGAGACCTGCCCCTGCTGGGCCGCTGGATCGCGGCGCGCGTGCGCATGATGTTGCGCTCGCCGCGCGCGCTCGGCTTCACCTTCGCCTTCCCGCTCGTGCTGGTGACGCTGTTCGGCTCGCTCAACGCCGACCAGACGGTCACCGCGCCGTCGGGCGCCGACCGTCAAGTTCACCCAGTACTACACGCCGTCGATCGGCGTCTTCGCGCTCACGCTGGCGTGTTACACGAGCCTGATCATCGGGGTCGCGACCGCGCGCGAGACCGGGCTGCTCAAGCGCGTGCGTGGCACGCCGCTGCCGCTGCCGGTCTACCTCGGCGCGTGGCTGATCGGCGCCGGTGTGGTCGGGATCCTCTCGGTCGTGCTGCTGTTCGTCGTCGCCGTGCCGGCCTTCGGCGTGCACGTCTATGCCGACATGCTGCCGCAGGCCCTGCTGGTGCTCGTGCTCGGCGCCGCGTGCCTCGGCTCGATCGGGCTCGCGCTCGGGACGATGGCGAAGACCGCCGACCAGGCGACGCCGCTCGCGCAGCTGACGATGCTCCCGATCTCGTTCATCTCGGGCGTGTGGTTCCCGATCACCGACGCGCCGTCGTGGCTGGTGCACCTGGCCGGGTTCTTCCCCCTCAAGCACCTGGTCGACGCGTTCTCGTCCTGCTTCGTGCCAGGCGGGAGCGTCGAGGGCGGCGACCTCGCCTCGCTGGCGATCTGGTTCGCGGCCGGCATGCTCGTGGCGGTCCGCCGCCTGCGGGTGCTCGACGGCGCGCGCTCTCGGCTGATTCCCAGCTTACGCTGAGGTAGCCCGAAGGTGCCGGGCACATCCTGCCCGGCATGGATGAGCACCTCTTCTGGATCGCCTCCCGCGCCTCCGGCACCGTCGCGCTCTTGCTCTCGAGCGCGGCGGTCGCCGTCGGGCTGACGATGAGCACGCGCCTCCTGAAGCGTCGCGGGGTCGACCTGCGCGCCGCGCACGAGGCGCTCTCGCTGGCGACGCTGGTCGCCCTGATCGTGCATGCGGTGACGCTGCTCGGCGATGCATTCCTCAAGCCGACCGTGCTGGACCTCGTGCTCCCGTTCGCCTCCGGCTACAAGGAGCCGTGGATGTCGATCGGGATCGTGTCGGGCTGGGGTCTCCTGATCCTGGGCGTGTCGTACTACTTCCGCACCCGCATCGGCATCGCGCGCTGGAAGCGCCTGCACCGATGGACCGCGCTCGCGTGGCTGGGGGGCATCGTGCACTCGCTCGGCGAGGGCACGGATGCCGGCACCACCTGGTTCCTCGTCTGTACGGCGGTCGCGGTCACCCCCGCGCTCCTCCTCCTGATCCTCCGCCACTTCCCGTCCTCCACCCCCGTCCCCTCCCGCACATGAGCCCAACCATGCAGGCCCGCAGAGCGCGGGTACGCCAGATCCGCAGGACCGTCACCGCTCTCACGGTCACCATCTTCATCGCCCTGTTTGCGGTCATCTACATCCAGATGGCGCTGGGCAAGGACCCGGCGCTGGGATCGTCGACGACTGCGCAGGTGGACGCGACGGGCACGAGCGCGTCGTCCGAAGAGACGACCTCGTCGTCGTCCTCGGACGACTCCTCGTCGCCGACGCCGATGACGACCGCCCAGTCGTAAGCTCGGAGGCATGAAGACGCTCTACACCGCGGTCGCCACCGCCAACGATCACGGCCGCGCCGGTCACACGCGCTCGGATGACGGAAAGGTCGACTTCGACCTCAGCGTCCCGAAGGAACTGGGCGGCGACGGCGGTCCGGGCACCAACCCCGAGCAGCTGTTCGCGGCCGGCTACGCGGCCTGCTTCGCCAACGCGATGGTCTCGTCGGCGCGCCGCGAGGGGTCGCTCGAGGACGTGCAGGGCATGACCGTCACCGCGCACGTCCACTTCGGCGCGCTCGGCAAGGGCCGCTTCGGCCTCGGCGTCACGCTCGAGTGCGACGTGCCGGCGCTCGACCAGGCCGCGGCGGAGGATCTCGTCGCCCGGGCGCACGAGCGCTGCCCCTACTCCAACGCCACGCGCGGCAACATCGACCACCAGTTCGAGGTCAAGGGCGGCGGCTAGCGGGGCGCTAGCCCATCATCTGGTCCATCGATCCGGCGCCGGGGATCGTGAGCGCCGGCACGGCGTCCGGCGCCACGAGCACGAGCACGCCGAGAAGGAGCAGGACCGCCGCCGTCCCGTACGTCGCCGCACGCCGCCACGGCAGCGTCTTCTCGACGGCGATGAGCACCGCGACGACCACCATCCAGAACACGCTCATCACGCCGAGCGCGAACAGCGACGCCATCAGCGCCCAGCAGCAGCCGACGCACCACGCTCCGTGTTTCGCGCCCATCTGCAGCGCGCCCCGCGGCCCCTCGCGCCACGTGCCCAGCAGGAAGCCGAGCGGGCTGCGGCATTTGCCGAGACACACGTCCTTGAGCGGCGTCAGCTCGTACGCGGCCGCGACGAGCAGCGTCGCCCCAGCGACCCAGCGCCCGGCGCCATCCCACATGAGCAGGTCGCCGTCGATCGCCCCGCCGGCGCGCGCGAGCAGGTACGCCGCCACGCCCACGGCGCCCCACACGATCAGGTAGCCCGCGGTGAAGAGCAGCGGCAGGATCCGCGAGCGCTGCTCGGTCATCCTCGAGTACAGCGCGACCGTCGGCGCGACTGAGGGGAACATCATCGCTCCCATCATCACGACCCACGCGCCGACGAACCAGCCGAAGCCGCCGAGCGCCGTCCACGGCCCCGCGTCCATGCCCCGCATCCGCTCGGCGGTCCACCACCAGCCGACCGCGGCCACCGCGACCAGCAGCGCGACGAGGCCGAGCCGCGTCCGCGCGGCCGCGTAGGCCGGTGCCAGGCCGGCGCCGCTGGCCTCAGCGGTGGCGATCACGGTTCAGGCTGCCCAGGAGAAGCCTGACTTCGAGAGCCCCGTCTTGCCCTCGTACTGGATCCCGAACGCGTTGATCCGCGTGCGCTTCGCCTCGGCCATCGTGAGGTCGGACCCGACCGGGTGGAACATGCCGTCGAACCGCACGGGTCGTCCGTCCTGGACGCCGAACGGCACGATGTCCTCGATCTCGAAATCGATCGCGTCGCCGACGCGGACGCTGTGGCGCAGGCCGTCGTGGCGGACCTCGATCGGCGCTCGCTCCACGCCGAGCATCTCGCCCACGAGCGGCGCGAGCGCCGCCATCGGGCCACCGAGCTGCCCGCCGAACACCTGGACGAGCTTGTCGGCCTGCTCGTCGCTCGCCTGGTCGTCGACGAACACGCCGAGCTTCCAGTTGCCCTCGGTCATCACCTTCGGCGTGTCGGCGATCGCCGCCACCGTCAGGCCGCCAACGTCGGTGCCGTCAATCTCGCCCTCGCGGATGTCGAAGACGAGCGTCACGCGGCAGAAGTCGTACGTCGCGCCGTGGTCAAGCGACAGGTTGCACGGGCACATCAGCTCGCACGAGCAGGTCTCGACGTACTCGCCGGTCATGCTCCAGGACATGGGCCACCTCCGGCTCGGGAAGGGAGGCTCCGATTGTCTGCCTCGCCCGCGCGCACGTCAACCGGCCGAAAGGGCACCGTGCGGCCTAACATCCGCAGCTGATGTCGCGCATCTTCCGGCTCTCGATCGACGAGGAGACGCTCACCGACGAGCTGTTCGCGTTCGTCGTCGACCCGCGCTCGACCCGCTACCAGCGCCGCGTGGTCACGGAGCTGAAAGTGATCGCGCCGGGCATGATCCCCGTGATGGAGATGATGATCCTCGACGGCGTGGAGGAGCGGCGCTACGTGCGCGAGTACGTCAGCGCCGTGCTGGGCGACGGCGCCGACCAAGACGTCTACTACGCCACGTGATGGCCGAGCCCACGACCCCCGCACCCGCCTGCACGCGTCCCGCGGCGCATGACGGCACCCGCCGAGAGCGGTCTGTGGCGCTGCCACTATCCCCCTCCGGCGTGCACCGTCCTGCATCCACGGGCCACGCACATCCGGGCACGGCGGCCGCCGCCTCGACCATCTGATGAGCGACGACGCCGCTGCACGCCGCCGCGCGCGGGCCGCGCTGCGGTCGGGGGCCGAGCGCGCCGGCGCGCGCTCGCACTTCCGCGCCATGGGCATCGATCCCGACCGGCTCGACGGCCCGATCGTCGGCATCGCCTCGACGTGGACGCAGACGATGCCGTGCAACCTCAACCACCGGCGGCTGGCCGAGCGCGCGGCCGCGGCGGTGGAGGAGGCGGGCGGGGTCGCGCTGACCTTCAACACGATCGCGGTCTCCGACAACCAGTCGCAGGCCACGCCCGGCATGCGCGCGTCGCTGGTCTCGCGCGAGGTGATCGCCGACTCGATCGAGCTGATGGTGCACGCGCACGACTTCGACGCGCTGATCTGCCTCGTCGGCTGCGACAAGACCGTGCCGGCGGCGCTGATGGCGCTGGCGCGGGTCGACCGGCCGGCGGTCGTGCTCTCCGGCGGGCCGATGCTCGCGGGCCGGCAGGGCGAGCGGCGGCTGACGATCCAGGACGTGTGGGAGGCGGTCGGCGCGCACGAGCGCGGGCGGCTCCCGCGTGCCGAGCTCGACACGATCGAGCGCGAGGCGTGCCCGGGCGCCGGCTACTGCGCCGGCAACTTCACCGCCAACACGATGGCGATCGTGGTCGACATGCTCGGCCTCGGGATCGTCGGCGACGGGCATGATCCCCGCCGCGCACGTGGAGGAGAAGGACGCCGCGGCGGCGCGCGCGGGCGCGCTGGCGGTCGAGCTGGCGGCGCTGCGGCACGGCGTCGCAGCGCTTCCTCGACCGCCGCGCGCTCGAGAACGCGATGGCCGGCGTGGTCGCCAGCGGCGGCTCGACCAACGGCTTCCTGCACCTGCTGGCGATCGCCCGCGAGGCGGGCGTGCCGCTCACGCTCGACGAGCTCGCCGCCATCAGCGCGCGCACGCCGGTGCTCGCCGACCTGCTGCCCGGCGGGCGCTTCGTCGCCTCCGACCTGCACGAGGCGGGCGGCACCGCAACGCTGATCCGCGAGCTGATCCGGCGGCGGCCACGTCGACGGCGCCGCGCCGACCGTCGACGGCCGCACGCTCGCCGAGGCGACCGCTGGCGCGCCCGAGCCCGACGGCGAGGTGATCGGCGAGCTCAAGCCGCGCGGCTCGCTCTACGCGCTGCGCGGCAACCTCGCGCCCGAGGGCGCCGTGCTCAAGCTCGCCGGCACCGAGCGCCGCGTGCACTCCGGGCCGGCGCGGGTCTTCGACGACGAGGCCTCGTGCACCGAGGCGGTGCACGCCGGCGAGATCGCGGAGGGCAGCGTGCTCGTCGTCCGCTACGAGGGGCCGGCGGGCGGCCCCGGCATGCGCGAGATGCTCGGCCTCACGTCGTCGGTCGTCGGCGCGGGGCTGGGGGAGTCGGTCGCGCTCGTGACCGACGGGCGCTTCTCCGGCGCCACGCGCGGGCTGATGGTCGGCCACGTCGCGCCCGAGGCGGCGCGCGGCGGCCCGCTCGCCGCGGTCCGCGACGGCGACGTGGTGACGATCGACGTCGACGCCGGCCGCCTTGACGTGGACGTGCCCGACGGACGAGCTCGCGCGCCGGTTAGCGGAATGGACCGTTCCGCAACCACGCTTCGCGGGCGGCGTGTTCGCCCGCTACGCGGCCTCGGTGGGATCGGCGTCCGACGGCGCCGTGCTCACGCCTCCCTGAACCGCTCGATCGACTCCGCCACGCCCTCGTCAGCGGGCGTGCGGTCGGGCCGCCGACGAGGTCGGTGAACGAGCGTCGAGTCGACCTCCGGCGGGAACGGCAGCGGGTCCGTCCCGTGGGTGATCTGCGCGCCGGGCGCCGCGGCCTCGATCGCGGCCACGATCTCCTCCACGGAGACCACCGGGCCGTCGAGGTTGTGGACCGACGCGCCCTCCGCGCGCGCCTCGCTCGGCGCGCACGAACGCCTCGCCGGCGTCGGCCACGTACTGCAGCTGCAGCGAGCCGCCGAACGGGATCTCGTAGGCCTCGCCGCGGGCGGCGGCGACCATCGCCGCGGTCGGCGCCGAGGTCAGCCCCTGGTCGCGGCCGGGGCCGTAGATCGTGTGCGGGCGCAGGCCGACGGACGGCACCCCGAAGTCGGCGAAGTAGCCCGCCGCCGTGCCTTCGTTGGCGAGCTTGAAGACCCCGTAGAGCGTGCTCGGGTACTCGGCGTCGGCCTTCATCGCCGCGATCGAGGACGCGTACACCACGGGGCCCATGCGGTCGCCGCGTCGCCGCATCGCCTCGAGCACGTTGACCGTCCCCGTCACGTTCACCCGCGAGCCGAGCACCGGGTCGTCGCGCACGAACGGGACCTGCAGCGCCGCCAGGTGGATCACGTTGGTCACGTCGTGCTCGTCCATCACCCGCTCCAGCGCGGCGAGGTCGGTGACGTCGCCGTCGATCCGCCGCAGCGCCTCGAGCTCATCGCCGGTCAGCGACAGCCGCAGCCGGTGATCGCTGCCCCCGAGGTCGTAGGTGACGACCTCCTGCTCGCGGTCGAGCAGCGCGCGCACGACCCATGCGCCGAGAGCGCCGTAGGCGCCGGTCACCAGGTACGTCATGAATCAGATCTCCTTCGGCGAGTAATACGTGGACTTGGTGTACAGCACCGGGTCGTCCTCGTACTCCGGGCGGTTCTTCTGCGTGTAGATGTTGGCGACATGGAGGAAGAGCGGCTTGCCGTCGTCTCCCTGGTCTGCTCCGTGATCGTCGCCTTGCGCGAGAGCTCGAGCCACATCTCGGCCTCGGTCTTCATCGCCTCGCCCTTGTGGTGCTCGCCGGTGTCCTCCAGATAGCTGCTGAGGTCGAGCTTCACCGACTTGCCGTACTTGGCCTGCAGCGCGGTGGAGAGCGCCTCGGGGCACAGCTTCTCGGGCGCCCACACCCACCAGCCCGAGATCCCCTCGCTGTGCCAGGTGTCGTTGGAGTAGGCGACCTCCTCGGTCGGCGCGATCACGGTGCCGGCGCCGTCGCCGAACGCGCGGTCGAGCAGGTTGACCATCGTCGCCGCGTGGCCGGCGAAGCAGGCCTGGAGCCGGATCCGGGTCTTCGGGGTGATCTGCCCGTCGCCCAGTGGCCTGAGCACGCCGTCGTGCAGCGCCTGCTGGAGCTCCTCGGTGGTGACCTTCTCGTTCTTGTCGGAGCTGTTGAGCGGGAACGACAGCTCGCCGGTGCCGCTTCCGTGCGTGACGAGTGAGATCTCGTCGACCGGATAGCGGATCGCGTTCAGGTAGTCGAAGATCCCGGACAGCGTCGGGTCGCTCATGTCCTTGCGCGTCACGACCTTGAGGAACGGGCTGCTCATCAGCGCCGAGGTGTAGTACGCCTCCGCGCTCTTGAGCGCGGCGTCGTCCTTCGGCCCGAGGATGAACACGAAGCGGGTGGGCGCGAAGTCGGGCGCGTTGTCGGCGACCGGCTCCCGCGCCAGCATCCGCGTCACCGCCCGGTTGCCCGCGCCGCGCTGAAGCGCGAGCATGCGCATCACCACAGGCGAGCCGTGCGCGACCGGCGCCGCCGGCGGCTTCGCCGCCTCGGTGGTCTCGGCCGCCACGCGCTCCCGCATGGAGCGACGTTAGTCGATTTCGAGGAGGTCGCAGATGGCTGGAAAGGTGCTCGTCAATCTCACCACCGGGATGGAGGACGGCGAGAAGGTCACGGTCGCCTTCCTCGTCGCGGGCGCGGCGCTGGGCCGCGGCAGCGCGGTCGCGATCTTCCTCACCCAGGAGGCGGTCCGGCTCGCCGAGCCCGGCACCGCCGAGGGCACGTTCTGCGAGGGCTGCCCGCCGCTCGACCGGCTGTTCGCGCAGTTCGCGGAGGGCGGCGGCGAGCTGCTCGCCTGCCCGTTCTGCGTCGACTCGCGCGGGCTCGACGCCGACGGCTTCGTGGCCAACGCCCGCGTCGCGGGCGCGACGCCGATGCTCGAGTGGCTCGGGGACGAGCCGGGGCAGATCTTCAGCTACTGACGCGCCCGAACGGCTGCACCAACGCCCATTGACCGCCGGGCGGCGCCCGTGGGAGAGTCGACCGCGATGCGAGAACGGCGGCGTGAGCCCCACCCCGAGCGGCCGGCGGCGGAGAAGCCGGTCCCGGCGCCGGCGCTCAGCAATCGCGCGGTCGCGCGCTCCATCGCCGCCCAGGCGGCCCCCGCCGGGCGCGGCCTGCGCCCCGACGCGGCGATCGCCCGCCTCGCCTCTCCCCGCCGCGCGATCGCCCGCACCGCCACGAAGATCGAGACCTACGGCACGTTCTCGATCGACAACTACGACCCGGTCGACTCCGACAAGGACAACGACACGAACAAGAGCTGCGGCATCAACATCGACGTCACGTACACGCCGCCGCCCCACATCAAGTCGAACAAGATCGGCTTCGTGCAGATGATGAAGTGCCTCAAGGGCGACGGCACGCCGCTGCTGTTCGAGAACGAGAAGCCGCGCGCCACCGACGCCGCGTCGGGCGACGAGGGCTGGGCCGTCGACCGCCTCAAGAACATGAAGCAGGGCTACTACGGGATGGAGGACAACGGCACCGCGGGCGGCAACCTCAAGCTCGGCTCGCGCACGGACAAGGACACCGCCGTCGACGCCTTCATGCACGACCGCATCTCGCTCGGCCGGCAGCAGGGCAAGACCGCCGGCTGCACCGCGATGACGTTCGCGATCGACATCGAGCACGGCAAGTACCTCGGCGGCTTCTGCTGGGGCTACAGCGTTGACGCCTCCGGGAAGGTCACCGGGAATTCGCTCGTCGCCGGCGAGATGGGCGACGTCCAGCGCGCCGCGATCAAGGCGTGGAACGAGCAGGCGAAGAACAAGGACCGGACGAAGCGCAACGCGCCGGACCAGCAGCTGCTGCCGGAGGACCGCCCGCTCGGCGACTTCAACATCGACCCGAGCATCAAGACAACGGCGTGATGGCGGCGGACGAGCTGGAGCGGACGCTCGACAGCGTCGACCCGTTCTGGGACGAGGACGCTGGCCCGATCTTCCCGCCCGAGGCGATGCGGCTGTCGAGGGCATCCCCGACGTGGAGCAGGCGCTGCTGCGCGTCGCGACCGACGAGCAGGCGCCCCTGGCGCGGCGCTTCGCCGCGGTCGAGGCTCTCTTCCAGGGCGGCTGGACGAGCTGGCGCTCGGGCCCGCAGGGCGCGGCGGTCGCGCGGGTGATGGCGGAGGCGATTCGCGCCGACGGCATCCACAACCGCTGGGGGCTCCCCGATCACTACGTCAGCCGCAGCGGCACCGACCTGCTCTCGATCCAGGACGGCGTCGAGGCGGCGCTCACCCCGCTGCTCGACGACGACAAGCTGCTGACGATCCACGGCGGGGAGACCGCCACGGTCGCCCACAACGAGGGCTACACGGTCGCCGACCTCGCTCGCTATCTGCTGGCGCAGCAGGGTTGACAGCCGCCTCTTGGTCTGATGTCTTAGTCATGTGACTAAGACGGACGCCGAGGCGGTGACGGACACGATCCTCGACTACTTCGAGGGCTGGTTCGACGGCGACACGGCCCGCGTGGAGCGCGCGCTGCACCCCGAGCTCGCCAAGCGCCGCGCCGGCGAGGAGCTCGGGCTCCTGACCAAGGCGCGGATGGTGGAGCTCACCGGGCAGGGCGCCGGCGCCGAGGACCGCGGCGACGGCCGCGTCGACGTCACCGTCCACGAGGTCTACGGCGACGTCGCCACCGCGGGCGTCGACAGCGCGACCTACCACGAGTACTTGCACCTGGTGCGGACGCCGAGCGGCTGGCAGATCGCGAACGCGCTGTGGCAGTTCACTTGACCAAGACCGCCGCGCGCTCGGCCGCCGAGGCGGCACTGCTCGACGGCGCCGAGCGGCTGCTCGGCGAGCAGGGGCACGCCGGCATCACCACCCGCCGGCTCGCCGAGGCGGCCGGGGTCAACCACGGCCTCGTCCACTACTACTTCGGCTCCAACGAGAACCTGCTGGCGCGCGCGCTCGAGCGCTTCACCGAGCGGCTGATCGAGCGCCAGCGCGCGCTGTACGCCGCCGACGTCCCGTTCCTCGAGAAGTGGCGCCGCGCCATGCGCCACCTGATCGCGGACGACGCGACGTACGAGAAGATCTGGATGGAGCTGCAGGCGCTGGCCTGGAACGAGCCGGAGCTGCGCGCCCGGCTCGCCGACGTCAACGCGCGGTGGCGAGCGGTGCTGACCGAGGCGTTCGCCGAGCCGCACCGCGCGCTCGGCATCGCGATGCCGCTCGACGCGCTCGTCTCGCTCGTCATCACGTTCAACCTCGGGATCATGGTCGAGCGGCTCGGCGGCATCGACGCCGGCCACGACGAGCTGCTCGCGTGGATCGACGGCTACCTGGCGGAGCGCTCCTGATGCGCGCCCGCTAGCCGGACGAGTCGGGCTACGTCGAGCGCGACGGCGTCCGCAGCTACTACGAGATCCACGGCTCCGGCGAGCCGACTGTCCTGCTGCTCCCGACGTGGTCGATCGTCCACTCGCGCCACTGGAAGATGCAGGTGCCGTACCTCGCGCGCCACTGCCGCGTGCTGCTGTTCGACGGCCGCGGCAACGGGCGCTCCGACCGGCCGGAGAGCGGCTACGCCGCGGCCGACTACGTCGCCGACGCGCTCGCGGTGATGGACGCGACCGGCACCGACCGCGCCCACCTCGTCTCGCTCTCGCTCGGCGCCCAGCGCGCGCTGCTGCTGGCCGCCGAGCATCCCGAGCGGGTCGAGAGCTCGGTCTTCATCTGCCCCGCGGTGCCGCTCGGCGAGGCGGTCGACCGCAGCGACCTGCCCTGGGACGAGGCGCGCGACCACTACGAGGGCTGGGAGAAGTACAACCGCCACTACTGGCTCAAGGACTACCGGGGCTTCCTCGAGTTCTTCTTCTCGCAGATGTTCAACGAGCCGCACTCGACGAAGGTGATCGAGGACTGCGTGGGGTGGGGGCTCGACACGACGCCGGAGACGCTGATCGACATGGAGGTCGAGGACTGGATCGCGCCCGACACGATTCGCGACCTGGCCCGTCGCATGCAGTGCCCCTCGCTCGTGATCCAGGGCTCGCGCGATGCGATCACCGGCAAGGCGCGCGGGATCGCGCTGGCGGAGGAGAGCGGGGCGGAGCTGGTGATGCTGAGCGGCTCAGGCCACGGCCCGCACGCCCGCGACCCCGTCAAGGTCAACCTGCTGCTGCGCGACTTCATCGTGCCGCCGCGCCCGGCGGCGCGCTGGGCCCGCGGAGCCGCGCGGCGCCGCAAGCGCGCGCTCTACGTCTCCTCGCCGATCGGGCTCGGGCACGCGCAGCGCGACGCGGCGATCGCCGACGAGCTGCGCAAGCTCCACCCCGAGCTCGAGATCGACTGGCTCGCCCAGCACCCGGTCACCGCGGTGCTGGAGGCGCGCGGCGAGCGCATCCACCCGGCGAGCGCGCTCCTGGCCAGCGAGTCGCGGCACATCGAGTCGGAGTCGGCCGAGCACGACCTGCACGCGTTCCAGGCGATCCGGCGGATGGACGAGATGCTGCTGGCCAACTTCATGGTCTTCCACGACGTGATCCGCGAGGACGTTTACGACCTGTGGATCGGCGACGAGGCGTGGGAGCTCGACTACTACCTGCACGAGAACCCGGAGCAGAAGCGCGCGGCGTACGCGTGGCTGACCGACTTCGTCGGCTGGCTGCCGATGGAGGCCGGCGGCGAGCGCGAGGCGTTCCTGACCGCCGACTACAACGCCGAGATGATCGAGCACATCGCGCGCTACCCGCGGGTGCGCGACCGCGCGGTGTTCGTGGGCGACGCCGACGACGTGGTCCCGGACCGCTTCGGCCCCGAGCTCCCGGCGATCCGCGACTGGACGTCGCAGCACTACGACTTCGCCGGTTACGTCACGGGGTTCGATTCGGCCCAGTTCGCCGACCGCGAGCGGCTGCGGGCGTCGCTCGGCTACGGCGCAGGCGAGCAGGTGTGCCTCGTGACCGTCGGCGGCTCGGGCGTGGGCGGCGCGCTGCTGCGGCGGGTGATCGAGGCCTACCCGGCCGCGCGCGAGCGGGTGCCGGACCTGCGCATGATCGTGGTCGCCGGGCCGCGCATCGACCCGGCGTCGCTGCCCTCGCGTCCCGGGCTCGAGGTTCGCGCCTTTGTGCCGGACCTGTACCGCCACCTCGCGGCCTGCGACCTCGCGGTCGTCCAGGGCGGGTTGACGACCGCGATGGAGCTGACCGCCAACCGGCGGCCGTTCCTGTACTTCCCGCTGCGCCACCACTTCGAGCAGTGCCACCACGTCGCGCACCGGCTCGAGCGCCACGAGGCCGGCCGGCGGATGGACTTCGAGACCGCCACGCCCGAGGTGATCGCGGACGCGATCGCGTCGGAGATCGGGCGCGAGGTCTTCTACCGCCCGGTCGACAGCGGCGGTGCCGCCCGCGCCGCGGCGATGCTCGCCGAGCTGCTCTGAACGTCGGGAAACTGACACCGCGTCTCAGGCGAGTGGGGAGCGCTGCCGATGCCAGGAATGAGCGCGCTCGCGCCGCGGCCCTGACTCCCTCCTCCTCACGGGTCGCGGCGTTGAGCCGCCGTTCCATCAGGGGCCACTACGAGGTCGGCTCGGGGGTTAGCACGGATGCCGCCCGGGCGGCTGCGGCATACGGTGCTCGGCATGACCCGCTCCGCCATCTTCGCCGTCTTGTTCGAGGTCGTCATGCCGGCGCTCGGGCTCGCGCTGGTGCTCGGGGCATCGCTGGTCCCCGCGGTTGCGGTAGCGGCCGTGGCCAGCGCCGCGATCTTCGCGGTGATGCGCGGCGGCTCGCCGTAGCATCCCGCAGCCGTGCCCTCCGACACCGAGGTCAGCCGCTCCGCGACGCGGACGTACTACGAGGACTTCGCGCTCGCCGTCGGGCGGCGCGACTGGCTGCGCCCGAACCTCCGCCACGCTCAGCTCAAGGGGATGGTCGACGAGCTGCTGGCCGGGCGCTCCGGGCTGCGGATCCTCGACGGGCGGCCCCGCGGTGCTGCGCAGCGCGCGCCTCGTCCATCCGGCGCGCAAGGCCCTGCGGCGGGGCGCGCGCCTTGCGCACGCCGTACGGCTGCTGCGGGCGGGCGACCGCGCGAGCGCGTGGTGGTTCCTCACCGCGCGCACGCCGAAGGCCGAGAGCTAGCGAGCTTCGCGCACGACCTCGCGCGCGGCCTTGTCGTCGCGGAGGCCGAGGAAGCGCGGGTGGCGCAGGCGGTGGTCCTGTGTCCACTCGCTGAAGCCGACCTGGGCGACGAGCTCCGGCTCGACCCAGCGTCGCCGTGCGCTCGCGCACCTCGTCGGCGAACGGCGAGCGGTCGCGCTCCAGCGGTGCCAGCCTGGCGGCCAGGTCGCGCAGCGTCTCGCGCGTGAAGCCGGTGCCGACCTTGCCCGCGTAGCGCAGCTCGCCGTCCTCGTAGTAGCCGAGCAGCAGCGCGCCGAGGTCGGTGCGGCTGCCGCGCGGGGCGGTGTAGCCGCCGATCACCAGCTCCTGCTCGGCCGAGCACTTGAACTTCAGCCAGTCGCGCGAGCGGCCGTGCGTGTACGCGGCGTCGGCGCGCTTGGCGATCAGGCCCTCCCAGCCCTTGCGGCAGGCCTCCTTGTAGAACGCCTCGCCGTCGCCGTTGCGGTGGGCGTGAAGCGGATCGGGTCGTCGAACGCGAGCGCTCTGCGCAGGCGGGCCTTGCGCTCGCGCAGCGGCTCTCCGGTGACGTCCTCGCCGGCGTCGCGCAGGATGTCGAAGACGTAGAAGAAGACCGGCGTGGGGTGCTCGCCGCGCTGCTGGAGGCGCGAGAAGCTGGTCTGGGCGCCGTCGAAGGCGACGACCTCGCCGTCGATCATGAGGTCGTGGCCGGGTCTGCCTCGAGCGCCGCGGCGATCTCGGGGAAGCGCCCGTTGAGGCTGAGGTCGTTGCGGGAGCGGAGGTCGACGCGCTTGTCGCCCTTGGTGGCGAGGCAGCGGATGCCGTCGAGCTTGCGCTCGTAGATCCAGGCCGGGTCGGAGAAGCGCTCGTCGGTCAGGACCGCCTTCATGACCTTGCATGCTCAGCCGCCGACCTCGTCGATCGTGCGGCCGCTCTTGACCGACTCCGGCTGGGTGGAGACGGGGTTGCGGCGCGCGTCGGCCTCCTCGTCGCGGCGCTTGATCAGCAGCCACTGCGGCTTGGCGCCGCCGCCCGTGCGCTGCAGCGTCCAGCCGCCGCGCAGCTTCTCGCCCTCGAGCCAGAAGGAGAGGTGGCCGTTTTCCAGCGAGTCTGTGACCGGGCCGTCGGTCAGCGACCGCCACGTCCCCTCGTCCCAGATGATCACGCGCGGCCCCTCGTAGTCGGCGTGCTCGAGCGAGTGGTCATCGACCTGGACCGCGAGGCGCTTCACGCGCGGGTCGGTCGACGGGCCCTTCGGCACCGCCCACGACTTCAGCACTCCGTCCGCCTCGAGCCGGAAGTCGTAGTGGAGCGCGGTCGCGGCGTGCTGCTGGATGACGAAGCGCGGCTCGGCCACTCAGCGGCGGCGGCCGAACTTGAAGTACGCGAGCGGCCCGAACGTGTTGATGAACGAGATCGCGACCCAGGTCGCCTTGCGCCCCTTGATCTGCTCGGCGGGCCGGCGCCGGATGTCGACGAGCGCGGCGATCTGCAGCGATACCTGGAACGTGCCGAGGGCGACGACGCCGACGCGCTGCTCGGTCGAGAGGTCGCTCCACCGTTTGTTCTTGCTCATCGCGCTATGGCAGTCGGACGTCGAAGCACGCATCCCGTATGGGTCGGAGTTGGCGAGCTGGCGGATCGTCGACGGCGTCCGCGTAGCCCTCCTCCCACTCGTAGCCCACGTCGAGCTTGCAGGCGTAGCGGTGCATCCACTCGTGGATCAGCGTCGACGCGCGCTCGTCCATGGTCTTGCTGGCGCCCGCACGGCTCGCGTACCAGAGCGGCTGGGTGTCGTCGACCTGCGGCACCTCGTGGTCGAGGTTGTTCGCGACCCACTTGCTTTCGGAATTGAAGTGCTTCTTCAGCGCGGTCTTGACCTCGGAGGGGCTCGAGCCGTCGTAGTCGCACAGCTTCTTGATGGCGATCTTGGCCATCTCCTTGCCGCGAGTGTGGGCGTCGCCGATCCGCTGGAGCATCTGGACCTGCGAGGCGCCGCACAGCGCCACGAGGGGCGTGGGCGCCGCGGTCGTCTCGGGCGCGGCTTCGGCGTGGGCGTGCTCGGCCACGGCTCGACTCTACCGGCGGATTTGAACTGCGGGCAGCGTGAAGTTTCCGAGTACCGATCCTGTTGGTGGCGGTGGCGGCCCTGCTGGTGGTCGCGACCCCCGCGCACGCAGCCACGCGGAGCTGCAAGGCCGGCGACCTCCACTACCCCTTCCAGCCCGGCGGACCGAAGACGTTCGGCGTGTTCAAGCTGACCGTCGAGGGCGGGTCGTGCGCCAAGGCGCACCGCGTCGCCCGTTCCTGGATGGCTGAGTTCGAGCTCAACCTCCTGCTCGGCAAGGTCAAGCTCCCGCGCAAGGTGGCGGGCTTCAGCTTCAAGAGCCTCCCGCCGGACGCCGCGCAGACGTATCGCGAGCGCGGCCGCCGGGGAGCGACGACGATCCGCTTCGACTACCGCGTCCCGAACGGCTGACGCGGAGTGTCCGTGGGTAGCACCACGGCAATGTTCCGACTCTTGAAGAAGATGCCGCTGTTCCGGCTGCTCGCGATCGGCAAGACCGCGCTGCTCGCCCGCCGCCACCTCCGGCGCCTCGACGCCGACGACCGACAACGCCTTCTGGTGCTGCTGCGCAAGGGCCGCGGCATGCGCGCCGGCGAGCGCGACGAACTGCGCAGGATCCTTGCGAAGCTGGGGCCAGGCGAGTTCGCCTACGCCACCGCCAACGCGTTCTCGCCGGTCAGGCTGCCGCACCGCGGCTAGACGAGGTCACCACCCGAGCGTGCCCGGGGCGCCCTTGAACGGCCCGACGAGGTCTTCGGTGATCCACCCGCCGTAGAAGTCACCCTCCTGCGCGTGCACGCGCTCGTCACCCATCCACGCGGCGTCCACGCGCCCGGGATAGAACGCGACGTGGTCGCGGATCGCCTCATATCCGGCCGTCGGCGCGGGGAACGTCCACGCGACCGCTCGCACGGTGCGCCCGTCGACCGTCGCGTCGAGGTAGCGGGCGGCGCCCTTGAACTCGCACCACGTCGAGCGCGCACGACTCTCGGTGAGGAGGTCGCCACGGACGTCGGCCGGCGGCAGGTAGATCGTGGGCGGATGGCTCGTCTCGAGCACGCGCAGCGCGGCCGTCGAGTCGGCGATCACCTCACCGCCGAGCTCGATCCGCACGCGCCGGAGGCACGGCCGCACCGCCGGCGGGCGAGGGTAGTCCCAGACGCGTTCCACACCCCCTATACGTCGTGCAACCCCACGTAGTTCTCTGCCAGCGACTTCGCCGCCGCCTCTGAGCGGCACACGTACTCGAGCTGGGCGTGCTGGAGCTTCGCCTCGAACGGGTCCTGGCCGTCGGGGCGGTGGAGCATCGACGTCATGAAGTAGGAGAAGTGCTGCACTCGCCAGACGCGGCGAAGGCAGCGCTCGGAGTACGACTCGAGGCCGGAGGTGTCGCCGGACGCGTAAAAGGACTCCAGGGCGGACGCCAGGATCTCCACGTCGGCGATCGCGAGGTTCATCCCCTTGGCTCCGGTCGGCGGGACGATGTGGGCGGCGTCGCCGGCGAGGAAGAGCTTCTCGTGCTGCATCGGCTCGACGACGAAGGAGCGCATCGGCGTCACGCCCTTCTCGAAGATCTCGCCCTCGTTCAGCGCGAAGCCGCCGTCGAGCTCGAAGCGCGCGTTGAGCTCCTCCCAGATCCGCGCGTCGGGCCAGTCGTCGAGGTCCTCGTCGGGCGAGCACTGGAGGTAGGAGCGGGTCACCGACGGGGAGCGCATCGAATGCAGGGCGAAGCCCCGCCGATGGTTCGCGTAGATCAGCTCCTCGGAGGAGGGCTTGGACCTCGCCAAGATGCCGAGCCAGGCGAACGGATAGACGCGCTCGTAGACCGTCAGCACGTCGGCGATCGCCTCGCGGCAGACCCCGTGGAAGCCGTCGCAGCCCGCGATCACGTCGCACGAGAGCTCGACGGATTGCCCCTCGTGCGTGAACGACACCGACGGCCGGGAGACGTCGACGGCGACGTCGGAGACCTCGAACAGCAGCGGCAACTCCGATTCAAGGCGCGCCGCGATCAGGTCCTTGACCACCTCCTGCTGCCCGTAGACGGTGATCGACTTGCCGCCGGTCAGCGCGTTGAAGTCGATCCGGTGCCCCACACCCCCGAACCGCAGCTCGATCCCGTGGTGGACCATCCCCTCCTCGTGCAGCCGTTCTGACACGCCCGCCTCGTCGAGGCAGTCGACCGTCCGCTGCTCCAGGACCCCCGCCCGCACGCGCTGCTCCACGTACTCGCGCGACCGCGCCTCGAGCACCACCGAGCTCACACCCCGGAGCTCGAGCAACCGCGCCAGCACCAGCCCCGCCGGCCCGGCTCCCACGATCGCGACCTGCGTCTCCATCTAGACCCTCCCCTCGATGCTCCGGGCGCGCGAGGCGGGCAGCCCCGGCGCCAACTCCAACAGGCAGATCGCCGCGAACACGCACAAAGCCACGGTCCAGCCTCCGAACGCATCATGCACGGCGCCGAGCAGCCACGGCCCCGCGGCGGCGACCATGTAGCCGACGCAGAGCGACATCGCGGTGAGCGCGGCCACGGACGCCGTGCTCCCGCCACGCAGCACCGGCAGGATCAGGCCGAGGCCCAGCGCGCCGCCCTGCCCGATGCCGAGCACGACGATCCACAGCGGCGCGACGTCGATCGCCAGCAGCAGCCCGAGCGCGCCCGCGAACTGGAGCAGCACGATCCACCACAGCAGGCCGACCTGGTCGCGCCGCCGCGCCGCCAGCACGGGCACGGCGAACGCCGGCACGAGCTGCACGAGCGCG
Source organism: uncultured Solirubrobacteraceae bacterium (assembly GCA_963722815.1). Taxonomy (GTDB): domain Bacteria; phylum Actinomycetota; class Thermoleophilia; order Solirubrobacterales; family Solirubrobacteraceae; genus DASQFQ01. The sequence goes on from CAVROM010000003.1 coordinate 677,271, forward strand.
CTCAGCGCCTGCAGCGCGCCCGCGGTCCCGGCGCTGTAGCCGTGGTCCTCGAGGATCGTCGGGATCCAGGTCAGCCCGGCGTAGAACGCCATCGACTGCGCGCCCATGTAGAGGCTCACCATCCACGCCAGCCGGTTGCCCCATAGCCCGGGCGGCGACTCGCCCCGGACCACGGCGCCCGACCGCCACGCCATCGGCGCCCACACCGCGGCGGCCACCAGCGCCGGCACCGACCACGCCGCCAGCGACGCCTCCCACGAGCCGAGCCACTCCTCCAGCGGCACCGCCAGCGCCGCCGCCAGCGCCGCCCCGAGCGTCAGCGACATCGAGTAGGCGCCGGTCAGCATCCCCGTCGCCTCGCCGTGGCGCGTGCGGATGAAGACCGGGAGCAGCGCCTGCGCCACCGCCACCGCCACGCCCGCCAGCGTGCAGCCGATGAAGAGCGGCGCCACCCCGCCGGCGCCCCGCAGGGCCGCGGCGCCCGCCGTGACCAGCGCGCATCCCACCAGCAGCCACTCGATCGGCACCCGCCGGGACAGCCGCGGCGCCAGCGGCGCGAACGCGCCGAAGGCGAGCACCGGCAGCGTCGTCAGCAGCCCGCCCGCCAGTCCGGAGAGCCCGAGGTCGTCGCGGATGTCCTCCAGCAGCGGCGGCAGGCCCGCCACCAGCGTCCGCAGGTTCAGCGCCAGCAGCACGATCGCCGCCATCACGCCGAGCACGGGCGCGCGCGTCGCGCGCGTGGTCATTCGCCGGCGGACCGCCGCCGCGCGCCGGTCGACGCGAGGTCGGCCTCGATCCGCGCCGCGGTCGCGAGCAGCGGGGGGACGAGCGTCCGCCGCGCGGCCTCGATCGTCATCCGGCTGGCGTGGGCGGAGAGGTTCATCGCCGCCACCACGGTGCCAGAGCGGTCGCGGATCGGCGCCGCCACCGACCGCAGACCCTCCTCGAGCTCCTGGTCGACCAGCGCCCAGCCCTGCCGCCGCACCTTGGCCAGCTCGGCCCGCAGGGCGTCCGCGGACGTCACCGTGCGCGGCGAGAGCGGGCGCAGCTCGACGCGCTCGAGATAGCCATCCAGGTCCGCATGCTCGGCGAGCAGCACGCGGCCCATCGAGGTCGCGTAGGCCGGGAAGCGCGTGCCGACGTTGATCGACACGGTCATGATCCGCGAGGTCGGGACGCGCGCGACGTAGACGATGTCCTCGCCGTCGAGCACGGACACGGAGGAGGACTCGTGGACCTCCGCCACCAGCCGCTCCATGTGCGGCTCGGCCACCTCCGGCAGCGACAGCGATGACAGGTACGCGTAGCCCAGCTCGAGCACCCGCGGGCTCAGCGAGAACCAGCGCCCGTCGGTGCGCACGTAGCCGAGGTCGGCGAGCGTCAGCAGGAAGCGCCGCGCTGCCGCGCGCGTGAGCCCGGTCGAGCGCGCGACGTCCGACAGCGTCAGCTCGACGTTGTGCTCGTCGAAAGCCCGGATGACCGCCAGCCCGCGCTCGAGCGACTGGACGAAGTGCGGCGCCCGCGCGTCCTCCGGACCGTCAGAGGTCGAAGAAGACGGTCTCATCGGGACCCTGGAGGCGCACGTCGAAACGGTACCCGTCCTCCTCCCGGACCGCGATCAGCGTCTTGCGCTCCGCCTCGCTCAGCCCGCTCAGCACCGGATCGCCCTCGTGCCCGTCCTCCGGGAAGTAGATCCGCGTCGCCACCCAGTGCAGCAGCCCGCGGGCGAACAGCGCGACCGCGATGTGCGGCGCCTGCTCGCCGACCGCGCCGGGCTTGACGGTGCGGATCGCGTACTCGCCGCGCTCGTTCGTCGGCGCGCGCCCGAAGCCGCGAAAGCCGTCGGCGCCGTATACCCCCGACGGGTCCGCCTGCCACGTCTCGACCAGCGCGTCCGGGATCGGCTCGCGCTCGCCGTCGAGCACGGTCCCGCGGATCCAGACGTCGCCGTCCGGCACCACCTCGGGCCCGTCGTCCCACGGGAGCCCGATCGAGAAGTACGGCCCGACGGTCTGGGCAGGCGTGATGCTCATTCGAACGGGGTGGCGCCGGGGCCGCACAGGACGATGTCGAAGCGGTACGCCAGCGCCCAGTCGGGCACCGTGCTCGAGAGGTCGAACGCGCAGATCATCGCCGCCCGCGCGCGCTCGTCCCGCACCGAGTTGAAGATCGGGTCGTACTCGAACAGCGGGTCGCCCGGGAAGTACATCTGCGTCACGAGCCGCTGCGTGAACGCGCGCCCGAAGACGGAGAAGTGGATGTGCTGGGGCCGCCACGCGTTCTCGTGGTTGCCCCACGGATAGGCGCCCGGCTTGATGGTGGTGAACTTGAAGCGCCCCTCGGCGTCGGTCACGCAGCGCCCCATGCCCTCGAAGTTCGGGTCCAGCGGCGCGGGGTGCTGGTCGCCGGCGTGCCGGTAGCGGCCGCAGGCGTTGGCCTGCCAGATCTCCACCAGCGTCTCGGGCACCGCGCGCCCGTCCTCCTCGAGCACCTGGCCGTAGACGATGATCCGCTCCCCGAGCGGCTCGCCCTGGCCGTGCACGGTGAGGTCGTGGTCGTGCTCGCCGAGCGGCCGGTCGCCGAGGCGCGGCGCGGTCAGCTCGGTCTCGGTCGCCGTCAGCGGCCGCAGTTGCGACGGATGGCGCAGGCGCGTCGACTTGTAGTCGGCCCAGTCGAGCGGCGGGTGCACGCTCATGCCTCCACCACCACGGCGAGCCCCTGTCCGACGCCGATGCAGATCGCCGCGATCCCCCAGCCGCCCCCGCGGCGCCGCAGCTCGTGCACGAGCGTGCCGAGGATGCGCACGCCCGACGCGCCGAGCGGGTGCCCGATCGCGATCGCGCCGCCGTTGACGTTCAGCCGCTCCGGCTCCAGATCCCATTCGCCCAGGCACGCCAGCGACTGCGCCGCGAACGCCTCGTTCAGCTCCGCCACCTCGATGTCCCCCCATCCGATTCCCGCCCGTTCCAGCGCGCGGTTGGCCGCCTCGACCGGCGCGATCCCGAACACGTCGGGGTCGACCGCGAACGTCCCGCGCCCCGCGATCCGCGCCAGCGGCTCGAGCCCCGCCGCCTCCGCCCCCTTCGAGGAGCCCAGCAGCACCGCGCCCGCGCCGTCGTTCAAAGGCGACGCGTTGCCGGCCGTGATGGTGCCGCCGAACGCGGGCTTCAGCCTGCCCAGCTTCTCGACCGACGTGTCCGGGCGGATGCCCTCGTCGCGCTCGTGCAACCCGTCGCTGACCTCGACCGGGATCACCCAGTCCGCGTAGAACCCGTCGTCCCACGCCTTCGCCGCCCGCTGGTGGCTGAGCACCGCGAACTCGTCCGACGCCTCGCGCGTGATGCCGTACAGCTCGGCCACCTTCTCGGTGCTCTCCCCGAGCGAGATCGTCCACTCCTCCGGCATCTCGGGGTTGACCATCCGCCACCCCAGAGTCGTCGAGTGCAGCGTCTCGTGCCCGCGCGGATACGGCCGCTCGGGCTTGAGCAGCACCCACGGCGCGCGGCTCATCGACTCGACGCCGCCGACCAGCATCAGGTCGGCGTCGCCGGTCTCGATCGCGCGGCTCGCCTGCATCGCCGCGTCGAGGCTCGAGCCGCACAGCCGGTTGACGGTGTTGGCGGGCACGCTCGTCGGCAGCCGGGCCAGCAGCACCGCCATCCGCCCGACGTTGCGGTTGTCCTCGCCGGCGCCGTTGGAGTCGCCGAACGTGACGTCGTCGATCTGCGCCGGGTCGAGGTCCGGCGCGCGCGCCAGCAGCGAGCGCACCGCGTGCGCCGCCAGGTCGTCCGGCCGCACGCCGGCGAGCGCGCCCCCCGCGCGCCCGAACGGCGTGCGTACCGCGTCGAGGATCAGCGCCTCGCTCATGCGGGCTGCCCCGATCGCTGGAGCTCGCGCAGGGCGTCGAGCTCCTCCGCGGTCGGCTCCTCGGACACCTGCAGGTCATCGGCCACCGCGAGCTCCCAGCCGGTCGCCTCGCGCGCCTGGTCGGCGTCGACGCCCGGGTGCACGCTGGTCAGCGTCAGCTCCAGAGACTCCGGGTCGGGCTCGAGCACGGCGAGGTCGGTGATGACGCGGACCGGCCCGCGACCGCGCAGCCCCAGCCGCTCGCGGTCGCCCGGGCCGTGCCCGTACCCCACCGAGGTGACGAAGTCGACCTCCTCCACGAACGAGCGCGTCGACTGACGCACGATCACCACGACCTCGCCGCACGAGGCGGCGATCTCCGGCGCGCCGCCGGCGCCCGGCAGCCGCACCTTCGGGTGGTCGTAGTCGTCGCCGATGACCGTCGTGTTGATGTTCGCGAAGCGGTCGATCTGCGCCGCGCCGAGGAAGCCGATCTCGATCCGGCCCGGCTGCAGCCAGTAGTTGAAGACCTCAGGGACGCTGATGACGGCGTCGGCGGTCTCGGCCAGGATGCCGTCGCCGATCGAGGCCGGCAGGCGCGTCGGCTTGGCCCCGATCGCGCCCGCCTCGTAGATCAGCACGAGGTCGGGCGCGTGCGTTCGCCGCGCCAGGTTGGCGGCGGTCGACGGCAGTCCGATGCCCACGAAGCACGCGGCGCCGTCGGGCAGCGCCCGCGCGGCGGCCAGGACCATCATCTCGTCGGTCGTGTAGTCGCTCACACCGTCTCCAGCCATTCCTCGAAGCCCTCGCGCTCCTTCGAGATCCCGTCCCACTCGCGGTAGTAGGCGTTGTCGCGGTCGTAGTAGTCATGCGCGTAGGAGGGATGGGCGCCGTTCGGCACCTCGGCGACGTGGGTGACGACCCACTTCGGGAGCACGACCGCGTTGGGCGTCGGCTCGAGCTCGTCGACGATCTCCTCGACCGTCACAAGCGAGCGCTTGGCCGCCAGCACCGCCTCCTTCTGCACGCCGGTCAGCCCCCACATCTGCACGTTGCCGTCACGGTCGGCACGCTGCGCGTGGACGATCGCCACGTCGAGGTCGAGCGCCGGCACCGCGGTCAGCTCCTCGCCGGTGAACGGGCAGGTGATCGGCTTGATGTTGGCGGTGTGCTTGGGAAGGTCCGTGCCGCGGTAGCCGCGCATGACCGCGAAGGGGAGGCCGGAGGCAGCGGCGACGTAGCGGTTGGCGAGCCCGGCGTGCGAGTGCTCCTCGATCTCGAGCGGCTGCGGCCAGCCGTTCTGGATCGCGTCGCGGAAGCGGTGCAGCGAGCCGACCCCCGGGTTGCCGCCCCACGAGAAGACGAGCTTGCGCGCGCAGCCGGCGCCGATCAGCTGGTCGTAGACGATGTCGGGCGTCATCCGCACCAGCGTCAGGTCGCGCCGGCGCTGGCGGATGAGCTCCTGGCCCGCCGCCATGGGTATGAGGTGCGTGAAGCCCTCGAGCGCCACCGTGTCGCCGTCTTGGACGAGCTCCGAGACGGCGGTGCCAAGGGAGACAATGGTGTGCGCATTGTGTGCCATTGTTCTCATCCCGCACACTAGAGGACCGGGAGTCTCTATGTCGCTACGCACCAGCCCACCGTTCCGCGCCGACCACGTCGGGAGCCTGCTGCGCCCGCCCGAGCTGCACGAGGCGCGCGAGGCGCACGCCGCCGGCAAGCTCGACGACGAGGGTCTGAAGGCCGCCGAGGACGCCGCGATCGACGAGGTCGTCCGCATGCAGGAGGAGGTCGGGCTCCAGTCGGTGACCGACGGCGAGTTCCGCCGCGCCACCTGGCACATGGACTTCATCTACTCGATCGACGGCATCTCCAAGGCGCCGGGCAACCTCGCCGTCAAGTTCCACAACGCCGACGGCGACATCGAGTGGACGCCCGCCGCCATCCACATCGACGGCAAGCTCGGCGTGTCCGAGCCGATCTTCGGCGAGGCCTTCCAGTACCTGCAGTCGGTCGCGAGCGACGGCCAGACGCCGAAGCTCACGATCCCCTCGCCGAGCATGGTCCACTACCGCGGCGGTCGCGCGGCGATCGACGAGGACGTCTACCCCGAGATGGACGAGTTCTGGGCCGACCTGACCTCCGCCTACGCCGAGCAGGTGCGGCGGGTGAACGAGCTCGGCTGCACCTACCTGCAGTTCGACGACACCAGCCTCGCCTACCTCAACGACCCCAAGCAGCGCGAGATGATCGCCCAGCAGGGCTCGAGCGACGTCGACCACCTGCACGAGGCCTACATCGCGCACATCAACGAGGCGCTCGCGGACAAGCCGGAGGGGATGGCCGTCACCACCCACATGTGCCGCGGCAACTTCCGCTCCTCGTGGGTCGCCGAGGGCGGCTACGACTTCGTCGCCGAGGCGCTGTTCAACAACCTCGACGTCGACGGCTTCTTCATGGAGTGGGACGACGCGCGCTCCGGCGGCTTCGAGCCGCTGCGCTTCGTGCCCAAGGGCAAGATCGTCGTGCTCGGCCTCGTGACCACCAAGCGCGGCGAGCTCGAGTCCAAGGACGAGCTGAAGCGCCGGATCGAGGAGGCGACGCAGTACGTCGACCTCGACCAGCTGTGCCTCTCACCGCAGTGCGGCTTCTCCTCCACCGTCGAGGGCAACGCGCTCTCGCGCGAGCAGCAGGCCGACAAGCTGCGGCTGATCGTGGAGACGGCTCAGGAGGTCTGGGGCTGAGCCGGCCTTTGCTCCCCATCAGGGCTCGACCAGCCCGCGGCGGATGGCGTAGCGGGTGAGCTGGACGCGGTCGCGCATCCCGAGCTTGCCCATCAGGTTCTCGCGGTGGCGCTCGACCGTGCGCGGGCTGATCGTCAGCAGCTCGGCGATCTGCTCGCTCGTGTGCGCCTCGGCGACGAGCTTGAGCACCTCGAGCTCGCGATCAGTCAGCGGCTCCTCGCGCAGCGTGTCCCCGTCGGCGGCGCGCTCGAGGTAGTCGCGCATGATCCCGCGCACGGCGGGTGGGTAGAGGAAGGGCTCGCCGCGCATCGCGGCGCGGCATGCCTCGACGAGGTCGCGGCCCGCCGCGGTCTTCAGCACGTAGCCGGACGCGCCGGCCTTCAGCGCCTCGAAGAAGTACTGCTCGACCTCGTGCATCGAGAGCATCAGGATCCGCAGGTCGGGCCGGTGCCGCGACAGCTCGCGCGCGGCCTGGAGCCCGGTGCGGCGCGGCATCGCGACGTCGAGGACGGCCAGGTCGATGTCCTCGCCCAGGGCGCGCTCGACGGCCTCGATGCCATCGGCCGCCTCGGCCACCACTTCGAGGTCGGGCGCAGCCTCGAGCACCATCCGGATGCCGCGACGCACGACCGTGTGGTCGTCGGCGAGCAGGATGCGGATCCTCAGCGGCGTCGTCACTTCACCGGCAGCCTCAGGGCGACCTCGGTGCCGTGCGGCGCCACGGGGCTGACCTCGAGCTCGCCGCCGACGAGCAGGGCGCGCTCGCGCATGCCGCGCACCCCGGTGCCCGAGCGCAGCCCGTCGGCGTCGATGCCGCGACCGTCGTCGCGCACGCGCAGCACCACCGCGCCGTTCTCCCGCTGGAGGCTCAGCTCGGCGCGGGTGGCGCGGGCGTGGCGCACGACGTTGACCAAGCTCTCCTGGGCGACGCGATAGACGACGAGCTCGTCCTCCGGGCTGAGCGTGGGGAGGTCGCCGTCGAGGTGGGGGGAGACGCGCAGGCCGCTGTGCTCGGCGAGGTCGGAGCCGAGCGAGACGAGCGCAGAGCGCAGCCCGAAGTCGTCGAGCGCCTCCGGGCGCAGGCGGCGCACCAGCTCGCGTACCTCCTCGATGCCCGCCCGCGTCGTCGCCTCGAGCGAACGCAGCTCGGCCCGCAGCTCCTCGGGCGCCCGCCGCTCGAGCGTCTCGAGCTGGAGCACGACGCCGGTGAACGTCTGCCCGATCTCGTCGTGCAGCTCGCGCGCCATCCGGCGCCGCTCCTCCTCCTGGGCGTCGAGCGCGCGGCGGCCGCTGTCGCGGCGCTCGCGCTCGAGCCGGTCGAGCATGTCGTTGAACGCATGGCTCAGCTCGGCCACCTCGGCCGCCTGGCGCTCGACCACGATCCGCCGGCCGGGGGCGAGCGGGTCGACGCGGCGCATCAGCGCGGTCAGCTGCTCGAGCGGGCGGAACACGCGCCGCAGCGCGAGCAGGTTGACGGCCAGGACGAGCGCGACGCCGACGGCGAGCACGGCCACCTCGCTGCCCTCGATCCGCGGGCTGACCGTGGCAGGCGACAGCACGAGCACCGCGCCAGCGGCGACCAGCACAGCGGCGTTGATGGCGAAGACCCGCCAGAACAGGGACACGACCTCATGATGGCGAGCCGCCCGTGAGCGCTCCATGGGCTGAGCTGCCCAACTGTCAGAGTTCTGCGCGATGACCGACCTCGTCTTCCGCGAGCGCCCCGCCGACGGCGAGCCGGCCGGCCTGCTCGTCCTCCACCACGGCCGCGGCGCCGACGAGCACGACCTGCTCCGCCTCGCCGACGTGCTCGACCCCGGGCGGCGGCTGCACGTCGTCACGCCGCGCGCGCCGCTGCAGCTCCCCGGCTGGCCCGGCAACCACTGGTACGTGGTGCCACGTGTCGGCTACCCGGACCCGGACACCTGGCGCGCCGCCTACGACAAGCTCGCCGGCTTCCACGACGAGCTGTGGGAGCGCACCGGCACCACCCCCGAGACGACCGTGTTCGGCGGCTTCTCGATGGGCTCGGTGATGTCCTACTCACTCGGGCTCGGCGCCGACCGGCCGGCGCCGGCGGGCATCCTCGCGTTCTCGGGCTTCATCCCGGTCGTCGAGGGCTGGGAGCCGTCGCTGGAGGATCGCCGCCGCCTGCGCGCCTTCATCGCACACGGCCGGCGCGATCCTGTGATGGAGGTCGGCTTCGCCCGCCGCGCGCGCGAGCTGCTCGAGGCGGGCGGCCTGGACGTCGAGTACCACGAGTCCGACGCCGCCCACCACATCGACCCGGCGCACGTCGAGCCCGCGGTCGCGTGGCTCGGGGCGACGCTCGGGTGATAGGACTCGCGCTCTGTCCGCACATTCCGAGGGGGAGGTCCGCATGGCCGACAGCGTCTACCGCGTCACCGAGGTGATCGGGGTCAGCACCGAATCGTGGGAGGCCGCCGCGCGCAACGCGGTCGAGACGGCGGCGAACTCGGTCCGCGACCTGCGGATCGCCGAGGTCGTGCGCCAGGACGTCACGATCGGCGACGGCGGCGTCGTGAACTTCCGCGTCCGCCTCGCGATCTCGTTCAAGTACGAGGGCCGCGAGTAGCTCCGTGACGTGACCGAGGCCCTCGCGTGGGCGAGGGCCTCGGGTGGTGGTTCAGCTCAGCACCAGGTGGAGCGCGAACAGGAAGAAGAACACGCTCTGGATGCTGTGCACCGCGATCGAGAAGAGCGCGCTGCGGAAGCGCTTGGCCGGATAGGCGACGAGGAACGCGTCGGCGATCGTGGCGGGGATGGCCCACGGTACGTGCACGTGGTAGAGCGCGAACAGGGCGCCGTTGGCGAGCCAATCCTTGCGGCCGAACACGCCGTTCATGCGCGGGAGCAGCAGGCCGCGGAACAGGAGCTCTTCACCCAGCACGGTGTTGAACACCCACATCGTCGTGAGGACGGCCAGCCAGCCCCACGAGCCGGACATGAACACGTGACCGGCGTGCGACTCGAAGAACGAGCTGAGCTCGCGCGTCGCGGCGTGGTGGATCTGGGGCACGAACTCCTCGATGCCGAGCGCGACGGCGAGCACGGGCACGAGCAGCCACTGGCGCTTGCGGGGCGGGCCGTTGAGCCACAGCGCCTTGCGGTAGCCGGGCCAGTTCGGTGAGCGGCGCTCGGGGGCGAGCATGATCAGCACGAGCACGAACTGCCAGACCAGCCCGGCGGTGATGCAGATGATCAGCGAGCGGCTGAGCGGGCTCGGGCCGTCGAGTTGACCGGCGAGCCAGGGCGCGACGACCCAGGCGAGCAGGCCCATCGGGACCATGGCCGATGCCCAGACGCCGAGGATCTTGCGGAGCGAGTACTGAGGGATCGCGTCGGCGGTGGGGGCGGCCGCGGCGCGGGCGGGAGTGGGGTGGGGAGGAGCGGTGATTGCCATGCGGCGAAGGTACGGTCGCGGCGCCGCCCTGTCGTCGGCGGAAGGTGCCGGATCGATCTCCGACCTGAGGAGGAGGCGGGCCCTCCTGGGGTGGGGTAGCGTCGGCCCGTGAAGCAGCGCTGGTTCGACGTCCTGATCGTGCTTGCGGCGGTCGAGAGCGCGGTCGAGATTCTGCTGCGCCAGGATTCGCCGAACGCGCCGGAGACCCCGCCCGGTCTCGCCGCGGTGCTGGCGGCGCTGATGGTTCTGCCGCTGCTGGCCCGCCACCGGCACGCGTTCACGGCGCCCGCGGCGGTGTGGCTGCTCGCGGCGGCGGCGTCGCTCGCCGACGGGCGCCTGGTCCCGTTCGCGGCGGGCATCAACGCCGCCGGGCTGGCGGCGGCGTTCCTGCTCGGCCAGGTGCCCGACCTGGTGCAGCGGCGCGCCGGTCTGGTGATCGTAATCGGCGGCGCCGCGATCGTCGCCGTCAACGACCCGACCCACTCCAGCGCCGAGCTGCTCTCGCTGCCCGTGGTGTTCGGGCTCGCCTGGCTGGCCGGCTTCGCCCTGCGCGAGCGCGCCGCCGAGGTCGAGGCGGCAGAAGAGCGGGCCGCCCAGGCCGCGCGGCTGGCCGCCGCCGAGGAGCGCACGCGGATCGCGCGCGAGCTGCACGACATCGTCGCCCACGCGGTCAGCGTGATGGTGCTCCAGGCCGGCGCCGTGCGGCACCGCCTGCACGACGGCGACGACGCCGAGGCGCTGCGCGACGTCGAGGCGACCGGCCGCACCGCGCTGGCGGAGATGCGGCGCCTGCTCGGTGCCATGCGCCGCGACGACGAGGACGCGGAGCTCGGGCCCCAGCCGGGCCTCGACACGCTCGAGCCGCTGCTCGACGCGTTCGGCCGCGCCGGCCTGCCGGTGCGGCTGCAGGTCGACGGCGACTCCGCGCCGCTGCCGCGCGGGCTCGACCTCTCCGCCTACCGGATCATCCAGGAGGGCCTGACCAACGCGCTCAAGCACGCGCACGCGAGCCACGCGGACGTGCGCGTCCGCTACGAGCCCGACGAGCTGCTGATCGACGTCCGCGACGACGGCCATGGCCCGGGTGCGAGCGACGGGCTCGGCCACGGGCTCGTCGGCGTGCGCGAGCGGGTGAAGCTCTATGGCGGCGAGATGAGCGCCGGCGCCCTCAGCGACGGCGGCTTCGCGCTGACCACGCGCCTGCCGCTGGAGGGCGGGCGATGACGGTCAGCGTGCTGGTCGCCGACGATCAGTCGATGGTCCGCGCCGGCTTCCGCCTGCTGTTGTCGGGCGAGCCGGACATCACGGTCGTGGCGGAGGCGCGCGACGGCCTCGAGGCGGTTGAGAAGGCCGGGCGCTTCCACCCCGCCGTGGTGCTGATGGACATCCGCATGCCCGAGCTCGACGGCCTCGAGGCGACGCGCCGCATCCTCGCCGCGGACGCGCACGCGCGCGTCCTCATCCTCACCACGTTCGACCTCGACGAGTACATCTACGAGGCGCTGAGCGCGGGCGCCAGCGGCTTCGTGCTCAAGGACGACCCGCCGGAGCAGCTGATCTCGGCGATCCACACCGTCGCCGCCGGCAACGCGCTGCTCTCGCCGGCGGTGACGAAGCGCGTGATCGGGCAGTTCGCGCGTGCCCGGAGGCCGGTCGCGCCGGCGGCGCTCGAGGAGCTGACCGCGCGCGAGCACGAGGTCTTCCGCCTGATCGCCGGGGGCCTCTCGAACGCCGAGATCGGCGAGGAGCTGTTCATCACCGACACGACCGTGAAGACCCACGTCACCCACGTGCTGCAGAAGCTCGGGCTGCGCGACCGCGTGCAGGCGGTCGTGCTCGCCTACCGCGCCGGGCTGTTCGAGTAGCTGGGCGCCAAGCCAAGCAGCTTGCTGCCTAGCAGGGGGGCCGTCAGGGGGATCCGAAGGTGGAGCCGAGCGAGCGCGCGAGCTTGCGCGCGCGGTCGGTGCCGCGGCGGCCGGCCCACGGGTGCGGGCCCTTCGCCCACGGGTGGCGCCCGACGGTGCCGTAGGTCTCGCGCAGGTCGGCCTTGAGGTCCCCGCGGTGCTCGCCGCACGCGTAGCGGGTGCGGCCATAGATGCCGCGGCCGTGCCAGGTCAGCCAGTTGCCGGGGTCGGCGTCGACGTACTCGCCGAAGCGCAGGTCGAGCATCTGGCGCTGCAGGGCTTCGTGCGTCTCGCGGTCGGGGCGGGCGCCGCAGAACTCGCAGCGGAAGACGGGACGGACGGGCATCGCCGAGAAGGTTATTGGTGACCCTGATACGTGTCGCCCGGCGGTGCTCGCACCCGAGCCCGCGAGCGGTTAGAGTCGGCTACGGCAGGTCGCTCGCCCGTACGGCGGGCGACACGCCATCGCGCGTCCCTCTGGGACGGGCCGCTCTGGAGAGCGGGCCTCGGACCGTGGTGACTTCGACGACTCGAGGCATCACCGTGTCCCCTGCACCGCAGTCCCCTCCGCCGACCCTGCGGCTCACCGTCTGCGACGCCGCGCGCGAGTGCCTGGTGGTGGTCGCCGGCGAGCTCGACCTCGCGAGCGCGCCCGCGCTCGGCGACACGCTGCGCCGGCTCGATCCGGGCTGCGAGGTGGTCACGCTCGACCTGCGGGCGCTCACCTTCATGGACGTCGCGGGCCTGCACGCCGTGGTCGAAGCGAGGAGCCTGGCGCGCGCGACCGGCCGGCGGCTTCAGACCCTCCCGCCCCACGGCGAAGGCGCGCGGGTGCTCGAGCTGACCGGGACCCGCGACCTCCTCAGTTGAGGGGCACGAGCACGAACGCCTCGAGGATGAGGCCGTGCTCCGGGCTCATCGAGGCCTGGAAGGCGAGCACGCTGCGGCCCGTCGTCCGCTCGATCGCCGCCCGCAGCGAGGGCTCGAGGCTCAGCTCGGTCGCGTCGTAGAGCCGGCTCACGGCGGCGCCGTCGCCGGCCTGGATCACGACGTGCTCGGCCCGCGTGACCTCGAAGCGCAGCACGCAGGCCACGCAGGCCTCGCCGACAACGGTCTCGACGCTGCTCAGGTGCTGGCCGTAGGCGGTCCAGTGGATCGCGACGACGGCGGCCGAGATCTCGCTCGCCGCGTCCATGTTTCTTATCCGCTGCACCGGAGCAAAGAACCACTATGGAGGAAGGAACCGCCGCAACCCGCGAGGCGGCCGCAGCGATTTCGCGCGAGCTGGTCAGCCTGCACAAGCAGTTCTACGGGCGAGGGCCCGTCCGGGCCAAGACGTACCTCGTCAACGACACCGTGCTGTGCGTGCTCGAGGGCGGGTTCACGGTGGTCGAGCGGACGCTGATCGAGGTCGGGCGGGCGGCGGCGGTGCACGACATGCGCACGAGCTTCCAGGCCGCGATGCGCGATCAGTTCACGGCGATCGTCGAGTCGGCGCTGGGGCGGAGCGTGCGCGCCTACCTGAGCCAGGTGCATACGGACCCCGACGTCGCGGTCGAGCTGTTCCTGCTCGAGCCGGGGGAGAGCGACGTGCAGGATGGCGTCACCTACGAGCCCGGCGACTCGGGCTGACCGCCGGCCGCCCGCGCGGAGCCTTGCGCCGCCAGCGACGCGAAGGCGAACCACATCCGCACCTCGAGACCCTTGGACCGCTCCGGTGGGCCCACGAGCATCAGCGTGTCGGCCAGCGTGCTGAGCAGGGGCAGGCCCATGCCGAGGCCGGGATTCGATGAGCTGGCGCCCAGCCCGACGCCGTCATCGGTCACGACGACCTGCAGCCGATCGTCGCTGATCTCGGCATCGAGGCGGAAGGCAGCGTCCTCCGTGCCGTGGGGGTACGCGTGCCGGATCACGTTGGTGGCGGCCTCGGAGACCGCGAGCAGGAGATCGTTGCGCTCCCGCCTGGTGGGCTCCAGGTTCTGGACCCAGAGCTCCAGCGCGTGGCGCGCGTCGCCGGCGCTCTCGGGTAGCGCGGTCAGCACGAGCCGCAGGGCGGGGCACCCCGGAGCGGCGGCCTCGGGCGCCGCGCGCGCGGCTCGCAGGGCGCCCTCGTCGGACACCAGCGTCCCGTGCGTGACCTGGCCGTCGCGGAAGCGCCAGACCCACGCCGCCGGCATGGTCGCGCCCGCTGTGCCGTCGGGCACGTCGCCGAACGCCACCACCGTGTCCTGAGCCCCGCGCACCCGCGTTGCGACGAACCCTCGCTCGACCTCCACCGCGTCCGCGTCCCCGAGATAGGCACGTATCCCATCGAGTCCGCAGTACGCGTCAGGCACCAGGCCGGCGGACACGATCAGCGGGACCAGCTCGATCGACGGATCCACGAGCCCGAGCACGGTGGCGTCGTCGCCGGCACTGAGCGCGCTCAGCAGCCGTTCGACCTGCACCACGTTGGATCGGGCGGGAGTCACCGTCACGCCGGTACCTCGCTGTCGATGTCTCGATCAGCCTGAGGTGCCGGGCCGGTACTGATCCGTCCCCTCGAGCGGTGCTCCTCGAACTCGGGCGTCGCGATGAGGCCCAGGTCCTTCCTGGACCAACATACCACCGTCAGGCCGGCGGAGACCACCCTCCGAAGCGTCGCTCGAGCGCGAGCGCAGCCGCGATCGTGAGGTGGTCGTTGCCGTCGGCGGCGGCGACCTGGACGCCGAGCGGGAGGCCCTTCGGGTTGAGGCCGAGCGGCACCTCGGTGACCGGCAGGCCGAGCAGGTTGAAGACCGCTGCGGGGGTGAGCACCCACGCGCGGCCGACCGTGGCGCCGTGGCGCGGGGCGACGCGTGGATGCGGCGGGTGGAGCAGGATGCCGTCGCTTCCGAGGATGCCCTTCATCTCCTCGCGCAGCGCGCGGGCGGCGTGGACCGCCTTCCGGATGCGCGTGTCCGGCATATGACGGTTGAGCCGCTCGAGGGCGGCGGTGATGAGGACGGGGAGGGTGTGGTCGCCGCGGCCGCGGGCGGCGTCGACCCAGTGGCGGGAGCCGTGGAGCTCCACGCCGGCGCCGGTCAGCAGCTCGCCGAGCGAGACGGAGGCGCCGTCGCCGAGCGCGGCCAGGTAGATCTCGAGCGCGCGGCGGAGCTGCTTCAGCGAGACCTGCTCGGTGCGGGCGCCGAGTTGGTGCAGCGCGTCGGCGGCGCGGTCGCGAGCGTCGCGCAGCTCCTTGCGGGCCGGGATGAGCGAGGCGTCGTCGACGACGAGCACGCGCAGCGTCGCGAAGTCGGTGCGGGCGGGGTCGCCGAGCTCACGGGGGACACACTGCTCGTCGATGCCGTCGGGGCCGGCGATGATCCGCGTCACCGGCATCAGGTCCTCGGCGTGGCGGGTGAGCGGGCCGAGCGTGAGCATGTACGCGGCCTCACCCTCGGTGCTCGGGAACTGGCCGCTGTTGGGGACGAGCCCCGGCGACGGCTTGTGGCCGAAGATGCCGTTGAAGAACGCGGGCACGCGGATGCTGCCGCCGATGTCGGAGCCGAGGCCGACCGGCGACCCGCCCGAGCCGACCGCCGCGCCCTCCCCTCCGGAGGAGCCGCCGGCGGTCCGATGCGGGTCGTAGGCGTTGCGGGTGCGGCCGTAGACGCGGTTGACCGACTCGATCCACATCGTCATCTCCGACGTGTTCGTCACGCCGAGCGGGATGAATCCGGCCAGCCGCAGGCGTGCGACGGCGGTCGCGTCGGCCTCGGCGCGGCGGTCCTTGAGCGCGACGACGCCGGCGCAGTTCGGCATCCCCGCGACGCCGATCGACTCCTTGATCGTGCAGGGGACGCCCAGGAACGGTGGCGGGTCGGGGTCGCTCTTGATCCGCTCGTCCGCCCGGTCGGCCTCGGTCAGCGCGTCGGCGAAGCGGTCGCAGGCGAGCGCGTTGGTGCGCGGCTGGCGGGCGTGGAGGCGGTCGACGTGCGCCTGCACGACCTCGCGCGCGGTCAGCTGCTTCGCGCGGATCGCGGCCGCGAGGTCGGTGGCGCTGCGCTGGGTGAGCTGCGGGGAGGGGGCGGTGATGGCCACGGGCTGGCCAACCTACCGCCCGGCTCCGCGCTGGGCGGCGGTCCGCCTATCGGATGCCGCTGATCTTCAGGACCTTGCCGGTGAGCGTCACCACGTACGCGTTCCTGCGGCTGAACGCGACCGAGGTCGGCCGGTCGAGCGGTCCGGCTACCGGTGTCAGCCCGCCGTGGCGATTCACGCGCGTGAGGCTGCCGGAGTTCGGCGATGCGGGCGCGCCCGCGTTCGCGGGGTCGTCGGGCAACGTGAAGATGCCCTGCGAGAGCGCGTACAGGCGGCGATCGAAGCCGAGCTCGACGTCGGTCACCAGCGGGGCGCCCGACGCGATCTCGAATGGCGCCGAGTGCGGCAGGAGCCCGAGCACCTTGCCGTCCTCGGGACGGTGCGGGACCGGGCCGGCCAGACCGACGAAGAGCACGGGCCCCCACGCCGCGAGGCCGGTGGGCACGACGTTGCCGAACGCCTGCAGCTCGCTCACCTCACCGTTGCGCCGGACGCGGATGACGCGGTTGTGGTGCCCGTCGGTGACCGCGAACCCGCCCTGGTACGGCTCCAGCGCGTACTGGACGCCGGCCTTGAGGACGAAGGCCGTCGCCGGCGGGTGGGCCACCGCCCAGGCGCCGAGGTCGGCGACCGGCCTGCCGGTCCCGTCGCGGTTGATGCGATAGATCCCCTGGACCACGTCGGGCTCCCCGAACGTGGGGCCGACGTTGGCAACGAGCACGTAGGCCGTCCCGCCGACGAACGCGATGTCGATCGGGCCGCCGATGCCCGGCGGCGAGTGCAGCGCCGGGAGCCCCGCGGCGAACGTGCTCACCGCGCCGCTGTGGCGGTCGACGCGCATGACCCGGCCGAGCTGGCCGTCGGTCACGTAGATCGCGCCGTCGGGTCCGATCGTGCTGCCAGAGCCGCAGGTGCCGGTGCACCCGGCCGCGGCGAACGTGGCCAGCTCCGTCACGTGCGCACCTCGGTGCGCGGCTGCCGCCGAGGGCAGCGCCATCAGTACGACACCAGCGACCAGCAACGCCCTCAGCGAAGCTCGCCTGGAGCTCATGACCGCCTCCTTCGCAGTGGTGTGCAAGGTGCCGGCCGGCGAATCCACCCTCTCCAACGCTCCGTCCCGGGTCAACGCCCCGGGTCAGAACACCTACGTCACCAGAGCCCCGGGATCAGCCGCGTCGTCCTGGCCCGATACGCGCTGTACGCGGCGCCCAGCACGCGCTCGAGCTCGGCCTCCTCGACGTGGATGCGCCACAGGATGCCCGGCAGCGGCAGCAGCAGGCCGACCGCGAGCGCGAGCCAGTTGCCGACGGCCAGACCGAATCCGGCCACGACCAGGAGCTGGCCCGTGTAGGACGGATGGCGGATCCACCTGTAGGGCCCGCTCGACACGACGGTCTGGCCCGGGTCGACCTCGACCGTCGTGCGGAAGGCGGCGCCGAGCGCGGCGATCGCCCACACCCGCGTCGCGAGCCCGAGCCACATCACGATCACGCCGAGCACGCGCGCGGCGCCGGGCATCCGCAGCGACGGCGCGATCGACGGAGCAGCGGCGGCCAAGCCGATCGCGGCGCCGAGGGTGAGCGCGATCAGCACGCGCGTGCCGCGGTCGCGCTCGCGGCCGCCTCTGCCCTGGACGACCTCGCGCACCCGCACGCCCAGCTCGAGCACGACCCAGGCGACGAGCGTGGCGGCGGCGAACGTGCTCAGGCGGGCGACGCTCCGAGCGCAGTCGCGAGCGCCCGCGAGATGTCGTCGCGGGACGCTGCCTCGCGCGCACGCCAGGCGACCACGCCGTCGGGGCGCACGAGCGTCGCCCCGCCTGCCGACAGGCCGTAGGCCTCGGCGAACGCGTTGTCGTCGATGACGTGCGACGACGCGCCGGGCGGCGCCCAATCGTCGACTCCGTCGCCCGCGGGGCGGAGGACGACGAAGCGCGAGCCGAGGAGGTCGAGCGTCGAGTGGTCCTCGCCGAGGGCGACGTGCGGGGCGCGTGTGCCCGGGCGGCCGTCGAGCGCCGAGGGCGGCAGGTGGAGGCCGCCGTCGTCGCCGTCTTCGCCGAGGATCGCCGCCGACCGCATGACCAGCCCGATCTCCAGCTCGATATCGGGGATCGGCGGCTCGACACCGTCGGTGCCGCGCTCCGGGACGACGCGCGTGGCGTAGCGCGTGTACGCCTGCTGCACGGTCAGCCGGATCAGCGGGAGTCGCTCGGCCTCGTAGCTGTCGAGCAGGTCCGGCGCGGCGTCGCCGCGCACGACCGCCGCGAGCTTCCAGGCGAGATTGAGCGCGTCCTGGACGCCGGTGTTGCCGCCGAAGCCGCCGTTCGGCGGCACGAGGTGCGCCGCGTCGCCGGCCAGGAACACGCGGCCGTCGCGCAGCCGCTCGGCCCAGTTCGCCTCGGCCTGCCAGTTGGCGACGTCCACGATCTCCATCGGCAGGTCGGTGCCGATCGCGGTCCGCAGGTACTCCAGCGCCCGCTCCTCGGTCAGGCCAGCCTGGACGTCGACCGCCGAGTCCTGCGTGACGTCCTCGCCGACGGTGTTGATGACGAGGAAGCCCTTGCCGCCCGTCCGGTCGAGTCGGAAGAACCCGCGCAGCGCCGGGTTGTGCACGTAGATCACGCCCTGGTTGCGATCGCGCAGCAGCTCGGAGCAGTCGGCGCGGAAGTAGATGGTGATGCTGCGCGAGAACACCCCGTAGCCCCGCATCGCGATGCCGAGCCGCGTGCGCGCCGGGCTGCGGCTGCCGTCCGCGGCGACCACGTACCGCGCTCGCACTTCGCCCTCGTCGCCCGAGTCGAGGTCGCGGAGCGTCACGGTCGCGCCGTCGTCGTCCTGCTCGATGGCCCCGGCCTCGGTGCGGTTGCGCACCGTCGCGCCGAGCTCGAGCGCGCGCTCGCGCAGGAGCGGCTCGAGCGCGTCCTGGTTGATGAAGACGCGGCGCGTCGGGCTGAAGCCCTCGA
The DNA here is from genome assembly GCA_963722815.1 of uncultured Solirubrobacteraceae bacterium. GTDB lineage: Bacteria > Actinomycetota > Thermoleophilia > Solirubrobacterales > Solirubrobacteraceae > DASQFQ01. The sequence continues at coordinate 696,213 of CAVROM010000003.1, forward strand.
CGCCCTCGTTGAGCTCCTGCACGTAGGTGGCGAGCTCGCGGCCGGCGAGCGACTCGACCGCGACGATGCCGCCCGTCGCGCTGTAGGTCTCCAGCGACTTCGCGCGCACCCGCTCCTCGAGGCCGAGCTGCCGCAGCAGCTCCATCGTCCGGAGCTGGAAGTGCCCGGCCCGCGGGTGGATCGCGGTGCCGGCGTGGCGCTCGACCGCGAGCGACGGCACGCCGTGGTGGCCCAGCAGCATGGCGGTCGTGAGCCCGACCAGGCTGCCGCCGACGATCAGGACGGGAACTTCATCGTCCGGCATGACGCCGACGAACGCTACCGCTCAGCAGGCGGCGAGCGCGTCGGCGTAGAAGCGCAGGTAGCGCCTGTAGTGGTTCTGCCAGTAGGTGCCGTCGTGGCCGCCCGCCCAGTGGCGCATGCGGATGTGCAGCGCCGCGGCGAGCCGCTCGTCGGCCGCCCGGAACGGGTCGGCCGTGCCGCCGTCGAGCCACAGGCGGGCGTCGCCCCACGGCTCGCGGCCGCGCGCGCGGGCGAGGCGGATGAGGTCGTTGCGGGAGAAGTCCGCCGCGTTGTCGAACGCGCCCGGCGCGGTCTCGCCGCTGGACTGCCAGAACGCGGCCGAGTGGCCGCCGACCGCGCAGAACCGCGCGGGCCGCTTGCGGGCGATCGCGAAGGCGCCGAAGCCGCCCATCGAGATCCCGCCGATCGCCACGCGATCAGGGTCGGCGCCGAAGCGCTTCACCGCGCGCGGGATCACCTCGTCGAGCACGTAACGCGCCCAGTCGCCGGAGCCGCGCTTGTGGAAGTAGGAGTGGTCGCCGCCGTTCGGGAACACGACGACGGGCGCGCGCGATCCCTGCGCGCGCAGCGCGGCGTAGAACGCGCCGTTGGCGTTCGACTCGTCGCCGGCCCGCCCCCGGCCGTGCAGGAACACCAGCAGCGGCCGCCCCTCGCCGCCGCCGGGCGGGAGCACGGCCGTCTGCGCCAGCGTGCGGTGGACGAAGCGCGAGCGCACGTCGTAGCGCACGACCGTGACCCCGTCGCGCGCCGGCGCGGTGCTGTACGCCGCCAGCACGGCCACGCCGCCCGCGAGCGCTGCGACGACCAGCTTCCTCACCCGCGGAACCCTAGCCACCGCGCAGCCCAGTAGCGTCACGCACCGTGCGCGCCGCGATCGGATCGGATGCAGCCTGGGAGCTGCCTGCCGTTCCGCCCAGCGTCGCCGCCATGCGTCATCACGCGGCCGCGTTCGCCGCGTCGGCGGGGGTGTCCGAGACCATGGCCTACGCGATCGAGCTCGCGGTGTCGGAGCTGGTCACCAACGTGGTGCTCCACGCGTACGTCGGCCGCGAGCCGGGGCGGGTGAGCCTGCGCTGCCAGGGCGATGGTGAGCGGATCACCATCGAGATCGCCGACGACGGCGTCGGTGTCGCGCCGCGTGACGACTCGCCCGGCGTCGGGCACGGCCTGGCGCTCGTCGGCGGGCTGGCGGACACGCTCGAGATCGCGCCGGGGGCCGGCGGCCGCGGCACGGTCGTCAACCTGTCGTTCGCCCCCGAGGAGCGTCCGCCGGAGCCGTCGGGGCTCGAGCCGCTGTGCGCGCTCGCGCTCGAGTACCTGGCCGACGCCTCGTGCCTGGACGTCGTCCACGGCGGCGTCCTGCGCCGGGTCACGGCCGAGGTGGCCGGCGATCGGCCGCTCACCGAGTGGCTTCGCCACGCCCTGCCTCCGGCCAAGCCCGGGACGGCCACCTGGGGCGCGCTGCGCGAGGGCGGCGCCCAGCTCGTGATCCACGATCCGACCGTCCCCCGCTCGCCCGGAGGCAGCGGGGAGAGGCTCGGGCTCGAGTGGTGGGTCTCCGTCCCGATCAAGGGGTCAGACGGTGAGCTGATGGCGCTGTGGGGCCTCGGCGGCCGCGAGGGCGGGCGCCCGATCCCCACCGCCGCGATCCTGCGCGCGCTCGGCGAGGCGGGCCGCACCGATCTCGCCCAGGAGAGCCAGCGCGACGCGCTCCGCGCCCGCCTCGCCTGACTACCGCTGCACCGCGATCGCCTCGATCGAGACGAGCAGCCCGCGCGGGAGCCGGATGTGGGCGGGAGCCGAGCGGGCCGGCGGCGGGTCGGGCATGTGCCGCGCGTAGACCTCGTTGAGCCGCCCGAAGTCCTCAACGTCGTCGTAGAAGATCGTCGTCTTGACGATGTCGTCCATCGACGCGCCGGCCTCGCCGAGCACGGCGGCGAGGTTCATGAGCGCCTGCTCCGTCTGCGCCTCGATGCCCTCGGGGATCGTCCCCGTCGCGGGGTCGATCCCCGCCATGCCCGAGCAGAAGATGAGGCCGCCCGCGACGATCGCCTGGCTGTACGGGCCGAGCGCGGCGGGGGCCTGGTCGGTGGTGACCGCCTGTCGTGTCATCGGCCGACTCTATGCCGCTCAGCGCGACCGGTCGAGCCGCTCCGCGATCGCGCGCATGTGCGCTTCGAGGTCCGCGAGCAGCTCGCGCACCCCCGGTGAGAGCCGGGCGCCCGCGCGGGTGATGATCGCGAAGGTGTCGTAGAGCGGCGGGCTGAACGAGGCGGTCGAGAGCCCCGCGGGGTAGGAGGGCGCGCGGGTGTACGCGCTCGGCAGATACGTGTCGCCCACGCCGGCGGCGACGAGCCGGAGCGCGACGTCCTTGAGCTCGACCTCGACCTTCGGCTGCAGCCGGATCCCCAGCGCCTGCGCGCGCTCCGCGAGCTGGCGGCGGATCGGGTCCTCGTCGGCGGAGGCGGCGTCGTAGAACACCAGCGGCGTCGCGGCGAGCCGCTCGATCGTGGCGGCCCGGCGCGTGCGCTCGGACGCGGCGCTGACGTAGAGCACCTCGTCGCGCACGATCGGGCGCACCTCAAGCCGCTCGTCGTCGACCGGGAGCAGGATGCCGCCGGCCTCGAGCTCGCCGCGCCGGACGCGCTCGACGACCTCCGAGGAGTTGCGGCCGACCAGCCGCACGGAGACGCCGGGGTGGCGGCGCAGGAACGCGGTCAGGAGCTCGTCGACATGCCATGCCGCCGGGTCGCCGAAGATGCCGAGCGCGATCGTGCCGCCGCGGATCGCGGTGAGCTCGCCGACGCTGTCGGCGGCGTCCTCGGCCGCGCGCAGGCTGCGGGCGGCGTGCTCGGCGAACGCGCGGCCGGCGTCGGTCGGCACCACGCCGCGGCCGGCGCGGACGAAGAGGTCGGCGCCGAGCGCCTGCTCGAGCTTGCGGACCTGCTCGGCGACCGCGGGCTGGGAGACGCGAAGGGCGTCGGCGGCGGCCGTGAAGGAGCCGAGCTCGAGCGCCGCGCAGAAGCAGCGGATCTGCTGCATAGACAAAAGCTCAGCTTTTGACTGCGCCAAGGAGCCAAGCCTACCTTGCGGAGCAGCGACCCGCGAGGATGCGATCCATGACGCGAGACGTGGTGATCGTCGGTGGTGGCATCGCCGGCTTGGCGGCGGCGTGGCGGCTGCGGCACCGCGATGTGCTGCTCCTCGAGGCCTCCGACCGCCTCGGTGGCCGCATGCGCTCCGACCCGTGCGGCGACTACTGGCTCAACTACGGCGCCCACCTGTTCCCGGCGCCCGGCTCGCTGGTCGACGGGATGGCGCGCGACTGCGGGCTCGAGACCGTGCCCGTGACCGGCAGCATGATGGGCCTCGCGGTGGGCGACACGCTGCTGAACCGCGGCCGCGTCGAGACCTACCCGTTCCGGCTGCCGCTCTCCGTGCGCGACCGGATCGCCTTCGCGCGCGCCGGCGTGAAGGTTCAGCGCGCGGTGGCGCGCTACCACCGCGCCGGGCGCCCCTACGACTTCGACGACGAGCGCACGTTCGCCGAGCTGCTCGGCCCGCTGCCGCCCGCCGTCCGCGACATCTTCTCCTGCGCGGCACACCGTGCCACCGCGGAGCTCGGCGAGCTGTCGGCCGGCTGCGGCGTCGGGCTGTTCGCGCTCGTGTGGGGCGGCAAGGGCTCGCTGATCGCGCGCAACCTGCTCGGCGGGACCGGGCGGCTGCCGGAGGCGCTCGGTCGCGAGCTCGGCGAGCGCGCCCGCACGGGCTCCCCCGTCGGCGCGCTCGAGCCCGACGGCGACGAGCTCGTCGTCCGCGCCGGCGGTGAGGAGATCCGCGCGCGGCACGTCATCGTCGCCGCTCAGGCGCCGCACGCCGCGCCGCTCGTCGCGCCGGTGGCGGAGCGGGCGGCCGACGCGCTCGCGCAGCTGACCTACGGCGCCTTCCTCAGCGTGGCGGTGCAGACGAACGAGACGACCGCGATGCCCTACGACGACGTCTACGCGATGGCGACGCCCGGCCGGGTCTTCGACATGTTCACCAACCAGGCCCACGCGCTCCGCTCCGGCCCGCGTCGCCCCGGCGGCAGCCTGATGCTGTTCGCGGGCGCGCATCGCGCGGCGGAGCTCATACGCGAGCCCGACGCGACGATCGTCGAGCGCTTCCTGTCCGCCCTGCACGCGCTGTATCCGCAGACGCGCGGCGTGATCGCCGGCGCGACCGTGCGGCGCTGGGAGCTCGGCAACGTCTACGCGCGCCCCGGCCGCGCCCGCCTCCAGCCCGCGCTCGAGGGCGGGCTCGGCGCGCACCACAACCTGCACCTGGCCGGCGACTACTTCGCCGAGCTGGGCAACCTCGAGGCCGCCGCCCGCACCGGGCTCGCGGCCGCCGAACGCGTCGACGCCCGAATCCGAGAGGTGACCCATGTCTGACTTCCACGGAGTGCTGCCCGCGCTCATCACGCCGTTCACCGAGGACGGGAGCGCGGTCGACACCGGCTCGCTCGCCGCGATCGTCGAGCGCCTGATCGGCGCCGGCGTCGGCGGGCTCGTGCCCGGCGGGAGCACCGGCGAGTTCACGACGCTCTCCAACGCCGAGCGCCGCCTGCTGGTCGAGACCACCGTCGAGGCGGCCGCCGGCCGCGTGCCGGTCGTCGCCGGCACCGGCGCGCTCTCGACGCGCGAGACGGTCGAGCTGAGCGTCCACGCCGAGCGCGCCGGCGCCGCCGCGGTGATGGTCGTCCCGCCGTTCTACGAGCCGCCCGCCTGGCCCGAGCTGCTCGCCCACTACACCGCGGTGGCGGACGCGATCGCGATCCCGGTCATGTACTACAACCTCCCGGGCGCCACCGGGGTCAGGCTCACGGCGGAGCAACTGCGACAGCTGCCGGTCACCTGCCTGAAGGACACCGGCGGCGACGCCACCGCTGCCACCGAGCTGATCCAGACCGACGGCCCGACGCTCCTCAACGGGTGGGACACGCTGACGTTCGCGGCGCTGGCCGCCGGCGTCCGCGCCGTCGTCTGGGGCACGGCGTCGATCGTGCCCGAGCCGTGCGTCGAGCTGCACCGCCTGCTGATCGACGACGTCGACCTCCCAGCCGCGCGCGAGCTGTGGGCGCGGCTGTGGCCGCTGTGCCGCTTCCTCGAGGGCCAGAGCTACTCGGCGGCGGTCAAGGCGGGGTGCGCGATCGCCGGCGACGCGACCGGCCCGGTGCGCGCGCCGCTGCTGCCGCTCGGCGAGGACGCCACGCGCGAGCTCGCCGCGCTGCTCGAGCACGCGACGCTCCCGGAGGTCGCTGCGAACTTAGGCGCTCGTACGCTGGCTCGATGAGCCTGACAGCCGCGCCGCCGTATCGCCGCGACGCGATGACGTGGGCGGTGTACTCCGGCCTGCTGGCGTTCGGGTTCCTCAACGCCGTGCTCGGCCCCGCGCTGCCGTACCTCCGCGCCACGGAGCACATCTCCTACCTGGTGAGCGCGTTCCACCAGGTGGCGTTCGCGATCGGCGGCGGGCTCGCGGGGCTGATCGCGGTGCGGACCGAGAGCTGGCTCGGCCGCGGCACGACGATCCGGGTCGGCCTGGTGTGCGCGGCGATCGCCGCGCTCGGCATCGGCTACGGCGGCAGCGTCGCGGTGACCGTCTTCTCGGCGTTCCTGGTGAGCCTGTTCGGCACGTCGGCGCTGGTGCGGATGTGGGCCGCGCTGGCCGACGCGCACGGGGAGCGGCGCACGGTGGCGATGGCCGAGGGCGAGGTGTCGGTCAGCCTCGGCGGGATCGTGACGCCGCTGCTCGTCGGCGCGCTGGCGGCGACGGCGCTGACGTGGCGCTTCTCGTTCGTGGCCGGCGGCCTGCTCGTGGTCGCCGCGGCGGCGGCGATGGGGACGGTGCGCATCCCGCCGCCCACGCCCCGGCCGCGTGCCGACGCCGCGCCGTCGCGGCGGTTCGTGCTGATGCCAACGCTGGTGATCGTGCTGGCGATCGTCGCGCTCGAGTTCTCGCTCACGTTCTGGCTGGCCAGCTACCTCGACGACACGGTCGGCCTCGGCCGCGGGACGGCGGTGGTCATGGTCAGCGGCCTCTACGCCGCCAACCTCGTCGGCCGCGTCCTCGCCAGCCAGTTCGCGCACACCGTGAGCACCGAGCGCCTGCTGGCGGCGGCGCTCGCCGTCGCGCTGGCCGGGGTGGCGATCCTGCTCGTGGCCGGCGGCGCGGTGGCCGCGGCGGCCGGCATCGCGGTCGCCGGCATGGGCGTCGGCGCGATGTTCCCGCTCGCGTCATCGCTCCACGTCGGCGCGAGCTCCCGCAACGCCGACGGGGCGATCGGGCAGGTGCTCTCGATCGCGGCGCTCGGGCAGATCACCGGCCCGCTGCTGGTGGGCGCGATCGCAGAGGGCGCCGGGCTGCGCGCCGGGCTGTGCATCATCCCGGCGCTGATCGTGGTCACCGGCGCCGCGCTCGCGGTGCAGGTCCGCCCGGCGAGCTAGCCCAATGCCCCTTCGGGACGCCATTCGGCCCCGGGTTGTCGGGGCGCGGCGGGCCTGAGACCCTTGGCGCAGATGCCGGACCCCGCCCGCCAGACCCGATCGGTGCCCGGCGGGACGTCGGAGGAGAAGCGGCCCGAAGTCGCTCGCGGGACGGCGGCCGGCGCGTGGGCGCACCAGCTCGCCGGAGGTACGCCGGCGGTCTCCAACCGCGGCCTCGCTCGCGCGCTGCTGGCTCGCCAGGATCTGCTGGGCGGCACCCGCGCGCCGACGCAGCGCCAGCACGCCGACGTCGAGGCCGTGCTCCACCCCGGCTCGCGGGTCGTCGTCACGGCGCCGTCGAGCAGCAGCGCGGCGCCGACCGTGACCGTCGTGGGCCCGCCGGCGATGACCGGGGGCGGCCCCGGCGGCGCGTTCGAGGTCGCGATGCTCGCTGCGCTCCGCACCAACGTGCAGGGGTGGGCGAACGTCCTGCGCACCCGCCGGGCGGCAGGGCCGCCTGTGTTCCCGATGGCGCAGGCCAACGACATCGCCCTCGCCGCGCAGGAGGTGGTCGAGCAGCACTTCGACTCGTGGATCCAGGGCGCGACGCGGCAGGCGGCGGACCTCTACCACCCGGGCGCGTTCCGCCTCGCGAGCGTGCTCGGCGACCAGTCGGGGCGTGCGCTCGACAACGCCCAGCGGATGGGCTGGACGTCCTACTGGATGACGCTCGACGGCGTCGGCCAGCAGGTGCTGGACACGCATCACGTGCTCGAGGACCGCGACGGCGCCGAGTTCAACCGCGTGCTGCAGCTCTACGCGCTCGATCCCGCCAACCGCAGTGACATCGACGACGCGATCCACTCTTGGCCGGCCGAGGCGGGGACGGGCACCGTGTTCATCCAGCCGTTCGCCGATCCCGCCGCCGACACGCGCACGATCCGCTGGGACCTCTTCACGACGCTGATCCACGAGATGATGCACAAGGTCGCGCACCCGAACTTCGAGCGCACCGCTCAGGCGATCGGCGGCAGCGCCCAGAAGTACATGACCGAGGGCTTCGCCGACCTCATGCGCCACGACCTGTGGGACGGCGCGGGCGGCCTGCGGGCCCGGCTGGGCACGCGTGCGGGCGCGGCGCTGCGGCGGCGGGTCGAGGGCGCGACCTACCCCTACGACGCGTCGAAGATCGTCTACCACCCGGACTACAACGAGATCGCCCAGGCCCGCCAGATCCGGAGGCACGTCGGGATGGAGAACTGCAAGGCCGCGTTCTTCCTCGGCCACACCGAGCTGCTCGGCATCGGCGCCGGCACCGGCGCGACGACGTCGCTCGCCGGGCTCGCGGAGTGGCAGACGAGCGACGCCACGGACGAGCAGATCTACACGTCGCAGGCAGGTGACACGCTCGGGTCGATCTCGAGCCGCACCGGCGTGCCCGAGCGTTCGCTGCGGCGCGAGAACCCGCGCGACATGCCCGGCGGCGCCGACCCTGCCGCCGGATCGCGCATCGCCGCGCTCGGCATCCGCTACGTGCGGGCGATCCAGGGCGACACGCTCGGCACCGTCGCGCGCCAGAACGGCGTGACCGTGGCCGCGCTCGCGGCCGCCAACGGCTTCCCGGCGGCGGCGCCGGACTCGACGGCGCTGGCGGCCGGGCGCCGGCTGATGATCCCGCGGCGCCCATGAGCTCGCTCGCCGACGCGATCTCCGGCGACCTCGCCGGCTGGAGCGGGCTGAGCGGCGACCTCGAGCCGCTGGCGCTCGAGGCGGAGCTCGGCGTGCACTGGACGCCCGATCCGGCTCCACGCTCGCGGGCCGCGAGCGCCTTCACGGTCCTGCACGGGGAGGGCGTCGACGCGTGGCTGCGGGTCGGCGAGACCGAGGTCACGTCGCTCGAGTTCCGGCCGCCGGAGTCGCTCGACCACGCCGCCGTGCTCGCCGGCCTGGGCGAGCCGGAGACGGTGCTGCGCTCCAATCACTTCGAGGTCGGCGCGGTAGTCCAGGAGCACGTCCACGCCGAGCGCGGCATCACCGTGGCGGTCGCCGAGCCGTTCGCCGAGGACCGCGACGAGCCGTGGATCGTCTACGTCCAGCTCTACCGGCCGATGACCGCGCAGGCGTACGTGACCACCGTCGGGCAGAGCGGCGACGAGCTGCGGCCGTACCCGCGCCCGCCGGCGGCATGACGACCGCTGCCGCGCTGACCTCCGGCCTGTGCGGCTGGCTCGACCGCCTGTTCCCCGACCACGACCGCGGCGAGCGCCTCCAGCACGCGCTGCGCGAGCGCTTCGGGGACGACTCGCGGGGGGTGGACGCCGAGCTGTGCGCCGAGATCGAGACGGCCGCGCACGCCTTCTCGCGCCACTTCGCGCTGGAGTACGCGGCGGACGGGTCGCTCGTGCCCGACCGCGATCCGCCCGGCTGGCCGCCGCAGGATCCCGCCGACGTCGCGCTGCGGGCCGGCTCGGTCGGCCAGGTGCGGCGCCTGCCCGGCGGCATCGGCGTACTCGCGCTTGACAGCCTCGACAGCGTGCACCTCGCCGCGCCCTACCTGGAGGCCGCGTTCGCGCTGCTGCGCGGGGCGCGCGGCGTGGTGCTCGACCTGCGGCGCAACGGCGGCGGCGATCCAGGGACGGTGGCGCTCGTGCTCGACGGGCTGCTCGGTGCGCAGCCCACCCACATCTCCGACGTGATCTACGGCGACCGCACGCGCCAGTGGTGGACGACGGGGCGCCTCGCCGGCCTCGCGCTGCCGGCGGCCACACCGGTCGCCGTCCTCATCAGCAGCCGCACGTTCTCCTCCGGCGAGGCGCTCGCGTACCACATCCAGAGCCGGGGCCGGGCGCGGCTCGTGGGGGAGCGGACGCCCGGTGCGGCGGACCACATCACCCCGGTGCGCGTGACGAGCGACGTGCGCGCGTTCGTCCCCGAGGCCGTCGTCCGCGACGCCGTCACCGGGAGCAACTGGGAGGGGACGGGCGTCGTGCCCGACGTCGCGTGCGACGCGGCCGAGGCGCTCGACGCGGCGCTCGACGGGTTTGCCGCTACGGGAGGTGGGGAGAACCCCGGGGCATGAGCAGGGGTGACAGCGGCGTCGAGGGCTACGTCCGCCGGATCACGTTCGTGGCGGCGCTCGGCGGCTTCCTCTTCGGCTACGACACCGGCGTCATCTCGGGCGCGCTGCTGTACATCACGCCCGACTTCCACCTCGGCAACTTCGGCCAGCAGGCGGTCGTCGCCTCGCTGCTGCTGGGTGCGGTCGTCGGCGCGCTCGGCTCCGGGCGCATCACCGACGGGCTCGGACGGCGCGTCACCCTCCTGATCGCCGCCGCGACGTTCGCGGCCGGCGCCGTCGCCTCGGCGCTCTCGCCCAGCGCGGCGGCGCTCGTCGGCGCGCGCTTCGTGATCGGCCTCGCGCTCGGCGCGTCGTCGACCGCGGTCCCGCTCTATCTCGCCGAGACGAGCCCGAAGGAGAAGCGCGGGCAGCTGGTCTCGACCAACCAGTTCCTGATCGTGATCGGGATCCTCGTCTCCTACGGCGTCGGCTATGCGCTCGCCGACGCCGAGGCGTGGCGTTGGATGCTCGGGCTCGCCGCGGTGCCGGCGGTGCTCATGTTCGGCGGCCTGCTCTTCCTGCCCGAGAGCCCGCGCTGGCTGTTCGGCAAGGGCCGGGAGGACGACGCGCTCGAGGTGATGGGCAGGACCCGGCCCGCCGACGAGATCGACGACGAGGCGGCCGAGATCAAGGAGACGATCGAGGCGGAGTCGGCCACCACCTACCGCGACCTGTTCGCGCCGCCGATCCGCCCGGCGCTGCGCGTGGGCATCGGCGTGCCGGTCATCAACCAGCTGTGCGGCGTCAACGCCGTCATCTACTACACCCCGACGATCCTCAAGCAGTCCGGGTTCGGCGCCAGCGCGGCGATCCTCGGCTCGGTCGGCGTCGGCGTGGTGAACGTGCTGCTGACCGCGCTCGCGTTCGTGCTGATCGACCGGGTCGGGCGGCGCCCGCTGGTGCTGATCGGCGTGGCCGCGCTCACCGCCGCGCTGGTCTTCCTCGGCGGCCTGTACCTGCTGCCTGACCAGAAGGGGGTCGTCGGCGTGCTCGTCGTCGCGGGCCTGTGCCTCTATATCGGCGCGTTCGCGGCGAGCCTCGGGATCGCGATCTGGCTCTTCACCTCCGAGGTCTATCCGACCAACCTGCGCGGCAAGGGCGCCAGCCTGGGCGTCTTCACGCACTGGGGGCTGGACTTCGTGATCTCCCTGACCGTGCTGACGCTGATCTCCACGATCACCACCACCGGGATGTTCTGGCTCTACGGCGCGTTCGCCCTCGCTGGGTTCTTCTACCTGCGCAAGTACCTTCCAGAGACACGTGGACGCAGCCTCGAAGAGATCGACACCCAGCTCCAGGAGCAGGCCGGCTGACAGCGTCTTCCGGGAGGCCGAGATCCGCTACCTCGCCGGCGGGAAGCAGCTCGGGCGGCTCGCGACGGTCGGGGCGGACGGCACGCCGCACGTGGTCCCGGTGTCGTATATCTACAACGCGGTGCGGGACACGATCGACGTCGGCGGCCACGAGCTCGAGCGGACCAAGAAGTTCCGCGACGTCGCCATGAACGGGCGGGCCGCGATCGTGATCGACGACCTCGCGAGCACGGACCCATGGGTCCCGCGCGGGATCGAGGTCCGCGGGCGCGGCGAGGCGATCGCGCTGCCGACGCCGCTGATCCGGATCCACCCCGAGCGGATCGTGACGTGGGGCCTCGAGCGCGGCCGCAGCGCGAGGACGGTGGGGGAGTGACGGCCGCGTTGATCGGCACCACCGACGGCGTGCTCGCGCTGCGCGACGGGGCGCTCGAGCGGGTCGGCCTGGAGGGGCGCGAGGTGAGCGCGCTGTACGCCGGGGCCGGCGGCCTGCTGGCCGGGACCTACGGCGACGGCCTCTTCCGCAGCACCGACGAGGGCCGCAGCTGGGAGCCGGTCACGGCGGGGCTGACCGCTTCGACGTTCCGCTTCGTGACCGACGAGATCGCGGGCACCGAGCCGGCGCGGCTGTTTCGCAGCCCGGACGGCGGGCAGAGCTGGGACGAGTACGAGGGGATCACGCGCATCCCCGGCCACGAGGACTGGTATCTGCCCTACTCGCCGCGCGCCGGCGCGGCGCGCAACGCGAACGTCCGCGGCGACCGCCTGCTCGTCGCGGCCGAGGTGGCGGGGCTGCTGCGCAGCGACGACGGCGGCCGCACCTGGGTCTGCGAGCCCGTCGCCGGCGACGAGGACATCCACCACGTCACCGCCCACCCGGACGACCCCGACCTGCTCTACGTCTCGCTCGGCACCGCGTCGCTGCTGCACCGGGAGGGCGAGCACGGCGGCATCGCCCGCTCGCGCGACGGCGGCCGGACGTGGGAGAAGGTCGAGACCGACTACACGCGCGCGTCGCTCGTCCCGGCCGCGCGGCCGGACCTGCTGATCGCGGGCCCCGCTCCGCGCGTCGGCGCCGGGGGGCGCATCGTCGTCTCCGCCGACGGCGGTGACAGCTGGGAGCCGGCCGGCGACGGCATCGACGTGCCGATGCCCGACATGGTCGAGCTGTTCGTCGACGCGCCCGACGGCGAGGTGTGGGCGATCTGCTCGCGCGGCCGCCTGCTGCGCGCGACGCCCGGCGAGTGGTCGTGGAGCTCGGCGCTGCCGGCCGGCGCCGACGTGACCGTCAAGTCGGTGGCGTTCGCATGACCACCTTCCGTCTCGCCGGCGTCGACGTGCCGCGCATCGGCCTGGGCACGAACCGCCTCCGCACCGAGCACGTCGGCTTCATCCGCGACGCGGTGGCCGCGGGCATCCGCCACATCGACACCGCGCACCTCTACACCGGCGGCGAGAGCGAGCGCACGATCGGCGAGGCGATCGAGGGCGTCGGCGAGGACGTGCTCGTCGCCACCAAGGGCGGCTACCGGGGCGCGCGGCCGGAGGTGCTGCACGCGGAGATCGAGCAGAGCCTGCGCTCGCTCCGGACCGAGGCGATCGGCCTCTACTACCTGCACCGGGTCGACCCCGCCACGCCGCTGGAGGAGAGCCTCGGCGCGATCAAGGAGCACGTCGACCGCGGCGCGATCCGCCACGTCGGCGTCTCCGCGGTGAGCGTCGAGCAGATCGAGCGGGCCCGCCGGGTCGTGCCGATCGCCGCCGTCCAGAACGAGTACAACCTCGCCGACCGCGCCCACGACGACGTCGTCGACTACTGCGAGCGCACCAGGATCGCGTTCGTGCCGTACTACCCGCTGGAGGGCGCCGGCTCGAACGCGGAGAAGCTCGCCTGGCTGCTGCAACGCTCGCCGGTCATCCTGCCGATCCCCGGCACGCTCTCGATCGAGCACCTGCGTGAGAACCTCGCGGTGCTCACTGACTCCGGCTGACCACGAGCGCGCACGCGAACGCGGTGATCGCGACCGTCGCGGCGACGGTCGTGACCATGAGGAGCCGCCCGCCGCGGGCCGAGCCGCCTGTGCGGCGGTAGTGGTGCAGCGTCGCGAGGCTGACGAGCACGCCGAGCCCCAGGAACCACGGCTCGTAGAACAGGAGGTCCCACAGGAACTGCGCGGTCGGGTCGCGCCGCTCCCAGCCGCGGAACTGCAGTTCGACGACGCCGAGCGCGTCCAGTGGCTTGGTCACGTACGCCGTCAGGGCGTGCGCCGCCGCGTAGGCCGAGCCGGTGAGCGCGGGGACGATCACGAGCCAGCGCGGGAGCCGCAGGCCCCACGGGCGGACCGTCGCCAGCGCGCCGATCCCGACCAGCAGGATGCCGGCGCCCGCGACCAGGCTGGCCCGCCGCATGCCCTCCGGGTCCTCGAACGTGCCCGCGATCCCGACCGTCCCACCGAGGCCCTGATAGCCGCGCACGCCGATCGCGTAGGCGGCCGCCCAGGCAAACGCGGCGTAACCCGCCCAGGCGGGCGAGCGGTGGCGGACGGCGGACATGCGTCGAGGGTGCCGCGCCGACCACCGCGAGCGAGGCGGGTCAGCAGCAGTTCGAAGGTTCGGAAAGCCCCACGCCCGCGGTCACGCGTCGCGGATCTTCCAGAACGAGTCCTTCCGGGTGACCGTGTCGTCGGCTCCGAACGTCCACAGATCGCAGCCCCGGACCTCGATCCGCTCGCCCTCGACGGTCGTGCCGGTGATCGTCCATTCCGACAGCCCACGGTCGCCGGAGACGAAGTGACCGCCGGCTTCGTAGTGGACGTCCGGGATGCCCTCGAAGCGCGCGGCCAGCCCTCGGCGCACCTCGCTCTTGCCGACGAACCGCCGGCCCCATGGGTCGGGCCCGCGCGGGGTCTCGAGCACGCAGTCCTCGGCGAAGTGGGCCATGATCGCGTCGAGGTCGTGACGGTTGAAGGCCTCGAGCACCTCCGTCAGGACGTCCAGCCTGCGCTGGGTCATGGGTGAACGCTACCGGCTCCGTCTCCGGTCCTAGGTCCAATTGCGCCTGGGAACTCCGACCGCGCCACACCTACCGTTGCGCGATGGATACGAATGGAGACCGCCCACGTCCGGTGGGCATCAACCACGTCGCGCTCGAGGTCGACGATGTCGGCCGCGCGGTCGCGTTCTACGGCCGGCTGTTCGAGCTCCGGGGTGTCGAGCGCGCGTACGGCGGCGCGTTCCTCGACCTCGGCGATCAGTTCATCGCGCTGTTCCCGCCCGGAGCCGGCGAGGATCGGCACTTCGGGCTCGTCGTCGACGACAAGGAGCGCGCGCGACGCGTGCTCGCCGCCGAGGGGGTCGACCTGCTGCCCGGGCCCCGCCTCGACTTCCGCGATCCGTTCGGCAACCGCGTGCAGGTCGTGCAGTACGACCAGATCCAGTTCCTGAAGGCGCCGGAGGTGCTGCAGGCGCTGGGCCTCGCGGCGCTCGGCAAGACCGACGCGGCGCTGGCGGAGCTGCGGTCGAACGGGCTCGCCTGAACGCACAACGGCCCGCCAACTTGGCGGGCCGCTGACGTCGGGGGTGGATGGAAGGGGACTACGCCGCGACGGGCACCACTTCGCCCTCGTGCTCGAGCTTCGGCAGCCAGCCGAGCTTGCTCGGCAGGTACCAGTTGCGGTCGCCGAGGAGCTTCATCGTCGCGGGCAGGAGCACCGCGCGGACGATCGTGGCGTCGATGAAGATCGCCACGGCCAGGCCGATGCCGAGCATCTTGAAGTCGATGATCGACAGCGTCCCGAAGATGGCGAACACGCCGACCATCACGAACGCGGCGCTGGTGACCGTGCCGGCCGTCTGCTTGATGCCGTGCTCCACGGCGTCCTCGGTCGTCATGCCGCTGTCGAACGCCTCACGGACGCGGCTGAGGATGTAGACGTGGTAGTCCATCGACAGCCCGAACAGGATCACGAACAGGAACAGCGGGAGCCAGGCGACGACGAACCCGGGGGTCTCGAAGCCGAGCTGCTTGTGCAGCCAGCCGTGCTGGAACACGAGCGTCAGCACGCCGTAGGACGCGCCCACGGAGAGCAAGTTCAGGATGATCGCCTTGATCGGGACGACGATCGAGCGGAACGTGACCATGAGCAGGAGGAACGCGAGCGTGAGGACGAACCCGAACACGATCGGGGCGGAGCCCTTCACGAGGTCGTTGTAGTCCTTCGACTGCGCGGCGTTGCCGCCGACGACGACCTCGGCGCCCTTCAGCTTGCCGACGGTCGCGGGGACGAGGTCCTCGCGGATGTTCTCGAGCGCGGCGTACGACTTGGCGTCGTTGCCCTTGCCCTCGATCGGCAGGTCAACCACGGCGACGCGGTGGTTCTGGCTGTACTCGACGCTGATGCCGCTGTTGATGCCGTCGGTGTGGGCGGCGCGGGCCTTGAGGTCCGCGATGGCGCCCTTGACCTCGGGCGTCGTGACGTCCTTGGCCGCGATGACGACCTGCTCGGGGGCCTCGCCGCCGGGGAACGCCTTCTGCATCTTCGACAGCGTCTTCATGATCGGCGTCTGCGGGAGCTGCTCGATGCCCGAGGACGCGGTGTGCATGCCGAGCGCCGGGATCGACAGCGCGACCAGGAGGCCGGTGGCGAGCACGGCGGCGACCAGCGGGCGCCGCATCACGGGGCGCAGGATGGCCGACCACACGCGGGACTCGGTGCGGCGCTGCATGCGCTTGCCGAGGAACGGGATCCGGCCGCGGTCGACGCCGTCGCCGACCTTCGAGAGCATGGCGGGCAGGACGGTGATCGACCCGAGCATCGCCATGGCGACGACGATGATCGACCCGGTCGCGAGCCCGGCGAACTCCGCGTCACCGGCGAAGTACAGGCCGGCCATGGCGGCCATCACCGTCAAGCCGGAGACCAGCACGGTGCGGCCCGACGTGGCGGCGGCGGCGTTCAACGCGGCTTCCTTGCTCCGCCCGGCCTTGCGCTCTTCACGCTCGCGCCGGATGTAGAACAGCGAGTAGTCGACGCCGACGGCAAGACCGACGAGCAGGATGACGTTGGCGGTGGACTCGCTGACCGGCATCAGCTGGCTGACGATCGCGACGAGACCCATCGAGCCGGCGACGGCGGTGAGGCCGAGCAGCAGCGGGAGCCCGGCGGCCACGAGCGCGCCGAACGCGAGCAGCAGGATGCCGAGCGTGATCGGCAGCGAAAGCGTCTCCGCCTTCTGCATGTCCTTCTCGAACACGCCGCCGAGCTCGTTCTCGGCGCTGGCATCGCCGAACTGGGAGATGCTGAACTCGGGATGGGACTTCTGGAGGCTCTTCGTGGCGGCCAGGACGGGCTTGACCCGCTCCTTGGTGACGATGAGCTTGCCGGGGATCTCGAACATGACCTTCACGGTGTGCCGGTCGGGCGAGATCAGGTAGTCGCTGTAGCCCTTGCCGTACGGCGAATGGACCTTGCGGACGTGTGCCTCGGCGCCGATCTGCCTCTCGACGTCCGTGACGACGGCCTTGTACTGAGGATCAGAAGCCTTGAGCGTCTTGCTCTGGATGAGGATGGTCTCCTCGGAGGCGGTCTGCTTGGCGTGCGGGAAGTTGTCTTCCTGGATCTTCTGCGCGCGGCCGGACTCGCCGGGGAGCGTCTGCTCGACCTTCTTCGTGCCGAGGTTGTTGCCGATCAAGAACGCGACGATCACGAAGGCAAGCCAGCCGAAGATGGCGATCTTGCGGTGCTGGGCGCTCCAGCGCCCGGCCCGGGCAGCGATGCCCTTGGGCTTGGTACTCATTGCAACTCCTTCTCGGGGGGAGGGAAACACGAGAGTCACTGTCCCGATTTCCGGGTGCGCTTTCGGCAGGGCCAGCCTGCGTCTCGTGGGTTCTCCGATGACCTCCCGGGGGTGCGGTTGACCGCACACCGTGTTCGGTACAGACTCGTCTCGTGACGGTCCTCGGCGTGAGCCATTCCGACCAGCGCCGAATGGCGTGGCGCTTCTCGGCACCCGAGCTCAGCCACGGCCTGTGGACCGGCCTGTGGGCCGCGCTGGTGGCGGCGGTGCTGATCGTCGTCGCCGAGACGCTGACCGCGGACGAGACGCCGGCGGGCTACCGGATCCTGTTCCGGCTGGTCGGCACCGCGTACGTGGCATGCGGGCTGATCGCCTGGCGGCGGCGGCCGGACAGCCGCAGCGGGCTGCTGATGACGGCGACCGGGTTCCTGCTCTTCTGCGAGCCGCTGCTCGACGGGTTCGGCCGGCTCGGCGATCTCACCGAGGACGTGTGGAGCATCACGATCGTCTGGCTGCTGCTGACGATGCTCAGCGGCGGGCACCTGACCTCGCGCGTCGACAAGACGCTGGTCGGTCTGTTCGTGTTCGAGTTCGCCGTCGAAGCAGCGCGCCTGGCGACCGGCGGCGGCGACGACGGAGCGCTCGCCCAAGTCGAAGCGACGGTGGTCGCCATCGGCTGCCTCGGCACCGCGGTCGCGATCGGTGTGCGGTACGCCCGCGCCAGCGGGCCGCGGCGGCGCGCGCTGTTGCCGAGCGTCGCGGGCATCGGTGCGCTGCTCCTGTTCGCGTTCGCCCAGGGCGGCGAGACGCCGATCTGGTTCCGCTGGGTCGCGGTGCTCTCGCTGCTGGCCGTCCCGGCGGGCTTCCTCGTCGGGCTGCTGCGCTCGCGGCTGGCCCGCGGCGGCCTGGCCGACCTCTTCCGGCGCCTGCCCACGATGCGCGGCGAGGACCTCCAGCCCGCGCTCGCCCAGGTGCTCGGCGACCCGACCGCCGAGATCGTTCGCGGGCATCCGTACGCGGACGGCGGGCGGGGCGCCGCGGTGATCAACGATGAGGCGACGCTCGTCTACGACGCCTCGCTCGACGACGACCCCGAGCTGATCGAGGCGGTCGTCTCGGCGGCGGCGATCGCGCTCGAGTCGCGCGCGCGGCTGGAGCGGATCGTCACGGCCGGCGACGACGAGCGGCGGAGGCTGGAGCGCAACCTGCACGACGGCGCGCAACAGCGGCTCGTCGCGCTCGCCATGCAGCTGCGGCTGGTGCAGCACGAGATCCACACCGACCCGGCGGCGGCTCAGGCGCTCGTCGACAGCGCGAGCAAGGAGCTCGCCCTCTCGCTCGAGGAGCTGCGCGAGCTCGCGCGCGGGATCCACCCGGCGGTGCTCGACCATGGGCTCGAGCCGGCGCTGCACTCGCTGGCCGGCCAGGCGACGGTGCCGACCGAGGTCGCCTACGACGCGGAGGGGAGGCTGCCGGAGCCGATCGAGCTGGCCGCCTACTTCGTGACGTCGGAGGCGCTCGCCAACGTCGGCAAGTACGCCCGGGCGGACAGCGCGAGCGTGCGTGTGTCACACGACGACGGCGCGCTGGTGATCGAGATCGCCGACGACGGGGTCGGCGGCGCCGATCCCACGCGCGGCTCGGGGCTGCGTGGGCTCGCCGACCGCGTCGAGGCGCTCGACGGCCGGCTGCGGGTCGTCAGCCCGCCGGGGGCGGGGACCGTGGTGCGGGCGGAGCTGCCGTGCGCGTCGTGATCGCGGACGACAGCCTGCTGGTGCGCGAGGGGATCGCCTCGCTGCTGCGCCGCGCGGGCGTCGAGGTGGTGGGCGAGGCCGACGACGGCGAGCAGCTGCAGCGCGTCGTCGACGAGCACGAGCCGGACGTCGCGATCGTCGACGTGCGGATGCCGCCGACGCACACCGAGGAAGGGCTCGCCGCCGCGCGCGAGGTCCGCGCGCGCCACCCCGGGATGGGGATCCTGATCCTCTCCCAGCACGTCGAGGTCGGGATCGCGATGCGCGCGCTGGTCGAGAGCCCGGCGGGGCTCGGCTACCTGCTCAAGGAGCGGGTGACGGACCTCGAGGACTTCGCCGGCACGCTGCGCCACGTCGCCGCCGGCGGCTCGGCGCTCGACCCGCAGGTGGTCGCGCGCCTGCTCGCCGACCCGCGCGGCGAGGGCCCGCTGAGCACCCTCACCGACCGTGAGCGGCAGGTGCTCGAGCTCGTGGCCGAGGGACGCACCAACAAGGCGATCGCCGAGCGGCTCGACGTCAGCCAGCGCGCCGTCACCAAGCACGTGACGTCGATCTTCGCGAAGCTCGAGCTGCCGCCCGGCGAGGATGACCACAGGCGCATCCTCGCCGTGCTGACGTACCTACGCCACTAGTGCGCGACCAGCACCGGCGCGGCCCCGGCCGCCTCCGGCGCGTCCGGGTCGTCGACCGGCTCCGGCTTCTGCTTCGGCAGCAGCACGATCGCCACCACGAACGCGACGACGATCAGCGCCAGCGCGTACCAGAACGTCGCGCCGAAGGCGGCGGCCAGATCGGGAGCGACCCGCTCGCGGACGGCCGGCGGGAGGGTCCTGCCGATCCCGCCGCCACCCCCGCCGCCCACGTGGCTGACGATCTCGTGGGTCAGCAGCACCGAGAGCACGGCGGTGCCGATCGAGGCGCCGACCTGCTGCTCGATGTTGAGCGTCGTGCTGGCGCGGGCGATCGCCGCGCGGCGCAGCGTCTGCATCGCGCCCGAGAACGTCGGCATCATCGTGAAGCCCATCCCGAGGCCCATCACGAACAGCGCGGCGCCGAACACCCAGTAGGACGTGTCGGCCGCAAGCTGGGTGAGCGCGAGGAACGAGAGTCCGACGACGACGAGGCCGAAGGGCACGATCCGCCCGACGCCGGTCTTGTCGGTCAGGCGCCCGGCGATCGGCATCGCGATCATCGCGCCGAGGCCCTGCGGCGCCAGCAGCAGGCCGGTGTCCATGGCGCTCTCGCCGCGGACGACCTGCAGGTACAGCGGTAGCAGCAGCATGCCGCCGAAGACCGAGATGATCACGAGGACCAGCGTCACCGAGCTGGCGGCGAACACGCGGTTGGTGAACAGCCGCAGATCGATCAGCGCGTCGGACGTGCGCAGGCCGTGGAACACGAAGCCGGTCACCATGGCGATCCCGATCAGGCCCGGCACGATGACCTGCCAGCGGCCGAAGCCGCCGGCGCCGCTCGTCTGGGCGAGGCCGTAGATGAACAGCGCGAGGCCGGGGGAGAGCAGCGCGAGCCCCTGCCAGTCGAGGCGGTGAGCCGGCTGCGGCACGTCGCGGGCGAGGATCCGCTGCGAGGCGATCAGCGCGGCGATCCCGATCGGCAGGTTGATGAAGAAGATCCAGCGCCACGAGGCGGCATCGACCAGGTAGCCGCCGAGGATCGGGCCGATGATCGGCCCCAGCAGCATCGGGACGCCGATGATCGCCATCACGCGGCCCACCCGCTGCGGGCCTGCGGCGCGCGTCAGGATCGTCATGCCCAGCGGCATGATCATGCCGCCGCCGAAGCCCTGCAGGACGCGGAAGAAGATCAGCGACTCGGAGCTCCAGGCCAGTCCGGACAGCATCGAGCCGATCACGAACAGGAAGATCGAGGTCATGTACAGGCGCTTGGTGCCGAAGCGGTCGGCGGCCCAGCCTGTGAGCGGGATGACCGTGGCGAGCGCCAGCGTGTAGCCGGTCGCGACCCACTGGATGGTCGACAGCGGCGCGTCGAACTCCTTCGCCAGCGTCTGGATGGCGACGTTGACGACGGTGACGTCGAGGATCGACATGATCGCGCCGAGCACGACCACGGAAGCGATGAGGAGGACGCCGCGATCGAGCTTGTCGTCGCGGCGGCGGAAGCGTTGGGGGGAATAGGAGAGGAAGCCATCGCGGAAAAGTGTAGCGAGAAGTGGAGGTCGTACCTCCGCTTAGTCGGTACCATGTTCCTATGGCCATCGTCCAGCGCCCACTCCGCGCCGACGCCGCGCGCAACCGCGCCAGGCTCCTCGTCGCGGCGAAAGAGGTCTTCGCCGCGCGCGGGCTCGACGCGACGATGGACGAGGTGGCGCGCCGCGCGGGCGTCGGCGTCGGCACCGCCTACCGGCGCTTCCGCAACCGCGACGACCTGATCGCCGCGCTGTTCGAGGAGCGCCTCGACGAGTTCATGGACCTGCTCGACGCGTCGCTCGCCGATGACGATCCGTGGCGCGGCCTGAGCGGCTTCCTCGAGCGCTCGATGGAGATGCAGGCCGCGGACCGCGGCTTCAAGGACCTGCTGCTGCAGAGCGCTGAGGGCCGTGAGCGGATGCGCCTGTTCCGCTCCACCATCCGCCCGCTGGTGGCCGAGCTGGTCCGCCGCGCGCGCGACGCCGGCGTGCTGCGCGCCGACGTCGTCGAGGATGATGTCCTGCTCGTGAGCCTGATGACCGGCGCAGTCGCCGATTTTGCCAACGACGTGGAGCCCGAGCTGTGGCGCCGCTCGCTCGCGCTGCTGCTCGACGGGCTGCGCGCGAACGGCGCCTCGCCGCTGCCCGTCGGCCCGCTCGACGCCGATCAAGCCGACCGTGCGATGGCCGCCTGGCGGCCGGGGAGACGCTGACCATGTCCCGCTGTACCCACCTCGACCAGGTCGAGATCCTGGAGGTCCCGGAGACCGTCGCCGGCTGCGAGGAGTGCCTCGCCCAGGGCATGCAGTGGGTGCACCTGCGCATGTGCCAGACCTGCGGCCACATCGGCTGCTGCGACAACTCGCCCGGGCGCCACGCGACGCGGCCACAACGGCACGACCGGCCATCCGATCATCCGCTCCGCGGAGCCCAACGAGGACTGGAGCTTCTGCTACGAGGACGATCTGATGTTCATTCTGCGCTCGTCGTGACCGGCACGCCGCGCTGGACCTCGCCGCGGCCCAGCACCTCGACGGTCTGACCGGGAGCGCAGGCGGCGATGTCGTGCGCCTCGCCCTGCAGCCGCTTGCGCAGCACGGCGAGCGCGGGCAGGCCGAGCAGCGCCGGGATCGTCAGCAGCAGCCCGCGGTAGGCGATCACGGCCACCGCCGCGTCGCCCGGGTCGACGCCGTAGAGCACGAGCGTGCCGATCAGGCCGCCGTCGACGCCGCCGATGCCGCCGGGGATCGGGATCAGGCCGCCGAGCTGGCCGACGATGTAGGCGACGAGCAGCACGCCGGCCGGCGGGACGTCGTGGCCGAAGGCGGTGAAGCAGACGCCGAGCATCGCGACGTCGAACAGCATGTAGCCGGCGGCGCCGAGGTAGATCATCGGGTCGCCGGTCTTCAGCAGCCGCATCGCCTCGCCGACGCCGTCGCCGACCGCTCCGGCCGCGGCGGCGAGCTTGGCGCGCATCGAGCGGCGCTGGAGCGCGCCGGCGGCCTGGCCGGCCCCGAGGGCGAGGACGATGATCAGCACGGCGGCGATCGCGGGCAGCAGCCCGAGCAGGAAGTTGTGCTCGCCGTGCAGGATGCCGGTGGCCAGCCCGATGCCGCCGATCGCGAGGAAGGTCACGTTGGCGAGGCTCGTGATGAGGAAGAACGCGACCGTGCGGTGCGCGATGTAGTCACGCGGGAGCCCACCGCGGCGCAGGATCCACGCGCCGAGCGCCAGGCCGCCGGCGCCGCCGACCGAGAAGAGCGAGTTGGCGGCCAGCTCGCCGAGCCCGATCTCGGTGCTCGTGCGCCAGCTCATGCGGTCGCAGAAGACGCCGCGGAAGACCATCACGTAGGAGGCGCAGGACGCGACCTCCAGCAGCGCGGCGAACGCCAGCCAGCCGGGCTCGGCGCCGTGGAAGCGGTCGCGCAGCGAATCAAGCCCCGGAAGCAGCACGATCGCGGCGGCGAGGACGGCGATGATGCCGGCGAGGATCAGCAGCGCGCGCTTGAGGCGGGGGGCGGAGAACTCCTCCGGGAGCGGCTCGGCGTCGATCGGCGCCGGAGGCTCGAGGTACTCGACGCTGAAGCTCGGCCGCTCGCTCATGCCCAAGGTCTTAGCAAGCATGCGCCTGGGTAGCGATACGCGGATGGCCCAGACGGTCGGCGCCCACATCCTCGAGCCATGGTGTCCGCCGCGTCGCTCACGGCGAAGGCGGAGGAGCTGCTCAACCGCTGAGCTCCTCGCGGTCGCCGCGCTCGAGCGCGCGCAGCAGCAGCGCGAACGCGATCCCGCCCGCGATCAGCGGCAGCCAGAACAGGATGATCCGGTAGGCGAGCACGGCCGCCGCCGCGTCGGCCGCCTTCGCGCCGTAGACGACCAGCGCGCCGACCAGCCCGCCGTCGATCCCGCCGATGCCGCCGGGCAGCGGCAGCGCGCCGCCGAGCTGTCCGATCAGGTAGCCCATCGCGATCACGGTCAGCGGGACCTGGGCGCCGAACGCCTTGAACGTCGCCCACAGGACCGCGTTGTCGAACGCCCAGTAGCCGATCGCGCCGACCGCGAGCCGCCAGTCGGGGTGGCGGACGAGCTCGATCGCCTCCTGGGTGCCGGTGCCGACCGCGGAGCGCGCGGTGTGGGCCGCGCGCCGGAGCCTCGAGGCGCCCTCGCCGGGATCCTCGCCCGGGCCGAGGTGGGAGAGCGTGGCCACCGCGGCGATGAACGCGACCGACAGCGCGGCGGGGAGCGCGGTGAGCAGCAGCGACTGGTGCGGCCCGAGCAGGCCCACCGCCATCAGCGTGCCGATGACGGCGACGGCGACGAAGTTGACCGCGCTCTTGATCTCCAGGAACGCGACCGAGCGGCGCGCGATCTTCTCGTCCGGCATCCCTTCGCGGTGCAGGATCCAGGCGCCGAACGCGAGCCCGCTGGCGCCGCTCGTCGGGATCAGCGAGCCGACGGCCAGTTCGGCGAGCGCGATCTCGGTCGTCGTCCGCCGCGACAGGCGCGGGCAGAAGACGGGGCGGAACATCAGGACGTAGGACACGCACGAGAGCCCCTCCAGCACGACCGCGAGCGCGAGCCAGGCCGGATCGGCCTCGCCGAGCCGCTTCTGCACCTCCTCGAGCCCCGGCGTCAGCAGCGCCGCGAGCACGAGCACCGCCAGCAGCGCGACGATCAGGCCCAGCCGCCGGACGAGGCGCCGCGGGGCGAACTCGTCCGGCAGTCCATGCATGGCTACGAGGCTAGATGGTCGATTCCACGACCCCCGCACCCGTCTGCACGCGTCCCGCGGCGCAGGATCGGCACCCGTCGGGAGGGGTCTGTGGCGCTGCCACGATCCCCCTCCGGCGTGCACCGCCCTGCATCCACGGGACCCGCACATCCGGGCACGGCGGCCGCGGAACGACCATCTAGGACAGGGCCTCGACCACCGCGCGGAGATCGGCGGCGAACGCCTCGCGCTCGGCGTCCCGGTCGTCGCGGCTGCGGAGGATCGCCGAGGGGTGGATCGTGGCGGCGACGATCGGCGCGAGGTCGGAGTCGAGCAGCTCGCCGCGATGCTGCGTGAGGCGGAAGCTCGAGCCGAGCAGCGCCTTCGCCGCCGTCGCGCCGAGGGTGACCACGGCCTCCGGCCGCACGAGCTCGATCTCGGTGTCGAGCCACGGCACGCAGGCGTCGACCTCGCCCTTGGTGGGCGTCTTGTGGATGCGGCGCTTGCCGCGCTCCTCGAACTTGAAGTGCTTGACGGCGTTGGTCAGGTAGACCTCGCCGCGCGCGATCCCGGCCGACTCGAGCCCGCGGTCCAGCTCGCGCCCGGCGGGGCCGACGAACGGATGGCCCTCGCGATCCTCACGGTCGCCCGGGACCTCGCCGACGAGCATCAGCCGCGCGTCGGCCGGGCCCTCGCCGAACACGGTCTGGATCGGGCCCTCCCACAGGTGGCAGCCGCGGCAGCCGGCCGCCGCCTTGCGCAGCTTGGGGAGGGTGGGGCGCTCCGGGATGAAGTCCGCGGCGCTCACACCCGCCGGACTACCCGGTGACGGCGGGCGCCACCCGGACCCCTCGCCGCCGCGCGCGCTCGCGCGGCCGGGCCAGCACGTCGATGCCGACCCACAGGGCGAAGCAGAGCGCGCCGACGATCCCCGTCGCCGTCAGCAGGACGCCCGCGGCCGCGGTCAGCGCCACGCCGCCCGTGCCGAGGATCATCACCACCGCCGCCGCGCCGACGCTCGGCCCGATCGGCAGCTGGCTGAGCACGACCATCGCGATCAGCACGGCGGTCGCGTCGAAGATCGAGGCGTCGACGCCGAGCGCCCACAGCACGAGCCAGTTGCGCGCGATCTGGCAGAACACCGCGAGCAGCACGAAGGCGGTCACGCGCGCACGGCCGTCGGCGTCCCGCAGCACGGCCAGGCCCGCCCACACGCCGTGCCCGCGGCCGGCGAGCCTGCGCAGGCCGCGCACGATCGCGACCGCGACTGCGAAGCCGGCCAGCGGCGCCCACCACGGCAGCCCCAGCGGCCCGACGAGCGTGTACGAGGAGAGCACCGCGAGCGCCGCCTCGATCGCGAGGATCGGCACCTCGGCGGCGATCAGCGCGGGGACGTGCGGGACCTCGTCGCGGCCCGAGCGCCGCAGCACCGCGATGCGGGCGGCGGCGCCGACCTGCGCGTTGACGAGGCTGCCGAGGTTGCCGATGCCGCCGGCGTGGAACAGGCGGCGGCGGGAGATCACGCCGCCCGCGGCGGCGACGCACGTGCGCCACGCCTCGCAGCGGCTGAGCAGCGCCACGAGCTGCAGCGCGGTCACGCCGAGGAGCACCCAGACCGGCGCCTGGCGCAGCGCCTGAGCGAAGTCGTTGCGGTGCCCGGCGAGCACGAAGGCCAGCACGACCGCGACCGCCAGGGCTCCCGCGGCGGTCGCCGCGGTGCTGCCGCGCAGCCTCTGGGTCATCCCCGACTCCTCGTGCTCGGAACGCGTGGAAGGGTCAGGTCGCCAGGCTGAACCTCGGTTCTCCCCCGAGGCTATCCGTTTTCCTGAGCGGACCCTGAGGAGTAGTCTCGAAGAGCCGGATCCTTCTACAGGACAGGAGCCAGGGATGAGCCAGGAGAGCAGCGAGCCGCTTCGCGGCGAGGCGGCCTACCGCGCCGCCAAGCAGCGGATCGAGAAGGCCAACGAGGCTGCTTACGCGCGGGGGCGCGAGGAGCGCGCCGCCGACGCCGCCGAGGCCGCCACGCGCCGCCGCCTCACCGAGCGCCAGGGGATGAAAAACCTGCCCACGCAACCGCACGGTCACTGACGACCGCCCCGGATCGCAACGAGCTGGAGCGGCTGGAGGCCGAGGCCAAGCACAGCCGTTCGCGGCTGGAGCTCTACCGCCAGCGCAGCTACAGCGGCAAGGCCGACAGCTCGCGGATGCGCGAGCTGCAGCGCGCGGCCGACGCCGCGGAAGCGCGCCTCAAGGCCGCCCGCGCCCGCTAGGGCGCCAAGCCAGGCAGCTTGCTGCCTAGCGGGGGGCTGACGCTCAGCCGTATGGGCCCTGACCCATAAGCCCGACGAAGCGCTCGAGCCCGACGTTGCCGCCGGAGATGAGCACGCCGACGCGCGCGCCCTCGTCCGGCCGCACGTGACCGGCCAGCAGCGCCGCCGTGGCGATCGCGCCGCTCGGCTCGGTGACGAGCTTGAGGCGGTCGAACAGGAACGCCATCGCGGCGAGGATCTCGTCGTCGCTGCAGAGCACGACGTCGTCGACGAGCTCGCGCATGACCTCGAAGGTCCACTCGCCGGGCTGGGTCAGCATCTGGCCGTCGGCGATGTGGCGCGGGACCGGGATCTGGATCCGCTCGCCGGCCTCGAGTGAGCGCTTGACCACACCCGACGCCTCGACGCCGATCACGCGCGCTCCCGGGTGCAGCGCCTTGATGACGGTGGCGGACCCGGCCATCAGCCCGCCGCCGCCGACCGGGGCGAGGAGGAGGTCGAGCTCGCCGGCGTCCTCGAGCAGCTCGAGCGCGGCGGTGCCGGCGCCGGCGGCGATCCGCGGGTCGTCGTAGGCGGGCACGAACGTCATCTGGCGCCGCTCGGCGAACTGGCGGCCGGCTTGGACCTGTGGCATCGAATAGCGGTCGTAGGTCTCGATCTCAGCGCCGTAGCCGTCGACCGCCGCGAGCTTGGCGGGCGGCGCGTCCTCGGGCATGAGGATCGCGGCGCGGATGCCGAGCGCGCGCGCCGACAGCGCCACGGCCTGGGCGTGGTTGCCGGAGCTGATCGCGCACACGCCGCGCGCCCGCTCCTCCTCGCCCAGCGACGAGAGGAAGTTGTAGGCGCCGCGGAACTTGAACGCGCCGGCGCGCTGGAAGCTCTCGCACTTGAGGAAGACGCCGGCGCCGAGCGTGCGCGAGGTCATCACCGGCGTGCGGTGGGCGATGCCGTCGAGGACGCGCGCCGCCGCGCGGACGTCGTCGAGGTTCACGTCGCGAAGCGCGCTTCCAGTGCGCGCATCTCCGGCAGGCCGATCATGTCGGTGAAGGAGTCGAACGACGGGACGTGGTGCTCGCAGAGGTTGTCGAGCACGCCGGCCACCGCGGCGGCGGCCGCGAACAGCGTCGTGACCGGGTAGATCACGAGCGCGAAGCCGAGCGCACGGATGCGCTCGAGCGGGAGCTGCGGCGTCTTGCCGCCGTCGACCCAGTTGAACACGAGCGGCACGTCGGGGAAGGCGGCGGCGACCGCCTCGATCTCCTCGCCGGTCTCCGGCGCCTCGACGAACAGCGCGTCGGCGCCCGCCTCGCGGTAGCGCCGCGCGCGCTCGAGCGCAGCGTCGAGACCTTCGACCGCGCGCGCGTCGGTGCGGGCGATGATCAGCAGCTCGCCGTCGCCGCGGGCCTCGACCGCGGCGCGCACTTTCTCGACCATCTCGGCCGCGTCGATCACGTCCTTGCCCTCCATGTGGCCGCAGCGCTTGGGCGCGACCTGGTCCTCGATGTGCAGCGCGGCGACCCCGGCTGCCGCGTACTCGCGCACGGTGCGCATCACGTTGAGCGGGTTGCCGTAGCCGTCGTCGGCGTCGGCGATGAGCGGCACGCTCACGGCCTGCGCGAGCCGGCGCGCCTGCCCGGCCATCTCGTCGAACGAGAGCAGGCCGACGTCGGGCCGCCCGAGCAGCGAGGCCGACGCGCCGAAGCCGGTCATGTAGACGGCGGGGAAGCCGGCGCGCTCGACCAGCCGCGCCGACAGCGCGTCGTACGCGCCCGGGGCCAGCACCGGCTCCGGACCGGCGAGCAGCTCGCGGAGGGTCGCCATCGCGGGCATGGTTACATGGCGGGCATGAGTCCCGTCCGCCAAGACGTCACCGTCGTCGGGCGGCGGCTCGAGCCGGAGGACCATCGGCTGCGCGACTTCCTCACCCGAGTCGACCAGGCGTACGCGTGGGTCGAGGCCGGCACGCCGGAGGCGGCTGAGCTGCTGGCGCGCCACGGGGTGGGCGAGAACCAGCTGCCGCTCGTGCTCGCGCCTGACGGCGCGGTCACCTCCGCCACCGTCGAGCGCGTGGCGGACGCCTGGCACGAGAGCGACCCGCCGCAGCGCGCGCACTACGACCTCGCGATCGTGGGCGCCGGCCCGGCCGGGCTGGCGGCTGCGGTCTACGCCGCCTCGGACGGGCTCTCGACGCTGCTGGTCGAGCGCGACGTCCCGGGCGGGCAGGCCTCCCACACGTCCAAGATCGAGAACTTCCTCGGCTTCCCGGGCGGCATCGAGGGCGCGCACCTCGCGCGGCTGGCGGGCCGCCAGGCCGAGGGCTTCGGCGCCGAGCTGGTGCTCCTGCGGGGCGTGACCGGCAGCCGGATGACGCCGGAGGGCGCGCAGCTCGAGCTCGCCGGCGGCTACGAGGTGAGCGCGGACGTCGTGATCGCCGCGCCGGGGATGGACTGGCGGACGCTCGACGTCGACGGGATCGAGGCCGGGCTCGGCCGCGGCATCTACTACGGCGCCGGGCGCAGCGAGGCGGCGCGCTGCGGCGGCGACCCGGTGGTCGTCGTCGGCGCGGGCAACTCGGCCGGCCAGGCGGTCATGAACCTCGCGGACGCGGGCGCGCGCGTGACGATGCTCGTGCGCGGCGACTCGCTGGCGAAGGCGATGTCGGCCTACCTCGTCGAGCGCATCCACGCGCACCCGCTGATCCAGCTGCGGCTCCGCACCGAGGTCGAGGCGGTCGACTGCGCGGGCGACCTCCGCAGCGTCACGGCGGGCGGGGAGGAGCTGCCGGCGCGCGCGCTCTTCCTCTGCCTCGGCGGCGTGCCGCGGACCGGGTGGGCCGGCGCCGCGGGCGTGGCGCTCGACAAGCGCGGCTTCATCCTCACCGGCCCGGATCTGCGCGTGGGCGGCGCGCTGCCCGAGTCCTGGCCGCTGGAGCGCGACCCGCTGGCGCTCGAGACGAGCGTGCCGGGAGTGTTCGCGGCCGGCGACGTGCGCTCCGGCTCGGTCAAGCGCGTCGCCGGAGCGGTCGGCGACGGCGCGATGGCCGTCGCCCTCGCCCACCGCCGGCTCGAGGAAGTGGCACGATCCCGGGCTCTGATCGAACGCCTCCTCGCCATCGAGGTCTCCGCGCTCTGCGACGCGGACAAGACGCTGCCCGTGGTCTACCCACGGTGCGGGCGATGGTGCCCAACGTCCGCTTCGCCGGCCCGGCGTTCACGGTGCGAGCCCACGACGACCACCTGCCGGTGATGAGCGCGCTGGCCGAGGCGGCGCCCGGCGACGTCCTGGTGATCGCGACCGACGGCGGCAGGTCTCGCCGTGTTCGGCGAGCTGTTCGCGACCGAGGCCAAGCGCCGCGGGCTGGCGGGGATCGTGACCGACGGCTACTGCCGCGACGTCGCGGGGCTGCGCGCGCTCGGCCTGCCCGCGTATGCGCGGGGCACGCTGCCGCGATCGGGCACGACGGTCTCCCGCGGTCGCCCTGAACCAGCGCGTGCGCTTCGCCGGGCTCGACGTCGCGCCGGGCGACATCGTGTTCGGCGACGACGATGGGCTCGTCATCGCCCCCGCGGCGCAGATCGAGGCCGCGCTCGAGACGGGCGAGGCGATCGGGCGCGCCGAGGGCGCGATCCTCCGGCATACGCGCTCCGGCCAGCGCTCGCTGCACGAGCTGACCAACTGGGAGACGCACATCGCGGCGCTCGATCGCGGGGAGGAGAGCAGCCTTGGCTTCGACGTTTGAGTTCGCGCGCCGCGCACAGAACCGGGGCGCCGCCGAGCTGGCGACGATCCTTGCCGGGCCGCCGCCGGGCGCGCTCTCGATGTCCGGCGGCTTCCCGAATCCCGAGACGTTCCCGACCGCCGACCTCGACGAGATCGTCGCGCGGCTGCTGCGCGACGAGCCGGGCGTCGCGCTGCAGTACGCGCCCAGCGAGGGCATCCCGAGCGTGCGCGAGTACCTGATCGACCGCCAGGAGCACCTCCAGGGCCGGCGGCCCGCGCCGGAGGAGCTGACGATCACCAGCGGCGGGATGGAGTGCATCGCGCTGCTCTGCCAGGCGCTGCTCGACCCGGGCGACAGCGTGGCCGTCGAGGCGCCCACGTATCTGGGCGCGCTGATGGCCTTCGCGCAGGCCGAGGCCGACGTCATCGGGATCGAGATGGACGCCGGCGGGCTCGTCGTGGAGGCGCTCGAGGAGCGGCTCGAGGCGGGCGCGCGCCCGAAGCTCCTGTACGTCATCCCGGAGTACCAGAACCCGTCGGGGTGGACGCTCGCGCTCGAGCGGCGCGAGCCGCTGATCGAGCTGTGCCGCCGCCACGGCGTGCTGATCGTGGAGGACGTCGCCTACCGCGAGATGGCGTTCGACACGGACACGGTGCTGCCGTCGCTGTGGTCGCTCGGCCCCGACATCGTCCTCCAGGCCGGCACGTTCTCGAAGATCTTCTGCCCCGGCGTGCGCCTCGGGTGGGCGGTCGGGGCCGTCCGCGGTCGTCGAGCAGATCGCGGCCGCGAAGCAGCTGACCGACCAGTGCGCCGGCGGCCTCGGGCAGCGGATGGTCGAGGAGTACGGCCGCGCCGGCCACTTCGGCCGCCGGCTCCCGCAGGCCCGCGAGCTCTACGCGGCGCACTGGCGCGCGCTGTCGGCGGCGCTGCGAGCGCGAGCTCGGCGGCGTCTGCACGTGGAGCGAGCCGGCCGGCGGCTTCTTCACCTGGCTGACGCTGCCCGAGGGGCTCGACTCGATCGAGCTGCGCGACGCCGCGGTCGACGGCGGGCGTCACCTACGTCCCCGGCCCGCCGTTCTACTCCGGCGACGACGGCCAAGGCGAGCTCCGCCTCTCCTTCAGCCACCTCGGCGCGGGGGAGTACGACGAGGCGGTCCGCCGCCTCGCGAGCGTGATCCGCTAGGGCGCCAAGCCAGGCAGCTTGCCGCCTAGCGGGGGGGGCGGGTGAGCAGCTTCACCCGAACGGTGGCTGGCCCGCCTGCCCGGGACCCGAGACGCTCGCCGCCTCCCCCCAACAGGAAGGACGGTCGAAGTGCTCTCCCGGTCTCACTCCCCGCGGCGTCGCGTCGCCCTCGCAGTCCCATGGCCGCCGTCACCGCCGCGCTGATGGTTCCCTCGCTCGCGGGCGCCGCGACCCCCGCGCCGTCGCCGGTCCCCGTGCCGACCACGACCTCCGTGCCCGCCGGCACGACGCAGATCATCATGCGCGACGGCGGGATCTGCGATCCGATCCGCCACATGGGCTGCTGAACGCGGGCTAGCGCCGGATCCGGAACTTCAGCTGGATCGGCTTCAGCGTCCGCTTGCCCACCTTCGGCGTGATCACCGCCCGGTACCTCGCGCGGGTCAGCTTGCGCTTCCTCACCTTCTTGACGCGCACGACGTTGCGGCCCTTCTTCAGCTTCACCTTGACGACGCCGACGCGGCGGTACTTGAGCTTGGAGGCCGCGGCCCTGCGGGCCGGGGCGGCGCGGGCGATGACGATCCGCGCCGAGCCGGCGGCCGGCATCGTGAGGACGAATGCGACGCCCTTCTTGGTCGTCGGCGAGCCCTGCAGCCTGGCCTTCGCCTTGGCAGCTGACCCACCCCCGGACCCGCCACCGCCAGACGAGCCGCCGCCGGCCGGCGGCGCGGGGCCGGGCGGCGCGGGCGGCTGCGCGTTGCTGAGCGGGTTGCCGTAGGTGGAGATCGCCAGCGTCGAGACGTTGTCCTCGACCGGGTCCTCGACGCTCCAGGCGTAGGCGACCCGGCCGGTGCCGTCGACCGAGAGGTCGAGCCCGATCGCGTCGGCCGGCACCCCGCCGATCGCCTTCGGCGCCGACCACGGCGTGCCGCCGCCGGCGCCGCGGAGCGAGAAGCGGTTCGCGGTGGTCCCCGCGGTCCACGTCGTGAGCGCGCGGCCGAACGCGTTGGAGGCGATCTGCAGCCCGAGGAGCTGGGTCCCGTCGCCGGGCTCGATCGCCGCGGGCGTCGCCGGCGCGGTCCAGCCGCCGACCGCCTCGGAGCGGTAGGCGGTCAGGACCTTGTTGCCCGCGAGCCACGTCGCGGTGACGAGGCCCGCGCCGTCGACCGCGGCGCGGTCGCGCTCGTCCAGGTCGAGCCGGCCCCCGGTCGTGCCGGAGATCGGTTCGGTCGTCCCCGCGCTCCACTCCGTGCCCGGGGCGCGGGTGCGCGCCGTTAGCGGCGCGCTGAAGTCGCCGTTCTGCCAGAACACCGTCGCGCGCCCGCTGTTGGGCGCGACGACGAGGTCGGAGATGTTGTCCGTGATCGCCGGCCCGCCGACCGGGGTCTGCGTGCCCCAGGGACCGCTGTTGGGCCGGTCGACCGCGTAGATGAAGCGGTTGGACCCGGTGGTCTCGTGCGTGTAGGACACCGTCACGTCACCGGCGGTGTCGCCCTCGATGTGCGGCCGGTAGGACCACGACGGCGAGATCGTCTCGACGGACGACCAGCTGCCGCCGAGCGGCCGCCGCGCGGTGCGGATCACGAGCGTGTCGGCGGTCGTGCCCTTCTGCCAGACCGCGGTGGCCGTGCCGTTGGAGGCGACGAACAGGTCGGGCTTCCCGCCGTCGCCGTCGGGGATCGCCGCGGCCGCCGTCCACGGCCGGCCCGGCGCCTTGTCGGCGAACATCACCTTGCCGGCCTCGTCCCAGACCGCCGTGATGCGGCCCTGCGGGTCCACGCCGACCGCGCCGGCGCCGCCCTCGCCCGCGCCCGAGAGCTGCTCGGACGGCTCCCACTTCTTGTCGGGCTCGCGCGTCGAGGCGCGGATGCGGAGACGCGGGGTGCGGCCGTTGGCGAACTCGGTCCAGATCACGGCCGCGACGCCGGGCGAGTTGGTGGCGAGCCGGGCCGCGTCGTTGTCCGTGCCGGCCGTCGAGAGCGTCTCCGGCTGCAGCCACGTCTCGGCGCCCTGGGCCGTGGCGGGAAGCGCCGCGAACGCGCCGAGGGCCAGCAGGGTCGCCATCCCACGCGACATGGAGATGCGACCGTAACGCCCCGCGGAGGCTGGGCGCAAGGGCCTAGAAGTCGCGCCTGATCGTCGCGAGCAGCTCGTGGCCCGAGAGCTCCGGCACGATGATGCGCCGCAGCGTCCACAGCGCGTGCTGACGGTCGAGCTTGCCGGCGAGCTGGAACGCCGCGACGTAGCCCGCGTCGTCGAGATGGGAGAACGCCTCCGGGCTCCAGAGCCCGAACGGATAGGCGAACAGCCGCAGCGGGTGGCCGACGAGCTTTGCCAGTCTCTTGGCAGGCGCGACCAGCTGCGTGTGCCAGTCGCCGTCCCGGTACTGGGGCACCGCGTGGTGGTCGTAGGTGTGCGGCGCGATCGTCATGCCCGCGCGGTCGAGCCGGCGCACCTGGTCGCTCGTCAGCCACCCGGGCTTGTCGAGCACGACCGTCATGACGAAGAAGGTGGCGACGAAGTGGTGGCGGCGCAGCAGCGGCAGCGCGCGCGTGAACTGGCCGGCGGAGGCGTCGTCGAAGGTGAGCAGCACCGGCTTGCGCGGGAGCCGCTTGCCGAGCGCCACGTGCGCGACGAGCGCCGGGCCGGTGACCGCGTGGTAGCCCGCGCGGTCGAGCGCGGCGAGCTGGGCGGCGAGCGTCCTCGGGCTCACGATGTACGCACGGTCGGCCGCGCTGTCGCGCGCGGTGGCGGCCCGGATCTGATGCCAGCACAGGATCGGAACGTTCGCCCTCGCGGCCATCGCGGCCGGGTCCGTCCGAGGCGCCGGCGTGCGCTCGGGGGCCGGCGTCGCGGCCGGCGTGTGCGCGCTGCCGCCGCAGCCGGCGAGCACGAGCAGCGCGGCGAGCAGGCCGGTCAGCCGGATGCCGGCGCCTCGATGTCCCGCTTGAGCACCTTGCCGGTCGGGCCCTTCGGCAGCTCGTCGACGAACCACACACGGCGCGGGTACTTGTAGGCCGCCACGCGCTCCTTGGCGAACGCGCGGATCTCGTCCTCGCTCGCCTCCGCGCCGTCCTTCAGCGCGATCGCGGCGCCGACCTCCTCGCCGAGCGCGTCGTGCGGCACGCCGACCACTGCGGCCTCGCGAACGGCCGGGTGCTCGTACAGCACCTCCTCGATCTCGCGCGGGTAGACGTTGTAGCCGCCGCGGATGATCAGCTCCTTCTTACGGTCGACGATGAAGTAGTAGCCGTCGTCGTCGACGGTCGCCATGTCGCCCGTGTGGAACCAGCCGTCGCGGATCGTCTCGGCCGTGGCGTCGTCGCGCTCCCAGTAGCCGCGCATCACGAACGGGCCGCGCATGGCGATCTCGCCCGGCTCGCCGGCCGGCACGTCGTTGCCGTCGTCGTCCACGAGGCGGAACTCGGTGCCGCCGATCGGCACGCCGATCGAGCCCGGCTTGCGCTCCTGCGAGGGGAGGTTGAACGAGCCCATCCCGGTCGTCTCCGACAGCCCGTAGCCCTCGAGCACCTTGGTGCCGAACGCGTCGTCGAACCCGCGCAGCACCTCGACCGGCATCGCCGAGCCGCCGGAGACGCTGAGGTCGAGCGACGAGGTGTCGTAGTCGCCGCGCTCAGGGTGGTGGAGCAGCGCGGTGTACATGGTCGGCACGCCCGCGAACGTCGTGACCTTGTCGCGCTGGATGATCTCGAGCGCCTTGGCCGGCTCGAAGCGCGGCAGCAGCGTCAGCAGCCCGCGGGCCCGGACCGAGACGTTCATCACCGAGTTCATCCCGAACACGTGGAACAGCGGAAGCGTCGCGAGCGTCACCGTGTCCGGTCCGGCGTCGACGAGGTCGCGCGCCGTCTCGGCGCCCGCCGCCAGGTTGGCGTGCGTGAGCGTCGCGCCCTTCGGCGTCCCGGTCGTGCCCGAGGTGTAGATGATCACCGCCGGATCGTCGTCCGCGCGGTCGGCGATGTCCTCGACCGCCTCGGCCCCGCCGAGCGCCTGCTCGAACTCGCCGGGCGTGACGAGGATGAGCTCGGCGCCCGCCTCCTCGGAGCCGGCCTGCGCAGGCTCGGCGAAGCCGTGCCAGGCGACCAGCACCTTGGCGCCCGAGTCCTTCAGGTGGTAGCCGACCTCGCGCCCCTTGAGCAGCGGGTTCATCGGCACCACGACCGCGCCGAGCCGCAGCGCGCCGAAGTAGACGACGGGGAAGTAGGGCACGTTCGGAAGCTGCATGCCGACGCGGTCGCCGGCCTCGACGCCGTGCGCGCGCAGCAGCCCGGCCGCGCGCTGGGCGCCCGCGTCGAGCAGCCCGTAGTTCAGGACCAGGTCGTCGAGCTTGACCGCCGGGCGCTCCGCGCCGTCCGCGACGGCGGAGGCCAGTTCCTGCGCAAAGTTCGTCATCCGTTCTCCTCGTGTGATGCTCCGGCGGTCCACGACCCCGGGAGGTCCCAGATGCGGACTCTGAAGTTGGCCGCCGTCGGCGCGGTTGTATCGCTCCTCTTCATCTTGCCGGGCTCCGCCCTTGCGGCGAAGGGCACCGGCCTGTGGAAGGTCTACAACCAAACGCTCTCCAAGGCGCGCTACATCGATCTGACCCACGACATCACGCCGAACATGCCGGTGTGGAAGGGCTTCGGGCCCGCGACGTTCAAGCCCTCGGTCGACCCGACCACGGGCACCGCGTACACGTACGCGAAGGACGGCTTCGAGGCCACCGCCTACGAGATCGCCACCGACCAGTTCGGCACCCAGCTCGACCCGCCGGCGCACTGGGCGCCCGAGTACCCGGGCATCGACGAGCTGCCGCCGACCTATGCGGTGCGGCCGCTGGTGGTGATCTCGATCGCCAAGCAGGTGAAGTCGGACCCGAAGTACGCGCTCCAGGTGTCCGACATCAAGATGTTCGAGAAGAAGCACGGGAAGATCCCGAAGGGCTCTGTCGTCATGGTCCGCTCGGACTGGTCGAAGAAGTGGACGGACGACCCGGCCGCCGCCAAGGCGCTGGCCGCCGACCCGGTCTTCCCGGGCGTCTCGCTCAAGGCACTGAAGTTCCTCCACATCAAGCGCCACATCCTGTTCCACGGCCACGAGCCGCTCGACACCGACACGACGCCGACGCTCGAGGGCGAGGCGTGGCTGATGCACCACGGCTACACGCAGGCCGAGGGCGTCGCGAACCTCGAGGGCGTGCCGGCCACCGGCTGCCTCGTCGACATCGGCTACCCGAAGTTCAGGGGCGGCCTCGGCGGCTACGCCCGCTACGTCGCGATCTGCCCGCCGAAGACCAAGAAGGGCGTGAAGATCTCCGGCAGGGACGCGCCGCTGCCCAAGTACAGCTCGGATCTGCACTGGAACCCCGCGCTCGGGTACCGGGTGCGTTAGTAACGTCGCCGAAGGCGCTCGCCTCGTTGGAGCCGGCACTCAAGTCGGCGCCCACGGGCGAGCGCCTGGCAGGCGAAACCCCTATCCAGAGCCCTTGTACTGGATGGGCCACCACCCCGGCAGAATCTTTGTAGCTTCGTGCTAAAGAAGCGCCTCGCGGCCTATGCCCGATCGATGCTTCCGGGCGGCGTTTTGGTGTGATCTTCTATGCATGACCACGACACGAGCAGCGCGCCTTGAGCGCCAGATCACTGTGGTGGCCGTCGTGCTGCCCTTCCTCGGATTCATCGCGGCCCTGTGGCTGCTGTGGGGCGGCGCCGTCACCGGCCTCGACCTCGCGATTCTCGCCGTCATGTACGTCCTCGTCGGCTTCGGCGTGACGATCGGCTTCCACCGCCTCTTCACCCACCGCTCCTTCGAGGCCAAGCCATGGCTGCGCGGGACGCTCGCCATCCTCGGCTCGATGTCGGTCCAGGGCGCGGTCATCCACTGGGTCGCCGACCACCGCAAGCACCACACCTTCACCGACGAAGAGGGCGACCCGCACAGCCCGCACACGCACGACGCGCAGGGCTGGAAGGGCGTCCTCACCGGCCTCTGGCACTCGCACATGGGCTGGCTGTTCGACGGCGAGCGCAGCTCCGCGCGCCGCTTCGCGCCCGACCTGCGCAAGGACCCGCTGATCCGCAAGATCGACAGCCTGTTCCCGGTCTGGGCGCTGCTCGGCCTCGCGCTCCCGGCGCTCGCCGGCTACATCCTCTCCGGCTTCAACCCGGTCGCCGCGCTGACCGCGTTCGTCTGGGCCGGCCTCGTGCGCGTGTTCCTGCTCCACCACGCGACGTGGAGCGTCAACTCGATCTGCCACATGTACGGCAAGCGCCCGTTCGAGACCGAGGACGAGAGCCGCAACAACTGGGCCGTCGCGCTCGTCTCGCTCGGCGAAGGCTGGCACCACTCGCACCACGCCTTCCCGACGTCGGCGAAGCACGGGCTCTCGCCCCGCCAGCTCGACCCGTCCTACCGGCTGATCCGCCTGTTCGAGCGCCTCGGCTGGGCGACCAACGTCAAGCACCCGAAGCCCGAGCAGATCGAGGCGAAGCGTCGCGGTGCTGCGGCTCCCGAGCGGGAGACCGCGCCGCCGCTCGCGGCCTAGACGTGTGAAGCAGGCGTGCCCGCGGGTAGGGCACGCGTCATGAGGGCGGGGCGGATGGTCGTGGTGGGGGCGATGCTGATGGCGCTGGCGGCCGCTCCGCCGGCGGCGCGCGCGCAGGACAACGGGCCGGACGGCGAGGTCGTCGACCTGCTGCAGCAGCTGATCCGCACCAACACCTCCAACCCGCCGGGCAACGAGCAGCAGGTCGCGGAGCTGCTGCGCACGCGGCTCGCGCCGCTTGGCTTCGAGACCGAGATCGTGCCCACGCCGACGCCCGGCAAGGCGCACTTCATCGCCCGCCTGCGCGCCGCCAACCCGACCGCCAAGCCGCTGCTGCTGGCCGGCCACGAGGACGTCGTCGGCGTCGAGCGCGACCTGTGGTCGGTCGACCCGTTCGCGGGGCTCGTCCGCGGCGGCGACATCTGGGGCCGCGGCGCGATGGACTTCAAGGGCGGCCTCGCCGCGTTCACGGTCGCGGCGTCGCGGATCGCGCGCGCCAAGCCGGCGCTGAAGCGCGACATCATCCTGCTCGCCGAGGCCGACGAGGAGGGCGGCGACTACGGCACGGGCTGGCTCGCCAAGACCAACTACGCCAAGATCGACGCCGGCGTCTCGCTCAACGAGGGCGGCTGGGTGCTCGAGGACCGGAAGGGCGCGCCGCGCCTGCTGTCGGTCACGACGATCGACAAGAACTCGCTGTCGGTGACGCTGAAGACGCGCGGCACGTCGACGCACTCGTCGCGGCCGCTCCCCGACTCGGCGCTGGCGCGGCTCACGCGCGCGCTGAACCGGATCGAGCGCTACGAGCCGCCGACGCCGAGGCTCTCCAAGACCCAGAAGCGCTACCTGCGCGCCTGGCGCCGCGGCTTCGGCGGGCCCAGCGGGCGCGCCGCCGGCCGGCTGCTGAAGGCACGGACACCGATGGCGCGCCGCCTCGCCACGCGCCGGCTCGCCCGCGGGACCTACGGCGAGCTGTTCAACGGGCTGCTGCGCAACATCTACGTGCCGACGATCGTCAGCGGCGGCTTCCGCGCCAACGTGCTGCCCGGCAGCGCCGAGGCGACGGTCAACATGCGGCTGCTCCCGGGCCGCCGTCCCGGACCGGCGATCAAGGAGCTCAAGCGCGTCATCCGCGACAAGCGCGTCAAGGTGGCGCCGATCGGCACCACCGGCGAGTCGGCGGCGGAGACCCTGAAGCGATTCGACGAGCGCGCCAAGCAGCCGCCGTCGTCGACGAACACCGACCTCTACCGCGCGCTCGCCCGCGAGGGCAAGCGCGAGTGGCCGAGCGCCGCCGTCACGCCGGCGCTGTTCGAGGCCGGCACCGACGCGACGCCGTGGCGCCAGCGCGGGGTCCCGGTCTACGGCATCTACCCGTACCCGATCTCGCGCGCCGAGCTGGCCGACATGCACGGCAACGACGAGCACATCTCGGTCCGCCGGCTCGAAGAGGGCACGGACATGCTCACGCGCGTCATCCGCGCCGCGACCACCTAGGCGCCAAGCCAGGCAGCTTGCTGCCTAGCGGGGGGTAAGCGCGTAGCCTCGGCGGATGGCCCGGGCCGTTCTCGCCGCGCTGCTGCTCGCCGGAATCCTCGGCGGCTGTGGGCATGGCGGGTCGGTCGCGACGCCGACGCCCACGGCGAACACGTCCTCGCCGGTCGTCGCCCAGCACCGGGTCGCCCCGCGGCAGCTCGATCTCACGGTCCGCTCAGCGGCGCTCGGGCGCAGCGCGAAGGTGCGGCTCCTCACCCCGGTCGGCTGGTCGCAGTCCTCGTCCAAGCGCTGGCCTGTCCTGTACCTGCTGCACGGCTGCTGCGACACGTACGAAAGCTGGACGCGCTCGACCGACATCGCCGACCTGCCGCCGCTGCGTGACGTGCTCGTCGTGATGCCCGAGGGCGGTGACGTCGGCTTCTACTCGAACTGGCAGCGACGGCCCGCGCTGGCAGGACTTCCACCTGCGCGAGCTGCCGCGGATCCTCGAGCCCTACGGCGCAGGGCCGCGACGGGCGATCGCTGGGCTGTCGATGGGCGGGCTCGGCGCGATGGACTACGCGGCGCGGCGGCCGCGGATGTTCCGGGCGGCGGCGTCGTTCTCCGGCGTCCTGCACCCGCTCGGCGTCCCGCGCTTCTGGCTCGGGCTGTTCTCGCAGTACACCGCCGACCCGACCGAGGTCTGGGGCGATCCGGACAGCGACCGCGCCAACTGGCGCCGGCACGACCCGACCGCGCTGCTGCCGGCGCTGAAAGGGCTTCCGCTGTTCGTCTCCGCCGGCGACGGCCGGGGCGCGAAGCGCGACGCGATCGAGGCCGAGGTCGGGGCGGAGTCACGCGCGTTCGCGCGCCGCGCGCGGGCGCTCCACGTCCCGCTCCACGCCGAGCTCTACCCGGGCGGGACGCACGACTGGCCGTACTGGCAGCGAGAGCTGCACCGCGCGCTGCCGCTGCTCCTCGGCCCGGTCAGCTGATATGGACGGCCGTTTGTCAAGTTGGCAGCACGAAAGGCCCGCTCCGGCGGGTCTTTTTGTTGGTCGAGGGGGCGGCGGGTCGGCCCGGGTTGCGCGACGCGCGGTCAGGCTGATATTCGCGGATCCGGGTGGCCGCAGGACCGGGTTTCGTCTCAGCGCCCGCGGTCTAGGATCGAGCGTGGCCCCGTGGGGTTGCTCATAGCTGAATCGCGGATGCGCTGGCGCGAAGTGGGGCCGTCCCTGCCGCCTCCTCGACCAACGTCGTGCTGTTGGCCGGGGTCAGTCGGCGGTGGTGACCGCCCAGCAGAACCCGGCCAGCTCCCGGCCGACCGCGACCGCGACGATCGTGCGCCGCTTGCCGCGCTGGGCGTCGAGGCGCTGCCAGGTCCGATGCAGGCGTCGCTGGGCTTGCCAGCTGATCGCGGTCACGTGCTGAGGCTGGCCGTCCTGGCGGCGCGCGAGCTCGCGTCCGACCCGGGGCGCCTTGCGGTAGTGCCAGGCGGCCTCGACCAGCAGCCGGCGGGCGTGCTGGCTGCCGGACTTCGTGATCGACCCGAGCCGGCGCTTGTCGCCGGTTGAGTGCTCTGACGGGACCATCCCGAGGTAGCTCATCAACTGCCCGGGCCGTCGGAAGCGATCGAAGTCGCCGATCTCGGCGCAGAGCCCGAGCGCCGAGAGCGTGTCGATGCCGCGCAAACAGCGCAGCCGCGCGACTTCGTCGGCCCACGGCGAGCCAGCGATCAGGGCCGTCATCTGGCGCTCGAGGCTGTCGCGGCGGACGAGGAGGGCGTCGATCGCGCCGAGACTGTCTTCGAGGACGATCTGCGCGACCGGCTCCCCCAGCGTGACGGCAGCCAGCCACTGCCGGTGCGCCTGGGTCCAGTTGTTGCCCGCCCACCGAACGTCGTGACGCAGCAGCAGCTTGCCGACCCGGTGGCGCATCCGCATCAAATCGCCCCGCAGATCCTCACGGGCCCGGACCAGATCTCGCAACGCTTCCTCATCGGTCGCCGGGACCCGCACCGGGTGCAACTCGCCGGCCATCAACAACCGCGCCAACCGCTCGGCGTCGCGGCGGTCAGTCTTGACGCGATCCTGCGGCGCCTGCGGGATCTTGCCCGGCGCCGCGACCACGCACCCCACGCCCATCCCAGCCAACTCACGCGCGAGCCCGAACCCCGTCGGCCCAGCCTCATAGGCCACCCGAGCCGGCCCTGGCAACGCCCGACAGAACGCCGCGACCTCGCTCGTCTGACCCGACAACCGCGCGAAGCGCAACTCACCCGACTCGCCGTCGATCGTCGCAGCGATCACCTTCGCCGCGTGGACATCCAGACCAGCCCAGCTGCGAACCTGTGCCATGTCGGCACCCCCATGATTGCGGTCGCCGCCGAGGCCACTCCTCGACGGTCAACCCGCGCACCTCATGCGCGGGTGCCGACCCTCACATCCTCAGCGGACGATCAGCCCGACCGGCCATATGGTCTAGCGCGGCAGGTGCGCTCTGAGCTCGGTCATCGCGAACTGCTTCGCCTCTTCGGCGGTGATGTGTTCGGCGAGGACGTGCGCGGCAAGCCCGTCGAGCAGGAATAGGAAGCGGCGCGCGTAGGACGAGGCGGGCTCGCCGAGCGCGCCGTCGTTCGCCGCGAGGTGGTCGAGGCAGCCGACGAGGTCGTGCAGCCACATCCGGTCCGCCTCCGATCCGACGTCCCCGAACTCCGACTGCGAGGTCGAGCGCAGCCAGCCCTCGAACCACAGCTTCCAGACCGGGTCGTGGCGGTCGTCCGGCAGGTACGCCTCGACGAAGGCGGCGATCCGCTCGAGCGGGTCGTCGATTGCCGCCAGCCGCTCGCTCCGGCCGTCGGCGAGCTGCTGCTCGGCGTGGGCGACAGCGGCAACGAGGACGCCGTCGCGCGACCCGAAGTAGTAGAGGGCATGGCTCGCGCCCACGCCGGCCCGGGCGGCGATCGCCAGCAGCTGGACATCGGCCACCGGCTGCGTCCGGATCTCGGCAAGCGCGGCGTCGATGATCTGCCGGCGGCGCCGGTCGCC
The DNA here is from genome assembly GCA_963722815.1 of uncultured Solirubrobacteraceae bacterium. Classification (GTDB taxonomy): domain Bacteria; phylum Actinomycetota; class Thermoleophilia; order Solirubrobacterales; family Solirubrobacteraceae; genus DASQFQ01. The sequence goes on from CAVROM010000003.1 coordinate 738,583, forward strand.
GCGGGCGCTGTTGCGTCGCGGCGCCGGCATCCACCGAGCGTACCCCCCGGGGCTCGGCGCGCCCGATACACCGTCCTACCGCCGACGACGGTGCGCAGCACCTTCGTGTCGCTGATCGAGGTGGCCGGCACCTTCATCGGGTCCCGGTTGACGACGATGTAGTCCGCGAACTTGCCGCGCTTGAGCGAGCCGGTCCGCTTCTCGGTGCCCATCGCGTAGGCGCTGTTCACGGTGATCGCGCGGAACGCCTCCGCGCGGCTCAGGCCCGGATCGCTGTTCAGGCGCCCCCGGTATCCGCTCGCCGGGTCGTTGGTGCGCGTCACGCCCACCTCGACCGCGAAGAACTCGTTCAACGCGTCCACCGGCCAGTCGCTGCCGAAGGCGATGCGCGCGCCCGCGTCCTGCAGGCGCCCCTCGGGCTCCATGCGGGCGAAGCGCGCGGGGCCCATGAACACCTTCGCGGCCTCGATCGAATCAGGCCCCGGCTTGCCCCACTGGAACGACATCACGGGCGTCACGCCGAGTGCCTTGAAGCGCCCGTAGTCCGCCGGGTCGACGAGCTCGGCGCGGGCGCAGCGGCCCTGTCTCGTAGCGGGCACGCAGGCGCACCAGGCGCTTCACCTCGGCGCCGGTGTCCTTGCGGGCCCCGGTCACCGACACGTCAGCGGCGGCGTCGACGCGGAGCGTGAGCTTGCCCTGGCGCCGCAGGGCGCGGTAGGCGGCGAGCACGTCCGGCGTCGCGATCTGGTGCTCGACGGCGGTCACGCCCGCTGCGGCGAGCGACTTGAGCGCGACGGCCAGCGCCTCTCGCGTGTCCTTCGCCGTGGGCGCGGGGATCTTGCTCTGGATCAGATCGCCCGCGGCGTCCTCGAGGATGCCGGTCGGCTCTCCGTTCGGACCGCGTTCGATACGGCCGCTCGGCGGGTCCGGCGTGGTCGCCGTGATGCCTGCCAGCTGCAGCGCCCGGCTGTTGACGAGCGTCGTGTGCCCGTCGCTGGAGCTGACGACGATTGGACGCGATGTCTTGAGCGCATCGAGCGTGGCCTTGGTGGCGTCCGCGCCGGCGGGCAGCATCGCCTGGCGGTACCAGTTCACGACCTGGAGGAACTCGCCGGCGCCCCCGTTGTCGTTGTCGAGGCATCCCTGGATGCGGGCCTGGAACTGCGCGACGGTCAGCGCCGCGTACTCAAGGTTGCAGGTCAGCAGCTGCTGACCGCCGGCGAGCACGTGGTTGTGGGCGTCGCTGAGGCCCGGCATCACGGTCCTCCCGTGCACGTTCTGGACGCGCGTGTGCGGCCCGACGAAGCGCCGCACACCTCGGTTGCCACCGGCGTAGACGATCCGGCCGTGGCGGATCGCAAGTGCCCGGACCACCGAGGAACGGGCGTCGAAAGTGCGGATGGCCGCCGCGGAGGACGGTGTCTGCCGGCTTGGTGGCAGCAGAGGCCGCGGAAGGGAGGAGCGCGAGTGCCGTGGCCGCGACCGCGCCGATCGCTCGTGGTGAGGTCATGCGGCCGCACCGTAATCGTTCTTGAATCGAATTCAAGATTGCGCCGCGCGAATCGTGCCGCCACGGCGCAGCCGAGCGGCCGGGGCTCGACGCAGCGGACAAGCGCTACGGCGCCGAGACGTCGAGCCGGTCGCCACCGCCGCGAGCACGTATCAGACTCCGGCGGTCGGACTATGGGCGGACGCGGTTGAGCGTGTCGGCGACCCGGAAGACGTCGCCCTCCTTGTAGAAGTTGACCGCGAGCAGGTTCGGGAGGCGCTTCCGGATCCGCTCGCACGCCTGCGCGCGGGCGAGCAGCGGCGCGTACGCGTTGACCTTCGCGGCGTCGCTGGGCCGCTGCACCGGCGCGGTGGTGACCCAGTGGTTGAGGAGGAACAGCGGGGCGCTCGCGGGGCCGCGGTTGGGCGGGCAGACGTTGCCGGCGGCGAGCAGCTGCGCCGCGCTGTCGAAGTGGAACGGGGTCTCCTGCAGCAGGCTCTCGTACGCGAGCTGGTACCAGGACGCGGCGCCCGCGTGGTTCTCGGCCAGCAGCACGAGCCGGCGGCCGGAGTCGATCATCGATCGCAGCGTCGGCAGCGGCCCGGGGCCGAGCGTCGCCGCGTAGCGCGTGAGGCCCGCGTCGCCGATCGCCTTCACGAAGTCGGCGGGCGTGACGTAGTCTTGGTTGACGACCACGACGACCTCGACCGGGTGGGTGACGAGGAACTGGTGGATGTCGTCGAGGCCGTCGGCGAGCGGCGTGGCGCCGAGCTCGCAGAAGCTGTGGCAGAGGTACATCCCGCGCTTGCCCTCGCCGCGGAAGCCGATCCGGGCGCGCAGCCGCAGCGCCGAGGCGACCGCCTCCGGGCTCACCCCGTCCTGCCCGATCACCTCGCGGCGCTCCTCCGCGCTGCCGAAGTAAGTGCGCACGCGGCCGCTGGCGAGCCGGTCGCCGTAGTGGGTGTCCAGGAGGAGGCCGCGGATGCCGTCGTCGAGCTGGCCGCCGATCGGCCGCTCCTGCTCGGCCGAGTACCAGCCGGGCAGCGGCACCGACATCGAGTTGTGGGTGGCCGGGAGCGCGACCTCGTCGAGCCGGCGGGCGCACAGCGCGGCGTGGCCGTTGCACGCGGTCACGCGCGGCTGCGCCGGGGCCTCGGTGCCGCCCCCCGCGACGAAGGCGGCGACCCCGGCCGCGATCAGCACCGCCGCGACCACCGGCACCGCGATGCGGCGGGCGCGGCGCGGCCGCGCACGGGCGGGCGCGGTGCGCTCCTCGGCCGGCACGTGGACGATGCGCAGCACGATCGCGAGCCCCTGGAAGAGCAGGTAGACGCCCGCGAGCGTGACCGCGACCTGCAGCGCCGCCAGCGGCTTGGTGATCAGCAGCAGCCCGGCGGCCACCAGCGTGGCGGCGCGGACGAGCCGAAGGACGGTCGTGTGCGGCTCCGTGGTCGCCAGCCGCCACGCCGCGCGCAGCGGGCGCTCGATGTCCACGGGCGCGATCAGTGACGCCGCCGCCGCGGCGACGACCGCGCCGGTACCCGTGAGCAGCCAGCCGACCGCCCGCAGGTCGCCGAGGTAGGCGTCCCACACGCCGGCCGCGGCACCGTCCACCAGCAGCGCGCGCGCCACCGTGTAGGCGACGACGATGAAGAGCCCGGCGGAGGCGACGCCCACGCCGAGCTGCGAGCAGGTGCGCCGGCGGTCGCGGGAGACGAACAGCGCCGCGGCTCCCGCCAGCAGCGTCAGCGCCCCCAGCACCCACGCGAGCACCTGCAGCCGCTCGCCGGTGCGCACCACGTCGCCGGTGAGGCTGCCGATGTCGCGCTTGAGCAGCACGACGCGCGTGCCGGCGTCGAGGGTCTTGGCGAGCTGCGGGTTGAGCTTCTCCAGCGCCGCCGCCACGACCGTCCCGACGTCGGCCAGCGTCAGCGTCAGCGTGTCGCGGTCGCCGGTGAAGATCGCGCGGTGCGCGTCGAGCACCGCGCCGCGGAAGAGGCTGCGGAACGCGCCACCGCCCACGATCCCGGACACCGTCGAGGCGATCAGCGGCCGCGCCGCGATCAGGTCGGCGTCGTTGCGCAGCACGATCTCGTCGGTGATGCGCTCGCCGATCGCGGTGCGGACCGCGGGCTGCGCGAGGGCTGCCGACGCGCGGTCCGCGAACTGGCCGGAGTTGAAGAAGGCGAGCCGGGCGTAGCCCGAGACCGTCGCGCCGACGAGCAGCACCGACGCGAGCACCACCAGCGCGGTCGCGCCACCACGGCTCATGCGCCGGACCCTATCCCCGGCGGCTACTTCAGCTCATGCCGGCGTAGCCGCAGCAGCCCGAGCACCAGCGGCAGCACGAACCAGATCCCCACGGTGACGGCAACGTGCGCCCAGCCGGAACCGTGGACGGTGCCGTCGGTGAGCGGCGCGGTCGACTTGTTCGGGTCGAACCACTTGGCCGGACCGTGCAGCGCGGTGACGACCTCGACCACGATGCCGACCACCGTCGGCAGGACGAAGTAGGTCACGATCGCGCCCGCCGAGTGCATGATCAGGAGCCCGAGCGCGAGCGCGCTGAGCATGCCGAACAGCTCGTAGATCGCGCCCTGGCCGAGGTGCGAGAGCTTGAACGTCCAGCTCTCGCCGGAGATCAGGGTGCCGACGGCGGCGAACGCGAGGCACGCCGCGACCGCGACCAGCGCGAGCGCGCAGCCGGCCAGCAGCTTCGCGACCACGACGCGGGTGCGCTCCGGCACGAGCGTGAACGTGGTCAGCGCGGTGCGCTGGGACCACTCGCTGGTGACGAGCAGAAGGCCGACGATCGGCAGCAGCACCGAGACGATGCCGACGCAGTCGCCGAACAGCGAGGCGAACGTCTGGTCCTCGGGATCGCCGGCCGCGAGCACGATGGCGACGACGGCGAGCGCGCTGAGGATCACCAGCAGCAGCAGCCAGAAGCCCGCGCGGGTATCGGTCGCCTTGCGCAGCTCGACCGCGGTCAGGCGGGGCATCCGGGGAGCGGTGATGACAGCGGCGGTCATGCCGCCACCTCCTCTCGGGCGGTGAGGGTCAGGAAGAGCTGCTCGAGGCCGCCGCCGTCGGCGGGGCGCAGCTCGATCAGCGCGCAGCCGGCCTCGGCGGCGATCAGGCCGACCGCCTCGGGCTCGGCGTCGGCCACGAGCGTGCCGTCGGGGGACTGGGTGGCGCTGATGCCGGCGGCCACGAGGCCGTCGTAGAGCGCCTCGGGATCGCGGGCGCGAACGAACGTGCCGCTCGCGGCCAGCAGCTCGGCCTTGCTGCCCTGGGCGACGACCTTGCCGTCGCCGATCACGATCAGCTGGTCGGCGATCACCTCGACCTCGCGCAGCAGGTGCGAGGACAGCAGGACGGTGCCGCCGCGGTCGGCGAAGTCGCGCAGCAGCTCACGCATCCAGAAGATGCCCTCGGGGTCGAGCCCGTTGGCGGGCTCGTCGAGGATCAGCACGCGCGGCTCGCCCATCAGCGCCTGGGCGATGCCGAGCCGCTGGCGCATGCCGAGCGAGTAGTTGCCGACGCGCTTCTTGGCCGCGTTCGCCGGCAACCCGACGCGCTCGAGCAGCTCGGGCACGCGGCGGCGGTCAACGCCGAGGACGTCGGCGGTGAGGCGCAGCACCTCGCGGCCGCTGCGGCCGGCGTGCTGCGCGGAGGCGTCGAGCAGCACGCCGACCTCGCGGCCGGGGTTGGGGAGCTTGCGGTAGCTGGTGTCGAGCACGCTCGTGCTGCCGGCGGTCGGCGGCGTGAGGCCGCAGATCATCCGCAGGGTGGTCGACTTGCCGGCGCCGTTGGGGCCCAGGAAGCCGGTGGTGGTGCCGGGCTCGCAGCGGAACGAGACGCCGTCCACCGCGAGCTGGGAGCCGTAGCGCTTGCTCAGGTCGGTGACTTCGATCATGGCCACAGCGTGCCGTGTGCCGGGGATGGCGTCTATCCGCCGCCGGGCCAGGCGGGGCAGACCTTGGTCGGTGCCGGGATCGACCGAGGTCGCTGGTGGGCCGCCCCGCGCGACCCTACGCTTGACCCATGCTGCCCGAGGTGCTCGTCCCGGCGGAAGGCTCCCGCCACCGGCGCTCGCGCCGCGACTGGTTCGTCGACGGCGTCTTCTTCCTCCTCGCGCTGCTGAGCGGCGCGCTCGTGTTCGGAAGCGTCGACAAGCAGGAGGACCTCGCCGGAAGCCCTGATCGTCGTCGACATCACGGCCGGGCTGATCGGCTGCGGCCTGCTGTGGGTGCGCCGCCGCTGGCCCGTGCACGTCGCGGTCGTGCTCGCGCTGATGGGGGCGTTCTCGGCGTTCTCGGCGGGCGCCGGAGCGGTCGCGCTGTTCACCGTCGCCGTGCACCGGCGCTTCTCGATCGTCGCGGCGGTGACGGCCCTCGGCTTCGCGGTGTTGCCGATCTACATCTTCATCCACCCGAAGGACGCCGATCCGCTGTGGATCTCGCTGGTGTTCATCGTGATCATCACCGGCGCGATCGTCGCGTGGGGCATGTACGTACGCGCGCGTCGCCAGCTCGTGCTCTCGCTGCGCGAGCGCGCCGAGCGCGCGGAGGCCGAGCAGCAGCTGCGCGTCGAGCAGGCGCAGGCTCACGAACGCGCGCGCATCGCGCGCGAGATGCACGACGTGCTGGCCCACCGCATCTCGCTGCTGAGCATGCACGCGGGCGCCCTCGAGTTCCGCCCCGACGCGCCCCCGGAGGAGATCGCGCGCGCGGCCGGCGTGGTGCGCGCGAGCGCCCACCAGGCGCTCGAGGACCTGCGCGAGGTGATCGGCGTGCTGCGCGAGGAGTCGCTGAACGGCGCCCCCGAGCGCCCGCAGCCGACGCTCGCCAACCTTCCTGCCCTGCTCGGCGAGTCGCGCGACGCCGGCATGCGCGTGAGCTTCGGACTGCCTGGTCGAGGACCTCGCCGCGGTCCCCGACGGCGTCGGGCGCAACGCCTACCGGATCGTGCAGGAGGGGCTCACGAACGCGCGCAAGCACGCGCACGGCGCGAGCGTCGAGATCACGCTCGACGGCGCGGCCGGCTCCGGGCTGAGCGTCGAGGTCCGCAACCGGCTGCCGGTCGGCGTCGCCGCAGCGCCGATCCCCGGCGCCGGCACCGGCTTGATCGGGCTGTCCGAGCGCACGTCGCTGGCGGGCGGCCGGCTCGAGCACGGCCGCACGCCGGACGGCGACTTCGAGCTGCGGGCGTGGCTGCCGTGGCCGGCATGAGCAGCTCGCCGATCCGCGTCATGCTCGCCGACGACGACGCGCTCGTCCGCTCGGCGCTGTCGATGATGCTGGCCGGGACCGAGGACATCCGCGTGGTGGCCGAGGTCGCCGACGGCGCGGAGGTGGCGGCGGCGGTCGACGCCTACAAGCCCGACCTCGTGCTGATGGACATCCGGATGCCGCGCATGGACGGCCTGGTGGCCACCGAGCAGCTGCGCGCCCGCGAGGACGCGCCCGCGGTGATCGTGCTCACCACGTTCGACGCCGACGACATGGTGCTGCGCGCGCTGCGCGCCGGCGCCGGCGGCTTCCTGCTCAAGGACACGCCGCCGCCGGAGATCCTCAAGGCGGTGCGGCTCGTCGCCGCGGGCGAGGCGATGCTCTCCCCGACCGTCACGCGGCAGCTGCTCACCCACTTCGCCGGCGGTGGCGCCGACGCGCGCCGCGCCGACGCCGCCGCGCTGCTCGAGCGCCTCACCGACCGCGAGCGCGAGGTGGCGCTGGCCGTGGCCGAGGGCATGTCGAACGCCGAGATCGCCGCGACGCTCTATATGAGCGTCGCGACGGTCAAGGCCCACGTCTCACGACTGCTGACGAAGCTCGAGCTCAACAACCGCGTCCAGATCGCGCTGCTGGCGCACGACGCGGGTCTGGCCTGAGCGCTAGCTCGGCTGCGGGACGATCCGGATGTACGGCTTGGGCGACTCCCAGCCGTCCGGGTATTGCTCCTTTGCCGCGTCGTCGCTGACCGACCCGGCGATGATCACGTCGTCGCCGTCCTTCCACTGGGCCGGGGTGGCGACCTTGTGCTGCGCGGTCAGGCGCAGCGAGTCGACGACCCGCAGGACCTCGTCGAAGTTGCGGCCGGTCGTCATCGGATAGATGAGGATCAGCTTGACCTTCTTGTCCGGCCCGATCACGAAGACGTTGCGGACGGTCTGGTTGTCGGCCGGCGTGCGCGAGCCCGGGTCGCCCTCGACGTCGTCGGGGAGCATCCCGTAGAGCTTCGAGACCTTGAAGTCAGCGTCGCTGATGATCGGGTAGTTGGGCGCGGTGCCCTGGGTCTCCTCGATGTCCTTCGCCCAGTCCTCGTGCTTGCCGAGCGGATCGACGGACAGCCCGATGATCTTCGTGTCGCGCTTGTCGAACTCCGGCTTGATGCTCGCCATGTAGCCGAGCTCCGTGGTGCAGACCGGCGTGAAGTCCTTGGGGTGCGAGAAGAGCACCGCCCAGCTGTCGCCGATCCAGTCATGGAAGTTGATCGTGCCCTCGGTCGTCTCGGCCTCGAAATCCGGGGCCGTGTCGCCGAGCTTGAGGGTAGGCATCTGTGGCTCACTCCTTGCTCGTGGTCGGCAAATACTCTATTCACCCCGAGGTTTCCGGGGAATAAGCCGCGCTAGGTGGCGGACGGCACCACGCAGGTGGAGTCCGCCGCCTCGCTGCTGTATGTCTTCAGGTCGCCCTGCCGCAGCCAGATCTCCGGGTGGACAGTGGGATGAAGAAGCGGTCGGGGCCCCGCGCGCACGCGGCGGGAAGCGCTTCCAGCAGGCTCGCCGCACGGCCTCCGCCGAAGTGCTGTCATGCGTTCATGAGCACCGACACCGTGCCCGGCACCGGGCGCCCCGCGGGCGAGCTGGACGCGTCGATCGACGAGCTCGCGGTCACCACCATCCGCACGCTGGCCATGGACGCCGTCCAGGCGGCCAACTCCGGCCATCCCGGCACGCCGATGGCGATGGCGCCGGTCGCCTACACGCTGTGGCAGGAGTTCCTGCGCTTCGATCCGGACGACCCGATCTGGCCCGGCCGCGATCGCTTCGTGCTCTCGATCGGGCACGCCTCGACGCTGCTCTACGCGCTTCTCCACCTCGCGGGCGTGAAGGCCGTCAACCCTGCCTACGAGCGGCTCGGCGAGCTGGCCGTCCCGCTCGAGGACATCAAGCGCTTCCGCCAGATCGACTCGCGCTGCCCGGGTCACCCGGAGTACCGCTGGACGTCGGGCGTCGAGACCACGACCGGCCCGCTCGGCCAGGGCGTGGCGACCTCGGTCGGCATGGCGATCGCCGGCTACTGGCAGGCCGCGCACTTCAACCGCCCCGGCTACGAGCTGTTCGATTACGACGTCTACGCGATGTGCGGCGACGGCGACCTGATGGAGGGCATCACGTCGGAGGCCGCCTCGCTGGCCGGGCACCTCGGGCTCGCGAACCTCTGCTGGATCTACGACAACAACCACATCTCGATCGAGGGCAGCACGAGCCTTGCGTTCTCCGACGACGTCGCCACGCGCTTCATCGGCAACGGCTGGAACGTCACGCGCGTCGGCGACGCCAACGATCGCGACATGCTCGGCCGCGCGTTCCATACGTTCAAGAGCGAGTCCGAGCGGCCGACGCTGATCATCGTTGACAGCCACATCGCCTACGGCGCCCCGACCAAGCAGGGCACCGCGGCGGCGCACGGCGAGCCGCTCGGCGTCGAGGAGGTCCGCCTCACGAAGAAGGCCTACGGCTGGCCGGAAGACGCGCAGTTCCTCGTCCCCGACGGCGTGCGCGAGCACTTCGCGGCCAACCTCGGCGAGCGCGGCCGGACGCTGCGCGAGGCGTGGATGGAGCACTTCGGGCGCTACCAGGAGGAGCACCCCGACCTCGCCGACCAGCTCCTGCGCATGCAGCGCCGCGAGCTGCCCGACGGCTGGGACTCCGAGATCCCCGAGTTCCCGCCCGACGAGAAGGGGCTGGCCTCGCGCGAGTCCTCGGGCCAGGTCCTGAACGCGATCGCCAAGCACCACCCGTGGCTGCTGGGCGGCGCGGCCGACCTCGCGCCTTCGACCAAGTCCAACCTGAAGTTCGACGGTGCCGGCTCGTTCGAGCGCGACAACCGCCACGGCCGCAACTTCCACTTCGGCGTGCGCGAGCACGCGATGAGCGCGGCGGTCAACGGGCTCGCGCTGTCGAAGCTGCGCGCGTACGGCTCGGGCTTCCTGATCTTCTCCGACTACGGCCGCGCGCCGATCCGCCTGAGCGCGCTGATGGAGATCCCGACGATCCACATCTTCACCCACGACTCGATCGGGGTGGGGGAGGACGGCCCGACCCACCAGCCGATCGAGCACATCGCGTCGCTGCGAGCGATGCCCGCGCTGATCACGATCCGGCCGGGCGACGCCAACGAGGTCGCCGAAGCGTGGCGCCTGACCATGGAGCTCAAGCACGACCCCGTGGTGTTCGTGCTCTCGCGGCAGGCGATGCGGACGCTTGACCGCTCGGTGTACGCGCCGGCTGCGGGGGTGCGGCGGGGCGCCTACGTGCTCGCCGACCCGCCGGACGGCGACCCCGAGGTGATCATCATGGCCACCGGCACCGAGGTGCAGCTGGCGGTCGCCGCTTTCGAGCAGCTGAGCGAGGAGGGCGTGCGCGCACGGGTGGTCTCGATGCCCTCGTGGAACCTGTTCGAGCGCCAGGACGAGGACTACCGGGCGTCGGTGCTGCCGCCCGGGATCACTGCGCGGGTCGGCGTCGAGCAGGCGTCGGACTTCGGCTGGGACCGCTACGTCGGCCCGACCGGCACGACGATCGCGATGCGGTCGTTCGGCATGTCGGCGCCGTTGAAGGACCTCCAGCAGCGCTTCGGGTTCACGCCCGAGGCGGTGGCGGACGCCGCGCGTGCCCAGCTGAACGACGGGTAGGCCTGGGGGATGACCCAAGTCCCAGACATCAAGCTCAACGACGGCAATACGATCCCGCAGCTCGGCTTCGGGGTCTTCCAGATCGACCCTTCCGAGACTGCCTCGGCGGTCGAACGTGCTCTGGCGGTCGGCTACCGCCACATCGACACCGCCGAGGGGTACCAGAACGAGGCCGGCGTCGGCGAGGGCTTCCGCGCCTCCGGGTTGTCGCGCGACGAGGTGTTCATCACCTCCAAGCTCGACAACTCGAAGCACGAGCCCGACGACGCTCGCGCGGCGATGGACGAGACGTTGTCCCAGCTCGGCCTCGACCACGTCGACCTGTTCCTCATCCACTGGCCGCTGCCGACTCTGTACGACGGCGACTACGTCTCGACGTGGAAGGTGATGGAGGAGTTCAAGGCCGACGGCCGCGCGCGCTCGATCGGCGTGTCGAACTTCCAGGTCGACCACCTCAAGAAGCTCGCCGCTGAGACCGACACGGTCCCGGCCGTCAACCAGATCGAGCTGCACCCGTACCTGCTGAACGACGAGGTCCGTTCGTACGGCGAGTCGCAGGGCATCGCGACCGAGGCGTGGTCGCCGATCGCCCAGGGCGGCGTGCTCGACGATGAGGTGATCACTTCGATTGCTTCCGCTGTCGGCCGCACACCCGCGCAGGTCGTGCTGCGCTGGCACATCCAGCGCGACTCGATCGTGTTCCCGAAGTCCAACACGCCGGAGCGGATCGAGGAGAACTTCGCGCTGTTCGACTTCGAGCTCGACGACGATGCGATGTCGCAGATCTCGGGCCTCGACCGGGACGAGGACGGCCGCACCGGGCCGCACCCGGACACGTTCGACCGGGCGTAGGCGCTTCACGGCCGAGGGATCGGCCGTGCCGGCGGGTCCTGTCAGGAAATGGGACCCGCCGTCGACTTTGTTCTCCTCGGTGCGGCGGTGCGGCGGTGCGGCGGTGCGGCGGTGCGGCGGTGCGGCGGTGCGGCGGTGCGGCGGTGCGGCGGTGCGGCGGTGCGGCGGTGCGTGCCGCCGTGCCGGGGCCGAACAAAGCTCGCCGGTCCGAAGCGCCCTTTCCTGCCACCCACCGGAGGATCGTTTACGGCCGAGCGCCGCGGAGGACTTCGGTGCTCCGTCACGCGGAAGGGGGCACTCCGCGCGCGCACGAACAGGCGCACCGGGTCGTGCCACCGCGCGGAGTCTGGTCGCGGACGCGCGCGATTCGCGGACGATAATGCGTGTCGATGCCCGCCCTCCAGCACGAGGCACGGTACGCCCGCGGGCGGATCGAGCGCGCCGAGCCGACTGACCTCCGTCACGCTCGCTCGGACGCCGATCCGCTCCGCATCCTTGGCGGCGGGCAGCGGGGCGGGACATGACGGTCGGGCGGAGGCAGCTGCAGCCGCTGAGGGGCTTCGCCGGCCAGGTGTCGTGGTCGCTGGCCGCGCGGATCCTCGCCGCCGGCCTCCAGCTCGCCGTCATCATTCTGCTCGCACGTGGGCTGCCGCCGGGCCGCTTCGCGGGCGTCTCGACGGTGAACGTGATCCTGCTGATGATCACGGCGATCAACGGTTTCGGGCTGATCCGGCAGATCGAGTACCGCCGCAGCGTCGACCGCGACGACCCGACCCTCCCGGCGCTCTACGCCACGCGCTTGCGCTACGCGTACGCGAGCGCCCTCGGCTGGGTGGCGGCGATGCTCGCAATGTGGGCGATCACCGGGCACGGCATCTACGCGGCGCTGCTGCCGGCGGCGATCTGGCTGCTGGCCGAGCAGATCACGCAGACGTGGAACGGCATCTCGATCGTCGACGGCCGCGCACACGAGCTCGTGTGGTCGTACCTGTCCCGGCGCGCGCCGGTGGTCGGAGTGCTCGGGATCGCGCTGGTCGCGGGCCTTGACGTCGTCTGGGCATGGACGGTCGGCCTTGCGCTCGGCGGCATGCTGGCATTCGTCCAGGCCGTGCGCCGGCAGGAGCCATGGGCGCGTCGCCTGGTTCCGCCCCGCCGGCGGCCCGGGCGGCATGTGGCGCATGACTTCGGCTACTGGCTGAGCCAGGTCGGTGACCAGCTGCGCGACTTCGACGTGCCCGCGCTGTCGGTCATCCAGACCCACGCGGCGGGGATCTACGCGCTCCCGGCACGCCTCCTACGGCCGATGAACATGATCGCGGCGGCCACAGCGCAGATCGCGTTTCCCACGCTGAGCCGGCGGCGGCAGGTGACGCGGCGCGAGTTGATGCTCGGTGTGCTCGCGGGCTCGCTTCCGTCGGTCGTCGTCGCGCTCGTCCTCCTCGCGCTCGCAGGGTTCCTGCCGGCACTCGTCGGCGACGAGTACGAGGCGAGCGTCCCGATCATGCGCATCGTGTGCGTCGGCGCGGCGCTGTGGGCGCCGTGCCCGCTGCTGGTGACCTACCTCCAGTCGCGCTCGGACGACGCGACAAACGTGCTCGGCGTGGTCGTCGTGGCGCTGAGCGGCCTCCAGCTCCTCGCGGTCTGCATCGGCGGCATTGTCGACGGCGCCACCGGCGCGGCGATCGGGTCCACGCTCATCCAGGCGGTGATCTTGGTGACCCTGTCGATCATGGCGCTCGCCGGTACGACCGGCGGCAGGCTCAGACGATCCCGTGCGATCGCAGCGGGCCGAGGAGGTGATCTTCGATGAACTCCAACTCCTCGTCCTGCACCGGGGTCATGAAGTCGCCGTAGATCCACTCGAGCATCTCTCTGGTGCCCGACGGGATCTGCAGCTCGCTGCCCCGGAAGCGGGTAGGCACGGCGGCGTCGAACCACGAGCTGGGGAAGAACTCGCGCAGTCCGTAGGAGCCGCAGCTGCTCGCGACGACCTCGCCGGTCGAGCGTGCGGCGAACCAGCGCGTGAACGCGGCGAACCAGCGGTGCAGGACCCACGCCGGACAGGGGTCAGCACCATCTTCCCCACGCGCGCGACGAGGCGCTTCTCCCGCGTGTAGTGCGTGCGCGAGGCGGACGACATCTGCTTGACGAGGTACATCTGGCAGCAGAGCCGCGTGCCGACCGCGTACACGCGCTGCTTCCAGCGCGACGCCGGCGCGGGCTCGAGCGGGAAGAGGTCCACGTGTACGCGGGTGTGGTCGACGCCGCGCACGCCGAGGCGGGCGAACAGGTACTCATACCCGCGGTCCTCTTCGGGCGTGTAGAGGGTCACGTCCTGCGGGAGCCGCGTGCGCAGCGCCTCGATGAGCTGCTCATACTCGTGGCTCCAGATGAAGACGTCGGCGTCGATGTCCCACGGGATGAAGTCGCGGTGGCGAAACGCGCCGAGCGCGGTGCCGTAGGCCAGGTAGTAGGACACACCTGCCGCCTTGGTGGTCGCGTCCAGCTCCAGCAGGATCCTCATCAGGAGGTCGTGGACGTGGCCGATGCCCGCCTCGGTGAGCCGCCTCGCGCTCTGTTCCACCACGTCAGACTAGCCTTCACCGCGCGGTTTCATCCCTCGCTTGGCATGAGCATGACGGCGCGTGCTCGCGCTCGAACAGGAACCCTGTGTGTCCGCGCCGTTGCACCGAAATTCCCTCACGCGACGGTGGCGCCGGCCATGTCCTCCCTGCGTCCACCCTCGGCGCAGTGAGCGCTCAAGCAGCGGATGCCCTCGGCATGTCGAAGCTCACCAAAGCGTCAGACATCACGCGTCGAGACCGTGACGAGATGCCACTGTCAGCGATTCGACGCACCCATGCGAACGCATAGCCGAGCCGGTCGGAGCGCGCGCTCAACGTGACGCGGTCCTGGAGACGAGCAGGTCACCTGAGGGGCCCTCCGGAGTCCAGCGTCTGCGAGTGCTGCTTATCTGAACTGGGGCCCGCGTCAAGGGTGGCGGCGAGTGGTTGTGGTGGGTGGTCTGGTGCTCGCTCCGTGGATGCCCGGCCTCATGTTGGCGGCGCGCGAGCTCGGCGTAGCTCGCGCTCCAGCGGGCGATCCGCTGCTCGATCGCGTCGACCATCGCCAGCGCGATCGGATCCGTTCGCGCGCGTCGGCGACGTCAAGCGCGTCGAGGACGCTCGCCCGGCGCGGCTGCGCAACTCCGGCGTTCCGCTGACGCCGTGGTGATAGAGCGTGGCCTGGATCCGTTGCATCCACTGCGTGCGCTCGCCGATCAGCGTGAACACAACCGCGCCCGCGAGCGCGACGGCGAACGTGCTCGGCAATCCACGCCTCCGGCAGCGGCCCTCGGTGAGCAGTTCGCGCAGCAGCGCGCGTCCCCGGATCGGTCTCCGGCGTGCCGCTCGACTGTCCAAACTGTCTGTGTGTGAGGCCGTGGCGACTGGTTGATTTTGGTGATCGGCGTAGCCGGGAAATCGGTCTCCGAAGTGGATTTTGAGGCCTGCTCGTGCTGCTGTCCAGGCGCGGTTGCGTTGCCACTTGGCTTCGGCGCGGTGGATGGCGAGGTAGATCAGCTTGGTCGCGGACTGCTGGTCGGGGAAGTGTCCGCGGGTCTTGATCGCTTTGCGGACCTGGCGGTGCAGCGCTTCGATCGTGTTGGTGGTGTAGACCGCGCGGCGCAGCCCGTCGGGCAGCGCCAGGAATGGGATGACGTGCGGCCAGTGCTCGCGCCAGGCCTGGACGGTGGGTGGGTAGCGATCGCCCCATTCGGCTTCGAAGCGCTCGAGCTCGGCGAGCGCGTCGTCAGCGTTGGCAGCGGTGTAGATCGGGCGCAAGGCGGCGGCGGCCGTGCGCTGGTCGCGGTAGTTGACGTAGCGCAGGCTGGAGCGGATCAGGTGCACGATGCAGGTCTGCACCCAAGCGTGAGGGAACACTGCCTCGATCGCCTCGGGGAAGCCTTTGAGGCCGTCGACGCAGCTGATCAACACGTCCTCGACGCCGCGGCGGCGCAAGTCATTGAGCACCGCGAGCCAGAACTTCGAGCCCTCGCTGTCCTGCCACCAGATGCCGAGGACCTCGCGGTCGCCGTCGCAGGTCACCCCCAAGGCGAGATAGCAGGCGCGGGCCCGGACGCTGCGGTCTTCACGGACCTTGACGAACATCGCGTCGAAGTAGACGATCGGATAGACCCGGTCCAGGGGCCGGGTCCGCCACGCCGCGACGTCCTCGAGCACAGCGTCGGTGATCCGGCTGATCGTGTCGCGGCCGATCTCCGTCGCGTAGAGCTCTGAGAGGTGCGCCGAGATGTCGCGGACCGACATGCCGCCGGCGTAGAGGCCGAGGATCTTGTCGTCCAGCCCGGCCAGCCGGGTCTGGCGCTTGGCCACCAGCTGGGGCTCAAAGCTGCCCTGCCGGTCGCGCGGAGTGCGCACCTCGACCGGCCCCAGATCGGTGCTGACGGTCTTGGCCGTCGCGCCGTTGCGGACGTTGGCGCCGGCAGGCCGCCCGCCCGGCGGGTGGCCGAGATGGTCAGTCATCTCGCCCTGCAAGGCCGCCTCGACGACCCGGCCCGCGAGATGGCTCAGCAACCCGCCCGCGCCCGTGACGTCTTCGGGCTTCAGACCCTGGACGGCGTCCTCCAGCGCCCCCTCGGGCAACAAGCCCGCCAGCCGGTCAGCGACCGCCGCCGGGATCCTGCCCGTCAGGCTCCTCGGCGCCGGCCTGCCTACGCCCCTTCGACTTCATAGCGCTCATGGTGATGAGTGCTCCTCTCTCGCGCCGCCCGCCGCGCCGGCCAAGACGCTCGCCCCTCCGGGGCTCCCGACTCGACCGGCGCGACAGCCAGCCCGTGGTCGATCACCACAGACAGCACCCGCTTCATCGGACAGCCCCCGCCGCCTCGCGACCCCGCAACGCGCGCGTCTCCACCGGCTCGGCCAGATGCGCCACCGCGCCCACCGCCGCGAGCGCGTCACAGACGAACAGCCAGCCCGTGCACGCCTCCACCGCGACATGCATCTCACGGCCGCCAAACCGTCTCGCCCACTGCGTCACCGCCGCCGGCGTCGCGGCGATCCGGCCACGCATCACCTCACCCAATCGGTGTCCAACGCGTCGAAGGCGATCTGCGCTCGATGCACATCGAACCCGGCACGATCGCCATCAGGGCCTCCTCTACAGCTCCGGCATTGCCACCACGCGCGAGTTCTCTCGCTGGCCGAGGAGGGCCCAGTTCATGCCATCTCGCGCGGAGCGGTAGCCGGACCGCGCGCGTGCCTGATCTCCGGGGGCGACATCGCGGAGCGAGCGCCTACGCCCCACTTCAGCGACCTGCTGCCAGGTGGTCCTCACTCTTCCGAACTCTCATCGCTGTGCGCCGAGAGCGAACATGCCGCGAGGGAGCTCCAGCGATCATGGCGTCATGGTGATCGACACCACCTTCGACTTCAGGACCGACGCTGCGGGAAGGATCCGGACACCTACAGCGCGACGCTATGCCGGTACCACCAACTCCTCTGGAGCAGGCCGCTGCCCAGCGGCGTCCTGTTCGAACTGGTGCCGACCAGCCGTCCCCCGTATTACTTCAGCCATAGCTCGGAGGCGGGTGACTTCGTCCTATCGAGTGACGCCTTCATCCCGGCCTACACCAAGTACGGCGTCCCGAAGCCGGTCCTGGAGCAGTTCTCCGCTGCCGAGCACGACCACTTCAACGCCATCGGCTACACCATCGGTGGGCTCATTCTCTGGCCCGCCAACCCGATCGATCGTATGTGGACCATCAACCAGGCGCGAGGCTGCCTGCGGAGCAGCGTCGGCGATCGGATGGATCTGACGCTGGAGAGCATTCGACGCCACTACCGAGACGCGTGGAGCCCGCTCGCCGACGTGTTGGCCCGCTACCGCGATTTCTTCGCCGCCTTCGAGGACTTCCGCGGCTACGTCGACTTCTGGCTGCTGCAGGACATGGTCACCGGCGACTACTCCGCGGTCGATACTTCACGCCGTTCGACGAGTTCAAGCCGCCAACAATCCCTCAGGACCTCCACACCTACAGGGAGTACCGGCGGCGAAGCATCGAGTTCGTCGCAGCACGTAGCCGCAGGAGACCGACTCGGGGTCAGCTCAAGACCGCGGCCCTGCGTTGGACGATCAGCGGCACGCCTTCGCGGGCCATCTCGACGGCGTGGGCGTGGCGGAGCTGGTGCGGCGGCGTGAAGCGCCGACGCACCCCGGCCTCGCGGGCGACGCGTCGCAGTTCTGAAGCCGGCGGCGCCGGCGCTCCACGGCCGTCTGCGGGTCGGACCCTGGTGACGACCCAGAACAGTGGAAGATCGGCAAGCCCGACGCGCACGTCCAGCCAGGGCCGGCGAAGTTGCTCCCAGGCCCAGTCGTCGATCCCTACCTCGCGGCGCCGGCCGCCCTTGCCGCGCCGCACCAGCAGCGACCCGCGCCGCGAATCGACGTTGGCCTCGGCGAGCGCGAGCGCCTCGAACACCCTCAGGCCAGCGCGCCAGAGCCCGACGATCAACCCGCGCAGCCGGAGGCCGTGGACGCCGTCACCAGCGTGGCGCATCACGCCGACGATCTCTCGATCGTCGGTGCGGCGGCGGAGTAGCGCATCGCTTTGTTGCGCGGCGGCCGACCGGCATGGAACGCCGACAGGGTGGCGGGCGCGCGACGGCGGCCGGCGGCATCGAGCAAAAGCTCGGGCATGATCCCGCCTCGGGAGTCGACGACGCCCCGAGCCTCCTCCCGCCACGAGCGGCGCGCCCGCCATCCTCTTCGGCCGTTCACGCAGCGGCCGCCGCCTCGCCCGGACGGCTTTCTCGAGCGCGCCGCGGGCGAATGCAGCAGCGCGCTGTGCACGTCAAGACGCACGCCCGGGACTCCCCGGCGCATGGAACGCAGCAGAGGACTGGCGATCAGCGGGTGTCGGGTGTAGCGTGGCTCGTGGTAGTAGTCAAAAGCGCCGCTGGCAGCTGCCGGGCACCATCCACTTCCGACGCAACACGTCGCACTTGCGTGCGGACTGGATGACTGACCATGGCCATTTCGCTGGACCTGAGACCCGCCTCCAACCACGCGACCTCCCCGCCAGTCGTTCGCCCGGACTCCAGCGTGCGTCGGACCGCCCGAATCGTTGGGGTCCTCTTCCTTGCGGGCTTCTTGGCATATGGCGTAGGCAACCTCATAGCGACGGGCATCGTCGACTCCGATGACCGCAGCGACTCCACCGCGTTGTTCGTCACCGGCGTCGCGCTGATGCTGCTCAACTCCGCATTCGTGATCGGCATCGGTGTCCTGATGTTCCCGATCCTGCGACCCCACAACAAGGCCATAGCCGCGGGCTACCTGGGCACGCGGATCTTCGAGGGCGTCGTCCTGGCCATCGGTGTCGTGAGCCTCATCGTCCTCACCGGCTCCGCCGCCATCGACGCGAATTCCGCTTTCTACAACGTCGCCGAGGCCGGGCTCGGTATCGGAAGCCTCTTCTTCTGCGCTCTGCTCTTCCGCACCGGACTCGTTCCGCGTTTCCTAGCTGTCTGGGGTTTCATCGGCTACGCGTGCTTCGCCGCGGGCAACCTGCTGGAGCTGTTCGGCGTCGCGGGCGCCGGGATCGTCGGCGCCATCCCCGGTGGATTGTTCGAGCTGACGTTCGGCATCTGGCTGATCGCCCGCGGGTTCGCCTCCACCGCGACCGTCCCCTCGCGCGCGAGGACCGCCGTCGC
This sequence comes from uncultured Solirubrobacteraceae bacterium, assembly GCA_963722815.1. Classification (GTDB taxonomy): domain Bacteria; phylum Actinomycetota; class Thermoleophilia; order Solirubrobacterales; family Solirubrobacteraceae; genus DASQFQ01. Next base: position 757,582 of record CAVROM010000003.1, read on the forward strand.
ACCGGCCTAGACCGACACGCTAGCCCGCATGCGCGAGGAGGGCTCCGGCGCCGCCGGAGCCCTCCCTCTCGGGAGCCGGTCCGCGAATCCCGCGGCGTGCGGCGCGCGGCTCGGCCGCGCCGCCGCTCACCCTCACACCTTCGCCGGCTACTCCCGCGGAGCGTGCTCGATCGACTCGATGACGCGCTCGCGCGGCAGCCGCAACCGCATGGCGAGGGCGTAGACGCCGCAGCTCAGCATCGAACGACGGCGAGCGCGCCCCAGCCGAAGGTGAGCACGCCGCGGCCGCCGTAGTTGCCCAGGTAGGAGATGACGGCCGCCGCCCAGCCAGGGCAGCACCCAGTGGCCCGGCGCGCCAGTCGAGCGCGGGGGCGTCCGCGCCGAGCGGTGTAGACCGGCCAGCAGGGCGAAGCCGATCAGCGATCGCGACGAACAGCTTCCAGTTGATGGGCCAGCCCGCCCAGTAGACGATCAGGTTCGACGGCGAGAAGGCCAGGAACGGGATGACGTGGCCGCCGGGGACCCGGAACGGGCGCTCCTGGTCGGGCAGCTGCCGGCGCAGCGCGCCCAGCACCAGCGGGCCGGCGCGAACGACAGCACGGTGGCGGAGGTGATGAAGCCGACGAGCTTCTGCCAGCTCGGGAACGGCAGGAAGACGATCAGCCCGACGACGAACGTGACGATCAGGCTGATCAACGGCACGCCGCGGCGGTCGTCCGCGGCCAGCGCCTCCGGCGCGTTGCCGTTGCGGGCCATGGCGTAGGAGATCCGCGAGGTGACGGTGGTGTAGATGAGGCCGGTGTCGGCGGGGGAGATGATCGCGTCGGCGTAGAGCGCGATCGCCAGCCAGCCGAGACCGATCAGCGTCGCGATCGGCGGCGAGCGGGCCGAAGTCGTTGCCGAACTCCAGGCCCGACCAGCCGTGGCTGAGGTCGAGGGCCGGGCAGCGCGCCGATGAACGCGAACTGCAGGGCGACGTAGATGACGCCGGTGATCAGCACCGAGCCGATGACCGCGAAGGGCACGTTGCGCCGCGGGTTGTCGTCTCGCCGGCGAACTCGATGCCCTGCCGGAAACCGAGGTAGGAGAAGACGATCCCGGCGGTCGCGATCGCCGTGAAGATCGGCGACGCCGTTCGGGCGCGAAGCCGCCGAAGTCGCGTCGAAGTTGCGCCGTGGAAGGAGGTGACGAGGAACGCCACGATCACCAGCAGGATGACCGCGAGCTTCCAGCCGACGAGCGCGTTGTTGACCCGCGCGAACCAGCGGATGCCGAAGTAGTTCACACCAGAAGACGCCATCAGCACGACGGCGATCGCGTAGCCCGGCGCCGGTCAGGCCGTGCACGCCCGGACTGCTCGCCGGTGAGACGGCATGTACTTGGTGCGCGTACTGCAGCGACGCCTCGACCTCGATCGGCGCGGTGGTCGCGGCGGCGACCCAGGTGATCCAGCCCAAGGTGTAGCTCGCGAACGACCCGAACGGAGGTGCGGGAAGCGGACCACGCCGCCGGAGACGCGGGAACATGGTGCCCAGCTCGGCGTAGGTGAGGCCGATCAGCAGGATCATCACGCCGCCGAGTGCCCAGGAGAAGATCGCCGCGGGACCGGCGAGCTGGAGGCGTCGAGCGCGCCGAACAGCCATCCGGAGCCGATGATCGAGCCGACACCGGCGAACAGCAGGCCGATGCGGCCGATGTGGCGGCGCATCCCCTTGTCCTCGACGCTGATCTGGCGACCGTCGTCCGACGATGCCCCTGCTTGTGCCTCATGGGTCCCCGGTTCTGCGATCGCCATGGCCAATCCCCCCCATCCGTCGTTACCAGCGCCCTACCCTCGCCCGCGCTGCCTCGGCGCTCGTCGTCATCCGGCTAACGCACGGTCTGCCCGGATGACAGGCCGCCGCGTGCCCGCCCTTAGCGACTTCTGATTCAGCTCCGCCACGCTGGTGGCATGACCGGGGGCTTCCTCGTCGCCAACGCGGTGCTGATCGGCACGCAGTCGGCGCTCGTGGCGCTGCCCGGCAAGGGCATCCCGAAGCCGCTCGAGCGGATCGGCGGGAGGGCGTGGTCGCTCGTCCCGCCGCTCTCGATCGGGATCGTGGTGGCCGCGGTGGCGCTCGTCCCGGCCGTCGCCGACGGGCTGACGTGGCTGTCGCTGATCGCGATCCCGCCGCTCGCCGCCGCCGCGCTCGGCTGGGCCGCGCACGGCGCGCGCCCGCGGCTCGCGCTGCTCGCCCTGCCGCTGCTCGCCGTCGCCGTCCTCGCCGGCGGCAGCCTGGCCGGCGACGCATGCGCCGCGGCGCTCACCGCGCTCAGCGCCATCACGCTCGGCCGCCTGCTGGCCGGCGGCGTGCCGGGCCTCGCGACTCAAGCTCGGCATCGTCGCGATGGCCGTCGTGGACGCGGCGCTCGTGTTCAGCAACCAGCTCCAGCGGCCCAACGAGGTCATCAACGCCGCCTGCGCCGCTCGCAGCGGGTGCCGCTCCCGCAGCTCCAGTTCATCGACATCCACAGGCGAAAGCGAAAGCGGCGGCAGGGAGGGCGGAGTCGTTTCGAGGTGATCGCGATCGCGCGATCCGGCTCGCGACCTCGGTCGGACGGGGGCGCGGAGCGGAGCCGTGCACGATCCCTGGCGAGCATGTCGAGATCGCCTCACGACGGTCGGTGACGGACAGCCCGCAAGGTCTCTCGCCCGTCGCACGACCTGTATCGACACCGCGGGCAAGGTGGTTCGGTTCGCGGGGCGTCGGGCGAACCCCGTGACTGCTCCTTTGCGCCAATAGCTGAAGCGTGGGCGGCCTCGCGCGGGCGCCCACTTGTCGTTCCGTGAGCGTCTCGGGAGCTCACCGCGTGCGCTCGTCACCAAAGCGAAGCGCGGCGCGAGTTCTGAGACGCGCGCCGTCCTCGCGGGCTACTGGTCGCGCTGGGCGCCGGGCCGGCGGGGTGTCACGAGCGCTGGCGCTGCAGGAAGTCGAGCGTCGTGCGGTTGAAGGTTTCGGGGTCCTCGTGTAGTCCCGGCGTGCGACAGGTGGTCGAAGACCACCAGCTCGCTGCCGGCGATTGCCTTTGTTGAGCGGCTCGGCGAACCGCGTGGAGCAGACGACGTCGCGCGCGCCGAAGGTGATCAACGTCGGAACGTCGATCGAGCCCAGCGCCCCGCTCGCATCGTGGGCGAGGACGGCGTCGGTCTGGGCCAGGAACGCGTCGACGGGCTGAGCCGGCCGGCTACGTACGAAGTCCACCAGCGTGGCGACGAACTCCGGTCGTTCGGCGTACATGTCGGGCGTGAAGCACCAGGGGAAGATGCCCTGGATTACGACGTCCGCGACGGCGGGAAGCGACCCAGGCAGCGTGCGCCACTGCTCTACGACGATCTTCAGGTAGTCGTCGCTGACGTGCCACGCACCATGCAGCGAGAGCGAGCGCACGCGCCCCGGATGGCGGGCGGCGAGGTGCATGCTCGACCGCGGCGCCGAACGACATGCCCGCCACGTGGGCCTGCTCGATCCCGATCGCGCCGAGCAGGGCCGCGACCTGGTCGGCGTGAGCCTCCGTCGCGTAGGGCCCGGCGGGCTTGTCGCTCTCGCCCGTGCCGGGGAGGTCGAGCGCGATGCAGGTGACTGCTCGGTGTAGGCCGGGAGCTGGAACGCCCAGCAGGCGTGGTCGGCGGACGTGTACGGGATCAGCACCAGCGGTTCGCCTTCCCCCTGCACGTCGTAGTTGATCGTGAGCCCGTCGACGCGATGAGTGGCATCATGCACCTCTCGGCAAGTAGTTGGTCGTTCGACCGACCAACGATAGTCCTTGCGCCGACCGCCTGTCAAACCGTGCCTATGGTCCTGCGAGGGCTCGGCAGTGCTCCCCTCGCGCGAGGAGCCGCGCTCCCGCGAGGCACCGGTCCTTCCTACCCCTCGGGCGTATCTCCCCCCGCTCGCTGTAGGCGTGTCGCCAGACGGGAGTACGCAGCGGGGTCGCCGGTCGTGATCGGCTCGTCGCGTTCCCTGCCCGCGCGTCATGCGACCGCGCGCAAATGGCCTCCCTCGGCCGGCGGCTCCCGGCTCGAGCTCTCCGCAAGCCGGCCGCTACTGATCCTCGCTCGTGACGGTCGCGACCTCGATGCAGCGGGCCCTCGCCTGTGCGACTCCCCGCTGCGCGGTGGAGTTGGTCGCGCGATAGATCCAGTCGGTATCGCTGCCGCCCGGCCCTTCGTCTGTGATCGTCAGCCCATCCGTGATCACGTGACCGCCGCTGAGAATCTGCATGTTCGCGGGGCATTCAGCGAACGCCACCACCGTCGCTCCGGGCTGCACGTCGAAGTTGTGGCGCACCCTGTGGATGTGCACGCCAATCGGTCCTGGCTCTCCTTGCGGGCCGGTATCGCCCGTAGGTCCGCGGTCGCCTTTCACTCCCGGCGCTCCGTCGGAGCCGGGCGGGCCTTGCGCTCCAGTCGCGCCCTGGGGGCCCGGATCACCTGTGGGGCCGGCCGGCCCTTCTGGTTGAGAACGAGCTGCGTTTCGAGGTTGGCGATGCAGCTCTGCCGCGGTGACTTCTCGGTGTCGATGACGCGCACGATCCCGCCAATCCTGGCGTAGCAAACGGTGACCTTCCCCGAGCTGTCGGGGATCGCGCCGGTGGCGATACCGACGCCGCCCGCAGCGAGCGCCGCGGCAGTAGCGACCAGCAATGTCCGCACTGACAACCGTCTCATGGTGCCTCCTCGTTCCTTCTGGCGGCGGATCGTTCCGACCGCGAGCATTCGCAATCCCGCTAACGAGTCGCTAACGGAGCCGGTCGTACACGGAGCGAGGACCCCGGTGCGCGTCATTGACGCTCGCTGACCGGCACGTCGCGGACGCGAATCGGCAATCGCGTGGATCACCGCCGCGTGGATGCGGGACCCGTTGGCAGTCCCGGACGGGGAGCTTCTTACTCACTCTCCACGCAGGGCGGTGCCGATCAAGCAAACCAGGGCACGGGCCGGCTGTGCCCTGCCCGTTCGGATAGACCGGGGTCTTCAGCGCTCGCAGCGAGCGCACCGCCGCTGACCCAATGGTCGCCGCGACCGATCGCGAGCTGCCGCCAGTCGAAGCGCGTGATGACGAACACGTAGAACGCGAGGCCGAGCGCGAAGGGCACCAGCGCCGTGTCGATGAGCCAGCGGGCGTCGAGGCTGGTCGCGAGCGTCGCCGCGGCCACGGCGAGCGCCTCCGTCGCCACGACGACCACGAACGACACACCGACCGTGGGCGTCGCCCAGTGCCGGAGCACCGGCCCGCAGCAGCACGAGCCAGAGCCCGAGCGCCACGACGAGCAACGCCACACCTGCCCAGCTCCAGCCGAGCAGCGTGTAGCGCGTGCCGAGCACGGCGGTCCCCGCCCCACCGGTGAGCGCGGCGGGCGACGTGGTGTCGCGCTTGGCCTGGGAGCGCAGCAGGACCCGAGCGACGAGCAGCGCCCCAAGCACCAGCCAAGCTGTCGTGCCGACGACCAGGACGACGCGCGAAAGCGTCTCGCGACCGGCGGAGGACAGGTCGATCGAGACGAGCCCCGTCGCCATGACGACCGCGCAGGACGCAGGCGGCACGGCCGCGAGGGCTCGCCGCATGATTCGCGCCGCTTGAGCTCGCTGCGGAACTGGCAACGGAAGAACACGATGACCGAAGCAGCGAGCGCCCGACGCAACCGCCGGGCCGCGCGTGGGCCGCCGCCATCGGGATGCGAGAATGGGTTCATGGACGATCACGAGCCGGACGGCCGAAGCTTCGAGGACATCGCCCGCGCGCTTGCCGACGAGGTGCACGAGGCGGTCGAGCGACTCTCGGCGATCGACCTGGACGACATCAGTCGGGCGGCGAGCGAGGAAGCTGAGCGTGCGCGCCACTGGATCGAGCATCTGGCGCGATCGCTGGCGCAGACCGGTGATGCCGCCCCCAGTCCAGAGGATCCGCCCGTGCAGCATTCGGGCCCGCATCCGCTGGCCATGCCCACCGCGGAGCAAGGCGTCGCGCTGGCGGCGCTGGAGTCCGGCCGCTGGAGGATCGCGTCGGGCACGTTCTCCGTGCACGACGGGCCGGGCCCGAGCGAGCCCGTCGCGCTGCTTCGAGAACTTCGTGTGTCCGACTGGGTCACGGCCGACGGCGAGCTCACGCTCAGCGGCCGCAGGGCGCTCGCTCGCTGGTTGCAGTAGAGCGGCCAGCGAAGAGCTCAGCCGCCCGGCGGCCGCGGCCAGGCCGGCAGCGGATCGCGGAGCGCCTCGAGCCCGCGCGCCGCGGCCAGCACCGACACGTCGGCGAAGCGGCGCCCCACGAGTTGGACGCCGAGCGGGCGACCGTCCGCGGTGACCGCCCACGGCACGCTGATCGCCGGGTGGCCGGACATCGAGAACGGCACCGTGAACGCGATGTGGACCAGCGCTGTCGTCGGATCGCCGGTCGGCGACGGTGCGTCGGCCGGGATCGCAGCGACCGGCGCGACCGGCGCGAGCAGCAGGTCGAGCTCCTCGCCGAGCGCAGTCCCGACTGCGCTGGACATGGCGTCCATCTGGCTGAAGCCGTGGAAGACCGTCGCCCCGTCGTAGCCGGCGGCGGCCGCGGCCCACTCCTGGATGTAGGGCAGCGCTCGCGCCGCCGCGTCCGGGCCGAGCTTCTCGAGCTCGACGCGGGTGCGCGTCCGCCAGAAGCGGTCGAGGCCGGCGAGCATCTCCTCGGTGATCAGCGGCGCGATCGGCTCCACGCTCGCGCCCGCCGCGCCGAGCGCGTGGGCAGCGCCCTCGACCGCCGCGCGCGTCTCGGGCTCGACCGGCAGCCCGGCGCCGGCGTCGAGGCACAGCCCGACGCGCAGGCCGGTCAGCGGGGCCGAGGCGCCCCAGTCCAGCGACGGCTCGGGCGGCAGGCTCATGTGGTCGCGGCCGTCGGGTCGCGCGAGGACCGCCATCGCCCGCGCCGCGTCGTCGACGGTGCGCGTCAGCGGCCCGATCACGCGCGCGTAGTACGGCGGGTCGACCGGCACCCGCCCGAACGAGCCCTTGAACCCGACGACCCCGCACCACGCGCCCGGGAGGCGGACCGACCCACCGATGTCGGTCCCGACGTGCACGGCGGCGTACCCGGCCACTGCGGCCGCCCCCGCGCCGGCGCTCGAGCCGCCGGGGTTCCAGGCGGGATTCCAGGCCTGGCGCGTCGTCGGGTGCGCGCTCGAGACGCCCGAGGTGAGCATCCCGAAGTCCGGCATCGTCGTCTTGGCGACGATGACGGCGCCCGCCTCGCGCAAGCGCGCGGCGGCCGGGGCGTCGGCGGCGGCGGGCTCGGGCGGAATCGCGGCGCTACCCAGCACCATGGGCACACCGCGTGTGGCGACGTTCTCCTTGATCGTCACCGGCACGCCGTCGAGCTCGCCGCGCGGCTCACCGGCCCGCCACCGCGCCTCGGCCTCGGCCGCCGCGCCCAGCGCCGCGGCGTCGTCGCGATGGGCCACCGCGCGCAGCGTCGGCTCCCACGCATCGATCCGCTCGAGCACCGCCCGCGCGGCCTGCACGGGCGATGCCGCCCCGGAGCCGAACGCCTCGGCGAGCGCGGCGACTGATAGGTCGGGCAGCTCGGTCATCGACCCACCCTACGGCGCGGCCAACAGCGCGTAGCGGCCGATGTCGTCTCCCGTCCAGCGGTAGAGGCTGTACGTCGCGAGCTTGGCGTCACGTGCAGCTCGCCGTGCTGCGCGTCGGTGTCCGAGATGCTGCGCGTCGTCGAACACGATCACGCCGTGCGGAGAGAGGCAGCGCACCGCCACCGCCATCGCGGACTCCCGCAACTCACCACTCGCAAGATCGTGGAAGACGACATCGAACGGCTCCCCCGGCGCTTCACTGAACTCGCTCCACAGCCGGAGTTCTCCCCCGGGGTAGCCGTGTTCCTCGAGGTAATCGCGCGTGGTGTCGAGCCATCGTGGGTTGTCGTCGACGGACACGACAGACACCTCGTGGCCGGCGGAGGCCGCGTAGTGCCTCAGAGCCAAGGAGCTGAAGCCCGAGCCGAGATCGAGCACTCGCGCGGGCGCGAGCACGTGGCAGAGGTGGATGAGATAGCGGACGGACTCCCAGGAAACCGCCCATGAGCCCGACGAGATCTCAGCCACATAGCGATCGTGGAGCGACCTCAGCGTGTCACGCGGAAGGTCGTCGGGGAGCATGCGCGGATGCTCTCGCCTGAGCCGCCGTGCGTCGCGCATCGCCTCGAGCGGTTCCGCCAGCGACTGCGTGACGGCAACGGCAGCGCTCAGAGGGCGCGGGAGGCCCGTGATCGCTTCAACGGCAGGAACCCGGCTCTTCGCAGCGGCGATTCTGGACGGCCCCATCCTTGGGCAGGCTAGCCGCCCGCACCGGGTGACCTCTGCCGCCTCCGCGCAACCAGCGGCACGGCAGGTCTGCGGAGGCGACCGCGCCGAGCGCCGCTCTGCGCGAGAAGGAGCGTCCGACGGTTGCCCTCGGACGGCAGGGCTGAGAGGATCGCGGCCCGTTCGCAAGCTGGACGCTGGCGGGCAACCGCTCGGAGACGAGGAGGCTCGCGATGGCAACCACTGCCGCTCACCCCGTCGCTCCCGCGGCGCTTGCGACGACGACCCTGTGCCAGGCGTTTCAGGTCACCGCCGCCGAGCGCCCCGATCAGCTTGCGCTGCGCACGCCGGGCGACGGATCGCGATCAGTATCGGGAGTACGCCGAGCGGGTCCGCCAGATCGCCGGCGGCCTGGCCTCGCTCGGCGTCGGGCACGGCGACACGGTCGCGCTCATGCTGGTCAACCGCCCCGAGTTCAACCTCGTCGACACCGCCGCCCTGCACCTCGGCGCGGTGCCGTTCTCGGTCTACAACACCTCCGCGCCGGAGCAGATCGAGTACCTGTTCTCCAACGCTGGCGGTCGCGTCGTCGTCACCGAGCCGGCCTTCCTGCCGCAGGTCCGGGCGGCGGTCCGGCGCGGCGGGGTCGCGGTCGAGCGGATCGTGCTGGTCGACGGCGCCGAGGAGGGACGTTCCGCTGGCCGAGCTCGAGCAGAGCACACCTGCGGGGTTCGACTTCGAGGCCGCCTGGAGCGCGGTCGAGCCCGAGGACCTCCTGACGCTGATCTACACCTCCGGCACGACCGGACCCCCGAAGGGCGTGCAGATCACCCACGCCAACATGATGGCTGAGGTCCGCGGCACCTTCGCGCGCCTCCCGACACCGGGCGGGCGGGGCATGTCGTTCCTGCCGGCGGCTCACGTCGCCGACCGCTGGGCCTCCCAGTACGGGGTCGACTGGCTGGGGTTCACGGTCACCTCGTCGCCGACATGCGGACGGTCGTCGGGCATCTGCCGGAGGTGCGCCCCACCGAGTGGGGTGCCGTGCCGCGGATCTGGAGAAGATCAAGGCCGCGCTCGAGGCCCAGGGGGTCGCGGAGCCCGCCGCGCTGAACGAGGAGCAACGACCGGCGTCAGGGCGAAGCTCGGCCTGGACCAGGCCGAGGGGCTGATCGCCGGCGCGGCGCCCATGCCGACCGAGGTGCTGGCGTACTTCGCGGCACTCGGCTTCCGATCTGCGAGCTGTGGGGAATGTCGGAGCTCTCCTGCTGCGCGACCATCAACCCCCCCGATCGGATCCGGATCGGTACCGGGCCGCCGATCGCGGGCGCGAGGTGCGATCGCCGGCGACGGGGAGGTCCTGGCCGCGGCCCGATGTGATGGCGGATACCGCAACGACCCCGAGGAAGACGCGGAGGCGATCGACCCAGACGGATGGCTGCACACCGGCGACATCGGCGAGCTCGACGACGAGGGCTACCTGAAGATCGTCGACCGCAAGAAGGAGCTGATCATCAACGCGGCCGGCAAGAACATGTCGCCGGCGAACATCGAGTCGCGACTGAAGGGCTCGAGCCCGCTGATCGGGCAGTGCATCTGCGTCGGCGATCGCCGTCCCTACAACGTCGCCCTGATCGTGCTCGACCCCGACGCCTGCTCGGTGTTCGCGGCCGAGCGGGGCCTGGATGACGGATCGGCGACGGCGCTGACGGCGCGCGACGATATGCAGGCGGCCGTCGCCGCGGCGGTCGAGCAGGCAAACTCCCACCTCTCGCGGGTGGAGCAGATCAAGCGGTTCGCGATCCTGCCGACCGACTGGACGCCGGACTCCGACGAGCTGACTCCCACGATGAAGCTGAAGCGAAAGCCGATCCAGGCCAAATACGAGCACGAGATAGAGGAGCTGTACACGTAGCGAGCGCCTGGATCACCGCCTGCCCGTTCGGATAGTGGTCGTCGGGTACTCCTCCAGTGCCGTGCCGTCATCGAGCGTCGACTTGTCCCGTTGACCAAACCCGCCGACATTCGGGTCGTCGACCACGATGCGAGCTGGCGCGACGCGTTCGAAGCCGAGCACGACCGGCTTCGAACGGCACTCGGCCCGGTCGCCTCCGGCGTCGAGCACATCGGCAGCACCGCAGTGCCCGGGCTCGCCGCCAAGCCGATCCTCGACATCATGGTCGGCGTCGCGAGAGACGAGCAGGTCGAGCCGGCGGCGAGGCGCCTCGCAGACCTCGGCTACCGTCGCTGGCCGGCGGGCGACTTCCCAGGGCGGACCTTCCTCCGCCGGATCGACAGGCGCGGCCGCGCCACCCACCACCTGTCCCTCACGGTCAAGGGTGCTGGGTACTGGAGGGATCAGCTGACGTTCCGAGACGCCCTGCGCCGTGATCCCTCCCTGGTGGGTCGCTACGCCGATCTCAAGCGCGATCTTGCCGCGCGGAGCCCTGACCAGGACACCTATACGCGCGAGAAGACCGCGTTCGTCCGAGAGATCCTGCTCGGCGCCGGTCACGTACCGCAGACCGGCTGGGGCAGTGAGGGGCCAAGCGGGGACTGACGCGCATCGACGTCAGCCGGCGCCGAAGGCCTGCGCGGCGGCGGCGACGATCTCGTCGTGCGGGACGTCGCGGAGCGGTTGAGCGACGTTCCAGCGATGTCCGAAGGGGTCGGTCAGTTGGCCGTGGCGCTCGCCCCAGAACGTGTCGGCGAGCTCGTGTCGAGCGACGGCGCCGGCCGCGGTGGCGCGGGCCCAGAGCGCGCTTGCGTCGTCGGTGTTGATCTGCAGGACCGTGGCGGTGTCGCCGATCGTCAGCGGTGAGACGATGCCCAGGTCGGGGAACTCGCTGCCGAGGTGGACGACGGATTCGCCGAAGGCCAGCTCGACGGTCATCACCCTGTCGCCGGGGAGCGGGATGCGGCCGAGTTCGCGCGCGCCGAACGCGCTCGCGTACCAGCGAGCCGCCTCGTCGGCGTCGGGGACGACAAGGTGCGCATCGACGTTCATCGGCGGCAATGGGCGGTCACGATCAAAGCCATGGCTGCGACGGTACGCCCACCCGGGTTGGAGTTCACAGGGACAATTGGTCCTAGGACCACGACACAACCCACAGGTCGCCACGGCTCCTGCAACTCAGCGTCGCTGTGCGTGAGCGAGGGGCACCAGGGCACCGTGGCGACGGTCCTGGTGGCGCGTGTTGCGTCGCTGGTCATGGAGACACCGACGAGGCGTTCTATCTGGCAAGCGGTGAGATCACGTGCGTGCTTCGGTGACCGTGAGATCAAGGTCCCGGAGGGCCGCTTCGCCTTCATCCCGCGTGGAAAACCTCCTCCCACAGTAAGCGCTACGAAGCTCGAGGAGCTGTCGATGTCGTCTCGTTCGTGCCGCTGAATCGTGCGAGCAGTTCGCGGCGGCTGCGGACTCCGGTCTTTGTGAAGACGGACTTGAGGTGGTCCTGGACGGTGTAGCGGGAGATGCAGAGCTGCTGCGTGATCGCGCGGGTGTCGAGCCCCGCGACGAGCGCGGCGACGACTTGGCGCTCGCGCCGGGACAGCGCGTAGGCGCGGCAGAGCAGCTTGAACGTCTCGGTTGTTGTCGCCGCGCGCAGCGTGACCGCGATCTGGCCGTCGTCGTGGCCTTCGAGCTTGGCCGCCTCGATCATCACCCAGCGCCGGTCGACGGCTTGGACGAGCGCGTGGGCTCCGGCGCCTGACGTCCCCGTGCGCGCCATCGCCGCCGCCGGGTAGATCACGGCCGGCAGCGTGTCGAACGCGGCGAGCGCCGGCGCGTCGGGGAACGAGTCGAGCCAGGTGCGGGCTGCGGCGGTCGAGCTGACCGGCGTGAGGGAGTGATCGAGCACGATCACGCCCGGGCCGTGCGGCTCTGCCGTCGGGGTGGGCCGTCGTCGTACATGGTCCGTCGCAGCGCCGAGCCGAGCGAGGGCGCGATGCTCGCGAGCAGCTCGAGATCCTCATCCTCGAAGCTGCGGTCGGAGCGGTCCCGGTAGGCCTCGATCCAACCCCAACAGCCGAGTGCGTCGCGGCAGGCGACCGCCGCGACGTCGCCGATCCCGACGGGCCGCATCGCCTCATCCCAGCGCGCCGAGCGCGAGAGGTCGCCGCCGGTCTCGGCGCTCATGCTCGCCGCGGCATTGGCGCGGCGGGCGAGCACATGCTTCGCCGCGAACGCGTCGGTCGAGTACTCAAGCTCCAATGATCGGGAGACGGCGGCAACGTAGTCGTGCAGCGCGATCCCGCTGGCCGGCAGCAGCGTCTCGGGATCGGCCAGCGGCCAGCACCAGCGATCAAAGCCGATCACCCGCTGCAGATCGGCGACCGCCTCGCGACGCAGCGAGTCGCAGTCAAGACGCCGACTCGCTCAGCCGCTCGAGCCGCTCCCGGCACCGGCCTCGCTCGCGCGCGGTGGCCATGGTGGCGCCAGCCTACATCCGCCCGGATGCCGCGGAAATCCCAACTGTGTGGGATTGCGCGCACGCACGCCGGCGCGCTCAACTCCCCCGCAATCCTTGCCCCCGAACGGAGAGAGGGATCATGGCGCGCAGACTTTCAACGCAACGGCTGACGAGGCGGCGCACGCTGGCCGCGGTCGCCGCGGCGCTCGTGGTGGCCACCGGCGTGGTGGCGGCGTCATCAGCGTCACCGGCGAGCTCGTCGCAGGCCGACCGCCTGCGCGCGATCGAGACGACCCGCCTGCAGGCGCTCGTCGACGCGGACACGGCGACCGCACGCAGGCTGACCGCGCCCGACTTCCAGCTGATCAACCCGGCCGGCGCGCCGCTCTCGCGCGACGAGTTCCTGGGTGGCGTCGAGGCCGGCGTGATCGACTTCCTCGTCCTCGAGCCCAGTTCGCCGATCGCGGTGCGGCTGTCCGGCGACTCCGCCACCCTGCGCTACCAGGCGGCCTTCGACGTCGTCGCCGGCGGGACCCATGTCACCCATCAGGCATGGACCACGGCGCTCTACGAGCGTCGGGACGGACGCTGGCAGATCGTCTGGGCGCAGACCACCGCCATCCCGAACAACCTCGGACCTGTTCATCGAGTCGATCAAGCCGGTCAGCTGACGGTCCGTCGGAGCACGAAGACGCTCACGAGCCATGCCGAAGGCCGCAGCGGTGACGATCGAGACCCACAAGCCGTTCGGGCCTTCGCCCGGGATCTTCTCATCGACCGGTGCGATCCCGGAGTCGGGAACGTTCATGAACTCGAGCGTGATCCTCGAGGACATGGACGCTCCCGACTTCGTCACCGTCCACGTCACGCAGCGGTTCGACGGTGCGCTCGGGACCTTCACGGTACGCGCCGCGATCACCGAGACCGCGACCGAGGACCCGCACGTCCTCACCGACCACGGGACCTGGGCGATCATCGACGGAACCGGGGCCTACGAAACGCTGCAAGGACGAGGGCGAATCACCGGCACCGCCGACGACAACCTCGACCTCATCACCCGCACCTACACCGGGACGGTGCGTCGCGGATGACCGACCCGACCCGACGACCCGGAGGGACCCCAAAAATCAGGCCGGTCAACCTCGCTCTCGACGCTCGTATCCCTATCGGCTCCCTCTCTCTACCTCCTCTTGCGCGCCTCGACTCCGGACCGGCCGCGCGGTTCCGATCGTCGGCGCCTACCGCGGCGCCCACGGCGAGATAACGCCGACGCACCGGTGAACGGCTACGACGGCGTCGATGTGCTGCACCTCGACGGCTGTGCCGGCAGCGTCATCAGCCAGGCACGCTCGGTCTCGCCTCCCCGGCGGGGCCGCCAACCGTCCCCCCCTCCGACGACGCCGCAGCCCGTCAGCAGTTGACTTGCCCACACCACAAAGAGCCCCACCGAGGACCTCGAAAGCAAAGGAACCGAGATGAGCCGCACAAAGAACAGAATGAACTACAAGGCGGTTGCAACACTCGCGACGCTTGGCGCAATGGTGTCGTCATTGGGGGTCGCGGTCTCGGCGAGCGCAGCCGGAAACGCCGCGACGGGGCAGGTGACGACCTTCGATCCAACCGGCGCGGTCTTCACCTGCCCGGGCACGAACTACACGGTGCTCGGTGGAACGGTGCGCTTCGTCTCCCACGACAGCACCGCCGCCGACGGCAGCCAGCACTTGAGGATCACGCGTGTACCGATCGACGTCACGCTCAGCGACGGGACGACGAGCACGATCTACCGCCTGGTCGGGGCGAACTCGGCCGGCGGCAAACATCGTCGTCACCGGCAGGTTCGAGTTCACAGACGTTGCGTTTTTCGACATCCTTGCGCCGAACAGTGGCGTCGTGGCGAGGGTCGCCGGTGTCGTGCACGTGTCCCCTGGCGGCGGCGGCTTCGAGTTCAAGTTCGGCGACTGCGAGGCTCCGCAGGACTAGGTCCCGCGCGACGAGCATCAGACGGCCTGAGGGTTCTCTCTCTCAGGCGGCGCACCGCTTCGGTGGACACTTCCGGTCGGCTGACCGAGACGGCGCGCCCCCGGTCGCTCAGGCGTGCAGGAAGGGCGTGCAGAGCCGTCCGGTGATCGTCTCTGTGAAGGCCCCCGTCTGCAGGTTCTCGGTGCCGACGAGCTTCAGGCTCCCGGTGACCCCGCGGAACGCACCGGTCCCGGACAGGCTCGTCGACTGTGACGCGAACGCGCCGGTCGCGGTGTTGACCGAGCCGGCGACCTGCGCGGTGAGGGTGCCGATCGTGGTGGTGAAATCGATCGGGCCGGTGAAGGTGACCGAGGGCGGGGTACCGCCCGTGGGGGTGAACTCGGCGTGCGTCGTGCCCAGGAGGATGCCGTGGCTGCGGATCGTCGCGTCGGTGGTGAAGTCGAAGTTGTCCTGGCCGACGCCCGTGGCGAGGACGGGGAGGCAGATCCGTGCCTTGGTGCCCCCGGCGGCGTGTGCCGGCGCGGCGGTAACCAGCGCGATGAGCATCGTGACCGTCACATACAGGGCCTTGCGCTGCATGATCAGCGACCTTTCGGTGAGGTGGATCGGACGCGAGCGAGTGTCTCAAGCGGGCGTCCGGGAACCGTTACGGAGGACGAGAGCCTCGCAGGCGATGATGCGACGCGCCGTTGAGGCGCCTCAGCCGGCGCTACGCCTCCGTCACGGCGCCTCGATGCGGCGGTGGCCGCGCGAGGTGCCGATGACCGGGGCCGTCCGCGGGCGATTGTCGGCGGCCGAACAGTCCGTCGCCGTCGCCGTCGGGCGCGCGGTAGGCTCGGGAGTAGGAGGATTGACGTGTCTCCAGCAGCCTCGATCGCGGACCATTGGGCTGACCGCGACGTGTACGGCCTGATCGTTTCTGCGCTGGAGCGGGCGTCGAAGTCCCTGGAGTCGTTGACCGTGGAGGACTTGGCGTTGGTCGACCACTTCCACGCGCGTGGCTTTCCCGCCACCGTCGACCTCGCGGATCGGCTGCCCGTCGAGTCCGACCACCACCTACTCGACATCGGCTGCGGAATCGGTGGCCCGGCCCGCTACTTCGCGCAGCGCTTTGGGTGCAAGGTCAGCGGAGTCGACATCACCGGGCCGTTCGTCGAGGCGGCGAACAAGCTGACCGCGCTGCTCGGCATGGGTGACCAGGTCGTCATCGAGCAGGGGGTCGGTGAGCAGCTGCCATTCGGCGACGGCTCCTTCGACGGTGCCTATGCCCAGCACGTGACCATGAACGTCGCCGACCGCGAGCGCTTCTTCGGCGAGGCCTGGCGCGCGCCGAAACCGGGCGGGTTCTTCGCGCTCACCGAGCACGGGCTCGGCCCAAACGGGCAGCCCGCACCATCCCGTGCCCTGGTCCGAGGACGGGACGGGCGAGTTTCTCGTCAGACCGTCGGAGACCCAAGCGCTCCTCGCCCGCGCCGGGTTTGTGGATTTGGAGAGCGAGGACACCGGACCGAAATACCTGGCCGCGTACCGAGCCGAGCTCGAGCTCGCCGATCGCGGGGAGCTGCCGCCGCTCGGCCTGCACGTGCTGATTGGCCCGACCGCGCCCGAGAAGATGCGAAACTCCGCCCTGGAACATCGAGGAAGCGCGCACCAGCCTGTGCAAATGGTGTGTCGTAAACCACGCTGAGCGGGCGGCGCGCCCGTCGCGGGCGCACCGGCGCCCTCGCCTGCCACTTGCACTCCGCGCGCCGGCTGGATGAGTGCCGCTTCGCGCCCGGAGCCGCTGACTGTGCCCGCCCTCTCCGGCCGCGCGAACCCGAGCTTTGGGCGCGACGGATGGTGCGCCTCGGTTCGGTTGCAGTGCCCCTTGGTGACGCGACGCAAGAGGGGAGCAGTCGTCGACTGCCGCCTCTGACCTGCCGCTTGTCGCCCATCACAAGGCGCTGGGTCTCAGGTCGGGCTAGGCACGTCGGCCGAGTCCGTAGACGAAGAACTCGCCTGACTCGACAAAGCTCGCGTCAAGGCCGTGGACACGAAGATCTCGCGCGAGCCGGTCGGGATCGAACGAGCGCTTGATAATTCGAAACGCCCGACCGTCCTCGAGTCGCCTGAGCTCGGTCGCGCTGTCGCGATCGGGCAGTTGCGAACCGTGAATGACGTTCCTGTCGGGGACCGCGCGTGCGGCATCCACGAGGAAGAAGCGGCCTCCGGGGCGGAGCGCGTCGTGCACGCTGCGCCAGAACCGGTCCGCTATGGCTCTCGGGAACGTGCGACAGCCAGAACGCAAAGAAGACGACGTCATAGTCGTGATCTGGCTGCCAGCTGAAGAGATCGTCAACCCTGAGCTCGACGTTGCTCTTGCCGGCATCCTGCAGCTTCGCCAGAGCGAGTTCGCGCATCTCCGGCGCTGCATCGACTCCGACTAGTCGGGTCGCCGACTCCGCGAGACGGATCGTCCATTCCCCCGTGCCGTAGGCAAGCTCGAGGACGTCTCCACGAGGCGCGAACGCATCGAGCGCTGAAAACACACGATTGAGCTCACGACGCCATCTGGCATTGCGCTCCTCACCCGAGTCATGGAGCCCCTCGCGACGGAACCACTTGTCGTACTCGCGAGCGCGAGCCCGGTAGTAGGCGAGTTGCTCGGCGAGAATCGGATCAACGTTCGTCACAGCGCCACTGGATACGCGTGAGGACCCCGGAGAACGTCGGCACCGCACACGGGGCATCGACCGCCACCCGAGGAGCCTCCCCGACGCGAGTGCTCCTTCGCGCGAGACGCGCCACGGGGGATCGCCCCGCGCGGTCAGCCTGGACGCGGTGGGTGATCGCGGCAAAAGCTCCGGAGTGCGTCGGCGAACGCTTGCGGCCGCTCGAGGTTGCTGACGTGCCCGGCTCCCGCGAGGACGACGAAGCTCGGTGCTGGGGATCGCGTCGGCGAACTGACGTGCGACGGTGAGAGGCGAGCGGGCGTCCGCGTCGCCCCAGATCAGCAGGGTCGGCACGGTGATCGCGGGCAGGAGCGCCCGCTGGTCGGTCTCGGCCATCACGGCCGTCTGCACCGCCAAGCTCTCGGGCCGGCTCGCGTCAGCCATCTCTACCAGCAGCGCAGCGAACTCAGCAGGAGGTTCGCCGGCGAACAGTCCCGGCGGGTCAACGCGCTCGCCGGCGGCCAGGTCGGCGCGCAGACCCTCGACGCGCAGGCGCACCTCCTCGGCCGGCAGCGACCCCTTCCAGCCGGCGTAGGCGTCCGCGAGGATCAGCGTCCTCACGTGCTCGGGGAAGCGCCGGTAGAGCTCCAGAACCACGGTCCCGCCCCAGGACAGACCCGCCACGTGCGCCGGGCCAAGCGCGAGCGCGTCGGTCACCGCGGCCAGGCACTGCGCGTAGTCCGCCAGGGCGAAGCCGTCGGGCAGATCGTCCGAGCGTCCGGCGCCTGGCTCATCCCACGCGACCACCGTGAACTCGACCGCCAGCGCCGCGAGCTGCGGCCGCCACACGCGGCCATCGTCACCGGCGCCGTGCACCAGCACCAGCGGCCGCCCGCGCCCGCGCGCTCGTACGCGATCCTGAGCCCGTTCACCCGAACGACCTCCACCCCGAAAACCTAACGCGGCGCGACGGCGGCGAACACCCCACCGAAAATGCCGCTCTGCGCGATCAGCAGCCGGCGGCCGCTCCGAGACGGTCGGCCGGCCATGTCCGCGCGTGTGGGGGTTAGAGTGGCGCGCCTTGTCCGCGGAGCTGATGGTCAAGGACGTCACCGAGCAGGCGGCGCTGGTCCGCCGCGGCGAGGTGTCTGCGCTCGAGCTCGTCGACGCCGCGATCGCCCGGTTGGAGGCCAAGCGTGAGCTGAACGTGCTCGTGCACGAGCAGTTCGAGGCCGCGCGAGCCGAGGCGGCTCGTCCGTTGCGCGACGGACCGCTGGCCGGGGTGCCGTTTCTGCTGAAGGACCTGGGCCAGTCTCAGGCCGGTGTACCCGAACGCATGGGCTCGCGCGCACTGCGCGATCACGTGTCCTCCGAGACGGCGTGGACCGTCGAGCGCTACCTCGCCGCGGGGCTGATCATCTGCGGGCGCACCAACACGGCGGAGTTCGGCAACCATTGCGCGACCGAGCCGACGCTCTTCGGCCGGACCCTGAGCCCCTGGAAGCCCGAGCTGTCTCCGGGCGGCTCGAGCGGCGGCTCGGCAGCCGCGGTCGCGGCTGGGCTGATCGGTGCGGCATCCGGCAGCGACGGCACCGGCTCGATCCGGATGCCGGCGGCCTGCTGCGGCCTGGTCGGGCTGAAGCCCCGCCGGGCGCGGAGCTCCTTCGCGCCGTCGGCCGGCGTCTCGCTCGACGGCCTCAGCACCACCCACGCGTTGACTCGCAGCGTGCGCGACACCGCGCTCCTGCTCGACGTGATCGCCGGCAGCGCCCCCGGCGACCCCTTCCCCGCGCCGCCGCCTGCGCGCCCATTCGTCCACGAGGCCGGCGCCGATCCCGGCCGCTTGCGCGTGCTTCGCCTCGAACGGCCGCCGTTCCCGGGCACGCCCGACCCGCGCATCCAGGCCGTGGCCGACCGCGCGGCCGAGACGCTCGAGCACCTGGGGCATCACGTCGTGTCCGGGGCACTGGCGTGCGATCCCGAAGTCGTGCGCCGGGCGATCTCGGTTGTCCACGCGGTGGACAACGCCGCCACCTTCACCTGGTTGCTCGAGGTGCTGGGGCGCCGGCCGGAACCCGACGAGCTCGACCCGGTGACCTGGGACATGCTGAACGAGGGCCTCGAGCTGACCGCGCTCGACCACATCTCGGCGATCGACGACCTGCACGCTCAGACGCGGCGGCTCGCGAGCGTGTTCGCCTCGGCCGACATCGTCCTCTGCCCGACGCTCAACGTCCTGCCACCGCCGCCTGGGGCGCTGTCGTCCTCGCGGGGCAGCGTGGATGCGTTCTTCGACGTCGAGTTCGCGTCCACGGGCGCTACGGCGGTGGCGAACGTCACGGGGTGGCCGGCGATCTCGCTGCCGCTGGGGGAGGTGGACGGACTGCCGGTGGGCGTGCAGATGATGGCGTTGGAGGAGGCAGTGCTCCTGCGCGTGGCCGCTCAGCTCGAGGAGTCCGTGCCGTGGGCCGACCGGCATCCCGACGACTTCGCCTGAGCATCGGCGCCGCGACGACCGCGACGAATCTTCGAGACCACCCGATCCGTGCGGGTTAGGGTTGGGCCGTGACGACTCCCGACCAGCCTTCCGAAGGTCCGGCTCCAACACCCTCAGAGCGACCGCCGGCCCAGCCGCCGCCGGCAGCTGAACTGTCCCGGGCGGTCGCCGTGTCGGATCCGTCCGGCCCGCCCTCACCGGAGTATGCGGTCGACCTCGAGATCAGCTACCCGTCCGAGCTGAACCGGTGGTTGCCGCTGATCAAGTGGCTGTTGGTCATCCCGCACTTCTTCGCCTTGTTCTTTGTCGGCATCGGCGCCTTCTTCGTGGCTGTCTACGCGTTCTTCGCCGTCTTGTTCACGGGACGCTGGCCGCGCGGCGCCTTTGACTACTTGGTTGGAACGGCCAGGTGGGTCTACCGCGTGGTGGCCTACTTCCACCTGATGACGGATGCCTATCCGCCGTTCTCGTTGGCTGACGACCCCGGATACCCGGTTCGGCTCAGCGTCGCCTACCCAGAGCGGATCGCAAACTGGCGACCGCTGGTGCAATGGCTGCTGGCGATCCCGTACCTGGTGATCGCCGGCGTGCTCTACTGGCTGACCGGCGTCCTGACGATCATCGCCTTCTTCACCGTGCTCTTCACGAAGCAGATTCCGCGGGGCGTCTTCGAGCTCATGGTGCCGGGCCTGCGCTGGCACGTCCGCGGCAACGCCTACGCGTATTTCATGACAGAGCGCTACCCGCCGTTGGTCTGGGGATAGCGGCGGGGGGTCGTTCGAATCGGGCACACTCCCGGCTTCGCGTGAAAGGGGACGCTTCGTGACCGGCAGAACGATCAGGCGGATCTGCGCCCTGGCGGCGGTGACCGCGGCGACGACCGTGGGCGCCGCCGGGAGTGCGCCCGCCGCGACCAAGTGGCTGTGCGGCCCGGGCGTCGCGCACGACCCCTGCCGGCCGGGCCTGAGCACGACGTTCTACCGCGGGTGGGACGCGCGCACGGCAAGCTCCACGCCGAGGCGCGACCGCGATCGCGGCGTCGCCTGCTTCTACGTCTATCCGACCGTCTCCAACCAGCCGGGACGGCTGGCGACCAAGCGCGTGGACCCGGAGATCCGCTCGATCGCGCTCTACCAGGCCGCGCGCTTCTCGCAGGTCTGCCGCGTGTACGCGCCCGTCTACCGGCAGGCGACGGTGCCGGCGCTCCAGGCCGGTACGACGACCCGACGCGACTACCGCACGGCCTACGGCGATGTGGAGAAGGCCTTCGACGCGTTCCTTCGCCGCATCGGCCCGCGTCGCGGCTTCGTCCTCCTCGGGCACTCGCAGGGGAGTTATCACCTGGAACGCCTCATCCGCCGGCGCATCGACAAGCACCGCGCGCTACGCCGGCGGATGGTCTCAGCGGTGCTGCTCGGGGGCAACGTCACCGTCCGCGAGAAGTCGGACCGCGGCGGCGCGTTCCGCCGCGTACCCACCTGCAGGCGCGCGACGCAGCTCGCCTGCGTGATCGCGTTCAGCACGTTCAACGAGACGCCGCCGGGCGCGGCGCTGTTCGGCCGGGGCGGGAGCCGCGTCGCGGACTTCCTCGGCCTGCCCAACGGCTCCAAGCTCGAGACCGCCTGTACGAACCCGGCCGCCCTCGGCAGCGGCCGGTCGGTCCCGTTGAGCTCGGTGGCTCCGACGCAGCCGTTCGCCCCCGGTACGTTGATCGCCGCGGGAATCTCGCTGCTCGGACTCCAATGGCCGGCTGCGTCAACGACGTTCGTGCAGAGCGACGGGGCGTTCACCGGCCGCTGCTCCCGGGCGGGCGGCGGACACGTGCTGCGGATCACCTCCGCCCCTGGAACGCCGGTTCCGAAGGCGTCGCCGACGCCGGAGTGGGGCCTGCACCTCGTCGACGTCAACATCGCCCAGGGCGACCTCGTGAAGGTCCTGCGGAGGCAGATCCGCGCCTACGCCTGCAACTAGGTCAGCGCACGCCGAGGAGGCGCTGCGCGTTGCCCGCGTACACCGCGGCCAACTCCGCCGCTGACAGCCCGGCGGTGTCGAGGTCGGCGATGGTGGCGTCGATGGCGTCGGGCGGTCCCAGCGGCGTGTCGGTGCCGAACAGCACGTGCTTCGGGCCGAAGAACTCGAGGACGCAGCGCACCGCGTGCGGCGCGCCGAAGAGCGCTGTGTCCGCGTAGAAGCGGTGGAAGTAGTCCAGCGGCGGCAGCGGAAGGCTCCCCTCCACCTGCCGGTAACCCGGGCCCATGCCGAGCCGCGCCGAGAAGTGCGGCACCATGCCGCCGCCGTGGTGGGCGATCACACGCAGCCGCGGATGGCGGTCCATCTGACCGGAGTAGACGAGCCGTGAGAGGGCGGCCGCCGTCTCGTACGGCCAGCCGAGCGACCACCAGATCCCGAAGTCGGACTCGCGCTCCGTCGGGTAGTCGGGCCAGGCGGCGTCGCGGGCCGGGTGCAGCCAGATCATCCAGTCGAGCTCCTCGATCCGCGTGAGGATCGGGTCGAAGCGGGGATTATCCAGTGGCACGCCGCGGACGTTGCTGAAGAACTGGACGCCGAGCGCGCCCAGCTCGCCGGCCGCGTAGTCGATCTCGCCGAGCGACGCCTCGACGTCACCCAGCGGCAGGGCGGCCGCGAATCCCGCGAACCGGTCGGGGAAGCGCCGCACCAGGTCGGCCATCTCCTCGTTGGCGCGCCGCGCCAGCTCGGCGGCGGCCTGCGGCGGGTCGACCTCCTCCAGAGGAGGCACGGCCAGCACGAGGATCTGCGCGTAGTCGCCGTGCCGGTCCATGACGCGGAAGCGGGCGTCGAGGTCGCTGATGACCGGGTCGAAGCCGAAGACGCCCTGCTGGTAGTAGCGCAGCCGGTCCGGCCTCATCGTCGCGGCGAGCCGGCGCTCCAGGTGCTGCAGATAGCCGGGCGGCAGGATGTGGGCGAAGGCGTCGATTTTCCGCATCGGCCCATTCTGGCCACCGTGCAGCCGGCGTCACCGTGCCGCGCGCTGACGTTCGTCGTGGAGAGCGGAGCGCGCCTACGCCGGTCCGGCGTATGCGACCGCGCGAACGGCCACGCCTCGGCGAGCCAGCGCGAGACGAGCTTCCGGAGCGCGCTGTCACGCTCGGCGCGTTGCGCGCACCCACGAGAGGACGTCGCGTCCTCCTCGCCCGTGGGGTAGATGTAGACGCAGCCGATCACGCGGCGGCCGATGGGTCGAGGACCGTGTAGGTGAAGCCGGACCGCGCCGCGAAGTCGCGAGCGTGGCGCTCGAGGTCCGCGCGGTTCTCCTCCAGCGTCATCGCGGCGCGGCCAGCGACCGTCGGGAAGCCCGGCGTCGCCCGGATGTGCTCGATCGAGGACACCACGCGGCGTAGTCGTCCTCGTTGTGCTGGGGACCGAGGGGCTCGAGCAGGAAGCCGTCAGCGGCGAGGCTGAGTGGCGGCTGGAAGTCGTCGGGGACGAACGGCATCCGAGCATCGTGTCATCGGACGTGCGAGGTCGCGCGTCAGCCCGCTGCGCGCGCGATCGCCCACTCCCCACGACCCGCTCCCTCGACGGCGCGACCCAGCGCCTCGACGCTCGCGTCGTCGGGAACGACGGCGACGGCGCCCGCCCGCAGCGCTTGGATGCCGAGCGCGTCCTCGCCGGCGCCGGTCAGCACGACCACGCGCAGGTCAGGATCCGCGTCGAGCATCTCACGCGTCGCGAGGATCCCGTCGAGCCCCGGCATCACGGCGTCCAGGACCACGAGATCAGGCTGGTGGACCAGGGTGGACCGGACCGCCTCGCGCCCGTCCTTCGCCTCCGCGACCACGGTCATCCCGCGGGCCCGGAGCGCGAGCCTGATCACGCGCCGCGCGAGCGCGTCGTCATCCGCGATGACCACTCGCAACGGCGTATCGGCTGACGTCCGTGATCCCATCTCTTGTCCCAATCCCTTGGCGACGCGAACAGCGCCGACGGCACCGTTCTCTCGATACTCCACGCTAGCGGTAATTGGACGTGGACCCAAGCTCATTGGGATCGGATTTGGCACGACCGCGCTCATCCTTCTGCACACGCGCTCCGATTGGGTAGACGCTAGACGTGCTGTGGGTTGCCGTCGGAATCTTCTGGGTCGTGTTCCTCGTTGGGTTCTATCTCGTGTGCAAACCACGGTTCGAAGCCATCGAGCGGGAGCGCGACGCCGTCGGAAGCCGCGAGATCCCGCGGCCGGCGAAGGTCCTGATCGCCGGCCTCATCTGTGTGACCGCGGTCGTGCCGATCGCGGTCACGATCGCGGTCGGACTCGACGCCGCCGGTGTGCTCGCCGGCAGCGTCGTCCTCGCCGCGAGCATGAGCGCGATCATGGCGGTCAGCCTCCGGGCGGCGCGAATCGCTCAGGCTCGCCGGCCTCCCGACTGAGCGCCGCTTCCGCGACGAATCGGGTCGCGTCCGCCGGTGTCGAGAATGCGGCGGTGGTTCCGCTCCAGGGAGAGAGTGGCCACGTCAGGCCAGGCGACCAAGGAGCAGAACAGCATGACGATCAAGCGGATGGACCACGTGGGCGTGGTCGTCGAGGACCTCGAGGCTGCTGTGGCGTTCTTCGTCGCGCTGGGCCTCGAGCTGGAGGGCGAGACGACCGTCGAAGGCGAATGGGCGGATCAGCTGATCGGGCTGGACGGCGTCCGAGCGGACATCGCCTTCCTGCGGACCTCGGACGGCCACGGCCGCGTTGAGGTGTCGACGTTCCAGCGGCCGGTGGCCACGAGCGGCCCGCCGCGGGCGCCCGTGAACGTGCCGGGCATCCCTCGCATCACGTTCGTCGTCGACTCCGCCGACGAGGTCTTCGCGCGGCTGCGCCCCCACGGCGCCGAGCTCGTGGGCGTGGTGGCGCAGTACGAGGACATCTACCGCTACGCCTACGTCCGCGGCCCTGCCGGCGTGATCATCGGGCTGGTCGAGGAGCTCCGCTGAACGACGCTCCGAGGCCAGGGTTGACTCCCTCAGCCGGGTGCGGGAGGGTCGCGTGGTGGTTACGGCGGACGAAGTTGCCCAGCTCGCTCTGTTCGCCACTCTGACTGGCGCGCAGCGCGAGCGGCTGGCACGCGTGGCGGCCGACATCGAGCTCGCGCCCGGCGAGTACGCCGCGGACCAGGGCAGCGAGCGCGCGCTGTTCGCGCGTGCTCGAGGGCAGGATCGAGCCGGTCCAGCATGTCGACGGCATCGAGCGGGTCGTCGGCGTCCGTCATCCCGGCGACATCTTCGGCGAGGTGCCGATCGCGCTCGGCACCGTGTTCCCGGTCGGCTTTCGCGCCGCCGAGCCGTCGCGCGTCATGCGGGTCGAGCCGCGCGACTACCACGCGGTCGCGGCGACGGCGCCGCACTCGCCCAGGAGGTCGGCCGCCTCGCCGCGCACCGGATGAGCGGCGCTCCGCGGCCTCCAGGGCCTCGCCGCAGAGCCGCCGCCGCCGCGGGCGATCGTCGTCGGGCAGCGCTGGGACGCCGACGTGCACGGACGCTGCGGCACTTCCTCGACCGCAACCAGGTCACGTTCCGCTGGCTCACGCCGGACGAGCCGGACGCGGCCGACCATCTGGGACGGCCCGCTGCCACGGCGCCGAGGACCTGCCGGCCATCCGCGTGATCGGCGGCAAGACGGTCGTTCGGCCGCGGCTGCGCCGTGTGGCCGAGCTCCTCGGGCTCGGGACCGAGCCCGGAGGCGCCGGAGTACGACACGGTGATCGTCGGCGCCGGGCCCGCCGGCCTGGCCGCCGCGGTCTACGGCGCCTCGGAGGGCCTTCGCACCATCGTCGTCGAGCGCGAGGCGCCCGGCGGTCAGGCTGGGACCTCGTCGCGGATCGAGAACTACCTCGGCTTCCCCTCCGGCGTGTCGGGCGACGAGCTGGCGAGCCGCGCGCTGCAGCAGGCGCGCCGCCTCGGCGCGGAGATCCTGGTCACGCGCTCGATCGAGCGCGATCGACCCCGCGACGCGCCAGGTCCACCTCGACGGCGGCGACGTCATCCGCGCGCGAACGATCATCCTCGCGTGCGGGGTCGCCGTGGCGGCAGCTCGCGATCGAGGGCTTCGAGCGGCTGGCCGGGAAGGGCATCTCCTACGGCGCGGCGCGCAGCGAAGCGCCGAACACGCACGGCCTGGACATCCACATCGTCGGCGCGGGCAACTCGGCCGGCCAGGCGGCGCTGTTCTTCTCGAACCACGCCCGGAGCGTCACGATCGTCTGTCCGCGGAGCGACGCGCTCGAGAAGAGCATGTCGCACTACCTGATCGACCAGCTCGCGGCGCGAGCCGAACATCCGCGACGCTGCTCGGCGCCGAGATGGTCGCCGCGCACGGCGACGCGGCGCTGGAGGAGATCGAGTCGAGCGACGGTCGACCGGCGAGGCGACCCGGCACGCCTCCGGCGGCCTGTACATCTTCATCGGCGCCGACGCCGAGACCGGCTGGCTCCCGCCCGAGGTCGCGCTGGACGCGCGGGGCTACGTGCTCACCGGCGCCGACATGCGCGCGACGGGCGCGCTGGCCGCTCGACCGCGACCCGTACCTGCTGGAGACGAGCGTGCCCGGCATCTTCGCCTGCGGCGACGTCCGCTCCGGCCCGGTCAAGCGCGTCGCCGCCGCCGTCGGCGAGGGCAGCATGGCGATCGCCTTCGTCCACCAGTACCTCAAGGAGATCCAGGACGCGCACGCGTCGGTCGCGTGACCGGGCGGCGAGGAGCGGGTCAGCCAATCAGGCGGCGAGGATCTCGCGGTGCAGGTCGAGCAGCCTCGGGATGTCCTCGGCGTTCGCGCGGCCCATCCCGCACTCGGTGCAGATGCCCCACTCGCGACCCGCGAGCGCAGCGTCGACGTGCTCGATCTGGGTGGCGGTGGTGCCCTCGGCCTGGTCGTCGGGGTGGTAGGGGACGAGCGCGAAGTAGAGCTCGGTGTCCGGGCCGGCGGTCAGGCCGCTCAGCGGTGCGAAGTAGCTCGCGTCGTCGCGCGCCTGGGGCACGGTGAACGAGGCCCAGTTGAGCGGCCGCGAAGCGCCGGACACGACGGCGTTCACGACGTCGACCTGCATCTGCAGCGACTCGGGCTGCGTGAAGTGCTGGTGGCCGTAGTCGCCGTAGCAGAGGTGCATGCCGGCAGGGACGTCGGCCGGCACCTGGTCGAGGGCGCGGATCAGGCCGGGCGCGACGTGCTTGAGCGGCAGCGTCAGGCCGAACGCGCCTTCGAGGACGCCGAACTCGACGGCCACGTCCCACTGCACCGCGATCCGCTCGTGCGGGAGCCTGCCGACCAGATCGTCGAGGTCGGCGAACAGCGCGCGCTCGTACGAGGCCGCGACGGCCTGCATGTCCTCCGGCACGACCGTGCCCGCCATCGACGCCAGCGGCGTCGGGTATTGCACCTGCATCCGCACGCCGGCGGGGATCGTGCCCTCCTGCTGGAGGCGGTCGAAGATCGCGAACGACTCGGCGTAGGCGTCGGCGTAGCCGAGGTTGGGCCAGTCGATCGTGTCCGCCGAGGCGCCCTTGGCGAGCCGGAGCTGGGGCATCTCCGGCGCGTCCGACTCGGTCTCGTAGGCGTGTCCGGTGGCCACGGTCTCGAGCTCGGGCATGGCGAGGAACTTCTCGATCTGGAAGCTGATCCAGTAGCCGCGGTCGCCGGTCTCGCCGTCGGTCATCCGGCGCACGCCCGACGGGATGCGAGTGCTGATCTCGCGCATCACGGTCTCGCCGTCGGGCAGGTTGACGGAGCCGTTGAAGTGGACGCTGGTGGGTGGCATCGGCGAGCGAGCATACGCCGCCGGTGCGTAGGCTGGCGGCTCCATGCGCCTCGCCCTCACGACCATCTGCGCCGCCCTCCTCGTGGCGCCCGCAACCGCGGCCGCCGCGGTGCCGCTGCCGCCCGAAGCGCGCGCGGTCAACACCTCGCACCCTGACCGCTGGGTCGGCCACGGCACCGCGCGGAGTTGTACCTCGCGCGCGGTCGTGCGGGCGGTCGCCAAGGGCGGGGTCATCCGCTTCCGCTGCGGGCGCAGCAAGGTCAAGATCGTGATGAAGGAGACCGCCAAGGTCGTCAACACGAGCCGCCGCGTCGTGCTCGACGGCCGCGGCAAGATCACGCTCAGCGGCGGCGGGAAGCGCCGCATCCTCTACCAGGACACCTGCGACAAGCGGCAGATCTGGACCACGTCGCACTGCGACGACCAGGCGACGCCGCGGCTGGTCGTGCAGAACCTCACCTTCGCGAACGGCGACTCCACCGGCGAGACGTACGAGGGCGGCGGTGGCGGTGCGATCTTCGTGCGCGGCGGGCGGCTCAAGATCGTGCGCTCGCGGTTCACCGGCAACCGCTGCGACCCGACGGGCCCGGACCTCGGCGGCGCCGCCGTGCGGGCGCTCTCGCAGTACCACGGCCAGCCGGTCTACGTGACCCGCAGCACGTTCACCCGCGGTGTCTGCAGCAACGGCGCCGCGCTCAGCAGCATCGGCGTGTCGTGGTCGATCTTCAACAGCACCTTCACGCGCAACTCCGCGATCGGCCGCGGGGCCAACCCCCAGCGCGGGGGAACGCCCGGCGGCGGCTCGGGCGGCGCGATCTACACGGACGGCAACGACTTCCGCGTGCTGATCGCCGGCACGCGCATGACCCGCAACCACGCGCGCGAGGGCGGCGGCGCCGTCTTCTTCGTCAGCAACAACCGCACCGGCACGCTCGAGATCCGCTCCTCGACGCTTAAGAACAATCCGAGCGACGGCTTCGAGAACTCGCCCGGCATCTACTTCCTCGGAAGGAAGCTCGTGAGGTGAGCATCGACTGGGGAGTGGGCCGCTACGAGGGCACGGCCGCCCAGCGGGCGCCCGTGGCGAGCGTCGTCGTCGAAGCGGCGGCGCCGCAGCCCGGCGAGCGAGTGCTCGACCTCGGCACTGGCACGGGCAATGCGGCGATGCTCGAGGCGCAGGGGAAGGGCGACGTCCAGGCCGGCATCGTCGACCGCGCGCGCGAGATCCTCACCGAGGCAACGAGAGCAGCGACGGGTTCGCCGTCACCAGCTCGTACGTCGTGGCTACCGCGCGTAGGCCGCCGGCACGCCCCCGTCCACGTTGAGGAGGTTCCCCGTGCTCTTGCCCGAGCGGGCGGGGGAGGCGAAGTGCAGCACGGCGTGGGCGATGTCCTCCGGGAAGATGTTGACCCGCAGCGTGGTCCGCTGGCGGTAGTGCTCCTCGAGCTCGTCGGGCTCGATCCCGTAGGAGGCGGCGCGCTCCTCGCGCCATGAGGAGTCCCAGATCCGCGAGCCCTGCAGCACCGCGTCGGGGTTGACGGTGTTGACGCGGATGCCGGCGCCGCCGCCCTCCTCGGCGAGGCAGCGCGCGAGGTGCAGCTCGGCGGCCTTGGCCGACGAGTACGCCGCGGCGTTCTTGCCCGCCACCACGGCGTTCTTGGACGCGATGAACACGATCGAGCCGCCGATGTCCTGTTGCCGCAGGACCCGGAACGCCTCGCGCGCGACGAGGAAGTAGCCGGTGACGAGGATGTCGTGGTTGCGGTGCCACTCGTCGAGCGTCGTGTCCTCGAGCGCCGCGCTGGAGGCGACGCCGGCGTTGGACACGAGGATGTCGACGCCGCCGTAGCGCGCGACCGCCTCGGCGAACGCCCCGGCCACCGCCTCCTCGCTCGTGACGTCGCCGCTGACCGCCAGGCCGTCGTCGCCGTACGCCGCGACGGCGTCCGACGCGCCCTCCTGGTCGAGGTCGAACGCGACCACGCACGCGCCCGCCTCGGCGAGCGCGTCCCCGATCGCGCGGCCGATGCCGCCCGCGCCGCCGGTCACCAGCGCGACGCGGCCCTGCAGCTCGCCGGGCGGCGGCGCCTGCGCGAGCTTGTAGAGCTCGAGCGGCCAGTACTCGATCGCGAAGCTCTCGGCGGCGTCGAGCGAGACGAACTCGTCGAGCGCGTGGGCGCCGGCCATCACCTCGATCGCGCGATGGTAGAGGTCGCGCGAGAGCTTGGAGGCCTTGGTCGTGGGCGCCGCCGCGACCAGCCCGAGGTGCTGGATCAGCACGACCCGCGGGTCGGGGTCGGCCGGCTCGGTCGACTCGTCGCGGTGTGCCTCGACGTACCTCCGGTACTCCTCACGGAACGCCTCGGCGCCCGTGGCGATCCGCTCGCGCAGCGCGTCGGCGTCGTCCGCCTCCGGGTCGTACGGGATCCACAGCGGCAGCCGCTTGGTGTGCACGAGGTGGTCGGGGCAGGGCGCGCCGACGGTGACGAGCTGCTCGGCGTCGGCGGAGGAGACGAACTCGAGCGCCCGCTCCGAGGTGTCGACCGTCAGCAGCTTGTGCTTCTCGCTCGAGACCGCGCCGCGGATGGCCGGCAGCAGCTCCTGCAGGAGCTCCGGCCGGGCGCCGTCGGCGTCGGGGTGCCGGCCGCCGAAGCGCGCCACGTCCCCGGTGCGCTCGTTCACGAACGCGACCGCCTGGTTGATGACCTCGATCGTCCGCCGGTAGGCCTCCTCGGCGCTGTCGCCCCACACCACCAGTCCGTGCTTGGCGAGCACAACGAGCTTCAGGTCCGGGTTGGCGCGCGCCGCCTCGCCGACCTGCTTCGACAACGTGAAGCCGGGCCGGATATAGGGGATCCAGGCGGCGGCGTCGCCGAAGCACTCCGCGACGAGCCGCTCGCCGTCGGCGCTGCCGGCGAGGACGTTGATCCCGTCGGGGTGCGTGTGGTGGACGTGCGGCGCCGGGACGAACGCGTGCAGCAGCGTCTCGATCGAGCAGCGCGGCGCCGCGGGGTCGAGCTGGCAGCGCGACAGGTAGGCGACCATGTCCTCGTCGCTCATCTCGTCGCGCTCGATCAGCGGCAGGACCTCGTCGAGCTTGAGCGCGGTGAAGTGCTCCGGCCCCATCGTGGCGAGGTCGGAGCCCGAGCCCTTGACCCACATGACCGGGATCTCGCGGCCGGTGTGGTCCTCCGCCGTGCCCTTGGCCGACGTGTTGCCGCCGCCGAAGTTCGACACCGCGCGGTTCGCGCCCAGCAGGTGCGAGGCCTGCACCAGCTGGTCGAGCACCGCGTCGGGCGGGCTGCCGTCGGGCCAGAGGTCCTCGACGCGATCGATCAGGGGGGTGACGGTACTCATGAGCGCTCCTCTGCCATTCGCGCCTTGTAACCAGACTCGCGGTGCGCCGCGATGGGGTCCTCCTCCGCGCCGAGCGCGGTCCGCGCGCGGGCGCAGACCTCCCGGACGTCGGTGCGGTACGCGTCGAGCAACACCTCGTGGCCGCCGAGCACGTCGCCCGCCTCCTGGGCGGCGCGCAGCGCGTCGCGGTCGACGAGCAGCGCCTTCGCGTAGGCCTCCTGCAGGTTGACGATCGACAGCACCATCGCCTCGACCTTCGCCTCGACGTTGTGGGACTGGTCGATGGTCAGCCGCGGCAGCCCGCCCTCGGCGAGCTCGAAGAAGATGAGGAACAGCTCGAACGGGTTGACCGAGCCGACGATCAGGTCGTCGTCGGCGTACTTGCGGTTGTTGAAGTGGAAGCCGCCGAGGCGGCCCTCGGCGTCGAGCAGCGCCACGATCTGCTCGATGTTCACGCCCTGGGCGTGGTGGCCGAGGTCGACCAGCACGCGCGCGCGGTCGCCGAGCTTCTGGCAGGTCAGCAGCGCGGAGCCCCAGTCGGCGAGGTCGGTGGCGTAGAACGCGGGCTCGAAGAGCTTGTACTCGACGAGCAGCTCCTGGTCGTCCGGGAGCTGCGCGTAGACCTGCGAGAGCGACTCGTGCAGCCGGGCGCGGCGCGCGCGGAGGTCGTCCTGGCCGGGGTAGTTGGTGCCGTCGGCGAGCCACAGCGACTGCGCGGTCGAGCCGAGGTCGGCCGCGATCCCGAGGCAGTCGACGAGATGCGCGACCGCCTT
This sequence comes from uncultured Solirubrobacteraceae bacterium, assembly GCA_963722815.1. Lineage (GTDB taxonomy): Bacteria > Actinomycetota > Thermoleophilia > Solirubrobacterales > Solirubrobacteraceae > DASQFQ01. Next base: position 789,358 of record CAVROM010000003.1, read on the forward strand.
CTCGCGCACGCGCGCGTCCGGGTGGGTGACCGAGCCGAGCTTGTAGTCGTCGTCCTGGAACAGGTTCGGGTTGACCGCGCCGACCTTCAACCCGCGCGCCTCGATGTGCTCGCGCAGCGCCCCGTAGTCGTCGACCTCGTCCCACGGGAAGTGCAGCGCCACCGCGCCTGCGGTGCCGGTCAGGCGCTGGACCTCTGCGGCGTCGTCGATCCGCTCGAAGACGTCGCGCGGGCGGCTGGGCTGGGGGAACGTCCCGAAGCGCGTGCCGGAGTCGCCGTAGCCCCAGGACGGGGTCTCGATCACGAGCTCGCGCAGGCGGGCTTCGACGTCGGTCACGATGCTCTCTCCTCGACTCGGAGGCCGGTGACGGCCAGGAAGCGTTCGTAGGTCTCGCCGTCGCCCGACGGCTCATGCAGCTTGGGCTCGGCCGACGCGGCGGCGGCGTCGCGCAGCTCGGCGAGCGAGGCGAGCTCGCCGGCGCCGCGCGCCTGTACGAGCACGTTGCCGAGCGCGGTCGCCTCGACCGGGCCGGCGAGCACCTCGCGGCCGCACAGGTCGGCGGTCAGCCGGCACAGCAGGTCGTTGCGCGCGCCGCCGCCGATCACGTGGATCCGGCGCACCTCGCGGCCGCTGACCGCCTCGAGCCGCTCCAGCGTCCAGCGGTACTTGCAGGCGAGCGAGACGAGGATGCTGCGCACGGTCGCGCCGACGCCGTCCGGAGCGGGCTGGCCGGTGCGCTCGCAGGCGGCGGCGATGCGGCCGGGCATGTCGCCGGGGCGCAGGAACTCGTCGGTGTCGGGGTCGAACAGCGGAACGTCCGGTTCCGCTGCCTTCGCGAGCTGGTGCAGCTCGTCGTAGGAGGTGTCGTCCCAGCAGCGGCGCGACTCCTCGAGCAGCCACAGCCCCATCACGTTCTTGAGCAGCCGCGTGGTGCCGTCGATCCCGCGCTCGTTGGTGAGGGTGGCCTCGCGCGCGGCGTCGCTGAGCACCGGCTCCGGCAGCTCGAGGCCGAGCAGCGACCACGTGCCGCTGGAGAGCACCGCCGCGTGCTCGTCGACCGGCACGGCGGCGAACGCGGACGCGGTGTCGTGGCTGGCGACCGCGTAGACGGGCGTGGCCGCCGAGGTCGTGGTGGCCGAGCAGCGGGCCGAGCTCGGTGCCCGGCTCCGCGAGCGGTCCGAACAGTCGCTGCGGCAGCCCCAGCTCGCCGATCAGCTCGCTCGCCCACTCGCCGCTGCGGGCGTCGAGCAGCCCGGTGGTGGAGGCGTTCGTGCGCTCGTTGGCGAGCTCGCCGCACAGCCACAGCGCGAGCAGGTCGGGTACAGCGCGATCCGCTGCGCGGCCTCGAGCGCGGCCGAGCCCTCGTCGGCGAGCAGCTGGAAGACGGTGTTGATCGGCATCGTCTGGATGCCGGTGGCGGCGTACAGCCGCTCGGCCGGGACGCGCTCGAACGCGCGCTCGATCATCCCGTCGGTGCGGTCGTCGCGGTAGTGGAAGGGGAGGCCGAGGACGCGGCCGCTCGCCGTCGAGCAGCGCGTAGTCGACGCCCCACGTGTCGACGCCGACGCCCGCGAGCTCGCCGGCGCGGCGCAGCCCGGCGAGCGTCTCGGTGAACAGGTGCAGCAGGTTCCAGCGCAGGCCGTCGGGCAGCCGCACCGGCCGGTTGTCGAAGCGGTGCACCTCCTCGAGCTCGACCCGCCCGCCGTCCAGCGCGCCGCGCACCACGCGCCCGCTGGTCGCGCCGAGGTCGACGGCGGCGTAGTCAGTCAAGGTGGAAGACCTCCTCGAGGCGCACGAGCCCCTCGTCGGCGCGCTCGCCGAAGAACGCCGCCATCTCGGACTGCCAGCGGTCGTTGACGTCGGTCGCCGCCATCGCGCGCTGGGCCGCCTCGAAGTCCTCGGTCTCGACGTAGCCGACCAGCAGCCCGTCCTCGCGCAGGAACAGCGAGTAGTTGCCCCAGCCCGCCTCGCGCAGCGCGTCCCGCATCTCGGGCCACACGGTGCGGTGGCGCTCCTTGTACTCGTCGAGCCGCTCCGGGTCGACCCGCAGCAGGAAGCACACGCGCTCCACTCAGCCCACCTCCGCGTACTCGAGATCCGAGCATGCGCGCGACGCGCGCGCACGTCGCGCGCGACGTGGCCGACGCCGAGCGCGACGTGGTGGGTCGGGCCCTGCTCGCACCAGCGCTCGAGGAACTCGGCGGGCCGGTGGCCGAAGCGCAGGCGGCTGTTGGTGTTGCCGATCCGGAACGTCTCGCCGGGGATCGACTCGCCCTCGGCGACCAGCAGCTTCAGCCGCCCGTCCGCGGTCTGCGTGCAGCCGACGATCGTGACCGGCCCGTAGCGGACCTTGAACTCGACGCTCAGCCCGGCGCCGCTCTTGCCGTGGTAGAGCTGGAGCGCGCGCAGCGTCGGCTGCTCCTGGGCGATCGCGACGTGGCCCGGCCCGTCGTGGCCCATCAGCACGAAGTCCTCGTCGAAGTCGAGCGCGTAGTACTCGGTGTACGACCCGCCCGCGCCGAGCCGGTCGAGGATCAGCTGCGCGAGGTTGGTCTTGAGGTCGGCCTCGCCCGCGGTCGGGATGCCGCGCGCGGTCAGCAGCGAGTTGCCGACGATCAGGCCGGCCCCGAGCCGCTCGGCCTCGTTGCCGCCGACGCCGCGGTAGTAGTAGGTCAGCGCGTCGAGCTCGAAGTCCGCGACGAGCGCGTCGAGCCCGACCGCCACGCGCGCCGACCAGTCGAGCGCGTCGTCCTCGATCGGGCCCGCGATCGGGTCGTCGCTCGGATCCGCGAACGCGAACATCTCGCGGATCTCCGCCACCTTCGCCTCGACCTCTGCGTCCTCGGCCGCCGCCACCCGCGCGCCGAGGTCGTCGATCTCGAGCACCTCGACGTGCGCGCCGACCTGGGCGTGGACCATCGTGAAGTCGGTGTACATGTCGAGCATCCCCGGATACACGTGGCCGAGGAAGCCGATGCGCGAGCGCCGCAGCGCGCGCGCCACGCCGGCCGCCCGCACCCAGGCGCCGATCTTCGCCCACGCGCGCTCGTCGTCCTCGATCGTCCCCGCGACCGTGTCGTAGGGGATGCCCGCGCGCGTGAACGCGCCCGCGAGCTCCGGCACGCAGCAGGCGGCGCAGTTGGCCAGCCACTCGCCGGTGCCGGTGTTCGCGTAGTCGAGGCTCGTCGTCGGCTGCAACCCGAGCAGCAGCACCGGCGCCTTGGCGGCCTGCGCGACCGGGAGCACCGTGCTCGAGGTCGCGTAGGTGACCGCATGGCAGATCACGAGGTCGACCTGGGCGGCCGCGAAGCGGTCGCCCGCCTCGCGGCCGGCCTGCTCGCTGTCGACCAGGCCGGCCGAGATCACGTCGCCGCCGAGCTCGGCGACGCGCTCCTCGACGCGTCGCTGGTAGCCCTCGACGCGCTCCTTGAGCCCGTCGAACTGCGGCCAGTAGGCCGCCAGGCCGATCCCGAAGACGCCGACGCTCATCCGCTTCGACTCAGAAGTCGAACTTGTCGATGTTGTCCTGCTTGAACGTCGTCAGCGGGCCGAGCACGATCTCGCCGTTGGCGCCGATCGTGTACTCGCCGAGACGCCCGGCCTTGAACTTCTCGCCCTGCTTGCCGGAGATGCGCCCGGCCGCGAGCGCCGCGGCGGCCTGGCCCGCGAGATAGCCGACGTCCTTGGGAACCCACAGCTGGAACTCTTCCACCGTGCCGTCCTTCACGTACTTGCGCATCTGGTTCGGGAAGCCGAGCCCGGTCAGCTTGATCTTGCCCTTCTGCGGTGAGGTCGACAGGTAGCGCGCGGCCGCGGCGACGCCCACCGTGGTGGGGGAGATGACGCCCTTCAGGTTCGGGTAGGCCTGGATCAGGCCCTGCATCTGCTGGAAGGACTTCTGGTCGTCGTCATCGCCGTAGGCGACCTTCACGAGCTTGATGTCCTTGTACTTCGGGTCCTTGAGCGTGTCCTTCATGACCTTGATCCAGGCGTTCTGGTTGGTCGCGTTGGCGGTCGCCGAGAGGATCGCGATCTGGCCCTTGTTGTCGATCTGCCTGGCGATCGACTCGACCTGGTTCTTGCCGACGAGCTCGGTCGTGACCTGGTTGATGAACACGCTGCGCGCGTCGGGCGCGACGTCGGAGTCCATGCCGACGATCTTCACGCCCTTCTGAGCGGCCTGCTTGAGCGCCGGGGCGACCGCGTTGGGGTCGTTGCCGGCGATGATGATCGCGTCCGGCTTCTTCTGGACCGCCGCGTTGATGATCGGGATCTGCGTCGACGCGCCGGCGTCGGTCGGACCCGAGATCGTGTTCGTCCCGCCGAGCTCCTTGAGCGCCTCGTCGACGCCGGAGTGCTCGAACTCCTCGTAGGGGTTGCCGAGCTGCTTCGGGATCGAAACCGTCTTCATGCCCTTCTTGAGCGGGGCGTTCGGATCGACCTTGCCGCTGTCCGACGAGGACGACGACGAGCTGCTGGACGAGCTCTTGTCGTCCTTGGTCTCGCCGCAGGCGGCGAGCATCAGCGTCGTCGCCAGCACGGCGAGTGCGGCGATCAGTGCGCGGGGCATAGTTATTGACCCTCCTCAGGGCGTTGGGATGACCGGCGGCGCCGCGTCTCGGAGACGCGGCGGACGACATTCGGGCCCAGCACCGAGACGACCAGGAGCGTCCCGGTCACGATCTGGATCCAGTACGACGAGATGGAGTCGCTGAGCAGCAGCGCCTTCTGGATGGCGCCGAGCAGGAACAGTGCGAGCGCGACGCCGATCAGCGTGCCGCGCCCGCCGAAGATCGAGACGCCGCCGAGCAGCACCGCGGTGATCGTGGTGAGCTCGAAGCCCTGGCCGACGTTGGCGGCGGCCGTCGAGTTGCGCAGCGAGATGACGATGCCGGCGAGCGCGGCGATCGTCCCCGACAGCACGAACAGGATCAGCTTGATCCGCTTGACCCGCAGCCCGGCGAAGTAGGCGGCCTCCTCGTTCGCCCCGATCGCGTAGACCGAGCGCCCGAACGGCGTGGCGTGCAGCAGCACGCCGAACGCGACGGCCAGGACCGCGAACAGGACGATCGTGTCGGGGACGAACGTGCCGGCGAAGTTGCCGAACGCGCGGTCGGTCCAGACGCCCGGGAAGTCGGTGACCGACTCGTCGCCGATGACGACGAAGGCCAGGCCGCGAAACAGCGCGAGCGTGCCGATCGTGACCGCCAGCGACGGCAGGCCGAAGCGCGTCACCAGCACGCCGTTGAAGGCGCCGCACAGCGCTCCCGCGACCAGGCAGAGCGGGATGATCAGCTCGACCGGCAGGCCGTGGTTCCACAGCGACGCCGCGATCGCGCTCGACAGCGCGAGCACGGAGGCGACCGAGAGGTCGATCTCGGCGGCGATGATCACCAGCGCGAGCGGGAGCGCCATCAGCGCCACCTCTGAGAAGTCGAGCGAGCCGGTGGTGAAGGAGTCCGTGGTGAGGAACTCCGACGACAGGCTCTGGCCGGCGACGACCGTGACGACGATGAGCCCGATCAGCAGCGCCTCCCAGCGCCCGGCGAACGCGCGCAGGCGGGCGCCGGACGCGCCGCGCGCGCGAGCGGGGGCGGTCGCCTCAGCCTGCACGGCGCGCGCTCCTCCGGCGCAGGGCGGCCTCGACGCGCAGGCCGAGGAAGCGATCGAACGCGATCGCGATCAGCAGCAGCGCGCCGATCGCGGCCTGCTGCCAGAACGCCTCGACGCGCAGGACGATCAGCGACGACGTGATCGTGCCGAGCAGCAGCGCGCCGAGCGCGGCGCCGTAGACGCTCCCGGTGCCGCCGAAGATCGCGACGCCGCCCACCACCGCCGCGGCGATCACGGTCAGCTCGTAGCCGGTGCCGGCGGTCGCGTCGACGGTCGCGAAGCGCGCCGTGAAGAGCGCGCCGCCGAGGCCGGCCAGCGCGCCGGCGAGCACGAACGCGGTCAGCACGCGGCGGTCCGAGCGCACGCCGGCCAGGCGCGCGCCTTCTGGGTTCGAGCCGATCGCGTACAGCTCCCGCCCGGCGCGGAAGTCGCGCAGCCACTGGCCGACGACGACCACCACGACCAGCGCGATGACCACGAGGTACGGGACGCCGAGGATCGTGCCGGTGCCGATGTTGAGGAAGTCGTTGGGCAGCGCCTCGGCGTTGACCTGGCGGCCGTTCGTCCACAGGAACGCCAGGCCGCGGAACGCGTACAGGGTCCCGAGCGTCACCACCAGCGCCGGCACCTGGCCCCAGGTGGTGAGGAAGCCGTTGAGCAACCCGCACGCCGCGCCCATCAGGATCGCCAGCAGGAACACCAGCGGCAGCGCCATGCCGGGATGCTTGGAGAGCAGGTCGCCGGTCAGGAAGGCGGTGAGCCCGACGACCGAGCCGACCGAGAGGTCGACGTTGCGGGTGATGATCACGAGCGTCTGGCCGACCGCGAGGATCGCGAAGATCGACGCGTTGAGCGCGAGGTTGCGCAGCGAGGCGGTCTCGAGGAAGCGCGGCTCGAGGATGCCCGTGACGGCGATCAGCAGCGCGAGCGCGACGACGATGCCGAGCTCGCGGATGCGGAAGACGCGCTCGACGAGGCGGCGGGCGCGCTCGCCCTCGACCGTGGCGCCGGCGGCGGTCAAGCCGCGGCCTCCTCGACCTGGCCGGTCGCGAGCCGGATCACGCTCTCCTCGTCGGCCTCCGCGCGCGATAGCTCGCCGGTGAGGCGGCCCTCGTGCATGACGAGCACGCGGTCGGCCATGCCGAGCACCTCGGGCAGCTCGCTGGAGATCATCAGGACGGCGACGCCCTGCCCGGCGAGCTCGCTCATCAGGCGGTGGACCTCGGACTTCGTGCCGACGTCGATGCCGCGCGTGGGCTCGTCGACGATCAGCACCTTCGGGCTCGTGGCCAGCCACTTGCCGAGCACGACCTTCTGCTGGTTGCCGCCCGACAGCGTGCCGACGCTGTCGCCGAGCCGGTGGTACTTGAGCTGCAGCCGCGCGGCCCACTCCTCGGCGAGCGAGTTCTCGGCGCCGCTGCGGATCAGCCCGGTGCGGGCGAGCGCGCGCAGGCGCGTGAGCGACACGTTGCGGGCGATCGAGAGGTCCATCACGAGCCCCTGCTGGCGGCGGTCCTCGGGGACGAAGCCGAGCCCGGCGCGCATGGCGGCGAGCGGGCGACCGCCCGGGAGCTGCTTGCCGGCGACCTCGACGCGGCCGGCGTCGGCCTTGTCGATGCCGAAGATCGCGCGCGCCACCTCGCTGCGGCCGGCGCCGACGAGGCCGGCCAGCGCGACGATCTCGCCCGCGCGGACCTCGAAGGAGACGTCGTAGAACACGCCTTCGCGCGTCAGGCGCTCGACCTTCAGCACGGCGTCGCCGACCTCCGTGTCCTGCTTCGGGAAGAGCGCGCTGAGGTCGCGTCCGACCATGCGGCGGACCATCTCGTCGGTGGTCATGTCGGCGGTCTTGGCGTCGTGGACCACCGCGCCGTCGCGCATGACCGTGACGGTGTCGGAGATCGTGAGCACTTCGTCGAGGCGGTGCGAGATGAACAGCACCGCGGCGCCGTGCTCCTGCAGCGTGCGCACGACGGTGAACAGCCGCGCGACCTCGGGGCCGGAGAGCGCGGCGGTCGGCTCGTCCATGATCAGCACGCGCGCGTCGAGGCTCAGCGCCTTGGCGATCTCGACGATCTGCTGGTCGGCGATCGAGAGGCCGCGGACCGGGCGCTCGGGGTCGAGGCGGACGCCGAGGCGGTCGAGCAGGCCCTTGACCTGGCCGTGCATGGCGCCGCGGTCGATGCGCTTGAGGCCCTTCAGCGGGTGGAAGCCCATGACGACGTTCTCCGCGACGCTGAGGTCGGGGAACAGCGTGGGCTCCTGGTAGATGACCGCGATGCCGGCGTCGCGCGCCGCGTGCGGGGAGTGGAAGTCGACCGGCTCGCCGTCGACGAGCATCTCGCCCGCGTCGCGGCGGACGACGCCGCCGAGGACCTTGACAAGCGTCGACTTGCCGGCGCCGTTCTCGCCGATCAGCGCGCGGACCTCGCCGGGGCGGAGGCTGAGGTTGCCGTCGCGCAGCGCGCGGACGGCACCGTAGGACTTCGTGGCGTCGCGCAGCTCGACGATCGGCGCAGCCGACGACGCCTCTTGGTCGTTCACCTCGGTCTCCTCCTCCGTTTCGACCAATATCAATCAAAACAACTCATGAAACGAGTGTCAAGCGACCCGCTGATCCTTGACAATCGTCAAGGTGAGTGGTTACTTCGCGCGATCGCACAGAAACGCTCAAGCGGTCGGAAGGTGCTCGCGGAGACGCGGCGGCGCGAGATCACCGACGCGCTGCGCAGCAACGGCGCGGTGACGGTCGCCGAGCTCGAGTCGCGCTTCGGCGTGTCGCCCATGACCGCGCGGCGCGACCTCGACGAGCTCGAGCGCCGCGGGCTCGTCCGCCGCACGCACGGCGGCGCGGTGCTGCCGACCACGTCCGCGCACGAGGACTCCTTCGCCCGCCGCATGAAGGTCGAGACCGAGGCCAAGCGCCGGCTCGCCGAGGAGGCGGTGGCGATGCTGGCGCCGCGCGAGACCGTCTTCCTCGACTCCTCAACGACGAGCTACTTCGTGGCGCGCAAGCTGATCGAGCGCGGGATCGCCGCCACCGTGCTCACCAACTCGCTGCCGGTGATGGAGCTGATCTTCAACGAGGGCGGCCCGGACGTCGAGCTGGTCGGCATCGGCGGCACGCTGCGGCGGCTGACGCGCTCCTTCGTCGGCCCGTTCGCGGTCCGGACGGTGCAGGGACACTTCGCCGACCGCCTCTTCCTGAGCATCAAGGGGCTGACCGAGACCGGGACGATGACCGACGCCGACTCGCTCGAGGCCGAGGTCAAGCGAGCGATGATCCCCCAGGCCGGCGAGTCGACCCTGCTCGTCGACCACACCAAGCTGGTGGTGCGCGGCCTCAGCGTCGTCGCCTCGGTCTCCGAGGTGTCGAACGTGCTCGTGCACGGGGTCTCGACCGCCGAGACGGCGCCGCTGCTCGCAGCCGGCGCGTCGGTGGTCGCGATCGACTGACCGTTTTTGTGCGTTGATGGTCGGGTAACGCGCCCTGTATGGGTGAGCGTGAGCAGTGGCGCAGGACCCTGCTGGCGGCGATGGCCAACTACATCGACGCCGGGTCGATCGTCGCGGGCGCGGTCGCGCTCCCGATCTGGGCGAAGCACTTCGGCTTCGGTGACTCGTTCGTCTCGTTCCTCGGCGCGTTCAGCTCCAACGCGATCGCCGCAGGGCTCGGCGCGCTGATCGGCGGCCGCGTCTGCGACCTCCTCGGCCGCAAGAAGATCTACCAGTGGGACCTGCTGATGTACGCGTTCGGGACGCTCTGGATCGTCTTCGCGACGCAGGAGTGGATGCTGCTGATCGGCTTCTTCATTGTCGGCCTGACGGTCGGCGCGGACGTGCCGGCGAGCTGGACGCTCATCACCGAGACCGCCCCGAACGAGAAGCGCGGGCGGTTCGCCGGGCTGGCGCAGGTGCTCTGGTACATCGGGGCGATCGCGCCGCTGATCCTCGGCATCGCCCTGCTCGACCTCGGCATGCTCGCGACGCGGATCATCTTCGCCCACCTGCTCGTCGTCGCGCTGATCACGTGGGCGCTGCGCCAGGGGATGACGGAGTCGTCGCTGTGGGAGAAGGCGCAGAAGCAGCGCGACAGCGGCCAGGCGATCAAGCAGCTGCTGAGCCGCCGCCACGCCGGCGCGCTGGCGTTCCTGATCGCGATGTACGGGATCTGGAACCTCGTCGCCGGCACGTACGGGATCTTCTTCCCCTACATCCTCGACGCCGTCGGCTCGACGAGCGACCGCGCCACGCTCGCGCTGCAGGCAATCTGGTTCATCTCCACCGCACTGGCGGTCGGCTTCGTCTACATGCCGCTGATCGACCGCGTCAACCGTCGCGTGCTGCTGGCGTGGAGCACGGTGCTGCAGCTCGCGGCGTTCGTGCCGTTCATCTTCTTCGACGCCACGTTCCTGACCTCGCTGATCAACGTCGTGCTGTTCGGCGCGGGCGCCGGGATCGGCCAGCAGTCGCTCTTCCAGCTGTGGAGCGGCGAGCTGTTCCCGACGCTCCTGCGCTCGACCGCGCAGGGCTTCATGTTCGGCGTCGTGCGGATAGCGCTGGGCGGCTGGCTGCTGCTGCTCCCGAAGATCTCCGATTGGGGCTTCAGCACGCTCTCGGTGATCCTGTTCGCGCTGCTGCTGGTGAGCGGCCTGGTCGGCATCCTCTTCGCACCCGACACGACGGGGCGCGACCTCGAGGAGACCCAGGAGGATCCGACGCGGCGCCAGCGCTTCGCGCGTCGTGAGGAGGCGAGCGAGCCGGTCGGCACGGCTCGCTGAGCCGGGGTCTGTCAGGCTTCTCGGGCGGCGCTCGATGCCCCGCCCGTGTGGGTGCCGACATTCTCCGAGGTCCTGACGCGTATCCGGTATCGCTGTGACGAACAACGATCCGCTTCTCGCCGAGCAGCTTGCCTACTATCGGGCTCGCGCTCGCGAGTACGACAAGTGGTTCCGTCGCGAGGGGCTCCATGACTTGGGCGAGGAGCGCAATGCGAGATGGCGTCTTGAGCTCAACAGTGTGTTTTCAGCACTCGACGCGTTTGCGCCTCGTGGAGACGTCCTCGAGCTTGCCTACGGCACGGGTGAGTGGACGATCCGTCTCGCGGAGTCGGCGACCCGAGTAGTCGGAGTCGATGCGGCGCCGGAGATGCGCGAACTCGCTCTGGCGAAGCTGCAGGATGCCGGCACGAGCAACGTCGAGCTCAGGGTTGACGATCTCTTCAGCTGGCAGCCAGATCAAGACTATGACGTGGTCTTCTTTGCGTTCTGGCTTTCGCACGTTCCCGAGAGCGATGCCGACCGGTTCTGGCGCAGCGTTCACGACGCGCTTCGCCCCGGAGGCCGCTTCTTCCTCGTGGATGCCGCACGCGCGGTCCCCGAAAGGAACGTCATTCACGGATCGCGACTGCCCGATCGCGACAGCGCGACCGAGCGCAGGCGACTCGAGGACGGTCGGGAGTTTCGGATTATCAGGCGCTCGTTCGATCCCGACCGGCTCGCGCGAGATCTTCGTGAACACGACCTTGACGCGAGCTTTGTCGAGACAGGCGACTTCTTCCTCTACGGACTCGGCCGACGTGCCTAGCCCGACCTGAGACCCAGCGCCCTGGGAGCACGACTCAGTCGCTGATGCATAGAGGCAAGGGTCCATGATCCTTCAGGCGGTCCTCGTGGTGCTTTTCCTGGCGCTCGCCGGCCTCCTGCTGGGGCTGCCCGAACGGCACTTCCGCTCAGGTAGCCCGAAGCTCCGCATCGTCGGGGCGGTTGCGTTTCTCATCGCAGCAGTAGGGATGCTCGTGAGCATCATCGCCGGATGAAGCGACGAAGCGTCGAGGCTGTCGTGTCCTGAGGGGGCCGGCACCCCTGGGGGGGTTGGGCTAAGCCGCTCGCCGCCCGCGTGCCCGGCGGCGAGCGGATGGCGCGTCAGTCGCGCGGCGGCGCGTAGAGCTGCAGGTCGTTGCCCTCGGAGTCCTTGAAGGTCGCGATGCGGCCCCACGGGTGCTCCGAGATCTCGGTGGGGAACTCGACGCCTCGGCTCTCGAGCTCGCGCTTGGCCTCGTCGATATCGCCGGACGGCTGGAAGGTGATCACCGGGCCGCCGTCGCTGTCAGCCCCTTCGCCCTCGCGCGCGTTGAGGCCGATCATCAGCCCGTTGGCATCGACCTCGGCCCAGCTGTCGTCCTGGCGTTCGACCGTGAGCCCGAGCGAATCCGAATAGAACGCCTCGGCCCGGTCCATGTCCTGCACCGGGACCCAAACCGCTGCCACACCTTCGACCATGACGCCTCTCCTTATCCGTTTCCCCGTCACGCTTCCCAGCGTTGGCGGCGGAAAACGGATCGCGCGCGACCGGGCGCGGTGCCACTCCTCAGGGAGTCGCGGCCGCCGTCGCGGTCGGTGTTGGCGTGGCCGTCGGGGTCGCGGTCTCCGCCGGCGCCGGCGTGCTCGTCCCCGCCGCATCCGGCGTCTCGGTCGCGTCCGGGGTCGCCGTCGCGTCGGGCGTCTCGGTCGCGTCGGGCGTACTCGTCGCCTCGGGCGTCGCGGTCGCCTTCGGGTAGGTGATCCCGCTGTCGTCGAGCGCCTTGTTGATCGCGTCGGACACCGCGTTGACCTTGGCGAGGACGTCGGCCGGCGAGTCGTTGAGGTCGATCGCGTCGAGCTTCTCGAGCTCCTCGGTGAGCCGCTTCAGCAGCTCCGCCGACGGCGCCGACTGGACCGAGATGACGATCTGCTTCGCAATCGCCGTCGTGATGCAGCTCGGGCACTTGAGGTTGAGCGCCTCGGCGACGTTGATCGGGGTGATCCGGTCGCTCTGGCCGACCACAAGCACGAGCTGGAAGGAAACCGCGAGCGTCGTGCAGGCGTTGCAGCTCGCGAGCGCGTAGGCGGAGTTCTCGTTGTCGACCGGCTCGCCGCCGGACACGGTGACGAGCGAGTAGGCGACGTCGTAGACGATGCCGCCGTCCTTGGTGTTGGTGGCGAGCGCCTGGGAGCCGCCCTCGCCCGGCGCGTGGGGCAGCTTGAACGGGAGCTGCGCGGCGGGCGCGGTGGGCGTGGGCGGAGGCGTGGTCGTGGACGACGATGACCCCTTGGGATCGACGAACTGGGGCGCCTTGGCGGCATCGGGCGCCTGCGGGCTGACGAGGATCGTGGGCTTGTCGCGGTCGCGGCCACCGTTGACCACGAACAACGCCGGATGCTCCTTCGTCGGTCCGCCGCGCGGGATCAGCGCGATGGCGAGATGGCGGCCCGGGGCCAGGCGCGGCGCCGCAGTCACGACGTTCGGGCGGGCCACGGCGGCTGGGGCGCTGACCGTCCGGAACGCGCCGACCAGCGTGCCGTCGTCGGTCGGGCGGACCGGCTGGTACTGGCCCGACGGCCACCACGCCCACGTGAGCACGGCGATCAGCCCGGCGGCGCCGGCGAGCACCAGCGCCTGGCGCGGCGGCCGGCCCGCGCTCCAGCCCCACGCCTTGCTCCCCGCCGAGCGGACCAGGCGGACGACGAAGAAGGCCGCGCCGGCCACCGGGAGCGCAAGCGCGAACAGGCGCAAGACGGACGCCAGCAGGCCGAGGACGCCCTGGTCCGGGACCGCCGAGACGATGTGGTCCGCGCTGTGCCACGACGAGGCGGCCAGCTTCGGGAACAGCAGGATCGCGCTGAACGCCATGCCGACCAGGATCGGGACGATCACGAGCACCCACGCGGTGACCCACAGGCGGGCCCGGCCCGTGAGCGCCGAGGGCTCGTTGCGCTTCCACGGGAGCAGGCGCTTCAGCGTCGGGCCCATGTGCGCGTAGAGGTCCGGCACCCCGGTCGCGTCGGAGAGGATGTGGTAGCCGTCGGCGCGGATGACGGGCGAGAGGTTCTTGACGATCTCCAGCATCTGGAGGCCGATCAGCAGGAGCAGCACGTCGAGGCCGGTGGCGAGCCAGACGCCGAGCGCGAGCACGGCGACGACCGCGTTGAAGTAGATGCCGCCCAGATCCGTGCGCAGGCGCGAGCGGCGCGGCAGCCGGTAGGCGTCGGTCACGTCCGTGTAGAACGCGGGCCAGACGACGTAGATCCCAGCGCCCATGCCACCCGGCCGGCCACCGCCGTAGCGGCAGGCGGCTGCGTGCCCGGTCTCGTGGAACGCCGCCGACGCGACCGTGAGGCCGAGGATGAGCAGCAGCAGCTCCGGCTTGTCGAACGCCTGGGCGGTCGCGGGCGCGACGCCCTCGTGGATCAGCACGAACCACAGGACGGCGGCGAAGCCGAGCAGCGCCGGGAGCACGATCCACGGCCGGAACAGCCACTTGAACGGCGCGGTGATGCGGCCGGTCACCTTCGGATCGGTGAACAGGACCTTCCAGCGCAGGGCGAGCAGCGGGTTCGGGCGCTCCGGCGCGTTCTCCGCGGTGCCGGCGAGCAGGCCCTGCTCGGCGAGCTTCTCGGCGAGCCTGACGACGTGCTCGACCTGGAGCGCGCGGCCCAGCCGCTCCGACGCGGCCGCGGCGAGCGCGGGGAGGTCACGCGCCCCGTCGATCGCGGCGAGCAGCGCGTACTGCAGCGGCCCGAGCTGCACCATCTGCCCGTCGGCGCGGCGGACGAGCGCCGCGTCCTCCTTGTAGCCCGAGCCGCTGACCTCGCCGAGCAGCTCGAGGCCCTCGGCCCGGGCGAGCGCGCGCGGCGGCTCGCCCGGGGTGGGCTCGACGGGCCGATCGACGGTCAGGCTCATGCGATCGGCCCGCTGCTGCTACTGCTGGTCGATCGTGGCGTCCTGCTCGGCCGTGGCGTTCGCCGACACGTCGTCCAGGTCCTGGTGGATGTCGACCTGCTGGTCGGCCAGCGACTGAGCGACCGCGTCGGGGGAGCCGATGTTCGCCGCCACCGAGGCGTCGATCGGGGCCGCGACGTTGGCGTTGGCCGCGACGGCGCCGTCGATCGGGGCCGCCACGTTCGCGTTCGCGTGGATGTTTACGTTCGCGTCGAGCAGGCTGCCGCCGTTCAGCAGGTCGCCGACACCGCCGCCGACATCGCCGACCGCACCGTCGGCTGCGTCGCCGACGCCGCCGGCCGCACCGCCGACACCGCCGACCGCGCCACCGGCCGCGTCGCCGACCTCGCCGGCCGCGCCACCGGCCGTGCCGGCGATCCCGCCACCGGTCTGATCGCCGTGGTCCGTGACCGCGCCGCCGACGTCGCCAACCGCGCCGCCGAGCGTGCCGCCCGCCGCGCCGGTGCTGTCGGCCGCTGCCATCGGGGTCGCGGCCGTGGCATCGCTGCCCGTGGTCGCGCCGGCCTCATCCGGGTTCGCGTTCTGGGTGAGCTCCGCGTGCTGCGGTGCCGTCGCGTCGGCGCTGCCGCTGAGGTGCTGGTCGATCGTCCCGTGCTGCTGGGCGATGCCGACGGCCTGGGCGCCCTCGCTGAGGAGGTTGGCGCTCGCGGCGGCCTCGATCGGGGCGGCGACGTTGAGGTTCGCGGCGGCCGCGAGGTCGACCGGCGCCGCGAGGTCGAGCCCGAGATCGACGTTCGCGTTGACGTCGAGCAGCGACATGACCTCCTTGTTCGGCAGCGCGGTGGCGCCCTCAGCCTCGATCTCGTCCATCGACACCTGCTCGAGATCCTGGTCCACGCGCTCAACCTCTTCGCCCACGGGTTCAGCTCCTGTGTCGCTCGACTTTCCCGAGCTTTATCCCCACAGAAGGTGGCCGATCAAACTGTTGGCAAGCCAGATTGACGCGCCGGGGAAGCATTCGCGGACCGCTGTCGTCCGTAGGGGGGAACTCCCCCGGACAAGGACGCCAATGACCCAACTCACCCCCATCGCCGGTGACGCCAGATCGGTCTCCAACCAGCTCACCGTGGCCGTCGCCGCCGACGCGTACGCCACCCTGCGCGCAGTCCAGGCGGTCGATCCGTTCGGCCCCGCGATCCGCGCCCTGCGCGCCCTCGGCCTCGCCGAGCGCGTCGCGCTGACCCCCAACGGCATGAGCTGGCAGCCCGAGGGCGCCAGCGGCCGCATCGACGTCCGCGTCGACGTGCGGGTGAGCGGCCAGGCCGAGGACGGCTCGACGCTCACGGTCGTCATCCGCTTCCGCGCCACCGACGAGGCCACCCACGAGCGCCTGCTCGAGGCCTGGCCGGTCGTCGGCCCGCTCGCCGTCACGCTCTCCAAGCGCGCCGCGCGCACGGTCAAGCAGCACGCGGAGAACGACGACCACGAGGACGACGAGACGACCACGGAGGTCGCGCGAGCCGCCTAGCTACGGGGCGTAGGTTGACTAGGGACCGGACCCTGCCGGGCGGTGGGCGCTGACCCCCCGTGCGACACGGAACTCGGCGGCGACCTCGCGTGTCGCCGCCTCGGCTCCCAGGGGAAATACGTGGAGCGCGTCGACGCGCGAGATCCTTGCCAGCCCGGCCGCGAGCTCGCGCGCCAGGTCGATGCCGCCGCCCCGACTGATCTCCGCCAGCGCTCGCTGAGGAATCGCGACTCCGGGTAGCGCGCAGGCGCGCTCTGCCATGTGCGCGCTGCGGAGCAGGGCGACGCTTGCGTAGAACCGTACGTCGCCGAGGGCATCCTCGGCGGCCGAGAGGAACGCTTCGAGGCGCTCCAGGTCGAAGATCATCTGCGACTGAACGAAGGTCGCTCCAGCGGCGATCTTGCGCCGCAGGAGCCGCAACTCCCGGTCGACGTCCTCTGCGAAGGGATTGACGACCGCCCCGACAGCCAGCGGCTCCGGGGCGCTCCATGCGGACGCGCTGGCGATGAGCTGTGTGGCGGTCATGTCGGCCACGTGCTCGATGCCGTGCACCGGATCGCCCTGCATGCAGAGGACCGCCTCAGCGCCGAGCGCCGCCGCTCCCACCACCTGGGACTGCAGGGCAAGCCGATTGCGATCACGACAGGAAACGTGAACGATCGTCCCCACGCCCTGCTCCCGCGCGAGAGCTACCGCGGCCAGCGGCGACATCCGCGGCTGGCCTGCGTGGTTGTCGGTCAACCCGACCACATCGACGGTGTCGGCCAGAACGGCAATCCGGTCGCTGACGCGCGCGCCATCGGCCTGAGCCGGCAGCGAGATCTCCGCGGACGTCAGGGCAGTCATTGACATGACTGCTGAAGCCTAGTCCCGTCGGTCCGTCCGGCGAGGCGGACTTGCGGGATCCTTAATCGGTGGCGGCAGCTTGCATCGTTCCCAATGGCCCGAGTTGCTCGGGCAAGTCCAGCATCGCCGCCGCGCTTCAGCAGCGGTGGCCGAGGCCGCTGCAGTCGACGGGGATTGACACATTCCTGGCGTCGCAGAGCGATCGCTTCTTCGCGATCGATGGGACCCTGACCGACGGGGTCAGCTGGGTGCCGACGACCGTCGACGGCATGCCCGCCTTCGACATCGTGCCCGGGGAACTCGGCCTCGGAATGATCCGGGCGAGCCACTCCTTCTGGTCGTCATGCGTCGAGACGGGGCTCGATCAGGTGATCGATGATGTCTGGGTGATACCCGAGCAACCCACGGGGTTGGAGCGGGCGTTGTCGCGGGCGATCGTGCTCTGGGTCGGAGTGCATTGTCCGCTGCCGATCGTCGTGCAGCGCGAGCAAGATCGCGGCGACCGGCCCGTCGGCGCCGCGCGGGGGCACTACCGGCTGACGCACAGCTTCAGGGACTACGACGTCACCGTGGATACGTCCACGGCGACACCGGACGCCTGCGCCGCGCTGATCATGGACAGGTTCAGAGAACGCTTCCCCGGCGTGGCCCTCTAGCGCATCTCCTTCAGGAACTGGTTGACCATCGTGTCCAGGTCGGCGCTCGGGTTGCGCGCCTCGCCCAGCAGCCGCTCGAGGATCTCGTCGGTCCACTCGTGCGTGTGCAGGAGCAGGTAGCGCAGCATCGCCAGGCGCATGTACTTCTCGGTCTCGCTGCCCTCCCCGCCGGCGTCGGCGTCGGCCAGCGCCTGCGCGATCGGCTCGTACTCCTCCTTGAACCAGCGCTGCGCCATCTCGTGGCGCGAGAGCAGCTCGCCGCGCTCGTGGCTCGCCCGGTAGGCCCACGCTTCGACGAGCATGCCGAGCTGCGCGTAGCGCCACTCGTCCTCGAGCTGGATCCGCGCGCGCTGCTCGGGCGCGAGCGGGACGCGCTCGTGGAACATGCGCTCGTGCTGCTTGAGCGGGAGGTCGCGCAGCCGCAGCGCCTGCTCGGCGCCGAGCTTGGTCCGAACCTCGCGCACGCGCGCCTCGATGTCCACATCGCCGTGGGCGCGTGCGACGGAGACGCGGTGGTGGCCGTCCTTGACGAAGTGCAGGTCACCCACGCGGTAGACGTCGATCGGCGGCATCGACTCGCCGCGGCGGCGCGCGGCGGCGATCCGCTCCCAGCGTGCGCGGACGTCGGCGGAGGGGCGGAAGTCGCGGTCGAACTGGCTGGTGGCGCGGTCGACGGTGCCGACGACCGACTCGAGCGGGATCAGCTTGATGCCGAGGTCGTGCTCGCTCGTCCGGCCGAGGGCGGCGACGACCTCCTCGAACGGGAGCATGTAGGAGACGTCGTCGGGCTCCGAGCGCAGCCTCGATACGATCCGCGCCAGCGCGCGGCGCCGCCGCTCGCGGGAGAAGTCGGCCTTGGCGTCGTCACGCGGCATCCCCGTGCTCATGGCACAGGGATGGTCGCATCAGCCGCGGCCGATGAAGGGCATCCCCGTGGCCATGATGGTCATGAACAGGACGTTGGCGTCGAGCGGGAGGCTCGCCATCCGCACGACCGCGTCGGCCGCGTGGCGCACGTCCATGGTCGGCTCGGGGATCTGCGCGGTCATGTCGGTGAGCGCGTTGCCGATGTCGATCTGCCCGCACGCGATGTCGTGCTCGCGCCCCTCGAGCGCGATCTGCTTGGTCAGCCCGGTGATCGCGTGCTTGGTCGCGGTGTACGCGACGGCGTTCGGCCGCGGCGCCTGGGAGGAGATCGAGCCGTTGTTGATGATCCGCCCGCCGCGCGGCTGCTGTGCCTTCATGATCCGCACGGCCGCCTGCGCGCACAGGAAGGCGCCGGTCAGATTGGTGTCGACCACCTGGCGCCAGGCGTCGAGCGGCAGCTCCTCCAGCGGGGCCGGCGGCCCGAACAGGCCGGCGTTGTTGAACAGCACGTCGAGGCGGTCGAGGTCGCCGAACAGCGCCTCGACCGACGCGGGGTCGGTGACGTCGGCCAGCACGACCACCGCCCGCGTGTCGCCGCCCGCCGTCTCCTCCAGCGGCTCACGGCGGCGGCCGGCGAGCACGACACGCCAGTCCTCGTCCAGCAGCGCTCGCGCGACCGCCCGGCCGATGCCCGATCCGGCGCCGGTGACGAGCGCTACGCGCGTGCCGCCACCGTGCTCGTGCGGCGCTCGGCCCGGGTCTTGAACCAGTACGCCGCCAGCACGACGAACAGCGAGATGAAGCTCGGGATGAGCTGGGCGCGCACGTCCTTGACCAGCGCCATCGAGGCGATCACCACGACCATCGCCACGATCGCGAAGTACGTCAGGTACGGGTAGAACCACATCCGCACCTTCAGCCGCTCCGGCGCCTCGCGCTCGAGCGTGCGCCGCATCCGCAGCTCGGAGACCGCGATCAGCAGGTAGACGAACAGCGCGATCGCGCCCGACGAGTTGACCAGGAACAGGAAGACGGTGTCCGGCGACAAGTAGGAGATGATCGTCGATGCGAAGCCGATCGACGAGGTGAGCAGGATCGCCTTGACCGGCACGCCGCGGCGGTTGACTTCGAGCAGGCCCTCGGGAGCGTCGCCGCGGCGGGCGAGCGCGAACAGCATCCGCGAGCCGGTGTACATGCCGGAGTTCAGGCACGACAGTACGGCGGTGACGATGACCGCGTTCATGACGTCGGCGGCGCCCGGGATGCCGATCTGCTCGAGCGCGGCGATGAACGGCGACTCGCCGGACTTGACGTCGCTCCACGGCACGACGCACACGATCAGGAAGATCGCGGCGACGTAGAAGGTCAGCACGCGCATGACGACCTGGTTGGTCGCCCGCGTCACGTTCTGCTCCGGCTCGTCCGACTCGGCGGCCGCGATCGTCACGATCTCCGCGCCGACGAAGGCGAAGATCACGATCACGACCCCGGAGAGGATCGTCACCGCGCCGGCGGGCGCGAAGCCCTCGTGGCTCGTGAGGTTCGAGAGGCCGGGCGAGTCGCCGCCGCCGATCCCGAACAGGTAGCCGACCGCGATCACGATGAAGGCGACGATCGCGACGACCTTGATGCCGGCGAACCAGAACTCGAACTCGCCGAACGACTTCACCGACGTCAGGTTGATGCCGGTCAGGAGCACCATCAGCCCGAGCGCCATGAGCCACAGCGGCAGGTCGATCCAGCGCTGGAGGATCTCGGCGCCGGCCACCGCCTCGATGGCGAGCACGATCGACCAGAAGTACCAGTAGAGCCAGCCGGTGGTGAAGCCGGCCCAGCCGCCCAGCGAGCGCCGCGCGTACTCCGCGAACGACCCGACCTGCGGGTTGGCGACCGCCATCTCGCCGAGCATCCGCATGATCAGCACGACCAGCACACCGGCCATCAGGTAGGAGAGCACCGAGGCCGGGCCCGTCGTATGGATGACGGCGCTCGAGCCGACGAACAACCCGGCGCCGATCACCCCGCCGAGGGAGATCATCGTCATGTGCCTGGACTTGAGGGACTTCTGGAGCTCTGGAGCGCTGTCGTCGGCCATGCGGGGAGGCGTACCCGCGAGCGGCGCGGCTCAGGCCGCCTCCTAGGGTGGACGCCTTGCCCAGCGTCGCCCGGCTCATCGTGGTACTCGGGTTGGTCAACGCGATCGGCCCGCTGTCGATCGACATGTACCTGCCGGCGTTCCCGGAGATCGCCCGCGCGCTGGAAACCAGCGCGTCGGCCGTCCAGCTGACGCTGACCGCCTGCGTCGCCGGGCTCGCGCTCGGGCAGCTGCTGTTCGGGCCGCTCAGCGACCGGCTCGGCCGGCGCCTGCCGCTGATCGTGGCGATGCTGACCTACTCGCTCGCCTCGCTGCTGTGCGCGAGCGCCTCGAGCGTCGGCCTGCTGATCGGGCTGCGCTTCGTGCAGGGCCTGGCCGGCGCCGGCGGCATCGTGATCGCGCGCGCGGTGGTGCGCGACATGAGCACCGGCGCGGCGGCCTCGCGCCTGCTCTCGTCGCTGATGCTCGTGACCGGCCTGGGCCCGATCCTCGCCCCGGTGATCGGCGGGCAGCTGCTCGCGCTGACCTCGTGGGAGGGCATCTTCCTGCTGCTCACGGTGCTGTCCGGGCTGCTCGCACTGCTGGTGGTCGTCGCGCTGCCGGAGACGCTGCCGGCCGAGCGCCGCAGCCGCCATGGGCCGGCGCGTACCGTGCAGACCATGGGCGAGCTGCTGCGCGACCGCGCGTTCCTCGGGTACGCCCTCGCCGGCGGCCTCACGTTCGGCGCGCTGTTCGCCTACATCTCGGGCTCCTCGTTCGTGCTCCAGCGGATCTACGGCCTGTCGCCGCAGCTCTTCAGCCTGGCCTTCGCGATGAACGGGCTCGGCCTGATCGCCGCGAGCCAGGTCAACGCGCACATCGTCGAGCGCTTCGGGCCGAAGCGGCTGCTGCGCGGCGCGCTCGTCTGCGTGGTCGCGAGCTCGCTGGTGCTCCTGGGAGTCGTCCTGATCGGCGGCCTGCCCGTGTGGGCGCTGCTCGGCCCGATGTTCGTGATCGTCTCGAGCATCCCGTTCGTCCTGCCCAACACAACGGCGCTCGCGCTCGCCGACCACGCGGGCGTGGCGGGCACGGCCTCGGCGCTGCTGGGCGTCGTCCAGTTCATGGTCGGCGCGATCGCCGCGCCGCTGGTCGGCGTGGCCGGGCCGGACTCCGCGGTGCCGATGGTCGTCGTCATGGTCGTGCTCGCGCTCGGCGGGCTCGTGGCCTTCCAATCCGCCGGCCGGCGGCAGCACTGGAGGATCGCGCGATGACGCTGGTTACGATCTCCGCCTCCTTCGGCTGCGGCGGCAGCCGGATCGCCCCTGCGCTGGCCGAGCGGCTGGGCGTGCCGCTGCTCGGCCGCCCGCCCGCGCCCGACCTCGACCCCGAGGTCGAGGAGCCCAGCGGCCGCCTGCTGTCGCGCGTCGCGTCGCTCGCACTGGCGTGGGGGACGCCCGGCGGCATGGGG
This sequence comes from uncultured Solirubrobacteraceae bacterium, assembly GCA_963722815.1. Classification (GTDB taxonomy): domain Bacteria; phylum Actinomycetota; class Thermoleophilia; order Solirubrobacterales; family Solirubrobacteraceae; genus DASQFQ01. The sequence goes on from CAVROM010000003.1 coordinate 811,131, forward strand.
CTCGACGAGCTGCTGCCCGACTCGACGGGACGCGACGAGATCGAGCGCGAGATCCGCGAGCTCGCCGCCGGCGGCGAGGGCGTCATCCTCGGCCGCGGCGCCGCGGTGATCCTGCACGACGACGAGCGGGCTCTGCACGTCCTGCTCGACGCGCCGAAGGAGGCGCGCGTGCGGCAGGCGATGGAGATCGAGGACCTCGACCAGGAGGCGGTCGAGCGCCGGCTCGCGCGCGTCGATCGCTTCCGCCGCGCCTACGTCGAGACGTTCTACGGCGCCGACCTGCGCGAGTCGGGCATCTGCCACCTCATCATCGACTCGACCGCGATCCCGCTCGACGACTGCGTCGAGCTGATCGCGGCCGCAGCGATGAGCCGGGCTAGCCGTCGGCGGTGATCCGCTCCACCAGCTCGCCCAGGACGCGCTCGGCGTCCTCGTTGGCGATCTGGCAGGTGCCGGCGGCGTTGTGGCCGCCCCCGCCGTACCCGAGCATGAGGCTGCCGACGTCGGTCTTCGACGAGCGGTTGATGATCGACTTGCCGGTCGCGAACACGGTGTTCTGCTGCTTGAGGCCCCAGAGCACGTGAATCGAGATGTTGATCTGGGGGAACAGCGCGTAGACCATGAAGCGGTTGGTGGGGTGGATGACCTCCTCCTCGCGCAGGTCGAGCACCACGAGGTTGTCGTGCACCTCGGCGCAGCGGCAGATCTGCTCCGCCGCGCGCTCGTTGTGCGCCTCGTAGAGCTCCACGCGCTCGGCCACGTCCGGCGTCTGCAGGATCTCCCCGACCGTCAGCTGCGTGCAGTCGTCGATCAGCTGCATCATCAGCTGGTAGTTGGAGATCCGGAACTCGCGGAAGCGCCCGAGGCCGGTCCGCGGGTCCATCAGGAACGACATCAGGATCCACCCCTGCGGGAACAGGATCTCGTTCTCGGAGAACTGCGCGGCGTCGGCCTTGTCGACCGCGTCCATCATCTCCTGGGAGATGTTCGGGAAGCGCGTGGCGCCGCCGTAGTAGTCGTAGACCACGCGCGCCGCGCTCAGGGCGCCGGGCACGATGATGTGGTTCTCGGGCGAGTCCTCGACCCGGATCGCCTCGGAGGCGTGATGATCGAAGGCGAGGCCGACGCCGGGGACGTACGGCAGGTTCGTCGTGATGTCGCCGGGACCGACCTCGATCTTGCCGTCCTGCATGTCCTTGGGATGGACGAACAGGATGTCGTCCAGCATCCCGAGCTCCTTCAGGAGCGCGGCGCAGACGAGGCCGTCGAAGTCGGAGCGGGTGACGAGGCGGTGGCGCACCGCGGGCGTTGTGTCAAGAGCCATGCGACTCCTATCGGCAGTCGCCGCCGGGTGTTGAGCGGGGTCCTCACCCCATCGGCGGGAGATCCCCCTCGGCCGCGGCGGTCAGCGTGGCCGCCACGGTCTTGCCGTAGACCTCGATCGCGACCTTGAGGTCCGCCTCCGGCGTGTCCTCCTCCGGCGTGTGGGAGACCGGGGGAGAGGACTTCGAGAACACCATCACGGTCGGGATCAGCCGCGCCATCTCCGCCGCGTCGTGCAGCGGGCCGGACGGGATCGCGGTGTCGCTGCCGAGCGCCTCCTTGGCGAAGCCGATCAGCCGGTCGTCGAACGGGATCGGCGGGATCGACCACAGGTGCTTCACCTCGACCGTGCAGCCGAACTCCTCGGCGGCCTTGTGGCACACCTCGTCGGCCTCTTTCAGCATCGCGGCGAGCTCGCCGGCGTCGAGGTGGCGCTGGTCGAGCAGCAGCTCGGTGCGGCCCGCGACCGCGGTCACCACGCCCGGGTCGCTGGACGCGCCGCCGGTGGTGCAGTAGCCGCCCTCGTGCGCGAGCCCGACCTCCTGGATCAGCAGGGCCGCGCGCGCCGCGGCCAGGAACGAGTCCTGCCGCATGTCCATCGGCGTCGCGCCCGCGTGGGCGGCGCGGCCGCTGAACACGGCGGCGCGGCGCTCCACGCCCACGGTGCCGAGCACGACCGCCGCGGACTCGTCGCGGCTCTCGAGCACCGGCCCCTGCTCGATGTGCAGCTCGAGGTAGGCGCGCGCGCCCTTCAGATGGGCGCCGGAGTCGTGCACCTTGGCGAGATCGACGTCGTGGCGGGCGACGACGTCCTCGAGCCGCTCGCCCTCGCGGTCCTTGAGGTCGCGCACCTCGTCGACGTCGAGCGTGCCCGCGCAGGCCGAGGAGCCGAACAGGCTGCGGCCGAAGCGCGCGCCCTCCTCGTCCGCCCAGTCGACGAAGCGCAGCCCGACTGGGCGGTCGCCGTCGGCGTGCTGGCGCAGCGTCTCGAGCGCGGCGAACAGCCCCAGCGCGCCGTCGAGCCAGCCGCCGGCGGGCACGGAGTCGACGTGCGAGCCGACGATCACGAAGCCGTCCTGCTCGCCCGGGAGGTCGGCCCAGACGTTGCCGGCTTCGTCGGTCTCGATCTCGACCGGCAGCTCCTCGAGCTTCGACCGCACCAGCTCGCGCGCCTTGACCCACTCGTCGGTCCAGCAGACGCGGCGGGCGCCGCCCTCGCCGCCGGTCAGCTCGGCGAGCTCCTTCAGATCGGCGATGACCCGGTCGGCATTCACGACGCGACGGCGGCCGGCGCCCCCAGCGAGCGCGGCACGAAGCGCCCGTGGCCCGGGGCCGTGCGGATCTCGCCGCGGTCGTAGACCAGCGTCCCGCGGCAGTACGTCTGGCGCACGCTGCCGGTCGAGGACTCACCCTCGAACAGGTCGTAGTCCACGTTCATGTGCGAGGTGCGGGTCGAGAACTCGAACGGCGTATTCGGGTCGAAGATCACCAGGTCGGCGTCCATCCCCGGCGCGATCGTGCCCTTCTTGGCGAGGCCGAAGCGGCGCGCGATCGTGGTCGAGGTGAGGTCGACGAGCTGCGACGGCGTGATCCGCCCGCCGGCCACGCCGAGGTCCCACAGCTTCACGAGCCGGTGCTGGATCATCGCCAGGCCGTTGGGGATCTTCGAGAAGTCGTCGCGGCCGAGCGCCTTCTGCTCGCTGTTGAACGGGCAGTGGTCGGTCGAGACGCTCTCCAGCGTGCCGTTCTGCAGCGCGAGCCACAGGAGCTCCCAGTTGCGCTCCTCTCGCAGCGGCGGCGAGCAGACGTAGCGCGCGCCCTCGAAGTCCGGGCGCTCGAGGTCGTGGATCGTGTTGGTCAGGTACTGGAGGCAGGTCTCGCCGGACACCTGCACGCCGCGCGCCTTCCCGCGCGCGATCTCGTCGGCCGCCAGCCCGCAGGTGACGTGGACGATGAAGACGCTCGCGTTCGCCAGCTCGGCGAGCCGGACGGAGCGGTGGGTCGCCTCGGCCTCGAGGATCTCCGGCCGGGTGCGGGCGTGGTAGATCGGGTCGGTCTGGCCGGCTGCGAGCGCGCGCTCGACCAGCACGTCGATCGCCCACCCGTTCTCGCAGTGCACCATCGTCAGCGCGTTGAGGTCGCGCGTGGTCTCGAGCACCCGGAAGAACAGGTCGTCGTCGATCATCAGCACGCCCTTGTAGGCGAGGAAGACCTTGAAGCTCGCGATGCCCTGCTCGACCATCCGCGGCATGTCGGCGAAGGTGCCCTCGTCGGCCTGCGTGATCGCCACGTGGAAGCCGTAGTCGACGTGCGCGGCGCCCGCCGCGCGCTCCTGCCACTCGTCGAGCGAGGACTGCAGGCCACCGCCCTCCTGCTGGATCACGAAGTCGACGATGCACGTGGTGCCGCCGGCCGCGGCCGCGCGCGTGCCGGTGTCGTAGTCGTCGATCGAGCGCGTCCCGCCGAACGGCATCGCCATGTGCGTGTGGTTGTCGATCAGGCCCGGGAGGACGAAGCAGCCGCTCGCGTCGACGACCTCGGCGGCGGAGTCGCCCACCTCCCCGACGGCGACGATCTCCTCGCCGTCGATCAGGACGTCGGCGACCGACGCGTGGCTGGCGGACACGACCGTGCCGCCGCGGATGAGCGTGCTCATGCGGTACCTCCGGTGAAGCGCGGGATGATCTCCCGGCCGTAGGTCTCGAGGGTGTGCTCCTGGCCCTCGGTCATCAGGTAGACGTTGAACTGGTCGACGCCGATCGACTCGAGCTCCTCGAGCTTCGCGGCCGCCTGCTCGGGCGTGCCGAGGACGCAGAAGCGGTCGCAGATCTCGTCGCTCACGAACGCGCCGTGCTTGGCGCCCGTGCGCGAGTGCTCGTCGTAGTCGTAGCCGGTGTCGTCGGGGACGTAGTCGGTCAGCGCGCGCGGGACGACCTCACCGCCGGCGCCGTAGCGGGCGATCAGGTCCTTGACGTGGTTGGAGACCATCGCCGGGAACCAGCGCACCTGGTCGCGGGCGAACGCGAGGTCGTCGCCGATGTGGCTCGGCGCGCAGACGATGCACTTGAGCGCGGCGGGGTCGCGCCCCGCCTCCTCGGCGGCCTTGCGAGCGGTGCTCATCGTCCACTGGATGATGTCCGGGTCGGCGAGCTGGATGATCACGCCGTCGCCGTGGCGGCCGGCGATCGCGAGCACCTTCGGGCCGTAGCCGGCGACGTGCATCTCGATCTCCGGCAGGTCGTCGCGCGCCCACCCGAGCTGGAGGTCGGTGTCGTTCCAGCGCACCTTCTCGCCGTTCATGAACGGCTTGATCATCTGCAGCGTCTCCTCGAAGCGCGCGACCGGGACCGGCTTCTGGCCGATCACGCGGCGCGCCGAGTCGCCGCGGCCGATGCCCATGATCATGCGGCCCTCGGAGATGTCCTGGAGCGTCGCGTAGGCGCTCGCGACGACGGTGGGGTCGCGCGTGCCGGGGTTGGTGACCATGTGGCCGAGCCGCATCCGCTCGGTCGCCTGCGCGGCGAGCGCGAGGGTCGGGAACGAGTCCTGCCACAGGACGTGCGAGTCGTACGTCCAGCCGTACTCGAAGCCGTGGCGCTCCGCGAGCTGCAGCAGCTCGACGAAGCGCCCGTAGGGCGGATCCGGGAGGACGGTGACGCCGAAGCTCAGGCCCACCCCGGCATCACATCACGTTGGCCACTCGGCGTGCCGGCCCGCCCGGCACCCCGAGTGCGTTTCCTACGCGGCAATGTGCGTGCGCGGGCGGGCTCGGCGTGCGACCGCCAGCATGGCGATCAGGAGAAAGGCTCCTCCCAGGCCGAGCGCGATCGTCGTCCACGGTGCGCCGTCGTCGCTGCCGGCAGCATGCGCCGGTTGCGGAGCCGGGGAGACCGGATCGTGGGAGGAGTAATAGGCCTCCCGGCCGTCGAGCTCGCCTGGCGTATAGCCCGGCGTGAACTGCGACGCGGTCGTCACCGGTATCCGGATGTCCTTACCCGCCCTGAGCCGGCGCAGGTCCTGTACGCGGTGGGACGACGCGTTTGCCGCGGTCGCCGCGGCGTTGCGGGCCTGCGGCGAGACGGTTTCGGCGGGTCGGGCGAGCGCCGCTGGGACGGCGAGCACGCCGACCGCGAGTGCGGCGACCAGCGCGAGGCTGCGGGTGAGGCGGGTCATGCGGGCCCTCCTGGAGTTGTGAGGTCGAGTGCGTCGACCTCGGTGGAGCGCACCCTCGCCCCACGCGCTTGCAACGCGCGTACGGTTCGCTTACAGCCCGTGGCCCGCGGCATCGAGCCCCAGCTCGATGCGCTCCCGCGGGGTGAGGCGCAGTCCGGCAGCAATCGCCTGCTCCCACGTCTCCGCCTCACAGCGTTCCGCCGCCAACGCCCGCGCTTGCGCCTCTAGCCGCTGCTCGAGGTCGCCCGGCGTTGATCGCCGCGACCGCATCGCGGTGGCCGCGCCCAGCAGGCGCCCGGCTCGTGCGGCCTCACCCTCCCGCGCGGCGCGCGTCGCCAGGGCGAGCAGAACCCGCGACAGCCCGGGGGTGATGCCGCGGGCCCGGTAAGCGAGGAGCGCGTTGCGGAACTGGAGCGTGGCGTCCGCATCATCGCCGCTCTCGAGCGCGATCACGCCGGCGAGGCCGAGGGCGAGCACCGACTCGGCGCGGTCCGTCGCCCGAGCGAGGCTGCGCCCGATCAGCGCTCGGGCCTCGTCGAGCTCGCCCCGCAGCAGAGCGGTGTAGGCGAGGTCCTCCCACATGCGGGCGAGCGAGCGCAGATTGCCGCCACGCTCGAGATGGTCCGCCGCCTGCTCGGCGACCCGGCGGGCTTCCGTCCGATCGAGCTCCGTGATCGCCAAGAGATGCAGGGCCAGGCCGAGCGTGCCGTCGTCGACAGCCTCGGCGATTCGTACTGCCTCTACGGCCGCCGTTCGGGCTGCCTCGTCGTCCTCGCGACCAAGTTGCGTGAACCCGCGGAGGATCTGACTGTGCGCCATGGCGAGCCCGTCGCCGGTGCCGCCCACCAGCGCCCATGCGCGCTCGATGGCGGCTAGGACGCGGTCGTAGTCTTCCTCTGGCCAGAGGAGGTAGGCCAGGGAGTGCCAGCCGTCTCCGCGGAGCACGGCCGGCGTCTGCTCGTCGGCGCGGTCGAGCGCCCACTCCAGCCAACCCCGGGCTTCACTCCACAGCCCGCGGTCGAACCACCACTCGTCAGTCGCCGCGATGGCCCGCAACACCGGCTCCGCCTCGCCTTCCGCGCGCGCCCAGGCCAGCATGCGCCGGAGGTTCGCCGCCTCGGCGTCGATGCGTCGGCCCGCGGCGATCTGGTCACGCCCCATGAGCTCGGGTTGGATCGCCTCGGCGAACTCCACGAAGTAGCGGGCGTGCCGGCGCTCGGCAGCCGACGCGTCCGGGAGAGCGGCCAGGCGCTCGGCCGCGTACTCGCGGATCGGCTCGAGCATCACCAGGCGCGTCGCGCCGTCGCGACCGCGCCGTCGGGTCAGCATGCTCTTGGCGAGCAGGCCTTCGATGACGTCGAGCGAGGCACCGGCGACGCGCTCGGCGGCGTCCGGGCTGCAGCCTCCGACGAAGACCGCGAGACGTGCGAAGGCCGCTACCTCCTCCTCGTCGAGGAGCGCATGGCTCCAGTCGAGCGTTGCGCGCAACGTCTGGTGGCGCGCCGGGGCGTCACGCGGACCCGAGCCGAGGCTGGAGAGGATGCCCTCGAGCCGGCCGGCGATCTCCTCCGGCGAGAGCACGCTCGTCCGTGCGGCCGCGAGCTCGATGGCCAGCGGGAGTGCCCCGACGCGCTCGCACACGGTCGCGATCGCCGCGGCGCTGGAGACGGTGAGCGGGAACCCCGGATCGTGTGCCATCGCTTGCGTGATGAACAGCGCGGTCGCAGGTGCGGCGGCGACCGCGGCGGGCTCCGGGGACTCGGGCAGCTCGAGCGGATCGACGACATAGCGCTGCTCTCGCTGCAAGTCGAGCGCGGTGCGGCTGGTCGCCAGCAGCTTCAGCCGCGGGGCGGCGTTCAGCAGCTCGGACACGAGCGGCGTCGCCGCCAGCAGGTGCTCGAAGTTGTCGAGCACGATCAGTTGCTCGCGCGGCGCGACCAGCTGCACCAGCGTCCGTGAGGTCGGCGTCCCCGGCTCCTCCTGACCGCCCAGTGCCTCGAGCATCGCGTCGGGGACGCGGCGAGGATCCGTCACCGCGGCGAGGTCGACGAACGCCGCGCCGTCGCTGAGCCGCTCCGCCAGCCGATGGGCGGCCTCGATCGCGAGGCTCGTCTTGCCCACGCCCCCGACGCCGAGGAGCGTCACCAGCTGCGCGCCGTCGCGCTGCAGGAGCTCGACGACGTGCCCAGCGGCCTCACCGCGACCGAGCAGTGTGGAGCGTCGCGGCGGCAGATGCACGCTGCTCGCCGCGCCGTCGAGCGACGGGGACTGCTCGAGGATCTCGGCCTGCAGCAGCTTCAGTGCCGAGCTCGGCTCGAGGCCGAGCTCGTCAGCGAGATGCGCGCGCACTCGGGCGTAGGCCTCCAAGGCGTCGGCTTGCCGACCGCTGCGATACAGCGCAAGCATGAGGAGCGCGTGCAGCCGTTCCCGCACGGGATCGGCGGCCGCGAGCTGCTGGAGCTCGCCCACCACGTCCGCATGGTGCCCGGCGGCCAGATCGGCTTCCAGTCGGGTCTCGATCGCTGCGAGGCGCTCTTCTTCCAAGCGCGCGATCTCGGTGCCGGCGAACGGGGCCGCAGCGACATCGACCAACGCCGGCCCGCGCCACAGCGCGAGCGCCTCGCGGAGGACCTCCGCCGCCTGCGCGGCATCGCCGCCCTGCATCCGCTCGTGACCTCGGGCGACCAGCCGCTCGAAGCGATCGGCGTCGAGCTCACCCTGACCAACGTGGAGGCGGTACCCGCCGCCGGTCGTCGACAGAACCTCGGCGTTGCCGAGCGCCTTGCGCAGACGCGACACGTGGACGTGGAGCGCCTTGACCGCGTCGGCGCCAGCGTCTTCACCCCACAAGCCCATCGCCAGACGCTCGGCGCTCACGGTCTCGTTCGCGTGCAGCAGCAGCACGGCCAGCAGCGCCCGGGGCTTCGGGCCGCCCAGCACCACCACGTCGCCGCCGGCGCGGACCTCGAGCGGGCCAAGGATCCCGAACTCCATCTCGTCCGTGAACGACCCTACTCCGCGTGCAGCGAGGGCGAAAGCGGAACGCAAGCCTCCTGCATTCAGCGGCCGCGACCGTGGCCGGCATGATCACTCAACTCACACCCGCTCTGGCCCGCACGCTGACCGGCGAGCGCGTCGCCTCGCGACCGAGATCAGATTCGTTGCGCGCTGAGGGAGCAGAGCCCCGGCGACCAGCCCGCGGCCGTCAACCTCTGCGCAAGCGCGGCGCGCTGCGCCACCTGCTCGGGCATCGGGGCTAGCGGCGGCGTCTCGCCGTTCGTCCCCGGGATGCGGCCGGACTCCGGCGGCGCGCCCGGCACGTAGTGCTCGCCGCGATGCAGGCAGGCAGGAGCGCGCGAAGTGACCTCATGGCCGCTCCAACGCTCCTGCCCGCTCAGACTTACGGTGTACCGTGCCCGCGATGCAGGTCAGCGTCGAAGGGATCCGGCTGCACGTCGAGGAGTCCGGCGACGGGCCGCCGTTGCTGCTCATCAACGGCATCGGCGCCCACGCGGGGATGTGGAAGCCGCTGCGCGAGGCGCTGCCCGGCCCGCGGCTGATCGCGTTCGACGCCCCCGGCACCGGGGGCTCGGCGACGCCGCCGATCCCGCTTAGCCTCGAGGCGCTCGCGCGGGTCGCCGAGGGCGTCCTCGACGAGCTCGGGGTGGAGCAGGCGGACGTGCTCGGCTACTCGTTCGGCGGCGCGGTCGCGCAGCGGCTCGCGCGGCGCGCGCCGGAGCGCGTGCGGCGGCTGGTGCTCGCCGCCACGACGCCTGGCTGGGGCGGCGTGCCGGGCTCGCTGCGCACGCTCTTGCGGATGTCGACGCCGCTGCGCTACTACTGGCGCTCGTACTACGAGTCGATCGCCGGCGACCTGATGGGCGGGCGCCTGCGCCACGACGAGGCGTTCGTCCGCCGCCTCGGCGAGGACCGGCTCGCCAACCCGCCGGACCCGCTCGGCTACGCCTGGCAGCTGGCGGCGCTGAGCACCGACGTCGGCTCGCTGCCGTGGCTGCACCGCGTCACGCAGCCGACGCTCGTGGTGACCGGCGACGACGACCCGGTGATGCCGCTCGCCAACGCGCTGCTGCTCGCCCACAGGCTGCCCGACGCGCGGCTGCTGGTCGCTCCCGGCGAGGGGCACCTGCTGCTGCTCGACCCCGACAGCCGTGCGCTGCCGGCGATCCATCACTTCGTCTGCGACGGAGAGCGGGGCGACGCGGTCGAGGTCACCAAGCCGATGCTCGACGCCGAGCTGCGCGCGACCGACGAGCCGCACCCGCTGGCGCTGATGAGCGCGGGCGTGCGCGCGTTCTGGACGTGACGTTCGGCGTCACCTCGATGACGGCGCCGCTGCGGCGCGTGCTCGTCCGCCGCCCGGCCACCGCCGGCGATTGGGTCGGGGCCGGCTGGCGCGTGCCCGACGCTGTCGCGCTCGCCGCGCAGCACGAGGCGTTCGGCACGCTGCTGGCCGAGCTGGGCGCGGAGGTCGAGATCGCGCCCGCGCTCGAGGGCCAGGTCGACGCCGTCTACATGCACGACCCGCTGCTGATGACCGCGCGCGGCGGCATCCCGCTGCGGATGCGCAAGCCGGCGCGGGTGCGGGAGCCGGAGCACGCGCGCGAGGAGCTCGAGCGGCTCGGCGTGCCGGTGCTCGGCGAGCTGCCGGAGGGCGCCTTCGCCGACGGCGGCGACCGCTTCTGGCTCGACGACGACACGATGGCGATCGGCCTCGGCTACAGGACCAACCGGGCGGGCGCAGCCGCCGTCGCGGCGATCGCCGACGAGGCGGTCGAGACGTATGACCTCCCGCACGACCAGGGCCCGGCGCATGTGCTGCACCTGCAGTCGCTGATCTCAGCGGTCACCGACGAGCTGTGCGTGGTCTTCGAGCCGCTCGCGCCGGTGCGGCTGCTCGAGAACCTGCGCGAGCGCGGGCGGCGCTGGATCGCGATCGACCGCGAGGCGTACGACGCGATGGGCTGCAACATCCTCGCCGTCCGCCCCGGCGTGGTGGTGATGGTCGACGGCGTCGGCTCGGTGCGCCGCGCGCTCGAGCGCGAGGGCGTCGAGGTGCACGTCTACGACGGCTCGGAGCTGTCGCTCAAGGGCGACGGCGGCCCGACTTGCCTGACCGCGCCGCTGCTGCGTGCTTAGCGGTCTTCGATCGGGACTTCCAGCGCGTCGAGCACCCGCGGCACCATCGAGTAGAACGCCGCGGTGACGGTCAGCTCGACGCGCTGGCCCTCGTCGAAGTGCCGGCACAGCTCCTCGGTCACCGCGGGCGGCACGTCGCCGGCGACGATCGCGTCGGTGAACGCGAGCGCGGCGCGGTCGGCGGGGCTGAACGCCTCGGAGGTGCGCCACATCTCGAGCTCGGCGACCTCGTAGTCGGTCGCGCCGGCCTCGGCGGCCATGCGCCGGTGCTGGTGCCACTCGTAGGGCGAGTGGTGGAGCGTCGCGGTGCGCAGGATCATCAGCTCGCGCAGCCGGCGCTCGGTCGTCTCGTGGCCGCGCAGCGCCCACGCGAAGTTGATCCACGCGCGCAGCAGCTCGGGCGCGTGCGCGAGCGCCTTGTACAGGTTGACCTGCTTCGCGCCGAGCTGCTCGACGTTCTCCGCGATGTCAGGCGGCAGCGGCGCGAGCGGTATGGCGGTCACCGTTCTCCTTCGAGGTCGACGTCTTGCGGTGTTTGCCCGCGGACGAAGTCCGCTGGGTATTGGCGCTGTGGCGCCGGATCCAGTCGGCGATCGCCGGGCGGGCGACCTCCTCCGCGTAACGGCCGGCGACGAGCCCGACGTGGCCGACCTCGAGGCGGAGCTCGGTCGCGTCGCGCGAGCCGACCAGCCCGGTCAGCGGCTCGGCAGACGGCGCGGGCACGATCGTGTCCTGCTCGCAGTAGATGTTCAGGAACGGGCGCTTGATGTCCTTGAGGCGCACGGTGCCGCCGGCGAACGGCAGCTCGCCGCTCGCGAGGCGGTTGTCGCGGACCAGCAGCTCGACGGTCTGGTGGAACGTCGCGCCCGGGAACGGCACCTGGTCGCGCGTCCACCCGTTGAGCGCGAGGAAGTTCTCGGCCCGCTCCGCGCTCCACAGCTGCTCCCACAGGTTCAGCGGCTGCACGAGCTGGTCGGTGGGCTTGATCGACTGGAAGGCGGCGTCCATGACCGCGGCGGGGACGAGGCCGGTGCCGTCGATTACGTCGTCGGCGTCGAGCCGCCCCGCGCGGAACATGTCGGCGAGAAAGCCGATCGCGTGGAAGTCGCACGGGGTGGTGAGCGCGACGAGGTTGCGGATCGGGAGGTCGTCGGCACCCGCAGCCGCAGTGAGGAGCGCGAGGTCGCCGCCGAAGCAGTAGCCCATCAGCGTCAGCTCGTCCGCGCCGGTGGCCTGGATCGCGCCCGGGATCAGGCCCGCGGCGTAGGTCTCGAGCGTGTTCTCGGCGTCGGCAGGCCCGGCGGGCTCCCAGTCGAGCAGGTAGACGTCGAAGCCCTCGCCCACCAGGTACCGGATCATGCTGTTCTCGGGCTGCAGGTCGAGGATGTAGCTCTTGCTGACCAGGCTGTGCACGATCAGCAGCGGGGCGTGGATGCTGCGGTCGTCGGAGCGGTAGCGCCACAGGCGCGCGGTCTCGCGCTGCCAGACGAGGTCGCGCGGTGTCTGGGCGACCTCGGGACGCTTGAGCCCGGCGAGGTGGGCGAGCCCGTTGCGGGTGCGGAGCGCCTGGCGCTTGAGGAGGCTCGGGGCCATCAGCGCGCCTCGACCTCGCGACGCAGCTCGCGGACCTCGCGCTGCAGGCCGCCGATCTGGTTGACGAGCTCGGTGACGTCGGCGCGGCTGGGCACGCCGAACACGCGCAGCCCGGCCGCGGTGGTGCGCTCGACCCGGCGGAGCGCGCGGCGCTGGAGCTTCCAGGTGGCCGCGAGCGCGTCCATGAACGAATCGGTCTCCATGATCGACTCGGCGGCGCCCGAGACCGGGCGCTCGACGGCGTCGAAGGTCTTGCGGGGAAGGCTGCTGATATTCATCAGACGTATCTGTGCCCACTCCATCGCCTGAGGACACAATCGATCTCCCTCCGCTGCTGGACTGCGACGCGGTCGAGGGGTTCTTGGACGAGCAGGGCATCGGCAGCGGGCCCGTCGACGCGACCGAGATCGGCGAGGGCCACTCGAACGTCACCTACCGCGTGCGCCGCGAGGGCGCGTGCGTCGTGCTCCGCCGTCCGCCGCGCCCGCCGCTGCCGCCGTCGGCCCACGACGTGCTGCGCGAGGCGCGCGTGCTGCGGGGGCTGGAGGGCTCCGGCGTGCCGGTCCCGCGCGTGCTCGCCACCTGCTCGGACGAGTCGCTGCTCCGCGTGCCGTTCTACGTCATGGAGTTCCTCGACGGCGCGCCGATGACCACGACGACGCCGCCAGGGCTGCGCGACCCCGCGCACCGCGCCGCGATGGCGCAGCGGATGATCACCGCGCTGGCGACGCTGCACGGCGTCGACTTCGAGGGCTGCGGCCTCGGCGACGTCGGCCGGCCCGAGGGGTACCTGGAGCGCCAGGTGCGGCGCTTCGCCGGCCTGTGGGAGCGGGGGAGGACGCGCGACCTGCCCGAGCTCGACGAGGTCACCGAATGGCTCCAGGCGCACCTCCCGGAGAGCGGCGCGCCCTCGCTCGTCCACGGCGACTTCCGCATCGGCAACCTGCTGTTCTGCACCGCGCCGCCGGTGCGGCTGCTGGGGATCGTCGACTGGGAGATGGCGACGCTGGGAGACCCGCTCGCCGACGTCGGCTACCTGTGCGCCCACCTCGCGGAGCGCGGCGACCCGGGCACGGTCATGACCGAGCTCCAGCCGGTCACGCGCGAGGACGGCTTCCCGGACAGCTCGACCCTGGCTCTGCGATACGCCGAGCTCACAGGCCGCTCGGTCGAGAACCTCGGCTGGTATCGCGTGCTGGCGGTCTGGAAGTCGGCGATCTTCCTCGAGCAGAGCTACGCGCGGTACCTCGCCGGCAACGAGACGGATCCGTGGTTCGCCGAGATGGCGGATGGCGTGCCGGGGTTGGTGGCGCGCGCGAGGCGGGAGGCTGGGCTCGGTTGAACGTCAACGGCTTGCATTGAGGAGGGGGTGCGGGGTGCCGCGGCGCTCAAGCGGGACGCTTTTGGGTCATATAGCGACCACAAACCGTCCCGTTTCGACAAGCGCGCTGAGTTTGGGGCGGTATGCGCCCCAAACTCAGCAAGCTTGGCCGCCCCGAGACGGTTTTCGCTGCCGCGGCACACCGCACCCCCTCCTCAATGCCCGCCGTTGACTTTCGCTTCGCGCTAGCTACGCGAACGCCGATTCACGGCGATGAAAGCGTCGTAGACCTCCAACAAAGCCCTCCGCTGGCGGCCGGTGAGGCGGTCGTCGGCCTCGATCGCCTCGCGGGTCGGGACCTCTCCCTCCTCGTCCGGCTCGGGCTTGATGCCGGCCTGCTCGTACAGAGCGTCGGTCGAGGTCTCCAAAGACCGCGCGATCGCGTCCAGCACGCGCTCTGACGGCTCGCGCAGCCCGCGCTCGATCTGCGACAGGTAGGGGTTGGAGATGCCCGCCATGGAGGCGAACTGGCGCATCGAGACCTTGCTCAGCTCGCGCTGGCGGCGGATCGCCTCGCCGAGCGAGGAGACGGGCCCGGAACCCTCCATCGGCCGCAGGATAGGTGAGCGACCGACCGCTTGCAAATCAGGTGCTTGCAATTAGCTGAGCATGCGCTAGCCTGCTAGCAGCACGCCGAAACAAAAGGAGAACCGACATGGCCACCGCCACCTCCAACACCAAGACCGCCAACCAGACCGACGCCGCTGCGGACAGCCTGCGCGACGTCAACGAGCAGGTCCTCGACTTCGGCCGCAAGGCGAGCGCCTCGGTGCTCGACGCCTACGAGTCCACGCTCAAGACGTTCGCCGATTACCAGGACAAGGTCGCCGACTCGAGCCAGGTCGAGTGGGTCTCGAACCTCGCCCACGCCCAGGCCGAGCTGACCCGCGGCGTCGCCAAGGTCTACGCGTCCACCGCGCGCGGCCTGATCCAGTAACACCGCTTTGCAGTAGGGCATCGACGGGCCGCCTCAGGGCGGCCCGTCGTCGTTTCCGGGTAGGACCCGCAGATGCCCGTCGACACCGTGTGCGCCGCTTTCCAGGAGACCGCCGCCGAGCGTCGCGACGAGGTGGCGCTGCGCACCAAGGACGGCGAGACCGAGATCACGTGGGCGGAGTACGCCGACCGCGTCCGCCGCATCGCCGCCGGCCTGCACCGGCTCGGGCTCCGCCGCGGCGACACGCTCGCGCTGATGCTCACCAACCGCCCCGAGTTCCACCTCGCCGACGCGGCCGCCATGCACCTCGGCGCGATCCCGTTCTCGATGTACAACACCTCCTCGCCCGAGCAGGTCGACTTCCTCCTGCGCGACTCGGGCGCGAAGGTCGCGGTCGTCGAGGAGCAGTTCCGCGATCGCGTCGGCGCCGAGACCGTGATTGACGCCGAGCGCCTCGACGAGCTCGAGCCAGACGACGACCTCGACTTCGACGCCGCCTGGCAGGCGGTCGAGCCGGGCGACCCGCTGACGCTGATCTACACCTCGGGCACGACCGGCGACCCGAAGGGCGTCGTGCTCACGCACAAGAGCATGCTGTTCACGATGCGCGCCTACGACGCGGTGCTGCACTACGAGCGCGGCGGCCGCGTCATCTCGTACCTGCCGATGGCGCACATCGCCGAGCGCAACTGCTCGCACTATTTCCCGATGCTGTTCGGCTTCACGGTCACCTGCTGCCCCAACGCGCGCGAGGTCATGAGCTACTTCCCCGAGGTGCGGCCGTCGTGGTTTTTCGCGGTGCCGCGCATCTTCGAGAAGCTCAAGGCCGCGATCGAGTCCGGCCCCGAGAAGGACCCCGCCGCCCTCCGCGAGGAGCTCGGGATGGATCAGCTCTCAGCGCTCAACGTCGGCGCCGCGCCGTGCCCGCCGGAGGTGATCGAGTTCTTCCACGGCATCGGCCTCCCGCTCGGCGAGCTGTGGGGGATGAGCGAGACGAACGCGATCGGCGCCTGCAACCCGCCGGAGAACGTCAAGATCGGCACGGTGGGGCCCGCGGTCCCCGGCGTCGAGATCCGGCTCGCCGCGAGCGATAGCGGTGACGAGGCCTCTGGCCGAGGCAGGGGTGAGATCGAGCTGCGGGGCGACTGCGTGTTCGCGGGCTACTTCGGCCAGGAGGAGAAGACGCGCGAGACGTTCACCGACGACGGCTGGCTGATGACCGGCGACGTCGGCGAGCTCGACGACGACGGCTACCTCAAGATCGTCGACCGCAAGAAGGAGCTCATCATCAACGCCGCCGGCAAGAACATGTCGCCGGCCAACATCGAGAGCACGCTCAAGGCCGAGGGCCCGCTGATCGGCTCGGTCGTCGTGATCGGCGACCGCCGGCCCTACAACGTCGCCCTGATCGTGCCCGACCCCGACGCCGCGGCGGCCTTCGACGGCTCGGTCGAGGATGCGATCGCCGAGTCGGTCGAGAAGGCGAACCAACGCCTCTCCAACGTCGAGCAGATCAAGCGCCACACTGTGCTGGACACGGATTGGGAGCCCGGCGGCGACGAGCTGACGCCGACCATGAAGATCAAGCGCAAGCCGATCGCCGAGAAGTACGCGGCCGAGATCGAGGAGCTGTATGAGCGGTAAGCCGCTGTGGCGGAAGGCGTTCGACGAGGTGGACAAGCGCGTCTCCGGCCCGGTCGAGGCCGGCGCGCACAGCGACCTCTTCCACGATCTGGTCACGGTGCAGATCAAGCTCGCCCGCCGCGCGCAGCGCGAGGTCGAGAAGCGCAGCCGCCGCGTGCTGCACGCCGTCAACCTCCCGACCGCCACCGACGTGCGCCGGCTCTCCGAGCAGGTCGCCTCGCTGCAGCGCCAGCTGCGCGACCTCGAGGACCAGGGGCGCCGATGAGCCCGTCGCTCGCCCCCGGCGACCTCCTCAACCGCGTCGAGCGCGATGTCCAGCGCGCCCTGCAGCGCAGCCGCAACGGCCTGCGCTACGCCGCCGGCACCCAGCGGCCGAAGGTCGGGCGGACGCCGAAGGACGTCGTCTGGAGCCGCCACAAGTCCGAGCTGTGGCGCTACCGCTCCGACGCGCGCCGCTACCGCCCGCCGCTGGTGATCGTCCACAGCCTGGTGAGCCGCAGCTACGTGCTCGACCTCTATCCGGGCAACAGCGCCGTCGAGCACTTCCTCCGCGAAGGGCTCGACGTCTTCCTGCTCGACTGGGGCGTGCCGGACGAGACCGACGCCGGCAACACGCTCGAGTACTACGTCGACGACGGCATCCCGGAGGCGGTCGCCGCCGCCTGCGAGACCGCCGGGACCGACGACGTCAACCTGCTCGGCTACTGCTTCGGCGGCGTGCTCTCGCTGCTCTCGGCGGCGCGCCACCCCGAAATGCCGATCCGCAACCTGGCGGCGATGGCGACGCCGGTCGACTTCTCCCAGATGGAGACGATCACCGCGCTCGTGCGCGACGGCCGGCTCGACCCGGAGGATGTGATCGAGCCGACCGGCAACGTCGCCCCCGACGTGATCGAGAACGGCTTCAAGCTGCTCAAGCCGACCGCAGAGGTCACCCAGTACGCGACGCTGTGGGAGAACCTCTGGAACGACGAGTTCATGGAGGGCTACCAGGCGATGGGCCAGTGGGCGCGCGACCACATCCCGTTCCCGGGCGCCGCCTTCCAGCAGACCGTCGAGGGGCTCGTGCGCGCCAACGGGCTGGTCAACGGCACGTTCGAGCTCGCCGGCGAGAGGGTCGACCTGAAAGCGATCACGCGGCCGGTGCTGAACATCATGGCCGAGCGCGACCACATCGTCCCGCTGGCCGCCGCCGAGCCGCTGCTCGGCCTCGTGGGCTCGGCCGAGAAGGAGGAGCTGCGGCTGGCCGCCGGCCACGCCGGGCTGGTGGCGGGGCGCAAGGCCGCGAAGGTGACGCTGCCGGGCATCGCCGGCTGGTTCAAAGAGCACTCGGAGGAAATCGATGCAGATTCGTGAGCCTTCCGGAGCAGACCTCGACGCACTGATCGCGTTCTTCGAGCGGGTCCCCGAGTCCGAGCGGACGTTCTTCAAGGAGTCCGTGCTCGACCGCGCCACCGTCGAGGGCTGGCTGACCGGCGAGCGCGGCCGCCGCGGGCTCGCGCTCTCCGACGACGGGCGCGTCGTCGGCTACGTCGCCGTCATCCGCCTCACCGGCTGGTCCGACCACGTCGGGGAGGTCCGGCTCGTCGTCGATCCGGAGGCGCGCGGGCAGGGGCTGGGCCGCGCGCTCGCCCGCTGGGCGCTGCTGCAGGCGCTCGACGGCGACCTGAAGAAGCTCACCGTCGAGGTCGTGGCGGAGCAGGAGGGTGCGGTCTCGATGTTCAGCGGCCTCGGCTTCCAGGCCGAAGGGCTCCTGCGCGACCACGTGCGCGACCGCGACGGCGAGCTGCGCGACCTGATCCTGCTGTCGCACTCCGTCGAGGACGCGTGGTCGGCGATGGAGACGGCGGGCATCGACGACGCGCTCGCGTGAACTGTCAGGCGATTCGGGTAGGGGACTGGACATGGGGACCAAAGAGGAACTGAGCATCGAGGAGCTGGGCGCCGCTGTCTCATCGTCGGCGCTGACGCCGCTGCGCTTCCTGGAGCGCAGCGCACGCGTGTGGCGAGACCGGCCCGCCGTCGTCGACGGCAAGCAGACCTGGACCTACGCCGAGCACGACGAGCGCGTGCGCCGCGCCGCGGCCGCGGTGCGCGACGAGCTGGACATCGGCGAGGGCGACCGCGTCGCGGTGCTGCTCCCCAACGTCCACTCGATGCTCGAGCTGCACTACGCCGTCCCCGGCGTCGGCGGCGTGCTGGTGCCGCTCAACACGCGTCTCGCGGACAAGGAGTACGACTACATCCTCGAGCACTGCGGCGCCAAGGTGCTCGTCGCCGATCGCGAGCTCGACACCGACCTCCGCGTCGTCTCGCTCGACGAGTACGAGGAGCTGGTCGAGGCCGCCGACCCGGTCGAGGCGCTCGAGCGCCCCGAGGACGAGCGCACGATGATCTCGATCAACTACACGTCCGGCACCACCGGCAAGCCCAAGGGCGTGATGACCAACCACCGCGGCGCCTACCTGCACGCGCTGGGCGTCATCGCCGAGGCGCGCCTCACCCCGCGCAGCAGCTACCTGTGGACGCTCCCCATGTTCCACTGCAACGGCTGGGCGTATCCCTGGGCCGTCACGGCCATGGGCGCCAAGCACGTCTGCCTCCCCAAGGTGGAGGCGAAGCCGATCTGGAACGCGCTCACCAAGGAGGGCATCACGCACCTCTGCGCCGCCCCCACGGTCCTCACCACGATCGTCGGCGCCGACGAGGCCGAGCAGCTCGACGAGCCCGCCCAGGTCTTCGTGGGCGGCGCGCCGCCGTCGCCCGCGCTGCTCAGCAAGGGCGCCAAGCTCAACCTCGACATCACCCACCTGTACGGGCTGACCGAGACCTACGGCCCGCTCGCGGTGTGCGCCTGGAACCCCGACTGGGACGAGCTCGACGACGACGAGCAGCAGAAGCTGCGCGCCCGCCAAGGCGTCGGCACCGTCGTCTCGGAGCGCCTGCGCGTGGTCGACGAGGACATGAATGACGTCGCCGCCGACGGCGACACGCTCGGCGAGGTCGTGATGCGCGGCGACAACGTGATGATGGGCTACCTCGACGACGAGGAGTCGACGCGCGAGGCGTTCAAGGGCGGCTGGTTCCACTCCGGCGACCTCGGCGTCGTCCACGAGGACGGCTACGTCGAGCTGCGCGACCGCCTCAAGGACGTGATCATCTCCGGCGGCGAGAACATCGCCACGATCGAGGTCGAGCAGGCGCTGGCCGCCCACGACTCGGTCGTCGAGGCGGCGGTCGTCGCGGCGCCGCACGAGCGCTGGGGCGAGGTGCCGGTCGCGTTCGTCACGGTCTCCGGCGACGAGCCCGACGTCGAGGAGCTGCAGGAGTTCGCGCGCGAGCGGCTCGCGAAGTTCAAGGTGCCGAAGCGCATCATCTTCGTCGACGAGCTGCCCAAGACCGGCACCGGCAAGATCCAGAAGTTCGTCCTGCGCGAGCAGGCGGAGGAGGACGCCGAGAAGTCGTAGCCGCGTGCGGCGGCATAGGATCGCCGCGGCCATGATCGACCCCGAGGCCCGCTGGGCCCGATACGGCAAGCCCGACTACGCTGGCCTCCTGACGTTCGCCGGTGTCGTCTACACCGAGGAGCCCGCCGAGCTCGCGGGCTTCGACGTCGCCGTCGTCGGCGCGCCGATGGACGACCTCGTGTCGGACCGGCCGGGCACGCGGCTCGCGCCGCGCGCGATCCGGGGAGCGAGCTCGACCTCCGGGCCGCACCTCGAGGCCGGCGTCGACGCGTTCGCCGACCTGCGGGTCGTCGACTTCGGCGATGCGCCCGTGATCCCCGCGGATCCGCGCGCCTCGCACGCCGCGATCGAGGCGACCGTCGGCGAGGTGCTCGCGGCCGGTGTCCTGCCGGTCGTCCTCGGCGGCGACCACTCGATCAGCGAGCCGTCGGTGCGCGCCTGCGCGCTGGCCCACGGCGGCCCGGTCGGCATGGTGCACTTCGACACGCACACCGACACCGGCGCCGAGGTGTTCGGCGCCGAGTTCTCGCACGGCACGTTCATCCGCCGGCTCGTCGAGCAGGGTCACCTCGACGGCAGCCGCTACGCGCAGATCGGCCTGCGCGGCTACTGGCCGGGGCCCGAGGAGTTCGGCTGGCAGGCCGAGCACGGCATCACGAGCTTCTTCATGCACGACGTCCGCGACCTCGGCATCCGCGAGGTCGTGGCGCGCGCGATCGCCGCGGTTGGGCCGGGCCCCGTCTATCTGACCGTTGACGTCGACGTGCTCGACCCTGCATTCGTCCCCGGCACCGGAACGCCCGAGCCGGGCGGCATGACCGCGGTCGACCTGCTGCTCGCGGTGCGCACGGTGGCGGCCGAGCTCGAGCTGGTCGGCACCGACGTCGTCGAGGTCATCCCTACGCGCATCGGCACCGACGACTACGCGGCGCTCGTCGCAGACCGCGTGGTGCGCGAGGCGCTCACTGGGATCGCGCTGCGCCGCAGGCGATAGGTTTTGCCGCGGTGTACGCCGCCGTCTTGCACGAGTACAACGAGGCGCCGCGGTACGAAGAGGTCGCCGACCCGTCGCCCGAGTCCGGGCAGGTGGTCGTCGAGGTCGGCGCCGCCGCGCTGCACCACCTCGACCTGTTCAAGGCGAGCGGCAACTTCTACCTCGAGCAGCCGCTGCCGTCGGTGGTCGGGACCGACGGCGTCGGGCTCGCCGGCGGCCGACGCGTCTACTTCGACTCGATCACGCCGCACGGCTCGATGGCGGAGCGTTCGAGCGCCGCGGAGGCGGAGGTGTTCGACGTCCCGGACGCGCTCGACGACCCCACGGCAGCGGCGATCGCCAACTCCGGCCTCGCCGGCTGGCTGGCGCTCTCGTGGCGCGCGGGCCTGCAGCCCGGCGAGACGGTGGCCGTGCTCGGCGCCACCGGCCAGGTCGGCAGCGTCGCCGTGCAGGCCGCGAAGATCTTGGGCGCCGGCCGCGTGATCGCGGTCTCGCGTGCGGGGGAGCGCCTCGACCGGATGCTCGAGCGCGGCGCCGACGCGGTCGTCGACGTCGAGGGCGACGACCTCACCGAGCGCATCCGCGAGGCGGCGGGCGGCGACGTCGACGTGACGATCGACAGCCTGTGGGGCGAGCCCGCCGTCGCCGCCATGGGCGCCGCCGCGCGCTTCGGGCGCCACGTCCAGGTCGGCCAGCTCGCCGGCCCCAGCCTCGACCTCTCCGCCCCCGCGATCCGCTCGAAGTCGCTCGACGTACGCGGCTTCATGGGCCTGCACCCCGGCCACGAGATCCGCGCCGAGGCCTACACGCGGCTCGGCGAGCACGTTGCCCGCGGCGACATCGTCATCGACTTCGAGCGCATCGCGCTCGCCGACGTCGCGAGCGCCTGGGAGCGTCAGCGCAGCGGCGCGGGCGCGAAGCTGGTCCTCATCCCGAAAGGAGACACATGAGCAGCGTCGTCCTCCGCGGAGGCACCGTTCTGACCATGAACGACGCCCACGACATCCTGCACGGGGCGGACGTCCTCGTCGTCGACGACAAGATCGCCGGCGTCGGCCCCGGGCTCGAGGCGCCGGAGGGCGCGGAGGAGATCGACGCCTCCGACGGCATCGTCATGCCGGGCATGATCGACACCCACCGGCACATGTGGCAGACCGCGCTGCGCGGCTACGGCGCCGACTGGACGCTGGCCCAGTACTTCGTCTTCTTCTACCTCGAGTGGGGCAAGATCTTCCGCCCGCAGGACATCGCGGCGGGCAACCTGCTGTCGGCGCTCGAGTCCCTGGAGGCCGGCGTCACCACGACCGTCGACTGGTCGCACGGGCTCCAGACCGTCGATCACGCCGACGCCGCCGTCGACGCGCTGCAGTCGGTCCCCGGCCGCTTCGTGCTCGCCTACGGGAACATCCAGCAGGGGCCGTGGGAGTGGTCGGCGTCGAAGGACTTCCGGTCGTTCGTGGAGCGGCGCTTCGGGAGCGGCGACGACATGCTCGGCTTCCAGATGGCGTTCGACGTCACCGGCGACCCCGAGTTCCCGGAGAAGGCGGCGTTCGAGGTCGCGCGCGAGCTCGGCGTGCCGGTCACCACGCACGCGGGCGTGTGGGGCGCGACCAACGACGACGGCATCAGGCTCATGCACGACCACGGCTTCATGGAGCCGGGCCACATCTACGTCCACGCGGCGACGCTGACCGAGGACTCCTACAACCGCATCGCCGCGTCCGGCGGCTCGGTGTCGGTGTCGACCGAGAGCGAGCAGAGCGCCGGGCAGGGGTACCCGCCGACGTTCCAGCTGCGCAAGCACGACATCCCCGTGTCGCTGTCGATGGACACGAGCGTGTGGTGGAGCGGTGACCTGTTCTGCGCGATGCGCTCGACGCTCGGCGCCGACCGCTCGCGCGAGCACCTCGAGGCGCACGCGAAGCAGGAGACGGTGACCAACCACCACCTGCGCGCCGAGCAGGTCGTCGACTGGGCGACCCGCGGCGGCTCGAAGGCGCTCGGCATGGACGACAAGCTCGGGTCCTTGGAGGAGGGCAAGAAGGCCGATGTCGTGCTCGTCAAGAACGAGCATTCGCCGGTCATGTTCCCGGTGCTGCACCCGTACGGCCACGTCGCCTTCCAGGCCCAGCGCGGCGACGTCCACACCGTGATCGTCGACGGCCGCGTCGTGAAGCGCGACGGCCGGCTCGTCGACGTGGATCTGGCGGCGGCGCGGCGGGCGATCGACGAGACCGTCGAGTTCGCCCAGCGCGAGATCGGCGACAGGTGGGTCGAGGGCATGCACCCCGAGATCCCCGAGACCCGGATCCTCCACAACCCGTACCAGTACACGCGATGACCGAGCGCCTCGATGCGATCGTCGCCGATGCGGTGGCTGCGCTGCACGGGGTGCTCGAGAAGCCATCAGGTGACCGAGTCCGAGTGGCACGCTGCGCTGCGCTTTCTCACCGACATCGGGCGCGCGGACGAGTTCATCCTCCTCTCCGACGTGACCCGGACGTCGGTGCTCGTCGACGGGATGTCGCACACCGACGACGACGGTGCGACGGCGAGCGACGTCGAGGGCCCGCTGTACGTCGACGACCCGCCGTGGCGGGAGAAGCCGGTCCGCGTCTACGACGACTACGAGGGGATGGGCGACGCCGACGTGCTGTTCGTCCGCGGGTCGGTCCGGTCGGTCGACGCGACGCCGCTGCCCGACGCGGTCATCGACATCTGGCAGACCGGGCCTTCAGGGGGCTACGACATCTGGGACGAGCGCCAGCCCGAGTTCAACTTCCGCGGGCGCTGGAAGGTCGAGTCGCATGACGGGGCCTACGAATTCCAGACGATGCTGCCGAAGCCCTACACCGTGCCGACCGAGGGCCCGGTGGGGCGGTATCTGGAGGCGGTCGGCCAGCACCCGTGGCGGCCGGCGCACATCCACTTCAAAGTCGACGCCCCGGGCCACGAGCCGCTGGTCACGCAGGTGTTCTTCCCGGACGACCCCTACCTCGAGAACGACACCATCGGCGCGGTCAAGCCGGCTTTGGTCCGGCCGGTCGAGCCCGAGGGCGACCACCTGGTCTGCCCGTTCGACATCGTCCTGCGGCCGGCGGCGTGAGCCGCTTCGCGAGCTGCGTCGTGGGCGAGCGCCGCTTTGCGGCGCTGGTCGAGGGCGATGCGGTTCGGCCGCTCGCGGGGGTGGAGGAGCTCGGCGCCGCCACGCCGATCGACGTCCTCGCCGATTCACCGCTCACCGACGAGACGATCCCGCTCACCGACGTCAGACTCCGCCCCGTCATCCCCACCCCCGGCAAGATCCTCTGCGTCGGGCTGAACTACCGCGCGCACGTGGAGGAGGGTGTCTACGAGGTGCCCGACTACCCGGTCCTGTTCCCGAAGTTCGCCGACGCGCTGGTCGGCCCGGGCGAGCCGGTGCTGGTGCCGCCGGAGTCCGAGGCGGTCGACTACGAGGGCGAGCTGGCGCTGGTCATCGGCCGCACGGTGCGGCGCGTCTCGGGCGACGAGGCGCTGGCCGCCGTCGCCGGCTACACGGTCGCCAACGACGTGACGATGCGCGACTACCAGTACAAGACCCACCAGTGGCTGGTCGGGAAGACGTGGGCGAACTCGACCCCGCTCGGCCCGTACCTCGTGACCCCCGACGAGGTCGGCGACCCCCACGCGCTCGACATCTCGCTCACGCTCAACGGCGAGACGATGCAGTCCTCCAACACCTCGCGCTTCATCTTCGACATCCCGACCCTGATCGGAACCATCTCCGAGTTCATCCCGCTGAACCCCGGCGACGTCGTCCTCACGGGCACGCCGGAGGGAGTCGGCTTCCGCCGCGACCCGAAGGTGTTGCTTCGCGACGGCGACGCGATGGTCGTCGAGGTCCAGAAGGTCGGCCGCCTCGAGAGCCCGGTCCGCGCCGAGCGCTAGCCCCGAGGGTCAACCGTCGTGGGGGCCGAGCTCCAAGGAGTCGGCGGTGTCGGCAGCGCGTGATGCGCCGAAGACGTCGCTCTGCCACAGGGCCTTGAGTGTCCGCTTGAGCTCGCTTCGCTGGCCCGGCGCGAGCGTCGACTCGAGCTCCCGTTCGGTTGCCGCCGCGGCGTCGAACAGCGCCTCGACCAGCGCGTGCCCGCGCGCGGTCAGCTCGACCAGTCGCGCGCGGCTGTCGCGCGGGTCGGGGCGGAGCTCGACGTAGCCGAGGCGCTCGAGGTCGCGCAGCACGTGGTTGACGGCCTGCTTGCTGGTACCGGCGCGTTCGGCGATGACCGACGGGCGCTGGCCGTCGGGGCCCGGCCATTGGAGCACGGGCCAGTGAGCGAGGCGGATGTCGTCGAAGCCGGCTGCGCTGACCCGGCGAAGCATCTCGGGATACGTCTGCTGCCAGAGCAGGCGGAAGAGAGCGGGGAGCCGAGGAGGCGCCGAGCTCATCTCGGCGGGCATAGTAAAAACATGGTACGGTCGGAGATGGTAAAGGAACTGTACTACCGGGAGGGGTCGTGCACGCCGCGGACATGGACCGGCTCATCGAGCAGCACCTCGCCGCGGAGGTCGCCGGCGACCCCGACGGCTCGGTGGCCGTGTACACCGATGACGTCGAGCACGACGTGGTCGGCGCGCCGCACGGGCCGCTCACGGGCCGTCACGCCGCCCGTGGCTTCTACGAGCAGCTCACGCGCGAGGTCGACACCGAGTCGATGACCCCGACGCGCACCTACCACGGCCCGGACTTCTGCGTGACCGAGCACCAATGGACCGGCACCGTGCGGGGCACGTTCCTCGGCATCCCGGGTCATGGGCGCCGCGTCTCGTTGCGGATGCTCCACCTGTGGGAGTTCTCCGACGGGCGCATCAGCCGCGAGAACCTGTGGCTCGACGGTGGCTCGGCCGCCGCGCAGCTCAGCGCGCCATGACCCGCACGCTCGTCTGGCCTGACGGGACGATCTACACGATCGTCCGCTCCAGCCACGAGACGGCGGGCGCCGAGCTCGAGATGGAATGGTCGCTTCCCGCCCGCGGCTGGGCGCCCCAGCCCCACGTGCATCCGAGCCTCACGGAGGAGTACCAGGTCCTGGAAGGGTCGTTGGATCTCCTCATCGGCCGCGAGTGGCATCGGCTGCGGCCGGGCGACCATGCGACGGTGCCGCCCGGGACCGTCCACACCTTCCGCGTCGGATCCGACCCCGCGCGCGTCCGCAACGTGCACCGACCGGCGCGCGACTTCGAGCCCTACATCCAAAGGCTGTGCAGGACGGCGAACGAGCGCAGCCTCGGCGATCTCCGCGGCCTCCGCGCGCTCCTCTACATCGCCATGCTCGTCGACGAGTACCCGCAGCACTCGCGAGCGGCAGGGCGCGTGCTGAACGCCGCCGCGTCCCGCACCGCCGCGCTGGCGCGGCTGCTGCGCCTCAGGCCTGCCTAAGGGTCACCGCCACTGGACCGGAGTGCTGCCTGCGGCGTAGGGTCGGTGCACGTTCTCATCTCAGGAGGTCGTGATGGCCGGCTCGGATGGCAAGCGGACGGGCGTTGTTGGCAGGTTGCGCGACAGGCGCGAGAGTCGCCGTCAGCGACGCGCGGAGAAGGCGCGCATCAGGGGCGAGACCAAGCGCGAGATGGAGCGCAGGGAGCCGGGCCGCAAGGACGGATCGCCGCGCGGTTCGTTCTAGGGCTGCGCGACCAACGGGCCGCTGAGCGGTCGCGTGCTGGCGAAAGTGAGGGCTTCTCGGCTGCGCGGCCAACGACGACGATGTGCCTCATCCTCTGCCGATGATCGAGCTCCCTCGAGACCTGCCCGTTCGGGAGCGTGAAGCGGTGCGGCTCCTGATCCGTGACAGCGAGGATCGGATCCTGCTGTTCCACACGCACGAGATCACCCTGCCCGAGCTCGGCGTGTGGTGGGAGCTGCCCGGCGGCGGCATCGACGAGGGGGAGACGTACCTGGACGCCGCGGTGCGGGAGCTGTGGGAGGAGACCGGCATCAGGGTCTCCGCGGCCCAGGTCGGCGAGCCGCGCTGGCGGCGGACGGCGTCGTTCCGCCATCGCGAGCTCCGGCACCTCCAGCACGAGGTGGTCGTCGAGGTGCGGCTCGACGGGCCCGGCGCCGCGGTCGACGAGGGTGAGCGGCTCGACTATGAGAAGGAGGACTACTTCGGCTTCCGCTGGTGGGGCATCGGCGAGATCGTCAGTAGCTCGGAGCCCTTCTATCCCGGACGCCTGCCGGTTCTCCTCGAGCGGTTCCTGGACGGTGAGGAGATCGACGAGCCGTTCGAGCTCTTCTCCTAGGTCAGTTTGCGGACGCGCGAGCGCACCAACTGCTCGACGGCGTCGGGGAGGGGCGTCGATCCGGTCGCACGAGCGTCGCGGGTGACGGCCGGGACGGGCGTGTTGCAGGTCGGGCAGTGCTCGGCGGGAGCGTCGAAGACGGTGCCGCAGAAGCAGGCGACGGTCCAGCTCATGGGGAGTCCTATCGGTCGGGTGAGGAACAGAGCCCGCTCACCGCGAGTTGATACGTGGCCCGAGCAGATCCCAGCGGTTGCCGGAGACATCGAGGAACACGGCGACCTGTCCGTACGGCTCCTCGCGCGGCTCGCTGACGAACCCGACGCCCGCCTCGCGCATCCGGTCGTACTGCGCCCCGAAGTCGTCGACCCGCAGGAACAGGCCGACGCGACCCGCGAACTGATCTCCCACCGCCCGCGCCTGGCGCTCGCCGTCGGCGCGGGCGAGCAGCAGCCCGGTGGTGGCACCGGGCGGGCGCACGACGACCCAGCGTTTGGGGCGGCCGTCGTTGGTCACTGCGGGCGAGTCCTCGACCAGCTCGAAGCCGAGCGCGTCGACGAAGAACCCGATGGCCTCGTCGTAGTCGTCGACGATCAGCGCCAGTTGCTCGAGCTGCACAGCGGGAAGGCTAGTGTCGGCCCGTGCTCCTCCTGCTGACCGGCGCGAGCGGCGTGGGCAAGTCGACCTGCCGCGTGGCCATCGAGGCGGCGCTCGGCGACGAACTCGACTGCGTCGAGCTCCGCGACGTCGTCCCGATCCCCGCGGCGCCGGACGTCGCGTGGCGCCAGCGCAGCGTCGAGGCCGTCGTCCAGCGCGCGTTGGCCGGCGACCGCGACCTGCTGCTGGCCGGAGACCCGGTCGCGCCGGGCGAGCTGATCGCCGCGCCGTCCGCGGACCGGCTCGACGGCATCGCCGTCTGCCTGCTGGACTGCGACGCGGCCTCGCAGACCGAGCGTCTTCGCCGCCGCGGCGACCCCGAGGCGCTGCTGCCGCGCCACGTCGCGTTCGCGGACTGGATGCGCGAGCACATCCGGGATCCGGGCCACATGCCCGAGGTGCTCACGGACAACGGATGGAACGCGATGCGCTGGGAGCGCCTGGCCCGCGCCGACTGGTCGTTCGACGTGATCGACACCAGCGGGCGAGCCGCCGCCGACGTGGCGGCGGACTCGCTCGCGTGGGTCCGTGCCGCGCGGGCTTGAGAGCGACACACCGACGGGTCGTGAGGAGTACTTTCCAGTGCTCAAGGGAGCTGGCGCTGGTGGGAGCGCCACCGGCGCCTGGGAGCGGGGGGTAGGTCATGAGGTGGGGTCGAGCGAAGCGTACGGGCGCGCTGGCACTGATCTGCGCGCTGTTGCCCGCGGCGGGCGCCGCGGCGCACGGGCGTGATCCGGCAGGGCGGGCGCAGGCGCTGGTCGGGCAGATGACGCTCGACCAGAAGATCAGCCAGGTCCACGGCACGGGATTCATCACGGGCGGCGGCTACACCGGGTTCACGCCGGCGATCCCGAGCCTGGGGATCCCGGCCTTCTATCTGGCAGACGGGCCGAACGGCGTCGGCAACGGCGCCACCGGCGTGACCGCGTTCCCGGCGGCGATCAATAACGCTTCGACGTGGGACACGCGGCTGCTGGGCCGCTACGGCGCCGTGCTCGGCGCGGAGCAGGCGGGGAAGGGCAACGACGTCGCGCTGGCGCCGACGATGAACATCCTGCGCGTGCCCGGCTGGGGTCGGGCGTTCGAGACGTTCAGCGAGGACCCGGAGCTCGCCGGCGACGTCGGGGCGGCCGAGATCCGCGGCATCCAGCGCCAGGGCGTGATCGCCGACGCCAAGCACTTCGCGGCCAACAACCAGGAGACCGACCGCCTGACGGTCAACGCTGTGGTGGACGAGCGGACGCTGCGCGAGATCTACACCGCCCAGTTCGAGAAGGCGATCAAGGACGGCGGCGCGCGCTCGGTGATGTGCGCCTACAACCAGGTCAACGGCGCGTACGCGTGCCAGAACCCGCATCTGCTCACCGACATCCTCAAGCGTGACTGGGGCTTCCGCGGCTTCGTCGTCTCGGATTGGTTCGCGAACCACAGCACGGTCGAGTCGGCCAACGCCGGGCTCGATCTGGAGATGCCGGGCGGCGACACGATCTTCGGATCGCCGGCGCCGGTCCCGGAGAGCTTCGGCGAGAAGCTGAAGGCGGCCGTGGCGAGCGGCGAGGTTCCGGAGGCGAGGCTCGACGACATGGTCCGCCGGATCCTCGCCGCGCGCATCGCCGAGGGCCAGCTGGACCGCAGCTCGACCGGCTCGCACGACGCCGTGGTCACCAGCGCGCAGCATCAGGACTTCGCCAAGCAGCTCTCCGAGCAGGGCACCGTCGTACTCAAGAACCATCGCGGCGCGCTGCCGATCGACGACCACAAGGTCGGCTCGCTCGCCGTCATCGGCGCCGCCGCGCAGACCAACCCGATCTACACCGGCGGCGGGTCGGCGACGGTCGTGCCGTCGAAGACCGTCACGCCACTGCAGGGGATCACGTCCCGCGCCGGCAGCGACGTCGACGTCACCTACGCGGCCGGGACCGCGGGCACGGTGGAGCCGCCGCTGATCGACACGGCCACGCTGACCCCGGCGACGGGCGCCGGCAACGGGCTCACCGCCGAGTACTTCGCCTCGCCGGATCTCAGCGGCGCGCCGGCGATCACGCGGGTCGACCCGACGGTTCAGGTGACGGGCACGCCTCCGGGGCTCTCCGGCGTCTGGTCGGCGCGCTGGACCGGCACCTTCACGCCGACGGTCTCCGGGCTCCAGCGCTTCTCGTTCAGCGGCGGAGGCATCTCCCGCCTGTACGTCAACGACCGGCTGGTGCTGAGCAGCAACAACGCGCTCAACATTGCGGCTGTCGACCTGCCCGCAGGCAAGCCGGTGCCGATCCGCGTCGAGTTCGTCGCCAAGTCCGCGTTCGGTGGGCTGTTCCCGATCAGCATGCGGCTCGGGTGGTCGCCGCCTGACCCCGCGCGGTGGCAGGCGGCGATCGACGCGGCGCACGCCGCGGACGAGGCCGTGGTCTTCGTCAACGACATCCGCACCGAGGGCGCCGACCTGCCGAGCCTCCAGCTGCCCGGCGACCAGGACGCGTTGGTCGACGCGATCGCGGCGGCCAATCCGCGCACCGTCGTCGTGCTCAACACCGGCGGCCCGGTGCTCACGCCGTGGCGGGACAAGGTCGCCGGCATCGTGGAGGCCTGGTATCCGGGGCAGGAGAACGGCAGCGCGGTCGCGTCCGTGCTCTTCGGCGACGTCAACCCCTCCGGCCGACTGCCGGCGACGTTCCCGAAGAGCGACGACCAGGGCCCGCTGACGAGCCCGGAGCGCTTCCCGGGCGTCGACGACACCGTGCGCTACAGCGAGGGGCTGCAAGTCGGCTACCGCTACTACGACGCCCACGGCCAGCAACCCGCGTTCGCGTTCGGGCACGGACTGTCCTACACGACGTTTTCCTATGGCCGGCTGCGGGTCCACCGGTCGTCACATCGTGGCGGCGTGACCGCCAAGGTCCGCGTGCGCAACAGCGGCCGGCGCGAGGGCGCCGAGGTCGTGCAGCTGTACGTCGGCTTCCCCGACAGCGCGGGTGAGCCGCCGAAGGTCCTCAAGGCCTTCCGCAAGGTGCAGCTCGGGGCCGGCCGGCGGGCGACGGTCAAGCTCAGGCTCGATCGGCGCGACCTGTCGGTGTGGAGCGAGCAACGCCACGGCTGGGTCAGCCCTGGCGGGCGCTATCGGCTCATGGTCGGCAGCTCGTCGCGTGACATCCGCTCGACCGCCTCGCTCCGGCACCGGGGCTCGTAGCGCCCCGCCTGACGGGGGCGAGCGCCGTGGCTCGCCCCCGTCCCGCGGGCTAGCGCCCCTCTCGGATCTGGAGCAGGTTGCCGTCGGGGTCCTGGAACTGCGCGACGGAGCCCCACGGGAACTCGAGCACGTCGGAGACGAACTCGACGCCGCGCGACTTGAAGTCCTCGACCGTCTTGCGGACGTCGTCGGTCTCGATCGTCACCGAGGCCGGCGGGCGCCCCATCACCGGCTGCGCCTGCCCCGGTGTCCCGGGCCAGAGCACGAGCTGGAACTCGTCCCCCTCGACGCCCACGGTCAGAAACCGCGGGCCGTCGGGCGTCGGGTTCTCGACCCGGTGCTCGAGGCCGAGCGCGTTGGTGTAGAAGTCGAGCGCCCGGTCCTGGTCGCTGACGAGCACGCTCGTATAGAAGACGTTCTTCAGCATTGGGTTCCTCCGCTGGTCGTGGTCACTACGCCTATGACCCGCGACCCGCAGGAGATGTGACCTCCACCGACTATCTCCGGCGAGACCAGGCGCGGGCAGCGTCTCTGACCGCCGCGACGTGTGCGCCCTTCGCGTCCGAGTACGAGAGGAGGTCGACATGGCCCTGCTCGACCGAGCGCCGCTTGACCCGTTCGTACTCGCGTGCGGCGGTCGGATTCGCGCGCAGGTAGTCGCGAATCATCTGGTTGTCGGCGAGCAACGGGTTGCCGGCCGCGAAGACATGCACGTTGAAGGCCGGGCCTCGCGCTGGGCGCTTGGTCAGATACTCGCGGCCGGAAACTGCGCCTTATCCGTGATGCTCGTAGGCGAGCGTCCGAAGCGCGTCAACGGTCGCCGGCACATCGTGCTCGCGGACTGCGACCTGTATGTCGATGATCGGCTTCGCACGGAGCGGCACCGCCGTGCTGCCGATGTGCTCGATCACCGGATCGAACGCTGCGAGCGCGCGCTCGATCAGCACCGCTTCGGCGGCGTACTGACGTGCCCAGGAGGGATCCGGGTCGGCCAGCGAGACCGGCTCATGAAACACACTCACCGCCGCCGAGCACTCCAGATCGGTCGAGAAACGGACTACCGGCTCCGGCAGGTCGGCGCGGTTGGTTCGCCAGATCGCATATGCCTCCGCGAAGTACTCGTTGAAGTCACCCGCCCGCATGTGGGTGAGCACATGGTTGACGAACATCCTGGAGACGAAGCCCCGGATGACTGCTTCATTGAGGAGCCTTGGCGCACGGCTTGCCCTCACCACGCGCTCGAATCGAGCGACGCGACCCTGGCGCGGGAGGCTGATCGCGTGACCGGCCTCGTGCGTGACGACCTCAGCCAGGATGCCCTGGTCGAAGGCGGATTGCATGAGACGCATCCGGGCCACGAAGTGGACTCCCCCCTCGGTGTCCCACTCGCCCTGGAGGTCGATGCTCCCCGCCGCACGGCGCGGCGACGATCGCGCGCTTGACCGCCCGTCGCGGGCAGGGATAGCTCGAGCGCGAAGCGAGGGCTCGGCCTGCCAGCGCCACGCGGTCGGGCCGTGACGATCTTCTTGAAGCTGAACTTGGCCTCCAGCGCGCGAGCGGCTTTCTCCGCGTCCGCCGACTCGAACTCCGCCGAGCTGTACTCGGGCTCTGACGCCTTCTCCGGTGCCTCGTCCTGCGTCGGCTCCGGTTGCGGCCGGGAGGGCATCTCGACAAGGGCACGCAACCGCGCGGCGTCACCGCGCTTGAGCGTGAAGCCCGGCTCGGCGCCGTCCAGGAGCAGCGCCCACCGCGCGCGCCGCTTGTTCGCCGGCGTGGCGTCGAGCGCGCCGTCCTCGAGCCGCTCGACCCAGCGCCGCAGCATCCCCGCGCGCCGCTTCGCCTGCTTGAGCTCGCGCGCGTCGTGCTTGCGCTCGTCCGCGGTGAGAGCGCGGCGCGCGAGCATCCGGCCGACGGCGGCGTTCCCGGCCGTCGATTGAAGCCTCAAGACCGCATCCGCGAAGGTTGAGCGCTCGGCGGCCGCGAGGACATGGCCTTCCACAGCTTGGGCGTCGTCGACGGAACCGCTTGGTGTGCGATCCGTGGTGCGCATTGGATCGGTCCTGGCCGACTCTAGTCGCGGCGGCAACGCCCTGCCAGATCGGACGGAATTTCCAAGGAGTCCCGGCGTCTGCCAGCCGAAGGCGCAGCAACGCGCCGTCGCCCTACATCCCCACGGCGTCGAGCTCCACCACGCAGAGCATCATCATGCGCGACGGGGGCATCTGCGACCCGATCCGCCACATGGGCTGCTGAAGCCCCCGCGGCGCCCGGCTCACGTCACCGCCGCATACTTGAGGTGCGTGACGCCGGGCGCCTCGACCGCCCGGATCTGCTCGAGCTGCACCGCGGGCCCGACGTCGTCGAAGAGGCGGGCACCGCCGCCGAGCAGCAGCGGGACGACGTGCAGCTCGAGCACGTCCAGCAGACCCGCTGCCAGGTACTCGTTGACGACCTGGGCGCCGCCCCAGAGCATCACGTCCTTGCCGCCGGCGGCCTCCTTCGCCTGCTCCAGCGCGGCCTCGATGCCGTCGGTGGCGAAGTGGTACGTCGTTCCTCCCTGCATCTCTACCGGATCACGCGGGTGATGGGTGACGACGAAGACGGGATAGCGATAGGGCGGCTCGTCGCCCCACCAGCCCTTCCACTCATCGTCGCGCCAGGGACCGCCGCCGATCGGCCCGAACATGTTGCGGCCCATCACGCCGGCGCCGACGTTCTCGCGCGACTCCTCGAGGATCCGCGCGCTCTCGTCGACGCGCCCGCCTGCGTGCCCGTGGGCCTCGCGCCACGCGGCCAGCGGGACCACCCAGTCGTGGAGCCGCTCGCCGCCCTCGCCGAGCGGGTTCTCCTCGCTCTGGTTGGGGCCGGCGACGTAACCGTCGAGCGAGACCGAGATGTGGCACCTGAGCTTGCTCATTCGTTCCTCCCGGTAGCTGTCCAGGGCGGAAGTATACTTAGGTGAATGCTTAAGTAGTCGAGCCCGATCGCGTATTCCAGGCGCTGGCCGATCCGAGCCGGCGGGTCATCGTCGAGCGGTTGAGCCACGGATCGGCCTCGGTCAGCGAGCTCGCGCGCCCGCTGCCGATGTCGCTGCCGGCGGTGGTGCAGCACCTCCAGGTGCTCGAGACCAGCGGGCTCGTCCGCTCGGAGAAGGTCGGCCGCGTGCGGATCTGCCGGCTCGAGCCGGCCGCGCTGCGGCCGGTGGAGCAATGGGTCAGCGCGCGGCGCTCGACCTGGGAGCGCCGGCTCGACCGCCTGGGCGACTATCTCGCCGATGAGTGAACGATCCACAGAGCACGCCACGTTCAGCGTGGAGCGCGTCTACGACGCATCCCCCGAGCGGACGTTCGCCGCCTGGTGCGACCCGGTGGCCAAGGCGCAGTGGTTCAGCGACCCGGAGCAGGAGCTGGAGCTCGACTTCCGCGTCGGCGGATGGGAGCGGCACGGCGGGACGCTGCCGGACGGCCGCGTGTACGCCTACCAGGCGGTCTTCCACGACATCGTCCAGGGCCGCCGCATCGTCTACACGTACGAGATGCGCCTGGACGGGATCCGCATCTCGGTCTCCCTCGCCACGGCGGAGTTCCAGCCCGACGGCGAGGGCACCCGGCTGGTCTTCACGGAGCAGGGCGCGTTCTTCGACGGCCACGAGGCGCCGGGCCTGCGCGAGCACGGCATGGGCAGCCTGCTGGACCTGCTCGGGCAGTGGTGTAGCTAGGCCGCGCTGAGCTGGTCGCGCAGGCTCTCGCGCACGACGCAGTTCTCGAACGCCCACGAGTCCGCGAGCGCGATCAGCTCCTCCTCGCCGAGCCCGCGGAACAGCTCGGCGTACTCGCCGGCCAGTGGCTGGGCGAGCGTGATGTTGAGCACCAGCGTCCGCACGAAGTCGAACCGCCCCCACGGGTAGGGGTCGAAGTCCGGCGCCTCGCGCTCGACGAGATCCTGGATCGGCTGCGTGACCTCGGGGTTCTCGCGGCCGGTGCTGCCCCACTGGTCGACCCCGAGCCTCCGCTTCTTGGCGACGAAGTCCGCCACCAGCGCGCCGTAGGGCGAGTCAGGCCGGACGGAGGTCAGCCCCTGGCGGCCAAGGTCCTTGTACATCCACGTGGCGAAGCCGGCGCCATAGCGCTTGTAGATCGTCAGCTGGTCGTCAAGGATCCGCCGGCGCTCGGCGTCGACCGCCTCGTCGCCCGTGTAGATCGGGGCGAACTCGCCGACGTAGATCGGCGTGCCGGTGCGGCGCGCGTACTCCGAGCGCTCGAGGAACTTCGCCTCCGCCGACTCGGGCCCGGGGTACTCGTCGGCGCGGCCGAGCCCGGCGGGCACGTAGTCGTGCAGCGTGTAGACGGCGTTCTCCAGCGGCTCACCGAAGAAGCCGAACTCGGTCGAGTAGGTGTTGCCGTCGAAGAAGAGGATGTGCTCCGGATCGACCTCGCGGATCGCGCTGGAGAGGCGCTCGTAGAACGGGCCGACAACCGCGCGCGACTCGTCGGCAGGCTCGTTCATCAGGTTGTATCCGGCGACCCAGGGGTTGCCTTTGTAGCGGTCGGCGATCGCCTCCCAGATGCCGACCACGCGGTCCTGGAAATGGCGGTGCTCCCAGAACAGCGCGCGGTGCGTCGGGTTGTCGGAGTGCCAGTGCTGGTTCTGCGAGCCGGGCAGCGCGTGCAGGTCGATCAGCGTGTAGATGCCGTGCTCGCCGCCCGCGGCGATCGCGCGGTCAAGGTGGCGGAAGCCGTCCTCGATGATCTCGAACGGCCTGGCGTCGGACTCCAGGTGGCGGTAGTTGACCGGGATGCGCACGCAGTTCAGCCCGGTCTCCGCGAGGAAGGCGGCGTCGGCGTCCGCGTAGAAAGCTGACAGCAGCCGCTCGAAGAAGAGCTCGTAGTGGTCGTCGCCGAGCACCTTGCGCACGGCCGCGCGCATCATCGTCTCGTTGGCCGCGTAGCCGCTGATGAAGTTCTCCATGTTCAGCCAGCCGCCGATGTTCACGCCCTTGAGGCGGATCGCGTCGCCGTTGCCGTCGACGATGTCGCTTCCTCGTGTCTGCAGCGCCATGAGCGCGCTGCAGCCTAGACGCTGGTCGGGTCCAGGGCGGCGTCCTCTCCGCTCACCCCTTCTCGACACACACCCTCAGCCGGCGGCCAGCCGTGCGCCCTCGACCAGGGCGCGCAGCTTCCCGAACGCGACGTCGCGCGGGAGGTACTTCATGCCGCAGTCGGGCCGAGCTGCAGCCGCTCCTCGGGGATGACCGTGAGCGCGGCCTCGATCCGGCGGGCGACTCGTCGGGCGTCTCCACCGCGGCGTCGTCGTCGAGGTCGAGCACGCCGAGGACGACGGTCTTGCCGGCGATCGGCTCGAGCACCGCGGGTCGAGCTTGGGCTGGGCGGCCTCGATGGCGAGGATGTCGGCGGCGCAGTCGGCCAGCTCGGCGAGGAACGGGTAGCCGGACGGCCGGTCGTGGACGACGTGGGCGTAGCCGAAGCAGGTGTGCAGCGCGGTCGTGCCCGCGGCGCCGGCGAGCGCGCGGTCGATGGCGGGGAGCGCGAACTTCCGCGCCTTGTCGGCGCGCGACTGCAGCCACGGCTCGTCGAGCTGGACGATGTCGGCGCCCGCCTCGAACAGGTCGCGGACCTCCTCGCTGACCGCCACCGCGAGGTCCATCGCCAGCTCGGCCTCGTCGCCGTAGAACTCGTTCGACGCCTGCTGGCTCATGGTGAACGGTCCGGGCAAGGTGATCTTGATCGTGCGGTCGGTGTGGCTGCGCAGGAAGCGCAGGTCGTCGACCTCGACGGGCCGCGTGCGGCGGACCTTGCCGACCACCCGCGGCACCGCGTTGGTGCCGCCGGCGCGGCCGGGGACCATCGCGGGGTTGTCGATGTCGAAGCCCTCGAGCGCGGTCGCGAAGCGGTTGGAGTAGCTCTCGCGGCGGATCTCGCCGTCGGTGACGATGTCGACGCCGGCGCGCTCCTGGTCGGCGATCGCGAGCGCGGTCGCGTCGTCCTGCGCCTGGGCGAGGTAGGGCTCCTCGACGCGCCACAGCTCGCGCGCCCGTACGCGCGGCGGCAGCGAGCCGCGGAGCCTCTCGCGGTCGATCAGCCAGTCGGGCTGGGGGTAGCTGCCGATGACCGTGGTGAGCACGGCCGGGGAGGGTATTAGGGTGCCGAGCCATGGCGACCGGCACCCTGATCGGCGAGAGCATCCGGCCTCGCACGACCCTCGATGGCGTGCCGATCACGATCAACAAGATCGAGCGCGTCGAGCCCGGCAACATCTCCGACGAGCAGCTCGCGAACGGCATCCCGCCGCGCTGGACGCTGCTGTTCTTCGAGGTCGCCGACGACGCCGCGCCCGCGCTCGCCGACGCCTTGGCCGCGATCCTCGACGAGCCCGGCTGGTACGTCGACTTCCACACGGCGGACGAGTCGTTCGTGGTCTTTCGCGAGGCAGTCTTCCGCTACGCGAAGGGCGACGCCGACGGGCGCGCGGAGGCCGAGGCGCACGCCCGCGCCCACGGCGTGCCCGACGCCCAGATCGACTGGCCCTAGTAGAGCCGGGCGCCGACGCCCTGCGCAGCTCGCGCAGGCGCGAGCCGCCGGGGTGCAGCGGCGGCGTCGCGAGCCCGTCGCCGTCGGCCATGCCGCCGAGCAGCTCGAGCAGCGCCTCGCCGCCGTCGTGGCGTGGCTCCCAGCCGAGCTCCTCGCGTGCGCGCGTGGTGTCCATGATCGGGACGCCGAGCGCCATGTCGACCCAGCCTTCGGGCGTGGGCTGCAGACGGGCGCGCCAGGTCAGCGCCGCCGCGGCGCGCAGGACCCGCGCGGGCACCGGCACCGGCGCGCGCCGAGCAGCGAGGCCAGCCGCTGCGGGTCGAGCACCGGCTCGGCGGCGACGTTGTAGGCGCCGCGCGCGGCCTCGTCGACGATCGCGCGCCGGTAGGCGTCGCCGACGTCGAGCGAGTGCACGGCCTGGAAGCGCAGCCGCGGCGTGTCGGGCACGACCGGGATGCGGCCCGGCCGCACGAGCGCATTGGGGAGGAGCGGGCCGGCGAAGTAGCGGCGGATCTCGCTGGCGGCGTCGCGCTTGAAGATCAGCCCCGGCCGCAGCCGCACCGCGCGCACCCCGCGTGCTGGGCCTCGAAGACGTCGAGCAGCCGCTCGACCTCGGCCTTGTGGCGCGAGTAGAACGAGGTCGGATGCCGTCGGTCGGCCAGCTCTCGTCGACCGCGCGGTCCTTCGGCCCCGGCGAGTAGGCGCCGACCGAGGACGCGTACACCAAAGCCGGCACGCCTGCGGCGGCGACCGCTTCGAAGACCCGCCGGCTGCCGTCCACGTTCGTCGCCCGCAGGGTCGCCCGTCGCGGGACGGCTGGATCAGCCAGGCCAGGTGCACGACGGCGTCGGCGCCGCGGAACAGCGGCTCGAGCACGTCGCGCGTGACGTCCGCCCGCGTCCACTCGACCTTGGGCAGCGACAGCGACGGCATGCGCCGCGCGACGCCGAGCACGGAGTCGACCGCCGGCTCGTCCGCCAGCGCGCTGAGCAGGCTCGTGCCGGCGTTGCCGCTGGCCCCGACGACGACGACTCTCAGCTCGCGGCCCGGCTCGGCCTTCTGGCGGTGCAGCTCGGCCGTGACGCTGCCGGCAGCAGGCGGCTGCCGCGGCCCTGGAGCTTCGTGCTCAGCGAGGCGGCGACCACGCGCTCCTTGCCGTCCATCAGCGCCTCGAACCCGAGCGCGCCACGTCCTCCGGATCGTCCTTGTCGCCCGCGCCGATCTTGGTGTCGAGCATGTCGGCGCGCTCGAAGAACTCGGTGTCGGTCGGCCCGGCATCAGCGAGGTGATCGTCACCTCCGTGTCCTTGAGCTCGTTGCGGAGCGCCGAGCGCGAGCGACTGGTCGAAGGACTTCGAGGCGTTGTAGAGGGCCTGGAAGCTGCCCGGCATCGTCGAGGCGATGGAGGAGGTGAAGAGCACGCGCCCGCGGTTGCGGGCGACCATGTCGCGGAGCACGAGGTAGGCGAGGTGCACGGTCGAGCGGCAGTTGACGTCGACGACGTTGAGCTGCTTCTCGAGGTCGATCTCCACGAAGGCGCCGCCGGCGCCGACGCCGGCGTGCAAGGAGGCCGCGTGAGCGCCGCCCGGTCTCCTAGACCCGCCGCTACAGCTCCTCGACCCCGTCGGGCGCCGCGAGGTCCACGCGGACGGCCTCGACGCGCGCGCCGAGCGACTGCAGCTCGGCGACGGTGCCGTCGAGGCTCGTCCTCGGCGGCGACGATCAGGTCGAAGCCGTGCTGGGCGAACGCTTGGCGAGCTCCCGGCCGATGCCGCTCGAGGCCCCGGGACGAGAGCGAAGCTGCTGGGTCCTTGGCGGCTAGCTTCCCCCGCTAGGCAGCAAGCTGCCGCATCAGCAGCCCACGAAGCCGATGATCAGGATCAGCACGAGCAGCGCGAAGACGAGGAGCACGTACCAGCGGGAGAGCACGCGGTGCATCGCAGCCGACGGGGGTGCGGGTCGGCGCCGTGCTGACGCCGCACGCCACCGCGCCCGGCGTGCCGGGGGTGCGAGTCTGCCGCGGTCACGTCCCGCCGCGGTTGAAGCGCCCGGTGCGCAGGCGCTCGGCCGCCGCCGCGGCGAGCCGCTCGCGGATCCGCTTCTGCTCGGCCGCGACGGCGCGAGCGGTCATGCCCTGGCGGCGGATCCATTCGCGCTCGGCGGGCGTGAGCTCCTGGGCGGAGTCGATGCGGGAGACGGCATGGTGCCCTCCAGTCGGATGATCCGGTCGGGGTTCCGGTCCGCCTCGCGACCGTCACGATCGCAAGGCGTCCTCAGAGCTGAAGGCGGCTGCCGGCGCGCTTCGCTCGCGGAGGCAGCCGCGGGATCGATCGGGTTGACATATTCCGATAAAGGCATACGATGGGAGCATGGCCCGGGCGGCGACCACAGCGGATGCGTTCAACGCCGTCGCCGAGCCGCGGCGGCGCGCGATCCTCGACGTCCTCGCGGGCGGCGAGCGCCCCGTCAACGACCTCGTGCAGGTGCTCGGGGTCACGCAGCCGCAGGTGTCCAAGCACCTGCGCGTGCTGCGCGAGGTCGGGGCGGTCGAGGTGCGCGGCGCGGGCCGCCAGCGGCTGTACTCGCTGAACGGCCCCGCGCTGAAGCCGATCCACGACTGGGTCAAGACCTACGAGCGCACGTGGTCCGAGCGATTCGAGCTGCTCGACGACGTGCTCGACGAGCTGAAGGAGACGGAATGACGGCGACCGTGACGCTGCCCACCGAGGAGCAGATCCTGATCACCCGCGAGTTCGACGCCCCGCGCCACCTCGTCTACCGGGCGTGGACGACGCCCGAGCTCGTGCGGCGCTGGTGGAGCGGGCGGCGCGGCGAGATGCAGGTGGCCGAGATCGACCTACGGGTCGGCGGGACGTGGCGCTACGTGATGACGGCCGAGGGCGGCTTCGAGGTCGCCTTCCACGGCGAGTACCGCGAGATCGTCGAGAACGAGCGGATCGTGACCACCGAGGTGTTCGAGGCGATGCCGGGCGACGGTGTGCTGGACATCGTCACGTTCCGCGAGGAGGACGGCCGCACGACGCTCGAGCTGCTCGTCGAGTGCGGCAGCCGGGAGATCCGCGACGTGATCCTCGAGTCCGGGATGGAGACCGGCATGCAGGAGCAGATGGACCTGCTCGAGGAGCTGGTGACCGGACCGCTTGAATAGGGCCGGTGCGCCTGCGGCTCGACCACCTGATCATCCGCACCGGCGAGCCGCAGAGGACGCTGGCCGAGCTCGCCCGGCGCTCGGGCGCGCCGGTGCTGGCCGAGGTCGAGGAGCTGATCGGCGGCATCGAGAGCGGGATCGCGCGCGGCGGGCCGGTCG
Source organism: uncultured Solirubrobacteraceae bacterium (assembly GCA_963722815.1). GTDB lineage: Bacteria > Actinomycetota > Thermoleophilia > Solirubrobacterales > Solirubrobacteraceae > DASQFQ01. The sequence goes on from CAVROM010000003.1 coordinate 851,792, forward strand.
ACCTCGAGGTGCTCAAGATCGGCGCCATCCCGCCCGACCGGCCGCTCGGCTACGGGCTCGGCTTCCTCGCCGACGTGCCGCTGAGGGAGGCGGTGGGGGAGCTGCGCGCGCTCGGCTTCCCGGTCTCGCCGCCCGCGCCGGGCGTCGCGGGCGATCGCCGCTGGCACGCCGCCCAGATCCACGGGCTGCTCCCCAACCCGTTCCCGGTGCCGGTGAGCACGCGGCGGCCGGGCGTGCGCGACCGTGTCGCCGGCGCGGCGGCGGGCACGCTGGGGCGGATCCCGGTGCTCGCGCGCGCGGGCGTGAACGACGCGGGCGACTCGATGGTGGTGCTCACCGAGTACGGCTTCGACGCAGCCGCCTGGCGCGCGACCGCCGAGGGCGGCCCGGCGGTGGTGGGCGTCGAGCTCGGCGCGGCCGGCGACCGCGCCGCCTGGGAGCGGCTGCCGCTCGGCGACGAGGTACCGGTGACCGTGCGCGACGACGGCCCGCCGGGGATCACCCGCGTGCTCCTCGGCGGCGCGCGCCGCAAGCCGTTCTCGCTCGGCGCCGTGCGCTTCGAGTGGGTCAGCGGCTAGCGCTGCCACACTGCCGCCCGTGTCCGCCGTCGACGTGCTCCTGCTCGTGTGCGCGGGGGTGGGCGCCGGGCTGACCGGGAGCATCGCCGGGCTGGCCTCGCTGATCAGCTATCCCGCGCTGCTGGCCGTCGGCCTCGGGCCGATCGCCGCGAACGTGACCAACACGACGGCGCTGGTGTTCAGCACGCTCGGCTCGGTGCTCGGCTCGCGACCGGAGCTCGAGGGGCAGGCCGCGCGGCTCCGGCCGCTCGTGGTCGCCGGCGTGCTGGGCGGGGCCACGGGGGCGACGCTGCTGCTGCTCACGCCGTCCGACACGTTCGAGCGGATCGCGCCGTGGCTGATCGGCGTCGCCTCGCTGGCCATCCTCGTGCGGCCGCGCGTGCACCCGGAGCACTCCCATCCGGGTACCGGTCCCGGGCTGACCGCCGGCGTCTTCGCGATCGCCATCTACGGCGGGTACTTCGGCGCCGCCGCGGGCGTCATGGTGCTGGCGCTGATGCTCGTCGCCACCGGCGAGTCGCTGCCGCGCAGCAACGCGTTCAAGAACGTCGTGCTCGGCGTCGCCAACGCGACAGCCGCGGTCGCGTTCGCGCTGCTCGGCCACGTCCACTGGGATGCCGCCGCGCCGCTCGCCCTCGGCCTGTTCGCCGGCGGCCGGCTCGGGCCGATCGTGGTGCGGCGCTCCAACGCCACCGTGCTGCGCACGCTGATCGGGCTCGCCGGCCTCGCGCTCGCCGTCAAGCTGGCTTTTGACGCCTACGGCTGAGGGTGTACGGTCGAACGGTCATGACCGAACGCCGTTTCGGGCGTACCGCCGCCCCCGCTCCGACGCGGTCGAGCGCGCTCGACGGGCTCGTCAGCGAGGGCGACGCGGTGCTGCTGGTCGGCCTCGAGCTGGTCAGCGACGCGACGTGGGACGTGCTGCTCGCGGCCGGCCTCCGGGTCCTGCGCGCCGGCGACCCCGATGGGGCCATCCGCATCGTCGAGGGCGGCGAGGCGCAGGTCGTGTTCGTCGACGCGCAGCACGGCCCGGACTTGATCCGCGCCGTGCGGGCGCGCCCCGAGCTGGCGGGTGTCCACGTCGTCGCGTGCGTCGACCTCGACTCCCCCCACGAGCTGCGCGACGCGCTGGACGCCGGGGCCGACGACATCATGCGCGTCGCGTTCGAGCCGGACGTGCTGATTCTGCGCGTCGCGACCGGCCTCCGCGCCGCGCGCCTGCGCGCCAACGACGCGATGTTGCGCTCGCTCATCGACAGCATCCCTGGCGCGATCTACCGCTGTGCCTGCGACCGCGACTGGACGATGGAGTGGCTGAGCGACGAGATCGAGACGATGACCGGCTACCCGGCGTCCGACTTCATCGGCAACGCGGTGCGCACGTTCGCGAGCATCGAGCACCCCGACGACCACGACTACGTCGCCGATCGCGTGATGGAGTCGGTGCGGACCGGCCGGCCGTTCTCGCTCGAGTACCGGTTGGTGCGCCGCGACGGCTCGATCTGCTGGGTGCTCGAGCGCGGGCTCGCCCAGGAGGCGGGCGACGGCCGCTGGTGGCTCGACGGGGCGATCTTCGACATCACCCAGCGCCGCGAGGCCGAGCGCGCGATGCGCGAGCACGCGGTCACCGAGGCCCAGCTCTCCGAGGTGCGGGCCTCGCGCGCGCGGATCCTCGAGGCTGCCGACCGCGCCCGCCGCGACATCGAGCGCAACCTCCACGACGGCGCGCAGCAGCGGCTCGTCTCCGTCGCGCTCGGCCTGCGCATCTGGCTCACCACGCACAAGGACCTGCCGGATGACTGCCGCGCGCCCGTCGTGCAGGCGCTCGACGAGCTCGGCACCGGCCTCGGCGAGCTGCGCGACCTCGCCCGCGGGCTCCATCCCGCGGTGCTCAGCGACCACGGGCTCGAGCACGCGCTGCGCGCGCTCGCCCAGCGCGCCGCGGTGCCGGTCGAGCTCGCCACCGAGCTGCCGGGGCGCCTCCCGGTGGCGGTCGAGGCGGCCGCCTACTTCGTCGCCTCCGAAGCGCTCACCAACGTCGCCCGCTACGCGGCGGCGAGCCAGGCCTGGATCGGCGTGCAGGAGCGCGGCGGCGAGCTCGAGGTCACGATCCGCGACGACGGCTGTGGCGGCGCCGAGCTCGGCGCGGGGTCGGGCCTGCAGGGCCTGCGCGACCGCGTCTCGGCGATGAACGGCACGCTCGAGATCGAAAGCCCGCCCGGCGCGGGCACCACCGTGTGCGCGCGCCTCCCGGCGCACTGACCGCGCGTTCATCTACGGCTCAGATTCGCGGCGTAGGCTCGCCCGATGCGGGTCTTGGTCGTGGAAGACGAGCGGAAGATGGCCGAGGTGCTGCGGCGCGGGCTGACGCGCGCGGGCCTCGCCGTTGACGTGTGCGACGAGGGCGGCGCGGCGCTGGTGCGCGCGGGCTCGACGGAGTACGACGCGATCGTGCTCGACGCGATGCTCCCTGACCTCGACGGGCTCGACGTCTGCCGCCGCCTGCGCGCGGACCGCGTGTGGTCGCCCGTGCTGATGCTGACCGCGCGGGCGCAGGTGCCCGACCGCGTCGACGGGCTCGACGCCGGCGCCGACGACTACCTCGCCAAGCCGTTCGCGTTCGACGAGCTGCTCGCGCGGCTGCGCGCGCTCGCGCGCCGTGGGCCGGTCGAGCGCGCGCCGGTGCTCGAGGTCGGCGACCTGCGGCTCGACCCCGCGGGCCACCGCGCGTGGCGCGGGAGCGAGCAGCTCGACCTCAGCGCCAAGGAGCTGGCGCTGCTGGAGATCTTCATGCGCCATCCTGGGCAGGTGCTGAGCCGCTTCACGTTGCTGGAGCACGCCTGGGAGGGGCGGTACGAGAACCGCTCGAACGTCGTCGACGTCTACGTGCGTCTGCTGCGGGAGAAGATCGACCGGCCGTTCGGCCTCGCGTCGCTGCAGACGGTGCGCGGGCTGGGCTACCGGTTGTGCGCGCCCTGAACCGGCTGTCGCTGCGGCTGCGGCTGACGCTGGCGTTCGCCGGCGCCGCGGCGGTGCTGCTGGCGGCGATCGGGACCTTCGTGGTCCTGCGCGTGCAGGCCGGGCTCGACGGTGAGCTCGACCACGCGCTGCGGCTGCGCGCCGCCGAGCTGGCGGAGAGCACGCGCGACTTCTCACGGGTGAACGCGATCATCGACGCTGCCGGCCAGCCCGCGCAGGTCCTGGACGCGGGCGGGCGGGTCCTCGCCTCGGTGCGGGTGCCGAGCGGGCGCCCGCTGGTGCGCAGGCACCTCGCGGAGGCGCGGCGCGGCGAGGTCATCTACGAGAGCCGCGAGCGCACCCGGCTGCTCGCGCGGCCGGCGCCCGGCAACCGGATCGTGGTGGTCGCGGCGTCGATGCGGGCGCGCGAGAAGACGCTCGAGACGCTCCGCGGCGTGCTGCTGATCGGCCTCCCGATCGCGCTGCTGCTCGCGTCGGCCGCCGGCTACGCGGTGGCGGCCGGCGCGCTGCGCCCGGTCGAGCGCATGCGCGCCCGCGCGGCCCGCATCTCGGCGGCGACGGTCGACGCGCGGCTCCCGCTCCCGGTGGCCGACGACGAGCTGCGGCGGCTGGGGGAGACGCTCAACGAGATGCTCGAGCGGCTGGCGGTGACGGCGGAGAACGAGCGCGAGTTCCTCTCCACCGCCAGCCACGAGCTGCGCACGCCGCTGGCGATCCTCAAGGCCGAGATCGAGTTCGCCCTGCACCCCGAGTCGACGCCCGAGGACTGGCACGGGGCGCTCGTATCGGCGGGCGAGGAGACCGACCGGCTCGGGCGCCTCGCCGAGGACCTGCTGCTGCTCGCGCGCGGGGAGGCGGGCGCGGCGCCGCACGAGGTCCCGGAGGTCGTGGTCGCGCCGCTCGCCGAGCGGGTGCTGGCGCGGCTCGGCGGCGACGGCGTCACGCTCGCGACCCCGCCGGAGCTGCGGGTGCGCGCCGACCCCGACGCGCTGGACCGCGCGCTCACGAACCTCGTCGACAACGCGCGCCGCTACGGCGACGCGCCGATCGAGGTGTCGGCGCGGGGCGACGGCGGGTGGGTCGAGCTGCACGTGACGGACCACGGTGGCGGCTTCGCACCCGAGTACCTGCCGCGGGCGTTCGAGCGCTTCAGCCGCCCCGCGGGTGCGCGCGGCGGCGGCGCCGGGCTCGGCCTCGCGCTGGTCGAGGCGGTCGCCCACGCGCACGGCGGGACCGCGGGCGCGGAGAACGCGCCCGGCGGCGCCGACGTCTGGCTCCGGCTCCCGCGGGCCTGAGCCGCTGAGCCGCGCGCTCCGGCGCGGGCGGTTCATCGTGGCTTCACGGCCGGCCGCCACCGTCGCGGCATGGCCGTCGCCGCCCCCGCCCGCCCCCTGCATCGGACCCGGTGGGTGGTGGCGGCCTGTGGGCTGCTCGCGCTCGCGCTGCGCGCGCCGTTCTTCTCAGTGGCGCTCGGGCGTGACGAGGGCGGGATCGCCTTCATCGCGCGCCAGTGGCCGGGCGGCCACGGGTCGCTGTACGGCGCGTACTGGCTCGACCGGCCGCCGTTGCTCGTCGCGTTGTACAAGCTCGCGGGCGGGGGCGGCGACCTCGGCGTGCGCGCGCTCGGCGCGGTCGCGGCGGTGGCGCTGGTGCTCGCCGTGTGGCGGCTCGGGCGCGCGATCGCGGGGGAGGAGGCCGGCCGCGTCGCCGCGGTGATGGCGGCGCTGCTGAGCGGCTCGTTCGCGCTCGGCGCCGTGCAGACGCCGGCCGAGCTGCTGGCGGCGGTGCCGTCGACGCTGTCGGTGCTGTGCCTCGTCCGCGGCCGCCTGTTCGCCGCCGGCCTGCTGGCGGCCGGCGCGCTGCTGGTCAAACAGTCGTTCCTCGACGCGGGCGTGGCCGGGCTCGCGTTCCTGATCCTCTCGCGGCGCCCCCGCTGGTGGCTCGAGTACGCCGCCGGGGTCGCGCTGCCGGTCGCCGTGCTCGCGGCCTGGAACGGCAGCGGCTTCGCCTACGCGCTGGTCGGCTTCCGCCTCCAGGCGCTCGGCACGCTGGCGGCGTCGAGTCTGCCGCTGCAGGACCGGCTCGGGCAGCTGGCCGGGCCCGCGCTCGGCTCCGGGCTGGTGGTCGCCGTCCCCGCAGCGCTCGCGGGCATCGCGCGGGCGCGCAACCGCGTGCTCGCCGCTTGGCTGGCGGGCGCGCTGATCGGCGTGCTCGGCGGTGGCAGCTACTGGCCGCACTACCTGATCCAGCTCGTGCCGGTGACGTGCGTCGGCGTCGCGCTGCTGCGGCCGCCGCGGGTGCTGCTCGCCGCCTTCGCGGCGATCTCCGTCGCGGCGACGCTCGGCGGCATCGGCTACCTCCACGCGCACCCCCCGTACCGCAGCACCCGCGCGGTCGCGCGCTACGTCCGCACCCACGCGCGCCCCGGCGACACCCAGTACGTCCTCTACGCGCGGGCCAACCTCCTCCACTACGCGGGGCTGCCGTCGCCCTACCCGTACCACTGGAGCCTGATGGTGCGGGCCAAGCCCGGCGCGGTCCCGCGGCTGCGGCGGCTGCTGGCCTCGCCGGCGCGGCCGACCTGGGTGGTCGAGTGGCAGCCGCCGGACCAGTGGGGGCTCGACCCGCACGGCGCCACCGCCCGCCTGCTCGCCCGCCACTACCGGCGCGCCGCGACCGTCCACGGCCACCCGGTCCTGCACGCGCGATGACCACCTGCGTGGTCATCCCGACGTACGAGGAAGCGGAGAACCTTCCCGCGCTCGTCGCCGCCGTGCGCGCGGCGCTCGACTGCACGATCGGCATCGTCGACGACGGCTCGCCCGACGGCACCGGCGAGATCGCCGACGCGCTCGCCGGCTCCGGGCTCTGGGTCATCCACCGCGAGCGCAAGCAGGGCCTCGCCTCCGCCTACGTGGCCGGCTTCCGCCGCGCGCTGGCCGAGGGCGCCGAGTACGTGCTGGAGATGGACGCCGACTTCTCCCACGACCCGGCCGACCTGCCGCGGCTGCTCGACGCCGCGCGCGCGGGCGCCGACGTGGTGCTCGGCTCGCGCTACGTCGAGGGCGGCGGCGTCGAGGGGATGGCGCCGCACCGGCGGCTGCTGTCGCGCGGCGGCAGCGCGTACGCGCGCGCCGTGCTCGGCTGCCCGCTCCGCGACCTCACCGGCGGCTTCAAGTGCTTCCGCGCGGACGCGCTGCGTGCGATCGACCTCGACGCGATCGCGGCCACCGGCTTCGCCTTCCAGGTCGAGGCGACGTACCGCGCAGTCCGCGCCGGGCTGCGGGTCGAGGAGGTGCCGATCGTCTTCCACGAGCGCCGCGCGGGCCACAGCAAGTTGTCGGCCGGCATCGCCGCCGAGGCGCTCTGGCGCATCCCCGCGCTGCGCTGAACCGGTAAGAAGGGGCGCGCATGGGTGAAGCCCGGCGCCACCACCACGGTCTCGGCCTGCTCTCGCTCGGGGCGCTCGGCATCGTGTTCGGCGACATCGGGACGAGCCCGTTGTACGCGCTGCAGACGGTGTTCGCGGCCGACGAGCACGCGGTGCGGCCGACGGAGAGCGGCGTCTACGGCGTGATCTCGCTCGTGTTCTGGGCGATCACGCTGATCGTCTCGATCAAGTACGTCACGCTGATCATGCGCGCCGACAACGAGGGCGAGGGCGGGATCATGGCGCTGATCGCGCTGATCCGGGAGAAGGGGCTGCAGCGGCGGCTTGCCCAGGTGACGCTCGTCGCGCTGGGGATCTTCGGCGCCTCGCTGTTCTACGGCGACGGCATGATCACACCGGCGATCTCGGTGCTCTCCGCGGTCGAGGGGATCGAGGTCGTCGAGCCGAGCCTGCACGAGCTGGTGGTGCCGATCACGCTGGCGATCCTGGCCGCGCTGTTCGCGATCCAGCGCTTCGGCACCGGCGCGGTCGGGCGGCTGGTTCGGGCCGATCATGGCCCTGTGGTTCACGCTGCTGGCCGGCGCCGGCCTGCACGAGGTGGTCAAGGAGCCGGGGATCCTGCGCGCGATCTCGCCCACCTACGCGGTCTCGTTTCTGTTCGAGCACGGCCACGTCGCGTTCATCGCGCTCGGCTCCGTCGTCCTGACCGTCACCGGCGCCGAGGCGCTCTACGCCGACATGGGGCACTTCGGGCGGCGGCCGATCCGGCTGTCGTGGTTCGGCGCCGGTCTTCCCCGCGCTGATCCTCAACTACATGGGCCAGGGCGCGCTGATCCTGCGCAACCCGAAGGCGATCGACAACCCGTTCTACCTGCTGATCCCGCACTGGGGCCGGATCCCGATGATCGGGCTCGCCACCGTGGCGACGGTGATCGCGTCGCAGGCGGTCATCTCGGGCGCGTTCTCGGTCACCCGCCAGGCGGTGCAGCTCGGCTTCCTCCCGCGCCTCACCATCCGCCACACCTCGCGCGAGGCCGGCCAGGTCTACGTCCCGGCCGTCAACTGGGGCATCTTCGTCGCGGTCGTGGCGCTCGTGGTCGGCTTCGGCTCCTCCCAGCACCTCGCGGCGGCCTACGGGATCGCGGTGACCGGGACGCTCGCGATCGACACGGTGCTGTTCTTCGTCGTCGTCCACATCGTGTGGGGGAAGCCGAAGCGGCTCGCGCTCCCGGGCGCGATCGCGTTCCTGATCATCGACCTCACGTTCTTCTCGGCCAACCTGCCCAAGGTCGTCCACGGCGGCTGGTTCCCGCTCGCGATCGCCGCCGTCGTGTTCGTCGTGCTGACCACGTGGCAGCGCGGACGCGAGATCATCACCAAGAAGCGGACCGAGCTCGAGGGCCCGCTGCGCGACTTCGTCGAGGAGATCCGCGACCCCGAGCAGCCGATCGCCCGCTCGCCGCGCACGGGCATCTTCCTCGACGCCAACCCGGAGACCACGCCGCTCGCGCTGCGCGCCAACGTCGAGCACAACTGCGTCCTGCACGACAGCGTGGTGATCGTGACGGTGGTGACGCTCAACGTCCCGCACGTCGACGAGGCCGAGCGCGTGACGGTCGACGACCTCGGCTACCGCGACGACGGCATCACGCACCTCACCGCGCGCTTCGGCTTCCAGGACGACCTCGACGTCCCGCGCACGCTCAGGCGCGCCGCGAAGCGGCTGGAGCGCGAGGCCGACTTCGAGCACGTCTCCTACTTCCTCTCGCGCATCACGATCATTCCCGGCAAGGCGCGCGGAATGGCGCGGTGGCGCAAGAAGCTGTTCATCGCGATCGCCCGCAACGCGGCCAGCCCGGTGCCCTACTTCCACCTCCCGGACGACCGCACGATCGTGATGTCCGCGCACATCGAGCTCTGACGCGTCCGCTTCCCGACCATTGCGGTTTGGCAGCGCTTCCAGATGGAAGCACCGCGAGGTATGGAAGAACAGCGAACGCAACTCGAGGACCGGCCGATCGGCCGAGCTGGTGCGGCAGCTGTCGGATCAGACGACCACGCTGGTGCGGCAGGAGATCGAGCTGGCCAAGGCGGAGATGACCGCCAAGGGCAAGCAGGTCGGCATGGGCGCGGGCGCCTTCGGCGGCGCCGGGCTGTTCGGCCTCTATGCCGTCGGCGCGATCACCGCGTGCCTCATCCTCGCGCTCAGCACCGCCGTTGCGGGCTGGCTGGCCGCGCTGATCGTCGGGCTCGTGTACGCGGCCATCGCCGGCGTGCTCGCGTTGGTCGGCAAGAAGAAGACGCAGGCCGGCGCCCCGCCGGTCCCGGAGCGCGCCATCTCGAGCACGAAGGAGGACGTCGAATGGGCGAAGACCCGCGCGAAGACGGCGAGGCAGTAGAGGCCGAGCAGCGCTCGCCGGAGGCGATCGAGGCGGACATCGAGCGCACCCGGCGCGAGATGGGCGACACGGTCGCCGCGGTCGCCGAGAAGGCCGACGTCAAGGCGCAGGCCAAGGCCAAGGTCGAGGACGCGAAGGCGCGCCTGAAGGCGAAGGCCCCCGACTCGGCCGGCGACGGCGCCGGCACCGTCGGGCGCGTGGCGAGCGAGAACCGGCGCCCGCTGATCATCGGCGGCGCGGTGCTGGTCGCGTTCCTGCTGGGCCGCGCGGCGGCGGGGCGGGAGTAGCCGTGCAGTTCATCTTCCGCCCGATCGGGATCGCCCTCGGCATCCTCTCCGGCCTGGGGGCGAAGAAGATCTTCGACTTCGTCTGGGGCAAATTCGACGAGGAAGAGGCGCCGAACCCCGAGCACCGCGAGATCAACTGGGTCAAGTTCATCGCCGCGATGCTCGTCGAGGGCGCGATCTTCCGCCTCATCCGCGGCTTCGTCGACCACCACTCCCGGCGCGCGTTCGCGGGCCTGACCGGCACCTGGCCGGGCCAGGAAGAGCCGGAGCCCGAGTGATGACGACCGGCGACTACGTCAACCGCCTGTTCGACGACGACTACGTCCGCGACCAGCTCGGAGACGCGCTCGTACGCGGGCGCCGGGCCTACCGCCGGGCGCGCGACCAGAAGGCCGCGGAGGCCGTCAAGGACAAGCGGCTGATGGACCACGTGACCGGCGCCGCCGCGTCGCTGCAGGCCGCGGTGCGCGCGCTCACCAACCAGCCGCCGCCGAAGCCGAAGCGCCGCCCGCTCAAGACCGCCGCGCTGCTCTCCGCCGCGCTCGCGGTGGGTGCGGCCGCGGCGTGGGCCGACAGCCGCGAGGCGCGGCCCGCCTAGAGCTCGATCTCCGACGTCCCGTTGCTTTCGCTCGGGTCGAAGAAGAAGACCTCCATGACGATGTGGGGGTCGAAGAGGATCTGGCTCTGGTAGTTGATGACCTTGCGGCCGGTCAGCGTCTCGACCTTCGAGCAGAGCACGTCGCCCATCTCGTTCTGGTAGGTCTGGCGGAACTGGCGCACCAGGTCCGCGTGGCCGCGCTCCAGCATCGTCTGCTCGGCGACCGTGACACCGCCGCGCATGACCACGAGCAGGAAGTCGTCGAGCAGGTAGGACTTGGCCTTCACGGGTCCCTTGCCGAACGACTCCTTCAGCGTGCGGACAATCTCAGTCGAGATCCGGGCCGTGACGCTCTGACCGGGCTCCTCTGTGCTGGTCTCGCTCATCCTCCTCCGAATCGTACTGTGAGGGCGATGACGATCCGACCGGCAATCCCGGATGACGCGGCCGCGATCGCAGCCATCTACAACGAGGGCATCGAGGACCGCGTGGCCACGTTCGAGACGCGCCCGCGCGACGCGGGCGAGGTCGCCGAGTGGATCGCCGGCGGGCTGCCGTTCGTGGTCGCCGAGGACGGCGGGATCGCGGGCTTCGCGCGCGTGTCGCCCTACTCCGACCGCTGCGTCTACGCGGGGATCGGCGAGCACGGCGTCTACGTCGCCCGCGCCGCCCGCGGCCGCCGGCTCGGCGTGGCGCTGCTCGACGCGCTCGCCGAGGCGTGCGACGCGGCCGGCTACTACAAGCTGACCTCGCGCGTGTTCGCAGACAACGGCGCCAGCCGCGCCGTCCACCGCGCCGCCGGCTTCGACGAGGTCGGCATCCAGCGCCGCCACGGCCGGCTCGACGGCGAGTGGAGGGACTGCGTGCTCGTCGAGCGGCTGCTCGGTGAGGCGGCCGCGTGATCGAGCACGCGCCCCACAACGTGCTGACCGACCCGGGCGAGATCGCGCGCTTCCACGACCGCTGCAGCGACCTCATGCGCGAGTTGCTCGACGGGCTCGCCGCCGCGCCCGGCCGCCCGCGCCCGTTCCCGGAGATCGAGGACGCGATCGGCTGGCCGCGCCGCCGGATCGCGTCGGTGCTCGGCGGCGTCTTCCACCTGCGGATGACCGAGTTCGGCGGGCGCCGGCCGTATCGCTTCCTCGACGAGCGCCACTCCGCCTCGGGCCGCTGGGAGCTGTGGATGGACGCGGCGCAGGCCCGGGCCGTCCAGGACGCCTCAGTACCCTCAGGTGGTGGGATCCACTGAATTGAGGGCAGCGGTCATCGGTGCCGGTCCGGCCGGCTTCTACACGGCTGACCAGCTGCTCGGAGCCGGCTTCGAGGTCGACCTGTTCGACGCGCTCCCGACGCCGTTCGGGCTCGTGCGCTCGGGCGTCGCCCCCGACCACCCGAAGATCAAGTCGGTCACGCGCGTCTACGAGAAGACCGCGAAGAAGCCGGGCTTCCGCTTCTTCGGCGGGGTGAAGCTGGGCGAGGACATCTCGCGCGCCGAGCTGCTCGAGCGCTACCACGCGGTCGTCTACGCCTTCGGCACGATGGACGACAACCGGCTCGGTATCCCGGGCGAGGACCGCCCCGGCTCGTACGCCGCCACCCGCTTCGTCGCCTGGTACAACGGCCATCCGGAGGCGGTCGACGAGGAGTTCGACCTGTCCGCCCAGCGCGCGGTCGTGATCGGCAACGGCAACGTTGCGATCGACCTCGCGCGCATGCTGCTGCTCGACCCCGAGGAGCTCGCCGCCACCGACTGCGCCGACCACGCCGTGCGCGAGCTGGCCGAGGCGCAGGTGCAGGAGGTGATCATCCTCGGCCGCCGCGGGCCGGCCCAGGCCGCCTTCACGAATCCGGAGCTGCGCGAGCTGGGGGAGATGACCGGCGTCGACGTGCAGGTCGATCCCGCCGAGGTCGAGGGCGTCGTGCCCGAGGGCGAGCCGACCCAGATCCGCAACGTCGAGATCCTCAAGGGCTACGCGGCGCGCCCGCCCGGCAGCGCCGGGCGGCGGATCTCGCTCAAGTTCCTGCGCTCGCCGATCGAGATCCTCGGCGACGGCGAGGACGGCCCGGTGACCGGCATCCGGCTGGCGATCAACCGGCTCGAGAACGGCCGCGCGGTGCCGACCGGCGAGGAAGAGGTGATCGGCTGCGGCCTGGTGCTGCGGTCGATCGGCTACCGCGGCCGCCCGATCGACGACATCCCGTTCGACGAGCGGCGCGCGCTGATCCGCAACGAGGGCGGGCGCGTGCACCACGACGACGGCTCGCCGTGCGACGGCGAGTACGCGGTCGGCTGGATCAAACGCGGGCCGAGCGGCGTGATCGGGACGAACAAGAAGGACGCCGCCGACACGGTGGCCAAGATCGTCGAGGACCGGGAGGCGGGCCGCCTGGAGGGCGAGCGGCCGGAGGCCGAGGACACCGCCGACTGGCTCTCCTCCGCCGCGCCGGACGCGGTGACGTGGGAGGGCTGGCAGGCGATCGACGAGCACGAGCGCTCCGCCGGCGAGCCCCACGGCCGCCCGCGGGTGAAGCTCGTCCGGCTCGCGGACCTGATGGCCGCCGGCCGCGGCTCGCGCGTCAGCTAGGCGCCAAGCCAGGCAGCTTGCTGCCTAGCGGGGGGCTAGCGACCCGCAGCCGCTCGAGGCCGGCCAGGATGAGGTCGAGCCCGAACAGGAACTCGGTCTCGTAGTCGTAGCCCGCCGTGGCGACGTGCCCGCCGACCACCTCGACGAGGTGGGGGTAGTCGGCCAGGACGTCCTTGTACGTCTCCATCTGCTGCTCGGCGGTCGCGGCGAAGTCCTCGGAGGTCTCGGGCGTCATGTCGGCCTGCTGGAGCGCGAAGCCGTAGATGTAAGCGTCCTGGACCGAGTAGGCGTGGACGGTCATCTCGAGCGAGAAGCCCGCCCCGCGCAGGCACCCGAGCACCGCGTCGTGGAGGCGGAGGTTCGCCGGCCCGTGGGTGCTGCGCCCCTCCATCAGGCCGACCGCCCAGCGGTGGCGGTTGAGCGCCTCGAGGGTTGAAACCGCGCGCTTGCGCATGGCGGTCTTCCACTCATCGTCGGTCGACGGCAGCTCGATCTCGCTGAAGACGACGTCGATCATCGCGTCGAGCCACTGGTCCTTGTTGGGGACGTGGTGATAGAGCGACATCGCGGCAACGCCCAGCCGGCCGGCGAGCCTGCGCATCGAGAACGCCTCGAGGCCCTGGTCGTCGGCGAGCGTGATTGCGGTCTGCAGCACGCGCTCCCGGCTCAGCGGCGCTCGGATCTCGGATGGTTCGGTTTGCCCCACTAGCGGCATCTTACAGCGTAAGGCTAGGCTGCCTTACACCGTAAGACTCGCTACCGAGGAGAGCTCGATGCAGCCTCGCAATCCCGCAGCCCGCGCCGGTCGATGGAGTGCCCAGCACCGCAAGACGGCCATCTTCGGATGGATCCTGTTCGTCGTCCTCGCCACCGTCGTCGGCGGCAAGATCGGCCAGAACAGCGTCGACGATTCAGCCCGCGGCAGCGGCGAGTCCAAGCGCGGCGACATGATCGTCAAGGCTGCCGACTTCCCCGAGCAGGCCGACGAGCGGGTGCTCGTGCAAGCTGCTGACCCGGCGGAGCGGCGCGCCGCCGTGCAGGACGTCGTGGCACGGCTGGGGCGGATCGAGGGCGTCGGCGGCATCGAGCGCCCGGTCGCCTCCAAGGACGGCCGCTCGGTCGTCGTCGACTTCAAGCTGGCCGGCACCGACGAGCAGGCCAAGACGCGCGTCGCCCGGCCGCTCGCGGCCGTCGCCGCCGCCCGGGCCGCCCATCCCGGCGTGCGCGTCGAGGAGTTCGGCGACGCCTCCGCCGCCAAGGAGATCGCGGCACGCGACACGCAGGACGGCAAGAAGGCCGAGGGCATCTCCTACGCGCTGCTGCTGATCATCCTGCTGGCCGCGTTCGGCGCGGTCGTCGCGGCCGGCGTGCCGCTCGTGCTCGGCGCCACCTCCGTCGCGGCCACGGTCGGCCTGCTGGGGCCCGTCAGCCAGCTCTACGCGCTCCCGCCGGATGTGGCCGAGCTCGCGGCGATCATCGGCCTCGCGGTCGGCGTCGACTACGCGATGTTCTACTCGCGACGCATGACCGAGGAGCGCGACCGCGGCCACTCGGCCGAGGCCGCGATCGAGATCGCCGCCGCCACATCGGGCCGCGCGGTGCTCATCTCCGGCCTGACCGTCATGACCGCGATGGGCGGCCTGCTGCTGGCCGGCAACCCGATCTTCGTCGGCTTCGGCATCGGCACCATGCTCGTCGTCGCCGTCGCGCTGCTCGGCTCGATGACCTTCCTGCCCGCGATGCTCGCGTTCCTCAGCCGCAAGAACTGGCTGGAGAAGGGCCGCGTGCCGTGGGTCACCAAGCGCCGCCACCAGGCCAAGGGCGAGTCACGCGTGTGGGGCGCGGTCATCACTCGCGTCCTCGAGCGCCCCGTGCTGTCGACCCTGCTGGCGGGCGGCCTGCTCGTCGCGCTCGCCATCCCGGCGCTCGGGATCCAGTTCAAGGAGGCCGGCTACGACGGCTACTCGCGCAGCCAGCCGGTGATCCAGACCTACGACCGGCTCCAGGCCGCGTTCCCCGGCGGCGCCATCCCGGCCATGACGGTGATCAAGGCCAAGGACGTCACGGCCCCGCCGGTCCAGGCCGCGATCAAGCAGCTGCACGACCGGGCGCTGGCGTCCGGCCGGCTCTCCGAGCCCTCGACCGTCGAGGTCAGCCCCGACAAGACCGTCGCGGTCGTGGGCCTGTCGGTCCAGGGCAACGGGACCGACGCGGCGTCCGAGCGCTCGCTCGCGACGCTGCGCTCCGAGGTCGTCCCCGCCACCGTCGGCGGGCTGGCGGGCGCTGAGGTCGCGGTGACGGGCCCGACCGCCGCCTCGCACGACTTCTCCGACAACCTCACCTCCCACGCGCCGATCGTGTTCCTGTTCGTGCTCGGCCTCGCGTTCATCCTGCTGCTGGTCACGTTCCGCTCGATCGTGGTGCCGATCAAGGCGATCGTGTTGAACCTACTGTCGGTCGGCGCCGCCTACGGCGTGCTCGTGCTGGTCTTCCAGGACGGCCACGGCGAGAAGCTGCTCGACTTCCAGTCGGTCGGCGGCATCGCGCCCTGGATCCCGCTCTTCCTGTTCGTGATCCTGTTCGGCCTGTCGATGGACTACCACGTGTTCATCCTGAGCCGCATCCGCGAGGCGGTGGACGGCGGGATGAGCAACGACGACGCGGTCGCGCACGGCATCAAGAGCAGCGCCGGCGTGGTCACCAGCGCGGCGCTCGTGATGGTCGCGGTGTTCGGCTCCTTCGCGCTCGGCAGCGATCAGCTGGCGAAGCAGATCGGCATCGGCCTCGCGGTCTCGATCCTGATCGACGCGACGATCATCCGCGCGGTCCTGCTCCCGGCCACGATGAAGCTGCTCGGCGAGCGCAACTGGTACCTGCCCAAGCGCCTCGGCTGGCTGCCGAAGCTGGAGCCCCTCGCGGCCTAGATCCCGAGCCGGGTCTGGAAGTCGCCGCGCTCGCTGTGGTGCCGCCACAGCAGCGCGGCGATCTCGTCCGGCTCGAACTCCTCGCCCGGCGCGATCCGCCCGTGGATGGCGGTGTGGGCCACGTGGATGTTCTCCTCGGCGAGGACCCCGTGGAGCATGCGGGCGTAGGCGACCTCGCCCGAGAAGGAGACGCCGACCCCGGCGCGCTCGGGGTTGAGGGTGATGAAGGCGGTGCCGGTCGTGAAGAGGATCGAGCCGCGGCCGGCCTCGCGCATCGGGCCGAGCACCGCCTGCACCGCGGCGACCGCGCCGACGATGCTGAACTCGAGCGGGCCGCGGATGTCGTCGGCGGTGGTCTCGAGGATCGGCTTCATGAACTCGCGGGCGGGGAGGGGCGAGTACTCGAGCACCTCGACCGCGCCGAGCCGGCCCGCCAGGGTCTGGATCGCCTGGGAGAGCGCGTCGGGCTCGCGGATGTCGGCGGCCTCGCTCGAGGCGCGGATGCCGTCCTCCTCGAGTTGCTCGACGAGCCCCTCGAGCTTGGCCTGGCCGCGCGACACGAGCCCGACGGGCATGCCCTCGCTCCCGAAGCGACGGCCGATGGCAAGGCCGAGGTTGGGCCCGGCTCCCACGATCACGATGGACAAATCTCCGCCTCCCGTTATGACTTGAAGCGCCGATCATGCCATCGCCTGAACGAGTTTCCACCCGGTTTCCGCTCCTCACCGCGGTGTCGCTCACGCTCACGGTCGCGCTGACCGCGACGCGGCTCGGCGGGACCGGCGTGGAGCACGCGCTGCGGCGCGACCCGGACGCGCTCGGATCGGGAGAGCTGTGGCGGCTGCTCAGCCCCGTCCTGGTCCAGACCGATCCCTCGTGGTTCGCCGTGGTCAGCGTGTTCGTCACCTGCGCGGTGATCGGCGTCATCGGGGAGCGGGTGTTCTCGCGGCCGCGGTGGGCCGCCCTCTACCTGGTCGGCGCGCTCGCCCGCCACGGGATCGGCGAGGTGTTCCAGCCGCGTCAGGGCGGTACGTCGGGAGGACATCCACGGCCTGCCGTTTCTCGCGGGCTTCGGCCTGGCGCTGTTCTGGCGGTGGCGCGCGGCCGGCTGAGGCAGTCGTGTCACGATCGGGCGGGGAGCGTCGTCAGTAGGGCATGAACGAGATCGTGATCACCGGCTCCACGGGAGTCATCGGGCGGCGCGCCGTCCGCGAACTGATCGCCGCCGGCCACCGCGTCACGGGCGTCACCCGCTCCGCGCGCGGCCGCGAGCGGCTGGAAAGCCTCGGCGCGAGCGCCGTCGAGGCCGACGTGTTCGACGACACGTCCCTCCGTCGCGCCCTCGACGGGGCGGACGCCGTCATCAACCTGCTCACCCACGTCCCGACCGCCGATCGCATGGCCGATCCGGCCGCCTGGGCGGAGAACGACCGCGTGCGCACCGAGGCGTCGGCGGCGATCGCCCGCGCCGCGCAGGCCGCCGGGGTGCAGCGGCTCGTCCAGGAGTCGGTCGCCTTCGTCTACGCCGACGGCGGCGACGCGTGGCTCGACGAGGATGCGCCGGTCGCCGGCGGCGGGGTGACGACCACCGCGCTGACCGCCGAGCGCAACGCACGCGAGCTGTTCGGCGGCGACACCGTCGTCCTGCGCTTCGGGCTCTTCATGGGGCCCGACAGCGGGTCGGCCCAGGCTGCGCTGGAGGCTGCTCACGGGGGCGCCTCCGTCGCGGCCGGGCCGCCCGGCGCCTACCGCCCGACGCTGTGGCTCGACGACGCGGCCGCGGCCATCGCGGCAGCGCTGCACGTCCCGGCCGGGACCTACAACGTCGCCGACGCCGACCCGCCGACGAACGCCGAGATCGACGCCGCGCTGGCGGCGGTGGCCGGAGTCGAGGCGCTGCGCACGCGGCCGCCGCAGGACAGCCCGCTCGCGCGCTCGCAGCGCGTCTCCAGCCGCCGGCTGCGCGAGGCGAGCGACTGGGCGCCGCGCATGCGCGCCGGCACCGAGGCGTGGGCCAGGATCGCCGCATGACCGTCGCCGAGCGCTTCGCCGAGGCCCGCCCGCGGCTGCTGCGGCTCGCCTACAGCGAGCTCGGCGACCTGGGCGAGGCGGAGGACGTGGTGCAGGAGGCGTGGCTGCGGCTGCAGCGCGTGGACGCGGACACGATCGAGAACCTCGACGGCTGGCTGACGACCGTCATCGCCCGGCTCGCGCTCGATCGCCTGCGCTCCGCCCGCGCGCGCCGCGAGACCTACGTCGGCCCATGGCTGCCGGAGCCGCTCGTGTCGGAGGACCCGGCGGACCGCGTCACGCTCGACGAGTCGGTCAGCTACGCGCTGCTGACCGTGCTCGAGCAGCTCTCGCCCGCGGAGCGCACCGCGTTCGTGCTGCACGACGTGTTCGACGTGCCGTTCGGCGAGGTCGCCGAGGTCGTCGGCCGGACGCCCGAGGCGGTGCGGCAGCTCGCGTCGCGCGCCCGCCGGCACGTCGACCGCGAGCGCCCGCGCTTCACCGCCTCGCGCGACGAGCACGAGCGCGCCGTGCGGGCGTTCGCTCAGGCGGTGGGCGAGGGCGACCTCGAGGGCCTGGTCGAGGTGCTCGACCCGGAGGCGGTGTGGATCTCCGACGGCGGCGGTCTCGCGACCGCCGCGCGCAAGCCGCTGCGCGGCGGCGCCCGGGTGGCGCGCGCGTGGGCGGCGCTCAGCCGCAAGTCGGGCTCCGCGCCGGTCGAGGTCGACCTGAACGGCCGGCTCGGGCTGCTCGTCCCGGGGGGCGACGGCCATCGCGCGGCGCTGTCGTTCGTCGTCAGCGGCGGCCGCATCACGCGCATCGACGCGGTCCGCAACCCGGAGAAGCTGCGGCACCTCTGAGCATCACCGGAGCCGGATCACGCCGAGCTTGAGCGCACGGCGGAGGCAGAGCTCGCGCGCCCGCGGGCCCTCCGCGCGGTAGGCGACCTTCCCGGAGGCGGTGACGAGCGCGTAGCCGCCCGTGGTGGCGCGCAGCGAGAGCTCGGGCGCGGGGGCGGCCTGCGCCGCACCCGGCAGGCCCGCGGCGATCGCCGCGGACGTGAGGACGGTGGGGAGGAGGCGGCGGAAGCGCCGGTCCGTTCGCGGCTCCTGCGCCGCCCGGGCTCGCTTGGAGAAGCTCATGATGTCTCCTTGAAGGGGATCCACAGTTCAGCCGCCGGCGCTTTCCGCCACCTCAACGCCGGCTGAGGACTTGCTGAGTGCCACGATGCCGCGATGCTGCGGCTCGAGGACGCCTGGATCTGGGACAGCTGGATCGCCGACGACGGCGAGCGCTACCACCTGTTCTTCCTCAAGGCGCCGCGCGCGCTCGAGGACGCCGGGCTGCGGCACACCGCGGCGACGATCGGGCACGCGAGCTCGCTCGACCTCGTCGCCTGGGACGTCCACGCGGACGCGCTGCTCCCCGACGCCAAGCGCTGGGACGACGTCGCGCTGTGGACCGGCTCGGTCGTGCGAGGCGACGAGGGCACCTGGCGGATGTACTACACCGCGCTCTCCAGCGACCCGGGCCACGGCGTCAAGGACCAGCGCATCGGCCTCGCGGAGTCGCGCGACCTGACCACCTGGCAGCGCGTCGGCGACCGGCCGCTGGTCGCGCCCGACCCGCGCTGGTACCGCACGATCGACGGCACCCACAGCGAGACCTGGCGCGATCCGTTCGTGTTCGCCGACCCCGAAGGCGACGGCTGGCACATGCTGATCACCGCCCGCCACCCGGACGCGCCGCGGCTCTCCGACGGCGTGCTCGCCCACGCCCGCAGCGCCGACCTCACCACCTGGGAGCTCCAGCCGCCGCTGACCGAGCCGGCCGGCTTCGGCCAGATCGAGGTGCCGCAGGTCCGCGTCGTCGACGGCCGCCACGTGCTCGTCTTCACCTGCCACCCGGAGGAGCAGAGCCCGGGGCAGATCGAGCGCTTCGGCCCCCACTGCACCTGGTCCGTGCTGGGCGACCACCCGCTCGGCCCGTGGGACATCGACGCCGCGCGGCCGTTCGAGGCCGCGCCGAAGCTGTTCGCCGCCCCGCTCGTCCAGCAGCGCGACGGCACGTGGGTGTTCGTCGGCTTCCTCAACCAGGAGCCGGAGGGCATCCTGTCGTTCGAGATCCTCGACCCGATCTTGGTCGGGCTCCGGGACGGCGCGCTTCAGGGCTCGTAGCCGGGGAGGCCGGGAGCGCCTGTGGGTCTGGAACAGCGCTGTAGATTGTGGGCCGGATGGGGCGGACCAAGGACAGGCCCGCGACGCGCGGAGCGACGATCGCAGATGTCGCGCAGCGCGCGGGCGTCGGCGTGAGCACTGTCTCGCGGGTCCTCAACGACGGTCAGGTCAGCGGGCCTGCCCGAGCGCGCGTGCTCTCCGCGATGAGCGAGCTTGGCTACCGGCCGCGCGCCAGCGCCCGGGCGCTGGCATCGGGCTCGACCCAGACGCTTGGAATGGTGATCCCGTTCTTCACGCACCCGTCCGCGGTCGAGCGCGTGCGCGGGGTGCTCGCCGCCGTCGACGAGGCGCCGTTCGATCTCGTCGTCTGCAACGTCTCCGATCCCGCCCAGCGCGACGAGTACCTCGGCCGCATGGCGCCGCTCGACCGCGCCGACGGGATGCTGATCGTCTCGCTGTCGCCGACCGACGACGAGGCCGACGCCTTCCTGGCCGCGGGTGCCCCGATCGTGCTGGTCGACGCGCAGCATCCACGCCTGCCCAGCATCGTCGTCGACGACGTCCGCGGCGGCCGCCTCGCGACCGAGCACCTGATCGAGCTCGGGCACGAGCGGATCGCATTCGTCGGCGACACCGCCGACCGGGGCTTCGGCTTCGTGGCAAGCGAGCAGCGGCTCCAGGGCTATCGCGAGGCGCTCGAGGCGGCAGGGCTCCCGCTCCGCGACGAGCTGCTGCGCTTCGGCCCGCACGGCCGCCGCGTCGCGCACCGGCTGACGCGCGAGCTCGTCTCCCTGCCCGAGCCGCCGACGGCGATCTTCGCCGCGTCCGACACGCAGGCGCTCGGCGTGCTCGAAGCAGCTCGCGCCGAGGGGTTCGAGGTGCCGGGCGACCTGTCTCTGGTGGGCTTCGACGACCTCGAGGTGGCGCCGTACGTCGGCCTCACCACGGTCGCTCAGCCGCTCTACGAGAGCGGCCGCCGCGGCCTCGAGCGGCTGCTGGAGGTCGTCGCCGGCGACGATGACGGCCCGCTCACCGAGCAGCTCGAGCTCCGCCTCGTCGTGCGTCGCACGACGGCTCCTCCGCGCTGACGCGCACCCAATCGACGAGCATCGTCGCGGGTAGGCGCGGCTCCTCCGCCTGGTTGCCGGGCCACGGACCGCCGATCGCGAGGTTGAGCAGGAGGTAGAACTCGTGCTCGAAGCGCCAGGCCCCTGAAGGCACGTCAGCCGGCGTGAGCGTCGCGTACGCCGCGCCGTCGAGCAGCCAGGTCACGCGGCCGTGCCGCCAGTCGACGCCATAGACGTGGAAGCCGTCCGCGAGTGGCGCGCCCGCGCCGTGGGCGGTGCCGATCCCGTGCTCGACGCCTGCATACCCCGGCCCGTGGAGCGTGCCGTGCACGGTGCGCGGCTCGCTCCCCACCACCTCCATCACGTCGATCTCCCCGCACTCGGGCCACCCGACCGCATCGATGTCGGTGCCCAGCATCCAGAACGCCGGCCACACGCCTTGGCCGGCCGGGACGCGGATGCGCGCCTCGACGCACCCGTGGCGGACGGCGACGGCGCCCTTCGTCATCAGTCGCGCCGACGTCAGCGTCCCGTCTTGCTCATTGCGGGCCGTGAGCGCGAGCCGCCCGCTGCCGTCGAGCACCGCGTTCCCGGCCCGGTACGTCTGGAGCTCGCGGTCGCCTCCGGCGCCGACCTCGGCTGTCCACCATGGCCCCGGAGCGGACCCCGCCGGGCCGTCGAAGTCGTCGGCCCAGGTCAGCATCGGCGCCAAGCTACCCGCCCCGCATACTTCACGAGATGGTCGCCCTCCCCAGTGGCCGGACAGCGTGGGCGCGCAACCTGGCCGCCCCCGTCCGCGACTTCCTCAGCACCGAGAGTGCCGGCGCGGCGGCGCTGCTGATTGCGATCATCGCCGCGCTCGTGTGGGCGAACTCGCCGTGGTCGGACTCCTACGAGTCGGTGTGGACGACCGAGCTCTCGATCCGGGTCGGCAGCTCGGGCGTCTCGCACGAGCTGCGGGAGTGGATCAACGAGGGCCTGATGACGTTCTACTTCCTCGTCGTCGGGCTCGAGGCCAAGCGCGAGCTCGACCTGGGCCAGCTGCGCGAGCGGCGGCGGATCTGGATCTCCGTGGCCGCCGCGCTGGGCGGCATGTCGGTGCCGATCGCGATCTTCCTGGCGTTCAACGCGGGCGGCGACGGCGCGAGCGGCTGGGGCGCGGCGATGTCGACCGACACCGCGTTCGCGCTCGGCGCGCTCGGGCTCCTCGCGGCGCGCGCGACGCGCCTGCGCGTGCGGCTGCTGACGCTGGCGGTGATCGACGACTTCGTGGCGCTGATCGTGATCGCCACGGCGTACACCGAGCACATCAACGTGGTCCCGCTCGCGGTGGCGGCGGGCCTCTTCGTGACGCTGTTCGCGCTGCGCTTCGCGCCGCCCGAGTGGCGGCTGCGGGTCGCCGCGATCGTCGGCGTCGCGGTGTGGGTGGCGCTGCTGAAGTCCGGCATCGACCCCGTGATCGCCGGGCTCGCGGTGGGGCTGATCACCGGCGCCTACCCGCCGGCGCGCGTCGACCTGGAGCGCGTGACCGAGCAGGCGCGGTCGTTCCGCGAGCAGCCGACGCCCGCGCTCGCCCGCTCGGCCCAGCTGGCGGTGGCCTCCGCGATCTCGCCCAACGACCGCCTCCAGCACCGCCTGCATCCGTGGACGAGCCTCGTGATCGTGCCGCTGTTCGCGCTCGCCAACGCCGGCATCCACATCGACGGCTCTCTGCTCTCCGACGCGCTGAGCTCGCCGATCACGTGGGGGATCGTGGCCGGCTACGTGATCGGTAAGCCGCTCGGGATCCTGAGCGGCGCGTACGTCGCCTACCGCGCGCTCGGCCGCCGCATCAAGCTGGCGGTGAGCTGGCCGGTGCTCGCGGGCGGCGGCACCGTCGCCGGGATCGGCTTCACGGTCGCGCTGCTGATCGCCAACATCGCCTTCGAGGGGCGGCAGCTGGAGGAGGCCAAGCTCGGCATCCTGGGCTCGGCCGTGCTCGCCACGCTGACCGCGTGGGCGGCGTTCCGCGTCATCGCGCACATCCCCGACCGCGTGCGCGTGCGCCAGCTGTCGGGCACCGCGGACGATCTGGTCGACCTGGCCGAGGACGTCGACCCCGAGCGCGACCACATCCGCGGCGCGCCCGTCGCCCCGGTGACGCTGGTGGAGTACGGCGATTACCAGTGCCCCTACTGCGGCCAGGCGGAGGTCGTGATCCGGGAACTGCTCGACTCGTTCGGCGACGAGCT
The DNA here is from genome assembly GCA_963722815.1 of uncultured Solirubrobacteraceae bacterium. Taxonomy (GTDB): domain Bacteria; phylum Actinomycetota; class Thermoleophilia; order Solirubrobacterales; family Solirubrobacteraceae; genus DASQFQ01. The sequence continues at coordinate 875,018 of CAVROM010000003.1, forward strand.
GCGCTACGTCTGGCGCCACCTCCCGCTCAACGACGTGCACGCGAACGCGCAGCTGGCGGCCGAGGCCGCCGAGGCGGCTTCCGCCCAGGGCGAGTTCTGGGCGTACCACGACCGCCTGCTCGCCGACCAGGAGGACCTCTCGCCGCGCGAGCTGGGCCGTCACGCGGCGGAGCTCGGGCTGGACACCACGCGCTTCTGGTCGGAGGTGCGCAGCCACGAGCACGCGGACCGGATCGGCGACGACGTGACGAGCGCGGACGCCAGCGGCGTCGCCGGCACGCCCTCGTTCTTCATCAACGGCCAGCGCTACGACGGCGAGTACGACATCGAGACGCTGACGCGGGAGGTCAGGACCGCGCGGCAGCGCGCGCGGGTGCGCGCCGCCGCCGAGCCCGCCGGCGCCGCGGCCTCCTAGCGCCAAGCCCGGCAGCTTGCTGCCGAGCGGGGGGCTAGCCCTCGGCGGTCAGGAGCTCGGAGAGCGCGCCGATCAGCTCGCGCGGGAGCCCCTGAGCGTGCAGCTCGGCCAGCTTGGCCGCGGGCGAGAGGTCCGAGCTGAGCGTCCGCCACGCCGTCTGCTTGGCCCCGTTCGAGTACTGCGCGGCGTCGAGGACCGCGAACAGCGCGTCCTCGCGGTGCGGTGTGCGCGGGCGCGGGTCGGCTGCGGCCTCCACGCGCAGCGGCTCGCCCGTCGGCCCGGAGGCCGCGAGCGGCTCGTGCTCGGCGCCAAGCACCGTCACGGCCCACTCGCGCTCGGCCGGCAGCACGCCGTGCGGATCGTCCGCGGCGGCGATGGTGAGGACGCCGGCCGCCTGGTCCCAGCTGAGGGTGGTGCGCGCGACGTTGGTCTCGTCGTCCTCGATCAGCGTGAACTCGCCGTCCGCGCCCGCCGCCACGACCACTTCCAGCCGCTCCGGGTTGCGCGTGGCGTCGAGGTCGTCCTCCGCCGCCAGCGGGAGGATGCCGCCGGCGCGCAGCAGCGCGGGGATCGAGCCGAGCTCGCGGTGCAGCTCGATCTCGCGGTCGCCCTCGTAGACGGTCGACGTGAAGATGTCGATCCACGTGCCGGGCGGCAGCCAGGCGCGCACCGACCCGCGCAGCGTCACCTTGTCACGCGGCGTGGTGACCGGCGCGACCAGCAGCTCGGAGCCGAACGCGAACTGGTTGGGCACGTCGTAGGCGCGCTCCTCCTCGGGCGCGAGGTAGTACATCGGCCGCACGAGCGGCACCCCGTCGGCGGACGCGCGGTGGTTCATGGTGTGGAGGTAGGGCACGAGCCGGTGGCGGAAGCGCAGCGCGTCGCCCATAGCGGCGCGCGCCTCGAGCGGATACAGCCACGGCTCCTTGACCAGGAACGGGTTGTTCGTCGAGTGCAGCCGCAGGATCGGCGAGAACAGGCCGAGCTGGACCCAGCGGGTGGCGAGCTCGTCGTCGCGGATTCCGTGGATGTGCCCGCCGACGTCGTGGCTCCACCAGCCGTAGCCGACGTTCGACGCCGTCGCGGTGAACTCCGGCTGGAAGTCGAGCGACGCCCACGAGATGTACGTGTCGCCCGAGAAGCCGATCGGGTAGCGGTGGCTGCCGGGGCCGGCGTAGCGCGAGAACGTCAGCGGGCGGTGGCCGTTGCGACCGGAGTCTAGGTAGTGGAAGTGGTTGAGCATCCACAGCGGGTCGATGCCCTGGATGCGCGAGTAGGTGCCCTGCTGCCAGTCGAGCCACCAGAAGTCGACGCCCTGGTCCTCGAGCGGGTGGTGGAGGACCTCGAGGTACGCGTCGAGGAACGCGCGGTCGGTGATGTCGAACGCGATCGGCTCGTCGGTGGAGCCGTTGCGGCCGAGTGCCTCGGCCATGCGCGCGTACGCGTCCTCGTAGCCGCGCACGCCGTCGGCGGGGTGGACGTTGAGCGTGACCCGCAGGTTGCGGCGGTGCAGCTCGGCGAGGAAGGCCTCGGGGTCGGGGAACAGCTCCGGCTCCCAGCTGTAGCCGGTCCAGCCCGAGCCGTAGTGCTCCGGCACCGACTCGACGCGGTGCCAGTCCATGTCGAGCACCGCGACGGAGAACGGCAGGTGCTCCTCCTCGAAGCGGTCGAGCAGCTCAAGGTAGCTGTCGGCGCTGTAGCGGTGGTAGCGGCTCCACCAGTTGCCGAGCACCCAGCGCGGCAGCACCGGCGGCCGGCCGGAGACGGCGAAGAACGCGTCGAGCGCGGCCTGGTAGTCGTGGCCGTAGGCGAAGACGTAGACGTCGATCCCGCCGTCGGGGCGGGGGCTGACCCAGCCGTCGTCCTCGAACAGGAACGAGCGTGAGTCGTCGAGCGCGGTGACGCCTCCGGCCGAGACGATGCCGGGATCGAGCTCGATCCGCCCGTCGATGTCGTCGAGCGTGCGCGTGGTGCCGCCGAGGGTGCTGACCGGCTCGCCGTAGCGCCAGACGCTGTGGTGGTTGCTGATGTTGCCGCGCGCCTGGACGCTGAGCCCGGCGGGCGTGAAGGGCCCGCGGTCGTAGGTCAGCCGCAGGCGGTCGGTGACGATCTCCAGCGTCGCCTCGCCGTCGATGACCTCGAAATCCGGCACCGGGAGGTCGCGGTGGAGCGCGAACGTCGAGGCGCGATCCTCGAACGCTCCGCGCTCGGACCACTCGAGGCGGACGAGGCCGTCGGCGAGCACGCTGACACGCCAGCGGTCGCCCTGGAGGACGGCCTCAGGCCGCGCGACAGGGGAGGTGGGAAGGCGGAGGTGGGAGCGCATGAAGCGCGACAGGCTAGATGGTCTAGAGCCAGGCGCCGTCGCGCATCAGCCGGCGGCCGGCGAGCTCGTCCGCCTCGCGCCACGCCTGGATCTCGCGCGGCGTGATGCGCAGGTAGACGTAGCCCTCGGGCGGCTCGAACCCGGCCGCCGCGGCGAACGCCGCTTCGAGCTGCGGCTCGGTGCCGCTCGGCAGCTCGGAGACGTCGCCTTCGATGATCACCACGTCGCGCGTAGGCCCGAGCGCGAGGCGCGCCCGGCCGGCGCGCAGGAGGTTCACGGCCGTGCGGCTGGAGCGCGGCGTGGCGAGCGTCAGCGCGGTGCCGTCCCAGTGGAACGAGAGCGGGACGAGGTAGGCCTCGCCGGACTCGTCGGCGGACGCGACCCACAGGTCGACGTCGTCGCGCAGCTTCGCCAGGACGTCGGCCTGGCGCCGGGATCGGCTCCGGGGCGGCATTAACCCTCGCCGAGGGCGGCGCGCAGGGCGACGAGGTCGGGCGCGCCGAACACCACGCGGTTGCGCGTCGCGATGTACACGAGGTCGAGGTCGACGCCGGCCTTGGCGATCCTGCGGGTGAGGTCGGCGAGCACGCCGGGCCGGTCCTCGACGTCGACCACCACCACCTCGCGCTCGCGGGAGATCCCGAGGTGCGAGATCGCCAGCGAGTGCTTCGCGGCTTCGGCGTGCGGGACCAGGATGTGGAGCTCCGCGCGGTCACCCGCTCCGACGCAGGTGGCGGCGGAGATGTTCACCCCGGCATCGCTGATCAGGGCCGCGACCTCGGCCAGCGCGCCCGGCGTGTTGTCGATGTCGATGGCGAGGTCGACTGGCATCGGTCCCAGCCGCAGCAGCCTACTTCGGCGCGCAAATCAGGAGGTTGCCGGCCCCGGGTCGGGGGTAGCGACGCCGCATGTCCTTGGCAGGCTCGGTGCCATGACAGACCCGTCCGTCTCCTTGCGCCTGCCGCGCGGGCCGGAGGCCCCTGGGCTCGCCCGCGCGGAGGTGATCGCGCGCTTCCGCGACAGGCTGGAGGACGCGACCGTCTACGACGTCGCGCTCGTGGTCAGCGAGCTCGTCACGAACAGCGTCAACCACCCCGGGCCGGAGAAACAGCGGGAGCTCGGCGTCGAGGTCGGCGTCGTCGGCGACCACGTGCTGATCTCGGTCAGCGACCGCGGCGCGCAGATCATCCCGCGGCGCGACCGGCGCACCACGGGGGAGCGGCTCGGCCTCCAGCTCGTCGACCGGCTGGCGGGCTCGTGGGGGGTGGCGCGCGACGGCGTCGGGCGCACCCAGGTGTGGTGCGAGCTGCCGCTCCGGCGGCGCTACGGGTAGACGTCGACCCGGTCGCCGATCCGCAGCCAGCTGTAGATCGAGTATGCGTTCGGGATCGGCACGCGCAGGCAGCCGTGGCTTGCCGGGAAGGTCGGGACGTCGTGGTAACCGTGGATCGCGTAGCCGCCGATGAAGTAGCTGGAATCGACCATCCCCAGCGCGTTGGTGCCGAGCTGCCGCGAATAGACCTTGAAGCGCCCGAGCACGGTCGGGGTCGAGGCCTTGCCGGAGGAGACCGTGTAGATGCGGTACGGCTTGCCGCCGTTGAGGAGCACGAGCACCTGGCGCGAGAGATCGGCCTCGACGTGCTTGCCGTGCGACGGGAACTGGGCCTTGAACGTGCCCTTGCCGGCCAGGAGGCCGCGGACGACATCGCTCGAGGCGTAGCCGACCCGTCCCCAGCCGCGCATCTTGCGGTAAGCGATGACGGCGCGCGCGGTCGAGGCGTCGAACACCCCGGAGCGCGCGAGCGCGTAGTGCAGGGTCTTCAGGCGGGTCTGGACGATGCGGACGGTGGCGCCGCGGGACCCGAGGCCGGCGTGCGGCACGATCGCGAGCAGGCGCTGCTTCTTCGCGTTCGCAGCGGCCTGCTGCGGGCTGGCCGCGTGGCTCGCGCGGACGTTCAGCTTGCCCTTGGGCGCCTTGAGCGAGGCCGAGAACGCGCCGCCGGCGCCGACCGCCACGGTCTTCGCCCGGACGCGGTGGCTGCCGCGGAAGAGGCGGACGCTGACGCGCTGGCCCGCGACGAAGGGGGCGAGCGTGCCGCGCACGAGCACCTTCTTGCCGCGCACGATCACGCGGTCGTGGCCGACGCGCTGCGTGCGCTCGAGCTTGATCGAGAGCGCCGCGGGGGCGGGCGCCGGCGCGGGGGTCGGCGTCGGCGTGGGGGCCGGCGGGGTGGGCGTGGGCGTCGGCAGCGGCGTCTGCGCGCCCGCGACTGAAGGGATGAGCAGCACTGCCAGCAGGCTGCCGAGGATGATTGAGACGGCCCGTGGCATCGGCGGCGGGCATAGTACATGCGCGCGCGGCGGCCAGTCCCCGCAGCAGCCGATCTGGCGCGCGCGCCGCCTCCTGGTCGGGCATCCACCGCTCCGCTGGGGAGATGCATAGATGTAATCCCACCGGGTAAGTCGGGATTGATGGGAAAGCTCCTCCTGATCGGCACCATCGGCTTCGGCGCGCAGCTGATCGACGGCGCGCTGGGCATGGCGTACGGCGTCTCGTCGACGACGCTCCTGCTCGCGATCGGTTCCGCCCCCGCAGTCGCCTCGGCCACCGTGCACCTCGCCGAGGTCGGCACCGTGGCCGTGTCGGCGGCGTCGCACACGCGCTTCGGCAACGTCGAGTGGCGCTGCGTGCGGCTGATGAGCCTGCCCGGGTTCGTGGGCGCCTTCCTCGGCGCCGTGGCGCTCTCGTCGCTGTCCGCGGAGAAGGCCGAGCCGTTCATGGCCGGCTTCCTGTTCCTGCTCGGCGTCTACGTGCTGGTGCGCTTCAGCTTCCGCCGTACGTGGAGGACTCATGGGTCGGCGCCAAGCCGCTGCCGTGGTTCGCGCTCGTCCCGCTCGGCGGGTTCGCGGGCTTCATGGACGCCGCGGGCGGCGGCGGCTGGGGCCCGATCGGCACCCCGGCGCTGCTGGCCGGTGGCGTGATCGCGGCGCCGATCGCGGCCTGGCTGATGCGCAAGCTCCCGGCCCGGATCCTCGGCTCGGCGGTCGGCAGCCTCATCCTCGTCACCAACGCCAAGACGATCGTCGACGCGGTCGGCCTGGCGGAGACCGCCGCCGTCTGCCTACACCGCGATCGGCCTGATCTCGGCCTTCCTGCTCGCCCGCGCGGTCGTGACGCTGCGGCGCGACGGCCAGTCGGCGGCGGCGACGGCCTAGGATCAACGGGATGGCCGAGACCGCGGAGAGCGCCCTCCACCTCGCCTTCGATGCGGACACGTTCCGCTGGGACGGCGTCGAGACGCGCGACTACAAGGAGAGCGAGGGCAAGCAGCGCGGCATGGGCTGGCGCGGGCTCACGCGCCACACGCTCGTGCCCGGCGGCAGCGTGGCCGCGGGCTTCGAGCAGCGCTACTTCGAGATCGAGCCGGGCGGCTACTCGAGCCTGGAGAAGCACGAGCACATCCACGTCGTGATCACCCTGCGCGGCCGCGGCCGCGTGCTGGTCGGCGACCGAGTGGTCGAGCTCGGGCCGATGGAGGTGCTCGAGATCCCGCCCTCGGCGGCGCACCGGTGGGTGAACGCGGGTGAGGAGCCCTGGGGCTTCCTCTGCACCGTCGAAGCCGAGCGCGACCGGCCGCAGCCGGTGGGCGACGCGGAGTGGGAGGCCTTGAAGGCCGGCCCCGCGACCGCTCCGTTCATCTTCTAGGGCGCGGTACCGCCGGCGAACGTCAACGGCGGCTGGGTAGGGGTCGGGTTCGACCGCGTGCGACCGTTTCGTCGATCTGCGCCCGCGTCGGGCGGTCGAGATCGACGAAATGGTCGCTCAAGCCGAACCGGCCTTTGCCCTCGTCGCGCGCGATCCTGACCCGAGCGGTCTGCTCGGCGCGCGCCAGACGCCGGCCGATCGCGGTCGACCACTTCTTCGAGACGAGGGCGCTGCCCGGCAGCTTGAGCTCAGGCCAGAGGTCGTGCAGGTGCCAGAGCAGGTCGTTGTTGATCGCGACGCGGCTGCGAACCAGCCGCTCCCGGTGGTCGACCAGCAACCGGATGTCGAGCTCAGGGCCTGCCAGCTGCGCGGCGGGCAGCGCGTCCAGGCCTTCCCGCAACGCCGCGCGAGCGACCGCCAGCGCGTCGATCGCATCCGACTTGCCGCGGCTGCGGGCGCCGCGCCGCGCGTCGGCCATCAGCTTCGTCGCGACGCGGATCACGCGCTCGCCGCTCACCAACAGAAACCGCTCCAACGAGCCAGAGACGTGCCGGCAGTCCTCAAGCGCCCAGACCCGTTCCTCGCCCAGCGAACGCGCCCAATCGAGCACCACGACGAAGCCCCGCTCACCGACCGCGACTCAATGCCGGGGTTGACTTCGGGCTAGGGGAGGACGGTGTACTTCGCCGGCGGCGGCCGGTGGAGCCGTCCCGCGAGGGCGTCCGGCAGCTGCTCGAGCGGGATCTCGGGCCCGAGCAGCTCCGCCCACGGCCACTCGCCGGCGGCGAGGATCTCCAGCGCGCGCGCCAGGTAGCGGGGCGCGTGGTGGTAGGTGGCGGTGAGCCTGACCTCGTCGTAGTGCACGCGGGCGGTCGGGACCGTGAAGGTGCTGTCGCGCGCGCAGCCGCCGAACAGGCTCACGGTGCCGCCCGGCGCCGCCATCGCCACCGCGAGCTCCCAAGCCTCGGGGCGCCCGACGGCCTCGACGACGAGGTCGGCGCCGCCGGGCACCCGCTCGACGTCCGCCGCCCGGCGCTCGGCCACGACGGTCTCCGCCGCGCCGAACCGCTGCGCGGCCGCGAGCCGCTCCGGATGCGGGTCGAGCACGATCACCCGCGCGCCCGCGGAGGCGAGCAGCGCGCAGTGCATCAGCCCGAGCGAGCCGGCGCCGAGGACGACCGCGCGGTCGCCCTCCGCGACGTCGACGCGGTCGAGCGCGTGGACGACGCAGCCGAGCGGCTCGGCCAGGGCGGCGACGCGGAGGTCGAGCGCATCCGGCACGCGGTGGAGGTTCTTCGCGGCGATCCGCTCCGGCACGAGCACCTGCTCCGCGAAGCCGCCCAGCAGATACTCGAGGTCCTCGCACAGGCTCTCGCGGCTGCGGCGGCACGGCCGGCAGACGCCGCACGGCGCCGAGTTGCCGCAGAACACGCGCTCGCCCGGCGCGACGTGCGCGATGCCCTCGCCGACCGCCCGCACCACGCCCGCGAACTCATGGCCGAGCCGCGACGGGTAGCCCGCGATCGAGGGATGGCCGCGCGCGACGGACTTCACGTCGGTCCCGCAGCTCAGCGCCGCGCCGATCGCGAGCACGACCTCGCCCGGCCCGGGCGCCGGCTCGGGCACGGCCTCGACCCGCAGGTCTCCCGGGGCGTGCAGCACCGCGGCCTTCACGCGCTGCTCGTGACGATCACCTTGACGCCCTCGCGACTGCGCGCGGCCGCGAGGGCCTCCTCCGTCCGCTCGAGCGGGAAGCGATGGGTGACGAGCCGCTCGGCCGGGACCGCGCCGCCCGCGATCAGCTGCAGCGCGAAGCGCGTGTCGTGAGGGCCCGCCGAATAGCTGGCCTGGATCTCGAGCTCGCGGAAGAAGACGTCGTCGACGTCGAACGCCCGCGACTCGCCCGGCCCGGAGGGAGCGAACAGCTGCACGACCGCGCCCTTGTCGGCGGCGGAGAGGGCGAGCTCCCACGCGGCGGCGGCGCCGGTGGCGAGCATGACCACCGTCGGCAGTCCGCCGAGCGCGGAGGAAACCGCTTCGGGGTCCGGTTCGATCCCCGCCGCGCCCAGGGAGCCGGCGAGGGCTCGGCGCTCGGCGAGCGGCTCCGCCACCGCCACCCTCGCGCCCGCCGCCAGCCCGCCGAGCGCGGTCAGGAGCCCCATCTGGCCGCCGCCGATGACCAGCAGCCGGGTCTCGCGGTCCACCTTCGCCCGCCGGAGCCCGCGCACGCAGCAGGCCAGCGGCTCGATCAGGGTCGCGGCGGCGTCGCTGACCGACTCCGGCACGACGAGGAGGTCGCGCGCGGCGTTCTCGGCCGGGACGAGGATGCGCTCGGAGAAGCCACCGGGGTGGATGCGGGTCGCCTTGAACGTCTCGCACAGCGTGTCGCGGCCGCGGCGGCACAGCTCGCACTCGCCGCAGGGCACGTGGTGGTGCACGAACACGCGCGCGCCCACCTCCGGCAGCGGCGCCTCGACCGCCTCGCCCGCGGCCACCACCTCTCCGACGGGCTCGTGCCCCAGCACCAGCGGCGCCCGCGGCTCGACGTACCAGCGCATGAGGTCGCTGCCGCAGATCCCGCACGCGCGCATCGCGACCAGCACCTCGCCGGGGCCCGGCGCCGGCACGTCGCACTCCTCGAGCACGACCGCCCCGCCGGGCTGGTAGACGGCGGCCCTCACGCCGGAGCGGTCGCGGCTAGGGCGTCCGCGATCGACACCTCGAACGGCGGCCGCAGCACGCCCGCGTCGCACACGATCGCGGTCACGAGCGCGGCGGGCGTGACGTCGAAGGCGGGGTTCCACACCGGCACCTCGTCGGGCAGCCCGGCGGCGGCGCGCACCTCGGCGCCGGAGCGCTGCTCGATCTCGACAGAGCCGCCGTCGGGCGTGGTGGGGTCGAGCGTCGAGCGCGGCACCGCGACGTAGAACGGCACGCCGTGGTGGTGCGCGGCGATCGCCAGCGCGTAGGTGCCGATCTTGTTGGCGGTGTCGCCGTTGGCGGCCACGCGGTCGGCGCCGACGATGACCGCGTCGACGTCGCCCTGCTGGAGCCGCGCCGCCGCCGCGCCCTCGGTCAGCACCGTCACCGGGATGCCGGCGTGCTGGAGCTCCCACGCGGTCAGCCGCGCGCCCTGCAGCAGCGGGCGCGTCTCGCACGCGAGCACCTCGACCGGCTCGCCGGCCGCGGCCTTGGCGTAGACCACGCCGAGCGCGGTGCCCCAGCCGCCGGTCGCGAGCCGCCCGGTGTTGCAGAGCGTCAGCAGCCGCCGCGCGTGGGGGAGCTCGGCGCGGCCGTGCTCGCCGATCAGCCGGCACGCCTCGCGGTCCTCGTCGAGGATGGCGATCGCCGCCGCCTCCAGCGCCGCGCGATCCGGGCCGGCGGCGACGACTCGGTCGACGGCCCAGGCGAGGTTGACGGCCGTCGGCCGCGCCGCGCGAATGGCACCGGCGGCCTCGGCGAGGGCTTCGGGAGAGGCGGCGGGCCCGAGCCGGTCGGCGGCCAGGACGACGCCGAGCGCCCCGCAGATCCCGATCGCCGGCGCGCCCCGGACCGCCAGCCGCCGGATCGCGTCGACCACCTCCTCCGGCGTCTCCAGCCGCAGCACGACCTCCTCGGCGGGCAGCTTCGTCTGGTCGATGATCTCGACCGCGTCGCCGGTCCAGGCGACCGCCGCGCGCAGATCCTCGCTCACGCCGTCTCCTCCACCGCCATCGCGGCCACCGCTTCCGCGCTCTCGAAGCGCTCCAGCAGCAGCCGCTCGACGACGCGGATCACGCCGCGCGAGGCCGCCGCCTTGGCGTCGTCGTCGAGCGTCTCGAGGTCGCCGACATGCGCCAGCCCGACGACCCGCCGCGCCGCCTCGGCCGCCGCGAACGCACAGGCATCGGCGCGGATCCGCTCGATCCAGTCGTCCAGGAACGCGTCCGGGAAGCCGCGCGGGTCGACCCGCTGCGGCCACAAGCCCCGCAGCTCTCCCTCGAAGCCGTCCCACGCCTCGGCGAACAGGCCGGACACCCAGCGCCGGTGCTCGGCCCGCCCCAGCGCCGTGTCGCGCGCCAGCGTGACCACGAAGTTCGCCCACAGCAGCCCGAGGTCGAAGCCGACCGGCCCGTAGAAGCAGAACTCGCCGTCGAACGCGCGCGTCGAGCCGTCGCCGCGCACCATCACCGAGCCGGTGTGGAGGTCGCCGTGGATCAGCGCCTCGCCGCGGGTCATGAACGCGTGCTTGGCCGCGGCGGCCGCGCGCCGGATCTCGGGCCGCTGCAGCCGCTCGGCATCGGCCCGGATCTCGTCCTGGAACCAGTTGCGCTCGGCGCCCGAGAACGGCTCGGTCAGCACGAGGTCCTCGGTGATCTCGCACAGCTCGGGCGAGACCGCCTCGGCGGCCAGCAGCTTCAGCGCCTTCGCCTCGGTTCCCAAAAACGAGGTGTGGAACGCGAGCCGGCCCACGTAGCGGCCCATCTTGTCCGCCGCCTGCTCGTGGATCTCGCCCTCGATCAGCGCCGTCCGCCACACCGAGTGGTCGGAGAGGTCCTCGACCGCGAGCACGTAGCGCTCGGCGTCGAAGCCGTGGAACGCCGGCAGGAACTCCTCCGCGAACGCCCCATGCGCCTCGTAGCAGCGCGCCTCCGCCACCGCCCGCCGCGGCGTGAACGGCCACTCCGGCCCGACTAGCCGCACGTACGGCAGCGCCTGCTTCAGCACCACGCCGCGCCCGGTCGCGTCCTGGCACACGAACACGAGGTTGAGGTTGCCGTCGCCGATCTCCTGCACGTCCAGCGTCGACGTGTCGACCAGCGCCGCCAGCGCCGGGCGCGCGTCGATGTACGCCCCCGCCGTCTCCGGCGTGAGCAGCTCGTAGCTCTCCTCGACCACGCTCATACGACACCCGACTGTAGAAATTCCGCCACGGTCTCCTGATACCCGGGAACGTCCATGAGGAAGGAGTCGTGTCCCCAGGGCGACGCGATCTCCTGCTGGCGCACGTTGGCGCCGATCGCCTCCAGTTCCCGCGTGATCGCCAGCGAGTGCTCGGTGCCGAAGCGCCAGTCGCTGCTGAACGAGAGCGCCAGGAAGCGCGTGTCCGGCCGTGGCGGCCGCTCCGCGAACGGGTCGAAGTAGTCCATGACCCGCGACAGGTAGAGGTAGGTGAGCGGGTCGAAGCGCTCGAGGAAGATCTCGGCCTGGTGGTCGAGGTAGTGCTCGACCTCGAAGTCGGAGGCCATCGTCATCGGGCCCGCGGCGCGCCGCTCGCGGCCGAACTTCAGCTCCATCCCCTGCTCGGAGAGGTAGGTGATGTGGGCCATCATGCGGGCGTAGGCCATGCCGTCGTGGCCGTCGCGGGAGATGGCGGCGCGCGCCGCCTTGGAGAAGCCGATGTTCTGGGCGGTCAGCTTCGCGCTGGCGCAGACCAGCACCGCACGCTCGACCTCGTGCGGCTGGTCGAGCGCCCACTGCAGCGCCTGCATCCCGCCCAGCGAGCCGCCGATCGCCGCGTGCAGCCGCTCGACACCGAGCTCGGCAAGCAGCGCGCGGTGGACGCTGACGAGGTCGCGGACGCTGAAGAGCGGGAAGTCGAGGCCGTACGGCTCGCCGGTCTCCGGGTTGACCGACGACGGCCCGGTCGTCCCGCGGCAGCCGCCGAGCAGGTTCGGGCAGATGACGAAGAAGCGCTCGGTGTCGACCGGCCTGCCCGGGCCGACCAGCGTGTCCCACCACACCGCCGCCTGGGCGTCGCCGGTGAGCGCGTGGCAGACGAAGACCGCCGGCGCGCCCGGCTCGCCGTAGGTCTCATAGGCCACCTCGACCGGCGCGAGCCGCGCCCCGGATTCGAGGACGACCTCGCTCAGTCGCGCGTGCGCTTCGATGAGATCACGCCCGTATCGAAGCCAGCGAGGTGCAGCCCGCCGTGGAAGCGGGCGTGCTCGATCTTCACGCAGCGGTTGGTGACCACGTCCAGCTCGGCCTCGTGCGCGATCCGCACGGCCTCGTCCGAGTGCAGCCCGAGCTGGATCCACAGCGCGCCGGCGCCCGCGGCCACCGCTTCCTCCGCCACGTCCGGCAGGTCGTCGGGCCGGCGGAAGACGTCGACGATGTCGGGCTCGCCCGGCAGATCGGCCAAAGACGGATAGGTCTTCAGGCCGAGGATCTTGTCGTCGTTGGGCGTGACCGGCCAGACCTCGTAGTCGGTCGAGTTGGAGCGCAGGTAGGTGAGCACGAAGTGGCTCGCGCGGTTGGGCTTGCTCGACGCCCCGACCACCGCGATCGTCTTGGCGCGGCGGAGGATCGCGCGGCGCTCGAGCGCGCCCGGCGGCGTCCAGGTGCCGCGCGCGGTCTCGACCTCGGAGCGGCTCACCCGAGCGCCCGGTCGAGGTCGAAGAGGATGTCGTCGGGGTCCTCGATCCCGACGCTGATGCGCACGAGCTCGGGCAGCACGCCGGCCGCCTGCAGCGCCGGCTCCGAGAGCTGGCGGTGGGTGGTCGAGGCGGGGTGGATCACGAGCGTCCGCGTGTCGCCGACGTTGGCGAGGTGCGAGCACAGCTCGACCGCGCCGATGAAGCGCTCGCCCGCCTCGCGGCCCTCGGCGAGCCCGAACGAGAAGACCGCGCCGGGCCCCTTCGGCAGGTACTTCCGGGCGAGCGCGTGGTTCGCGTCGCCCGGCAGCCCGCCGTAGCGGACCCAGCTCACGCGCTCGTCGGCTTCCAGGAACTCGGCGACGATCTGGGCGTTGGCGACGTGCGCGTCCATCCGCAGCGGCAGCGTCTCCATCCCGTGGAGGAGCAGGAAGGCGTTGAACGGCGACAGCACGCCGCCGAGGTTGCGCAGCCCCTCGACGCGCAGCTTGGTGGCGAAGCCGTACTCCCCGAAGTTGTCCCAGAAGCGCAGGTTGCCGTAGGTGGCGACCGGTTCGGTCATGACCGGGAAGTTGCCGTTGTCCCACGGGAACTCGCCGGAGTCGACCACCACCCCGCCCATCGAGGTCCCGTGGCCGCCGAGGAACTTGGTGGCCGAGTGGATGACGATGTCGGCGCCGTGCTCGAGCGGGCGGCAGAGGTGGGGGCTGGCGAGCGTCGAGTCGACCACCAGCGGGATGCCGGCGTCGTGGGCGATCTTCGCGAGCGCCTCGAGGTCGGCGACCGTGCCCGCCGGGTTGGCGACGATCTCGGTGTAGAGGAGCTTGGTGCGGCCGGGCTCGATCGCGGCGGCGAACGCGTCGGGGCTGTCGGCGGGCACGAACGTGGTCTCGATCCCGAGCCGCCGCAGCGTCACGTCGAGCAGCGTGTAGGTGCCGCCATAGAGCGCGGAGCTGGCGACGACGTGCTCGCCGGCCTGCGCGAGCTGGGTGATCAGCAGGGTCTCGGCGGCCTGGCCACTGGCGGTGGCGACCGCGCCGATCCCGCCCTCGAGGCTCGCGACTCGCTCCTCGAACGCCGCGACGGTCGGGTTGCCGAGCCGCGAGTAGATGTTCCCGTACTTCTGGAGCGAGAACAGGTCGGCGGCGTCCTCGACGTCCTCGAACACGAACGAGGTCGTCTGGTAGATCGGCACCTGGCGCGCGCCGGTGGTCGGATCGGGGCGGCCGCCCGCGTGGATCGCGCGCGTCCGCTCGCCCCAGACGTGGTCCTCGATCGACGTCACGCGGGCGAAGGTAGCAAGCTCACGCCTCGCCTCCGAAGCGCTCTGTCCGCACCCGCTCGGTGTCGTGGCCGGCGCGCAGGAGGTGCGTGGCGGCGGCCTCGACGAACGCGGTCGGGCCGCACACGAAGACGTGCGGGCGGGCCTCCGGCGGCGGGTCGGCGAGCATCTCCGCATCGACACGCCGCCCGCCCGCCCGCGTGTAGGTCGTAGTCACGCGCACCCCCGCCGCCTCCCACCCCGCGCGCTCGCCGGCGTAGAGCTCGTGCTCCTCGGTGCGCACCGAGAGCACGAGCCTCGTGTCGAGCTCCGCGCCGAGGGTGAGCCGGTGGCGCAGCATCGCCCGCAGCGGCACCAGCCCGGCGCCGCCCGCGACGAGCAGCAGCGGCCCGCCGTCCTCGACGTGCCAGGAGAACGAGCGGCCGCCGGGGCCGCGGATCTCCAGGCGGTCGCCGGCCCGCGCCTCGCGTGCCAGCCAGGGGGAGACCTCGCCGTCGCCCATCCGCTCCACGGTCAGCTCGAGCCGCGGGTCCTCGGGCGCGCTGGCGAGCGAGTACGGGCGCTGGGTGGCGTAGCCGCTCTCAGCGGTGAGGCGGACGTCGACGCTCTGGCCCGCGCGATGGCCGGGCCAGCCGGGGACGTCGAGCACGAGCGTGCGGATCGCGCTCGTCTCGTCCCGGACCTCGACCACCTCGGCGGGGGTCCACGGGCTGCGCCGGCCGATCTCCGTCAATCGCCGTCGTAGCGCTGCTCGCGCCACGGGTCGCCGCGCAGGTGGTAGCCGTTGACCTCCCAGTAGCCCGGGTGGTCCTCGGTCAGCAGCTCGAGCCGGCGGACCCACTTGGCGCTCTTCCAGAAGTAGAGATGGGGGACGAGCAGGCGCGCCGGGCCGCCGTGGGGCGGGCTCAGCGGCTCGCCCTCGTACTCGTAGGCGATCCACGCCTTGCCGCCGCTGACGTCGTCGAGCGGGAGGTTGGTCGTGTAGCCGCCGGCGCAGTGGGCGACGAGGTGGGTGGCGCCCCGCGGGGCGACCTCGGCGAGCAGCGCGTGGACCGGCACGCCGGTCCACGTCGTGTCGAACTTCGTCCACTGCGTGACGCAGTGGATGTCGACGGTGAAGGTCTCCGACGGGAGCGCGAGCAGTTCGTCCCATGACCACTCGCGTGGGCGCTCGACGGCGCCTCCTATGCTCAGGCTCCAGTTCTCGGCGGCGTCAATCGGGGTTGGCCCCGTGGCGAGAACGGGAAAGTCGCGGGTGAGGTACTGCCCCGGAGGGAGCCGCTCGGGCTCAGCCGGCGGGCGGCCTCGAAAGCCTCGCGAGACGACGTGCCGTTCCCCCATCCCCTTCACCTTAGAGCTGGAGACCGCATGCGATTCCGATACCTGGCGACTGCGCTCGCCGTCCTCGCCCTCGCCGGGTGTGGGTCCGACGACAACGGCGGCGGTGGCGGCGGCGCCAAGAAGAGCGTCATCTACGTGAGCACCAACCCGCTCGGGACCAACCAGTTCCTCAACCTGATCGCCGACGGCGCGAAGGCGGGCGGCAAGCAGTGCGGCGCGAGCGTCAAGGTCATCCAGTCCAACGACCCGAACCAGCTCGCGGCCAACCTGCGCGCGGCTGTCCAGGCCAAGCCCGACCTGATCGTCGCCAACTCGTTCGACTCGGTCGAGACGATCACCGGCCTCCTCAAGCAGGCGCCGGACCAGAAGTGGGCGCTCGTCGACGCGACCGTCGAGAAGGCGCCGAACCTGCGCGGGATCCTCTTCAAGGAGAACGAGGGCATGTACCTGATCGGCGCCGCCTACGCCCTGCTGGCCAAGGGCGGCGAGGGCGACTTCCCGGCCTCGAAGTCGGTCGGGTTCGTCGGCGCGATCGACAACGCGCTCGTGCGCCGCTGGTACAACGGGTACAGCCAAGGCGTGAAGGACAACGGCGGTGAGCAGGTGCTGGCCGGCTGGGGCAACTCGTTCAACGACCCGGCGACCAGCAAGGAGCTCGCGCTGTCGCAGAACAGCAAGGGCGCGAAGTACATCGCGGGCGTGGCCGCGGCGGGCAACTCGGGCGTCTTCGAGGCTGCCGCCGACAAGAACTTCTTCACCAGCGGCGTCGACATCGACGAGCGCCCGAAGGATCCGGACCACATCATCCTGTCGATGGTCAAGCGCTCCGATGAGGCCGTCCAGAAGGCGGTCTGCGACGTCGCCAAGGGCTCCTTCAAGGGCGGCGTGGAGACGCTCGGGATCAAGGAGAACGCGGTCGGGCCCGAGTTCCTCACGCTGCCGCAGGACCAGCTCAAGACCCCCTCCAAGCTCCCCCAGAACGTCCAGGACAAGCTGAAGGATCTGAAGGAGCAGATCGCATCGGGGAAGATCACCGTCAAGCAGTAGAGCTCCTGGGCATCGTCAAGCGCTACGGCCCGCTCACGGCGCTGGACGGCGTCGACCTGCGCGTCGCGCGCGGCGCGGTGCACTCGGTCGTCGGCGAGAACGGCGCCGGCAAGACGACGCTGATGAGCATCCTCGCCGGCGTCGTGGCCGCCGACGCCGGTGAGATCCGCCTGGGCGGGGAGCGCGCCGAGATCGGCTCGGTCGAGGACGCCTACGCCCACGGGATCGGGATGGTGCACCAGCACTTCCGGCTGTTCCGCGAGCTGACCGTGGCCGAGAACGTCGTGATGGGGCGCGAGCCGCGGCGGCGCGGCGGCTACGACCACGCGGCGGCGGAGGAGCTCGTGGCCGAGCTGGGCCGCCGCCACGGGCTGCGGGTCGAGCCGCGCGCGCGGGTCGGCGACCTCTCCGTCGGCGACCAGCAGCGAGTCGAGATCCTGCGCGCGCTGCACCGCGCGGGCGACGTGCTGATCCTCGACGAGCCGACCGCGGTGCTGACGCCGCAGGAGACCGAGGGGCTGTTCGCGGTCGCGCGCGAGCTCGCCGCCGCGGGACGGACGGTGCTGTTCATCTCCCACAAGCTGCGCGAGGTGCTCGAGGTCTCCGACACCGTCACGGTCATGCGGCGCGGGCAGGTCACCGGCACGCGGCGGGCGGCGGACACCGACGCGGGCGAGCTGACCCGGCTGATGGTGGGTCGCTCGGTCGAGTTGCGGCGGGTCCCCGCGGCGCGGGAGCCGGGCGAGCCGGTGCTCACGGTGGAGGGTCTGGCCGCGCCGGGCCTGAACCGCGTCGACCTGACGGTGCGCCAGGGCGAGATCGTCGGCGTGGCGGGCGTCGACGGCAACGGCCAGACCGAGCTCGCCGAGACACTCGCCGGGCTGCGGGCCGCCGACGCGGGGACGATCCGGCTCGGCGGCGCTGACCTGACCGCCGCGAGCGTGGCGGAGCGGCGGGCGGCGGGCCTCGCCTTCATCCCGGACGACCGCTACGCGCGCGGCCTCGCGCGCGCCGCGTCGATCTCCGACAACCTGCTGATGGGGCGCCACCACGGGCGGCTCGCGCCGCGCGGGCTGCTCGACCGGCGGGCGATCGCGGCGCGGGCGCGCGAGCTCGTCGAGCGCTTCGACGTGCGCATCGGCTCGGTCGGCGACGCCGCCGCGACGCTCTCGGGCGGCAACGCGCAGAAGCTCGTGATCGCGCGCGAGCTCGCCGGCGACCCGCCGCTCGTGATCGCCTCCCAGCCGACGCGCGGGGTCGACGTCGGCGCGGCCGAGTTCGTCCATTCGGAGCTGCGCCGCCGCCGCGACGAGGGCGCCGGGGTGCTGATGTTCAGCGCCGATCTCGACGAGCTGCTGGCGGTCGCCGACCGGATCGTCGTGATGTACGGCGGCCGGATCGCCGGTGAGTCGGGCGACGAGCACGAGATCGGGCTGCTGATGGCCGGGGCCGAGGATGAGCGCAGCGCAGTGGCCTGAGCGCGGGCTGCGCTCGCGCACGCAGGCGCTCGCCGTGCTGGCGGGCGCGCCGCTCTTCGCGGTCGCGGTCGCCCTGGGGGTCGGCGCGCTGTTCGTGCTGCTGGCGGCGCAGTCGCCCGCGAGCGCCTACTCGGCGCTGCTTGACGGCTCGGTCGGCTCGGTGCCCGCGCTGGCGCAGTCGCTCACCACCGCGATCCCGGTGATCCTCACCGGCGTCGGGACGGCGCTGGCGTTCCGGGTCGGGCTGTTCAACCTCGGCGGCGAGGGGCAGATGATCTTCGGCGCGCTCGCCACCGCGGTGACCGGGCACGCGCTGGCCGCGCTCCCGGGCGCGCTGGACCTCGTCGCCGCCGTGCTGGCCGGCGCTCTCGCCGGCGCCGCGTGGGCGCTGCTGCCGGCGTGGTGGGAGGCGTGGTTCCGCGTGCCGCTGGTGGTCACCACGCTCCTGCTCAACTACATCGCCGCGCTGTTCGCGACCTACCTCGCGGTCTATCCGCTGCGCGACAAGGGCGGCGGCTCGACGGTCGCCCAGACCAAGCCGCTGCCGGGCACCCTGGATCTGCCGATCGTGATCTCGGCGACACCGCTGCACCTCGGGGTGGTGGCGGCGGCCGTGGTGCCGCTGGCGGTGGCGTGGCTGCTGAGCCGCACCTCGCTCGGCTACGCGATGCGGATGACGGGCCTGAACCGCGACTTCGCCGAGGCGGGCGGCGTGCCGATGCGGCGCACGATCCTCATCACGATGGGGCTCAGCGGCGCCCTCTGCGGGCTGGCCGGCACGCTGCTCGTGCTCGGGGAGACCCACCGCTACGTCAACGACTCCGTGGTCGGCCCGGGCACGGCGTGGACCGGGCTGACCGCGGGGATGCTCGCCGCCTTCAACCCGCTGCTGACCGCGGTCAGCGGCTTCTTCCTGGCTGCGCTCCAGACGGGCGGGACCGGGCTGCAGCTGCGCACGAACGTGCCGCTGCAGCTGGTCAACGTCATCCAGGCCGTGATCATCCTGATGGTCGCGGTGCGGCTGTGGCTCGCGCGCCAGGCGCGGCTGGGGGGCCGCGCATGAGCGAGGTCCTCGACTGGGGGCTGATCGTGTCGGCGATCCGGCTCACGAGCCCGATCCTGCTCGCGGCGCTCGGCGGGCTGTTCACGGACCGGGCGGGCATCTTCAACATCGGGCTCGAGGGGCAGATGCTGGTGGGCGCGTTCTTCGGCGTCGCCGGGCTGTACTGGACCGGCAGCGCGTGGGCGGGGCTGGGGCTCGCGGTGGTGGCGGCGACCGTGCTGTCGCTGCTGTTCGGGGTGTGGGTGATCAAGCTCGGCGGCGACGCGATCATCGTCGGCCTGGCCGTGAACCTGCTCGCGGTCGGGTTGACCGCGTACCTGACCTTGCCGGTCTTCGGCGTGCAGGGCTCGTTCGACGATCCGAGGCTGAAGGGGCTGCCGGAGCTGTGGGGCCACTCGCCGCTGGTCTACCTCGGGGCGGCGCTCGTGCCGGCGATCTGGTGGCTCTTCTACCACCACCCGTTCGGCGTGCGGCTGCGCGCGGTGGGCGAGGACCCGGAGGCGGCGGCGGGCGCGGGCATCGATCCCGACCGGATGAAGTTCGTCGGCTGCGCACTGTGCGGCGTGCTGTGCGGGCTGGCCGGGGGGCAGCTCGCGCTGTCGCTCGTGACGCAGTGGGTCCAGGGGATGACCGCGGGGCGCGGGTTCGTCGCGCTGGTGGCGATCATGCTCGCGCGCTCGAACCCGATCGGGGTCGGGCTGGCGTCGGCGCTGTTCGGCTTCGCCTACGCGCTGGCGGTGCGGCTGCAGGGCGTGGGCATCCCGCCGCAGTTCGTCTCGATGCTGCCGTACGTGTTGACGATCCTCGCGCTGGTGCTGTTGGCGCGACGAGGGAAGGTGCGAACCGCATGAGGCGCGTGGTGCTGGACATGGACGTCGGGATCGACGACGCGATCGCGATCGCGCTGCTGGCGGCGCGCGACGACGCCGAGGTGGTCGCGCTCGGGAGCGTGCACGGCAACTGCTCGGTCGAGGACTCGACGCGCAACGCGCTCGTCGTGCTGGAGGCGGTCGGGCTGGGCGGCGTGCCGGTCGCGCGTGGCGCGGAGGTGCCGCTCGAGGTGCCGCTGCACCTCGCGGGCTTCGTGCACGGGAACGACGGGCTCGGCGACGTCGGCTTCCCTCCGCCCGCGGGGCGCGCGAGCGGCGAGCACGCCGCCGACCAGATCGTCCGGCTCGGGCGGGAGCAGCCGGGCGAGCTCGACCTGCTCGCGGTCGGCCCGCTCACGAACCTCGGACTGGCGCTGCGACGCGATCCGGACGCGCTGGCGCGCTACCGCTCGGTGGTGCTGATGGGCGGCTCCGGCCCGTACCCGGCGCCGGGGGTCCTGCGCGAGTTCGACGCCAACATCGACCACGACCCGGACGCCGCGCGGCTCGTGTTCGCGGCGCCGCGGCAGGAGCTCGTGATGGTGGGCGTCAACGTCACCTCGCCGGCGATCCTCGACGAGGCGGCGATCGCCGCGATCGCCGCCTCGGATACGCCGCAGGCCCGTTTGGTGTCGGCGATCCTGCCGTTCTACCTCGACTTCTACCGCCACAAGTGGGGCCGCCGGATCTGCTCGATGCACGACCCGCTGGCGGCGGCGATCCTGGCCGACCCGACCTACGTCACGTCGTGGCTCGAGGGCCCGGTCAACGTCATCCACGACGGTGCGCTGGCACGCGCGTGGCTGATGGCGCGCGAGGACGGCGGCGAGATCGTGCAGGCGGTCGAGCCGGCGCCGCCGACGCGGGTGGTCGCCGCGGTCGACGACGACCGCTTCAGCGCCGACCTGCTCGCCGCGCTGACCGCCTGAAGGTCTAGCCCTTCTTCTTCGGCTTCGGCTTGCGCTCGGGGTGGATCGCCCAGTAGCGCTCCTGGAGCGACTGCGGCCACGCGGGGCAGGCGCCGGGCGACGTGTGCCGGGTGTGGAGCGCCTTGATCGCGTCGAGGATCGTGCCGGTCCCCGCGGCGCGCGGGCCGGCGGCGCCGGAGCCGCGCATCAGCTCCTCGTGGTCGATGTCGAGGTACTCGAGGTGGAAGTTCGCGCGCAGGCACCCGGCCCACTGGCCGAGCGCGGCCTTGTTCTTGGTGAACCACGCCTCGATCGCCTTGTCGAGCAGGATGTACTGGTCGATGTAGAAGTCGGTCGTGTAGCCGCGCAGCTTCGGCGCGGTGTTGAGGTGGACGAGCTTGGCCTTGTCGTCGATCGTGGGGTCGGTGAGGATCGCGAGCGCCTCGTCCAGCCGCCGCGTCGCCCACTCCTCGAATGCGTTGCGCTGCCCCCAGCCGTTGATCGCGTCGTAGATCACGAGGTCGTCCGGGATCGCGGAGCTGTCGCCGGGCTTGACGCCCGGCTTGTCCGCGTTCGCCATGTGCGAGAGCGCCGCGCCGGCGCCGCTGTGGCCGGCCATGACGATGCGCGTGACGCTCGGCGCGGCGGCCGCCACCCCGCCGGTGTCGTCCAGCCACCTCTTCTCGGTCTGCAGCCGCGTCACGATCTCGTTCACGTACGGCGTGGCGTCGAAGTCCTTGCCGCCGGCCTTGCTGAACTGCGACGTCAGGCCGCCCTGCGGGATCACGATCACCAGCTGCTTCTCCTGGCTGTCCTCGAGCTGCCCCTCGGCCTGGTCGAGCGCGACGTCGCGAACCGGCGCGACGTCCTTCGCGTCGATGCCCCGGCGCAGGTCCTGCATGTGCTTGCTCGCGCCCTTCACCGTCTTGTCGAGCGTGCGGAAGCCGGCGAACGGGCGATGGGTGCCCTCGGTGTGGCCGTGCAGGAAGACGACGACCTCGATCGGGCACTTTGCGTTCAGCCCCTCCGGGACGAGCACGATCGCCTTGCCGATCGCGTGCTCGGAGCTGAGCTCGGGGATGTCGTGCCAGCCCTTCTGCTCCTTGGGCTTGAGGCTCGCGCCCGTGCCCTCCTTCAACCCCTCGAGCGGGATCCGGCGCACCTTCCCGACCGGGCGCTCGCCGGAGTTCCAGTCGTAGCCCTTCTTGCCCTCCGGCGAGACGTCCGTCCAGCCGACCGCGCGCTGCAGGACGAGCCCGGTGACCGCGCGGTTGCCGGCCAGCCGGTGCAGCTCGAGGATCGGGGCCGCGACCGACGGCCCTCGCTGTGCGGGGGCGGCCCGGCCCGGCTGGGGGGTTGGCACCCGCCTGAGGGGATGCGACACGCTGCCGCCCACGTTAGTTTTGGGCGGGCTCCCATGTCAACGCTTCGCACATCCGTCGTCGCGCTCGTCCTCTTCGCGGTCCTCGCCGCGCCGGCCGCCGCGCGCACCGCCTACTGCTCGGGGAGCGGCGACCTCTGCTACCGGGCCAAGGACACCGGCGCGGCCACCAAGCTGCGGATCACGCTGGCGGCGCACTACTTCACCCGCTACCGCCTGTGCGTGACACCTCCCGCCGGCGCGCGCACCTGCAAGCGCTTCCGCGTCCGCCGCACATCACACGGCCTCTACGACTCGACCGTCCGCTGGGCGAAGCAGTTCCCGAACGCCGGTCCCGGCACCTACCACGCGAGCTGGCGCTCGGGCGGCAGCGCGCTCGGGCCGTCGGTGAGCTTCAAGGCCGGCCCGTCGATCGACGTGAGCCCCAAGCGCGTCCGCGCGGGCCGCGTGGTGCGCGTCTCCGGCCTCGCGGGCGGCTGCCCCGCGGGCGACGAGGTGACGCTGCTGTCGCACGCGTTCCCCGACGCCAAGCAGTTCGCCGGCGTCCCCACCGTCTTCGCGACCGTCGACGCGCACGACAGCTACAGCGTCAGGGTCCGCATCCCGGCCGGCCGCGCGCCGGCCCGCTACACGATCGGCGCGCGCTGCGGCGGCGGCAACTTCGGCGTCGAGCGCATGCTGACCGTGCTCGACCCCTAGGCCCTGCTTGCGCGCACCGCGGTGCCGTAGGCGCAGATCTCCGTCCACGTCGAGCCCAGCTCCGACGTGTCGAAGCGGAACGCGACGATCGCGTTGCCGCCCTTCGCCTCGGCCTCCTCGACCAGCCGCGACTGCGCCTCCACCCGGCTCGCGGCGAGCTGCTTGGTCATGCCCTTGAGCTCGCCGCCGACCAGCGACTTGAAGGACGCGCCGATCTGCGAGCCGACGTTGCGAGAGCGGACCGTGAGGCCGAAGACCTCGCCGAGGACCTCCTCGATCTCGTAGCCGGGGAGGTCGTTCATGGTGGTGATGAGCATTCCGCCAGACTGCCACGGATGACGGAGCCCGGTCCCTACCTGCAGACCGTCTCCGGGCGGCGCGTGAACCCGTTCGACCCGGACCCCAGCCAGCTCGACATCGGCGACATCGCCCGCGCGCTCGGCAACCTCTGCCGCTTCGGCGGCCACAGCCGCGTCTTCTACTCGGTCGCCCAGCACTCGGTGATCGTGTCCGAGCTCGTCGAGGAGCGGGGCGGGGACGTCGAGGACGTCTTCGCCGCGCTGATGCACGACGCCGCCGAGGCCTACCTCGGCGACATGCCGCACCCGATCAAGCACCGCAGCGAGCTCGGCGCCGCGTTCAAGGCGGCCGAGCAGCACCTCGAGCAGGCGATCCGCGCGCGGTTCGGGATCAAGGACGGCGTGCCCGAGATCAAGCAGGCCGACCGCGCGCTGCTCGCCACCGAGCGGCGCGTGTTCAGTGCCGAGCAGTGGCACTGGCCGGAGCTGGACGGCGTCGAGCCGCTCGAGATCGAGCTCAGCGCGTGGGCGCCGGACGAGGCGAGCGCGGCGTTCGAGCGCCGCTACGCCGAGCTGGCCGCGCGCAGGTAGCGCCGCAGCAGCGCGCGCCGCTTGATCGTCCGCGAGCTCGCGATCGACACGACGCGGACCTCGCCGTGCCGCACGGTGAACAGCCGGTGCGAGCCGCGGAAGGGGCGCACGACGCCGTGGCCGAGCGACCGCGGATGCCGGAACGCGCGCAGCCGGGCGCGCTTGAGCGGCACGCGCGCGGTCGTGCTCACGAGCGCCCGCCGCCCGCGCTTGGTGAACGCCGCGGTGACCTTGCCGCCGCCGCGCACGCACCAGCGCCACGCGCGCTTCTGCTTGTGTCGCGGCGCCGGCAGCCGGCGCAGCAGCGCCTTGCGCGTCATGCCCAGCCGGACCTTGCCGATGCCCTGGTGCCGGATGCGCCGCCCGACCGACAGACAGCCCTTCCTGCCCGCCCCGCCGGCGCCCGCGTCCTCGCCGGGCCAGGCGCTCTCGGCGACGCGCAGGGCGTAGAAACCGGTCGCGCCGTCCGTGTACCAGACCTCGCGCCGCGCGGGCACGATCACCGGCTTGGACATCGCGAAGTCGCTGGCCAGAACTCGTTCTCCGCCCGCGGCTGGGTCGGCGCCACGTAGTACGCGATCTCCTTCGGGTGCAGGAGGTCGCTGATGTCGAACACGCGCAGCCCGGAGGCGATGAACGAGCACGCCACCACCGTCGGGTCGACCTGGCTCGAGAGGCTGCAGTAGTGCGCCGCGTAGCCCTGTACCGGGCTGCCGGCGCCGGGGTCGGCGCTCGCCGCCTTGTGATCGGCCGGCTGGTTGACCTGCAGCCGGAGGTTGGCGACGACGCGCGGCGCTCGTCCGCGATGTCGATGATGCGGGCCGCGCCGACCACGTTCGAGTCGCCCACGCCGGTCGTGCCCTGCGTGTACTCGTCGAACTCGAGCACGTAGGGGTGGCCGTGATCGGTGAACGGGATCGCGTTCTGCGGGATCGACGCCGCGTGCCAGGTCAGCCGGCTCACCTCGCGCGCCTGCGGGTTCGGCTTGCGGGCCTGGATCTGGCTGACGTCGAGGATCAGCATGTCGCCGCCGACGTCGGCGATGTAGGCGCGGTTGCCGTCGTCGCTGAGCGTCATGCCGTGGGAGACGACGTTGCCCTGCCAGACCGCGTGCGGCTGCCTCGGGTTGGTGACGTCGACGGCGGTGATCGACTCGCGCGCGGTGCCGGTCGCGTAGAACGTCTTGCCGTCGGGCGAGAAGCCGCTCTCGTGGCCGAGCCGCCCCACCGCGCTCGTCGACTGCGGCACCGGGTGGCGGCAGTCCTTGCTGGCGTCGTAGATCGAGACCAGGCCGGGGTAGGTCGACGGGTTGCCGGTGACGGCCGCCAGCAGCCCGCGCCTGGAGTTGAGGTTGAGCGACTCGTGCGGCGAGAGCATCGGGATCTCGGTCAGCGTCGCGGTCGGCACCGGCTTGGCCGGGTTCGACATGTCGAGCACCGCGACGCCCTGCGAGCTGGTGTCGAGCTTGAGCGCGTTGACGGGGTACAGGAGCGCGGTGTCGTAGAACGCGCACTCGTGGCCGGCCGGGTCGACGTAGCGCAGCGTCTTGAAGCCACCGGAGGTGCCTTGGTGCGCGATCAGCGAGACGTTGCAGTGCAGGCTGTTCGTGGCAGAGCCGGCGGGCACGCGCCCCTGGATCCCCGGCTCGGGCTTCGAGCCCGGCCCGCACTGCGCGCGCGGGGTGGCCACGAACGGCGGCTCGGCCCGCGTCGCGACCGCGACCTTGGCGGGCTTCTGCCCGATTCCCTACCCGAGCGCGAGCAGGTCGTTGAGCGGCGTGAGCGCCCCGACGGCGTTGAGCGCCGGCAGCGCGAGGATCAGCGCGATCACGAGGAACGGAGCGGCACGGCGCATGCGAGCGCGGACCCTAGCGGCGCGTCAGCCCCAATGCGCCGGTTATCGGGGTCCTATCCGCCGGCGCCAGAACCGCTCGGCTGCGAGGAACACGACGCTGACGCCGACATAGAGCGCGCTCAGGAGGACGATGCGGGTGAGCCTGAAGTCGTCGCCCGAGATCAGGACGCTCAGCGCGGTGAACGTGATGGCGAACAGCAGCGCCTGGATCGGCAGGCGAACCCAGAGCGGAAACCGGGCGATCCGGCGCATCGGGGCAGGCTGCCATAGTCGAAGGAGATGCGCGCGTTCACGTGCCCGGTGTGCCGGCACCTGGTCACCTTCGAGAGCACGGAATGCCTGCACTGCGGGACCGCGCTCGCGTTCGACTGGGACGCGCGCGAGCTCGTGCGACTCGGCTTCGAGTGTGCCAACCGCGACCCGATCGCCTGCAACGGCGCAGGGGAGGGGCTGTGCGCGGCGTGCCGGCTCACCCGCACGCGGCCCACCGACGACGCCATCGCCGAGTGGGCGACGGCCGAGGCGGCCAAGCGCCGGCTCGTGTTCGAGCTGCTCGAGCTCGGCCTGCCGGTTGGCGGCGGGCTCACGTTCGACATGCTCTCCAGCGCGGCCGATTCGGTCACCACCGGCCACGCCGACGGCGTCATCACGCTCGACCTCGCCGAGGCCGACCCGGTCGCCCGCGAGCAGCGGCGCACGCAGCTCCACGAGCCGTACCGGACGCTGCTCGGCCACATGCGCCACGAGGTCGGCCACTACTTCCAGCCGATCCTCGCGCCGGAGGGGTCAGAGGCGCTCGAGCGCTGCCGCGCGCTGATGGGCGACGAGCGCGCGGACTACGCGCAGGCGATGGAGCGCCACTACGCGGAGGGGCCGCCGGCCGACTGGGCCGAGCGCTTCGTCTCCGCCTACGCGACGATGCACCCGTGGGAGGACTGGGCCGAGACGTTCGCCCACTACCTGCACATCCGCGACGTGCTGCAGACCGCCGTCGCCTACGGCATCACCGTCTCGGGGCCGGCGGTGGCCGCGGCCGACGCGGCGCCGCTGTACTCCTATCCCGGCGCCGCGGGCGGCGACATGCGCGCGCTGCTGGACGCCTGGCTCCCGCTCACCTATGCGCTCAACGCGATCAACCGCAGCATCGGCGACGACGATCTGTACCCGTTCGTGCTCGCGCTCGGGGCGATCGAGAAGCTGGCGCTCATCGACGAGCTCGTCCGGGTAGGGCAAGCAGCATGAGCGAAGCCACGGTGCCCGTCGACGGCGAATTCGAGATGGCGAGGACCTTCACGGTCGAGCCGGAGCTCGAGCGCGCGCTCGAGCAGCCTGGGCTCGAGCGGCTGACGCTCGACCTTTCCGGCACCACCTTCATCGACTCGACCGGGATCGGCGTCGTGCTCCGGCTCGCGAACGAGACCGAGAACCGCGGGGTCGAGCTCGCGATCGTGCCCGGCCCGCCCGAGGTGCAGCGCGTGTTCGAGACGGCCGGCCTCTCCGACGCGCTTCCGTTCCGTTCCTAGGCGGGCACCGGCGCGATCGCGTCGCGCTCGGCGTCGAACGACGCGAGCTCCGGGAACGCGAGCATCGTGATCCCGACGCAGACGATGCACGCGAGGCCGCCGGAGACGACCGACGCGCGTACGCCCGACAGCGCCGCGACGCTGCCGGACTCGACGTCGCCGAGCCGCGGCCCGCTCGTCACCACGAGCGAGAAGACCGACGACATGCGGCCGCGCATCGCGTCGGGCGTGACCATCTGGTTGATCGAGGAGCGGCAGACGGCGCTGACGGAGTCGGCCGCGCCCGCGATCGCCAGCAGCGCGCACGCGACGTAGATCGAGCCGGCCAGGCCGGTGGCGGCGATCGCCGCGCCCCAGACCACCACGGCGACGATCACGATCCGGCCCAGGCGACGGACGCGCGGCAGCCAGCCGGCGGTCAGCGCCGCGATCGCGGCGCCCGCCGAGACGGCGGCAAACATCGCGCCCGTCCCGCTCGCGCCCGCGTGGAAGACACTCACGGCGAGCACCGGGAAGAGCGCGCGCGGCATCCCGAACGTCATCGCGCCGAGGTCGATGAAGAACGAGCCGGTGAGGGCGCGGTTGGCGCGGACGAAGCGCAGCCCCTCGCCGATCGAGGCGAACACGCCGGGCTCCACCTCTTGGGCGGCGCGCTCGGCTCGCCTCGGGAGCTGCGACGAGAGCAGGAAGGCGGCGCCGATCATCGCCAGGCAGCTCGCCGCGTCGACCACGTACGCGGCGCCGACCCCGAGCGCGCCGATCAGGATGCCGCCGAAGGCCGGCCCGATCACCATCGTCAGGTTGTGCAGGCCGAAGCTCAGCGCGAGCGCGCCGCGCAGCTGATCGGTCGCGATCAGGTTCGGCACGATCGCGGAGGCGATCACGTTCTGGAACGCGCCGAAGCCCGCCATCACGCCCGCCAGCACGAACAGCACCGGGACCGGCGGCGGCCCTGTGAGCGTGACGACCGCGAGCGCGGTCGCGCCCGCCACGAGCCCGGCCTGGACGAACAGCAGCAGGTGGCGGCGGTCGTAGCGGTCGGCGAGCGCGCCGCCCCACAGCGCCATCGCCATCAGCGGGACGAGCTCGACCGCGCCCAGCAGGCCGGTCAGGAACGCCGAGTGCGTGAGCGAGTAGACCTGGAACGGCAGCGCCACGAGTGCGGCCTGGGTGCCGATCGCGGTGACGAAGTCGCCCAGCATCAGCAGCCGCAGGTCGCGGGAGCGGCGGAGGGGCGTGAGGTCGAGGGCGAGGCGCGGCATTCGCACCCACGTTCTAGCTGGCGCCGAGCTGCCTCAGTCGCTCGAGCTGCTCCCAGTGGCGCGCCACGCGCCGCTTGCCGTCGGCGGTCAGCTCGATCCGCGTGTTCGGCTTCTTGCGCACGAAGCGCTTCTCGATCGTGACCAGCCCGCCGTCCTCGAGCTTGGCGAGGTGGCTCGAGAGGTTGCCCTTCGTCAGCCCCGTCGTGCGCTGGAGGAACAGGAAGTCCGCGTCGCTGACCGAGGAGAGGACGGTCAGGATCGCCAGCCGCCCCGGCTCGTGCACGAGCCGGTCGAGCGCGAGCTGCTCGTCAGCCATCGGTGCGCAGCGTGGCGGGGCCCAGCGTGCGGACGATCGTGAGGTGGTCGAAGACGCCGTTGGCCATGACCGCCATGCCGCACATCACGAGCCCGGCGTTGCTCGGGTCGTCGCCGCTCCACACCGGCAGCAGGCCGGCGACGGCCAGCGAGCCCCAGATGACGACGTGGTGCGGCCGCAGCGTCACCACGGTCGCGGAGTAGGCGAGCATGGTCAGGCCGAAGACGCCCGGGATCGGGTTGACCGGCAGGTCGAGCGACCAGCCGGCGCGGCTGCGGAGCAGCAGCGCCAGGCCGAACAACAGCCCCGCGCCGAGCAGCCCCATCCCGATCGCCTTCGCCTCGCGATCCGCGGCGGGGGTCACGCGCCCGTAGTGCTCGTCGTAGAAGCGGTTGACGGCCCAGGCGACGCCGGCGAGCAGCACCAGCACCGCGACGAACACCCAGTCGTTGTCCAGCGGGCCCCAGTGCTCGTTGCCGAGCGCCGCGACGATGAACAGCAACCCGACCGGGACCTGGATCAGGCCGCGGAGATAGCGATGCTCGGCTGCTGCCCGCTGGATGTGCGTGGAGTCCATTTCGTGCTCCTTACAGACTAGTTCGCAACGCAAACCATAGGCGCCGCGAGGGCCGATGTCAATCGCTGTGGTGGGGCTCCGGCGTCCGCGGCAGTTTCAGCGCACGTCAACGGCGGGCTGGGTAGGGGGGCGGGTTCGGCCGAGTTTCTGCACCCTCGAGCCCCGGATCAGAGCCCAGGTCGCAGAAACTCGGCTCAGAGCCGAGTTTCTGCGCTCTCGACCGCGAAACCGGGCTCGAGGTCGCACTTATTCGGCTCGCCGCGGCGGCTCGCACCCAACCCCTACCCAGCCGCCGTCGACTTTCGCCCCTAGCGCCGAATGCGCGTCAAAGACCGCGCCATCCCGAGCATTTGCCGGTTGGTGATGTCGCGGCTGAGCGTGTTGCTCACCCAGTAGACGCCCCGCCCGGTGTGCCAGGAGATGAGGCGGATGTGCTTGCCGTCGAGGTAGACGTGGAAGCTGCGCCCGTTCAGCCGCTGGGTCGAGTGCTTGCCGTCGAGGATCGGCGGGCTCTGCCAGGTGGTGCCCTGGATGCCGTAGTACTGCCCCTCGATCTGGTTCTCCTCGACGACCAGCCGGTACGCGCGGTGGCGGCGGCCGTGGCGGTCGCGGATCGAGTACAGCCGCGGCGACGGCGCCACGCCGGTGCTGGCCGGGTAGCGCCCCTTCGCCGTGAGCCAGGCCGGGGCGTAGATCGGGAACTTGAAGCCGCTGCCCGCGAGCGCCGGGCGGACGATCTCCTTGGCGGCCGACAGCTTGGGCACGAGGCGGTAGGTCGCGGCGCTGACGCGGGCGCGCTTCTTGCCACCGCGCTTCTTCTTCGCCGGTTCCTCCTTGACCTTGCGGTGCTTCGCCGCCCGCGGGTGCATGAACTCGCGGACCGCCGCCTGGATCTTCTCGGGCGAGGCGGTGACGTAGTCGCCGAGCCCGGTCGGCGCCGGCGCGAACCCGCCCGTGGTGGTGGCCGGCGCGGCGACCTCCGTGTGCACGAACTCGTGGGGGAAGGTGATCTGGCGCACCGGGCGGCTCGCGGACGACGCCGCCAGCCGCAGCAGGCGCAGGATGCCGCGGCTCGTCTGCAGGTTCGAGTCCGACGACGTCGCCTTCGCGAACGCCCGCACCAGCGGGTGGAGGTTGCGGATCAGGCGGCCCGTGCTCATCTGCGCGCTCGCCGAGCGCAGGAAGTCCTGCTGGCGCGCGGCGCGCACGATGTCGTTGTCGAGGTGGCGGAAGCGCACGTAGTCGAGCGCCTTCTGGCCGCACAGCTTCTGGTAGCCGGGCTGGACGTTGATCTCCGCCCAGCGCTGGCCGATCGGCACCCCGAGGTTGGAGTGGTAGTAGCGCCGGTCGACGTCGACGTAGACGCAGTTGATGACGTCGACCGCCTCGCGGAAGCCGCGGAAGCTGACCGCGATCGCGTGGTTGACCCGGAAGCGCTTCTCCGGTGTGCTCAGCAGCTGCGAGACCGTCCGCGTGGTCAGGTCGAGGCCGCCCAGGCCGTAGGCGGAGTTGATCTTGTCGATGCCGTGGCCCGGGATCGTCACGCGCAGGTCGCGCGGGATCGAGAGCACGGTCGTCGCGTTCGACTTCGGGTCGAGCCGGACCAGCATCATCGTGTCCGACCGCGCGTCGCCGCGCGCGTCGCCGAAGCGGCGGTCGGAGCCGACCAGCAGCAGCGTCTGCGGCTTGCCGGCCGGCGGCGCCGTGATCGTGCCGCGCTGGAACTGCTCGACGTGCCCGTACTGCTTCAGGTCATTGGCGATGTGCTTGACCTGCATCATCCCGATGCCGACGGTCGCGCCGGCCGTCGAGAGCACGATCAGCGCGCCGGCGACGACGAACCCGAGCCGCATGCGTCCGGACGCGCGCTGCGCTCCCTCGGGTGCCGCTTCCATTCACGAACAGGCTAGCCCCCCGCTAGGCAGCAAGCTGCCTGGCTTGGCGCCTGGTCACTCCGCCAGCGCAGCCGCTGTGGATTCGCGCGGGAGCGCCTGGGCCATGGCGAAGTACGAGACCGCCGCGAGCCCGAAGGCGACGAACACGCCGTAGCGGTAGAGCTGGTCGAGGAAGTTCGGGTCGGCGACCACGCCGCCCTTCGTCGTGGCGGCGTTCAGGAATCCCGGGATCACCGGGACCACGCCGATCGCCACCGCCAGCAGCGCGCGCACGTTGAAGCCGTTTGTGAACCAGTAGCGCCCGCCCGCGCCAGGCCGGTAGAGATCGGGGACGTCCAGCTTCGTCTTCCGCAGCACCCAGTAGTCGACGATCATCACGCCCGCGAACGCGGCGAGCAGGCTGCCGTAGCCGACGAGCCAGGTGAAGATGTAGGCGCCGACGTCCTCGTAGAGCTTCCACGGCAGCGAGATGATCCCGATCACCGCGGTGATCAGACCGCCCATGCGGAACGTGATCTGGCGCGGTGAGAGGTTCGAGAAGTCGTTCGACGGCGAGACGACGTTGGCCGCCATGTTGGTCGAGAGCTGCGCGATGACGATCACGATCATCGCCAGCGCCAGCAGGATCGTCCGGTCGCCGAGCAGCCGCGCGATCAGCGCCACCGGATCCCAGATCGCCTCGCCGTAGATGACGATCGTCGCGGCGGTGACCGCGATGCCGACGAACGAGAACGCGGTCATCGTGGTCGGCATCCCCAGCGTCTGCCCGAGCGCCTGGGACTTCTGATCCCGCGCGTAGCGCGTGAAGTCGGGGATGTTGAGCGAGAGCGTGATCCAGTAGCCGATGTTGGCCGCCAGCCCGGGCGCGAACAGCGACCAGAAGGTCTGGTGGTCTGTCACCAGCTTGGAGGAGGTCGAGAACACGTTCCCGATCCCGCCGCCGGCGTGGAAGGCCCAGATCAGCAGCGCGGCGCTGCCGCCGATGAGCAGCGGCGCGGCGGTCCGCTCCAGCCAGCGGATGCCCTCGATCCCGCGCAGGATGATCGCCACCTGGATCAGCCAGAAGGCCCCGAAGGCGATCGCCTTGTGGCCGCCCACATCGCCCCAGCCATGCCACAGGGTGCTCATCAGCGTGTCGACCGCGAGCGCGCCGATCCAGGTCTGGATGCCGAACCAGCCGCAGGCCACGAGCGCCCGCGCCATCGCCGCGACGTTGGCGCCGCGGATCCCGAAGCTCGAGCGCACGAGCACGGGGAACGGGATGCCGTACTTCGTCCCCGGATGCGCGTTGAGCAGCATCGGGATCAGCACGATCACGTTGCCGAGCGAGACCGTGAGCAGGCCCTGCCACCAGGTCATGCCGGCCGCGATCAGGCCGGACGCGAGCGTGTAGGTCGTGATGACGATCGACAGCCCGATCCACAGCGCCGCGAAGTCGTACGTGCCCCAGGTGCGCCGGTCCGCCTCCGTCGGCGCGAGGTCGCCGTTGGACAGCGGCGACTCCGCGATCGATCGATCGGAATGAATGCTGCTCATGGAACCCGCCTCCCGCTCGGATTGACCCCTGGGGCGCAGGGTGCCAAATCGAGCGGCGGCGTGCTTAGCAATCGTTAGGCGGCTCTCCGGAAGCTCTTATCCATCGCTGTCTCAGTGGTGGCCATGACTTCACGAAAACTCCGCCTCCTGGCGGCACCTCCACTGCTGCTGCTGTTGGTCGGCGGCGCTTTCCTGTCCCTCAGCCCCGGCAAGGCCGAGGCGTTCAGGGACAACGACCGCTCCGAGACCATGGAGCAGTACCTCACGTCCGTGACCAAGGACGTCGACGCCTACTGGACCCAGGCGTTCAAGGACTCCGGCCTCCCCGAGCCGCGGGTCAGCTACGACTGGATCCCCGCGGGCCAGACGTCCTCGAGCGCCTGCGGCGAGCTCGGCGACGACGCCGCCGCGTACTGCCCTGAGGACGACACGATCCACATCTCCCAGGCGTTTGCCACCGAGATCTATGACGGCGCGCTGAACCAGGCGCTCCCAGGGAGCTCGCAGGGCTACGGCCAGGCCGTCGGCGACTTCGCCGTCGCCTACATCGTCGCCCACGAGTACGGCCACCAGGTCCAGGCCGAGCTCGGCGAGTTCGACAAGTACGGCGACTCGGTCCCGACGATGGCGTTCGAGCTCCAGGCC
Organism: uncultured Solirubrobacteraceae bacterium; assembly: GCA_963722815.1. GTDB lineage: Bacteria > Actinomycetota > Thermoleophilia > Solirubrobacterales > Solirubrobacteraceae > DASQFQ01. Next base: position 908,387 of record CAVROM010000003.1, read on the forward strand.
GACTGCTACGCCGGCACGTGGGCCAAGCACGCCCAGGACGAGAACAAGCTCGAGGACGGCGACGTCCAGGAGGCGCTCGACGCGGCGCTCGCGGTCGGCGACTTCAGCACCGACAGCCCCGGCCACCACGGCACGCCCGAGCAGCGCGAGGCGTCCTGGAAGCAGGGCTTCGACTCGGGCGATCCGTCCGCCTGCACGCTGCAGTCCAGCTAGCGCGCCCGATCACCCGGCGGGAGTGAGGCGCCCTCACCCCGCCGGGCAGCAGCCTGCGGCGCCATGGCTGACCAACCGAACATCCTGGTGATCTGGGGCGACGACATCGGCATCACCAACCTGAGTTGCTACAGCGACGGCCTGATGGGCTACCGCACCCCGAACATCGACCGCATCGCGGACGAGGGGATGCGCTTCACCGACTCCTACGGCGAGCAGAGCTGCACCGCCGGCCGCTCGTCGTTCATCACCGGCCAGAGCGTGTACCGGACCGGCCTGAGCAAGGTCGGCATGCCGGGCGTCGACATCGGGCTGCAGGCCGAGGACGTCACGATCGCGGAGCTGCTCAAGCCGCTCGGCTACGCGACCGGGCAGTTCGGCAAGAACCACCTGGGCGACCTCAACAAGTTCCTGCCGACCGTTCACGGCTTCGACGAGTTCTTCGGCAACCTCTACCACCTCAACGCAGAGGAGGAGCCGGAGACGGCCAACTGGCCGCCGGAGGAGGACTTCCCCGGCTTCAACGAGCGCTTCCGGCCGCGCGGCGTCCTGCACTGCTGGGCCACCGACACCGACGACGACACCGACGACCCGCGCTACGGGCGCGTCGGGCGCCAGCGGATCGAGGACACCGGGCCGCTGACCAAGAAGCGGATGGAGACCATCGACGACGAGGTGCTCGAGCACGGGCTCGACTGGATCGACCGCCAGGCCGAGGCGGGGAACCCGTTCTTCTGCTGGTTCAACACGACCCACATGCACTTCCGCACGCACCCGAAGCCGGACAGCGTCGGGCAGGCCGGGCGCTGGCAGTCGCCCTACCACGACACGATGATCGACCACGACAAGGTCGTCGGCGCGCTGCTGGACAAGCTCGACGAGCTCGGGCTCGCCGAGGACACGATCGTGATCTACAGCACCGACAACGGGCCGCACATGAACACCTGGCCCGACGGCGGCATGACCCCGTTCCGGAGCGAGAAGAACACCAACTGGGAGGGCGCCTTCCGCGTTCCCGAGATGATCCGCTGGCCCGGCAAGATCGCCGCCGGGCGTCGTCTCGAACGAGATCGTCCAGCACCACGACTGGCTGCCGACGTTCCTCGCCGCCGCCGGCGAGCCGGACATCGTCGAGAAGCTCAAGGCCGGCCACACGATCGGCGACACGACCTACAAGGTCCACATCGACGGCTACGACCTGCTGCCGTACCTGACCGGCGAGGTGGACAAGTCGCCGCGCAAGGGCCTCGTCTACTTCTCCGACGACGGCGACGTGCTCGCGCTGCGCTTCGACAACTGGAAGGTCGTCTTCATGGAGCAGCGGGTGGCCGGGCACGCTGCAGATCTGGGCCGAGCCGTTCGTGCACCTGCGCGTGCCCAAGCTCTACAACCTGCGGACCGACCCGTACGAGCGCGCCGACATCACGTCGAACACCTATTACGACTGGCTGTTCGACAGCGACTACATCATCCTGGCCGCCACGTTGCATCACCGCGCAGTTCCTGCAGACGTTCGTGGAGTTCCCGCCGCGGCAGGAGCCGGCCAGCTTCACGATCGACCAGGTGGTGGCCAAGCTCGAGAGCGTCATCACCTCGGGCCGATGAGCCTCGCGTCCTGGAACGAGGGTGCCGCGCGGACGGCGATCCTCGAGTTCGTCGATCGCGTGAGCGAGGAGGGCGGCGCGGATTACGTGCCGCCCGCCGAGCGCGTCGCCGTGCTCGACAACGACGGCACGCTGTGGTGCGAGAAGCCGACGTACTTCCAGGCGCTGTTCGTGTTCGCCCGCCTGGGCGACGCGGTGGCGTCGCAACCCGAGCTGGGCGAGCAGCCGGTGGTCAAGGCGCTGCTGGCCGGGGACCTCGCCGGCGCGCAGCAGTACGGCCTGGAGGCGATCGCCGGCGTCCTGCTCCAGCTCGACGCGGGGCGGACGACGGAGGAGTTCACGCGCGACGCCGCGGCCTGGTTCGCCGCGGCGAAGCACCCGCGCTTCGGCGTGCCGTTCCGGGAGCTGACGTACGCGCCGATGGTCGAGCTGCTCGAGCTGCTGCGCGAGCGCGAGTTCCGCGTCTTCATCGTCACCGGCGGCGGCGTCGAGTTCGTCCGCGCGATCGGCGAGGAGCTCTACGGCGTGACGCCCGACGACGTCGTCGGCTCGGCCGTGCAGGTCAGCTTCGAGCGCCGCGACGGGCGGATCGTGCTGGTGCGCCAGGCGGCGATGCTCGGCTCGCCCAACGAGGGCCCGCCGAAGGCGGTCAACATCCAGGCCCACATCGGCGTCCGGCCGATCTTCGCCGCCGGCAACAGCGCCGGCGACACCGAGATGCTCGAGTACGCGCACACGGGCGACCACCCGTCGTTGTGCGTGGTCGTCGACCACGACGACGACGAGCGCGAGTACGCCTACGCGGGCGCCTCCGTGACGAACCCCGACGCCGAGTCGATCGTCGACACCGCGAGCCGCCTGGGCTGGACGGTCGTGAGCATGCGCGACGACTGGAGCCGTATCTTCGCCGGATGAGCGAGCCGGTCTGGATCCCCGGCGCGACGTTCCGCATGGGGTCGGACGACCACTACCCCGAGGAGGCGCCCGCGCGCGAGGTGACGGTCGACGGCTTCCACATCGACCGCCACCAGGTCACGAACCGCGAGTTCGCCCGCTTCGCGCGCGAGCGCGAGTACGTGACGGTCGCCGAGCGGCCGCTCGACCGCGCGGCCTTCCCGGGCGCGCCGCCCGAGAACCTCGTGCCCGGCTCGCTCGTGTTCACGCGCACGCGCGGGCCGGTCGACCTGCGCCACATCAACCAGTGGTGGACGTGGACGCCGGGCGCGAGCTGGCGCCACCCCGAGGGCCCGGGCTCGGCGCTCGGCGGCCGGCTCGACCACCCCGTCGTCCACGTCGCGTACGAGGACGCCGCCGCGTTCGCCGACTGGGCCGGCAAGGCGCTGCCGACCGAGGCGCAGTGGGAGCTCGCCGCCCGCGGCGGGCTCGACGGCGCCGCCTACGCGTGGGGCGACGAGCCCGAGGCGCGCGGGCGAGCGGCTGGCCAACTACTGGCACGGCGACTTCCCGTGGCGGGCCGAGCCCGGCTACGGGACGACCGCGCCGGTCGGCTCGTTCGCGCCCAACGGCCACGGGCTGTTCGACATGGCCGGCAACGTATGGGAGTGGACGAGCGACTGGTACTCGCCGAAGCTCGACCCGGCGCAGCCGCAGTTCAAGGTCCCGCGCAAGGTGGTCAAGGGCGGCTCGTTCCTGTGCGCCGACAGCTACTGCCTGCGCTACCGGCCCGCGGCGCGGCGCCCGCAGATGGTCGACACGGGCATGAGCCACATCGGCTTCCGCTGCGTCACGACACCCCCGACCCCGTGAGCGCGCGCCGCGGCGCGGCGGCCGCAGCCGTGCTCGCCGGCTCCTTCCCGTCGATGACCCGCAGCGGGATGTCGTAGGTCTCGCGCGCGGTCATCACCGCGATCGCGGCGATCAGGCTGGACACCAGCACGTAGGCGGCGACCGGCACCCAGTTGGTGCCGTCGCCGTCGATCGCGGCCGCCGCGGTCGGGGCGAAGCCGCCGATCGCGAAGCCGACCTGGGTGCCGATGGCCATGCCGGAGAGGCGCACGCGGGTCGGGAGCATCTCGCCGTAGAGCGAGGGCTGGATGCCGTTCATGGCGCTGTAGACGAGGCCGGACATGCAGGCCGCGGCCACGAAGATCAGCGGGTAGCTCCCGTTGTCGATCGCACCCAGGTAGGCGAACATCAGCGCGCCGCTGCCGATCGCGCCGAAGATGAACACCGGCTTGCGCCCGATCCGGTCCGACAGCATGGCCCACGCCGGGATGGCGGCCAGCGCGACGACGTTGGTCACGATCGCGACCCACAGCATCGTGGTCTGGTCCAGACCTTTGGTGTCGACGGCGAAGTTGAGCGCGTAGACGGCGAAGATGGTGCTGACCGTCGAGGCGAGGGCGGCCAGCGCGATGCGCAGCACGGCGGGCCAGTGGTCGCGGAAGAGCGCGGCGGTCGGGATCTTCTCGATTGCGGCCTCGGCGGCCTCCTCGCGGAAGGCCGGCGCTCTCGTCCAGCCTGCGCCGGATCACCAGCGCGACCGCGACGACGATCGCGCTCAGCCAGAACGGGATCCGCCAGCCCCAGCTCAGCAGCTGGTCCTCCGGCATCGCGCCGATCGGCAGGAAGATCGCGGTGGCGATGATCAGGCCGGCCTGGGTGCCGCCGAGCGTGAAGGAGGTGAAGTACCCGCGCCGGTGCTCGGGGGCGTGCTCGAGGCTCAGCGAGTTCGCGCCCGACTGCTCGCCGGAGGCCGAGAAGCCCTGCAGCAGGCGCAGGCAGACGAGCAGGATCGGCGCCCAGATGCCGATCGAGTCGTAGCTCGGCAGGCAGCCGACGAGGAACGTCGCCGTGCCCATCAGCGAGACGGTGAGGACCAGGACGCGCTTGCGGCCGTACTTGTCGCCGATGTGGCCCATGAAGAACGCGCCGATCGGCCGCGCGACGTAGCCGACGCCATAGGTGGCGAACGACAGCAGCGTGCCGGTCGCGGGGTCGGACTCGGGGAAGAAGACCTTGCCGAAGACGAGCGCGGCGGCGGTGCCGTAGATGAAGAAGTCGTAGTACTCGAGGACGCTGCCGATCCAGCTCGCCAGCGCCGCCTTGCCCGGGGTCTTGCCCGGCTCGTGGCCGTTGTGCCCCTGCGTCGTGTTCACGGCGTCGTCTCCTCCCAGCCGACGTAATGTACGGACTAGTACGTTATGTCCGGCGAGAGGCGACCGCGTAAACGGCGAGCTTGCTCAGCTGCGCAGGTACTCCACGACCATGTCGCCGAGCATCTGGCGGTAGCGGTCGCGGAGCCCGGGGTCGGCCAGGTCGCGGCCGAAGATCGCGCCGAACGTGTGGCGGTTGGCGACCCGGAAGACGCAGAACGCGCTGATCATCATGTGGAGGTCGACGCGCGTCGATGTCGCGCGTGAAGCTGCCGTCGGCGCGGCCGCGCTCGAGGATCGCCTCGATCAGCTCGATCGCCCGGCTGTTCTCGCCGGCGAAGTCCGCGCGGCCGGCGATGTGCTCGGCGCGGTGGATGTTCTCGATGCTCACCAGGCGGATGAAGTCGGGATGCGACTCGTGGTGGTCGAAGGTCAGCTCGGCGAGCCGGCGGATCGCCGCCACGGGGTCGAGGTGGTCGACCTCGATCGTCTGCTCGGCGGCGCGGATGCCCGCGTAGGCGTGCTCCAGGACCGCCACGAACAGCCGCTCCTTGCTGCCGAAGTAGTAGTAGATCATCCGCTTCGTGGTGCGGGTGCGGGCGGCGATCTCGTCGACGCGCGCGCCGGCGAACCCCTGCTCGGCGAACTCCTTCGTGGCGACCTCGAGGATCTCGCGCTGGGTGCGGTCGGCGTCGCGGGTGAGCGTGCTGTCGACCACCCCGGCATCGTACGTGGGCGTTTCCGGCGCGGGCCTCATGGGCAGATAACGTACTGGTTCGTACATTGGAGGCCCGGTGGGATCGAGTGGTGACAACACGGTGGTGGTCGGCCTGATCGGGGCCGGCATCGGCGCGTCGTTCAGCCCCGCGCTGCACGAGCGCGAGGCCGCGCTGCTCGGCTTCGAGTACGAGTACCGGCTGCTCGACCTCGACGAGCTCGGCCGGCCCGCGAGCGACGTCGGCGCGCTGGTGCGGGAGGCCCAGCGCGCCGGCCTGCGCGGGCTCAACATCACGCACCCGTGCAAGCAGCTCGTGGTCGACGCAGCTCGACGAGCTGTCGCCCGAGGCCGCCGCGCTCGGCGCGGTCAACACGGTCGTGCTGCGCGACGGCCGCAAGGTCGGCCACAACACCGACGCCAGCGGCTTCCGCGAGGCGTTCGAGCGCCGCCTGCCCGGCGCGCGCACCGAGCCACGTGGTGCTGCTGGGCGCCGGCGGCGCGGGCGCCGCGGTCGGCCACGCGATCCTGGCGCTGGGGGCCGAGCGGCTGAGCGTGGTGGACGTCGAGGACGACCGCGCCGCGGCGGCTCGCCGAAGCGCTGGGGCCGCGAGCGGAGGTCGCCGACCTGGGCGCGCTCGCCGAGGCCGACGGGCTCATCCACGCCACCCCGACCGGCATGGACTCGCACCCCGGCAGCGCGGTGCCGCCGGAGCTGCTCGACCCGCGCCACTGGGTCGCCGAGGTCGTCTACATGCCGCTGCGCACCCAGCTCCTGCAGGACGCCGAGGAGCGCGGCTGCCGCACGCTCGACGGCGGCGCGATGGTGGCGCTGCAGGCGGCGGGCTCGCTCGAGCTGTTCACCGGCGCGCGACCCGACCGCGACCGCATGCTGGCCCACGTCGACGAGCTGTGCGCCGCTCGATCGCCACTGTCTGCCTGAGCGGCACGCTCGAGGAGAAGCTGGCGGCCGCCGCGGCCGCGGGCTTCGACGCGGTCGAGCTGTTCGAGCCCGACCTGATCGCCTCGCCGCATACGCCGGCCGAGGTGCGCGGGCGCTGCGAGGCGCTCGGGCTGGAGATCGCGCTCTACCAGCCGCTGCGTGACTTCGAGGCGGTGCCCGAGGCGCGCTTCGCGGCCAACCTGCGCCGCGCGGAGGCGAAGTTCGCGGTCATGGAGGAGCTCGGCGCGGACACGGTGCTCGTGTGCTCCAACGTCTCGCCGCACGCGATCGACGACGACGCGCTCGCCGCCGCGCAGCTGCGCGAGCTGGCCGAGCGCGGCGCGGAGCGCGGCATCCGGATCGCCTACGAGGCGCTCGCGTGGGGGCGCCACGTGCGCGACTACGACCACGCGTGGCGGATCGCGGAGGCCGGCGACCACCCCAACCTCGGCACCTGCCTCGACTCGTTCCACATCCTCTCGCGCGGCGCCGACCCGAGCGGGATCCGCGACATCCCGGCCGAGAAGATCTTCTTCCTCCAGCTCGCCGACGCGCCCGAGCTGGTGATGGACGTGCTCCAGTGGAGCCGCCACTACCGCTGCTTCCCGGGCCAGGGCGGCTTCGACCTCGCGGGCTTCCTCGGCCACGTGCTGGCGGCCGGCTACGACGGGCCGCTCTCGCTCGAAGTCTTCAACGACGTCTTCCGCCAGGCCGACCCGGGGCGGATGGCGGTCGACGCGATGCGCTCGCTGCTGCTGCTCGAGGACGAGCTCCCGCCCGCCGCCGCGCTGCGCGGCTACGCGTTCGCCGAGCTGGCGGTCGCGCCGGAGCGGGCGGCGGGGCTCGAGCGGCTGCTGATCGCGATGGGCTTCCGCCACGCCGGGCAGCACCGCTCGAAGCCGGTGCAGCTGTGGCGCCACGGCGAGACGCGCGTCCTCGTCAACCACGAGCCGCCGTGCGAGGAGCCGCGGATCGCCGCGATCGCGGTCGAGAGCGCCGACCCGATCCGCTCCGCCGAGCGCGCCGAGGCGCTGCTCGCGCCGAGCCTGCCGCGCGACCGCGCGCCGGGCGAGGCCGACCTCACCTCGGTCGCCGCGCCCGACGGCACCGCGCTGTTCTTCTGCGGCACCGACGACTGGGCGCGCGACTTCATGACTGCGGGCGAGCCGGGCCCGGGGGCCGAGCTGACCCGGATCGACCACGTCGCCCTCTCGCAGCCGTTCGACTTCTTCGACGAGGCGGCGCTGTTCTACCGCTCCGTGCTCGGGCTCGAGCTCGAGGCGGGCGCGGAGCTCGCGGCGCCGGACGGGCTCGTCCGCAGCCGCGCCGCGCGCAACGCCGACGGGAGCGTGCGCTTCGCGCTCAGCGTGCCGGTGGTCGGCGGCGGCAGCGCCGAGCTCCAGCACGTGGCGTTCGCGACGCGCGACGTGTTCGCCGCCGCCGAGGCGATGCGCGAGCGCGGCGTGCCAGCTGCTGACCGTCCCCGGCAACTACTACGACGACCTCGCGGCGCGCACGCCGCTCGCGCCGGACGCGCTCGAGCGGATGCGCGAGCTCGGCGTGCTGTACGAGGCGGGCGAGCGCGGCGAGCTGCTGCACTTCTACACCGCGATGGCGAGCCCGAGCCTGTTCTTCGAGGTGCTCGAGCGCCGCGGCGGCTACGACGGCTACGGCGCGTCGAACTCGCCGGTGCGGATGGCCGCTCAGATCCGGTAGACGGTCAGCAGGCGCTTCTCGTGCTCGGCCTCGATGCTGGCGATCACCTCGATGTGCTCCTCGAGGCCGGAGCCGCGCAGCTTGGCGGCGAGCAGGTCGTCGACCTGGAAGACGCCGGCCGAGTTGTTCATCTCGACCTCGATGCGGATCGTGCGCTCCTCGCCGGGGACGATGCGGACCTCGTCGATGGCAGCCGCCGACAGCGAGTGGATGTTGGGGAGGTGCGTCTCCAGCGACACGCGTGAGCGGCCGTGCTCCATGTCGAGCGCGTCGGCGACGCGCAGCACGCCCGCCTCCAGCGTCAGCGGCCGGCCGCCCTTGCGGTGGCCGATGATCGCGTGCAGGACCTCGGCGGACACGATCGTCCGCCGCGGCTCCTCGTAGACGTCCGCGAGCAGGTCGTCGAGCAGGTCGGCGGCGAGGAAGAGGCTGAACGACTCGTGGTCGACGCGGTGGATCGCCATGCCGAGGTCGTGCAGCAGGCAGCCGCCGGCGATCACCACCTCGGCGTCGTTGGGCTTCATGCCGTAGTCGCGCTCGATCGTGGACTCCACGCCGGCGCGGCGCAGCAGCCGGTAGATCCGCAGCGCGCTGTTGAGCACGATCTGCAGGTGGACCCACGAGTGGTCGCTCATGCCGAGCCGCTGGGCGGTCACCTGCTGGGCGTGCCAGTAGGCCTTCAGCCTGGTGTTCGCGTTGGCGGCGGCGAGCAGGCGCGTTAGGCTGCGGTTGCGCTCGCTCGGCGCGCGGATGTGCATGCCTGCGATGGCATCGTCGAGCTCGCTCATAGGCGTTGCAGCAGGCGGCCGACCAGCTCGTGGTCAAGCCCCAGGCCCGGGAAGGCGGCGAGCGTGCTGATCGGCATGTTGCCGATGACCGGGAGCAGCTCTTCGTTGCCGAGGATGCCGTTCGGGCGGCCGTCGGCGTCGGTCCCGACCTCCCCGCGCAGGAGCGGCCCGCCCTCGGGGTCGGCGAGCCACTCCTCGAGCGTGGCCATGTCGTTCAGCGGGACGCGCAGCGGCGGCCCGTCGACCTCGACCGTCGTGGTCAGGCGCAGGTCGCGCGACGAGGCGCCGACGGCGAGCGTGAACTCGCCGGGCTCGAGCACCCAGCCGCCGTTCCCAGTAGGAGAGGTCGCGGGCGCCGAGGTGGAAGCGGACCGTCGTGCTCTCGCCGGGCTCGAGGTCGACCTTGGTGAAGCCCTTGAGCTCGCGCGGCGGACGCAGGACGGCGGCGGCGGGGTCGCCGACGTAGAGCTGGGCGACCTCCTTGCCGCGGCGCGCGCCGGTGTTGGTGACGCGGCAGCTGACGTCGACGCTGTCGCCCGTCGGCGGTCGCCTGCAGGTCGTCGTAGTCGAACTGCGTGTAGGAGAGGCCGTGGCCGAACTCGTAGCTGACGTCGCGCGCCATGGCGTCGTAGCCGCGGTAGCCGACGAAGACGCCTTCGCCGTAGAGCGAGTGGCCCGCCTCGCCCGGGAAGGTGAGGTGGGAGGGGGTGTCCTCGAGCCGCAGCGGCAGCGTCTCGGCGAGCCGGCCCGACGGGTTGGCCTTGCCGAGCAGGAGGTCGGCGGCGGCGCCGCCGGCGGCCTGCCCGGAGAGCCAGCACTCGAGGATCGCGCCGGCGTGCAGCTCCCAGTCGGAGAGCCGCACGGCCGAGCCGTTGGCGAGCACGACGACGAGCCGCGGGTTCGCCGCCGCGAGCTGCGGGATCAGCGCGCGCTGGTCGGCGGGCAGGTCCATGTGCGTGCGGTCGAAGCCCTCGGACTCGTCGGCGGCGGGGAGGCCGAGGAAGGCGACGACGGTGGTCGGCCGCGGCGAGGCGAGCTCGGACGGCGTCGTCGTCCCCGCCGGCGGCGAACGCCACCTCCACGCCCTCCGGCACCGCCGCGCGCAGCTCGTCGAGCGGCGACGTCGACGCGGGTCGGGTTGACCTGCGAGCTGCCGGCGCCCTGGTAGCGCGGGGTGCGGGCGAACTCGCCGATCACCGCGATCGTGTCGCCGGCGGCCGGCTCGCAGCGGCAGCAGCGCGTCGTCGTTCTTGAGCAGCACCGCGCACTCGGCCGGCGATCGAGCGGGCGAGCGCGTGGTGGGCGTCGGCGTCGAAGTCGGGGCCGGTCTCGGTGGGTGCGCGCGCGTCGACGAGCTGGAGCACGCGAGCGACCGCCTGGTCGAGCACGGCCTCGTCGAGCTCGCCCGCGCGCACGGCGGCGACGATCGCGGCGTCGCTGACGCCGAGGTTGGGCGGCATCTCGAGGTCGAGCCCGGCGGCGACCGCGGCCACCCGATCGTGGACCGCGCCCCAGTCGGACATCACGAGCCCGTCGAAGCCCCACTCGTCGCGCAGCACCTCGGTCAGCAGCCAGTGGTGCTCGGACGCGTAGGTGCCGTTGACCTTGTTGTAGGCGCACATGACCGTCCACGGCCGCGCCTCCTTGACGACGCGCTCGAAGCCGGGGAGGTAGATCTCGCGCAGCGTGCGCTCGTCGACGTCGGCCGACACGCGCAGCCGGTCGGTCTCCTGGTTGTTGGCCGCGAAGTGCTTGACCGACGCGCCGACGCCCTGGCTCTGCAGGCCCTCGACGAGCGCCGCGCCGAGCACGCCGGCGACGAGCGGGTCCTCGGAGAGGTACTCGAAGTTGCGCCCGCACAGGGGCGAGCGCTTGATGTTGATGCCGGGGCCGAGGACGACGTCGACGCCCTGCGCGCGCGCCTCCTCACCGACCGCCGCCCCGACCCGCGCGAACGAGCTCGGGGTCGAAGGACGAGCCCAGCGCGCACGCGGTCGGGAAGCAGGTGGCGGGCAGGCTGCCGGAGATGCCGACGTGGTCGCCCTCGTCGGGCTGCTTGCGCAGGCCGTGCGGGCCGTCGGAGAGCGTGATCGCGCGGATGCCGGCACGGGCGACCGGCGCGGTGTGCCAGAAGTCCGACCCGAGGCACAGCGAAGCCTTCTCTTCCAGCGTGAGGTCCATGCGCCTGATCCTGTCACGCCGGGCCTCCGACCAGCGCTAACCTAAGGTAAGTAGATGCACGGCAAGGTCTGGGTTCTCGACACCGAAACGAAGGGCACCGGCGCGCAGATGGTGCCGCTCGAGAGCACGCTCAAGCGGCCGCAGCCCAAGGAGCACTTCCTGCCGCCGACCGCGCGCCGGCACAAGCCCGCGCCCGAGCCCGTCGAGCGCGCCCCGCGGCGCTTCCGGGTCACCGACGTCGTCAGCCGCCGGACCCTCGGCGACGACCTCGACGCGCGAGCCACGCTCGGCGTGTTGGCCGGCCAGCGCAGCAGCGTCGACGTCAACGTCTCGGTCTGGGAGCCCGGCGAGGACCGCTGGCGCCTGCTCACCCTCGCGGAGAAGCAGCTGCTGTGGGAGCGGCGCACGTCAACGGCGGCTGGGTAGGGGTCGGGTGCGAGCCGCCGCGGGGCAACCGTCCTGCCTAGGTGTCGCCAGACGACATCGGGGCTGGACGCTTCTGCAATACCGGCCGGAACCCACCCCTTCAATGCTCGCCGTTGACTTCAGCGGCGATGAACGGCGGCTCAGGCGGCGCGAGCGGCGAGCCGGCTCGGGGTGAGCGCCTCGCGCAGCCGCTCGTGGATGGTCGCCCGGCTCGCCGAGCGCGTCGATCGCGGCGAGCTGGTCGCGCTCGCGGAAGCAGGTGGCGACGGGCTCGGTCTCGCGGCGGTAGACCTCGAGGCGGTGGAGGATCGTCTCCGGGCGGTCGTCGTCGCGGCGGACGAGCGGCTCGCCGTCGCTGTCGCAGCGGTCGCGAGCGGCGCGGCGGGTCGAACTCGACGTGGTAGGCGCGGCCGCAGCCCTGGCAGCTGCGCCGGCCGGCGAGCCGCCGCACGACCTCCTCGTCGGCGACCTCGAACAGCACCGCGAGCGTGAGGGGCCGGCTCGGCCGCCTCGAGGGCGACGTCGAGCGCCTGGACCTGCGCGACGGTGCGCGGGTAGCCGTCGAGGATGAAGCCGCGCGCCGCGTCGCTCTGCGACAGCCGGTCGGCCATCATGTCGTCGATCAGCTGGTCGGGCACGAGCTCGCCGGCGAACATGTAGTCCTGGGCCTGACGCCCCAGCGGCGTCCCCTCCCGGACCGCTCCGCGCAGGATGTCGCCGGTCGAGAGCAGCGGGATCCCCTCGGCGTCCGCGAGCAGGCGCCCCTGCGTCCCCTTGCCCACGCCGGGCGGGCCGAGCAGCACGAGCACGAGCGGGTCCTGGGGCTGGAAGCGGCGGGTCATGGCGAGGTGTCCTTGTCAGAGGGGCCCGGCGAGAAGGCGGGCACCTTACCCGTGATCGGGGCGGATGTGGCGCGGAACTGACCGCACCGGAGTAGGGTCGGTCACACGTCAGCGCCTCCTTCGTAGTAGGCGAGTAGATGACCGTCACCGATGTCTGCGACGACGAGCTCCTCGCAGGTCACGACGTCGCCTCGTTCGCACTGTTCTACCGGCGTCACGTCGACGCTATGCTCGGGTTTTTCTCGCGCCGGACGCGCGATGCCGAGCTCGCCGCGGACCTGACGGCGGAGACGTTCGCGGCCGCGCTGGCCGCTCGCGCGCGCTATCGGCCGGAGCTCGGCCCGGCGACCGGGTGGTTGTTCGCGATCGCCATGAACAAGCTCGTCGACGCCCAGCGCCGCGGCCGCGCCGAGCGCCGCGCGCAGCGCCGCCTCGGCATGGAGCGGATCGAGCTCGACGACGAGGACATCGCCCGCATCGACGCGCTCGGCGACGACCCGGGCGTGCTCACGTGGCTGGAGACGCTGGAGCCGGACCAGCGCGAGGCGATCCGCGCGCACGTCGTCGACGAGCGCAGCTACCGGGAGATCGCCGAGCAGCAGCACGTCTCGCCGGCGGCGGTGCGCAAGCGCGTGAGCCGCGGCCTGGCCGTGGCGCGCCGGCGGATGGGGAGCCGGGGATGAGACAGGACTTCGCCGACAAGCTCGAGCTCGAGCTGCGGGCTGCCGCGGCGCGGCAGGCGCGGCCGCTGTGGGTCGCGCGCCGGCAGCTGCTCGCGCCGGCGCTGGCCGCGGCCGTGGTGGTCGCCGTCGCGGTCGTCATCGCGGTGACCGCGCTGCACTCGGAGGAGACGGTCCCGGCGCAGCCGGGGCCGCGGATGATCGCGGACACGGCGCTGGTGAGCCAGGGCGGCTCGATGGCGTCGGCGTTCGGCTCGGTGTGGGTGGCGGACATCGCGCGCGACCGGGTACTCCGGCTCGATCCGCGCACGCGCGCCGTCAAGGCGCGCATCCCGCTCGGCCAGGCTGCGTGGGTCGGTGCCGCCGGCGGCTCGATATGGGCACTCGGCGCCGACCGGCTGCAGCGCATCGATCCGTCGAGCAACCGCATCGTCGCGACCATTCCCTCCCTCGGGTCGGCGCCGGGAGTGGTCCTCGAGGGCCGGGGCGTCGTCTGGATGGGGTACCCGCAGGCGCTGGCCCGCGTCGACCTGACGCGCAACGCGGTCACGCGCACGGTTCCGATCTCGCGGGAGGGGTTCAAGGCCGTCGACGGCGGCTCCGACGGGCGGATCCTCTACGTCGTGCGCGGCGATCGCCGGCTGCTGCGCTTCGACGCGCGCAGCGGGAAGCGCCTCTCGGCGGTGCCGGCGAACGGCGCCGGTCTGCTCGGCGTCTCCGGCGGCACCGTCTTCCTGGTCGGCGACTCGGGCATGTCGGCGGTCGACGCCGCGACCGGGCGCACGCGCTGGACGCGCGACCTCGGCGCGCAGCACGTCAACAACGGAACGCTGGACGGCGGGACGCTGTGGGTGCACGCGAGCGACCGGCGCGACCGGCTGTGGCGGCTCGACGCGCGCAGCGGCCGCGTCACCGGCTCGCTCGCGCTGCCCGAGTTCGGCGCGGCCGGCGTCGTCACGGTCGGCAAGCAGGTGTGGACGATGAGCATCGGCGGCGACCTGCAGGTCGCGCTGAAGAAAGGGTGAGAGCGGATGACACGGATCCTCGTCGTGGCGAACCGGACGGCGGCCGCGCCGCAACTGCTGGACGAGGTCAGGCGCCGGCGTGACGCCGGCCCCTGCGAGTTCGCGCTGCTGATCCCCGACGTCAACGACCGCAAGGCGGCCGACTGGACGCTCGAGAGCGCGCTGCCGCTGCTGGAGCGCAAGGCCGGCGGCAAGGTCAAGGGCCTGGTCGGCGGGCCCGAGCCGTTCGCGTCCGTGCAGGAGGCGGTGCGCGAGGGCGGCTACGACGAGATCATCGTCTCGACGCTCCCGCGCAAGACCTCGAAGTGGCTGCGGCGCGACCTGATCAGCCGCATCCAGGGGCTCGGGCTCCCCGTGACGGTCATCACCCCCCGCGGGGGCATGACGAACCGGGAGGCGGGCAAGACGCTGCTGCGCTTCGGGTCGGGCGCCGGCCTGGGCGGCTGAGGCCGCGTAGTCCGTAGACGGCTCCGGCGGTCAGCCCGCTCGCCGGGGTCGTTGTGGAAGAAGAGGCCGCCGACCAGCTCGCCTGCGGCGAACAGGCCGGGCAGCGCGCGACCGGCGGTGTCAAGCATGCGCGCGGCGTGCGCGGCGCACAGGCCGGCGTTGCGCGCCCCGGCCACGATCACGTCTCAGCTCGCCACGCCCTCTGTATCACCGCGACGGCGGGGCGCTCTGACCGCCATGACCAACATCGTCCGTCTGCTGGCCGTGCTCGGCCGCATCAACCCCGCCGTCTGGGACGCGATCATCCCGCACGGTCCCGTCGGGCCGCAGCGCGCCGCGCTCAACCCCCAGCCGCTGCCGCCCAAGGAGGCCATGCTGCGCGCCTCCGCGGAGGTGGCGCACGACATCGCGTCCGCCGCCGTCTTCGCCGCGGCGGCCGGCGGGGAGCCCGGCCGCCTCGTCTCCGAGGTGATCGACGACTGGTGCGGCACCCGCCCGCGCCCGTTCCCGTGGCCGCACCCGTTCCCGTTCCCGTGGCCGCCCGAGCCCGAGCCGCACCCGGACTGGGACATCGGCGCCTCGCGCGTCGTCGGCGCGCTGACGCTGGCCCAAGTCGCCTCGCGGATGGAGGACGGCCCGGCGCGCGACGCGCTGGCCAAGGGCGCCGAGCAGCTGCTCGACGCCGGCCTCGAGGGCTGAAGCGACGCGGGGCCCGGCACGACGCCGGGCCCCGCGCTCATCGCTTGAGGAAGGAGACGCGCCCGTTGGTCTCGAGCACGGCGTACTCGACCGCGTCGAGCCCGCCGATCGACTGCTGCCGGGCCTCGGCCAGCAGCTCCTCGACGGTCATGCGCTGGCGCCGCAGGTTGCCCTCGATCAGCCGGCCGCCGGCGACGAGCACGACCGGCTCGCCCTCGAGCAGCGGGCGGAGCCGGCGGAAGCGGTAGCTGAGGTACGCGGTGCCGACCGTGAGGACGGCGATCGTGACGATCACGATCGTGGCGCCGGTCAGCGAGTTGTCGCTCTGCGTCACGCCCTGCTGGATGAGGTCGCCCATCACCACGAGCAGGATCAGGTCGAACGGCTCCATCGAGCTCAGCTCGCGCCGCCCGACCGCACGCGTGATCACGACGATCAGGACGAAGACGACGATCGAGCGCAGGACGAGGTCCATGGCTCAGGGCAGGACCGTGATCGTGGGGGACAGGCGGACCAGCGGCGTCGCGGCGTCGTCGAGCTCGATGCCGTAGGACCGGCGTCCCGTGTTGGTCGGGTTGACCTGGAACTGGAGCCAGACCGTCAGGTCGTCGCCGGCCGCCAGCTTGTTGTAGGTGAGCACCACGCGCCCGTCGCGGTTGAGCTCGCCGGCCGGCTCCGGGTGGATCGAGTTCACCTGCATGCCCTCGACCCAGCCGTGGTCGAGCACGAAATGAGGGAATGCGATCTCGCGCGCGGCGTGGACCTCCACGCGCGACTGGAAGAGCAGGCCGCCGCGCACGGTCTCGGGGGCCGTCAACGTCATCCGCGCGGCCGGTGCTGCCGCCTGCGATCCCGTCGCGCGCTGGCCGAAGCGGTCCGCGAGCGCGAGCACCGCGATGACGCAGAACAGCCCGATCACGACCCGCCGAGCCCACAGCCCGCGGTCCTGACCCGCCCGGTCGATCTCGAGCTCGGTGAAGGCGCCCGCCACCATTCTCCTGATTCAGCCGCGGCGGCCCCGGTCCTGCCCGGCGAGGAAGGCGAGGATGTGGCGCCACAGGTCGGCCTTGGCGGCGGCGTCGGCGCGCGCGGTGCCGCCGATTCCGATCTGGGTCGTCGCGCCCGGCAGGTACGGCGTCGGGATGCCGATCCCGTGGCCCGCCTGCTCGTAGACGAGGCCCTGGTGCGGGTAGCGGAAGCGATGGCTCCGCAGCCGCTGCTCAATCGCCTCGACGCTCGACCGCGAGCACGGGCGCGGCCTGGCGACGGTGGCGGTGACGCCCTCGCACTCGCCGGGCTTGAACGCGCGCGGCTTCATCACCAGCAGCGAGCCGATCACCTCGCCGCCCACGAGCGAGGGCACGCACAGCGCCGCGCCGGCCGCCTTGCCGCACAGCTCGCAGCTCTGCAGCGGCTCGCTGCCGGGCTCGCGCTCGTACAGGCGGCCCCGCCGGATGGCCAGGCACGAGCTCGGCGTGGCGTGGGTGAGGGCGTCGGCCAAGCCATCGACGGCGGAGGGGTCGGTGCTGGCGTCGAGCGAGTTGCCGCTCGCGTTGCGGGTGAGGACGACCGCCTCCGCGCTCGGGACGACCCGCTCCGCGCGGCGGCGCAGCAGCTCCTCGGCCTCGAGCTCGTCGTCGGCGCCCTGGAGCGCCTCGACGTACTCGCGCCGCTGCACGGACCGCTGCCGATCCCGGCGCGCCTGGCGCTCCACCACGATCATGCCGAAGGCGAGGATGCCGCCGCCGAACAGCAGGACGAAGCCGAACACGATCCAGCGGGAGTGCTGCAGCTCGGTCTCCGTCCGCCGCACGAGGTGGCGGCGCAGTGCCGTGTCCTGGGTGCGGAGGCGGTCCATGAGCGTCTTGCGCGTGCGGGTGTCGGCGACGCTGGCCGCCTTCGGCCCGGTGCGCTCCACCTGGCCGACGGCGATCCGGGCTTGCGCCTGCCATTCGCGCGCGGTGGCCGTCAGCGCGCTGATCTGATCGAGGGCCGTGCGGTAGCCTTTGGCGGCCTTGACGGCCCGGTCGTGCGCGCTCTCGAACTCGTCCAGCCCCAGCTCGTAGGGCTCGAGGAAGTGCGACGCCGGTCAGCGCGTAGCCGCGCAGCCCGGTCTTTTGGTCGAGCATCGCGGTCGGCAGGTCGTTCGACGAGCGCAGCTGGCCCTGCGTGCCGAGGATCGTCTGACGCTGCTCGCCTGCGATCAGCCACACGCTCACGCCGATCACGAGGACCAGGAGGACCAGCAAGGCCCGCAATCGCGCGTATATAGACATTGCCCCACGGTCGTCTCGACCTCTGGCGCGCAGACTTGAGCGCGGGTGACTAGGGTGCCGCCGGTGCGGCGGTGCAGATCAGCGAGCTGACGGGGCCTCAGGGGCTGAAGCTGGTCGACGTCGCCGAGCCGGAGGCCGCGCATCCGCTGGCCGCTGACGGCCGGGTCGTGGTGATCGACGTCGAGGCCGCGGGGGTGTCGTTCCCGGAGGTCCTGCAGAGCCGCGGCGAGTATCAGGTCAAGCCCGACCTGCCGTTCATCCCGGCGCCGAGGTCGCCGGCACCGTGCGCAGCGCGCCGGACGGCAGCCGGCTGAAGCCGGGCGACCGGGTCGCGGCGATGTCCATGCTCGGCGGGTTCGCGGAGGTCGCCGTCGCGCCCGAGTTCTGACCTTCGCGCTGGCCGAGGAGCTCGACGTCGCCGAGGGCGCCGGGCTGATCCTCAACTACCCGCGGCCTACTTCTCGCTGGTCACGCGCGGCCGGCTGCAGGAGGGCGAGACCGTGCTCGTCCACGGCGCCGCGGGCGGCGTCGGCACCGCCACGCTGCAGGTCGCCAAGGGCCTGGGAGCGCGCACGTTCGCGGTCGTCTCCGACGACGAGAAGGAAGCGGTGGCGCGCCGCGCCGGCGCCGACGAGGTGTTCCGCTCCGGCGGCCCGTGGAAGGACGAGGTGCGCGAGGCGGGCCGCGCCGACCTGGTCATCGACCCGGTCGGCGGCGACCGCATGACCGACTCGCTCCGGTCCTTGAAGGAGGAGGGACGGCTGGTGGTGGTCGGCTTCACCGGCGGCTCGATCCCCGAGGTGAAGGTCAACCGGCTGCTGCTCAACAACGTGTCGGTGGTCGGCGCCGGCTGGGGCGCCTACGTGCTCGCCAAGCCCCACTCAACGCCGAGATCCAGGCCAAGATCGACGAGCTCGTCGCGTCCGGCCACGTGCGGCCGATCGTCGGCGCCCGCCTGCCGCTCGAGCGCGCGGCCGAGGCGCTCGAGCTGATCGACGGCCGGCGCGCGCTCGGCAAGGTCGTGCTGGAGATCGAGCGGCTACTAGGCCTTCGCGTAGTCCTCGGCCAACTGGGACTCGAACTGAAGCCGACGAAGCGCTCGTCGCCCTCGACCAGGCGTCGTGACCGGGCTCGATGACGTAGGCGTCGCCCGCGCCGATCTCCAGCACCGTGCCGTCGTCGTGCCGGACGGTCATGCGCCCGGCCTGGACGACGCCGACGTGCCGCAGCCGGCAGCTGTCGGTTCCGGCCACCGGCTTGACGCACTCGGACAGCGCCAGCCCGGCTGGAGCGTCAGGCGCGCGGCGGTCGTCGAGCCCATCCGGACGACGTCGACCTGCGTCTTGTCCGGCGTCCGCGTCTCGTCGGGGGAGTCGAAGTCGCGTGATTGCACACCAGCCACGGCGGTCTCCTCTCGTCGTTTCGACTGCGAGCGATCCTCTCAGGCGAGCCCGGGGAGGTCCAGCGCCTGCGCGGTGGCGGCGACCTCCGCGGCCAGCTCGTCGTCGGGCGCGAGGCGTGCAGGCGGCGCTGACCGTGCAGGCGCCAGACGGTGCAGCCGAGCTCGGCGTTGCGGTCGATCGCCGCGCGCAGATGGGCGATCGCCTCGTCCCGGCGGCCGAGCAGGGCGGCGAGGCCGCCGAGGTGGCGGTCGACCGCGCCGTAGCTGACGACCGCGCGGCCCGCGGTGGCCGGGCGGCCGGCGTACGGGCAGCGAGCCGGTCGTAGACGGCTGCGCGTGGGTCGGGTCGCCGAGCAGCGGATCGCCTCGGCGGCCTCGGCCTGCGCGGACAGCCAGTTGGCGTCGAAGGCGAGCCCGTCGGCGCACCCAGTCGTCGAGGTGCGCGCGCGCCTCGTCCGTCCGGCCGAGCCCGGCGAGCATCCAGACGTAGTGACGACGCGGTAGGCCGGGCCGGCGGGCGAGTTGGCGACCTTGTCCTGGAGGAAGGCGAGGTCCGTCTCGTCGAACTCGCGCCGCTCGGCCTGCATGAGCTGCTCGACCATCGCCGCGAACAGCTCGGCGTTGCGGTCGCCGGCGCGCTCGCCGGCCGCTCGGGCCTCAGCGCGCAGCCGCTCGCGCCTCCGCGAAGCGCCCGGCGAGCGCGCGCCTCGATCGCCGCCCACAGCGGCGTGTACCACTGGAACGACGGCAGCCGCAGCTCGTCGGCCAGCCGGGCGTGGCGCGCGATCTCCTCGCGGCAGGCGGCCATGTCGCCGAGCTCGAAGAGGTCCGTCACGCGCCAGTTGCGCGCCTGCAGCTCGAGCGTGCGGCTCGCCGGCCGCGCGCGGCCGCGGCGATCATCTCGTCGGCGCGTGCGCAGGCGCTCCTCGATGCGGTCGGGGCGCCACAGCGCGACGTGGCGCGCGTTGAGCGCGGCGGCGAGCGCGCTCGGGTCGCCGGGCCGCGCGCGGCGGCGACCGCCTCGGCGCTGAGCGCCTCCGAGCGAGTCGCGGTCCGGCGCGTAGTAGAGCTCGACCGCCAGGCGCGCCAGCAGCCGCGAGCGCAGCAGCGGGCGCGGCCGCCGAGCGCCGCGAGCGCCTCCTCGAGCCGCGCGATCGTCTCGGCATCGAGGTCGACGATCGCGACCCCGAGGCCGGCGTAGCCGAGCGCGGCGTCGGCCAGCAGCCCGGGATCGCCGCGCCGGCGCGCGAGCCGCGGCGGCGGCGTCGAAGGCGCTCGCGCGCGCCGCGGCTCGCCGGCGCGCAGCAGCGCGTCGCCGCGGGCGAGCAGCAGCGGGCCGGCCTCGCTCGTCGGCGTCGGCGAGCGCGAGCGCCTCGAGCGCGCGCTCGAAGCGCTCGGCGGCGTCCTCGTAGGCCAGCCGGCGAGCGCGCGCCGGCCGGCGCGCACGAGCAGGTCGGCGACCTCGCGCGCGTCGCGCGGGCGCGGCGGCCTCGGAAAGGTGCGAGGCGATCTCCTCGAGGTGGCGGTCCTCGCCGAGCGCGCGCAGCGCCTCGGCGGCCCGGCGGTGCAGGCGGGCGCGGCGCAGCGCGTTGAGCTCGTCGTAGACCGCCTCGCGCACGAGCGCGTGCGCGAACTCGAGCCCGGCGCCGGCGCCGGCCCGCAGCAGGCGCGCGCGCAGGAGCTCGTCGAGCGCCGCCTCGGCCGCCGCGGGCTCGAGCGCCGGCGGTGCCTCGAGCGCGCGCGGGTCGAGCTCGAGGCCGAGCACCGCGGCGGCCGCGAGCAGCTCGTTCGGCGTCGTCGCCGAGCCGCGCGAGGCGGACGCCGACCGCGTGGCGCACGCTCTCGGGCACCTCCGGGCTCTCGGCGAGCCCGCGCAGCACCTCCTCGACGAAGAACGCGTTGCCGTCGGTGCGCGTGGACGCGCGGCGCGGCGACCGGCCGCGTCGACGCCGAGCAGCGACGCGCGCGAGCGCCGCCGACGTCGTCCTCGGTCCGAGCCCGCGCAGCCCGATGCGGTCGCAGCGCGCCGTCGCGCTGCAGCTCGGCGAGCGCGCCGGTCAGCGGGCTGCGCCGGCCGAGCTCGGTGTCGCGGTAGGTGCCGAGGACGAGCAGCGGGCCGGCGCGGCGCCGAGCGCAGCAGGAAGCTCGAGCAGCAGCAGCGTCGCGCGGTCGGCCCAGTGCAGGTCGTCGATGATCAGCAGCAGCGCCGCGCTCGGCGGCGAGCGGTGAGCGTCGCGTCGACGGCGTCGAACAGGCGGTGGCGCGCGCCGGCGCCCGGCGTCGCTGCGCCGGGCTGCAGGACCTCGGCGGCGCCGACTGCGCGCAGGGCCTCGGCGAACGGCTCGAACGGCGCCAGCGGCTCCTCCCAGCAGCGGCCGAGCAGCGACCGGCGCGCCGCGCGTCGAGGACCTCGCGCGCGAAGCGATGCGCCAGGCGCGTCTTGCCGACGCCCGGGCTCGCCGGCGATCAGGACGATGCGGCGGCTGCGGTGCGTCTCGACGTCCGCCCAGGCCGCCCGCAGGCGCGCGAGCTCGGCGCGCGGCCGACGAACCGCGTCTCGTGCGCGCGCGCGAGCGGCGGGCGGCGCGGGCGCGGCCGGCGCGCGCCGCAGCGTCTCCAGCAGCGCGCGGGTCTCGCGCGACGGCGCGATCCCGAGCGTCGTCGCGCATCCGCTGGGCGAAGCGCTCGCCCGCGGCCAGCGCCGCGGCCCGGTCGCCGGCGGCCGCGAGGCGCTCGATCAGGCGCCGGTTGGGCGCCTCGGCGAGCGGGTCGAGCGCGACCTGCTCGCGCGTGAGCCGCACGGCCTCGGCCGGGTCGGCGCTCGCCGCCGCGGCGGCTCGAGCGCCTCCGCGAGCCGCTCGGCGTGCGCGCGGCGCGCCTCGTGGGCCCAGTCGTCGTCGAAGCCGTCGAGGATCGGCGCCGGGCACGCCTCGAGCGCGGCCGCCGCGTCGCCGCGGCCGGAGCGCCGCGTCGAACGCGCGCGCGTCGACCACAGGCCGTCGCCGTCGAGCGCGACGGTGTCGCGGTGGCGACGAGGTGCTCGGCCGCCGGGCCGAGCGCGCGGCGCAGCTCGGTCAGCGCCGCGCGCAGGCTCGCGCGGGCGGACTCGTCGAGCACGTCGGGCCAGAAGCGCGCGGCGAGCTGGGCGCGGCGTGCGGGCCGGGGTGCAGGGCGAGGTAGGCGAGCACGCGCGCGCGCGCCGCGACGCCGGCGGCGGCGAGCTCGACGCCGTCGGCGCTCGAGCCGCAGACCACCGGCGAGCGCACCCGCAGCACATCGCGACTGTCTCGATCGCGGGACGTTCACGCAAGCCGAGCGGTGCGCGAACGGTCGCCCGCGACGATCGCCGCCATGACGTCCGCGACCGCGACCCGCCTGCTGGCCGGCGCCGCCGGCCTCTCGGCCCTCGGCGACTTCCTGCGATGATCCCGCTCGTCCTGCACGTCCAGGCGCTCACCGGCTCCACGTTCGCGGTCTCCGCGGTCTTCCTCGCGCTGTGGGGGCCGGTCGTGCTGGGCGCCGGCGTCGCCGGCGCGATCGTCGACCGCTTCGAGAACCGCGCGCTGCTGGTCGGCGTCTCGTTCGCGCAGGCGGCCGTGGTGGCGGCGATGGCGCTCAGCGTCGACTCGCTCTGGGCCGTCCTCGCGCTGGTCGCGCTGCTCGGCTTCGGCGTCGCCGTCGCGCAGCCGGCCGAGTTCGCGCTCGTGCCCGCCGCGGCGGGCGAGGCCGACATCGCGCGCGCCAACGGGCTGATGGAGACCGCGCGCTGCGCTGGGCTTCACCGCCGGCCCGCTGCTCGGCGGCGTGCTCGGCGCGGCCGGGCAGCTGCGGCTCGCGCTGGTCGTCGACGCGCTGTCGTTCGTCGCCGTCGGCGTCGCGGCGCTCGCGCTGCGCGCGCGCCGCCGGCCCGGCGGCGCGCCGGCGAGCGCGACACGCGCGCGCGACGGCTTCGCCTTCCTCGCGCCGACCACGCGCTCGCGGTCACGCTCGCCGGCGCGATCGCCGCGCTGGTGTTGTTCACGATCTCGGTCACCGCGGAGCCGTTCTTCGTCACCGACGTGCTCGGCGCCGGCGAGCCTCGGCTACGGCCTGCTGATCACCGCGTGGACGCTCGGCATGGTCGTCGGCGCCGCCGGCCTCGCCCGCGCGTCGCCGCGGCCCGCGCTGGCCGCCGCCGCGCTGGCCGCGATCGTCGTGCAGGGCCTCGGGATCGCGGGCGCCGCCGCCGCGCCGTGCTGTGGCGGCGCTGCTCGGCTTCGCGTTCGGCGGCGTCGCGCACGGCGTCAAGAACGTCCTGCTGCGCACGCTCATCCACGAGCGCGTGCCGGAGGCGCTGCGCGGCCGCGCCTTCGCCGCCTACAACGGCGCCCGCAACGGCGCCGAGCTCGGCGCGCTCGCGCTCGGCGGCGCTCGTCGTCGGCGCGCCGGCGCCCGCACCGCCCTGCTCGTCTCCGGCCTCGGGCCGGCGCTCGATCGGCCTCGCCTGCCTGCTGTCTCTGACCATCCCGACCCGCCGAAGAGGAGCACCATCACATGCACGCGTCCAAGGCTGACCTGCCCCCCATGGTCTTCGGCGAGTACGAGGGCCGCACCGTCGACTGGGGCGATGCGCTTCGCGTTCGAGACCATGCCGGCGCACTTCCCGCCCGACGAGTCGCCGTTCGCCGGCCTGCCCGACGACCGCTGCCAGTGCCCGCACTGGGGCTACCTGGTCAAGGGCTCGTTCCGCGTCACCTACCTCGACGGCCCCGACGAGATCGTCCGCGCGGGCGAGGCCTACCACCTGCGCCCGGGCCACTTCGTCCAGACGCTCGAGCCGGTCGAGCTCGATCGAGTTCAGCCCGGTCGCACGAGCACGACGAGACGATGGCGGCGGTCACGCGCAACCTGGGCGCGCCGGCATAGTTGGGACGCGTAATGCCCTTCGCCGGACCGTGGGCCATGCCTTCCTTCTCCGGTCTGCTCCTCGTCGCCGCGGTCGCCTTCGGGGCGCCGTTCGTGCTCGGCCTCTTCCCGGCCTGCGCTCCCCTCGGTCGTGCTCGAGATCGTGGCCGGCATCGTCATCGGCCCGTCGGTGCTCGGCTGGGTCGAGGTCGACGAGACGATCCAGGTGCTCTCCCTGATCGGCCTGGCGTTCCTGCTCTTCCTGGCCGGCCTGGAGATCGAGTTCGAGCCAGCTCGCGGGCGCGTGCTGAAGCTCGCCGCGCTGGGCTTCGCGTCTCGTTCGCGATCGCCGTCGTCGTCGGGTTCGGCCTCAAGGCGGCCGGCCTCGTCGACACGCCGCTGCTCGTCGCGATCATCCTCTCCGCGACGTCGCTCGGCGTGATCATCCCGGTCCTCAAGGACGCCGGCGAGATCGCGCTCGACCTTCGGCCAGCTGATCGTCGCCGGCGGCGTCGATCGCGGACTTCGGCGCGATCATCCTGCTCTCGCTCTTCTTCTCCGGCGAGGGCGGGACCGGCTCGACGCTCATCCTGCTCGGCGCCTGCTCGGGCTCGCGGCGCGGTCGTGCTTCGCCGTGCGCGGCGCCGAGCACTCGGCGCGGATCCGCGCGGACCTGCTGCGCCTGCAGGACACGACCGCGCAGATCCGCGTGCGCGGGGCGATCGTGCTGCTGATCGGCTTCGTCGCGCTGGCCGAGTCCCTCGGCCTCGAGGTGATCCTGGGCGCGTTCGCCGCCGGCGCGATCCTCACGCTCTCGACCAGGACCGGCGATGACCCACCCCGACTTCCGGCGCAAGCTCGAGGCGATCGGCTTCGGCGTCTTCATCCCGGTGTTCTTCGTCACCACCGGCATCCGCTTCGACCTCGACGCGCTCTGACAAGCCGTCGAACCTCGCATGGTCCCGATCTTCCTCGCCGCGCTGCTCGCTGGTCCGCGGCCTGCCCGCGCTGCTCTACCGGGGCTCGTCGGCGCGCGCCACGCAGCGATCGCCGGGCTGCTGCAGTCGACGTCGCTGCCGTTCATCGTGGCCGCGACCGCGATCGGCCTCGACCTGGGCTGATCGACGCGGCCGCAGCGCCGCGCTGATCGCCGCCGGGCTGCTCTCGGTGCTGATCTTCCCGATCGCCGGCCTGCGCTGCTGCGCCGCGAGCGCGTGCCCGAGCCGACGTCGAGCCCGCGCCGCTGATGGCGATGTAGATGGTGACTTTCGCGCTCCGGTCGGCGAGGATCGGCATCGTGATCGCCAGCGACGAGGAAACACTGGCCGCCCTGCGGCGCGGTGACGAAAGAGCGTTCATCGAACTCGTGGGACGGCACCACTCCCTCATGCTGCGCGTCGCGTCGCGGTACGTGCGCAACCCAGCGGTGGCCGAGGAGGTCGTCCAGGAGACGTGGCTCGGGGTGCTCAACGGGCTGCGGACGTTCGAGAGCCGGGCCTCCCTGAAGACCTGGATCTTCCGGATCCTGACCAACCGCGCGATCACCCGCGCGGAGCGCGAGCGCCGCACCGTGCCGTTCTCGTCGCTCGGCGATGCCGAGTCCGACGAGCCGGCCGTCGACCCCGAGCGCTTCCAGCCGGAGGGTGACCGCTGGCCCGGCGGCTGGAAGTGCTTCCCCGAGCCGCTCCCGGAGCAGCGGCTGCTCGAGCGCGAGACGCTCGCGCTGATCGAGGCGGCGATCGCGGAGCTGCCGGAGCGCCAGCACACGGTCATCACGCTCCGCGACATCGAGGGCTGGCCCGCCGAGGAGGTCTGCGAGGCGCTCGACATCAGCGAGGCCAACCAGCGGGTCCTCCTGCACCGTGCGCGTTCGAAGGTGCGCCGCTGCCTGGAGAGCTACCTCGACCCGGCCCTCGCCCTGACGTGAGCACGCTGCGCACCATCACCTGCCAGGAGCTCACGGACGTCCTGACCGACTACCTCGAAGGAGCGACGCCGCCCGAGGAGCGCGCCGCGTTCGAGGCGCACCTCGCCCTCTGCGAGGGCTGCGTGCACTACCTCACCCAGATGCGCCAGACGATGAGTCGGTCCGCGCAGCTGCACCCGGCGCACGTCGAGGCGACGGCGCCCGACGACCTGCTCGCCGCGTTCAGGGCATGGCAGCGCGGCGAACCGGTGCCCGGGTCGTGACGCTCGCCCGGGCGACCCGTTCCCCGACTTCGAGCTGCCCGACCACGCCGGCAACGCGCGCCGGCCTCTCCGAGCTCGTCGCCGGCGACCCGACCGTCCTGCACTTCTACCGCGGCTGGTGGTGCCCGAAGGAGCAGCGCTACTTCCGGCGGCTGCTCGAACTGCAGGAGGAGGCCGAGGTCGCGTACATGCGGATCGTCTAGATGAGCGTCGATCCGCCGGACGGTGACGGCCGCCTTCCGCGCCGGCCTCGGCGCGCGCTGGACGTTCCTGTGCGACCCGGAGCGAACGGTGCAGGCGCAGCTCGGGCTGCGCGAGACGACCGACACCTGAACCATCCCTACGTCCCGCGCGTGTTCACGCTCTCCCCCGAGGACTGCGCATCCACGCCGTCTACGACGGCTACTGGTACTCGGGACGCGCCACGCTGGAGGAGCTGCGCCAGGACCTGCGCGCGATCCAGCGCGCGGTGCGACCCGACTGGGACGCGCCCGCGGCATGAGCTGGTCCTGGCTCGCGCTCGTCGCGAGCGCCGCGAGGGTGCCGACGCGGCCGCCGGCGTGCGCACGCTCGCCGGGCGAGCCGGCGGGGTTGCTCGCCGCGTGGCGCGGCGGCGAAGCCGGTGCGGACGCGCGCCGCGCCGACGCGCGCATCGTCGACCCGGACGGCGCGCCGCGGCGTGTCGCTCGTACGCCCACCGGCGGGCGTGCAGCTCGCGTTCGACGACCTCGCCGTCCAGCAGGCGCGCCGCGACGTGCTCGCCGGCCCGGCCTCGCGCCGTCTCCAGGCTGCTGCCGACGCGTCGCACTTCGAGGGCTCGCTCACGCGTGGCGCGGGCGGGGCGCGCTCGCGCCTCGGCGACGACCCGTTCGCACGTGTCTTCCCCGCGCGCCTCCTGCGCGTCGGCGCGGGCCTGCTCGGATCGGTGCCAGCGCCGGCCGGCCCGGTCATCGAGCGCTACGGCTCGGCGCAGCCGTGGCCGCTGGACCGCTTCGCGTAACGCGCGGGCGGCTCTCCCGACTAAGCAGGCGTCCCATCCCTGTCCGACCCCCCTGGAGGTCCACATGCCGGTTCCCCCTCCCGCGCTCGCGCGCGCTGTGGCTGCTGCTCGCCCTCGTCTGTCGTGCTGCTCGAGGCGCGTGCGCCCCGAGCGCGATGGCGCACGAGCGGCGGCGCCCTCTACACCCAGACCAACGACCCCGCCGGCAACGCGGTGCAGCGGTTCGAGCGCGCCGCCGACGGCTCGCTCACCCCCGCCGGCACGTTCGCCACCGGCGGCGCCGGCCTGGCCGACGCTCGGCGGCCGCCAGGGCGCGGTCGAGCTGAGCGGCGACGGCCGCTACCTCTACGCGGTCAACGCCGGCTCCGACACCGTCTCGGTGTTCCGCATCGGCCGCCGCGGCACCGGAGCTGCTCGGCTCGCGTGCCGTCGCGCGGCGTCGCGCCGGACGAGCGTCGACGAGGACCGCGGCCGCGTCTACGTCCTGAACTCCGGCGGCACGCCGAACGTCGCCGCGTTCTGGCGCCGCTTCGACGGCTCGCTGAAGCCGATCCCGGGCGGCACGCGCGACGCTCGCGCCCGGCGCCGACGGCGCCGCGCAGGTCTCGGTCACGCCCGGACGGGCGCTCGCTGGTCGTCACCGAGCGCGCTCGCCAACCGGCTCGAGACGCTGCCGCTCGACCTGCCTCGGGCCGCCCGGGCGCGCCGGTCGTCACGGCCGTCGAGCGGCACCGTGCCGTTCGGCTTCGGCGATCAGCCGGCGCGGGGACGATCGTCGTCTCCGAGGCCGGCGCCAGCACCGTCTCCTCCTACCGCGACGGGTGCGGCGGCGCGCTGCGCACCGATCACCGCGTCGCTGCCGGTCGGCCAGGGCGCCGCGTGCTGGGTCGCCGTCTCGCCCGTACGGGCGCTTCGCCTACACCGGCAACGCGGCCGGGCAGCATCAGCGGCTTCGCGATCGGCCGCGACGGGTCGCTGACGGCGCTCGGCACGCACTGCGCTGCGTCGCCGTCGCCGCGCGACCTCGACGTTCGACGCGAGCGGCCGCTACCTGCACGCCGTCAGCCCCGGTCAGCGCCGGCGGCGGCCAGGTCACGACGCTACCGCGTCGGCCACGACGGATCGCTGACGCTCGCCGGCACCGCTCCCGCCGCCGCGGGCATCACCGGGGCCGCCGCGTCCTGACCACGGATCGCGCGACCGGCTGTAACGCCGCGGCCGGTCGCGCGACCACGCGCCATGACCCTCACACCGAAGCAGGAGGAGCTCTGCGCGAGGTCGCGCTGGGACTTCTCCGACCTGCGCGCGGTCTTCATCAACTGCACGCTCAAGCGCTCGCCCGAGCCTCGCACACGCAGGGCCTGGCCGACCGCTCGATCGCGATCATGGAGCGCAACGGGGTGACGGTCGAGGAGATCCGCGCGGTCGACCACGAGATCGCCACCGGCGTCTACCCGGACATGACCGAGCACGGCTGGGAGCGCGACGACTGGCCGGCGATCTTCGAGAAGGTGCTGGCCGCCGACATCCTCGTGCTGCTCTCGCCGATCTGGCTCGGCGAGAAGTCGTCGGTCTGCACGCAGGTCATCGAGCGGCTGTACGGCAACAGCCACCTGCTCAACGACGACGGCCAGTACGCCTACTACGGCCGCGTCGGCGGCTGCCTCGTCACCGGCAACGAGGACGGCGTCAAGCACTGCGCGATGAACATCCTCTACTCGCTGCAGCACCTCGGCTACACGATCCCGCCGCAGGCCGACGCCGGCTGGATCGGCGAGGCCGGGCCCGGCCCGTCCTACCTCGACGCCGGGTCGGGCGGCGCCGGAGAACGACTTCACGAACCGCAACACGACGTTCATGACCTGGAACCTGCTGCACCTCGCGCGGATGCTCAAGGACGCCGGCGGGATCCCGGCGCACGGCAACCAGCGCTCGGAGTGGGACGCGGGCTGCCGCTTCGACTTCCCGAACCCCGAGCACCGCTGAAGCGGGCTACTCCCGACGGCTCGGCGCCACGGTCGGGGCGCTGCACCGCGTCGCCGAGCGGATCGTCGCGCCCGCACGCAGACCTGACAACGAGATCGCGCTGGAGGCCACCCCCGGCGGCTTCGGCACGCCCGAGTTCGACCACGCGGGCGTCGTGCACCAGGTGCGGGTGGAGGGGACCGAGCTCGTGCACCGGGCGGGCGGGGAGGAGCGCCGCGCGCCGCTCGCGAGCCTCGAGTCGGCACGGTCGGTCGTCGAGGAGCTGGTGCCGGCCGTCGCGTCGCGCCAGCTGGACCTCGACGCCAGGGCGGCGGCGCGGCTGGCCGACTGGTACGCGCTCGGCGACGGCGTGCTGGCGCGGCTCGGCGGCACGGCGACGCTGTGGCCCGAGCACTTCGACATCGCGATCGAGCTCGGTCGAGGCCCACTGGTTCAACTACGGCTTCTCGCCGGGCGACGAGCGGCATCCCGAGCCGTACGCCTATGTCGGCCCGTGGTCCGCGGACGTCGCGGGCAGCTGTGGAACGGACGCGGCTTCGCCGGCGCCGAGCTCGGCTACGCGGAGCTGCTGGCGGCGCCCGACCCGGCCGTCGCGGCGCTCGAGTTCATGACGACCCGGAGGGCCGCCCTGCAATGAAGTGGCATCGCGTACTGGCCGAGGACGAGCTGCCGGAGGGCCGGGTCACGACCGTCGCCGCCGGCCACAAGAGCGTCGCGCTCGTCCACTTCGACGGGAAGCTCTCGGCGCTCGACAACCACTGCCCGCACCAGGGCGGCCCGCTCGGCGAGGGCTCGATCGAGAACGGCCTGCTGCGCTGCCCGTGGCACGGCTACGACTACTGCCCGCTCACCGGCACGTCCCCCGGCTTCGACGACGAGGCGACCACGTACCCGCTCGAGATCCGCGACGGCGAGGTGTTCGTCGGCGTCGCCGAAGACCCCGCACGTCGCCACCGTCACCGACGTGATGGCGGAGACGATGGTCAACTGGGGCGTCAAGCACGTCTTCGGGATGGTCGGGCACTCCAACCTCGGCCTCGCCGACGCGCTGCGCCGCCAGGAGGAGGCCGGCAAGCTCACCTACATCGGCATCCGCCACGAGGGCGCCGCCGCGTTCGCGGCCTCCGCCTACGGCAAGCTCACCGGCCGGCCCGCGGCGTGCCTGACGATCGCCGGGCCGGGCGCCACCAACCTGCTCACCGGCCTGTGGGACGCGAAGGTCGACCGCGCGCCGGTGCTCGCGCTCACCGGCCAGGTCGACACGCAGGTGCTCGGCCCGGGCGCGTTCCAGGAGGTCGACCTTCGCGGCGCGTTCGGCTCCGTGGCCGCCTGGAGCCAGCCGGTCCTGCGCGACTCCGACCCGGTCGAGCTGATGAAGCTCGCGTGCAAGAACGCGCTGCTGCGGCGCGACGTCGCGCACCTGATCTTCCCCGACGAGGTGCAGACGCTCCCGGCGCCCGAGGGCGCGGAGGCGGGCGGCCCGCAGGGGCGCGTCGCCCCCTCCGACGATCTCGCCGCCGGAGGAGTCGATCGCCGCCGCGCTGCGGCGGCTGCGCGGATCGCGGCGGCCGGTGATCATCGTCGGCCACGGCGCCCGCTTCCACATGGACGCGGTGACCGCGCTCGCCGAGCAGCTCGGCGCGCCGGTGATCACGACCTTCAAGGCCAAGGGCCAGATCGGCGACGACCACCCGCTCGCGGCCGGCGTGCTCGGCCGCAGCGGCACGCCGGTGGCGAGCTGGCTGATGAACGAGGCCGACCTGCTGCTCGTGCTCGGCGCGTCGTTCTCCAACCACACCGGCATCTACGCCGGCCACCCGATCATCCAGGTCGACTTCGACCAGATGCAGCTCGGCAAGTTCCACGCCGTCGACGTGCCCGTGTGGGGCGACGTCGGCGTGGTCGTCGAGCGGCTGCGCGAGCGAGTTGCCGGCGCGGCTCGAGACCGACGACCAGGCCGCGCAGCTCGCCGAGCGCTGGGCGATCTGGCGTGCGGAGAAGGCGCAGCCGCGCCGGCGACGACCGCGGCCACGGCGTCAACTCCGCCTCGGTGTTCGCGGCGATGGAGCGCCAGGTCCCCGACGACGCGGTGATCGCGGTCGACGTCGGCAACCACGCCTACTCGTTCGGCCGCTACTTCGAGTGCGAGCGCCACACGTCCTGATGTCCGGCTACCTCGGCTCGATCGGCTTCGGCTACCCGGCCGCGATGGGCGCGTGGGCCGCGGCGCCCGAGCGCCCGACCATCGCCGTGACCGGCGACGGCGGCTTCGCCCAGTACATGGCCGAGGTCACGACCGCGGTCAAGCACAGCATGAACATCACCCACGTGCTGCTCAACAACGGCCAGCTCGGCAAGATCTCCAAGGAGCAGCGCGCGGGCGAATGGGACGTGTGGCAGACGGCGCTGCACAACCCGGACTTCTCGGCCTTCGCGCGCAACTGCGGCGCGCTCGGGATCCGGGTGACCGATCGCTCGCAGCTCGACGCCGCGCTCGCCGAGGCCGTCGCCACGACGGCCCGGCGATGGTGGAGGTGATGACGGACCCGGACCTGGTCTAGGCCCGCGGCACGAACTCGAGGATGCGGCCGAGGTCGCCGAAGCCGAGCGCGGCGTAGAGGCCCTCGGCCATCGCGGTCGCCTGGAGGCTGGCGGTGCGGCGGCCGCGCGCCCGCGCGTCGTGGAGCAGGCGGGCGGTCAGCGCGGTGCCGAGGCCCCGGCGCCGCGCGTGCTCGAGCGTGCCGACGTTGTAGATCCCGCAGTCGTCGCCGTGGTCGAAGGCGAGCGCGCTGCCGAGCCCGCCGCGCGCGATCAGCAGGTGGAACTCGCTCGGGTCGGCGCCCACGAGCACGCCGTCGAGGAACGTGACATAGGCGGGCCACTCCGGCGGGTCGAGCTCGAGCTCCGGGGGCGCGCCGCGGAGGTCGTCGAGCGCCATCCCCATCGCGCGCGTGGTGGTGTCGAGCGTGTAGCCGCGTGCCTCGAGCTCGGCGCGCAGCGCCGCGTCGCTCTCGTCCACCCAGGCGGCAAAGCGGCCGATGCCCGCCCACGCATACGCGGCCTCCATCGCGTCGAGGTCCGCCCCGGGGGCGAGCAGCGCGTTGTTGTAGACCGCGCGCTCGGGCGGCTCGGGGAACACGGCGGCGGTCACGCCGGGGAGCCGGAGCACCGACGCGCCGCGCGAGCCGCGCGCGTAGGCCTCCCACGAGGCGGCGAGCGTCTCGGCGCCGCTCAGGTAGAGGTCAAGCAACATCGAGCCAGACCCGGTCGCGCAACTCGATGCCGTCGACCTCGAGCCCGGGCGGGTAGCCGTTCGCGGGCGTGAACGCGTCGCGCTCGATCGCGCGCATCCGGAAGCCGAGGCGCTGGTAGAAGCGCAGGTTGCCGGTGTCGGCCGCCGCGGTGGCGACCCGCAGCGGCCCCCGCGCCGCCCGCTCGACGGCGGCGCCGACGAGCGCCCGGCCGACGCCCCGGCCCCGGTGCGACTCGACCACCGCCATGTTCTTGATCTCGTCTTCGACGAGCTGCAGGTGGCCGACGATCTCCTCGCCGTCCCGCGCGGTCTCCGGAGTACGGCTCGATGCGCATGCCCCGCAGTCTCGCGGGGCGCCCGCGGCGTTACGCCGGTCGCTGTGCAACCCCGAGGATGGGCTGACCGACGAGACTCCCGACGGGTTCAGGGTCGTACTCGTCCCGGAGGCGTGGCGGCCTTCAGGTCGCACCACGCGCGGATGACGGCCGCCAGCTCGTCGCGTCCCGCCTCGACGTCGTCGAGGCCGGCGAAACGCATCGTGCGGGCGAGCCGGCCGTCGCCCTCGAGGCGCGGGTGCTCGCCGGGGATCTCCGCGCCGCGGTGGAACATGATGCTCACGAGCTTCTTCGACGGGTTGAAGCTGGCGATGTTGCCGCGGTAGGAGAACGTCGGCGTCTTCCACTTGATCGACTCGGTGACCCGGTCGTCGGCGCCGAGGATGATCTCGCGCGCACGGCGCACGGCGGCGTCGAGCGAGTGGTTGGCCTCGTCGAGCCAGCGCTCGACCTCGGGGTTCCGGTTCGTCATGTGCGTAGAATCTTATATGCAATGAGACGAATGTGTTGCGATGCAGGCAGCGATTGACGCGATCTCGCACCCGGGCCGCCGCGCGATGCTCCGGCTCGTGCTCGACCGCGAGCTGCCGGTCAGCGAGCTGGCCGAGCGCGTAGGGCTGAGCCAGCCGGCGGCGAGCCAGCACCTGAAGGTGCTCCGCGACGCCGGGCTCGTACGCGGGCGGGTCGACGGGCGGCGGCGGCTCTACCGGGTCGACGCCGACGGCCTCGAGGCGCTGCGGCGGGAGCTCGACGCTTACTGGGGGCCGGCACTCGCGGCGCTCAAGGATGCGGCGGAGGGATGAGGCTCGCCGAGCACGAGGTCACGATCGCGGCGCCGGCCGAGGCGGTGTGGGCGCACCTGACGACCGCTGCCGGGCTCGTCGCCTGGGTCGGGCCGGACGCGCGCGCCGACCCCGTGCCGGGCGGCGAGCTGCGCTGGACGCACCCGAACGGGGCCACCGTCATCGGCCGCTTCATCGAGCTCGTGCCGCACTCGCGCGTCGTCTTCACCTACGGCTGGGAGGACGACCGCATGGGCGTGCCGCCGGAGAGCACGATCGTCGAGATCGACCTCGCCGAGCACGACGGCGCCACCACGCTGCGGCTCGTCCACCGCGGCCTGCCGCCCGAGGCGGTCGACGCGCACGCCCAGGGCTGGGCGTACTTCCTCGCCGAGCTGCGGTCAGTTCCGGAGCTCGGCGGTGTCGACCCAGGAGCAACCGACCCGAGGAGCTCCCGATGACGACCGCCGACGCAGTCCGCCGCTACTACGACGCCTGGCAGAACAAGCCTACCTGGAGGGCCGCGCCTACGGGCTGATGGTTTTGACGCTGCGCGACGACCGCGTCACGGCGATCACCGGCTTCCCCGACACCGGGCTGTTCCGGCACTTCGGCCTCGCGCGGACCCTCGCGGGAGGATCGCGCTGAGGCGCTCGCCGGACGGCTCACCGCGGTTGCGCATCGCCATCCGCGTCACGCGGCGCGGGATCTCCGGCTCGCAGACGACGTCGACCGCCGTCAGTGCGCCGCCGCGGCCGCCGGTGCCGGCGCGTCGACCACGAGCGCGCGGAAGCGGGCGCGGAAGCCGTCGGGGTTGTACTCCCAGTGCCACGGCTCGTGGCCGTAGGGGAACCAGCCGAACTCGGCGCCGCGCAGCAGCATCCACTTGTAGACCGGCGACGCGCGCATACCGGCGACGTTGCTCATCGGCCGCGTCGTCGTCTCCTGGAACCGCTGGGTGCCGGCCGACATCGCGAGGTCGACCGCGAGGCCGAGCGAGTGCGACGAGAACGACGCGACCGCCATCGGGTTGCCGGACGTGGCGGCATTGGCGGCGGCCGCGGCCTGCGGCCGGAACGAGTCGACGATCCGCAAGTCGACGTTGTCGTAGGCCGCCATCTGGCTCATGCGGTGGAACGCGTGCGCCGCCTCGCCGAACAGCCGGTGGCCGGTCTGGTCCTCGACCGCCTCCAGGTTGCTCGTGATCCGCCGCCACCGCGCCGGGGTCATCTCGTCGCGCGTGACCACGTTGGCCGCGCCCTGGTTCGGCCGCCGCTCGGGGCGCAGGCGCGCGATCTCGGCGGACATCGCGGTGGCCTCGCCCTCGTTCGGGCCGGCCGCCTCGCCCTCGGCGTGGCCCGGGTAGTCGAGCCGGTGCCAGCGCATCCCGCGGAAGTGTGCGGCGCGCGTGGGCGGGAGGAGGTCGATGCCCGAGCGGGCCGGGTCCTGGATGAAGATGTCCTCGAGCATGAGGATGAGGCCGCTCGCGTTGGCCGCCACAGCCTGGTCGCGCGCGGTGCCGGTGAGCGCCGAGATCGCCCGCACGGACGCGTCGAACGAGCCGCTCAGCGCGGGGTTCGATGCGCGCGCGGTGAGGGAGGCGCGGATGTCGTCGCGCCGCAGCAGCGTCCGGCCGCCCGGCGGGTCGCCGTCCGCGTGGCCGAGCGCGACGGTCGCCTCGATCAGCCGCGCCGGCACGTCCTCCGGCGTCTCCTGCCGGGCCAGCGCCCGGCGCGTGAGCACCGGCGCGGGCTGCTGCTGCGTGGTGGCGGGCGGCGTCGACGTGGTCGCCGGCGGTGCCGCCGCCGCCCTGCCGGCCGGCATCGCCGCGATCGCGTTCGCGAGCGCGCCCGAGCCGACCATGTTGTCGTGGCCGAGCGTGTCCATCCCGCCCGCGGCGAGCGCCGCGGCGTGGCCGGCGGCGCCCCCGTGCGGGACCGGCAGGACCTGGTAGCGGGCGCGCAGCGCCGCTTTGGCGGGCGCCGGCAGCGCCGCGATCCGCGCGCCGAGGCCCGTGCGCGGCGGCCCTCCCCTGGATTCGCCGAACAGCCCGCGCAGGAACGTCTGGACCTCGCCGGCCGCGCCTCTGTACAGGCCGAGCGAGTCGTAGTAGAGGCGGAACGTGAAGCCGGTGCGCAGCGCGGTCTCCTGCTCCGCCGGGGTCGCGCCGGCGGGGAGCGCGTCGAGCTCCGCGGTGATGCGCTCGGTGATCAGCGTCTTCGCGCGCTCGCGCTGCCCGGTGGTCTGCCGCTCGCCCTCGGGGCCCGACTCGGCCTGGACGGCGTCGAACCAGGCGACGCCAGAGAGGTCGTCGCGCCGCGCCCGGCTGTCCGTGATCGTCTTCATCGCGAAGCCGCCGCCGGAGTGCCCGGAGAGCATGACCGCGCCGACCCGCGGATCGGACGGCAGACCGCCGAGCGTCCGCACCTGCGTGAGCGCGGCCTGCGCGTAGCTCCGCGGGTTGATCTGCCCGAACTCGCCGTAGTCCGCGCTCCGCGACGCCCCCTGCGGCAGCACGATCGCGAGCTGGGGGCGGCGCGCGGCGCCGAGCTGCTCCTCGATCCGGTCGAGGTCGGGGTCGAGGTCGCGCGGGCTCGCCTCGCGGTAGCCGGTGTTCTGCCCGTGCAGGTGGACGAGGACGTCGATCGGCTGCGCCGGGTTCAACCCGGGTGAGAGCAGGACGAGCGCGCGGGCGACCGGCGTGAGGCCCTCGACGGGGATGCGGCGAACGTTGCTGAACGTCCCCTCGGCCTGGTTCGGCGTGGCGACGCCCGCGCCCGTCCAGCCCCCGACGCGCTGCAGCAGCCGGTGCTGCGACACCCAGCGCCCGATCGCGCGGTTCCCGCCCGCGCGCAGCAGCTCCAGCGGCGCGGCGACCGACTCGGCCGCCACCCGCCCGGGCGCCGGCGCGGCGGGGGTCGGGCGGTCTTCGACCTGCTCCTTCACGCGCCGATCATCGCACCCCGCGGTGAGCCGGTCGGGCAGCCTATCGGGCGAGACGATCGGGCCGGGCGAAGCGGTCGAAGCCGTCGTAGGCGCCCGCCCGCCGCTCGATCTCGTCGCGTTGCGCCGCGTGGCGCTGCGCGGTCTCCTGGATCTCGAAGAAGTGCTCGCGCTTCTCGCGCATCGTGATCACCGAGCTCTCGTCGGAGAAGCGCACGCCGTCGCCGGTCAGCGTTCCGCGCGCGCCGCAGGTCGCGCACTCGACCTCGCGCCCGCGCAGGACGACGATGTCGAGGTGGCAGAGCGGGCAGAGCCCCGGCTCGCCGCCGTACTCCGCGTCCTCGAAGCGGCGGCCGATCTGCTCCGCCACGTTGCGGCCGAGCTGCGCGGCGCGCGTCGAGCGCGGCGTCGTCGAGCACGATCGAGCGCGGCGTGCCGGCGCCCTCGAGACTGGATCTGGTCGACGACCGCGATCTGCATCGAGAACGTCAGCGTGTGCAGCACGGGGAGCGTGAGCGTCTTCCACCGCGGCGTCAGCGAGCCGCCGACCGCGATGAAGCCCGCCACCCGCGGCTTGAGCACACGCTCGTCGACCCGGAAGGGCACGGCCGGCTCGCCGCCCGCCTGCTCGATGCGCACGAGCTCCTCGATGATCGCGGCGTCGGCGTTCGGCCCGAGCAGCCGGTCGCCGAGCAGCTTCACACGCGCGGCGACCGTGCGGGAGATGACCGGCGTGCTGACGACGAGGGCGTCGGCCTCGACGAGCCGCTCCCAGTACCACCACGCGTCGTCGGGCTCGGGAGCGTCCGGCCCGCTCGGCAGGTGCAGCTCCTCGAGCCGCACGAGCTCGACCTCGGCGCCCGCCGCCTCGGCGGCGCGCAGCGCGGCGATCAGCAGGATCTCGGCGCTGCCGCGCAGCTGGCCGCACCCGAGGCCGAGAACCTTGCCACCCAGCATCCGCATACTGTATACACCTAGGGGATGAGTATGCAACCGGAGATCGAGGGGTTCGGGGGCGAGGTCGTCCGGCCCGGCGACGACCGCTACGACGAGCTGCGCCGGATCTGGAACGCCATGCACGACCGGCGCCCCGCGCTGATCGCGCGCGCCATCTCGCCGCAGGACGTCGCCGCCGCGATCCGCCACGCGCGCGCGCACGACCTGGCGATCGCGGTCCGCGCCGGCGGCCACTCGATGCCCGGCCACAGCGTCTGCGACGACGGGCTCGTGATCGACCTCCGCGGTCTCAACCGGGTGAGCGTCGACCCGGTGGCCCGCCGCGCCGCCGTCGGCGGCGGCACGCTGCTCGGCGAGGTCGACCGCGCCACCCAGGAGCACGGGCTCGTGCGTCCCGGCCGGTGTCGTCTCCCACACCGGCGCGGGCGGGCTGACGCTCGGCGGCGGCGTCGGGCGTCTGATGCGGCGCTTCGGGCTGACCATCGACAGCCTGCTCTCCGCCGAGGTGGTCACCGCCGGCGGCGAGATCGTGCGCGCGTCGGCGACCGAGCACGCCGACCTCTTCTGGGCGCCTGCGGGGCGGCGGCGGCAACTTCGGCGTCGTCACCGAGTTCGAGTTCGCGCTCCACGAGCTGTGCGAGCTCGTGGTGCTCGCCACCTTCCACCCGCTCGACGCGGGCGCGCGAGGTGCTCGAGCGCGGCCGCCGCGCGATGGAGGACGGTCCCGACGAGCTGTTGTGGACGAGCTTCCTGCGTCGCGCCATGGACGTCCCGTGGATGCCGCGCGAGCTGCGTCGGCGAGCACGGGATCATGTCGCTGATCGAGTGGTCGGGCGACCTCGACGAGGGCCGGCGCGTCCTCGGCGCGCTGCGCGACGAGCTCGTGCCCGCCGCCCACGATCTCGCGGTCGTCCCGTTCCTCACGATCCAGACGATCACCGACGAGCTGTTCGCCCACGGGCTGCGCACCTACATCAAGGCGGGGTTCGCCGACGACCTCCCCGACGGCCTGATCGACGCGCTGCTCGACCGCGGCGCGACGATCGGCTCTCCGATCTCGCAGATCGAGGTGCTCGCGATGGGCGGCGCGATCGCGCGCGTCGACCCGGACGCGACCGCGTTCCCGTTCCGCGGCGCGCGCTGGCTGATCAACATCCCGGCCACCTGGCGCGACCTCGCCGACGACGAGCGCGAGATCGCCTGGGCGCGCGAGACCTACGCCGCCGTCAAGCCCTTCCTGAGCGAGGGCAACTACGTCAACTTCATGGGCGACGACGACGACGCCGAGGGCGCCTACGGCCGCACACTCGAGCGGCTGCGGCAGGTCAAGGCCGCCTACGACCCCGGCAACGTCCTCCGGCTCAACCAGAACATCGCCCCGGCGGTGCCGGCGTGACCGCCGCGGCCGCCGTCCAGCGCCGCCTCTGGGGTACCGACGCCCGCGGCTGGGCCGAGCTGGCCGAGCCGCACAACCGCCCGCTGTTCGAGGCGGTGCTCGACGCCGCCGCGGTCGGCTCCGGCGCACGGCTGCTCGACGTCGGCTGCGGGACCGGCCTCGCGCTCGTGCTCGCCGCGGAGCGCGGCGCCGAGCCTGCGGGCCTCGACGTCACGCCCGAGCTCCTGGCGATCGCGCGCGAGCGGCTCCCCGCCGCCGACCTGCGCGAGGGCGACATGGAGACGCTGCCGTGGGAGGACGAGGCGTTCGACGCCGTCGTCGGCGTCAACGCCTTCCAGTTCGCCGGCGATCCCCGCGGCGCGCTGGCCGAGGCGGCGCGGGTGCTCCGGCCGGGCGGGCGCGTGGTGGCGAGCCTGTTCGCGGCGCCCGAGCGCTCGCAGAGCACCGCCGTCCATCACGCGATGCAGGCGCTGATCCCGCCCGAGGACGCCGCCGAGCACGCGCCCTACGCGCTGTCGGCGCCCGGGAACCTCGAGGCCGCGCTCGAGGGCGCCGGCCTGCGTGTCGACGCGGCCGGCGAGGTCGGCTGCTCGTGGCGCTACGCCTCGATGGAGGACGCCATCCACGGGCTGCTCTGCTCGGCCGGCGGCGCGCGCGCCGTCGAGGCCGCGGGGGAGGCGGCCGTGCGCGGCACGCTCGCCGAGGCGCTCGCGCCGTTCGAGCGCGACGGCGTGGTCAACATGGACAACACGTTCCGGTGGGTCGCGGCGTGCAGGTGACCCATCTGGGCTACGTGCTCGAGGACCTGCGCACCGGCGTCGAGCGCTTCGCGCGCGACCACGGCGCCGGCCCGTTCTTCGCGCTCGAGCACATCGCGTTCGACGAGGTGACCTACGAGGGCGCCCCGGCGGTCTACGACCACTCGTCGGCGTTCGGCGCCTGGGGGCCGATCCTGGTCGAGCTCACGCAGGTGCACGACGCGCAGCCGGAGGGCCTGGCGGAGGCACTCACCCCGGCGGCCGGCGGCCTCGGCCATCTCGGCTTCCTGGCCGACGACCTCGAGGCCGAGACCGCGCGCCTGGAGGCGGCGGGCCTCCACTGCTTCCACACCGGCCGCACCGGTCCGGTCTCCGCCGCCTGGTTCCACGGGCCGCCGTTCGGCCACCCTGTCGAGGTGCTCCGGCGCAGCGAGCCGCTGCTCGGCTTCTACGCGATGCTGCGCGAGGCCGCCGAGGGATGGGGCGGCGACGACCCGTTCCGGCCGGCCCCGCCTCCGCCGGCGTGACGGACGTCACCGTCCTCGGCTTCGGCCCCGCGGGCGCGAGCGCCGCGATCGCCGCCCACGACGCGGGCGCGCGCGTGACGGTCCTCGAGAAGATGTCCTACGGCGGCGGCAACTGCCTCAACTCGGGCGGCTTCCTGGTCGACGTCGGCGGCCCGCGCGCGGTCGACCACCTCGACGCGCTGTGCTTCGGCAAGACCCCGCGCGACGTGCTGCAAGCGTTCGCCGACGGCCTGCACGAGGCGCCGGCCTGGCTCGCCTCGCTCGGCGGCGAGACGCGCGAGATCGACATCCCCGGCCTGACCCCGTCGTGGCCGCACTTCCCCGGCGCCGGCCACGTGACCTATCGCCAGTTCGCCGGCGACCGGCCCGGACCGGCGCTGTTCGACTGCCTGCGCCGCGCGGTCGAGGCCCGCGGCATCGAGGTGCGCTACGGGACCACCGTCGACGCACTGCCGCCCGGCCCGGTCGTGCTCGCCACGGGCGGCTTCGAGTACGACGTGGAGCTGCGCGACACCTACCTCCCGCTGCCGCTGACCGCGGTCGGCCACCCGGGGAACACCGGCGACGGGCTCCGCCTCGCGCAGGCGGCGGGCGCGTCGCTGTGGCACATGAGCGCGTTCTTCGGCTGGTTCGCCTTCCGCCACCCCGACCACGTCGCCGCCTTCACGCTCGACGTGCACGCGCCGAGCTTCATCTACGTCGACGCCGACGGCCGGCGCTTCGCCGACGAGACCGGCTGGGAGGTGCACGACAAGCTGCGCTGCCTGACCGCGTACCTTCCGCGACGGCGCAATCACCCGCACCTGCCGGGCCAGCTGATCTTCGACGAGCGGGCGCGCCTCGCCGGCCCGCTCAACGGCATCGTCGGCACGCCCAACGACTACGTGTGGAGCGCCGACAACTCGGCCGAGCTCGAGGCCGGCTGGATCAAGCCGGCCGGGCAGCTCGAGCTGCCCGAGCTCGAGCGCACGCTGCGCGAGTACGGCGCCGTCCCGGACGAGTTCGGCCGCGACCCGCGCACGATCGTGCCCCCCGAGCCGCCGCTGTACGCGATTGAGATCCATCCGGGCGTCGCCACGGCGTCGGGCGGCCCACGCCGAGACGCCCGCGCGCGGGTGCTGGGCGGCGACGGCACGCCGATCCCCGGGCTGTACGCGGCCGGCGGCTGCGGCTCGATCTGGGGCCACCTGACCGAGCACGGTGGCGGGCTGGCCGATGCGATCGTCTTCGGGCGCATCGCGGGGGAGCAGGCCGCCGCCGCTTCCTGAGAGAAGTTGGACACGTTCGTGCAAAGTGTGTACAGTTGCGCCGCTTGTGAACGCGCTACTCAACGTGGACGCCCTGCGCGTCACATATGGCGGCGTGACCGCCGTCGATGCCTTCGACCTCGCGGTCGAGGCCGGCTCCGTCGTCGGCCTGATCGGCCCCAACGGCGCCGGCAAGACCTCCACGATCGACGCCCTGACCGGCTACCACGCGCCGTCGAACGGGACCGTCTCCTTCGGCGGTGAGGACATCACGGGCCTGCGCCCGCACCAGCGCGCGCGCCGCGGGCTCGCGCGCACGTGGCAGAGCGTCGAACTGTTCGACGACCTCACGGTGGAGGAGAATCTGCTCGTCGCCAGCCAGCGCATGGGTGTGCTCAAGGCACTGCGCGACCTGCTGCTGCCGATCGGCGAGACGAACCGCGAGGACGTCGACTGGGCGCTCGAGCTGTGCGGCCTGACCGACGTCGCCGATCGCGTCCCGACCGAGCTCTCCCACGGCCGCCGCAAGCTCGTCGGCGTCGCCCGCGCGCTCGCCCAGCGCCCGCGCCTGGTGCTGATGGACGAGCCGGCCGCCGGACTCGACACCGACGAGAGCGTCGAGCTCGGGCAGCACCTGCGCGCTCTCCCCGCCGAGGGCGTCACCGTCCTGCTCGTCGACCACGACATGGGCCTCGTGCTCAGCGTCTGCGATGAGGTCGTGGTGCTCGATTTCGGGCGCGTGATCGCCCGCGGCACGCCCGCGCAGATCCGCAACGACGAGGCGGTCATCGCCGCCTACCTCGGCACCCAGCGCGAGGAGGTCAATGCCTGAGCGCCCCGCTGCTGCGCGTCGAGTCGCTCGACGCCGGCTACTCCGGCTCGACGGTGGTGCGCGACCTCACGCTCGAGGTCCGCGCGGGCGAGGTCGTCGCGCTCCTCGGCCCCAACGGCGCCGGCAAGACGACGACGCTGTCGACGATCGCCGGCCTGCTCCCCCCGATCGGCGGCGCGGTGTGGCTCGACGGGGACGACGTCGAGGGCGTTCCCGCCCACAAGCTCGCGCGCCGCGGCGTCTCGCTCGTCCCCGAGGGCCGGGCGTTGTTCTACGGCATGACGGTCCGCCAGCACCTCAAGCTGGCCGAGACGAAGGGCAGCCTCCGCCGCGACGAGCTGATCGAGCTGCTGCCGGAGCTGCACAAGTGCCTCGACCGGAAGGCCGGGGTGCTGTCCGGCGGCGAGCAGCAGATGCTCGCGGTCGGCCGCGCGCTGGTGTGCGCGCCGCGCGTGCTGCTCGTCGACGAGATGAGCCTCGGGCTGGCGCCGGTGATCGTCGAGCGGCTGCTCCCGGTGCTCCGGCGCGTGGCGGAGGACCTCGGCGCGGGCGTGCTGTTCGTGGAGCAGCACGTCTCGCTCGCGCTCGAGGTGGCCGACCGGGCGTACGTGCTCAGCCACGGCCGGCTCGTGCTCGAGGGCGCGGCCAAGGACCTGCGCGGGCGGCGCGACCTCCTGCGATCCAGCTACCTGGGCGAAGCCGCCGTGGCGAGCGCCTGACCAACCAAACCATGAGGAGAGACATGAACGTCACGAGGAAGTGGGCGACGCGCATCGTCGCCGTCGCGCTTATCGGCGCATTCGCCGCCGGTTGTGGGAGCGACAGCTCCTCGTCGTCGGACAAGGACAAGTCCGCCTCGAGCACCTCCACCCCCGACGCCTCCGCGGCGCTCGGCACGCCGAAGAAGGCGAGCGGCGACCCGATCATGGTCGGCATGCTCAACATCGAGTCCGGTCCGGTGACGTTCCCCGAGTACCGCCAGGCCGCCGAGGCCGCGGTCAAGTACATCAACGACTACAAGGGCGGCATCGGTGGGCGGCCGGTCCAGCTCGAGACGTGCGCCACCGACGGCCAGCCGTCGACCTCCGGCCGCTGCGCGGGCCAGATCGCCGACAAGAAGCCGACCTTCATCCTCGGCGGCGCCGACACCGGCGCGCCGGGCGCGTATCCCGTGTGGAAGCGCGCGAACCTCGCGGTCGTGGGCGGCATCCCGTTCACGCCGGTCGAGAGCAACGCGCCCAACGGCGTGATGTTCATCTCGGTGTCGATCGCCGACAACGCCGCGGCGTCGAAGTACGCGGTCGAGAAGCTGGGGGTCAAGAAGGCCTCGGTCATCTACACCGACGACACCCAGGGCAAGTTCACCGGCCTCGCCGTGATCGCCGGAGTCCTCAAGGCCCAGGGCGTGGACGTCAAGACCGTCCCGCTCGCGCCCAACGCGGCCGACTTCTCCTCCGCCGCCGCGTCGGCGATCGAGAACCAGCCGGACATGGTCTACGTCAACTCGCCGAACGCCTGCCCGGGCGTGCTGAAGGCGCTCAAGTCGGTCGGCAACCAGGCGAAGATCTTCGGGATCGACCCGTGTACGTCGCCGC
Source organism: uncultured Solirubrobacteraceae bacterium (assembly GCA_963722815.1). Lineage (GTDB taxonomy): Bacteria > Actinomycetota > Thermoleophilia > Solirubrobacterales > Solirubrobacteraceae > DASQFQ01. Next base: position 952,145 of record CAVROM010000003.1, read on the forward strand.
CGGCGCTCAAGACCGCCGGTGACGCGGCCGAGGGTCTGTACTTCGCGCAGCCCTTCGACTCGCTCGACAGCGGTAGCGAGGACACCAACGTCATGGTGGCCGCGATGCAGAAGTACGGCGAGAAGAACGTCGCCCTGGACTCGATCGCCCAGGCCGGCTTCAGCTCGGTCATGAACATCCAGTCGTCGCTGGATGGGGTCAAGGACCTCAATACCGACTCGATCCTGAAGGCGTTCAAGGGCGGCACCGAGCAGCCGAACTTCATGGCGCACCCGTACCTGTGCAACGGCAAGCAGGTGCCGGGGGCAAGCGCGGTCTGCAACGCCTACCAGAAGATCAAGCAGGTCAAGGGCGGCAAGGTCATCACCGTCGACGACGAGTGGGTCAGCGGGTCGTCGCTATACCGGCCGACCGCGCCGTAGGCCTTGTCCTCGTACGTCCTCTTCCTGCTCCTGGGCCTGGGCGCGGGCGCCGTCTACGGCATCCTCGCGCTGGGCCTGGTGCTCAAGTACCGCAGCGCCGGCGTGGTCGACTTCGGCCACGGCGCGGTGGCGATGTTCATCGCCTACGTGTACCTGGGCCTGCGCGACGAGGGCACGCTGCAGTTCCCGTGGGTGGTGATCCCGCACGAGATCGACCTCGGGGCGCCGCTCGCCACCGGGCCGGCGATCGCCCTCTCGCTGGCCTACGCGGGGGTGCTGGGCTCGTCATGTACTGGCTGATCTACCGCCCGCTGCGCAACGCGACCGCGCTCACGCGGGTGTGCGCGTCGGTCGGCACGATGCTCGCGCTGCAGGCGATCGCGGTCCTCAACTACGGCACGACCGCGAAGTCGACGGCGTCGATCCTGCCGACCGAGCCGCTGCAGATCGCCGGCATCACGGTGCCCTCGGACCGCCTGTGGTTCGCCGGGATCGTGATCGTGCTGGCCGCCGTGCTCGCGGTGGTCTACCGCTGCACGCGCTTCGGCCTGGCCACCCGGGCGAGCGCCGAGAACGAGAACGGGGCTGCGCTCATCGGGCTGTCGGCCGACCGCATCGGCGCCGGCAACTGGATCATCGCGACGGTCCTGGCGGGCATCGCGGGGATCCTGATCGCGCCGGTCTCGACCGTCGACCCGACCTCGTACACGCTGTTCATCGTGCCGGCGCTGGGCGTCGCGCTGGTCGCGCGCTTCACGTCGTTCGCGTCGCTGCGGGGCGGGCCTCGCGCTCGGCATGCTGCAGTCGGAGATCACCAAGCTGCTGACGGTGTGGGACTGGCTGCCGCAGCAGGGCCTCCCGAGGCGCTGCCGTTCCTGCTGATCATGGTCGCGATGACGCTGCTCTCGCGCGGCGTCGGCGCGCGCGGAGCGGTCGGCGAGCCGCACAACCCGTCGCTGGGGCGGCCGACCCGGCCGTACGTCACGACCGCCATGTGCTTCGTGGTCGGCGTCGTCGTGCTGATGTTGCTCCAGGGCTCGCTGCGGGCGGCGTTCATGGCCTCGCTGTGAGCATCTGCCTGTCGCTGTCGCTGGTCGTGCTGACCGGCTACGTCGGCCAGGTGTCGCTCGCGCAGATGTCGTTCGCCGGCCTCAGCGGCTTCGAGCTCAGCCACCTGCGGCCGGCGCGGGCATCGGGTTCCCGTCGTCCTGCTGCTCGCCGCGTTCGTCGCGGTCCCGCTCGGCCTCGTGATCGGGCTGCCCGCGCTGCGCCTGCGCGGCGTCAACCTGGCGGTGGTGACCCTCGCGGCCGCGTCCGCGATCGACGCGCTGCTGTTCAACGACGAGAGCTTCGGCGGCGGCCTGCGGGCCGCGACGTCCCGTCGCCGGAGCTGTTCGGCTGGGACATCGGGATCGCCAAGGGCGACGCCTACCCGCGGGTGATCTTCGGCGTGTTCCTGCTCGTCGTGGTCTGCCTGGTCGGGCTGCTCGTGGCGCGGCTGCGCAACGCGCCGGCCGGCCGGATGTTCATCGCCGTGCGCTCCAACGAGCGCGCCGCCTCGGCGGTCGGGATCAACGTCGCGCGGGCGAAGCTGCTCGCGTTCGGGCTGTCGGCGTTCATCGCCGGCCTCGGCGGCTGCCTGTTCGCCTACCAGCAGCAGACGATCTCGCCGCCCTCGTTCGCGGTGTTCACGTCGCTCAGCCTGCTCGCCATCACCTACGTGGCCGGCGTCGGCCGGATCGCGGGCGCGGTGGTCGCCGGCGTGATGCTCTCGGGCACCGGCCTGATGGTCAGCGCGCTCGACAAGGCGTTCAGCATCGGCAAGTACCAGCTCGTCGTCGCCGGCGTGCTGCTCACGCTGACCGCGATCAAGCAGCCGAACGGGATCGCGGCCAGCCCGCCGCCGCCGCTCGTCAAGCTGGGCGGCTGGCTGGCGGCGAGGTGTCGTGGCCGCGGCCGGCCAAGCAGCCCCCGCTCCGCGCGCTCGTGACCGCGCTCGACCACGCCGGCCTGAGGGTGGCCGACCTCGACGGCGCCCGCGTTCTACGGCCGTGCGTTCGGGTTCGAGGCGAGTTCGCTTCGAGCTTCGGACGGCATCCGCGGCGCGATGCTCCGGCTCCCGGCCGGCGGGCGGCTCGAGCTCTTCGAGCCCCCGGAGCCGCGCCGGGGCCCGCGCCGGTGTCGCCGATCGACGCGCTCGCGACGCGCGGCTACGGCCACTTCGCGGTCAGCGCGCCGGACATCGACGCCGTGTTCGCGCGGGCGTGGCGGCTGGCGCGCAGGGAAGGTCTCGCCGCGGCCGTCGCCGGAGCCGGGCGTGCGCTTCGCGTTCGTGGCCGACCCCGAGGGCAACCTCGTCGAGCTCGTGGAGCGCGTGAGGCTGGCGGGCAAGGTGTGCTTCATCACCGGCACCGCCGGCGGGCAGGGCGCCGCCGCGGCGGAGCTGTTCGCCGCCGAGGGCGCGACGGTGGTCGGCTCCGACATCAAGGTCGACGGCATCGACCTGGCCGACCCCGAGCCGGCCGCGGGGTGGATCGAGCGGGGCGTGGCCGCCGCCGGCGGCATCGACGTGCTCTACAACAACGCGTCGGCCACGCGGGTGGGGCCGTTCGAGGACGTCACCTGGGACGACTGGCGCTTCACGCTCCGCAACGAGCTCGACCTGATCTTCACCGTCGCCAAGGCGGCGTGGCCGCACCTGATCGCGCGCGGCGGCGGGCTGATCATCAACACCGCGTCGGTGTCGGCCTGGCGCGGCGCCGTGTTCACGGAGCAGGCCGCGCACGGGGCGGCGAAGGGCGGCGTGCTGGCCATCACCCGGCACCTGGCGGCGTCTGGAGCTCGGCATGGCATCCGCGCCAACTCGATCAGCCCCGGCCTGACCGTGACCCCGCAGATCGCCGAGTTCCTCGAGGACCCGGACCACCCGATGCAGGCGATGGCCCGCGCGCACCCGCTCGGCCGGCTCGGGCGGCCGGAGGACGTGGCCCGCGTCGCCCTCTTTCTGGCCTCCGACGACGCGGCCTACCTCAACGCGATCGACATCGTGGTCGACGGCGGCCAGTCGGTGATCGTGTGAGACAACGCCTCGTGAGGCTCCTCGGCCGCGACGACGCGGCTTCGAGCCGGCCTGCGTCGGGGGGGTGTTGAACGCGCGGAAGCCCGAGCGCGAGCCGGCCGCCGTGCTGCTCGCCGCGAGCCCGCAGGACGTCGTCGACGGCGTGCGCCTCGCCGGCGAGCGCGGCTGGCAGGTGTCTGTGCGCTCGGGCGGGCACAGCTGGGCGGGCTGGAGCGTGCGCGACGACGCGCTGCTGATCGACCTCGGCGGCATGCGCGAGGTGAGCTACGACGCGCCACGGGCGTCGCGACCGCGAGCCCGTCGGTCAGGGGCGGGGCCGAGCTGACGCCGCTGCTCGCCGCGCGCGGCCGCGTGTTCACCGGCGGGCACTGCGCGAGCGTGGGGATCGGCGGCTTCCTGCTGCAGGGCGGACAGGGCTGGAACAGCCGCCGCTGGGGCTGGGGCTGCGAGAACGTGCTCGGCGTCGACGTCGTGACCGCCGACGGCGAGCTCGTGCACGCCGACGAGCACGAGAACGCCGACCTCCACTGGGCGGCCCGCGGCTGCGGGCCGGGCTTCTGCGGCGTCGTCACGCGCTTTCGCCTGCGCACCTACCCGGCGGTGCCGATGTTCCACGACACCTGGGTCTTCCCGCGCGAGCGGCTCGAGCCGCTGCTGCACTGGCTGCACGACGCGCTGCCGCGCCTCGACGTCGCGGTCGAGCCGGTGGTGGCGGCGACGCGCCTGCCCGGCGTGCCGCTCTCGCCGGCGTCCCGCGGCCCTTCGGCGCCGTCCTGCTGCTGCACACGACGCTCACCGCCGACTCCGAGGAGGACGCCGCGCGGGTGCTCGAGCCGTTCGACGCCTCGCCGCTCGCGCGCGATCGGTCACGTGCGGGCGCCGACGACGATCGTCGAGGAGAACGTCGCCCAGACGCTGCAGAACCCGGAGGGCCACCGCTACGCCGCCGACTCGCAGTGGACCGACGCCGGCCGCGACGCTTTACCCGCTGCTGCGCGACATCTACGAGGAGCTGCCCACCGAGCACTCCTTCTCGATCTGGTACGGCTGGGCGCCGTCGCGGCCGCTGCCCGACATGGCGTTCTCGCTCGAGCGCAACGTCTACCTGGCGACCTACGCGATCTGGTCCGACGCGGCCGACGACGAGCGCCACCGCGACTGGGTGCACGGCCACCACGCCGGCTGGCGAGCGTGGGGGAGGGGGTCTACATCGGCGACTCGGACTTCAGCCGCCGCCCGACCGCTTCATCGCCGAGGACAACCTGCGCCGGCTGCGCGAGATCAACGCCCGGCGCGATCCCGACGAGCGCTTCTGCTCCTGGCTCGGCCTCTAGTGCATGACGAGGCCGCCGTCGACGCACAGCGTCTGGCCGGTGATCGCCGCCGCGGCGTCCGTGGCCAGGAACGCGACCGTCCCGGCGACGTCGCCGGGCGCGAGGGGGGAGCGCCTGGCGCCGCGCACCGCCTCGAACGCCGCGCGCCCATGCCCTGCTCGGCGGCCGGCGTGCGGGTCAGGCCGGGGGCGACGGCGTTGGCGGTGATGCCGTCGCCGCCGAGCGTCAGCGCGAGGACGCGGGTGAGCCCGATCAGCGCCGCCTTGCTCGTGGTGTAGGCCAGCAGCGCGGGGGAGGGGGGCGCCAGATCGTGTCGGAGACGACGTTCACGATCCGGCCCCAGCCGCGCTGCGCCATGCCGGGGCTGAAGGCCTGCGCCAGCAGCACCGCGGCCTCGACGTTGACCGCCTGGACGCGCCGCCAGGTGGCGAGGTCCAGCTCGTGCAGCGCGGCCTGGTCGAACGCGGCGGCGGCGTGGACGAGCACGTCGCAGCGCCGATCGCGGCCGCCGCGCGGCGCACGGCGGCGGCGTCGGCCAGGTCGCACTGCTTCGCGGTCGACACGACGACGGCTTGCCCGCGGCCTCCAGCGCCGCGACGATCGCCCCGCCGATCGCGCCCGCCCCGCCGGTGACGACGGCGGTCCGCTCCTGGCCACGCGACCGAAGGGTACGCTCGGGCGCATGAGCGGCTCGGACGGAGCCGGACGCCGCGACAACGTGGAGCAGGTCTACCGCCGCGTGCGCGAGGCGATCCTCGAGGGCGAGATCGCGCCGGGCACGGTGATGTCGCAGGTCGCGCTCGCCGACGAGCTCGGCGTCAGCCGGACCCCGCTGCGCGAGGCGCTGCGGATGCTCCAGAGCGAGGGACTGGTCGACGCGCAGGCCAACCGCCGCGTGACGGTCACGCCGGTCTCCGCGCCCGATCTCGAGGAGCTCGTCGTGATGCGCGTGGCGCTCGAGACCGAGGCCATCCGGCTGTCGGTCGAGCGGCTGGGGCCCGAGGACCTCGCCGCGCTCGAGGGGCGCCTGGCCGAGATGACGCACTTCGCCGAGGCGAAGGACTACACGCGCTGGAGCCCCGCACAACGCGTTCCACCGCGGGCTCACGGCCGCGGCCGGCCCGCGCGTCAACGCGCTGCTGCGCAGCTGTCGGACCACTTCGAGCGCTACCGGCGGATGCACATCGCGCGCTCGCCCAAGGCGTGGCTGACCGAGGGCCATCGCGAGATCCTCGACGCCGTCAAGGCCGGCGACCGCGCGCTCGGCGCGGGGCTGCTGGCCGACCACCTGTCCGGACCGCGTTCGACGTGCTGGAGCTGCTCGAGCCGGGCTACGAGCCCGCGCGGCTGCGGCAGACGCTCGAGGACGTCCGTGCCAAGCCCAGGCGCCGGAGCTGACGCGCGGCGGGGGTCGCGACGGCCGCGTGCGCGGCCGCGACGGGGCGTATCTCGGGATCCCGTACGCGGCGCCGCCGGTCGATGCGCTGCGCTGGGCGCGCCTGCGCCGCCCGAGCCGTGGAGCGGCGAGCTCGACGCGACGCGCGCCGGCCCGCCGGCGCCGCAGCCGGAGCGCCCGATCTCCGAGTTCGCCTGGGGCCGATCCCGCCGGGCGACGAGGACTGCCTGACGCTGAACGTCTGGCGGCCGCGCTCGGGGACGGGCCGTGGCCCGTGCTCGTGTTCGATCGGCGGCGGCTGGACGATCGGCTGGGCCGGCTCGGGGCTCTACGACGGCGCCGCGCTCGCCGCGGCCGCGCAGGCGGTGGTGGTCACCTTCAACTACCGGCTCGGGTCGCTCGGCTGGGTGTTCGGGAACTGGGGGCTGCTCGACCACGTCGCGGCGCTCGAATGGGTGCGCGAGACATCGCCGCGTTCGGCGGCGACCCGCGGCGGTCACGCTCGGCGGCCAGTCCGCGGGCGCGGCTACGTCGCCGACCTGCTGGTCTGGCCGGCCGCGGAGGGGCTGTTCTGCGCGCGATCCTGCACTCGCCGCCGCTGCCCGAGGCCGCCAACCGACCGGAGCCGCGCGCCGGGTGGGAGCACGCCCTCGGCGTGGCCCGTGAGGCGCCGGCGGCGGACAGTCGTCGCGCGCCACGAGGCGCTGCTGGGCGACGCGCGCTGGCGGGGCAGGCGCGGGGCCGCGTGGCCGACGCTCGACGCCGGCACGCTGCCGGCCTCGCCGCTCGCCCGCGCCGGACGCGCGGCTCGACGTGCCGGTGCTCGCCGGCACGACGCGCGACGAGGCGACGTTCCTGTTCCGCGCCGGCGGCCGCGGGCGTCGACGAGCAGGTGCGACCCGCGCGTCACCGCGGAGCTGTTCCCCGCCCGATGCAGCGCTGGGCGCGCGAGCGCGCCGCCGCCGGCGGGCGGGTGCACCTGTTCCGCATCGACCACCCGTCGCCGGACCCGCGGCTCGGCGCGCTGCACACGATCGACGTGCCGCTGCTGTTCGGCACGTTCCGCACGAGCGACGTCGCCCGCCACTACGTCGCCGACGACGAGCCACGCGCGCGCGTCGCGATGGATGCAGCGCGAATGGGGCCGGTTCCTGCACGGCGAGGACCTCGGGTGGGGCGGTGACTCGCGTCTCCGCTGACTCGCCGGCGCTGGCGCCCGAGGGCGGCGAGCCGTCTGTCATCGCCTCTGGCGGACCGCATAGCCATTTTGTCTACACCTCAGGGCGAACCGCTGTGGGCAGACTGGGATCGAGGAGACGGGATGAGCACGTACATCGCCGAGCGCACGCCGGTGACCACCCTGCCGGGCGAGCCGGTGCCCTACGTGATCGAGGCCGGGAGCGGCCGCGCGCACGTCCTGCTCGGCGAGGTCGGGCGCGCGCTCGTCGGCGCCGAGGAGTCCCGCGGCGCGATGTCGGTGATGGCGCTCGACGGGCCGCGCGCCGAGCGGCCGATCCCGCTGCACTACCACGACCACGAGTACGAGTTCTTCTACTGCCTGCGCGGCGGCGTCCGGCTGTGGGCCGACGACGACGGCCGCGTGCTCGCCCCCGGCGACTTCGGCTACGTCCCGCCCGGCACGCTGCACGCCTACCAGCTGCGCGGGCACTACTCGACGTTCGTCGGGCCGGTCGTCCCCGGCGGCTGGGACCGCTTCTTCGACCTGACCGGCGAGCCGTTCGGCACCGCCGGTTTCGCGCGGGGTCAAGGGGCCGCCGCCGTTCGACAGGTTCGGCCGCGCGGAGGTCGCGTTCAAGATGAAGTACCGCCCCGACGCGCAGTACGCCGAGGCGCGCACCGACGCGGACGACGACACGCTGCCCGCCGATCAGGGGCCGTACTTCTTGCGCTGCGGCAAGGGCCCGCGCCATGAGTTCGGCGGGCTGCTGCAGACCCTGCTCGTCGGCGCCCAGCAGTCCGGCGGGACGACCACCATGACCACGGTCGAGATGCGGAAGGGCCCGGGGCTCCCCGCCCACGTCCACGAGCGCACGTACAAGGCGCTGATGGTGCTCGAGGGCCGGCTGCGGCTGACGCTCGACGGCCCCGAGCACGTCCTGACCCGCGGCGACACGGCGTCCATCCCGGCGGGCTGCGAGCACGCGCACCGCGGCGACGGGCACTACACCAAGGTGCTGACGATGAGCGCGCCCGCGGGCCTCGAGCGCCTGATCGCCACCGCTGGGGAGGCGACCGGCGAGCACATCTTCGGGCTGCCCGGCGCGGTCGACCTCGACGCGCTGCGCGAGGCGGCGGCCGATCTGGACGTGGCCTTTGCCTGAGCGCCAGACGTTGATCGATATCACCCGCTCCCCGTCCTGCGCGACCGTCGCGCTGTGCGGACGTCGCCGGGGATGACGGCGACGTCGCCGGGCGACATCGGCGTCGGGCGGCCGTCGACCACGAAGTCGACTGTGCCGCCCTCGGCGATGGAGGTGACCTGGTCCTCGGGGTGCTGGTGGGTCTCCCAGGCGCAGCCCGGCTCGTAGCGGTAGACCGTCATCGTCAGCTGCCCGCTGTCGATCGTGGCGCCGAAGATCCCGGGCCGGACCTCCGAGAACTCCAGCTCGTGCCCAGCGCATCACGCCGCCGCCGGCACTCGCGCGGGCACGACCGTGTTGCGCAGCACGCCGACGCGCTCGATCTCGCACTCGACGACGTCGCCGGGCTTCAGGTACAGCGACATCGGGTCGTCGCTGAAGCCGGCCACGCCGGAGACCGTGCCCAGCGAGAGGATGTCGCCGGGGCAGTAGCCCATCGGCGAGTAGTGGCTGATGACCTCCTGGACGGTCACCGACATCTTGCTCATGTGCGACACCTGGCGGACCTCGCCGTTGACGCGCAGCTCCATCGACAGCTCGTGCGGGTCGCCGACCTCGTCGGGGTGACGATCCACGGGCCGATCGGGCAGAACGTGTCGATGCTCTTCAAGGCAGAAGACGCCCGACTTCATCTCCTCGCGCTGGATGTCGCGCGCGGTGATGTCGTTGAAGATCAGATAGCCGGCGATGTACTCGTCGGCCTCCTCCGGCGAGAAGAACTTGCCCGCCTTGCCGATCACGACCGCCAGCTCGAGCTCGTAGTCGACCTCGTTGGTAAGGCCGTGGGGCGGGTAGACGATGGGTCCTCCGGGCCGATGATCGCGTCGACGTTCTGGAAGAACACGATCCACGGCAGCACCGGGTGCGACCAGTTGACGTGCTTGGACTCCTCGTGGTGCTCGCGGAAGTTGCCGGCCGTGTGGAAGAACTTCTTGGGGACGATCGGCGCGCGCAGGCGCACGTCCGCCAGCGCGTAGGACTCGCCGGTCTCGCCGGCCTCCGGCCGCGCTCGTAGTACGTGCGCATGTCGGGCACGTCGAGCGGGATCACCCGGTCGCCCTCGATGCGCCCCACCTTGCCGTCGTCGAACGTCACCAGCTTCATCGGGCCTCTCCCATGGCAAGTTGCATACACTTTACTGAACTGAGTAGACTTTCGCAACATGAGCTGGCTCGGCCTGGAGGATCAGCGCGTGGTGGTCGCCGGCGGGGCCGGCAGGTTCGGCGCCGCGCTGGCGGACGGGTTCCGCGGGCGAGGGCGCCGCGGTGGCGGTGATCGACGTGCAAGCCCGGCGACCACATCGAGGCCGACCTCCGCGACCCGGCCAGGCGCGCGCCGCCATGGCGCAGGCCGGAGCAGCAGCTGGGCGGCGGCTCGACGTGTTCGTCCACAGCGTCGGCATCAACCGGCGCAAGGCGATCGAGGACGTACACGGACGCCGACTGGGACGACATCGTCGGCGTGAACTTGACGAGCGCCTTCTACACCGCCAAGGCGGCGCTGCCCGGGATGCGCGAGCGCCGCCACGGGCGGGTGGTGTTCTTCTCGTCGGTGGCGGGGCGCAGCGGGCATCAAGCACCACGGCCCGTATGCGGCGACGAAGGGCGCCATCAACCAGCTCATGCGCGTGATGGCCCACGAGCACGCCGCGGACGGCGTGACAGTCAACGCCGTCGCGCCCGGCTACATGGACACGGAGCTCACGCGCCAGTACCTCGCTCGACCACCCCGGCCGCCGCGAGGAGCTGGTCGAGCTGATCCCGGCCGGGCGCTTCGCCCACGTGGACGAGGTCGTCGGGCCGGTGCTCTTCCTGTGCTCCAGGCAGGCGAGCTTCATCACCGGGACGGTTCAGTACATCGACGGCGGACGGAGTGTGGTCTGACATGGGCAGGCTGGACGGCAAGACGGTGATGGTGACCGGGGCGGGCACGGGCTTCGGCGCCGAGCTCGCCGTCAAGGCCGCGCAGGAGGGCGCGGCGCGCGTGGTCGTGCACTACCGCACCTCGCAGGCGGGCGCCGAGGAGACCGCGGCGCGGGTGCGGGCGGCGGGCGCCGAGGCGGCGCTGGTCCAGGGCGACATCTCGCGTGGGACGACATCAAGCGGATGGCCGGGGAGGCGGGCGACGTCGACGTGCTGGTCAACAACGTCGGCGACATGGCCTCCGACCAGCACGGCTGGGGCGACCTGAGCGAGGAGGTCATCGACCACTGCCTGGCCGTCGACATCAAGGGCACGATGCTGATGGTCCACGAGTTCGGCAAGGCGATGCTGGACGCGCGGCCGCGGCGCGATCGTCAACATCGGCTCGACCGTGATCGTGCGCGGCAGCCCGCGCGCGCCGATCTACGCGGCCGGCAAGTACGGCCTGCTCGGCATCACGAAGTCCTACGCCAAGGCGCTCGCGCCCGAGGTGCGCGTGAACACGTTCGCCCCGGGCTTCATGGACACGCCGGCGGTCATCAACCGCCCCGACATGCAGTCCGGCCGGCTCGAGCAGCTCGAGCGCGACACGCCGATGGGCCGCATCCCGCCGCCGGAGGACGTCGCGGGCGCCGCGCTCTTCCTCGGCACCGACGACGCGATCCACATCACCGGCGGCTACATGATCTGCGACGGCGGCTACTCGATGCTGGGCGCGTAGGCCCAGCGCCGCTGCCCGCCCTCGCGGGTGAGGCGGCCGAAGCGGTTGCCGGCGTCGTGGGTCATCGTGACGAGCGCGCCGGAGTCCGCCAGCTCCTCGGCGAGCGCCGCTCGCGTGGCGCGCGCCAGCGCGGGATCGACGTCGGTCATCGACTCGTAGTCGTCGCTCAGGAGCTGCGCCGGGTTGTGGGCGGCGTCGGCGAGCAGGACGTGCTCGCCGGCCTCGACGATGCAGTGCCCGGGCGTGTGTCCGGGGGCGAGGCGAAGCGTGATGCCGGGGACGATCTCGCTGCGCTCGCCATCATGGAGCACGATCGCGTCCGCCAGCGGAGCGAGCCGTTCCGGTGCCGGGATGGCACCGAAGTCCTCGCGCCCCGGGCCGGTCTCCGGCGTCGCGTCGGTCACCCAGTAGCGCCAGTCGATCGCGTGGGCGTGATACTCCGCCCGCGTGAAGAGGCCGGCCCACCCCACGTGATCGAAGTGCAGGTGGGTGAAGATCACCGTGTCGACGTCCTCGGGCGCCACGCCGGCTTCACGCAACCGGTCCGGGAACGTGCCGATCGGCAGGTCCGGGATCGCGCCGCCGCCGATGCCGGCGTCGATGACCACGACGTGGTCGTCCGTCCGCACGAGGAAGCCGCCGAAGTTGACCCCCATCAGCCCGTCGGCGTCGGTGAACTCGGGCGGCAGCGGGCGGCTGAGCAGGCCCTCGGCGGGGATGTGCAGCTCGCCGTCGCTGAGCGGCGTGATCCTCACTGCGCCCACCCGGCCTCGAGGCCCGCGACGAGCGCGGTGATCGCCGCGTGCAGCGGGGTCGGCATCCCGCAGTCGGCGCCCGCCTGCACGATCCCGCCGTTGAGCACGCCGATCTCCGTCGGCCGGTGTGCGATTGCATCCTGGAGCATGCTCGGCTTGTGCGTGTAGTTGCGCTCGGCCTCCTCGCTGATCAGCGCGTCGGGGTCGCGGTCGAGCTCGATCCCGAGCGACTCGGCGACCCGCCTGCCCTCGCCGACCAGCGCGGTGACGAGCGTCCGCAGCGCCGGCACCCCGCACAGCTCCCCGTGCGTCAGCCCCGTGAGCGCCGCGATCGGGTTCGTGGCCGAGTTGAACAGCAGCTTGGTCCACTGCGCGCCGCGGGCGTCGTCGAGCGCGACCGCGCCCGTCGCGCCGGCGAGCGCCGCAATCTCGGCCGGCCGCGCGGGCTGCGGCTCGAACGGGCCGATCCACGTCATGCCGGGAGCGTCCATCTCGACCACGCCCGGCGCCGCGACATGACCCGCCGCCAGGGTCACGCCCCGGATCACGCGCGGCACGTGGCGCGCGACGACCTCCTCGTTGCCGATCCCGTTCTGCACGCTGCACACGGCGCCGTCGGCGAACACGTGCGCGGCGGCGGCGATCGCGGGCTCGGTGAGCATGGCCTTGGTCGCGACGATGCCGAGCTCGCAGGGCGGGATCTCCCGCGCGTCGGCGCGGGCGGCGATGTGCACGACCTGGCCGTCCACGCGCAGGCCCGTGCGGTTGATCGCCTCGACGTGCTCCTCGGAGACGTCGTAGGCCCACACCTCGGCCTCGGCGGCGACCTGAGCGGCGAAGTACGCGCCGATCGCGCCGCAGCCGACGACGCAGACCCTCACAGCACCGCCGCCGCGATCGCGTGGCAGGCGTCCGGGTCGGGGCCCGCCACGCCGAGACCGGCCACCACGCGGCCGTCCTCGGCGACCGGCAGCCCGCCGGGGAGGGGCGAGACGCGGTACGGGAGGAGGGCCGCCGCGCGCTCGTCGACCTCCCCGCTCGGGCGCTGGAACGTCGCCGCGCCCGCGGCGACGGCCTCGGCGACGAACGGCCCGGCCGTCGCCGCGCCGTCCATCGAGTCCTGCTGGATCGGGTCGCCGCGGTGGTCGACGACCGCGACCGCGACGGCGAGCCCGCGCTCGCGCGCCTCGGCCAGCGCCCGGTCGGCGAGCGCGACCGCCCACGCGTGCTCGGGCTGGTCGGCGGGCGGCGGGTCGTGGTAGCCCAGGCCCTCCTCGCCCGGCAGCTCGCCGAACGCCTCGACCCAGCGCGCCGCGTCATCGCCGTGCTGGCCCTCGTAGTCGAGGCCGAGCGCCCACAGCACGATCAGGTCCTCGGAGTTGGCGGGCTTGCCCTGGGCGATCAGGAAGCGGCGGTCGACGCCGATGTCCACGAACGGCCCGATGCTCGCCCCGGAGGCGCTGAAGCCGGCGATGACCACGCCGTCCTCGTCCGCGATCGGCATGCCGCCCGCGCCCGGGAACGCCGCCTCGGGCGAGCAGGCCACGAAGCCGGCCGCGATCGGCGGCGGCAGCGTCGCCATCCGGCGGTGGTGGACGGTGCTCGGGATCTGCTGGGTGGCGGAGATCCACGCCTTCGAGCGAGCGCGGGCCATCCCGCCCGCGCCGCCGCGGTCCATCCGCGAGGCCGAGACGAGCACGCCGCTCGCACCGACGACCGCAAAGCCGCCGCGCGCGCCGATGTGGTCCGCCTTGGCGATCGCGCGCTCGATCAGCTGGCGCGCGGGCGCGAGCGCGATGTCACGCGCGTGCAATCTCGACCAGCTCCACGGCGGGCGCCGGCAGTGCCGCCGACAGGTGGACCCTGCTGCCGTGCTGGACCGAGCGGTCGACCAGCGTGAGGTCGTGGCTCGCATCGACGCGGTAGCGGCGCACGACGCTGCGGCCGTGCAGCCCCTTGACCGTCAGGTCGTAGCCCGCGTTGTCGGCGTAGGTGACCGTGCGGCGGTCGAGCAGCTGGAACGTCCCGATCCCCGGGATCGGGAAGAGGTTGTCGGGGAACGGCAGCGGCCCCTGGTCCTCGGGCGCGATCTCGTAGTTGGTCATCAGGACGCGGACCTTGCCGCCGAGCCCGCGGCCGGCCAGGACCGAGAAGCCCTGGTCGTCGCCACCGCGCGCGGCCAGCCGCAGCGGCGTGCGGCGCAACGCCCCGACCGCCTCGAACGCGTGACCGGTCTTGGAGAGCGAGCCGTCGTCGTTGATCAGCTGCCAGTCCGGGCCGCCCTCGCGGTCGGCGCGGTGGTAGACGGCGCGTGCGATCGGCGCGTCCTGCATCAGCGCCAGCGACGAGGCGGCGAACGCCGCGCGGTTGAGCTGGGTCGTCGGCTCGGTCAGCGCGTAGTTCCACTCCGTCAGCAGGATCCGCGCGCGGCGGAAGCCGTGGTCGTCGAGCAGCTTGCGGTAGCCGCGGGAGATGCGCGTGAAGTTCAGCGGGTCGTTGCTGAAGTCGGCGTAGTGATGGAACGACCAGAAGTCGAGCCGCAGGTGGTTGGCGTGGATGTAGTCCAGCAGCGACTCGCGGTAGCCGGTGAGGTCGTTGTTGGTGGTCAGCGCCGGGCCGCCCACCTGCATCCACGGGTGCAGGCGCGCGAGCGCGCGCGAGGTGGCGGCGTAGAGGGCGTAGAACTGCGCGGGCGTGCCGGTCCAGAACGGGATCAGGTCCGGCTCGTTCCAGATCTCCCAGTAGCGGATGCCGAGGTGGTAGCCGTGCGCCCAGCCGTCGTTGTAGTGCTGCGCGACGCGCCGGGCGACGGCCGCGTACTTGGCCGGGTCGGGTGGCGGCGTGTTGTTGAAGCCGGCGCCCGCGCAGCTGAGGTCGCTGTGGCCGAGGTTGAAGAGCACCTCGGAGCCGCCGCGCACGATGCTCAGGATCGCCCGGTCGGTGGGGCCGAAGTTGTAGCTGGCGGGATCGTCCGGGTCGGCGCTCCAGTCGCGGAAGATCCGGTTCTCGCCGATCCCGTCGATGTCCCCGGTGCCCTTGCAGTCGATGTCGTGGGTGCGGACGAGGTCGACGCCCATCCGGCGTTGCTGCGCGGTGAAGTCGGCGTGCGACGCGTCACCGGGCAGCGGGCTGCCGGAGACGCCTTGGAGCGAGCGTATGACGCCGGTGGGATGCGCGGCGTCGACGGTGACCTCGCGCAGGCCGCCGGCGGCGAGCGCGGCCGGGGCGGTGGCGAGCGAGGCGAGCGTGCAGGCGAGGGCGAGCGCCCAGCGAGAAGGCTTCGTCATGGTCGAGACTCTACACAGTCACCAGAACTGTATGCAATACTCCCGTGTCGTATCTGACCGGTCCACGGGGAGGCAAGGACATGGGAGGCACGCGCATGCGCGCGCTCGTCGTCGCGCTCGGGGTGGCACTGCTGGTTGCGGGATGCGGAGACTCGGGCGGGGGCTCGGGAGGCTCCGGCCCGGCGACGCTGAAGGTCGGCCTGCTGCCGATCGCCGACGTTGCGCCGCTGTACCTGGGCATCAAGAAGGGCTACTTCAAGCAGGAGAAGCTGACGCTGAAGCCGCAGGTCATGCAGGGCGGCGCGGCCGTGGCGGCCGGCGTCGTCAGCGGGAGCCTCGACTTCGGCTTCTCGTCCACCGAGCCGCTGGTCGTCGCGAAGTCCAAGGGACTCCCGGTCACGATCGTCACCCAGGGCGTGCAGGCGGCGGCGAGCACCGGCGAGGCGTGGGAAGGGCTGATGGTCAAGGGCGACTCGCCGATCCGCTCGGGCAAGGACCTCGCCGGCAAGACGATCGCGGTCAACCAGGTGCAGGGCATGAACGAGCTGACCATCCGCGCGGTGCTGGCCCGCCAGGGCATCGACGCCTCGAAGATCAAGTTCCTCGAGGTCGGGTTCCCGGAGATGACGGCCGCGCTCAAGAGCGGGCGCGTCGACGCGATCTCCGCGGTCGAGCCGTTCGTCAGCCAGGCCAAGGCGGGCGGGGCGCGCATGATCTTCTCCCCGTTCGCGGGCCTGCAGCCGAAGCTCACCGTGGCGACCTACTTCACGAAGTCCGACTACATCGCGAAGAACCCGGGCGTCGTCAAGCGCTTCGCGACCGCGATGAACAAGTCGCTCTCCTACGCCCAGAGCCACCCGGACGAGGTGCGCTCGGTCGTCCTCAGCTACACGAAGATCCCGCCGGCGGCGGCCAAGAGCATGAAGCTGCCGTTCTGGAGCCCCGACCTCAACCGCCCGTCGATCGAGCTGGTGGCGGCCGAGACCAAAAAGGTCGGCTTCGCGGAGTCGGCGCCGAGCCTCGACGAGCTGATCTGGAAGGGCGCCGGCAACTAACGCAGCGGCAGCGTGAGGCGGGCGTTGCGGTCCTGCGGCCGCCCGGCGAAGCCCTGCGGCCGGCCGCCCTGGGCGTCGAGGTAGGCGAGCTCGCGCGAGACGCCGGCGAGGCCGGCGCCGTCCTGGTCGACCATCCAGGTCTCGAGCGCGACCCCGCCGGTCGTGCGGACGAGCCGGAAGCAGCGCGCCTGCTGCGGGTAGTCGGCCAGCGACGCGGTCTCGATCAGCCAGTAGGGGCCTGAGGCGCGGGGCGCGATCGAGTTGAAGTGGCGGTGCCCGGCGATCGCGGCGACGACGTTCGGCGCGGCGTCGAGCGCGCGCAGCGCGGGCTCGCCGCCGTCGGACGGCCCAGCGGCTGGTGGGAGAAGACCACGACGTAGCGGCGGCCGGCGCTGCGCAGCGCTCCTCGCAGCCACGCGAGCTGCGCCGGCGTGACGAGGCCGCGCGCTCCTCCCGCGCGGTTGACGACGTCGAGCACGATGCCGCGCACCGAAGGCCCGACGTCGAACGTGTAGTCGAGCCGGCCGCCGTCGCGCCCGCGGCGGCCGAGCCGCCGCAGCGATCTCGGCCGGGTTGAGCAGGCGGCGGGCGGGGTCGGCGGGGACGCGGCGGGTGCGGCCGGGGAGCCCGCCGGCCAGCACGGCGGCGACCGCCGCCTTCGAGTCCGTGCCGGGCCGCGGCCGCAGACTCGGGTCGAGCGACTCGACCGCCCGGTCGCCGGTGGCGAGCGCCTCGATGGCCGGCGTCGGCGGCACCTCGCCCTGGGCGAGCAGGTCGTGGTTGCCGAGCACCGGGTACCAGGGCGCGTCGAGGCCGTGGGCGGTGAACGCGCGCTGCGCGGCGGTCGAGCAGCCCCGGATGACGCGGCGGGTCGCTGTCCGGCCGGTAGTAGAACGGGTCGGGGTTGTCCTTCTCCTGCACGCCCGTGTAGCCCGGCGCTCCGGAGTCCGGTCGCACGCGCCCGCCGTCGAGCACCGCCCGTGCGGTGTCGAGCTCGTTGGCCTGGGCGTTGTCGGCGAGGTCGCCGGTGACGACCACGGCCTGCGGGCGCTCGCGGTTCAGCGACCGCACCGACGCGTCGAGGACCTGCGTGGTCAGCGCCTCCTGGGGGCGGAAGGTCGGGCGGAAGACCCCGCCGAGGCGGTCGAGGAACGGCACGCGCGCGGGCGACTCCTCGTCGCGCACGTGCGCGTCGGTGATCTGCGCGAAGGTGGCGAGCGTGGCGACGCGCCGGCCGCCACCGCCCAGCTCGTCGCGGTCGCGCAGCGGCTCGCCCGGGCCGCGCTCGAGCGCGCCGTCGCCGTCGCGGTCGACGAGCGTGGCGTCGAGCGTCGAGCCCGGCGGCGGGCCGGCCGGCTGCGTTCCGCACCCCGCGGCGAGCAGCGCGACGAGGATCAGCGCGGCGAGCGCATCACTCCTCCCGCAGCCCGGCGACGATCGGCTCGCGCATCACGCGCCGCGCGATCACGGCCGTCGCGATCGCCGACAGCGCGAGCACGCCGGCGATGACGAGGAGGACCTGCCCGAGCGTGGGCGCGAGCTCGAGCGAGGCGAAGCCGGCGGCGAGCGAGGCGACCAGCGGCCCGAGCGCCACCCGCTCGAGCACGGCCGCGGCGAGCGCGGCGGGCACCGCGACCGCGAGCGCGGCGCCCGCCAGCACGAGCGCCACCGTCGTCTGATCGGCGCCGGCCGCCCGCAGCAGCGCGACGGCGCCGCGGCGCTCGCGCGCGGTGATCGCGAGCGCCTGGATCAGCGCGTACAGGCAGACGAGCCCGATCGCCAGCCCGACGCCGCGCAGCACGGCGGCGAGGATGCCGAGGAAGCCGGCGTTGCTCGTGGTGGCGCCGCCGACGCGCGTGGGCGCGGCGCCCAGCGCGCGCAGGCCGGCGGCGACGCGCGCCCGGTCCGCGCCGGCGGTCAGGCGGATCGCGATCGCCGGCTGCAGCCGCGGCTCGGCCCTCAGCAGCGGCGCGTCGCGCGTGTACGCCACGCGGCCCTGGTTCTCGAGCGCCCGGACGACGCCGACCACCCGCAGCCGGATCTCGTCGCCGCCGCCGGACTGCACCGCGAGCGTCGAGCCGGGCCGCAGGCCGAGCGCGTCGGCGAGCCCGAGCCCGACCTCGGCCTCGGCGGCCGAACGGAGCCGCCGCCCGGAGGCCAGCGGGGGCGCCTCGAACTGCGTGTGGTCGCCGGGATAGCCGATCAGCCGCACCGGCTGGCCGAGCCGGAAGGCGTCGGCGCCGGAGAGCTGGTAGCGGGGCGCGGCGGCGCGCACGCCGGGGAGCCGTCGCACCGCCGGCAGCTGCGCCGTGTCGAGGTGCGCGCTGAGCTCGTAGCGCTTGCCGACCGTCCCCGGGTCGTCGCGCAGCCGCACGAGCAGCGAGGCCAGCGCGAGCATCAGGATCACCACCCCGGCGCTGACCGCGATGGTCAGCACCGAGGCGACCCAGCGACCGCGGGCGGCGAGCGAGAAGCGCGCACCCAGCCGCGAGCAGCCCGCCGCCCGGCCGTGGCCGCGCGCGGCGCGCGGCCGGCGAGGTCGCCGCCGCGGAGGATCGCCGCCGGCGGACGGCGCGCGGCGCGCCACGCGGGCCAGGTCGCCGCGGCGGTCACGAGCGCGACGACGGCGGCGAGGCCGGCCGCGAGGGGCGCCGCCAGCGCCCAGCCCGGCGGCTGCTCGTTGAGCGCGCCGAGCAGCGCCGCCGACGGGCCCGGCGACCACGAGCGCGCCGAGGGCGATCCCGGCCGCGGCGGCGGGCAGCGCCACCAGCACCGCCTCCCGCGCTCCGCGCGCGGCGATGGCCGCGGGCGTGAAGCCGAGCGCGCGCTGGACGCCGATCGCGCCGAGCCGGCGCTGGACGTCGGCGTGCGCGGCCGCCGCGAGCATCGTCCCGGCGGCCATCAGCGCGACGAGCGAGAACGCGACCAGCAGCGAGATCACGATCCCGGCGGCCTCCGAGAGCAGGACGCGCACGCCGTCGCGGGTCACGAACGACAGCGAGCCGAGGCCGAAGGACGTGACGCGCGCCTGCGCGAGCGTGATGTCCGCGCGCGCTGGGTCGTGCAGCCACAGCAGCGCGATGTCGGGCCGGATCTCCTGCGTGAAGTGGAATGCGTCCTGCACCTCCTGCGCGCCGACGTAGACGCGCGCGGCGCGCGCGAGCGGGAACGCCACGTTGTCGGGCGACAGCGCGACGCCCGCGACGCGCAGGTCGCCGAAGCCCTCGACGGCGAGTCTGTCGCCGGGCAGCAGGTCCCACGCCCGTGCCAGGCCGCGCTCGATCACGACCTCGCCCGGCCGCGCCGAGAAGTCGTGCCCGCGCGTGATCGCGTAGCCGCGGCGGCCACCGAGCACGATCTGGACCGTCCCGCGGCGCAGGAAGTGCCCGGCGTTATCGGCCATGCGGAAGTTCGTGAGCTCGCGCCGGTACGAGCGCGCCGCGAGGTTCGGGAGCGCGCGGACGCGCTCGTCGAGCGTCGAGCGGCGCTCGCGGTCGAAGCGGGCGACCACGTCGGGCAGGTCGGCGTCGCGCGCGGCGCGGTCGAAGCCGGTGGAGAGCCCGTAGCCGACGGTCGTCGCGGTCCCGACCACGACCGACGCCGCCGCGATGCCCGCCGCCGCGAGCCACCGGCGCCGCCTCACGCCGCGACCAGCCGCCCCGCGTCGAGCCGCAGCACCCGGTCGGCGATCGCGGCCGCCGCCCGCTCGTGGGTGACGAGCACGACCGCGCGCCCCTCGTCGGCGCCGGCGCGCAGCAGCTCCAGCACCCCGGCGCCGGCCTCGACGTCGAGGTTGCCGGTCGGCTCGTCGGCGAGCAGGACGGAGGGGTCGTTGACGAGCGCCCGCGCGATCGCGAAGCGCTGCTGCTCGCCGCCGGAGAGCTGGTGCGGGAGCGACTCGGCGACCGGCCGCAACCCCAGCGCGTCGACGAGCTCGCGCGCGCGGCGCGCGGCGTCCGGATGCGCGCCGCGCACGCGCGCGGCCAGCAGGACGTTCGCCTCCCCGGTGAGCTCGGGCAGCAGGTGGAAGAACTGGAAGACGAACCCGACGCGGCGCCGGCGCAGCGCGCTCAGCGCGCGCTCGGAGGCGCCGGTCACCGGCTCGCCGTCGAGCTCGATCACGCCCGCCTCCGCGCGGTCGAGGCCGCCGAGCAGATGCAGGAGCGTCGACTTGCCGGAGCCCGAGCGGCCGAGGATCGCCACGACCTCGCCCGCCGCCACCTCGAGGTCGACCTCGTCGAGCACGCGGCGCTCGGCCCGGCCCTCGCCGAACGTCTTGACCAGCCCGCGCGCGCTGACCGCCGTCATCCCCTGAAGGTACGCACGCGCGCCGCCCTCCCCCTTACGAGTCGATGAACGTGGCGCCCGCGAGCCTTGCCATCTGCGCCGTGACCGCGAACAATCGGTGGGTGGACACCAACGGCCACCGGCGCGCCTCGCTGCTCGTGGTCGACGACGAGCCCACCATCACCGAGGTGCTCTCGCGCTACCTCGAGCGCGCCGGCTACGAGACGCGCGTCGCGCCCGACGGCCCGCAGGCGCTGGAGCTGGCGGGGGCCCGCCGGCCCGACCTCGTCATCCTCGACCTGATGCTGCCCGGCCTCGACGGGCTCGAGGTGATGCGGCGGCTGCGGGCGCTCGACGAGGGCAGCGTGCGCCCGCGTCTCCCGATCATCCTGCTGACCGCGCGCGGCGAGGAGTCAGACCGCGTCGTCGGGCTGCGGCTCGGCGCCGACGACTACGTGGTCAAGCCGTTCTCGCCCAACGAGCTGGTCGCGCGCGTGGAGGCGGTCCTGCGCCGCGCGGACCCGACGCCGGAGCACGAGCCGCCGCTCGAGTTCGCCGACCTGCGGATCGAGCCGGAGACCCGGCGGGCGTACGTGCGCGGCGAGGAGGCGGCGCTGACGCAGCGAGAGTTCGACCTGCTGCTGTTCCTCGCCCGCCACCCGGGCCGCGTCTTCTCGCGCGAGCAGCTCATGGACGCGGTGTGGCAGTACTCCTTCTACACCGACACGTCGACGGTGACCGTCCACATCCGCCGCCTGCGCGCGAAGATCGAGCGCGAGCCCGCCGAGCCCGAGCGCGTGCAGACGGTGTGGGGCGTCGGCTACCGGTTCCAGCCATGAGGCGGTCGGCCGCGCTCCTGCTCGTGCTGGCGACCGCGCTGGCCGGCACGGTCGCGATCGTCTACCGCCCTGGCGACGGCGCGGTCGTGTGGCTCGGGCTCGTCGCGCTCGGCGCCGCCGTGCTCGGCCTGGCGCACGCGCTGGCCCGTCGCCGCCCCCGCCTCGGGTCGTTGCACCGCCAGTTCACGATCGGCGTCGCGCTCGCCGTCGGCCAGCTCGTCGTGCTCGCCGCCGCCGCGGCGCAGCTCATGTTCGTCTCCGCCCACGACGCGTTGCTGCTGATGGTGATCGTTGTGTTCGCGGGCGTCGTCGCCGTGCGCGCGGCGCAGCTGTTCGCGATCGACGCGATGCGCGACATCGAGGTGCTGCGTGACACGCTCGTGGCGGTGGGGGAGGGCTCCCGCGCGCCCGCCGCCGTCGACGGGAGCGCGGACGAGGTCGCGGAGCTCGCGCGCGCGGCCAACACGGCGATCCTCAAGCTCGACCGCGCGGAGCGCGCGCGCCGCGACCTGATCGCGGCCGTCTCGCACGATCTGCGCACGCCGATCACCTCGCTGCGGCTGCTGAGCGAGGCGGTCGGCGACGACATCGTCGACGCGCCCACGCGCCAGGGCTACCTCGCGCAGATGCAGACGCACATCGAGATCCTGTCGGCGCTGATCGACGACCTGTTCGAGCTGTCGCGGCTCGAGGCCGGGGACATCCAGTGGACGATCCAGCAGGTGCCGCTCGGCCAGCTCGTCGAGGAGGCGGTCGACGCGCTGCGGCCCCAGGCTGAGGCCAAGGGCGTCAGCGTCCGCGCCGACGTGCGCGCGCACGAGCCCGCGCGCGCCAACCCCGAGAAGGTCCAGCGCGTGCTGTTCAACCTGATCCAGAACTCGATCCGCCACACGCCGGCCGACGGATCGGTGACCGTGCTCGCCGAGGCGACCGACGGGCGGGTCGAGATCGAGGTGGCCGACACCGGCGAGGGGATCGGCGACGGCGATCGCGCGCGCGTGTTCGACGCGTTCTATCGCGGCGGCAGCGAGTCGGCGCGGACGCGCGCGGGCGCCGGCCTCGGCCTCGCCATCTCGCGCGCGATCGTGGAGGCGCACGGCGGGCGCATCTGGCTGGCCGACTCGCCGAGCGGCACGCGCGTGCGCTTCTCGCTGCCGCGCAGTTAAGACGCGCGTTCGATCTCGCTCCTAGCGTGCTGCGTGAATGGACGAGGCGACGATCGAGCTGTACGGGCGGCTGCTCGAGCACGCCGCCGCGGGCGAGCACGACGGCCGTGTGTGCAGCACCGCGGGTCTGTCGGCGCCGCTGCCGCTGCGGCGCTGGCTCGCGCCCGCCGACGCTGCCGACCTGCTCGCGCTCGAGTCAGCGGCACCGCCGGTGCTCGACGTCGGCTGCGGCCCGGGCCGGCTGCTCGCGGCGCTCTCGGCCCAGGGGCGCGCGGCGACGGGCATCGACATCTCGCCGGTCGCGGTACGGCTGGCCCGCCGCCGCGGCGGGCAGGCGATCTGCGCGAGCGTGTTCTCGCCGCTGCCGGCCGCCGGAGCGTGGCGGAGCGTCCTGCTGCTCGACGGCAACGTCGGGATCGGAGGCGACCCCGAGCGGCTGCTCGCGCGCGTCGCCGAGTTGCTGACTCCCGGCGGCGAGGCGATCGTCGAGGTCGAGCCGGCGGGCGGCGGAGCGACCGTGCTCGGCGTCCGGCTCGAAGGCGCGGGCGGGGTCGGGCCCTGGTTCGACTGGGCGCGCGTCGACGCCGAGGCGATCGCCGTCGTGGCGCGCGGCTCGGGGCTGCGCGTGGCGGGCCGCATCGTCGCCGGCGACCGGCGCTTCGCGCGCCTTCGGCGGGCCGCGGTATGACCGGGCCGCCTGGCACGCGCGACGGCGGGGTTCGGCGCAGCCCTCCACCCGGCCCCTTCCGGCCGGAGTTCTGGCGCAGCCCGCTGCGCGGCCCGTGGCTGACCACGCTGCTCGGCTCGCTGCTGTTGTGCGGCGTCACCGTCGTCGCGATCACCGGCTTCCTCTCCCACGCGGCCTATGAGCCCGGCCTCGGGCACAACGGCATCGTCGACCCGAGCCGCGACGTCCCGCTCGGGTTCGGCTGGCCCGCCGCGCCGGCGTGGCTCTACGGGCTCACCCAGGGCCTGCACGTCAACATCGGCCTCGTCACCGTCCCGCTGCTGCTGGCGAAGTTGTGGTCGGTGATCCCGCGGCTGTTCGCGTGGCCGCCGGTCACGTCCGCGGCCCAGGCGATCGAGCGCGGCTCGATCGCGCTGCTGGTCTCAAGCGCCGTGTTCGAGTTCGCCACCGGCATCATCAACGCGCAGAACTACTACGCGTTCGACTTCCGCTTCGTCCCCGCCCACTACTACGGCGCGGTCGTCTTCGTCGCCTCGATGGTCGTCCACATCGTGGTCAAGCTGCCGGTGATGGTCCGCGCCTACCGCGAGCGCGGGATCCTGCGGCCGCTGCGCGAGGACCTCGCCGCCACGCGGCCCGAGCCGCCTGATCCCGACGGCCTCGTGGCGAGCGACCCCGCGCCGCCGACGATCACCCGGCGGGGGCTGATCGGCTTCGTCGGCGCGGGCTCGGCGCTGCTCCTGCTCGCCAACGTCGGCGAGACGATCGGCGGCCCGTTCCGCAAGCTCTCGCTGCTCGCCCCCCGCAGCGGCGATCCCGGCCCCGGACCCAATGGCTTCCAGGTCAATAAGACAGCCAAGGGGGCGGGGATTGAGCCGGAGATGACGGGGGAGGGCTACCGGTTCGTCCTGCGCTCCGGCGAGCGCGAGCTGCGCCTGACCCGCGCCGACCTGCTCGCCATGGAGCAGCGCACCGAGACGCTGCCGATCGCCTGTGTCGAGGGCTGGACGACCACGCAGCGCTGGACCGGCGTGCCGCTCGCGAGCCTCGCGAAGCTGGCCGGCGCCGCCGCGGCCGGCGAGCTGCTCGTCGAGTCGCTGCAGGAGAGCGGGACGTTCCGGCAGGTGACGCTGACGCGCACGCAGTTC
Organism: uncultured Solirubrobacteraceae bacterium; assembly: GCA_963722815.1. Lineage (GTDB taxonomy): Bacteria > Actinomycetota > Thermoleophilia > Solirubrobacterales > Solirubrobacteraceae > DASQFQ01. The sequence continues at coordinate 976,625 of CAVROM010000003.1, forward strand.
GGCAACGACCGCGCACTGCTGGCGCTGAAGGTCAACGGCGCCGACCTGTCGCTCGACCACGGCTTCCCGGCTCGCGTCATCGTGCCGGCGCTGCCGGGCGTGCACAACACGAAGTGGGTGACGGCGATGACCTTCAAGGGCGTGGCGTGAAGCGCTTCCGAGATCACTACGGGGCGTCCCCGATCCACGCCGTCGCGCACCTGGCCGCGTTCGCGCTGGCCGGCTTCGTGGTGCTCCAGTTCCTCGAGCTGCGCGCCACCTTCAACGTGCTGATCTGGTTCGTCGCGGCCGTGGTGCTCCACGATTTCATCCTGCTGCCGTTCTACTCCGGGCTCGACCGGGCGGCGCAGGCGATCGGCGGCCGGCGCGGGGCCGTCAACTACCTGCGGGTGCCGGTCGGCCTCTCGGCGCTGCTGCTGCTCGTCTTCTTCCCGCTGATCCTCGGCCGCAGCACCGGCAAGCTCGAGCAGGTCAGCGGGGCGCCCGCGCCGGACTACCTCGCGCGCTGGCTGCTGATCACCGGCGTCCTGTTCGCGGGGTCGGCGGCGTTGTACGTGCGCAAGGCGGCCGCGAACCGGCCGTCGGGGGCGAGCGCGGCGACCGCCCGCGCGTCCTCGAACGTGTCGACGTCGCGCAAGGGCGGCAGGTGATGGGTCTCGAGCCCGAGCGCCGTGAGCCGCGCGAGCTGCGCCGCGCCGGTGTCGCGCGTGCTCATCGGCACGCCGCCGAACACGCGCGCGTCGGGGCGCGCGAGGCCGATCGTCCAGTAGCCGCCGTCGGTCGCGGGGCCGAAGACCGCGTCGGCGCCGTCGGCCAGCCGCGCCAGGCCGGCGTCGAGCAGCTGGGGCGTGACCTGCGGCGTGTCCATGGCGACCAGGAGCGCCGGATCGCGGACGTCCTCGAACGCCGCGGCGAGGCGCTCCGCCTGCCCCTCGCCGCGCTGGGCGATGATCTCGAACTCCGCCGGCAGCCAGCCGCCCGGCTCGCCGTCGAGCGCGACCACGAGCCGCTCCGCCAGCCGCGAGCCGGCCATCGCGGCCAGTGTGTCCTCGAGCGCGGCGCAGGCAAGCGCGGCGGCTTGCTCCGGGCTCAGCGGCGGGGTCAGGCGGGTCTTGACGCGGCCCGGCAGCGGCGCCTTGGCCAGCACGATCAGGGTGGCGATCACGCCAGCGCCGCCACCATGTCGCGCACCGTGCGCAGCGTGCCCCGGACCGTCCCGGTCACCTTCGAGCGGCCCTGGCGGGGGAGGTAGGTCACATCCACCTCGTCGATGCGCCAGCCCTCCTCGGCCGCGCGCACCACCATCTCGAGCGGCCAGCCGAAGCGGCGATCGACCAGGCCGAGGCCGAGCAGCGCCTCACGGCGCGCGGCCCGCATCGGGCCGAGGTCGCGCAGCGCGACGCCGGTGCGCCGCCGCAGCTCCACGGTCAGCGCGCGGTTGGCGATGCGCGCGTGCAACGGCCAGGCCCCGACGCGTGCGCCCAGCATCAGGTCGGCCGCGCCCGCCGTGACCGGCTCGGCCACCCGCGGCAGCTCCCGCGGGTCGAACGACGCGTCGCAGTCCATGAAGCAGACGACCTCGGCGTGCGCCGCGACCAGCCCCGCGAAGCAGGCGGCGCCGAAGCCCGGGCGCGGCTCGTACACGACGTGCGCGCCGAGCGCGGCGGCGAGCTCGCCCGAGCCATCCGTCGAGCCGTTGTCGACGACGATCGGCTCGTAGCCGGCGGGCATGCGCTCGAGCACCCACGGCAGCGCCGCGCGCTCGTCGAGGACCGGCAGGACGACCTGGTGCACCCGGGCGACCGTAGTCGGCGCTTCTTGCCAGAGGCTTACGGCGCATGATCCTCGTCACCGGCGGCGCCGGGTTCATCGGTTCGCACATCGTCGACGCGCTGGTCGAGCAGGGTTACGCCGTGCGCGCGGTCGACGCGCTGCTGCCGGTCGCGCACGCGGCGCGGCCTCCGTATCTGAACCCGGCCGCGGAGTGGCTGGAGAGCGACCTCCGCGATCCGGCCGTGGCCGAGCGGGCGGTCGCGGGCATCGACGCGGTCTGCCATCAGGCGTCGATGGTCGGCCTCGGCACGGACATCGGCGACATCGCCGACTACGTCGGCCACAACGACCTCGCCACGGCGCAGCTGCTGCGCGCGCTCGCGCGCTCTGGCTTCGCGGGCCGCCTCGTGCTGGCGTCGAGCATGGTCGTCTACGGCGAGGGCAGCTACCGCTGCGCGCGCCACGGCGAGGTGCGCCCGGGGCCGCGGAGCGCCGGGGCGCTCGACGCCGGTCGCTTCGAGCCGCCGTGCCCGCTGTGCGACGAGCCGCTCGCGCCGGGGACCGTCGATGAGGACGCGCCGCTCGACCCCCGCAGCGTCTACGCCGCCACCAAGGTGGCCCAGGAGCACCTGTGCGCGGCGTTCTCGCGCGAGACCGGGGTGCCGGTCACGGCGCTCCGCTACCACAACGTCTACGGACCGCGGATGCCGCGCGACACCCCCTACGCGGGTGTGGCGAGCATCTTCCGCAGCGCGCTCGAGGCGGGGCGCGCGCCGCGCGTGTTCGAGGACGGTGGGCAGTGGCGCGACTTCGTGCACGTGCGCGACGTCGCCCGCGCGAACCTGTGCGCGCTGCTTGCCGCCCAGCCCGTCGCCGGCGCGTTCAACGTCGCGAGCGGCACGCCGCACAGCGTGCTCGACATGGCGGCCGCGCTCGCCGACGCGTTCGAGGGCGCGGAGCGGCCGGTCGTGACCGGCGAGTGGCGCGGCGGCGACGTGCGCCACATCGTGGCGTCCGCCGAGCGCGCCGCCGGCGTCCTCGGCTTCCGCGCGCGCGAGGAGTTCGCAGCCGGCATGCGGGAGTTCGCGACCGCCCCGCTGCGCTGATGGCCGTCGCGCGCACGGCCCCTCCGCGCGGGCTTTCCGCCGCGGTCGGGCGCAAGGCCCCGGCACTCGGCCTCGGCGCGGCGCTGGCCCTGATGGCGGCCGCCATGATCGTTCCCGAAGCGGCCGGCTGGGACGTCCACGTGATGTCGTTCCCTCCACTGCACGCCGAGTGGGCGCCGCGCACCGGGCCGGGCACGCTGCCGGCGCTCGCGCTCGCGGTCCTCGCCGCCCTGTTCGCGGTCGACGTGGCTGAGCGGCTGCCGTGGCGCTGGCTGCTCACCGCGGTGTTCGCCGCCGGACTCACGTGGATGCTGGCCCTCGCGCTCGTGGACGGCACCGACGGGATCGGCCACATCCTCACGACACCGCACGAGTACCTGCGCACCGCGCACAGGGTCGACGACATTCCCGAGATGCTGCGGGAGTACGTCAGCCGGATCCCCTACGACTCGGCGCCGAAGCGCAACTGGGCGGTCCACGTCGCGGGCCATCCGCCCGGAGCGGTGCTGTTCTTCATCGGGCTCGACCGCCTCGGTCTCGGCGACGGCCTCTCCGCGGGCTTCGTGGTGACGGTGCTCGCGGCCACGACGGCGGTGGCTGTGCTCGTCACGGCCCGGGTGTTGGGGGAGGAGGGGATGGCGCGGCGGGCCGCGCCATTCGTCGTCTTCGCTCCGGCGGCCGTGTGGCAGGCCGTCTCGGCCGATGCGCTGTTCGCCGCCGTCGCGGCGTGGGGCCTCGCAGCCCTCGCCGTGGCGGCGGTGCGGCGCAGCGCCGGCTGGGCGGCGGTCGCCGGGCTGCTGCTCGGCGTGTGCGTGATGCTCTCCTACGGCCTGCCGCTACTGGGGATCCTCGCGCTCACGGTGCTCGCCCTCGCGCGCTCGTGGCGGCCGCTGCCGATTGCCGCCGCCGCGGCGCTGGCCGTCGTCGGAGCGTTCGCGGCGCTCGGCTTCTCCTATCCCGACGCGCTGGTAGCGCTGCACCAGCGCTACCTGGACGGCGTGGGTGGTCGACGCCCGTCGAGCTACTGGAGCTGGGGCGGCCTCGCCGCGCTCCTCTTCAGCACCGGCCCGCTCGCGGGCGCGGGGCTCGCTCAGGTGCGCACGTTGCGGCCGGCGGCCGCGCTCGCGCTCGCCGCGGCCCTCTCCGTGCTGGTCGCCGACGCCACGCAGATGAGCAAGGCCGAGGTGGAGCGAATCTGGCTCCCGTTCGTGCCCTGGATCCTGCTCAGCTGCGCGCTGCTGTCGGAGCGCTGGCGCCGCGCGGGCCTGGTGCTGCAGCTCGCGGTCGCGCTCGCCGTCGAGCACCTGCTCAACACCGGCTGGTGAGCGTCAGGCCGCGCCCTTCGTGCGCTCGAGGGCTCGTCCTCCGGCGGCAAGGCGACCGGCATCGCCAGATGGGTGAAGGCCCAGGGCAAGGCGGTGTAGGGCGTTTCCACCTCGGGTGGGACGCTGTACGCCGTCAGTGCCTGACGTCCGTCACATCATGGGCATCCCGATCGGCATCGACGTTCGGGATCCCCAGCCCGTCGACACCGAGCCGGCCTTCGCCTGGCTGCGCGAAGTCGACGCGATCTTCAGCACCTACCGCGAGGACAGCGAGATCAGCCGCCTCGACCGCGGCGAGCTGCTGCTCGCCGACTGCCGCCCGGAGGTCGACGAGGTGCTGAACGAGTGCATGCGGCTCGAGCGGCTCACCGGCGGCGCCTTCTCCGTCCGGGCCGCCGGCCGCCTCGACCCGTCCGGCTACGTCAAGGGGTGGGCGGTCGCCGGCGCGGCGCGCCTCGTCGCGGCCGAGCGCTTCTGCATCAACGCCGGCGGCGACATCGTCACGCGCGGGCAGTGGCGCATCGGCATCCGCCATCCCGAGGAGCTCGAGCAGCTTGCCGCGGTGCTCGAGGTCGAGGACCTGGCGGTCGCCACCTCCGGCGAGTACGAGCAGGGCGCCCACATCGTCGACCCGCGCACCGGCCGCCCGCCGGCGGGCCTGCTGTCGGTCACCGTCGTCGGGCCGGACCTCGCGCTGGCCGACGCCTGCGCGACGGCGGCGTTCGCGATGGGCGCGGACGGGCCGGAGTGGACTGCGACGCTCGACGGCTACGACGCGCTGTGCGTCACCAGCGACCACCGGGTCCTGGAGACGCCGGGCTTCGCTCGCCACCGCGTCAGCTGAGCGCCCAGCCAACTCCCAGCCCGGCCCCGGGCGCGGCTCAGCCACAGGCGCTGACATGCCGCCATGACCTCTTCACACACCAACACCAAGATCGCCAAGGTCGTCGCCGCGGCCGCCGCTGTCATCGCGCTCGCGTTCGGAGCGAACGCGATCGCCAACGGCGGCAACTCCTCGGCGGCCGCCAACGGCACTCCCCAGACCGCCGGAGGCCGGCCCGACACCGGCGGGCCTCCGGGCGGAACGGGCACCGCCGTCACCGGCGCGACCCTGACCAAGCTCAAGGCGGTCGCGACCGCCAAGTACCCGGGCACCGTCGAGCGGGCAATGAGGCTCTCCGACGGCTCGTACGTCGTGCACGTCGTCCAGTCCGGCGACAAGGGCGAGGTGCACGTGCTCGTGAGCAAGGACTTCAAGCTCACCGGCACCCAGAAGGGCGGTCCGCCCGGCGGCGGCAAGCCACCGTCCGGCTCGGCCCCGCCGAGCGGAACCAAGTCCTCCTGACCCGTGAAGGCCCTGCGCGAGCGGGGCATTCCGTTCGCTGACCACCCTGTTTGGTACCGCTTCCGAGGGGTAGCCCGGCGGCACACCACCGACCGGAGGGAGTGGCGATGGAGATCCCCAAGGACAAGGTCCTGGAGCTGCTGCGCGAGCGCGGCGATCACGACAAGGCCGAGCAGGCCGACAAGGAGCTGCCCGACCAGGTCGACCCCGAGCAGCACGGCGACCTGCTGCAGAAGTACGGCATCGACCCCAAGGACCTCGCCGGCAAGCTGCCCGGCGGCGTCGGCGACAAGCTGGGGCTGTAGCCATGGCGAGCCCCGTACCGGCCGGCAGCGACGTCTCCGCCGCCGACCCGTACCCCGACCGCTGACCCGGATGTAGAACCACGCGCGCGCAGTTCGCGCCGTGATCCGACGCGCCGCGCCGGTTTAGACTCGGGCCGTGACGCGATACATCGGGTCGCTCGTGCTGGTCGCCGCCGTGTATTACGGCGCCGGGCGGATCGGCCTCGAGCTGGCGTATCTCGATGGCGCGGTGGCGGCGCTGTGGCCGCCCGCCGGGCTCGGCCTCGCGGTGCTGTTCCTCTACGGCGTCCGCCTGTGGCCCGCGATCGTGGTCGGCGACCTGCTGCTCGGCGACTACTCGACGCCGCTCGGGACGGTGCTGGCGCAGACGCTCGGCAACACCGTCGCGCTCGTGGTCGCCGCGCTGCTGCTGCGCCGGCTCACCGGCGGCCGCACCGGGCTCGAGCGCGTCGCCGACGTCGTCGCGTTCGTGGCGTGCGCGCTGGTCGCGGCGCTGATCAGCGCCGCGTTCGGGCCGCTGGCGCTGCGCCTCGGCGACGTGATCGCCGCCGGCGAGCTCGGCGAGGTGTTCCGCACGTGGACGCTCGGCGACGCCGCCGGCGTGCTCGTGGTCGCGCCGGTGATCCTCGCCTGGGCGTCGGCCGGCCTCGCGGGCATCGGCCGCCGCGAGCAGATCGAGGGCGGCGTCGTGCTCGTCCTGCTGGTCCTGCTCGCGGAGCTCCCGCCGCAGCGCGACGTCCCCTACATCGTCTTCCCGGTGCTGCTGTGGGCGGCCGTGCGCTTCGGCCCGCGCGGCGCCGCCACCGCGGTCTTCGTCGTCTGCTCGATCACGGTCTGGAACACGGCGCAGAACGACGGACCGTTCGTGCGCGACTCGATCACCGACAGCCTGCTGGCGACGCAGCTGTTCATCGCCATCTCGGCGCTGACCTCGCTGGTGCTCGCCGCCGTGACCGCCGAGCGGAGGCGGGCGGCCGCCGCAGCTCGCGGCGCTCGCGGGCGAGCAGGCGGCGCTGCGCCGGGTGGCGACGCTCGTGGCCGGCGGCGCGCCGCCGCGGCGCGTGTTCGAGCAGGTCACCGAGGAGGTCGCGCGGCTGCTGGGCATGCCGGGCGCGAGCGTGATGCGCTACGACGGCGAGCGCACGGCGACCGTCGTCGGCGGCTGGAGCGACGACGGCGTGCTCAGCCTGCCGCTCGGCAGCACCTTCGACCTCGACGGCGACACCGTCGTCGCCAGGGTCCTGCGCAGCGGCGGCCCGCAGCGGGTGGACCGCTACGCCGACACCAGCGGGAACCTCGCCGAGACGCTGCAACGCTCCGGCTACACCGCGGCGGTCGCCGCGCCCGTCGCCGTCGGCGGCGAGCTGTGGGGAGCGCTCGCCGCCGGCACGCGCTCGGACGAGCCCCTGCCCGCGGGCGTCGAGAAGCGGCTGTGCGACTTCGCCGACCTCGTCGCGCAGGCGCTCGCGAACGCCGACGCGCACGAGCAGCTGGCCGCCTCGCGCGCCCGCATCGTGGAGGCCGGCGACGCCGAGCGCCGGCGGCTGGAGCGCAACCTCCACGACGGCGCGCAGCAGCGGCTCGTGTCGCTCGCGCTCGACCTGCGCATGATCGACGCGACGCTCGAGAAGGACCCGCCGAAGGCCCGCGAGATCCTCGAGGGCGCGCAGGAACAGCTCGCGCAGGGGCTCGACGAGCTGCGCGAGCTGGCCCGCGGGATCCATCCCGCGGTGCTGACCGACCGCGGCCTCGGTCCGGCGCTCGAGGCGCTGGTCAACCGCGCGCCGTTGCCGGTCGAGCTCACCGAGCTGCCCGACGAGCGGCTCTCCGGCCCGGTCGAGGCGGCGGCGTACTACGTCGTTGCCGAGGCGGTCACCAACGTCGCCAAGTACGCGCGCGCCTCGCACGTCACCGTCAGCGTCCGCCGCTCCAACGGCAGCGCCACCATCGAGGTCGCCGACGACGGCATCGGCGGCGCGGACGCCAGCCGCGGCACCGGGCTGCGCGGCCTGGCGGACCGGCTCGAGGCGCTCGACGGCCGCCTCGACGTCGACAGCCCGGTCGAGCGCGGCACCCGCATCAGCGCCGAGATCCCGTACGCCGAGTGACGGCTACGCCGCGTCCGGCGGTGGCCCGCTGAGCAGCCACTCGCCGCCGTCGCGCCGGAGCACACCGCGCTTCGCGAGCCGCGTCAGCGCGGCGGAGACCGACGGGCGGCGCGCGGCGACCAGGTGGCTGATCACCTCGTGCGTGAGCCGCAGCCGCAGGTGGATGCCATCGGGATGGACCGTGCCGTGGCGGTCGGCGAGCTCCCAGAACAGGAGCCAGACCCGCCGGTCGAGCCGCGGCTGCTGGGAGATCGCCATCAGCGTCGCGAGCCGGAGCGAGCGGTCGAGCGCGCGGCCGGTGAGCTCGCCGGCGACCTCCGGGAACGGCGCCATCCGGGCGGCCCAGCGGGGATCGAGCGCCGCCATCCGGATCGGCGCGACGATCCGCCACGCCATCTCGAACGGCAGCACCTCGGCCGCGCCGTCGTGCTGCCACGGCCGCAGCAGGTCACCCGCGGCCAGCAGCTCCGCGCCGAAGCGCCCGCCGACGCCGACCCGGCGCACGAGCAGGCCGTCGAGGACGAGCAGGCCGAACCCGCCGCGGGCGATCTCGGAGTCGCGGCTGGCCGCCCACGAGCCGGCCGGGCGGCTCAGCACCGCGGCGACCGACGCGCGGCGCGCGCGCTCCAGCGACCCCGGCGGGACCACCTCGCCGAGCGAGCGGTCCTCGTCGAGTACCAGGACGCGCACCTGGCCGGGGGCCTCCATCGCTCCCCGAACCTACTCGCCCGGGTGTATGCTCGCGCCGTCCGACCGATCCGAACCTCCGGGATCGAAGGGCAGGTGAGCGATTCCATGATTGCCGCCACGGGACATACCTCACACCGCCGCCAGGGCTGAGCCCTCGGCCGCCGCGGGGCGCCAGCGCCCCGCCGGTCCCTGCCCGAATCTTCACCGGAGGTCTGTTTGTCGCATCGCCGTACCCGTGTCCGCAGCTTCCGCTGCCGCCGCTGTCACCTCGACGTCCCGATGTCGGCGCCCGGCACGCAACATCGCAATCACTGCCCCAACTGCCTGTGGAGCCGGCACGTCGACGACGACGTGCCCGGCGACCGCGACGCCGACTGCGACGGCTCGATGGAGCCGATCGGCGTGTCGGCGCGCGAGGATGGCGAGTGGGCGCTCGTGCACCGCTGCACGGCGTGCTCGACCGTGCACGTGAACCGCATCGCGGGCGACGACAACCCGCTGATGCTCATGCGGCTCGCCGTCCGGCCGCTGGCGCGGCCGCCGTTCCCGCTCGAATGGCTGGCGCGGGTGTGAGTTCTGCACTACCGTCGGAACGTGCGCGAACGGCCGGCCGCGGAGCACGCCGAGCGTCCGGCCGGAAGCGGGCCGGTCCACTCGCTGCCGCCCGCTCCCGCGATCGCGCGGCTGGAGCGCCTGCAGCACGCGATCGGGAACCGCGCTGTGGGTCTCCTGCTGGCGCGCGACGCCGTGGACTCGGCGATGCCCGCGGGTGTGACGGCCGGTGTCGGTGCGACTCCGCTCCCCGCCGAGCGGCCGCGGGCCGCCGATCACGTGACCACGACGCCCGCGGCCGACCCCAGCCTCAGCAACTACCAGTGGGCCGACCGCGGCCGCACGACGGACTCCGGGACGGTCGGCGCGATGGACCGGACCCTGCTCGACGGGCTCCGGGGCACCCAGCAGGAGCAGGGACCGCTGACCGACGCGACCGTCCCGACCGGGCCCGGCTACGCGAACGCCGTCGGGCAGGGTCCGACGGGCGCGCGCGGACGCGCGGTCGCGATCGTGCCGCGCGCCCTCCGGGCGGCGCCGACCGGCGAGGTCGCCGTGGTCATGCACTTCCACGGGATCAAGAGCGGCTCCTACGACATGCGCAAGCGCACCGGGTCGCCGGAGGACGTCGCCGACTTCCAGATCCCCCAGCAGGTCGAGGAGTTCATCGCCCGCCGCCCGGGCGCGCGGGTGATCGTGATCCTGCCGATCGGCCGCTCGATCGACGGCGGCCGGAACCCACGCACGGGCAGCATGACCTACAGCGTGAGCTTCGACGTCGGTGACTTCGACGCCTATATCGACGACTGCCTGGACAAGCTCAACGCGCACGAGCTGCCCAACCACGCGACCCGCGGCCCGGTGTATCTGTCGGCGCACAGCGGCGGCGGGCTGTTCCTGTCGCAGATGCTGCGCCGCGGGCGGCTGCCGACGAACTTCCGCGGCCTGTTCGGCTTCGAGAGCTGGCACGGGGACACGGGGACGTGGCTCGATTACGTCGCGGACCGGCCGACTGCCCGCCACAGCGCGCAGCAGACGGGGCTGAACGCCGACCTCGCGCAGCTCGAGACGATCAACGCGGCCGGCGGCAGCCGCGACGAGATCACGCGCCGGCAGCTCGACTACCTGCGCGACCACGGCTTCCACTTCGTCGCCTTCGGCGGGTCCGGGAACTACGCCGCCCAGGCGCGCAGGCTCCGCCAGGGCATCCTCGACTGGTTCGCGGACCGCACGATCCAGCGGCGGCTTCGCGACGCCACGGACGGGCGCCACGAGGTGCTCGAGCGGCTGTGGACGAACTACCAGGCCAACGCCTTCAGCGGCTCAACCCATACCAACGCGCTGTCGCACAACAGCAACTTCGGGCGCGCGCTGGATTCGCTCGACGCCTCCGGCCCGCTCGCGGGCACGCCGGCACCGGCGGGTCCCTCGTCGACAGCCACGCCGGCTCAGCCGTCGCTCGCGCGGCGAGTTCGGCGGTTGCAACGGCAGACGCTGGACGAGACGCACTCGACGCGGATCACGACCTCGCAGGGCGACTTCCTGCGCTTCAGCCGCGTCCGCAACCACACCAACAGCACCAACCGCCCGCAGTTCATCCATCCCGCGTCGGCGATGGTCCCCTACACCGGCGAGGGCAGCACCGGGCACGGCGTCACCACCGCCGAGCTGATCCACCCGGTGCTGCAGGACCCGCTCAACCGGCTGATGACGGCGCTGCGCGCCGAGGGGCAGCGGCTCAACGACGAGAGCATGAAGCAGGCGGTCGTGGCCAGCGGCTTCCGGCCGTCCGCGCGCAGCGAGGGGGACGCGTACCTGCGCGCGCTGCGCAAGACGATCCGGCTGAACCCGACCGAGCTGCCCAACGCGTTCCCGGCGGCCCTCGAGGACCAGGCGCGCAGCGAGCTCGGCCCGGTCGGGAGCGCCGCGCACAACCGCTTCCGCGACGCGCTCGCCGCCTCGTCGCCGTGGACGCGTGCGCAGGCCGACTGGCTGATCCGCGAGACCGGGCGCTTCAAGGCGCCGCGCGGGGCGTCGACCCACCACTCCGGCCTCACCGTCGACATCAACTTTCCGTACGCGACCAGCCGGAGGAACGTCAACTGGCACGGGATCAACCGCGAGAACAACGCCAACGCGTTCCGCGCGGGGGCGGGCCAGTGGCTCAACCAGCACTCGACCGAGTTCGGGTTCGACACCTACTCCACGGATGCCGAGATCTGGCACATGGAGTGGCGGGACTGGAGCGGGACCGCCGCCGATCCGGCGGCGCCTGCCACGCCGGCGGCGCCGGCCACGCCCGCGGCGCCGCCGAGCCCTTCCGCGCCGGAGCCGGCGCACGCGATCGGCCCCGCGCACCCGGACCCGGCTCCGGCTGCCCCGTAGGCTCCCCCCATGTCGGACCTCGAGCAGCGGCGAGCGGCGGCGGCGGCCGCGTGGGACGTAGGCGACGCGGTCGTGCTCGTGGCGGCGGGCGACGAGATCCCGGTGCCGGGCCGCGGCGACCGCACCTACCCGTATCGCGCGCACTCCGAGTACCTGTACCTGACCGACCGCGAGCGGCCCGGCGGCGCGCTCGCGTTCGATCCCGGCGAGGGCTGGATCGAGTTCGTCGTGCCGGTCACCGCCGAGGAGCTGCTGTGGACGGGGCTCGAGGGCGACCGCGAGGGCGTGCCGGAGGGCACCCGGCCGCGCGACGTGCTCGAAGGGTGGGTGGCCGGGCGGCCGGTGCGCCGTCTGGGCGCGACCAGCGATCCCGACGACGCATTGCGGAACGAGCTGATCCGCGTCCGCCGGCCCAAGGACGAGGACGAGCTCGAGCGCATGCGGGTCGCGGCCGAGGCGACCCGCGCGGGCTTCGCGGAGCTGGCCGCGATGGTCGCGCCGGGCCGCACGGAGCGCGAGCTGCAGGTCGCGCTCGAGGCCGCGTTCCTGCGCTCGGGCGGCGACTTCCTCGCGTTCGAGTCGATCGTGGCGGCCGGCGACCACAGCGCCGTCCTGCACTTCGCCCCGACGCAGCGCGCGCTGGAGGCCGGCCAGCTGCTGCTCGTCGACGCGGGCGCCGAGTACCGCGGCTACGCGAGCGACGTCACCCGCACCTACGCCGTCGGCGGCGAGCTCGATGCCGCAGCAGAGGATCGTCTGGGAGACGGTCCGCCGCGCCGGCGAGGCGGCGATCGCCGCGTGCCGACCCGGCGCGGAGTGGCGCGAGGTGCACCGGACCGCCGCGCTCGTCGACCGCCGAGGGCCTGGTCGAGCTCGGCGTGCTGCGCGGCACGCCCGAGACGCTCGTCGAGAGCGGCGCGGTCACGCTCTTCTTTCCCCACGGGGTCGGGCACATGGTCGGCCTCGGCGTGCGCGACGCCGGCTACGCGTCCGACGAGGCACGCGAGCCGGCGCCGGGCCTCCCGCGGCTGCGGCTCGACATCCCGCTGCAGCCGCGCCACGCCTGGACCGTCGAGCCGGGGATCTACTTCGTCGCGCCGCTCCTCGCCCGCCACCGCGACCGCCGCGACGTCGACTGGGATCGCGTCGACGAGCTGCTCGGCCTCGGCGGCGTCCGGATCGAGCAGAACGTGCTCATCACCGAGGACGGCTGCGACGTGCTCACCGCCGCGATCCCGGTCTGACAGCACGCCGCAGTCCGAATAGGCTGGCGCGGGAGCATGGCGGCCATCGCGTCACCCCCGCCGGCCCGGGCCCTGAGCGCCAAGGCGCTGGGCGTGCTCGCGGTCGTCGGCCTGGTCGTCGCCTTCTCGCTCAGCTCGACGCTCGTCAAGCGCGCCGAGTCGCCGGGCGTGCTCGTCGCGTTCTGGCGGATGGTCACGGTCAGCCTCATGTGGAACGCGCTGCTGTGGAGCACGGGCCGGCGGGTCACCGGGCGCGACGTGCGCCAGGTCTCGTGCCCGGCATCTTCTTCGGCCTCAACCTCGCCGTGTTCTTCGCGGGGGCGACGCACAACAGCGTCGCCAACGCCGCGCTGATCGGCTCGCTCGCCCCGTTCCTGATCGTGCCGGTCGGCGCTTGGCTGTTCGCCGAGTACATCGACCCGCGCGCGCTCGTGTTCGCGCTCCTGGCCTTCGGCGGCGTGGCGCTCGTGCTGTTCAGCGCGCCGCCCAACGGCGACGCCTCGCTGGAGGGCAACGTGTTCGGCTTCATCGCGATGCTGCTGCTCGTGGCGTACGTCGCGGCGACCAAGCGCTTCCGCCGGGAGATGGACGTGACGACCTTCATGGCGACGATCTGCCCGATCGCCGCCGTGGCGGTGCTGCCGCTGGCGATCGCCCACGGCGACGTGTTCGGGCTGAGCCGGACGGGCTGGACCTACATGCTGATCCTCACCCTCACAAGCGGCGTAGCCGCCCAGGGGCTGCTGGTCTACGCGCAGAAGACGATCCAGATCGGCACGATCGGGATCGCCCAGGTCGCGCAGCCGGCGCTCGCGGTCGTGTGGTCGTTCCTGCTGCTGGGCGAGGTCATCAACGCGCGCCAGGCGATCGGGATCGCGATCGTCATGGGCGGGCTGCTGGCGTTCGTGCTGCTGAATCAGCGGCCGCGTCGACCCGATCGCGCTCGGTGATGAAGTGCGCGGCGGCCGCGCATCCGCCGGTCGGCCTCGTCGGCGCGGCCGCGAGCGCGTCGAGCGCGAAGACCTCGACCGGCGCGTCGCCGTCGCGCGGGCGGCGGCGAGGAGCGCCTCGAGCCGCGCGCGGGCGCTCGGGTCGCCGTCGCGGCGTCGAGCGCGGCCAGCAGGCACTCGCCGAGCGCCGCCTGCTCGCCGCCGCCGGCCTCGCGGTGCCACGCGCTCGCGGCCTCGAGCGCCGCGCGCGCCGGCGCGATCCGGCCCAGCGCCCGCAGCACGCGCCCGAGGTGCACGCGGGCGAGCACGGCGAGCCGCACGTCGCCGGTCGCCTCGGCCTTCTCGATCGCCAGCTCGAGCGTGGCCGCCCCGGTCTCGTAGTCGCCGGCCTGGCACTGCGCTCGTCCGAGGCTCGAGAGCTGGTAGGCCTCGGTCTGCTGGAAGCCGAGCCGGCCCGAGGTCTGGGCGGCGCGCCCGATGTGGAGCGACGGCGTCGTCGAAGCGATGCTCGACCCGGGCCAGCTCGCCGAGCATCGCGTCGCGCCGGACGTGGAGCCACGGATCGTCGACCTCGCGCAGCCAGCGCTCGACTTCGTCGCGGGCGGCGGCGGCGCGCTCGCGGTCGCCGGCCGAGATCGCGGCGCGGGCGGCGAAGAGCGCGTTCGCGGCCTGGTCCCACGGCTGCTCCAGCCCGTCGGCGCTGCGGGCGGTGAGCTCCAGCGCGTGCTCCCACTCGCCGTGGTGCGAGACGACGTAGGCGAGGTAGTAGTCGCAGCGCGCCCGCAGGTCGGTGTCGCTCGGCCAGCCCGGCGGCGTCGCCGACGTGCTCGCGCGCGAGCTCGAGATGGCCGGTCGAGGCCTCGATCCAGGCGGCGAGCAGCAGGCGCTCGCCCGCTCGCTCGCGGGCGCCGCGTCACCGGCCGCCGCGAGCGCGGCCAGGATCCGCTGCGCGCCGCGGCTGTCGCCGAGCACGATCCAGGCCCAGCCGAACCCGTTGGCGATGCGAGCGCGAGCAGCGGGTCGTTGGCCGCGCTCCAGGCCAGCGCGGCGTCGATGTTCGGCGCGCTCGGCGCGGGCGAAGGCGAGGTGCTCGGCCTGGCGGCTGCTGCGCACGCCGGCGGTGCGACGCGCCGGCCGCGGCGGCGAACCACGCCGCGTGGGCGGCGAGGGCGCGCTCGGTCGCTCCGGCCTCCGCCATCGCCTCGAGCGCGAAGGCGCGGATGCTGTCGAGCAGCCGGTAGCGCGCTGCGCCCTGCTCGACGATCACCAGCGAGCGGCTCGCGAGCCGGCCGACCACGTCGATCGCCGCCGACGCGGGCACGTCGAGCGCGTCGAGGACGGACTCGACCGCCGGCAGCGGCGCGCCGCCGGCGAACGCGGCCAGCGCCCACAGGCCGCGCTGGTCGTCGGGGAAGAGCAGGTCGTAGCTCCAGCCGATCGTCGCCCGCAGCGCGCGGCGGCGCTCGGGCTTGCGGCTGGTCGGGTCGCTCAACACGCTGAAGCGGTCGTCGAGGCGGCGGGTGATCTCCTCGATCGAGAGCGTCCTGGTCCGCGCCGCGGCGAGCTCGATCGCCAGCGGCAGCCCGTCGAGCGAGCGGCACAGCTCGTGCGCCGCGTCGGGCGGCTCGCCGTGCCGGGCGGTCGCGCGGCGGCCGAACAGCTCGACGGCGTCGGCGAGCGCGAGCGGCGCGAGCTCGAGCACGGCCTCGCCGTCGACGCCGAGCGGCACCTGGCTGGTGCACAGGATCCGCAGGCCGGGGGCGGCGTCGAGCAGGCGGACCGCGAGCGCCGCGGCCGCGTCGAGGACGTGCTCGCAGTTGTCGAGGATGAGGATCGCCGCGGTGCTCCGGAGGCGCTCGAGCAGCGCCGCCTCGCCGCCGGCGACGTCGAGCGCGGCGATCACCGTGTCGAGCACCTCGTCGGGCGTCGTCGCGGACTCGAGCCGGACCAGCCAGACGCCGCCGGGCAGCGTGCGCCCGGTCGCGATCGCGAGCGCGGTCTTGCCGATCCCGCCCGGCCCGACGACTCGACGAGCCGGCTCGCCTCGAGCAGACGCGCGACGGCGGCGATCTCCGTGTCGCGCCCGACGAGCTCGGCCGCCAGCGACGGCAGGTTGCCGGCGCGGCGGGCGCAGTGCGGGGTCGTGCTCGAGCATCTGCCGCTCGAGCTGCCGCAGCCGCGGGCCGGGCTCGAGCCCGAGCTCGTCGCCCAGCTGCGCCCGGACGCGCTGATAGGCGGCGAGCGCGTCGGCCTGGCGCCCGGCGCGGTACAGCGCGGTGATCAGCAGCTCCCACAGACCTTCCCGGAACGGGTCGGCCGCGACGGCCGCCTCCAGCTCGCCGATCACGTCGCCCTCCCCGAGCCGCACGCGGGCCGAGAACTGGGTCTCGACCAGCTGCATGCGCGCCTCGTCGAGCCGGCCCGGTGTGGCTGCGGCCCAGTCGCCGGCCGCGGGCAGCAGCTCGCCGCGGAAGCGCGCCAGCGCCGACGCGCACAGCTCGGCGGCGGCACGGGTCGTCGCCGGCGTCGAGCCGCTGCGCCGCGGTGGCGGCGTCGGCGAGCATGGCGAGCGCGTCGACCGTCGCCGGGTCGACGCGAGCGCGTAGCCGCCGTCTCCGCTGACGATCGCGTCCGGATCGCCGAGCGCGCGGCGGAGCCTCGCGACCTTCGACTGCAGCGTGTTGCGGCGGGTGTTGATCGGCGTCGGCGCCCCACAGGTCGTCGACGAGCCGCTCGGCGCGCACGAGCACCCCGGCCTCGAGCGCGAGGCGCACCAGCAGCTCGGCGGTCTTGCCGCCCGGCACCGGGACGGCTCCGGCCGTCGCGGCTGACCTCGACCGGGCCCAGCACCGAGATCTGGAGCACCTGCGCGAGTCTATGGCGGTGTCAGCGCCGTGTCAGCGCCCTGCTCCACGGTTGCCGCATGCCGCCCCCCGAACAGCTGATCCACCGACTCGCCGCCGGCGACGCCGAGGCGATCGCGGCGATCGTCGAGGCGTCGCGCACCAGCGACGACCCGACGATCCTCGTCGCCGCGGCGCTCTTCGCCCCCGACGGCGACGGCCTGCTCGCGCGCGCCGGAGCCGTCGCCGCGACCACGCGCGACCGCCAGCTCGTGGCGATCGCCGGCGCGCACCTGAGCGGCCGCACCGACCTCGTCGACGCGCTTGCGCGCGACCACCTCGTCGACCACCCCGACAACGTCCTCGTCGCCTGGATCGCCGGCGCGAGCCAATCCACGAAGGAGCGGGCATGAACCCCAAGCTCACCGCCTCCCTGCTGATCCTCGCCGCGGTGCTGGCCAACGTCGGCTTCACCGCGCTCGGCTCGATCTTCAACTACCCCGACGTGCTCGACGAGCCGGCGGGCAAGGTGCTCGCCGCCTTCCGCGCGCACGAGTCCGCGGTCAGCGCGTGGTTCGCCGTGCTGGCGCTCTCCGCTGCGCTGCTGGCGCCGATCGCGATCGGCGTCGGGCGGCTCTCCTCCGAGCGCGCGATGCGCATCGCGGTGCGGGTCGGCATCGCCGCGGCCGTCGTGCAGGTCATCGGCCTGCTGCGCTGGCCGATCCTGGTTCCCGGCTACGCGGCCGACGGCAACACGAGCGCGTTCAGCACGGCGAGCGACATCCTCGGCACCGCCATCGGCGAGACCGTCGGCTACCTGCTCACCGCCACGTGGACGGCGTTCGTCGTGATCGCGCTCGGGCGGCGCTACGCCGGGCGCTGGTTCCAGGTGCTCGGCCTGGTGTCCGCTGCGCTCGTGCTGTCGGCGTGCTCTCGCCGCTCGGATTGCCGGTGATCGACACCGCCAACTTCTTCGGCTACGTGCTGTGGAGCGTGTGGCTGATCGCCTTCGGCGTCGTGATTCTGGTCCACGAGCGCCGCGCCGGCGCGCTCAGCCCCGCGGCGGTGACTTCGTGAGCCGCGCCCGCGACCGCTGGCTCGCGCTCGGGGTGCTGTGCGCGAGCCTGCTGGCGATCGTCGTCGACAACACGATCGTCAACGTCGCGCTGCCGACGCTCGTGCGCGACCTGGGGGCAGACATCAGCGAGCTCCAGTGGGTCGTCGACGCGTACACGCTCGTGTTCGCGGGGCTGCTGCTGGTGGCCGGCGCGCTCGGGCGACCGCTACGGGCGCAAGCGCACGCTGCTCGCGGGGCTGGCGGTGTTCGGCGCGGCCTCCGCGGCGGCCGCCTACGCCGGCGGCGTCGACGCGCTGATCGCGGCGCGAGCCGTGATGGGCGCGGGCGCCGCGTTCATCATGCCCGCGACGCTCTCGCTCCTGGTCAGCGTGTTCACGGACGAGCGCGAGCGCGCGACCGCGATCGGCATCTGGGCGGCGACCGCGGGCCTCGGCGTCGCGCTCGGCCCGGTCGTCGGCGGCTTCCTGCTCGACCACTTCTGGTGGGGCTCGATCTTCATCGTCAACGTCCCGCTCACCGCGCTCGCGCTGGTGGCCGGGGTGAGGCTCATCCCGGAGTCGCGCGACCCGGTCGCGCGGCGGATCGACTGGCCGGGCGCTGCCCTCTCCGTCGCGGGTCTGGTCGCCTTGGTGTGGGCGATCATCGAGGCGCCGTCCGAGGGCTGGACGGCGGCTCCGGTGCTCGCCGCCGGCGCGCTCGGAGCGGCCGCGCTGACCGCGTTCGTGGTGCGCCAGCGCCGGATCGCGGAGCCGCTGCTCGACGTCCGCCTGTTCAACAACCCGCGCTTCACCGCCGCGAGCAGCACGATCATGGTGCTGTTCTTCGCGCTCTTCGGCTTCCTGTTCCTGTCGACGCAGTACCTCCAGTTCGTGCTCGGCTACTCGCCGTCGGCCGCGGGCGTGCGCGTGCTGCCCTACGCGGGGGCGATGATCGTGTGCGCGCCGCTCTCCGCGCGGCTGGTCGCGAGCCTTGGCACCAAGCGGGTCGCGACCGCCGGGATGCTCCTGTTCGCGGCCGGTCTGGCGGTGGCGGCGAGCATCAGCACGAGCAGCGGCTACGGGCGGCTCGCGGTCGCGTTCCTTTTGATGGGCGCCGGGATGGGGCTGGCGGGCGCTCCGGCCACCGAGTCGATCATGGGCTCGCTCCCCCCGGAGCGGGCGAACATCGGGTCGGCCGTCAACGACACGACGCGCGAGCTCGGCGGGGCGCTCGGCGTCGCCGTCGTGGGCAGCGTCGCGTCCTCGCTCATCACGGGCCAGCTGGCCGACGGCGTCCCGGCGCGCGACGCGTTCGTCCACGCGCTCGCGCGCGGGTCGCTCGTGGTCGCCGGCGCCGCGCTGCTCGGGGCCCTGATCGCCTGGCGCCACCTGCCCGCCGTGGCGAGGACTGATACTCCTGAGGAGCCGGTGTCGATTTCCGGGAGTCCCGTTCGTCTTTAGCCCGAACGAGACAACCGGGTCGCAGACCCACGAGCTTCAGGAGTGATCATGAGCGGGATCAAAGTCGTGTTGCACCCCGTGTCCGACCTCGCGGCGGCCAAGCCCGTGTACACCGCGCTGCTCGGCGCCCCGCCGCAGCACGACGCCGAGTACTACGTCGGCTACGACGTGGAGGGCGGCCAGCACGTCGGGCTCGTGCCCGGGGGCGAGGGCGCGCCGGTGGCGTACTGGGAGGTCGACGACATCGAGGCGAAGCTGGCCGAGGTGACCGCCGCGGGCGGCAGCGTCGCCGAAGCCGCGCACGAGGTGGGCGGCGGCCGGCAGGTGGCCACCTTCACCGACCCCGACGGCAACGTCGTCGGGCTCGTGCAGGATCGATGAGCGAGCCGACCGCCGCCGACAGCCACGGCCTCATCCGCGTGCACGGCGCGCGGGTGAACAACCTCAAGGACGTCAGCGTCGAGCTCCCGAAGCGCCGGCTGACCGTGTTCACCGGCGTTTCGGGCTCGGGCAAGAGCTCGCTCGTGTTCGGGACGATCGCCGCGGAGTCGCAGCGCCTGATTAACGAGACCTACAGCGCGTTCGTGCAGGGTTTCATGCCGACGCTGGCGCGGCCGGACGTCGACGTCCTCGACGGGCTGACGACGGCGATCCTCGTCGACCAGGAGCGCCTGGGGTCGAACCCGCGCTCCACGGTCGGCACCGTGACGGATGCCGACGCGATGCTCCGCATCCTGTTCAGCCGGCTCGGGAAGCCGCACATCGGCGGCCCGGGCGCGTACTCCTTCAACGTCGCCTCGGTGCACGGGAGCGGCGGGCTCACCGTCGAGCGCGGCGACAAGACGATCACCAAGAGCGCGAGCTTCAGCCGCACCGGCGGCATGTGCCCGCGCTGCGAGGGCCGCGGCTCGGTCAGCGACTTCGACCTGACGGCGCTCTACGACGAGAGCAAGTCGCTCAACGAGGGCGCGCTCACGATCCCGGGCTACAGCATGGAGGGCTGGTACGGGCGCATCTTCCGCGGCTGCGGCTTCTTCGATCCGGACAAGCCGATCAAGAAGTTCAACAAGCGCGAGCGCAACGACCTCCTCTACAAGGAGGCGACCAAGATCAAGGTCGACGGCATCAACCTGACCTACGCCGGGCTGATCCCGTCGATCCAGCGGTCGATGCTCTCGAAGGACGTCGACGCGATGCAGCCGCACGTCCGCGCCTTCGTCGAGCGGGCGGTGGTGTTCACCACGTGCCCCGACTGCGACGGCACCCGGCTCAGCCGAGGCCGCGCGGTCGTCGAAGATCGCGGGCGTCAGCATCGCCGACGTCTCGGCGATGCAGATCACCGATCTGGCCGAGTGGGTGCGCGGGCTCGAGGAGCCGTCGGTGGCGCCGCTGCTCGAGGGGCTGGGGCGGACGCTCGACTCGTTCGTGGAGATCGGGCTCGGCTACCTGTCGCTGAACCGGCCGTCGGGCACGCTGTCGGGCGGCGAGGCGCAGCGGACGAAGATGATCCGCCAGCTCGGCTCCTCGCTGACGGACGTCACCTACGTGTTCGACGAGCCGACCGTGGGGCTGCACCCGCACGACATCGAGCGGATGAACGACCTGCTCCTCGAGCTGCGCGACAAGGGCAACACCGTGCTCGTCGTCGAGCACAAGCCGGAGACGATCGCGATCGGCGACCACGTCGTCGATCTCGGGCCGCGCGCCGGGACCGAGGGCGGCGAGGTCGTGTTCGAGGGTTCCGTCGAGGAGCTCCGCGGCAGCGACACGCTGACCGGCCGGCACCTCGACGACCGTGCGGAGCTCAAGGAGTCGGTGCGGGAGCCGTCGGGCGCGCTGGAGGTGCGGGGCGCCAGCACCCACAACCTGCAGGACGTCGACGTCGACATCCCGCTCGGCGTGCTGGTGGTCGTCACCGGCGTGGCGGGGTCGGGCAAGAGCTCGCTGATCGACGGCTCGGTGGCGGGCCGCGACGGCGTGATCTCGGTCGACCAGGCGCCGATCCGCGGCTCGCGCCGCAGCAACCCGGCGACCTACACCGGCCTGCTCGACCCGATCCGCAAGGCGTTCGCGAAGGCCAACGGGGTCAAGCCCGCGCTGTTCAGCGCCAACTCCGAGGGCGCGTGCCCGAACTGCAACGGCGCGGGCGTCGTCTACACCGACCTGGGGATCATGGCCGGGGTCGCCAGCACCTGCGAGGAGTGCGAGGGCAAGCGCTTCGACGCCTCGGTGCTCGAGTACACCTTCGGCGGCCGCGACATCAGCGAGGTGCTGGCGATGCCGGTGGCCGAGGCCGAGGCGTTCTTCGCCGACGGCGAGGCGAAGGTCCCGGCCGCGCACAAGGTCCTGCAGCGGCTCGCCGACGTCGGGCTCGGCTACCTCACGCTCGGCCAGCCGCTGACGACGCTGTCCGGCGGCGAGCGCCAGCGGCTCAAGCTGGCCACCCACCTGGGCGAGAAGGGCGACGTCTTCGTGCTCGACGAGCCGACGACCGGCCTGCATCTGGCCGACGTCGAGCAGCTGCTCGGCCTGCTCGACCGGCTCGTCGAGTCGGGCAAGTCGATCATCGTCATCGCCCACCACCAGGCGGTCATGGCGCACGCCGACTGGATCATCGACCTCGGCCCGGGCGCCGGCTACGACGGCGGGCAGATCGTGTTCGAGGGCACGCCGGCCGACCTCGTCGCCGCCCGGTCGACGCTGACCGGCGAGCACCTCGCGGAGTACGTGGGGGTGACGGTCTAGCGGCGGCGGAGGGACGGCTCGAGGACCTGCTCGCCGTAGCTGGTGTCGGCGGGGTTGAGGTTGACGCCGGGCTTGACGATCTCGTCGATGCGGTCGAGGACGGCCGCGTCGAGGGTCGCGCCGGCCGCGGGCAGCTGGCTCTCGAGCTGCTCCATCGTGCGCGGGCCGATGATCGCGCAGGTGACGCCCGGGTGGTTGACGACGAACGCGATCGCCAGCTCGATCATGGTCAGGCCGGCGTCGTCGGCGACCTTGGCGAGCTGCTCCACGGCCTGCAGCTTGAGCTGGTTCTCGGGCAGCTCCATGTCGAAGCGCGCGGCGAGCCGCTGCCGCGCCGGCGAGGTCGGCGAGCTGTCGGCGCTCCAGCTGCCGGAGAGCCAGCCGCCGGCGAGCGGGCTGTAGGTGAGGATGCCCATGCCGTGACGCTGCGCGGTGGGCAGCACGTCGAGCTCGATGCTCCGGGTCAGCAGCGAGTACGGCGGCTGCTCGGTGCGGAAGCGCTCCAGCCCGCGCTCGCGCGCGGCCCACTGGGCCTCGACGATCTGGCTGCCCGAGTACGAGGACGAGCCGATGGAGCGGACCTTGCCCTGCTGGACGAGGCCGGTCAGCGCGGCGAGCGTCTCCTCGACGTCGACGGCCGGATCGGGGCGGTGCACCTGGTAGAGGTCGATGTGGTCGGTGCCGAGCCGCCGCAGCGAGTCCTCGACCGCCCGGACGATCCAGCGCCGCGACCCGCCGCGCCGGTTGGGGTCCTCACCCATCGGCATGAAGAACTTGGTCGCCAGCACGACGTCGTCGCGCCGGCCCTTCAGCGCCTTCCCGACGATCTCCTCCGACTCACCGTCCGAGTACACGTCGGCGGAATCGACGAAGTTCACGCCGGCGTCGAGGGCGGCGTGGATGACGCGGATCGAGTCGTCGTGGTCCTCGTTGCCCCAGGCGCCGAACATCATCGTGCCGAGGCAGAGCTTCGAGACCTGGACGCCGGTGCGTCCGAGCGGGCGGTACTCCATCGGTGCACTCCTCCTTCGCAGTTCGTCGCCCCGACGGTAGAGCGCGCGCACGGTCGATGGGGGACCCTGTCGGTACCCCCCGAAGGAGGACAGCGTGCAGATCACCCGCAGCAGCATCGAGACCATGAAGGGCCCCGCCGACTGGTTCACCGGCGACGTCTACGTCGACACCATCGCGGCGCCGTCACCGCCCGCGCGCGTCGCGGCGGCGCTCGTCCACTTCACGCCCGGCGCCCGCACCGCGTGGCACACCCACCCGCTCGGCCAGACGATCTTCGTCACCGAGGGCGTCGGGCGCGTGCCAGCGCGAGGGCGGGCCGGTCGAGACCATCCGCCCCGGCGATCGCGTGTTCTTCGAGCCCGGCGAGAACCACTGGCACGGCGCCGACCGCCGACCGCTTCATGGTCCACGTCGCCATGCAGGAGGCCGACGACAGCGGGAGCCCCGTCGCGTGGGGCGAGCACGTGACCGACGAGGAGTACGGCGCCGGCGGTCCCGGATCGTGACGGTCCCGGATCGTGAGCGAGACGCGCGTCGTCGGCCGCGACCGGGTGCTCACGACGCCGGCGCGCTGCTCTCCCGCATGATCAGCTGCGGCGTGATCGTCGCGCGCATGACCGGCTCGCCCGCGCCGTCGATCGCGTCGAGCACCATGTGCACGCTGCGGCGGCCGATCTCCTCGAAGTCCTGGCGGACGGTGGTGAGCGGCGGCGTCAGGTAGCGCGCGAACGGGACGTCGTCGAAGCCGACGACGCTGACGTCCCGCGGGACGGCGCGCCCCGCCTCGAACATCGCGCGCATGACGCCGAGCGCCATCTCGTCGTTGGCCGCGAACACCGCGGTCACGTCGCGGTCGCGGGCGAGCCGGTGGCCGAGGACGTGCCCCGAGCGCACGCTCCAGTCGCCGGACAGCGGGGGCGCCGCCGCGATCCCGGCCGACTCCAGCGCGGTGCGCCAGCCCTCGATGCGCCGCCGCGCCGGCGACCAGTCCTCCGGCCCGGCGACGTGCGCGACGTTGCGGTGGCCGAGCTCGAGCAGCGCCTGCGTGGCCGCCGCCGCGCCCGCCGCCTGGTCCAGCGCGACGACCGGCACGCTGACATCGAGCGTGTCCTCGACCGCGACGAGCGGCACATCGATCAGGCGACGGTCGAGCTCGTGCGTGATCCCGTCCTGCGCGGCGCTGAGGAGGATGCCCTCGACGCTCTGCCGCTGCAGGTTCTCGAGCGCGTGCAGCACGGAGCCGCGGTCGAGCGAGCCGATCCGCGCGACGCTCACGAAGTACCCGCGCTCGTGCGCGGCGCGCTCGAGCCCGCGCAGGACGGAGACCGGCCCGAACGCGACCGAGTCGATGCTGATCACGCCCAGGGTCTTCGAGCGGCCGGTGACCAGCGCCTGCGCCGCGCTGTTCGGCCGGTAGTTCAGCTCCCGCATCGCGGTCAGCACGCGCTCGCGGGTGAGGCCGCCCACGTATCCGCGCGCGTTGACGACGCGCGAGACGGTCTGCTGCGAGACGCCGGCCAGCGTCGCCACGTCGCCCATCGTGGCCGCCCGGCGCTTCGTGCTCATGGCGTATCGCGCCTCAGGAAAAGTGGCGCGAAATTCGGCTTGACCAGCCGCATGTTGGCGCTAACATACTCCCTTCGGGGCTCCCTTGAGGGTGGGTGGTCCTGGATCGGAGGGGGAACGGGAATGCTGAGTACGCTTGGCCGCGCCGCGCGGGTCCTCGACCTGTACAGCGTCGACGCTCCGGAGTGGGGCGCGACCGCGGTCGCGCAGGAGCTGCAGATCGCGAAGTCGCAGGCCCACGAGCTGCTCGTCAGCCTGTGCGTCGGCGGGCTCCTGCAGCGCGTCCGCAACGGGCGCTACCGGCTCGGCTGGCGCATCGTCGCCCTCAACGCCGTGCTCGTCGAGACCTCAGACCTGCTCCGGCTCGTCGCGCCCGAGCTGCGCGCGCTCGTCGGCCGCTACGGCGAGACGGTGCACGTCGCCGTGTGGGACGGGCGACCGGTCTGCGTCGACGCGCGCTCAGGCCGGCTCAGCACGTCGATCCCGCCGTTCACGGTCGGCGCCGACGTGCCCGCGCACTCGACCGCGCTCGGCAAAGTTCTGCTCGCCGGCCGCCCTCGCGACGAGATCACGCGCTTCCTCTCGGAGGCGCCGGACGCCGAGGACATCCAGGCCGGCCTCGGTCACGTCGCTGCCCAAGGGTTCGCGTACGAGGAGCAGGAGTACCGGCCGGGGACCTGCTCGGTCGCCGCGCCGATCGTCAATCGGGACTCGGGGGTCTTCGCGTCGATCGGCATGTCCGTCCCCGTCGATCGCTGGCGGCGCGGCCGGGTCGGCTACCGGAGCGCCGTGGTCGCGGTGGCGTCCCATCTCGCGCGCTGCAGCGGTCAGCTGGGACCCGCCCCGAAACTGGTGCCCGCGTGAGGTTTCGGATAGCCGAACGGCCGTTGACAGTGGTCGGGGCGTGTGGGGTGATCAGCGCGTGACCGCGCCCGCGGCGTCACGGCCGCGTCCCCGCTTGTCGAGGCTTCCTGCCCAGGTGCTCTACGGGGTGGCCTACTACGCGGAGTACCAGCCGTACGACCGCCTGGACCGCGACCTCGACCTGATGGTCGAGGCGGGGCTCAACGTGATCCGCGTCGGCGAGTCGGTGTGGTCGACGTGGGAACCCGAGGACGGTCGCTTCGACCTCGACTGGCTGCAGCCGGTGCTCGACGGCGCCCACCGCGCGCGGCATCAACGTCATCCTCGGCACGCCGACCTACGCGATGCCGCCGTGGCTCGCACGCAAGTACCCGGAGGTGCGTGCCGAACGCCGAACGGGGGAGAGGATCCCGTACGGGCACCGGCAGGACGCCGACTACTCCCACCCGGCCTTCCGCTTCCACGCCGACCGGCTCGTCCGCGAGGTCGTCGGCCGCTATGTCGACCACCCGGCGATCATCGGCTACCAGGTCGACAACGAGCCGGGGATGGAGCTCTTCCACAACCGCGGCGCGTTCGAGACGTTCGTCGACCGGCTGCGCGAGCGCTACGGCGACGCCGGGACGCTCAGCGATCGCTGGGGCCTCGTCTACTGGTCGCACCGGCTCAGCCGCTGGGACGACCTGTGGGTGCCGGACGGCAACACCGTGCCTTCCTACGACTTGGCGTGGCGACGCTTCCAGTCGGAGTTGACGACCGAGTTCATCTCCGAGCAAGCTGCGCTCGTGAGGGAGATCGCGCGGCCGGACCAGTTCGTCACGACCTGCATGGCGCTGTCGCGCCCGGCCTTCGATCCCGCCGACCTCAACCGCGAGCTCGACATCGCCGCCGTCAACCCCTACTACGCGATGCAGGGCGCGCTCACGATGCCGGCGCCGCCGCCCGAGGCGGCACTGGGCACACCGCGCTGGACGCGGCAGACCGGCGCCTGGACGATCCACCTGCAGGCCGACCTGACGCGCGCCGCCCGCGACGAGCCGTTCCTCGTGACCGAGACGAACGCGACGTCGATCGGCGAGTCGCACTCGAACTTCCCGGCCTATGACGGCCAATGGCGCCAGGCGGCGTGGGCGCTCGTGGCCCGCGGCGCGCGCATGGTCGAGTACTGGCACTGGCACTCGAACCACTTCGGCCACGAGGCGTACTGGCTCGGCGTCCTCAACCACGACGGCGAGCCCGGGCGCTGCTACGACGAGGTCAAGCGGATCGCCGGCGAGTTCGACCGCGCCGGCGCGGCGGTGACCGACCTCGTCCCGGACGCCGACGCCGGGCTCCTGTACTCGCGCGAGAGCAAGTGGGCGATGGAGTTCCATCCCCCGCTCGCCGTCGAGGGGAGCCTCGAGCCCGACCCGGGCTCCTACGACCGGATCTTCGGCCGCTTCTACGAAGGCCTGTTCGGCGCCGGCGTGCAGGCCGACGTCGTCTACACGCAGCATCTCGGCAGCGACGCCGACGCGCTCGTGGCGCGCTGGCCGGTGCTCGTCGTCCCCACGCTCTACGTCGCCGACGACATGCTGCTCGACCTGCTCGACGCCTACGCGCGCGCGGGCGGCCACCTCGTGCTCGGCTTCCGCAGCGGCTACGCCGACGACGAGGCGCGACCGCGCCCCGAGGTCATGCCGGGCCGGCTGCGCGAGGCCGTGGGCGCGAGCTACGGCGAGTACACGAACCTCGCCGTCCCGGTGCCGTTGCGGTCGGACGCGGGCTTCGACCTCCCCGGCGGTGCGGCCGCGACCGCATGGGCGGACGCGCTCGTGCCGGAGGGCGCCGAGACGCTCGTGGGCTACGACGACCCGCACCTCGGGCGCTGGGCGGCGGTCACCACCCACGAGCACGGCGGCGGGCGCGTGACCTATGTCGGCACGCTGCCGGACCGCTCGCTGGCCGTCGCGCTGGCGCGCTGGCTGCGGCCGGCGTCCGACGCCTGGGACGACCGGCCCGAGACCGTCACGGTCACGAGCGCGCGCAACCCCGCGGGGGGTCGACTGCGCTTCGTGTCGAACTGGTCATGGGAGCCGACGAGCTTTGCGCTGCCGGTGGCGGCGCGGGACCTGCTGTCCGCGACAGATCTCGCGAGGGGCGAGCGTCTAGAGCTGACGAGCGTGGGATGTCCGGGTGCTGCTGGAGAGTTCCCGGGGGGGAAACAACGAGGAGGAGAGGTCACCGTGAAGGGCGCTTCGAAGGGCCGCAGCCGTCCCTGGCTGCTCGTAGTGGTTGTGTTCTGTTGCGTGCTGGGCGCGCGTCGTTCAGGCGCTGCGGCGGCGGGGACAGCGGCGGTGGGCGGCGGATCGCACGAAGAAGGTCGATATGGCCGCCGAGCTCAAGAAGCCGGCGAACATCACGGTGTGGGCGTGGACGCCTGGCACCGAAGACGCGGTGAAGATGTTCGAGAAGGCCTATCCGAACATCAAGGTCAAGCTGCAGAACGTGGGCCAGGGCCCGCCGCACTACCGCAAGGTGCGCACCGTGCTGAAGTCGGGCAAGGGCCTGCCGGACGTGGTCCAGATGGAGTTCCAGTACATCCCGAGCTTCACGATCACCAAGAGCCTGCTCGACATGACGCCGTACCTGCCGAAGGACTTCCTCTCGAAGTACCCCGAGTGGATCCAGAAGCAGATCAACCTCCAGAACGCCATCTACGGCGTGCCGTGGGACTCGGGCCCGCTCGGCCTCATCTACCGCCAGGACCTGCTGGACAAGGCCGGCGTCAAGACGCCGATCAAGACGTGGGACGACTTCGCCACGGCCGCGATCAAGTACCACAAGGCCAACCCGAAGTCGTACCTCGTGAACCTGCCCGGCGGCCAGACGGGCCAGTGGCTCGGGCTGTTCTGGCAGAACGGCGCGCGGCCGTTCTCGTCCGACCCGAACAACGTCAAGCTCGATCTCACCGACCCGAAGATCAAGCAGGTCACCGAGTACTGGGACAAGCTCTACAACGACGGCGCCATCTCGCATGACGCCGACTTCAACAGCGCCTGGTACGAGGGGTTCACGAAGGGCAAGTACGCGGGCTGGCTCTCCGCGGCCTGGGGCCCGATCTTCCTCCAGGACTACACGAAGAACTCCAAGGGCAAGTGGCGCGCCCAGCAGCTGCCGCAGTGGAGCGAGGGCGACACCGTGTCCGGCAACTGGGGCGGCTCGACCCTCGCGGTCCTGCAGGCGAGCAAGAACAAGGCGGCCGCGACGGAGTTCGCGCGCTGGATCCTCCAGGAGCAGCAGCCGGTGGAGATGTTCTCCTACGAGCGGTTCCTGTTCCCGACGCTCAACTCGATGCTCAACAACCCGAAGTGGGCGAACACAGAAGTACCCGTTCTACGGCGGCCAGCAGGTCAACAAGGTGTACGCCCAGATGTCGAACGCCGTCGACAAGGGCTGGGAGTGGGATCCGATCCACGAGTACGTCGCCACCGAGGGCGACGCGATCAAGGGCAAGTCCGTCGACCAGGGCAAGGGCGCCACGGCGGCCTTGCAGCCGTGGGAGGACGCATCCGTCAAGTACGCCAAGCAGCAGGGCCTGACGGTCGCGGGCCAGTGATCATCCGAGGGGGCCGGCCGCGGCGGCCGGCCCCCTCCGACCACTTCTTTGACATGAGTGACGCAACCGCAACCGTCTCCTCGCCCGTCACGCGCGTGCCGGGCGGGCGCGCGAAGCGGAGGGGCGGGGCCCGGCACGGCGCCGCCGGCTTCCTCTTCACGGCGCCCTTCATGGTGCTGTTCCTGCTCGTCTTCATCGCGCCGCTCGCCTACGCGCTGTACCTGAGCCTGTACCGCGAGCAGCTCGTCGGCGGCAACACGTTCGTCGGGCTCGACAACTACGTCGACGGGCCTCAAGGACCAGGCGTTCATCGACGGCATCCAGCGCGTCGCCGCTGTACATGCTCGATCCAGGTGCCGATGATGCTGATCCTGGCGCTCGTCTTCGCGCTGATCCTCGACTCGGGGAGGGTCTGGCTCGCCAAGTTCCTCCGCGTCGGCGTCTTCGTGCCGTACGCCGTGCCGGTGGTGATCGCCGCGCTGATGTGGGGCTACCTGTACGGCAAGGACTTCGGCCCGTTCGCCGACATAGCCGACAAGCTCGGGCATGGCCGCGCCGAACTTCCTGGGCGACAAGACGATGCTGTTCTCGCTCGCCAACGTCGCGACCTGGACGTACACGGGTTACAACATGATCATCCTCTACGCGGCGCTGCGGTCGATCCCCACGGAGCTGTATGAGGCGGCCGCGGTCGACGGGGCAGGCCCGGTCAGCACGGCGTGGCACATCAAGCTGCCGCTGCTGCGCCCGGCGCTGCTGCTGTGCACGATCTTCTCGGTCATCGGCTCGTTCCAGCTGTTCGGGGAACCGCGCATCTTCTACTCGCTCGCGCCCGACGTGATCGGCAAGTCGCTACACACCGAACCTCTACGTCTACAACCTGGCGTTCGCCGACCAGCGGCTGAACTACGCGGCCGCGCTGTCGTTCATGCTCGGGGCGGTCGTCTTCGTCGTGTCGTACGTCGTCATGTCACGTCCCGGCGGCAGGAGGCGAGGCGATGAGCGCGGTACCGGCCGTCACGACCGGACGCGCCCCTGGCCACCACGGACACGAAGGAACGCGTCGCGACGCGCAAGGGCTCCCGGGCAGCGACAAGGGCTTCGTGTTCCCGACGCTGTTCATGCTGGCGTTCCTCGTCTACTTCCTGATGCCGCTCTGGTGGCTGCTGGTCTCATCGACGAAGTCGATCGAGGACCTGTTCGGCACGTTCGGGCTGTGGTTCTCGCACTTCAACTTCGCCGACAACATCAGCGAGACGTTCTCGAAGGACGGCGGCATCTACTGGGACTGGCTGCGCAACACGCTGGTGTACTCGTTCGTCAGCGCGATCGGCGCGGCGCTGCTGGCCGCCATGGGCGGCTACGGGTTCGCGAAGTTCGCGTTCCGCGGCAAGGAGCTGCTGTTCTGGATCGTGCTCGGAGCGGTGATGGTCCCCACGACCGCGCTCGCGATCCCGCTGTACCTGATGTTCAGCAAGATCGGCCTCACGAACAACCCGCTGGCGATCATCCTGCCGTCGCTCGTCAGCCCGTTCGGGATCTACCTCATGCGGATCTACGCCGAGGCGTCGGTGCCGTCGGAGCTGATCGAGGCGGCGCGGATCGACGGCGCGGGTGAGTTCCACATCTTCCGCAAGCATCGCGTTCCGGCTGCTCGGGCCGGGCTTCGTGACCGTCCTGCTGTTCACGTTCGTGGCGACGTGGAACAACTACTTCCTCCCGCTGGTGATGCTCTCGGAGCCGAAGTGGTACCCGCTCACCGTCGGGCTTGCGCAGTGGAACGACCAGGCCAACGCGAGCGGCGGGTCGACCTCGGCGTTCAACCTCGTGATCACCGGCGCGCTGGTCTCGGTCGTGCCGCTGATCATCGCCTTCGTCTTCCTGCAGCGGTTCTGGCAGAGCGGCCTGGGCACCGGCGGGGTGAAGGGCTGAGCCGCGGCGCACGCGCGTTCCTGAGCACCGACGCCCCGTCGCTGTCGCTGGACGGCGACTGGGCGTTTCGGTTCTCAGCCACCGCGCAGGCACCGCTGGACTTCGTCGCCGAGGCATTCGACGACGCGGGCTGGGGCCGGCTGCCGGTCCCGTCGCACTGGCAGCTGCACGGCTACGGCGCGCCGGCGTACACGAACGTCGTCTACCCGTTCCCGGTCGAGCCGCCGAACGTCCCGGACGAGAACCCGACCGGCGATTACGTGCGCCGCTTCGACGGTCCCGGGCGAGTGGGCGGGGACGGACGCGGTGCTGCGCTTCGAGGGCGTCGACTCGTGCCTGCGGGTGTGGCTCAACGGCGTCGAGCTCGGCGAGGCGATGGGGAGCCGGCTGCCGACCGAGTTCGACGTCGGCGAGCTGCTCCGCCCGGGCGAGGACAACGTGCTCGCGGTCCGCGTCCACCAGTGGTCGGCGGGCTCCTACCTCGAGGACCAGGACATGTGGTGGCTGTCGGGGATCTTCCGCAGCGTCACGCTGCTCGCGCGGCCGGCGGAGGCGCTCGACGACGTCTTCGTGCACGCGGGCTACGACCACACGAGCGGAACGGGGACGCTGCGCGTCGACGCGGACGTGCCCGCGCGCGTGACGGTGCCCGAGCTCGGCATCGACGTCGCCGCGGGGGAGACCGTGGAGGCGCGCGGTCGAGCCGTGGAGCGCCGAGCTCCCGCGCCTCTACGACGCCGAGGTCGCGAGCGCGGGCGAGCGCGTGCGGCTGCGGATCGGCTTCCGCACGGTCGTGGTCGAGGACGCGCTGCTGAAGGTCAACGGCCGGCCGATCCTGTTCCGCGGCGTCAACCGGCACGAGTTCGACCCCGACCACGGGCGCGCGGTCTCGGAGGAGGTGATGCGCCGGGACGTGCTGCTGATGAAGGCGCACAACATCAACGCGGTCCGCACGAGCCACTACCCGCCGCACCCGCGCTTCCTCGAGCTGTGCGACGAGCTGGGGCTGTACGTGATCGACGAGTGCGACCTCGAGACGCACGGCTACGTCAAGCTCGGCTGGCGCGGCAACCCGAGCGACGACGCCGCGCTGGGAGGACGCGTTCGTCGACCGCATGCGCCGCACGGTCGAGCGCGACAAGAACCACCCGAGCATCGTCATGTGGTCGCTCGGCAACGAGAGCGGCAGCGGCTCGAACCTCAGCGCGATGGCGGCCTGGGCGCGCGGGCGCGACCCGTCGCGCCCGCTGCACTACGAGCACGACTGGACGTGCCGCGACGTCGACGTCTACAGCCGCATGTACGCGCCGCACGAGGAGGTCGACGCCATCGGCCGCGGCGAGCAGCACCCCGACCTCCCGTTCATCCTCTGCGAGTACGCGCACGCGATGGGCAACGGCCCGGGCGGGCTGTCGGAGTACCAGGAGCTGTTCGAGCGCCACCCGCGCTGCCAGGGCGGCTTCGTCTGGGAGTGGATCGACCACGGGCTGCGCCAGGGCGAGCGCTTCGCCTACGGCGGCGACTTCGGCGAGCCGCTGCACGACGGCAACTTCGTCGCCGACGGGCTGCTCTTCCCCGACCGCACGCCGTCGCCCGGGCTGCTCGAGTTCAAGAAGGTGATCGAGCCCGTGCGGATCACCGGCGACGCGGGGCGGTTGCGGATCGCGAACCTGCACGACTTCCGCGACCTGTCGCACCTCGCGTTCCCGTGGACGCTGGAGGAGGAGGGCGTCGTCGTCGCGGAGGGCGTGCTCGAGTTCGATCCGCCCGCCGCGGGCGAGACCGCCGAGGTCGCGCTGCCGGAGCTGCCGTCGACGCGCGGCGAGAGCTGGCTCACGGTGCGGGCGGTGCTCGCCGCCGACGAGCCGTGGGCGCCCGCGGGCCACGAGGTCGCATGGGGCCAGCTCCCGCTCACCCCAGCGCCGGAGCCGGGCGTGCAGGCGGGCGGCGAGGCCGTCGCGGGCGGCGACGTCGTCTCGCTCGGGCCCGGGCGCTTCGACCCCGCCACGGGCGTGCTGGTCGGGCTCGGCGACCTCGCGCTCGACGGGCCGCGGCTCGACGTGTGGCGCGCGCCGACCGACAACGACATCGGCACGTACGGCCCGGACAAGCTCGAGGCGGCGTGGCGCGCCCTGGGGCTGCACCGCGCTGCGCCACCGCGTGTTCGCGG
Source organism: uncultured Solirubrobacteraceae bacterium (assembly GCA_963722815.1). Taxonomy (GTDB): domain Bacteria; phylum Actinomycetota; class Thermoleophilia; order Solirubrobacterales; family Solirubrobacteraceae; genus DASQFQ01. The sequence continues at coordinate 1,009,657 of CAVROM010000003.1, forward strand.
TCGAGCCGGGGCCGGACGGGCTCGTGGTCCGCACGCGCGCCGGGATGGCGGGCTCGGACGACGGCCTGCTCACGACCTACGCGTGGGCGGTCGACGGCGACGGGCTGCGCCTCACGGTCGACGTGGTGCCGGAAGGGGAATGGACCGTTCCGCTGCCTCGGCTGGGCCTCCGGCTCGCGGTCCCCGCGGCCCTGGACCGGGTCGAGTGGTTCGGGCGCGGCCCGGGCGAGGCCTACCGCGACACGCGCCACGCGGCGCGCGTCGGGCGCTTCGCCGCCTCGGTCGACGAGCTCCAGACGCCGTACGTGCGGCCGCAGGAGAACGGCAACCGGACCGAGGTGAGGTGGGCGACGCTCACCGGCTCAGACGGCGCCGGCCTGCGCGTGGAGGGCCGCCCGCACGTCGAGCTGACCGCGCGCCGCTGGACGAGCGAGGACCTCGACGCCGCGACCCACACGCCCGAGCTCGTCCCGCGCGACCGGATCTGGGTCAACCTCGACCACGCCCAGCAGGGCATCGGCACGGCCTCCTGCGGCCCGGGCGTCCTCCCGCAGCACCGCCTCGAGGCCGTCCCCACCAGCTTCTCGCTGCGTCTTAGTCAGATATCCCGTTCGCGCGGGTGACCTGCGCGTACCAGCGCGCGCTGTCCTTCGGCGTGCGCTCGAGCGTCTCGAAGTCGACGTAGATCAGCCCGAAGCGCTTGGAGAATCCGTACGCCCACTCGAAGTTGTCCATCAGCGACCACACGAAGTAGCCGCGCAGGTCGACGCCGTCGGCGATCGCCCGGTGCGCCGCGCGGAAGTACCCGTCGAGGTACTCGACGCGGGCCGGGTCGTGGACCTCGCCGTCGTCGCTCTTCTCGTCGGCGATGGCCGCGCCGTTCTCGGTGATGTAGAGCGGGATCGCCGGGGTAGTCGCGGCCCGCGCGCGTGAGGAACTCGTACAGGCCGTCCGGGTCGATCTCCCAGCCCATCTCCGTCTGCGGCAGGCCGGTCAGGACCGGCTCGATGTCGCTCTGGCCGGGCCAGATCGGCTCCGAGTCGTGCGCGCCGTCGTTGGCCCGCACGGTGGTCCGGAAGTAGTAGTTGATGCCGAGGAAGTCGAGCGGGACGTGGATGGTCTCGAGGTCGCCGTCCTGGATGTGGGATCCGTCCGTCACCGACCGCACGTCCTCGAGCGTGTCCGCCGGGTAGCTCCCGCGCAGCAGCGGGTCGAAGAACAGGCGGTTGGTCAGCCCGTCGACCCGGCGCGCGGCGTCGACGTCGGCGGGGTCGTCGCTCGCCGGGCTGGCCTGGGTCACGTTGAGCGTGATCCCGAACACCGAGTCGGCGTCGCCCTGGGCGCGCATCGCCGTCGTCGCGAGCCCGTGGCCGAGCATCAGGTGGTGGGCCGCGCGCAGCGCCGCCTCGCCGTCCTGGATGCCCGGCGCGTGGCGCCCGCTCGCGTAGCCGATGAAGGCCGAGACCCACGGCTCGTTGAGCGTCGTCCAGTGCGTGACGCGGTCGTGCAGGCGCTCGTAGACCGCGACGGCGTACTCGGCGAAGCGCTCCGCGGTGTCGCGCTCGGGCCAGCCGCCGGCGTCCTGCAGCACCTGCGGGAGGTCCCAGTGGTAGAGCGTGACCCAGGGCGTGATGTCCTTCGCCAGCAGCGCGTCGACGAGCCGCGCGTAGAAGTCGATGCCGGCCTCGTTGATCGCGCCGCGCCCGTCGGGCTGCACGCGCGGCCAGGCGATCGAGAAGCGGTACCAGCCGACGCCGAGGTCGGCCATCAGCTGGACGTCCTCCTCGTAGCGGTGGTAGTGGTCGTCGGCGACGTCGCCGGTGTCGCCGTTCTGGACCTTGCCGGGCGTGTGCGAGAACGTGTCCCAGATCGACGGCGAGCGCCCGTCCTCGTCGACGGCGCCCTCGATCTGGTAGCTCGCGGTGGCGGTGCCCCAGGCGAAGCCGTCGGGGAACTGGATGCTCATGTGCTGCCCTCTCGTGTCGGGGGGTTGAGTTCGTCCCACAGCTCCGGCGGGATCGGCGTCTGCGCGAGCTCGACCAGCCGGTCGACGCGCTCGGGCTTCGAGACGCCGACGACCGTCGAGACGATCCGCGGGTCGCGGGTCGAGAACTGGACGGCGGCGGCGGCGAGCGGGACGTCGTGGCGCGCGCAGGCGGCGTGCAGCGCCTCGATCCGCGCGAGGATCTCGGGGCTCGGCCTCCTGGTAGCCGTAGTAGCCCTGCGTGTGCGGCGCGCCCGCGAGCACGCCGCCGCCGAACGGCGCCGCGTTGAGCACGGCGACGCCGAGCTCCCCCGCCTCCTCGAACAGCGGCTCGGCGGACTGGTCGATCAGCGAGTAGCGGTTGTGCGTGAGGACGACGGAGAAGGCCCCGGTGCGGATGTAGCGCCGCAGCAGGTCGATCGGGCCGCCGGCGACGCCCAGGTGGGCGATCACGCCCTCCTCCTTCAGGGCCTGCAGCGCCTCGAGCGGCCCGCCGGGCGCGACGCCCTCCTCGAACGAGATGTTCTCGGGATCGTGGAAGTGGACGAGCCCGAGCCGGTCGAGCCCCAGCCGCTCCAGGCTCTCCTCGACCGACCGCCGGACGCGGTCGCCGGAGAAGTCGCCGGTCGCCATGTCGCGATCGACCTTCGTCGCGAGCACGAAGCCCTCGGGGACGCCGCCGTGCTCGCGCAGGACGATCCCGATGCGGCGCTCCGCGTCGCCGTAGTTGTTGCCGGTGTCGAGGAAGTTGATCGGGCTCGGCCAGCGCCCGCCGGACGGTCGCGACCGCGTCCTCCTCCGGCACGTCGCGCGCGTAGGGCAGCGGCGTGTTGCCGAGCGGCGAGGTGCCGACGCACAGCGGCGTGACCTCCAGGCCGGTGCTGCCGAGCACGCGCAGGCCGAGCCCGTCGCTCATGATGCACCCCTCGTGCGACTCGGCTCTCCACTCCCGCGGACCTGGGACGACCCCGCCGGCTGGATCGCCGCGGTGCAGAGCCGCGGCTTCCGCGCCGCCTACTGGCCGCTGGACGACGACGCCGACGGCGACACCATCGACGCGTACGCGGCCGCCGCGGCGGCGGCCGACGTCGTGATCGCCGAGATCGGCGCGTGGAGCAACCCGATCAGCCCGGACGAGCGCACGCGCGCCGCCGCGCTGGAGCTCTGCAAGCGCCGGCTCGCGCTCGCCGACCGCGTCGGGGCGCGCTGCTGCGTGACCCTCGCCGGCTCGCGCGGCGACACCTGGGACGGGCCGCATCCCGACAACCTCAGCCGCGAGACGTTCGCGCTGATCGTCGACACGGTGCGGGAGATCGTCGACGCGGTCGAGCCGCGGCGGACGTTCTTCACGCTCGAGCCGATGCCGTGGACGCTCCCCGACTCGCCCGACAGCTACCTGGAGCTCATGAGCGCGATCGACCGGCGGCAGTTCGCCGTCCACCTCGATCCGACCAACCTCATCAACAGCCCCGCCAAGTTCTACGACAACGCCGGGCTGCTGCGGGAGTGCTTCGCGAAGCTCGGGCCGCACATCAAGTGCTGCCACGCCAAGGACATCACGCTCGCCGGCGAGCTGACGGTCCATCTCGCCGAGGCGATCCCCGGCCGGGGCGCGCTCGACTACCGCGTCCTGCTCACCGAGATGGACCGGCTCGATCCCGACACGCCGATCCTGGTCGAGCATCTGTCGGAGGACCGGGAGTACGCGGAGGCCGTCGCGCATATCCGCAGCGTGGCCGAGGAGCTGGGCGTTGAGGTCTGATCCTCGCCCCGGCGCCGCGGGCGCCCTCGCCACGCCTGGTGGCGAGAGCCGAGGAGGAACCAGACCCGCAGCCCGGAGCGCCGTCACGTCGCGCCGCGTGTCGGGACCCCGGGCCGAGAAGGGTTGCCCATGGGCCCTGCACACGAACGACTTCGACGCACTCCAACCTTCATATTGCAGTCCTCGTCCGGGCACAATGGCTGTACTGATAATCCGAACGACATGACGACGACGACTCCCATCACCCTCGCCGCGCACGGGCGCCCGCTCGACCGCTCGGAGGACGCCCTCGGCTGGCTGCGGCCCTCCGACGACGTGGCCGGCGACCCGCAGGCGCTGCGGGCGCGGCTGGCGGAGGACGGCTACCTGTTCGTGCCGGGCGCGCTCGACCGCGAGGCCGTGCGCGCCGGCCGCCTGGAGCTGCTCCGCCGCGTCGAGGCGCACGGCGCGCTCGATCCCGCGTACCCGCTCGAGGACGGGATCCTGCGGCCGGACGCCCACGAGCTCGGGCTGACGCAGGAGTACCCGATGTCGAGCGACGTGCTGCGGTCCGTGCTGTATGGCGAGCGGATGACGGCGCTGTTCGCGGGCCTGCTCGGCGGCGAGGTCCGCGGCTACGACTTCATCTGGCTGCGCCACCAGGCGCCCAGCCACGGCGTGGCGCCGCACTGCGACCTGGTCTTCATGGGCCGCGGGACGCCCGACGTGCTCACGTGCTGGACGCCGTTCGGGGACATCCCGCTCGGCGGCGGCGGGCTGATGCTGCTCGAGGACTCGCACCGCAAGTCCGCCGCGCGCCTCGCCGACTACCTGCGGCAGGACGTCGACACCTACTGCGTCAACGGCCCGAACGCGGACGCCGTGCGCGAGGGCACGCTGCAGCTGGGAGCACTGGGACGAGCCCGCGCCCGGCCGCGGCTGGGACGGCGAGATCACGGAGAACGCGGTCGCGCTGCGCGAGGAGTGGGGCGGCCGCTGGCTGACCGCGGAGCGCTTCCGGATGGGGGACGTGCTCGTCTTCAGCATGCGCACCGTCCACGCCGGCACCGACAACGACACGAACGCGCTGCGGCTGTCGACCGACAGCCGCTACCAGCGCGCGGACGCACCGGTCGACGAGCGCTGGGTGGCCGGGCCGAACGGCGAGCCGCCGGTCGGTCACGGCACGGCAGCGAAGCGCGGCAAGATCTGCTGACTACACGAACAGCGGCGCGAGGTCGCGCCGGCGGATGAGCTCCTCCATCTGCTCGTCCGACGGGCGCTGCTCGTAGCGCTCCGCGGCGTCGAGCAGCATCGGCAGGATCTCGACGTCGCCGGTGGTGAGCAGGAAGACCTCGGGGCGGCCGAGCACCCAGTGCGTCGCCAGGTCGATGTCGGGCTGCTCGCGCAGCGGCTCGTACCAAGTGGAGGCGGTCGCCGCGCGCCCGTCCCAGCGGCGCGACGCGAGGCTCTTGATCGTCTGCAGCGCGACGTTGCGCTCCTGGCAGAGCTTCGCGAGCGCCTCGAACGTCTCGGCGTAGCGCGCGTCCTGCATCTGGACGTAGTTGTACGGGCACAGGACGGAGTCGAACGGGAAGCGCTCGAGGCTGCGCCGGTGCATCTCGGGGATCGAGAGGCCGTGGCCGGTGACGCCGATGAAGCGCACGAGGCCTTCCTCGCGCGCCTCGATCGCCGCCTCGAGCGCGCCGTCGGCGCCGAGCGCCGTCTCCCACTCGATCACGTCGACGAGGTTGTGCAGCTGGATCGAGTCGAAGTGGTCGACGCCGAGGCGGTCGAGCGAGCGGCGGATCTCCTCGCGCGCGCCGCGGTAGGTGCGCTCGCCGGTCTTCGTCGCCACGAAGAACTCGCCCGCGATGGCGCTGCAGCCAGGAGGCGATCCGCAGCTCGGCGTCGCCGTAGGCCGCCGCGACGTCGATGTGGTTGACGCCGTGCTCGAGCAGCATCTCGAGCGTGCGGTCGGCGTCCTGCTTGGAGACGGCCCCCAGCGCCGCGGCGCCGAAGATGCTGCGGGAGGACTCGTGGCCGGTGGCTCCGAAAGGCGCGCGTTCGATCATGGCCCGGAGGTTACGCCCCGCCGGCGCAGCACCGCGTTGAGGCGGCCGGAGCGGAACGGCTCGCGGTCGATCACCGCGTGCGTGTAGCCCGCGGCGCGGATCGCGGCGGCGATCTCGGCCTCGCGCTCGAGCGCGCGGTCGAGCTCCTCGGCGGCGACCTCGAGCCGCCCGAGGATGCCGTGGTGGCGGACGCGCAGGACCGGGAAGCCGAGGGCGCGCACGGCCTGCTCGGCGCGGTCGATGCGCGCGAGCGTCTCGGGATCGACCGCGGTGCCGTAGGGGATGCGCGACGCGAGGCACGGCGTGGCGGGCTTGTCGGCGCTCGGCACGCCCAGCTCGCGGGCGAGCGCGCGCACGTCGGCCTTGCCGGCGCCGGCGTCGAGCAGCGGGTGCCGCACCCCGTGCTCCGCGGCCGCGCGCAGGCCGGGCCGCCAGTCGCCGGCGTCGTCGGCGTTGGCGCCGGAGAGCAGCACGCGGTAGCCGCGCCGCGCGGCGAGCTCGGCGAGCGTGTCGTAGAGCTCGGACTTGCAGAAGTAGCAGCGGTCGGAGCCGTTGCGCCGGTAGCCGTCGCGGGCGAGCTCGTCGGTCGCGATCGTCTCGTGCGCGATGCCGACGGCGGCGGCGACCCGGCGCGCGCCCTCGAGCTCGCCGGCCGCCACGGCGGGCGAGACGGCGGTCACGGCCAGCGCGCGCGGGCCGAGCGCGCGCGCCGCCACCGCGGCGACGAGCGACGAGTCGACCCCGCCGGAGAACGCGACGACCGCGCTCTCGTGGCGCGCGACGCTGCGCTCGAGCTCGGTCAGCAGCGTCATGCGCCCACCTCGTGCGCGGCCGCGAGCGCCTGCGCCCACACGGTCTTCACCGGCGCCCCGCTGATCCGCGCGGCGCGCTCGCAGTCGGCGTGCTCGGGGGCGAGGTTGACGACCTTGCCGTCGAGCCGGCCGACCTTGACGCGCACCGGCTCGCCGCCGACCTCGACGGTGCGGCTCTCGCGCTCCAGCTCGATCCGGTCCAGCCGCGCGATGCGGACGCCGAGCGTGCTCGTCTCGCGCAGCATCGCGGTCGCGACGGCCTCCTCGTCGTACGGGTCGCGTGAGCGCGGACAGCACGAAGCCGGGGCGCCCGTGCTTCATCTGCGCCGGCGCGGTCCAGACGTCGAGCGCGCCGGCGGCGAAGCACGCGGCCGCCGCGTCCGGCGCCAGCTCGGGGATGAGGTCGTCGAGGTTCGCCTCGATCAGCGACACCGGCCGCGAGGCGGGCCCGGTCTCGGCGCCGACGATCGCGCGGACGACGTTGGGGAGCTCGGCGCCGTCGCGCGAGCCGGCGCCGTAGCCGACGGCCTCGAGCGTGAGCCGGGGCAGCGGCCCGTAGCCTGCCGCGAGCGCGGCGACGAGCGCCGCGCCGGTCGGCGTGACGAGCTCGGTCTCGACCTCGACGCCGTAGATCGGCGCGCCCTCGAGCAGCGCGAGCGTGGCGGGCGCGGGCAGCGGCAGGCGCCCGTGGGCGGCCTTGACGAACCCGCGACCCACCGGCAGCGGCGAGCAGACGACGCGGTCGACGCCCAGGTCCTCCAGCGCGAGCGCGACGCCGCACACCTCGCCGATCGCGTCGACGGCGCCGACCTCGTGGAAGTGCACCTGCTCGGGATCGACGTCGTGGATGCGCGCCTCGGCGTGGGCGAGCCGCTGGAACGCCTCCTGCGCGCGCTCGCGCGCCCGCTCCGGCAGGCGCGCGGCGTCGATCAGCGGGCGGATCGAGCGCCAGTCGCGCTGCGGCTGCCCTGGCGCGGCGTGGATCGTCGCGTGCGTCGCGCCGATCGCGTGCCGCGTCACCGGCTCGGTGCGCAGCTCGAGCCCCTCGACGCCGAGCCCGGCCAGCCCGGCGCGGACCCGCTGCGGGCCGGCGCCGGCGTGCAGCAGCGCGCCGAGCAGCATGTCGCCGGCGACCCCGGCCACGCAGTCGAGGTAGAGGACCCGGCTCACTCGGCGCTCCCCGCCGCGCGCGCGATCCGCGCCGCGATCGTGCCCGCCCCGAAGCCGTCGTCGATGTTGACGACCGCCACCCCGGCCGCGCACGAGATCAGCATCGAGTGCAGCGCGGTCATGCCGCCGAGCGCGGCGCCGTAGCCGGTGCTGGTCGGCACGCCGATCACCGGGGAGGCCACGAGCCCGCCGACAACCGAGGCGAGCGCGGCGTCCTGGCCGGCGACGACGACCACGCAGTCGGCGCGCCGCAGGTCCTCGAGCGCGGACGCCAGCCGGTGGATGCCCGCGACCCCGGCGTCTTCGTGCACCACGACCCGGGTGCCCAGCAGCTCGGCCCGCACGCGCGCCTCGGTGACGACCGGGCCGTCCGACGTCCCGCCCGACACGATCGTCACCAGCCCGCGCGGCTCCGGCACGGCCTTCGCCACCCACGCGAGCCGCGCCCGCGCGTCCTCCTCGGCGTCCGGCGCCGACGCGGCGGAACGCCGCGCGCGCGGCGTCGTCGGCGCGGGTGACGAGCACGCTGCCCGCGTCGCTCTCGAGCAGGGCGCGGGCGATCGCCTCGATCTCCTCTGGCGTCTTGCCCTCGGCGAGGATCGCCTCCGGCGCGCCCTGGCGCTGCTCGCGGTGGGTGTCCACGCGCGCGAAGCCGAGATCCCGGAACGGCTGCATGGGGTCCGCCTCTGCCACGACCGCAGCGTACGGTGTCGCGATGCTGCGACCGCAGGACACCGCGACGCGCGAGCGCAAGCGGCTCGACGGGCTGTGGCGGTTCGCCCTCGACCCCGGCGCGGCCGGCCGGCGCGAGCGCTGGTGGGCGGGACCGCTGGCGGGCGCGCGCGAGATGCCGGTGCCGGCGAGCTACAACGACATCTATCCCGACGCCGCGCTGCGCGACCACGTCGGCGACGCCTGGTACCAGACGCTCGCGCGCGTGCCCGCGGGCTGGGCCGGTGAGCGGATCGTGCTGCGCTTCGACGCCGCCACGCACCGCGCCGTCGTGTGGCTCGACGACACCCAGGTCGCCGAGCACGAGGGCGGCTACACGCCGTTCGAGGCCGACGTCACCGACCTCGTGCAGCCGGGCGAGGAGCACCGGATCACGGTGGTCGTCAACAACGTGCTGAGCTGGCAGTCGATCCCGCCCGGGCGTCGTCGAGGAGACGCCCGACGGGCCCCGCCAGCGCTACTTCCACGACTTCTTCAACTACGCCGGGCTGCACCGCGTCGGTCTGGCTGCTACGCGACGCCGCGCGCATACGTCAGAGACGTGACCGTCGTCACCGGCCTCGACGGCTCGGCCGGCACGGTCGCCTACGAGGTCGAGGCCGACGGGGGACGCGGAGGTGCGCGTCGCGTTGCGCGACGCCGGCGGCGCCGAGGTCGCGCGCGCGACCGGCGCGGCACGGCGCGCTCACGGTCGCGGACGTGCATCCGTGGCGGCCCGGCGAGGGCTACCTGTACGAGCTCGACGTCGAGCTGTGGGGCGACGGCGCGCTGGTCGACGCGTACACGCTCGCCGTCGGCATCCGCACGGTCGAGGTCGACGGCACGCGCTTCCTCATCAACGGCGAGCCGTTCCACTTCCACGGCTTCGGCAAGCACGAGGACAGCGCGGTGCGCGGCAAGGGCCACGACGACGCGTTCATGGTCCACGACTTCGCGCTGATGGAGTGGATCGGCGCCAACTCGTTCCGCACCTCGCACTACCCCTACGCCGAGGAGGTCCTCGACTACGCCGACCGGCACGGCATCGTCGTGATCGACGAGACCGCCGCGGTCGGCATGAACATGGGCATCGTCGATCTTCGGCACGCCGGACGCGCCGACGTTCTCCGAGCGAGACGGTCGAACGACGCCACGCAGGCCGTGCACCGGCAGGCGATCCGCGAGCTCGTCGCGCGCGACAAGAACCACCCCTGCGTCGTGCTGTGGAGCATCGCCAACGAGCCCGAGTCCAACACGCCGGAGGCGCGCGCCTACTTCGAGCCGCTGGCCGCCGAGACGCGGCGGCTCGACCCGACCCGGCCCGTCGGCTTCACGAACATGATGCAGGCGCCGCCCGAGCGCGACGTCGTGGCCGACCTGTTCGACGTCGTGATGCTCAACCGCTACTACGGCTGGTACGAGCACCCGGGCGACCTCGCCGCCGCCGAGCGCGGGCTGGAGGCCGAGCTCACGCGCCTGGGCCGCCAAGCTCGGCAAGCCGATCATCATCACCGAGTACGGCGCCGACGTCGTGGCCGGCATGCACGGCCTCCCGTCCGGCGCCGTGGACCGAGGAGTACCAGTCCGAGCTGCTCGAGATGACCCACCGCGTCTTCGACCGCGTCGACGCCGTCGTCGGCGAGCACGTGTGGAACTTCGCCGACTTCGCCGTCGCGCCGGGCGTCTTCCGCGCCGACGGCAACAAGAAGGGCGTGTTCACGCGCGACCGCAGGCCCAAGAGCGCCGCCCACGTCCTGCGGCGGCGCTGGCGGGCTCTGACATCCTGAGCCCGATGAACCTGCGAACCCTTGGCAAGACCGGCCGCGACGTGTCGGAGATCGGCTTCGGCGCCTGGCAGATCGGCGCCGACTGGGGCGAGGTCGACGAGGACGCCGCGATGGCGACGCTGCACGCCGCGGCCGACGCCGGCGTGACGTTCTTCGACACCGCCGACGTCTACGGCGACGGCCGCTCCGAGCGGCTGGTCGGGCGCCTGCTGCGCGAGCGCCAGGGCATCACCGTCGCCACCAAGATGGGTCGGCGCATGGACCAGACCGTCGAGAACTACTCGCCCGAGCACTTCCGCGAGTGGAACGACCGCTCGCGCGAGAACCTCGGCGTGGAGACGCTCGACCTCGTCCAGCTGCACTGCCCGCCGACCGACCTCTACTACCACCCGGAGGTCTTCGAGGACCTCGAGGCGATGGTCGGCGAGGGCCGGATCGCGGCCTACGGCGTCAGCGTCGAGCGCGTCGAGGAGGCGCTCAAGGCGATCGAGTACCCGAACGTCGCGACGGTCCAGATCATCTTCAACGCGTTCCGCCGCCGGCCGGCGGACCTGTTCTTCGCCGAGGCCGCGCGCCGCGGGGTCGGGATCATCGTGCGCGTGCCGCTCGCGTCGGGCCTGCTGTCCGGCAAGTACAGCCGCGAGACCGCGTTCGGCGAGGACGACCACCGCAACTACAACCGCCAGGGCGAGGCGTTCGACGTGGGCGAGACGTTCTCGGGCGTGCCGTTCGAGGTCGGCCTGGACGCGGTCGAGGAGCTGCGACCGCTGGTGCCGGAGGGCGCGACGCTCGCCCAGCTGGCCCTGCGCTGGATCCTGATGCACGACGCCGTCTCGACGGTCATCCCCGGCGCGCGCTCACCCGAGCAGGCGCGGGGCAACGCCGAGGCGGCCGCGCTGCCGGCGCTCGACGACGGTGCCATGGCGCGCATCGCGGCGGTCTACGACGAGCGGATCGCTCCGCACGTCCATCAGCGCTGGTAGCCCGGCTCAGAGCTCGCCGGCGAGGCGCTCGCTGATCCGCCGCGCGAGGGCGAGGATCGTCAGCACCGGGTTGACGCCGCCGTTGGTGACGTGCAGCGAGCCGTCGGCGATCGTCACGCCGTCGTGCCCCCACACGCGGCCCCACGGATCGGTCACGGACGTGCCGGGGTCGGTGCCCATGCGGCAGCTGCCGGCCTGGTGCTGGCCCGCGCTCGGACCCGTGCGCTGCGCCCAGACCAGCGCCGTGGTCGTCCGGGCGCCGCTGGCTCGCAGCCACTCCTCCGCGCGCTCGCCCAGGAACGCGGCGCTCGCGACGTCGTTCGGCTCGCGGGCGGCGGACAGCAGGCGCACGGCGGGCATGCCGTTGGCGTCGGTGAGGGAGGGTGCGAGCGTGACGCGCGAAGTGGCGGCGGGCACCTCCTGGATCGGCCCGACGACGAACTGGGCGCGCGAGTAGGTCGCGCGCATCGCGGCGGCGCCCGCCTCGCCCCAGGCCGGGATCACGCCGGCGCCGCTGAGCTTCAGCGTACGCCTCCATCGGGATCGGGACGAACTCGTTGGCGAGTATGCCGCCGCCGAGGATCCCGTCGTTGTGGTGACGGTGGTCGGTGGTGGAGATCGAGGGCCCGGGCCCGACGCAGTCCTGCACCGGCTCGTCGAAGACGCCGACGGCGCCCGCGTAGACGTGACCCTGGAGGTAGCGGCCGACCTGGCCGTGGGCGGTCCCGACCTCGCTGGCCAGCAGCAGCCGGGCGGTCTCGATCGCGCCGGCGGCGACCACGACATGGCCCGCGCGGACCGCGTGCCGCCGGCCGGCCCGCGCGAGCTCCGCTCCGACGACGCGGGCGCCCCGCGTGATGAGCCGCGTGGCGGCGGCGCCCGTGAGGAGATCGCAGCGGCCCGTGGCGACCGCCCGCGCGATGGTCGTGTTGTGGCTGCCGTTCTTGGCGCCGGCGTGGCACGCGAAGCCGGCGCAGGTGCCGCAGCGGATGCACGCCGGGCGCCCGCCGTACGGCACCGAGTTGATGAGCAGCGGCACCGGCCCGGTGGCCAGCCCGAGCGCCTCGGCGCCGCGCGCGAGCACGGCCTCGGCGGCGTTCGGCGCGAACGGCGGCATCGGGTAGCCGCGGCGGCGGGGGCCGTCGTAGGGGCGCAGCCCGTCGGCGCCGGAGACGCCCAGCTCCCACTCGACGCGGTCGTAGTGGGGCGCGAGGTCGTCGTAGCCGATCGGCCAGTCCGGGAACGGTTCGCCGTAGGTCGAGCGCATGCGGAAGTCCTCGGGGCAGAACCGCCACGCCATCGCGCCGTACACGCGCGTGCCGCCGCCGACGGTCGTCGCGTTGTTGTTCCAGAGCGGCTCGGTGGGGGAGACGGCCGTGTCGCCGACGAGCCGCGGGTTGCCGGCCGCGGGCGGATCGACCTGGCGCTCCAGCCCGGTGAACACGCGCGCGTTGCGCAGGTGATCGCGCGGCAGATCCGCGCGGCCGAGGGCTTCGCCGCGCTCGACGAGCAGGACCCGCCGGCCCGCCTCGGCGAGCACGCAGGCGGCTATGCCGCCGCCCGCGCCGGCGCCGATCACGATGACGTCGTAGGCGTCCGCCAGGTCAGCGGAGCGCGATCGGCGCCGGGGGCGCGTCCGGCTCGGCGGGCCAGCTCGTGCCGGGCTGCATGGGGCGGTAGCCGAGCCCCTGCCAGGAGGCGGGATCGCCGTAGTGGGTCCGGGCCGCCACGCGCAGGACCTCGGCCAGCGCGACCCCGGCGGGCGCATCCGAGTCGGCCAGCAGGTCGCCGACGAGCGCCTCGCGATCGGCCCGGCTCCAGCCCGCGAAGCCGGCGCGCGGATGACCGGCGCCAGCGCCGCCCCGAGCGCCCCGTCGTCCTCGATCGTGACGCCCGGCATCAGGGTGTCGGCGACCGCGCCCAGCAGGCGTGCGTCGTGCTCCGCGATCGACGCAGCTTGCCCCAGCCCTCAGACGGGCGCAAGCCGGCGCCGCAGCAGCACGGCGCTGACGACCGCGCAAGCGGCGATCATGCCCGCGCCGCCGCCCTCGACGATGCGGAACGCCAGCGTGAACGCGTCGCGGGCCGAGTCGGTCGTCGGGGGGTCGCTCAGCGCGCCATGCGCGCCATGGCGGTAGATCGCGCCGCCGAGGCTGCCGAGGAACGCGATCCCGAGCGCGCCTCCGAGGTTCGCCGTGGTCGTCAGCAGGCCGGACGCGGTTCCCGATCGGGCGGGCGGCACGGCCGCGACCGTCAGCTCGGTGGTGAGCACGTAGACGGGGGCGAGCCCGACCGCGCCGATCACCGAGCCGGCCACCACGAAGGGGAGGCCGGACTGCGGCCCGACCTGCGTCAGGAGCCCGAAGCCGATCGCCGTGACCGCCAGGCTCGCGCTCAGTGTCCACGCCGGCCGGAAGCGATTCGCCGCCGGCGGGGCGAGCACGGAGCCGGCCAGGTATCCCAGCGCCGAGGGGATCGTCCAGAGACCTGCCTCGAGCGCCGACAGCCCGAGCACCAGCTGGAGGTACTGCGCGATGAAGAACTGCGTGCCGTAGAGGACGAAGAAGCACACCGCGTTCGCCGCGAGCGGCAGCGAGAAGTCGCGGCGCCGGAACAGGGCGAGGTCGATCCACGGGTCGGCCTGCCGGTGCTGGCGGCGCAGGAACGCCGCCACGAGGCAGAGCCCGATCGCGAGCGCGACGCCGGCGATCGGGTCGAGGCCGCCCTGGACGGCTCGCTTGAGCCCGTAGACCGCGCCGAGCACGCCGACCAGGGACAGCGCGGCGCCGGCGGTGTCGAGGCGTGCGGCGTCGCGATCACGGAGCTCTGGCAGCAGCACGGGCCCGAGCGCCACGAGCACCGCGATCAGCGGCACCCCGAAGAGGAAGACGGAGCCCCACCAGAAGTGGCGTAGGAGGACGCCCGCGACCACGGGAGCGAGCACGCCGCCGAGCGCGAAGCTCGCCGTCCAGACGCCGAACGCGGTCGTGCGCTGGCGCGGGTCGGTGAACATGCCGCGGATCAACGCAAGGGTCGAGGGCATCAGCGTGGCTCCCGTCACGCCGAGCAGGACCCGCGCCGCGATCAGCATGCCCGGGCTGGTCGCGAAGGCGGCCAGCAGCGACGCGGCCCCGAACCCGGTGGCGCCGATCAGCAGCAGGCGGCGGCGCCCGACCCGGTCGCCCAGCGCGCCCATGGTCATCAGACATCCGGCGACCAGGAACGCGTAGCTGTCGACGATCCACAGCAGCTGGGCGTTGGTCGGCCGCAGATCCGCGCTCAGCGCCGGGATCGCGAGGTTCAGCACGTGCGCGTCCATCGAGACCAGCAGGCATGGCACCGCGAGGACGGCGAGCCCGGCCCATTCCCTCGCGCCGGCCCGTCGCTGTAACGTGTGAGTAGCAGTCATGGCGTTACGCGTACCCCAGACCGATGAAACGCGAAACACGGTTGCAGGGCGTTACACTGTGGTCATGGCGACGGAAGTTCAGCCGATGCCCATGCCGGTGCTGGTCGACCTCGTCAACGGCTGGGGGACCGTCCCGCGCGCGAAGGCCGGCGACCGGGACCGCCCGCCGATCGCGGGGTTCGCCGAGCGTCACGGCGCAGCGGACGCGGGCTTGACCGACGCGGCGCTGGAGCGGGTCGCCGACCGGCTCTATGCCGTCTTCGCCGCCGACGGGGCGCCCGAGCGCGCCCGCCTCGTCAGCGACCTGCTGACGGGCTGCGGCGTGCAGCCCGCGCTGGGCGTCGCCGGCGACCGGATCCGGGCCGAGTGGCTCGTCCCGCGCCGGCGCGACGCGATCCTCGCGGCCGCCGCCGTGGCGCTGCACGGCCAGCTCGTCGAGCACGAGCCCGAGCGCCTGGGTACCTGCGCCTCCACCAGCTGCGGCGACGCCTTCGCGGATGCCTCGCCGGGCGCGCACCGGCGCTTCTGCTCGGTGACCTGCCAGAACCGCGAGCGGGTCGCCGCGTTCCGCCGCCGCCGGCAGGCCGGAGCCGCGTAGCTAGGCGCCAAGCCAGGCACCTTGGTGCCTAGCGGGGGGCTAGGTCCAGCCGCCGTCGACGACCCACTTCTGCGCCGTGCAGGAGCGGCTGTCCTCGGCCGCGAGCCACAGCACCAGCCGCGCCACGTCGGCCGGGTAGAGCTTCTGCGGCAGGCACTGGTTCTGCTCGATGCTGGCCTCGGCCTCGGGGTTGATCCAGTTGGTCAGCTGGCGCTCGGTCATCACCCAGCCCGGGAGCACGCAGTTGACCCGGATGCCGTCCGGCCCCAGCTCGCGGGCCATCGCGCGCGTGAGGCCCTCGATGCCGGCCTTCGCCGTGTTGTAGACCGGCAGGTCCAGGAGCTTGATGTGGGGGCTGATCGAGCCCATGTTCACCACCGAGCCGTGGCCGGCCGCGCGCATCATCGGCACGACCGCCTGGATCGCGAAGAAGTGGTGCCGGACGTTGATCTCGATGAACTCGTCCCACCTCGACGCGCTCAGCGTCTCGACGGGCATGCGCTCGTCGTTCGCCGCGTTGTTGACCAGCACGGTCACCGGCCCGAGCTGCTCGCCGGTGGCGGCGATCGCGTGCTGCAGCGCTTCGATGTCGCGCACGTCGCAGTGCTGGTAGTGCGCGCCCGCCTGCTCGGCGAGCGCGCGCCCGGCGTCGTCCTGGATGTCGACGAACCCGACGTGCGCGCCCTGGGCCGCGAGCTGGGCGACGAACTCGGCGCCGAGCCCGGTCGCGCCGCCGCTCACGAACGCGACCTGGCCGCGCAGGCTCGGGTAGGTGGCGAACTCGGTCACCGCAGCGCGTCGGCGAGCAGGTCGACCTGCGCCGGGTCCGGATCGCAGGGGAAGAAGATCAGCTCGTCGCAGCCCGCCGCCGCGAACGCCTCGACGTTCTCGCGCACGGTCTCGGCATCGGTCGCCGCCCGCGCCACGATCTCGTCCGTGTACTCGTTGTCGCCGTAATAGTCGCGCAGCGTGTGATCGACCGCCTGCTCCGCGCCGTCGCCGAGCGCGCAGTACGGCTGCACCACGATCCGCGGCGCCCCGTCGCGGCCCGCGGCCTCCCACGCGGCGCGCAGGCGACCCGTCCCGTCGGCGAGCTCCTCGAGCGTGCAGTTGCCGCCCGTCCAGCCGTCGGCGTGGCGAGCCGCGCGCGTGAACGCCGCGTCCGCCCAGCCGCCGAGGAGCACCGACGGGCGGCCGTGGGGACCGATCGCGTCGCCGCTCCAGATGCCGTCCCACAGCTCGAGCATCTCGTCGAGCACCCGGCCGCGCGCACGGAAGTCGGCGCCGGCGGCGTCGAAGTCGTCCTCGCGGCGGCCGACCGCGACGCCGAGCACGAGGCGCCCGCCCGACAACAGGTCGAGCGTGGCCGCCTGCTTGGCGAGCACGGCGCCGTTGGGCCGGGTGGGCGCGAGCAGGATCGCGGTCATGAGCCGGATCCGCTCGGTCGCGCCGGCCGCGACGGCAAGGGCGATCAGGGGCTCCTGGCTCGGATACACGATGCGGTCGATCGTGCCCAGCGTCGAGAAGCCGCGCGCCTCCGCACGCCGCGCCCACTCCAGCGTCTGCTCACGCCCGGCGCCGGGAATCGTCGACGGCAGACCGATGCCAACGTCCATGGCGCCGAACCGTACCGGCGGCGGCGATAGTCTCGCGGTCCCGATGTCAGGCCGTCAGGACACCAGCGCCGAGCCGTACCTCGGCGAGCAGCCGGAGGACATGCGGCCGGACCTCGTCGTCCCCGACGTGATGCCGGCCGACGAGCGCCTGTGGGTGCCGCTGAGCGACGGCGTGTGGTCGCGCCCGCTGCACTTCAACGTGACCGCGGGCCAGTACACGCACGTCATGCGCGTCACGCGTTCGGGGATCATCGCCCGCCACCGGCACACCGGCCCGGTGTTCGCGCACATCCTCAAGGGCCGCTGGCACTATCTCGAGCACGACTGGGTCGCCGAGGAGGGTGGCTTCGCGTTCGAGCCGCCGGGCGAGACGCACACGCTCGTCGTCCCCGAGGGCTGCGACGAGATGGTGACGCTGTTCCAGGTCAACGGCGCGCTCGTGTACGTCGAGCAGGACGGCACCGCGATCGGCTACGACGACGTCTTCACCCGGCTGGAGGGGACGCGGCGGCACTACGAGGCCGCCGGCGTCGACCCGCAGTACCTCGAGTCGCTCATCCGATGAGCGAAGGGGTCCTCGGCCTCTTCTCGCTGCGCGGCAAGGGTGCGCTGGTCACGGGGGCCGCGCGCGGCTTGGGGCGTGCGATGGCGCTGGCGCTGGCCGAGGCGGGCGCGGACGTCGCGGCGGTCGACGTCGAGCCGCTCGACGGGATCGGGAGCGCGACCCGGGCGCTGGATCTCCGCGCGCTGACGCCGGAGGCCGCGGGGGACCTCGTCGCGTGGGCCCGGAGCGAGCTCGGCGACCTCAGCGTGCTGGTCAACAACGCGGGCATGATCCGGCGGGCGCCGGCGGCGGAGACCACGGCCGAGGACTGGCACGAGGTGATCGCCCTGAACCTGACGGCGCCGTTCTTCCTCGCCCAGGCGTTCGCGCGCGCCCTGCTCGGCGAGGGAGGGCGCGGGAGCATCGTCAATGTCGTCTCGATGAACTCCTTCCACGGCGGCATGCAGGTGCCGGCCTACACCGCCTCCAAGCACGGTCTGCTCGGGATCACGCGCGCGCTCGCGAACGAATGGACTGAGCGCGGGATCCGCGTCAACGGCGTCGCCCCCGGCTGGATGGCGACCGAGCTGACGGCCGCCCTCCGCGAGGACCCGGCGCGCGACGAGGCGCTCCTCGCGCGGCTGCCGATCGGGCGCTGGGGCGAGCCGGCCGACCTCGCGGGCGCCGTCGTCTATCTGGCGTCGGACGCCTCCAGTTACGTCTCGGGCAGCTTCATCGCCGTGGACGGCGGCTACCTGGCCCGTTGAGCGTCCACCGCCCGTCGACGCTCGAGGAGCTCCAGGAGATCGTCGCCGCGGCGCGCCAGGTGCGCGCGGTCGGATCGCACCACTCCTTCAACGACATCGCCGACGCCGAGGACCAGGTGACGCTCTCCGCGCTGCCCGCGGACGTGGTGGTCGACCGCGACGCGGCGACCGTCTCGTTCGGCGCGGGCCTCACCTACGGCGAGCTCGCCGGCGCGCTCGAGCGCGAGGGGGTCGCGCTGCACAACCTGGCCTCGCTCCCGCACATCTCGGTGGCGGGCGCGGTCGCCACCGCCAGCCACGGCTCCGGCGACGCCAACCGCAACCTCGCGACGGCGGTCGCGGCGCTCGAGCTGGTGACGTCGAGCGGGGAGCTCGTGACCGCGGCGCGCGGCGACACGGACTTCGACGGCATGGTGGTCGGTCTCGGCGCGCTCGGCATCGTCACCCGGCTCACGCTCGACGTCGAGCCCGCCTACGAGATGCGGCAGCGCGTCTTCGAGGCGCTGGAATGGGACGCGCTGTTCGAGCACTTCGACGCGATCACCGGCAGCGGCTACAGCGTCAGCGTCCTGTCGTACCTGGGCGACGCGGTCGATCAGGTGTGGGTCAGGAGCCGCGTGACCGAGGAGCCCGAGGTCGTGCTCGGGGATCTGTTCGGCGCGCGCCCGGCCACCGTCGAGCGGCACCCGATCGTCGGCATCGACCCCGTCAACTGCACGCCCCAGCTCGGCCGGCCCGGGCCATGGTCGGCTCGTCTCCCGTACTTCCGCATGGGCTTCATGCCGAGCGCCGGCGAGGAGCTGCAGAGCGAGTACCTGGTGGCACGCGAGCATGCCGGGGCCGCGATCGAGGCGGTGCGCGGCCTGGCCGACCGCATCCGCCCGGTCCTCCACGTCTGCGAGATCCGCACGATCGCCGCCGACCGCCTGTGGATGAGCCCGCAGTACGAACGCGACAGCGTCGGCATCCACTTCACCTGGGCGCTCGAGCCCGAGGCCGTCATGGACGTGCTCGCCGACCTCGAGCCGGCGCTCGAGCCGTTCGACCCGCGCCCGCACTGGGGCAAGCTCTTCCTGCATGCGCCGCGTTACGAGCGCGTGGCCGACTTCGCGCGCCTCACCGAGAGGCTCGATCCCCGCGGCGCGTTCAGCAACGGGTGGCTCGAAACCCGGGTACTGGGTCTCCGATGACGCTCACGACATTCGGCATCATCGGCACGGGCTGGCGCTCGGCGTTCTTCCTCCGCCTCGCGCGCGCGGCGCCCGATCGCTTCCGCGCCACCGGGGTCGTCAGCCGCTCCGCCGAGCGCGGCGCCGACATCACCGCGCGCTGGGGGCCGCCCGCGTTCCAGTCGGTGGCGGCGCTGGTGCGCGCGGGGGCGCCGGACTTCGTCATCCCGTGCGTCCCGTGGGCGGCGATGCCCGACGCCACGCGCGAGCTCGTCGGGCTCGGCGCCCGCGTGCTCGCCGAGACCCCGCCCGCGCCGGACCTGCCGGGCCTGCGGGCGCTGTGGGCCGACGTCGGCGACAGCGGCCTCGTGCAGGTCGCCGAGCAGTACCTGCTCATGCCGGGGCACGCGGCACGGCTGGCGCTCGTCGAGGAGGGCGTCATCGGCGAGCCGACGTCCGTGCAGGTCAGCTCGACGCACCTCTACCACGCCGTCTCGATGATCCGCGGGCTGCTCGGCGTCGGCTTCGAGCCGGCGGTCGTGTCGGCGCGGGCGTTCACCGCGCCGCTGGCCGACCCGCTCAGTCCCGACGGCTGGAGCGGCGACAGCACGCCGAAGGACGCCGCGACGACGCTCGCGACGCTCAACTTCGGCGGTCGCATGGGCCTCTACGACTTCACCGACAACCAGTGGTGGAACCCGCTGCGGGCGCGGCGCATCGTCATCCGCGGATCGAACGGCGAGATCGTCGACGACCGCGTCGTCCGCCTCGCCGACCCGACGTCGCCGGTCGAGTCCCGGCTCGTGCGCCGCCAGGCCGGCATCGACCTCAACCTCGAGGGCGTCGACCTCGACCACATCAGCTTCAACGGGCGGCTCGTCTACCGCAATCCGTTCAAGGGCACGCGGCTGTCCGAGGACGACATCGCCGTCGCCGCGCTGCTGGAGAAGACCGGTGCCTGGGCGCGCGGCGAAGGTCCCGAGCCCTACCCGCTGGCGGACGGCATGCAGGACCACCTCATCAGCCTCGCGATCGAGGAGTCGGCCGCGACCGGCCGCGACGTGACCACCACCGCCGAGGCGTGGGCCGGCTGACGCCTCACCACCAGGGGTCCTCGTTGGACCGCTCGGTGCCGCCGGTCTCGTCGAGCGCGTCCAGCGCCGCCATGTCCTCGTCGGAGAGGGCGAAGTCGAAGATCTGGGCGTTCTCCGCGATCCGCTCGCGGTGCGTCGACTTCGGGATGACGATCAGCTCGCGCTGCACGCACCACCGCAGCAGCACCTGCGCCGGCGTGCGCCCGGTGCGCTCGGCGATCTCCCCGACGCGCCGGTCGGACAGGTGACGGCCGGTGCCGAGCGGGCTGTAGGCCTCGAGCGCGACGCCGCGCTCGTCGCACGCGTCGAGCAGCGCGCGCCGGTACTTGAGCGGGCTGAACTGCACCTGGTTGACGACCGGCCGGCTGTCGGCGATCGCGAGCAGCTCGTCGAGCTGCGCCACGCTGAAGTTCGAGACGCCGATCGAGCGCGCGTAGCCGGCGGCGCGGGCACGCTCCATGCCCGGCCAGGCCCAGGTCGGGCCGCCCTGGGGCCAGTGGATGATGTAGAGGTCGACGAAGTCGATGCCCATCCGCTCGAGGCTCCGCTGCGCCTCGGCCTCGGGGTCCTCCCGCGCCGGATAGAACTTGGTGGTGATGAAGACGTCGTCGCGCGGCACGCCGCTGTCGCGCAGCGCGCGGCCGACGCTCTCCTCGTTGCCGTAGGCCTGCGCCGTGTCGATGTGGCGGTAGCCGAGCTCGAGCGCCCAGCGGACCGCCTGCTCGCACTCCGGGCCCTTCGGCACCTGCCAGACGCCGAGGCCGAGCAGCGGGATCTCGTTGTCGTCGGCGAGTACGCGTGTCGTCATGTCCAGCTCCTTCGTTTCAGGCAAAGATCTCGTTCAGCAGCTCGTCCCCGGCGCCCGACTCGGCCAGGAACTCGCGGCCGGCGCGGAAGGCGGCGGCCAGCGGTGTGATGTCGTGCTCGTCCGCCGTGGCGAGCGTGCGCTCGACCACCTCGCGGATCAGCGCCTCGATCTGCGCGACGGCCTCCGGCGGCGAGGCGTCCTGGGCCACCCGCGTGTAGAGGTGGATGCCGCCGGCGTTGGCGATGAAGTCGGGCACGGCCGCGATCCCGCGGCGGTGGAGCTCCTCCACCGCGCCGGGGCCGTAGGGGACGTTCGCGCCCGGTGCGACGACCGCGCAGCGCAGGCGCGTGGCGACGTCGCGCGTGATCGAGTCCGGTCGCGCGCCGGGGACGAGCACGTCGCAGTCGAGGTCGAACAGCTCCTCGCGCGCGCGGACGCGGGCGGGGCCGTGCGCGACGAGCGCGTCGCCGTGGCGCTCGCGCAGGGCGAACAGCTCGCCGACGTCGAGCCCGTCCGGATCGGCGAGCAGCCCGTCGACGGTGCTGACGCCGACGATGCGGGCGCCCGCGCGCGCGGAGGCGAGCGCCATGCCGGCGCCGACCTTGCCGAAGCCCTCGATCGCGATCGCCGCGCCGTCGAGCGCGCGGCCGCGGTGCGCGAGCGCGGCCTCCGCGGCGGCCTTGACGCCGTGGCCGGTGGCGAGGTCGTCCATGTCGACGCCCTCGTGGCTCTGCGCCCACAGCGGCGGCGGGCCCTCCAGCGCGTGCGCGAAGTCGGCAGGGGAGGTGCCCATGTCCGGCCCGGTGAGGAAGACGTCGCTGTAGGGCTCGAGCGCCCGCCGGTACGCGGCCATGACGTCCTCGCGCGCGCCGCCGGAGAACCGCACGCCCGCCTTGGCGCCCGCGTAGGGCACGCGCCAGACCGCGAACTTCCAGGTCATCGCACGCGCGAGGCGCGCGACCTCGCCGACGTCGACGTCGGGCAGCATCCGCGTCCCGCCCGCCGCGACCGGGAACTGGTCGTGGTCGACGACCACGAAGGCCTCGAGGCCGTGGTGGTCGTCCCGGAGCTCGATCACGCGCACGCCGTGAGCCTACTTCCGCAGTAGCCTCTGGCCATGCCCAAATGGCCCGAGAACCCCGACGAGCCCGTCGACCCCGCAGTCGCGCCGCTGATCGAGGCCGGGGAGGGCGAGGCCGAGGGCTTCGACGTCGCCGAGTCCGACCTGATCGAGCACGCCGAGCACGGCGACGAGCACGGCACCGGCGTGATCGGGCGCGACGCGGCCGGCTTCGACACGCCGGAGGACGCGGAGCTCGAGGACGGCGTCTACGGCGAAGCCGACGACGAGGATCCCGAGACCTGATCCAGGCCGTTCCGCTCGACGACGGCCGTCGCCAGCGTCGAGAGCCGGGAGCGCTCGGCCGGTGAGAGCGCGTCCAGCAGCCTGAGCAGTGCCGCGTCCGCTTCGGCGGTGAGCTGCTTCGCCTGCCGCCGCCCCGCGGCGGTGAGGCCGACGTGGATCGCGCGCCCGTCGTGCGGAGCGGCCTTGCGCTCCACCAGCCCGCGCGCCTCGGCCCGGTCGATCAGGCCGATGACACTCGACTTCTCGAGCATCGCGCTCCCGTCGGCCGTGCTGCGCCGCGAACCTGCGCGTCATCGGCAGCGGCCAGGGCTCGGTCGGCACGGCCGAGATCGTCGCCCAGCTCTCGGTCCTCGCCGCCGAGATCCCCGCCCTCACCGTCGACGTGCACGCCGTTCCTCTGAGCGAGGTCGAGCGCGCGTGGAGCGCGGCCGGCGCGCCCGGGCAGCGCGTCGTGCTCACCCCGTGACGGGGGTCAGGTAGAGGCGGGCGATGACCGGGAGCTCGCGCATGATCTCGGCGCGGACGCCGGAGAGGACGGCGGCGACCGCCTCGCCGGCGAGCCCGTCGGCGAGCTGGACGTCGGCGGCGACCAGCACCTCGGTGGGGCTGAGATAGACGGCTTCGAGGTTGGTGACGGCGTGGATCTCGGCCACGGTCTCGAGTCGCGCGCGGAGCCGATCGACGTAGCGCTCGGGCACCGACTGGTTCGTCAGCAGCGCGCGGTTGCGGCGGGTCAGCGCGGAGGCGAGGTAGCAGAGCAGCAGCCCGATCAGGATCGAAGCGAGCGCGTCGGGGAGCCCGGAGCCGGTCCACTTGTGCAGCACCAGCGCGACGAGGGCCAGCAGCGCGCCGAGCACGTCGATGGTGTCCTCGAAGTAGACGGTCACGACCGTCGGGTCGGCGCTCTCGCGCAGCAGCTCGCGCAGCGAGAGCTCGCGCCGCGCCGCCTGGGTGCGGAGTTGGCGGAGCGCCACGGTCCGGCTCAGCCCGTCGAGCACGAGCGCGATGACGAGCACCGCGACGCCGACCCAGAACGCCTCCAGCTCGGGCGGGTGGATGAGCGCGCGGATGCCGTTCCAGATCGAGACGGCGCCGCCGACGACGAAGATGCCGATCGGCGGCGAGCAGCGCCCAGTAGTACCGCTCGGGCCCGTAGCCGAGGGGGTGCGTAGCGTCGGCCGGCCGGCGGCTGCGCCGGATCGCGACGAAGAGCAGCACCTCGTTGCCGGCGTCGGCGACGGTGTGGAGCGTCTCGGCCAGCAGCGCGGGCGACCCGGTGAACGCTGCGGCGACCCCCTTCGCCAGCGCGATCGCGACGTTGGCCGCGAACGCCGCGAGCACGCTCCGGAGGCTCTCGTCGGACCCGACTCCTTCCGGTTCCGGTGCGGAGACGCTCATGTCAGAGGAGCCACGGTCGTGCGTCACAATAGGGGGGACAAAGACACACGGAAAAGGACACCGCGATGAGCGACAACACCGAGACCGCCATCCTCGCGGGCGGCTGCTTCTGGGGGGTCCAGGAGCTGCTGCGCCACCGCGACGGGGTCATCTCCACCCGGGTCGGCTACACCGGCGGGGAGAACGACCACCCGACCTACCGCAACCACCCCGGCCACGCCGAGGCGGTCGAGATCGTCTTCGACCCCGAGCGCATCTCCTACCGGGACATCCTCGAGTTCTTCTTCCAGATCCACGATCCGACGACCAAGGATCGCCAGGGCAACGACATCGGCAGCAGCTACCGCTCCGAGATCTTCGCCACGAGCGATGAGCAGCGCCGGGTCGCGGAGGACACGATCGCCGACGTCGAGGCCTCGGGCCTGTGGCCCGGCAAGGTCGTGACCGAGATCAGCGACGCCGTCCCGTTCTGGGAGGCGGAGCCCGAGCACCAGGACTACCTGCAGCACTACCCCAACGGCTACACCTGCCACTACCCGCGGCCCGGCTGGAAGCTGCCGCACCGCGAGGCCGCGTAGCCAGATCCTCGAAGCACGGCGGCCGCCCGGCCGCCGTGCGGTACGCCGCGTGGCCCCTGCGGCGCTGATAGCTTGCCGCGCAATCGGAGTGGCAGGATCAACCGCCCGCAAGAAGGCCGAGGCCGCCAAGGGGCAGCTCGGCTACCCGCCCGCCGCACGCGCGCTCGCGCGCCGCGAGGCGCTGGCGAACAAGACCGGCGAGAGCCCGCGGACGATCGCCCGGACGAAGCAGGGCATGCCCTCGGTGCAGCACGCGCGGATGCTCGTCATCCCGGTCGAGTTCAACCCGCACGCCAACGACGACTTCTCGGGCTTCGCGCGCTACGACGCCAACGACCCGTCCGGCTGCGTGACCGAGCCGGCCGGCACGGTCTTCAACGGGCCGACGCACAACCAGATCCCGAACCCCGCGCTGACCAAGCGCGACAACAACACGCTGTGGGTGCCGGACTTCAGCCCGGACTACTACAGCAAGCTCATCTTCTCCACCCAGGGCATCACCAAGAAGGTGCGCCCGGACCTCAACGGCGGCGTGAGCATCAAGGGCCTGACCGTTCACAACTACTACCAGGAGATCTCCAAGGGCCGGTACGACCTGTCCGGCGGCGTGACGAACTGGATCCAGGTGCCGCACTCCGAGGCGTGGTACTCGGCCGACACCTGCGAGGCCGGCTTCCAGAGCGACCAGGGCCACGCGGACAACCCGCGCGGCGACAACCAGATCACCGTCGACGCGCTCGAGGCACTCGCCAAGGCGCAGCCGAACTTCGACTGGAAGTCCTACGACGTCGAGGACCAGCAGGACGTCGACCATGACGGCAACCTGTTCGAGCCCAACGGCATCCTCGACCACGTCGTCGTCGTCCACGCGGGCGTCGACCAGTCCGACGGTGGCGGCGCGCAGGGCACCTACGCGCTGTGGGCGAACTCCAACGTCGTCGACCCGGGCAAGGGCGGCTACGCCTTCGGCAACACCGG
Organism: uncultured Solirubrobacteraceae bacterium; assembly: GCA_963722815.1. Lineage (GTDB taxonomy): Bacteria > Actinomycetota > Thermoleophilia > Solirubrobacterales > Solirubrobacteraceae > DASQFQ01. The sequence continues at coordinate 1,035,245 of CAVROM010000003.1, forward strand.
CTACAAGGTGTCCAACGTCACCTACCAGCCGGAGAGCGCCGAGACCGGCGTCATCGCCCACGAGTTCGGCCACGACCTGGGCCTGCCGGACCTGTACGACTCCATCAGCGGGACCGACCCGGACACGGGCTTCTGGGACATCATGAGCAGCGGCTCCCGCTCCGGCCGGCTCAACGGCATCGAGCCCACGAACATGGGCGCGTGGAGCAAGTACGTCCTCGGCTGGCTGAACCCGACCGTCCTGGACTACGGCAGCCGCAAGGCGTCCGTCACCCTCGGGCAGGCGAGCTCGCCGCCGAAGGGCACCCAGGAGGCGGTGCGCGTCAACCTTCCCGACAAGAAGGTCACGCTCGGCTCGACGCACAGCGGCGCGAACGCCTGGTGGTCGAACAACGACCAGGACTACGGCGACCAGCGCCTGACGCGCACGATCGACGTGCCGACGGGCGGTGACGTCCGCTTCTGGTCGTGGGACGACTACACGATCGAGGACCATCTGGGACTACGGCTTCATCGAGGTCTCCACGGACGGTGGCTCGAACTGGACGCAGCTCGTGGTCAAGGACGAGGCCGGCAACGTCGTATCGACGAACGAGGACCCGAACGGGAGGCTGGCCGACTTCGGCAACCTCAAGAACGGCCTCACGGGCGCCACGGACGGCTACCGCCACGACTGGGTCGACCTCACGCCCGTACGCGGGGAAGACGGTCCAGCTGCGGCTGCACTACTTCACGGACGCCGCGTTCCAGGAGCGCGGCTGGTTCGCCGACGACTTCTCGGTGACCAACGGCGGCGCCACGGTGTGGTCCGACGACGTCGAGAACGGCGATGAACGGCTGGACGGCCGTGGCCGGGACCCAGACCGGCACGAAGGGCGGCGGCTGGAAGCGCACGTCCGGGACGCTCGAGTTCGAGCAGTACTACATCGCCGAGTGGCGCAACTTCAGCGGGTTCGACGACGGACTCCGCTACGCGTACGCCACGCGCTGGGCCGGCGCCGACGGAGCGCGGACGGTGGACTTCACGCCGTACAACGCCCCCGGCATGCTCCTGTGGTACCGGGACTCGACGTACTCGAACAACGACGTGGCCGACCACCTGTCCGAGCCGCCGAGCATCGGGTCGAAGGGCACCGTCCTGCTCGTCGACGCGCACCCGGACCCGGAGCACTACTACGGCGCCGCCGCGGCGGCGAACCCGAGCCTGATCGACGCGCTGCCGGGGCGCCAGCAGGCGAACGACGCCGCGTTCGGGCCGGTCGGCCGGTACCCGTTCCAGGCGTGCTTCCGCACCAACCCCGATCCGACGAAGTACTACGAGGTCGCGTGCAACCGCTTCGGCCGGCGCGGTGCCGTCCGGCGGTTCACGGACGCGATCGGCTGGTACCCGGGCTTCGAGTACCGGCCCGACCTCGACCCGGACGATCCGTTGTTCTTCCGGGACGTCGACGCTTCGGTCGTCGTGCCGTCGAAGGGCCAACCAGATCTACTCGACGCGGGTCACCGACAAGAACGGCCGCCTCGTGCGCAGCCTGTTCGGCACCGCGCTCGGTGACGGTCACGTCGCCGGTACCGGCAACCCGCGCGACGGGCTGCCGGCGGGCGACGACGGCACGCCCGCGAACCACGCGGACCTGTCGCTCGGCGTGAAGTTCCGCGTCAAGCGCGCGAGCAGCAAGGCCGCGAAGGTCGTCGTGCGGCCCGGCCACCGGGTCCGCTAGGCGCCAAGCCAGGCAGCTTGCTGCCTAGCGGGGGCTAGGCGCCACGTGAGCGGAGGGCCCCGGCGTTTGCCGGGGCCCTCACTCGCTCACGCCGCCGCGGCCTCGGCGACGAGCGCCGCGTCGGGCGTGATGCGCGGCGCGCGGATCGCGCCGATCAGCAGGTTGGCGACGGCCAGGCCGGCCACCACGAGCATCCCGCGCTGGAAGCCCGCCGCGAGGGCATCCGGCTGTGCGGCCCCGGCGGCGAGCGCGTCGCCGACGCGCGAGGTCGCGGCGCTCGAGACGAGCGCGAGCCCCGCGGCGCCGCCGATCTGGAACGCGCTGGTGACGATGCCCGACGCGGCGCCGGCCTGCTCGTGCAGAACCTCGGCGACCGCGGCGATCTGGTTGCTGACGCCGACGAGCGGCAGGCCGAGCCCGAACACGACGAGGCCGGGGAGCAGGTCGGCGCCGTAGCCGGCGTTCGCGCCCGCGCGGCCGAGCAGCAGCAGCCCGACGACGCCGATCGCCGATCCCGGCGACGTATACGGCGCGGGTGCCGATGCGCGTGACCAGCTGCGCGCCGACGACGGCGGACCCGATCGCGGCGACGCCCATCGGCAGGAAGTGCACGCCGGCGTCGAGCGCGCTGTCGCCGTGCACCTGCTGCAGGTAGAGCGCGGTGATGAAGAACATGCCGAGGAAGGCGGCGCCGTTGAGCCCGAGCGCGATCGCCGAGACGCTGAGGCCGCGGGTGCGGAACAGCCCCAGCGGCACGAGCGGGTCGGAGGCGCGCGACTCGACCGCGACGAACGCGCCGAGCAGCGCGACGGCGGCGCCGAGCAGGCCCAGGACCTCGGCGGAGGTCCAGCCGGCCGCGTCGGTGCGGATGATCGCGTAGACGAGCGCGAGCAGGCCCGTGCTGGCGAGCACGGCGCCGGCGAGGTCGAAGCCCTGGCCGCCGGCGCGCCGGCTCTCGGCCACGATCCGCGGCGTGGCGACCAGCCCGAGCAGCGCGAACGGGACGTTGACGAAGAAGATCCACTGCCAGCCGGCCGCGTCGACGAGCACGCCGCCGGCGACGACGCCCAGCGTGCCGCCGATCGCGGCCAGGGCGCCCCAGACGCCGAGCGCGATGTTGCGGTCGCGGCCGGCGGGGAACGTGACCGTGAGCAGCGCGAGCGCCGCGGGCGACAAGAGCGCGGCACCGATGCCCTGCACGGCCCGGACCGCGACGAGCATCTCCGGGGAGGACGCGAGACCGCCGGCCAACGAGGCGGTCGCGAACAGGCCGAGCCCGGCGAGGAAGACGCGGCGGCGGCCGAGGAGGTCGCTCGCCCGGCCGCCCAGCAGCAGCAGGCTGCCGAACGCGAGCGTGTAGGCGTTGACGACCCACTGGAGGCCGTCGACGGAGAACCCGAGATCGGTCTGGATCGCGGGAAGGGCGACGTTCACGATCGTGACGTCGAGGACCACCATGAACTGCGCGACGGCGAGGACGGCGAGGACGAGCCACCGCGAATTTGAGTGTTGGTATGAATCATTCATGATGTGAACGAAGGTACAGGAGTAGCTATGAATGATTCAAGGCTTGAATGATATTTCTGTGTCGCCTATCCTTCGGCGGCGCGATGGCTGAACTTCCGCGCGGCATCACGGACCGTCCCGCGCTGGTGCTGGTCAAGCTCGGCAACGAGATCCTGGCCCGCGCCGAGGATCCGCTGGCCGCGCTCGGGCTGAGCGGGCGCCAGTACCTGATCCTCGCCGTGCTCGGCACGGACGCGCCGCCGTCCCAGCTCGAGCTCGCCGGGCTGTGCGGCCTGCTCCCGGCACAGGTCGTGCCGGTGCTCGACGAGCTCGAACGGCGGGGTCTGGTCGCCCGCCAGCGCTCGGAGGAGGACCGCCGGCGCTCGGTGGTCCGGCTCACGCCCGCCGGCGAGGAGAGCCTTACCAAGGCGGACGAGCTCGCCCGCTCGATCGAGGACACGCTGTTCGGCGAGCTCGGTGACGGCGCGCGCGAGCAGCTCCACGGCACGCTCCGCGCCGCGCTGACGCGCACCGCGGCTGACTAGCTGACCACACGGGCCGCGCGTTCGAGCCCGCGCCGAACGTCTCATGACGCGGCGGAAGGCGTCGACTCGGCCCCGACGACCCCCTTCTCGTGCTCTCGGCCCGTCCCCCACTCCCCCCCGGGAAGAACGCGCGCACGTCCTCGATGAGCCGGTCCGGCTCCTCGAGCGCCGCGAAGTGGCCGCCGCGCGGCATCTCGGTCCAGCGCGCGATCGCGTAGTGGGCCTCGACCCACTCGCGCGGCGGCGAGATGATCTCGTGCGGGAACGCGGCGTAGGCGACCGGCACCTCGACGCGGCCGCGCTCGTCGCGCCCGGCCGGGTCGCGCGCGCTCTCGTAGTAGATGCGCGCGGCGCTCTCTGTGCTCCCGTGGGCGGGCGGGGCCCAATAGAACATGAGGTTGGTCAGCAGCGTGTCGCGCCCGAAGTAGCCGACGACGTCGCCGTCGCAGTCGCTCCAGGTCCGGAACTTCTCGAGGATCCAGGCGGCCAGGCCGGCGGGTGAGTCGGACTGGCCGACCGTCAGCGAGTCGGGCTTCGTGCGCTGCAGCCGCGAGTACGCGTCCTCGTACGTGCGCCAGTGGCGGTACTGCTCGATCGCGTCGGCGTGCTCCGGGCCTGCGTCGGCCGGCGGCGGCGCAATCACGTAGTTGACGTGGATCCCGGCCACGCGTTGGGGGTAGGCGGCGCCGAGCTTGGCGGCGAGGATCCCGCCCCAGTCGCCGCCCTGCACGCCGTAGCGCTCGTAGCCGAGCACCGACATCAGGGAATCGAACGCCGCGGCGATCCGCGTCACGCCCCAGCCGCGCTCACGCGGCTTGCCGCCGAAGCCGAACCCGGGCAGCGCGGGCACGACGAGGTCGAACTGGTCGCTCAGGGGCCCGAGCAGCCGGCGGAACTCGTAGATCGAGCCGGGCCAGCCGTGGATCAGCAGCAGCGGGAAGGCGTCCGGCGCGCTCCCGCGCACGTGCCAGTAGTGCAGGTCCACGCCGTCGATCTCGCACAGGAAGCCGGGCACGTCGTTGAGGTCCGCCTCGGCCGCGCGCCAGTCGTAGCCGTCGCGCCAGTACTCGCAGAGCTCGCGGACGGTGTCGACCTTCGCGCCGTAGTCCCACTCGGTCCCGGGGATCGGCTCGGGCCAGCGCGTGCGCGCCAAGCGCTCGCGCAGGTCGCTCAGGACGGCGTCGGGGACGTCGATGCGGAAGGGGCGAGGGTCAGTCATGGGCTGAATCATTACGTCACCGCTCCGGGACCTCGATGCTGTCGCATCTCGCCCACCCCCGATGCCTACACGATTGTCCAAACGCGACGGCGAGCGGCGACGTAGTGGTGAGGCTCGCCTTAGGGTGCGGGCCACCGACGTTGGAGGAGCGATGGCTCAGTACATGCTGCTGGTGTATGAGGAGGAGGTCGACGAGGCCGGCCAGGCGGAGCGCGACCAGGCCGTGCCGTGGTTCCTGGAGCTGCATCGCGGCCTGCGCGAGGCCGGCGTGCTCGTGAACGTGAAGGCGCTGCGGTCGCCCGAGAGCGCGACGACGGTGCGCGTGCGCGACGGCGACGCGGAGATCGTCGACGGCCCGTTCGCGGTGACCAAGGAGATGCTGGCCGGCTTCTATCTCGTCGAATGCGCCGACCTGGACGAGGCGCTCGCGCTCGCCGCGCGGATCCCGCCGGCGACCTGGGGGACGGTGGAGGTGCGTCCGGTCGTGCCGGTCGAGTGGTGGTCGCAGACGGCGTGCCGGCTCGGCCTGGAGCTGACGGACGAGGACAGACGAAACCTGGCGTGAACGCCGACGCCGTCTCCGCCGCGGTCGCCCAGGCGTTCCGCGAGGAGCGAGCCATCGTGCTCGCGACCTTGATCCGGCAGGCCGGCGACTTCCAGCTCGCCGAGGACGCGGTGCAGGAGGCGTTCGAGGGCGCGGTGACGGCGTGGCGACGCGACGGCGTGCCGGCCAACCCGGGCGCGTGGATCACGATCGCCGCGCGCCGGCGGGCAATCGATCGCCTGCGCCGCAACCGCTCGGTCGCCGACCGCGCCGAGCGGCTGGCCGAGCTGACGCGCCTGGACGACCAGCACGAGGAGCTGACCGTGGACGACGAGAGCGCGATCGTGGACGACCGGCTGCGGCTGATCTTCACCTGCTGCCACCCGGCGCTGGCGATGCCGGCACGCGTGGCGCTGACGCTGCGCGCGCTCGGGGGCCTCAGCACGGGCGAGATCGCGCGCGCCTTCCTGGTCGCCGAACCGACGATGGGCAAGCGGATCGTGCGCGCCAAGCGCAAGATCGCCGAGGCGCACATCCCGTACCGGGTGCCGGCCGACGAAGAGCTGCCCGACCGCCTGCGCGGCGTGCTCCAGGTCGTGTACCTGATCTTCAACGAGGGCTACGCGGCGACCGAGGGCGATCGCCTCGTGCGCCAGGAGCTGTGCGACGAGGCCATCCGCCTCGGCGAGCTGCTGTGCCGGCTGATGCGCGACGACGCCGAGGTACGAGGGCTGCTGGCGCTGATGCTGCTGCACGACGCGCGCCGCGGCGCCCGCGTGGACGCCGGCGGGCGCTACGTCGCGCTCGGCGACCAGGACCGGTCGCTGTGGGATCCGGAGCGGATCCGCGCGGGGCTCGCGACGCTCGAGCGCGCGGTGCGCCTGCGGCGGCCCGGCAGCTATCAGCTGCAGGCCGCGATCACGGCGCTCCAGATCCAGGCTCCGGACGCCGAGGCGACCGACTGGGCGCAGATCGCCGAGCTCTACGGCGCGCTCGCGCAGCTCAACCCCTCGGCGGTGGTCGAGCTCAACCGCGCGGTCGCCGTCGGCCTGGCCGACGGGCCCGCCGCGGGCCTCGAGCTGATCGAGCCGCTGCTCGCCGATCCGGCGCTCGAGCGCTACCAGCCGCTGCACGCGGCGCACGCCGAGCTGCTCAGCCGCGCGGGCGACCGCGGACGCCGCCGCGCGCGCCTACGAGCGGGCGATCGAGCTGACCGCCAACGCGGTTGAGCGCGCGGAGCTCGAGCGGCGTCTCGGCAGCTTGCGCTGACGGGTGTCCAAATCGCGGTCCGGGCTGCGACGTCCTGGTGAGAGCCAAAACGAAAGGAGCCTCACCAATGCTCGATCTCGCCGTCATTACCGCAGCGCTCGCGCACAAGCGCGTCACCCGCCAGTTCCCCGGCCGCCGCACCACCCGATGAACCTGCCGCCGATCGTCTCCCCGCAGGAGTGGCAGGCGAGCTGGGAGCAGATGCTCGCCAAGGAGAAGGCGCACACCCGCGCCCGCGACGCTCTGGCCGCCGAGCGCCGCCGCATGCCGCGGATGGCCGTGGAGAAGGACTACCGCTTCGAGGGCCCGGACGGCCCGGTCGGCCTGCTCGACCTGTTCGACGGGCGCCGGCAGTTGATCGTCTACCGCCACTTCTTCGAGCCGGGCGTCTGCGGCTGGCCGGAGCGGGGCTGCCGCGGCTGCTCGATGATGGCCGCCCAGGACGCGCACCCGGCGCACCTGAACGCCCGCGACACCACGCTCGCGTACGTTTCGCGCGCGCCGCAGCCCGACATCGAGCGCTGGAAGCGCCGCACGGGCTTCGACGTCCCGTGGTACACGCTCACCGACGACTTCGACGCGGACTTCGGCGTCGGCGAGTGGCACGGGACCAACGCCTTCCTCCGCGACGGCGATCGCGTCTTTCGGACCTACTTCATCAACGGCCGCGGCGACGAGGCGCTGGGGAGCACGTTCAGCTACCTCGACATGACCGCGCTGGGGCGGCAGGAGGACTGGGAGGACTCGCCCGAGGGCTACCCGCAGACCGGGACGCACCCCGAGTGGTGGCGGTTGCGCGACGAGTACGAGGCCTAGGGCGCGACCGGGGGCGAGACGTCCGCCAGGAACATCAGGGTCGCCTTGACGCGCTTGCTCACGTCGTCCGCGTACGCGAGCCCCAGCTTCAAGAAGATCGAGTTGATGTGCTTCTCGACGGCGCGCTTGGTCAGGAACAGCTCCTCGGCGATCGCGCTGTTGCTCTTGCCGCGGGCGATCTCCGCGAGCACGTCGCGCTCGCGGGCGGTCAGGTCGTTGAGCGGGGAGCTCTCGGCGCGGCCGCGGGCGTTCACGAGCCCCTCGACGATCTTGGGGTCGATCATCGAGCCACCGTCGACGACCGCGCGGATCGCGGTCATCAGCTCGGCGCGGTTGTGGAGCCGCTCCTTGAGCAGGTACGCGCGCCGGTCGGAGCCGCGCTCGAACAGTGCCAGCGCGTACGTCGGGTCGGCGAACTGGCTGAGGATCACCACGCCGATGTCGGGGTCGCTGTCGCGCAGGTCCGTGGCGAACCGGATGCCCTCGTCCGTGTTGGTGGGCGGCATGCGGATGTCGGCGAGCACGACGTCGGGCTGCAGCTCCTGGCAGCTCTGGCGCAGCGACTCTTCATCGGCCGCAGCGCCGACCACCTCGACGTCGGGGTCGACGGCGAGGAGCCGCTGTACGCCTTCGCGCACGAGCAGGCTGTCCTCGCCGAGCAGGATCCGGATCGGCATGCGAGCGACCCTAACCGGTCTGGTTACTGCCTCGCCATCGCCACCCGCAGCAGCTCGTCGGCGCCGAGCATGTGGTCGGCGTCTTCGGCGGCCGCGCCGACGTCGATCTCGACCCAGCGCACCTCGCCCGTGAAGTCGTTCGGGACGGGGTAGTCGCTCGGCGACCAGGGCGCCGCCCTCCCTGCCGACGTCGCAGGTGTCGTCGGCCGAGAAGATCATCGCCGCGGTGGCGCCCGACCGCGCCGTCGCCGACCGGCTCGCCGTCGAGGTACAGGGTCGGCCGTGCCGCCCTTGCCGAGGCCCGGCCCGTCGTAGGCGAACTCCATCCGCACCTGGTGCACGCCGGCCGGGATCTCGCTGCTCGGAGCCGACGTAGAAGCGCTGGATGCCGAACAGGTTGTAGCAATAGCGCAGCCGGCCGTCCTTGACCAGGTACAGCGCCCAGCCGCCGATGCTGCCGCCCTGGGCGATGACCACGCCCTGCGCGCCGCCCTCGGGCACGTCGATCTCCGCCGTCACGGCATGCGACTTGTTCTTGATCGACACGATCGCGTGCTCCGACAGCCGGCTCATGCCGCCGAACAGGCGCTGGCGGTCGCCCTTGACGAGCACCGGGCGACCCGCGACCTCGGGCACGAGGCGCTCGGCGGCGCGGTCGTCGAGCGGGAGCACGTTGTTCTTGGTCGCCTCGATCACGAACAGGCGCTGGAGGTGGTGCAGCCGCTCCGGCTCCCGGGCGGCGAGGTCCTCGGCCTGCGTCCAGTCGGCGCTGGTGTCGTACAGCTCCCAGACGTCGTCGTCGAACGCGGGCACGTCCTCGCCGACGAGCAGCCACGGCGTCTTGTGCCGCGTCACCGCGGTCCAGCCCTTGTGGTAGATGCCGCGGTTGCCGAACATCTCGAAGTACTGCGTCTCGTGGCGCTCGGCCGCCGCGGCGTCGTCGAACGAGTAGCGCATGCTCGTGCCCTGGATCGGCGTCTGCTGGACGCCGTTGACGAACGTCGGCTCGGGCAGCCCGGCCGCCTCGAGCACGGTCGGCGCCACGTCGATCACGTGCGCGAACTGCGTCCGCACCTCGCCGCGCGCGGCGAACCCGTCGGGCCAGCTGCACGATCGTGCCGTTGCGGGTCCCGCCGAAGTGCGACGCGACCTGCTTCGTCCACTGGTACGGCGTGTCCATCGCGTGCGCCCAGCCGACCGCGTAGTGGCTGTAGCAGTCCGGCCCGCCGAACTCGTCGAGCCGCTCGATCAGGAACTCGGGCGTCTCGATCGCGGCGGCGCCGTTGAAGTTGATCATCTCGTTGAACGTGCCGTTCAGCGTGCCCTCCGCCGAGGCCCCGTTGTCGCCGATGATGTAGTAGACGAGCGTGTTGTCGAACACCTCGAGGTCCTCGAGCGCGTCGAGCAGCCGGCCGACGTGGTGGTCGGTGAACTCGAGGAAGCCCGCGTAGACCTCCATCTGGCGGCGCAGGACCGGCTTGAGGTCCTCCGGCATGTCCTCCCAGGCCGGGATCTCGTCGTGGCGCGCGGTCAGCTCCGCGTCGGGCGGGATCACGCCGAGCTCCTTCTGGCGCGCGAAGATGTCCTCGCGCAGCGCGTCCCAGCCGCCGTCGAAGCGCCCCTTGTACTTGTCCGCCCACTCCTTCGGCACGTGGTGCGGGGCGTGCGTCGCGCCGGGCGCGAAGTAGGCGAAGAACGGCTTGTCGGGCATCAGCGCCTTCTGCTGGCGCACCCAGCCGATCGCCTTGTCGGTCATGTCGCCCATGAGGTGGTAGCCCTCCTCGGGCGTGCCCCACGGCTCGACCGGCGTCGTGCCCTCGTAGAGCGCCGGGTAGTACTGGTGCGCCTCGCCGCCGATGAAGCCGTAGAAGTACTCGAAGCCGCTGCCGGTCGGCCAGTTCTCGAACGGGCCCATCGGGCTCGTCTCCCACACCGGGACCTCGTGGCACTTGCCGAACTGGGCCGTCGAGTAGCCGTTGAGCTTGAGGATCTCGGCCAGCGGCGCGCAGTGGTTCGGGCGCCGCGACGAGTAGCCGGGCGCCGCCGTCGCGATCTCGGTGATGCCGCCCATGCCGACGGTGTGGTGGTTGCGGCCGCTCAGCAGCGCCGCGCGCGTCGGCGAGCACAGCGCCGTGGTGTGGAAGCGGTTGTACTTCAGCCCGCCGGCGGCCAGCCGCTCGGCGTTCGGCGTGGCGATCGACGCCGCCGAACGCGCTCGACGCGCCGAAGCCGACGTCGTCGAGCAGGACGACGAGCACGTTCGGCGCGCCCGCCGGTGGCCGGACCGGCTCGATCGGCGGGAACGCCGTGTCCGGGTCCTTGGCGTCGTACGTCGTCAGGCCGGTTGCATGCCGGTCGGGAACGGGGAGGGCGTCGCGTGCCATGTCTACTCCTTGGGGGGATCCGCCGGGGGCCAGTAGTGCCCGAGATCGGCCCGGGCGAGGTGGGACTTGCGTACGAACCCGCGGGCGCCGCAGGCCGCGATCTGCTCGTCCATGTGCTCGTAGTCGCCGTCGGAGGCGAGCAGGACCGCGAGGTCCGGATGGCTGCGTGTGAGGGTTCCGCAGACGCCGAAGCCGTCGTCGTCGCCGAGGCGGACGTCGAGCAGCAGCGCGGTCGGGTCGTGGTGCTCGACCGCGTCGATCGCCGTGGCGGCGTTGGCGGCCTCGGCCACGACGTCGTAGCCGCGCGCCTCGAGCAGCCGTCGCGCGACGCTGCGGAAGCCGGCTTGGTCGTCCACGATCACAACCCGCGGGCGCGTGGCGCTGCTCCTCTCGACGATGATCGTCATAGCCTGCGCGGCGTGTGGCCCGGCGACAAGGGTGCGTGCATGCCTCGCCGGGGGGCGTACAGCCCCCGAGATTCGCGCACGCACCCTTGAGCGGCGCTCCCGTGGGCTGCGAGGCTGCGCCGCATGAGGGCTGCAGAAGCAGTACGAGACGGCATGGCCCGGATCCCGGCCGGCTCGTTCCTGATGGGCAGCGACGATTTCTACCCGGAGGAGGCGCCCGCGCGGCGCGTGGAGGTCGAGGCGTTCTGGATCGACGAGCGGCCGGTCACCGTCGCGGACTTCCGCCGCTTCGTGAAGGCCACGGGCCACGTCACGGTCGCCGAGCGCGCGCCCGAGGCGGCCGATTTCCCGGACGCCGACCCGGCACTGCTGGTGCCGGGCTCGCTGGTGTTCCACCCCACCCGCGGGCCCGTCGACCTCTCCGACTTCCGCAACTGGTGGGCCTACCTGCCGGGCGCGAGCTGGTCGCGGCCCGAGGGTCCGGGCAGCGACGTGTACACGCGCGCGGGGCATCCCGTCACCCACGTCGCACACGAGGACGCGCTGGCGTACGCGGCGTGGGTGGGCAAGTCGCTCCCCACCGAGGCCGAATGGGAGTACGCCGCCCGTGGCGGCCTCGAGGGCGCCGTCTACGCGTGGGGCGACGACCCGTTCCCCGACGGGCGGGCGATGGCGAACACGTGGCACGGAGAGTTCCCGTGGCAGCACATCGGGGTCGACGGCTTCACGGGCACCTCGCCCGTCGCCACCTACCCCGCCAACGGCTACGGCCTCTATGACATGACCGGCAACGTCTGGGAGTGGACTGTCGACGCCTTCGAGCACGCGCCGTCCGCCTCGCCGTGCTGCGGCGGCGCCGCGCCCTCTGCCGGCGAGCGGCGGCTGGTGATCAAGGGCGGCTCCCACCTGTGCGCGCCGAACTACTGCCTGCGCTACCGCCCGGCGGCACGCCAGAGCGAGACGCCCGACACCTCGACGAGCCACCTCGGCTTCCGCTGTGTCGCGCGCGAGTAGCGCCCGGCCGTCGCGGGGGCGGCGCTGTGCGCCTGACCGCGTGCTCGTCGCGGCGTGGACGAACTGGGTCGAGGGGCTGGCCCGCGCGCTGATGGTCGGGGCGCCGATCGCGGTCGGGCTCTACGCGCGCCGACGCGTGCCGTTCGCGCGCTTCGGCGGCATGCTCGTCGGGATCGGCGTCATCTGGTTCGTGGGCACGCTCTCGAACTCGCCCGAACGAGGTCGTCTACAGCATCGGCCGCGTCGGCGGCTGGTGTGCGGAGGCCGCGATCGTCTACGTGGTCCTGGCGTTCCCGACCGGGCGTCTCGGGGAGCGGATCGACCGCGTGCTCGCCGGTGGCGGCCGCGGCTCGTGGTCCTGCTGTACGTCCCGACCGCGCTGTTGGTCGACGCGTATCCGCTTCCCACGCTGTTCACGGCCTGCACGCAGGGCTGCCCGCCGAACGCCTTCGAGGTAGTCGGCCAGCAGCCGGGCTTCTCGAGCGACTTCGTCTACCCGCTGCGGGAGGTGATGCTGGTCGCGCTCACCGTCGCGGTGGCCTGCGGCTCGGCGCGCGGCTGCGCGCCGCGACGCCGGTCATGCGCCGTACACTCGAGCCGGTGCTGCTCGCTGCGATTTTCCGCGTCGGGCGCGCTCGGGGCTCGCGATCGCCGCGCGGCGGCTCGACCTCGAGCGACCGCATGGTCCAGGTCGCCGCGTGGGTGGTCGTGCTGGCACTCCCGGTCCTCTGCCTTCGCCTTCCTCGCCGGTCTCGTGCGCTGGCGGCTGTTCGTGGCGCGCGCGATGCAGAGCCTCGCCACGCAGCTGCCGGCGAATGCCGAGCCCGAGCAGCTGCGCGCCGCCCTCGCCGACGCGTTCGATGACCCCTCGATCGAGATCGTCTACTGCCTCGACGACGGCTGGGTCGACGCGCAGGGGCGCCCATTCGTGCCGCCGGCCGCCGCGTCGGGCCGGTGGCTGACCGTGGTCGAGGACGACGGCGCCCGCGTGGCGGCGATCGTGCACGACGCCGGGCTGCGCAACGACGACGCGTTCGTCGCCACCGCCACCTCGTACGCGCTGATGACGCTGGACAACCAGCGGCTCGCCGCGCAGGCGCGCGGCCTGCTGCACGAGGTGAGCGAGTCGCGCGCGCGGATCCAGGCGACGGCCGACGAGGAGCGCCGCCGGATCGAGCGCGACCTGCACGACGGCGCGCAGCAGCGACTCGTCGCGCTGCGCATCCAGCTCGAGCTCGAGGCCGAGGAGGCCGAGCCCGCCGACGCCGCGCGCGCGGCGACGCTGCGCCGGCTGGGCGCGGACGTCGAGGAGGCGATCGACGAGGTCCGCTCGCTCGCGCGCGGCATCTACCCGGCCGCGCTCGCCGATCGCGGGCTCCCCGACGCGCTGCGGGCGGCCGCATTGCGCTCGCCGCTGCCGGCGACCCTGCTGGCGACCGGGGTCGGCCGCTACTCGCGCGAGATCGAGACCACCGCGTACTTCTGCTGCCTCGAGGCGCTCCAGAACGCCGCCAAGCACGCCCACGGCGCGAGCGCCGCGGTGATCCAGCTGTCCGACGACGGGACGCTGCGCGTGGAGGTCCGCGACGACGGGGTGGGCTTCGACGTCGCGACCGTCGACCACGGCTCCGGCCTCGTGAACATGCGCGACCGCCTCTCCGCGGTCGGGGGCGAGCTGGCGACCGAGTCGAGCCCGGGCCGGGGCGCGCGAATCGTGATCACGATCCCGCTCGATCCTTCCTAGACCACGAGGGGAGCACGACGATGCCGACCTACCCGGTGCGCGAGAAGATGCTCTCGATCGGCGACGACCTGTGGATCGAGAACGAGGCGGGCGAGCGGTCTTCAAGGTGGACGGCAAGCCCTGCGGGTGCGCAAGACGCTCATCTTCGAGGATACCGAGGGCCGCGATCGACGCGATGACCTCCGGCCGCGACGCCTGAGCCAGGGGCTCGCGCCAGGGACCTCACGGGTGCGACCGATCCGCGCCCGCGGGAAGGTGGATCACCCAACTCCGCGGAGGTCGTTCATGAGCAGCACGCAAGCCGGCAGCAACGGGGCGTCCGGCGCCCCACCCGTCCCGCTGCGCTTCGAGGTCACGCTCCTCGCCGTCACCGACGTCGATCGGGCGAAGGCGTTCTACGAGCGCCTCGGCTGGCGGCTCGACGCCGACTTCCCGCTCGGCGAGCACGACCGGATCATCCAGTTCACGCCCCCGGGTGCGCCTGCGTCGATCCAGTTCGGCTCCGGGCTCACGGACATGGCGCCCGGCTCGGCCGAGGGCCTCTACCTGATCGTCGAGGACGTCGAAGCCGCTCGCAACGACCTGATCGCGCGCGGCGCAGAGGTCAGCGAGATCTGGCACGGCCGCGGGCTCGGCAAGGAGGGGATGGAGCCCGGCCCGGACCCAGAGCGCGCCTCCTACGGCAGCTTCGCGTCGTTCGCCGACCCCGACGGCAACCGCTACCTGATGCAGGAGATCAAGACGCGGCTCCCCGGGCCGGGTCGGGCTAGGGGACCCCGAGGCGCTCGCCGCGCTCCTGCACGAGGCATCGATCCGGCACGGCACGTTCGAGGCGGCCGCCCCGGCGCACGACTGGTGGGACTGGTACGCGGCGTACATGGACGCCCGCGAGCGCGGGACGTCCGAGGACGAGGCCGCGGAAGCCGCCGGGCGCTACATGGCGGAGGTGAAGCACGTTCCCGAAGCGCGTACGTAGCGGCGCTAGCATCGTCGCGCAGGGACGGGTTCGTGTCTTCTGACGTCCACATCGACCGTCCCGGCGCGCGGTTCGGCCGCCGGGACTTGCTTCGCACCGTTGCCGAGGGCACTGCGGGCGCGGTCGGCGACGAGTTCCTGCGCTGCCTGGTCCGTCACGTCGCGCTGGCGTTCGACGCGAAGTTCGCGTTCGTCGCCGAGGCTCGGACCCGACCGGGGCGCACGTGCAGGTGATCAGCGGCTGGTTCGAGGGCGACTGGATGGACGAGCCGTTCGAGTACGACACGCAGGGCAAGCCGTGCGCGCTGGTGGTGGAGCGGGACGTCGTCGCCTTCCCGGACGCGCTGACCAAGCGCTTCCCCGGAGCCAAGCCGGCGATCGACATGGGGCTGGAGAGCTATCTCGCGGTCTGCCTGCGGGCGTCCGACGGCACGCACCTCGGCCACATGGCGGTGATGGACGCGGGGCCGTTGACGGCCGGCGAGGACGACGTCGCGGCGATGCGGATCTTCGCGTCGCGCACCGCGGCCGAGCTCGAGCGCCGCCAGCAGGCGGCCGCGTTGCGGCGCTCGCGCGCGCGTGTGATCGAGGCGGGCGACACCGAGCGCCGGCGCGTGGGGCGCGACCTGCACGACGGCGCGCAGCAGCGGCTCGCGGTGGTGTCGAACCTGCTTGACGGTGGCGCAGCGCCGGCTCGACCGCGGCGAGCAGCCGGTCGACGTGCTGAACCAGGCGAGCGAGGAGCTCGGCGCGGCTCAGGTCGAGATGCGCGACCTCGCGCGCGGGCTGCACCCGGTGGCGCTCTCCGAGCGCGGGCTGCGCAGCGCGCTCGAGTCGCTGACGGCCGGGGCCGAGACGGCGGTGACCGTCGACGTCACGGCAGGAGGAGCTACCGCCCGAGCTCGAGCTCGCCGCCTACTTCGTCGTGTCCGAGTCGCTCACGAACGCGCGCAAGTACGCCGCGTGCGCGTGCCGTCGGGGTGCGGGTCGCTCGCGACGCCGGCGCGCTCCTCGTCGAGGTCGCGGACGACGGCTGCGGCGGCGCCGACCCGGGCTGCGGGACGGGCCTGCTCGGGCTGGCCGACCGGATCGACGCCCTGGGCGGCAGCCTCGAGGTCGAGAGCCCGTCCGGCGTCGGGACGCGCGTCAGCGCGCGCCTGCCGCTGGCATTCGGGAGCTAGCCACAGTTCCAACCGATGGCATGCCGTAGCCGCCGACGCGGCCGGCATCGGGCAGCCTTCTCGGACCACCAGACAACCGAGAAGGAGTTCGAGATGCACGCTCCCCTGCACTCGACGACCGAGAGCCAGCCCGACCGGCGGCGCTGGTTCGCGCTTGCGGTGATCGTCGCCGCGCAGTTCATGGTCGTGCTCGACGTTGCGATCGTCAACGTCGCGCTCCCCACGATCAAGACCGACCTCGGCTTCAGCCAGGAGAACCTGCAGTGGGTGGTGACCGCCTACTCGATCATGTTCGGCGGCGTCCTGCTGCTGGGCGGCCGCATGGCCGACCTGCTCGGCCGGCGGCGCCTGTTCATGGCGGGGCTCACGCTCTTCAGCGTCAGCTCGCTGCTCGACGGGCTCGCCTGGTCGGAGGGGTCGCTGATCGCGCTTCCGCGCGCTCCAGGGGCTCGGCGCCGCGCTGCTCTCCCCGGCCGCGCTGTCGATCCTCACCACCACGTTCCCCGAGGGCAAGGAGCGCAACTTCGCGCTCGGGATCTGGGGCGCCGTCTCCGGTAGCGGCGGCGCGGCCGGCGTGCTGCTCGGCGGCGCGCTCACCAGCTCGCTGGACTGGTCCTGGATCTTCTTCATCAACGTCCCGGTCGGCGCGCTCGTGCTGGCGCTGACGCCGCGGCTGGTGCACGAGAGCGTGGCCGGCGTGACCCACCGGCACTTCGACGTGCCGGGCGCGGTCTCCATCACCAGCGGGCTGATGCTGCTCGTGTACGCGATGACCCGCGCCGTCCAGCACGGCTGGGGCACGAGCGAGACGATCGCGCTGCTGGCGGCCTCGGCCGTGCTGATCGTGGCGTTCGTCGCCATCGAGCTGCGCTCGCAGGCGCCGCTGCTGCCGATGCGGATGTTCCGCTCGCGCACGCTGTCCGGCTCGAACCTGGCCGGGCTGCTGATGGGCGCGGCCGTGTTCTCGCAGTTCTTCCTGCTCACGCTGTACATGCAGCAGGTGCTGCACTACTCGGCGCTGGAGACCGGCGTGGCCTACATCGCGCTGACGCTGACGATCATCGTCTTCGCGAACGTCTCGCAGAAGCTCGCCCTGAGGATCGGGATCCGGCCGGTGCTGGCGCTCGGGCTGGTGCTCGTGAGCAGCGGCCTGCTCCTCTACGCGCGCCTGCCGGTCGACGGGCACTACTTCTGGGATCTCTTCCCGGCGTTCCTGATCAGCGGGCTCGGGATGTCGTTCGGCTTCATCCCGATGACGATCGGCGCGCTCGCGGGCGTCCGTCACTCCGACGCGGGCATCGCCGCGGGGCTGATCAACACCTCCCAGCAGATCGGCGGGGCGATCGGCGTGGCCGCGGCCACCACGATCGCGGCGACCTCCACGAGCCACTACCTGGCCGCGCACCCGGGCGCCGCGCCGGCGGGCGGTCACGCACTGACCCACGGCTTCAATGTCGCCTTCGTCGTGCTCGCTGCCGTGGCCGCGGCGGCCGCGATCGCCTCGGCGCTGCTGGTCGAGTCGAAGGCCAAGCTCGCTGAGGCGGGGATCGGCGCGGAGGTGGTGGCGCAGGTGGCCTAGTGATGTGAGGCGTTAATCGGTGGCAGCGGGGAATGAGGTGGTTATGCCGTCGAATGTTGCCGTTGCCATCGTGTTGTCTGACGAGGAGCGCGCGCAGTTGGAGGCGTGGACGCGGCGCCGGACGAGCGCGCAGGCGCTTGCGCAGCGCTCGCGGATCGTGCTGCTGGCCGCTGAGGGTCTGAAGAACACTGAGATCGCCGAGCGGCTTGGCGATCAAGCGGGCGATGGCGGCGAAGTGGCGGTCGCGGTTCGCCGAGCATCGCCTGGACGGGTTGAGAGATGAGCCGCGGCCGGGACGGCCGCGGACGATCACCGACGAGCAGGTCGACGCGGTGATCACCAAGACGCTTGGAGAGCACGCCGACGGACGCGACGCATTGGTCGACGCGGTCGATGGCGCGTGAGGTCGGGCTCACGCAGACGGCGGTGTCGCGGATCTGGCGGGCGTTCGGCCTGCAGCCGCACCGCCAGGACACCTTCAAGCTCTCCAAGGATCCGCTGTTCGTCGAGAAGGTCCATGACGTCGTCGGGCTCTATCTGAACCCGCCCGAGCGCGCCGTCGTGCTCTGCGTCGACGAGAAGTCCCAGATCCAAGCGCTTGGATCGGACCGCGCCGATCCTGCCGATGCTTCCCGGCACGCCAGAGCGGGCCACGCACGACTACAAACGCTCCGGCACGTCGAGCCTCTACGCGGCGCTGGACCTCAGCACGCGGCAAGGTCATCGGCGCGCTGCACAGCCGCCACCGCGCGATCGAGTTCAAGCAGTTCCTGGCCACGATCGACCGCGAGGTGCCGGCCGATCTCGACGTCCACATCGTGCTCGACAACAGCTCGACCCACAAGACGCCGGCGATCAAGAAATGGCTGCTCGCGCACCCCCGCTTCGTCTTGCACTTCACCCCGACCTGCGAGTCCGTGGCTGAACCTCGTCGAGCGCTGGTTCGCCGAGCTCACCAGCAAGCTCCTCAAGCGCGGCACCCACCGCTCCGTCCGCGATCTCAACACCGACATCCGCGCCTGGATCGAAGACCTGGAACGAGGACCCACGCCCCTACATCTGGACCAAGACCGCCGAGCAGATCCTCGACTCGATCGCCCGCTACTGCGACCGAATCAACGACTCACGACACTAGCCGCAGCCGATCACGGCGCGGATCCGGTTGGCGTCGGCGATCCACTGGGTCGCCTGCGCCGCCGTGATTCCGTGGCCGGAGAGCAGCCGCACCGCGGTGGCAATGGCCAGCGCGTCAAACGTCGCTTGCGCTGGGCGGGCTTGCCCGGATCGAAGCGCGCGAGCGCGACTCGCATCTGCGCGAGGAGCTGCGTGTTGAGCGCGGGCGGGAGCTTCGAGGCCGCCACCACCTCGGAGATCAGGCGGTCGATCTGCTCTTTGGCGCCGCGCACGGTGACGGTGAACGAGCCGTGGTCGGCGTTGCCGACATGGTCGGTGGCGGTGCACGCGACGGCGGTGCTGCCGAGCTTGAACGTCGCTCCGGAGGCCGGCGTGCACTGCACCGCTGGATGCGGGTCGGCGCCGTCGGTCGCCGTCGCGGTGTAGCCGACCGCGGCGCCCGCGGACGAGGTCGCGTCGACGGTCTTGGCGGCCGGGAGCGCGAGCGCCGGCGCCTTGCGGTCGATCTTGTTGCCGCCGATCGGCCCGGCCGCCACGCAGTTGCCCGCGGGTCGAGACCTGGCGCGAGCCTGTCTGCGCGGCGCGCAGCTGGGCCAGCATCGCGTCCAGATCGGCGGCGCGGAAGTTCACCATGAACGCCTGATCCGGCCGGCCGAAGTACTCGGTGCCGAGATGCTCGGCGTACCAGTGAAACACGCCCCGGACCGGCCGCGGGCGCGCTGGAACACCCCGCCGATTCCCGTGACTCGCTCCATGGCGGCATGCTTGTGCGCTTCTCCCACCGCGCCTCCTCGGTTCTATACCTAGTCTGTCGATGTATAGTCACCGCATGCGCGGCGACCTGCTCCGAGGCCACCTGGACGGACTGCTGCTCGTGGTGCTGGCCGATTCTCCCGGCCATGGCTACGAGCTCAGCCGGCGGCTGACGGATCGGAGCGGCGGCGAGCTCGACGTGCACGAGGGCTCGCTGTATCCCGCGCTGCACCGGCTCGAGCGCGGCGGCCTCGTCGCGAGCGCGTGGAGCCGCGGCGAGGGCCGGCGCCGGCGGGTCTACCGGCTGACCACGGCGGGCCGCCGGGCGGCGGGGGAGTCGCGGCGGGAGTGGCGGACGTTCTCCACCGCGGTCGACCGGGTGCTGGGCGGGACGGCGTGAGCCCGGTCGAGCGATACCTCTCTGAGCTGGGCGCCGCGCTGCAGGTGCGCGGCCGCGTACGGTGGCGCTTCCTGCGCGAGTGCCGCGACCATCTCGCCGACGCCGCGGCCGAACGCGGGGAGGAGGCGGCCGTGCGCGCCTTCGGCCCCGCGCCGGCGATCGCGGCAGCCCTCGACGCCGAGGTGGCCGCACGGCGCGGGGTGCGCTCGACGTTCGCCACCGCGGCCGGCGTGCTCGCCACCGGCGGTTCGACGCTCGCGCTGATCCACGCCGCGTCGGCGGACGCGACGGCGCCCGTGGGGTGGGCCGTCGCGTTCTTCGTGGCCGCGCAGCTGGCGGCGGTCAGCGCCGGGCTCGCGCTCCTGCAGGCGCTCGTGCTGCGCCGCGAGGCGATGTCCCCCGCCGACGCGATGCTGCTCGCCCGCCGCAACGGCTGCGCTCTCGTGGCCGCCGGCGCGACGATGTTCTCCGCGGGCGCGGCGCTCCCCGGCCAGGGGTCGGCGGTCCTGCTCCTCGCCGGCCCGGCGCTCGTCTGCGTCGCGCTGGTCGCGGTGCTGCGGGCGCGGTCGCTCGCTCGCCGGCTCGCCGGCGCGGACGGACCCGCCGTCCGGCCGCCGCTCGAGGACCTCGGGCGCCTCACCCGCCTCCCGATCCCCTCGGTCGGCAACCGCACGCTGCTGCCGGCGACGATGGCCGTGGCCGCCGCGGCGGCGTTCGCCCGCGACCTCGGCGAGCACGCGACCGCCGGCGGCGCGGTGCTCGCCGCGGGCATCGAGGGGATTGCCGTCGTCGGCTGCTTCGCCGTCTTCGGCGCTGCGCTCGGGCTCCGGCACCGCTGAGCGCGGCGCTCAGCCGACCGCGAACGCGATCGTGAAGATCGCGCCCGCGACGCAGCAGTAGATCGCGAACGGCGTCAGCCGGTTGGTCTCGAAGAAGCGCACGAGGAAGCGCACCGAGAGATACGCGGTGGCCGCTGCGCACAGCGCCCCGACGAGCGCGGGCCCGCGCAGCCCGTCGCCTGCGGCCCCAGGAGGTCCGGGAGCTTGAGCACGGCGGCCGCGCCGATGACCGGCGTGGCGAGCAGGAACGAGAACCGCGCGGCGTCCTCGTTGGAGAGGCCCGCGAGCAGCCCGCCTGCCATCGTCGCGCCCGAGCGCGAGAAGCCCGGCAGGAGGGCGATCGCCTGGGCGGTGCCGATCGCGACCGCCCGGCGCGGCGTCAGCTCGCGCGCCACGCGCTCGTCGCTGAGGTGCTCGTCGTGATGGACGGGCGCGCCGCGGCGCAGCCGCTCCGCCCCGAACAGCATCAACCCGTTGCAGAACAGGAAGATCGCGGCCGAGGTCGGCGACGCGAAGACGCGCCGCAGCGAGTGCTCGAGCAGCAGGCCCAGCAGCCCCGCCGGGATCGTGCCGAGGACCAGGAACCAGCCGAGCCGGGCGTCGGTGTCGCCGGGCGCGATCCCGCGCCTGCGCACCGACCGCAGCAGCCCGCGCACGATCCGCGCCCAGTCGCGCCGGAAGAAGCCGAGCAGGACCAGGGCGGTGGCGAGGTGGGTGGCGACGAGGAAGGTGAGGAACGCGTCGTCGTTCTGCTGGATGTCCCAGCCCAGCAGCCTCGGCGCGATCACGCTGTGGCCGAGGCTGGAGACCGGGAAGAGCTCTGCCGCGCCCTGGACCAGCCCGAGCACGACGGCCTGGAGGTAGGAGATCACGCGGTCGCGCGGTCGGTGGCGGGCTGGACCGTGCCGAAGCGCATGCGCGGCACGCGCCACATCGCCTCGAGCGCGATCGCGGCGGACATCTTCGACCGGCCACGCTCCCGCTCGCGGAACACGATCGGGACCTCGGCGATCTCGAGTCCCGCGCGCGCGGCGTGGAATGTCAGCTCGATCTGGAACGCGTAGCCACGGCTGTGCACGAGCTCGTCGTCGATGGCGCGGAGGGCGCCGGCGCGGAAGCACTTGAAGCCTCCCGTGAGATCGCTCATCGGCAGCCCCAGCACGGCCGCAGCGTAGAGGCCCCCGGCGCGCGAGAGCAGCCGCCGGTGCAGCGGCCAGCCCTCGACCCGGCCGCCGGGACGGTAGCGCGAGCCGAGCACCACATCGGCCCCGTGCCGAGCGGCGTCGATCAGCCGGGGGATGTCCGCGGGGTCGTGCGAGAGGTCGGCGTCCATCTCGATCACGAGGTCGGCGCCCGCCGCCAGCGCGAGCGCGAAGCCGGCGAGGTAGGCGCCGCCTAGCCCGCCCTTGCGCTCGCGATGCAGCACCCGCACGTCCGGATGCTCGCGCGCGAGCTCGTCGGCGAGGTCGCCTGTGCCGTCCGGGGAGGCGTCGTCGACGACGAGCACCGTCCCGGCGACGGGCGGGTCGCAGGTGGCGAGTGCCGCGCGCGTGCGCGCGACGACCGTCGGCAGGTTCTCCCACTCGTTGAAGGTGGGGAGGATGACCCAGGCGCTGGTCATGTTGAGCTCCTTGGGGAGGACGTGCGGTGATAGATCGGGTGGCCGTGCACGTGGGCGACCAGCCGGTACTGGGAGCGCAGGAGCGCGGTCGTCGCGCCGCCGGGGTCGAGGCCCCAGCGGTTGGGCGGCTGCCAGCCGACGATCCAGGTCGGGCGCTTGGGTGAGGCGAGCAGCTGCCGGAGCTGGGGGTCGCGCCGGGATGGGCGCGGACCAGCAGGCTCCAGGCGTACGGGTAGGGGCTCGGGAGCCCCGTGTAGTAGCCCACGTTGGCGCGGGCGTACATCACGTACTGGGTGTCGCCCGGCCGCGCGCGGGTGCGCACATAGCGGGCGGCGCGGAGGACACCCAGGTGCTCCTGGGCGGTGCTGACGCGCTGGTGGCCGCCGATCGACGCAGCGAACGCGAGGACGGCGATGGCCGCCGCCACGATCCCGCGGCCGGGGAGCCTCGCGAGCGCCGCCCCCGTCAGCAGGCAGGCCGGCGCGATCAGCTGGATGAGGTAGTGCGGCCAGTAGGTGCCGCCGGCGAGCACGCCGACCGCGCCGGCCGTGAGCCACGCGGCGACCGTGGCGGTGAGTACGCGGTCGCGCCGCAGCGTCCAGAGCCCGCACAGGCCGACCACCAGCAGGGCGAAGAGGCCCGAGCCCTCGCCGGGGGTCGCGAGCCGGGCGACGCGCACGTGCAGCGGCAGGCTGGAGGCCGACAGCGTGTCCAGCGCGTGGATGCGGAATCCGAACAGCGCGTAGGCGAGGCTCCCGGGGGAGACGTGGGCGACCGCAAGCCAGACCGTCACGCCCGCGAGCGGGACGATCGCGCCGACGGCGTAGGCGCCGGCGCCGCGCAGCTGCGGGCGGCGTTTGACCAGGCTGTTCGCGATCAGGAACACGGCGCCCGCGAAGCCGGCGTCGAGGAACGACTGCTTGATCAGGACGGCACTCATCGCGAGCAGCCCGGCGGCCCCCAGCCAGCCGACCCGTCCGCTCCGGTGCGCCGCGACGAGGCACCCGAACGACGCGCACGCGGGGACGGCGGCGAGCAGCTCGCCGGGTGTGTAGATCGCGCTGAGCGCCACGGAGCCGGCGAGGGCGGCACTCGTCACCGCCGCGATCCGCGCGGCCCGGTCGCCGGCGACGGCGCGCGTCGCGAGCGTGACGCCGGTCACGAGCGCGAGGGCGGCGAGCGCGCCCAGCACGCGGATGCCGGTGGGGCCGCCGACCAGCGCGAGTTTGTACAGCGCGACCAGCAGCGGTGGGCGATCGAGCCAGTAGGCACCGTAGAGCGACCCGTGCCCGCTGCCCCAGGCCTTGGCGATGAACGCGACACCGCCCTCGTCGATGCCGAGCGGCGTGTGCAGGTACGGCAGCCGCAGGCCCAGCGCGAGCGCCAGCGACGCGGCGAGGACGAACGTGGTGCGTCCGCGCTCGCCGATCCGCTGGGGGCGGCTGGCGGGCGGCGCCGGGGGCTGCAGGCGGTCGAGCAGCAGCATCAGCCGAGCCGGGGGACATGGCGGCGGCTGCCGTCGTTTCGCCGCCGCATGCGCAGCAGCGCCGCCAGGGCGCCGGCGACCGCGGCGCTCAGCGCGGCGATCCACAGCGCGGCGGCGACCGCCGGGCCGACGAGCGAGGCGAGGCTCGCCACGGTCGCGGCCCACACGAACGCGCCCGAGACGTTGTAGACGGCGAAGCGGGGCCAGGCCATGGCGCTCGCGCCGGCCACCACGGCCGCGACGACGCGCACGCCGGGCACGAACCGGCCGAGGAACACGGTCTTCGGGCCGTGGCGCTCGAAGAACCGCTCGCCGTGCTCGAGCGCCTGCGCCCGGAATGCGGCGAGCGGCCCGCGGTGGGTCAGCACGGGTCGGCCACCGCGGCGGCCGAGCCAGTAGCCGAGAGTGTCGCCGGTGACGGCTGCCGCGACCGCCACGGCGACGACGAGCGGCAGCGAGAGGTGCCCGGCGCCGGCGAGGACTCCGCCCGTGAGCAGCGCCGTCTCCCCAGGCAGGGGCGCGCCGGCCGACTCGCCGAAGATCAGCGCGAAGAGGACCGGGTAGCCGAGTTGCGAGGGGACGCCGAGCATGGATCCGATCCTGGTGCGGGGCGTTCGGACCCCGGTTCGCATCGTGTTGGGACCGTGTTGGACGGTCCGGCCCGAGGTTCAGCCGGTGTCCGGCAGCTCCTCAGCGGGGGGCAACGTGACGCGGAACGTCGCGCCACGCTCGGTTCGGAGCAGGCTCAGCTCACCGCCCATCCGGCGCGCCAGCTCGCGGCCGATCGCCAGGCCGAAGTCCGAAGCCTCCGTCCTCGCCGGCGTCGGCGCCGCGCCGGAAGCGCTCGAAGATCCGCTCCTCCTCGCCTCTGCGACGCCTGGCCCGTCGTCCACCTCGAGCGCGAGCCGGCGCCGTTCACTCGGAGGACGACGCGCGCCCCGGGGCCGCCGTAGCGGTGGGCGTTGCTGAGAAGGATGCGGCGATCCGCGCGACGGCTCCCGGGTCCGCGTGCACCCAGGCCGGTGCCTCGGCCGCAAGCTCGGCCCGCGACTGCGCCGCGCGGCGAACTCGGCGAGCACCGAGCGCGGCGAGCTCGACCAGCTCGACGGGCTCGGCGCGCAGCTGGACCGCCGGCGTCGAGGCGGCTGAGGTCGAGCAGCTCCGCGGCGAGCTTGCAGAGGCCGCTCGGTCTGGCCGAGCGCCCGGCGCACCTGGTCGCGCGCCTCGGGCAGGTCGGGCTGCTCGGGGGGCGAGCTCCTCGGTGGCGCCATGCAGCATCAGGCCGAGCGAGGTCAGCGGCGTGCGCAGCTCATGCGAGGCGGTGCTCACGAACGTGCGCCGCGACTGCTCCTGCGCCGCGAGCCGCCGCTGCATCGTCGCGAACGCGCGCGCGAGGTCGCCGACCTCGTCGCGGTGGCCGTCCTCGACCGGCTCGTATCGGTCGGGCCCACGCTCGGCCATCTGGAGCGCGCTGCTGCGCAACGCGGCTCAGCCGCCGCACCAGCCGCGCCGCTAGCGCGATGCCCGCGAGCAGCGCGACCGCGAGCGCGACGAAGGCGGCGGCCACGCAGCGAGCGCTGCACCACGGCCTGGACTCCCCCGAGGGTCTCGAGCGAGCGCGCGCAGCACGAGCACGCCGCGGGCCGCCGGTCTGAACGGCATCGGCGACGTGCGCCTCCCGGCGGTGCTCGTCGCGGCCGATGCGCGAGACGGGCTGTCTCTCCCGCAGGGCGCGCGCCACCTCTGGGAAGCGGTCGCCGCGGTCGATGTCGGTCCCCGCGAAGACCGCGCCGCTGCGCGTCGAAGACGAAACCTCGTCGCCCGTCTGGCGCCGCTGGGTCGAGGATCGCGCGCGGCGAGCTGCGGCGAGCCCGGCCCGAGCTGCTCGCCGCTCGAGGCCGCTCGAACGCGGGCGCGCCGCCCGCGTCGGTCTGCTCCAGCGACGCGAGCGCGTCCTGCTCGAGCTCTGCGGTCCAGCGGGAAGAGCACGAGCAGCGCGGTGACGAGCACAGTCTCAGCGCGCTCACGGCGACGAGCGCGGCGGCGAGGCGGCCGCGGAGGCCGCAGCAGCTCGCTCACGGCGCGTGCAGGCGGTAGCCGACTCCGCGGACGGTGAGCAGCAGCTCGGGCCGCTCCGGCGCGCGCTCGAGCTTCTCGCGCAGGTGGCGGACGTGGACGTCGATGCCGCGCGGGTCGCGGTAGGCGCTGTCGCCCCAGATCGCCCGCAGCAGCTCCTGGCGGTTGAACAGCGCGCCGGGTCGGCTCATCAGCGTCTGGAGCAGCTCGAACTCGGAGAACGTCAGCTCCACGGGCCGGCCGTCGGCGGTCACCGTGCGGCGGCTGCGGTCGAGCACGAGCGGCCCGACGCGCAGCAGCTCCTCGCCGAGCGCCCGCGCGCCGGCGCGGCGCAGCACGGCGCGGATGCGGCTGCGCAGCTCGGCCGGTCCGAACGGCTTGGTGACATAGTCGTCGGCGCCCGCCTCGAGCCCGAGCACCGCGTCGGCCTCGGAGTCGAGCGCGGTCAGCATGATGATCGGGACCACGTTGCGCCGCTCGCGCAGCGTGCGGCAGACGTCGTAGCCGTCGGGCCCGGCGCCGAGCGCGACGTCGAGCAGGACGACGTCGAAGCGGCTCGGTGCTCGCGCGGTCGATCGCCGCGCGCCCGTCCGGCGACGGCCATGACGCGATGCCCGTCGCGCTCGAACAGCCGGCGGATCTGCTCGCGCAACTCCGACTCGTCGTCGACCACGAGGATGTCGAGTGGCTCGGCCGTCACGTACGCCAACGCTAGCGCCGCGCGGCGCGGCCTGCGCGGGCTAACAGCATCCCAACACGGCGCCAACGCCGGGGGGGCGGCCGGCGGCAACGATCGCTCGTGTGCTGCTCCTCGGCTTCGGACTCGCGATCGCCTCCTCGCTGGCGCTCAACGCCGGCTACCTGCTGCAGCACATCGGCGGCGCGTCGGCGCCCGCGGTCGACGTCCGGCGCGCCGGTGGCCACCGTGCGCGGCCTGCTGCGCTCGCCGACTGTGGGTGCTGGGCACGGCACCGACCTGTCGGCTCGCTGCTTCACATCGGCGCGCTGGCCGTGGCCCCGCTCGACGCTCGTGCAGGCGTTCTCGGCGGCCGGGCTCGCGCTCGTCGTGCCCGCCTCGGCGCGGATCGCGCGCAGCCCGCTGCACCGAGCGAGCGCGTCGCCGTCGCGGTGATCGTCGCCGCGCTCGGCGCTACTCGCGATCGGCCCGGTCGACGACGTCGATGATGCGCCGGCACAGCCGGGCCGCCGCTGCTCTTCCTCGCGCGTCGCGCTGGCGGCCGCGGGCGGCGCTGGCTGTCGACTCGCGGGCCGCGCCGCGGCGGCGGCGCTCGCGCTCGCCGCCGGCCTGCTGTACGGGCTCTCGGACGCCGCGACCAAGGGCTTCACCGACGCAGCCGGGCACGGGCTCTTCGCGGCGGTGCTGACCCCGTGGCCGCCGGTCATCGTCGCGCTCTGCGCAGCCGCGTTCTTCGCGCTCCAGCGCGGGCTGCAGCTGGGCACCGCCGCCACCGTGATCGTGCTCATGACTGCCGCGACGAACGTCGTCGGCGGTCGCCGCCGGCGTCGCGCGTGTTCGCCGAGTCGTTCGGCGCGCGCCCGGAGATCGCGCTGCTGCACCTGGGCGCGATGGTGGCGATCGCCGGCGCGTCGTGGCGCCTCGCGCGGTTCAGGCACGGATCGGCGAGCAGCCGATCGCGCTCCCCCGCCGGCAAGGAGCCGCGCCGGCTCGCGGTCTCGCCGCGTGAGGCTCCGGTTGCGTTCCGCGGGTGGGTGGACGCTTACCCGCCGTGGACTTCGAGGAGCTCTGATGAGGTGCTGCCCGGCGCCAGCGCGCGCACGCTGCTCACGCTCAAGGGCGCGCACCCGACCGCCGACGTGGTGCGCGACGGCGGCTAGTCCAGGGCGTCGGCGGGAAGCACGAAGCGCAGCGGCGTCCCGGTCGCTGCGGCGCGGGGGCTGTGCAGCCCCGGCTGCGTCCGAGGTGCTGCCGCCATCTCCGGCGCTCCGCCGTGCGCCTCGATCCACGCCACGGCGCCGTCGAGGGCGATACCTCCGGCCAGCAACGTCGCCCGCTCGATGACCCAGCCTCCCGAGCGATCACGACGCGCCAAGCGCCTGAGGCGAACCCGCATCGCGTCCTCGCTCCTGCCGTCAGCGGGCTCGACGAGCTCGTCGGAGGCGGGCGGCGAAGGCGGACTCATCGCGAGTCCACCCAGCGCTCGGCGGCCAGCGGCTTGCTGACCCGCTGGGCGTAGATCTCGTTGCAGGCGACGCACTTCAAGCCCCGCATTTGCGGTCCCCTCTGTCGGGTGAGACGCAGATGATAGTTGAGCGGTGAATCTAGAAAAGATATTCTGGTGTCTATGGCCGAACGCGCGCGCCCCCCTTGGTCGTTCCTGACCAACCACGCCCAGGTCCTGGCCTGCATCGCGGGCGATCCCGGCATCCGGCTGCGCGACATCGGGGACGCCGTCGGGCTCACCGAGCGAGCCGTGCACCGCATCGTCGGCGAGCTGTCCTCCGCGGGCTATCTCGCGCGCGAGCGCCGCGGCCGCCGCAACCACTACACGATCCAGTCGCAGCTGCCGCTTCCGGACCCGCTCGCCCGCGGCCAGAAGGTGAGCGACCTGCTGCGGATCCTCGCCGAGTGAGAGGCTCGAACCAATGCCCGAAACGATCACCGCCACGCTGAGCGGCGGCCCGCTGTCCAAGCGCAAGGTCGACGCCGAGATCGTCCAAGGCCGCCCGCCCATGACGCTCGACCTCGAGGCCGACGACGGCGGCACGTGCCGCTACTGCCTGGAGGGATTGGTCCAGGGCGGCGAGTCCGCCGCCTACACGTTCCTGTACCGGATCTAGCCCGCCGCCGGCCCAAGGTCAGCAGCGCCTAACCGCTTCTGCGCGAGCGGGCGGTTTGAGGATGGAGTGGGTCATGCGCCTCGCGCAGCTCGCCGGGCAGCAGGCTGAAGACGACGCTGTCGCGCCGCCCGCCCTTGAACGGGAGGTGCGAGCGCAGGACGCCCTCGCGGATGAAGCCGCACCGCTCCGCGACGCGCTGGGAGGCGAGGTTGTCCGGGCCGCAGGTCAGCTCCAGCCGGGCGACGCGCAGATCTCGGAGCGCCCAGACGGCGATGAGCCGGACGGCGTGGGTCGCGACCCCGCGCCCGCGCGCGTGCGGCGCCAGCCAGTAGCCGACCGCCGCCCGCCCCTCCCGCAGGTCGACGTTGTTCAGCGAGCCGCCGCCGAACAGCGCGCGGTCGTCATGCGGCTCGACCAGCGCCAGCTCGATCTGCTCGCCGCGGCGCCGCGCCTGCTCGTGGGCGGAGAGGTAGGCGAGCGCCTCGGCCTCGGTCCGCGGGGCCCAGTCCGAGAAGCGCAGGAAGAACGGGTCGCTGAACGCGGCGAGCTGGGCGGGCACGTCCGCCTCGCGCCAGGGACGCAGCCGGACGACGTCATCTGCCAGCGACGGGACGGGCAGCTCCCGCATGCCGACGCGTCAGCCCGTCGACGGGCGCGTGACGAGCACCGGCGCGACGACCTCGCGGAGCGTGTCCTGGGGGCCGTCGGCGGCCATCGCCTCGAGCAGGAAGCTGGTCGCCCGCTGCGCGACCTGCTCGACGTCCCAGATCGTCGACGTCAGCGGCGGTGAGAGCAGCCCCGACATCGGGTGGTCGCCGAAGCCGGCGACGGCCACGTCGCCCGGGATCGAGAGCTTCAGCTCCGTGCACGCGGCGTAGACGCCGTAGGCGATCGAGTCGGACATGCACAGGATCGCGGTCGGGCGGTCGTCGCCGGTGAGCAGCTCGAGCGCGAGCGGTCGTGAGCCGTTGAGCGAGTAGGCGCAGGGGACGATCGCGGCACTCGAGCCCGAGCGCCTCGGCGCTGCCGGCGACGGCGCGCTCCGCCTGGCGCTCGGGTGAGGTCCCGACCGCCCACGAGAGCACAGTGATCCGCCGGTGCCCGAGGTCGCCGAAGTGCTGCAGGCTCTGCTGGACGCCGAGGTCGTAGTCGAAGACCACCTCGCCGGCGGGCGACACCCCGGGCAGCGCGTCGCCGATCGTGACCGTGGCGACCTGCCGCGCGATCGCGGCCCAGCCGCCGCTGGCAGGCCCGATCGGCACGACGACCAGGCCGTCGACGCGCTGGGCGACGAGCCGCTCGGCGAGCTCGAGCTCGCGGGCGGGCTCGCCGTCGGCGTCGGCCACCAGCGTGGTGCGCGCGGCGCCGTAGAGCTCGCGCTGGACCGCCCGGACGAGCTCCTGGTTCCAGAAGTCGCCGAGGCTGCCGACCAGGAGCCCGACCATCGCGGTCCCGCCGCCGGCGAGGGCGCGCGCGATCGGGTCGGCCTCGTAGCCGAGCTCCTCCGCGGCCTCGCGGACGCGGCGCTCGGTCTCGGCCGACACCTGCATGCCGCGCAGCGCGTAGCTGACGGCCGCGGGGGAGAGGCCCGTGTAGTCCGCGAGCTCGCGGATCGTCGTTCGGCTCTTCTCCACCGGACGAGCCTACTCGTGGGCCGTTGACACGAGGTCCATACTGGGTGAAGCGGTTCAGTGAACCGCATCACTTCTGGCGCGTTGGCCTCCTCGATCGACATTCACCAGCACCTCTGGCCCGAGCCGCTCCTGCGCGAGCTGGAGCAGCGCCACGAGCCGCCGATGCTCGTGCGCAGCGACCGCGGCTGGGCGCTGCGGCTGGCCGGCGAGGCCGAGTCGCCCGTCGACCTCGAGGATCACGATCCGGACCGCCGGGCGGCGCTCGCCGCCGCCGACCGGTTCGACCGCGTGCTGATTGCCCCGTCGGTCCCGCTCGGGATCGAGGGCCTGCCCGCGGGCGAGGCGGAGCCGCTGCTCGCCGCCTACCACGAGGGCGTCGCCGCCCTGCCCGCCCCGTTCGGCGCGTGGGCCGCGGTGGGGCTCGCCGCGCCCGACCCTGCGGCGCTCGCCCCGCTGCTCGACGACGGGTTCGCGGGCGCGTGCCTGTCCGCCGGCGCGCTCGGCGACCGGGCGGGTTACGAGCGCCTGGGCCCGGTGCTCGAGCTGCTCGAGCGCCGCGACCGGCCCTTGCTCGTCCATCCCGGCCCCGCCGCGGCGCCACCCGGCGCGCCGGCATGGTGGTCCGCGCTGACGAGCTACGTCGCGAGCATGCAGACGGCCTGGTACGCGTTCCTCGCCTGGGGGCGGCGCGCGCATCCGCGCCTGCGCGTGTGCTTCGCGATGCTCGCCGGCCTCGCGCCGCTGCACCGCGAGCGGCTGACGGCCCGAGGCGGCCGCGCCGACTCCGACGCCGGCGTCTTCCTCGACGTCTCCTCCTACGGCGACCGCGCCGTGGACGCGGTGGTGCGCGAGATCGGCGTCGACCAGCTCGTGCTGGGCTCCGACCGGCCCGTCGTCGCGCACCGCGAGCTGTCGCTCGGCGACGCGGTCCGCGCCGCGATCCACGAGCGCAACCCGCAGCGGCTGCTGAGCGGCGCGGGCGTGGAGGTCGCGGCGTGAGCGTGCTCGACCGCGCCGAGCTGCGCGCCCTGGTCGCCAGGATCGCCGCGGACCCGGAATCGTGGCGCGGGCTGGTGCGCCACGGCACGCCCGAGCGCCACTTCGAGCAGCTGTGGCGCGACGAGACGGTCGACGTGTGGGTGATCACCTGGACCAACGGCAACGACACCGGCTTCCACGACCACGACGTCTCGGGCGGCGCGGTCGCGGTGGTGGAGGGGGAGATCGTCGAGGAGCGCCTCGTCGTCGGCGGCGCCCCGCGCCGGCTGCATCACGTCGCGGGGGAGACGTTCGACTTCGACGCCTCGCACGTGCACCGCATGCACCAGGACAGCGCCGCGCCGGCGGTCTCCATCCACGCCTACTCGCCGCCGCTGTGGCGGATGGGCGCGTACTCGGTGGAGCCGGACGGCACGCTGCGGCGGGAGTCGATCTCCTACGCCGAGGAGCTGCGGCCCGTTGCCTCCGTCTAGCCCTCCGCTCGGCACCAGGGTGCCTGGCTCGGCGCCCAGCGATCTCGTCGTCCTCGGCGGTGGTGTCATGGGGCGCTTCACCGCCTACCACGCGGCCGAGCAGGGCGCACGCGTGGCGATCCTCGAGCGCGGGCGGGTCGGCGATCCGATGACCGCGTCGTACGGGCGGACTCGATCGTTCCGCAACGACTACCTCGACACCGGCTACGCCCGGCTGGCCCACGAGGCGTTCCGGCTATGGGGCGAGTTCGAGTCCCGCACCGGCACCGAGGTGCTCGTGCGCTGCGGAGGCATGAACATCGCCAAGCGCTCCGTGACGCCGGACTTCGCGGGCTCGTATGCGGAGCGGAGCTACGCGGTGCTGCAGGAGGTCGGGCTCGAGTCGCAGGCCCTCGACGGTGACGAGCTGCGCCGGCGCTTCCCGTTCCTCGACGCCGACATCGGGCGGCTCGAGGTCGACGCCGGCGTCGTCAACCTGCCGGCCGTCACGGAGACGCTGACGCGCGTGCTCGGGGAGCGCGGCGTGCAGACGGTCGAGGGGGTGGCGACGACCGCGGTGGAGCGCGACGGCGAGGCGCTGCGCGTCATCACGGACGCGGGCGAGTTCGTCACGCGCTCGCTCGTCGTCACCGCGGGTCACGGCACCAACGCGCTGCTGGCCCGCCTCCCCGGCTGCGAGCTCGAGCTTCCGCTGACGAAGGACCGGCCGAGCGAGGCCAAGTACGTCACCCCGCCCGCGGACGGGCGCGAGCGGTTCACGGCGGGCGCGATGCCGGTGATCGCCTATCTCGACACCGGGATCTACTGCCATCCGATCGTCGACGGGCTCACCGAGGCCGTGAAGATCGGCTACTACAACCCGCCCGACATGCCGCGCGGGACGACGAGCGTCGACAGCATCGCGAGCTTCATCGAGCAGTGCATGCCGGGGCTGGCGGGCGCGGAGCTGCGCGACGTCGAGGACGTCGACCAGTGCGACTACGACCTCGTCGCCGACGACGACTTCGTGCTCGGTGCCGTGCCGGGCGTCGCGAACGCGTTCGTCGGCGTCGGCTGGCGGGGCACCGGCTACAAGTTCGCGCCGTGGGTCGGGAGCGTGCTCGCCGGCCTCGCGCTCGGCCACGGCG
The DNA here is from genome assembly GCA_963722815.1 of uncultured Solirubrobacteraceae bacterium. Lineage (GTDB taxonomy): Bacteria > Actinomycetota > Thermoleophilia > Solirubrobacterales > Solirubrobacteraceae > DASQFQ01. The sequence continues at coordinate 1,068,188 of CAVROM010000003.1, forward strand.
CCGACGACGACCTCGACCGCTTCGACCCGGCGAGATTCCTGGAAGGGGGGAGTTCGGATGGACCGTCCGTCACAGCGGACCCTGCAGCAGCGCCTCGCTGACGGCGTCGTCGTCGGCGCCGAGGGCTACGTCTTCGAGCTCGAGCGCCGCGGCTACATCAAGGCGGGCCCGTTCGTCCCGGAGGTGATCCTCGACGAGCCCGACGCGCTGCGGCAGCTGCACCGCGAGTTCCTGCGCGCCGGCTCGGACGTGATGGTCGCGCTGACCTACTACGCGCACCGCGACAAGCTGAAGGCGGTGGGCCGCGGGGACGACCTGGAGGAGCTGAACCGACAGGCGGTGCGGATCGCGAACGAGGTCGCCGCCGAGGGTGGCGCGCTCGTCGCCGGCAACATCTGCAACACCTGGTCCTACGACCCGGCCGAGCCCGAGCGGTCGGGCGCGGTGGTGCGCGCGCAGTACGAGGAGCAGCTCGGCTGGGCGGCCGAGGAGGGCGTGGACTTCGTGATCGCGGAGACCAACGACTACGTCGCCGAGGCCCTGATCGGGCTCGAGGTGTGCCAGGAGCTCGGCCTGCCGGCGATGGTCACCTTCGCCAGCGTGCAGCCGTCCGCGACCTATGACGGCTACGAGTACGTCGAGGCGTGCCGGCGGCTCGCCGACGCCGGCGCGGCGCTCGTCGGCCTCAACTGCTCGCGCGGCCCGGCGACGATGCTCCCCCTGCTCGCGGCGATCCGCGCGGCGGTCGACATTCCGGTCGCGGCCCAGCCGGTGCCCTACCGGACCACGCAAGAGACGCCGGCCTTCGAGGCGCTCGAGGCCGACGGCCGGCACCTCTTCCCGCTCGAGCTCGAGCCCCACCTGTGCACGCGCTTCGAGATGGCGGACTTCGCCCGTCAGGCCGAGGCGATCGGCGTCAACTACATCGGCATCTGCTGCGGCGGCGCGCCCCACCACGTGCGCGCGATGGCCGAGGCCCTCGGCCGCGAGACGCCCGCGAGCCGGTATTCGCCCGACATCGCCCTCCATCCCGTGCTCGGGATCGCGGGCATCGAGAGCCAGGTCATGGGCGGCTGGGGTACGGGGGCGGCCTAGCCTCCGGCGCTCGCTAAGCTAGCGCCCATGAGCTATCTGGCAAGCGCGGGGCCGGGCCGGTCGGGCGAGCAGCTCGCCTCGATCGGCGAGCTGGAGCTCTGCTACGAGACGTTCGGCGTCCGCTCGGATCCGGCGCTCGTCCTGATCATGGGCCTGGGGACGCAGATGATCGCCTGGCGCGACGCGTTCTGCGAAGCGCTCGCCGCGCGCGGCTTCTTCGTCGTGCGCTTCGACAACCGCGACGTCGGTCGCTCGACGTGGCTGAAACAGCTGCCGGTGCCGTCCCTCTGGCAGCTGCTGCGCCGCGACAAGGGCGCCGCGAGCTACACGCTCGAGGACATGGCCGACGACGTCGCCGGGCTGCTCGACCATCTCGGCATCGAGCGCGCGCACGTGGTGGGCGCCTCGATGGGGTCGATGATCGCCCAGACGCTGGCGGTGACGCATCCCGACCGCGTCAGCTCGCTCGTCTCGATCATGGGCAACACCGGTGCGCGGATCTCCGGCCAGCCGACCCTGCGCGCCTCGAAGGCGCTCCTCGGCGTCCCGCCGAAGGATCGCGACGGCTACGTCGAGCACACCGTGAAGACGTTCACGCTGATCGGCTCGCCCGGGTTCGAGCGCGACGAGTCCGACCTGCGGGAGCTCGCGCGGACGGCGTTCGACCGCGGCCGCAACCCGGCTGCCGGCGCGCGCCAGCTCGCCGCGATCATCGCCTCCGGCGACCGCACCAAGCGCCTGCGCGGCATCGCGGCGCCGACGCTCGTGATCCACGGCAGCGACGACAACCTCGTCCGCCCGTCCGGCGGCCGCGCGACCGCCAAGGCGATCAACGGCGCGGAGCTCCTCGAGATCCCTGGCATGGGCCACGACCTCCCGCGCGCGGCCTGGCCGCAGATCATCGACGCGATCGTCGCGAACGCGGCCCGGGCGTAGTCAGCGCGCCTGATCAGGCGGGCCGGTCGAGCGGGTTGCGCGCGATGCGTCCGGCGATCCCGGACGCCACCGCCGCGGCGGCCGCGCATCCCGGCTTACGGCGGGCCTGGTCCTCGAAGGCAGCCAGGAACTCCTCGGGCAGATCCAGGCGCGGGTGGGCGCGCAGCACCTCGGCCTGGAGCTCGGCGCTCCACGCCTCCGCCCGCCGGCCGCTGATGTCGAGGCTGGTCGCGGCGTGGAGCAGATACCCCTCGGGATCGGTCGCGAGATCGACCGCGTCCCACATGTGGCGCACGACGATCTCCTTCACGCGCTCGCGCCGCGGCGCCGGCCAGCCGGCGCCCGCGGCGAGCACCCAGCCGACGTCGCCGCCGGCCTCCTCGAAGGCCGTCCGGTGCGTGTCGAACGCCTCGACCAGGCCGAGGTCGTGCAGCAGCGCCGCGACGTAGAGCAGCTCGGCATCGAAGTCGAGGCCCTCGCTGCGCCCGAGGCTGGCCGCCCACAGGTACGAGCGCGCGCAGTGGTTGAAGAGGGAGGGAGAGGAGTACCGCAGCGCCGCCTCGCGCGCGCCCCGGACCGGCGCGGTGTCGTCAGGGAGCAGCTCGTCGATGCTCATCAGCGGGGATCGAACCACAGCCAGACGGCGAGCGTGAACCCGATCAGCACGATCAGCAGGCGGAGGAGGCGGACGGGCAGGCGCCGCGCCACGCGCGGGCCGAGGGTGCTCCCGGCGAGCATGCCGGCGCCCAGCGGCACGGCGGCGGCCCACGTGACCGTGCCGGCGAGCACGAACGCGATGGCGCACACGATCTGCGAGGCGCCGATGAGCATGTTCTTGAGCGCGTTGGCGCTCACGAGCTGCTGGTCGACGAGCACCAGCATCAGGGTCAGCACCATGATCCCGGAGCCGCCGCCGAAGTAGCCGTTGTAGACCGAGATGACGAAGAGAGCGCCCGCGAGCACGGCCGTGTGGTGGCCTTGGTCACGACCCCGCCGCCACGCCGTCAGGCGAGGCTCGAGCAGCAACGCGAGCGACCCGGAAAGGATCAGGAACGGCGCGATCCGTGAGAAGGCATGGTCGGAGGTGATCAGCAGCAGCCCGGCGCCGGCGACACCCCCGGCGACCGCGACGAGGCTCCAGCGCCAGAGCCAGCTCCCGCGCCCGCGCAGCTCCGGCTGGGACGCGAACGCGGAGCCCGGCCAGCAGGCGACCAGGGCGACGTTGTTGGCGATGTTGGCCGGGAGCGCGGGCAGCCCGACCGCGAGCAGGACGGGATACGACACCGACGACGTGATCCCGCCGGCGGTGCCGACGACGCCGGCGGCCACGCCGGCGGCGATCAGCGCGGCGGTCTCGAGGGTGGAGAGCACGCCTACTGGGGGAGGCGCACGACGTACTCTGCGCGGTCGCCCCGGATGCGGTGCGCGAACGTCGCGACGACGCGCCCCTCCTGATCGGTGTTGAAGCCGCGGACCTCGAGCAGCGCGCTGCCCACCGGCACCTCGAGCCACCCGGCCTCGTCCGGGCCGGCGAGCGCCGCGCCGAACGCGGTCTCCGCCCGCTTGATCGTGATCGCGTGCTCGGCGCTCATCGCGGCGAACACGCTGTCGCTGCCGTCCCAGGCGGCCGGCGCGAGCGCCGCGGGGACCTGCACCTCCCCGATCGACCACGGCTCGTCCTCCAGGTAGCGGACGAAGCGGAACTCGACGTTCCCCGGCTCGACCTCGGCGACCGAGAGCACGTGATGGCGGACCGAGATCCCCCGGCGCGCCATCGACTCCGACAGGCTCGCCTCGCCGTCGTCGATGCGGTGGCGGACGGCCGGCTCGGCGATGAAGCTGCCGACCCCGTGCTCGGTGCGGACGATCCCGGCGCGGGCGAGCTCCTCGAGCGCCCGCCGTACGGTGAGCCGGTTGACGCCGTAGCGCTCGGCGAGCCGCGCCTCGGGCTCCAGCCGCTCGCCCGGCGCCAGCTCCGACCGGTCGACGCGGGCGACGAGGTCCTGGGCGACCTGCCGGTAGAGCGCGACGCCCGGCTCCCTCCGCTGAGTCATCTAGATATCTATATCAACGGACGCGGGATGATTCGACCGTCAACGAAGGGAGGGAAGCGTGTTCGAGGATCTGGCGGGGCGGGTCGCGGTGGTCACCGGCGGCGCGCGCGGCCTCGGCCTGTCGATGGGTCGCGCACTGGCGCGGCACGGCGTGCGCGTGGGGCTCGTCGACCTGCTCGACGACGTCCACGCGAGCGCGACGGCGCTCGCGGACGACCTCGGCGTGGAGAGCGTCGGCACGGCCGCCGACGTGACGTCGGCCGATGAGGTCGCAGCCGCCTTCGCGCACATCTCCGACTCCCTCGGCAGCCCCGCGCTGCTGGTCAACGCCGCCGGCATCACGGTCTGGGAGGACAGCCTGGACGTCAGCGCGGAGTCGTGGCGGCGCGTGATCGACATCAACCTCACCGGCACGTTCCTCTGCTGCCAGGCGCTCGGCCGCGCCTGCCGCGACGACGGCCACGGCGGCGCGATCGTCAACGTCTCGTCGATGTCGGGCCAGGTGGTCAACGTGCCCCAGCACCAGACCTCCTACAACGCCTCCAAGGCCGCCGTCGACCAGCTCACCAAGTCGCTCGCCGTGGAATGGGCCGAGCTCGGGGTGCGCGTCAACGCGGTCGCTCCCGGCTACTTCCTGTCTGACATGACGCGCGAGTTCACCGAGTCCAACCCGGAGCTGGCCGAGCGCTGGATCGGGATGATCCCGGCCGGCCGCATGGGCGAGCCGCCCGACCTCGACGGCCTCGTCGCGTTCCTGTGCTCCGACGCCTCGTCGTACGTCATCGGCCAGAGCATCGTCATCGACGGCGGCTACACCGCAGTCTGAGTGCCGGCGAGCTGGAGCAGATCGTGGCGCTCTCACGGGCGCTCGGAGATCCCGCCCTCGATCTCGCGATCCTGGGGGAGGGCAACACGTCGCTGCGCAGCGGTCAGGGGACGATGCTGGTCAAGGCCAGCGGGGCGTCGCTGGCGTCCGTGACGGACGCCGACTTCGTCGAGCTGGAGACGGCGCCGCTGACGGCGCTGCTGGACGATCCTGCCGCCGACGACGCCGCCGTGGCGCAGGTGTTCGCGCCGGTCGAGGCGCGCACCGGGCGGCGCCCGTCGGTGGAGGCGATGCTGCACGCGGTCTGCCTCGAGCTCGGCGGCGCGCACGCCGTCGGCCATACCCATCCCGTGCCCGTCGTCGCGCTCCTGTGCTCCCGGCACGCGGAGGCGCTGGCCACGGAGCTGCTGTTCCCGGACCAGATCGTGGTCCTGGGCCGGCGGCCGCTGTTCGTGCCCTACGTCGATCCGGGCCTCGCGCTGGCCCGCCGCGTCCGCGACGAGCTCGCGACGCACGTGGCGCGGCACGGCGAGCCGCCGAAGGTGATCTACCTCGGCAACCACGGCCTGTTCGCGCTGGGCGGGACGCCGGAGCACGTGCTGCAGATCACCGCGATGGCGGTCAAGGCGAGCCGGGTGCTCGCCGGGGCGCTCGCGGTGGGCGGTCCCCGCGCGCTCGCCGAAGCCGACGCGGACCGGATCGACGCGCGGCCCGACGAGCACTACCGGCGCGCGGCGCTCGCCCGCGCCAGAACGGGGGAGCCGGGCGATGCCTGAGCTGGACGGAAAGGTTGCGGTCGTCACCGGCGCGAGCACCGGGATCGGGCGCGCGGTGGCGCAGGAGCTGCTGCGGCGCGGCGCGGCGGTCGTGATCGCCGCACGCACGCGCGAGCGCGTCGAGGAGGCCGCGGCCGCGCTCGGATGCACCGGCGTGGTCGCCGACGTCACCCGCGCCGAGGACGTCACGCACCTCATCGACGAGACGATCGAGACGCATGCCGGCATCGACATCCTGGTGGCGAACGCGGGCGTCTACGTCGGCGGCGACCTGTGGGAGAGCGATCCCGAGGCGCTCGACCGCCTGCTCACGACGAACGTCAACGGCGTTGTCCGCACGGTCCGCGCCGTCCTCCCTCACCTGCTCGAGAGCGGCGAGGGCGACATCCTCGTGACGAGCTCGGTGTCGGGCCACCAGGCGATCCACTGGGAGCCCGTCTACTCGGCCTCCAAGCACGCGCTCCAGGCCTTCGTCCACACGATGCGCCGGCAGCTGATCGGCACCGGCGTCCGCATCGGCGCCATCGCTCCGGGCATCGTGCTCAACGACCTGTGGGGCGTCTCCGATCCCTCCGAGATCGAGGACAAGGTCGCGCGCGGGGAGGGGATCCGCTCCGAGGACGTGGCCGACGCCGCCGCCTACATGCTCACGCGCCCGCGGCACGTGACGATCCGCGACCTCGTGATCCTGCCGCGCGAGCAGCCGATCTAGAGCGGCGTGTACGCGTCGGCCGCGACCCGCCGACTCGCCGAACGAGCGATGTCATGCCGGTTCCTTGTCGGGTCGGGTGAGGGTGAGGGTGCCGAGCGCGTCGGGCTCGAGCCCGCGGGCCTCGAGACGGATCTGGACCGGGTGGCGCTCCCAGCCGGCTTCCACCCGGGCGGCGATCTCGGGCCACGGTGGGACGCCGCTGGTCGCGTCGGGCGCCTCGACGCTCGAGGCGCCGACCGCCGTCGCGCTCGTCGCCGCCTGCACCGGCCCATCTCCGCGCAGCAGCGCGGCGAGGAAGCCCGCGATCGTGCAGTCGCCCGCGCCGGTCGTCCCAGCGACCCGCCGCGCCCTGAAGCACGGCGACACGATCTCGCGATCGCGCCACTCCTCGGCGTCCAGCGACAGGCGACCGCAGACGTCCCGCACCGTGTCCGAGGTCCTGACGTAAAGGCCCCGCTCGCCGAGCTTGATCGCGGCGACCGCGGTCCCCATGCCGAGCAGCTGCTCGCCGAGCCGTCGCAGCAGGTCCAGGTCGACGACGTCGGCGCCGCCCTCGAGCCGCCCGTACGCGTCGCGGTCGAGCATGAACAGCAGCTCCTCGATGCTCGGCACGAAGATGTCCACCAGCGGCAGCGTGTCCTTCAGCAGCTGCGGCCAGTCGACCCGCCCGGCGTCGGCGTCCGGATCCGGGCGGCACATGTCCAGCGAGATCGCCGGACCGGCGTCGCGCGCCTGCGCGAGCATCCGGCGCAGCTCGCTCCCCCCGTGCGCGTACATCGCCCGCATGATCGGCGGATAGCCGAAGTGGAACACTCGCGCCGACGCCAGCTCGTCATAGCGGACGTCGTCCGCGGTGAAGGTGTCGTTGGCGCCAGAGCAGTGCAGGAAGGAGCGGTCCACGCCGGGCGGGCTGATGACGATCGAGTAGCTCGTGATCTCGCCCGCGCCGACGACCATGTCGGCTGCGAGCTGAGGATCCCGCGCTCGCAGCGCCTCGAGCACAGCGCTGCCGAACAGGTCGTCGCCGACCTTGCCCATCAGCCGCACCGGGACGCCCAGGCGGTGCAGGGTCAGCCCGATGTTCGGCACGGCTCCGCCGGTCGACATCTCGGCCGGTCCGATCTCCAGCAGCCGGCCCGGTTCGAGCCCCGCCGGGCCGGACAGCACGGGGATCACGTCGAGGCAGACGTGCCCAGCCACTACAACTTCGGCCGGTGAATCGATCGACGCGGCCATCCGGTTCCGAGCGTAGCGAGGCGGCTCAGCTGCTATCCGCGCCGCGGGAGCGGGGATCTCCCTGCCGGTCTTCGCGGGCAGCGCCACGGCCGACGTCCTCGTCCCGGTGGGCCTGCCCGCGCGCAGCGGGGAGTGCGGGGCCAGCGCGGGGGACGTGCTCGCGTCGGGGCACAGCCGGTTCGGCCGCGACTGGCGGCTCGACGTCTCCGAGCGGCGCGAGCGCTGGCGGCGGCGGGGACCGGGGACGCGCCGCGGCTCGCCGTCGCGCCGGGTGGCTGGGCGGCGATGAGCCGGCTGGAGCCGACCCTGTCCGGGACGACGGACGTCGTGGTGGCCGTGGTCGCCCCCGACGGCAGCGTCCGGCGCGCCGTGCTGGACCGCGCCGCTCCGAGGACAGCGACGTCTTCCTCTCGCTGCCGCGGATCGGGATCGACGCCACCGGCACGACGACCGCCGCGTGGTCCCGTGCGCGCGAGGGCTACAAGGTCCGGTCGCTCCGGCTGCGGACCGCGCGCTCCGCCGGCGGGACGGGCTGGACGGCGCCCACCGACCTGCCCACGGGCGCGGCGCGGACGGCACGCGACCTCGAGGTCGCCGTCTCGCCCGCCGGCCGCACCCTGCTCGCGTGGGCGACCGGGCGGGGCATCCAGGCCGCGCTCGACGGCGAGGCCGCCGCCACGCTCACCGCCGAGCCGGACGCCGGATCGCCGGCGCCCGCCGTCGCCGCCGGCAACACCGCGAGGCGCTCACGCGTGGTCCGCGTCCGGCGCTAACCGCCCGCGACGCGGACGATCGCGGCGGCGAACGCGTCGACGTCGGCCTCCGTCGTGTCCCACGAGCACATCCAGCGGACCTCGCCGGTGTGCTCGTCCCAGACGTAGAAGCGGAAGTCGCTGCTGCAGCCGCTCGGCGGCCGCCTCGCGCGGCAGGATCGCGAAGACCGACGTTGGCCTGGACGGCCTGGGTGACGGCACGCCGCGCCGCGCGACGGCGTCGGCGAGCCGCCGCGCCATCGCGTTGGCATGGCTCGCGGCGCGCCGCCACAGGTCGTCGGTCGAGCAGCGCCTCGAGCTGCGCCGACACGAAGCGCATCTTGGACGCGAGCTGCATCGACTGCTTGCGCAGGTAGGGCAGCGCGGCCGGCAGCGTCCGGGTCGAGGACGACGACGCGACTCGCCGCAAGCAGGCCGTTCTTCGTGCCGCCGAAGCGACAGGACGTCCGCGCCGACGTCGGCCGTGATGTCGCCCGAGCGGACGTCGAGCGCGGCGGCGGCGTTGGCCAGCCGCGAGCCGTCGATGTGGAGGCGCATCCCGCTGCGCGTGCGCGTGGTCCGCAGAGCGCGGCATCTCCTCGAGCGAGTAGAGCGTGCCGAGCTCGGTCGACTGCGTGATCGAGACGACCCGCGGCTGCACGAGTGCTCGTCGCCGAGCCGCGCCATCCGCGGTCGACGAGCTCGGGGGTGAGCTTGCCGTCGGGCGTCGGGCACGGTCAGCAGCTTGATGCCGGCGATGCGCTCGGGCGCGCCGCCCTCGTCGACGTTGATGTGCGCGCTCTCGGCGCAGATCACGCCCTGCCAGCGGCCGCAGCATCGCCCGCAGCCCGACGACGTTCGCGCCGGTGCCGTTGAAGACCGGGAAGGCCGACGGCCTCGGCGCCGAAGTGCTCGCGGAAGACCTCCTGCAAGTCGCGCGGTGTACTCGGTCGGCGCCGTAGGAGACCTCGTGGCCGGCGTTGGCGGCGGCGATCGCCGCCAGCGCCTCGGGGAGGACGGGCGCGTAGTTGTCGCTGGCGAAGGCGCGCACCAGGCCGATCAGCCTACGATGCGCGCATGGAACCTGACCGCGCACGGCAACTCCTCGCAAACGAGCGGGAACGCATCGAGCAATCGATCGCGAACCTCGGTGGCTCCGAGTCAGAGCGCACCGAGCCCGGCGACGAAGGGGCGGAGGACCTCTACCAGGACGAGTTCGACGCCGGCCGCGCCGAGGACTTCAAGGAGCAGCTTGCGGCGCTCGAGCGTGCTGAGGAGCGGCTCGCGGCGGGCACGTACGGCCTCTCGGTCCAGAGCGGCAAGCCGATCCCCGACGCGCGGCTCGAGGTCGTCCCGACCGCCGAGCGCACGGTCGAGGAGGAGGAAGCGGCCGGCTGAGCATACGTCGCGCGGCACCGTCCACACGCGCCCGCGGCAGGCCGACGTCGCGCGCACGCGCTGACGATGAGTTGTCGGGTCGCCGCACGACGCAGCAGGGTGTCTGCACCACCCGAAGGTAGTGAGCGCGCCCTTGGGCGGCCCGGGCGGTGCGGGGAGACTCCCGCTCGTGACGCAGACAGCGGGGAGCTCGCGGCTGTCGCTGGTGCTGGCGGCGGCGATGTTCGTGCTCGTGGTCGACACGTCGCTGATGAACGTGTCGATCTCGGCGGTCGTCGAGGATCTCGACACGACGGTAAGCGCCGTCCAGACCGCGATCGCGCTCGAGGCCCTGGTGTCCGCGGCGTTCATCCTGATCAGCAGCAAGGTCGGCGACCTCTTCGGCCGCAAGCGGGCGTACGTGCTGGGTCTGCTGGGCTACGCGATCGGGGCGCTGGCGATGACCCTGGCGCAGAGCCTGACGGCGATCATCATCTTCTGGGCGATCATCGGTGGCCTCGGCGCCTCGCTGCTGCTGCCTGCGATGCAGTCGCTGATCCACGGCAACTTCGAGGGAGCGGCGCAGAAGAAGACCTACGCGCTGGTCGGGGCGGCGGCCGCGATCGCCGCCGCGGTCGGGCCGCTGCTCGGCGGCTTCGTCACCACCTACCTGTCCTGGCGCGTCGGCTTCCTGCTGGAGGCCGTCGTCATCGCGGTCGTGCTGTCGCAGATCGGGCTCCTCAAGGACGTCCCGTACACGGGGGAGCGCCAGGTCGACGTCGGTCGGCGCGGTCCTGTCCGTCGTCGGGATGGGCGGCGTCGTGCTGGGGATCCTGGTGTGGCAGGAGGGCGGCGAGTACGTCGTGCTGCTGATCGCGATCGGCGCGCTCGCGCTCTGGGCGCTCGCCCGCTGGCTCGTGCGGCGCCATCGCGAGGGCAAGGTGACGCTGCTCGATCCGGATCTGTTCCGGCTCCCGCACTTCAGGGTCGGGATCACCGGGCAGATGCTGCAGAACATCACGCTCGGCGGGGCGATGATCGCGCTCCCGATCTTCCTGCAGATCAAGCTCGAGTACGACGCCCTGGAGACGGGCCTGTCGCTCGCTCCGCTCTCGCTGACGATGTTCGCCGTCGCGATCCTCGCCGGACGGAAGGCCGGTGGCCGGCGCCCCGCCAAGATCATCCGGGCCGGCTTCGCGCTGAGCACGCTGGGCCTGGCGCTGATCATCCCGATCGTGCCCGAGGCGGACTCCGGCTGGTACCTCTTCGTTCCGCTGGTGATCGCGGGAGCGGGGCTCGGCCTGCTGGTGTCGCAGCTCAACAACTACACGCTCGCCCCGATCGAGGACGAGCGGATCAGCGAGGCGGCCGGCGTGAACTCGGCGGCGGGGTCGTTCGGGCTGTCGTTCGGCCTGGCGATGGCCGGCGGCATCCTGCTCGCCACCCTCTCCCTGGCATTCACCAACATGACGAACGCGAGCCCTGTGATCCCGTCCGCGCAGCAGCAGCAGATCGCGCAGACGCTGGAGGACGACGCGCAGGTCGTGAGCAACACGCAGCTCGACGAGCTGCTCGCCGACGAGCCGCCGGCCGTCCGGCGAGAGATCCTCGGCATCAACACCGACGCGACGAACCTCGCCCTCCAGGTGGCGCTGCTCGTGCCGATCCTCGCGGGCCTGCTCGGGCTCTTCGACGCGTTCCGCATGATGCGCCTGCCCGGACATCGAGCCCTCGGCCTCCGTCGAAGCAGCGGCACTGGGCTGAGCGCGGCATCCTGTCCGAGACAGGGCGAATACGGTTGCCCCGGACCGGTGCGGTTGGTGGCGCTATCGGGGCGGGAGCAACATGAATGACAGCGAGGTCCGCACTATGTCCACAACTCTGGTCCGAGCTGCGCCCGTCACGAGCTTGTGGTGCTGCCCTGCTTTCGGTGTGGTGGCGCTGGGCGGGGCATCTTCTTCGTCGTCTCGCCGCACGAGACGCTCAGCACCTTCACGGCCATCGCGGGCATCTTCGTGCTGGTCGCGGCGTCCTCCGATCGTCGCCTCGATCTTCGGCTCGGCGAGACCCGCTCTCCTCTCCTCTGTGCTCAGCGCCATCCCGCTATTCTCTCAAGAAGCCATTCAGACCCTTTCGTCTTCACCTCATCTCGCTGTGGTTCGTCTCGCAGCATCTGCGATCTGAGCGCGTTCCCTCCCGACCCAACATCCTCTCCGCTCCTCACTGTGGCAGGCGGCGTGATCCTGCTGCCTGACCTGTCTGCGACGCCTATCTCGATCCTATGCGCGCCCCTCTCATCTCGCCCTCCCCTCCCCCGCCGGAACCGACCTCCCACCCCCCACCCCTCTCTCCTCTCTCTCCCCCCCCCCCTCGCAGCGGGGACACCACCCCTCCAACCACCCCCCCCCGCCCCTCCCCCCCCCGGCTCCCCCCCCCCCCTTCCTCCCCCCTTCTCCCCTCTTCCCCCCCCTCCCCCCCCCCCCCCCCCTTCCCCCCCCCCCCCCCCTCTCTCCCCCCCCCTCCTCCTTTCTCCCCTCCCCCCCCCCCCTCTTCTCCCCTCCCCCCCCCCTCTCCCTTCTCCCCGCCCCCCCCCCCTCCTCCCTCCCCCCCCCCCCCAAGAAAACCCGCCGCGGCGTGCTCGACCTTCCGAAGGCGATCGAGGACCGGCTGGCCGAGGGGCGCGCCGAGCGCGAGTCGGTGCCGCTGGAGGCTCACGGCGAGTGGGCGACGCCCGCGGCCGGCCGGACCCGGTCGGCATCCTGGAGGAGCAGAACGCGACGCGCGTGCCCGAGCTCGTGCCGATCCGCCACGGGCGGATGATCGTCTCGCCGTTCACGTTCTTCCGGCGCCGCGGCGATCATGGCGGGCGATCTGCGCGCACCCCGACGACCGGGTTGCGGGTGCAGTGTTGCGGCGACGCGCACCTGTCGAACTTCGGCGTGTTCGCGGCGCCGGATCGCCGTCTCGTGTTCGATCTCAACGACTTCGACGAGACGCTGCCGGCGCCGTTCGAGTGGGACGTCAAGCGACTCGTGGCGAGCTTCGTGGTCGCCGCCCGCGACAACGGCCACCGTCGCAAGGAGCAGCGGGCGGCCGCGCGGGCTGCCGCCGCGGCCTATCGGACGCGATGCGCCAAGGCGGCGAGGATGCGATTCCTGGACGTCTGGTACACGCGGTTCGACGCGGACAAGCTGCTCGCGGATCTCGGGCGCCCAGGTGGAGAAGGCCGCGATCAAGTCCGCTCGAGGCCCTTGCGAAGGCGCAGACGCGGACGAGCCTGCGGCTCGCTGTCGAAGTTCGCGCGAGCCGGTCGACGGCGCGCTACCGGATCAAGCAGCAGCCGCCGGTGATCGTGCGCCCGCCCGAGGACATGTACGGCGATTTCGAGCAGATCATCCGCCAGGGGCTCGTCGACTATGCGCGCTCGCTGACCCCGATCGGCGCGTCGTGCTCGACCACTACCACTACGAGGACTTCGCGCGCAAGGTCGTCGGCGTCGGCTCGGTCGGGACCGAGGCGATGATGATCCTGCTGATGGGCGACCGCGAGGACGATCCGCTGTTCCTGCAGATCAAGGAGGCGAGCACGTCGGTGCTCGCCCCCTACGCGGGCGCCAGCGAGTACGCGCACCAGGGCGAGCGGGTGGTGCACGGCCAGCGGCTCATGCAGGCCGCCAGCGACGCGTTCCTGGGCTGGGTCACCGGCACCGGGGAGCGACGCGGCACGAGTTCTATGTCCGCCAGTTGCGCGACAAGAAGGGCTCGGCCGCGATCGAGACGATGCCGCCCGCCCGCCTGGCGCTGCTACGGCCGAGCTGTGCGGCGCGACGCTGGCACGCGCACACGCGCGCACCGGCGACGCGGCGAAGATCACCGGCTACCTCGGCGACGACGACACCTTCGAGCGTGCGCTCGAACGGTTCGCCATCGCCTACGCCGACCAGAACGACAGCCGACTACGCCGCGTTCACCCAAGCCGCGGACGACCAGCGCATCGACGTCAAACGCGACGTCTGATCCTCACGGCGCGCGGAGGATGACCACGGTCGACCCGAGGTACTGCTCGGTCTGCGGGTACGCAGCGGTGTGGTTCGTCGAGGAAGCCGAGCTGGCGCGGCCTTCGGCCGCGACCTCGTCGGCGGACACCCGGTCGAGGTGCACCACGACGTCCTCGGCTCCGGTAGCCGGTCCCCGGGTCCGACGATCTCGCGACGCCGGTGGATCGCCGCGCGACCGCCCTCGCTCTACGACCGCGAGCAGTTGGCTCGCGTAGCGCACGCCGGCGATCTCGCATGCGTCGGCGCGGCGGCGGCATGTCGTGTTCCTCGTCGAAGCAGTCCATCGCGTCGGCCAGCGCCGCGGCCACCAGCCCGCCGGGCTCCAGGTGAGTGCAGCGCGCAGCGCAGGAACGCCGCGCGCCCGCGCCGCCCTCCGAGCAGCTGCAGCGTCTGCATCGGCACGAGCACCAGCGAGAACCGGCGACCCAGGGCGAAGCTCGCGCGCGTCGGCCGACGACGGTCTCGACCGGCAGCCCCGCGGCAGCGGTGCTCAAGCGCGTGCAGCAATAGCTGCTTCGCTGTCGAGCGCGACCACCGCCACACCCCCGGCGGCGAGGTCGAGCGTCACGCGACCGGTGCCCGCGCCGATGTCGAGCACGGGACCGCCCGCCGCGGCCGGCCAGCGTTCGCCACAGCGGCAGATCCTCGCCGTACCCGCCGCACTCCAGGTCGTGCCAGAGCGCCTCGAGGTTCATCCGCGCCCGGGGAGGTCCACGGTGACGCGGAGCCCGCCGGCGGGCCCGGGGCGCCAGGGTGAGGGTGCCGTCGTGGGCCTGGGCGATGCTCTTGACGATCGCCAGGCCGAGGCCGACGCCGGCGTGGTCGGTGCGGATGCGCTCGGTGCCGCGCTGGAACGGCTCGGCGAGCGTGGCGACCAGCTGCGGGGTGAGCTTCTCGCCGGTGTTCTCGACGGTGAGCACCACGCGCTCCGGGCTGGACGCTGGTCGTGACCCACACGGTGCCCTCGTCCGGGCAGGTTGTGGACGATCGCGTTGTGCACGAGGTTCGTCGTCATCTGCAGCAGCAGCGCGGGCGAGCCGACGGTGGGGGTCGACGTCGCCGGAGGTCTCGATCGTGACGCCGCGCTCCTCCGCGAGGGGGAGGAGCGTCTCGGTCGGCCTCCTCCGCGATGAGGGACAGGTCGACGGGCTCCCGGGCGAAGGACCGCTGGTCGGCGCGGCTGAGCAGGAGCAGCGCCTCGGTGAGGTCGATCGCCCGGGTGTTGACGGCGTGGAGGCGGTCGACGAGCTCGCCGTTGTCGCGGTCGGGATCGTTGCGGGCGACGTCGAGCAGCGTCTGCGTGATCGCCAGCGGGGTGCGCAGCTCGTGGGAGGCGTTGGCGGCGAACCGCTGCTGTTCGGCGACGTGCGCCTCGAGCCGCGCGAGCATGGCGTCGAAGGCGTCGGCGAGCTCGCGGAACTCGTCGCTGCGGCCCTGCAGCCGGATCCGGTGGGAGAGCGATCCGGTCGCCGCCGTGCGGGTGGCGTCGGTGATGCGGGTCAGCGGGCGCGAGCATCCGGCCGGCGAGGAACCAGCCGCCCACCAGGCCGAACACCAGCAGGAACGCCAGCACCACGGCCGCCCTCGGCGCGAAGGCGTGCAGCAGGTCGGAGCGGATCGGGGACGCGCGGGAAGTCGGGACCGGCGGACGAGCATCGGCCGGTCGGGCACGTAGCGCAGCAGGAACACCCACACGGCGGCGAGCAGCAGGGCGCCCGCGAGCATGAGGAAGCCGGCGTAGCTGAGGGTGAGCTTGAGGCGGACGCTCAGCCCGGGGGCCCTATCCACGGTCGGCGCTCGGTGTCGATGCGGTAGCCGACGCCGGCCACGGTGGCGATGATCCACGGCTCGCCGAGCCGCTTGCGCAGCGCCGAGACCGTGATGCGCACGGCGTTGGTGAACGGGTCGGCGTTCTCGTCCCAGGCCCGCTCCAGCAGCTCCTCGGCGCTGACGACGCCGCCCTCGGCGGCGACGAGGACCTCGAGCACGGCGAACTGCTTGCGGGTGAGCGCGACGTAGCGGCCGTCGCGGTAGACCTCGCGGCGGAACGGGTCCAGCCGCAGGCCGGCGATCTCCCGCACGGGCGGCCGGTGGTGGGCGCGCCGGCGGTCGAGCGCCCTCAGCCGGAGCACGAGCTCCTGCGAGCTCGAACGGCTTGGTGAGGTAGTCGTCGGCGCCGAGCTCGAACCCGGAGGCCTTGTCGTCGAGCCGGTCGGCGGCGGTGAGCATGAGGATCGGCATGCCGCTGCCGGAGGCGACGATGCGCTCGGCGATCTCGTCGCCGGAGGGCCCGGGGATGTCGCGGTCGAGGACGGCGATGTCGTAGGCGTTGACGCTCAGCAGCTCCAGCGCGGTGTCGCCGTCGCCGGCGATGTCGGCCGCGATCGCCTCCAGGCGCAGGCCGTCGCGGATGGCGTCCGCCATGTAGGGCTCGTCCTCGACGATCAGCACGCGCATGCTCCGATGCTACGAGCCGGCGCATATCGCCGGCATATCGAAAACCGCATACGTGCCGGCAACACCGCGCTGCCTTCAATGGCGGCGTGACCTACAGCGCAGCCAGCACGAACAGCGCCCCGCCGGATCCGGATCGCCGCGGCTCCGCGTCGCCGGCCTGCTCGTCGCCGTCGCGGCGATCGCCGCGCCCTCGGCGACCGGCTGCCGGCGTCCTCGTCCTCGACGGCGTCGCCGGCCGCGACCGCCGATCGCCGCGACGCCCGCCGCGGCGAGCGCGCCGTGCGCTCGGCGAGGCCGGCGGCGCCGTCCCCGACGGCACGACGGTCTTCGACGACGACGGTCCCGGGCGTCGCCAAGCTCGACGCCGATCTGCTCGGCGCCCTGCGCCGGGCGGCGACCGATGCCGCGGACGACGGCGTCGAGTTCGTCGTCGACAGCGGCTGGCGCTCCGCGGCGTACCAGGAGCAGCTGCTCCGCGAGGCGGTCGCGAAGTACGGCTCGGAGGCGGAGGCCGCCCGCTGGGTGGCCACGCCCGAGACGTCCGCGCACGTGTCGGGCGACGCGGTCGACATCGGGCCCTCCGGCGCCGCCGCGTGGCTGTCCGACGCACGGCGCCGCGTACGGGCTGTGCCGGATCTACGGCAACGAGCCCTGGCACTACGAGCTGCGCCCCGAGGCCGTCGATCACGGCTGCCCGCCCATGTACGCCGACCCGACCCACGATCCGAGGATGCAGCGGTGACCGACGACTGACGGCCGCTCGGCCGCCCTCGCCCTCGTCGCCCTGATCGGCGCGGGCTGTGGCTCGAGCAACACCAGCCGCGACCGAGCGCCGCCAGGCACCAAGCGGCGCCACCGCCGGCGTCGGACAAGGCGGTGAAGTTCGCCGAGTGCATGCGCGACCACGGCGTCGCGGACTTCCCGGACCCGAACGCGCAAGGGCGAGTTCGAATACGGGGTCAGCGTGAGCCCCGCGGTGTGGAAGCGGCCGTCGACGCGTGCAAGGACCTGCAGCCGCCGGGCACGTTGAGCGGGAAGCGAACGCCCCAAGGAGCAGTCGGCGCGCCTCGAGTTCGCCCAGTGCATGCGCGACCAACGGCGTCAAGGACTTTCCCGACCCCGTCAACGGCGAGCCGCTCATCGACACGACGAAGATCCCATCCTCCGACAGGCCGGGCGGCATGACCGATCCTCAACGCCGCGATGCGACAAGTGCCGCGCCGTCCTGGAAGCGGCGGTGAGGGGCCGAGTGAGGCGGAGGATGGGTGCCGGTCGCGCGGCCGTCCTGGTCGCGGCGGCGGCGGCGCGGTCGCGCGTCCGGGCGCAGGCGACGCCGCGGCCGCCCGGGCGCCGGCGAACACCGCGACGGTGGAGCAGGGGCGGCTGTCGGCCGTGGTCTCCCTGGACGGGACCCTGACCTACCGCGCGCGATCGGACGGCTCGCCGTACTCCGTCGATCAACCAGGCCCGCGGGACCTACACCGCGCTGCCCGAGGTCGGCGACAGGGTCGGCTGCGGCGACGTGCTCTACCGGGTGGACGACCGCCCGGTGCTGCTGCTGTGCGGCGCGGTCCCGGCCTACCGCGACCTGCACGCGGCGATGCGGGGCGCGACGTCCGCCAGCTCAACCGCAACCTGCACGTGCGCCCGGCGACGGCGCTTCACCGCGAAGACGAGCAGGCGCTCGAGCGGCTCCAGCGCCGCAAGGGCGCTCGCCGCGACCGGCGAGCTCGACCTCGGCGATGCGGTCTTCCTGCCCGAGCCGGTGCGGATCGCCAAGGTGACCGGCGAGCTCGGCGGAGCCGCCCGGCCGGGTGCGCCGGTCGCGCAGGCCACCTCCGACGCGCTGCACGTCCGGGTCGACCTCGACGCGTCGCAGCAGGGCGAGGTCAAGAAGGGCGACCGGGCGCAGATCACGCTGCCCGGCAACACGTCGGTGACCGGGAAGGTGGACCGGCTTCGGCCGGGTCGCCGCAGGCCCCGCCGGGCAGGACGCCGAGCGCCGCGGCGGCGACCATCCCCGCCTACATCAGCCTCGACGACCCGGCGAAGGCGCGCGGGCTCGACCAGGCGCCGGTGCGGGTGGACATCATGACCAAGGGAGTGGACGAGCGCCCTGAGCGTCCCGGTCACCGCGCTGGTCGGGAAGTCCGGCGGCGGGTTCGCGGTCGAGGTGGTGCGCGCCGGCGGGCGACGCGAGCTGGTCGCCGTGCGAGCTGGGCCTGTTCGACACCGCGCGGCGGGCGCGTCCAGGTCGAGGGCGACGCTGCGCGCGGGCGATCGCGTGGTGGTGCCGTCGCTCGTGAGCGGCGAACCGGTCCTGGAGCTGGACGGGGTGACCAAGGTCTACGGCGAGCAGCCGCCGGTGCCCGCGCTGCGCGGGGTGTCGTTCTCCGTGCGGCGGGGCGAGCTGGTGGCGATCGTCGGGCCGTCCGGATCGGGCAAGTCCACGCTGCTGCACGTCATGGGGACGCTGGAGCGGCCCAGCGGCGGCGTGGTCCGCATCGGCGGGGTCGACGCGGCGCGGCTGGACGACCGCGAGCTGTCGCGGCTGCGGGCCCGCGGAGATCGGGTTCGTCTTCCAGCAGTTCTTCCTGGCCGAGCACGCCACGGTGCGGGAGAACGTCGCCGACGGGCTGCTCTACGCCGGCGTCCCGGCCGCCGAGCGGCACCGGCGCGCGGACGAGGCGCTCGAACGGGTCGGCCTCGCCGCACCGCGCGACGTTCAAGCCCACCAAGCTCTCCGGAGGCGAGCGGCAGCGGGTGGCGATCGCCCGCGCCCTCGTCGGGCGTCCGGCGATCGTGCTCGCCGACGAGCCGACCGGCAACCTCGACAGCACCACCGGCGCATCGATCATGCGAGCTCATCCGCGAGCTCAACGCCGCCGGCGCCACGATCGTCATGATCACCCACGACGCCGGCCTCGCCGATCAGCTGCCCCGCCAGATCCGGATGCTCGACGGCCAGGTGGTCGCCGAACGCGGCGCGCGCGGCGATGAGCGCGCGGCGGACGGCTGTCGGCCGAAGGACGGGCTGCGGGTGGCGAGCGTCGGGCTGCGCGCCCGGCCGCTGCGCGCCGCGCTGTCCGCGCTCGGGATCGCGATCGGGACCGCGGCGATCGTGGCGGTCCTCGGGCTGTCCGTCCTCCTCGCAGGCCGGGCTGCTCGCGGAGATCGACCGGCTCGGCACGAACCTGCTGACCGTCGAGGCCGGGCAGAGCATCACCGGCGCGGCAGGCGAGCTGCCCGCTCGAGGCGCCGGCGCGGATCACCCTCCTGGGCGACGTCGAGCGGCTGGCGCACACCGGCCCTGATAAGGACGAGAACGTCTACCGGAGCTCGATGATCCCGGCGGCAACACCGGCGGCCTCCAGGTGCGGGCCACCAGCCTGAACCTGCTGTCCGTGCTCGGCACCGGCGTGGCGCGCGGCACCTGGCTCAACGCGGGCACCGCCCGCGAGCCGGTCGCGGTGCTCGGCGCGGCGCCGCCGAGCAGCTGGGCATCGACCGCGTCGACCCCGAGCGAGCGGGTCTGGCTGGGAGGCCAGTGGTTCAACGTCGCGGGCATCCTGGAGCCCTCGCCGCTGGCGCCCGACATCGACACCAGCGCCCTGATCGGCTACCCGGCCGCCCAGCGGTACCTCGGCTACGTCAGCGTGGTCGGCGGCGAGCGGAGGCCGGCCCGCCGAGCTCGATCTACGTGCGCGCCGCCACCGGCCACGAGGCGGCGGTGCAGTCGCTGCTCGCGCGGACCGCCAACCCCCAGGCACCCAACGAGGTGAACGTCAGCCAGCCCTCCGACGTGCTCACCGCCCGCGCCGCCGCGGCGGGAGCGTTCGACAGCCTCTTCCTCGGGCTCGGGGTGGTGGCGCTCATCGTGGGCGCCGTCGGCGTGGCGAACATCATGATCATCTCGGTGCTCGAGCGCCGCTCGGAGATCGGCCTCCGTCGCGCCCTCGGCGCGACGAAGAGCCAGATCCGCACCCAGTTCCTCGCCGAATCGATCCTGCTCGCCCTCATCGGCGGCGTCGTCGGCGTGCTGGCCGGGATCGCGGCGACGGCCGTGTACGCGAGCTCGAAGGGCTGGGCCATGGTGATCCCCGCCGAGGCATGGTCGGGCGGCATCGCCTCGGCCATCCTGATCGGCGCGCTCGCCGGCCTGATGCCGGCCGTTCGCGCGTCTCGGATGCCGCCGACCGTGGCGTTGCGAACGGCATGAGGGTTTCTCCGAAAGTCGGAGGCCGGATAGACCGACGGCGGATTGTCCGGACCACCGGCAGGCTCGATGGTGGGCTCATGGCCGCTCGCACGCTCGGCGCAGGCTTCTTCGGCGCGTTCGTCGGCGCGTGGCTGGCGCGCGCCCTGTTCAAGTGGATCCTCGACCTCGAGGGCACGCTGCTGATCGTGCTGATCGTCGGCACCGCCGCGGTCGGCGCAGCCGTCTGCGTCGCCGGAGAGCTCGGCGAGAGCGAGCGACGCTGATCGCTACCGCTACAGGTGCGCGACGGCGCGCGAAGGCTCGGGGGTGGGCTTCGGACCAGCGATCGATCCGGTAGCGGCGCCAGCGGCGGATCGCCCAGACGAGGCCGATCAGGGAGAGGAGCCCCTGGAGGACGGCGTAGACGACCTGGAAGCGGAGCAGATCGGTCCCGGTCGGCGTGCCGACCCAGGCGGCGGTGTCGGGCCAGCCGACGTGCCAGCCGTCGCCGCCGAGGCCCTCGCTGATCCGGATCGCGCAGCCGTACGATGCGTCCCAGCAGCCGTGCAGCGCGGCCACGCCGAGGAACGTCCACAGCACGCGGCGATCCAGACGGAAGCGGCCGGTGCTCCAGGCCGACGCGAAGAGCGCGCCGCCGAGCAGCGCGGTCCACGCGATGTGCCCGAACGGCGCGAGCGAGGCGCGCTCCGCCTCGGTCTGGACCACGTTCAACACGGGCCTGTCGTCGGTGTATTGGATCAGCGCCCCGAGCGCGTAGCCGGCGCTCTCGAACGCGGAGTAGCCCGCGCCGACGGTCGCGCCGAGCACCATGCCGTCGCGCGGGACCCGCACCGCGACGAGCGCCGCGACAGCCACGACGACCAGCGCCTTGCCGCTCTCCTCGATCACGCCGGTCAGCGCGTTGGTGCCGAGGTGGTCCGGCAGCACGTAGACCTCGGTCGTGCCCGTGAGCACGAGGCCGGCCGTGCCGCCGGCGAGGAAGCCGAGAATGATCGTCTCGATCGAGAGGTGCGCTTCGCGCGGGCGCCCAAGGACGAACAGCACGGTGCAGACCGGGACCAGGAAGCTGCCGAGCAGGATCAGGTTCGGCACGAGGACCGTGTCGTCCGTCAGCGCGACCGCGACCGTCACGGCAGCCCACAGCACGACCCCGACCACCAGGGTCACGAGCCACAGGCGTCGCGGCAGCGCCCCTGGTGCCACCCCGTGTCCGCCAGAAGTCCTCGCCGGTGGCATCCGCCGATGCTCGGCCGAGCCCCCGGCGACGGTCATCACCCCGACCGGGTGATCAGGTCGGCGGCGCGCTCGGCGACCGCGATCACGGGCGCGTTCGTGTTGCCGCCCGGGATGACGGGGAAGACGGACGCGTCGCAGACGCGCAGCCCCTCGAGGCCGCGGACGCGCAGCTCGGGATCGACCACGGCGTCGTCGTCCTTGCCGATCCGGCAGGTGCCCACAGGGTGGTAGATCAGCTCGACGCGCGAGCGCAGGTGGTCGTGGTAGTCCTCGTCGGTCTCGAGGTCGTCGCCCGGCTTGAGCGCCTTGATGACCTTGCGCTTCAGCGGGTCCGTGCCCGCGATCTTCTGCGCGAGGCGCATGCCGGCGATCATCGACTGCACGTCGTCGGGATGCTCGAGCGAGTTGGTGAGGATGCACGGCTTGTCGCCGGCGCTCGCCGAGCGCAGCTTCACCCAGCCGCGCGACTTGGCCGTCAGCAGCGTCGGCGCGATGACGAAGCAGTGGCCGTCGTACTCCTCCTGGCCGTGGTTCTCGAAGTACACCGCGCCGACGTGGAACTGGATGTCGGCCGCCGGGAGGCCCGGGCGGGTGCGGACGAAGGCGACCGACTCGGCGACGGTGGAGGACAGCGGACCGGTGCGGCGCAGGAGCCACTCGGCCAGGTTCTTCGGGGCGTCGGCCTTGTAGAGCGAGTGGGTGTCGGACATCTCCCACATCATCGTGAGGAAGGGGTGGTCCTGGAGGTTGCGCCCGACGCCGCGCAGCGTCGTGGGCGACGGGCACGCCGACCTCCTGGAGGTGGTCGGCGGGGCCGATGCCGGACAGCATCAGGATCTGCGGGGAGTTGAACGCGCCCGCCGACAGGATCACCTCGCGCCCGGCGCGCGCGACGCGCTCCTTCCCCCTGCGCGTGTAGACGACGCCGGTCACGCGCGAGCCGCTCAGCTCGAGGCGCTGGACCTCGGCGTGGGTGATCACCTCGAGGTTGTCGCGCTTCATCGCCGGCCGGAGGTAGGCGTCGGCGCAGCTCCAGCGGCGGCCGTTCTTCTGGAAGGTCTGGAACATCCCGACGCCGTCCTGCTCCGGGCTGTTGTAGTCCGCCGAGCGCGGGATTCCGCACGCCTCCGCGGCCTGGATGAAGTCG
The DNA here is from genome assembly GCA_963722815.1 of uncultured Solirubrobacteraceae bacterium. Lineage (GTDB taxonomy): Bacteria > Actinomycetota > Thermoleophilia > Solirubrobacterales > Solirubrobacteraceae > DASQFQ01. The sequence goes on from CAVROM010000003.1 coordinate 1,091,068, forward strand.
GCGTTGACGCGGCGCGGCGAGCGCTGGTTCTGGATGTTGACCGGGCCGCCGATCCCGTGGTGCTCGGACGCGCCGCGCTCGTCGTTCTCGGCCTTGAGGAAGTACGGGCGCAGGCCCTCCCAGCTCCAGCCGTCGGCGCCCTGCTCCTCCCACAGGTCGTAGTCGAGCGGCCGCCCGCGGACGTAGAGCATCGCGTTCATCGAGCTCGACCCGCCCAGTGACTTCCCGCGCGGGAGATAGAGCCGGCGGTCGTCGACGTGCGGCTCGGGCTCGGTGGAGTAGTCCCAGTCGAGCTTGGTGTGGAACTGCTCGGCGAACGCGGCGGGGATCTTGATGTTGGGGCTGCGGTCGGCCCCGCCCGCCTCGAGCACGATCACCCGGACCGACGGATCCTCCGTCAGCCGGTTGGCGAGGACGCAGCCGGCTGAGCCGGCTCCGACGATGACGTAGTCAGCGCTGCTGTCGGTTCCCATGATCTTCGCTCCCAGGTGTGATGTCCGCGGACTGGCGCGCCGGCATGTACGGTCCGCCGATGCGCCGCGCCCTGCTCGTCCTGCTCGTCGCCTCGGGCGTGGCGTTGCTCGCTGCGCCTGCCAATGCCTACCAGGCTCAGATCAGCAGGACCAGCTACGGGATCCCGCACGTGCGCGCGCACAGCTGGGGCGATCTCGGCTTCGGGGCCGGCTACGCCTATGCGGAAGACAACCTCTGCACGCTCGCCAACGAGATCGTGACCGTGCGCGGGCAGCGCTCGCGTTTCTTCGGGCCCGACGGGGTGACCGTGGCGTCGGCCAAGGTCGCCGATCGCAACATCGACTCCGACTTCTTCTGGCAGCAGATCCACGACCGGCGCGTGGTCGAGCGGTTGGTCGCGCAGCGCGCGCCACGTGGCCCGAAGCCGGAGGTGCGAAAGCTCGTGCGCGGCTATGCGGCCGGCTACAACGCCTTCCTGCGCTCGCGCGGCGTGGCACGGCTACCCGATCCGCGCTGTCGCGGAAAGGCCTGGGTGCGACCGATCACGGCGCTGGACCTCTGGCGCCGCTACTACCAGCTGGGGCTGGTCGCGAGCGGCGGACAGTTCGTCGGCGACATGGTCGCGACCCAGCCGCCCGACGGCGCAGCCGCGGCGCGTGCCGCGTCGGTCTCGCCCGCTGCCGCCGCCCGCTTCTGGCGCGAGCTGCGCGACCAGCCGATCGGCTCGAACGCGATCGGGCTGGGGAGCGAGTCGACAGCGAGCGGCAACGGCATGCTCCTCGCCAATCCGCACTTCCCGTGGATCGGCGCCGAGCGCTTCTACCAGTTCCAGCTGACCCTTCCCGGCAAGCTCAACGTGCAGGGCGCGAGCCTCCACGGGATCCCGGTGATCAACATCGGCTTCAACGACCACGTCGCCTGGTCGCACACGGTGTCCACCGCCTGGCGCTTCACCCCGTTCCGGCTCCAGCTCGCGTCCGGCAACCCGCGCGCGTACGTCTACGGCGGCAAGACGGAGGCCATGACCAGCCGGACGGTGCGGGTCCGGGCGCGCAAGCCGGGCGGCGGCCTCGAGAGCCGCAGCCACACGTTCTGGTACTCGCGCTTCGGCCCGATCGTCAACGTGTCGGACGCCGGCTACGCCTGGGGCTCGTCGACCGCCTACGCGCTCGGCGACGTCAACGCCCGCAACATCCGTCTCGTCAACGTCTGGTTCGACATCGACCGCGCCCGGTCGGTCGACGACCTCGTGCGCGCGCAGTCGCGCGATCAGGGCGTCCCGTGGGTCAATACGATCGCCGCCGACTCACGCGGCCGGGCCCTCTACCAGGACAACTCCGCGGTGCCGGCCGTCTCGCGCCAGAAGATCGACGCCTGCATCCCGGCAGGGCTCCCGCAGATCATCTACCAGGCTGCCGGCGTCGTGACGCTCGACGGGTCGCGGCCCGAGTGCGGCTGGGCGAACGAGCGCGGCGCGGTCGAGCGCGGCATCCTCGCGCCCCGCCATCTGCCGATCCTCAAGCGGCGCGACTACGTCCAGAACTCCAACGACTCGTACTGGTACACGAACCCGAAGCACCCGCTGACCGGCTTCTCGCCGATCATCGGCACCGAGGGCACCCAGCTCGGCCTCCGCACCCGCTACGGGCTGCGGACGATCGCGGACCGGCTGGCGGGCAAGGACGGCCTACCGGGCCGCAAGTTCACCCTCGCCCGCCTGCGCACGCTCTGGCAGCGCGACGACAGCGAAGCCGGCCGGCTGCTCGCCGACCAGCTCGCAGCACTCTGCGAGGCGAACCCGACCGTCACCGTCGACGGGCAACCGGTCGACGTCCGCGCAGCCTGCCCGGTGTTCCGCAACTGGGACGCCACCGCGCGGCTGGACAGCCGAGGCGCCTGGCTGTTCGGCGTCTGGTGGCAGCTGTCCGGCACCGCCTTCTCCGACCCGTTCGACCCGAAGCAGCCACTGACCACCCCGAACCGGCTCGCCACGAGCGACGACAACGTCGCCGCGATCGGGGCGGCCGTGAAGAGCCTGCGCGACCACGGGCTGCCGCTCGACGCGACGATGCGCCAAGCCCAATACGCGCTCCGGCACGGCCACAGGGTGCCGATCCACGGCTGCTCGAGCGGCTGCTACCAGGACATCGAGGCGGTCGTCGACCCCAAGGCCGCGAGCACCGCCCAGGGGCTGCCGGTGCGCTATGGCCAGGTCGTCGCGGGGTCGAGCATCGTCATGCAGGTCGAGCTCACCCGCCGCGGTCCCAAGGGCACGACGATCCTGAGCTACTCGCAGTCCGAGAATCCGCGTTCGCGCCACTCAGGCGACCAGACCAACCTGTTCTCGAGGCGCAAGTGGGTCCCGATCGTCTTCACCCGCCGTCAGGTCGCACGCGACCCGGACCTCCGGCGCTACTCGGTCCGGGCGCGTCGCTGACCTCTGCGGGCGCGGTACGCCGCGACCGCGTTGCGGTTCGCGCACGTCGTCGTGCAGAAGCGTCGTGACCGGTTGCGAGAGAGGTCGAGCACGAGGCCGTTGCAGCGCTCGTCGGCGCACACGGACAGGCGGGAGAGCTCGTCGGCGCGGATCACGTCGACCATCGCCATCGCGGTCTCGACGACGACGCGGCGATGGAGGGGCGCGTCAGCGGGCGTGGCGTGGATGTGCCAGTCGAGCTCGTCGTGGCGCACGAGCCGCGGGAGCGCGTGGGCCTCGGCGAGCATGGCGTTGACCAGTCCGGCGGCTCGGTCCCGATCCGTCGTCAGCAGCTCGCGCAGGGCGGGCCGAAGTGCGCGCAGCGCCGCGAGCTCCGCCTCGTCGCCGTCGTGGCGGCCGGTGTAGCCGTGCCCGGCGTACCAGGCGTCGAGCTGCGCGACGGTCGTGAGCGTGTCCGGCTCCTCTCCGGTGTTGATCAGATCGACCGCTGACCGCAGCGACGCGACCGTGTCATGGGTGAACACCACGTTCACAGCTTACCGGCGCTATTGTCATCGCTCATGGCGTCTATGGCCAATGACAGTGGGGTCGGCGTCGCCGTCCGGGCCGGGCTGCTCCTCGCGGTCGTCTCGGCCGTATCGTTCGGGCTGTCGGGCTCACTGGCCCGCGGGCTGATCGATGTCGGCTGGAGCCCCGGCGCCGTCGTGCTGGCCCGGATCGCCATCGGTGCGCTGGTCGTCGCCCCGCTCACGGTGCGGGCACTGCGCGCACGCTGGGGTCTGCTGCGGCGCAACCTGCGCATGCTCCTGCTGTACGGCGCGGTGCCGGTGGCGGGCACGCAGTTCGCGTTCTTCTCGGCCGTCGCGGCGATGGACGTCGCACCGGCGCTGCTGATCGAGTACACGGCGCCCGCCGCCGTCGTCATGTGGCTGTGGCTGCGCCATCGGGAGCGTCCCCGCCCGCTCACGCTCGTGGGCGCGGGTATCGCCGCGCTCGGGCTCGTGCTCGTCCTCGATCTGCTGTCGGGCGCCGACCTGGCCCTGGGTGGCGTGCTGTGGGCGCTCGCGGCGATGCTCGGGGCCGCGACGTACTTCGTCATGTCCGCCGATACGCGCACCGGCGTGCCGCCGCTCGCGCTGGCGGGCGGCGGCCTCGCGGTGGGCGCGGTCGGCCTGGGAGCGCTCGGCGTCGTCGGCGTCCTGCCGATGCGCGCGACGACCGCCGCGCCGACGTACGCCGGGGAAGCCGTTCCCTGGTGGCTGCCGTTCGTCGGCCTCGGCGTGATCACGGCGGCACTCGCCTACACGACCGGCATCGCGGCGAGCCGGCGGCTCGGCTCGCGGCTGGCCTCGTTCGTGGCGCTGCTCGAGGTCGTCACGGCGGTTGGCTTCGCGTGGCTGCTGCTCGACCAGCTGCCGGGCACGCTGCAGCTCGTCGGCGGCGCGTGCGTCCTGGCCGGCGTGGTGGTCGTCAAGCTCGGCGAGCGGGCGCCCCGCCGCGACGGCGCGGACGAGCGGCCGGTGCGCGCGACCGGGATCCCGGTCGCGGCCGGCCGGCGCGAGTAGCGGCTGTCGCTCAGCGCGGGTGGACGCGGATCCGCGCCGCGAACCGGGCGCCAGACCAGCGCGCTCCGCGTGCGAGCTCGATCGCGAGCGTCGGTCCCGGATCGGGTTGCGACGACTGCCGCCTCGGGAGGATCACGTGCGCGGTCGCTCCCTGCGGCCTGCGCAGCGGTGCGACGGCGTAGCCGCTCCGCGCGCTCGAGATCTCGAACCGGACGATGGTGTCGAGCGCCACCGCCCGGCCGGCGCCGATGCGAACGCGCGTCCCGTCACGCAGGAGGGCGGAGATGCTGGCGTCGCGTCCCCAGCTCGGGAAGGTGACGTCCGCGCGGAGGCGCGCGCGCCCGCGCAGGCGGTCAAGGCGCCAATAGGTATCGATGAACGCCCCGGTGAAGCGGTGGGAGGTGACGGCTCGAAGCGCCCCGGCGGTGAAGACACCACGCGCGCGGATCTGGTGGAAGGGGCCGGCGAACACCTGGCCCGGTCTGCTGCGCGCGGTGGCGCTCGTGCCCGCCGGGGCGCGAGTCAGCCGTACCGGGGTGACGTCCGGGTTCACGCGTGCCCGTCCCGTCTGCGACGCGAATACGCGTTTGCCGCGGGGTGTGCGGACGAGCAGCCCGAACGCGGAAGGCGCGCGTCCGCCGACGTTGGCGGCGACGTCCTGGTCGGCGTCGAACAGCCGCGCGAGCTCGATCCCGCCATACGGGAACGCGCCCTGGTTGACCGCGATGATCGCGGTGTTGTACGTGGGCGTGGTGATCGCGAGCCGGCCGATGTCGGGGTCGAAGGCGTAGAGCGACGGCGGGGCCTCGCCGCGGATGCGCCCGAGGCCTGCCTCGAGCGCGCGGGCAGCGTTTGCCTGCAGCTGGCTGGCGGCCAGCTGCGCGTCTCCCGTCGATTGCGGGAAGCTGTAGAGGCCGAACCGCACGGGGGCCGGGAGGCCGGTCTCCGTCACGGGCAGCCGCTCGTAGACGGCCAGGCCGCGGTCGAACATCCACTTCGCCCACGGCCCCCAGGACCGCCCCGGCTGGAGCCGCGGCGTCTGCGCGATGCCGATCAGCGCCTGCTGCGCGAGCCCGAACTTCTTGCCCAGGTGCCAGCGCTCGAAGCCGAGGCCCGTGTCCCAGTTCAAGTAGCCGCCGTGGGTCCAGTAGCCGGCCATCGCTCGACGGATCCAGCGGCGGACGAGCCCGCGCCCGGCGCGCGGCAACGGCGCCATCCCGGCGCGCCGGGCCTGCACGTAGAAGCGCAGGAACGAGAGCACGATGTTCGAGTACTCCGCCGAGTCGACGTTCGCCGGCGCCACCGGCGGCCGCCGCGGTACATATTGGAAGCGCAGCCCGGCGCCGAAGTTGCGCCGACCGGTGACGAACCGCCTGAGCTGCGCACGCAGGTCGTGGCGCAGCAGCGTCGGGTCGCCGGTGACCGTGGCGTCGGCGGCATAGACGAGCGCATACCAGTTGATCTGGTTGAGCCGGAGCCTCGGCCAGCGCCAGAAGCGGCAGCGCGCGACACGGTGGATGCGATCGGCGATCAGCCGCACCGTCCGCGCCGGCAGCCCGAGCTCGCGCCGCGCCTCCCACGCGTGCACCAGCGCGTCGACGATCTGGGCGTCGATCATCACGTGCTGCGGCGCCTGGTCGTCGTGCATCGCGCTGGTCCAGCCGGGTGCGTGCGGCTGCGAGCCCGAGGGCGGGTGTGCCGCCGGCCGCTCGATGAAGACGGGGGACGAGACCAGCGCCTTGGCGATCGACCGCGCCCGGGCATCGTTGCGCGTCGGGCCGCGGTGTCCGGCGTGAGCGGCGACGCTGTGTGTGAGCAGCAGGCTCGCGTTGATCAAGGCGTCGGCGCCGCCCTCGCCGGGCCGGTACAGGCCGCGCCGCTCGTCCCACAGGCGATCGAGCCGTTCCTGCATCCGATCGGCGTAGGCGAGATAGCCGGCGTCGTCGTAACCAGCCGCCGGAGCCGGTGCTGCTGCGATGACGAGCAGCCCCGCCACGAGGGCAGGGGCCAGCGGACGCGTGCAGCGTCGAAGCGACGACATGAGGAACCTCCAGGCGCCCGCCGGCCGAGGGATGGAGACCCGCGCGCGGAGCACGGGCGACAGCGCGTCCTAGCGGCGGCTTCTGGAGCCCTTCTTCAGGTGGCTGGGCTGCCGGGCAGCGGTGCCATCCAGTGCCGTCATCAGCAACACGGCCGGCTCGCCGATTCGCGTCGCTAAACCACTGAGATTTCCCGTCTCGGTCCCGGGCGGGATTGCCCAAGGACGAGGAAAGCCCCGCGAACGCGGGCCTTCATCAGCCCGAGCCGCCGCTCGCCGGCTAGCCCTGAGGCAGGCTGCGCGGCGCGGTCGACGGCTGAAAACGTCGTGTGGTGGGCGGCGGGTCGAGCCGGTGGGCGATCGCGGCTGCCTGGACCCGGTTCTGCACGTCGAGCTTGCGCAGGATATGCGAGACGTGCACGCTGGCGGTCTTGACGCTGATGACGAGCGCGGTGGCGATCTCGCGGTTGGTGAGGCCGCGCGCGACGAGTGTCAGCACCTCCGCCTCACGAGGCGTCAGTCCGAAGGCCTCCTGCAGGCTGTGCTTCGCTTCGGCCGGGGTGGCGTCTTGGGGCGTCGGATCGAGCCGCGCTCGCTCGGCCAGCAGCTCGAGTTCGTGCAGCAGGGGGTTCGCTCCGATTCGTGCCGCAACGGCATGCGCCTCTCTGAGTGGCACGCTCGCTGCAGCGCGTGATGCGCCGGCTGCGACCAGCGCCTCGGCTTGCCGCCAGCGACAGTAGGAGGCGAGCGGGGGACGTTCGAGCAGGTCCCACCTCGCGGCTGCGTCCGACCAGCTCCCCGGCCGAGCGTCGCCGTGGGCGCGTTCATGCTCGGCCTCGGCCAACGCGAGCCAGCCGGCGACGTCGGGCGTGATCGCCGAGGCTTCCGCGGCGGCGCGGTGAGCGCCGGCGAGCAGCTTCGCGGCTCGGCGCTGGCGGTCGCGGACGGTGTCGCCGTCCCGGCGGGCGCGTGCGAGCGCTGCCAGCTCCGCCTGTGCGCGCAGGCCCTTGGCGCAGAGTTGGATGCGGATCTGCGCAGTCTCGCCCTCGCGCGCCCGAGCCAGCCCTGCTTGAACTGCCGAGTCGGCGTCCGTCCAGCGGCGCTCCCACAGGGCGAGCTCCGCCAGATGGGCGTCGTAGAGACCGAGCACGGCGTCCTCGCGCAGCGTGGCGCCCGCGGCCTCGAGGTGCGCGTGTGCGGCGTCGAACTCCCCGCGGCCGATCTCGACGGCGGCGCGGATGATGAGCAGCCAGGACGGGAAGCTCGACGTGATGCTGCGGAGCGCGACGGCGCTGAGCCGTTCCGCCTCGTGCCAGTCGCCGATCGCCAGCAGCGCTTCGACCTGATTTGAGATGAGCAGGGCGCTCGCGATCCCGTAACGGCGCATCGCGTCAAGCCCCGACCGGCCGAGTCGCGCCGACTCACGGAGCCGTCCCAGCATGGTCAGCGCATCGGTGCAATTGACGTACGCCCGCTCCAGGCCGACGCGGTCACCGATCTCCTCGGCAAGCCGCAGTGCCTCACGAAAGTGGGCGAGGCCCTCCTCGGGGCGGCCGAGGTAGGCGAGGTCGCCGCCGAGCACGGTGAGCGCTCGGACCTCTGCCTTGCCTGCGCCGACCCCCTGGGCGAGCGCGAGCGCCTGCTCGCCGATCGGCAGCGATTCCGCATGGCGCTTGGCCACCATCAACCCTCCCGCGAGCGAGCCGAGCGCATACGCGCGCTCCGGCGACGGCGGCTCCGTCGGCACGAGTTCGACCGCGCGCTCGAACGCGGCGAGGAGAGCGTCGGTACCGCCGGCCGCGTAGAGGTATTCACCGAGCCGCACATGGAGGAGCGCCGCACGGTGGGGATCTTCGGCGCCGACGAGTGCGATCGCGCGCTGCCCGAGCTCGACCGCGCGCGGGGCAGCGCCGACTTCGGCGGCGAGCTCGGCCGTCCAGGTGCAGAGCTCGGTGAGGTCGAGCCCGGCCAGCTCGGCCGCGTCCGGGACCTCGGGCCAGAGTGCGAGCGCCCGCTCGAGGTGCGCCTGGGCCTCGGCGAGGCCGCAGACGGCCTCGGCCTGGCGCGCCGCTTCGACCGATGCGGCGAGCGCCTCCGTGCTGCGGCCCGCCGCCTCCCAGTGCGGTGCGAGCTCCGCCGGCGATGCAGCGCCGCTGCGCGCGAGCTCTTGGGCGACGCGCGCGTGCAGTTCCTCCCGCTCGCCAGGCAGGATCGTCGTATAGATCGCTTCGGCGAGCAGGGCGTGCCGGAAGCGGAAGCTGCCCTTCGCCTGCTCGGCGACGAGGACGCGGTGGTCGACAGCCCGACGAAGCGACTCGCGCACATCGGGTTCCGGGAGCGCCGCCGCCGCGCAGAGCAGCGGGTAGCGCACGTCGCGTCCGGCGGCCGCGGCCAAGCGCAAGAGGCTCTGAGTCGAGGGGTCGAGCTGCGCGACCCGCTGCAGCAGAAGGTCGCGCAGGCCATGCGGGAGCTCGCCGCCCTGGCTGCCCGCTGCGGCGAGGAGCTCCTCGGCGAAGAAGGGATTGCCCTCTGCACGCTCGGCGATCGCGTTCGTCAGCACTGCCGGCAGCGGGGCGCCGGCGTGGGTCGTGAGCAGCTTGGTCAGCTCCTCGTGCGCAAGCGGTCCGAGGGCGAGCGCGAGCGCCGAGCCGGAGCGCAGGACGCCGTCGGCGAATCTGCGGACACGGTCGGCCGACTCGAGCTCGTCCGCACGGTACGTCGCAAGGAGCAGAATCCGCTGGTCGCCGAGGTTGTGCGCAAGGAAGACGACGAGATCGAGCGTCGACACATCCGCCCAATGGAGATCCTCGAGCACGAGCAGCACGGGCACGGACGCCGCGCGCTCGGCGAGCAGCGCGAGGGTCTCCTCGAACACCCGCAGCCGTGACGCCGCCATCCCCGCGTCGACCCGCCGCAGCTCTCCCAGCGGGCGCAACGCCTCGACGAACGGCTGGTAGGGAAGCTCCGTGCCGACGAGATCGAGGGAGCGCCCAAGGAGGACCTCGAATCCGGCGCCGCGGGCGCGCGTCGCGAGCTCTGACGCGAGCGAGGTCTTGCCGATCCCCGCCTCACCAGCGACGAGCACTGCCATTCCGCTCGCGGCCTGCGTCGCATCGAGCGCGCATTCGAGTTCCGCGAGCTCGCTGACGCGTCCGACGAACGCCGCTCTCGCGGGGACCTCCATGCGGCCAGTATCTCGCCACTACTGAGGACTCGCCACCCGAAGATACGACGGGCGGAGACCGAAGATAAGGCTCTTGTGCCCGATGCGCGCCGGCTTCTGGACGGCGACGATGCGCTGGCACCTACGAGCACGAGGAGGCGGAGATGGCACCGGTCGCAGAGCGCGCGCAGATCCACACGGTGACGGGCGGCGGTGGGCTGCAGTTGCACGTCCGTGAGTGGGGCAACCCGGATGGGCCGCCGATCCTGCTCATCCACGGCTGGTCGCAGAACCATCTGTGCTGGGTCAACCAGTACGAGAGCGCGTTGCGCGAGGATTTCCGGCTCATCGCCTACGACCTCCGTGGGCACGGCATGTCAGACGCGCCGCCCGAGCCCGAGCACTACACGGACGGGGCGCTCTGGGCCGGCGACGTGGCGGCGATCATCGATCAGCTGGGTCTGGACGGGCTGGTGCTGGTCGGCTGGTCCTACGGCGCCTTCGTCATCTGCGACTACCTGCGCACGTATGGCGCAGATCCGATCACCGGAATCGAGTTCGTCGAGGGTGCCGTCAAGCTGGGCGAGGCCGCGTTCGGAACACTGATCGGACCGGGCTTTCTCGAGCACTTCACAGCCCTGACGGCGGATGACCTACCGACCAACATCGGCGCGATGCGCGCCTTCCTGCGGGCGTGCCTGGCAAAGCCGATACCGGAAGCGGACTTCGAGACCGCGCTGTGCTGGAACATGGTCGTGCCCGCTCGCGTCCGCGCCGCGCTCGCGGCGCGGGACATCGACGACGACGATGTGCTGCGCGCGCTCGACGTGCCGTTGCTGGTCACGCACGGTCGCGCGGACTCGGTCGTACTGCCGGCCATGGCCGAGCACGTCCTCGCGACATGCCCGACCGCCGAGGCCTCGTGGTACGAGGGCGTCGGGCATGCGCCGTTCCTGGAGGAGCCCGAACGCTTCAACCGCGAGCTGGCCGCGCTGACCCGGCGCGTCAAGGCCTGATCGCCCGATCTCGCGTGCCAGACCGTGACTCCGCGCACAGGACTCGAACCTCCACCGGAGCGCTACCGATCTGACCGCTGAGCCATCGCGACGGCCAGATCGGTACGCACCGCCCCGAGCTCGACGGCGACGTCGCGCGCCTGCACTGCGAGCCGCTCCACACGACCCGCGAGCTCGTCCGCCGCATCAGGTGCAACCGCGCGATCGCGTTCAAGCGCGTCGAGAACGAGCTCGACGCCGCGCCGGAACTCTGTGTCGCCCTCGGCCTCGGCGAGGGCACGCGCGTGTGCGTGCGTTGCCGGGTAGTCCTCAGTCGGCAGCGCGGCCAGGTACGCATCAAGCCCGGGCGACTCGGCGTTGCGGAGCTCCAGATGCATGTAGCCCACGACGAAGCACCAGAAGATCCGGTATGCGCTGACCGCTTCGTCCGCGGCGAAACCGGCTGTCTGCAGCGCTGCGAACGTGTCCTCGACCGCGCGGCGCCATGCGGGCGAGGTCACGGTCCGGCTCGAGAAGAGCAGCATGACGCGCGGATGTGAGAGCGCCACTGCCCGGTGGCGGAGCGCGAGCTCACGGAGCGCGTCCTGCCATGTACCGTCGCCGGCAGCGGTGTGCACCTCGTCGAGCACGGTTTCGACGATGCCGTCAAGGAGCGCGTCCTTCGACGCGATGTGGTTGTAGATCGACATCGCCTCGACTCCGAGCTCAGCGGCGAGGCTGCGCATCGACAGCGCCTCGACACCACGCTCGTCGACCAAGGCGACCGCTGCCGACAGGATCTCGGACCGGCTCAGCTTCACTTGACGAGTCCTCATATACGGTGTAAACCTAGCGACTGACGTTGTAAGTTGCGAGAGTGAGGGACGATGAACCGCTCGACGTTGTGGCTCGTGCTTGCTGTAGCCGTGACGGCGGCCCTTGTGGGCGCCGCTCCTGCCAGTGCGGGCGAGGGCAGCGGGCCGACCGTCACGCCGTTCACCGTGGTCTATCCCGATGGCTCAGCGCGCTGCACCGGAGTGCGGGTGCAGCGGGCCGGCGCGCACCCGCTGATCAAGGACCTCGAGCGCTGCGTCACCACGCTTACGGTGCTCGCGCCCGGGAGGTACGTCATCCCGGAGGACACCCCGTGGTGCAGCGACTTCAACGGGCTCGACACGTGCAACCCGGCGACCCGCGGCAGGCTCACCGTGCGCGACAATCACAACGGCACGCTGACGTGGATGATCGTGGCCGATTACGCGACGCCGTGAGCCAGGATGTTGGTCCGCCGCGGTCCTCAGGAGACGGCGGCGCCACGCCGACCGCCAGGGTCTGACCCCTCGTCCGGCAGCGGGAACCAGCGGGGCGGGTCGAATCGCCGCCGCCTCGATGGGCGCGTCCGCGGGGAAAGCGCGGCCGCCGCCATGATCTGCCGCGCCTCCGCGAGCTGGGCGGCGAGCGCGCCCTCGGGGGCTGTCGGAAGCGGGTCGGCCGATTCCAGCCCCGCCAGCGAGGGCTCCGCCGCCTGCGGCGCCTTCGCGTGCTCCCACAGACCGGTGGTCATATCGAAGCGGTACTGCGGCAGCAGCTTCCACCCCTCGTTCGCGATCAGGTGGACCGCCTCGACGATGTAGTCGAAGACCGTCTCGCTGATGAAGTAGTTGAAGCTGATGCGCGCGAACGCGAGCTTCATGCCCAGGCGGCCGCGCACCGCGTCGGCCCGCATTGCCGCCGACCACGCGGGGTCGATCGGGTACATGCGGTGGATGTACGGGCCGGCGCAGAAGCAGCCGCTGCGCGCCTGGATCCCGAACAGGTCGTTGAGCAGCGCGACCACGAAGTTGGCGTGGAGCATCCCGACGGGGTGCCGGACGCCGAGCGAGACGATCGCGAGCCGCTCGACCTCGGGGTTGCCCAGGATCCGGAGGTTCGGGTTTTCCCCCCACGATGCGAGCGCGCGCCTCGCGAACGCGTCCTCGCGACGGTGAATCTCGTCCGCGCCGACCGCCTCCTTGAGCGCGAACACCAGCCCGGCGCGGATCGACTCCACGATCGCCGGCGTGCCCGCCTCCTCCCGCACCGCCGGCTCAGGGTGGTAGCTCTGTGCCGCGGGGCCGACCCACACGATCGTCCCGCCGCCGGGCACCGACGGCACCCGCCGCTGCAGGAGCCGTCGCTTGGCGACGAGCACCCCGGGCGTCCCCGGGCCGCCCGCGAACTTGTGCGGCGAGAGGAAGACGGCGTCCTTGGACGCCATATCGATCGGGAGGTAGGGGCCGGCCGCGGCGTAGTCGAAGCAGGCGAGCGCGCCGTGCCGATGCAGCAGCTGCGCGATCGCGTCGACGTCCGACACGATCCCGGTCACGTTCGACGCGGCGGAGAAGCTGCCCAGCTTCAGCGTGCGGTGGGTGTGGCGGCGGAGCTCGGCAGCGAGGTGCGCGAGGTCGATCCGCCCGTCGTCGCGCTCGCCGATGGTGACGACGTCGACCCCGGACTCGCGCCAGGGCAGCTCGTTCGAGTGGTGCTCGTAGGGCCCGATGAAGACGACGGGCCGCTCATCGCGTGGGCGATCGAGGTCGAGCAGCCGGATGAGCTTGTCGATGGCGGCGGTGCTGCCCGACCCGCAGAACACGACGACGTCGTCCGCGGTCCCATTGACTGCCCGGTGGATGGTGCGGCGGGCGTCCTCGCGCAGCGCCGTGGTGTGCCGGCCGGTGGCCGACGCCTCGGTGTGCGTGTTGGCGTACAGGGGCAGGACGCGGGAGCGGATCGTGTCCTCGATGAACGACAGCGAGCGGCCGGAGGCCGTGGCGTCGGCGTAGACCAGCCGGCGCGGGCCGAACGGCCCGTCGATGACCGCGTCGTCGCCGATCACCGAGCGGCGGATCCGCTCGATCAGCGGCTGCGACTGCTCAGCGTGCCGGAGCACCGCGGGCGAACCGGCGTGTCGCGCGGCGCCGGCGGCTGGGCTCGCGGGCTGCCAGGGTCGGCTCGGGCCGCCTGCGGTCACGCACGACCTCGGGCCCGGAGGCGCGCGCGGCCTTGGCGGCATCGTGCGCGCGTGTGGCGAGGACTGCGAAGAGTGCGCTCATGGCGCGACGCTATGGCGGCTCGGCCGGCCTTCGCTACGTGGAGCCACCGTAGGGTTTTCTCGCCGGCGGCCGACCGCTGAGGATAGGCTGAGCGATGGCGGATGGCGCACCTCACCACGCGGACCGACCTGCTGGAACGCGAAGCCGAGACGGCGCAGCTCGGCCGCGGGCTCGACGCGGCGGCGGCCGGGGCCGGCGGACTCATCGTGATCGACGGCGCGGCCGGGATCGGCAAGACCGCGCTGATGGACGAGGCCGCGTCGCTCGCGGAGGCCCGAGGCATGGTCGTACTCCGTGCGCGCGGCAGCATCATGGAGAAAGAGTTCGCTTTCGGCGTGGTGATACAGCTGCTGGCGCCGAGCATCGAGCCGCTGGGCCCGGCGGTCCGCGAGCAGCTGTTCGCCGGCGCGGCGGGACTGGCGCGCCCGCTGTTCGAGGACGTCCCCGACCGCGCGCCGTCCGACGAGCGCCTCTTCGCGCGCTTCCACGGCCTCCACTGGCTGTGTGCGCGGCTCGCCGAGGCCATCCCGCTCGCCCTGCTCGTCGATGACGCGCACTGGGCCGACGAGCCCTCGCTGCGCTTCCTCGCCTACCTGGAAGCAAGGCTCGAGGAGTTGCCCGCCTGCGCGATCCTCGCCGCACGGAGCGGCGAGCCCGCCCCGGAGCCCCTGACCGGCATGGTCGAGCGCGAGCCGAGCGCCGCGCTTCGGCCGCCGCCGCTGAGCCCGGCCGCCGTCGCGACGCTCGTCCGCACCGGCCTCGGCGATGACATGGGCGACGAGATCTGTGCCGCGTGCGCCCAGGCCACGGCCGGCAACCCGCTGCTCGCCCGCCAGCTGATCACCGCCCTGGGTGAGCGCGGTGTCGAGCCGACGAGCCTCGGCGTCGGCGCGGTGGCGGCGATGGGACCGCCGTCGGTGGCCCGCTTCGTGTCCGCGCGGCTGCGGCAACGACCGCCGGCGGTCGCGGCGGTCGCGCGAGCGCTCGCGATCCTCGGTGACGATGCGTCGCTCGCCGATACCGCGGCGGTCGCGGGCCTCGACCGCGACGCGACGGCGCGCACGGTCGACCAGCTGATCGACGCCGAGCTCCTTCAGCGTGCGCTGCCGCCGCGGTTTGTGCACCCGATCATCCAGCAGGCGCTCGCGGATTCCGTCCCCCCGGCCGAGCAGGCGCAGCTGCATCTCGCCGCTGCCCGTGAGCTCGCGCGCGATCCGGCGCGATGCGAGCGCGCGGCCGTCCACCTCCTCGGCACCCCGCCGGCGGGCGAGCGCTGGGCGTTCGACGCCCTGTCGGAAGCGGCGCGCCGCGCGGGCGGCCGTGGCGCCGCAGACCACGCGGTTCGATTCCTGCGGCGGGCGCTCGAGGAGGAGGCGCCGGCCGAGCTGACACGGGCGGCGCTGTTCGAGCTCGGCGCCGCCGAGGCGACGGCGCGCATGCCCGAGGCAACCGGCCATATGGAGCAGGCGCTGCGCCTGTCGCGCGATCCGGCGGAGCGCGCGCAGGCCGCCCTCGGCGTCTCGCTCGCGCGTTTCCTGGCGGCCGAGCTGCCGGAGGCGGTGGCCGCCTGTGAGGCGGTGCTCGCGGCCGACGGCGAGCTGGACCGCGAGCTGCGTCTGGCGCTCGAGTTCCAAGCGGCCGCCACTCGGCTGGTCGGCGGGCTCCCCGACGTCGCGACGTTCGGGCGCTTGCTCGCGCTGGAGCCGGAAGTCAAGCGCGGAGAGACGGCGGCCGAGCGCGGCGTGCTCGCCCTGATCGCGCTGGTCTACGCGGCGACGACCGCCCACCCCGCCATCGAGGTGGCCGCGCTCGGCGAGGCGGCGTGGGGCGACGGCCGGCTGCTCACCGCGGTCAGGGCCCAGAACGCGGCGCTGGCGGCGCCGGCGACGATGGTCGCGCTGACCGCGGCCCCGACCGCCATCGCGCTCGCGGGCCGGCTGAATCGCGCGATCGAGGTGTGGAGCGCGGGCGTCGAGGAGGGCCGGGAGCGGAGCTCGCTGCTGCTCTACTCGATGTGCCTCGGTACGCGGGCGTCCGCCCGCGAGTGGACCGGCGACCTCGGCGGCGCGGAAGCGGATGCGGTCGAGGCGCTCCCGCTCCTGCCGGCGGACGATCCGATCGTCCGGCCGAGCGCGCTGTCCGCCCTTGTCGACGTCTACATTGAGCGAGGCGCTCTGGATCAGGCCACGGCGCTGCTGCGCGAGGCCTGGCCGACCGGCGACCTGCCGCTCTCGCTGAGCGTCAGCCAGGCGCTGGCGTCGCGCGGTCGGCTCGCGCTGCGCCTCGGCGATCCGGCGGCCGCGCTGGCCGATTTCGAGGAGGCGGGCCGGCGCGCGCAGGCGCTCTTCTATGTGAACCCCTGCGCGCTCATGTGGCGCAGCTACGCGGCGCTGGCGTGCGCCCGCCTCGGCGAGCACGAGCGCGCCCGGGCGCTCGTCGATGAGGAGGTCGAGATCGGGCGGCGGTTCGGCGCGCCCGAGCCGCTCGGCGAGGCGCTGCGGGTGCGCGCGCTGCTCGTGCCGGGAGGGGAGATGGTCGAGGCGGCCCGCGAGGCAGTCGAGGTCCTCGCCGCGTCCGATCTCCGACTGGCGCATGCGCGGGCGCTGATCGACCTCGGCGCGGCGCTCCGGCGCGGCGGCCATCGCCGTGACGCCCGCGACCCGCTGCGCGAGGGGCTGGACATCGCGAACCGCTGCGGCTCGGTAGTCGAAACCGACCGGGCGATGGACGAGTTGCACGCGTGCGGCGCGCGCCCAAGGCGCCCCGCGATGCGGGGCGTCGACGCGCTCTCGGCCCAGGAGCGCCGCATCGCGAGCATGGCGACAGAGGGCCTGGGCAACCGCGAGATCGCGGAGGCGCTGTTCCTCACCCGCCGGACAGTCGAGATGCACCTGACGGGCGCCTACCGGAAGCTCGGGGTCTCGGGTCGCGGGGAGCTTGCAGCAAGCCTCCGAGCGGACTCGAGCCGCTGACTCCCACCGGTAGCCGAGGTCGGCATGCGGTTTACTCAGCTCTCGGCCGGGAGTAGGGTCGCTGGCAGGTGGATCTGCGGCTTCTGGGGCCGCTCGAGGCGCAGCTCGAGGGCCGGCCCATCGAGTTGGGTCCTCGCAAGCAGCGGGCGGTGCTGGCGATGCTGGCGCTCGAGCAGGGCCGCACGGTCTCGGCCGATCGTCTCGTCGAGGGGCTGTGGGGGGACGAGCCGCCGGCGACCGCGCCGAAGATGCTCCAGCTGTACGTGTCGCATCTGCGGCGGCTGCTGGCGGGCGACGGCGCCCGGATCGTGACGCGCGGACGCGGTTATGAGCTCCAGCTCTCCGATGGGGGCGAGGTCGACGCGATCCGCTTCGAGCAGTTGCTCGAGCAGTCACAGCCGCGTGAGGCGCTCGCGCTGTGGCGGGGGGACGCGCTGGCCGATGTCGCGGACGAGCCGTTCGCCCCAGCCGAGATCCGCCGGCTCGACGATCTGCGGCTGCGCGCGACCGAGAGCGCGATCGACCGCGATCTCTCCGACGGCCGTCACGTCGAAGTGCTTGGCGAGCTCGAGCGGATGGTCGTTGCTCATCCGCTGCGCGAGCACCTGCACGCCCAGCACATGCTCGGCTGTATCGCTCGGGTCGTCAGTCGGAGGCGTTGGCGGTCTTCCGCGACGCGCGCGCGGAGCTGGTTGAGCAGATCGGCGTCGAGCCCGGCGCGGAGCTGCGGCGGCTCCAGGACGCGATCCTCGTGCAGGGTCCCGCCCTCGATCTCCCTGCGACCGACGCCGCCGAGCCGGAGACCGGGCCGCGGCCGCCTCCGGCGCGCGGGTCTGCGAAGCGGTGGCTGCCGATCGCCGCGGCCGCCGTGCTGCTCGCGGGGCTGACCGCGTTCGGGATCATCCGGGTCCTGGAGCCCGACGGCCTGCCGGGCATCGACGAGAACGCGGTCGGACTGATCGACCGCGACGGCCGGATCACGAAGCAGATCCCGGCCGGCGGGCGCCCCGACGCCGCGGTGGCCGGCAACGGTTCGGTCTGGGTCGCCAACGGGGCCGACGGGACCGTCTCGCGGATCGACGGCCGCGACGGTCCGGCGACGACGATCGATGTCGGCGGCGAGCCGACCGCGGTCGTGTTCGCCGGCGGCTCGCTGTGGGTCGCCGACGGCCAGAGCGGGCGCGTTGCCCAGATCGACTCCCGCAACCGGACCGTCCGCCGGCTCGCCGTGGCGAACGCGCCGCGCGGTGTGGCGGTCGGCGGCGGCGCGGTGTGGGTCGCCTCGGCCGTCGACGGTCAGGTCGACCGTGTCGATCTCGCACACACGGGACGGATCCGGCGCGTCGAGGTGGCCGGCGGCCCGGCCGCCATCGCGGCGGGCGGCGGGGCGGTGTGGGTCGCGGGCGAGCAGGACGGGGTCGTGAGCAAACTCGACCTCCGCTCCGGAGCGGTGCTGAAGGCGATCGGGGTCGGCAGCGGGCCGGCCGCGATCGCCGTCGGCTACGGCGGGGTCTGGGTCGTGAACCGCGACGACGGGACCGTGACGCGGATCGACACGACCACCGGCGCGGTCAGCGACACGGTGCCCGTCGGCGGCACCCCGGTCGCGATCGCCGCCGGTCTCGGCGCGATCTGGGTCGCCGACGCCCGTACGGACGAGGCCATCCGCATCGATCCGCAGACGCGCAGCCCGACTCGCCGCATCGCGCTCGGAAGCGCGCCGTCCGCGCTCGCCGTCGCCGGAGGGTCGCTCTGGGCGGCTGCGACGGTGTCACGCGCGGGCCACCGCGGCGGGACGCTGCGCTACGCCTCCGCGCCCTTCGGGTGCAAGTGCCTCGACCCCGCGGGCAACGACTACAGCAGCAATCCGGTGCTCTCGCTGACGTACGACGGCCTCGTCGCCTACCGCCGGATCCCGGGTGCGGGCGGCAGCACGATCGTCCCCGACCTCGCCGCGACGCTTCCCGAGCCGAGCGACGGCGGGCGCGCCTACACCTTCCAGCTGCGGCGCGGGCTGCGCTTCTCGGACGGCACACCCGTACGGCCCGACGACTTCCGCGCGTCGATCGAGCGACTCGTGCGTCTCGCCGGCACGGTGGTTCCGTACTACGGCGGCATCACCGGGGCGGAGGCGTGCACTCGCAAGCGCTGCGACCTCTCGCAGGGCATCGCGACCGACGCCGCGGCAGCGACGATCACGATCCACCTGCGCCGGCCCGACGCCGAGCTCCTGCACAAGCTCGCCCTACCCGTGGCCTACGTGCTGCCGTCGCGGACGCCCGCGAAGCTGGTCCGCGGACGCCCTCCGCCCGGCACGGGTCCGTACGCGATCGCCACGTTCACTCCTCGCGGCGTCCGGCTCGTGCGCAACCCGCGCTTTCAGTCGTGGTCGGCCGAGGCGCGCCCCGACGGATTCCCCGACGCGATCGCCGTCACGACCTCGGCGCGAGACGTCGCGCGGGTCCATACCGTGCAGAACGGCCGGGCTGACGGGGTCGCCGTGGCCGGCGAGTTCAGCGGCCTGATGCCGGTCGCCGAGTCGCGCGCGCTCACGTTCGGCGACCCGAGCCACGTCTCCACGGCGCTGGAGCCCAGTGTGAGCTCGCTCTTCGTCAATACGCACGAGCCGCCGTTCGACGACCCGCGTGTCCGCCGGGCGCTGAACGACGCGGTCGATCGCCGGCACGTGGTCGAGCTCATCGGCGGCAGCGGGGTCGCGAGCCCGGCGTGCCAGATAATCCCGCCCGGGCTGCCGGGCTACGCGCCTTCATGCCGGTCCACCCCGGATCTCCTCGCCGCCCACAGACTGGTCGCCGCGTCCGGCACGCGTGGTGCCCGGGTGCGGGTATGGGACCCCCGAAGTACGCGGCGGTCGCCGAGTACGCCGGCACGGTCCTGCGGCGCCTCGGCTACCGCGTCCAGGTCCGCGTGATCCCCGACGTCGACCGCTATTTCGCCTACATCTTCGACACCCGGAACCACGCGCAGGTGGGGGTCACGATCTGGGTCGTCGACTACCTGACCGCGTCGAGCTTCTTCGATCCGTTCAGCTGCCGGTATCTCGCTGTCGGCTCCGAGGCCAACGAGAACCGTCGCGGTTCTGCGACCGGTCGGTGGACGCCGGGCACGCCGCCGCCCTGGCCGCTCACGGCACCGACGCGAACGCGCGCTTGGCCGCGCTCGACCGCCAGGTGATGGCGGCGGCGCCGGCGATCCCGCTGTTCAGCCGCCGCGCGCTGCTGCTGGTCTCCCACCGGGTCGGCAACGCACAGATGCACCAGGTGCTCGGACCATTGCTGGATCAGTTCTGGGTCCACTAACGGGCTTATCCCGCACCAGGCCCTCGACCTTGTGGCTCGGGTGTCAGATACCACGGGTCCCGGCTCAGCTGCGTGGGCTGAGGGCGCCGGCCGCGAGCAGCTCGGTCATCGCCCGCGGTGGTTGGGGTCGTGCGTACAGGTACCCCTGAGCGCGGTCACAGCCGAAGGCCCGCAGCTGCTCCTCCTGCTCGCGGGTCTCCACTCCTTCGGCGACGACGGTGAGCCCGACGGCGTGGGCCATGTCGATCGTCGCCCTGACGATCGCGCGGTCATCGGCATTGCACTCGACACCGGCGACGAAGGAGCGGTCGATCTTGAGGACGTCGAGGGGGAAGAGTTTGAGGCGGCTGAGCGATGAGTAGCCGGTGCCGAAGTCGTCGAGCACCAGTGTCAGCCCGTGCTCGTGGAGCGAGCCGAGCACGGTGACCGGCGAGTCCGCCTCCTCCATCAGCACTGACTCGGTGATCTCCAGCTCCAGGGTGCCGTCGCGCAGCCCGGAGCTCCCGGCGATGGCGGCCACTTTGGCGGGGAAGGTGGGATCGCTCACCTGGCGCCCTGAGATGTTCACTGAGACGCCGAGCTCAGGGTTGATGTCGCGTTGCCAGGCTGCCGTCTGGCGGCACGCCTGCTCGAGCACCTGCAGCCCCAGCTCGGCGATCAGCCCGGCCTCCTCGGCGACAGGGATGAACTCCAGAGGCGAGACCATCCCGCGCTCGGGATGCATCCAGCGGACGAGTGCCTCCGTGGAGACCGGATCACCGCTGGCGAGGTCGATCACCGGCTGATACCAGGCGTGGAACTCGCCGCGCTCGAGCCCCCGGCGCAGGTCGGTCTCGAGGCGTACGCGGGCCGCGGCCTCGGTACGCATCGCCTCGTCGAACAGCTCGTAGCGCCCGCGGCCGCGCGCCTTGGCCCGGTACATCGCGGCGTCGGCGTCGCCCAGCAGCGACTCGGGCGTGTCGTCCCTGGCGCTCGCCAGGGCGATGCCGATGCTGAGCGTGAACGAGTGCTCGCCGCTGCCGAGGACGAGTGGGGCGGTAACGACGGTCGCGAGCCGCTGCGCGAGCTCGGTCGCGCCCCGGATGCCCGCCGACGTTGGGGCAGATGACGGTGAACTCGTCGCCGCTCAGCCTCGCGACCGTGTCGATCTCGCGAAGCGTGCTGGTCAGTCGCGCCGCGACGGCGAGCAGTACCTCGTCGCCTGCGGCGTGGCCGGACGCGTCATTGATCAGCTTGAAACGGTCGATGTCGAGCACGAGCACCGCCACGTCGATGCCCTCGCGGCGACGTCGCCTCACCGCCTGGCTCAGCCGGTCGAGCGCGAGAGTGCGGTTCGGGAGGTCGGTCAGCGGGTCGTGCAACGCGCGGTGGCGCGTCACCTGCTCGTCGCGATGACGTTCCACGGCAACGGTGATGAGCGTCGCGATCGCGGTGAGGAAGTCGACTTCGTCCTCGGAGAACTTCCGCGGGACGCGCGCACGCACGTCAAGGACCCCGAACGGTCGGCGATGGCCCTGGATCGGGACGCTCACGATGCTGACCACACCGAGCTGCAGCAGGAACGGTGCCGGTTTGAAGCGCGTCTCGGCCGCCAGGTCGTCGACGATGGTCGCCTCGCCCGTCAGCAACGTGTAGCCGGCGTTCGCGCTCTCGACGACGGGGATCTGGTGTTTGCCGACAAAGCCGTCGGGGAGGCCGGTGCCGGCGACGATCGTCAGCCGCTCTCCATCCTCGCTGAGCTCGAGGATTCCGCCGCCGTCGACGTCGAGGGTGCTGGTCGCCGTCGTCACGGCCTCGGCCATCAGCGACGCGAGGTCGTGGGTCCCGAGCGCGAAGCGGCCGAGCTCTGCGACGCCTTCTGCTGGCGCGCGTGGCGCGCGATCTGCTGCTCGGCGCGCGTCCGCTCTGTGATGTCGCGAGCGACGACGAGCACGGATTCCACACCTTCGTCCTCGCCACGCACGGGGACCGCCTGGACGGAGAACGTCAGTCCCTCGCTGAGGAAGTCGAAGCCACCGCGCTCGCCCTCGAGGGCGGAGCGGTAGGTCATGAGCGAGAGCTCCAGGACCTCGTCGGGGACCATGCCGTCGAGCTCGGACACGAGGCGGCCGTAGAACAGCTCCTCGTCGAACCACGGGAGCCGCCTGATCGCCTCACCGTCCGCGATCAGGATCCGCAGGTCGTGATCGAGGAGGAAGACCGTCGTGTCGGGCAGGTTGGCGGTCAGGATCCTGTGCAGCGCGTCGGAGCGGCGGACCCCCACCTCGGCTGCCTGCTGTGCGGTGATGTCGCGGAAGGTGACGACGCTGCCCGCACCAGACGCGAGCGGCACGGGAGAGGACGAGGAGACGACCGGGAGCTCCGACCCGTCCTTGCGCCGGAAGGCGTCGCCGTCCTGGACCGTCTCCCGGGCATCGCGGCCGATGAGGGTCATCGGCCCGCTGGCCGAGCATGGCCAGTCCGGACGGGTTCACGTAGACGATCGCGCCATCGTGATTGGAGACCAGAAGTCCATCGGTGACGCTGTCGGTGATGGCCCGGGCGAGGCTGGCCGCCTGCGCGTGCTCGATCTCGGTCGCCCGGCGGTCGGTGACGTCCTTCGCCACGAAGTACAGGACCTCGTGCTCGGCCACACCGGTCCAGTCGATCAGCCGATAGTCGCCGTCGCGGGTGCGATATCGATTCTCGAACGCAACGGTCGCCGGCGCGCCCGGCTCCGGAATCCTCGTTGCGACCTCCACCGTCATCGCAACATCGTCGGGATGCACGAAAGCGAGAAACGGCTCGGCCATCAGCTCGTCGACCGACCACCCCAATGTCTGGGTCCAGGCCGGGTTGAGCCGGGTGAAGTACCCACGGGTGCTCGCCGTGCCGAGCATGTCCACCGACAGGTCGAACAACCGCTGAACCGGCTCTACCGCGTGAGCGCCGCAACTCGAGGCCATGTCCGAGTATCGACCGCGTTCCGGGGCGCCACTTGGGCCGATCGGTTCGCTTTAGGTGATGAATCCCTGGCGCATGGCCTCGGCCACCGCGGCGGCGCGGTCGGACACCCCGAGCCGCGCGTAGGCCCGCTCAAAGTGCCGCTTGACCGTCGCAGGGCTGAGAAAAAGCTCCTCGGCGATCTCGGCGGCGCTGAAGGCGCGGGCGGCCAACTGCAGGACCTGCACCTCGCGCGGCGTGAGCAACGGCTCGACCAGCGCCCCGCGGTGCTGGGCCAGGAAGTAGCCGATCTCGTGGCCGATGCCGGTCAGCGCCCTCATCAACTGATCGCTCGGCTCGACCGGGATCGGCTGACAGGAACTCCAGAAGGGCGAGCGTCTCGTCCACCATCACGGCGGGGACGACAACCGCGGTGTCGAGTCCGGCCTCCCGCATCGCCGCCGCCCGCGCGGGGGGCGAGCCGGCGCCCGGATGCCGCGCCACGACCGGCTGACGATCGGTCCACGCGCGGCCCAGCGTCGGCGAGCCGTGGCCCGGCCGCCAGTCCGCCGTCGCCTCGGCGACCGCGGCCAACGGAGCGCTTTCCTTGTGCCAGAGCACCCTGCACGTCAACTCGTCCCGCAGGGGAACCCAGAGCGCACCGAACACGAGCTCCAGGGCGCTTGCCAGTCCGCCGAGCAGCGCCTCCGCACCCGACTGGAACTCGACCCACTCGTCCAGAACGGCGGAAACCGATGCATACGCCTCGAGGTTGCGATCGACGCGACGCACCGAGGGTCACGTCCTGCACCGAACCGAACAGGCGCGGTCCGGCGGGATCGCTCTCGTCGAGGATGGCGAGGCTCGCGCGGAGGTGGCGGACGACGCCATCGGTTCGCACGATTCGATAGTCCACGTGGTTCATCTCGGTTCCGGCGGCCAGTGCCGCCATGGCGTCCGCGACTCGCTCCCGGTCGTTCACATGAACCAGGTCGAGAACCGCGTCCGACGAGGGAGTGACCGAGCCCGGCTCGTACCCGAAGAGACGGAAGAGGTTGTCGGACCAGAGCAGCTCACCGAGCTGCGGGATCCACTCCCAGCTGCCCAGGCCGCTGATCCTCTCGGCGCGATCGAACAAAGCGAGCCGTCGCGCCTCGAGGGTCGAGGTGTCGGAAGACTCGTGAGCGGGGCCCGTCTCCAATTGCTCCGGCTTTCCCGAGTGTCGCTGTGAGTGTAAGTAAGCGCGTGCGACGCGGTGCGATCGGCACCCGCTCTTGGGTCGGCCTGCGCAGAAGCTCGCAACCGTTCGAAAGCGGTCATACAGCGGGCAAATCTGCCCCACCCGGCCGCGGCGATCGCCGAACAGCAAAGAAAGCCCCGCGAATCGCGGGGTGTCAGATCCGGCCTGCAACACGTCTGGCCGCCCGTTGCAGAAGTCCATGCCGGGGTCTGGGATGCCGAGCGACCACCCTCGATCGCAGACTTCCGCCTCGCAGCTGAGGACAACCCGTTCCTCGACGCTCCCCGATCTGCCGACGGCGATGGTGGTGATGACCAGTAGGTCGACCCGTGCTACGAGCTGTTGGCGCCGCCTGAGCCGACCAGACATCGTTACGAGGCGGTGGGTCCACGAGCCCTGGCTACTGCACGATCAGCTCGTCTGGTTTGCGCGGTGGCTCGGGCCTGGCGTGCGTCTGGGGTGAGGCGTGAGAGGCGGATTCGACAGGGCCGGACGACGGGGCGACCGATGTGTGCGGGCGGAGTGGATCGGCGGCCGGCTGCGACCGGCGGCTGCGCAGTGGGTGCGACCGCCGCGGCGGAAGGAGATCAGGGAGTGCGCCGTAGCGCATCTTCGGTAACGCGATAACCACCGCCGAGGCCTGGGGGATCGGCTGTGCGTGGCTGACGTAGCGCGGGGGCGCTGCGTCGCCGCATGCTCGGAGCTGTGACGCGGCGAGGAATGTGAGCGCGAGCAGGGCTGCTGCAGCCAACATCCGGAGCGCTGGCGTGTTAGCGCGCGCTGCGGCGGGCTCGCGTGTCGTGATGGTGGTCATAGCGTCTCCTGGGCGATTGCGCTGGGGACGGCGACGGGCGCCGTCCCCAGCTGGTGGTGGTGTTCAGCAGCGATCCGACGCGGTCGCCGGGACGCAGCGGTCGCTCCGGGTCGGCGCCTTGCCGCGGCGGATGACGAAGCGGACCGTCATCCCGCGGGTGCCCGGCTTGGTGATTCGGACGGTGATGCGGGTGCCCGGCGTGAGCCAACGGCCGCGCAGGCGGCCGGCGATTCCGCGTGCGGCGCGCGCACGGCGCACCGTGAGGCGCTTGGCCCGGAACGGGCAGACCCGGCGCTTGCCGTGGCACTGCACGGTGAGCTTGCTGCCGGCGGGCAGCCGCAGCGCTTGCAGCTTGAGCAGTTGCGTTCGCGCTGCGGAGACTCGCCACGCCACTCGCACGTCGGCTCCGACGGAGGAGTAGGGGGCAGGGCCGCCGGTGCAGTCCTCATCGACCGCGTTGCCCGGCACTTCCACCGCCCCCGGATTGATGGCGGGATCGGCGTCGTTGCAGTCCTGCGGGCGGTTGTAGCCGTCGTGGTCGCGGTCGAGGTCGACCGCATCCTTGCCGTCGCAGTTCTCATCGACTCCGTTCTCGGGCTCGTCGATGGCGCCGACGTGAATCGACGGGTCGTTGTCATTGCAGTCCGCGGGGCGCGGGTTGCCGTCGCCGTCGTGGTCGAGGTTCACCCCGTCGACGCCGTCGCAGTTCTCGTCGATCCCGTCCTCGGGCGTGTCCACGGCTCCAGGGTGGATGCTCGGATCGGCGTCGTTGCAGTCGGCGTCGGAAAGCGAGCCGTCGCCGTCCTGGTCGACCACGGCAACCCAGGAGCGCCGTGCGGGGATCGCATCGGTGTTGCCGACGGAGTCGCTCGCGCGGACCTCGAAGGTGTGACGGCCACCGGTGAGCCCGTTGATGTCGTAGGGGCTCGTGCACGACGCCCAGTCGCCCGAGTCGAAACGGCACGCGAAGGTCGCGCCCGCCTCCGAGCTGAAAGCGAACTCCGCGGTCGCGGACTCCACCTTGGCGTCCTCCGCGGGTCCGACATCAGGATCCAGCGCGGTCTCCGGCGCGGTGGTATCGACCCGCCAGCTGTACTCGGCGGGGTCTGGGTCCTCGACGGCTCCGTTGACAGCCTTCACGCGGAACGTGTGGGCGCCGTCGGTGGGCACGGTGACGGTGCTCGGCGACGAGCAGTCCGCCCACGAGCCGTCGTCAAGCCGGCACTCAAACGAGCTGCCGGCGACGCTCGTGAACGTGAACGTGCCGGTGGGGCTGCCGGTGGGATCGTCCGGCGTGCCGGTGATCTGGGTGTCCACGATCGTAAAGCTGCGGACCTCGCTGTATCCCTGCTGTCCGGACTTGTCAGCCGCCCGGACCCGGAGGGTGTGGCCGCCCTCGCTGAGACCGCCGTAGTGCGTGGTGCCCCCGCTCTGGCAGCCGGTCCACCCGCCGCCATCGAGCTGGCAGTCAACGGCCCCAGTCGGTTCGTCGACGGAGAACGGAACGGTCACCGATCGTCCGCCCGGGTAGCTGGTCGAGCCGAGCGTGATCGTGGGGGCCCGCGTGTCGTCGAAGATTGCCTTCGGCGCGAACGTGCCGGCCGAAAGGAACGGCGCTTCCATGTAACAGCTGTTGCCGGAAGGGTTCGGACAGTTTTCCCAGCGCACGAACTGCCAGTTATTCGGCGGCGAGGCCGCGGGGGTCGCCCAGATTCGCCCGCTCATCGAGCCCGCGCCTCCGTTGACGCGCTGACCGCAGTACTGGGTCACGCGCTCGTCGAGGTTGCCCGTCATGTTGCAGCTGGCGGCCCCGAAGCTGTAGGTGATGGTGCCCGCCCCCTGCACGTACGACTGCACCCGCAGGTCGCCAGCGAACGCGGGCAGCGCGCCGAGCGTCAGAAGGAGAAGCAAGGCGAGCAGGGCGCTGCTGACAAGCCGTCGTCGGGGTGTGTCGGCCGTGCCGACGGTGAGCGAGCCGGGCGCACCGGCGAGGCCAGGATGGTTGAGCGGTGAGGAGCTGAACATCAGAGAGTCCTTTCGAGGGTTGGAGACGGCGAATCGAGCTGGCTGGCGGCGGTGAGTGCGGCGAAGTGGGGGGGCCATGGCGGGTCTTTCTGCCGCGGAGTGCACCGCGGCGACTTGAGGCGTGGCGAACCTGGTGGCCGGCGATGCGCGGAGTCGCCGGCGATCCGTGGATTCCGGGGAGTTGGTAGGGCGCATGCTGCGTGGGCGACGCGGGTGTTCGCATCGGTGCCGACCCCAGCCGGCGACCCCAGCAACTGCACGCGGCGGTCCGTCCATCCGCCCAGCCAGGTGTCACCGATCCCGCCCGCACGGCGTCGCCGAATGAATCTCTCGGATTGCGCGCTGGGGTCGCTAACGATGCGAGGGCGCCGGCGCTCGCCGCATCCTCACGCCATGGCGCTCATGCACGAGCAACGAGCCAGCGATGACCACCGAACCCTCCGGCCCGCTGACGCAACCGTCCGGCGGCGACCGCGCGCGCAGGGCCCCCACGCGCGGGAAGAATCAGATCGGCTTACTCGCGTGCCGAAGCCGACAGCGCGAGGACCACTGATCGGCTGGGTGCGGGGTCATTCCGGCTGCGATGGCAGCGGTCTATTCTGCGTGCAGAGCGAGGTCGTCTCCGGCGAGCTGCGCCGGTTGCGAGATCGGTCAGGACCCCGCTGGGTTCGGACGCGGAAGGTGCCACAGCCCGAAGCGGTCGCGCCAGTAGTCGGTAAGGAAGATGTTGTCGGGATCGTGCTGGGCCTGGAGCCGCAGGAAGTCGTCCCAGCGTGGGTACTGCCTGCATAGAAACTCGAGCCAGTCCGGCTCCTCTCGGGATATGCGCGGCTGGTACTTGGCCCAATGCAGTCGGAACGGGACGCCGGCGCCCCGCAGCAACTCCCACACCTCGCGGAAGAATGGCTCGATCGGATCGCCCGCGTTCTTGGCGAACCAGTAGGGGTCGATGCGGAAAGCGCCGTCCTTCCAGTCGTCGTCGCCCGAGGTGTAGGAGGGGCTCAGCCAGAACGATGTTGGCTTGGCCGCATAGAGCTCCCACGCGTAGGTTCCGGTGCGGCGGTACGCCTCATGCGGGTCACTCGGCTCCGAGAAGTGGCAGTGCAGGATCTCCATCGCGTCCCGGGCTCGGCTGATCGGGAGCCACAACTCGGTGAAGGCCGTCTTGAGCAGCACGTCGCTGGCCTCGTTGTCCATCGGGAGGCCGTGCCACGCCCAGTCGGCGAAGTGCTTCTCGCCCCGCGCTCGGGTATCGAGCGGTACGAACCACTTGAGTAGGAGCGGGAAGAAGGTCGGGATTGAGCACCTGATCAGCGACCTGAACGGCGTGAGCACCGTGACGAACGTGTTCGCCGCGCCTCGGGCCACGTGCGCACAGACGCGCGCGCCCGCGCGACGGATCCGACCGCCGGGTTGGCCCTGCCGGTCCCGCCCAAGCGCCGCCTCGAGGTCGTCGAAGTCGCCGGCGAGCTCGCGCTTCGCTCGTCCCAGATCACCGAGATTGCCGAGGATCGTGTAGATCAGCGACACGAAGTGCTGCTCGAGGCGGGGATAGCGTCCGAACTGCCGGTAGGGATTGGGATGGAACGCGGCGTCGGGGTACACCCGCCGCGCGCGCCAGGTCAGGATGCGCTCGGCTCCGCGCTGCGGCCACCATTCGAGCCGGGCGTAGTCGGCCTCGCGGAGGAAGCACTCGAGCGACGGGCGGTCGTCGTCGCCGTCGCCCAGGACGTCGACCGGGCAGGCCTCGAGCGTGGTCGTCGTCTCCGTGCCGGCGATCGCGAAGTTCTCTGAGCACTGGAAGGTGATCTTCGAGACCACGCCCAGCAGACCGAGGTTCGGCGCCATCGCGTGGAATGCGTCGGGGTCGTCGTCGCGGTTGATGTTGAGGATCTCGCCCCGGCCGTCGATCAGGCGGAATCCCCACAGGTTGTCGTTCACCGAAAGCTTGACCGACCCTCCGGCCGATCCCGTCGCCGTGAAGCCGCCCACGGTCTGGTGCGTGATGCCGCCCGTCTCGTCGAGCGCCCAGTGCTTGCACATGGCGAGTTGCCACAGCAGGCTGCTCTCGAGCGTCGCCGAGGGTTCTGCCGGGTCGTGGCCAAGATGCGTGCCGGCCTTCACCTCGACGAGCCTGCGAGCCTCGTCCTTCACCCGCCAGCCCAGGTAGCGGTCGAGGGCGACGTTGATCTCGTCGCTCGGCGGTGGCGTGTGCCGGCTCACCACGTTCTCCTGCGGTCCCGGCGCGTCCGCGTAGATCGCGAGCGACACCGAGTGCGCCGCGCCGCGCACCCGCAGCTCCCGGCCCTCGCGCCGGGCCCGCTTGACGAGCCAGACGATCTCGTCCTCGCTCGCCGGGTGGTAGAGCCCGTCCTCGCCCAGAGAGACCATGCCCGGCGCGGAGTCTGACCTCGGCGCCGGGACGGCGCAAGCCGTGCTGCGCTGCACGACGCGACTAGCCCATGCGGCGCACGAAGCGCCGCTGGTGGGCACGGCGGCCCCGACGGGCGAACTCGCGCCGGCGGTCGGCGGCAACCGCGTCGAACAGGAGAGGGGATGGGAAGGCGGGCACGGGCTCGCTCCTCGGTCGGGGCTGGAACACGACAACGAGCATGCGCCCCGATGACTCGGCTCGCATCGGGGTCGACCCCAGTCCACGACCCCAGCGCAAGACTATTTCTTTGGTGAGCGAACGGCGATAGGCTCGCCGAGAAGCAGCCGAGGCTCCATGAACCTTTACGACAGGGAGTACGCCCTAGGCGAGATCGACGACGCGCTGGCCATGGCGAGCCAGGGCCGCGGCCGCTTCGTGGCGATCGAAGGCTCACCGGGGATCGGCAAGACCGCGCTCGTGGCCGCCGCCCACGAGAGTGCGCGAGCCGCCGGCTTCGACACGCTCGCGGCGCGCGGCGGCGAGCTTGAAGCCGACTTCCCGTTCGGCGTCGTGCGCCAGCTCTTCGAGGCCCGCTTGGTATCGGCCGACGGTGCAGCCCGCGCCGAGCTGCTGGCGGGTGCGGCCGGCCTCGCCGCGCCGGTGCTGGGCTTCGACGAGGCCGGTCGTTGGGAGGGTCGCGAGGTCAACGGCGCGGTGGCGTCGTACGCGCGGCTGCATGGTCTCTACTGGCTAGTCGCGAATCTCGCCGCGGCGCAGCCGCTCCTCCTGATCGTCGACGACGTGCACTGGGCGGACGCGCCGTCGCTGCGCTGGCTCAGCTACCTGGCCGCTCGGGTCGACGACCTGCCGATCCTCGTCCTGCTCGCCTTCAGATCGCTCGATGACCGCTCTCCCGACGATTTGCTGCTCACCGTGACACACGCTCCGGGGCCCGGCGTTCTCCGTCTCGAGCCGCTGTCGGTGGACGCGGTCCGGTCACTCGTGCGCGCGACACTCGGCAAGTCCGCGGGCGACGCCTTCTGCCAGGCGTGTCGTGAAGCGACCGGCGGCAATCCGTTCTACCTGCAGGAGCTCACCGCCGACCTTGCGCGCTCGGGCCTGCGTCCCAGCGACGAGGCCGCTAGCCGGGTCGCGAGCGTCGGACCAAGGACCGTCGCTCACAGCGTCAGGCGGCGGCTCGCGGCGCTCGGCGAGCCCGCGATCGCGCTGGCGCGCGCAGTCGCTGTGCTCGGGTCGAGTGCTGAGCATCATCACGCCGCCGCGCTGATCGGAGGCGAAGGCACTGATATTGCGGCCCGAGCTGCCGCGCTCGTCGACGCCGGCATCCTCGCGAGCGGGCCGACGCTCCGCTTCACCCATCCGGTCGTCCGCGCGGCGGTCTACGGCGACATGCCGACGAGGACACGCAATGACGCCCACGCCCAGGCAGCGCGCGTGCTGGCCGGCGAGAACGCCACGCCGGAGCACGTCGCGATGCACCTCCTAGCGACACCGCCGGGCCGCGACCCGTGGGTGGTGGGCGCGCTGCGCACCGCGGCGGCGAGTGCGTTGTCACACGGGACGCCCGCCGCCGCCACGACCTACCTCCGCCGCGCGCTCGACGAGGCGACGAACGACGATCTCGAGGTCGCGGTTTTGGCCGAGCTGGGTCATGCGGAGATCCGCGCTGGCGAGGGCACCGCCGTCGAGCATCTCCAGGAAGCACTCGCCTCTCGGCGCGACCCATCCGAGCGGGCGGAGGTCACGCTCGAGCTCGGTCGCGCGCTCACGGTGCAGGGACGACCGCAGGATGCCGCCCGGCTGCTGCTGCAGTTGCTTGACGACTCGGCAGCGCTCGACGCTGACACCGTGCTTCGAATCGAGGCCGAGCTGATCAACGCGAGCCGCCTGGACGCGACGACGCGCGGCATCGCACTGGAGCGGCTCGCGCGCGTCAAGGCCGACCTTCCCGGCACCCGGCCGGGCGAGCGGCTCATGCTCGCCCATCTGGCCTATGAGGCGGTCTGCCGCTCGGCGCCCGCGGCCCACGCGGCCGCTCTAGCGCGACGTGCGCTGGCCGATGGAGCGCTGCTCGCGGAGGAAGGCTGCGAGTCGCCCTCGTACTACGTCGCGGCATGGACGCTCGGCCTCGCCGACTGCCTGCAGGAGTCCCACCGGGCGCTGACCGCGGGACTCGACGCAGCTCGGCGCGAGGGATCGGCACTGGGGTTCGCGCTCGCGCTCTCGTTCCGCACGTCCGTCCACTATCGCCGTGGCGCCCTCGCCGAAGCGGAAGCTGACGCGCGTAGCGTCGGGGCGGCGCTGGCCGACGGCGCCGGCGACTCCCGCGACGCGTTCGACGTCAAGGCCCACGGATGGCATCCACTTGCCGTCGCGTTCCTCGTCGACACGCTGGTCGAGCGGGCCCAACTCGACGACGCCCAACGAACGCTCCAGATCATCGGCATGGTGGGCGGCGACGCCGAGGACGCTTCCGCAATACCGCAGAACATGCTGTTCAACCCGCTGTTGTACGCACGCGCCGGCCTTCGGCTCGCAGAGGGCAGCAACGAACTCGGCGTGGCCGATCTACGCGAGGCCGGCCGACGCGCGACCGACGCGGGAATTCAGACTGCGGCGCTGCGCGAATGGCGGTCGACGCTCGCGCTCGCGCTCGCGCGCGCCGGCGAGCCGGAGGAGGCGTGGCGGCTGGCTACGGAGGAGCTGGCGCTCGCCCGTTCGTTCGACTCGCCAAGACCGCTCGGCATCGCACTCCGCGCGCTCGGACTACTCGACCGCGGGAGCACGGGCGAGGGAATGCTGAGCGACTCGGTCGACCTCCTGCGCGAGTCGGAGTCACGGCTCGAACTGGCGCGATCGTTGGTCGAGCTGGGCGCCGCACGGCGCCGCCGCGGCGAACGCGTCGCGGGCCGCGAGCTGCTGCGTGAAGCGCTCGAAGTTGCCCACGAAAGCGGAGCGGACGCCGTCGGGGCACGTGCGCGCGAAGAGCTCGCAGCGGCCGGATCGCGCCCACGGCGCCCAGTTCGCACGGGTGTGGATGCGCTCACCGCGAGCGAGCTGCGGGTCGCCCGACTCGCTGCCGATGGAATGACCAACCGCGAGATCGCCCAGTCGCTGTTCGTGACGCTGAAGACCGTCGAGTGGCACCTGGCGCAGGTGTATCGCAAGCTCGACATCGCCGGCAGGGCGGCGCTGCCCGACCACCTCGGTGTCACGGTCGTGGCTGGCGACAGCGCCCCGCGTGCGGTCGTCACCGGCGCGTGAACTCTTTGGGGTCGGAGGCTGGGGTGCGCCCCGATGCGAGGGCCTCCGGTGTTCGGGAGCCTTGCCGTATGACATTCACACACCCCCCGTTGGCTCGGGCGCCGTCGTCGGGGGACTACGAGATCGTCCGCCGGCTCGACCTCCATGCCGGCGACGAAGTCGCCGCACACTTCGGGGAGAGTCGACGATGACCGACAGAGAGCAGCTAATCGCCGCTCGGCTCAACGAGGCCGAGTACCTGTTCGTGAGCGCGCGGTCACACTTCAACCGCGCCGACCAGGTGGTCGCCGTGGGGACCACGGCCGTAGCCGCCGCCATCGGCGTCGCGGCTGCACACGAGGAGTTCTCCACTGAGCTGCTCATCGGGCTGCCGCCGCTGCTCCTGCTCCTGGTGACGTATGTACTGCAGACCTATGCCGACGTCGTGGTGATGGAGACAGCGCGGGCGCGTATCGAGGAGGTGCTCGCGAACGAGCTGGGGCAATCGCCGCTGATCTATCAACGGTGGGCCAACCGCCGCCAGCGGCGAGTCAAGTCGTTCAGCCCCGCGGGGATGACGGTCGTCGTGAGCGTGGGCGTGGTGGGACTGATGATCGCGGGCGGAATCGCCGCGTGGAATGCCGGCGGGCAGTGGGCCGAGGTCGCCTACGCCGCGGGCACAGCGCTCCTGCTCGCCACCGCGATTGGCGCGGCCGTCGATTTCGCCATGGCCGAGCGCGTGACAAGCCGGAACGTCCGGGAGTGGCCCGCGGTAGATCCCCCACGTCCAGACTCCAGCCGCATGACCCGTATCCACCGGCGGGTCGCAGCCATCATGGACGGACCGCCCGACGAGCCGCCTCAGCCGCGTGGCTAGTCGGCGATCCGCTCAGCGCGCCGCCGACCGGAGCCGAAACAGCACGCTGAGCAGGTAATTCCATGCGCCGAAGAGGACTCGAACCTCCACCCGGTTATCCCGGACCAGGCCCTCAACCTTGTAACCCGGGTGTCAGATACGTCCTATGCGTCCACAGCGTCCAGAACGAGCGGAAATCTGGACGCATCGGACGCAATGGACGATTTGGATGTTGCCGCGGAGTTGCCACGAGCGGTCTCGCCGCTCAGAGCGCGTGGCGTCGGCGCCCCATCGCCGTTCGCGCCGCATGGGCTAGCGAGCGGATGGTCCGTGACGACGCTCGCTTGTCGTCGAGGCTGTCGCGCAATAGCCCGCGAGATGTTGTCTCCTCAACGGTGGGACGAGCACGGCCGAGCAGCGGCTTCCTGGCGCCGCCATCCCAGGCAACGGATCGCTCATGACAGCCGAGGCACCAGTTGTCCCACGATCAATTGACGCACCCGCATCTGGACCGGTTTGTGCGACAGCCTCCGTCCAGAGGAGGCGCGTGCGACCGGCCGGTCGAGGCGCACGCATCCGTCGAAGACGAGGAGTGGTGGCGTCGCCTGGAGGCGGCCGAAGGAGCGGAGGCGGGCCCGGGTGGCTCAGGGTTGGTCCAGGAGCGGGCGGTAGTTGGCGTGGAAGATTCGCCGGCCGAGGAATCGCAGGACGTTGTCCCTGATCGCCGGTGGCAGGTGTCGGGTGCGGTCGCGGCGATGGGTCTGGGCGCGGACCCAGTCGGTTCGGGGTCGGCGCCGGGCCTGGAACGCCGCGACGGCGTCGGGGATCGCCGGGATCCTCCGGAGGCAGTCGCTCAGCACCAGTGCGTCCTCGAGCGCCATTGCCGCGCCTTGGGCCATGTTCGGCGAGGTCGCGTGCGCGGCGTCGCCGATCAGCACAACGCGCTCACGCGCCCAGCGGTCGAGAACGACCTCCTCGATCGTCGAGACGTGGATGTCGGCTGCGGCGTCCAGCTCCTCAAGCAGCGCCGCGGCGGGATCCGCGAATTCCGAGAACAGGTCGCCGAGCCGCTCTGGCCCGACTTGCTCGGGCGTGTCGTGGTCTGGGGGTGAGACGACGTCGCAGTAGCAGTACACGCAGTCGCCGTCGATAGGGATCGTCAGGAACGCTGTGCGGCGCCCCAGCATCACCGACCACGTCGTGACCTCGCGGGGTCGGGGCGCCAGGAAGCGCCAGCCGATCTGGCCCACGGGGCGGGGCACCGCCGTCGGCTCGAACGCCAGCCGGCGAACCGCGCTGTGGATCCCGTCCGCCCCGACCACGAGATCGTACGTGCCGCTCGTTCCGTCGCTGAAGCCGACGGAGACCGCGCCGTTGCGCTGAGCGACGCGCTCGACGGCCAGCCCGATTCGGATCGGCAGTTCACCCGCCGCCTCGCGGAGGAGCGCGTGCAACTCGGCCCGATGCACCGCGAGGCACGGCCCGACCGCTGCCCACAGCGCGGCGACGTCGACCTCACACAGCAGCTTGCCATGGTGGTCGTAGAAGCGCTGGTGCGTGATCGCGACAGCTCGTGAGGCGACCTGCGGCTCCAAGCCGACGGCACGGAGGGCGCGAGTGGCGTTGCCGGGCAGATACATGCCGGTACCGGCGGGCCGCCACGCGCGTTCGCGCTCGACCACCTCGACCTCGTCGCCGCTCCGCGCGATCCTTGGCGCGAGCGCCAGCCCAGCGATACCGCCGCCCACGATCAGTACGCGCCGTCGGTCCATGTGGGCAGGCCCAAGCATCAGGGCGTCACGCTCGGACCGGCCCGGCGGGCTGACCGTTCCTGCGGGACGATGCGATGTGCGCGGCGATGTGCTCCGCGTCCCTCCCGACCCCGCCGACCAGCGACGAGGCCACTGCATAGAGGAAGAACAGCCCGACGAAATACAGGCCCTGCTGTGATCCCACGATGCCGCGATCGTGCATCGGATCTCCCTCGTCGCCGAAGACCGGAAGGTCGATCCAGGCGAAGTCCGGCACGAAGCCCGTGCACCAGATCAGGTTGGTGACCTCGAGAGCCCGTCCACCGTCGAGCACCGGCAGACCGCCCCGTACCCCCACCGTCCTGGGCACTCGCTCGATCCCAGCGGCGGCGATGTCCTTCGCCCTGACCCGGGCGAGCGGGATGCCTCGCGAGCTGAACTGCCGCCGAACCTTCCGTCCCATCGGCGTCTTCATGGTCAGCACGTGCGAGGCCACGAACCAGATCACCGGCGTGAGCACCCGATCCCACCGGGTTCCGGGGCGGGTGGGTTCGTGGCCCGGGTCCCTCCCCGACAGCCAGGTCCGGCGGCCCCTGGACACCTCCAGGGCGATCTCGGCCCCCGAGTTCGCGGCACCGACGACGAGGACGCCGCCCTCCTGCAGCTGGGATGGATCCCGGTACTCGCTGGAATGCAGTTGCACGAGTCCCCGATCGAGCTCGGCGGCGAAGGGGGGAATCCTGGGGTGCTGATACGCGCCCGCTGCCACGACGACCTGGTCGGCCTCGAACCGGCGGTCTCCAGCCGCCACTACGTACCGGTCCGCCTCCCTGGAGAGGCCGTCCACACGGACCCCGGTTCGGACAGGGAGATCGAATCTGGCCGCGTAGGCCTCCAGGTAGTCGGCCACCTCGTCCTTGCCGGGGAACGACCAGGCGGGCGCGGGGAAGGGCCAGCCCGGCAGCCCGTCGTAGCGCGCGGGGGTGAACAGGCGAAGCGAGTCCCACCGCTTGCGCCAGCCGTCGCCGATCCGCTCGTTCGCGTCCAGGATCACGAACGGGAGGCCGCGCGTCGCCAGTTGGTAGCCCGTCGCGAGGCCCGCCTGACCGCCACCGATGATCACGGTCTCGACGCGTTCGCAGCCGTCCATCGTTCGCCCCCGGATCATCGCCGAACCGCCTGGTCGGCTTCGGTCAAGTCGAGCGCGCTGCGCAGCGCCTCCAGGAACGCCTCCGGCTGCTCGATGGCGGGGTCGTCGCGGGCGTTCTCGATCACATGCAGCGGCCAGCCGTAGCGGGCGCTGGCGGCCTCGGCGACGCTCAGCCGCACCCCGAGATCGTGGCGGCCCCAGATCAGGGTCGTCGGAACGGCGATCCGGTCGAGGTCCGCCGGCGGGATCGCCGACGCGAGCTGCCTCATGAGGCTGCGCATCGCCGCTTTGACGCTCGGCGTACGAAAGCGCTCCAGGGCGTAGGCCGCCATCCATTCGTAGCGCTCGCCCATCTCGGCGCGCACGCGATCCAGATCGGCGAAGCAGTACTGCCGGAACCCGCGTTCGAGGCCGCGCCCGGTCGGTCGCAACATGACGCCGACAAAGGTGAGCGCCATGCCCGGCGGTGGTCGGAACCGGGCCAGCCCGTGCGAGTCCACGAGCACCAGTCGCTCGATACGGTCGCCGTGCTCGATCGCGAACCGAGCGGCGAGGGCGCCGCCAGGGCCCTTCCCGACCAGCACGGGCGGGCTCGCACAGGTCTTCCCGATGAGTTCGTCCAGCCACGTGAGGACGGCCTCGGCATCGGGAGGGCCGTCGGACACCTCGGACGCCCCGAGACCGGGTAGGTCAGGTGTGACGACCCGGTGGGTCGTCACGAGGGCCGGGATCACCCGCATCCACACGGCCGCGAACTCCCCCTGCAGGAAGACGATCGGTGGGCCGTCACCTCCTTCCAGCACGGCGGTGGACACCCCGGCCACGTGCACGCGTCGCTCGGTGACGGGCAGGCCGGACAGAAGTCGCTCACGCGTGTCGTCACCGGCGGTCCGTCGTCCACGTTCCTTCACTTCCTGCTGCGTGCTCATGGTTGCCTCTCCGGTCGCCTGCGGTACAACGCCGTCGATCGCGACGCTACGGAGTGGCCGGCGGCGTCGCTACGGGCGAAACACCCAAATCGCGCGACCTGACGTGGGTGATTCTGTGTAGGCGCCTATACGAGATCGTGCTCGTAGGCGTAGGCGGTGGCGGCCGCTCTGCTCGACAGGCCGAGCTTGGTGAAGATGTTGCTGACGTGGCGCGCCACCGTCTTCTCGCTCAGGAACAGGTCGGCTGCGATCGACCGGTTGGTCTTGCCGGTCGCCACCAGGCGCAGCACCTCCAGTTCGCGTGCGGTCAGCCCGCCGGGCGCCTTGACGCGTGCCTTCCGGGAGAGCGTCTGTGCTCGTGCAAGGTCGGGCGCGGCGCCGAGCTGCTCGAAAACCCAGCGCGCCGCGTCGAGCTCCATCAGCGCGGTGTCCTCGTCCCCGAGCTGGCGGCACGCGAGTCCGATGAGGACCCGGGCCCGCGCGGCTTCGTAGGGAACCTCGAGCACTTGCCACGCCGCCCAGGCATGGCGCAGCGCGCCGAGCGCGGCTCGCGCGTCACCCTCGAGCAGGAGGACTGCTCCGTGTGCGTGGGCGGCGAGCGCGCGTAGCAGGGGCGCGTCGAGATCATCGGCGATCTCCGACAGCTCATCCGCGGCGGCGCGTGCCGCGCGGGCGTCACCGGCGGCAAACATGATCTCGACGAGCGCGGGAAGCAGCCGCGAGCGCGCGAGGCGGCCCTGCGCCTCATCCGCCGCGCGACGGATCGCCGCCTCCGCGGCATCGACCTGGCCCTCGATGAGGCGGAGCCGCGCCAGGCCGGGCTGGGGTTCGCGTCCCCACCGGCTGGCCTGGTGGTACGCGTCCTCGGCCTGCGCGAGCGCGCCGCACAGCCGATGCAGCTCGCCCTGCCGGTAGAAGGCGGCGCCGACCGCCGGCTGCGGCCGGCGGAGGAGCCGCGCGCACGCGCGCTGCGCCGCGTCGAGCGCGTCCGTCCACGCGCCGTGCAGTTCCATGATCTCGGCGCGATGCACCAGGCAGTTACCGCTGAACGGGACGAGATCCGGCTGGGAGTCACACCAGTGGGTCAGCGCCGCCGTCCACTGCTGTGCCCGTTGCAGATCGAAGACCTCCTGGCATGCCTCGATCACGCTGCAGTAGACGGCGCCGGCAACGATCTCGGACACCTCGTCGGCCATGACACCGACCATGACCTCGTCGAGCAGGGCCATTCCCTCGACGGTCCTTCCCTGCGCGATCAGCGCCCGGCCCTGAATGTTGCGGGCGAGCGTCACTAGATCGAGGTCACCGAACCGATCGCCGATCTCGGCGGCTTGACCGGAGATCGCGTGCGCGCTCGGCCAATCTCCCGCGACCGCGCGCTGAAAGGCCTCCGGCACGAGCAGGTGCCCCCGCTCCGCGCAGTCGCGCGGGCCATCGTCGAGCAGCCGGCGCGCCCGCGCTAGCCACCCGGCACCGCGGGCGAACTCGCCGCCATTCAGCAAAACAAAGACCAGCCAACCCGCGCATCGCGCGGCCCGCAGTACGTCGCCCCTGCTCAGGAGCGCGCGATGCGCACGTTCCCACGCCTCCACGCTGTCCTCATCGCTGCCAATGAGGTACGCCGCCGTGGCGAGCCGATCGAGGTCCTCCGGCTCGAGCCGCGCCTCCCGATCCGCCGCGGACAGCTCGGCGAACGCATCCGCCCACGCCCGCCGAGCGAAGCAGTCCCGGCCGCGGGCGAGTGCCTCGGCCGTCGTCACGTCCTTGCCCCCGACGACCCGCCGGGCACAAGGGCCTCACTAGGCGCGCCCAGCAAAGCCTCGGTGTCGCCCGACACGAGAGCATCCTACGCCCGCCGCGTCGCTGCTCGCTTTCGATCCGACGCGACACTCGCGCGCGCCAGAGGATCTCGACAGAGCCGGCCGCGGCAGCATCCGGCACTGCGACTGCCTCAGAGTGTCGCTCGCGCATGAAAGGAGGCAGACCGGTTCGGCCTCGCAAGACGCTCGGAATGGACGAGACGCGGGAGTCAAGGCAGGCTGCCCTCGGTACCGCATCGAGAGAAGAGCGAGAGTCTTGCCCCTTTGGATGGCGGCGCGGGAACCGATGTTGCCGCGGGCGTTGCCACCGCCCTGAGCCACCGCTCGGCGCGCTGTTCCGGCCGAAGCCGGAACAGCGCGCTGTGCAGGTGATTCGCTATGCGCCGAAGAAGACTCGAACCTCCACCCACTAAGTGTGGACCAGGCCCTCAACCTTGGAACCCGGGTGTCAGATCCGTCCAGATCGTGCGGCAGCGTCCAGAACGAGCGGAGATCTGTACGCAATGGACGTAACGGACGATCGGATGTTGCCACAGGCGGTCTCGCTGCCCAGACTGCGCCGCGGTGCCCAGCTGCCGGTTGTCGCGCATTGCGATCGCGAGCGGATCGTCTACATGGAGCTACGTTCGCATCATCGAAGCGAACTCGATGTTCTCGGCGCTGGTGTGCCGGGCGGAGTCCGCGAGCCGAGCGCGCGCATGTGTGCGCAGTCAGCGCACGGCCACCGCGACCGGTGCGCTCGTCAGCTCGAACTCGGCCGAGTCGAACCGCGCGAGCCGGCGCTTGTACTCGCTGGCAAACGCGGGCCAGATCGTGAAGTTCCGCCCGTCGGGGCCCACGTACCACGAGTTACAGCCGCCGCTGTTCCAGACGGTCGGGGCGAGCCGGCGCTGGATCTCGTCGTCGAAGCGCTCCATGACGTCGCGGCGCACGTCGACCGCCGTCGCGCCGTGCGCGTCCATCGCGCGCAGCGCGTCGATCACAAACCCGATCTGCGCCTCGATCGGCTGCAGAGCGGAGTTGTTGCCGCTCGCGGTGTTCGGGCCCAGCAGGACGAAGTGGTTGGGGAACCCGGGGATCACGGTCCCGAAGT
Source organism: uncultured Solirubrobacteraceae bacterium (assembly GCA_963722815.1). Classification (GTDB taxonomy): domain Bacteria; phylum Actinomycetota; class Thermoleophilia; order Solirubrobacterales; family Solirubrobacteraceae; genus DASQFQ01. The sequence goes on from CAVROM010000003.1 coordinate 1,131,362, forward strand.
AGGCGCGGATGCCGTCCTCGTCCCAGACCTCTCGGATGCTCCGCCCGCCGCGTCCGACCAAGTGGCGGAAGTGCGGCGGGTTCATCACGTCGAACCCGGTTGCGAGCACGATCGTGTCCAACTCGATCTTGCGGCCGTCGTGCGTGACGATGCCATCCGGCACGACCTCCCGGATCCCCTGGGTCACGAGCTCGACGTTGGGCTGCATGAACGTCCCGAGGAAGTCGCTGCTGAGGATGATCCGCTTGCAGCCGATCCGGTACTCGGGGGTCAGCTTCGCGCGGATCTCCGCGTCCGGAACCTGCCGCTTCAGGTAGCCGAGCGCGAGGCGCTCAAGCCCCGCCAGTAGCCGCGGGCGCCGGACGAGGCCGAGGATTAGGAGCTCGTTGTTGTAGTAGATCGCGGACCGGATCGCGCGCTGCAGCACCGGGACCCGGCGCAGCAGCAGCTTCTGGAGGTCGCTGTGCGGATGGTCCAGGCGGGGGAGCACCCACCCCGGGCTGCGCTGAAAGACCGTCAGGCGCGCGACGTGCTTGTGAACCTCCGGAACGATCTGCGACGCGGTCGACCCGGTCCCGATCACGCCCACGCGCTCGCCGCTCAGGTCGTGCCCGTGATCCCACCGCGCAGAGTGGAACATCGTCCCGGCGAAGCTGTCTAGACCGGGCACTGCGGGCAGCTTCGGCTCGGAGAGTCCGCCGGCGGCGGACACCAGCACCTGCGCCGAGAAGGCCCCGCGATCGGTCTCCACGCGCCAGCGGCTTGCGTGCTCGTCCCACCTCGCGCCTCTGACCTCCGTGCCGAACCTGATCAAGGGCTCGATTCCGCGGTCGCGGGCAACGTGCCGGAGGTAGTCGAGGATCTCGGCCTGCGGAGCGAAGAAGCGGCTCCAGTCCGGGTTCGGCGCGAACGAGAACGAGTACAGGTGCGCCGCGACGTCGCACGCACAGCCCGGGTATGTGTTCGCCCACCACGTCCCGCCGAGGCCGTCGTTGCGCTCGAGGATCACCAGGTCCTCGTATCCAGCCTCGCGCAGCCTGATCGCGGTACCGATGCCGCCGAATCCCGCGCCGACGATCGCGACGCGAACGTCCCGGAGCCCGCTGTCGGCACGCGGCTCGAGCACCACACTCGCGATCGTAATCCACCCGGCGCCGGCGGGCGAGGCTCTCGTGCCACGCCGGGAATACGCGGCGGCACGACGGCGTCGGAAAGAGGTGACCGTCAATCCCTTCCCGACTTGGAGTCCACGCATGCGAAGGTCAGCACTGCTCGTCTGCACCGCCGCCGCGGTCGCCGCCCTCGGCCTGCCGTCCGCCGGTGATGCGAGCGCGGCGAAGTCGGTGACGGTGAAGAACTTCGCGTTCTCGCCCTCCACCGTCACCGCCCGGCACGGCACGAAGGTCACGTGGAAGTTCCGCGACTCGACCACGCACAACGTGACCGTCAAGCGCGGCCCGCGCAAGTTCCACTCACGCGACATACGGCGCGGCAACTACAGCAAGGTCGTCACCGCTAAGGGCACCTACAAGCTCATCTGCACGATCCACCCGGACATGCACATGACGCTGAAGGTCACCTGACGAATGTAGTCTCGCCGCTGCGGGAACGTCCCGCCTCGCTGACGACGAAAGTCCCGCATACGCGGGGCTTTCGAGAGTGCGCCGAAGAGGGCTCGAAGCTCCACCCGGTCATCCCGGACCAGGCTCTCAACCTCGTCACCCGCGTGATGCCGCGGGGAGCGACGACCCTGGGGCGTCAGGGAGGTGCCGGGCCCGCGGCCAGCCCACTGCATCTCGCCGCGGGGTAGATTCGGGCGACCGGCGGCACACGGCAAAGTCTGACCGCTCGGATCCGATGCGAATTCTGCTCGTCGACGATCACTCGATGGTGCGCAGCGGCCTGCGGCTCCTGCTCGAGGAGCAGGACGACTTCGATGTCGTGGGCGAGGCGGGGGACGTCGAGGCCGCGCTCGAGCGGACGCGCGCGCTCGAGCCGAACGTGATCCTCCTCGACCTCAACATGCCCGGCAGGCCGAGCTTGCCCGCGATCCCGGAGCTGCTCGAGGCGGCGCCCGGCAGCGCGGTGGTCGTCATGACCCAGCACGACGACCCAGAGTTCGCGCGGGTCGCGCTGGCGGGCGGCGCGAGCGGTTTCGTGCTCAAGGAGGCGGCGGACTCTGAGCTCGTGGACTCGGTGCGCGCAGCCGCCGCCGGCCGCACGTATGTCGATCCCAGCCTGGGTGCGCGGCTGGCGGCGGGTCCCGTCTCGCCGTCGGGCGAGGCGGACGGGGAGGACGAGCTGCGCGTCGGCTCGACGTTCGCGGGCCACCGCGTTGACGCAGTGGCCGGGAGGGGAGGGATGGGCGTCGTCTACCGCGCGACGGACATGACGCTCGATCGGCCGGTCGCGCTGAAGGTGCTGGCGCCCAACCTCGCCCGTGACCGCGTGTTCCGCGCGCGCTTCGAGCGCGAGTGCCGCCTCGCCGCGGCGCTGGATCATCCGAACGTCGTCCCGATCTTCCACGCGGGCGCCGAGCGGGGTGCGCTCTACCTCACGATGCGCTTCGTCGAGGGGACCGATCTCCGGGCGCTGCTCGCGGAGGAGCAACGGCTCGAGCCACGCCGCGCGGCGAGCATCGTGGCCCAGGTCGCCGCGGCGCTGACCGCAGCGCACGCGCGCGGGCTCGTGCATCGTGACGTCAAGCCGGCGAACATCCTGATCGCCACGCGCGAGGGGAGCGAGCAGGCCTTCCTCACCGACTTCGGGATCACGATGGAGCGCAGGGGCGCGTCGAGTCTCACGAAGACCGGCTTCGCGGTCGGCACGGCCGACTACATGTCGCCGGAACAGGCCCGCGGGGCGGAAGTCGACGCGCGCGCCGACATCTACGCACTCGGCTGCGTGCTCTACCGGGCGCTCACCGGGGCCGTCCTCTACGACAAGGACAGCGACGTGGAGAAGATGTGGGCGCACATCCACGAACCGCCGCCCGATCTGATCGACGTGCGCCCCGAGCTGCCGGCATCGCTCGGCGACGTCGTCGAACGAGCGCTCGCCAAGGTCCCGGCCGACCGCCAGCAGACCGCCGGCGAGCTCGCACACGAGCTGCTCGCCGCCGTAGTTGCGGCGTAGTCCAGATCGTCCCGAACGAGTCGGCCACCACCAGAACCGCCCGGCCTAACACTGGCCCTTCACCCACCGCTATCTCCACGCCTTCGTGGACGACTCGATCAGCGCGGCCGGCTCAGCGGCCACCTGAACAACTTGGTTAGCCGGTGCTCAACGAACGTTTGATTGGTTACAGCAGCCCTTTGCGGATATGAAGCGCTATCGGACCGGGCGCGGTGCCGACAAGGAGGGTCGCGCCGCGCTCATGGACAAGCGCTCGGACCCGAGGGGAGTCCTGCATGCTTTCTTGCGCTCGGACGCGGCATCTTGCCGCGTGTACCTCCACGTCGCTGCTCGCGGGGGTGGTCATGGCTGGTGCAGCTCCGGCGGTCGCCGGCGCGACGGTCCGCCCGCGCGGGGCGCCGGTGCGCGCTGACGCCGCTGCGTCGGTGTCGGCGCTGACCGCGAGTCGCTGCCACGGCGGCGCCGCCCGCCACGCCTCGCCAGCGGTCCTACGCCACGCGATGCTCTGCCTCGTCAACCGCGCGCGCATGCGCGCAGGCCTGTGGCCGTTTCGCGCCGAGCGCCACCTCGCCCGCGCCGCCTCGCGCCACGCCGTCGACATGGGCCGCCGCCACTACTTCGCCCACGTCTCGCCGAGCGGCGAGAGCGCGCGTTCGCGCGCCCGCGCGGCCGGCTGGTATGGCAGAGTCGGCGAGGTCATCGCATGGGGCTGTGGCGTGCTTTCGACCCCGCGCGCAACGGTCCGCGCGTGGCTCACCAGCCCGCCGCATCGGTCGATCATCCTGGGGTCCGCCCGCGCGGCCGGCGTCGATGTCAAGCGGCTCGCTGGCTGCGGCGGCCGCGCCTACTGGGTGATGGACGTCGGCTCGTAGCGGCTGGCTGGGGAACATGGCTGTTCCCCAGTTGCCATAGGCCGTTGCCGGGAAAAGTTGCCCCCCTCGAGGCGGAGCGCTCTAGAACGACGAAAGCCCCGCAATTGCGGGGCTTTCGAATGCGCCGAAGAGGACTCGAACCTCCACCCACTGAGTGTGGACCAGGCCCTCAACCTTGTCACCCGGGTGTCAGATCCGTCCTATGCGTCCATAGCGTGCAGAACGTCCGGAATTCTGGACGGATGGACGCAATGGACGATCTGGATGTTGCCACGGGGGCGCTGGTCGTCGCGGCCAGCGAGGAGCGTGGGACCGGTTACCCAGCGGCCGACACGCGGATTATCATTCCGCTTCTCTGTGGCTCTACAGCGCCGTTTGCAGGGGCTGGAGGACACAGAGGGGGACACATCTGCAAGTGCTTGGCGCGCAACGATCTGTCACGCCCACGGGCTCACGGTTCACGTCGGCGGCGTTCGTCGCTGGTGTCGCGCAGCGATTTGGCGTGGGCGCGCAGCACACCGGCCCCGCCGGTCGACGGCACGCGTTCGGCCGGCGCAGGTCTCAGGCCGTCAGCGCGGTTGGCCCTCGGCGAACTGGTTGCGCCCGATGTGCGGCGTCTCGGCGGCGTAACGTCTCAGCGCGATGCCGGTGGATGTCCTTGGAGTCGCCGACCGTCGTGTTGGGGATGCGATCGAGCGTCTGACGAGCGCTCATCATGGCCGCCGGCTGGGCAAGCTCGGGCGTTCCGCGCAGCGCTCGCCGCCGGAGGACGGGCGGCTGTGGGCGGCGGGTGATCCGCCGCCGCGGGCGGGGAATGCGCTTGATGTGTTGATCGATGGCGCGTCGTACTTCGCGGCGGTCGAGCAGGCGATCCGAGGCGCTCGGCGCAGCGTGCTGATCGCGGGGTGGTGCATCACGCCGGAGTTCGCGCTCCTGCGGAGCGAGCCGCCGGTGCTGCTGCGCGAGTTGCTGGGCGAGGCGGCGGAGTCGGTGGACGTTCGGGTTCTGCTGTGGGCAGGCGCGCCGCTGCCCATCTTCACGCCGCGCCGGTCATAGGTGCGCGCGGTGCGCAACGAGCTCGTGCGCGGGACGCGAATCAAGTCCGCGGCCTTGATTGCCATGAGCGCCCGATGCACTGCCACCACGAGAAGCTCGTCGTGATCGACGACCGTTTGGCCTTCGTCGGCGGCATCGACCTCACCAGCCTGGGTGGCGATCGCTTCGACTCGAACGAGCACCCCGTCCGAGGGCGCCTCGGTTGGCACGACGTCGCTGCGCGGCTGCGAGGGCCGGCGGTCGGCGATGTCTGCGCGCCACTTCGCCCAGCGCTGGCGAGCCTGACCGGCGAAGCCGCCAGGTAACGCGACGCGGGCCGATGTGGCGAAGCGGGCGAGGCGGAACTGCAGATCGTGCGGACCGTTCCCGAGAAGATCTACCCGTTCGCACCGCGCGGCGACTTTCGCATCTTCAGGCCTATCTGCGCGCACTGCGCTCCGCGCAGACGATTCATCTACCTGGAGAGCCAGTTTCTCTGGTCGCCCGAGATCGTCGACGATCCTTGCCGCGAAACTCCGCGAGCCGCCGGCGGACGACGTTTCGCCTTCGTGTTCATGCTCCCGCCAAGCCGAACAGCGGAGCGGACGACACCCGCGGCCAGTCGGGGGTCCTCGCGGAAGCCGACGGCGGCGAAGGGCGCTTTCTTGCCACGACGATCCGGGCGCGCCGGGCAGCACCAGGGCCGCTCTACGTGCACGCCAAGGTCGGGATCGTCGACGACACCTGGCTGACGCTCGGCTCCGCGAACCTCAACGATCATTCCTTCTTCAACGACAGCGAGGTCAACCTCATCACCTGCGACGCGGCGCTCGCGCGCGACACGCGCCTGCGATTGTGGGCCGCCCACCTTGAACGCGACATCGACGAGATCGCCGGCGACACGAGCAGCGTGATCGACGAACTTTGGCGCCCGATCGCGGCCGAGCAACGCCAACGCAGGGACCGCGGTGAGCGGCTGACACACGAGCTGGTAGAGCTACCGGCGACTTCACGCCGTTCCGAACGACTGCTCGGCCCGCTGCAAGCGCTCCTGGTAGACGGCTGAGCCGACTTCGATCACGGATGGCGCTCGTCTTTCCAGGCCCTGCCGCGGGTCCGTCGCGACGCCATGACGTGCTGATGTGGCTGGGTCGAGATCATCTCCGTAGCTGTCGTCCTGACCTGCGCCACTGGAGACCGTGAGATGACCTTCGACCCGGCCGGCCTGACCGCCTACGTGAACGGAGAGTTCGTCGATGCCACGCAGGCGTCGGTCTCGATCTTCGACCATGGGTTTCTCTACGGCGATGGCGTCTTCGAGGGCATGCGCGTGTTCGGCGGCGGGCTGTTCCGGGCTGATTTGCACATGGAGCGGATCGCGCGCTCGGCCCGCACGATCGGGCTGCCGATGCGGCAGGACCTGCTCGAGATCATCGGCGAGGTCGTGCGCCGCAGCGAGCTGACCGAAGCACACGTGCGGCCGATCATCGCGCGCGGGCTTCGGCGGCCCGGGGATCGACCCGCGCCTGTGCCCGGAGCCGAGCGTGATCGTGTCGGCCTACCCGTTCCCGCCGTTTCTGGGGTCGGACCCGATCAAGCTGGTGACGAGCGCCGTCGTCCGCAAGGCGCCGCGCTCGCTTGGCGCGCACGTGAAGTCGCTCAACTACCTGGACGCGATCGTGGCGAAGCTGCAGGCGGTCGAGCTGGGGATGCACGATGCCGTGATGCTGGACTCGCTCGGCGCGGTGGCGGAATGCACGGGGGCGAACCTGTTCCTGATCGCCGGCGAGACCCTCGTGACGCCGACCACGCGCGCCGCGCTGCCGGGCATCACCCGGCGTACGGTGCTTGAGATGGCAGCGGAGCTGGGGCTCGAGGCGGTGGAACGCGAGGTCTGGCCGGCCGAGCTGCACTGCGCTGACGGTGCGTTCGTATGTGGCTCGGGCGCCGGGATCGTCCCGATCGGCTCCTTCGACGGGCGCCCCGTGGTGCACCCCAACCACTCGTTCATCGGCCAGTTGCAGGACGCCTACCGCGCCCGGACGCGCTCTTCGGAGTACCGGACCGAGCTCTCCGCCGGCGTGCCATGAGTCTCAGGCCGACGGCGAACTCCGTGCGACGGGGCACGCAGTCCTGTGCCCCCGCGCCCGCGGCGTTTGCGGTGAGGGCGGCGACCTCACATGTCGAGCCCGCCGTTCACCCCCCAGACCTGGCCCGTGATGTAGCCCGCGTTGTCGGAGGAGAGGAACCGCACGACGCGCGCAACCTCCTCGGGCTCGCCGAGGCGGCCGAGCGGGATCGACTCCTTGATCCGCTCCAGCACTTCTCCGGCACCGCGTCCAGCATCTCGGTCGCGATGAAGCCGGGCGTCACCGTGTTGACCGTCAGCCCGATCGGGTCGCCGAGCTTGTCGGCGCTGCTTGAGTATGTAGCGCGGCCTCCTTGGCGAGCGTGTAGGTGAGTCCGAACAGCCCCGACTTCGAGGCCGCGTAGTTCGCTTGCCCGATATTCCCCGTCGAGCCGATCACCGAGGAGATGTTCACGATCCTCCCGGTCCCGCGGTCGCCCATGTGGCGCAGCGCCGCCTGGGACATGAAGAACGCCCCGGAGAGGTTCACCGCGAGCACCTTGTACCAGTCCTCGTCGGTGAGCTTGAGCGCGGTCTTGTCGATGGTGATGCCGGCGTTGTTGATGAGGATGTCGAGCCGTCCGTGCTGCTCGATGACCTCGTCGATCACCCGCCGGCAGTCCTCGGCGGAGCCGACGTTGCCCTGGTGGATGCTCGCCTCGGAGCCGTGTGTGGACAGCTCCTCGCGGAAGGCGTCAGCGGCGTCTTTGTTGCTCGAGTAGCCGGTGGCCACCGTCGCGCCCTGCAGCGCGAAGCCAAGGCTGATCGCGCGGCCGATGCCGCGACTACCGCCGGTCACCAGCGCCACGCGGTCGTCGAAGCGCGGGATGTCGAGGATCTGGCTCGACGAGGAGGTGGAGCTCTCCATGGGTGGTCTTCTCTCAGGTCGCGGTGGCGGCGGCGCGTGACGGCCGCTTTGGCATGTAGAGGTCGGTGATCGTGCCCTCGGCGGCCTCCGCGGCGAAGCCGACGGTCTCGGAGAGCGTGGGGTGCGGGTGGATGGTGAGGCCGAGGTCCTCTGCGTCGGCGCCCATCTCGAGCGCGTGCACGGTCTCGGCGATCAGCTCGCCGGCGTTGACGCCGACCATCCCGGCGCCGAGGATGCGCCGCGTCTCGGGGTCGATCAGCAGCTTGGTCGCGCCCTCACCAGCGGCCGAGCGAGAGCGCGCGGCCGGACGCGGCCCATGGGAACGTCCCCTTCTCGTACGGCACGCCCTGCTCTTTGGCCTCGGTCTCGGTCAGCCCCATCCACGCGACTTCCGGGTCGGTGTAGGCGACGTTCGGGATGGCCCGCGCGTCGAACGCGACGTCGTGGCCGGCGATCACCTCCGCGGCGACCTTGCCCTCGTGCGTCGCCTTGTGCGCGAGCATCGGCTCGCCGACGATGTCGCCGATGGCGAAGATGTGCGGGACGTTGGTGCGCATCTGGCGGTCGACGCGGATGAAGCCGCCGTCGTCGACGGTGACGCCCGCCGCCTCCGCGCCGAGCTTGGCGCCGTTGGGGCGCCGGCCGACGGCGAGCAGGATGCGGTCGAAGGTCTCGGGCTCGGGGGCGCGGTCACCTTCGAAGGTGACGCGCAGCCCGTCGTCGAGCGCCTCGACGCGCGCGACCTTAGTGCCCAGCCGGATCGCCTCGTAGCGCTTCTCGATCCGCTTCTGCAGCGGCTTGACGAGGTCCGTGTCGCAGCCGGCGATCAGCGAGTCGAGCAGCTCGACGACGGTGACCTTGGAGCCGAGCGCGTCGTAGACCGTCGCCATCTCCAGGCCGATGATCCCGCCGCCGATCACGAGCAGCCGCGCGGGGATGTCGGCGAGCTCGAGCGCGCCCGTGGAGTCCATCAGCCGCGGGTCGTCCTCGGGCATCCCGGGCAGCATCGTCGGGCTCGAGCCCGGCGGCGATGATGCAGTGCTTGAAGCCGATCGTCTTCGTGCCGTCCTCGCCCTCGACCGAGAGCAGGTTGGGGGAGGTGAAGGTGCCGGTCCCGCGCACGACCTCGACCTTGCGCTGCTTGGCCAGGCCGATCAGCCCGCCGGTGAGCTTGCCGACGACCGAGTCCTTCCAGCCGCGCAGCGCGTCGATGTCGATCTCCGGCTTGCCGAACGTGATCCCGTACGACGGCGGACTCCTCGACGTCGCTCAGCACGCGGGCGATGTGCAGCAGCGACTTCGACGGGATGCAGCCGACGTTGAGGCAGACGCCGCCGAGCCGCTCGTGGCGCTCGATCAGCACGGTCTTGAGCCCGAGGTCGGCGGCGCGGAACGCCGCCGTGTAGCCGCCGGGGCCGGCGCCGAGGACGACGACGTCGGCCTGCACGTCGGCGTCGGGCGCCGGAGTCTCCGCGGGCGGCTCGGCAGCCTCGGCGGCCGGCGCCTTGCCGTCGTCCGACTGCGCCTCGGCCTCCGCCTCCGCGCGCTCGAGCATGAGGATCAAGCTCCCCATCGAGACCGTGTCCCCGACCTCACCTTCAGCTCCTTGACGACGCCCGCGGCCGGCGAGGGCACGTCCATCGTCGCCTTGTCGGACTCGAGCGTGATCAGCGCGTCCTCGGGCGCGACCTCATCGCCCGGCGCGACGAGGATCTCGATGACGGGGACGTCGGTGAAGTCACCGATGTCGGGAACCTTGACCTCGATCACAGCAGCACCCTCCGCATGTCCCCGAGGATCGGTCACCAGGTACTTCACGAAGCGCGCGGCGGCGGCGCCGTCGATCACGCGGTGGTCGTAGGAGAGCGAGAGCGGCAGCATCAGCCGCGGCACGAACTCGCGAGCCGTCCCAGACCGGCTTCATCGCCGAGCGCACGACCCCGAGGATCGCCACCTCGGGCGCGTTGACGATCGGCGTGAAGCTCGTGCCGCCGATCCCGCCGAGGCTGGAGATCGTGAAGTTGCCGCCCGCCATGTCGCCCGGCTTGAGCTTGCCCGCGCGCGCCGCCTTGGACAGCTCGCCCATCTCGTTGGCGATCTCGATGATGCCCTTCGCGTCCGCGTCCTTGACCACCGGTACCACCAGACCGTTCGGCGTGTCGGCCGCGAAGCCGATGTTGTAGTAGCGCTTGACGATCAGGTTGTCGCCGTCGAGCGAGGCGTTGAAGTCCGGGAACTCCTTCAGCCCGGCGACGCAGGCCTTGATCAGGAAGGCGAGCATCGTGACCCGCACCTCCTGCTTCTTGTACTCCTCGTTCAGCGTCTTCCGGAGCGCTTCGAGGTCGGTGATGTCGGCCTCGTCGTTGTGGGTGACGTGCGGGATGCGCACCCAGTTGCGCGCGAGGTTCGCGCCCGAGATCTTCCGGATCCGCGACAGCGGGACGACCTCGACCTCGCCGTACTTGGAGAAGTCGATCGACGGCCACGGCAGCAGCTCGAGCCCGCTGTCGCCGCCGGACGGCGCGCGGCTTGTGCGGGCCGGCCCTCCTTTGCCGCGCGCACGTCGTCGCCGGTGATCCGGCCCTTGCGCCCGGAGCCCATGACCTTCGCGAGGTCGACGCCGAGCTCGCGGGCGAGGCGGCGCGTGCCCGGGCTGGCGTACGGGGGAGCTGCGTCCTCGGCGTCCGGCGCGACGGCCGGCGGCGGCGCGGAGGTTCGTCGGAGGACTCCTCCGCCGGCGCCGGCTGCTTCCGCCGCGGGCTCGGCCAGCGACTCGGTCGCCTGCTCCTCGTCCGGCCCCGTCGGGCGCGACGAGCGTGAGCAGCAACGTGCCCTCGGAGACGCTGTCGCCGACGCTCACCTTGATCTCCTGCACGACACCCTCCATCGGCGAGGGAACGTCCATCGTCGCCTTGTCGGACTCGAGCGTGACGAGCGGGTCCTCGGCCGCCACCGCGTCGCCGGGGGAGACGAGGATCTCGATGATCGGGACGTCGGTGAAGTCGCCGATGTCGGGGACGAGGACGTCGGATGCGGCGGTCGCCGTGCTCATGCGCTTCCTCGCCTCTCAGACCCGGAGCGGCGCGGGCCGGTCGGGGTCGATGCCGTAGGTCTCGATCGCCTTCTGCACGGCGGCGGGCTCGAGCTCCCCGCTGTCCGCCAGCGCCTTCAGCGCCGCCACCGTGACGTAGTGGCGGTCGACCTCGAAGAACTGACGCAACTTCACGCGGTAGTCGCTGCGGCCGAAGCCGTCGGTGCCGAGCACCGTGTACGCGCCCGGCAGGTAGGGCCGGATCTGTTCCGCGAACGTCCGCATGTAGTCGCTCGACGCGATGGCCGGCCCGCTGCGCCCGTCGAACTGCGTCGCGACGTAGGAGCGCCGCGCCTCCTCGGTCGGGTGCAGCCGGTTCCAGCGCTCGGTCTCGATGCCGTCGCGCGCGAGCTCGGTAAAGCTCGTGACGCTCCAGACGTCGGCGGCGATGCCGTGGTCGGCCTCGAGCACCTCCGCGGCCGCGAGCACCTCGCGCAGGATCGTGCCCGACCCGAGCAGCTGCACGCGCGGCTTGTCCTCGACGCTGCTCTCGCGCAGCAGGTAGATCCCGCGCTTGATGCCCTCCTCGGCGCCGTCGGGCATCGAGGGGTGCGGGTAGTTCTCGTTCATCAGCGTGAGGTAGTAGAAGACGTCATCCTGGTCGCCGAGCATCCGCCGTAGGCCGTCCTGGACGATCACCGCGACCTCGTGGGCGTAGGTGGGGTCATAGGCGACGCAGTTCGGGATCGTCGAGGCGAGCAGGTGCGAGTGTCCGTCCTCGTGCTGGAGCCCCTCGCCGTTCAAAGTGGTGCGCCCCGCGGTCCCGCCGAGCAGGAATCCGCGCGCCCGAGAGTCACCCGCCGCCCAGGCGAGGTCGCCGACCCGCTGGAACCCGAACATCGAGTAGTAGATGTAGAACGGAATCATCGGGACGTCGTGGTTGGAGTACGACGTCGCCGCGGCGATCCAGCCGGCGAACGCGCCCGGTTCGTTGATGCCCTCCTGCAGGATCTGGACCTTCTTGTCCTCCTTGTAGAACATCAGCTGGTCGGAGTCCTCGGGCTGGTAGAGCTGGCCCAGCTGGCTGAAGATCCCGAACTGCCGGAACATGCCCTCCATGCCGAACGTGCGCGACTCGTCGGGCACGATCGGGACGACGTGGCGCCCGATCTGCTTGTCGCGCAGCAGCGTGTTGAGGATGCGCACGAACGCCATCGTGGTGGAGTTCTCGCGCTCGCCGCTGCCCTGCAGCTGTGCGCCAAAGGCCGACAGCTCGGGCACCGCGAGCGGCTCGGCCTTCGCGCGCCGGACCGGCAGCCCGCCGCCGAGCGCGTCAAGGCGCTCGCGAAGGTAGGTCATCTCCTCGGACTCCGCAGGCGGGCGGTGGAAGCCGCCGTCATGGACCGTCTTGGTCGGTCAGGTCGAGCTCGAAGCGATCGCGGAACGCGAGCAGCGCGTTCTCGGTCATCTTCTTCTGCTGGTGGGTGATGTTCTGGCCCTCGCCGGCCTCGCCCATCCCGTAGCCCTTGATCGTCTTGGCGAGGATCACCGTCGGCTGCCCGGTGTGGGCGACTGCCGCCGCGTAGGCGGCGTGGATCTTGCGCGGGTCGTGGCCGCCGCGGTTGAGCGCCCAGATCTCGTCGTCGGACATGTCCGAGACCATCTCCAGCAGCTTCGGGTCCTTGCCGAAGAAGTACTCGCGCACGTAGGCGCCGTCGCGCGCCTTGAACGCCTGGTACTCGCCGTCGACGGCCTCCTCCATGCGCGCGAGAAGCCGCCCCTCCGTGTCGCGGGCGAGCAGTTCGTCCCAGCGCGAGCCCCACACGACCTTGATCACGTTCCAGCCGGCGCCGCGGAATACCGTCTCGAGCTCCTGGATGATCTTGCCGTTGCCGCGCACCGGCCCGTCGAGCCGCTGCAGGTTGCAGTTGACGACGAAGATCAGGTTGTCGAGGTTCTCGCGGCCCGCCATCGAGATCGCGCCCAGCGACTCCGGTTCGTCGGTCTCGCCGTCGCCGAGGAAGCCCCACACCTTGCGGCCGCTGGTGTCGGCGATCCCGCGCCCGTGGAGGTACTTCATGAAGCGCGCCTGGTAGATCGCCATGATCGGGCCGAGCCCCATCGACACGGTCGGGAACTGCCAGAAGTCGGGCATCAGCCACGGGTGCGGATAGGAAGAGATGCCGGCGCCGTCGAAGCCGCCGTTCTCACCGATCTCCTGCCGGAAGCGCCGCAGGTGGTCCTCGCTCAGGCGGCCCTCCAGGAACGCGCGCGCGTAGAAGCCGGGCGCACAGTGGCCCTGCATGAACACGAGGTCGCCGCCGTGAACCTCCGACGGCGCGTGCCAGAAGTGGTTAAAGCCGACCTCGTACAGCGTCGCCGCCGACTGGTAGCTCGCGATGTGCCCGCCCAGCTCGGAGGACTCCTTGTTGGCCTCCAGCACCGTCGCCATCGCGTTCCAGCGGATCAGCGTCCGGATGCGCCGCTCGATCGACTCGTCGCCCGGGTACTCCGGCTCCTGGTCGACCGGGATCGTGTTGACGTATGGCGTCGTCCCGCCGAGCGGCGGCGACGCACCCACGCGGCCGGCCTGCGCGACCAGCCGCTCCAGCAGGAAGCGCGCACGGTCGGCGCCGTCATTGCGCAGCACCGAGTCCAGCGACTCCAACCAGTCGCGCGTCTCCTCGGCGTCGATGTCGGCTGTCGCCCTGCCGTTCGCCTCGGTCGAGGCCATGCTCACCCTCCTCGGTCGTGCCGTACCCCAGCGTGCCGTCGGGTACGCCGGATCAATACACGGCCTCAGCCCCCGAACGCGGCGCGGACGTCCTCCAGCGATCCGGCGTCGCGGCCTGCCGGAGCCGTCAGCAGCTCGGCCTCCTCGGCCCCTTCGGGAACGACGATGGCCGGGTCGACGCGGATGACCGTGTAGCCGCCCACCGCGCCGGCTCCGAAGGCCGGCGTGAACACGCGCATCGGGCGGTCGATCACGCCCTCCCGGACGGCGTCGTGGATCGCGATCGGGATGCTGGCGGCAGAGACGTTCCCGACCGTCTCGACGTCGAAGTAGAGATCGTCGCCGTCCAGACCGGCGGCGGTCGCCGAGTTGGCCACCATCGACTTGTTGGCCTGGTGAGGGACGACGAGGTCGATGGCGTCGAGCAGCGAGCCGCCGTCAGGCGCATCGAGCGCGCGCAGCTCGCCCATCATCTGCTCGAGGTAGCGTTCGACGAGCGCCTTCACCTCCGGCCCGTAGACGGTGAGGTTGTTGTCGAACTCGGGGTTGGGCCAGATGATCGAGTTCACCTGGCTGACCGGGCCGCTCGCGTAGGCCTGCAGGACCTCGATGTCGGGTGGAGTGCCGTCCGCGGCGGGCCCGACGACGAGCGCGGACGCCCCGTCACCGAAGATCATCCGCGACGGGCGGACACTGCCGATCTTGTCCGAGAACTTCTCGGCGCAGACGACGAGCACCGGCCGCCTGACCTCCTGGAGCAGACGAACCGCCTCGGCCAGGCCGTAGGGGAAGCCCGCGCACGCGGCAATGAGGTCGAACGAGCCGTGGGTCTGGAAGATCGCGAGCTGCCCGGAGAGCCAGGTCGCGACGGACGGGATCAGCGTCGTCGTCGTGCACGAGCAGAAGATGACCGCGCCGATCTCCTCCGGCCGGCGCCCGGCGCCCCCCAGGGCCGCGTGGGCCGCCTGCAGGGAGATGTGCTCGAGGCGGCGCTCGGTGTAGCGCCGCTCCCGGATCCCCGTCTTGTCCTCGATGTCGTCGGCGGTCATCGGCGACCAGCTGTAAGCCGCGTTCCTGATGATGTCCTCGTTCGTGCAGACGTACTCGCCCTTGACGACCGCCAGCGACTCGAGGCGGGGCATGTGCGCGAACTGCTCGCGGACGACCGTGGGGAGGAGCGGCTCGATCGGTTCGCGCGCCTCGGCGGGCGGTGCGGGCCGCGGGCGCGGTGGACGCCCAGACCTCACGCGCCGGATGAACTCGAGCACCTCATGGCTTCGCGGCACGAACGCGACGACGAAGTCGTCGTCGCCGATCTTCCCGACCTCCTCGAGGCGCGACTGCGCCAGGTCCCATGGGTACTGGTTGTGGAGCACCATCGCCAGGCGGTGGAGCGGCTCGAGCTCCGGGACCGACTCGTTGCAGTCCAAGATCTCCTGATAGCTGTGGGTCGGGTAATCCGGGTCATGGTCCGGAAGACAGAAGGTGAGGTTCGCCGGATCGCTCGTGATCTCCGCCACGGTCGGCTTCACGGGCGGGAGCTCGGCCGCGTGGTGGCGCTTGTGGCGAAAGACGCCGAAGAGGCTGCTGAAGATGCCGTCCTCGGCCTCGGCGTCCCACGTCGCGGGCAGCTCGGCCCACGCCTCCTCGACGGCCGCCACCTTGCGCTCGCCGTGCTCCCAGGGTGTCAGGAGCGGCAGGAAGACGTCGTCCCGACGGCGCGGCAGGTCGCGCCACCGGGTCGGGCGCTTCTCATACATCGTCATCGCGTAACGGTTGCCCCAGACGAGATTCATCGCGAGGTCGCGCAGCAGTTGGGCGCGGGAGTCATACGCGCCCGACTCGACCCGCTCGAGGATCTCGCTGCCCGTCGGAGCCTTCGCCTCGAAATCGCGCCGCACCACCGCTTCCAGCTGCTCCAAGGTCTCGAGGACCGAGAAGTCCAGGTCCGCGCTGAAGTTGGACGGGAAGACCAGGCGGCCGTGGCCATTGATGACGAAGGGCCTCATGCCTTGGAACGGCTATTCATGCCCTGCAGCCTGGCAGAAGCGCCACCATGATCACCGCCAGCGCGAGACCCAACGAGCGGAGGGGAGACCCATGTCTGCACAACCCGTGCCTTACGCCCACCTCGGTGCGGCGCTCGCGACCGACTACAGGGCCGCGCGCACGTTGACCGCTGCGGGACAGTTGGCCAGTCCGGAACTCGGCGGCAGCATGACGCGGTCGAAGCAGTCGCCAGGTGTGACGGTTCGACGCTCGCTGCAGACTGGAGTGCACCATGAGCGATCACCTTTCCCCGAGCAAGCCGACGATGAGTTCTTCGGCGCCCTGACCGCCGGCGACGTCAGTCGACTTGAGCCGCTCCTCGATGAGCGCTTCGTGATCGTCGACGTCATGAGTGGAGGCGTCGCCGACCGGGCGGCGCTGACGGCCGCGCTGGCCGAGCGCGTGCTCGAGTTCGAGCGCATCGACCTGATCGAGCGGGCCGTCCGCGACTACGGCGAAACGGCGATCCTGGTCGGCCGCACGCAGATGGCCGGCTCGTTCGCCGGCGCCGCCTTCACCGGCGCCAGCCGCTACACCCACGTCTTCGTCCGCGGCGCCGACACGCGCTGGCGCCTCGCCAGCGCCCAGGGCACGCAAATCATCGAGCCATGACGAGCCGTCTGGTGACGAGCCGCCCGCGGGTCACTGACGATGCGAGTCAGACCAAGAGTCTTGTCCGAGGTCGCTCGCCGGCGGGCGTGAGGAAGAGATGTTGCCGCGAGCGTTGCCACCGCCCTGAACCACCGCCTGGCGCGCTGCCCGGCCGGAGCCGGAACAGCGCGCCGTGCAGGTGGTTCGCCATGCGCCGCAGAGGACTCGAACCTCCACCCGGTTATCCCGGACCAGGCCCTCAACCTTGTGACCCGGGTGTCAGATACGTCCTATGCGTCCAGAACGTCCATTCCGTCCGCGAATCTGGACGGAATCGGACGCACTGGACGATCTGGATGTTGCCACCGATGTTGCCACGAGCCGTGCGGACCAGGGCGACGACCAACTGCCACTGCAGATTGCCTGGCAGCTAGGCCGCGGCCGCGGCCGAGGCGACCGGGGCTGGCTCCGCGGTCAGCGTCGCGGGCCCCATACGGGGCCCTTGTCGAAGCTGTCGCTGTGGCCCTGCCAGATGGTCGTGACGCCGCCCGTGCGGAGGTTCATGATCTCGAGGCGCGTGTGGTCTAGGCCGCGGGCAGCCACGTAGACGATGCGGCTGCCACCGGGCGCCCAGTCCGGCATGTACGCCTGCTGCCCGTTCGCAGCGTGCGTGAGCTGGATCGCCCGTCCGCCGCCGGCGTTCATGACGAAAACGTTGGCGGAGACGGTGTCGCTGGCGTTGTCGGAGTTGGTACTGAAGAGCAGCCGCGAGCCGTCGGGGGACCATCGGGGGGTCGTCGCATTGCTCGAGAACGGGGTGAGCTGTCGCAGGTCCGTGCCGGGGGCGTTCATGACGAAGATCGCGGACTCCGCCGTCCCGTGCGCCTCGTGCAGGATGCGTTCGAACACGATCCTTGACCCGTCGGGGGAGAATTCGGGGTTCGTATCGAAGCCGCCCGTCGGCAGGCCGGGCGCGTCCGTGAGCTGCATGCCCGGTCCGAACGCGCCGTGGTCGCGTCTGCTGAGGAAGATCCCGCCGCTGGTGGAGTCTGCATTCTCGTGCTCGTACGCGAGCCGTTTGCCGTCCGGCGACACGCCAGGGGAGAACTCGAACCCGTCGCTGGTGGTCAGTTGGCGCACGCCGTGCCCGGTGATGTCCATCGAGAACACGTGCACGATGCCGTCCGTCGCAGGGCGGTCGCTGTCGAAAAGGAGCCGGTTGCCTGTACGTCCCCACTCGGGCTCCTCGCTGCCGCCGTCGATCGCCGCGTGCGTCAGCTGCCTGGCGTTACTGCCGTCGGGGCGGACGGTGAAGAGCTCGAAGTTCTCGCCGGTCGCAGTAGAGCTCACCTCGGTGAAGGCGATCCGCTCCCCGCCGGCGAGGGCGGGTGGGGCCAGGGCCGACGCGGAAAGCGCCGCGACCGACACGAGCGCGCCGGCGACGCGCCGGATCACACCGAGGTGGTTCACCGTCGCTCCTTTCGAAGGGATCTGCAACACCGAAGCTAGGCGGCCCGGCGCCGCCGCGCATCCGCATCCATGCGTATCCGCCGTGGTCGCCGTTGCGTATTTCTCGGCCCTGGGGTGCGTACGCGGAGATACTGGACTCGATGACGCGACGCGCGGCCAGCCCGATCATCGCCGGGCGCTCGGAGGAGCTCGACGAGCTCACGACCGCCGTGCGGCGCGCCGCAGCCGGCCAGCCGGCCGTCGCTCTGATCGGCGGCGAAGCCGGTATCGGCAAGACCAGGCTGGTCGCGGAGCTCGCGGCGCGGGCGGCCGCCGACGGCATCCGGGTGCTGTGGGGACAGTGCGACGTTCTCGAAGAGGCGGCGATGCCGCTGTTGCCTCTGGCGATTGCCCTGGCCGATGTCGTCGTAGAGAACAGCGGCTCAGCCGATCCGCCCGCGGCTGCCATCACGCCGCTCGTGGCTGCTTCGATCACCCCGCTCTATCAGCAGGTGCGCGACGGCCTGGAACGAGCATCGGTGGCCGGCCCGGTGCTGTTCGTGCTCGAGGACGTCCACTGGGCCGATCGCTCGACCCTCGAGCTCGTCGCGTTCCTCGCGCGGAGGATGCGCGGCGAGCGCATCCTCGTCGCGGCCACCTATCGGACTGAGGAGGTTGACCGGCGGACGGATCTGCGGCGCTTCCTGGCCGACGTCGGCCGGGCTGCGACGACGCTGCGGCTGACGCTCGCTCGGCTGACGCGTGCGGAGATGGCAGATCAGGTCGCTGGGATCCTCGGCGCCGCGCCCGCCGCGGAGCTCGTCCACAAGGTCTTCGCCCGCTCCGAGGGGAACCCGTTCTTTGCCGAGGAGCTTGTCGCCGTGGCTATGAGCGACGGGCTCGACGAGCTCTCTCCGACGCTCCGCGACACGCTGCTGGCCCGCATCGCCACGCTTGAGGGCGGCGCGCAGCATGTCGTGAAGGTCGCAGCTGCCGCCGGGCACCAGGTGCACCATCGATTACTCGCGACGACGGCTGGCCTCGATACGGCGGAGCTGACCGCGGCATTGCACAGCGCCGTAGGGCACCACGTCCTGATGGTCCGCGACGACGGCTACGCGTTCCGCCATGCCTTGCTGCAGGAGGTCGCCTACGACGAGCTGCTGCCAGGCGAGCGGGCGCAGGTGCACGCGGACTTGGCCGCGGCGCTGGAAGCGCGCCCGGAGCTGGCGGGCGGAACCGGCGCCAGCGTGGCGGCCGAGATCGAGCACCACTGGCTGGGCGCCGGCGACAAGCCGCGGGCGCTCGCCGCCGCGGTACGGGCGGCCTCGGCGGCCGAGGGCGTCGGCGCCTTCGCCGAGGCCGCGCGCCACTATCGGCGCGCGCTCGAACTGTGGGACGTCGTCGCGGACGCCGAGCAGACAGCGGGCGTCGATCGTGCGGCGCTGCTCGCGCGCGCAGCGAACGCCCCGGCCCGGGCCGGTCGTCCGGCCGACGAGATCCGCCTGGTCGACGATGCGATCGCACTCGTCGATGCAGCCGCGGAGCCGGTGCGCGCGGCGCTGCTGCATCAACGGCGAGGCGTCTACCTATGGCAGCTCGGACGCGCGGACGCCGGCGTGTCGGACTTTGAGCGAGCGGTCGAGTTGGTGCCCGAGCAGCCACGTTCGGCCGAGCGCGCCCGGGTTCTCGGCGGACTCGGCTTCATGCTCATGCTCGCGGGCCGGACTGAACGCTCGCGCGAGCGCTGCGAGGAGGCCGTCGCCGTCGCGCGCAGTGTCGGCGCCCGGGTCGAGGAAGCGGACGCGCTGGCCTCTCTCGCCGACGACCTCAGCCGCCTTGGCGACCGGACCACCGCGCTTGAGCACGCCCGCCGCGCGCGGGCGATCGCTGCCGACACCGGCGACCACGACGTTCTCTCCCGGACGGCGATCCCGTACTCGGACGTCCTGCGCCGCGACGGACAGCTCGTGGCGGCGATCGAGGTGGCGCTAGCCGGCGCCGAGGTGGCACGGCGGGCAGGCCTCGAGATGCGCGACGGGTTCTGCCGGATCAACGCCGCCGAGGCCGCCTATGAGCTCGGTCGCTGGGAGCTAGTCGACGAGCTTGCCCAGGACGTGCTCGCTCGCCACGCGACAGGTGTGACGCTCGCGTTCGCCCACTACATCGCGGGCGCACTTGCGTGCGCGCGCGGGGACCTCGACTCCGCCGCGGCGCACTTGGCGGCCCAACGCGAGACGCTCGGCCCGGACCCGACACCTCCCGACTACTACCTCGCCGAGGCAGAGGCCGAGCTCGCCCTGTGGCAGCGACGGCCCGAAATCGCATCGGGCACCGCTTGCATTGGGGTGCGCATCGCGGCGCACGACGCTCTCCGCTGCATGCTCATGGCCTCGCTCGGCGTGCGGGCGGAGGCTGATCGCGCCGACCTCGCGCGGGGACGCCGGGACGTTGCCGCCGCCGCCAGCGCCCTGGCTCGCGCGCAGGCGTTTCGCGAGATCGCCGACGCGCGCGCCGGCGCCGCGGCGCACGCCGCGCTCGCGGCGACGATCGAGGCCGAGCACCTCGCGCACAGGGGTCGAACGACGCTATTGCCTGGGACGCGGCGGCGCGCGCATGGGAGGAGCGGCCGGCGCCCTACCACGCGGCATACGCCCGCTGGCGTGAGGCCGAGTCGGCGCTTGCGAACCGGGATCGCGCACGGGCGACTGAGGCCCTGCGAGCGGCCCATCGGACGGCGTCGGAGCTCGGCGCGTCACTGCTGAGGAGGGAGCTGGAGGCCCTCGCGCGGCGTGCTCGCATCGACCCGTCCTCCAGCGCGGCGGTTGCTGGAGCGCCGCCGCGAACCTCCGACGCGGCAGCCGCCGAAGTCGGCCTCACCGCCCGCGAGCACGAGGTCCTGGAGCGGCTCGCGCTCGGCCGGATAATCGCCAGATCGCCGACGGCTGTTCATCAGCATCAGGACCGTGACAGTGCACGTTTCACACATCCTCGGGAAGCTCGGGGCGACGAGCCGGGGGAGGCGGCGGCTGTCGGCCACCGACTCGGGCTGGTGTCCTGAATTCGACGGCGGGAACATACCGAGGGAATCGCAGCGCCGAGCGGCGGCCATGGGCGCTGCCGGGCGTCCGTCAGCTCGCGATCACTGGCGGAGGAGGGAGCTCGAACCCAGACACGCGATAGCCCATACGGAAGCGGGGTCACGCCAGGCGGCTTCGGGCTTCTCAGGTCCCCGCGGCGACGGATGCGACTCCTTGAGGGTGGAGCGAATCAGCCCCAGGGGGCATAGGCGGCGAGCGGGGCGTGGTGGACGCTCTCCCAATGACCTCCATTCAGCTTCCGCCCAGACGGCCGCAGGACAGCGAAAGGGTGGAGCGCGGCTCGCGCAGTCGAACGGCCACCCCCGTTAAGACGCTCATGACGAATCTGGCCAAGGGAGGCGCCGTCCTGTTGGCGGTCGTGGCCGCGGCCGGCGCCGTCGGCGTATCGCCGGCGCGGGCTGAGCAATCCTCGAAATCCGACGTCGTCATCGAAGAGATGGCCGGAGCGCTCGGCTACGCCGATTCGCACGCGCCGGGATTCTGGGAGGCGCTGACGAAAGCCAGGGGCGACGAGCTCGAGGCTCTGCAAACGAAGGCTGACGCGGAGCGCGCCGAGCAGGCGAAGCAGTTCATCGCGGACGCCTCGAAATACGGGCGACGGCTCGAGCAGAAGCACGGGTCGATCACCCAGTTCACGGAACTCATCCCTCCGGAGTCCGGCGACATCGTCAACGAGGAGACCTTCATCCGCACTGGCGAGGAGCAGGTCATGGCGGACGGCACGATTAAAATCATCACGAGCTACTTGAAGCCCGGCACCACCGAGAAGCTGGGCGTCGTCGTGTCGGTGGTCAAGGACGGAGTCGAGACCGTCACGAAGGTGTTCGAGTACGAGAAGGGCGGCATCGACGTCAAGGTGGGCGACACGCGCCCGGTGCCGGCGCCCAGCTCGTCCGCAGTCGGCAAGAAGCCGCACACGATCGATCCGAAGGCCGACGGCAGCGCCGGGCGCGCCAGCGGCAACCAGCCGGATGCCCCCGCCGAGGCCACGGACACGACACGATCCAGGAGACCGTCGTCCGCGACAAGGTCGAGGGGTCAGACGGCGGCACGCGCGTCGAGTTCGGAGCGATCGAGGTACCCGACGGCCGCGTCTTCAAGCCGTTCGACGAGGTCAAGCCAGGTTCTCCCGGATCGCCGTTCCGCAGCGGATACGACCTCGAGAGCCCGAAGTTCGACGGTGCCTTCGTCCGGATCACCGCCTACTTCGACAAGGACGGAGCGCTCCAGGCTGTCGTCAGCTCCGTGCTCAAGGACGGCTTGGAGACGATCGTCACCGTCGACGAATTCAAGCTGGGCTCGCTCGGCGGCCTGAAGCCGGGCGACACCCGGCCGTTCGGCCTCGGTGGGGGAAAGAAGCCCTCGACCTGGGACCCGAAGCAGCCGTCCGGCGGTGGCTCCGGCACCAACAGCGGCAGCCCGCAGAGCACCGGCGGCGCGTCGCAGAACGGGTCGGGCTCGCCCGCGAGCGAAGGCCATCCGGACCCCGGTGCTGGAGACCCCTCGCCAACCGGCGGCGAGCCCAGCGCGAGCGCCGAACCAGAGTCAGTGAAGGGGTCATCGGGGGGCGGCACCAAGACCGAGCAGCAGGTCATCTGGACGGAGCCCCAGACTCAGGAGAACGGCAACACGTACAGGGGCTACGAGGTCAAGAACGCCGACGGGTCGACGGAGCGTTACGGATCGCAGACCGAGAAGCCCGACGGGAGCAAGAGTTGCAAGGACAACACGGCCGGCGGCGAGCAGGACGCCGAGTGTCCCGCGGGGGGGATGACCGACGAGCCGACCTGCAGCTCCAGCTGTGACCACCTAGCCGTCTTCGTCTGGCTGGTCGGCTGCACCGGCACGGAATGCTCGACGCTGCCGGCGGCCGCGTCGGACCATGGCTGCGAGGCGACCCATACCGCCACCGACAGCGAAGGCCGAGCGGGCCAGGGCCACGGCGGCTCCCACAGCGACAGCGCAGGCCCCATGGGGGCTCCCGGCCAGGGCGCCAGTGGCGTCAGCGTCGCCGATTGCGCCGGCGCAGGAAAGCCAGGCGGGCCGATCGACTACGGCAACCCGGATGACCCGAACGCCCCCGATCCCCTGGATCCCAGCCAGTTCGCCGACCCTCGCGACGACGGCGTCACCGACCCGGTCGACCCCGGCGAGGGCGAGAACGGCCCGGCCCCGGTCGCGATCTTCGACGACGGCGGGACGACGCCTGACCTGGGTAACCCGCTTCTCGATCCCGTGGCCCCGTGGGTCGAGGTCTCCGGCCCGTCCGGCGACGGGCCGCCGAGGACCGGCGACGCGGACCGGATCCGCAACCCGTAAACGCACCGAACATCAACACCGATCGTCGCGCCCCGGATCACCGGGGCGCGACCGGGTTGCGCAGCTCGCGCTCGGGGACGATGCCGAGCGTGAGCACGCGCTCCACCAGCGCCGCGCGCTTGCGGTTCTGCGGCAGGTCGCCGAGGGCGAACTTGTCGAACAGTGCCCGCAGGTGGCTCTTGACCGTGTCGACGGACAGGAACAGCTCGTCGGCGATCTGCTGGTTCGTCGCCGGCGAGGCGAACGCGTCGCCATCGGCGTACGGCCGGCAGAGCGCGACGAGCACGCGCCTGTGCGCGTCGGTGATACGCGCGACCTCCGGCACCTCCAACGCGGCCGCGGTCGGCCGCGGGCCGCTACACGCGGGGTCGCGAAACTCCACACGGGTGCGCCCGATGCGCAGCTCGTCACCGTCGCGAAGCCTTTGACGCCCAGCAACTCGCACCGGGCCGACGAAGGTGCCGTTCTGCGACAGGCCGTCGTCGATGACGGTCCACTCGCCTGCCACGTGCTCGAGCACGGCGTGGAGGCGCGAGACCTCCACGTCCCAGATCAGGGCGACGTCGGCCTCGACGCGGCGGCCCACCGTCACCCGTTCGCTGTCCGGAGCGAGCTCGAGCAGGTGCTGCGCGCCGCCCTCGTCGCGGTAGGACAGGAACGGATGACCACGGCGCTCCAACGCGAGACGCTCGGCCAGCTCCGCGGGAGTGCTGCCATGGCGCACCATGTCGACGCGATCGTGACCGCTACGCCTGAGCGCGCGGCCCGCCTGCGGTTCTCATCGCCTCAGCCGGACCTTGCTCGCTGTCGTGATCCGTCGGCCGCCCTTCGGTTTGAAGCTGATGCTGAGCGTGGCCTTCAGTCGCCGGGCTTTCCGCAACCGCTTCCGGCCCGCCGCGGTGAGCTTGACCTTGAGCGTCGCCTTGCCCGCGACCTGGTACACCCGCTGCCCGCTCGCCAGAGTGGCCTTGCCGCGCGCCGCAGCGAGCTTGGCGGTCAGGGTGCCGGGGACGGGAGCCGTGAACCCGAGTGTGAACTGCCTCTTGCGCAGCAGCTTGCCGATCTTCAGGCGCGCGAGCGAACGTGCCGCATGCGTCGTCGCGTCACGCAGCGCGGTGCGGACGGCGGAGGCGTCGAGCGTCGGCCCGGGGGGCGTGCAGCACGGCGGAGGCGGGGGCGGCGGCGGTCCGGGGCAAGCGGCCGGGTTGCCGGGATTCCCGCACGCCGGTCGCATTCCGGGGTTGATCGCCGCGGGGCTCAAGTCCGGATCACTGCCGCCCGGGACGATCAGGTCGACTGCCCCTTGCCCGGAGCAGGTGTCGAGGTCGCCAGGCACCCCGCCCAGGTAGATCCCGTTGTCCACGCCGACTCCCCCGTCGACGGCGAACGCCACCAAGCGTCCGTCGCTCGACCAAGTGGGGCTGCGGAAGTGACCGCTGCTGCCCGAGTCGAACGCGTACCCGCTGCACGCGGCGTTCGGCAGGCTGGGCTGCGCCGGCGGCGGGCCGTGCATCACGAGGAAGGCGATCGTCTCCTCGTTGTTGCCACGGACAATCGCAAGCCGGTCGCCGGCTGGGGCGACCTCGGCGTCGAGCAGGTTCTGGAAGTCGCTTGAGGTGAAGAGGCTGTCGGTGAACCACTCCGCCGCCTCGGGCATCCCGAGCGTGTAGTACCACTGAGTCGGGCTGCCGCTCCCGAGCGTGATCGTGTCGTTGTCGAGCCAGGACGGCCAACCGCCCGTGTTCGGCGTACCGACTGCGTCTGCATTGGTGAACCGGTCCGAGTAGCTCAGCAGCGCCTCGTTTGCAGCATCCACGCAGAAGGCGCACGTCGGGTCGTTGACTGACGTGACGAACCAGTAGGCCACCAGCGCGCCGTTGGGCGAGACCTTCGCGTCTATCGCACCGGTGCCCGGCGCCGGTGTGTTGATGGGCGCGTTCAAGAGCCTCCCGCTCTGTGTCATGCGGTAGACCTGGCGGCGCTCACCCGGCGTCTGCCGAATCGCGACGACCTTGCCGTCATTGCTCTGTGAAGGCGACTCGTAGGGCGCCCCGGACGTGCCGTCGAACGTCACCTGGTATTGGCCCGTGCCGTCTGGGTGCGCGAGCCAGACGTTGTTGTCCTTGATGAACGCCAAGCTGTCGGCCTTGGCCGGTCCCGCAGCCATCCCCGCGACCGCGAGACAGCCGACGACTGCTATGAGCGCGCGCATTGCAGACGCCTCCTCGTCGAGTGAGAGTCATGGCTTGCTGTAGGCGCGGTGGGCGCGAAGAGTCTCTCCGATCTTGGCGGTAGAGATCAAGCACGGCGGAAGGCCGAAGCTGACGCTCAGGCGTGGCAGGCGGCCGTGCGGGTGATGTGCCGGCCCGTCGCCGGAGTCGACGAGGTCAAGGCCGCGAGTCACTCGGCTTGATCGGCACGATGTTGCCGCGGGCGTTGCCACCGCCCTGAACCACCGCCTGGCGCGCTGCCCGGCCGGAGCCGGAACAGCGCGCCGTGCAGGTGGTTCGCCATGCGCCGAAGAGGACTCGAACCTCCACCCGGTTATCCCGGACCAGGCCCTCAACCTTGTCGCCCGGGTGTCAGATACGTCCAGATCGTGCGCCGGCGTCCAGAACGAGCGGAAATCTGGACGTAATGGACGTAATGGACGATCTGGATGTTGCCACGGATGTTGCCACGCGACTGCAAGCGCACACACGTTCTGCGCTGTCGCGTGTCGAGGCGTCAGCGGCACTTCTTGCCGCGAGATGCGGGCTGCGTGGGCGGCGGGGTTTGGCCTCTGCAGCGCCGTGTGAGCTGTCACGCGATAGGACTCTCGGTGCCCACCGCAGTCCCAGTCCAAGCGGCGCGCGTAGATTCAACGCCTCGCGAAGCCGATGGGTGAGCAGCGCTATGCGAGAGCGGCGATCGATGCGATGCCCATAGCGAGGCTGGACGCGGCGGCCCATGCTTCGCACTGTTCGCATCCGGCGGCCCCGAGCGCTTCGCGCGCTGTCGTGAGCGCTGCATTGCGCGTTGCCAGGAAGTCCGCAGCAACCGTGAAGGAGTGCTCGTGGCGCAGCCGGTCGGCGAGCGCCGCGGCCATCATGGCCTCCTCGGATCGGTCGAGCGCCGCTAGCGCCATCGCGGCACCGTCGAGCTGGAACGCTTCGTTTGGCGGGGAGACGACGTTCTGCATGTCTCGCAGCCATCCGCAGTAGCCGGCCAGCGCTTTCCTTGCATCGCCGGCGGCAAGTCGGGCATCTGCGAGATAGGAAGCTCCCATCACTGCCACCCACCCTCCCGGGCGGGCGCTCGCGACCAGCGCTTCGAGCACTTGGAGCGCGCCTGTCGAGTCGCCGGTGACCTCGAGAGCGTCCCCGACCGCGAGCGCGGCGAGCTCCTGGTAGGTCTGGTCACCCAGCTCACGGGCGAGCCGCTCCGCCTCGCGCGCGTGCTCGAGCGCGAGCTCGCCCTCTCCGCGCAAGCCATGGCCGAGGGACCGGCCGTAGAGCCCGACGACGAGCTCTCCCGTGTTCGCGAGCTGACGGGTGGCCTCGACCTCGGCGCGGCTGGTGTCAGGCGCTGCGTTTGCGTCCTCGGGGCTGAACGTACCCCAGTAGTTCCGCCACATGAACAAGCGCGCGCGCAGCGTCGGGTCTGTCGTGACCGCGATTGCAGCGTCCAGCTCGGGCACCGCCTCGGCGATCTGGCCCGAGAAGCGGAACCACCATGCCGCGGCCCCCACGAGCCGCGCGTGCCATTCGGGCTCGGCGTCGCGTGTCCAGCGGAGCGCCTCGCGGAGGTTTCCGGCTTCTTCAGCCACGAGCATCATCGCGCGCACAAGGTCAGTCAGCCAGCGGAGTGAGAGCGTCTCGATCAGCTGAAGCACGGCTTCGGCGTGGCGAGCGTGCGCAGACCGCGTCGCTTCGGGCTCGCGTATCAGCTCGAGCGCGAAGGTGCGCACGGGCGGTGGCATCCAGAGTCGGCCGGTCGGATCGCGGCGGACCAGGGAGCGGTCGCGCAGGACGGCCAAGTTCTCGATCACGTCGCCGTTGCCGACGGCCTCGGCGAGCGGGAGGCTAAAGCCCCCAACGAACATGGCGAGTCGACTGAGCAGGGTGATCTGATCCGGGGCGAGCTGGCTGATCGTCCAGTCCATCGTTGCCCGGAGTCCTCCGTGTCGGGCCGGACGGTCTGGGCCGCCGTGACCGAGTGCGTCGAGTCCCAGGTTCAGACGTTCGACCAGCTGCGCCGGGCTCAGGAGGGCCAGGCGCGAGGCCGCGAGCTCGAGGCCTAGTGGGAGGCCGTCGAGCTGGGTGCAGAGTGTCGTCAAGGCCTCGGCGTTATCGGGCGTGATCGCGATCTCGGGATCGGTGCGCCGTGCTCGCTGCAGTAGCAGCGCGAGCGCCGGCACCTCCGCGAGTGCCGCGAGGTCGGCTTCACTGCCGTCGGGAAGGGCGAGCGGGCGTAACGGGAAAACCCGTTCTGCCTCTACGTGGAGTGGGGCCTGGCTGGTGACGAGTACGCGAGTACCCGGGGCGGTGTTGACCAGCTCGACGAGGTCCTGTGCTGCTTCGGGCACGTGCTCGAAGTTGTCAAGGACGAGGAGTACTCGGCGACCGTCCAGGTGATCGGCGAGTCGACGCATGGGCGCGACCCCGGGCGCATCGAGGAGCTCGAGTGCCCGCGTGATCGCGACTGGCACCCCGGAGGCCTCGGGCACGTGCTCGAGTTCGGCGATGAAGACCCCGTCCGGGAAGTCCTCAAGCAAGCGGTGCGCCGCGACGACCGCGAGCCGGGTCTTGCCGACTCCGCCCGGGCCGGTGACGGTGACGATTGGCTCCTCAGCATTGCGGCATAGCTCGATGAGCTCGTCGAGGTCGTGGCGGCGGCCGATCATCGCCCCTGGGGTTGCGCGCAGGTTCGTCCGAGCGGGCCGCGCGGAGAGGCTTCCGGCGGCGCCTGCGGGCGGTGCTGAGACCGACAGGCGCATCTCCGCCGGCGCACCGCCCAGGGCACCGATCAGCGACGCGCCGAACGCGCCGGCTCGCTGCGGTCGCTCTTCGGGACGCTTGGCCAGCGCGCCGCGCAGGACAGCATCGAGCTCGCACGAGACCGCTGGAACCGTCGAGCGCGCGGAAGGGATCGCCTCGTGCAGATGCGCTGCGATCTTCGCCGCGGCGTTGTCGCGGACGAACGGCACGTCGCCGGTCAACACTTGATGGAGAACGCATCCCAACGCGTAGATGTCGACACGGTGATCGGCACCCTCGCCACGGAACACCTCGGGCGCCATGTAATCCAGCGTCCCCACGACCTGGCCGGTCAACGTCAGCGGCTCGGCCATCAACTCCTTGGCGATCCCAAAGTCACTCAGGTACGCCTGAGTCGCACCGCCTTCGCCGGCGATGAGCACGTTGGCGGGCTTCACATCCCGATGCACGATGCCGCGGTCATGCGCAGCGTCGAGCGCGAACGCGACTTGAGACGAGCCGGACGCCAAGAGCAGGATCCAGCCGGCGCCGCTGGGCCAGCATGCTCCCGAGGTCGGTTCCCGCGATCATCCGCATCGCGACGTAGAGGCGGCCCCCATCCTGACCAGCGCGATAGACCGGCACGACATTGGGATGCTCGATCATTGCCATCCGCCGTGACTCCCGGCGAAATCGCTCGCGGAACGTCGCGTCGTGTGCGTACGGGGGCGCGATTACCTTTAGTGCGATGGGACGATCAAGTGCGGAGTCGCGTGCTCGATACACGACCCCCATGGCGCCGCGACCAAGCTCGGCCTCGAGCACGAATCCACCGACGGTCGTGCCGACTCGCAGCTCATCGAGGTCAGCCGCCACGGCCTCGGTGGCGGGTCCACCGCGCTGCGCACGGCGCTCAGAGGTCACGGTCGCGTACCGCTCCTGAGGAGAACGCAAGCGCGACAAGTCTCCGGCGTTTCTCGTGCTGAGGAAGGTCGTCGATACCGAACGCGCGGCAGAGCGCGCGCAGATGCGTCTTCACCGCGGCCACCGTTAGGAACAGCTCTGCCGCAATCTGCGGATTCGTGGCGGGCGTGACGTCCCTGACGCCATTCTTGAAAGGTCGGCAAAGCGCGATCAAAACCCGCGACTGGGCAGCGGTGATCGCGGCGGCCGCATCCTGATGCCCAGACATCCGCGTGGTCGGGGGGCGGCATGGCTGACGTCGCGGAAGGCGAAGGTGGTGGCTCCTACGCGGAACACATCCCCGTCGGCGAGTCGACGCCGACCAACAACTCGCTCGCCTCGAACGAACGTACCGTTGCTGGAGAGGCCGTCGTCGACCAGCAGCCAGTGCGGGCCCGTCGGCTCGATCTCGGCGTGGAGCCTGGACACCTCGGGGTCCCAGGAGAGGCAGATGTCACAGTCGGCACTCCGGCCGAACCTCAGATTCCTCGTCGCACCTGCCAGCTCGATGATCCTCTGGCTGCCGGTGTCGTCCCGGTAAAGCAGGAACGGCGTGCCGCGCCCCTCAGCCGCCAACCGCGCACGCAGCTCCCCTGGAGTGGCCTGGTGTGGGCCGACGGGTGACTCGGTCATCCAGAGCGAACCTACTCCAGCGGCGGGTGTATGGGCCGACTAATTGCCCGTTCGGAGGACAGCCGCGGGATCAGCGGCGTGCAGGGGTTGGTCGCGTGTGACCCATGGATGTCTATCGGCCACGCTCACATGAAGCGAGGGTGGTGAACGTCAATCGAGGCCGGGCCACCCGGCTCGGAGAGGGAGGAGCTTATGCTCACCAAGACGCGCACATCCATGCTCATCGCGGCGGTGCCGGTCGTCGCCGCGCTTGTCCTGCCGGTCGCCTCGGCAGGCGCCCATCCGGGCGCACCGTCACACGCTCCCGCCGTCAAGAAGTTCGACCGCCACACAGCCAAGAGCACCGGAACGCGCAGTTTCGCGAGGTTGCACCGCTCCATGCGCCTTGCGAGATCGCACCGCGGCGGTCGGGCGCGCCTCGCCAGCGTTGGGCCGCAGTTCCGGAGCCCGGGCGGCCACATCTACGCGCCGAGCACGCTGGTGTGCAACGCCACCCAGATCGGCGGCAGGGATTTCTACGCCGAGACGCGGTACGGCGCCGAGTGGGTGTCCGTCACGAACACCCTGCTTCGCTGGAACGGCTCGACCTGGAACGTGCGCCAAACCCACAGTCAGGTCGGCGCGCAGAGCGTCTACGCAGTGACCGACTACACGCAGTGGCTCAATGCGACGAACGGGGCGAACGTCGGACCCGGCATGGCCGCCTCTCCGGTGTTCACCTACGACGCGTCCGGGTATCACGCGATCGTCCAGGACATCGCGTGGTTCAGGGGCGGAACGAAGGTGGACTCCGTGACCGTCACTCTGCGCGACGGCCTGAACGGCTATTACTGCTACCACTAGGCGCTGTCTCGGAGTCCTTTGCCGACGCGGCGCTCGTGTTCCCTGCGAGCGCCGCGCTTCGGCGGTCAAGCGGAATCGCATGATGCGTCGAGCAGTATCTCGTCAGCATCGCCGACCCACTATCCGCCGCTACGAGTGATCGTGCTACGTCGACAGGCAGGTGACGGCGTCAGGTCGCTAGATGCGTGGCACCGCCTCCAGCCGCCGACTCCGCCCGACGCCAGCCCTACGGGATCGCTCGTGACGAGTCACGTCGCCTCCGCGATCTCTCACGCCCGGCGGTTCGCGACACCAGCCAAGTTGGCCCTCGCCGACGGGGTCCGGTGTCAGATCCGTCCAATGCGTCCATCGCGTCCGATGCGACCGTGTTTCCGGAAGCAATGGACGGAATGGACGATCTAGATGTTGCCACGGATGCTGCCACGCACGCGGCGTGGACATTCGGCGCCGGGTCCGGTTCAAATCCGGGCGCCCCGATTGCAAGGGACCCGCGCTCCGGCGCGGGTTTCGTCGTTTCGGAGCTGCTTCGAGGTAGCAATGAGGTAGCAATTCCCCGCCCCGTCGCGCCTCTCTGGCAGCCAGATCCGTCCGGCAGGGGGACCGGCGGGGCGTAGGTTGACCTGCGTTCACCTCAGTCACATGCCGTCGCTCGCCTGCGGAATCGAGTCCCAGATCTTTCGACGGTGCGGTTTCGAGCCCAGTGTCGCCCATGGATAATGCCCTGCTACGGCGGGTTTTCGCAATTGTCAGGGTCCCAATAGGGTCCCGTTTGCCTCGATCGGCGATGCGACAATGCGCTGCTAGCGCGCGCGGGTCAACGGAGGTCCCAGACTGCGTCGAGGTGTGGGGGATCGTTCGCGTCAGACGCGCAGCACGTGGACGATCGGTGGGCGCCGACCCTCGCTCTTATGGCGGAGACGCCTTGAGGCGGGAAGTTGACAGGGCCATCCGTGACCCCGCCAACGATCCAGCCTGGAGGAAGCCGTCCGTGGCACTCGCGCAGCATCGTTGCCTTGCGAACTATGGAGAGAGCCTTGGACTACCCGGAGCGTTGGGCAGACAAGGGCAGTCCGCGCGCCTCGACGTACCGCATGGATGACGACTTTTCAGGGCAGCCTGGGGCGATGTTCGTCTTCTTCTCCAACCGGCTCGGCTGCTTCGGCTCGCTGCTGGTCTCAGCAGCGCTCACCCTCGTGCTGCTGCTGATTCTGAACGTGATCTAGTCGGCCGCGGCTTACCGGGACTCCCCGCGCGCGCGCTGCCAGGCGTCCACGTCGGAGAGGCGGAACATCGGCCAGGGGGTGGGGTGCTCTTGCGGTGCGGCAGGCCCGCGCGCAGGCGCTGTGCTCGGCAAACTTCTCTTCGCCGAGACGACGAAAGCCCGGCGATTGCAGGGCTTTCGGCAGTGCCGGAGGAGGGACTCGAACCCCCGACACGCGGATTATGATCCCGCGGCACTTCAGCTCTGCAGCTGGCTTTGAGGGGTCTGGGGGACACGAAAAGGGACATGTCTGCCGGATTCGGTGGTCGAGCCCGCTAGATGAGCTGCCTGCGGACTTAGTGAACGGTTGAGGAGGACGTCCGGCCCCCGCCGCCGGCGGCCGGAGCGCCACGCCCGGGCTCAGACCGGCGGCGGCGGATCGACCGCCGGTGCGATCAGCGTCACGTGGCTCCAGTTGACGAACTGCACCACGCCGTCGGTGCCCTCGAGCTTGACCGGGTTGGGGTGGTCGCGGCGGACGGCTGCCACGACATCGGACTCGTTCTCGGTGACGAGCGTGTCGTGGCCGCTGAGGAAGGTGATGCGCGTTGCCATGGCTGGAGCCTCTCGACGGTGGTGTGCTCAGCGCGCGACGGCGGCGACCGCTGCCGCGATCGTCCGCGCGTTGGCCGGCACCGGCGTCCCGGCGACGTAGACGGTCGGCGTGCCGCTCACGCCGCGCTCGAGCGCGCGCTCGGTGACGAACGCCGTCCACGGCAGGTAGCGCCCGGCCATCACGCACGCGCCGAAGCTGTCGACGTCGAGCCCGACGTTTGCGCCGACGGCCACGAGTTGCTCATCGCTGAGGCCGGGGCCGCCCTCCTCCGGCTGGACGGCGAAGAGGGCGTCCTTGAACGCGACGAAGCGGCCGCCGTCCGACGCGCAGCCCGACGCGGCCGACGCGCGCGACGAGTAGGCCGTGGTCGAGAGCCGGTCCAGGAAGCCGAGCGGGTGATAGACGAGCGTGATGAGTTGCTCGGCGACCATCTGCTTCAGCGCGTCGCCCGAGGCGGCCTCGAACTGGCGGCAGAACGGGCAGAGGAAGTCGATGTAGGCGTCGACGCGTACCCCGGTCTCGCCGATGGCGACGCCGTCGCCCTCGGCCGTGACGCCAGTGGGGGGCGCAACTTGGGCTCGGGTGGTCATACCGGCGCCGATAGGCCCCGGCACACGGCCGTCAAGACGCACGTGGTCCACGGCGTCCGGCTCGCCGCCCCGCCGGAGGTGGATCGCCAGCGCCACGACGAGCGCCAGGCCGCCGAGCGCGCCGATCCGGACGAGGAAGCCGGCGTTCTCGGCGCGGGCCGGCGCGCGGCCTGGCGGCCGGGGCCTGCCGGTTTTCAGGAGTTCCGGTTCACCGAGAGGTGGTCGTGGACGTGTGCGACGCCTGGGATGCGCCCGGCGATCGTCAGCGCGATCGCGCGGTGCGCGTCGGACCGGACCGTGCCGGTCAGCGTGACGTCGTTGCCGTCGACCGACACACCGACGCGGTCGATCCCGACGAGCGCGTCGACGCCGAGTGCGTTCGTGATGCGCTCGGCGATCTCATTCGCGTCGGCGAGCGGTGGGAGACGCAGCTCGTTGCGCACAAGGGTCACGCCGCCCACGCTCCGCGCCACGCGCTCGGCCCGGTCGCGCTGGGCAGCGTGGTCGACGAGCCCGCTGAGGGTGACGGTGCCGTGGTCCGCGTCGACGTGGATCGAGGACGCGGGCAGGCCGTCATCGTCGATCAGCGCGGCAATCACGGCAGCTTCGGTGTCGACGTCCTCGCGGGCTTCGAGCGCGGTGGGCCGGATGCGCAGCCGGTTCTCGACCACCGCGACGCCGGCGACACGCTCGGCGCTGCGCACGGCCTCGGCCTCCTGGACCGGGCTGCCGACCGTTCCCCGGAGGACGACGCGGCCACCCTCGGCCTGCGCGGCGATCTCGTCGGGTTGGACGTGGCGGGTGTCGGCGAGCGCTTGCATCACAGCGCGCACGAGTGACTGATCGGACATTGAGCTGCTCCCTTTCATGTGGTGGCTACGACCGGCTGCCTCGTCGTGACCGCAGCGACGCGCCGCGCGACGAGGACGCCGAACAGGAAGCCGCCGATGTGGGCGAAGAACGCCACGCCGCGCGCCCGCGATGACAGGAGCCCGGCGTTGCCCTCGACGAGCTGGTAGACGAACCAGCCGCCGAGGAAGAACCACGCGGGGATCCGGACGGGCCAGACCAGCACCAGCGTGAGGACGCGTGACGTGGGATAGAAGACGAAGTAGGCGCCAAGCACCGCGGCGATCGCGCCGCTCGCTCCGAGCGTGGGCACGCTTGCATCCGCGGCGCGGCCTGCGAGCAGCGACACCAGGCTCTGGGTCATCGTCGCCACGAACCCGC
Source organism: uncultured Solirubrobacteraceae bacterium (assembly GCA_963722815.1). GTDB lineage: Bacteria > Actinomycetota > Thermoleophilia > Solirubrobacterales > Solirubrobacteraceae > DASQFQ01. The sequence continues at coordinate 1,165,708 of CAVROM010000003.1, forward strand.
CGGCAACGTAGAACCCCAGGTAGGGGAGATGGCCCAGCCGGTCCTCGACGTTCTTGCCGAAGATCGCGAGGAAGATCAGGTTGCCGAGGATGTGGTCCCAGCTGCCGTGCAGGAACATGGCGGTGAACCAGCTCACGCCCCACGGCTCAGGGCCCCGGCAGGAGCCGTCGAGCGTGCACGGGTAGAACGAGGCGTGAGCGATCGCGACATCGAGCTGCGGGAGCTCGTAGAAGAGCCACACCGCCAGACAGGCGACGATCAGCGCGACGTTGACGACAGGGAAGCGCCGGGCGGGGATGCCGTCAGAGAGCGGGATCATCGTGGCCCCAAGCGCGACATGCCTCCACTCTGCGGTGGGCGCCTCGTCCGCGTCAGATGGAGCGCGGGCGTCCGTCATACCCAAACGCGTATCGCTCGACGGGGGCCGGCTACCAGCTGACGGCTGACAGTTAGCCCAAGACTGTCAACGCTGGTGATGCGAGCTCGCCCCGACCGGACGTACGGTCGCCGCCATGTTCGGATCAACCGAAGGGAGCGCAGACATGAACTTCCTCGTCCGTCACGGTACGCCGCTGTACCAGGCTCAGCTGCAGGCCCGCGCGCTCAGCGCGTGGCGCGACGCCGAGCTTGTCGTCCGGACGCGCTGGGACGCCTTCCTCGTCGCGGACGACCCGTCGCGTCGTGACGCGTTCGCCGCGTATGTCGCCGCGCTCGACGCCGAGGCTGCGGCCGCCGGCGATCTCGCCGACGCATCCTCCGACCTGGCCGAAGCGGCCTGAGCCCATGGAACTTCGGCATCTTCGGTACTTCGTGGCGATCGCCGAGGAGGGAAGCTTCACGCGCGCCGCGGAGCGTCTGTGGGTGGCCCAGCCGGGCCTGTCGACGCACATCCGCCGGCTGGAGTCCGAGTTGGGCGTCACGCTCTTCGAGCGCCACACGCGCGGCGCGGACCTGACCAATGCCGGCGAGCTGTTCCTCGAGCGAGCCCGGACGGCGCTCGTGGCGGCCGACGCCGCTCGCGCGACCGGGCACGATCTCGAGGAAGGCCTCGTCGGCAGCGTTCGTGTCGGGATCGTCGCCGGCGCCGGCTGGCCGGGCACTTCGGCGCTCTTCGGCTCCTTCGGCGCGGGGCGCCCCGCCGTCGAGCTGACCGTGGTGGAGTCCTACGCCGGGACGTTGTTGCGCGACCTGCGTGACGGGCGACTCGATGCGATGATCGCGCCGTCCGAGTTGGGCTCCGCAGAACTGCGCCGGGTGCGTCTCGGCCGCGAGCCCTGGCGCGTCGTCGCTGGACCGAGCCACCCGTTGGCCGGCAGCGGACCGGTCGCGGCGGCGGCCCTCGACGGGCAGCGGTTCGTCGTCACCGGCCACCGCGACGGCGCCGGTTATGACCGGCTGGTCGCCGACACGCTGGGTGCGCTCGGCGTCACCGCTGCGCTCGAGCGCGGCGGGCCCGGTCCCGCGATGCTGGCGGCGGTCGCCGCCGGCGACGCCCTCGTGCTGACCACCGCGTCCGAGGTGGCGATCGGCGGGGCGGTCGCGCGCAGCATCCTGCCGACGCGCCGGGTCGAGTTCGCGCTGTTCTGGCGTGACGAGACTGCGGCGCCCGCGCTCGACGCGCTCATCCGGTCCGCCGGTGCGCCGCGTCCGATGCTTGCGGCGGTGGCGTGAGATGGCCCGAGCGGACGATCGACTGCTGACGGCCGCCGAAGAGATCGCGCTCGCGCAGCGGATTGAGCGTGGTGATCTCGCCGCCAAGCGGGAGCTGATCGAGCGCAACCTGCGGCTCGTGCATTCGCTCGCGCAGCGGTACCGCGGACGGGGAGTGCCCTACGAGGATCTCGTGCAGGAGGGCGCCATCGGCCTGCTCCGCGCCGTTGAGAAGTTCGACCATCGCCGCGCTGTGAGGCTCTCGACGTACGCCATCTGGTCGATCCGTCGCTCGCTGGCCGACGCGGTCGTTGACGAGCGCACGATCAGGATCCCGTCCAACGCCTGGCACCGGCTGGCGAGGATCCGGCGCGCCGAGCACGAGCTCGAACGGTCGGCGCCCGGCGTACGCTCGACCGAGGCGATCTCCGAGCGGATCGGGTTGAGCGTCAGCAGCGTACGCGCGCTGCGCGAGGCGGCCTCAGTCACCGCATCGCTGGATGAGCCGATCGGGGAGACCGGCACGACGCTCGGCGACCTGATCGCCGACGACCACGCCGTCGACCCCTGGCGGCAGACCGACGAGCGCGAGAGCCAGCGGCGGGCGTGGTCGATGCTCGGCCTGCTCCCCGACCGCCATCGCGAGGTCCTCCTGCGGCGCTACGGACTGCGGGGCGAGGAGCCCGAGACGCACGCCGAGATCGGCGCGCGACTCGGGGTCGGCGAGGAGCGCAGCCGCCAGCTCGAGCGCGAGGCGCTGCACCGGCTGAGGTCGCTCGGGCGAGGGCTCGCATCCGGGTCGCGCGCCGCGTAGCATTGAACGACCGCGCATGGAGATTGGTGAACCTGGAGCGGCATCGCCCAGCGGTCACGAGTCGACCGCCCAGACGCCGCCCTTCCTCAAGGCGATCCTGGATTGCATCGCGCAGCCGGTTTGGGTCGTCGACCACGACGGGCGGATCCGCTTCGCCAACCCCGCGGCACTCGCTGCCCTCGGCTACGACCACCTCTCGCAGCTCGAAGGCAAGCCCAGCCACGAGACCATCCACTACAAGCACCCCGACGGGTCTCACTTCCGAGCCGAGGACTGCCCGCTGCTCCGGCCGCGCACGACCGGCGAGACCGTGCACGCGGACCTTGATTGGTTCTTCCGGCGTGACGGCACGATATTCCCGGTGAGCTATTGGTCGGCACCGATCGATACGCCAGGTGGCCGCGGCGCCGTTCTCGCCTTCTCGGACATCGAGGAGCAGCGGAGGGCAGAAACGGCGGAACGGGAGCGCGACATCGCTCAGGCGCGAGAGAGCGAGGCACGGGCGGCGCAGCGACGGATTCTCGAGGCCGGATACGAGGCGCGGCGTCAGGTGACGCGCGACCTGCACGATGGGGCGCAGCAGAGGCTGGTCGGCCTCGTGCTCAATGTTCAGCGGGCGGGGGAGACGATCGCGTCGGAGCCGGAGCGGGCGCGCGAGCTTCTCGAGACGGCGACGCAGCAGGTGCGTGGCGCGATCCGCGACCTGCGAGAGCTTGCCGGCGGTATCCATCCAGCGCTTCTGAGTACACGCGGACTCCGCGCCGCGGTGGAGGCGCTGGCCGAGGAGTCGCCGCTCCCGGTCGAGCCGTTGGATGTTCCCGATACGCGGTTTGCACCCGTGGTCGAGAGCACGGTCTACTTTCTGATCTCAGAGGCGCTGACGAACGTCGTCAAGCACGCCGAGGCGACATCAGCGGGCATCCATATCGGTGTCGCTCGAGGTTCGCTCACGGTCGAGGTCCATGACGACGGCGTGGGCGGCGCCGCCGTGCGAGGCGGCGGCTCCGGACTCTCGGGGCTTGCCGATCGTGTGGGCGCGGTTGGAGGCGTGTTGAGTGTCGACAGCCCACTGGGGGCCGGTACCACCCTGCGGGCCGAGATCCCGCTGGCGAAAGCCGAGCTGCCTACTGCTTGAGGTACTCGAGCACGGCGAGGACACGTCGATGCACTTCGGGTCGAGGACGGAGGTCGAGCCTGTCGAAGATCGCAGTGATGTGATTCTCGATCGCGCCGACGGTCACGACGAGCTCTGCCGCGATCCCTGCGTTCGAAAGCCCCTGCGCCATGAGCGCAAGGACCTCGAGTTCGCGAGGTGTGAGATCGCCGAGCTTCGATGCGATCCGAGGTCGTGAGACCAGGCGATCGACGACCTCGGGGTCGAGCGCCGAGCCGCCGTGCGCCACGCGGCGAATTGCATCGGTGAAGAGCGACAGATCCGCGACCCGGTCCTTCAGCAGGTATCCAACGCCTTGGGCGCGACCGTCGACCAGCTCGAGCGCGTAGCGGGTTTCCAGGTGCTGCGAGAGGATCACGACGCCGATGTCGGGATGATCGGCGCGAATCTGTTGAGCCGCGCGCAGCCCGTCGTCGGTTCTTCCCGGGGGCATCTGAATGTCCGTGACGGCGACGTCGGGTTGGTGAGCGCTGACCTTGCGAACCAGGTCGGTCGCGTCACCGGCTACGCCGACCACTTCAAAGCCGGCCTCTTTGAGCACCGTCACGACGCCGGCGCGAATGAGCGGCTCATCCTCGCCGACCACGACGCGTAATCGCTTGACATCGATGATGGGCCAACGCTACGCCATGGGGCCAGCCCCAGGACAAGAATCCAGCCAGCGGGATCGACTCGCGCCTCGCGCGCGAAGACACTGATCGCATGGCCAACCCGTCTGCGCCCTGGCCTTATGATGATCGCGTCATGGCTGGCGTTCGCCCGGCTGCCGGCGAACACGTGCTGCGTGGTCGCCGGGACGAGTGCGCGGCGCTCGATGCTCTGCTCGCGGGCGTGCGGGTCGGGCGCAGCGGGGTGCTAGTGCTGCGCGGCGAGGCGGGGATCGGGAAGACGGCGCTGCTGCGGTACCTGATGGAGTCGGCCTCGGATCTCACCGTCGCTCGCGCGGTCGGCGTGGAGTCAGAGATGGAGCTCCCATTCGCCAGCCTGCATCAGCTCAGCGGTCCGATGCTCGATCGGCTCGAGCGGCTTCCGGCGCCGCAACGCGAGGCTCTGGAGATCGTGTTCGCTCTGAGCGCCGGCGCAGCACCGGATCGGCTTCTGGTGGGTTTGGGAATGCTGAGTCTGCTCTCGGAGGTCGCGGAGGACGGCCCGCTGCTGTGCGTGGTCGACGACGCTCAATGGCTTGATCATGCGTCGGCGCTGACGCTGGCCTTCGTCGCTCGTCGGCTGCTCGCCGAGCCGGTCGGGATCGTGTTTGCGGCGCGCGAGCCGGGCGAGGAGCTTCAGCACCTGCCCGAGCTGCCGTTGCTCGGTCTACGCAACGGTGACGCGCGTGCTCTGCTGGAGTCAGCGGTTCGTTTCATATTGGACGAGCGGGTGCGCGAGCGGATCATCGCCGAGACGCGCGGCAACCCGCTCGCTCTGCTCGAGCTGCCGCGAGGTTTCACGGCGGCGGAGCTGGCCGGCGGTTTCGGGTTGCCCGCGGCGCTGTCGCTCCAGGGCAAGATCGAAGAGAGCTTCGTTCGTCGCATCCGCGCCATGTCTGATGACGCTCGGCGTCTGCTGCTCGTCGCGGCGGCGGAGCCGGTCGGCGATCCACTGCTGCTCTGGCGCGCAGCCAGGCGGCTGGGGGTTGGGCCGGCGGCCGGTGAGGATGCGCAAAGGCATGGCCTGCTGACGATCCGCGAAAGGGTCACGTTCCGGCATCCGCTGGTGCGCTCGGCGGTGTATGGATCGGCGACGATCGGGGAGCGCAGGGCGGCCCACCGGGCGTTGGCAGACGCGACCGATCGCGAGGCCGACCCGGACCGTCGGACCTGGCATATGGCTGCAGCGGCACCGGCACCGGACGAGGAGATCGCATCGGAGCTGGAGCGCTCGGCCGGCCGGGCACAGGCGCGCGGAGGTCTCGCCGCTGCGGCTGCGTTCCTGCAACGCGCGGTGGCGCTGACGGTGGATCCGGAGAAACGGACCGACAGAGCCCTGGCCGGAGCGCGAGCGAGCTTGGACGCCGGGGAGTTCGAGGTCACTCGGAAGCTGTTGTCGACAGCCGAAGCCGGGACGCGGGACGAACTGCAGATGGCGCAGGTCGAGTTGCTCCGTGGAGGGATCGCGTTCGCGTCGAGCATGGGCAGTGCAGCACCCCCGCTGCTTCTGGAGGCAGCCGAGCGTCTGGCCCGACTCGACGGCAAACTCGCGCGCGAGGTCTATCTCGACGCCTGGGGCGCGGGCCTGTTTGCCGGTCGCCTGGCCACCGGCGGCGACCTCTTCGACGTCTCTCGAGCTGTCAGATCCGCTCCGCCACCGTCCTGGCCGCTTCGACCCTCCGATCTGCTGCTCGACGGCCTGGCCGCGTTGAGCACGGAAGGACCTGTGGCGAGCGCGTCCGCTTTGAGGCGGGCGACGAGCGCGTTCCTTGACGAGGCGTCGGAGCCGCAAGCGAACTTCCGTTGGGGCTGGTTGGCGACCATCCCGGCCAACGTCCTGTGGGACGAGAACAGCATGCACGCGATCAATTCGCGGCAATTGCAGGAGAGCCGAGACACGGGCGCGCTCGCGCGATTGCCGATCGATCTCGCTGCATGGGCGTTTCTTGTCGCCTGGCGGGGAGACTTCGGAGCTGCTTCCGCGGCGATCGCCGAGGCCGAAGCGGTGACACGGGCGACCGGGTCGCGGCTTGCCCCGTACGCGACCGTGTTGCTCGGTGCACTTCGCGGCCTCGAGGCCGACAGCTTGCCGCTGATCGAAGCCATGATCCGCGACGCCGAAGCCGGAGGGCAAGGCATCGGCGTCCAATGGGCCCAATGGGTGAGTTCGATCCTGTTCAACGGGCTGGGCAGCTACGACCGTGCGCTCGCCGCGGCGGAGCGGGCAGCAGGGGAAATGCCGCGACTCTTCATCTCCGCTTGGGCACGTCCCGAGCTGATCGAGGCGGCCGTGCGCAGCGGGAAGCCCGAGCGCGCGAGCGCCGCGCTCGAGCTCCTGGTGGAGGTCACATCGACGGCCGGCACCGACTGGGCGATGGGGATCAGCGCCCGCTCCCGCGCGCTGTTGAGCGAGGGCAAGGCCGCCGAGGGCCTCTACCAAGAGGCGCTCGATCACCTGGGCCGCACGCGGTTGCGACCCGAGCTGGGTCGCGCGCAACTGCTCTATGGCGAGTGGTTGCGCCGCAAGGAGCGCCGAGTCGACGCGCGCGCCCAGCTCCGCGCTGCGCACGAGCAGTTCACGGCGATCGGGATGCAGGCGTTCGCAGAGCGCGCGCGCAGGGAGCTGTTGGCGACCGGCGAGCGCGTCCGCAAGCGAGCGGAGGAGTCGCGCGATGAGCTGACGGCGCAGGAGCGGCAGATCGCGGGACTCGCTCGCGACGGGCTGTCGAACCAGGAGATCGGTGCGCGGCTATTCCTCAGCCAGCACACCGTCGCCTACCACCTCCGCAAGGTGTTCTCCAAGCTCGAGATCAGCTCGCGCAACCAGCTGACCCAGGTACTGCCGGATCCGGAGTAGACGAGCCGCGTATGGCGGCGATGCGCAGACGTCTACGGGTCACGCGCGTGGCGCCGGATTCGTTGGGCATGACCTCCATCAAAGCGCGCGCCGGCGCTACCGGCGCTCCCGCGGCCGCCGCCTCGACGACGGTGCGCCCATCCCCGAAGCGGACGTTCATCACGTGGACCGCCCTGGCGATGATGATCACCGGCTCCGTCGCGAGCTTGCGCTCCGCCCCGACCATGGCGGTGTTCGGACTCGCTTCCGTCTTCCTCTACGTCTTGCCCGCGATCGTGTTCCTCGTGCCCACGTCGCTGGTCTCCGCCGAGCTCGCTTCAGGTTGGAAGGGCGGTGTCTACAACTGGGTCAGCAAAGGCCTCTCGGCCCCGATGGGGCTGCTCGCGATCTGGTGCCAGTTCGCCCTGACCATCTTCTATTACCCCACGCTGCTTGCGTACGTGGGCAGCACCCTGGCGTATGTCATCGATCCCAATCTGGCCGATAACGGCGTTTGGACAGCCGCGGTGATCATCGTGCTGTTCTGGACCAGCGTGCTCATCTCGTCGCGCGGGCTCGGGCTGATCGCCAAGCTGGCGTCGCGCGGAACCGTGATCGGCACGCTGATCCCCGGCGCGATCCTCGTGATCATGGGGATCGTCTACCTCCTGCAGGGCAACCACTCGGCCGCGCCGATGACCGCGCAGCATCTGCTGCCGGCGTTCACCGGCCTGGCGGGCGTCGTGTTCATCGTCAACAACTTCCTTGCCTACTCCGGGATGGAGATGAACGCGGTGCACGTCGACGACCTGCGCGAGCCCGCGAAGGAGTTCCCGAAGGCGACGTTCCTCTCCATGGGCCTCGTCCTGGCGATCTTCATCGTCCCCGCGCTCGCGATCTCGTGGGTGATCCCGGCACAGCAGCTCAGCCTGACCGCGGGTGTGATGCAGGCGTTCGCCGGGTTCTTCTCGCACTTCGGTCTGCAGGTCCTGGTGCCCCTCACGGCTCTGGCGCTCGTGAGCGCGTCGCTGAGCGGCATGATGGCCTGGCTCGCAGGGCCGTCGAAGGGGCTGCTGAAGATCGGCCGGGAGTACGGCTATCTCCCGCCGTACTTCCAGCAGCTCAACGAGCAGGGCATCCAGACGCACATCCTCGTCGCCCAAGGTGTGACGACCACGATCATCGGGCTGCTCTACGCGTTCGCCGGGCGAGCGCGCGATAGTTTGCCATTGCGGCCATCCGTCGCCGAACCGGAACCCGCCGTCAACCGGTGCGCGGACGTGCGGACGGTGCTATCGCGGCCGAGCCGCGCGCTGACGTCGCGAATCACTTCGGGGAGGAGCGGGAGCACGTGCTGCCAGTCCATTCCGGGCTTGATCCGCGGGTCGTAGAGGGCATTCAGGAGCAGGATGTCGAAGCCGGTCAGGCTGAGCGGCGTCGCGCCGCCGTTGAACACGCTGTCGCCGACGCCGGGTCGTCGTTCAGGGCGCCAAGTCCTGGGAAAGCTCCTCGTTCAGACAGCGGGTGAAGACGGCGTCGCCCTCGTCGGCGACGATGACGGCGACGGAGCGCTCGATCCTGCCGCTTCGCTCGAACGCGGTGACCACGCAGCGCCCAGGCGCGTGGCGGATGCGGCGACGGTAGATCTCCGATCCGACCACCGAGACATAGTCGGCGCGGTCGACGATGAAGACCTCGAAGTTCGCCCGTTCCGCGCCCGCCGCAAGGCCCACGTCGAGCCCCGGAATTCTCTCGCCGAGGCTCTCGACGAAGCGCTCGGCCTCGGCCGTGCGGTCGAATCGCGAGCGATTGTGGAGCCGGTAGCGGACGCGCCCGGGGAATTTGCGGACGACGTCGCGGGAGGTGTTGCGGTTCGAATATTCCGGCTGCATCACAATCGCCCGGAACCCGGCGATCAGGTCCGCGTCGGCGGCGCGAGCAACCTGCCCGAGCAGGGCGCAGAGCATCAGGCAAAGGCAGACGACAAGGCGCGCCATCGAGAACTCTCCTTCGCCGCCAACTCGACCAACCCCTCTCATTCCTTAGCCGGTTCGTTCGGAGTTTACCTTGGCGGGAGGTGCTTCAGATGCGTGTCGGATTCGCCACAGTGTGACGCAATCCCTCGTCTGCAGAGCGTCGTCCATCCGATGTCCTTTGTAGCTAAGTATTTGCCGAATAACATTCTTTTCCATCATTTCGCCGGCTGTTGTGATCTTCAGCGAAGCTCTTTCGGCCCGGTATCCTCTTGCTGCGGCGCGCATTTCCGGGAATCGATAGCGGCGGCGATGAATGTGCCGTGAGTGCGCATATCGTTTGGAGGCGGGGCATGTCGAAGTTCATCAACAACGCGCGCTATTCGAACGTCGTGATCGGCCGGAAGCCGAAGCGGCGGCGAGGCCTCGACCCGCGCTTCCTGCCGCAGCGGACCGCCAAGCGCGCGTCGCTGCTTCTGACCACGACGCTCGCGACCGGCCTCGTCATCGGCGTCGCATGGCGCCGCGGCCGGCTCTCGCGGACGAGTGCGTTCAGCCCGCCTCGCCCGCCCCGATCTCGACGCGTCCGCCCGATGCGATCACGTGCGTCAACACGGTGGCTCGCGCGAACGGGCCGGACTCCGCGATCGACCTTCGGACGACGGCGGCGGCCACTACGTCGACCTCACCAACAGCGGCTCTAGCGTCCTCTCCGGCGGCGGCGGCTCGGAGGATGACGGAATCCACGTCGAGACCACCGGCAACTACTCCTACGTCATCATCAACAACAACGCCGGCGGCACAAAATCACCGCCTAGGACGGCATCAACGCATTCGTTTCCGGCGCTTGGAGCGACGTCACAATCAATAACCACGCATCGATCATCGCCGGCACGGGAGATCCGGCCGGCGACGGCATCGACGTTTTCAGCAGTGGTTAGCTCGGACATCTACATCCACAACTATGCGTCGATCGTCGCCGGGGGACGGCGTCTATGCCGGCACGAGCAAGGAACGCGAGAATAAAAGTTTACAACTCCGCGGACATCACCGCCGGCCGCGACGGGTTCAACCTCTACACGGACCGACTACAGCTCGATTTCATCCACCACCAGCGGCGACGTCCACGCGAGCGACGACGGTTTTGACGTCATACCACGCTAGAGGCAAGACAACGATCACCCACAGCGGCCAATACCTGACAGCGGTCGACGAACCGCTTTTACTGAAACGGCCGATGCCGACATCCGCATCACCGCACCGGCGAATCCTGCTGATGGCGGGGGATTTCGGCGTATGCGCAGGAACCAACGGCAACTCCGACATCACGATCGAGACCCACAACGATGCTCGCGGGCCGCGACGGCATTTCGAGGAGCCACCGACGACTAGTCGGACATCAGCATCACGACCAGACGGGCCACACCGTCAACGGCAGCCAACGGCATCATCCGCCAAGACGAAGGCTACAACGCCGACATCACGATCCACAACGACAGCAATGTCAGCGCCACCAATGCCGGCATTAGGGCCACGACCATCGGATCACGGAACGGCATCTACGTCGAGTCGACATCGCGTCATCGGCCGCGGGAACCTCACGGCCAGCGTCTACGACGCCATGTACCTGGTCTCCGACTACGGCAACATCGACGTCACGACGAGCCAGACGCTGACCGCGCTCGGCAGCATCGAGCGGCGAGCCGAACGGCGGCGGGCGGGCAACGACGGCGCCAACGGCATCGACGCGCGCGTCTACGGCCTCACCAGCCACATAGAGATCATCAGCAACAGCGACATCAATTCCACCGACGACGCCATCTACGCCTTCAGCACGTCCTCGAGCTCGAAGTATTACAGCTCACTCTAGAGCCATACCGTACGGCGACGCAAACATCCGGATCACGTCGAACGGGCACCTCACTTCCGCGCGGAACGGCATTTCGGCCGTCGCCTATGGAACCACGCCCGCGGCAACTTTGGCGCCGGCCCCGATTGGCTGGCGCCGACATCAAATACACCGGCGCTAACATCGAATAAACGTCAACGGCAACGTCGACGCGGGACATTTCGGCGTGTTCGCCTACTCCGGCGCGGGCAACGTCGACGGCTACATCACGATCATCCGGGCGCCGGCAGCACGATCGACTCCCCGAACGACGGCATCAACGCCGGCACATACGGTCCCAGCGCCGGTTCTACAGAGTTCCAGCGTCAACATCACGGCCAACGGCACCATCCGCGCTGTCGGCAGCAGCACCTACGGTACACTGTCGCGGGGCATCGCCGTCGAGAATGCGATAACGACGCACCGTAAACATCAACGGCTCCGTCTACGGCGCGGCGGCGGCGTCTATCGTCCGGGCGGCGGGGTGCCCGACCATTATCACGGTGGGCGCGGGCGGCTAGCCTGACGGCGGGGAGCGACCTCGCCGTCTACACGAAACCGGCAGCGACGCGCGATGTCTAATCTCCGGCTACGTGCGCGGCTACATGCTGTTCGACACAGACGACGACGTCTATGTCACGACGGCCTCTGGCGGCCGACGGGCACGACGGATTTCGACTTCACCGGCCCCGGCGGCACCGACCGCGTGTTCAACCGCGGCGTCATCCGCACGTCCGATTTCGGCGCCGGCGGACCGGAGAACGTCTACTTCGAAAATCTCGAAGAGTTCCACAACGGGAGCGCCACGGGCGGACCTGGCCTCATCACGATGGTCAACAACGTCGTGGGGGACAACTTCGTCCTCAACTAGTACTACCGGCCCCGTCGAATTCTATGGCGACGGCAACTCCAACCTGGCGGTCGACGCCTATCTCGCCACCGGAGCGGCACTGTCTCCGACGAATTCCATATCCGGGCCAACACGCACGGCAAGACGATCGTCCACGTGAACAACACCAACCCGAACGGCAGCTCGCCGAACTACGACGGCATCCCCGTCGTCATCGTTCGCGACGGCACGACCCATCGGCGGGCGACTTCGCTTTCGAAGCGCCGCTGCAGGCCGGCTTCTGGACGTGGGATCTGCAGCTCGACACCGACCCGTAGCCTCCCATGTCACCGGCGGTGCATGAGCTCGTGACGATCGGCCCGAGCTCGCTCGGGACGTCGCTGGCGGTCAACATCACGACGGCGCAGGAGATCTGGCACGAGACGACCAGTGCGTTTACGGATCGGCAGGCCGACCTTCGCCTGCAGCTCATGGACGGCGCGGCGACGACCACGGCGGACCTTGGCGAGGGCGACGGCTCGATGATGGCGGACGAAGGCGCCCCGTCGGGCAACGGCAACGTCACCCCCGGAATCTGGGCCAAGGGCATCGGGGTCTGGGCGGAGCGCGACGCCGACTACACCATCGCCGGCCCGCCGCCGACCACCTTCAACCTCGACCACGACATCAACATCAAGGGCGTGCTCGGTGGCGTCGACTTCGGCACCGATGCGACGCCGGGCGACGCGATACTGTTCGGTCTCCTCGGCGGCTACACGTGGTCCGACCTCGATTTCGACGCCGGCGGCGGCTCGAAGTTCGAGGGCCCGTCGGTCGGCGGCTACGGCACCTTCATCCACGGCGGCTTCTATGCCGACGCGGTGGTCAAGGCCGACTTCCTCGACGTCAGCATCGACGCCACGCCCTTCGGGCAGAACGGCAGCGCCAAGACGAACGTGACCAACGTCGGCGGCCGGCTCGAAAGCGGCTACAAGCTCGGCAGCACGTTCTTCGTCGAGCCGCAGGGTTCGGTGTCGTACATGAACACGCAGTTCGACAACATCTCGCTGCTCGGCGGGCAGGTGTCGTTCAACGAGGACGAGAGCCTGCGCGGCCGCGCCGGGGCGCGGATCGGGGCGGCGTTCGGCGACGCGAACTTCAGCATCCAGCCGGATATCGGGGCGAGCGTGTGGCACGAGTTCATGGGCGACAACCAGGTCGACGTGACCGGCTTCAGCTTTGCGCTGCCGACCTTCTCCGACAGCCGCGACGACACCTGGGGCGAGGTGTCGGGCGGGATCAGCGCGGTGTCGCATAGCGGCTGGTCGGTGTTCGCGCGCGGCAAGTGGGAGTTCGCCGACGACTTCCGGGCCCTCTCCGTCCACGGCGGCGCCCGAATCGCCTGGTGACACGCCGCAAAGGCTGACTTAAGTGGGCGGGCCGGATAAACTCCGGCCCGTTCCTTTTGTTTGCAGGATTTTTCGATGCAGGACAGCGACGGCAAAAAGAAAGACGAGAGCGGCCGGCTCAGGCGAGCCTGGCGCCCCGGACCTCGAGGTGCCGGAGTCTGCCGCCGAAGGGGCCGGGCGGAGAAGCAGGGGCGGCCGGCAACGAGGGGGCGGCCGGCGACGAGGCCGCTCCTGCGCAGCAGCCGCAACAACAAGCGAGCCAGATCGCCGCGTCGCGCGGCTTCGCCAATTGGCTCAAAGCCCGCAACGCTTCGCTCGCCTTCACCTCCTACCAGACCGGACAGCTCTTCCTGGTCGGCGTGATGCCCGACGGCCGGGTGTCGTTCCACCAGAGCCACTTTCCGCGCGCCATGGGCGTCTACGCCAACGCCCAGCGCATCTATCTCGTGTCGAATGTCTGCATCTGGCGGCTGGAGAACGTGCTCGGGCCCGGCCAGCTCGCCAACCAGCAATTTCGACGCGCTTCTATTTCCCGCGCAACGCCCAGTACACCGGCGACCTCGACGTCCACGAGATCGCGATCGACGCGGACACCGCATCGTCTTCGTCAACACCAAGTTCTCCTGCCTGGCGATGCCAAGCATCGAGCCATTACGTTCCGGCCGATCTGGAAGCCGACGCTTCATCTCCAAGCTCGTGCCGGAGGACCGCTGCCACCTGAACGGGCTGGCGATGGAGGACGGGCGGCCGCAATACGTGAGCGCGGTCAGCCGCTCCGATGCGGTGGACGGCTGGCGCGACCGCCGCTAGGAGGGCGGCGTCATCATCGACGTCAGGACGGATCGAGATCGTCATCGACGACCTCTCCATGCCGCACTCGCCGCGCGTCGCACGAACGGGGCGATCTGGGTGCTCGATTCAGGCCGCGGCTATCTCGTGCGCGTCGATCCGGAAACGAGCGAAGAAGACCGACGTGGCGTTCTGCCCCGGCTTCCTGCGCGGGCTCGCCTTCGCCGGCGGTTCGCCGTCGTCACGACCTCGCTGCCGCGCGACGGCGTGTTCAAGGACCTCGAGCTGCAGAAGAACCTGGAGAAACGCGACAGCGAGCCGAAATGCGGCGTCTACGTCATCGACCTGCAGTCGGGCGGGATCGCGGAATGGATCGAGATCACCGGCCACATCACCGAGCTCTTCGACGTCTCGGTGATCCACGCGCGGCGCTGCCCGTCCTCCGTGCAGCTCGGCAGCCCGCACATCGCCTCTTTCCTGACGATCGAGGCGCCGCAGCAGCCTCTCGCAGCCGAACAAGCCGCTGCACCGGCCGCCGCCGCAGGCTGACCGGCCGACGCGCCGGACGAGCCGGCAGGCATAGGCAGCCGGAAGACCCTGACGGCGGTCTTCACCGTGGCCGAGCTACTGCTTGAGTAGTAGTCGTAGGCGGCCGAAAACCCCTTCAAGCTGACCTTCAGACTGATCGGCTGGCCGGCCACGGTCATGAAGCCGGCGGTCAGGTCCGCCTCCTTGCGAAACGAGGCCACCCAGTCGTCGCCGAAGGGGAATTCGGCCGTGCAGGCGCGCGGGCCCACAGAAGCGGTAGGGCACGGGCGGCTTGTCCTCGCCGCCGATCTGGATCTTCAAGCCCTCCGGCAGCAGCACCCCGACCGGCGTCCGCACGATCGCCTTCATGCTGCCGTCGGCGCCCTTGCTGAATATCCAGGCGAGAACCGTCTGCTTGGTCTTCGCGTCGCACAGCGTCTGAGACATCAGCGCACGTCTTCGCAGCCTCGGTCTCCTGGCATGTGACAAGCCAGTCGTCGAACTGCTTCTCGATCCGGGTCTGCGCCTTGCGACGCCTGCCATCGCCAGAGCCGAGCACAAGCGCCAGGCAGCAGCTCGAGATCCTTCCCCTCATTTCCCCACCTCACAACGCAACGGCGCATTCATTTCCGAAGGCATAGAGCATTCGGCACGCGAAATGCAAATAAGTCGCGGCGTGGCAAGAGCAACTAAGAACTTGCGGCAAAACCTGATTTTTCTATTCTCCCGGAGGAGAAGGCCGCTCGGCCGGGCGGACGCGAAGGCCCCCGAAACCTCCTATCCCTAAACGCGGAGACGCATTCGTGTCCGACGGAAACCGATGGATTGACTTCCCGGAAGTCGAATATGACCCCTCCCGTCGCCTGCCCGGCAGACGACGCCAGAGCGCCGCGAGGCGACCGGGGTTCCTCTCCGCGCTTGTCGCCTTCTCGGGGTTGTTGTAGCCGGAGGCGTGTTTGTATCCTCCATTCACCACGGCGCCGCTCCCGCCGGGCGCGACACAGCGACTGCGCCGGCCGCTTCGGGATCGAAGACGGTCGGCGTCGCGGTCGACAATCCGATCGGCCAGCAGGCGCAACAGTGGGGGATATCGGCGTGCCTCGGACGGATCGTCACGCTCTCCGATTCGCTCACCCGCGATTCCGACTCCCGCTGGCTCGCGACGCGCGGCCGCAGCGACCCAAACAGCGAGCTCTTCGCCGCAACGATCGCGACCAAGAAGGAAGCCGCGGGCCTTCAGGAGATTTCGAACCTCCACGCCGCGCCGGTCGGGAACGGCCACTGCAACACCGCATATTCGAGCACGATCTATGTCGCCCAGCCCTGCCAGAAGACGCACGCAATCGTGTTCCCCGCCTATTACCAGCGGATCGATTTCGGCAGCGATTTCGTCGAGGCCTACGCCACGGCCGACGGAAGCGGCAGGCTCTTCCTGTTCCCCGCCGGCGACGCCGGCTGCGTGGCGGTAAAAACGGAGACCTTCTACTGAGGCGGCGACGGCTGTCGCCTGTCAGAGAAATCGAAGGCGCCGCCGCTAGCCAAGCCCCTGAAGGCCGCCGCGACCGCCCTCACCTCGCCGACCTCGCGCCGCGCCGGGTCAGGATCGGCTGCGCTGCCCCGCGCGTGAAAGCGCCTCCGCGTAGTCCGGCAGGAGCCGCGCGAGCGACGGCCGCCATCATCGCCTCGGCCGCGCGCGTCGCCCCGTCGTCGGCCTTGAGCGCAATGCCGAGGCCGAGACCGCCGAGCGCGGCGCAGAACACGCCCTCCGCCCCGGTCTTCACCAGCGCCGCGCCGTTAAGAAGCGTCATCACCTCGGTGCAGAAGCGTCCCGTGCCGGCGACGTAGAAGGGCTCGGCGATCGCCGGCGCTGATAGATGCGCCTCGCCGCCTTCGCCCGCTGCCTTCGACATCCCGGCGCCGGTCGCGAAGCGCGCGAAGCCGCGCGCGAGGCTGGCGAGCGGCACCGCGTAGGTCGGGATCGAGCAGCCGTCGACGCCGCAATTCTCCGCGCCGTGCGGCGCGCCGGTCAGGCTCGGCAAGCGCCTCGCCCACCGCCTGCTGCACCGGATGCTCGCGGCGCGACATAGCCGCGGTGATCGACGCCCAGGTGCCGCGCCAGCGCGAGGAAGTTCGCGTGCTTGCCGGAGCAGTTGTTGTGGAGCGGCCCGGGCGTCTCGCCGCGGCGGATCAGCTCGGCCGCGGACGTGAAGTGCGACGGCGCATGCGTGCCGCATTCGAGCGCCGTCTCGTCGAGGCCGATCGCCGCGAGCATCGCCTTGACGCCCGCGACATGCTCCGGCTCGCCGCCATGCGAGGCCTGCGCCAGCGCCAGCTCGCGGTCGCCGAAGCCGAAAGCGTCCGCCGCGCCGCTTTCGACCAGCGGCAGCGCCTGGATCGCCTTCACCGCCGAGCGCGGATAGACCGGCTCGTCGACGTCGCCGAGCGCGAAGACCGTCTTGCCGTCGCGCATCGACGACGGCGACCGCGCCGCGATGGCGGCTCTCGACCCGCCCGCTGCGGGTCACTTCGACAAGGACGGGATTTGCCATCTCCTCCGGCGCACGCGCTTCGAGCGGCCGGCGACTAGGCCCGCCCCGCGTTGGAAGGCAAGCCCGCGAGCGCTCCGCGCCGTTGACCTGCGTCAACCGGCGCCGCCGCCGCCACTGGCAAACTCCTGAGACATTTCCATGTGAGACGCAGCGCAATGAACGTACAGCAGAAAATCACGCCGCCCGCCGACGTGGCCGAGACGCTTGGGCTCGGCAAGTCGCCGGCGCGCGGCTGGCTTTCGCGGCGGAACATCATGCTCGGCGCGCTCGCCGTCGCAGTGCTCGTCGCCGCTCTACCTCTCGTCTTCGGCGGCGGCTCGGCCGGCACCGTCCGCTACGTCACGCAGGCGGCGAAGCGCGGCGCGCTGACCGAGACGGTGACGGCGACCGGAACCGTCGAGCCGACCAACAGGGTCGAGATCTCGAGCGAGCTCTCCGGCACGGTCGAAGCAGGTGCTCGTCGACTATAACGACCAGGTGACCGCGGGCGAGGTGCTCGCCGTCCTCGACACCGACAAGCTGGAGGCCGACGTCGCGCATGCGCGCGCGACGCTGGCCATGCGACAACGCGCAGGTCGCAGGACGCGGAGGCGACGCTGGCCGAGGCGAAGCAGGCCTACGACCGCGCGCTGGCGCTGACGCAGAAGGATTTCGCCTCGGCGGCGAGCCGCGAATCACGGCGCAGGCCGCCTATCAGCGCGCGCGTCGCCGGCGTCGCGGTGGCGAAGGCCAATGTCGCAGGTCGCCGAGGCCGACCTCCTCACCGCCGAGACGAACCTCAAGAAGGCGACGATCCGCTCGCCGATCGACGGCGTGGTGATGAGCCGCGCCGTCGAGCCCGGACAGACGGTCGCCGCCTCGCTGCAGGCGCCGGTGCTCTTCACCATCGCGGAGAATCTCGCCTCCATGCAGCTCGAGGTCGACGTCGACGAGGCGGACGTCGGGCAGGTGCAGAGGGCCAGGACGCGACCTTCACCGTCGAAGCCTTCCGCGACCGCAGCCTTCCCCGCCAAGGTCGACGACGGTGCGCGTCGCGCCGGTGACGATCAACAACGTCGTCACCTACACGGCCGTGCTGACGCCTCGACAATTCCGACATGCTGCTTCGCCCCGGCATGACGGCGACCGCCGAGATCGTCGTGAAGAAGGTGGACGACGCGCTGCTCATCCCGAACGCGGCGCTCCGCTTCGCGCCGGCCGGCGACGGCGACGACGACGCCAAGCGGCAGCGGCGGCGGACTGCTCCGGCATGCTGCTGCCGCGGCCGCCGCGCGACGCCGAGCGTCGCCAAGGTCGAGGAGACCGCCGACGGCGGGCGCGCCGTCTATGTGCTCGAAGAACGGCGCGCCGGAGAAGGTCGGCGTCCATGTCGGCGCGACGCGACGGCACCTGGACCGAGGTGCTCGACGGGCCGCTCGAGGCGGGCGACGCAGGTCATCACCGACTCCGACGCACGGCGAAGTAGAGCCCGGCGATGGCGGACACGCTGACCGGGCGCCGCCGCTCGTCGAATTCGCCGGCGTGGCCCGCATCTATGGGCAGCGGCGAAGCCGCGGTGAACGCGCTCGCCGGCGTCGACCTTCGCGTCGACGAAGGCGAGTTCGTCGCCATCATGGGGCCGAGCGGCTCCGGCAAGTCGACGGCGATGAACATCATCGGCTGCCTCGATACGCCGACCGGCGGCGCCTACTACTTTCCGCGGCGTCGACGTCGGCGCGCTGACGCCGCCGACAGCGGGCGCTGCTGCGGCGGAACTATCTCGGCTTCGTCTTCCAGGGCTTCAATCTGCTGGCGCGCACCTCGGCGCTGGAGAACGTCGAGCTGCCGCTGATCTATCGCGGAACGCCGGCGACGGAGCGCCGCGCAGCTGGCGCTCGCGGCGCTCGCCGAGGTCGGGCCTCGAAGGGCTGGGAGGATCACGATCCGAGCCAGCTTTCCGGCGGCCAGCAGCAGCGCGTCGCCATCGCCCGCGCCATCGTCACCAAGCCGGCGCTGCTTCTCGCCGACGAGCCGACCGGCAACCTCGACACCGCGCATGAGCCACGAGATCATGCGGCTGCTGACCGACCTCAACCAGCGCGACGGCATCACCGTCGTCATGGTCACGCACGAGCCGGAGATGGCGGACTACGCCTCGCGCGTCATCCACTTCGTCGACGGGCGCGTCGAATCCGACGAGCGCGCGAGCGGGAGGCCGCCTGATGCTCTTCGAGACCATCCGGCTCGCGCTGCAGGCGATCCTCAGGAACGCGCTGCGCTCGTTCCTGACCGTGCTCGGCGTCGTCATCGGCGTCGGCGCGGTGATCGCCATGGTGACGATCGGCAACGGCACGACGGCGCAGGTGCAGTCGGAGATCTCCGCGCTCGGCACCAATCTCCTCTTCGTCCGCCCCGGCCAGGGTTTCGGCCCGCGCCAGACCGACGCGCCGAACTTCACGCTCGCCGACGCCGACGCGATCGAGCACCAGATCGGCGGGCTGCAGGCCGTCGCGCCGAGCGCCAGCAGCCAGCGCCAAGGCCGTCTACGGCAATCAGAACTGGAGCACCTCGATCACCGGCACGACCGACGACTTCCTCGTCGCGCGCGACTGGCCGCTCACCGAAGGGCGCAACTTCCTCGACAGCGAGGTGCGCGCCGGCAAGGCCGTCTGCATCATCGGCACGACGGTCAGCAAGGAGCTCTTCGGCGCCGGCGATCCGATCGGCGCGAAGATCCGGCTCGGCACCGTCTCCTGCGACGTGATCGGCCTGCTTGAGGAGAAGGGCCAGTCGAGCTTCGGCCAGGACCAGGACGACACCGTGCTGATGCCGATCCGCGCCGTGCAGCGGCGCTTCGCCGGCAACGACCGACGTCTCGCTCGATCTTCCTCTCGGCCGAGGACGGCGTCGACACGACGAAGATCAAGCGCGACGTCACCTTCCTGATGCGCGAGCGCCGCCACATCACCGCCGACGAGGACGACAATTTCCGCGTCAACGACATGGCCGAGATGGTCGCGACGATGACGAGCACGACGAAGGTGCTGACCGGGCTCCTTGCCGCCGTCGCCGCCGTCAGCCTGCTCGTCGGCGGCATCGGCATCATGAACATCATGCTCGTCTCGGTGACGGAGCGGACGCGCGAGATCGGCATCCGCCTCGCGATCGGCGCGGAGGAAAGCCAGGTGCTGATGCAGTTCCTGGTCGAGGCGGTGGTGCTGTCGCTCTTCGGCGGGCTGATCGGCATCGCGCTCGGCCTCGGGCTCTCCGGCGCTTGCCTCGCTCGGCCTCGGCGTGCCCTTCGTGCTCAACCCGAAGATCGTGGCGCTCGCCTTCGTCTTCTCCGCCGCGGTCGGCGTCGGCTTCGGCTTTTTCCCGGCCCGCCGCGCCGCGCACCTCGACCCGATCGAGGCGCTCCGGCACGAATAGGCTGAGCCGCCGGGCTGCGAATAGCGGGGATTATGGGCGGTTGCCCGAGATTCCACTGGATTAAGCCCGAACGCCGCGTGCGGCTGCCGGCGCGAATCCGGCAGACTGCTGCGAACGGAACTGGGCGCGGAGGCACGCCCGTGCTGGACCGGATCGAGCTGCGGAGACGCATCGCCGCTGCCCGCGCGCGCGCAACGGAGCGCGTATCGAGGTCGGCGATCAGACGATCGTCGTCGGCGACTGCGCCGAGGCGCTCGCCGACGATGCCCGAGCAGTCGGTCGACGTCGTCGTCACCTCGCCGCCCTACAATATCGGCCTCAAATACCGCTCCTACGACGACGGCGGCGACCGCGGCGCCTATCTCGCCTGGCTTTCCGGCGATCGGCGCTCCTCCTGAAGCGCGTGATGAAGGACGACGGCTCGTTCTTCCTCAACATCGCCGGCACCAGCTCCGACCCGTGGATCGCGTCGGACGCGGCGAACGCGATGCGCGACGTCTTCCGCCTGCAGAACGCGATCGTCTGGGTGAAGTCGCTCTCGATCGGCGACGACACGTTCGGCCATTTCAAGCCGGTGAACCGCCCGCGCTACCTGAACCACACGCACGAGCACGTCTTCCACTTCACCAAGGACGGGAAGACGCCGCTCGACCGGCTCGCGGTCGGCGTGCCGTTCAAGGACAAGTCCAACATCGCGCGCTGGGGCCACGACGAACGACCGGCGCTGCGCCGGCGACGTTTGGTTCATCCCCTACGAGACGATCCGCTCCAAGGCGCAGCGCGACCATCATCCGAGCCCCTTCCCGGTCGCGCTGCCGGAGCGCTGCATCAAGCTGCACGGGAAGGAGGATGCGGTCGTGCTCGACCCATTCCTCGGCGTCGGCGCGACGCTGCTTGCCGCGCAGCGCCTCGGCTGCCGCGGCATCGGGATCGAGATCGACCCGGGCTATGCCGAAGCGGCGGCCTGGCACCTGCGCGAGCGGCTGATCTGAGGCGCGAGCCGGCCCCGAGCGTTTGCGTAGTTAACAAATCATAAACCGTTCTCTTGGATCGATTCGCTTCGGAGAGCGGTGGCAGTCGGCTCAGCGGCCGACGCGCTTTCGGAGCGAGGCGCCCATGGTGGAGCAAGCGCAAGTCGTTCACTGCCCGTTCGCCGGGGGAAGCGCGGAACGCGGCGTCGATGTGGCTCAGGAACTTCAGGGACCACGGACCGCTCGAGATCAAGAGCATCCGCGTCATCGAGGAGAGCGAGCACTTCGTGGCGACCGTCGTCTACGGCGAGATGACGATCGAGGAGTCGCCGCGCTATTTCGCGGACTACGCGCCGGCTCTACTCAAATCGGCTTAAGCTTCAGAAGGCCTTCGGCAGTCCTCAGCCGGCCTTGGACAGGCTCGGTGGCGCCGGCGGGTTGACCGGCAGCGCCGCGCCGAGCCGATCGGATTCAAACGCCAGGTCGAGCACGTGCTGCAGCTCGGCGGCGCGGCGGAAGCTCGGCTCGAAGTTCTCGCCGCGGCGCACCGCCTCGATGAAGGTGTCGTAGGTGTTCGGCACCGGCGGGCATTCGACCTCGCGCCAGGTCTGCGTGTCGACGTCCGCGCCGGCGCAGACCCGCAGGCCCATCTTCTCGCTCTCGAACCAGATCTCGAGCCCGCCCTTCGTGCCGTAGACGCCGAGCTTCTGCGCGTTGGCGTAGCCCGGCGCCCAGCGCGTCGCATGCACGACGCCGAGCGCGCCGCCGTCGAACTCGATCGACATGATGAAGCTGTCGTTGGCGTCGAGGCCGTAGGCGCCGATGCGGTCGCCCTCGGCCTTGCCGAAGGTCTTCAGGCGGCAGTGGATCGAGGCCGGCATCTGGTCGGCGACATAGGCGGCGAAGTCGAGGATGTGGATGCCGAGGTCGCCGAGCACGCCGCGGCTGCCATGCGCGCTCGAAAGCCGCCAGAGCCAGCGCTCCTCGGTGCGCCAGTCGCCCCAGTGCGTGCCGACGAGCCAGCGAGTGCAGGAACGCCGCGTCGATATGGCGGATCTCGCCGATCGTGCCGTCCTCGACCAGCGCGCGCGCCATCTGCATGACCGGCAGCCCGCGGTAGCGCAGGTTGACCATGTTGACGATGCCGGCGCGCTCCGCCGCCTCGGTCATCGCCAGCGCTTCCGGATAGGTCGGCGCCAGCGGCTTCTCGCAGAGGATCGGCTTGCCGGTCTGCGATCAGCCTCATCGTGGTCGAATAGTGGACGGCGTCGGGGGTGACGTTGGTGACGGCGTCGAATTCGCCCCAGGCGATCGCCTCGTCGAGATCGGTGAAGTGCTTCGGGATCCTGTGCTCGTCGCAAAACGCCTTCAGCCGCGCCTCGGAGATGTCGACGCCGGCGACGACCGTGCAGCCCGGGACCTGCGTTGAAGAAGTGCACGTGCCGCTCGGCCATCGCGCCGGTGCCGAGCAAGAGGATGCGGACGCGGCCTCATCGGAATCCCGCCTCGCCCGGCGCGTGAAGATGCGGCCCGCGGCTTTCGATCTTCTCCGGCGCCTTCTCGACCGGCACGTTCGGCGCCTCGTCGATGTCGCGCCAGCGCGGCAGCGGATTGTGCGCCCAGCGCACCGCGTTCCTCAGGACCTGGCCGATCTCCGGCTGGTGGTAGATCGGATAGGTCTCGTGGCCGGGCGAGAAGTAGAAGATGCGGCCCGCGCCGCGCCGCCAGGTCAGGCCGGAGCGGAACACCTCGCCGCCCTGGTACCAGGAGATGAAGACCGTCTCCGTCCGGCTCCGGCACGGTGAAAGGCTCGCCATACATCTCCGTCATCGGCACCTCGATGCACTCGCCGAGGCCCGCGGCGATCGGGTGCGTGCGGTTGATCACCCAGAGCCGCTCGCGCTCGCCCGCCTCGCGCCATTTCAGGCTGCACGGGCGTGCCCATCAGGCGCTTGAAGATCTTCGAGAAATGGCCGGAGTGGAGCACGATCAGCCCCATCCCCTCCCAGACGCGCTGCGCGACGCGCTCGACGATCGCGTCGGCGACCTCGCCATGCGCCTTGTGTCCCCACCAAAGGAGCACGTCGGTCGCGTCGAGCCGCGCCTCGGGGAGGCCGTGCTCCGGCTCCTGCAGCGTCGCGGTCTCCGCCTCGATGTCGGCGTCCTCGCCGAGCGCCGCGGCGATCGCGCTGTGCATGCCGTCGGGATAGATTTCTCCGACGGCGGCGTTCTCGTGCTCGTGGATGTTCTCGCCCCAGACGAGGGCCCGGATCGCCATCGACGTCTCCCTACGCCGCCGTCCGGCGCGCCGACTTCAGCCAGCGCCCCATGCGCTCCACCGCCTCGTCGAGCACCTCGTCGCGCTTGGAGAAGCATAGACGGAGATAGCTCTTCGGCGCGTCGGAAACATAGAAGGCCGAGACCGGCACGGAGGCGACGCCGGCCTCCACCGTCATGCGCTTGGCGAGCGCCGCGTCGTCGCCGTCGAGCCCGAGCGGCTCATGTCGAGGGTCAGGAAGTAGGTGCCCTGGCAGGGGATGACGCCCATCCCGAGCCCCGCGCAGGCGCTCGCCAGGCGGTCGCGCTTCGCCTGAAGGTCGCCGGCCAAGCTGCTGAAATAGCTCGCGTCCTTGCCGAGGCCGTAGGCGACCGCCTTCTGCAGGTCGGGCGGCGTGGTGAAGGTGGTGAACTGGTGCGCCTTCACGATCGGATCGAGCAGCGCCGGCGCCGCCGTCACGTAGCCGACCTTCCAGCCGGTCAGCGAAAAGCTCTTTCCGGCCGAGCCGATTGCGACGCGTGCGCTCGCGCATCCCTTCAAGCGAAAGCATCGAGACGTGGCGCGCGCCGTCGAAGACGATGTGCTCGTAGACCTCGTCGGCGATGACATAGGCGTCGTGGCGGATGACGAGGTCGGCGATCAGCTGCAGCTCGTCGCGCGAATAGACCTTCGCCGCCGGGTTCTGCGGGTTGTTCAGGAGCACCGCCTTGGTGCGCGGCGAGAACGCCTGCGCGAGCGCGGCTTCGTCGAGCGCCCAGTCCGGCGGCGTCACGCGCACGAGCTTCGGCACGCCGCCCGCCCGCTTCACCAGCGGCAGGTAGCAGTCGTAGAGCGGCTCGATCAGCACCACCTCGTCGCCCGGCTCGACGATCGCGTTGATCGCGTCGGAGAGCGCCTCCGTCGCGCCGGAGGTGACGAGCACCTCGCGCGCCGGATCGACGTCAAGCCCGTGGAAGCGCTTCCAGTTCGCCGCGACCGCCTCGCGGAGCGCCATCACGCCCATCATCGGCGGATACTGGTTCGGCCCTTCGATCAGCGCCTCGGCGGCCTTGCGGCGGATGTCCTCCGGGCCGTCGACGTCGGGAAAGCCCTGGCCGAGATTGACCGCCTTGTTGGCGATCGCGAGCCGGCTCATCTCCTCGAAGATGGTCGTCGGCAGGCCGGTATAGACGGAGTTGGTGGGCTTCATGGCGTGGGTTTTCGGCGCTTTCGCCGCACAGCTAAGCCGCGGAGCCGCGCGCCTGCAAGCCCGTCACAAGCCTCGCCCGGCGCGGCCATTCTGCACGGTATCACGGCGTTCATCTCGTTCGTTGGCCCAATTCTTAACCCCGCCTTGCGAAGGGTTGCTCGTTTCGCTCCGGGGACCTCCAATGGCGCAGGCGCAACCAGCTCGATGAATCGAGACAGTCGATAGACCGGCTGAGAAGCGACCTCCGCGACGACGCGGAGATGTTCCACCTCGCGCCCGTGTCGCTGTGGCTGGAGGATTTCAGCGCCGTCAAGAAGCTCTTCGACGGCATGGCGGAAGGCCGGCGTGACGTCGCTCAAGCGAATACCTCCTCGCCGATCCGTCCCGCATCAAGGTCTGCTCGAACCTGATCCGCGTCATCAAGGTCAACCGCGCGACGCTGTCGCTCTTCGAAGCGCACGACCTCGCGCAATCTGGTCGAAAATCTCGACGCCGTGTTCCGCGACGAGATGCTCGAGCACCAGTCGAGGAGCTGGCGCAGCTCTGGGACGGCGCGACCGAGTTCGTCAGCCACACCGTGAACTACACGCTCTCCGGCAAGCGCCTCGACGTCCAGATCAAGGGCAGCATCCTTCCCGGCTACGAGGAAGACTGGGGGCGCATCCTGCTCGCCGTCGAGGACGTGACCGAGCGCGAGGCCGCTCGCCGCCGGCTCGCCGCCAGCGAGACCTACGCGCGCGGCCTCTTCCAGCATTCGCCGGTGTCGCTGTGGGTGGAGGATTTCTCCAGCATCAAGCGGCTGCTCGACGAAGTGCGCGAGCGCGGCATCAGCGATTTCCGCGTCTTCACCGACGTGCATCCGGAATTCGTGCAGCGCTGCATGAGCGAGATCCGCGTCCTCGACGTGAACCGCCACACGCTGGAGATGTTCGCCGCGCCCGACCGGGCGACGCTGCTCAACCGTCTCAACGAGGTGTTCCGCGACGAGATGGAGCCGCATTTCAACGAGCAGCTCATCGACCTTTGGGACGGCAAGCTCTTCCAGCTGCGCGAGGTCGTCAACTACACGCTCGACGGAAACGAGCTTCACGTCCACCTGCAGTTCTCCGTGCTTCCCGGCCACGAGAACGACTGGTCGCTGGTGCAGGTGGCGCTGACCGACATCACCGCGCGCAAGAAGGCGGAGGCCTATCTCGAATATCTCGGCAAGCACGACGTGCTGACCAAGCTCTACAACCGCTCCTTCTACGTCGACGAGCTGAACCGGCTGGAGCGCAAGACGCCGCTTCCCGGTCACCATCGTCATGGTCGACCTGAACGGCCTCAAGGCGATCAACGACCGCCTCGGCCACGCCGCCGGCGACGCGCTTCTGCGCCGCGTCGGCGAAGTCCTGAACAAGGCCGTCGACAAGCCGCGCACCGCGGCGCGGATCGGCGGCGACGAGTTCGCCGTGCTCCTGCCGGCGACCGACGAGCGACAGGCGGCGACGCTGATCGAGACCATCCGGAACCTGGTGGAGCTCAACAACCAGTTCTATTCCGCCGCGCCGCTCAACCTCTCGCTCGGCGCGGCGACCAGCCGGCCCGGCGAGCGGCTGGAAGACGTCGCGAAGCGCGCCGACGCGGAGATGTACGAGGCGAAGCGCGAGTACTATTCGTCGTGCGGGGCGGCGGCGGCTGTAGCGGACGAAGCCGCGCTAGCGCTGCCTATTCCGACAAGATCCACGCCCTCGAAGGCGTGGCGGCCGAGCGGGTCCATCTTGAAGCCGGTGACGTTTGCGCGCGTCGCCATGAACACCACCGAATGCGCGATCGGCACCCACGGCGCCTCGTCGTGGAAGATGACCTGCGCCTGCGCGGTAGAGCTTCTCGCGCTCGCGCGCGGTCGGAGATGCGCTTCGCCTCGGTGACGAGCTTGTCGTAGTCGCGGTTGCACCATCTGGCGATGTTGTTGCCGCCGATCCGCGCCGAGGTGCAGCCGAGGAGCACGTCGAGGAAGTTGTCGGGGTCGCCGTTGTCGCCGGTCCAGCCGTAGAGCGCCATCGACGTCTCGCCGTTCTGCAGCCTGGTGCGATAGGCGCCCCATTCGTCGGACTTCAAGCGTGGCGCGGATGCCGATCTTGGCGAGGTCGTACTGGATCAGCTCGGCGACGCGCTTGCCGTTCGGATTGTAGGGGCGGCTCACCGGGATGTACCAGAGGTCGGTGTCGAAGCCCTCCGCCAGCCCCGCCTCGATCATCAGCTTCTGCGCGGCGGCGGGATCGTAGGGATAGTCCTCGATGTCGTCGTTGTAGGACCAGAGCGTCGGCGGGATCGGGTTCTTCGCCACGACGCCGGCGCCCTGATAGACCGCCTCGATGATCGCCGCCTTGTCGATCGCCATGTTGACGGCGCGGCGACGCGCACGTCGTCGAAGGGCGGCTTCGTCGTGTTCATCGCGAGATAGCCGATGTTGAAGCCCTCCTGCTCGAGGAGCTTCAGGTTCGGATCGGCCTCGATCGCGGCGCGGTCGCCGGGGTCGGGAAGGCGATCACGTGGCACTCGCCGGCCTTGAGCTTGGTGAGCCGCACGGCCGCGTTCGGCGTGATGGAGAAGACCAGCGTGTCGATCGGCTGCCGGCCGGCCCAATAGTCGGTCGAAGGCGCGATAGCGGACCGCGACGTTCGGCTGGAAGCCGACGAACTGGAACGGGCCGGTGCCGATCGGCTCCTGGTCGATCTTCTCCGGCGTGCCGGCCTTCAGAAGCTGGTCGGCATATTCGGCCGACTGCACGATGTTGAAGGGCATGGCGAGGTCGGCGAGGAACGGCGCCTCCGGGCGGTTCAGGCGGAAGCGCACCGTGTAGTCGTCGAGCTTCTCGATCGACTGCAGCAGCTCCGGCATCCCCATGTCCTTGAAGTAGCCGTAGTTGGTGCCGCCGACATTGTGGTACGGATGGTCCTCCTTCCACTGCCGCTCGAAGGAGAAGAGCACGTCGTCGGCGTTCATCTCGCGGCTCGGCGTGAAGTCGTCGTTGGAGTGGAATTTCACGCCGTGGCGAAGATGGAAGACGTATTCGAGGCCGTCGTCGGAGATCGTCCAGGATTCGGCGAGCGACGGCACCGGCTCGGTCGAGCCGGGCGGGAATTCGACGAGATTGTTGAAGAACGGCCGCCCGGCATTGATGCCGGTCGTCGTCGTCACGATCTGCGGATTGAGCGATTCCGGATTGCCTTCGGAGCAGAAGACCAGCGTCTTCGCCGACGGCGGCACCGGCCGAGACCGCCAGGCAGAGCGCCAGGGCGGCGGCAATCGCAATTCGCATGTTTCAGGCTCCTTCGAGCTGGAAGCGCCGTTCGGGCGCCGCTTCCGGCAGCGCGTCGCCGACCACCTTCGGGATGTCGATGGTGAAGCGCGTTCCGCGGCCGACCTTGCTGTAGAGGTTGACGTGGCCCTGCAGGCGGCTCGTCACGAGATTGTAGACGATGTGGAGGCCGAGGCCGGTATTGCCGGTGCTCCGCCCGGTGGTGAAGAACGGGATCGAAGACCTTGCCGATGTTCTCCGGCGGAATGCCCTTGCCGTCGTCGGCGAAGACGATGCGCACGGTGTCGAGCGCGCGGCTCGCTGACGCGGATCGAAAGGCGCCCCGCCTGGTCCGGCGGCATAAGCGTGCGCGACGGCGTTGGTGATGAGGTTGGTCAGCACCTGGCCGAGCGCGCCCGGATAGGTGTCGACCATCACGTCCGGCGGGCACTCGATCTGCACCTCGTGCTTGGTCTTGCGCAGGATCGGCCGGAGGCTGGTCAGAAGGTCCTGCAGCCAGGCGTCCATGAGGAACGGGCGGCGCTCGCCGCTCGCCTGGTCGGCCGCCACCTGCTTGAAGCTGTGCACCAGATCGGCGGCGCGCGAGAGATTGCCGAAGAGAAGCTGCGTCCCCTCGCGCATGCGCTCCACGAAGCGCTCGAGCACCGAGCGCTGCAGCTTGCCGCTCGCCGCGGCCTCGCCGAAGCGCTTCGCCTCGTCGCCGAGCAGCGTCGCGGTGGTGAGCGCGATGCCGAGCGGCGTGTTGATCTCGTGCGCGACGCCGGCGACGAGCTGGCCGAGCGAGGCGAGCTTCTCCGCCTGGATCAGGTCGGTCTGCGTCTTCTGCAGCTCGGCGAGCGCCGCGTCGGCGCGGTCCTTCGATTTTCGCAGCGCCTGCTCGCGGCGGCCGATCTCGGTGATGAAGACGTTGGTGGCGCGCGCCATGTCGCCGAGCTCGTCGCGGCGGTTGAAATCGGCGATCGGGCCGGCGCGGGCGTTTTCCGCAAGCTCCGTCATGCGGCTCTGCAGGAGGCGCAGCGGCCGGGTGATGGAGCGGGCGACCGCGATGCCGGTCACCGAGCCGAGCAGCAGGCCGATCGCCGCGCCGAAGATCAGGATGTTGCGCACGAGCGCGCCGATCTGCTCGGCGTTCCGCGTCAGGCTCTCGTTCAGGAAGCGCGCGCCGTCGATCATGCGGCGGGTGGTGGCGTCCATCTCGTCGAGGATGCGGCTCTGCTCGTTCAACCCGTCGAGCGCGGTGGCGAGGCCCTTCCGCCACTGGTCGAGCGCGTCGATCATCTCCGACTGGATGAGCGGCGAGATCGGCATCGACGACATCGTCGTTGCTGAGGCTGAGGCTCGCGTCGTGGATCTGCGGTGATCGCGTCGGTGTCGCGGCTCGTCAGCGCCGCGGCCGTGCGGTTGGAGAGCTTCAGCGTCTCGATCGCGATGTCCTGCGTCGCCCGCTCGGTCTCCGCCGACTGCACCGAATAGGTCAGAAGCTCCGCGACCTGGTCGTGGAGCGCGCCCATTTCGGTCGAATGCACCTTGAGCAGCCGCTCGATCCAGTCGGTCAGCGCGACGCGCGGGCGTCGCTCGCCGTCTGCGCGGCGAGCGCGAGCCGGACGCGGAACGATGCTTCTCGATAGGCGTCGAGGAGCTCGGCGAACTCCGCCGCCGCCTGCGTCGAGCGCCGGCGGCGTCGAGCGATTCGGTCAGCGCGCGCCGCGGCGCTCTTCAGGCGGTCGAGCTCGAAGCTGAAGCGCGTCGGCGTCGCTTGGCGGCGTGTCGCGGCCGGCGATTCGGATCGCGCGCGAAAGAGCGCCACGTCTGCGACGGCGGCGTCGAACTCGTGCGCGCGGTCGACGATGTCGCGCTCGAAGCCGGAGCTTGCGGTCGCCGTCGGCAAGCGACTCGACGATGTCGGCGTTCGACTTGTGCTGGCGCTCGCGCGCCTCGTCGGTGAGCTGGACGAGCGTGTCGGCGCGCTCGGCCATCTCCGCGACCAGCCCGTCGTTGCGCACGGTCACGTCGACCAGGCGGCGCATGTTCTCGCGGTAGCGCTGCAGCGCATCCATCGCCTCCTTCGCGGCGTCGACGCTCGCGGCGTCGCGCACCACGCCGGAAAGCCGCATCAGGTCGAAGCGCGCCTGCTCGGCGTAGGTCAGGAAGAGCTCGTAGTAGCGCGTGCGCTCGCCGCGCGTCGGTCTCCAGGAAATCGTCGCGCGAGGCGCGGGCGGAAAGGAGGTTGCGGTAGATGGTGCCGGCGAGCACGGCGCCGGAGCGGGCGCGGTCGGCCTCGTTCAAAAGCACGAAAGCGGCGAGCGCGATGGCCGCCGCGATTGTGATCGGAATGCCGCCGACCAGAAAGACCTTGTAGGTGATCCGCATTCCGCCACCCCGGCCGGGTCCCCACGCCCGGCGCCCGCCGATCTTACCAGAGGGGGGCGGAGGGGGGCGAGATGCGGTCGTGCGCCGGGCGGGGGGTCGGGTACTGCGGCGCGCGCGTTCATGGCGGGCCGTCGCAGGTTCATGGGTCCTAACTCTGCGCGACCTCGGCGGTGGGGATGCGCAGAAGAACGGTGGTGTTCTGCGCCGGCCTGGTAGCCGATGGTGACGGTGCGCACGTGAGGCGCGGGCGGCCGTCGGCGGTCGTGAGGCAGGAGGCGTCGATGTTCGGCCAGGTCGCGGCGGCGCAGTCTGCCGTGGCCGGCACGGTCGCCCTTCGCGGCGCGCGTCGCGGCGACGGCGATCGCCGGGTCCGGCTGCGTCTCGGAGATCGTGGCGAAGGCGCCGCCGATCCGCTCGGCGACGACGTCGGCCCGGCCGGCGGCGGCATGGGCGCCGCCTTCGACGGCGCGAGCATGAGCCCGGCGACGATCAGAGCGAGGCCGGCGAGGATCGCGGCGGCGACGAATTTGCGGGACTCGATCATCTTTGAACCCTCCGGAGCCCTTTCGGCTCCCCCATTGTCGGGAGGTATAGAGGCCGGCCTTTTCACCGCGTTTTCGCGGAAAGCGGAAACGTGTTTCGTCGCGCTTCGATTGTTTCTTCGCCGGCGTCGGAAGAAACAATTCGGGGCGAATCGCGGTTCGCGGGGAAACCGCGCGACAGGCCAAATCAGCGCCTAAGCGGCGGGCTTCAGCCTTCCCCGCCGCCGTCGGGCGAGAAGACGTAGCCGGCGCCGCGCACCGTCTTGATGACGCGCGGATGCGCGGGGTCCGGCTCGATCTTGCGGCGGATGCGGGTGATGCGGACGTCGATCGCGCGGTCGAAGGCCTCCGAAGTCGCGCGCCTGGGCCAGGTCGAGCAGCCGCTCGCGGGTCAGCACCCGCTTCGGGTTCTCGGCGAACGCCTTGAGGAGCCCGAACTCCGAGGCGGTCAGCGGATGCTCGTTGCCCTCCTCGTCGCGCAGCGTGCGCGCGTCGAGGTCGAGCCACTTCGTGCCCATCTTGACGGTGCGGTTCGGCGTCCCGGCTGCGCCCGGCGGCGCGGCGGTGCTGCGGCGAAGCACCGAGCGCACGCGCGCCAGAAGCTCGCGCATCTCGCAGGGCTTGGCGAGATAGTCGTCGGCGCCGAGCTCAAGCCCGACCACGCGGTCGATCGGGCTTGCCGTCGCCGTCAGCATGATCACCGGCACGTTGCCCTACTGCTTCAGGAAGCGGACCAGCGACAGCCCGTCCTCCTCCGGCATGTTCAGGTCGAGCACGACGAGGTCGGGCCGCGCCTTGCCGACCTCGGCGCGCAGCGACGGCCCGCCGTCGCAAAGCGTCACGTCGAAGCCGTGCATCTTCAGATAGTCGCCGATCATGTCGCGGGCGGCGGCCTCGTCGTCGACCACGAAGATGTTCTGCTGCTGGCTCATTCCGCATCCATTTCGTCGAGCAGCGGCAACGCGATCGCGAACACCGCCCCGCCGGACGGACCGCGACTTTCCACGAAGATGCGGCCGTTGTGAAGGTCGATGATGCGCTTGGCAATGGAGAGGCCGAGGCCGGTGGAGCTCTCGCCGCCGGTCGGCTTGGCGGAAAGCCGCTGGAAACGGCCGAAAACCCGGTCCTTGTCCTCCGGCGAAAGGCCCGGCCCCTCGTCGGCGACGCGGATCAGCGCCTCGTCGTCCTCGCGCGTCAGGCTGACCTCGATCTGGCCGCCGAGCGGGCTGTATTTCACGGCGTTGGAGATCAGATTGTCGACCGCCTCGCGCAGCCGCTCGGTGTCGCCCTGGACGCGGAGGCCCGGCTCGACGGCGACCTCGCAGGTCCTGCTCCTTGGCGAGCGCAAGCTTGCGGTTGTGCTCCGAGACCTCCGAGACGAGCACGCCGAGATCGAGCGTGTAGGAGCGCACCGAGATATCGACCGCGTCGGCGCGCGCGTCGGCGATCAGATCCTCCACCATCGCCGTCAGGCGGCGCGCCGACTGGCGGATGTGCTCGATCTGGTCGCGCGCCTGCTTCTCCGGCAGCGGCTCCTTGGACAGAAGCTCCTTCAGGATCTCGGCGCGGCCGAGGATGACGCCGAGCGGATTCTTCAGATCGTGCGCGACGGTGCCGAGCACCTCGCCCTTGAAGGCGTTGGCGCGCTTCAGCCGCTCGCTCTGGTTCTCCAGCCGCTCCTTGGCGGCGAGGAGCTGCGCGGTGCGGCGCGCCACCTTCTCCTCGAGCCGCAGGTTGGCGCGCTCGAGCTCCTCGTAGAGCGTGACGTTGTCGAAGGCGGCGGCGAGCCGGCTGCAGAACACCTCGACCAGCGCCTTGTCGGTGTCGGAGAGCTCCTTGTCGGCGTCCATCAGCGCCACCAGCTCGCGGCCGCTGCCGGTGCCGATATAGAGAAGATAGCGCCCGCGCGAGAAATCGTGGCAGCGGCTGTCGAACGCGGCGTGGATCAGCTCGGCAAGCTCCGGCTCGAGCGGCCGCGCCGCTCCGACGCGGCGTAGTCGCGGTAGCTGCCGGAGCCGGCGAGCACCGAAAGCCCGTCGACGCCGTCGGTCTCGCGCAGCACCAGGATGCCGGCGCAATCGACCGCCATCAGCGAGGAAAGCTGCGTCAGCACGCCCTCGGCGAGGCGCTGCAGCGAGCGCTGGTCGAAGAGCGTCGCCGCGGCGTCGATGATGATCTCCAGCCCGCGCCGCGTCTGCACCAGCTTCAGGAGCTGCTCGTAGCTGCGAAGCGCCGCGGTCAGCGTGGTGAAGAGCTTGTCGGCGGTCAGCTCGGTCTTCGCCTTGTAGTCGTTGATGTCGTAGTCGACGACGACGCGGCGCTCCGGCGCCTGGCCGGGCTGGCCGGTGCGCAGGATGATGCGGACCGTCTCGTTCTTCAGCTCCTCGCGCACGAACTGCACAAGCTCCAGCCCCGCGCCTTCCGTCTCCATGACGACGTCGAGCAGGATCACCGCCATGTCGGGATGGGCGCGGAAGAGCTCGCGCGCCTCCGCCGCGGAGCGCGCCGAAAGCAGCTCCAGCCCGCGCCCGTGCAGCGTGAAATCCTGCAGCACGAAGCGCGTGCCGGTGTGGACGCCCTGGTCGTCGTCGACGATCGCCACCTTCCAGCGCGGCAGCACCGGCCCGGCCGGGACCGCCTCGTCCTCGATCAGCGTGACAAAATCGGCCTCTTCGGCCATGCGAGCGCTCTCTCTCGTGGCGGATGCGTCCGGAGTTTCCCCTGTCGCGGCATCGAGGGAAAGGGGCAAGCGCGCTAGAGGTCGCGGCTGGCTTAGAAACGGCGGAAGCTGCCAGAATCCGCGCCATCGGGGCAAAGAATCCGGTGGAGGGGCTGGCTGGGGCGCCAGGATTCGAACCTGGGGTGGCGGGACCAAAACCCGCTGCCTTACCACTTGGCTACGCCCCAACGCTGACGCGAGCGAGAATCCCCGGCGGCGATATATCGAGCCTTGGCCGCCGCGCGACGAGACCCGACGGGAATGGTCGGAGCGGCAGGATTTGAACCTGCGACCCCCTGCTCCCGAAGCAGGTGCGCTACCAGGCTGCGCTACGCTCCGCCAAGGCGGGCGGATATAGCCGCTGCCCCGCGGCATCGCAAGGTTGCGCGCTACGGCACGTCTGCCAAGCGGACGCATCCGGCCCAATTCCGATCGCAAGCGTCACGGCTGCTCGACGGCGCTAAGATCGCTCACGACATGTCTTACCTGGCCCGGAGGGGTTGCACTTCGCACCTGCGAGACCGCGCTCCGGGCGATTTCCAGGCGCGCTTTGCCAGCGTTACGGTTGATTTCCGCCCGCAATCCGTCCTTACCTAGCGGCCAGTAGGGGGCGGACGGGGCGTCCGACCTCGAGTTTTCCCAACGGGAGGTCTTTTCATGTATCTCAAGCATATCGTGAAGGCGGCGCTCCTCGGCGTCAGCCTCGCGGCCCTTGCGGGCGCCGCCGCTTCGGCAAAGACGCTCGTCTATTGCTCGGAGGCGAGCCCGGAGGGCTTCGACCCGGCGCTCTACACCGCCGGCACCACCTTCGACGCCTCAGGGCGCACGGTCTACAACCGCCTGCTCGAATTCAAGCACGGCAGCACCGAGCTGACGCCCGGGCTGGCCGAGAGCTACGACGTCTCCGACGACGGGCTCGAATACACCTTCCATCTGCGCCCGGGCGTGAAGTTCCAGACCACCGACTTCTTCACCCCGACCCGCGACTTCAACGCCGACGACGTCGTGTTCTCCTTCGACCGGCAGCTCAACGCCGACAATCCCTGGAACAAGTATGTCGCCGGCGCGGCCTGGGAATATTCCGACGGCATGGGCTTCCCCGACCTCATCAAGAGCGTCGAGAAGGTCGACGACATGACGGTGAAGTTCACGCTGAACCGTCCCGAGGCGCCGTTCCTCGCCGACCTCGCGATGGACTTCGCCTCGATCGTGTCGAAGGAATATGCCGACAAGCTGCAGGCCGACGGCAAGATGGAACAGCTGAACCAGATGCCGGTCGGCACCGGCCCCTACCAGTTCGTCGCCTACCAGCCGGACGCGGTGATCCGCTACAAGGCCAACCCCGACTACTGGGCCGGCAAGCAGAAGATCGACGATCTCGTCTTCGCCATCACCACCGACGCTTCGGTGCGCGCGCAGAAGCTGAAGGCCGGCGAATGCCAGATCATGCCCTATCCGAACGCCGCCGACGTCGACGGGCTGAAGGCCGATCCCGAACCTGCAGGTCATGCAGCAGGAAGGCCTGAACGTCGCCTACCTCGCCTACAACACGACAGCAGGCGCCGTTCGACAACGCGAAGGTCCGCAAGGCGCTCAACATGGCGATCAACAAGCAGGCGATCGTCGACGCCGTCTTCCAGGGCGCGGCCACGCCGGCCAAGAACCCGATCCCGCCGACGATGTGGTCCTACAACGACGCCATCAAGGACGATCCCTACGATCCGGACGCGGCGAAGAAGATGCTCGCCGACGCCGGCGTCTCCGACCTGCACATGAAGATCTGGGCGATGCCGGTCGCGCGTCCCTACATGCTGAACGCGCGGCGCGCCGCCGAGCTGATGCAGGCGGATCTCGCCAAGATCGGCGTCACCGTGGAGATCGTCACCTACGAATGGGCGGAATACCTGAAGCTCTCGAAGGCGACGGACCGCGACGGCGCGGTGATGCTCGGCTGGACCGGCGACAACGGCGATCCGGACAACTTCCTCGACACGCTGCTCGGCTGCGACGCCGTCGGCGGCAACAACCGCGCGCAGTGGTGCAACAAGGAGTTCGACGACCTGGTCACCAAGGCGAAGGAAACCTCCGACCAGGCCGAGCGCACGAAGCTCTACGAGCAGGCGCAGGTGGTCTTCAAGCGGGAGGCCCCGTGGGACACGCTCGACCACTCGCTCGTCTTCATGCCGATGAGCAAGAAGGTCATGGGCTACGTCCAGGACCCGCTCGGCTACCACCGCTTCGACGACGTCGACATCGCCGAATAGCTGACTCGGGCGACCGGAGCGCTCCCGACGAGGGGCGCTCCGAACGCTTTGGGGGCGGGATGTCGGCCACCGACACGTAGAGACGCGGCATGCTCCGGTTCATCCTCGGACGCGTCGCCGTTCTGATCCCGACCTTCCTCGGGGTCTCCCTCATCGCCTTCTCTTTCATCCGGCTGCTGCCGGGCGATCCCGTCATGCTGATGTCGGGCGAGCGCGTGATGTCGCCCGAGACGGCACGCCGCGATCATGCATCAGCTCGGCTACGACCGGCCCTAATTCATCCAGTATCTCGACTATCTCGGCGACATCCTTAGTCGGCGATTTCGGCAACTCGATCGTCACCAAGCGCCCGGTCTTGCAGGAGTTCCTGACGCTCTTTCCGGCGACGCTCGAGCTTTCGCATCTGCGCCATCCTCTTCGCCGTCATCCTCGGCGTGCCGGCCGGCGTCGTCGCCGGCGGTGAAGCGCGGCACCGTCCTCGACCAAGGCGGTGATGGGCGTCCGCGCTCGTCGGCTATTCCATGCCGATCTTCTGGTGGGGGCTGCTGCTCATCATCCTCTTCTCCGGCATGCTCGGCATGGACGCCGGTCTCCGGCCGCATCTCGCTTCTCTATTTCTTCCCGCCGGTCACCGGCTTCATGCTGATCGACTCGCTGCTCTCCGGGCAGCCGGGCGCCTTCCAGTCGGCGGTGAGCCATCTGATCCTGCCGACGATCGTGCTCGGCACCATCCCGCTCGCCGTGATCGCGCGGCAGACGCGCTCCGCCATGCTCGAAGTGCTCGGCGAGGACTACGTGCGCACCGCGCGCGCCAAGGGGCTGCCGCCGTGTCAGCGTCATCGGGCTGCACGCGCTCAGAAACGCGCTCATCCCCGTCGTCACCACGATCGGCCTGCAGGTCGGCGTGCTGATGGCGGGCGCCATCCTGACGGAGACGATCTTCTCCTGGCCGGGCGTCGGCAAATGGATGGTCGATTCCGTCTTCCGCCGCGACTACCCGGTCATCCAGAGCGGGCTCCTGATCATCGCCGGCGATCATCATGCTGGTGAATCTCGGCGTCGATCTGCTCTACGGCCTGATCAACCCGCGCATCCGGCACCACTGAGGCGCCATGGCCGACATCGCCAGCCACCGGACCACGTCGCCCAATCGGCCCGCAGCGCCCGGCGCGCGATGCTCGCCGAGTTCTGGCACTATTTCGCCGAGAACCGCGGCGCGCTGATCGGCCTCGTCGTCTTCGTGCTGCTGGTGCTCACCGCGATCTTCGCGCCCGCTCGTCGCGCCGCACAGCCCGACCGACGACCTACACCAACGCCAAGCTGGTGCCGCCGAGCTGGGCGGAGCGGCGGGCGAGTCGAGTTCCTGCTCGGCACCGACGCGATCGGCCGCGACATTCTCTCGCGCCTCATCTTCGGCTCGCGCCTCTCGCTCTTCGTCGGCATCGTCGTCGTCGCGGTGTCGCTGACGAGCGGCATCGTCATCGGCCTCGTCGCCGGCTATTTCCGCGGCTGGGTCGACATCGTGATCATGCGGCTGATGGACATCATCCTGGCGTTTCCGTCGCTGCTTCTGGCGCTCGTGCTCGTCGCCGTGCTCGGGCCTGGCCTCACCAACGCCATGATCGCCATCGCGCTCGTCTACCAGCCGCATTTCGTGCGGCTGACGCGCGCCTCGGTGCATGTCGGAGAAGACGCAAGGACTACGTCGTCTCGGCGCGCGTCGCCGGCGCCGGGCCGATCAGGCTGATGTTCAAGACCATCCTGCCGAACTGCCTGGCGCCGCTCATCGTGCAGGCGACGCTCTCCTTCTCCACCGCCATCCTCGACGCCGCCGCGCTCGGCTTCCTCGGCATGGGCGCGCAGCCGCCGACGCCGGAATGGGGCACGATGCTCGCCGAGGCGCGCGAGTTCATCCTGCGCGCCTGGTGGGTGGTCACCTTCCCCGGCCTCGCCATCCTCATCACCGTGCTCGCCATCAACCTCGTCGGCGACGGCCTGCGCGACGCGCTCGACCCGAAGCTCAAGCGGAGCTGAGGATGGAGGCGCGCGCTTTGGATCGGCCCTGCCATTGTCGCCGCGCTTCATTGCCGGTCTCATCAACGTCGCCGGCTGGTTCGTAACATTTCGTCAAACCCGACGTCTAGAACGTGACCGCCGCACACGAGAGAGTCATCGACGTGCAGACTGCGCTGCTCGCGGAGATTCGCAGCGACCTGATCACGACTCCAGGGTATTGACGCATCGGAGGACGAGATGGCGGCGATCGCGGAAGAAACTCGAACGCCGCGCCGGAAGGACAACCCTACACGCCCTTCGTGCCGAAGGAATTCCGGCGCACCGATCTTTGCAGCCATCGTCGACCGAAATCACAGTCCTGCCGACGGACGTTATCGACCCGGTCGTTCTCTACTACAAGCAGTCGCGAGGCCATCGCGCACTTCGCGGAGGATTTGCGCGCGGAGTCGTTTCGAGAAGCCTGCCGCATCGACCGTAAGCTAGCGATGATGGGGGATTATTTTCGTATGAGGGCATATGCAGCCGCAGCTTGCGGCCAGACGCCAATCCTGGTCGCTCGGAGCGCGTGGCTTGCCGAGACTACCCGTCAATAATACGGTTTCGGGCCCATCGGGCCCAGCAATCGGCTTCGGCGGGGGTGGCGGCTTCTGACTCGGACATCGTCGTATCCTCTCGTGACTACGAATATAAGCCAGACACCGATATCGATACAAACCATACATGCCTCTCCTCGAAATCCGCAACCTCTCCGTCACCTTCGCCACCGCCGCCGGGCCGTTCAAGGCCGTCGACGGCATCGATCTCGACGTCGACGCCGGCGAGGTCGTGGCGATCGTCGGCGAGTCCGGCTCGGGCAAGTCGGTCGCCATGCTCGCCGTCATGGGCCTCCTGCCGAAGACGGCGACCGTCACCGCCGACCGCCTCGCCTTCGACGGCGAGGATATCTTCGCCCTCTCGCCGCGCCGCCGGCGCGCGCTGATCGGCAAGGACATGGCGATGATCTTCCAGGAGCCGATGTCGAGCCTCAACCCGTGCTTCACCGTCGGCTTCCAGATCGGCGAGGCGCTGAAGACGCATCTCGGCCTCGACCGCGCGGCGCGGCGCGAGCGCTCCATCGAGCTTCTGCAGCGAGGTCGGCATCCCGGAGCCGGAGCGGCGGCTCGCCGCCTTCCCGCATCAGCTCTCCGGCGGCATGAGCCAGCGCGTGATGATCGCCATGGCGATCGCCTGCCGCCCGAAGCTCCTGATCGCCGACGAGCCGACGACCGCGCTCGACGTGACGATCCAGGCGCAGATCCTCGACCTTCTGCTCGCGCTGCAGGCGGAGACCGGCATGGGCCTCGTCCTCATCACCCATTCGATGGGCGTGGTCGCGGAGACGGCGCATCGCGTCGTCGTCCAATATGCCGGCCAGCAGGTGGAGCGGCAGGCCGGTGCGCGGGCTCTTCGCCAAGCCGCATCACCCCTACACGGTGGCGCTCCTCGACGCGCTCCCCGACCGCGCCACCGGCGACCGGCTGCCGGCGATCCCCGGCGTCGTGCCCGGCCAGGGCGACCGGCCGAGCGGCTGCCTCTTCAATCCGCGCTGCGGCTTCGCCACCGATCTCTGCCGCAAGGTGGTGCCGCCGGTGCAGCCGGCCGCGCTCGGCAGCGCGCGCTGCCACTATCCGCGCAACGCCGAGCAGGAGGCGGCATGAGCGCCGTCATCGAGGCCGTCGACCTGGCGCGCAACTACTCCGTCAGCCGCGGCGCGTTCCGCGCAGCCGGCCGTCGTGCAGCGCGCTCGCCGGCGCGACCTTCTCGGTCGAAGCCGGGAAGACGCTCGCCGTCGTCGGCGAATCGGGCTGCGGAAAGTCGACGCTCGCGCGCATCATCACCATGATCGAGCCGGCGAGCGGCGGGACGGCTCGTCATCGACGGCGTCGACGTCGGCGAGCGCCGACCGCGGCGCGCTTCGAAGACGCTCCGCCGCACCGTGCAGATCGTCTTCCAGAACCCCTACGGCTCGCTCAACCCGCGCCAGAAGGTCGGCTCGATCCTGGAGGAGCCGCTCGTCATCAACACCAGCCTCAGCGCCGCGGAGCGGCGGGCGAAGGCGCTCGACATGCTGCCGCGCGTCGGGCTCAGGCCGGAGCATTACGGGCGCTATCCGCATATGTTCTCCGGCGGCCAGCGGCAGCGGATCGCCATCGCCCGCGCGCTGATGCTGGAGCCGAAGATCGTCGTGCTCGACGAGCCGGTCTCCGCGCTCGACGTGTCGATCCAGGCGCAGATCCTGAACCTCCTCGCCGACCTGCAGGACCAGTTCGGCCTGACCTACATCTTCATCAGCCACGATCTCTCGGTCGTGCGCTTCGTCGCCGACGACGTGATGGTGATGTATCTCGGCCGGCCGGTCGAGATCGCGCCGGTCGCGGAGATCTTCCGCCGGCCGCTGCACCCCTATACGCGGGCGCTGCTTTCCGCGACGCCGGTCGCCGATCCGGAGAAGCGGCGCGCGAAGATCAAGCTCGAAGGCGAGCTCCCCTCGCCTTTCGATCCGCCGAGCGGCTGCCCCTTCCACCCGCGCTGCCCCTACAGGCGCGAGCCGATCTGCGTCGGCGAGCGGCCGCACGCTGATGCCGCAGGCGCGAGCCTGCACGCCTGCTACGGCGTCGCGGAGGGCTGGGTTCCCGGAGACGCAGGAGGCGCTGCCGCTCAGCGCCTGACGAGGCGCGCGCCGGCCGAGACGAGCGCCGCCGCAAGCGCCAGCTTCACGAGATCGCCGAGCACGAACGGGAAGACGCCGCGGAAGCGCGACGCAGCCGATGCCGTGCGCGCCGCTCGAAAGCACGCGAACCAAGCAGAGCCAGCGAAGCCGAGCACGAAGACGATGGCGTCGCCGAGAAGCATCGCGCCGAAGAGCTTGAGCGGATTGCGGTCGAAGCCGCGCTCGGCGAGCCAGCCGATGATGGCCGCCTCGACGACGAAGCCGAGCAGGAAGCCGCCGGTCGGTCCCATCATGTAGGCAAGCCCGATCCCGCGCTCCGGCGTGCCGGAGAAGACCGGCAGGCCGACGCGCGCCTTCCAGGAGATAGAGCACGACGGTGGCGAGGCCGAGCCGCCAGCCATAGGCGGCGGCGATCAGCGCCACAGCGCCGGTCTGCAGCGTCATCGGCACCGGCCAGAACGGCACGCTGATCTTGGCCGAGGCCCAGAGGATCAGGCTGCCGAAGATGGCAAAGCCGGCGAGCGCTGCAATCCGCCCCGCGCTGTCTTCCGGGACGAACCGGCCGACCAGCGGCCCCTTCACAGCAATGGCATTCATTTCATCCGCCCTTCCGCGCGTCCCTCGTCCCCTATAGAGAGCGCGTCGAGAAGCAGCAAGAAGCCGGCCAGCGATGGCGCTCGAGTTCAACCGCGAGTTCGCGCCGCCGGTCGACGAGCCGGTCGACGGTCGCGCCGGGCGTCCGGCGGGTGACGGCGCGGGAATGCCGGGCCCGTTCACCTTCCGCGGCACGAACACGTTCCTGATCGGCGAGGACTCGCTCGCCGTGCTCGATCCCGGCCCCGCCGATCCCGCGCATATCGACGCGCTCATTCGCGCGATCGGCGGCGCGCGCGTCGCGCATATCCTCGTCACGCACACGCATCGCGATCATTCGCCGGGCGCGCGACTTCTGAAGGAGCGGACCGGCGCGCCGATCCTCGCCGCCGGGCCGCACCGCCCGGCGCGCCCGCCGCGTCCCGGCGAAGAGGCGCGGCTCGATGCCGGCGCGCGATCTCGATTTCGTGCCGGACGAGAGTCTCGCCGACGGCGCGACGGTCGAGGGCGACGGCTATCGCCTCGAGGCGGTCGCGACGCCCGGCCACACGGCGAACCACCTCGCATTCGCCTGGCCGGAGCGCGGGCTGATCTTCACCGGCGACCACGTCATGGGCTGGTCGACCACGATCGTCGCGC
>CAVROM010000004.1:0-413504 GCA_963722815.1 uncultured Solirubrobacteraceae bacterium
TGGGTCTGTCCGATGAAGTGTGTGTGGTCGTGGTGATCGACCACGTGGCTGGGCCTGCCGGCCCGGTCGTGACGGGAGCCGCGTAGCGGCGAGCGGCGCGATCGGGCCGGCGGCGCCGGCCGCAGAGAGGACCTATCACCATGAGCAGCATGCAGTCCAAGCGGCGCCCGCAGCGGGGCGCCGAGTCCCAGCAGCCGCCTGAGGAGGTCGTCGACCGCCTCGCCGAGCTGCTGCCCGAGGGGGCGCTGGATGACGCCGTCCGTGGCCTGAAGCCCGAGGAGCTCAGCGGCCCGGGCGGGCTGCTGTCGCAGCTCGCGGGCCGGGTCGTGGAGGCGGCGTTGGAGGCCGAGATGACCGAGCACCTCGGCCACCCGCCCGGCGGTCGGCCGCAGGGCCCCAATATCCGCAACGGCGTGACCGCCAAGACGGTGCAGAGCGACCTGGGGCCCGTCGAGGTCAAGACGCCGCGCGACCGCGAAGGCAGCTTCGCGCCGCAGATCCTGCCCAAGCGCGCCACCAGACTGGCCGGCCTGGACGAGAAGGTCCTCGGGCTCTACGCCGGCGGCATGACGGTCCGCGACATCAGCGGCCACCTCAGCGAGCTCTACGGCACCCAGATCGGCCGCGACACGATCTCGACGATCACTGACGCGGTGCTCGAGGACGTCGCCGCCTGGCGCAGCAGGCCGTTGGATCGGGTCTACCCGATCGTCTACTTCGACGCCATGCAGGTGAAGGTCCGCGA
This sequence comes from uncultured Solirubrobacteraceae bacterium, assembly GCA_963722815.1. Taxonomy (GTDB): domain Bacteria; phylum Actinomycetota; class Thermoleophilia; order Solirubrobacterales; family Solirubrobacteraceae; genus DASQFQ01. The sequence continues at coordinate 746 of CAVROM010000004.1, forward strand.
GGACCGCTCGGTGCGCTCCAGGGCCTGCTATCTCGCGCTCGGGGTCAGCTGCGACGGTGAGCGCGAGGTGCTCGGGATTTGGTGGCAGGAGACCGAGGGCGCGAAGTTCTGGCTGGCCGTGCTCAACGACCTGCGCCGCCGCGGCGTCGATGACGTCTTGATCGCTTGCGTCGACGGCCTCAAGGGCTTCCCTGAGGCGATCGAGGCGACGTTCCCGCAGACCTGGGTGCAGACCTGCATCGTCCACTTGATCCGCGCCTCGCTGCGCTACGTCAACTACCGCGACCGCAAGAAGGTCGCCTCCGCGCTGCGGCCGATCTACACCGCCCCCAACGCCGAGGCCGCCCTGGCCGAGCTCGACGCGTTCGAGCGCGAGTGGGGCGAGCGCTACCCGCCGACCGTCGCCGCCTGGCGCAGCAGCTGGGAGCACGTGATCCCGTTCCTCGCGCTGCCCGGCGAGCTGCGCCGCGCGGTCTACACCACCAACACGATCGAGGGCCTGCACCGCCAGGTCCGCAAGGCGATCAAGACCCGCGGGCACTTCCCCGACGAGCAGTCCGCCACCAAGCTGATCTACCTCGCGCTGATCAAGGCCGACGCCAAGTGGCAGCGCAACCGGGCCTGGACAGCAGCACGAGCAGGCCTCAAGATCCACTTCGGAGACCGATTCCCCGGCTAAACCATCAACCAAGTCGCCTCGGCCTCACACACAGTTCGTCGGACAGTCTCCGCGAATGGGCCGCGATCTCGCGCGCTTTGACGCCTTGCGCGCCGATATCGCCTTCGTCGACGACCAGATCGAGCCGCTGCTCGGCAGCAGCGCCGGACAGATCCTCACCACCCTGCCGGGCGTCGCGACCATCCACGCCGCGGCGTTCGCCGCGCACACGCTCCCCGTTGAGCGCTTCGCGACACCCGAACAGCTCTACTCCGCCACCGGCCTGGCCCCCGCCAGCTACGAGAGCTCGACGGTCCACCGCCGCGACCGGATCTCACGCACCGGACTGCCCGAGCACCGCGACGCGCTGATCGGCATCGCCTGGGGCCTAGGCCAATTCGCGCCCGCCTTCCAGCAACGCCCGACCGAGCTCCAAGCCCGCGGCAAGACGCCTACTAGAAGCGCGCGTCGCGCTCGCCCGCCACGCCTGCCGGCTCTGCTGGCGAATGCTTCACACCCAACAGCCCTACCACGATCGACGTTACGATCGCGCCAGGCGAGACCGCGGGCGGTGACGGCGTCTGAGCTACGCCGCACGACGACGCAACCGAGCCTGCCGCCCGCCCGCGCTCGCCGGTCCTCACGGCACACACGCAAGCCTGCCGCACGACGGCGCCTAATCAGCCTGCCGACCTGACCGGCACCCCCGCCCAGCGCCCCCCACCGCCGACCCACACAAACACCGCGATCACAACCCGCGGCGACCACCCCCACGACCAGCGCGGCCTTGACTCACCGCCGGAAAGCTAGTCGGCGAGCTCCGAGGTGACGGGGCGGCGGTGGCGGCGGCGCCGCTCCGCGACCGGGTCGCCCTCGGTCTCGACAGCGAGGCGGGCGGCCTCGAAGAGCATCATCACGAGCGCGACGTCCTTGGTGTCGCCGCTGTGCGGGTTGCGCGCGATGCGCTCGCCGGCGGCCTCCTCGATGCGGTTGACCTGGTCGAGCAGACGCATACACGCGCGCGACAGGTCGCTCCAGCCGCGAGCGTCGAGGGTGAGCTGCGTACGAGTGAGGTGGGAGTTGCCGTGGTCGAACCCGCCGGCCGCGCTGGCGGCGCGGGCGTAGGCGTCGATCGTCTGCAGGGAGGCGGAGACGGCGGCCTGCTTGGCGATGGCGGGAGCGGCGGCCCAGGCGTCGTCGGAGACGCGCGGCCGGTCAACAGACTTGTAGTGATGCTCGACCGCGCCGCGGACGCGCGTCTCGTGCACGAGCGCCACCAATCCCATGCGCTCGAGCGTGCGCACGTGGTAGGCGACGGTGCCCAGCGAGGCGTCGAGCCAGCCGGCCAGCTCCACGGGGCTGGCGGTGCGTTCGTCGAGCATCGCGAGGATGCGCACGCGCAGCGGATGGCTCATGGCCTTCACGTAGCGTGGATCGTCAATGTTCGTGATCGGTTTCATGTCTCCACCAATGCCTCCCGTAGGCGCCCCAGTGCGCGGTGCAGGCGAACCCTAGCTGCCCCTTCGGAGATGTCGAGGCGCAAACTGAGCTGCCGGTAGTCCAGATCGTCCCAGAAGCGTCCGCGCACCAGCTCCCGATCGAGGCCCGAGAGGCCGTCGATCGCACGCGCGAGGTCGGTCTTGCCGAGGACTTCATCCTCGTGTGAAGCTTCGGCCGGGAAATCGTTTTCCTCAAGTAGTTCCGCGCGAACTGGCCGTACAAACCTGAGCGCCTCGTTGCGGGCGATGCGCGAGATCCAGGGCGCCGGCCGCTCCGGCGTTTGGCACGTGTCTCTGCGACGCCAGGCCCGAACCGCGGCTTCTTGAGCCGCGTCCTCGACGTTGCCGGAACCCCCCAGAACCCCCCGTGCCTCGCGCAGGCATTGCGCGCGAACGAGGTCCCAATTCCAATCGGCCAACGGTCACCTCGTCAACGCTGTAACGAACTGAATGGTCAAGAGGGTCTACCAACCATGACCCCCACCCTGGAGTCCGATGCGACGCGAGCGTACGCCGTGCTTGCGCCTGCCTATGACCTCCTCACGGCTGAGTATGCGTATGGACCCTGGTTGTCAGCCATCGAACGTCTCGCGCGCGAGCACGGTTTGTCCGGCCACCGCCTGCTGGACGTCGGATGCGGCACCGGCAAGAGCTTCCTCCCTCTCATGCAGCGCGGCTTCCACGTCACCGCGTGCGACATCTCGCCCGAGATGGTCGCCCTGGCCCGGGAGAAGGCCGGCACGAGCGTCGACGTCCACGTCGCCGACATGCGCCGGCTGCCCACCTTCGGCGAGTTCGACCTCATCACGTGCATAGACGACGCGATCAACCACCTCCTCACCCCCGGCGAGGTTGCCGACGCGCTCCACGGCATGTACGACAACCTCGCTCCAGGCGGCATTCTCGTCTTCGATGCCAACACGCTGGCCGCCTATCGTCAGGTCCCTGACGTGGTGGTCGAGGACGAGGACCGTCTGCTGCGCTGGCGCGGGGGCCTCGCCGAGCTGGACGAGCCCGGCGGCGAGGCCGAAGTGGTCATCGACGTCTTCGCCCGCGAGGGCGACGGGCTGTGGCGCCGCTCGCTGAGCCGGCAGCGCCACCGTCACCATCCGATCGACGAGCTGTGTGAGCTCGTCGAGGAGGCCGGCCTAGAGCTCGCCGCCGTCCTGGGTCAGCGCCCGGGCGCGGTGCTCGACGCGGAGCTCGACGAAGAGCTGCACGGCAAGGCCGTCTTCATCGCGCGACGAGGGGGGAGGTCGCTGTGATCTGGGGCCCTTAGTCTGAAGCCGCTCTGCGGAAGTGCAGGATGCCGAGCTCGGTGCGGATCACCGCGCCGGGCTCGCTCCGCTTCTGGCTCTCCGACTGGATGCGCACCGCCGCCTCCGCGGTGTCGTTGAGCAACTTCGTCACGTCCTTCCAGCCCTGCTCGTCGAGCACGAGCGGGACGTGGTTGACGACCGCGGCCGGGTCGTCGAAGCCGCCGGTCTGGCTGGCATCGCCGGCTGCCTCGAGCAGCTCTGAGAGCGTGCGACCGAGCGTCTTGCGGCGGAACGCCGCCGGCAGGCGCGCCCACTGCTTGTCGTCGAGCCACGGCTGCGCCGTGGCGCGGTAGTAGTGCTCGAGCGCGCCGCGGCGCTGCTCGGTGCGCACGAGCTCGACGCAGTCGAGCTCGCGCAGGATGCGCACGTGGTAGGAAACGTTCCCGAGTGGATCTCCCAGCTCGCGTGAGAGCTCGTTCGGGCTCTTCACGCCGCCTTCGTTCAGGCGCTGGAGGATCCGTTGGCGCAGCGGGTGGGAGAGCGCCTTGGCGAGGCGCTCATCGAGCTGGCGGCTTGTCGTCCGTGACTGTGGCATTGGTGAGAGCACCATTCAAAGAGTTGAACTTGCGCGGTCAGCGGCGCACTCTATACATGGGCGAGGCGGCGCGCGGAACGGCGCTACAACGCCATTCCGACCGCTAGACGTGCCTGCGCGCTAAGGAAACACTGAGTGATCAAGTCGGCGTGGACTCGCAAGGTTTGTTCCGTACTGGAATTCGCTTGAGGCATGGCGATGCCCCGGGTGTCAGCCTGGCGAGCAGGCAGCCCTGAAGTCGGGTCGATTGCTCACCGGTCTTGAGCAAACGACGCCGCGCGCGAGCGGCGGTGCGAACGCCACGCGAACACGGCCGCGGCAACGATCGCGAGCGCGAAGGCCGCATGGGTGAGATGCGAGGCGGCCGTCGTGAAGGAATCGTGGAAGGCGTAGCCGACGAGCGTGAACGTCGTGGCCCACGCCGCGGTGCCCAGCAGGGACCAGGGGAGGAAGGCGCGCAGGCGCATGCCGGAGGAGCCGGCCAGGAACGGCGCGACCGCGCGCACGAGGCCGATGAAGCGGCCGATCAGGATCGCCTTGCCGCCGTGGCGGTCGAAGAAGCCCTCGACGCGCTCGAGGCGCGGGGCGGTGACGCCGATGCGGGGACCGTGCTCGATCAGGAAGCGCCGCCCGAGGCGGCGGCCAAGCCAGAAGCTCGCGAGATCGCCGAGCGCGGCCGCGCTCCAGGTGATCAGCAGCATCAGCGGCAGGTCGACGCCGCCCTCGGCCGCGACCACGCCGCCGAGCACGACCGCGGTCTCGCCCGGGGCGATCAGCCCGACGAATGCGCCGGTCTCGAGGAACGCGAGCCCGCCCACGAGCGCGTAGGTCCACGGGCCGAGCGTGTCGGAGAGGTCGGTCAGCGCGCCCTCGAGGTCGGGCGGCGCGACGACCCCGGCCTGCACGAGCGCGAACAGCGCCGCGCCCACGAGCCCGATGCCGAGGAGCGCGACGCGATGGCCGTTGCCCGCGGCGGCGGGTGTGGGCGCGTAGCTCATGCGGGGCTGAGGGCCGGCTCGGGCGTCCAGCGGGGGGCGGCGGACTTCGGCGCGGGCTCGCGCTCGCCGGCCTCCTCCGCGCCCCAGCGGGCGACGGTGCGGCGCAGGCTGCCGAGGGCGGCGAGGCCGACGGGGGCGGGGAGCCAGATCGCGAGCGCGCGGTAGGACAGCACCGAGGCCAGCGCGAGGTCGGCTTCGACGCCGAACGCCAGCAGGACGCCGACCATGCCGCCGCTGACCGCGCCGGGGATCGGGATCGTGTTGGCGACCATGCCGACGAAGTAGCCGAGCACGACGACCGTGATCGCGGGCGGCGCGCCGAACGCGTTGAGCATCCCGTAGAGCACGGCGGCGTCGAACGCCCACCACAGCGGGGCGCCGAGCAGGCGGACGTCGGCCTCGCGCACGAACGCGCGGGCCCCCCGCATGCCCTCGCCGAGCGTGGAAGCGGCGCGGCCGATGCGGCCGGCGTCCTCGCGCGGGCGGAGCCGCATGCTGGCGGCCGCCAGGCCCATGGCGACGGTGGCGCCGACGCCGGCGACTGCCGCGAACAGGACGTGGCCGCCCTCGCCGCCGAGGCCGATGGCCAGCAGCGCGCCGGCGCCCGCGATCGAGAGCAGGAAGACGGCGTAGAGGAGGACGAGGAAGGTCAGCAGCGTGTGTGTGGCGTGCTTCGACTCCATCCCGGTCTTGCGGAATGCCCACAGCGTGAGGGCGACGCCGCCGGCGCCACCCGTGGGGAGGAGGCGGGTGACCGCGGCGCCGGCAAGCGTGACCTCGGCGCTCGCGCGCAGGTCCATCCGGGGGGTGGCTCGCTCGCCGACCATCCACAGCAATGCGATGTAGCCGGAGAACGAGATCACTTCGAAGCCGACAGCGGCGAGGACCCAGCGCGGATCGGCATCGATCGCACGGTGCAGCGCGTTGCTGAACGCGTGCATCGGGCCGCCGGCGAAGATCAGCACCCCGGCCGCCACCACCAGCGCGGCGACCGGCAGCGAGGCGCGGCGCGCGAGGGCGCGTGCGTCGAACGCAGGGAGGTCGAGCTCGGCTGGGGCGTCGGCGGGGAGCATGGGTTCAACGAGTATCCGGAGCCGGCGGCCGCCTTTCAGCGGAGCTATCCGGTGGTAGGGGGTACGGGTTGCCCCACCCGCGCCTAGACTCAGGTGCATGGAGATCCAGTTCGAGGAGCGGCGCCCTTCGGAACTGCGGCACGTCGCGGTCGGCTCGCTCGCGTGCCCGCGCTGCGACGCTCCGGTGCACCTCTCGGGCCCCGTGGGTCCGGCCGCACCGCTCGGCTGCCCGTTCTGCGATCACGCCGCGCCGCTGAGGGATTTCCTGTCTTTGGGCGAGCCGACTCGCCCGGCGCGCGTGCGCGTGCGGCTGCGGTAGCGCGGGCGAACGTCAACACCCGCATTGAAGGGTGCGCGAGCTGCCGCGGCGCTCGCCCGGGCCAAGGTCTCCGTTTTCGACCCGCATAGCGGGATGAACTCGGCGAGCTTGCTTGATTCGGGGCGGATAGCGCCCCGAACTCAGCAATCTTGGCCATGCGGGACGGTTTGTTACCGCTATAGGGACAAAGGCGTCCCGCTTGACGCCGCGGCACCCCGAACCCCGTCCTCAATGCTCGCCGTTCAAACGAGCCGCAGCGCGGCCGTCGTGACACACGCCACCGCCACGACAACCAGAAACGGCGCCCTCAGCAACACAGCCGCTCCCGCCGCCGCGAGCCCGGCAGCCCGCTCGTCGAGCACGAGCCCGCGCCCGCCGGTGAACGTGCTGACCGCGATCAGGGCGGTCAGGGAGCGCGCCGGCGGCGGTGCCGGCGTTCCAGCAGGCGAAGACGGCGACGCCGGTCGCCCAGAACCCCGCCCGGCCGCGGGCGATGCCCATGGCGGCGCTCTCGTCGATGACGAACTGCGCCGCCACGGCGCGGCGCGCCCCGCGCACCCCCAGCAGCGAGGACAGCCGTAGCCCGTAGAGGGCGTTGCGCCCGCCGGAGCAGCAGCGCGGTCAGCGCGCCCGCGACGAGGCTGCCGCCGCCGCCGATCACGCCGACGAGGGCGAACTGCGAGGCGCCGGTGAACATCAGCGCCGAGAGCGCGCAGGTCTGCAGGACCGTGAATCCCGACGCGACCGCGATCGCGCCGTAGGAGAGCCCGAACGCGCCGACCGCGATCCCGATCCCGGCGGCGTCCCGCAGGACGCCGGAGGCGGCGGTCGGCCCATCTGCGACGCTCGCGGCCTCCATATCCGCACCTTACGCCGCCATCGTGCGCAGTTTCGAGCAAGTTGCACCGTTCCAGAGCACGTCCATAGAATCTTCTGCAATGGATCGCGTCGATGACGCAATACTCGACCAGCTCGAGGTCGACGGCCGCCTCACGAACGCCGAGCTCGCCGATCGCGTGCGCCTCAGCCCGTCGGCCTGCCTCCGCCGCGTCCGGGCGCTCGAAGCGGCGGGCGTGATCGCCGGCTACCACGCCGTGATCGACCCGGCCGCGCGCGACCGCGGCTTCCAGGTGCTCGTCTACACGACGCTGATGCTGCGCAACCGCGCGACGATCGCCGCGTTCGAGGCGGCCGTCGTGAAGCTCGACGCGGTCGTCGAGTGCCACCGCATGTTCGGCGACCCCGACTACGTGATCCGCGTCGCGGTCGCCGACGTCAACGCCTACGAGCGCTTCCTGATCGACACGTTCGCCGACCTGCCGGGCGTCGCGCGGATGACGTCGCAGTTCGCGATGAAGACGATCAAGGCAGCCGGGCCGCTGCCGTTCCGGGCCTAGCCCCCGCTAGGCAGCAAGCTGCCTGGCTTGGCGCCTAGCCCCTCGCTCGGCAGCAGGCTGCCTGGCTTGGCGCCTAGCCCGCGGGGATGACCCAGCCCGCCATCGCCACGAAGTGGACGGTGGCGGCGGCGATCACGAGCGCGTGGAAGATCTCGTGGAAGCCGAACGTGCGCGGCCACGGGTTCGGGCGCCGAAACGCGTAGACCAGCGCGCCGACGGTGTAGAGCAGCCCGCCGGCGGCGAACAGGACGAACGGCGCCACGCCGAGCTTCGAGGCCATCTGGGGCATCGCCACGATCGAGACCCAGCCCAGCGCCAGATAGCAGGACGCCACGAGCGCCCGCGGGGCGGTGATCCACGCGACGCTCATCGCGACGCCGCCGAGCGCGCCCGCCCAGATGCTCACGAGCACGACCATCTGGACCGTGCCAGACAGCACGAGCAGCGCCACCGGCGTATAGCTGGCGGCGATGAAGATGAAGATCGTGGAGTGGTCGATGCGGCGCAGCAGCGGCCGCCAGCGGGGATTCCAGCGCCAGCGGTGATAGAGGCCGCTGGCCGCGAACAGCGCGCACAACCCGATGCCGTAGACGAGCGCGGCCGCGCGGGCGAGCCCGGTGGGCGCGTAGATCGCAAGCACGACGCAGGCGACGACCGCGAACCACATCGCCCACGCGTGCGAGACGCCGCGCAGCTTCGGGGTCAGCTCCTCGGGCAGGTTCACGCCGCCGCCCCCTCGCGCAGCAGCCGTCGCGTGGTCTCCTCGTCGTACACGGCCGCCTGACTGCCCGCGATGAAGTCGTGCAAAACGCGGGCGAAGCGCTCGGGGTCCTCGTCGAACGGGTAATGGCCGGCGTTCGGGAAGAGCTCCAGCCGGGAGTGGGGGATGAGGGCGTGCGCGGCGATCCCGTGTGCGGCCGGGATCATCGGGTCGCGCTCGCCCCAGACGATCAGCGTCGGCATGCTCTCAGCAAGATAGAGGCGATCGATCGCGCTGACCCGCTGACCGGACGGATCGATGATCGAGCGCGCGGTGTGCAGGAACGCCCGCCGCGCCCGCGCGTCGCTCAACGAGGCGAGCCCGAGGGCAGTGCCGCGCGCATCGGCGGGGGTGCGAAGCCCCACCAGGCTCAGCACCTGGCTGGCCGCGCCGAGCGCGGCGCGCGGGCCCCCGCGTGTCAGCACCGGCAGCACCCACTCGGCGCCGGGCAGCGTCGCGGCCCGCAGCACCCATCCGACCTCCTTGCCCAACCCGCCGCTCGCGACGAGCACCATCCGCTCGACCCGCTCGGGAAACTGGTAGGCGAGCTGCATCGCGATCCCGCCGCCCATCGAGTGGCCAACCACGGTCGCCCGCTCGTGGCCGAGCGCGGCCAGCAGGTCGCGCAGCCCGCTCGCGTAGGCGCCGAGCGAGTAGTCGCCGCGCGGCTTGGCCGAGCCGCCGTGGCCGAGCAGGTCCGGCGCGACCACCGTGTAGTGCTCGGCCAGCGCCGGGACGACCTCGCGCCAGGCGTCGGCGCTCGACGTGATGCCGTGGATGAGCAGCAGCACCGGCCCGGACCCTGCCGTGTAGTACGCGACGGGGTGGCCGTGCAGCCGCAGCTCATGCCGCTCGAGCCCCCCGCCGCCTGGCTTGGCGCCTCGCGGGCTCACGCGGGCAGCGGCTCCCGGACCGGGGCCGTACGGCGGGCGGGAGGCCGCGCCTGCGGGCCGGTGACGGTGGCGAGGCGCACGAGCGCCCACGCGTTCAGGGCGATGATCGACAGCGTGATCGCGAGCACGATGGCATAGCCGACGAGCGGCAGGCTGCCGGTTCCCTGCTTCGCCTCGCGCTGGAGGATCTGCTTGTCGCGGATGAACGGCCGCTCGAAGCTCGCCCGCGCGGGGACCCCCTTGGCCGGGATCGCCGGATCGTTCGGCATGTAGATCGGCACGCCGACCAGCGAGCGCCCGCTGTGGAGGCGGAACTCGGCCTTCCAGTCGCCGCTGGCCGGGATCGGCTCGTTCGTGCGGTACACGCCTTCACGCACGCGCGTGAGGCGGTCGACCACGAGCCCGCCGCCCTGCCAGGCGGTGGTCGTCAGCCACTTCGCGTCGTTGGCGGCCTGCGGCGGGTCGAGCCGCACGACGGCGGTGACCTCGCGCGGCCCGCTGCCGGGCACGTCGAGCAGCTGCACCTGCGCGCTCACGCCGTGCTGCGGCGAGGTGGCGAGGCCGAACGCGACCAGCCCGCCGACCACCAGCCCGGCGAGCGGGAAGACCACCCGCGCGCCGCGCGGGAACGGCTGCGGCTTCACCAGCAGAGCGCTGCCGATGAACGTGCCCACGAGCCCGCCGGCGAGGCCGGCCAGCACGCTCACGACCGCGACCTCGGGCAGCAGCGCCGTCGGCCACGGGAGCGGCATCCAGACGTGCGACCAGCCCCACTCGGCGGCGGTGCCGACGGTGCCGATCAGCAGGCCGGCGACCGAGCCGTAGACGAGCGGTCCGCGGCGCGCCAGCAGCGCCGCCGCGGTGGCCTCGACCAGCAGCGCCTCGACGAGGTAGAGCGGGAAGTGGGGCAGCGCCTCGCCCCACACGCCGTGCACCATCAGCGACACGAAGCCGCGCACGACGACGAAGAAGACGACGGCGCCCAGCGCGGTCCCGCGCCCGCCCCAGAGCCGGGCGGAGACGAGCCCGATCCCGGCCGCGAGCGCGATCAGCATCGGCTGGAAGAGGAAGTCGAACTGCGGCACGCCGAAGTCGAACTCGGCCTGGAAGGTCGAGAGTCCGATCAGGAAGCCGCCGGCCAGCGACGCCCGCCGCAGCGGCACGCCGCGCTCCTGGCCCCCGGGCCGCGAGCGTGTGCCCTCGGCGAGCAGGATCGCCTGGCCGATCAGCGAGATCGAGGCGCCGCCGATCAGCATCAGGTGGGTCGGGCCCCAGAGCGTGACGTCCTGCCCGAACAGCCGGTGCCACATGTCGTCGAGCGGGAAGCCGATCAGCGCGAAGCCGCCGGCCGCGGCCATCAGCAGCGCGCCGAGCGGCACCTCCCAGTCCGAGTAGAGCCGGATCGCGGTCGGGCACGGCTTCTCCTTCGGGATCGCCATGGCCAGGAAGCCGGCAGCGAAGATCCCGAACAGGCCGAACAGGATCAAGTAGTGGGCCGGGTTGGCCAGCGGCCCGGGGTCGCGGCCCTGGTCGATGTGCAGGGAGATGTCCCAGTACATGCCGAGCAGCGCGACGATGAGCGAGCCGGTGCCGATGGCGGAGGGCAGCGCGACCCACTTCGGGAGGCCGGCCACGCGGGCGGCGAAGCCGGACCAGCGCTCGAGCAGCTGCGTGCGGCCGCTGCGATGGCCGAAGCCCACCGCGAACAGGAAGGTGGTGGCGACCATCGCGCCCGCTGTGGCGCCGATGACCTCGTCGATCGCCGCGCCGCCCGCGGGATCGACTGCTGCGATCAAAGTTGTCATGGGCCTATGTATCACCGATTGACGTCACATGTAACAGTAGACTCGTCACGCATGGCCGAGGCCGTCGCCGAACTGACGATCGACGAGCTCGCGCGCGAGACCGGCATGACGGTCCGCAACATCCGCGCGCACCAGTCGCGCGGGCTCCTCCCGCCGCCCGAGGTGCGCGCCCGCACCGGCTACTACGGCCCCGAGCACGTCGCGCGCCTGCGGCTGGTCCAGGAGCTGCAGGGCAACGGCTACAACCTCGCCGCGATCAAGGACCTCGTGCAGCGGTCGCGCGGCAACTCCCAGGACGCGCTCGAGTTCGCCCGCGCGATCCTCGCCCCGTTCGAGGACGAGCGGCCCGAGATCGTCGAGGCCGCCGAGCTCGCGGAGCGCTTCTCCGGCGGCGACGAGAAGCAGCTGCGGCGCGCCGAGAAGCTGGGGATCGTCGTGCCGCTGGGGGAGGGGCGCTACGAGCTCCCGAGCCCGACGCTCGTGCGCGCGGGCGAGACGCTGAGCGGTCTCGGCATCCCGCTGGAGAAGTCGCTCGACGTCATCGAGGACGTCGCGCGGCAGGCCGACAGCGTCGCGGCGGCGTTCGTGAAGCTGTTCCTCGAGCGGATCTGGAAGCCGTTCGACCGCGCCGGCCAGCCTGAGCCCGACTGGCCGGCCGTGCTCGCCGCGCTGGAGCAGCTGCGCCCGCTGGCCACCGAGGTGCTGGTGGCGATCTTCCAGCCGCGCATGACGCAGGCGGCGGAGAAGGCGTTCGGGCGCGAGCTCGACCGCCGGTCCAAGGGGTAAACCGCACCCCCGCGTGGCGGCAGACCGCCACGCGCTCTGACAGGGCTACCCCCTCGCAGGGAGGCTCGCCGCACGGTCAAATGCGCAGCGTGCCATCCCTCCCCAAGGAGCTTCCCCCCGTGCAGAAGCAGAACCTCGCCGCCCGCGCTGGTCGCTGGAGCGCGCAACATCGCAAGAAGGCCGTATTCGGCTGGCTTGCCTTCGTCATCGCCGCCCTGTTCATCGGCGGCAACCTCGGGACCAAGACGATCCCGTCCGACGAGGAAGGCCTGACCGGCGACGCCAAGCGGTCGCAGGAGATCGTCAAGGACAGCTTCCCGCAGACCGCGGGCGAGCAGGTCCTCATCCAGTCCAAGACTGCAAGCCCGACAGACCCGGCCTACCGCGCCGTGGTCAAGGACGTCGAGGGCCGCCTCGCCGCCCAGAAGGACGTCACCAACATCCAGGGTCCCTACGCCAAGGGCAACGAGGGCCAGATCTCGCGCGACGGCCACTCGTCGATCGTGAACTTCGAGATCAAGGGCGACTCCGAGAAGGCGGAGGACAAGGTCGATCCGATCCTCGCCGCCACCGCCGCCGCCCAGAAGGCGCACCCCGAGTACAACGTCGAGCAGTTCGGCGACGCGAGCACCGGCAAGGCCGTCTCGAAGATGTTCGCGGACGACCTCCACAAGGCCGAGACGCTCTCGCTGCCGCTCACGCTCGCGATCCTGCTGCTGGCGTTCGGCGCGCTCGTCGCCGCCGGCCTCCCGCTGCTGCTCGGCCTCACGTCCGTGATGGCCACCACCGGCCTCGTCGCCGCCGTCAGCCAGTTCTCGCCCGCCACGGAGAACCTCTCCTCGGTGGTCGTGCTCGTGGGTCTTGCCGTGGGCGTCGACTACTCGCTGTTCTACATCCGCCGCGAGCGCGAGGAGCGCAGGGCGGGCCGTGATCCCGAGGCTGCTCTCGCTGCCGCCGCGGCCACGTCAGGTCGCGCCGTGCTCGTCTCCGGCTTCACCGTCATGGCGGCCATGGCCGGCATGTACTTCACCGGCGACAACGGCTTCGCCTCGATGGCGACCGGCACGATCCTCGTCGTCGGCGTCGCGATGATCGGCTCGCTGACGGTCCTGCCCGCGCTGCTCTCGAAGCTCGGCGACCGGGTCGACAAGGGCCGCATCCCGTTCATCGGCAAGCGCCTCGCCGCCCGTGGCGAGTCGCGCATGTGGTCGGCGATCCTCGACCGCGTCCTGCGGCACCCCAAGGTCGCCGTGGTCCTCTCGGCCGGCGTGCTCGTCGCCCTCGCCATCCCGGCGCTCGGCATGCACACCGCCAGCGCGGGCGTCGACTCCATCCCCAAGGACACCCCGGTGATCAAGACGTTCAACCGCATCACCGCGGCGTTCCCGGGCGAGAAGGCCTCGCTGAACGTGGTCGTCAAGGCCAAGGACGTCACCGCCCCCGAGGTCGCCGCCGGCATCAAGCAGCTCGAGGCTCGCGCCGCGGGCAGCAAGACCGCCGTCGACACGACGGACGTCGACATCTCCGAGGACAAGACGGTCGCCCAGGTCACGATCCCGATCGCCGGCAAGGGCACGGACACCGCCTCCGTGAACGCGCTCGCCAAGGTCCGTGACGACCTCGTGCCCTCGACGATCGGCAAGGTCCCCGGCGCCGAGACCGTCGTCGGCGGCGACACCGCCGCGACGGTCGACTACAACGCGATGGTCAAGGCCAACGCGCCGATCGTGTTCGCGTTCGTCCTCGGCCTCGCGTTCATGCTCCTGCTGGTCACGTTCCGCTCGCTGGTCATCCCGATCAAGGCGATCGTGCTGAACCTGCTGTCCGTCGGCGCCGCCTACGGCGTGCTCGTCCTGGTCTTCCAGGAGGGTCACGGCGAGAAGCTGCTCGGCTTCGAGAGCACCGGCGCGGTCGAGCCGTGGCTGCCGCTGTTCCTGTTCGTGATCCTGTTCGGCCTGTCGATGGACTACCACGTGTTCATCCTCAGCCGGGTCCGCGAGGCGTTCGATCGCGGCATGAGCACGGAGGACGCCGTCTCGCACGGCATCCGCTCGACCGCCAGCGTGGTCACGAGCGCTGCGATCGTGATGGTCGCGGTGTTCGGCGTGTTCGCCACGCTGTCCTCGGTCGTCTTCAAGCAGCTCGGCATCGGCCTCGCCGTGGCGATCCTGCTCGACGCCACGCTGGTCCGCGCGATCCTGCTCCCGGCCACGATGCAGCTGCTCGGAGACAGGAACTGGTACCTGCCGAAGAAGCTCGGCTGGCTGCCGCACATCGAGCACGAGCCGGCGGTTGCTGGGTCGCCTGCCTAAGGACCCGGATAAGGGTTCGTCTGCCAGGCATCGCCCTCTTGGCGCCGCCCGCATCGGGGCGCCACCGAGGACGATGCCTTCGGCGACGTTACGCGAGGACGCCGACCACCCGGTCGGCGTCCTCTTCGTCGTTGTAGAGGTGGAATCCGACCCGCACGAGGTCCCCTCGCTGCGCGGCCTGGATGCCCTCCGCGCGAAGCAACTCCGCGTCTCCGGGCAGGGTGACGATCGCGGAGTTGCTCGGCTCCATCCCCATCGCCGCGCGGCAACGGTTGGCCAGCCCGACGTCGTGCTCGTGGATCGCCTCCACGCCGACCGCCTCCAGCAGTTCCAGCGCCGGCAGCGCGCCGACCCACGAGAACCAGGCTGGGGAGGTGTCGAGCCGGCGGGCATCCGACGCGAGCCGAAGCGGCGGCCCGATGTAGGCCTTGTGGACGTCGTCGCCGGCGAACCAGCCGGCGTGGGCGGGGAGGATGGATTCGAGCCGCTCCGGCGCCACCGTCATCCACGCCGTCCCGCGCGGCGAGAGCAGCCACTTGTAGCCCGCGGCGACGAGGAAGTCGAAGCGGTTCGCATCGACGGGCAGCCACCCCACAGCCTGGGTGGCGTCGACGAGCGTGAGCACGTCGTGGGCTTCCGCGGCGGCGAGGATCGCGTCCAGGTCGGCGACCTCGCCGGTCGACATCTGCACGGCGCTGAAGGCGACCGCGCCGACCGTCTCGTCGATCGTCTCCGCGAGCCGCTCCGGCGCCACGGTGATCACCTCGAGCTCCGGCTGGACCATGAACGGGAACAGCGTCGAGGTGAACTCGATGTCCGGCACGACGACGCGCGTCCCGGCCGGCAGCGACGCGGCCACCAGGCCCACCAGCCCGGACACCGTCGAGCCGATGGCCACGTGTTCGGACCGTGTCTTCACCAGCCGAGCGAAGACTGCACGGGCACGGTCCGTGTCCTCACCCCAGCCTTCCCAGCTC
Source organism: uncultured Solirubrobacteraceae bacterium (assembly GCA_963722815.1). Lineage (GTDB taxonomy): Bacteria > Actinomycetota > Thermoleophilia > Solirubrobacterales > Solirubrobacteraceae > DASQFQ01. The sequence continues at coordinate 16,077 of CAVROM010000004.1, forward strand.
GTGCGGCCGTGCCGCCAGTCCTCGAGCGCCTGCTGCAGCGCGTCCCACGCCGGCTCCGGCGGCAGGCCGTAGCTGGCGGTGTTCAGGTAGGTGCCCTCAGCGGAGAAGAGGGCCTGGGCTTCGGCGATCGAGGTCAGAGACCAGGAGGATGCCGCACGGTGTAGCCCGCTGACGAGCGCTGCTCCCATTGCCAGCGGCCGCCGGGGCCGCCGGCGCCGGTGGTGTCGAAGCGGCGGCCGTGAACGACCATGTACGCGTGACCGGGGTTGGCGTAGATCGTGATGTAGCGGCCCTTGCCCGGCGCGCCCCATGACATGAACTCGCTCGAGTCCTTGGGCACGCTCAGGAGCCCGCCGCCGTGGAGCGCGTACGAGACCGAGCCGGAGCAGTCGTAGCCGGAGTCGACGAAGCTGCCGTGGCCGCCGCCGTACTTGTAGGGCTTGTGCGCGATCCGTGCGCCGGCCCTGATCACGCGGCTGACGACGGCCGGGAGCCCGGAGCGGGGCCGGCCGAGCGCGCGGCGCTTGAGCACCTTGGTGATCCCGCTGTGGCCGAGCGCGGACCAGGTCGCGGGGCCGACGATCCCGTCGGCGGTGAGGCCCTTCCCGCGCTGGAAGCTCTTGACCGCGTGGGCGTCCCGGGGCCGAATATGCCGTCAGCGGCGATCCCGAGCGCGCGCTGCAGCAGCCGGACCGTCCCGCGGCCGACCCGGCTCGAGCGCCCGCGGGAGCGCTTGAGCGCGCTCCAGGTCGCCGGCCCGACAATGCCGTCGGCGGTCAGCCCGTGGCGGCGCTGGAAGCGCTTGACCGCGCGCTTGGTCTGCGAGCCGAAGATGCGGTCCGCGTGCAGGCCGAGGGCCCGCTGGACGAACGCGACGTGGGGACCCTTTGAGCCCTTCTTGAGCGGGCGCGCAGCGGCCGGCGACGCCGTGCTGAGCACGAGCGCGAGCAGCGCAACCACGAATATGAGGCCCCGGGTGCGCCGGGTGGCCTTGCCCACTTACGTCTCCGTCTGTTCGCTTGTACGTCCGTGCCTACGAGGTGAGCTGTCGGGCTCGCGCTCACGCGCTACTCCGCCAATCGGCGGTGATTCGCCCCTGCGGCCACCGGTGTGCCGCTTCGGTTCCCCCGCTCGCTGCCCCCGGAGGCGCAGCGACTCGGCGGGCGTCGTTCTACCAGTCGAATTCCCTGCTGTTGCAGGATTTCTTGCAGACCGCCGACTTGGGCGGAGGCCTGCTTTGACATAACTTCGCGCCCTCGCCGGGCGGCTCCGCGTCCGGTTTCCGACCCCGGCCTCAACCGTTCGGGCCGAGCGCCGATGGAGCAACGACATGACGTCAATGACGACCCCGGGGCAGGCGGGGGCGCTCCGGAGGCTGCTGACCTCCGGCGGGCTGCGCGCCGTCTACCAGCCGATCATCGACCTCGATACGTACGCGCCGGTGGCCTACGAGGCGCTCGTCCGCGGCCCGCAGGGCTCGCCGCTCGAGTCGCCCGCCGCGTTATCGGCCAGGCCGCCGCGCCGGGCTGCTCCTCGAGCGTGGCTAGCCCCAGCGGATGGGCAGCGCGTCGAGGCCGTAGATGCCGTCGATCGTGCCGTACTCCGGCTCGCCGTCGAGCGCGAGGCCCCGGGTGCGCGGCGCGAGGAAGCTGATGGCCTCCTGCAGCTCTGCGCGCGCGAGGTTCGCGCCCAGGCAGTAGTGGATGCCGGCGCCGAACGTGAGCGGCTTGCCCTTGCGCTCGGCGGTGATGTCGAAGCCGTCGGGCTCGCCGTCGCGGTTGCCGGTGAACGCGCACACGAGCACGACCGTGCCCTCGGGGAAGAGGACGTCGCGGTAGGAGACGTCCTCCATCGCGATGCGGGCGGTGAACGGCGTGATCGGCTCGAAGCGCAGCACCTCCTCGATCGCTCGGGGTGCCAGCTCGGGTCGCTCGGCGAGCAGCGCCCACTGCTCCGGGTGGTCGGCGAACAGCCGCAGCGCGTGGGCGAGCTGCGACTGCGTCGTGTCGACGCCGCCGACCAGCACGTTGAGGACGAGGTTGACGAGCTCGGCGTCGGAGAGCCGGTCGCCGTCCTGCTCGGCGGCGATCAGCGTGGAGATCAGGTCCTCGCCGGGCTGTGCGCGGCGGCGGTCGAGCAGCTCGCCCGCGTACGCGTAGAACTCGGTCACCGCCTGCTCGATCTGCGCGCGCTCCTCGACCACGCTCATCCCGAACTGGCGCTGGATCAGGTTCGACCAGTCCCACAGCTGCTCGGTGTCGTCGAGCGAGGCGCCCATCACGGTCGCGATCACCTGGCTCGGATAGGGCTTGCAGAGGGCGGCGACGGCGTCGCAGCGGCGGTCGTGTCCGACGCGCGCGAACAGCTCATCGAGGAAGCCGCGCATGTGCGGGCGCCACTTCTCGACCGCGCGGGGCGTGAACGCCGGGTTCACGAGCCCTCTGAGACGCGCGTGGTCCTTCCCGTTGATGTGGAGGATGTTGCGGCGGATCTCCTCGTAGAGCGGACCGTCGTCGATGCCGAAGATCTCGGCGATCTTCAGCCCGGGGAACGTGAACGACTTCGAGCGCAGGAAGAACTCGCCGGCCTCCCGCTCGAGCGTCGCGAAGCCGAGCGGCATCGAGGCGATCCAGCTCTGCTCGCGCAGCTCGCGCATGGCGGAGTGGAAGCGCTCGCCGCGCAGCTCCGGGTCGGCGTAGTCGAAGGAAGGGAGCTCGAGCTCGGTGATCGTCGTCATGGCGGGCGCGAGCCTACGTCAACGGCTTGCATCGAGGAGGCGGGTCCGATTGGCCGCGGAGCCCACGAGTGTCGTCTCGACCACCCATACGGTGGCTGAGCTGACACTCGTGGCCGCCGCGGCACTTCGCGCCGTCCTCCTCGACGCCGCCGTTGAAGTTCGTCCGGGCCCTTGACAAACCTATGGGCGTCTGAGTACGGTGCCACCCGCATCGTCCGAAAACGTTTTTGATTCCTCAGGCTCGCCCGAACATCCACGAGCTCGCCCGCCTCTCCGGCGTCTCCGTCGGCACCGTATCGCGTGCGCTGAACGGCTACGCCGACGTGAGCAAGCAGACCCGTGAGCGGATCATGCGGATCGCTGAGGAGCTCGACTACACGCCCGCCGCCGCGGCGCGCACGCTGGTCACCCAGCGCTCGCACGTGGTCGGCGTCTTCCTCGAGACGGGGGAGGGGCACCCGGACGTGCACCACCCGTTCTTCCACGAGGTGCTCGGCGGGCTCAAGCAGTACGCCGGCGGCGCCGGCTACGACCTCCTGATCTTCGCCTCGGAGCGGCCCGGCAACGGCTACGGCACGCACTCGTACCTCAAACGCTGCCGCCACCACAACGTCGACGGCGCGGTGCTGATGGGCACCGACGAGGAGGACCCCGAGACGCGCCGGCTGGTGCGCTCGGACGTCGCCACCGTGGGCGTCGATCTCGAGCTCGAAGGCCCGCTCACGACCACCGTCGTGTCCGACAACGAGGCCGGCTCTGCCGCGGCAGTGCGCCATCTTCACGAGCTCGGGCACCGCCGCATCGCGCACATCAGCGGCATGCTCGACAAGCGCCCGGGCGCCGAGCGCCTGCGCGGCTACCGCCACGAGCTGCAGCGCCTCGGCGTCACCCCGCGCGACGAGTACGTCGGCTACGGCGACTTCTACGTCGACAGCGGCTACGAGGCGATGCGCAGGCTGCTCGCGCTCGACGAGCCGCCGACCGCGGTCGTCGTCGCCGCCGACATGACCGCGCTGGGCGCGATCCGGGCCGCGAACGAGGCCGGCCTGGAGGTCCCGCGCGACCTCTCCGTGGTCGGCTTCGACGACATCCAGCTCGCCGAGTACCTGCACCCGCCGCTGACCACGCTGCGCCAGCAGAAGGTCGCCCTCGGCGAGGCGGCCGGCCGCGCCCTGATCCGGCACATCGAGGGCGAGGCCGACGTCCCCGCCGCCGTCACGCTGCCGGTCGACCTGATCGTCCGCGCCTCGACAGCACCGCCGCGATGACCCCCTTTTTTCGCCATCTCCAAAAACGTTTTGGTTCCCAAGGAGGAGAGGAGCAGATGCGACGCAGGATCGCGCCGATCACGGCGCTCGTCGGGACCGTTCTCGCGCTGTCCGTGGGAGTTGTCGCCTGCGGCGACGACAGCGGCAGCAGCACCAACACCAAGGGCGACCAGGCCAAGCTCGGCGGCACGGTCAAGCTCTGGATCATGCCCAACGGCCCGAAGCCGAAGGAGGACATGGACGCCCTCGTCAAGCCCTTCGAGGACAAGACGGGCGTCAAGGTCCAGACCGAGGTCGTGGGCTGGGACGTGCAGTTCGACCGCATCCGCAACGCGGCCGTCTCGGGTGAGGCCCCGGACGTGACGCAGGCGGGTACCACGCAGGTCCCGTTCTTCGCGGCCCTGGGCGGCTTCGAGGACATCGGCAAGCGCGTGGAGGACGTCGGCGGCAAGGCCGCCTACGCCAACGGGGTGTGGCAGACGACGCAGGTCGCGGGTCGTGACGGCACCTGGGCGCTGCCCTGGTTCACCGAGGCCCGCGCGATCTACTACCGCAAGGACGCGCTCAAGAAGGCCGGCGTCGACGAGGCGACGGCGTTCACGGACTGGGACGCGTTCCGCGCCACGCTCGAGAAGCTCAAGTCGGTCAAGTCGCTCGGCGGTGAGCCCATCGAGCCGTTCGGCTCGCCGGGCAAGAAGGCGTTCGACCTCGTCCACCACGTGATGCCGTTCGTGTGGGACGCCGGCGGCGCCGAGCTCTCGGCCGACGACAAGAAGTCCACCATCGCCTCCCCGGAGGCCGAGACGGGCGTCAAGTTCGTCGCCGACCTGCTCACGTCCGGGCTGTACGACAAGAGCCAGCTCGAGCGCGACGGCACGCAGGTCGAAAACCAGTTCAAGGGCGGCCGCCTGGCCGTCTGGATCGGCGGCCCGTGGGTGCTCGGCTCGGTCAAGCGCGCCGACGACGAGAACTGGACGCCGGTCGCGCGCAAGAACGTGGGCATCGCTCCGATGCCGGCCGGCCCGGACGGCAAGGGCTACACGTTCGTCGGCGGCTCGAACCTGATGATGTTCAAGTCGTCGAAGAACAAGGACGCGGCCTGGGCGCTCATGAAGTACCTGTCCCAGGACCAGATCCAGTCCGACTACGCGGCCAAGCAGGGGATGTTCCCCTCGCGCATCGATCCGCAGAAGGCGGCCGGCGAGGCCGACGCCAACTACGGCGCGTTCTTCAAGGCCATCCAGCAGGGCCGCACCTACGCGCCGATCCCGCAGTGGGGTCCGATCGAGCAGGCCTACAAGGCCCGCTTCGGCAACATCCTCGACGAGGCCGGTCGCGGCTCGATCAGCGACGCCGACATCGAGAAGCAGTTGCAAGGCGCCGAGAAGGACGCCGACGCACTGCTGGCCCAGGGCACGGGCTGACCCGGACCGTCCCTGACCATGAGCACGCCGTCCGTGATCGAGAGCCGTGACGATGCCCGGCTCACCCGCCCGGTGCCGCGAATGCGGCGCCGGGTGGGCGCGGCGGCGGCCCGCCGGCGCCTGGCCCTGGCGCTGTGCGCGCCGGCCGCACTCTTCATGCTGCTCGTCCACGGCCTGCCTGCGGTCGGCGGCCTCTACCTGAGCTTCAAGGAGCTCAACACCTTCACGTTCGCGCAGCTGTTCCACGCGCCGTCCGCGGGGCTGCACAACTACACGGCGCTGTTCGACGCGGACTCGCCGCTGCGCTCCGGCTTCCTCGGCGCGGTCCGCAACACGGCGATCTACACCTTCTTCACCGTCGGCGGCACGCTCGTCGGCGGGCTCGCGGTGGCGGTCCTCATCAACCGCCCGATCCGCGGCCAGCGCGTCATCCGGACGCTGATGCTGACGCCGTGGATCGTGCCGAGCTTCGTCGTCGCGCTGCTGTGGCAGTTCATGTGGCAGAGCGACGTCGGGATCGTCAACAAGATCCTCGTCGACTACACGGGCCTGCTGAACCACCGGCCGGTCTGGCTGAGCGGCGAGGCCTCGCTGTGGGCCATCATCATCCCCTCGGTCTGGCGCGGGCTGCCGTTCGCGATGCTGATCTTCTTCGCCGGGCTGCAGGCGATCCCGCCCGAGCTCGCCGAGGCGGCCGCGATCGACGGCGCCGGCCCGATCCGGCGCTTCCGCTACATCACGCTGCCGCTGCTGCGCCCGCTGATCGCCATTCAGCTCCTGTTCGGCGTCATCTACGCCGCCTACCAGTACGCGATCCCGGTCGTGATGCTCGGCTCGACGCCGGGGCCGAACGCCGACCTGATGATGACCCTGATCGTCCGCCAGTCGTTCCAGAACAACCTGTTCGGGTTCGGCGCGGCGGCCTCGGTGATCCTCACGCTGGTGATGCTGCTGTGGGTCGCCGTCTGGTGGCGCACGTTCCGGCGCGACCTCGAGGCGGCGACATGACCGGCATCGCGCTCTCCCCCGCACGCGCCGGCGCGTGAACGCGCGGCTGCTCGACGCGCTCACCTGGCTCGTGCTGATCGTGATGCTGGCGCCGGTCGTGTGGCTGCTCATCGCCTCGACGCAGACGAAGCTGCACCTGGCGACGGGCGAGATCGACGTCCTGCATCCGACGCTGAAGGCGTTCCGCCAGATGTGGCAGACCGTCGACTTCGAGAAGTACTTCGTCAACTCGCTGGTGATCTGCGGGGCGGCGGCGCTGCTGGCGACCGCGTTCGCCGCGTCGGCGGGCTACGCGCTGGCGCGCTTCAAGTTCCGCGGCGCGCGGCCGTTCGGCCTGGCGATCGTCGGCACCCAGTTGATCCCGGGCTCGCTGTTCCTGCTGCCGGTGTTCATGGGCTTCATCTGGCTGAAGCAGAACACGCCGATCCAGCTGTTCGACACGCAGCTCGGGATGGTGCTCGTGTACACGGCGTTCTTCACACCGGTGGCGATCTACTTCATGCGCTCGTTCTTCCTGGCCCTACCGCGCGAGCTCGAGGACGCCGCGCTCGTCGACGGCTGCACGCCGTTCGGGGCGTTCGTGCGGATCGTGCTCCCCAACGCGCTGCCGGGGCTGGTGGCGACCTTCGTGTACGCGTTCCTGTTCGCGTGGGACGAGCTGCTGTTCGTGACGGCGCTGACGCAGACCCGCGCCGAGACGATCCCGATCGGGATCCGCAACTTCATCGGCAACTACTCGCAGGAGTACTCGCAGCTCATGGCGGCCGGCGTGGTCTCGACGCTGCCGGTGCTGCTCGCATTCTTCTTGACGCAGCGGTGGCTCGTGCGCGGGCTGACCGCGGGCGCGGTGAAGGGGTGATCCGCTTCGGGGCGGCGACCGCGGCCTACCAGATCGAGGGCGCCGTGCGGGAGGGCGGGCGCGGGCCGTCGATCTGGGACGACTTCTGCTCGCTTCCGGGGCGGGTGGCCGGCGGTGACAGCGGGGAGGTCGCCTGCGACCACTACCACCGCTGGCGCGGCGACCTCGACCTGATGGCCGCGCTGGGGTTCGAGACGTACCGGTTCTCGATCGCCTGGCCGCGGGTGCAGCCCGAGGGGCGCGGGCCGCTGAACAAGCGTGGCGTGGCGTTCTACCGGCGGCTGGTCGAGGGGCTGCTCGCGCGCGGGATCGAGCCGGTGGCGACCCTGGACCACTGGGATCTGCCCTCCGCCCGCCAGGCCGTCGGCGGGTGGGCGGCGCGCGACACCGCCGAGCGCTTCGCCGAGTACGCGGGGCTGATGGGCGCGGAGCTCGGTGACGTGGTGGGTGACTGGATCACGCACAACGAGCCGTGGGTGGTCGCGTTCCTCGGGCACGCCGAGGGCGTCAAGGCGCCGGGGATCCAGGACTGGGTGACGGCGCTGCGGGCGTCGCACCACCTGCTCGTCTCGCATGGGATGGCGGTGGCCGCGCTGCGCGCAGCGGGAGCGCCGCGGGTGGGGATCACCTTGAACCTCGCGCCGGTGTACCCGGCTTCCGCCTCGGACGAGGACCGGGCGGCCGCGCTGCGGATGGACGGCTACCTGAACCGCTGGTTCCTCGACCCGGTGTTCCGGGGCCGCTACCCGGAGGACATGGTGGCGCTGTTCTCGCGGCGCTACGGGCGGCTGGACTGCGAGCTCGACGGCGACCGCGCGCTGATGTCGGCGCCGATCGACTTTCTCGGCGTCAACTACTACATGCCCAAGCGGGTGCGGGCGTCGCTCAACCACAGGCCGCTGGGGATTGAGGAGGTCCGCGGCGGCGCGGGCGTGACCGCGATGGGGTGGGAGGTGGAGCCCGACGGCTTGCACGCCCTGCTGCTCCGGATCCGGCGCGACTACGGCTCGATCCCGATCTACATCACCGAGAACGGGGCGGCCTACGACGACGCCGAGGTCGTCAACGGGACGGTCGACGACCCGGAGCGGACCGCGTACCTCCGCGACCACCTCGCTGCCCTCGAGCGGGCGGTGTCCGACGGCGTGGACGTGCGGCGCTACTACGCGTGGTCGCTGCTCGACAACTTCGAATGGGAGCACGGGTACGGCAAGCGCTTCGGGATCGTGCGGGTGGACTACGAGACGCAGAGGCGGATCCCGAAGCGCTCGGGCCTCTGGTACCGCGACTACATCGCGCACGCGCGAGGCCGCTTAGGCTCCGCCGTGTGACGATCTCGCTGCGGCCGCGGGGGCCGTTCTCTCTGCCGGCGCCGCTGTCTGTGGCGTTGACGGACGACGGGGGAGAGCCGGTCGCGTTCCGGGCGGTTTGGACGGGCGACGCGGTCGACGTCGACTTCGTCGCCGACCTCCCGCCGACACGGGTCGAGGCGCACGCGGCGCGTCTGTTGTCCTTGGACGTCGACGCGCGTGACCTCCCGTCGCTCGCCGACCGCGACCCCGTCATCGCGCGCTTGCTCGAGGAGGCGGACGGCCGGCGCCCGGTCTGCTTCGGCACGCCGTTCGAGGCGGCGGTCTGGGCGGTCCTGTCCCAGCGCGTCTCGATGGCGCAGGCGAGGCGCGTGAAGGCGGCGCTGGCGGCGGAGCTCGGCACGCGGATGGAGATCGGGGGAGAGGAGGCCATCGCCTTCCCGGGCCCGGCGGCGCTCGCGTCGCTCGAGTCCTTCGCCGGCGTGTGGGCGTCGAAGCTCGAGCGCATCCGCGGGCTGGCCGCCGCCGCGCTCGCGGGCGACCTCGACCCCGCGCAGCTCCGCTCGCTGCCGCTCGACGAAGCGCTCGAGCACGTCCAGTCGCTCCCCGGCCTCGGCCCGTTCGGAGCCACGCTCGTGCTCGCGCGGGGAGCCGGCCACCCGGACGTCCCACCCCCGACCCTCCGCCGCTTCCGCCAGGCGGTCGCCGCCGCCTACGACCTGCCGGAGGAGCCGGACGACGCGAAGCTCACCGAGCTCTCCGACACCTGGCGTCCCTATCGCGCCTGGGTCACGTACCTGCTCCGGAGCACCTCGCCGAGCTGACTCTGCTCGGGCACGTGGGCATCAAATCGTGGGCTCGAGACGCTACCCTTGCTGCCGCAAGCGGCTGTGGTGAAATTGGTATACACGCGGCGTTCAGGTCGCCGTGGGCGCAAGCCCGTGGAGGTTCGAGTCCTCTCAGCCGCACTCGGGCCCGCGCCGTTGCTACCCTGAGCGCCGGTCCCGTGCCGCTATCGTCTAGGGGACTAGGACGCCGCCCTCTCACGGCGGAAACCGGGGTTCGAATCCCCGTAGCGGTACCTCACGCAGCCCGCCTCCCGAGGCGGGTTTCGTCGTTCTTGGGGCGATTGTCGCTCAAGAAAGATGCACCGGACCGGCCCGAGGGTGTATACCGCTGGAAGACAGGGACCTGTCGCCACGACGCGCGTAGGGGGCTACGCACGCCAACGAGATCCACGGGGCCACGGTGAAGGGCCACGTACGGCGCCGGTGTGCTCGCGTCGGCGCGATCCGTCGACCCCGAGGGGGCAATGTATGCGTGGCAGCAGATGGCTCGCAGCGGTAGCGGCCGTGAGTGCGATCTCGACGGGGGTGGCGATCGCCGGGTCGGGCAAGTCCAAGACGACGGCGGTCAATGGCACCTTCAGCGTCCACGTGGTTGGTAAGCCCAAGGCGCGCGAGTGCGCTCCCAAGCATGTGAGGACGGAGGCCCGCTTCGAGGGCGAGCAGTCCGGCTCGGAGCCCCGCCTCACGGGTCACCTCGAGATCAAGGCGACCTCGGTCGTCAGGAAGAACGGCTACGGCCGCTCGGAGGGAACCTTCGTGCTCCACCGGACCTACAGCCCCGGCACGTCCTTCCGCGGCGAGTTCGTCGCGGTGCTCGAGCCGGACGGGGGAGGCGAGGGCTTCCTGACCGGGGAGTCTCGCGGCAAGCATCCCCTGCACCTGCTGGCGAACTTCAACTTCGACGAGACCTCGCCCGGCCACCTCAGCGGCGAGTTCGGAAAAGACAGCCAGCTCGACTCGCCGTACTCCCAGGAGGACCAGGACCCGGCGATCCTCACCAACGCCTGCTTCGACAAGAAGCACGGTCACGGCCACCACAACGGAGGCGGCGGCCACCACTGAACCTCCCGACACGTCGTACGACCTCCAGACGGTGATCCTGCACGAGAACGGCCACGCGACCACTCCAACGACACCGGCGCGGTGATGTACCCGGCCTACCAGCAGGCGGACTGCACGCTGGGCCAGGACGACATCAACGGGATCCGCGCGCTCTACCCGTAGGGCGAGCCGGTTGGGGCGGCGTCGATCCGGCGCCGCCCTAGTCTTTCTCCATCAGCACGCCGACGCTCTACGACTGGGCAGGTGGCCAGGAGGGGTTCGACCGCCTCACCGAGGCCTTCTACACGCGCGTGCGCGCCGACGAGGTGCTGGCGCCGGTGTTCGCGCACATGCCGGAGGACCATCCGCATCACGTCGCGCTCTGGTTCGCGGAGGTGTTCGGCGGGCCGCGGCGCTACACCGAGGAGCACGGCGGCTACCCGCACATGCTCCGCAAGCACCTCGGGCTCGCCCTCACCGAGACCCAGCGCGCCCGCTGGGTGCAGCTGATCGGGCTCGCCGCCGACGACGCCGGCCTGCCCGCCGATCCGGAGTTCCGCTCCGCCTTCCTCGCCTATGTGGAGTGGGGGACCCGGATCGCGCTGGCCAACTCGCAGCCGGGGGCGGAGCCGCCGCCGGAGGCTCCCGTGCCGCGCTGGGGCTGGGGCGAGGCGCCGCCGTATCCGGGTTGACTAGGCGACGCGGGTCTTCTTCGTGTCCAGGGCCGGGATCCCGTGCTCGACCAGGAAGCGCGGGTTCGCGCCGGTGAGGCGGCGGCTGAACTCGGCCGACGCTCCCGCCGCGCGGGCCGCGGCCGTGCCCGCCGCGAGCGTGTGGGCGCGGTTGCCGCCGTGGCCGTCGGAGGCGAGGACGTAGGCGACGCCCTCGCGCACGAGCCGGGTCGCGCCGGCGTGCGCCTCGGGGCCCTGGCGGCCGAGCAGTGAGCAGACGTTGACCTGCAGCAGCGCGCCGGCCTCGAGCACCGGTCGCGGAGCAGCTCGTAGCCGTCGGTGAGGAAGCCGTGCGCGCGCTCGGGTGGGCGATCAGGAGCCCGAAGCCGCGCGCGCGGATGTGCGCGCAGGACTCGAGGAACGACTCGTCGATCCCCGCGAACGGGACCTCGAGCAGCACCCACCGCGCGGCGGGCGGGCCGTGGGCGATGACGTCGAGCTGCGCCGCGTTGAGGCGGCGCGCGCCCTCCGGGTGGATCTCGCCGCCGGGGTGCAGGTGCAGGTCGATGCCGGCGGCGTCGATCGCCCGCTGCAACGCGCGCGTGCGCTCGGGGATCGAGCCGACGTCGATCGGGAACCACGGGTGGCCGACGTGCGGCGTCACCGTGGCCTCATGGACGCCGGCCGCGGCGAGCCGGGCGGCGTGGGTCAGGCTGGCGGCCTCGTCTTCGGGGCCGTCGTCCACCGCGGGGAGCAGGTGGAGATGGAGGTCCACGTGGGACATGGGGAGCAACTTCCTTTCCGGCGGATCATCGGTGCCCGCCACTTGCAGTCGTAGGAACCACTTCCCACGGTAGCGGCGGCCCCTTCCGCGCCGCCCGGAGGTTCACACCGCGTTCACGGCGACAGCTGCCGGGTACGCGTGAGCGCATGCCCCGGACCACACGCAGAGATCTCGTCAAGCTCGGCGCGGCCGCGACGCTCGCCGCCGGCGCCACCGCAGCGCCCGCCACGGCGCGACCCCACCATCACGGCCGCCGCCTTCCGATCGGCTATCCGCTCGGCCCGTTCACGCGCGACAAGGCCGATCCTCGCCCCGGCACCCAGCCGTGGGAGTCGAAGTTCGTCTTCAACCCCGCCGCGATCGTCCGCAACGGGCTGATCCACCTGCTCTACCGCGCCCAGGGGCCCGACGGGCGCTCCTCGATCGGCCTCGCCACCTCGAGAGACGGCGTCCACTTCAGGCGCCGCAGCGAGCCTGTGCTCGTCGCCACCGAGGACTACGAGCTCCCCGGCGGCTGCGAGGACGCGCGGATCGTCGAGCACGACCGCAGCTACTACATGACCTACACGGGCTACGACGGCGTCAGCGCCCGCCTGTGCCTCGCCACGTCACGCAACCTCCTGAACTGGACCAAGCACGGCCCGCTCTTCCCGGACTTCGTCACCCGCGACGTCGACAAGCCGTGGAGCAAGTCCGGCGCGATCCTCACCAAGCGCCTCAAGGGCAAGTACTTCATGTACTTCGGCGACAAGGACATCTACTACGCGACGTCGCCCGACCTCATCCACTGGACGCCCGGCCCGGTCGACGACCCGGTGATGCGCCCGCAGCCCGGCACCTACACCGAGGAGCTGCTCGAGCCCGGCCCGCCGCCGCTGATCACCGACAACGGCTACATCCTGCTGATCCACAACGCGGCCGCCAAGGACCCCGACGGCAAGCTGATCTACCGCGCCGGCCAGGCGCTGATCGACCCGGCCAGGCCGACCGAGGAGCTCGCGCGGCTGTCCACGCCGTTCCTCGTCCCGGAGACGCCGGAGGAGACCGAGGGGCAGGTCAACAACGTCGTGTTCGTCGAGGGCCTCGTCGCCTGGCGCGGCGAGGGGCTCCTCTACTTCGGGCAGGGGGACGCCGGGGTCGGCGTCCTTCACGGGCGCGCCTAGGCCCGCGCCGTCGCTTCGCCTGCGCCTCTTCGTTCTCCACGCGCTCGCGGAGCGTCCCAGCGATCGCGAAGGCGATCAGCGCGGTGATGAAGGCCGGGAAGATCACGAACCAGACGGCGACCGCGGCGATGTCGTACGCGTAGGCGGGGGAGAGGGCGAAGACCAGCGACATGGCCGGGATGCTACCCGACCGCCTCGCGGACTTCGGCCTGCACGCGCTCCGCGATCCGCTCCGCCGCCTCGAGCAGCCAGATCACGCGGCCGAGGTCCTCGATGAAGCCCGGCACGTAGACGACGAGGAAGCCCGCGCGCAGCTCGATGTGCGGCCGCAGCGGGTGCTCGGAGAGCCAGACGATCGTCTTCGGATCGAACAGCTCCCGCAGCCGGCCGTCGTCCTGCTCGCGCGCCACCTGCAGGTCGTAGGCGTCGCAGAACTCGGTGCTCTCCAGCTCGACCTCGCGCAGCCCGCGCCCCCGCAGCCAGTCGTTGCCGCTCAGCAGGTTGCGGTCCTCGCGCAGGTACACGCCCGGGAACAGCGCCATCGAGTCGGGCATGTCGATCAGGCAGATCGTGTAGCGGTGGCTGGAGTAGCGCGCCTGGCCCTTGTCGTCCTCGCCCTCCTTGACGTCGTAGCGGTACTGGGCGAGCCGCGCGGTCAGCCCGCTGTCGCCCAGCGGGCCCATCAGCTCGTGCTTCCAGAACCGCCGGTCACCGGCGTGGAGCAGCGGCGTCGTGGTCTCGAGCGCGGTCGGGTCGTTGAACGGCTGAAAGCCGATCGAGCTCGCGACGTGGTCCCAGAACGCCATCTCGGCGTGCCGGTCGGCGAGCCACCAGACGACGCCGAGGACGACCAGCACGACGGCCGCCGGCGCGGCGGCCGCGCCCGCGAAGCCGCCGGCGTGCGCGCCCCACAGCAGGGCGATCGAGGCGCCGACCACCAGCGTGGTGATCGTGGCCGGCTTCGCCAGCGTCGTGCGGAACCACTCGCCGCGGCCGGCGTTGGCGTTGGCGGGGCCCATCAGAACGCGACGGCCGGCACGGCGCGCTCGGCCGGCGAGTCGAGCTGGAACAGCTCGCGCGGGGTGAACTTGCTGCCCGCCACGATCGAGTTGGGGAACAGCTGGATGCGGGTGTTGTACGCGTTGACGTTGGCGTTGAAGATCCGGCGCGCGGCCTGGATCTGGTCCTCGAGCTCGGACAGCTCGGCCATCAGCTGCTGGTAGCTCTGGGCGGCGCGCAGGTCGGGGTACTGCTCGGCGACGACGCGGACGCCCTGCAGCGCGGAGCCGAGCAGCTCCTCGGCGGCGGCGCGGTCGGGGCCCGAGCCGGCCGACATGGCGGCGGAGCGAGCGTGGGTGACGGCGGCGAGCGTCGCGCTCTCGTGCGCGGCGTAGCCCTTGACGGTCTCGACCAGGTTCGGCACGAGGTCGTGGCGCCGCTTGAGCTGGACGTCGATCCCGCTCCAGGCCTCGTCGACCTTGTTGCGGGACTTGATGAAGGAGTTGTTGGTGAGGACGACCCACAGCCCGGTGAGCACGGCGAGGCCGACGACGACGTAAAGAACGGTCATGGGGCACTTATCGGCCGACGCCTGGCATACCTTCACGTTTCGATGAGACCGCACGGGAGCTTCCTGGCCGGTGAGGTGGGCGAGCTTGCGGGCGTGACCGGCAACACCGTCGGCCAGTGGGCGCGCCGGGGGCTCATCCGCTCCTCCCAGTCGGACGGGGAGCCGCGTGTCTACTCGATCGAGGACATCAACGAGGCAACCGTGGTGGCGGAGCTGCTGGCCCGCGGGGTGCGGCACGTCGACGTCCACCGCGCGAGCGAGCGGCTGGCAGAGAAGTACGGGGCGTGGCCGCTCTCGGACGCGCCGCTCGGCACGATCATCGAGGACGGCGGCCGCCCGCGGATCGTCCTACGCGAGCGCGACGCGATCTACGAGCTCGTCGACCGCGGCTGGCAGCTGATGGCCGCGCCCCCGCCCGTGGACGAGGTCCGCGTCCACCTGCATCACTAGTTGCGGGTGACCTTGCGCGCGGCCTTGCCGACCGGCGATCCGTCGATCGCCTCGCCGACGGTGCCGAGCGCGGTGGCGGCGCCGTGGCCGGCGCGGCCGAGCAGCGAGCTCTCGGCGGGGCGGATCGCGTCGTCGGGGTCGTCGGCGAGCGCGATCGCGGCGTGGCGGACGGCGTCGCGCGCCGCGGCGATCTCGTCGCGCCAGTGGTGGTGGAAGGCGGCGAGCGGCTCGTCCCCGCGCCTGTCGGCGAGCGCCGCGAGGTACTCGAGCAGCGTTGCGACGTGCTCGGCGTCGAGCACCGCGAGACGCAGCGCCTGGTTGCGCTCGAGCACGACGTCGGCGGCCGTGTTGCGCAGGCCGGCGAGCCGCGAGCCGACGGTCTGCGCGGCAGGGAAGCCATGGAGGCCGCGCTCGGCGGTCTGCTTCGCCAGCTCCGTGACCATCGCGCGGGCGACCGCGGCGCCGTCCTGCAGCGCGCGGGCGGGCGGCTCGCCGAGGCGGTCGCCGAGCCGCCACCAGTGGCCGGCGAGCTGGCGCCCGGTGGCGTGCAGCTCGCGGAGCGCGCGGTGCTCCGCGCGGTACATGCTCACCGGTACTTCCCGGGCTCCCACAGCGGCTCGGCGCCGCCGTTGGCGCCGCGCGAGAGGATGAAGAGGAGGTCCGAGAGGCGGTTGAGGTAGCGCACGCACTCGCGGTTGACGTCGTCGCCGCAGTCGATCGTGCGGCGCTCGGCGCGGCGGCAGACCGTGCGGCAGACGTGCAGGTGCGCGGCGGCGGGCGTGCCGCCGGGGAGCACGAACGACTTCAGCGGCTCGAGCGTGGCGTTGACCTCGTCGCAGGCGTGCTCGAGCCACTCGGTCTGCTTGGGTGCGAGGCGGAGCCGCTCGCGGTCGCCGCCGTGCGGGACGGAGATGTCGGCGCCGACGTCGAAGAGGTCGTTCTGGATCCGGCGGAGCCAGTCGGCGTACGGCATGTCGGGGATCGTGAGCGCGACGCCGAGCAGCGCGTTGAGCTCGTCCACGGTGCCGTAGGCCTCGATTCGCGGGTGCGTCTTGGGCACCCGGCTCATGTCACCCAGGTGCGTCTCGCCGTCGTCGCCGAGGCGGGTGTAGATGCGGGTGAGATTCACGGTCATGACGCGCGGCTGACGGTAACATCCCGCCCGATAAGGGTCGGTGGATCAGGGAAGCCGGTGAGAGACCGGCGCGGACCCGCCACTGTGACCGGGGATGCCGAACGCAAGCGGCGAAAGCCGCAGCCACTGGACGCCACGCGCGTTCCGGGAAGGCGCGGATCGGTCGGGCCCGGAAGCCAGGAGACCTCCCTCCGACCACAAAGCCGGAAACCCTCGTGGAAAGGGGTGGCTCATCTCCATGCACAAGCTCATCGCCGGCCTGGCGGCCGGTCTCGTCGTGCTCGTCGCGGCGCCCGTGGCGCTGGCGGCGCCGGTCACGGTCGACCTGCGGATCGAAGGCGCGGATCACACGCTCTTCGAAGGTCCTGTGACCACCGACGTGCGCACGTTCCACTTCACCGGCCAGTCCGCGCACCAATGCGATGCGACGGTCTCGGCCTCGGGCGGCACGAGCGCCAGGCCCGTGCCGACCCGCGGCGCCGCGCTCTCGGCGGCGGCGGAGCTGACGCCGCTCGCGCTCGGCGGCTCGTGGTCCGACACCTACCAGAACCCGACGGTCACCTCGGTGGCGGGCGAGAACGTCGACTTCGATCCCGGCAGCGGGCGCTTCCTCGGCGAGTACAAGAACGGGCAATTCGCCTCTGTCGGCTCCTGCGGCGACCCGATCGCCACCGGGGACAAGGTGCTGTACGCGTACACCGACGGCAGCGAGCCGCTGCTGGCGCTCAGCGGGCCGGCGTCGGCTCCGCCGGGCGGCAGCGTGACGGTCAAGGTGACCGACGCGGGGAATGGCGCGGCGATCGGCGGCGCGAGCGTGGGCGGCCGGACGACGGGCGCCGACGGCACCGCCGTCGTGGGCCCGTTCACGCAGCGCGGCGACCAGGACCTGAAGGCGAGCAAGGCGGGCACCGTCCGCTCGAACCGGCTGCGCGTGTGCGTGAGCGACGGGGCGGATGGCTTCTGCGGCAGCGGCGGGTCCGGTGGCGGCGGCGGGTCGGGTGGCGGCACGCCTGCGGGCGACACGGAGGGCCCGGCGACGACGCTGGCCATCAAGAACGGCAAGGTGTTCTCGCGCAAGAAGGCGCCGCGGACGCTGCGCGGCAAGGTCGCCTCGGATCCGTCCGGGCTGTCGGCGGTGAAGATCCGCCTCCTGCGCAAGGACGGCAAGAAGTGCTCGTTCTTCTCGGGCGGTCGCGAGCGGTTCCGCAAGACCCACCTGTGCTGGCACGGCGCCTTCTTCAAGATCGGCGATCGCGCCGACTGGTCGTACCTGCTGCCCAAGCGGCTCGGGCGCGGGCGCTACCGGCTCGAGGCCTACGGGATCGACGGTGTGCTGAACCGCGGGCCGATCAAGCGCATCAGGTTCCGGGTGCGCTGATGCGGCGGTGGGTGTTGGCTGCCGTGCTGCTCGCGCTCGCCGTCCCGGCTCCGGCCGGGGCGGCGAGCGTGCAGCTGATGGTGGTCGGGAAGACGCGGGTGCTGCGCGAGGCGGGGCCGGTGCGCCTGAAGGCGCGGTCGGTGCGCGTCGGCGGCCGGCGCTGTGCGGTCGGGCGGACGCCGTTGTCGGTGCTGGCCGGGACGCGGCTCTCGCTGCGGCTGCGCGACTACGGCGCGTGCGGGCGGTTGGCTCGCGATGCCGGCTCGCTGTACGTGCGCGCGGTGGCGGGGGAGCGGGCGCGGGGCGCGAGGGGCTGGGTCTACAAGGTCGGGCGCCGCGCGGGGACGACCGGCGCGGCCGATCCGTCCGGGCCGTTCGGGCACGGGCGGTTGAAGCGCGACGCGCGGGTGCTGTGGTTCTGGTGCGCGCAGACGGGTGGCGAGGCGTGCCAGCGGACCTTGGAGGTGTCGTCGGCCGGGTCAGTCGGCGCGGGCGGGACGCTGGCGGTGACGGTGCGCGGCTACGACGACAACGGGAACGGCGTGCCGGTGGCGGGGGCGACCGTGCGGCTCGGGTCGGCGACGGCGGTGACGGACGGCGCCGGCGCGGCCCAGGTCGTCGCTCCGGGCGCGGGCGGCTATCGGCTGACGGCTGAGCGCGCCGGCATGGTGCGGTCGTGGCCGCGGAAGGTGACCGTGGCGTGAGACGGCTGCTGCCGCTCCTTCTCCTCCTGGCCGTCGCCGGCTGCGGCCTCGGCTCGGGCGGCTCGTCGCCGTCCTCCTCGGGCGGCGGCAAGACCGAGCTCACGGTCTCGCGCGACTTCGGCGCCGACGAGATGGGGCACTCCGAGCGCAAGACGGTCCCCGGCGGCGAGACCGTGATGCGCCAGCTGCAGCGCAAGTTCACGGTCGAGACGCGCTACGGCGGAGGCTTCGTGCAGCAGATCGACGGGGTCGGCGGCGGCCGCCAGAACGGGCGCCCGGTCGACTGGTTCTTCTACGTCAACGGGATCGAGTCGGGCTCGGGCGCGGCGTCGCGCAAGCTCCTGCCGGGCGACCGCGTGTGGTGGGACCACCACGACTGGGGCGAGGCGATGCGCATCCCGGCGGTCGTGGGCTCGTTCCCGCAGCCGTTCACGTCGGCCGCCCGCGGCAAGAAGATCCCGATCCGGATCGACTGCGCCGACGACGCGGTGAAGGACTGCCGCGAGGTCCGCAAGCGGGTGGAGGCCGCGGGCGCGTTGGTCGGCGGCACCGGGACGGTCGGCACTCGCGCCGGGCCGCAGGTGCTGCGGCTGCTGGTCGGGCGCTGGACCGAGGTCAAGGCCGACCCGACCGCCGCGCGGATCGAGCAGGGGCCCAAGGTCTCGGGCGTGTTCGCGCGGCCGAGCAAGGACGGCAAGACGATCGCGCTGCTCGACTCGCAGGGGCGGACGGTGCGGACGCTCGGCGCCGGCGCGGGCCTCGTGGCGGCGACGCAGTTCCTCGACCAGAAGCCGACGTGGGTGGTGACCGGCACCGACGCCGTGGGCGTCGCCTCGGCGGCGGCCGCGCTGGTGGAGTCGCGGCTGAAGGACCACTTCGCGGTCGCGCTCCAGAAGGGCCAGGGCGTGCCGATCCCGGTGCCGGCCGACTCGACGGAGACGCCGTGACGTACCGGCGGCGCTCCTCGCCCCTCCACGCGGCGCGGGCCGGGGTCGGCTCCCTGTACTGCGTGGTCCTCGCGGGCGTGGCGCTCTCGTTCGAGCACCCGCTGATCCTCGTGGCGCTGCTGCTCGCGGTGCTGTTGGCGGCGGCGGGCGCGCAGGTGCTCGGGCCGGTGGCGCGCTCGCTGTTGTGGGGGCTGCCGTTCGCGCTGGTGATCGCGGGGGTCAACGCACTGGTGGTGCGGGACGGGCTGACGGTGATCGCGCGCTTCGGCGAGCTGCCGCCGCTGGGGCAGATCGACGTGACGCTCGAGGCGACCGTCTACGGCGGCGTGCTGGCGCTGCGCGCGCTGATCGTGATCGCGTGCTTCGCGCTGCACTCGGCGGCGGTCGACCCGGACGAGCTCCTGCGCGCGTTCCGGCGCCTGTCGTTCCGTTCCGCGCTGACCGCCGCGCTGGCCACCCGCATGGTGCCGGTCCTCGCCCGCGACGCCCGGCGCTTCCGCGACGCGCAGCGCTGCCGCCCCGGCCCGCCCGCCTCCCGGCTCGCGCTGGCGCGGGCGGTGACGTCGGGGGCGCTCGACCGCGCGGTCGACGTCGCCGCCACGCTCGAGGTGCGCGGCTACGGCGGGAGCGGCCGCCCGGCGCGCCGGGTGCGGCCGTGGTCGCGCCACGACCTCGCGTTCGCGGTCTCCGCCGCCTCGCTCGCGGCGCTCGGTGCCGCGGCCGCGCTGGGCGGGTGGAAGACGTTCGCGGCCTACCCGCGTCTCGTCGTCCCGGTCGGCGGAGCCGAGCTCGCTCTCGCCGCCGCGCTCTGCGTGATCGCTCTGCTCCCCTTCGCCGACCGCAGGGGGATCGGCCGATGACCGAGCTCGTCCTCGAGCAGGTCACCTATTCGTATCCCGGCGCGGGGCGGCCGGCGCTCGCCGACGTCTCGCTCCGGATCGAGCCGGGCGAGTTCGTCGTGCTCGCGGGCGGCTCCGGATCGGGCAAGTCGACGCTCCTGCGCGCGGCGGCCGGGCTCGTGCCGCACTTCCACGGCGGCGAGTTCGCCGGCCGGCTGGTCGCGGGCGGCCTCGACTCGCGCGAGCACGGGCCGGCCGAGCTGTCCGCTGTCGCGGGCTCGCTGTTCCAGGACCCGGAGACGCAGGTCGTGATGGGCACCGTCCGCGCGGAGCTCGCGTTCCCGCTCGAGAACCGCGGCTGGGGCGCGGCTGCGGTCGCCCGCGGGGTGGAGGAGGCGGCGCTCGCGCTCGGCGTCGCGGGGCTGCTCGATCGCTCGACGCACGAGCTGTCGGGCGGCGAGCTCCAGCGGGTCGCGCTCGGCGCGGCGCTGGCGGGGCGGCCGCGGCTGCTGCTGCTCGACGAGCCGACCTCGCAGCTGGACCCCGTGGCCGGCGACGAGCTGCTCGGCGTGCTCCGCCGTGTGAACGAGGAGTGGGGGACCGCGGTCGTGCTCGCCGAGCACCGGCTCGAGCGCTGCCTGGCCGCCGCCGACCGCGTGATCGCGCTGGAGAACGGCGCGATCTCCATCGACGCCGACCCCCGCGGCTTCCTCGAGCAGGCGCCGCCCGCGCTGCAGACCCCGGGCGCGCGCCTGTTCGCCGCCGCCGGGCTCACCCCGCCGCCGGTCGCGGTGAAGGACGCCCGCGCCGCGCTGCGCGCCCGCGGCCTGGGAGGGACCGCGGAAGGGTCGGTTCCGGTGGCCGCGCCGGAACGGGCCGCCCACGGAGGGGCTTCCCTCCGCGCGCGCCTCCGCCGCCGACCGATGGTCCCCGCCGCGCTCGCCTTCGACGGCGTCTGGCTCGAGATCCCGCGCGGGCCCACGGTGCTGCGGGGTGTGGACCTGTCGCTCGCTCCCGGGGAGCGGGTCGCGCTGATGGGCCGAAACGGGGCGGGGAAGTCGACGCTGCTGCGCCTTGCCGCCCGCCTCACGCAGCCGAGCCGCGGCCGGATCGAGCGCGGCGGCCGCGTCTCACTGCTGCTCCAGAACCCCGGCGACTACCTGGTCGCCGAGCGGGTGGGGGAGGAGCTGCCCGCCGAAGCGCTCGAGGCTGCCGGCCTCGGCGGGCTCGCCGACCGCCACCCGCGCGACCTCTCCGGCGGCGAGCGCCAGCGGCTCGCGCTCGCGATCGTCCTGCAGGGCGAGCCTCCCGCCGTGGTCTGCCTCGACGAGCCGACCCGCGGCATGGACCGAGGCCACAAGGACGCGCTCGGCGCGCACCTGCGCGAGCTCGCGGCGGCGGGGAGCGCGGTGCTCGTCGCCACCCACGATGCCGAGTTCGCGGCGCTGTGGGCCGAGCGGACCGTGCTGCTCGGCGACGGCGCCCCGGTCGCCGACGCCCCGACCGCCGAGGTGCTCGGCGGCGGCTGGTACTTCGCGACGCAGACCGCCCGCATCCTCGGCGGCTGCGCGCTGCTGCCGGAAGAGGGCGCGGCGTTGCTGCAAAGGGAGCCGGAGGTGGTCCGATGAGCTGGATCGCCGCCTCCCTGCTCGTGCTCGGCCTCGCTTTGGCCGCCGGCTTCGCCTGGTACGAGCGGACGCACCCCACATCGCGGGTGCTCGCGCTGGTGGCGACGCTCGCCGCCCTCGCCGCACTCGGCCGGATCGCGTTCGCGCCGCTGCCGAACGTCAAGCCGACCACCGACATCGTGCTCCTCACCGGCTACTCGCTCGGGGGCGCTCCCGGGTTCGCGGTCGGCGCGGTCGCGGCGCTCGCCAGCAACGTGTTCTTCGGCCAGGGGCCGTGGACGCCGTGGCAGATGTGCGCGTGGGGCGCGATCGGGGTCGGCGGCGCGGTTCTGGCCAGGGTCGCCGGCCAACACCTCAGCCGGGTCTCGCTCGCCGTCGCCTGCGGGCTCGCCGGCGCGTTCTTCGGCGCGGTGATGAACCTGAGCATGTGGGTGACGTTCTCCGGCGACCACAGCCTCGCCAAGCTGGGCGCCTACTTCGTGACGTCGCTGCCGTTCGACCTGGCGCACGTCATCGGCAACGTCGCGTTCTGCCTCGTCTTCGGCCCCGCGCTCGTGCGCGCGCTCTCGCGCTACCGGCAGCGGTTCGAGGTCAGCTGGCGCCCGGCGCCCGCGCTCGCCGCCGCCGTCCTCGCGGCGGTGATCCTGGTGGGCGCGGCGCCCCCGCAAAGCGGAGGCGGCCACCCCGCTCGCCTGGCTCCAAAACGCCCAGAACAAGGACGGCGGCTTCGGCGCCGACACCGGTCAGGGCTCGTCCGGCCTGTACAGCGGCTGGGCCGGGCTCGGCCTCGCCGCCGCCGGCCGCAACCCGCGGGATCTGAAGCACGACCTCGTCGCCTACGTCCGCGCCCACCCGCGCGACGTCAGCGACCTCGGCGAGATCGACCGCACGATCCTGCTGCTCCGCGCCGCGGGCCTGAAGCCGAGGCTGGGCAGCCGCGACCTCGTCAAGGCGGTGCTCGCCAAGCGCCGCCCCAACGGCTCGTTCGCCAACCGGGTGAACACGACCTCGTTCGCGATCTTCGCCCTCCGCGCCGCGGGCCGCGCCGACAGCGCCGTCAAGCAGGGCGCCCGCTGGATCGCGAGCCAGGCGAACCCCGACGGCGGCTTCAACTTCGCCGTCAAGGGCGCCGCCTCCGGGATCGACGACACCGGCGCCGCCCTGCAGGCGCTCGTCGCCGCCGGGCGCAAGCGCACGCCGACCGCCCGCCGCGCCGCGCGCTTCCTCGCCCGGCGCCAGAACCCCGACGGCGGCTACCCGCTCCAGCCCGGCGGCCCGTCGAACGCGCAGTCGACCGCCTGGGCGGTCCAGGCGCTCGTCGCCGTGGGCCGCAACCCCGACCGCCAGAAGCGCAACGGCGCGCGGTCACCGATCGCCTACCTGCGCTCGCTCACCACCCCGAGCGGCAAGGTGCGCTACTCCCGCACCAGCACCCAGACCCCGGTGTGGGTCACCGCCCAGGCGGTCGCCGCGCTCGCTCGCAAGCCGTTCCCGCTCGCCCCGGTGCCGCGGGCGCGGAAGGCGGCCTCCGCGCCCGCTCCCGCTCCCAAGCCCGCCCCCACGCCCGCGCCGACGGCGCCGGCGCCCAAGCAGCGACCGGCCCCCAAGCCGCGCCAGCCGCGGGCCCCGTCCGCCGACTCGTTCGGGGTCGCGACTCCCGAGCTCGCATGGGATGACCCGACGCTCCAGAAAACCGCGCGGGCCGCGGGATGGCTCGCCGCCGCCCTGTTCGCCCCCGTCACCTGACCACACCCGATCACACGTTCGGGTACGGTTCCCGACCCTTGCGGATCGGCGTCCCCACCGAGACTGCCCAGGGCGAGCGGCGCGTCGCGCTCGTCCCCGACATCGTGCGCAAGCTCACGCAGCAGGGCCACGAGGTCGTGATCGAGGCCGGCGCGGGCGAGAACGCCGGCCTGCCCGACGCCCTCTTCACCGAGGCCGGCGCCACCACCGGCGACCCGTGGGCCGCCGAGGCGGTGCTGAAGGTGGTGTCGCCGAGCGAGACCGAGGCGCCGCGCCTCAACGAGGGGGCGATCGTCATCGGCTTCCTGGCGCCCCTGACCGACCCCGAGGGCATCGAGCGCCTCGCGCAGCGCCACGTCACCGCCTTCGCGATGGAGAAGATCCCGCGCATCTCGCGCGCCCAGTCGATGGACGCGCTCTCCAGTCAGGCGACCGTCTCCGGCTACCTCGCGGTTCTCAACGCCGCCGACACGCTCCCGCGCTTCTTCCCGATGCTGATGACCGCCGCGGGCACGATCAGGCCCGCGCAGGTGCTCGTGCTCGGCGCCGGCGTCGCCGGCCTGCAGGCGATCGCCACCGCCCGCCGGCTCGGCGCCGTGGTCACCGCCTTCGACGTCCGCGCGGCCGTCAAGGAGCAGGTCCAGTCGCTGGGCGCGAAGTTCTTCGAGGTCGAGGGCATGGCCGACGCCGCCGACGAGACCGGCTACGCCCGCGAGCTCACCCCGGAGGAGCAGGCGCAGCAACGCGAAGCGCTGCAGGTCCAGATCGCCCGCTCCGACGTCGTGATCACCACCGCGCTCGTCCCCGGCCGGCCCGCGCCGAAGCTGATCACCGCCGAGGCGGTCGCGAACATGAGCCACGGCTCGGTGATCGTCGACCTCGCCGCCGAGGCGGGCGGCAACTGCGAGGGCACGGTGCCCGGCGAGATCGCCACCACCGAGAACGGCGTCACGATCGACGGGCGCCTCAACCTCCCGAGCCGCATGGCCGAGCACGCCTCCCAGCTCTACGCCCGCAACGTGATGTCGCTGCTCGAGCTGATGACGGGCGAGGAGGCCAAGCTCGAGCTCGACTTCGAGGACGAGGTGCTCGCTGGCGCCTGCGTCACCCGCGACGGAAAGGTCATCTGAACATGGACCTCCTGACCGAGCTCGCCATCCTCGTCCTCGCCGCCTTCGTGGGCTTCGAGGTCATCTCCAAGGTCCCGAACACGCTGCACACGCCGCTGATGAGCGGCACCAACGCGATCCACGGGATCGTCCTGCTCGGCGGCCTGCTGGTGATCGGCCCGGCCGACGGCGTGCTCGAGGACATCCTCGTCGTGATCGCGATCGCGTTCGGCACGATCAACGTCGTCGGCGGCTTCCTCGTCACCGACCGCATGCTCGGGATGTTCAAGTCGAAGCCCGAGCCGCCGAAGAACGAGCCCCGCGGAGTGAGCCGCGAAGACCTCATCCAGCTCCTCTACATCGTCGCGTTCTCGATGTTCATCATCGGCCTGCACATGCTGCGCGGCCCGCGCACCGCCGTCCGCGGCAACCAGGTCGCCGCCGTCGGCATGGCTATCGCGGTCGTCGCGACGCTGATCGACCAGCGGATCGGCGACTGGGGCCTGATCGTCGTCGGCCTCGTGATCGGCACGCGATCGGCGTCCCCGCCGCCCGCAGCGTCCACATGACCGCGATGCCGCAGATGGTCGCGCTGTTCAACGGCGTTGGCGGTGGGGCGGTCGCGCTGATCTCGGTGGTCGAGTACAAGGAGTCGCTCGAGGCGGGCGGCAACCCGGAGCTCGAGGCCCTGATCCCGATCCTGTTCGCCGCGATCATCGGCTCGATCTCGTTCTGGGGCTCCATCGTCGCGTTCCTCAAGCTCCAGGAGTCGCTCAAGGGCCGCTTCGCGATCCCGCGAGCGGTCAACGCGGCGCTCGCCCTGATCGCGATCGGGCTGGCGGTCGTGATCGCCGCCGGCGCCGAGTCGCAGCTCCTGTTCTGGCTGATCCTGCTCAGCCGCCGGCGCGCTCGGCGTCTGCGCCGTGCTCCCGATCGGCGGCGCCGACATGCCGGTCGTCATCTCGACCCTCAACGCCTTCACCGGGCTCTCCGCGGCCGCCGCCGGCGTCGCACTCGACAACACCGCGCTGATCGTGGCCGGCATGCTCGTCGGCGCCTCCGGCTCGATCCTCACGCGCCAGATGGCGGAGGCGATGAACCGCTCGATCGGCAACGTGTTCTTCTCCGGGCTCGGCGCGGGCGGCCCGGCGATCGCGAGCGAAACCGGCGGAACGGTTCGCTCCACGAGCGCGGCCGACGTGGCGATCCAGCTCTCCTACGCCCGCCTCGTGGTGATCGTGCCCGGCTATGGCATGGCGGTTGCCCAGGCCCAGCGCGCGGTCGCCGACCTCGCCGCCGAGCTCGAGCGCCGCGGCGTCGAGGTCCTCTACGCCATCCACCCGGTCGCCGGCCGCATGCCGGGCCACATGAACGTGCTGCTCGCCGAGGCCGACGTGCCCTACGAGCAGCTCAAGGAGATGGACGAGATCAACGGCGAGTTCGGCCGTACCGACGTCGCGCTGGTGATCGGCGCCAACGACGTCACCAACCCGGCCGCCCGCACGATGGCCGACTCGCCGATCTACGGCATGCCGATCCTCGACGTCGACAAGGCGAACTCGATCATCGTCCTCAAGCGCTCGATGTCGTCCGGCTTCGCCGGCGTCGACAACCCGCTCTTCTACGACCCGAAGACGGCGATGCTGTTCGGCGACGCCAAGAGCTCGGTCGGCGACGTGCTCGCGGAAGTCAAAGAGCTGTAACCGCTCCCGGTGGCCCGCCGGATCGCGGTCTACCTTGCGAGCCATGTCACGGATCTTCCTGCTCGCCGTCCTTGCGACGCTCGCCCTCGCTTCACCCGCCTCCGCCGCCCTCGTCATCAACGAGATCGACTACGACCAGGCGAGTACGGACACGGCGGAGTTCGCGGAGATCCGCAACGACGGGACGACTCCCGTCGACCTCGATCCCTACGCGCTGCGCCTGGTCAACGGCGCCAACAACAGCGTCTACAAGACGATCGACCTCCCGGCCGTGAGCCTGGCCGCGGGCGACTACTTCGTGGTCTGCGGCGGGACCGTGGCGAACTGCGATCTCGACACCACCCCGGACACCGACCTGATCCAGAACGGCGCGCCCGACGCCGTCGCGCTCGTCAACGGCGACACGATCGAGGACACCGTCTCCTACGAGGGCGAGGTGCCCGGCTACACCGAGGGCCCGGCGGGCGCGCCGGCCGACACCGCGGCGACCGGGCCGGCGCAGAGCATCTCGCGCGTCCCCGACGGCTGCGACACGGGCGCGAACGCCGTCGACTTCAAGCTCGCTGACAGCACGCCGGGCGCCGCCAACGCGAGCACCTCGTGCGACGGGCCGCCGCCAACCGACACCGCGCCCTCGGTCGCGAGCTCGGACCCCGCGACGGGCGACACCGGCATCGCGCCCGGCGCCAACCTCCGCGTCACGTTCAGCGAGCCGGTGACCGCCGCCGACGGCGCGTTCTCGCTGACCTGCAACGGCACCGCCGTCGCGCTCGCCGTCTCGCGCGAGAGCGACACCACCTACAGCCTCGAACCGCGGCAGCCGCTGCCGGGCGGCACGACCTGCACGCTGCGCGTCGAGGGCGACGACTACCGCGACGACGACACGGACGACCCGCCGGACACCGGCGCGGACTACTCCGCGACGTTCTCGACCGAGGCGGTCACCGGCCTGCGCATCCACGACATCCAGGGCGCGAGCCACGTCTCGGCCTACCGCGGCGTGGTCGTCGCCGGCGTGCCGGGCGTCGTCACCGCCCGCCGCACCAACGGCTACTTCATCCAGGACCCCCAGCCCGATTGCGACGAGCGCACCTCCGAAGGCGTGTTCGTCTTCACGAGCTCCGCGCCGGACGCCTCGCTCACGCCCGGCACCGCGGTGACGCTCTCCGGCCGCGTCAGCGAGTTCCGCTCCGGCGGCGCGACCGGGACCGCCAACCTCACGACCACGGAGATCACGAGCGCGACCGCGCTCCCCGCCGGCACCGGCACGATCGCGCCGACCCTCGTCGGCAGGGGCGGCCGCGTGCCGCCGACGACGGTGATCGAGGACGACGTCGCCAGTCCCGGCGACATCGAGCAGGGCGACCCGCTGTTCGACCCGCGCGAGGACGGGATCGACTTCTACGAGAGCCTCGAAGGCATGCTGACCGAGGTTCGCAAGGCGGTCGTGGTCGGCCCGACGGTCTCCTTCGGCAGCGGCGCGACCGCCAACAAGGAGATCCCGGTCCTCGCCGACGGCGGCGTCGGGGCGAGCGTCCGCGCGCCGCGCGGCCCGATCCTCGTCCGCGGCTTCGACCGCAGCGCACCGCAGGAGTACCGCCGCGGCGACTTCAACCCCGAGCGGATCACGCTCAACGACGCGGGCGACCCGGGCGGCACGTTCCTCCCGCTCGCCGACGTCCGCGACCGCTTCACCGCCCCGGTGCGCGCGGTGGTCGACTACAGCTTCGGCAACTACAAGTTCCTCGCGCTCAACGACCCGCCGCTCGCCGACGGAAAGCTGAAGCCCGAGGTGACGCGCAAGAAGCGGCGCGACGAGCTCGCGATCGCCGGCTACAACGTCGAGAACCTCGACGGCCTCGATCCCCAGGACCGCTACGACCGCGTCGCGGCCCAGATCGTCGGCAACCTGCGTTCGCCGGACATCCTCAGCCTCGAGGAGATCCAGGACAACGACGGCGCCGCCAGCGCGGCGCCGACGGCCGCGAACGTCACGTTCACGCGCCTGCTGGCGGCGATCAAGGCGGCCGGCGGCCCGGCCTACGACTACCGCGAGATCGACCCGGTCTCGAACCAGGACGGCGGCGAGCCGAACGGCAACATCCGCGTCGCGTTCCTGTTCCGCACCGACAACCGCGACCTGCAGTTCGTGGACCGCCCGGGTGGCACGGCGACGAACGCGACCGAGCCGGTGGCCGGTCCGCACCTGTCATTCAGCCCGGGGCGGGTCGATCCCACCAACCCGGTGTGGGAGAACAGCCGCAAGCCGCTGGCCGCGGAGTTCCGCTACCGCGGGAGGCCGCTGTTCGTGATCGGCAACCACTTCAACTCGAAGGGCGGCGACGACCCGACCTTCGGGCGCTTCCAGGAGCCGCGGCGGCCGAGCGAGGTGCACCGGCACGGCCGAGCCGACGTCCTCAACGCGTTCGTGAAGAAGATCCTCGCCATCGACCCGCGCTCACGCGTCGTCGCGCTGGGCGACCTCAACGACTTCGAGTTCTCGGAGACCGTCCGCCGGCTCGAGCACGGCCTTGCGCTGGTCGACCTGTGGCACTTCGTCCCGCAGGACGAGCACTACAGCTACGTCTTCCAGGGCAACGGCCAGGTGCTGGACCACATCCTCGTCAGCCCCGCGCTGCTGCTCCAAGGCCATCCCGATCTCGACGCCGTGCACATCAACGCCGAGTTCAGCGACCAGGTCTCAGATCACGACCCGCCGATCACGCGGCTCGACGTACGGTGAGGCCGACGAGCCGGGAGACCAGCACGGCCACGTAGCTCAGGCCGGCGAGCTGCTCGATCATGGAGACCGAGCGCGCGAACGCCTTGATCGGGACGACGTCGCTGAGCCCGGTGCTGGTGAGGGTCGTGAAGCTGAGGAACAGCAGCTCCATCCAGCTGCGGGGATCCTGCGGGTCGACGGCCGCGGTGAAGCTGTGGGGCTCGACCGCCTGCACGACGGTGTAGGTGTAGGCGAACGCCCAGGCGACGAGCGTGAACGTCGCGCCGACCGCCCACAGCTCGTCGCGCGTGATGTCGTGGTCGGCGAGCATGTACGCGATCAGCGCGCCGGCGGCGTAGAAGTAGAGGACGGCCTCGAACGCCGAGGAGTAGGGCAGCAGGCTGTCGTCGCGCGAGATCGCCTGGATCAGCAGGAGCACCGTCGCCGGCGCGCCCAGCAGGAGCGCGACCCAGGTCAGCCCGGGGGTCGAGCGGACGGCGAGCACGACGAGCCCGAGCACGGCGATGCCGAGCACGCTGAACAGCGCCCGCCCGACCTCGCCCCCCTCCAGGAACGGGTAGATGAGCACGCCCGCCAGCTGGACCGCGAACAGGATCGCGGACGGCTCCCGGCGGGCGAATCGCAGCACGGCGGCAACGCTAGCCCCCGGGCAGGACGAGCTCGGTGAGCACCCCGCGGTGGTCCGAGCCCGGGATCGCCACCGTCCGCGCCGAGGCGACCCGGATCCGGCGGTCGGCGAGCACGTGGTCGATCGCGATCGTCGCCGGCAGCGGCGACGCGTCGGTCGACCACGTCATCTGCAGGCCGACCCCGGCCTGCTCGGCGGCGTCGCGGTAGCCGCGGCTGATCAGGCGCCGCAGCTCGGCGTGGTCGAGCGTGGCGTTGAAGTCACCGGCCAGGATCCGCAGCCCGCCCTCGCCGCTGCTCGGCAGCTTGCGCAGGTCGCGGCGCCAGTCCGGCGGTGTCGCCGGGGGAGGTCGGCGCCGGCACGTGGATGGCGAGCACCTCGAACGGTGCCGCCCCGCGCGGGCTCGCCGCGGCGGCGGAGAGCCCGTAGCGCGTGCCGGCGGGCGCCGGCGCCTCGCGCAGCGGCAGCCGCCCGTAGAGCCCGGAGCCGAAGAACGCCGGCTGCGGGTTCAGCGAGCGGTAGGGGAGCAGCTTCGCGATTCCGGCCGCGTCATAGGCGTCCGCGACCTCGGGCGTCAGCTCGGCGACGGCCAGCACGTCGACCCGCAGCCGCCGGGCGAGCGCGACCACCGCCGGCGCGGCGCGGTCCTCGCCGGCGACGTTCGCCGCCAGCACCCGCAGCCGTACCCCCTTGGCGTCGACCGGCGCCCGGTTCGGCACCACCCGCGGCGCCAGCGCGACGATCAGCAGCAGCGCGCAGGCGCCCACCAGCAGCGCGAACAGCTTGTGGCCGAACAGCGCCGCGGCGACTGCGCCGACGACTGCGAGCGCCGCCACCCACGGCGTGAACGCGAACAGCGGCACGATCGGCCAGCCCAGGTCGAGCCCGAGCAGGCGAAGGAGCGTCCAGGCCACCAGCACGCCGGCGAGCCCCCAGCGCACGGCGCGAAGCAGCATCGCGCCGCATCATCGCGCACCGCCCCGCGGGCGGCGCGCGTTGTGCTCAGAGGGCGGGCGGCGGGGTGGAGTGGCCGTTGGACTCGTCGTGGCCGTTGGTGGCCACGCCGGTCAGCAGGCGCTGGACCTCGGCGGCGGGGTCCGGGTGGGAGGCGTCGCGCGCCGGGTACTCGCGGCGGATCGAGAGCAGCCGCTCGTTGCCGAAGCGGAAGACCGACAGCACGTAGCACGAGATCTCGAGCCCGTGGCGGCGGCTGAGCCAGTCGACGGTGGCGAGCGTCTTGGCGTCGAACGCCGAGGCGAGCAGCACGATCTGGGGCGAGTCGCCGGGCACGGCGGCGGTCAGCGACTCGTGGATGGCCTCGAGCTCGGCGGCGTCCTTGGCCGCCACCGAGGCGGCGCCGGAGAGCGCGCCGCTCAGCTGGTCGTCGCCGGCCTCGCTGGACACGCCGACCACGACGGCACGGCCGGCCTGCTCGTCGAAGGCGAGCACCTCGAGCCCGGGCGCCTGGCCCTGAACCACGAAGCGGAGGGAGGGCTGGCCGAGCTCGCCGGCGAAGGCCTCCCAGGAAGAACACACGAGCGCGAGCAGTTCGTCGCGGTCGGGGCTGACCTCGGTGACAAGTCCGCCCGCGGGCGGCGCCACCAGCGTCTTGGACGTCTCGTCGATGCGGAGCACTGGTCGATCCTCTGGCAGTCGGGACGGAGTGGCCTCCATATCGGCCGAAACTCCCGCAACCTGAAGCTTTCGCTGGAAAGCTCCGCAGTAGCCTGAGGCGCAAGCCGATGCTCGCCCGCGCCACAGCCGTCCACGCGCTCGCCTCCGAGGCGTTCGACGTGCTCGTGATCGGCGGCGGCATCACCGGCGCCGGCGTCGCGCTCGACGCCGCCACGCGCGGCTACTCGGTCGCGCTGGTGGAGAAGTCGGATTACGCGGCCGGCACCTCGTCGCGCTCGAGCAAGCTCGTCCACGGCGGCCTGCGCTACCTGCAGAACTTCGACCTCGGGCTCGTGCGCGAGGCCCTGCTGGAGCGCCAGATCAACGCCGCGCTCGCGCCGCACCTCGTGCGGCCGCTGCCGATGATCGTGCCCGCCTTCGAGGGAGCGCGTCCCGACCGCCTGATCGGGATCGGGCTGAACATGTACGACGTGATGGCGGTCGACCGGCTGCGGCGCTCGCCGCTGGGCCGCCGCCGCGTGCGCGACCGCAACCTCGACGGCTCCGAGGACTGGAGCCCGGCGCGCCACCGTGTGATCGACGGCGCCGAGGTCGCCGAGCTGCTGCCGGCGCTCGCCGCCCGCGAGCCCACCAGCGGCTACCTGTTCTACGACTGCCAGACCGACGACGTCCGCCTCGTGCTGACCGTGCTCGGCGAGGCCGAGCGCTTCGGCGCGGTGTTCGCCAACGGCCTGGAGGTGACCTCGCTGCTGGAGGAGGACGGCCGTGCGCGCGGCGCCCACGTGCGCGACGCCGACAGCGGCGAGGCGTTCCCGATCCGCGCCCAGGCGGTCGTCAACGCCACCGGCGTGTGGGCCGACCGCATCCGGCCTGAGGAGCTGCACGACGAGGCCGAGGTGCCGATCATCCGGCCGTCGCGGGGGACGCACGTGATCGTCCCGAGCGAGCGGCTGAAGGTGAACGTGGGCGCGATCGTCCCGGCGGGCGACGGGCGCACGATCTTCGTCCTGCCCTGGCTCGGCCAGACGCTGATCGGCACGACCGACAACGACTACGACGGCGACATCGACCATGTGCAGCCCGCCGAGTCCGACGTCGAGTACCTGCTGAGCGCGGCCGGCGCCTTCTTCGGCACCGAGCTGGGCGACGCCGACATCGCCGGGGCTTACGCCGGGGTGCGCCCGCTGATCTCGACCGGCGACCCGAAGAAGTCGGTCGACATCTCGCGCAAGGCCGAGCTGTACGAGACCTCGAGCGGGATGGTCACGATCACCGGAGGCAAGCTGACCACGTGGCGGCGGATGGCGAAGATGACCGTCGACCGCCTGGTCGAGCGCGACGGCCGCGACACGCCCTGCCGCACCGGCGAGATCCCGCTCGGGATGCCGGTCTCGGCGCTCGACCTGCCGCGCGTCGAAGGCGTGGGGGAGGACGCCTTCGAGCAGCTCGCCGGCCGCTACGGCTACACGGCGCACGAGGTGCTGGCGATCGCGGCCGAGCGCGGCGAGCTCGCCCAGCCGATCCTCCCCGGCATGCCCGACCTGCTGGCCGAGGCCACGTTCGCCGGCCGCCGCGAGCAGGCCCGTAGCGTCACCGATGTGCTGCTGCGCCGCACGCGCCTCGGGCTGACCGCGGCGCGCTCGCTGCTGGCGCCCGGCGAGCAGGCGCCCGAGCGCGTGGCGCAGGCGCTCGGGGCCGAGCTCGGCTGGGACGAGGCACGCGCCGCGGTGGAAGCCGAGCGCTTCCGCTCCGACGCCGCAGAGGAGGGATTGACGGTCGGCTCCGGAACAGCCGTCGGACCCGCGCCGTAACTTTCCGGCCTGCTGCCGGTTGCACCGACCGGACCGATCCCGTCACTGGAGCCCGCCGCAACCTCATGTTCCGCCGCCTCGCCCTGCCTGCCCTGATCGCCCTGTCGGCGCTCGCCGCGCTCCCCGCCGCCGCCTCGGCCGGCTGGTTCCCGGCCGCCGCCAACCCGCCAGTCGACGGGCCGTCTCCGGACATCGTGCAGGTCGGCGGCCTCGACCTGGCGCGCGACGGCACCGGCGGCCTCGTCTACCTCAAGAAGGTCGACGGCGTACCGCACGTCTTCCTCTCGCGCTTCAACGGCGGCGTCTTCCGCGCGCCCGAGCGCGTCGACAACGGGGTCGGCGGCGGGGCGAGCGATGCGGTGATCGCGGCGGCGAACGAGGGCCGGCTCGCGATCGCGTGGACCGCCGGGAGCCGCGTGTACGGCGCCGTGGTGGCGGGCAACGGCCCGTCCGGCCCGCTGCTCGGCCCGACCGAGATCTTCAACGACCCGTCGGGCGCGACCAGCGACCCGGCGATCGACATGGGCATCAACGGCACCGCCTACGCGACCTGGGCGGCGCCCGGGGGCGGCGGCGCCGATGTCCGCGTGGCGCGGCTCCAGGACGTCGCGTGGCAGACGATCGGCGTGCCGATCGACGTCGTTCCGGCGCGCGCCGCGGGCCGCGGCGTGCAGCGCTCGCGCGTGGCGGTCTCCGGTGACGGCAACGCGCTGGTGGCGTGGGGCGAGGACAACGCCGACGGGCGCCGGCGGGTGTGGGAGCGCCGCGTGACCGGCACGACCTTCTCCGCGTTCCCGCAGGAGCTGTCTCTGCCGAGCCTCAGCGGCGCCCCGGGCGGTGCGGCTGACTCGGTCGACATCGACGTGGAGGACGACGGCGGGTTCGGCTGGGCGGTCTTCCGCCAGGACTTCGGCGGCGGCTCGCGCTCGATCGGGCGGCGGCTGCTCGGCCTGACCTTCGACCCGCCGGTGGCGCTCGACGGCGGGCCGCCCACCGCCAACCCGCGGCTCGCGCTCAACGGGCGCGGCCAGGGGCTCTCGACGTTCGAGGGCGGGAGCGGCGCGCTCGCCGCGATCAACTACAACGACGTCTTCCAGCCGGCGGTGGGGCTGAACTTCACGCCCACGGCGGGGGCGGCGCCGGTGCCGGCGGCCTCCGAGCACCGCGAGGTGGTGGCGGCGTGGCAGCAGAGCGGCGAGGTCAAGGGCCGGTTCAAGCCGCTGCCGACGAAGCCGTTCGAGAACGAGCTGACCCTCTCGCGGCCCGACCTCGGGCCGGCGGCCGGGCCGGTCGCGGTGGGAGCGGACCTGCTCGGCGGCTTCGCGGTGGCGATGGCCCAGGGGCGCGCCCACCAGCCGGGCGATCACGGTCGCGGTGCAGGACAACGTGCCCGGCCGGCCGGGGCCGATCGCCCGCAACGCGTGGCAGAGCGGGAAGCGCGCGAAGCTCCGCTGGCGCCCGGGTCGTGACCTGTGGGGGCCGCTGCGCTACCGCGTCATCGTCGGCGGCAAGGTGGCGGGCGAGACGACCGGTCTGTCGCTGGTGCCGAAGGTCACGCTCAGCGGCAAGCGGCCGCTCAAGTACCAGGTGATCGCGATCGACGGCCGCGGCCAGCAGACGGCCAGCCCGGTGCGCCGCGTGCGCTACGACAACTTCGCGCCGAAGTTCCGTGTGCGGATCGGCGGCACGCGGCGCGCGGGGCGGGCGCTGCACGTGGTCGTCAAGCCCAGGGACAGGGGCTCCGGGGTGCGCGACGTGCGGGTGCGCTACGGCGACTCGAAGCGCGTGGTGAAGCAGCGCAGGCGCTTCAACGGGCGGCACGCGTACCGAAGGGGCACGTTCACGCTCAAGGTCACCGTGTACGACGTCGCCGGCAACCGCCGGATCAAGAAGGTCAAGCTCCACATCACGTGAGGCTGCGCGCGGGCCGTCGCGAGCTGGAGCTCGGCGGGCCGCCGCTGCTGATGGGCGTGGTCAACGCGTCGCCCGACTCGTTCTCGGACGCGGAGGACCATTCCGACCTGCTCGCTCACGCCTCTCGCCTCATCGCGGAGGGCGCGGGCGTCATCGACATCGGCGGCGAGTCGGCGGTCGGCGGCCGGCCCGCCGTCGATGCCGACCGAGGAGATCGACCGCGTCGTCCCGCTCGTCGCGCAGATCGCCGCGGCACACGACGTCCTCATCTCCGTCGACACCTACAAGCCCGAGGTCGCCAAGGCCGCGATCGAGGCGGGCGCGGGGATGATCAACGACGTCTCGGGGCTGCGCGACGAGCGGCTCGCCGAGGTGTGCGCCCGCGCCGGCGCGGCACTGGTGCTCATGCACACGCGCGTGGCGCCGAAGGGGACGCTGCTGCGAGCCCGACGCCTACGACGACGTCGTGGAGGACGTCGTCGGCTTCCTCCGCGAGCGGATGGACGTCGCAGTGGGCGCGGGCGTGGCGCCCGAGCAGATCGTGCTCGACCCAGGGCCCGACTTCGCCAAGACGCCGGCGCAGACGGTCGCGGTGCTGCGGCGGCTCGACCTCCTGGCGGCGCTGGGGCGCCCACTGCTGCTGGCGGTCTCGCGCAAGGACTTCCTCGGTGCGATCACCGGCCGCGGGCCGCGCGAGCGCGGGGCGGCGACGCTCGCCGCGCTCGACTTCGGCGTCCGCGCCGGGGCGGCGATCCTGCGCGTCCACGACGTCGCCGCGGCCGCCGACTTCCTCGCCGTGCGCGCGGTGCTCTCCGGCGAGCGTGTGCTTGCACCGGAAGAAGGTCTGACGCCCGAACGCTACCCTTGACGGGCCAGGTTGCCGGCCGCTGTCTCAACGCGGCCGGGTGCCGACCGACCCATACCGAAGGGAGACACCATGTCATCCGTACTTGATCGCTCCGCGCTCGCGGAGTCCCCGCTCGCCGATCTCCACCTGCTCGCCAACGAGCTCGGCGTCGACGGCTTCCGCCGCCTCCGCAAGGAGGACCTGATCGACGCGATCCTCACCAAGCAGGCCGGCGACGACCTCGCCCGCCCCGAGGGCGGCGACGCCGGCGGTGGCGACGACGACGAAGAGGCGCCGACCCGCAGCCGGCGCGGGCGCCGCGGCGGCCGCACCCGCGCGCGCAAGGCCGCGACGACGACGAGATCGCGGCGACGACAAGCCCAGCCCCCCGTGGCGGCCGCGGCCCGAAGGCCTCCGAGAAGAAGGACGACAAGCCTGCGGAGGACAAGGAGATCGAGGGCGTCATCGAGTTGCTGGGCAACGGCTCCGCCTTCGTCCGCGCTGACCGAGGGCGAGACCTCGGACGAAGACGTCTACGTCTCCGCCGCGCAGGTCAAGCGCTGCGAGCTCGTCTCCGGCGACAAGGTCGCCGGCCCGATGCGCCCGCCGCGGCGCTCCGAGCGCTTCCCGTCGCTCGTGCGCGTGGACACCATCAACGGCAAGCCCGCCGACGAGGTCTCCGAGGGCACGCGCTTCGACGACCTCCCGGTCGCCTTCCCGGCCGAGCGCCTCGAGCTCGGCAGCGACGATCCGACCGTCAAGGCGATCGAGTGGCTGACCCCGTTCGGCAAGGGCTCGCGCGTGACCGTGGTCGGCCCCGCGCGCGCCGGCAAGAGCGAGGCGCTGCGCCGGATCGCCGCCGCGCTGGCCGACAAGGGCGGCGTCGAGCTGAGCGTGGTGCTCGCAGGCGTGCGGCCCGAGGAGGTCGGCGAGTGGACCGAGCCGTCCGCGGCCGTGACGTTCGCTGCCTCGGCCGACTCGCAGGGCCAGGCCGTCGAGCACGCCGTCGAGCAGGCCCGCCGGGTCGCCGCCCGCGGCGCCGACGCGGTCGTGATCGTCGACTCGCTCGAGTACGTCTCCCCGGCAGTCGCTCGCCGGGCGCTGGCCGCGGCGCGCAACATCGTCGACGGCGGCTCACTCACCGTCATCGCGTCGGCTCCGGCCGCGCTCGGCGGCGAGACGACCGTGATCGCGCTCGACGCGGCGCTGGTCGCGATGGGACGCTTCCCGGCGCTCGACCTCGCCAACAGCGGGACGATGCGGCCGGAGCTGCTGGTGGGGGACGCCGGCGCCGAGGCGATCGCCAAGGCGCGCGCCGACACCGCCGCCTAGCGCAGCGAGGCCTTCTCCATCGGGAAGTCGAAGTAGGTGTCCGGGTAGGGCTCGTCGGCGAGCGTGAAGTGCCACCACTCGGTGGCAAGTGGCTTGAAGCCGGCGGCCTTCATCGGGATGCGCAGGCGTAGCCGGTTGCTGCGCTGCTTCGTGCCGCGGAAGCGCGTCGCGTAGGGGTGGGCGAGCGGGTCGAAGCAGTCGTAGCCCGTGCCCATGTCGATCGTGTTGTCGCGGAAGCGCTTGCTGCGCGGCCCGCCGCAGTCGCGCAGCCGGTCGCCGCGGTGGTAGCGCTCCTGCTTGCCCGCGGGGAGCTTGACGAGCGTGAGGTCCATCGTGCTGCCGCGGCTGTGGCCTGACTGGGTGGCGATGTAGCCCTCCTTGAACACCCGGCTCTTGCGCACGCGCGGGTAGAACTCGGCCTTCATCTTCTGGTCCGAGAGGTCCTTGCCCCACTTGACGAAGGCGTCGACCGAGCGCTGCGGCCGGTAGCAGTCGTAGACCTTGAGCGTGTAGCCCTTGGCTCGCACGACCTTCTGCACGCGCGCGAGCCCCTCGGCCGCCTGCTTCGTGAGCAGGCAGACGTTCTCGCGGTAGCCGGGGATGCGCCGGCCCATGAAGTTGTGGTTCGTCAGGTAGCGCATCTCGACGATGATCGAGGGGTCGACGTCGTGGAGGGACACGAATGCGCCCGGAGGCGCCTGCTTGACGACGTCGGCGCTCGCCGACGAGGCGAGGAGGAGGAAGAAGAGAAGTGTGAGCCGCCGCATGAGGCGGCACGTACCCCGCTAGCGCGGCGTGTACGCGACCCGGCCCCAGTTGGGCTCGGGGGACAGCTCGATCGGCTCGTCGTCGCGCTCGGGCTGGATGTAGCCGAACGTGTGCGTGGACTCGTCGAAAGCGACGTCGAGCTCGCCCTCCTTCACGCGCTGGTCGAGCCAGGCGGAGCGGAACACGAGCCGGCGCAGCCAGTGCACGAGCGAGCGCTCGGCGGGGCCGACGAGCTCCGGCCAGCAGTCGTTGACGTGCTCGCCGAGCGCCGACGCGGGGTCGGCGACCTCGCCGTTGACGGTCAGGTTCACGAGGTCCTCGAGCTCGACGCCTTCGAGGCGCGAGGCCACGAAGCCGAGCTTCAGCGCGGCCTGCTCGACCCGCTCCGAGAAGTCCCGCTCGTTGAAGGTGAAGCGCAGCTCGCCGTACTCCAGGACGTAGTCCTGGCCGGAGTCGTAGTTGCCGCGGCGGGTGGAATCCATAGGGTTCAAAAGAAGCGTCCGCCGAGGCCGTGCCCGGGACGTCTGCATCTTAGGCGTGGATCCTTCATCGGCGCGCCCCGTGAAGGCGATCTTTCACGAGAGCCGTCTTGCGTCAGAGGCGGTCGCGCAGATCAAAGGCGCGGACGGCGCCGGGCGCGGCCTCCGGCCAGTCGGAGAAGCGGCGGTTGACGCAGTCGTCGAAGGCGGGGTACGCGCGCTCGATCGAGAACGCGCAGCGCTCGCGCGGCGCGCCGGCCAGCTTGACCACGCCGTAGCCGGCGCGCGAGCGCTCCGCCTCCTCGAACAGCTCGATGTCGATCTCGGTGGCGAACACCTTGTGCAGGCAGCCCATGTAGCGGCGCCCCGTGAGCGGGTCGTCGTACTGGTAGAGCGCGGGGCAGTTGGCGGCGACGCAGGACGACGGCTTGATCACGCGATCGCAGAACGTCGAGCATTGCCGGCATTCGTTGACGTGCTTCTGTCGCGCCACGCGCGCCATGTGGGAACTCTACGGGGTCATGCGTGCGCGGCAGCTCGGACCTGCGCGAGGTACGCGAACACGGCGGGGTCGGCCATGCCGCGCGAGGCCTTCTCCGGCCCTTCGGTTTCGTACATGCGCTTGAGGCTGGCCTGGATGCCCGGGTCGCCGCCGGTGAACATGTCGAGCAGCTCGCGCGAGCGCTCGCCGATGGGGCGGAGGCGCGGGTCGGCGGGGTCGGTTCCCTTGTCCATCTCCTGCTTGAGCGTGGCGAAGATCTCGCCCCACTCGCGCTCGACGTCCTTGATGGCGTCCTCGCCGAGCGCCTGACGGCGCTGCTCGAGCTGGTCGAGCTGTTCGGGGGTGTAGTAGCGCTCTCGCATCGTGATCTCCTCGATCGTGGTCAGGAAGTCGTCGGCGTCGAGGCGCTGCCTCAGCCTTCGGAGCCTGTCGAGCAACTGCTGCTCCTGGGCGATCTGCGCCTCGAGCCGGCGGAGGTGGTCGTCGACGGCTGCCTTGGGGTCGAACGCCTGGGAGTCGAGCGCCTGGGCGATCGCGTCGAGCGGGAAGCCGAGGCTCCGCAGCGACACGATCCGGTACAGGCGCTGGACGTCCGCCTCGGCATAGACGCGATGGCCTCCGTCCGACCGCTCAGCGGGGGACAGGAGGCCGATCTCGTCGTAGTGATGCAGCGTGCGCACGGTGAGGCCCGTGCGCCGCGCCAGCTCGCCGATCTTCCACACGGGAGCCACCGTACGGCCTCACGCTACGTCAGGTTCAAGCGCTGACAGTTATGGACATGTGTCCAGGCTCCCTCTGGCTGCACGGGGGCCGGCCGATACATCTGGCGGGGCGGGCATGGAGATGGCAAGGATGCTTGGCCCGCCCCA
This sequence comes from uncultured Solirubrobacteraceae bacterium, assembly GCA_963722815.1. Lineage (GTDB taxonomy): Bacteria > Actinomycetota > Thermoleophilia > Solirubrobacterales > Solirubrobacteraceae > DASQFQ01. The sequence continues at coordinate 55,927 of CAVROM010000004.1, forward strand.
CCTACCTCCCTTATCGGCGGTCGGGGCCGGACCTTCAGTCCGGTCGTGACCCCATAGGCGGATTGGGGGCGAGATTTGCGCGTGTCGGCCTCTGCGCCCGCGTGAACTCGACCACCATCCTGCTCGTCGAGGACGACCACGGGCTGCGGACGTTCCTCGCCGACAACCTCACCGCGGACGGCTTCACCGTCCTGCTGGCTGACACGGTGCGCGACGCCGTGCGGCTGCTCGAGTACAAGCAGCCCTCCTTGGCGCTGGTCGACGTCGGTCTCCCCGACGGCTCGGGGCTCGACCTGATCGCGCGCGTGCGGGCGGCCGACGGGGTCGCCTCGCGGCTCGACCCGGGTGTGCCGCTGGTCGTCCTGACGGGGCGGGCGGGAGAGCTCGACCGCGTGCGGGGGTTCGACCGGGGCGCCGACGATTTCGTCGTCAAGCCATTCTCCTATCCGGAGCTGGTCGGCCGGGTGCGGGCGATCCTGCGGCGGATGGAGCCGCGCGTGGCGTCGGGCCGGCTGCGGGTCGGCGACCTCGAGGTCGACCCGCTCTCGCGCGAGGTGCACCTGCGGGGCCGCCGGGTCGAGCTCTCCCAGAAGGAGTTCGCGCTGTTGCGCGCTCTGGCGGCCGCGCCGACGCGCGTGTTCACGAAGGAGGAGTTGTTGCGGGACGTCTGGGGCTACCGCTCGATGGGGGCGACCCGGACGCTGGACTCGCACGCGTGCCGGCTGCGGCAGAAGCTGGGGACGGCAGGCGACAAGTTCGTCGTCAACGTGTGGGGCGTCGGCTACCGGCTGGTCGACGGGCCGGCGTTGGAGGAGGCGGCATGAGCGCGCTGGCCTACGCCGGTTGGCTCTTCGCCCTCTGCGCGGCCTGCGGCTTCTCAGCCGCCCGCCTGCGCCTCACCCGGCAATCGGAGCTCGTCGCCGACGCGGGCCACGAGCTGCGCGGGCCGTTGTGCGCGGCGCGGCTGGGGCTCCACGGGATCGACGATGCCGCCGCGATCGATCTCGAGCTGCGGCGGGCGGCGCTCGCGCTCGACGATCTCGTCGCCGCCGGCCGCGGGGACCGCGCCCGCGGTCGCTCCCAGCTCGTGGACGTCGGGGCGCTGCTCGACGACGGCGCTGAGGCGTGGGCGCCGCTGGCAGCGGCGTTCGGCTGTCTGCTCTCCGTCGAGCCGCTGCGGGGGCGCGCGCTCGTCCGAGCCGACCCGCTCCGGCTGGCCCAGGCGTGCGGCAACCTCGTGGCGAACGCGCTCGAGCACGGAGGCTCGCCGGTCCGCGTCCGCGGTCGTGTCGTCGCGGGGAGGGTGCGCATCGAGGTCACCGACGCGGGTCCCGGTTTGCCCGAGCCCGTGAGCCGGCTGATTGCCCGCCGCCGCCGCGGTGCGCCACGAGGCCGCGGCCTCACCATCGCGGCCCGCATCGCCCGCGACCACGGGGGCCGCCTCTCCTCGGCGCCGAGCTCGCGCGGGGCCTGCCTCGTCATCGAGCTCCCGAGCGCCGACGCCGCCCCGGCGATCGATCCTTTCCCGCCGTCGCGCTTCGACGCGCCGTGAGCTGGAGGCCGGACACCCGCCCGATCCCGCTCGATCCGAGCTGGCGCCCGGGTCCGAGATCGACCCACCTCCGCGATCCGGACCTGACGCCCGCGGACGACCGCCTCCGGGCGCTGGATCCGGGGCCGCCGCCGTCTCGCCCCGCCGGCCGATGACGCGGCGCCGTCGCGGCGCGCTCCTCATCGGGCTTGCGCTCGCGCTCGGCGGGCTGGCCGCGTCCGACGTCGGGCGCCGGGAGGCGGCGGTCCGGGCGCAGCTGGCGCCGCTCGTCGACGTGGTCGTCGCAGGCCGTGACCTGCCGCCGCGGCGGCGGCTCGCGACCTCCGACCTCGCGCTCCGCCGCATCCCGGCGCGCTACGCGCCGGTGGGGGCGGCGTCCGTCCCGGAGGAGGTGGTCGGCCGCCGGTTGACCTCGGCGGCCCCGCGTGGCGCGTACCTCGGCGCGGGCGTGTTCGAGGACGAGTCGGCGCCCGCGCCGGCGAGGATGCGCAAGGGCGAGCGGGCGGTCGAGGTGGCGGGCGCCGGGTCGCCGGAGCTCGTCGTGGCGGGCGCCCGGGTCGACGTCGTCGTGGTGCCCGAGCGGGGCGGCGCTCGGCTCGCGCTGTCCGGCGCGCAGGTGCTCGCGGCCCGCGCGCTCGCCGCGGCGGACGGCGCCGACGGGGCCGCGCGCGTCGCCGCCACGCTGCGGGTGACGGCGACGCAGGCGCTCGCGCTCTCGTCGCTGGAGGCGGGCGCGCGCGAGGTCCGGTTGCTCGCCCGGACCGGCTGAGGGGCGAGTTCCCGGCGCCCGCCGCCTCTGGACGGCATGAACACGCGCATCCTCCTCATCTCGTTCCTCGCCGCCGCCGCGCTGGCCGCGGTCGCCACGCCCGCTCATGCGGGCTCGTACGTCGTCGTCGGCTGCTCGGATCTCCGTCCCGCTGACGGCTGGCACCTCACCGCCGGCGGGTTCCCTTCACGCGACGACTGCAGAGCCGGCGGCGGCCTCTACGCCACCAGCGGCAGCAAGGCGAACCTGTTCCGCTTCGACGCGCCCGCCGGCACCACGATCTCCCGTCTCGTCACCTCCTACCGCGCGCACCTCTCCGCGGCGGGGCCGTGGGCGGTGCCGACCCTGGTGGCCGAGGCGGGCCACGCCGGCGAGTGGGAGTCGATCCCGCCCGCGCGGGGCTACATCGGCGGCGTCCCGATCGAGCTCGGCGCCGCCCGGGTCGCCGGCGCCGCCCACGCCGCGGACACACTCCGGGTCGGCGTCCGCTGCGATCTCGCGGGGCCGTGCGCCGCGGGCGGGCAGCCGTGGGCGCGCTTCTTCTCGCTCGCGGTCGAGCTCGGCGACGACCACGCACCGACCACGGCACTCGACGCTCCGGCCGGCCACCTGCGCGGAACGATCGCGCTCGCGGTCACCGCGGGCGACGAGGGCGGCGGCGTCTACGAGCGGGCGCTCGACGTCGACGGCCATCCGCTCACGTCCGCCCGTCTCTGCGCCACCGTGAGCTCCACGATCGGCGCGCAGCGCCACGTGTCGAGCCGCGTCCCGTGCCCGCTCGACGCGCCCGCCACGGTCCCGCTCAACACCCGCACGCTCGCCGACGGCGCGCACACGCTGGTCGCGCGGGCCGAGGACGTCGCCGGCAACGCCCGCACCGCGAGCGCCCGTGTCGTCGTCGACAACCTCCCGCCACGTCCCGGCACGGTCACGCTCGCCGGCGATCCGCCGGAGGCGCTGACCGCGCGACCCAGCGGCTTCAGCGGCGAGGACACGACCTACGACTACCGCTGGGAGCGCTGCGACTACGCCGGCTGCACCGAGATCGGCGGCGCCGTCTCGCGCACCTACGGCGTCCGCCCGGGCGACGCGGGCCACCGCCTCCGCGCGGTCGTCGTCGCCAGCGACGGCGGAGGCAGCGTCCGCGTCGCTTCCCGGCAGAGCGAGCCGATCCCGGTGCCCACCACCGCCCCGCGAGCGACTCAGCCGGCCGGCCACCTGACCGCCTGGCTCGAGCGCGGCCGGCGCCGCCTGCGGCGGGCGACCGTCACCTGGCCCACCCGCGTCCGGATCCGCGGCCGCCTCACCGACCTCTCCGGCCGCCCGCTCGCCCGCACCCCGGTGCGGATGCTCGAGCGGATCGGCTCCCGTTGGCGCGGGATCACCGGCGTGCGCACCCGAGACGACGGCCGGCTCACGACGTTCACCCGCATCGGCCCGTCCCGACAGGTCCGGCTCGCGTACGGCGGCGCGAAGGTCACGCTGCGGCTGAAGGTCCGCGCCTTCGTGCTCGTCCGCATCCGCCGTCACGGCCCGCTCACGCAGGTGTCCGGCCGGGTCCGCGGTGGGCGGATCCCGCGCGCCGGGCTGCGGCTGCGGCTCCAGTCCCGCGGGTTCGGCGGCTGGCGCACGCAGGCGACCCTCCGCAGCGACGGCCTCGGCCGCTTCTCCGCCTCCGGGCGAGCCCCGAGTGGCACCCGCCTCCGCGTCGTCGTCCCGGCGCAGCGCGGCTACCCGTACGGGCGCGGGGTGGGGCGGTCATGACCGCGGACCGCACGCGCCGCACGGGCCGAGATCGGCCGTGAGCACCGAGGCCGACGACCAACACGCGGCGCTCGACGGGCTCGCCGGCTCCCTGCGCGAGCGCATGCTCGCGCAGCCGGCGGAGCCCGGCACGGCCGACGACGCCCAGGAGCGGATCCGCTCCTTCGTCGACCGCGAGGCGTCGGTGCTCGACCAGCGGTCGCGCGACGCGCTCGTCGCCCGCATCGCCGAGCGCTCGTTCGGCCTCGGCCCGCTCGAGCCGCTGCTGGCCGATCCCGAGGTCGACGAGGTGCTCGTGTGCGGCACCGCGCCGGCGTGGGTTGAGCGCCGCGGGCGGCTCGAGGCCACCGAGGTGCGGTTCGCGTCGGACGGCGAGCTGCGCCACGCGATCGAGCGCATCCTCGCCCCGCTGGGCCGCCGCGTCGACGAGGCCGAGCCGCTGTGCGACGCCCGCCTGCCCGACGGCTCGCGCGTGAACGTCGTGATCCCGCCGCTCGCGCTCGACGGCCCCGTCCTGACCATCCGGCGCTTCCGCCACCGCGGCTTCACGCCCGACGAGCTAGTGCAGAACGGGACGCTCACCGCACCGCTCGTCGAGCTGCTCGCGCGGGCGGTCCGCCGCCGCTGCAACCTGCTCGTCTGCGGCGGGACCGGCTCGGGCAAGACGACGCTGCTCAACGCACTCTCCTCCTTCATCGATCCCGGCGAGCGCGTCGTGACGATCGAGGACGCCGCCGAGCTCCGCCTCCGCCAGCCTCACGTCCTACGGCTCGAGGCCCGGCCGCCCAACCTCGAAGGGCGCGGCGAGGTCACCATCCGGCGGCTCGTCAAGAACGCGCTGCGGATGCGTCCGGATCGGATCGTGGTCGGCGAGGTGCGCGGCCCTGAGGCCCTCGACATGCTGACCGCGCTCGCGACCGGCCACGACGGCTCGCTCTGCACCGTCCACGCCGGCAGCGCCGCGGAGGCGCTTCGGCGGCTCGAGACGCTCGCGCTGATGGCCGACGTCGGCCTCCCGCACGCCGCCATCCGCGAGCAGGTCGCTGACGCCATCGACCTCGTCGTCTGCCAGGCCCGCGCGGCGGACGGCAGCCGGCGGGTGACCGGCGTGGCCGAGGTCGTGCGGGTGGCCGGCGGCGCGGCGGCGAGGGAGATCTACTCGCTCCGGAACGGGCGCCCCACGTGGCGCGCGCCGCTGGGGGAGGGGATGGCGGCGAGGTTGGCGGGAGGCACCGGAGGGACGACCGGCGGCATCGAAGGAGATGCGGGATGAGCCCCGCGGCCTCGGGAGCGCCGGGGGGATGACCGGCGGCGTCGAAGGAGATGCGGGATGAGCACCGCGGCCGCCTTGGCGGCCGCCGCCGGCGCCTGCGGGGTGCTGGGTGGCTGGGAGGTGCTCGCGACCGCGGAGGCGGTGCGGGTCGCCGAGCGGCTGGAGGCTGCGGTCGCGCCGCTCGGCCGGGCGCGGCGGGAGGGGCTGGCGCCGAGTGGGGTGGAGCGGCGGCGGCTGGGCTGGCTGGCTGCGGGCTCGCTGTTCGCCGCCGGGTGGCTGCTCGGCGGCCCGCTGCTCGGGCTCATCGCGGCGTTGGCCGGCCCCGCGGCGGTCCTGGCCGTGGTGCGGGCGCGCAGAGCCCGGTACCGCGAGGAGCTCCGGCGCGGAGCGGCCGGAGCCGCCCGGGCGCTCGCCGACGCGATCGCGGCCGGCCACTCGGTGCGCGGGGCGCTCGCCGACGTCGCGCCGACGCTGCCCGGCGCGGCCGGTCACGAGCTCTTAGTCGCCGCACGGTCGCTCGAGCTCGGCGAGCCGACCGAAGCGGTGCTCGAGCGCCTGCGAGCCGGCGCGCGCACCCGAGCGTGGGACACGCTCGTCGCCGCGATCCTGCTCCAGCGCGACGCGGGCGGCGACCTCCCCGCCCTGCTGCGCGAGCTCGCCTCCGCACTCGAGGCCGGCGACCGCCTCGAGCGCGACGCCCGCGCCGCGACTGCCCAGGCCCGCTTCACCGCCTGGCTCGTCGTCGCGCTGCCGGTGGGAGCGGCGGCACTGGCGGAGCTCGCGGCGCCGGGCTTCCTCCGCGCACTCGTCGCGGCACCGCTGCCCGCCGCGCTCACCGCGCTCGCCTTCGTCCTCCAGGCGACCGGCCTCGTCGCGATCCACCGGATCGTCCGGCCCTCGCGCGCGTGACGGACGTCCCGGCACCGGCCGCCGCCGCGACCAGACGGTCCTTGGGATCGGCCGACCTCTGCCGGCGCAGCGAGATCGGTCGTGTCGTCCGGCCGGCGTCCAGGGGACTCGATCGCACGTGACCGCCGCCGCGGCCCTGGCCGCCGCTTCCGGAGCAGTCGGGGCGGTTGGGATCACCGATCTCGCCCGCGGCTGGAGGCCCAGGCGGCGACCGGTGGTCCGCCGGGTGGCCCGCGCGCTGCGGGCGAGCGCCGGGCATCGTCTCGCGGCCCGCGCTCCGCGGGACCTTGCCGCGCGGCTGGAGGCCGCCGGCCTCGACACGCCTCCCGGCGACGTGATGGCCGCCAAGACCGGGGCCGCGCTGATCGCGCTCCTGGCGACGCTGCCGCTCGCCGCCACGCTCGCGCCGCTGACGGCCGCCGGCGCCTTCCTCGCTCCCGACCTGCTGATCCGCCGCCGCACTCGCGCGCGGTCGCGCGCGATCGACGCCGAGCTCGGCGACGTGCTCGACCTGCTTCGAGTCGCGGTCGCTGCCGGGCTGTCACCGGGGCGGGCGCTGGCGGAGGTCGGGCGGCGCCACGGCGGGACGCTCGCCCGCGAGCTCGACCGCGCCGCGCAGACGGTCGCGCTGGGGGTGCCGCTCGCCACGGCGCTCGCCGCGGTCGCGCGGCGGGCGCCGGCGGCGGGGATCGCCCCGCTCACCGCCACCCTCACCCGCGCCGCCCGCCACGGCGCTCCGCTCGGGCCGAGCCTCGCCGCCCAGGCCGCCGAGGCGCGCTCCCGGACGGCTCGCCGCCACACCGAGACGGCGGCTCGGGCGGCACCGCAGGTTCAGCTCGTGGTCGCGCTCCTGCTCGTGCCGTCGGTCCTGCTCCTCGTCGCCGCCGCGCTGATCCCGGCCTAGACGGGCGGCTTCGCCAGCACCACCGAGGTCTCGATCTGGCGCTCCGGGATCGACCAGTAGCGCCGGAGCAGCGTGGCGGGATCGTCGACTGCGACGAAGCCGTGCCGCTCGTAGAACCGGATCGCCCACAATGCGGCCGCCCACGTTCCGACGAGCATCTGGCCGGTGCCGCGCGCATCCAAGGCCGCCAGCAGCGCGCCGCCGATCCCTTGCCCCTGCGCCGCAGGCGACACGTAGGCGTGCCGGATCAGCGTGACGTCCTGCACCGGCTGGATGCCCATGACGCCGATCAGCTCGCCGCCGTCCTCGTAGCCCCAGAACTTCACGCCGGCCGCGATCTCGGCCTCCAGCTCGTCCGGGCCCATGTACGGCTCGTGCCAGCGGTCCTCGGGGATCACGCCGCGGTAGGCGACCGCCGCTGAATTGACGATCGCGCCGATCGCCGCCAGCTCGTCGTCGCGGCAGCGACGTATCACCGGCGCCCCGCGCTGCTCTGTCCAGACATGCACGGTCCCAGCGCCATCCCACTCCTCGTCGAGCTCGCCGCCACCGCCATCGTCCTCACCGCGGCGCTCGCCCGCAAGCCGCTCGCCCGCGCCGCGCGCGCAGCGACCGCCCGCCTCGCCGAGCGCCGGCGCCGTCGCCTCCGCGCGGCCGCCGACTAACCGAGGATCTGCGCCACGTCGAGGTCCACCGGCCGCTCGAGCTGGGCGTAGCCGCACGACTCCGGCTCGCGATCCGGCCGCCAGCGCACGAACTGCGGTGGGTGGCGGAAGCGCGAGCCCTCCATGTGGTCGTAGCGGACCTCGAGCACGCGCTCGGGCCGCAGCGGCACGAACGACAACGACTTGCCCGGGTTCCAGCGGCTCCCGAACCCCGCGCCTGCCGGGACGTGCTCGCGCGCCCAGTTCCACGGGTGCTCCTCGAACGAGCAGACCAGCGGCTGCAGTTCCTCGAACAGCTCGCGCCGCCGCGCCATCGGGAACGCGCCGACGACGCCGACCGAGCGCAGCCCGCCCTCGTTCCAGCCCGGCACCGGATACGTGCCGTCGTCGTAGAGACCGAGCATGAGCGAGCCGATCGCGTCCGGCCCCGACTTGTGGACCCGGTAGCCGGCGAGCACGCAGTCGGCGGTCCGCACGTGCTTGATCTTCGTCATCACCCGCTTGTCGGGCACGTACGCCTGGTCGCCGGCCTTGGCGATGATGCCGTCGAGCCCGGCGCCCTCGAAGCGCACGAACCACTCGCGCGCGAGCGTCTCGTCGCGCGTGATGGGGGTGAGGTGGACAGGCGGGCGCGCGTCCGCCAACGCACCCGCCAGCGCGGACCGCCGCTCGGAGAACGGCTGCGCCGTCAGGTCCTCGTCGCCCAGAGCGAGCAGGTCGAACGCCACGAAGTGCGCGGGCGTCTCGTCGGCCAGGAGGTCGACCCGGCTCGCGGCTGGGTGGAGGCGCTGCTGCAGCGAGAAGAAGTCGAGCCGGCCGTCGCTCCCCGGGACGACGATCTCGCCGTCGACCACGCACCGCGCCGGCAGGCTCTCCAGTGCCGCCGCGACGACCTCGGGGAAGTAGCGCGCCATCGGCCGCGTGTTGCGGCTGCCGATCTCGACCTCGTCGCCGTCGCGGAACACGATCGCGCGGAAGCCGTCCCACTTCGGCTCGTAGAACGCGCCGGGCGGGAGGTCGGCGCCGACCTTCGCGAGCATCGGCGCCACCGGCGGCATCACGGGCAGATTCACCCCCCGATCATGACTGCCCGATCTGCGGGCCGACCCGCTCGACCTCGAACGGGATCTCCTGCAGCGCCCACTCGGGCGGGTTCTCGTTCATGCGCGCGAAGTAGCGCTCGAACCCGGCCGGGGTGCACACGAGCACATAGCGGGCGGGCGCGTCGCTGAGGTTGGCGAGCGTGTGCGCGACGCCGCGCGGGGCGAACGCCAGCTCGCCCGCGCGCTTGGTGATCACCGCGTCCTCGACCTGGAAGGTGAGGTCGCCCTCGAGGACGTAGAACGCCTCGTCGAAGTCGTGCTTGTGGAGGAACGGGCCGGGCCAGTTCGCCGGGACCGTGTTGTCGACGATCGACACGACGCCGTCGGACTCTTCGCTGCGGAGCAGGACATCAGGCATGGCGGAGCGGGACCTCCTTCAGGGTCAGGACCACGAGTGCGCCGAGTGCCGCGACCGGCGCCGCGGCCAGGAAGACGGTGTGCAATGCGGTGGCGACAGCCTCCGGGCTCACCCCGCGCGCGGGATCCGCGGGACCGGCGAGCTTGCTCGCGAAGATCGCGCCGAACACGGCGACCCCGACCGAGCCGCCCAGCGAGCGGAACAGGTTCGCCGACGCCGTGGTGATGCCGAGCTCGCTGCGCTCGACCGCGTTCTGGATCGCGATCGTCAGCACCTGCGAGACCATGCCGAAGCCGAGGCCGAACAGCACCAGCAGCGCGGCGACCTCGCCGTACGCGGTGTCGGCGCCGATGCCCGACAGCAGCGCGAGCCCGACCGCCATCAGCGCGAGCCCGGCGACCGGGAACGCCTTGTAGCGCCCGGTGCGCGAGATCACGCGCCCGGCGACCGCGGTCGTGCCGGTGGCCGCGAGCATCAGCGGCAGCAGCAGCAGGCCGGAGCCCGTCGCGCTGGCGCCGGTGGCGACCTGCAGGTAGACCGGCATGTAGACGATGACCGCGAAGAACGCGAGCGTGGTCAGGAACAGCGCGGCCGAGACGATCACGAACACCGGCCGGCGGAACAGCCGCAGCGGCAGGATCGGCTCGGCGGCTCGGCGCTCCTGCGCCACGAACAGAGCGAGCAGCGCGACGGCGCCCGCGGCGAGTCCGGCGATCTCCCCGGAGTCCCACGCGTACTGGCGCCCGCCCCAGGTGGTGACGAGCAGCAGGCAGGTCAATCCGCCGGCCAGCAGCGCGGCGCCCAACGCGTCGATCCGCACGGGCTTGCGCTCGACCGGCAGGTGCAGCGCGCTCACGATCAGCGCGACGGTCGCGGCGCCGATCGGCAGGTTGACGTAGAAGACCCAACGCCACGAGAGGTGGTCGGCGAACACGCCGCCGAGCAGCGGCCCGGCGACGCTGGCGATTACGAACACCATCTGGATGTAGCCCTGATAGCGCCCGCGCTCGCGCGGGGACACGATCTCGGCGACGATCGCCATCGCGAGCGTCATCAGCCCGCCGGCGCCCAGGCCCTGCAGCGCGCGGAACGCGATCAGCTGCGTCAGGTCCTGCGCGGCGCCGCTCAGCGCAGAGCCGGTGAGGAAGACGCCGATGGCGGCGAGGAACAGCGGCTTGCGCCCGTAGAGGTCGCTCGCCCGCCCCCACAGCGGCATGGTCACGGTGGCGCCGAGCAGGTACGCGGTGACGACCCACGAGAGCTGATCGAGCCCACCGAGGTCGCGGACGATCGTGGGCAGCGCCGTGGCCACGATCGTCTGGTCGAGCGACGCGAGCAGCATCGCCAGCAGCAGGCCGGCGAAGGTCGCGCGGAGGTGGGTTGTTTGTGGTTGCATACGAATAATGTAGCAACTATATGTTTCGCGTCAAGCTACGAAAGTCACGGCGGCTGGGTAGGAGAGTGGGGTCCCCGGACCGCCACGAGTGTCGTCTCGAGGTCGCATAGCGACCCTGAGCTGACATTCATGCCGCCGGAACGGCCTGGACCCGACCCTTACCCAGCCGGTGTTGACGTTCTCTGGAGCTACTTCAGCCCAGCAACCGCACGCGATCGGAGCTCGTCGTCGTCGAGCTTGCCGCCGCTGGCGATCACGGAGAACGCTTCGAGGTAGGGCTTCGCCTTCTGCCAGTCGGCGTCGGTGTCGCCCGACGCGTCCACGGCCTTCACGAGATCAGGCATCGAGAGCAGCAACGTCGGGTCGACGTCGTCGAGCAGGTCCTTCGCCTGCCCGTAGAGCTCCGAGTCGCCGAGCTTCGAGGCCGGGGCGAGCGCGTCAGCGGTCGCCGCCTGGCCGACGCCGATCACCACGCGGTCGTCGGAGCGGGCGAGGATGACGGGCTTGCCGAGCTCGCCGGCCGGGCCGAGCGAGAACGCCGCCGCGGCGCCCTTGACCTTCACCGGCGAGGCCTTCTTGCCGCCCTGGCTCTGGATCAGCCCGACGAGCTTGCCGAACGCGTTGCGCATGTTCTCCGCGTTCGTCGCCTTGATCACCAGGCCGCCCTCGAGCGACGCCTTGTCGCTCCCGCGCACGAACAGCCCCATATCGCCGATCCACCCGAACACGTCGCGCTCGAGGTCGATTCCGTACTGCTGCTGGAGCTGCTGCGTCGCGGCCGCGCCGCCGAAGGCGCCGGCCACGCGCGTGAACAGGCTCTTGAGCCCCGGGCCGACGTTCGGCGCCCCGTAGGCCGCCCACGAGTCGCCCGGCAGCTCGGCGATCAGCGGCGTCGAACCCGTCCCGAAGAACGGGCCGAACGCGCCCAGCGACTTGACGCCTGAGCCCTTCATCATCGTGTCGAACGCGATCCGGTCACCGTCGGCGAGCAGCGCGCCGCTGATCGGCTCGAGCTTGTCGATGGGGAAGATCGAGCGGATCTGCTCGAGCTGCGCGCCCGCCTTCGGGTCGGACTTGACCGCCTGCTCGATGAACGGCTTCAGATCGACGTAGAAGCTCCCGATGCGGTCGTCGTCGAGATCGTCGATCGCGCTCTTGAAGCGCTTCTCGTCGGCGAGCGAGTCGCCGTCCTCCGCGGCCACCGTGCGCTTGAACTCCGGCTCGGTCCCGACCGTGAGGAAGTCGCCGACGATGCCGGCGGCCACGCCGTCGGAGTCGACCTGGTAGTCCACGCCCTTGTAGGAGCGCGCCTTGACGGCCTTCTTCTCCGCCTTCGCGCTCTTGTCGAGCGTCTCCTGCGCCTTCTCCGTGTCCTTCGCGGCGACGAGCACGACGTAGCCGGGCTTGGCGCGGTCGACGCCCGCCACCCACACGGCGGCCTTCTGCCCGAGCCAGGGCGCGATGTCCTTGTCGTAGGAGGTGGCCGGACCGTCGGAGTCCTGCAGCCCCTTGTCGATCAGCTCGTGGAGCTTGGCCTCCGGGTCGTCGGTGCGCAGCACCTTGCGCGCGGCGTCCATCAGGTCGTCGCGCTGGTCGCCCTCGGGCCGCACGACGCCCTCGAGGTAGATCGCCGTGCCGGCCGGGACGGCCTTGGCGGGATCGGCGTCGGCTGCCCCTCCGGCGCCGCCGCAGGCGGCCAGGAGGACGGCGATCAGAAGGAGACAGGGGAGGACCAGCAGGCGGGCTCGAGGCATCTGAGCAGGGTAGGGCGAGCCCCAGCGGACTGCAATTCGGGGTGCAACCCCATCTCCTGCACGGGGAACTGCGCGTCCCACCGGATTGGGGTCCTCACCTCACCCACCGCGAAAACCCGGGTGTTTGCAGGGAAAAACGGTCAATTCGCGGACCGGGCTCAAGCTTTGTGGGACGAATGACGATATTTGTGTTGCAGAGTGGGACAGAGTGGGGTAGCTTCCCCGCGGAACAGCCGGTCCGGGGTGGCGGGGCTCCTCCCACTCCGCCACCTCGGATCGACTCGACTCCCTCCTTACGGACCACATGAGCCTTGGCCTTCAACGGCAACTTCGAGCACACGCTGGACGCGAAGCACCGGCTCACGGTGCCGTCGAAGTTCCGCACGCAGCTGGCGGGTCCGGTCTTCCTCGTCAAGGGCGTGGATCGCTGCATCAGCGTCTATCCCGAACAGACCTATTCGGCGATGACGGAAGCAGCCCTCGCCAACTTGAATCCCTTCTCGCCCGAGGCGCGCGAGCTCCGGCGGTTCTTTCACGGGAACGCCGCCGACGTCGAGCTCGACAGCGCTGGGCGCGTGATGCTGCCGCCCTCCCATCGCGAGCACGCGGCCATCGATCGCCAGGTGATGATCGTTGGCGCGGGGGACTCGCTCGAGCTCTGGGATCTGGACGCCTGGAAGGCCTACGACACCGACCTCACGGCGCGAGCGCCTGACCTCACATCGTCTCTTGGCCATCCTGCTTGACATGCCACGCACGCACGTCCCCGTCCTCGCCGGGGAGCTGATCGAGGCTCTGGACCCGCAGCCGGGCCAGGTCGCGGTCGACTGCACGGTCGGAGCGGGCGGTCACGGCCGCCTCGTCGCCGAGCGCCTCGGCCCCGCCGGGCTGCTCGTCGGCATCGACCGCGACCCGCTCGCCGAGGAGGCCTTCGCCGAGCTGGCCGCCGAGGTCGAGTGCCGCACGCGCTTCATCCGCGCCGACTTCGCCCACGGGCTCGAGCTGCTGCAGGAGGAGGGCTTCGAGGCCGACCTCGTCTACCTCGACCTCGGGATGTCCTCGATGCAGGTCGACACGCGCGAGCGCGGCTTCTCCTACTCCTACGACGCGCCGCTCGACATGCGCATGGACCCGGCGCAGGAGCTCAACGCCGCCGAGATCGTCAACACGTGGGAGCGCCGCCGCCTCGCGCGCACGCTGCGCGAGTACGGCGAGGAGCGTTACGCCGAGCGGATCGCGGGGGAGATCGTCCGCCGCCGCCCACTTTCCACCACCTTCGAGCTGGTCGACGCCATCACCGCCGCGATCCCCGCGCCCGCGCGGTTCGGCGGCGGCCACCCGGCCAAGCGCAGCTTCCAGGCGGTCCGGATCGCCGTCAACGGCGAGCTCGAGCAGCTCGACGAGGCGCTCCCGCTCGCATGGCGGCTGCTGCGGCCGACCGGCCGGCTCGCCGCGATCGCGTTCCACTCGCTGGAGGACCGGCGCGTCAAGCGCTTTCTCGCCGACCGTCTGCAGGGTTGCATCTGCCCGCCCGACCTGCCGGTCTGCGCGTGCGGTCGCACGCCCGAGGCCGAGCTCGTGTTCCGCCGCTCCGTCGTCCCGACCCCGGGCGAGATCGCCCACAACCCGCGCGCGAAGAGCGCCCGCCTGCGCGCGGCCAGGAAGTTGGAGGTCTGATGCCCGCCGCCACCGCAGCCGAGCGCCACGCCGCGCGCGCCCGGACGACCGGCCGCGGGGCGACGCTCCCGCGCCGCATCTCCGGGCCGATCGCCCGCCCGCGCGCCGTTCCGGTCCCTCCGCGCCCGGTCACCGGCGTCTTCGACCGCATCAAGGCGCTCCCCGACCACCGCGTCATCGACCGCCTCCTGCGCGGGCGCGTGTGGATCTGCTTCATCGGCGTCGCGTTGATGGGGATCGTCGCGATGCAGGTGTCGATGCTGAAGCTCAACTCCGGCATCTCGCGCGCGGTCGAGACCACCGCGACGCTCGAGCGCCAGAACTCCGACATGGAGGCGAGGATCGCGCGGCTCGCTTCCGGCGAGCGCATCCGCGCCGCCGCCGACACGGGCGGCATGGTCACGCCCGCCGCCGGCGAGGTCCACTACCTGCGCGTGCGCGGGGGAATCGACGGCCGCCTGGCCGCGCGCCGGATGCGCGCGCCGAGCGACGACGCGAAGTCGCTGATGGCCAACCACGGCGTCGTGCCTGGATCGCTGATGGCGCCCGTGACGCCGGTGGTGCCCGCCACCACCGCGCCCACCGTCGCGGCCACGCCCGCCGCAACACCAGCGGTCACGCCGGCCGCGACGCCGGCCGTGACGCCGGTGCCGACACCGGCCGCGACGGTCCAGCCGACAACCGTCACGCCGGCGGCAACAACAGCCCCCACCGGTTGACCGCGTGCGGCTGATCGAACGACGGATCGGCCTCCTCTTCGCGGTCTTCCTGTGCATGCTCGGCCTCGCCGGGCTCCGCGCCACTTGGCTCGGCGTCGTCAAGGCCGACACGCTGCGCAAGGTCGCCGCCACGCAGCAGACCGCCAAGGTCGTCGTCCCCGCCCGCCGCGGCGCGATCACCGACCGCAACGGCATCGAGCTCGCCGTCTCCCAGCCCGCGACGACGGTCGCCGTCTCCCCCTACCTGATCAAGGACCCGCAGCGGGTCGCGCAGAAGATCGCCAAGCCGCTGGGCGTCGACGAGGACACGCTACTGCGCCAGCTCACCCGCCGCGACACCGGCTTCGCCTACCTGGCCCACCAGGTGCCGGCGATCCGCGCCCGCCGCGTCCAGCGCATGAAGATCGAGGGCCTCGAGTTCATCCCCGAGGCGCGCCGCACCTACCCGCGCGATTTCCTCGCCTCGCAGCTGATCGGCAGCGTCGGCGCCGAGGGCAGCGGCCTCTCCGGCCTCGAATACTCGCTCGACGGCCAACTCCACGGCAGCGACGGCGAGCGCCGGCTGACCAAGGACGCGCTCGGCCAGGCGATCGAGCTGCGCGAGACGCGCCGGGAGAAGCCGGGCGAGGACGTCACGCTCACGCTCGACGAGGCGATCCAGGACAAGGCCGAGCAGGTGCTCGCCGACGTCGGCGAGACCTGGCGCCCGCGCGGCGCCACCGCGATCGTCATGGACCCGCGCAGCGGCGCGCTGCTCGCGCTCGCCAACTGGCCGCGGGTCAACGCCAACAACCCCGGCGAAGCGCCCGACTACGCGCGCCAGAACCGCGCGGTCGCCACCACCTACGAGCCCGGCTCGACGTTCAAGGCGTTCACGGTCGCGGGCGCGCTCGAGGAGCACGAGGTCACGCCGAGCACGAAGTTCGGCCTGGCGCCGACGATCCGGCTCTACGACCGCGTGATCGGCGAGTCGCACGTACGCGGGCCGGTCACGCTGACCACGGGCCAGATCCTCCAGCAGTCCTCCAACGTCGGCGCAGTCACGATCGGCCTGCGGCTCGGCGCCAGGAAGTTCGACCAGTGGGTGCGGCGCTTCGGCTTCGGCAAGCCGACCGGCACCGACCTCCCGGGCGAGGAGAGCGGCATCGTGCTCCCGCTCGCCAAGTACTCGGGCGCCTCGATGGGCAACCTCCCGATCGGCCAGGGCATCGCGGTCACGCCGATGCAGATGGCGGTCGCGTACTCGGCGATCGCCAACGGCGGCGTCCTGCGGCCCGCCCACATCGTCGAGAAGGTCAACGGCAAGGCGATGCCGCCCCACCAGGGCCACCGGGTCATCACCGAGGCGACCGCTTCGTCGCTGCGCAAGATGCTCGAGGGCGTGCTCGGCCCCGGCGGCACCGCGTCCGGCGCCGCCATCAAGGGCTACGAGCTGGCCGGCAAGACCGGCACGGCGCAGAAGCCCGACCCGGTCACCGGCGGCTACTCGCGTGACAAGTACGTCGCCTCGTTCGTCGGCTTCGCGCCCGCGCGGCGCCCGAAGCTGCTCGTGACCGTGATGGTCGACGAGCCCAAGGGCGACATCTACGGCGGCGAGGTGGCGGCGCCGGCGTGGAAGGAGATCACCTCCTTCGCACTGAACTACCTGCGCATCCCGCCGGGTTAGGCTCCACGCAGTGGACACGCTGCGGACCAACCAGACCCACGAGGTCGTCAACCAGGCCACCCCGCTGGAGGGGACCAACTTTTTCGAGGCCGACCTCGCGCTGCGCGAGGCGCTCGTCCGCGAGGGCGGCGCCTGGGCCGTCGACCGCGCGCGCGACACCGGCGCCGTGGCCGGCTCGGCCACCGCGCAGGAGCACGGCCGCCGCGCCGAGCGCAACCAGCCGCGGCTGAAGACCCACGACCGCCACGGCCGCCGCGTCGACCAGATCGAGCTCGACCCGTCGTGGCACTGGCTGCTGCGCGGCGCGGTCGAGCGCGAGATCCACGCGCTGCCGTGGCGCGACCCGCGGCCGGGCGCGCACGTGGCGCGGGCCGCGCTGTTCAGCCTCTGGTCGCAGGCCAACGCGGGCGTGATGTGCCCGGTCTCGATGACGTACTCGGCGATCCCCGCGCTGCGGCGCGATCCCGCGCTGGCGGGCGAGTGGGAGCCGCGCCTGACGCTGCCCGACTACGACCGCGGCGCGCTCTCCGGCATGGCGATGACCGAGAAGCAGGGCGGCTCCGACGTGCGCGCCAACACCACGCGCGCCGAGCCGGCCGGCGACGGTGTCTACGAGCTCACCGGCCACAAGTGGTTCTGCTCGGCACCGATGTGCGATGTCTTCCTCGTGCTCGCCCAGGCCCCCGGCGGCCTGACCTGCTTCCTCGTCGAGCCGGGCCAGGGCTTCGAGATCCAGCGGTTGAAGGACAAGCTCGGCACGCGCTCGCTGCCGTCCTCCGAGGTCGAGTTCCGCGGCGTCGCCGCGCGCCGGCTGGGGGAGGAGGGGCGGGGCGTCCCGACGATCATCGAGATGGTCACGCACACGCGGCTCGACTGCGTGATCGGCAGCGCCGCCGGGATGCGCCGCGGCGTGGCCGAGGCGATCAACCACGCGCGCGGGCGCAGCGCGTTCGGCGGCCCGCTGGTCGAGAAGCCGCTGATGCTCAACGTGCTCGCCGACCTCGCGATCGAGTCCGAGGCCGCGACCGCGACCGCCCTGCGGCTCGCGCGCGCCTACGACGAGGAGGACAACAAGCTTCGGCGCTTCGCCACCGCGGTGCTCAAGTACTGGATCTGCAAGCGCGCGACCCCGCACGCGGTCGAGGCGCTCGAGTGCCTCGGCGGCAACGGCTACGTCGAGGAGTCGCCGATGCCGCAGCTGCTGCGCGACGCGCCGCTGAACGGGATCTGGGAGGGCTCGGGCAACGTCATGAGCCTCGACGTCCTGCGCGCGCTGGCGCGCGAGCCCGAGGGCCTGCCGGCCTTCCTCGCCGAGTGCGAGCTGGCGCGCGGCGCCGACGCCCGGCTCGACGCGCACCTCGACGCGCTCCCCGCGACGTTGCAGGAGCTGGCGGGCGACGACGCGCAGTGGCTCGCCCGCCGCGCGGTCGAGGACCTCGCGGTCGCCTTCCAGGCCTCGCTGCTCGTCCGCACCGCGCCGCCCGCGGTCGCCGACGCGTTCTGTGCCGGCCGCCTCGGCGAGTCGCGCGGGCGCGTGTTCGGCACGCTCCCGCGCGGCGTCGACGGCGCCGCGATCGTGGATCGCGCGCTTGCTGCCTGATCACACGACCCCCGTACCCGTCTGCACGCGTCCCGCGGCGCAGGGCCGCACCCGCCGGAAGGGGGAGGTGGCGCTGCCACGATCCCCCTTCGGCGTGCACCGTCCTGCATCCACGGGCCACGCACATCCGGGCACGGCGGCCGCGCGATCAGGCAGCTAGTGACCTCTTAGCTTCGTCAGCTCGATCCGCACCGGCACCGAGTAGTCGTCGCCGAACGACTCGGGCGTGTGGCCGATCCGCTCGATGTGCTCGGCGTACTTCTGCACGTAGGCGCCGACCTCGGGCGTCCTCGGGCCGTCGCGCTCGACGGTCGCGCGGCCGGACAGCACCACGATGTCGCCGCCGCGACCGTCGCCGGCGAAGTTCAGCGACACGAGCGGGTTCGCCTCGAGGTTGCGGATGCGCGCGCCGTCGCGGCTGAACATCCGCACGGTCTCGCCGCCCTCCCACAGGAACCACACCGGCATCGGGAGCGGGCCGCTCTTGGGCGCCACCACCGTCATCCACACGACGATCTCGTCGCGCAGGTGCGCGGCCACGCGAGCGCCGAACTCGGTGCTCTCGTCGATGATCACCGCGCGTCCCTCCACTGCACGAGCTCGCGCAGGCGGCCGAGGTCGTAGCCGGAGTCGCTGCCGGAGACGCCGAGGATGAGGTGCGTGACGCCGGCGTCGAGGAGCTCGTCCCAGTCGCCGTTCTGCGCGCCCCAGGAAACCTCGATCTCGGCCGGGTCGCGGCCGCCCTCGTTCTTGCAGTGCTCGGCGAGGATCTCGCGCTTCGCGCGCACGTCGTCGGGGCTGCCGAACGAGTGCCAGATGTTGGCGTGGCGGGCGACGAGCTTGAGGGTGCGCTTCGGGCCGCCGCCGCCGATCAGGATCGGGAGCGGCTGCCGCGCCGGCGGCGGGTTCAGCTTGCCCATGCGCGCCTCGATGCGCGGCATCGCCTCCTCGAGCAGGGTCAGGCGCGTGCCGACCGTCCCGAAGTCGTAGCCGTACTCGTCGAAGTCCTTCTCGAACCAGCCGGCGCCGATGCCGAGGATCGCCCGCCCGCCGGAGATCTGGTCGATCGTGCGGTGGGCGTCGGCGAGGTAGTCGGGGTTGCGGTACGCGTTGCAGATGACGAGCGAGCCGAGCTCGACGCGCTCGGTCACCTCGGCCATCGCGCCGAGCACGGTCAGGCACTCGAAGTGCTTGCCTTCCGGCTCCCCGCGGAGCGGATAGAAGTGGTCCCAGTTGAAGAGACAGTCGACGCCGAGCTCCTCCGCATCGACCCACGCCTGGCGCATGGCGGACCAGTCGGAGTGCTGGGGCTGGAGCTGGGCGGACACACGGATCTGCGACATGCGATCAGTATGGGGCCTAGACCCCGCGCCAGCTTTGCCGAGCGGCAGCGTTTCCAGTCACCGTGGACGACCTCCGGCTCATCACCATCCCGATCAGCCACTTCTGCGAGAAGGCCCGCTGGGCGCTCGAGTTGGCGCGGCTGCCCTACCGCGAGGAGCCCCACCTGCAGGTGATCCACTCGGTGCACACCTGGCGGGCCGGCCACGGCTGGACGGCGCCGGTGCTGGTGACGCCCAAGGGCCCGCTGCGCGAGTCGGCGCAGATCGTCCGCTTCGCCGACGCCCATGCCCACCTCGGCCTCTACCGCAAGCCGCTCGCGGCGGCGCTGGAGGCGCGCTTCGACCACCATCTGGGGCCGGACGCGCGGACCTGGATGTACCACCGGATGCTCGGCCGGGAGGACCTGATCTACGAGTACGGGACACCGGGCGTGCCGCGCTGGGAGCGCGCCGGGATGCCGCTCATGCTGCCGCTGATGTCGAAGCTGATCGTGCGCCGCACGAACGCCGACGACGCGCATGCGGAAGCCGCGCGCGACCGCGTCCGCCAGCAGTTCGACGAGGTCGCGGCGCGGCTCGACGACGGCCGGCCGTACCTGTGCGGCGACGTGTTCAGCGCGGCCGACCTCGCGTTCGCGGCGCTGTCGGCCGCCGTCCTCGTCCCCGAGCGCTACGGCATCCGGCTGCCGCAGCCCGACGTGCTGCCCGAGCCCTACGCCGATGAGGTGCGGGCGATGCGCGAGCACCCCGCGGGGCGGTTCGCGCTCCGGCTGTACGACCAGGAGCGCCCATAGACTGCGGCAGCGATGACGCTGCGCGACCTGCTCGGCGCCGGGCCTGACGACGTCGAGATCACGGGCCTCGCCTACGACAACCGCACGGTGGAGCCCGGCACGCTGTTCTTCTGCGTTCCCGGCTTCACGCGCGACGGGCACGACTTCGCACCCGACGCGGTGGCCCGCGGGGCGGCGGCGCTCGTGGTCACGCGGCCGCTCGGGCTCGGCGTGCCGGAGGTGGTCGTTGAGGACATGCGGGCCGCGATGGCGCAGGCGGCCGCGCGCTTCCACGGCGACCCGACCGCCGAGCTGCGCGTCGTGGGGATCACCGGGACGTCAGGGAAGACGACCTCGGCGTGGCTCACCCGCGCGATGCTCGAGGCGGCCGGGATGCAGACCGGGCTGCTCGGCACGGTGACCTCGATCGTGGCCGGCGAGGCGCACCCGGTCCAGCGCACGACGCCGGAGGCGATCGACCTGCAGCGCACGTTCCGGGAGATGCTCGACGGCGGCGACGTCGCCTGCGCGATGGAGATCTCCTCGCACGCGCTCGAGCTGCGGCGGGCGGAGGGGATCCGCTGCGCGGCCGCGGTGTTCACCAACCTCAGCCAGGACCACCTCGACTTCCATCCGGACATGGAGAGCTACTTCCTGGCCAAGCGGATGCTGTTCGAGACCGACCCGGGGGTGCGGATCGCCTCCGCCGACGACGAGTACGGCCGCCGCCTGGCCGAGGAGTTCCCCGGCACGCTGACGTTCGGCATCGACGCCGGAGACCTCCGCGCGCTCGACGTCCGGTCGGATGCGGCCGGCTCGCACTTCACCCTGCGGGGCGAGGAGGGCGAGTGGTCCGTGCGGCTGGGCATGCCCGGCCGCTTCAACGTGTTGAACGCGCTCGGCGCGTGGGCCGCCGCGCGCGCGCTCGGCGCCGCGCCGGAGCCGCTGCTCGCCACGCTCGCCGACCCGCCGCGGGTCCCGGGTCGCTTCGAGCCGGTCGACGAGGGCCAGCCGTTCTCGGTCGTCGTCGACTACTCGCACAAGCCGGCCGCGCTCGAGAACGTGCTGCAGGCCGCACGCGCGGTCGCCGAGGGGCGGGTGATCGTGGTGTTTGGCGCGGGCGGCGACCGCGACCGCGCCAAGCGCCCGCTGATGGGCGAGATCGGCGCGCGGCTCGCGGACCGGGCGATCATCACCTCCGACAACCCGCGCTCGGAGGACCCGGAGGCGATCGTGACCGAGGTGGCCGCGGGCGTGCGGGGCGGCGCGGTGGAGCTCGAGGTCGATCGCCGCGCGGCGATCGAGCGCGCGGTGTCGATCGCGCAGGAGGGCGACATCGTCGTGATCGCCGGCAAGGGCCACGAGCAGGGGCAGGAGTTCGCGGGCGGGCGCAAGGAGCCGTTCGACGACGTCACCGTGGCGCGCGAGGCGTTGCAGGCCTTGAAGGCACGCGCGTGAAGCACTGGAGCGCCATGCGGGTGGCGGGCACGGCCGGCGGCGAGCTCGTGCGCGAGCCCCACGGCGGGCGCGCGGCCGGCGGCCCGGCGAAGGTGGCCATCGACTCGCGCGCGATCCAGCCCGGCGACCTCTTCTTCGGCCTCTCGGGCGAGAACGTCGACGGCGGCGAGTACGCCGCCGCGGCCCTCGACGCGGGCGCGTGGGGCGTGGTGGTCGAGCCGCACTGGGTCGACGACCTGTTCGGGACGCAAGGCGGGGCGATCATCGCCACCCCGACGCCGGTGCCTGCGCTCGGCGCGCTCGCGCGCGGCTGGCGCCAGGATCTCGCGGCGTTCGTGATCGGCGTCACCGGCTCGGTCGGCAAGACCTCCACCAAGGACCTGATCGCCGCGATGATCGCGCCCCACCGCTCGATCGCGGCGTCGCGCGAGAACTACAACACCGAGATCGGGCTGCCGCTCGAGATCCTCGCCGCGCCGTGGGGCACCGAGGTGCTCGTGCTCGAGATGGCGATGCGTGGCTTCGGCCAGATCCGCGAGCTGGCGGCGATCGCGGAGCCCGACGTCGGCGTGATCACCAACATCGGCCCCGTCCACCTCGAGCAGATGGGCTCGCTGGAGGGCGTCGCCGAGGCCAAGGCGGAGCTCATCGACGGGCTGCAGGCCGGGGGGACCGCGGTCGTCCCGTCCGACGAGCCGCTGCTCGAGCCGTGGCTGCGCGACGACCTCGAGATCGTCACCTTCGGTCCGGCCGGCGACGTGCACTACGAGGGCGCCTCGATCAAATCGGGCGTCGTGCCCGATGCGGTGCCGACCCGGCACGTGGTGATCGCCCAGGGCGAGCGCGTCGAGCTCGAGCTGCCGTTCGACTCCCAGCACAACCTGCTCAACGCTCTGGCCGCGCTGGCCGCCGCCCGGGCGATCGGCGTGCGTCCGAGCGGGCGGATCGACGTGCGCTTCTCGTCGATGCGCGGGGAGCGCGTGGCGGTCGGATTGGGCGCCGTCGTGATCAACGACTGCTACAACGCCAACCCGCTGTCCATGCGTGCCGCCCTTGACGATCTTGCCTCGCACCACGCCGAGGGCCGCCGCGTCGCGGTGCTCGGAGACATGCTCGAGCTCGGGCCCGCCGAGCGCGAGCACCATCGCGAGATCGGCGCCTACGCGGCGTCGGCGGGCGTCGAGCTGCTTGTGACCGTCGGCCCGCGCGCCGCGGCGATGCTCGACTCGTTCGACGGCGAGTCGCAGGCGGTGCTCGACGCGCAGGAGGCCGCCGCGCTGCTGCCGGAGCTCGTGCTCCCGGGCGACGTCGTGCTGGTCAAGGCCTCGCGCGGCGTCGGGCTCGAGGTCGTCACCGAAGCGCTCCAGGCCGCCGGCTGATGGGCGAGGTCCTGATCGCGGGGACGGCGTCCCTGCTCATGTGCATCTTCCTGTCCCCGAAGTTCATCGCGTTCCTGCGCGAGCGCGAGTTCGGCCAGCACATCCGCGAGGACGGCCCGCAGGAGCACCATGCCAAGGCGGGCACGCCGACGATGGGCGGGATCATCATCTTCACTGCGATCGCGGTCCCGTTCCTGCTGCTGACCGAGTTCACGCCGCGCGCGATCGGCGTGTTCGGCGTCGCGCTCGCGTGCGCGCTGCTGGGCTTCGCGGACGACTGGACCAAGATCATCCGGCGTCGCTCGCTGGGGCTGCGGGGGCGGACGAAGCTGGTCGCCACGATGGCGATCTCGATCGGCTTGTGGCTCGTGGCGACGCGCTGGGCGGACCTGCCGGACACGGTCGACCTGCGGGTCATCGACGCGCGCATCGACGTCGGCTACTTCTATCCCGTCTTCATCTACCTCGTGCTGGCGGGCACGACGTCGGCGGTCAACCTGACCGACGGCCTCGACGGCCTGGCGGCGGGGTGCGCGGCGATCGTCCTGCTCGCCTACATCGCGATCACCTTCACGACGCGCCAGTTCGACCTCGCGCTGGTGGCGGCGTGCCTGGTCGGCGGCTGCGTCGGCTTCCTCTGGTTCAACTCGTTCCCGGCCTCGATCTTCATGGGCGACACCGGGTCGCTCGGGCTGGGGGGCGCGATCGCGGGGCTCGCGGTGATGACCAAGACCGAGGTGCTGCTGATCATCCTCGGCGGCATCTTCGTGATCGAGGCGCTGTCGGTGCTGATCCAGGTGGCGAGCTTCCAGGCGTTCCGCAAGCGCGTGTTCCTGATGGCGCCGATCCACCACCACTTCGAGCTCCGCGCCTGGTCGGAGACGAAGATCATCTTGCGCTTCTGGATCGTCGCCGCGGTCTGCAGCGCGATCGGCTTCACGCTGTATCAGCAGTCGTTGACTTAGACCGCGGCGACCGGGCTGAGCGTCGCCGAGTCGACTTCTGCGCACAGCGCTCGCACCACGACCGGGTCGAATTGCGTGCCGCTGCAGCGACGCAGCTCCCGCAGCGCGTCGGCGGTGGAGAGCGCGTGTCGGTAGGGCCGGGTGGTGATCATCGCGTCCCACGCGTCGCAGGCGGAGACGATGCGAGCGCCGAGCGGGATCGTCTGGCCGACGAGGCCGTCGGGATAGCCGGTGCCGTCGAAGCGCTCATGGCTGGAGCGGACGAGCTTGGCGACGCTGTGCAGGGCGGGAGCGGCGCGCAGGATGCGCTCGCCGACCAGCGTGTGCTGGCGCACGAACTCCCACTCGCGCTCGTCGAGCGGGCCGGGCTTGGCGAGGATCGCGTCCGGCACCGCGGACTTGCCGACGTCGTGGAGCTCGGCGGCGCGGCGGACGTCGTCGAGCGCCTCGGCCTTGAGGCCGAGGCGAATGCCGACGCGCAGGGCGAGCTCGGCGACGTCGCCAACGTGGTCGCGCAGGTCGGGCTCGCGCTCGTGCAGGACCTGCAGCAGCGCGTCGCAGGTCTGCTCGGAGATCGCGTCGCGGCGGCGCTCGAACTTCTCCGAGTACAGGCGCCGGTCGGCGAGCGTCAGCGCGGCGGCGCGCTCGTCGGCCTCGCTCGGGAGCTTGGCGGCGCCGTGCGAGCAGCCGACGTCGAAGCCGTGGCCGCGGTCGGTGAGGGCGACGACGCAGCGGGCGAGCGTGCGCTCGCTCTCCTCGCCAGTGCCGTCGAGCAGGACGCAGAACTCGTCGCCGCCGAGGCGGTAGGCCTCGCCGGTGCCGGCGACGACCTCCTCGAGCTCGCGCGCCAGGCGTACGAGCAGCGAGTCGCCCGCCGGGTGGCCGAAGACGTCGTTGTAGTTCTTGAACCCATCGAGGTCGAACAGCGCGATCGTGCGCTCGCTGCCGCCGGCGAGGCCGTCCTCGAGGTCGCGCATCAGGCGGCGGCGGTTGCCGAGGCCGGTGAGGGCGTCGGTGAGCGCCTCGCGGGTCGACTCGGCCGCCAGACGGGCGTTGTCGGAGAAGGTGAGGACCATGCGCAGGGTGGCGCCCAGCAGCGCGGCGGTGGCGAGGCCGACCGCGAGGTCGTTGAGGTCGGTGACCACGTTGCCGGTGACCAGCACCCCGAGGCCCGTGAGGGTGGAGAGCGCGGGCACGACCAGCGCGCGCGCGCCGGTGGTCTCGGCGACCCGGCGCTCGCCGTCGCTGACCCACGCGGCCCAGCCGAGCAGCAGGGTGGAGGCGGGCCACAGGGCGTCGATCAGCGAGCCGTCGACGTAGGAGCCGAGCGTCGCCTGGTACACGAACAGGCCGTCGGCGATCGCGGTGGCGACGAAACCCGCGCCGATCACGGTCCACGAGCGGGCGGGCCGCCAGCCGGTGAGGCCGAAGACGCCGACCACCACCGCGAGCAGCAGGAGGTCGCCGATCGGGTAGGCGACGTCGGTCAGGAGCAGCGTGCCCGGCTCGGCGGAGGCGCCGATCAGCGGCTCGAACAGGAAGACGGCCGCGACGCAGGCGGCGCCGAGCGCGCCGAGCACGCCGTCGAGCCACAGGCGCGCGCTCGCCCCGCGCAGCCGCGAGCGCACCATCAGCACGATCGCGACGTAGCTGAGGGGATAGAACGACAGCTCCAGCCAGTCGCTGAGGCCGGGGCCGGTCGACTCGGCGGAGTCGGGGCTCAGCGTCCAGTAGATCTCGCCCGCCGACCAGGCGAGCAGCGCGGCGGCGAGGAACGCCCAGCCGGCCCGCTCGCGGCGCACGAGCACCGCGCGCAGCAGGCACAGCACGGCGCTGGCGAGGATCACGCCGTCGTAGACCCATGAGCCGAAGAAGCCGTCGAGCCGGTCGGCCGGCGAGCCGAGCACGCCCTGGGCGAGCAGGGCGGCGAGCGCGACGGCGGCAGCGACGCGCAGCGCGCGGACCGCCGGCGGGATGGGAGTGCCCCTGCGCATCGGTGGGTTATGCGTTGGCGGGGTGCCGGCGCTTGGTGCGACGCGAGGCGTGCACCTTCAGCGTCCCGATCTTCGTCGCCTTCTTGGAGCGCTTGGTGCGGCGTAGGTAGACGTGCACCTTCAGCGTGCCGGCGCGGTTGACGGCCCGACGGCCGATGCTCGAGATGCGCACGCGGATCTTGGCCTTCTTGCCCGCCTTGACGCTGTAGGCCTGGTCGCCGATCTTCTTGAAGCGCTTGGTGCGGCGCGAGCTGTGCGCGTTGGCCTTGTTGTGCTTCTTCGCGGCGGGCACGAGCGAGATGACGCCCGAGCAGCGGCCGGTGGGCGTCGCCGCCGGGCAGCTGACGCTGAGGCTCACGCGGCCGTGCTCCATCGCGACGGGCGCATCGGGGAGCTTGAAGGCGCCGAACAGGAAGTTGAACGGCAGCGTCAGCGGGCCGGCCGGCTTGGGCCCGGGAGCCGGCATCGGCGTGCCGCGCTCGCACTCGGAGACGCGGTCGTTGTCGTCGGCGTCGACCGAGTCGTTGTCCCCGCCGCCGAGGTCGGCGCCGCAGTTGAGCTGGTCGACGCTGCCGTCGCGGTCGCGCAGCGTGTCGTTGCCGGTGCCGCCGTGGATGTTGTCGGCGCCGCTGCCGCCGGTGAGGCGGTCGTTGCCCGCGCCGCCGTCGACGGCGTCGTTGCCGACACCGCCGTCGAGCGCGTCGTCGCCGCTGCTGCCGGCCAGTGAGTCGTTGCCGTCGCCGCCGGCGATGGTGTCGTTGCCGGGGCCGCCGTCGAGCGTGTCGTCGCCGCTGCTGCCGGCCAGCGAGTCGTTGCCGTCGCCGCCGGTGATGGCGTCGTTGCCGGGGCCGCCGTCGAGCTGATTGGCATCCGCGCTGCCCACGATGCGGTCGTTGCCGGCGCCGCCGGTCACGCGCTCGACGTCGGAAGTGACGGTGTCGTGCTCGCCCGCCTCGCCCTCGCGGTCGGTCGTCGTGGTCGTGAGGTCGACGGTGACGGGCGCGGTGCGGCCGGCGTAGGTCACGCGGTCAAGGCCGGCCTCGCCGCTGAGGAGGTCGGCGCCGCCGCGGCCCTCAAGCACGTCGTCGCCGTCGCCGCCGAGCAGCGACTCGTCGCCGTCGCCGCCGGTGAGGATGTCGTTGCCGGTGTCGCCGGAGAGGACGCCGGGCTTGTTCACGGTGACGGTGGCGGAGTCGTCGCCGTCACCGAGCGAGAGGTTGAGCGCGGGGACGAGTCCGGCGTCGCACTGCGCCTCGTGTGCAGAGATGCTGACGCAGGTGGCGTCGAGCGGGGCGATGGTCGCGCCGGGGTCGACGAACGAGACGGTGCCGCCGGGGCCGGGCTGGACGACGAGCCGGTTGGCCTCGCCGGGGCCCGCGACGTAGCTGACGGAGTCGACGCTGTCGATCGTCGCGGGGCCGATCGTCGCCGCGTGGGTCGCGGCGGGGGAGGCGAGGGCGCCGAGCAGGCCGAGGGAGAGGGCGAGGGCGAGACGACCCTTGGCGGGACGAGCAGGGTGCATGGTCCGAGTCCGTGACATGGGGGGTGGCGGCGCTGGATTCCCTTCGTCCCGGCTTCCGGCCGGGTGCGACGACTGCCCCAAGGATCGGCCGGTCTTGAGCTGCGCTTGAAGGTTGCTGGACGCGTGTCGCATTCGCACCGGATCTGCAACGAATCACGCCTCACGGGGGCGAATCCTGCCGCGCGCCCACCTCCCGCCCTGCGCGAACCCCCAGCCAAGAGGAGACCCCCATGGACCCCGACCGCCTCGACGAGATCGTGGCCGCCATCCCGAGCGGGCAGTGGATGAGCTACGGCGACGTCGCACGCGCCGCCGGCGGCACCGACCGCCACGCCCGCGCGCTCAACCAGCGCTTCATCCGCGACGAGACGCCCGGCGCCCACCGCGTGCTCAAGAGCAACGGCACGATCGGCGGCACCGCGCTCGGCGACCCGGCCGGGGTCCGCCGCCGCCTCGAGGAGGAGGGCCTCGAGTTCGAGGGCGGCCGGGCCGACCCGGCCGCCCGCCTCCGCCCGGAGCCGAGCGAGGCCGCGGCGGCCGCCTGAGGACCACTGGACGATCCCGCCCGGAGGGCCGGCCCTTTGCGGGCCGGTTCCTTGCGGGCCGGTTCCCTCCGGGCCGGTTCCCTTCGGGGATGCCGCCTGATCGCCCGACACAATCACCCGCGTGCTCCCGCGCCCGCCGTTGCCCCCTGGGCCGTACCTCGTCGTGGGCCTGGCCCGCTCCGGGGTCGCGGTCGGGCGGGCGCTGCGGTCGCTCGGGGCGGAGGTGGTCGGGGTCGACTCGGGGGACGTGCCCGAGGGGCGCCGCCGGGAGCTCGAGGCGGCCGGCGTCGCCGTCCACTCCGGCACGCCGGGCGTCAAGCTGCTCGCCGGCGTCGAGACACTGATCAAGAGCCCGGGTGTGCCGAAGGAGGCGCCGGTGGTCGTCGCCGCACGCGAGGCGGGGATCGCCGTGCTCGGGGAGCTCGAGCTCGGCTGGCGGCTGGTGCCCAACGAGACGATCGCGGTGACCGGCTCGAACGGGAAGACCACGACGGTCGAGCTGATCGGCCACCTCCACCGCACCGCGGATCTGCCCGCGGTGGTGGTCGGGAACGTCGGGACGGCGCTCACCTCGCTCGTCGGCTCCGGCCTGCCCGAGGCGACCGTCGTGGTCTGCGAGGCGTCGTCGTTCCAGCTCGAGGACACGCTGCGCCTCGCCCCCGACGCCGGCGTCCTGCTCAACCTCGCCGAGGACCACCTCGATCGCCACGGCACTTTCGACGCCTACAAGGCCGCCAAGCTCGAGGTCTTCGCCCGCCAGCCGGTGGGCACCGTCGCGGTCGCCAACGAGCTGCTGGCGGCCGACGTCGGCGGTGAGGGGGAGCGGGTGCTGTTCGGCCGCGGCGCGGACGCCAGGCTGTGCGACGCGGACGGCGCGCTGTGGTGGGACGGCGAGCGCCTGATCGCCCACGACGAGATCCGGCTCCGCGGCGCCCACAACCGCGAGAACGCGATGGCCGCCGCCGCGGTCACGCTCGCCCGCGAGATGCCGCTCGACGCGGTCCGCGAGGGCCTCGCCACGTTCGGCGGCGTCGACCACCGGCTCGAGGAGGTCGCCACCCACGACGGCGTCCTCTACGTCAACGACTCCAAGGCGACCAACGTCGCCTCGGCGATCGCCGGCATCGAGGCCTTCGAGGGCGGCCTGCACGTGATCCTCGGCGGCAGCGGCAAGAACGCCGACTACTCGCCGCTCGCCGCGCCCGTCGAGCAGCGGGCGCGCGCCGTGTACCTGATCGGCGAGACCGCGGACGAGATCGGGGCGGCGCTGGAAGCGACCGGCGTGCCGCTCAACCGGTGCCGCGACCTCGAGCGGGCGGTGGGCGCCGCACGGGCGGCGGCACGGCCCGGCGACACCGTCCTCCTCTCGCCCGCCTGCGCCTCCTTCGACCAGTACGCCAACTACGAGGAGCGCGGAGCCCACTTCCGCGCGCTCGTGAGCTAGGCAGGGGGCGTCCCGGGGGTGTCGAAACCAGCTCCGATGCAGAGACGCCAGCAGCCGCAGCCCTTGGAGCACCGGCTGCTGCTCACCGCCACCCTCTGCCTCCTCGCCGGCGGGGCTGTGATGGTCTATTCGGCGTCGAGCGCGCGCACGCTCCTGCAGGGCGACGGCGACGGCACCGCCTACCTCGTCAAGTACCTGATCTACGGGGCCATCGGGCTCGTGGCGATGAACGTGATCGCCCGTCAGGGGCTCGAGAGCATCCGCCGCTACACGCCCGCGCTCCTGCTCATCAGCTTCGTCCTGCTGGTGCTCGTGCTCGTCCCCGGCTTCGGCGTGAAGATCAACGGCGCGCGCCGCTGGCTCGGCGCCGGCCCGCTGCAGTTCCAGCCCGCCGAGCTGATGAAGCTCGCGCTGGTGCTGCACGCGGCGTCGATCATCTCCGCTCGCCCCAAGCTCGCGCACAACATCAGGACCGCCGCGGGCCCGATCATCGGCGTCGGCGCCGCCGCCGTGCTGCTCGTCGCCGCACAGCCCGACCTCGGTACCGCGCTCGTCATCTGCTTCACGCTCGCGGCGATGCTCGTCGCGGCGGGGTTGCCGCTCAGGCAGCTCGGGCTGATCGCCGGCATCGGTGCCTTCCTCGTGCTCGTGTTCGCGATCCTCGAGCCCTACCGGCGCGCCCGCCTCACCGCGTTCATGAACCCGTGGGCGGACGCCGGCGGCAACGGCTTCCAGTCCGTGCAGGGCCAGATCGCGCTCGGCTCCGGCGGCTTCTTCGGCCTCGGCCCCGGTCAGTCGGTGCAGAAGATCTTCTACCTCCCCGAGGCCCACACCGACTTCATCCTCGCGGTGATCGGCGAGGAGCTCGGGGTGGCGGGAATCTGCGTTCTGCTCTCCCTCTACGGCATGATCGGGTACGCGGGGCTGCGGACCGCCAAGGCGGCGAAGGGCGTGTACGCCAAGCTGGTCGCCGCCGGTCTCACAAGCCTGATCCTGTGCCAAGCGCTGCTCAACGTCTACACCGTCCTCGGCCTCGCGCCCCTTACGGGCGTGCCGCTGCCGTTCATCTCCTCGGGCTCGAGCTCGCTGATCGTGCTGCTGTGCTCGATGGGGCTGCTGCTCAACGTCGCCCAGGGCGGGCACGCGACGCTGCGCTCGGTGAGGTCGCGTGACGACGGCGACCGGAGCAAGGCAGCCAAGGATCGTGATCGCCGCCGGCGGGACGGCGGGGCACGTCGTCCCGGCGCTGGCAATCGCCGACGCGCTGCGGGCTGAGGGCGCCGAGGTCGTCTTCGCGGGGGGAGAGCGCGCCGAGGCGAAGCTCGTGCCCGCCGCCGGCTACGAGCTCCAGACGCTCCGCGTCGAGGGCATCTCGCGCTCCAACCCGCTGAAGGCGGCGCGCGCGGTGTTCCGGGCAGGAGCGGCGATTGCCGCGGCGCGCCGGATCGTCGACGGCGCCGACGCCGTCCTGGGCGGCGGCGGCTACGTCGCCGGTCCGGTCGGCTTCGCCGCGCTCACCAGGCGCATCCCGGTGGTGCTGACCGAGGCCGACTCCCACCTCGGCCTCACCAACCGCCTGCTCGCTCCCCGCGCCCGCCGCGTCTGCCTCGCGTTTCCGATCCCCGGGCGCGACGGCGACCGCTACCTCGTCACCGGCCGCCCGGTCCCGCCGACGGTTGGCGACCGCGCCGCCGCCCGCGCCGAGTTCGGCATCCCGCCGGAGGCGACGTGCGTGCTGATCTTCGGCGGCTCGCTCGGCGCGCGCTCGATCAACCTCGCGGCCGTCGAGGCGTTCGCCGACGCCGGCTTCCACGTCCTGCACGTGCCCGGCGTGCGCGACTTCGCCGAGCTGCGGGCGCCCGGCGAGCACTACCACCTGCGCGAATACGTGTCGCCGTTCGGGCAGGCGCTGGTCGCCGCCGACCTCGCGGTCGCCCGCGCCGGCGGCTCGGTGTTCGAGCTCGCCCAGTACGGCCTGCCGGCGATCCTGATCCCGTATCCGCACGCGTCCGCCGACCACCAGACCGCCAACGCGCGCTGGATGGCGGAGGCCGGTGCGGCGACGATCCTCCCGGACGCGGAGCTCACGCCCGCGCGGCTCCGTAGCGAGGTCGACGCCCTGCTCGGCGACCCCGCGCGGCTGGCTGGAATGGCCGCCGCGTCGCGCCGCCTGGCGCGCCCGGACGCCGCCGCGGTGGTCGCCGGAGAGGTGCTCGCCGCCGCCGCTTGACCGCGCTGGGCCGCATTGGACCGGAAGCCGATCCGCTCGGCCCTCCGCTAAAGGAATCCCGTTTATCAGCCGTTGATGGAGGCATGGCACGGAGTGCTCTGCACCGGCTGCGCGACAACCGCGGCTTCACGCTGATCGAGCTGATGGTGGTGATCCTGATCATCGCGATCCTCGCCGCGATCGCCCTGCCGGCGTTCCTCAACCAGCGCACCAAGGCGCAGGACACCGAGGCCAAGTCGGCGGTGCGCGACGCGCGCGTGACGCTCGAGACCTTCCACACCGACCGCTCGACCTACGACACCGACGCCGCAACGCTGAGGGGCATGGAGCCCTCGCTCAACGAGGCGCGCAACCTGGTCGTGTCCGGCAGCTCGACGACGTTCAGCATCGCCGTCGACTCGCGTGCGAACAACGGCGGCGGCACCTTCACGATGGTGCTCGGCAGCGGCGGCGACGTGACCCGCAGCTGCAGCAACCCGGGCAAGGGCGGTTGTCGCTCGACGCCCGACTCCGCCGGCAACCGCTGGTAGCGCCTCCTCATTAGCCTCCCCGCCCATGGATCGGCCATGGGATGACCGCCGCCTGCACTTCGTGGGCATCGGCGGCGCAGGCATGAGCGGGCTCGCGCTCGTGGCGCAGGAGCTCGGCGCGTCGGTGACCGGTTCCGACCGCTCCGGCCGCTCCTCGTATGCGGTGCGCCTGCGCGAGGCGGGGATCGAGCCCGTCGTCGGCCACGACGCCGCCAACGTCCCAGAGGGCGCCGAGGTCGTCTACTCGACCGCGATCGGCTCCGAGAACCCCGAGCGGGCGGTCGCGACGCGCGAGCTGCACCGCGCCGACCTGCTCGCCGAGCTGACCCGGCTGCGCCCGACGATCGCCGTCTCCGGCACCCACGGGAAGACCACGACCTCGAGCATGCTCGTCCACGCGCTGCGCGGCAGCGGCGCGGATCCGTCGTATCTGGTCGGCGGCGAGGTGCGCTCGACGGGCTCGAACGCCGGGTGGGGCACGGGGGAGTGGCTGGTGGTCGAGGCCGACGAGTCAGACCGGTCTCTGCTCAAGCTCGACCGCAGGGTTGCGGTCGTCACGAACGCAGAGCTCGACCATCACTCGACGTACAGCTCGCTGCGCGACGTGGAGGCGACGTTCCACGCGTTCCTGGGCGCGGCGGAGGACGCGGTGGTGTGGGAGCGGCCGGAGCTGCTCGCGCTGGCGGACGGCGGCCCGCGCGTGTGGCCCTTCGGGGTCGACCCCGTGCTCTCGCCGGGCGGGTCCTCGTTCACGCTCGACGGGATCGCCGTGGAGCTGACGGTGCCGGGCGCGCACAACGCGCTCAACGCCGCCGCCGCGCTGACGGCGATCCGGGCGATCGGGGGTGACGTCCCCGCCGCCGCGGCCGCGCTGCGCGACTTCTCGGGTGCCGGGCGCCGCTTCGAGCGCCTCGGCACCACCCCGCAGGGCGCGCTCGTGGTCGACGACTACGCGCACCACCCGACCGAGGTGCTCGCCACGCTCGAGGCCGCCCGCACGCTCAACCCGCGGCGGCTGGTGGCGGTCTTCCAGCCGCACCTCTACTCGCGCACGAAGCACTCCGCCCGCGAGTTCGGCGCCGCGCTCGCCCACGCCGACCTCCCGATGGTGACCGAGATCTACCCGGCGCGCGAGGCTGCCGAGGACTACCCCGGCGTCTCCGGCCGGCTCGTGGCCGAGGCCGCGGCCGACGCGGGCGGCGGCAAGCGGGTGGCGTGGCTGCCGGACTTCGACTCCGCGGAGCGCTTCCTGCGCGCCGAGCTGCGCGAGGGCGATCTGCTGCTGACGCTCGGCGCGGGAGATATCGACGCGCTGGGCAGGAGGCTGGCCGGTCCGGGTCGAACTCCCGGAGGGTGAAGAAGATCGTCGCCGGCGCGGTGGTGGCCGCCTGCGTGCTCGCCGGTGGGTGGTTCTGGCTCCGCGATGCCGCCGTCGTCCAGGTCCGTGACGTCTTCATCACCGGCCTGAGCTCCTCCGAGGCGCCTTCGATCCGCACCGCGCTGAAGGCCGCCGCGCTCGACATGACCACGCTGCACGTGCGCGAGGACCAGCTGCGCGCGGCGGTGGCGGAGTTCCCCTCCGTCGCGGGTGTCCGCGCCGACGCCAAGTTCCCCCACAAGCTGACCATCGAGGTGCGCGAGCGCGCCCCGGTCGCCGCGATCGAGACCGGCGCCGGCCGCGTCGCCGCCGCCGGCGACGGGCGCGTCCTGCGCGGCCTCAAGGTCTCCGACCTTCCTATCCTGCGCACCCGCAGCGCGCCCGCCGGCGAGCGCGTGACCGACAAGGGGACGCTCGGCGCGCTGGCCGTCGCGGGTGGCGCACCGCCCGAATTGCGTGGGCGGATCCAACGCTTGGTCTCGAGCTCGCGCGGTCTGACGCTCGAAATGCGTAACGGTCCAGACCTCGTCTTCGGCTCCGGATCCGACGCCGCGCGCAAGTGGCTCGCGGCCGTCCGGGTGCTCGCTGATCCGAGCTCCCAGGGCGCGACCTATCTCGACCTGCGGGTGCCGGAAAGGGTGGCTGCAGGCGGGCTCGGGCCCATCGACCAGGAGCCCGAGGAGACCGTCACTCCCGACCCTCAAGCTACAGTGGAGAGTAGCCCTACTCTCAATCCGTAGTCGAGACTTAGGCGGCTTGCAAGACGTCTTGCCGTCCTACCCTGGCGTTGACAGAAACGCCGAAATGACCGTAACGTGCGAAAATCCGCACCGCGGTCGAGCTAGGGGAACGCTCGACTCCTACTAGAGGTACGGACCTAAACCCATGGAAGCTGGCAGCTATCTCGCAGTCATAAAGGTCGTCGGAGTCGGCGGCGGTGGAACCAATGCCGTGAACCGGATGATCGACGCCGGGCTCTCCGGCGTGGAGTTCATCGCGTGCAACACCGACGCCCAGGCGCTCCAGATGACGGACGCCGACATCAAGCTGAACATCGGCTCGGGCCTCACCAAGGGCCTCGGCGCCGGCGCCAACCCGCAGGTCGGCCAGGGCGCCGCGGCCGAGTCGCGCGACGACATCAAGGAGGCGCTGAAGGGCGCCGACATGGTCTTCGTCACCGCGGGCGAGGGCGGCGGCACCGGCACGGGCGCCGCGCCCGTGATCGCCGAGATCGCCAAGAACGAGATCGGCGCGCTCACGGTCGGCGTCGTCACGCGCCCGTTCGAGTTCGAGGGCTCGCAGCGCTCGCGCCAGGCGCAGGAGGGCATCGACCGCCTGCGCGAGATGGTCGACACGCTGATCGTGATCCCGAACGAGAAGCTGCTCTCGATCGTCGAGCGCCGCACCTCGATCCTCGACGCGTTCCGCGAGGCCGACAACGTGCTGCGCCAGGGCGTCCAGGGCATCACCGACCTGATCACGATCCCCGGCCTCATCAACCTCGACTTCGCCGACGTCCGCGCGATCATGGCCGACGCCGGCTCCGCGCTGATGGGCATCGGGTCGAGCGCCGGCGAGAGCCGCGCCTCGGAGGCCGCCAAGGCCGCGATCTCCTCGCCGCTGCTGGAGGAGTCCGTCGAGGGCGCCACCGGCATCCTGCTCAACATCACCGGCGGCAAGGACCTCGGGCTGTTCGAGGTCAACGAGGCCGCCGAGCTGATCCACTCCGCCGCGGACGCGAACTCCAACATCATCTTCGGTGCGGTCATCGACGAGGAGCTCGGCGACGAGATCCGCGTCACCGTGATCGCCACGGGCTTCGACCGGCCGCGCGGCGGCGGGGGCTTCGGCGGCTCGCGCGCGACCGGCCGCTCGCCCGACCGCGGGCCGCGGATCGACGATCGCCAGCGGTCGTCGCTCGAGATCTCGGACGACGACATCGACATCCCGCCGTTCCTGCGCTGAGCGCGTTCGTCACTAAAGTCGCATAGCGGCGGAAGCCGATACTTCCGCATGGACACTTCGCGTCGCCGTGCCGTGATGGCGTGTTTCGCCGTCCTCGGCGCGTGGGTGGCGATCCTCGAGCTACAGGTGCTCGTGGTCCCGGGGCTCTCGCTCGGGCCCGTCACGAGCGACTACGCCCACAACGCGATCGAGGTGCTCGCCGGGCTGCTCTGCCTCGGCGGCGCCTGGCAGGCGCAACGCGAGCAGAACGCGTGGCTGCTGATCGGCATCGGCGTCCTCGCCTGGGCGCTCGGCAACCTCTACTACACCGTCGTCCTCTACGACATGGAGTCGCCGCCGATCCCCTCGCCGGCCGACGCGGGCTTCCTGCTCTTCCCGGTGCTGGCGATGGTCGGTGTGCTCGCGCTGGTGCGGGCGCGCACGCGCAACGTGCCCAAGACGCTGTGGACCGACGGCTCGATCGCCGCGCTCGCGATCACCGCCGTCAGCGCCGCGATCGTGTTCGAGACCGCGCTCGGCGCCGCACAGGGCAAGCCGCTGGCGGTCGCCACCGCGCTCGCCTACCCGCTGACCGACCTCGTGCTGCTCGGCGTCGCCGTCGGCGCGCTCGCGAGCACCGGCTGGCGGCTCGACCGCACCTGGGTGCTGCTCGCCGTCGGCATCATCTCGTTCTGGCTCGCCGACTCGCTCTATCTCGTGCAGACGGCCACGGGGACGTACGCCGCGCCCGCCTGGTTCGACATCGGCTGGACGCTCGGCCTGCTGCTGATCGCCCTCGCCTCCTGGCAGCCGGCGGTCGTGCACCAGCCGAGCACCCCGGACGGGTTGCGCTTCATCTCCGTGCCGCTCGGCTTCGGCTCGGTGGGGCTGGGGACCTTGATCTACGGCTGCCTGACGGACATGAACCCGGTGGCGGTGGGGCTCTCGGCGCTGTCGCTGGTGGCGGTCATGGCGCGGCTGATGCTGACCTTCCACGAGAACGTGGCGATGCTGCGGACCTCGCGCGACGAAGCGCTCACCGACGTGCTGACCGGGCTCGGCAACCGGCGCGCGCTGGCGCGCGAGCTCGCGTGCCTGCTGCCCGACGCCGACGACGCGAAGCCGATCGTGCTCGTGTTGTTCGACCTCGACGGCTTCAAGCACTACAACGACACGTTCGGCCACCCCGCCGGCGACGCGCTGCTGGTGCGGCTGGGCGCGAACCTGGCGACCTATCTGAGCGGCCGCGGGCGGGCGTTCCGGATGGGCGGGGACGAGTTCTGCGCGCTGTTCGAGCCCGGCGACGGGGTCGCGGACCCGATCATCGCGGGCGCCGCGTCGGCGCTGACCGAAGCCGGGGAAGGCTTCAACGTGACGTCCTCCTACGGCGCGATCGTGCTCCCGCGCGAGGCGCAGGACGCCACCGAGGCGCTGCGGATCGCCGACCAGCGCATGTACGCGCAGAAGAACGCGGGGCGGACCTCGGCGACGCGCCAGTCGAAGGACGTGCTCGTGCGCGCCCTGACCGAGCGCGCGCCGGATCTCTTCGGCCACATCGAGGGGGCGGCGGATCTCGCCGAGGCGACCGCGCGGCGACTGGGCATGACCGACGACGAGGCCGAGTGCGTTCGGCACGCCGCCGAGCTGCACGACGTCGGCAAGGTCGCGATCCCGGACGCGATCCTGACCAAGCCCGGGCCGTTGGATCCGCACGAGTGGGAGTTCATCCGGCGCCACACGCTGATCGGCGAGCGGATCGTCTCCGCCGCGCCGGCGCTGGGCCAGGTCGCGCGGCTCGTCCGCTCCTCGCACGAGCGCTGGGACGGCACCGGCTACCCGGACCGCCTCGCCGAGCAGGAGATCCCGCTGGGCGCGCGCGTGGTCAGCGTGATCGACGCGTTCGACGCCATGACCTCCGAGCGGCCCTACTCGCCCGCGGTGGCGCCGGCGTCGGCCGTCAGCGAACTGCGCCGGTGCGCGAGCACCCAGTTCGACCCGGTCGTCGTCGAGGCGTTCTGCGCCGCCTGGGCGGACCGTCAGGGCGAGACGACGACCGACACCCGCCGCGACGTCGCGCCCCTGTAGGGGTAGCCGGGCTGCGGCGTGAGCCGGGCCTGGAAGCGGTAGCGGGCTTTCACCAGCGTGCGGCGGAAGCGGTACGCGAACTTGAAGTGGCCCTTGGCGTCGGCTTTGACGTTGCCGATCGGCACGCGGCGCCGGGCGTCGGGGACGAGCACGTCGATCGTCACGCGCGTGCCCTTGCGGGCGGGGCCGCCCTTGAGCTTGCCCTTGAAGCTGACCTTCTGCCCGTTGGTCACGCGGCGGGGAGAGAGCTTCAGCTTGATTCCTGCTTTGACGCCGAGGGAGAGCGTCGCCGTCTGGACCGGCGCGGGGTCGAGCGTGTACGCCTTGTAGGCGAACCGGATCGTGCGGCTCGGGCCCTTCGCGATCCGGTACGCGAAGCGCCCGTCCTCGCTGGTCGTCACCGTGCCGGTGTTCACGTACTTCGCGCCGGGCCGCCGCACGCGGCTGCTCGCCTGCAGCACCGCGCCGGAGATGGGATGGCCGCCGGCGTCCGTGAGCCGCCCCTCGGCGAACCGGGTCGCCCCGTACGGCACCACCGCGGCGCGCCGCGGCTTGTCGCGCTTGGAGCGGAGCCAGGCGTTGAGCTTCACGAAGCGACTGGCGCCGCGGCCGTTCGGCTGCGAGCCGTTGAGCGTGGTCACGGTGACGGGAGCCGAGAGAGTCTGGTTCCCGGCGGCGTCGATGACGGACGCCTGGACGGTGTGCGTGCCATTCGGGATCTGCGTGGTGTCGAACGCGAAGTGACGAGGTCAGCGCGTGCGGACACGGCACGATGGCGATGAACGGTCGCCGGCAGGTCGGCGACGCTGGATCGAAAACCTGGCGCTGCGCTCGCACCACGCCGTCGAACGCGATCCCGACCTTCTCGATGCCGCCGCCGGTGTCAGCACTCGAGAACGACATGGTCCTCACGCCCTGCAGCGGGGCGGTCGTCGAAAGCAAGGAGCCATCTGGCGGACGCGTGAACGTGCGGCGGGTAGAAGTCCGAGAGCCCGATGCGAGCGCGAGTAGATCTCGATCCACCCGTGGTCAGTCGACGATCGGGCACGCCCGAGCTGCTGAATCGCACGCCGAGTTGCGCAATGCAGCTGCTGCACTTGCAGTCCTGAAACCGACAGCTGGTTCGCCGGATCGAAAGGCCGCTGCCGGCCGACTCCGCGGTCTGTGCACCAGGCGTAGCGCGAGCAGAACTCTGCGTAGTGATCGCTGTCCAGCGGCACCGCGCAGGCCGTAGCTGACCCAGAAGTCGTGCGCCCACGCGCCGTTGCCAGCCGTGATGTCCTGTCCGATACAGCGTGAGGTCGCTGATCGTCGTGTATTTCGGGCGCCGTGAAGATCCAGGCCACGTGCTCCGCCGGACCACTTGCTTGCGGGATCTCGCCTCGCAACGCACCGGTCGGCGATGCGCTCGGTCGCGACAAGCAGGAGTTCGAGACGCTGAACCCCGCCTTGCCGGTGAGCTCGGCACGCCAGCCCTGCGTCGGGCCAGGCGTCCCGTTGGGAAGCGTGCACGAATAGACGTCGTACGTTGCCGCGCCAGCGCTCGCCGGCTGCAAGCTGAGCAGCAGCGAGCGTCAACGACGATCGCGCCGCGTGCGAGAGCCATCCGGAGTGATAGGCCTCGTCGCGCGCAGAGTTCGCCCCCTAGCCCACCCGGATCGTCAGCCTGCGCGAGTAGCCGAGCTCGAACGGGAAGCCGGCCTGGCGGCGGATCCGCAGGCGGATGGGATAGCTCCCAGGTCGTCCGCTGAAGCGGTACGAGATGTGCCAGCGGCCCTTCTTGTGCGTGCGCGCGTCCGAGAACGTGCGCCACTTCCCGCCCTCGCGGCCCTGGAGCACGACGACGAGACCGCGCGGCACGGGCACGCCACGGCCGCGCACGCGGCCGGAGAAGCGGACGCGCCCGGCGGAGAGCCGCGTGCGCGATGCCTTGATCGTGCTCGACGCCGGCACGCGGACCGAGAGCCCGCGCGCGGTCGCGAGCGCGCCGGGGGCGCCGGCGAACACAAGGCGGAAGGCCCGGCTCGGGCCCGCCGGGACGTTGATCGAGTAGCGGCCGTGCCGGTCCGTGATCGCGCTTCCGGCCGCCACCGGCTTGGAGCCCCTCTTCCGCACCGTCGAGGTCGCGAAGACCGTCTGGCCGGCCAGCGATCCGCCGGTGGAGAGCGAGAGGCGACCGCGCAGCTTCGCCTTGCGGCCGAACGGGATCCGGACGCGGCCGCGGCGGACCCTGTGCAGCCGACGGCCGACCTTGGCGCTGGTCGCGGACAGGCGCGTCGGGTTGCCCGCCGACACGTTGCCGGCGTTGTCGGCCACCGTGACGCGGATGTCGACCCTCGACGGCGACGCCCGTGTCGAGCGTCGCGCGCAGCGTGCCGTTGGCGAACGTCGAGGGCAGCGGTCCGGTAGGGATCGGTGGGGTGGTTGCGGACAGCGACGCTCGTGGACGCCACACCCGAGGCCGGATCCTTCACCGAGAGCACGATCTTCCTGCCGCGTGCGCGCTTGAGGATGGCGGTCGGCGGCGTGCCGTCGATCCGGATCGTGCGCTGCGACGGCGCGCTCGTTCCCCGACGCGTCCTCGGCCACGATGCGCGCGAAGTAGGTGCCGTCGGCCGTGCCGACTGGGGCTTTGAGGGCCGCCCTGCGCTGGGCCGGGCAAGGAGCGGTCAGGTGGTAGTCGCAGGCCGCCTTGTCGCGGCGTGTGAGAGCTCCCGAGGTCGAGGCGCACGGCGCGGATCCCCGAGCTGTCCGAGGCGTCGTAGGTGACGGTCTCGCTGGCCTTGTGCCAGCCCGGGTTCTGCAGCGGGCCGCCGACCTTGAGGCTCGGTGCGGTCGGGTCGTTGACCGTCACACGGGTGCCGAAGACCTTGATCGTGGCGATCGAGGCGCGATTCGTGCCGTCGTCGTAGTAGCGCGGGCAACCGCCCGTGTCGCCACTCGCACGAGATCGCGTAGGAGATCTTCGTGACGTTGACCGGCATAGACGGCATGCGAGGCGTCGCTGACGCCGGTGTCGCTGCCGAACGTGCAGCCGACGCTGCCCGGTGCGGCTGTGCACGTCTCGCCGAACACCCCGCCGATCACGTTGTGCGTCGCTCGTCGCGGGCGAAGATCTTCCACGGGTCGCCGTCGGGTCGTTCGGAGCCGCCGTGCGCAGCCTGGCACCGAACCGCCAGCGTCTCGAGTCGGGTGATGCCGATTACCCGCGGGTGCATCGAAGACCCAGTTCCCCCCGGTGCAGGAACCCCGCGTTGGCCGGAGGCGGGGCCGTTTGCATCGAGCAGCTGCGATCCGGCACTGGTCCGAGATCACGTACGAGGCGGGTTCCGGCGCGATCGGCGGATAGGCCGAAGCCTCGGCTCGCCACGCGCGGTTGATGCCGCCCGCTCCCGGTGCTCCACAGGACACGACGTCGTATCTCCCCGCCGACGCCGCAGGCACCCCGACAGCCGCCGTCGCCAGCACGGCCAGCGCCCCCACCACGCCTCGCATCCCTGCTCTCATCACCCGGCAATGTAGCCCGAAAAGCACTCGCTGAGCGCTGCTAGGGTCCGGCCGCGATGGGCTCTGGCACCGAGACGCTGAAGCGGACTCCGCTGCACGATCGTCATGCCGCCGCCGGGGCGAGGCTCGTGCCGTTCGCCGGGTGGGAGATGCCGGTGCAGTACGCCGGCATCCGCGAGGAGCACGTCGCGGTCCGGACGAAGGTCGGCGTGTTCGACGTGAGCCACATGGGCGAGATCGAGACCCGTGGGCCGGACGCCGAGGCGTTCCTGCAGCGCATCCTCTCTAACGACGTGAGCAAGATCGCCGAGGACGGCGCGCAGTACAGCGTCCTCACCAAGCCCGACGGCGGCGTCCTCGACGACCTCTTCACGTACCGCCTCGGGCCCGACCACTTCCTGACCGTCACCAACGCGAGCAACCACGAGAAGGACCTCGCGTGGTTCGGGCAGCACGCGCGCGAGTTCGACGACGTCACCGTGCACGACGCGCTCGACGACTACGCGATGCTCGCCGTCCAGGGGCCCGACGCCAGAGCGTTGGTGCAAGGGCTGGCGAACGGCGATCTCCCGCGGCGGTTCAGGACGGCGCGGCTGGAGGTCGCGGGGGTTGAGGTGCTCGTGGCCGGCACCGGCTACACGGGCGAGGACGGAGTCGAGCTGCTCGTGCCGCCGCAGGGCGCGACGGCGGTGTGGGACGCGCTGACCGAAGCCGGCGCCGCGCCGATCGGCCTCGGCGCCCGCGACACCCTCCGCCTCGAGGTCTGCTTCCACCTCTACGGCAACGACCTCTCCGAGGACCGCAACCCGATCGAGGCGGGGCTCGGCTGGTGCTGCAAGGAGGCCACGGGCTTCATCGGCGCCGACGCGATCGCACAGGCGCGCGAGAGCGGGACCGCGGAACAGCTCGTTCCCTTCGCGCTCACCGGCCCGGGCATCGCCCGCCAGGGCAACCCGATCGCGGGCGGCGGCGAGGTCACGTCCGGCACGCTCAGCCCGTGCCTCAACATCGGGATCGGGATGGCCTACCTGCCGGCGGACAAGACCGAGCCCGGCACCCCCTTCGAGATCGACGTTCGCGGCAAGCCCCGGACCGCCGAGGTCCGCGAGAAGCCCCTCTACCGCAAGGAGTAGACCTTGGCCGAGGCCTCGTACCCGTCGGACCTCAAGTATCACGCCGAGCACGACTGGGCTCGGATCGACGGCGACATCGCGACGATGGGCATCACCTGGTACGCGCAGGAGCAGCTGGGCGAGGTCGTGTTCTTCGACCCGCCGGAGGTCGGCGCGACCGTGAAGAAGGACACGCCGTACGCCGAGGTCGAGTCCGTCAAGGCCGTCTCCGACGTGGTGGCTCCGCTCTCCGGCGAGATCACCGAGGTCAACGAGGCGCTGGGCGACGCGCCGGAGCAGATCAACGAGGACCCGTACGGCGAGGGATGGATGGTCAAAATCCGCCTCTCTAACGTAAGTGAGGCGGACGACCTCATGGATGCGTCCGCCTACGAAGGCACCCTGACCTAGATGAGCCGCTACACCTCCGCCACCGACGCAGACCGCCGCGAGATGCTCGACGCCATCGGCGTCGAGTCGATCGACGAGCTGTTCTCCGCCGTGCCGGAGGGGGTCCGCCTCGGCCGCCCGCTCGACCTCCCGCCAGGGAAGCCCGAGCAGGAGGTCTATGGCCGCCTGCGCGACCTGGCCGCCCGCAACGTCTCGACCGAGGACGAGATCAGCTTCCTCGGCGCCGGGATGTACGACCACTACGTCCCGAGCCTGATCGACTCGATCCTGTCCCGCTCCGAGTTCCTGACGCCGTACACGCCCTACCAGCCGGAGATCTCCCAGGGCGGGCTGCAGGTGATGTTCGAGTACCAGACCGCGATCAGCGAGCTCACCGGCCTGCCGGTCTCCAACGCGAGCGTCTACGAGGGCCCGTCCGCGCTCGCGGCCGCCGCCTACCTGGCGAAGCTGCACAACAAGCGCACGCGCTTCCTGATCTCCGCGGGCGTCCACCCGCACGCACGCGAGACGCTGGAGACGACCGCCGCCGGATGGGGCACGACCGTCGAGGAGATCCCGCTCGCGGACGGCGTGACGCAGATCCCCGAGCTCGGCGACGACGTCTCGGCCGTGCTCGTGCAGTACCCCAACTTCCTCGGCGCCGTCGAGGACCTCCAAGCCCTCACCGACGCCGCCCACGCGGCCGGCGCGCTGATGATCGTCCTGACCGACCCGCTGACGCTCGGTGTGCTCAAGCCGCCCGGCGAGTTCGGCGTCGACGTCGCCGTGGGGGAGGGGCAGACGCTCGGCAACCGGCTCGACTACGGCGGCCCGTCGTTCGGCTTCTTCGCCGCTCAGGAGACCTACCTGCGCCGCATGCCCGGCCGCATCGCGGGCGAGACGAAGGACGTCGATGGCCGCCGCGGCTTCGTGCTCACGCTGCAGACGCGCGAGCAGCACATCCGCCGCGAGAAGGCGACGCACAACATCTGCACCGCGCAGGCGCTCAACGCGCTCGCGGGCGTCATCTACCTCAGCTGGCTCGGTCGCCGCGGGCTCGTCGAGCTCGGCGAGCTGCTGCTCCAGCGCACCGCGTACGCGCGCCGCACGCTGGCGGAGCTCGACGGCGTCGAGCTGCTGCACGACCAGCCTGTGGTCAGAGAGTTCGCGGTCACGCTCGACGCTCCGGTGCACAAGGTCATCGAGCGCTGCGCCGCCGAGGGCGTCAACCCCGGCTTCCCGCTCGAGGACG
Organism: uncultured Solirubrobacteraceae bacterium; assembly: GCA_963722815.1. Lineage (GTDB taxonomy): Bacteria > Actinomycetota > Thermoleophilia > Solirubrobacterales > Solirubrobacteraceae > DASQFQ01. Next base: position 99,887 of record CAVROM010000004.1, read on the forward strand.
ACGGCCTCCTGATCGCGATCACCGAGCAGCGCAGCCGCGAGGACATCGACACGCTCGCGCGGGTCCTGGGCGCGGCGGTCGCCGCCGAAAGGGAGGCGGTGACCGCGTGATCAACGAGAACCGCCTCCACGCCGACCCGGGAGTAGATCCCACCCACCCGACGCCGCAGTCCGGCCGCTCCGACCAGTTCGAGACGCCGATGCAGCGCGACCGCGCGGTGACGATCTTCGAGAAGTCCAAGGCGGGCCGGCGCGCGTTCGTCGCCCCCGAGCTCGACGTCCCCCACCAGGACGGCCTGCTGCCCGACAACCTCCGCCGCTCCGAGCCGCCCAAGCTCCCCGAGATCGCCGAGCCGGAGATCGTCCGTCACTACAACCGGCTCTCGAAGCGCAACTTCGACCTCGACACCGGCTTCTACCCGCTCGGCTCGTGCACGATGAAGCACAACCCGAAGCTGCACGAGCGCGTCGCCGCGCTGCCCGGCAACGCGCGCCTGCACCCGGCGCAGGACCCGAAGCGGGCCCAGGGCGCGCTGCAGCTGATGTACGAGCTCCAGCAGGCGCTGGGCGAGATCGCGGGCCTGCCGCACGTCTCACTCCAGCCGAGCGCCGGCTCGCACGGCGAGCTCGCCGGCGTGCTGCTGACCCGCGCCTACCACGAGGACCGCGGCGAGCACCGCACCAAGGTCCTCACGCCGGACACCGCCCACGGCACCAACCCGGCGACCGTGACCATGGCCGGCTACGAGGTCGTCAAGGTCGGCACCGACGAGCGCGGCGGCGTCGACGTCGAGGACCTGCGGGCCAAGGCCGACGAGGACGTCGCGTGCCTGATGCTCACCAACCCGAACACGCTCGGGCTGTTCGACGAGAACATCACGGAGATCGCGAAGATCGTCCACGAGGTCGGCGCGACGCTGTACTACGACGGGGCGAACCTCAACGCCGTCATGGGCCGCACGCGCCCGGGCGACATGGGCTTCGACATCGTCCACTACAACCTGCACAAGACCTTCACGCAGCCGCACGGCGGCGGCGGTCCGGGCGCCGGCCCGATCGCCGTCTCAGAGCGCATCGAGCCTTACCTGATGCGGCCGCAGATCGTCCGGCGCGAGGCCGACAACGGCCACGGCCCCAGCTTCGACCTCGACTACGACCGGCCGAAGTCGATCGGGCGCCTGCGCGGCTTCCAGGGCAACTACGGCGTCTTCGTGCGCAGCTACGCGTACATCCTGTCGCTCGGCGGCGACGGCCTCCAGGAGGCGTCGGAGACCGCGGTGCTGAACGCGAACTACCTGCTCGCGCGGCTCAAGGAGGAGGGCGTGGCCGAGCACCTGCCGGCCGCCTACGACCGGGTCTGCATGCACGAGTTCGTGCTCTCGGGCGCGCCGATGAAGAAGAACCTCGGCCTCAAGACGCTCGATCTCGCCAAGCGCCTGCTCGACCACGGCTTCCACCCGCCCACGGTCTACTTCCCGCTGCTCGTCGACGAGGCGCTGCTGGTGGAGCCGACCGAGACGGAGACGAAGGAGACGCTCGACGCCTTCGCCGACGCGGTCGCCGACATCCTGCGTGAGGGCGCCGAGGACCCGGAGATCGCACGCAACGCGCCGTACTCGACGCCGGTGCGCCGGCTCGACGAGGCGGGCGCCGCCAAGCGGCCCGTGATCCGCCAGCCGCTCTAGGTTGGCCCGCGTGAGGCTCGGCCTTGCGCTGCTCGCGGTCTTCCTGGTCGTGCGGCTGTGCGGCCGGACGGCGCCGCGATCGGCGGCGACTGGGTGGTCTCGGTCAACCGAGTCGGCCGCGGCGAGCCCGACGGCGTGCACGTCGCGGGCCCGGTGCCCGACCTGCGCCGGCCGGTGCCCGACTGCTCGGTCATCGCCCAGCGGCGGCTGACCGCCGGCACCGACCCGTATCGGGGCCGCGCCGACGTGCCGGGCGCGACGTCCGGGAAGCCGTGGCTCGGCAAGCCTTCCGCGCCGAAGCCTCCGCGCGCCTTTCGCTCGCTGCGGGTGGCACGACAGCAGCGCGGGAAGGCGGTGCGCCTACAGTTGCGGATCTCCCGCGGGCCGGCGCGCGTGACGGTGCGCCTGACCGCGCCCGCACCACCACCGGTCGCGTCGTGCGGCGGCGCGCGCGGAGGGGGACGCTGCGACTCCGCGGCCCGCTCAACGCGATGGCGGAGCGCGCGCTGGCGCGCTCCGGCCGCCTCGCGCTGCGGCTGCGCGTGACCGGGAGGGCCACCACCACCGCTCGCCGGAGGGTGCTCGTCAGGCTTGCTTGACGCGAGGGTCAGATGAGCGACCCGGAAACGGTCTTTCGCTGCGCCCGCGTCCGGTCCATAGATTCCCAGCGTGCCGCCATCGATCGACGGACCGGCTTCCGGTGCGGGTCGGCGCGCAGACGTGCCACACAGTGGACCGGATTTCGGTCTTGAGCCCTCCCAGAAAGAACAGGTGGGTCAACCGACCTCCTGGAGGGAGTCTCATGTCCAAGTCTCGAATGGTGCTCGCCGCTGCGGTAGCCGCGCTCGCCGTCATGCTGATCGGCGGCGCCGGCCCGGCTGCTGCGCAGACCAGCGCCACGCCGCTCACGAAGACGGTCAAGATGACCGGCACCGCGAAGAACGGCAAGAAGTTCAACGGCACTTACACGATCAAGCGCTTCACGCACCGCGGCAGCAAGCTCTACGCCGTCGGCACGCTGAAGGGCCGTCTCAAGGGCCGCCGCGTCACGAGGAACAACGTGCGCATCCCCGCCGCGCTCGCCCGCCCGGCCCAGGCTGCGCAGATCCCGCCGACGCCGAACGCCTGCCAGATCCTCAACCTGACGCTGCAGCCGATCGACCTCAACCTGCTCGGCCTGCGTCTGCGCACCAGCCGCATCGACCTTCGTCTCGAAGGCGTGCCCGGCGCCGGCCAGCTGGTCGGCAACCTGCTGTGCGGGATCCTCGGGATCCTCGACCCGCAGGCCGCGACCCCCGCGACGCCGTCGGTCCTCACGCAGATCCTGAACGCGCTGCTCGCGCTGGTGCCCCGCACCGCCTAGCACTTGCCATCTCCACTGCCCCGTCCCGCAGACGTTCCGCGGGGCGGGGCCGCTATCTTCGCCCGCTCGTGCGGATCTTCTCGGGCATCCAGCCAACGGGCACCAAGCACCTCGGCAACTACATCGGCGGCATCACCCAGTACGTCGCCGGCCAGGACCGCGGTGACCCGGCGATCTACTGCATCGTCAACCTGCACTCGCTGACGGTCGACTACGACCCCGCCGACCTGCGCGAGCGCACGCTCGACCTCGCCGCGCTGCTGATCGCCGCGGGCCTCGACCCGGACCGCTGCATCCTGTTCCGCCAGGGCGACGTGAAGGAGCACAGCGAGCTGTCCTGGCTGCTGTCCGCGGTCATCCCGCTCGGCGAGCTCCAGCGCATGCACCAGTTCCGCGACAAGTCGGTCGCGCAGCGCGAGCTCGTGTCGGCCGGCCTGCTCTTCTATCCCGTCCTGATGGCCGCCGACGTGCTCGCCTACCGCGCGCACGAGGTGCCGGTGGGGGAGGACCAGCGCGAGCACGTCGAGCTGATGCGCGACGCCGCCGAGCGCTTCAACCGCCGCTTCGGCGAGACGCTGGTGGTGCCCGAGGCGCGGATCCCCACGGTCGGGGCGCGCATCCGCGATCTCCAGGACCCGTCGAGGAAGATGTCGACGACCTCGCCGAGCCCGGCGGGGACGGTCTACGTGCTCGACGAGCCCGACGCGATCATGAAGAAGTTCAAGCGCGCGGTGACCGACTCGGGGACGGAGATCGTCCGCGCCCCCGACAAGCCCGGGATCTCGAACCTGATCGAGCTGCTCGCCGTGATCCGCGGGACGAGCGCCGACGAGATCGAGCGCGAGTTCGCCGGCTCGCGCTACGGCGACTTCAAGGTCGCGGTGGGGGAGGCGGTCGTCGACTACCTCCGCCCGGTGCGCGAGCGCTACACCGAGCTGCGCGCCGACGAGGCCGAGCTCGGGCGGATCCTGGCGAAGGGCGCCGAGGGCGCGCGGGCGCTGGCGGCCGAGACGCTCGCCGACGTGCGCGAGCGCATGGGCGTCGCCTGAATGTCGCGATCCGTCGACCCGGCTCCCTAGCCTCTCTGCGGGTGCCCGCCACCGCCGTCCATCGTCTCGAGCTCGACCTCGACGTCTTCGCCGGGCCGTTCGACCTCCTGCTCTCGCTGATCCTGCGCGAGGAGCTCGACCTCCTGGAGGTGGAGCTGGCCGAGGTGGTGCTCGCCTACCTCGACCACCTCGAGGCGCGCGACGAGCTCGACCTCGAGGCCACCACCGAGTTCCTCGTCCTGATCGCGGCGCTGCTCGAGCTCAAGTCGCGGCTCATGCTGCCGGGCGAGGAGATCGAGGAGCTCGACGAGCTCGCGCCCGCCGAGGCGGCAAGCGAGCTGCTCGAGCGGATGCTGCGCTATGCGCGCTTCCGCGGCGCCTCGGGCTGGCTGGGCGAGCGCAAGACCGGCGCCGAGGCGCTGCTGTACCGCGCCGCGCCCCTGCCGGACGAGCTGCGGCGGCTGTCGGTCGAGCAGGCAGAGGCCTCCTACGACCCGGCCGTGCTCGGTGCCGCGCTCGGCGGGCTGCTGCGCACGCCGCCGCCGGTCGACCTCAGCCACATGGCGATGCCGCGGGTCACGCTCGGCGAGCGGGTCGCCCACCTGCGCGAGCTGCTGCGCCGCGGCAGCTTCGGCTTCGACGAGGCGGTGGAGGGCGCCGACCGCGTGACGGTCGCGGTCACCCTGTTCGCGCTGCTCGAGCTCTACAAGCGCGGCGAGGCGAGCTGGGAGCAGGGCGAGCCGTTCGGCCCGATCACGGTGCAGGCCTCATGACGCCGCTGGCCAAGGTCATCGAGGCGCTGCTGTTCCTGTCACCCGAGCCGGTCTCGCTCGACGACCTGCGCGACGCCACGCGGCAGGACGAGTGGGCGGTGCTCGACGCGCTGACCGAGCTCCGCGACGGCCTGCACGGCCGCGGGGTGGTGCTGAAGGAGATCGGCGGCGGCTGGACGCTCGCCTCGCACCCCGGGGCGGAGGAGGCCGCGCGGCGGCTGCTCTCGAAGGCCCGCACGCCGACGCTCACCCCGGCCCAGGCCGAGACGCTGTCCGTGGTCGCCTACCTGCAGCCGGTCTCACGGCCGGAGATGGCGCGCATCCGCGGCGTGGCCTCGGAGTCCGCGACGAGCGCGCTCGCCGAGCGCGGCCTGATCGAGGAGGCCGGCCGCTCGCCGTTCGGCGCCGTGCTCTACCGCACCACCCCGCTGTTCCTGAAGCTGTTCGGCCTGCGGTCGCTTGAGGAGCTCCCCGAGCTCGAGCAGTGGGACCCGTCGCCCGAGGACCAGGCGGCGCTGCGCGACCGCCTGCTGCGCGCGGGCGACGAGCGCACGGGCGCCGTGCCGGGTTCTTGAACGGCGGGCATTGAGGGGTGGGCTCGGGGCGGGGTGGCCGAGTTTCTGCACCCTCAAGGGCTCAAATCAAGCCGAGACCGCAGAAACTCGGCCCTGAGCCGAGTTAGTGCGGTCTCGACCGCTCAACACGCGCCGAGACCGCAGAAACTCGGCTCGCGAACCCCCGCCCCCGGCCGCACCCACACCTCAATGCCGCCGTTGAAGTTCCCTACGAGGCTTTCGCGGCCAGCTGGCCGCAAGCGGCGTCGATGTCGCGCCCGCGGGTGAGGCGGACGGTCGCGCTGAGGCCGTGCTCCTCGAGCGCGGCCTTGAACGCGTCGATCGCGCCCCGCGTCGAGCCGTCGTACGTCGCGTCGGTCGGGTTGTAGGGGATGAGGTTGAGCTTGTAGACGCGCGGGTCGAGCAGCTTGGCGAGCTGGACCGCCTGCGCGTAGCTGTCGTTGACGCCCGCGAGCATCACGTACTCGACGAACACCATGCGCTTGCGGCGCGCGTAGAACGCCTGGCACGCCTCGAGCACCTCGGCGATCGAGTAGCGCTCGTTGACGGGCATGATCTTCGAGCGCAGCGAATCCTCGGGCGCGTGCAGGGAGAGCGCCAGCCGGATCGGCATGTCGGACTCGGTCAGCTTGCGGATGCCGGGCGCCCAGCCGACGGTTGAGATGCCGGTGCGGCGGTGGGTGATGCCGAGGTCAGGCAGCTTCCGGGCCGCGCCGAGGACGTTGTCCAGGTTCATCATCGGCTCGCCCATCCCCATGAACACGAGGTGGTTGAGCGGCTCGATGCGGCGGAAGTGCAGGACCTGGTCGAGGATCTCGCTCGCGGTCAGGTTGCGGCCGAACTTCATCGCTCCCGTGGCGCAGAAGGTGCAGGTCAGCGGGCAGCCCGACTGCGAGGAGACGCAGACCGAGCGGCGGCCGTCGCGGTAGCGCATCAGCACCGCCTCGACCGGGCGGCCGTCGTGCGTGTGGAAGAGCGCCTTCACCGTGCCGTCGCGCGCGTGCGCCTCGTGGGCGAGCGTGAGCGTCGAGAACGGCACCGCGTCGGCCAGGCGCGAGCGCAGCGCGACCGGCAGGTTCGTCATCTCGTCGTAGCCGCCGGCCCCGCCCGCGGTCCATTCCCACGCCTGGCGGGCGCGGAAGGCGGGCTCGCCGGCGTCGGCGAGCGTGCGGTCCAGGAGATCGAGATCCACGGCGTCCTATGGTGGCACCACCATGCGGCTCGCCAAGCACCTTGCCCACGCCGGGGTCGCCTCGCGGCGGGCCGCCGAGCAGCTCATCTTCCACGGGCACGTGACGGTCGGCGGGAAGGTGGTGACGGACCCGGCCACCGACGTCGACGGCTCGAAGCCGATCACCGTCGACGGCCGGCCGGTCGGCGGGACCCAGCAGGAGCGCGCGGTCTACATCCTCAACAAGCCGCCCGGGGTCGTCTCGACCTCGCACGACACCCACGGCCGCAAGACCGTCGTCGATCTCGTCCACGCCGAGCGCCGCCTGTACCCGGTCGGACGGCTCGACGCCGACAGCACCGGCCTGATCCTGCTGACCGACGACGGCGAGCTCGCCCACCGCCTCACGCACCCGAGCTTCGAGGTGCCCAAGACCTACCGCGCGGTGGTCCGCAACCCGCCGGTGCGCGAGCCGGCGCTGCGCAAGCTGCGCGAGGGCATCGAGCTCGACGACGGCCGCACGTCGCCGGCCAAGGTCCGCCGGATCTCCTCCAGCGAGCTGGAGATCACCATCCACGAGGGCCGCAAGCGGCAGATCCGCCGCATGTGCGAGGCGATCGACCACCGCGTCGAGTCGCTCGAGCGCGTCGCGTTCGGCCCGCTGCGGCTCGGCAGCCTGCCCGTCGGCGGTCACCGCCGCCTGACGCCCGCCGAGGTCGAGCGCCTGCGCGCTGATTGAATGGCGCGCCGAATGCGCCTCTACGCCCTCCGCGGGGCCACGTCCGTGGCCGAGAACGACGCCGACGCCATCCTCGCCGGCACCGACGAGCTGATGCGCGAGATCCTCGCTCGCAACCACCTGGCGGCGGAGGATCTCGTCTCCTGCATCTTCACGCTGACCGAGGACCTCGACGCCGAGTTTCCCGCCGTGGCCGCCCGCCGGATGGGCCTCAGCGCGGTGCCGCTCCTGTGCGCCCGCGAGGTGCCCGTCCCGGGCGCGCTGCCGCGCATCATCCGTGTGCTGATCCATTGCTACGGCGAGGACGACCACGAGCCGCAGCACGTCTACCTGGGCGAGGCAGCCGCGCTGCGGCTCGATCTGACGGGCGCGCAGTAGCAGCTGGCCGATCCCACGACCCCCACGGCCGCTCGGTAGCTGTCTCGCGGCGCTGGATCGGCACCCGCCAAAAGGGGCCTGTGGGCAAGCCACTATTCCCCTTCGGCGTGCACCGCCCAGCATCCACGATCCAGGACCGATCGACCGCGGCGGCCGCGGGATCGACCAGCAGGGGGAGCTACCGGCCCATCCGCTGGTAGCGCCGGACGGCGAGCGGGATGAAGACGGCCATGATCGCCGCGGCCCACAGGAGCGACGTGGCCACCGGGTGCTGCAGCGTCCACACGTCGGGCAGCGGGCCGGTGGCGACCCCGAACAGCTCGCGCACCGCGGTGGCCAGCGAGGTCAGCGGGTTGATCTCCGCGATCTGGCGCAGCGGGGTGGGGAGGCCGGCGACCGGGACGAAGATCCCGGACAGGAACATCGCGGGGAAGATGAACGTCATCGCGATGCCGTCGGCGCCGTCGGGGTCGCGCACGACGAGGCCGAGGAACATCCCGGCCCAGGTGACCGCGAAGGCGAACAGCAGGAGCAGCCCGAAGGCCCCGAGCGTCTCCAGCACGGTGCCGTGCGGGGCCCAGCCGACGGCCAGGCCGCAGATCGCGACCACGACCATGCCGGCGATCAGCTCGACGAGCTCGGCGATCGTCCGCCCCGCGACCACCGAGGTGCGCCAGATCGGCAGCGTGCGCAGGCGGTCGATCAGGCCGCTGCGGATGTCGGAGGCCATGCCGACGGCGATGCCCGGCACCGTGCCGATCATCGACTGGGCGAAGATCCCCGACACCAGGTAGGCGTGATAGTCGCCGCCCGGGATCGCGATCGCGCTCCCGAACACGTAGGCGAACAGGAGCACGAAGACGAGCGGCAGCATCACGGCGCCGAACGCCTTCTCGGGGATGCGCGGGATGTGGCGCAGCGAGCGCCCGGCGAGCAGCCGGATCTCGTTGAACGTCTGGAGCGTCGCGGTCATGCGGCCACCGCCTCGGTCGCGGGCCGGTCGGTGAGAGCGAAGAACGCGTCGTCGAGCGTCGGCTGGCTGAGCGCGGCCTCCTCGACCGCGACGCCGGCGTCCTCGAGCGCGTCGAGCGCCGCGCGCAGATCGCGCGGGCCCTCGGGGGCGGAGACGCTCACCCGCCGCGCGCGCAGGTCGAGCTCGGGCTCGAGCCGCTCGAACAGCCGCGCCGCCTCCTCGAGCGCCTCGGCGTCCGGCAGCGTGAGGTGCACGCGCCGATCGCCCACGCGCGCCTTCAGCTCCGCGGGCGTGCCGGCCGCGACCGTGCGGCCCTCGGCCAGCACGACGATCTGGTCGGCGAGCCGGTCGGCCTCTTCGAGGTACTGGGTGGTGAGCACGAGCGCGACGCCGTCGGCGACCAGGCCCTCGACCGCGCCCCACATGTCCTGGCGGCTCGCGGGGTCGAGCCCGGTGGTCGGCTCGTCGAGGAACACGACCGGGCGCGGGGCGACGAGGCAGGCGGCGAGGTCGAGCCGCCGGCGCATGCCGCCGGAGTAGGTGCCGACCTGGCGATCGGCCGCGTGGGCGATCCCGAAGCGCTCGAGCAGCTCGCGCGTGCGCGCCGCGGCGTCGGCCTTCGAGATCCGCTGCAGGCGCCCGAGGAGCATCAGGTTCTCGCGCCCGGTCAGGCGCTCGTCCAGCGAGGCCTGCTGGCCGGCGAGCGACACCTGCTCGCGCACGGCGCCAGGCGCGGCGGCCACGTCATGGCCGGCGAGGAACGCGCGGCCCTCCGACGCGTGTGGGCCCGCGAGGCCCCGCGCGGCCGCGGGCGCCAGGCCGTGCTCTCGCGCGACCAGATCGCCGATGTCGCGCTCGAGATCGCCGACAATGAAGGCCTCGACGCGGTCTCCATCCGCCGCATCGCGCGCGAGATCGGCTCCGGCGCGATGTCGCTCTACCACTACTTCGACTCGCGCGACGAGCTGCTCGAGCTGATGGGCGACCGCGTCGCGGCCGAGATGCTCGTCCCCGGCGAGCTCCCGGAGGACTGGCGCGAGGCGCTGACCGCGATCGCGCGCCACAGCCTCGAGGCGTTCACGCGGCACCCGTGGATGTACGGAGCGCTGCACCAGCACATGCGGGTGACGCCGAACCTGCTGCGCCACATCGAGCAGTCGGCGCGGTCGATCACGCCGCTCGCCGAAGCCGGCTTCGACCCGGCGGCGCTGCAGGCGGTGGTGGCCGCCGTCGACGACCTCACGATCGGCTACGCGCTGCGGAGGCGCTACGTCAACACCGAGCGCCGGGCGGAGGGTCTGTTCGAGGGCTTCAACAACCCGTGGGTCCGCGAGCTGCTCGAGAGCGGCGAGTTCCCGCTCGTCAGCCGGTTCGTCGAGGGTGGCGAGCCGCTGCCCGAGCAGGACCGCTTCGAAGAGAGCCTGAACGCGCTGCTCGACGGCTTCGCGGCCAAGCTCGGCTTGTAACCTCAGCCCCGATGCCGCTCGAGTTCGGCGCCAAGGTCCGGCGCATCCCCGTCTATCCCGCCGCCGACGGCTACGCCTCGGAGGGCCCGGTCGCGAAGCTCGCCTCCAACGAGAGCGCGTACCCGCCGATCCCCGAGGTCGTCGAGGCGGTCACGAAGGTGCTGAGCGGCGTCAACCGCTACCCGGACCCGACGAACTCCGCGCTGCGCACCCGGCTCTCCGACCGCTACGGCGTGCCGGCCAACCGGATCGCCGTCGGCAACGGCTCCTGCGACATCCTGCTGGCTGCCGGCGACGCGCTGCTCGAGCCCGGCGCCGAGGTCGTGTACGCGTGGCCGAGCTTCTCGGTCTATCCGCACCTCGCAGCCGCCTCCGGCGCCACCGCCATCGAGGTCCCGCTGGACGCCGACCACAAGCACGACCTCAACAGGATGCGCGAGGAGATCACCGTCGCCACGCGGCTCGTCGTCGTCTGCAACCCGAACAACCCGACCTCGACCGCGCTGCCGCTCGAGGACATCAAGGCGTTCATCGCCGACGTCCCGCCGCACGTCGCCGTGATCCTCGACGAGGCCTACACCGAGTTCAACATCATGCAGGACCCCGACGAGTCGATCGGCCTGCTCAAGCGCCACCCGAACCTCGTGCTGCTGCGCACGTTCAGCAAGGTCTACGGCCTCTGCGGGCTGCGCGTCGGCTTCGGCCTCTGCGGCTCGGAGGACTTCCGGACCGCCGTCGACCAGGTCCGCCAGCCGTTCTTCTGCAACGCCGCCGCCCAGGCCGCCGCGCTCGAGGCGCTCAACCACCAGGACGAGGTCACCCGCCGCGTCGAGCGCAACCTCGCCGAGCGGATCGGGCTCGAGGACGGCCTGCGCCGGCTCGGCATGGAGCCCGCCGAGTCGCAGGCCAACTTCGTCTGGTTCGACCTCCCGGCGGGCGAGGACGACGAGCCCGCCGACGTCGAGCGTGCCGTCCTCCAGGGCCTCGCCCAGCGCGGCATCCTGGTCCGCGCCGGCGGCTCGCTCGGCCGCGCCGGCGCCCTCCGGGTCACGGTCGGCACCGAGGCGGAGAACGAGCGCTTCCTGGACGCGCTCGGCGCGCTGGTCGCCACGCCGCGCTAAGTCCCTGGCCTCGCGCGGCCGATGCTGGTACAACTGACGTCTCGCGCCATGCGCTCCAGCACCGGACAGCTCGCCAGCTTCACCTACGCCGCGTATTCCTACGCCGGCTCCGCGAGCCGTTCCGCCTGGCGATTTCTCTAGGCACTCGGTCGTGAACGAACCGGTCTCCGACCGGTCTGCCGAGTGCCCGTCGTCCGTAGAGTGTTCAAGGCGAGATTTCGAGGAGTCCAGATGATGATCGTGATGAAAGCGGGGGCGACGGAGGACGAGATCCAGTCCGTCATCGACCGCATCGAGACCGTCGGCGCGCGAGCCCACCCGTCGCGCGGCGAAGAGGTCACCGTGATCGGCGCGATCGGCGATCGCGAGCACGTGCAGCGGCTCGGGCTGGAGGGCTACCCCGGCGTCGAGCAGGTGGTGCCGATCCTCAAGCCCTACAAGCTCGCATCGGCGCAGATCCGCCCGGCGCCGAGCATCGTCGAGGTCGAGGGCCGCCGCATCGGCGGCGACCACTTCTCGATGATCGCCGGTCCGTGCACGGTAGAGACGCGCGACCAGACGATCGGCACCGCGCACGTGGTCAAGGCGGCCGGCGGCTCGCTGTTCCGCGGCGGCGCGTACAAGCCGCGCACGTCGCCGTACGCGTTCCAGGGTCTTGGTCAGGAGGGCTTGCGGCTGCTCGCCGAGGCGAAGGCCGAGACCGGCCTCCCGATCGTCACCGAATGCATGGACGCGCGTGACCTCGAGCAGGTGCTCGAGGTGGCCGACGTGATCCAGATCGGCGCCCGCAACATGCAGAACTACCCGCTGCTGGCCGAGATCGGCCGCTCGGGGCGCCCGGCGCTGCTCAAGCGCGGCGCGTCGGCGACGCTCGAGGAGCTGCTGATGGCGGCGGAGTACATCCTCAAGGAGGGCAACCCGAACGTGCTGCTGTGCGAGCGCGGCATCCGCACGTTCGAGACCGCCTACCGCTACACGCTCGACCTCACCGCCGTCCCGGTGCTCAAGGAGCTCACGCACCTGCCCGTGATCGTCGATCCGAGCCACGCGGCCGGGCGCCGCAGCCTGGTGACGCCGCTGTCGCTGGCCGCGGCCGCCGCGGGCGCGGACGGGATCATCGTCGAGGTGCACCCGCAGCCCGAGGAGGCGATCTGCGACGGGCCCCAGGCGCTCGTCTCGGACGGCTTCGCGGACTACGTCGAGCAGGTCGAGCGCGCGGCCGCGGTCGCGGGCAAGGTGCTCTCCACGGTTCGCGCATAGGGTCCGGATCGGTGCGTCGACGGACTGGCCCGAACCCTTGATCGTCGCGATCCTCGGTGTCGGCCTGGTCGGCGGGTCCGTTGGGCTCGCCGCCCGGGAGCGGCTCGGGGCCGAGGTCCGCGGCTTCGATCCCGGCGCCGGGGTGCTCGACCGCGCGGTCGAGCACGGCGCGATCGACGTGGCGTGCGGCAGCGCCGCCGAGGCGGTCGACGGCGCCGACGCGGCGTTCGTCGCCGCGCCGGTGCGGGCGCTGCCGGGCGTGGTGGAGCAGGCGCTCGCGGCCGCCGCACCCGCCTGCGTGGTGACCGACGTCGGCTCGACCAAGCGCGCCCTGGTGGCCGCCGTCGACGATCAGCGGTTCATCGGCGGCCACCCGCTGGCGGGCGCCGAGACCGCGGGAGTCGAGCACGCGCGCGCCGGCCTGTTCGACGGCGCGACCTGGTACCTGACGCCGACCTCGCGCACCGAGGGCGTGCTGTACGACCGGCTGTACCGGCTGCTCGCCGACCTCGGCGCGCGCCCGGCCGCGATCGACGCCGAGACGCACGACCGGCTGATGGCGAGCGTGTCGCACCTCCCGCACGTGCTCGCCAACGTGCTCGTCGCGCAGGCCGCGCGGGCGCTCGAATCCGAGCGGCTGCCGCCGACCGGCCCGAGCTTCCGCGACGCCACGCGCGTGGCCGGCGCGTCGAGCGCGATCTGGGGCGACATCTACCTCTCCAACGCCGACGCGCTGGTCGCGGCGATCGACGACACGATCGCGCGGCTCGAGGAGGTGCGCGGCGCGCTCGCCGGCCGCGACGAGCGCGGCGTGACGAGCTGGAACGACGCCGCAGGCGACGACCGCCGGCGCCTGCTCGAGGCCGACCTCGCCGGCGGCGCGGTGACCGAGCTGCGCGTCTCCGTGCCGAACCGGCCGGGCGTCGTCGCCGAGGTCGCGCTCGCGCTCGGGCGCGCGCAGGTCAACATCGTCGACATGGCGCTCTACCCCGCCGCCGACAACACGACCGGCTCGATCGCGCTGTGGATCGCCGGCGAGCCCGACGCCGCGGAGGCAGAAGGGCTGATCGGTGGCCTCGGCTTCACGGTGGCCCGGCCGTGAGCGGCTTCGAGGCGGTTCGGCAATGACATTTTTCGCGCCGGCCGGCAAAGGCTTGCGCGGCACGCTCACCGCGCCGCCCGACAAATCCATTTCGCACCGCGCCGCCCTTCTGGCCGGCATGACCTCCGACCCCGTGCGCGTGACCAACTACCTCGAGGCGGCCGACACGCTCTCGACGCTCGCCGCCGTGCAGGCGCTCGGCGCGATCGTCGAGCGGCGCGAGGACGAGCTGGTGTTCCGCGGCCCCGGCCTGCGCGCGGCCGCGCAGCCGACCGGCGTGATCGACGTCGGCAACGCCGGCACGCTGCTGCGGCTGCTGCCGGGCTGGCTCGCCGGCCAGCACGAGGGCGTGTGGATCCTTGACGGCGACGAGTCGATCCGGCGCCGCCCGGTCGACCGCATCGCCACGCCGCTGCGGCAGATGGGCGCCCAGCTCGACGCGCGCGAGGGCCGCTTCACACCGCTGACGATCCGCGGCACGCGCCTCGAAGGCACGCATTACGACATGCCGATGGCCTCGGGTCAGGTCAAGTCGTGCGTCCTGTTCGCCGGCCTGCTGGCCTCTGGCGCGACGAGCGTCACCGAGCCCGCGCCGACCCGCGACCACACCGAGCGGATGCTGCGCCAGGCGGGCGCGCGCGTCGAGCGCGACGGCGCCACCGTGACCGTGCACCCGCAGGACGAGCTCGAGGTCGAGGACATCCACGTCCCCGGCGACCCCTCTTCGATCGCCTTCCACGCGGCGGCGGCGCTGCTGGTTCCGGGCTCGCGGCTCGTGCTCGAGGACGTCGGGGTCAACTGGACGCGCATCGGCTTCCTGCGCATCGCGCAGCGCATGGGCGGCGTGGTCGTCGGCCCGCTGGAGGAGCCGCAGGACGGCATCCCGGCGGACGAGCCGATCGCCGAGCTCGACGTCCGCGACTCGCCGCTCGGGGCCACCGTCGTCGAAGCCGAGGAGGTCCCGCTCGCGATCGACGAGCTGCCGCTGGTCGCCCTGCTCGGGTGCTTCGCCGAGGGCGAGACGATCGTGCGCGGCGCCGCCGAGCTGCGGCTCAAGGAGACCGACCGGATCGCCGCCGTCGTCGACGGCCTGCGCGGCCTCGGCGCCGACATCGAGGCGGCCGAGGACGGTTTCTCCGTGCGCGGCACGGGTGGCCTGCGCGGCGGCACGATGGAGGCGCTCGGCGACCACCGCCTGGCGATGCTCGGCGCGGTGGCGGGGCTGGCCTCGCGCGAGGGCGTCGAGGTCGTGGGGATGGAGGCCGCCGCGGTCTCCTACCCCGGCTTCACGGCAGACCTCGAGCGCCTGCTCGGCTAGCGCCTACCCTCTCGGGCCATGGTCATCGCCATCGACGGGCCCGCCGGGGCCGGGAAGTCGACGGTCGCCCGCGCTGCCGCGGAGCGACTCGGCTTCACGTACCTCGACTCGGGCGCGATGTACCGCGCGGTCGCCCTGCGCGGCGGAGATCCGGCCACGGTGGCGCGCGAGGCCCGGCTCGAGCTGGGGGAGCGCGTCACGCTCGACGGCGAGGACGTGACCGAGCGGATCCGCGAGCCGTGGGTCTCCGAGGCCGCCTCGCGCGTCGCCTCCGACCCCGCCGTGCGCGAGGCGCTCGTCGACCAGCAGCGCCGCATCCTCACCGAGGGCGACTGGGTCGCCGAGGGGCGGGACATCGGGACCGTCGTCGCGCCCGGCGCCGAGGTCAAGGTCTTCCTCACCGCCGACCCGGCCGAGCGCGCCCGCCGCCGCGCCGCCGAGCTCGGCGGCGACGAGCAGGTCGTGCTGCGCGAGCTGATCCTGCGCGACGAGCGCGACCGCACGCGCGAGGCCTCGCCGCTGATCGCCGCGCCTGACGCGGTCCCGGTCGACACGACCGGCCTCTCGCTCGACGAGGTGGTCGACCAGATCGTCACGCTCGCGGTCGAGGCGAAAGAGATCCAGACGTGAGAAAGGTCGCCGTCGTCGGGTATCCGAACGTCGGCAAGTCCTCGCTGGTCAACCGCCTCACGCAGTCGCGCGAGGCGGTCGTGCACGAGCGCTCGGGGATCACCCGCGACCGCAAGGAGCTCGCGACCGACTGGAACGGCCGGCAGTTCGCGCTGATCGACACCGGCGGCGTCGACCTCGAGGACACCGACCCGCTCGCCGTCTCGATCCAGGACCAGGTGCGCGAGGCGCTCTCCGACGCCGACGTCGCGCTGCTCGTCGTCGACGGCAAGGCGGGCTTCCGCGCCGGCGACGAGGAGGTCGCCGACATGCTGCGCAAGGGCGGCCTGCCGGTCGTGCTGGCCGCGAACAAGATCGACAACCCGAAGGACTTCGGGCTCATCCACGACTTCCACGGACTCGGGCTGGGCGAGCCGATGGCGGTCTCGGCCGCGCAGGGGCTCGGCACCGGCGACCTGCTCGACCGGCTTGTCGAGCTGCTGCCGGAGGGCGACGAGCCCGAGGACGACGAGGACATCGTCCGCCTCGCCGTGATCGGGCGGCCGAACGTCGGCAAGTCCTCGCTCGTCAACGCCTTCCTCGGCCGCGAGCGCGTGATCGTGTCCGACATCGCCGGCACCACGCGCGACGCGATCGACACGCCGATCGAGGTCGACGGGCGCAAGCTGCTGCTGGTCGACACCGCCGGCATCCGCCGTGCGGCGAAGGTCAACGAGTCGGTCGAGTACTACACGTCGCTGCGCTCGCAGCGGGCGGCCGAGCGCGCCGACGTCGCGCTCGTCGTGTGCGACGCCACCGCCGGCGTGACCTCGCAGGACCTGCGGATCGCCGAGCTCGCGATGAAGTCGGGCTGCGCGACCGCGCTCGTGCTCAACAAGTGGGACCTCACCAGCGGCGACGACTTCGACCTCGACCACGAGCGCGCGCGGGTCAACCGCAAGCTGCGCCTGCGCCCGAAGGTGCTGACGACGTCGGCCAAGACCGGCCGCCACATCAACCGGATCCTGATCGAGGCGCTGTCGCTGGCCGAGCGCGCCTCGCACCGGATCCCGACGCCCGAGCTCAACCGCTTCCTCGGGGACCTGACCGCCAGCCGCGAGACGCCGCAGAAGCAGGGCCGGCGGCTGAAGCTGTTCTACGCCGCGCAGATCGAGACCCGCCCGCCGCGCTTCTCGATCCACGTCAACCACCGCAACCGGCTCACGCGGGATTACGCTTACTACGTCGAAAACCGGCTCCGTGAACGCTACGCGCTGGAGGGGATCCCGGTGGTGATCGACTTCGTGGAGCGCCAGCAGCGCCGGCGGGGGGAATGAGCCGCGCGCTCCTGGCGGGGTCCGTGGCCCTGCTGCTGGCGATCATCGCGATCGCCGTCTACGACATGCGAACCGACCCCGGCCCGGGCGGGCACGCCGCCGAGCTGGTGCCCGCGTCCGCGCTCGCCTTCGCACGGCTCGACACCAACCCCGCCGATCCGGCCGCGCGCCGCCTGGCCGCGCTCGCTCCGAAGCTCCCCGGCTATCGCGCCGCGCGCGACGCTGCCCTGAAGGCGGTCGCGCCGACGCGCCGGCGCCTTCGACCTCCAGCGCGACGTCCGGCCGTGGCTGGGCGACGAGGCGGCCGCCGCGCTCGTCGACCTCGGCGGCGGGCGCTTCGGCTCGCTGGTGATCGCGAGCGTCCGCGACGAGCCCAAGGCCGAGGCGCTGCTGCAGCGTGCCGGCGGCGCGCGGCCGGCCACGCGCTATCGCGACGCGGTCGTGCGGCGGTTCAGCGGCGGCAACGCGGCGGCGTTCGTCCGCGGCTTCCTCGTCGCCGGGCCGGAGCTGGCCGTCCAGCGCTCGATCGACGTCGTCCGCGGCGACGCGCCGGCGCTCGCCAAGGCGGCCGCGTTCGAGCGCGCGCTGGCGGGCGCGCGGCGGCCGGCGGAGCTCTACGTCGCCCCGCGCGGCCTGCGCGCGGCGAGCGGCGGCGTCGCGGGCACGATCGCCGCGCTGCTCGACCAGCCCGGGCTGCGGGCGGTCGGCGCCGGCGCCGCGGTGGACGGCCGGGGGCTGCGGATCCGCGCCCGCAGCGTCGGCACCGGGACGCCGCGCGGCTCGGTTTCCGCGCTGGCCGCGCGCGTGCCCGCCGGCGCGATCGCGATGCTCGCCGCGCCCGACGCGAGCGCGGCGGCCGCCGCGGCCGGGCGGGTGGGCGGCGCCGGCGTGCTCGACTCCGTCCGCGGCGTGCTCAGCAGCGAGGCGTCGCTCGACGCCGACCACGACCTGCTCGGCCGCCTCCAGGGCTTCACGGCGTGGATCGCGACCGGCGCGGTCGCGCCCGTGATCGGGTTCGCCGCTCACACGGACGACCCCGCGGGCCTGCGCGAGGTGCTCGCCCGCATCCAGGATCCGGTCGCCCGCGCCCTGGCCGCGGACCCGGACGCGCCCGGGGCCTTCGACTCGAAGGAGGTCGCCGGGGTGGATGCCTTCACGCTGCACGTCTCCGACGGCTTCCAGCCCACCTACGCGATCCGCGGCGACACCGTCGTCGCGGGCACCGAACCACGGGCGGTCGGTGCCTTCCTCAGCCGCGGCGGCGCCCGCCTGACGGCCACGCCCGCGTTCCGCTCCGCAATCCCCTCCATCCCGACCGGGATTGAGTCGCTAGGCTTCTTCGACGTACGCCAGCTCCTCACGCTAGGCGAGCAGACCGGGTTGACCGCCGAGGACCTTCGCCCGGTCCGAGCCGCCAGCGCAGTCATCCAGCGTGAGGAGGACGACACGACCGCGGAGCTGTTCTTCGAGATCCCATGAGCCAGCTGAACGACAACGAGTACCTGTTCACGTCCGAGTCGGTCACCGAGGGCCACCCGGACAAGATCGCCGACCAGATCTCCGACGGCGTCCTCGACGCCGTCATGGCCGAGGACCCAGAGGGCCGCGTGGCCTGCGAGACGCTCGTCAACACCGGCCTCGTCGTCGTGTCGGGCGAGATCACCACGAAGGTCTACGTCGACATCCAGGAGATCGCGCGCGAGACGATCCGCAAGATCGGCTACGTCGACGCCGACCTCGGCTTCTCCGCCGACTCTTGCGCGGTCATCAACGCGATCGACAAGCAGTCGCCCGACATCGCCCAGGGCGTCGACTCCGCCTACGAGACCCGCACCGACCCGTCCGACGAGGATGAACTCGACATCGCTGGCGCGGGTGACCAGGGCATGATGTTCGGCTACGCGACCGACGAGACGCCGGAGCTCATGCCGCTGCCGATCTCGCTCGCGCACAAGCTCGCCGCCGCGGCTCGCCGAGGTGCGCAAGGACGGGACGCTCGACTACCTGCGCCCCGACGGCAAGACCCAGGTCTCCGTCCGCTACCGCGACGGCCGTCCGGTGGCGGTCGAGAAGCTCCTGATCTCGACCCAGCACCGCGAGGGCGTCGAGGACCAGATCCCCGACGACCTGTGGAAGCACGTCGTCGTGCCGGTCCTCCCGGAGGACCTCTACGACGCCGAGCAGCTCCGCCGCGACTTCCTCGTCAACCCGACGGGGCGCTTCGTGATCGGCGGGCCGGTCGGCGACGCGGGCCTCACCGGCCGCAAGATCATCGTCGACACCTACGGCGGCATGGCCCGTCACGGCGGCGGCGCCTTCTCGGGCAAGGACCCGAGCAAGGTCGACCGCTCGGCTGCCTACGCGGCCCGCTATGTGGCCAAGAACGTCGTCGCCGCCGGCCTGGCCGAGCGCTGCGAGGTCCAGGTCGCCTACGCGATCGGCGTCGCGCATCCGGTCTCGATCATGGTCGAGACGTTCGGCACCGAGAAGATCGCCCGCTCACAGATCGACGCGCTCGTCCGCGAGCACTTCGACCTCCGCCCGGGCGCCTTCCGCCAGTACCTCAAGCTCCACCGGCCGATCTTCCAGAAGACCGCCGCCTACGGCCACTTCGGCCGCGAGGACGAGGACTTCACGTGGGAGAAGACCGACAAGGCCGACACGCTGCGCGCGGCCGCCGGCCTCGGCGAAGTCGCCGGCGTCGCCTGACGAACCTCCCTGAGGGCCTCCTTCTTCGGAGGCCCTCAGTGTTCGAGGAGACGGCGAGCGGGTATGACCCCCCGCGTCATCTGGGGGAGGGAGACGCGGTTGATGGTGCTCGGGGCAGCAGAAATCCGGCTGGATACGAATCTGGTCGACTACGTGATCCTGGCGATCTACTTCGTCGCGGTTCTCGGGATCGGGTTCGCGGCGAAGCGCTACATCAAGACGAGCCTCGACTACTTCCTGTCGGGCCGCTCGCTCCCCGCCTGGATCACCGGCCTCGCGTTCATCTCGGCCAACCTGGGCGCGCTCGAGGTCCTCGGCATGGCGGCCAACGGCGCCCAGTACGGCGTCTACACGGTCCACTACTACTGGATCGGCGCCGTCCCGGCCATGGTCTTCCTCGGCATCGTGATGATGCCGTTCTACTACGGCTCGAAGGTGCGGTCGGTGCCCGAGTACCTGCGCCTGCGCTTCAACAAGCAGACGCACCTCTTCAACGCGCTGACCTTCGCGTTCGCGACCGTGCTGATCGCGGGCGTGAACCTGTACGCGCTCGCGCTGGTGCTGAAGCTCATGCTCGGCTGGCCGATCCTGCTCGGCATCGTCGTCGCCGCGGCGGTGGTGCTCATCTACATCACGCTCGGCGGCCTCTCCTCGGCGATCTACAACGAGGTGCTGCAGTTCTTCGTCATCCTCGCGGCCCTGATCCCGCTGACGATCGTCGGTCTGAACAAGGTCGGCGGCTGGGACGGCCTCAAGGAGGCGACGCACAAGGTCAACTCCAAGGACGAGCTGTTCCACTCGTGGGTCGGCACCGGGATCGGCCACGTCGACAACCCGCTCGGCGCGTCGTGGGTCCCGATCGTCTTCGGCCTCGGCTTCGTGCTCTCGTTCGGCTACTGGACGACGAACTTCGCCGAGGTCCAGCGCGCGCTCAGCGCCAAGAGCCTGAGCGCTGCGCAGCGGACGCCGCTCATCGGCGCCTACCCGAAGGCGCTCATCCCGGCGATCACGATCATCCCCGGCCTGGTGGCGCTGGCCACCGTGCCCGGCCTCGGCGGCGACGACCCGAACCTCCAGTACAACAACGCCATCCCGCTGCTGATGAACGAGTTCCTGCCCAACGGCATGCTCGGCATCGCGCTGGCCGGCCTGCTCGCGGCGTTCATGGCCGGCGTGGCGGCCAACGTCTCGGCGTTCAACACGGTCGTCACCTACGACCTCTGGGAGCCGTACGTGCGCTCCGGCGAGAGCGACGCGTACTACCTGCGTTTCGGCCGCATCGCGACGGTCACGGGCATCGTGATCGGCATCGGGACCGCCCTGATCGCCTCGGGTTACAACAACATCATGGATTACATCCAGCTGTTGTTCTCGTTCTTCAACGCGCCGTTGTTCGCCACGTTCATCATCGGCATGTACTGGAAGCGGATGACGCCGTGGGCAGGCCTGTACGGCCTGATCGCGGGCACCGTGGCCGCAGCGGCCGCGCACTACGGGGACAGCTGGGACATCATCAGCCTCGGGTCGCCACAGGCGGCGGCGTTCTGGGGTGCGATCGCGGCCTTCGTCGCCGACGGCGTCGTCTCGGTCGGCGTGTCGATGTTCACGCAGCCCAAGCCCATCGAGGAGCTGCAGGGGCTGGTCCACGGCATGGCCAACGAAGCCGAGGCGCTGAGCAAGGAGGAGCAGGCCTGGTACCGCAAGCCGTCCACGCTCGCGATCGGCGTGCTGGGCATCGTCCTCGTCCTGAGCATCATCTTCTGGTAGGAGACCGACAATGGCTGACGACCCACTCATCGAGAAGACCGAGCAGGCAGACGCCGAGCGCGCCGCCAAGGCGGCGCGCCTGTTCGACATCCGCCGCCTGATCGGCGGGCTGTTCCTGATCTACGGCGTGATCCTCACCGTGCTGGGGCTCGGCGAGTCCGACGCCTCGATCGCGAAGTCGGCGGACATCAACGTGAACCTCTACGCGGGGATCGGGATGCTCATCATGTCCGCCTGCTTCATCGCGTGGGCGCTGTGGCGGCCACTCGGCGAGGACGAGGAGGCGTCAGAGCCGGCGGGCGGCGGGTCCGGGGGCGACGGGGACGACGCCGTGGGGGCGCGGGCAGCCGGGGGGTAGCAGCGCCAGCACGGCGCCGCCGAAGCCCCCGCCCATCATCCGCGCGCCGGCCGCGCCGGCGCGCTTGAGGCGCTCGACGGTCGCCTCGACCTCGGGCACCGACGCCTCGAAGTCGTCGCGCAGGCTGGCGTGCGAGGCATCGAGCAGCTGCCCGACGGTCCCGAAGTCGCCCGCGTGCAGCGCCGCCACGGTCGCCTCGACGCGCTGGTTCTCGTTCAGCACGTGCCGCGCCCGCTTGCCCTCGGGGCCGCCCAGGCGCCGGGCCGCCTCCGGGTCGGCGTCGCTCAGGTACTCGACGCCGAGCGCCTCCGCCGCGGCGCGGCACTCCGCGCGGCGCTCGTTGTAGCCGCCCTCGGCGTGCGAGTGGGCCGCGCCCGAGTCGGCGGTGACGAGCTGCCAGCCGCCGAGCTCGAGCGGCACGGTCTGGAGGTCGAGCGTCTTGAAGTCGATCCGCAGCGCGCTGCCCTCCTCGCCGAGCAGCGATGCGAGCTGGTCGAGCAGGCCGGTCTCGGCGCCCACCCAGTCGTTCTCCACGCGCGAGCACAGCTTCGCCAGCTCGACGCGGTCGGGCTCGCGGGCGCCGGCGACGCCGAGCAGCGCGAGGCACAGCGCCGCCTCGAGCGCGGCCGAGGAGCTGAGGCCCGAGCCGCGCGGCACGTCGGCCTCGATCACCAGCCGCGCGGGCGCGAGCTCGATGCCGGCAGCGGTCAGCTCCGCCACCGTGCCGCGCACGAACGCGCGCCAGCCGTCGGCGCGGCCGGGGTCGGCGAGCGCGAACTCGTCGGTC
Source organism: uncultured Solirubrobacteraceae bacterium (assembly GCA_963722815.1). Lineage (GTDB taxonomy): Bacteria > Actinomycetota > Thermoleophilia > Solirubrobacterales > Solirubrobacteraceae > DASQFQ01. Next base: position 122,426 of record CAVROM010000004.1, read on the forward strand.
TCGGCGAGGTCGAAGGCGACCACCTCCACCCGGTCGCCGCTCAGCGGCTCGGCGGTCACCGTCACGCCGCGGTCGATCGCGAACGGAAGCGCCAAGCCACCGTTGTAATCGGTGTGCTCGCCGATCAGGTTGACGCGGCCGGGGCCGCGCGCGCGGACGCTACGGCGTGCCGGGATCGTCGTCGTCGCCGCCGGGATGCGGGTGCGGCTTCGGGGGTTTGGGGGGCTTGGGCGCCGGCTTGGGGGTGGCGGCCGGCTGCGGCGTCGCGGTGGTCGGCGCCGGGGTGGCTGCCGGCGGCGTGGCGGGCCGCGGCGTCGGGGTCGCCTTGGCCGGCGTCTTCTCGGTCACCGGCTTGACCTGCGTGCGCGGCTTGGTCGCCACGCTGTGCCGGCGCGGGGCGGAGCGGGTGGGCGCCGGCGTCGAGACAGGGCTGTTGCCGAGCTCCTCGTCCTCCGGCGTCGAGGTGGCGGTCGGCTCCGCGGTCGCAGCGTTGCTTACGGGCACGCTGACCTCGGTGTGCTTGGCCTTCTTGGCCGGCCGCGCGCTCGCCTTCGGGCGCGAGGCGGGCGTCGCCGTGGCCGTGGCGACCGCGGCACGGTCGCTGGCGATCGCGTCAGCCGCGCTGTGCTCGGGGATCGCGGCCGGCGGCGAGTTCTTGTAGCCGAGCGCGAGGGTCACGAGACCGCCGATCACGAGGCCGGCCAGCAGTGCGGCGCCCGCGACGCGGAAGCGGGGTTGCTGGTACCAGGGCAGCACGGGAACTCAGAGTAGCCCGGGATCGCCGTCGTGGCGAAGGCGTGTTGTCGCAACCCCGACCGCCTGCGGACTGGAGTCCATCAGCAGGTAGCGCCGGCCCAGGCTCGCGGCCACCGCGCCGAGCGTCCCGGAGCCGGCGAACGGGTCCATGCACGTGTCACCAGGCCGACTCGAGGCCTGGACGAAGCGCCGCAGCAGCCCCTCCGGCTTCTGCGTCGGGTAGCCGGTCTTCTCGCGCCCGGTGGGGGAGACGATCGTGTGCCACATGACGTCGGTGGGGCGCTTGCCGCGCGCCGCCTTCTCCGGCGTGACGAGGCCCGGCGCCATGTAGGGCTCGCGATCGACCGCCTCGGCGTCGAAGAAGTAGTCGCCCGCGTGCTTGACGTAGACGAGGATCGTGTCGTGCTTGGGCGGCCAGCGGCGGCGCGGCTTGGCGCCGTAGTCGTAAGCCCAGATCAGCTCGTTGAGGAAGCACTCGCGGCCGAACAGCTCGTCGAGCAGCAGCTTGCAGTAGTGGGCCTCGCGCCAGTCGATGTGGAAGTACAGCGTGCCGGTGGGGTGGAGGAGGCGGCGCACCTCGCGCAGCCGCGGCTCGAGGAAGCCGAGGTAGTCGTCGAACGCGTCGCGGTAGGAGGACTCCTCGAGCAGGCGGGTGGTGTAGCGGCGGCCGCCGAAGCCGGTCCGGTCGCCTCCTCCGCTGGTGGCGATCGTCGTGGCGAGCGTGCGGCGCGTCTGGTCGCGGCCGGTGTTGAACGGCGGATCGAGGTAGGCCATCTGCACGCTCTCGTCCGGCTCGGCGCGCATCAGGTCGAGGTTGTCGCCGAGCAGCAACCGGTTCACGACGGGTGAGGCTAATAGCGTCATCGGCGTGATCGCCCGCGTCGAGCCGCTCACCACCACGCGCCGCCTGAGCGGCCCGTTCGACTACGCGCTGCCCGAGGCCCCGGTCGAGGTCGGGTCGGTGGTCAAGGTCCCGTTCGGCCACCAGAAGCTCGACGGCGTGGTGGTCGGGCTCGCCGCGGAGAGCGAGCTGGCGCCCGAGCGGCTCATCGCGCCGACCTCCGTGCGCGAGGACTCGGTGCCGGCGGACCTGGTCGAGCTGGCGCTGTGGATGGCGGCGGAGTACGCGTCGACGCCCGCGCGGGCGCTCTCGCTCGTGCTCCCGCCGCCGGGCAAGCCGCGGTTGCGGAAGTGGGCGGCGCGCACGGCCGCGCCGCTCGAGGGGCAGCGGCTGACCGCGGGCCAGCGCGTCCTGCTCGAGCGCCTGCCCGGCCCGGCGGGGGAGGACCTCGGCGCGCTGCGGCGGCTCGAGAAGCGCGGGCTGGTGACGATCGTGGAGCAGGCTGAGCGCCGCGAGCCGCTGACCACGCCGCCCGCCGACCGCGCGGTTGAGCTGACCGCGGCGCAGGCGGCGGCGCTGGCGGAGGTGGAGCACGGCGGCGAGCACCTCCTGCACGGCGTCACCGGCTCGGGCAAGACCGAGGTCTACCTGCGCGCGGCGGCGCGGGCGCTGGAGCGCGGGCAGGGCGTGATCGTGCTGGTGCCGGAGATCGCGCTGACGCCGCAGACGGTCGGGCGCTTCCAGGCGCGGTTCGGGGACACGGTGGCGCTGCTGCACTCCGCGCTCGGCGAGGGCGAGCGCTACGACGAGTGGCGGCGGCTGCGCTCGGGCGAGGCGCGGATCGCGGTCGGGCCGCGCTCGGCGGTCTTCGCGCCGGTCGAGCGGCTCGGGCTGGTGGTGGTCGACGAGGAGCACGACGGCTCCTACAAGCACGAGGGCGACCCCCGCTACGACGCGCGGCGGGTGGCGGCGTGGCGCGCGGCGCGGGCCGGCGCGGCGCTGCTGGTGGGCTCGGCGACGCCGCGACCGGAGACGTGGCAAGCGCTGCCGCGGCTCGAGCTGCGCGAGCGCGCCGACGGCCGCCCGCTCCCGCCCGTGCGGGTGCTCGACATGCGCGGCACCACGCATCCGCTGCACCCCGACACGCGGCGGGCGCTGGGGGAGGCGCGCAAGGCGATCGTGCTGCTCAACCGGCGCGGGTGGTCGAACTTCCTCACCTGCCGCTCGTGCGGGAAGGTCTGGGAGTGCCCGCAGTGCGATGTCGCGCTCGTGCTGCACCGGGCGCAGAACGCGATCGCCTGCCACCACTGCGGTCACCGCGAGCCGGTGCCGCAGCGCTGCGACGCCTGCGGCTCGCTGGCGGTGGCGCGCCACGGTGCGGGCACCGAGCGGGTGGAGGCGGAGCTCAATGAGGCGCTCGACGTGCCGGTGTTCCGGCTCGACGCCGACACGGCGGGCGCCAAGGACGCGGTGCCGACGCTGCTCGCGCGCTTCGACGCCGCGCCCGCGGGGCTGCTGCTGGGCACGCAAATGGTGGCCAAGGGTCATGACTTCCCGGACGTGACGCTAGGAGTGGTGCTCGACGCCGACTCGACGCTGCGCTTCCCGGACTTCCGGGCCGAGGAGCGGACGTTCGCCCTGATCGCCCAGCTCGCCGGCCGCGCGGGGCGCGGCCCGCGCGGCGGGCACGTACTGGTCCAGACGACGGCCCCCGACGCGCATGCGATCGAGGCGGCCTCGCGGCACGACACGCCGGGCTTCGTCACCGGCGAGCTGGCGCGGCGCGAGGCACTGCGCTACCCGCCGTTCGCCGACCTGATCCGGGTGGTCTGCCTGGCCGAGGACGGCCGGGCCGCGCGGGCGGCCGCGGGCCGCGTGGCGGACGGCGTGGTGGTGGCGGGCACCGACGTGCTCGGGCCGGCGCCGCTGTTCCGGCTGCGCGGGCGCGAGCGCTTCCAGGTCGTGGTCAAGACGACCGAGCGCGAGCCGGCGATCGCGGCCGTGGCGCGCGCGGTCGAGGGGGCGGCGCGCGACCGCTCGCTGCGGGATGTCGCCTTCTCTGTGGACGTCGACCCGCAATAGACTTCCGCGCCGATGGCACACGACGATCCCGTCCCTTCGATCGAGGTCGAGCCAGAGCCGCCGGAGGACCGCTACGCGCGGCTAGATCCGGAGACGCGCGCACGGCGCGAGGCTGCGCTGCGGCTCGTGCGCAAGTACGGCGATCCGGTGCTCAAGAGCCGCGCGCTGCCGGTCGAGCGCTTCGACGACGGGCTGCGCGAGGAGATCCGACGCATGGGCGACCTGATGAACGACGCGCTGGGGATCGGCCTCGCCGCGACGCAGCTCGGGGTCATGCACCGCGTGCTCGTCTACCGCGTCGACCCCGACGCGCCGGTGGCCGCGGTCGTCAACCCGGTGCTCGAGTGGTCGAGCCGGGACGAGGAGGCGCTTGAGGAGGGCTGCTTGTCGCTGCCGAACGTGCTCGTCGACGTCGATCGCCCGATCCACGTGCGGGTGCGGGCGCAGGACGAGACCGGCGAGGAGATCCTGATCGAGGCGTCCGGGCTCGAGGCGCGGGTGCTCCAGCACGAGATGGACCACCTCGACGGCGTGCTGATCCTCGACCGCACGTCGCGCGACCAGCGCAAGCAGGCGATGCGCACGCTCCGCGAAGGCGCGGAGTCCGATTCGCTCCGCGTGGCCTGAGCGGCTGACCGGATGCGGACGGTCTACCTCGGCACGTCGGAGTTCGCGGCCGTGGTGCTGCAGCGGCTGGCGGATTCGCCGCATCGACCTGCGCTCGTGGTCACGCGGCCGGACGCGAAGCGCGGGCGCGGCCAGAAGCTCGCGCCGCCCCCGGTCGCCGTCCTGGTCCGGGAGCTCGGCATCCCGGTACTGCAACCGCCCGACCTCCACGCTGCCGAGGTCCTGAACAGCATCAGTGAGGTGGAGCCCGAGGTGCTGGTGGTGTGCGCATACGGGGTGCTGGTGAAGGAGCCGCTGCTCTCGTACGAGATCCTCAACGTGCACCCGTCGCTGCTGCCGCGCTGGCGCGGCGCGGCGCCGGTCGAGCGGGCGATCATGGCCGGCGACGCGGAGACGGGCGTCGCGATCATGCGGCTCACCGCCGGTCTCGACTCGGGGCCGGTCTGCCTCGTGGAGCGGGAGCCGATCCGCGCGGACGACGACTACGGCTCCCTCTCCCTGCGCCTTTCGGCGATCGGGGGCGAGGCGCTGGTGCGGGCGCTGGACGAGCGGCCGCCGTATGTGGAGCAGGACGGGGCCGGCGTCACCTACGCCCACAAGATCGAGGCGGCCGACCGCGCGCTCGACCCGACACGCCCGCCCGAGGCGGTCGAGCGGGTGGTGCGGGCGCTGCGGCCCCACATCGGCGCGCGGCTGCCGCTCCCCGACGGCTCGTATCTGGGCGTGGTCCGCGCCGAGGTCGACGGCGAGACGCTGGCGCCGGCCGGCGGCCACGTGCGCACCGACGGCGAGCGGCTGCTGCTCGACTGCAACGGCGGCGCGCTCGAGCTGACCGAGATCCAGCCGTCCGGCTCGCGGGCGATGCGCGCGGCCGACTGGCTGCGCGGGCGGCGCGACCCGGCGCTGACCGACTTCTGGCTCGACCCGCGGCTGCCGGCGCGCTCGCTCGACGAGCTGATCGAGACCGCGGTGCGCGAGTGGGACTCCGACGCCGAGTGGCCGCCCTACCTGGCCGCGCTGACGTGGCGCGGCGACGAGGCGACGCTGGCGGCGGCGCTCGAGCTGCTCGAGCGGCGCGACGACCCGCGGGCGCGGGCGGTCGGCGCCTACGTGCTCGGCCAGCTCGGGATCCCGGAGCGCACGCATCCGCAGGAGAGCGCCGCCGCGCTCGAGCGCCATGCGGAGGGGGAGGAGGACCCCGAGGTGCTCGCCACCATCGCGAGCGCGCTCGGCAACCTCGGCCCGCGGTACGGGCTCGAGACGCTCCTCAAGCTCCGGCGCCACGCCGACCCACGCGTGCGCGAGGGCGCGGCGGAAGCGCTCGCGGGCCGCGACGAGGAGCGCGTGTTCGACGCCTTGGTCGAGCTCACCGCCGACCCCGAGCCCGGCATCCGCGACTGGGCCACCTTCGCGCTCGGCACGCTCTCGCCGCAGGACACGCCGACGCTCCGCGACGCCCTCGCCGCCCGCCTCGACGACAGCGACGACAGCACCCGCATCGAGGCCGTCCACGGCCTGGCGCTGCGCGGCGACGCCCGCGCGCTCGACGCCACGATCGACCTGCTCGGCGAGGTCGGCCCGCACGACGACGGTGGCAACGCGGCCGACACGATCTGGAAGCGCTACGCGCTCACGCAGGCCACCGTCCGCCTGGCCGCCCTGACCGGCGACGCCCGCCTCAAGGAGCACCTCCCTGCGCTCGACGAGCGCCTCATGGGCACCGCGATCGAGGGCGACCTCCGCACCGCCTACGACCGCGTCGGCGACCAGTAACCGCCACGAGTGTCACCTCGACCACCCCTACGGTGGTCGAGACGACATTCGTGCCACGGATGTCGTCTCAAGGTCGCATAGCGACCCTGAGCCGACACTGGTGCCGCCGCGGCGCTCCGCACCCGACTCCTCACCAGCCGCAGTTCGCCGGCCCCAGACCGCGCCGCACCACGACGGTACGGCTAGCAGGCGTCTTGCTTGACGGACCCAACTGTACGCCGTACGTTGACGCCGTAACGTACAACGTACACAAGGACGCCCAAGATGACCTTCAAGCGCTGGCTCCCGACGTTCCTCGCCTTTCCCATCGGCGGACTGCTCGCCTTCGAGACGGTCGGCTCTGTCACGAACGCCGGCACCGCCGCCGCCGCCGGACTCCTCGCCGGTGCCGTCATCGGCACGGGCCAATGGCTGGCGCTGCGCGATCAGGGCATCGACCGCCGCTGGCCGCTCGTCACCGCCGCGGCGATGGCGGCAGGCGCGGCGCTCGCGGCGCAAGCGACCCATGCCGGCACGGACGTCGCAGACCTCGTCCTCACCGGCGCCGTTGCCGGAGCCGCAGTCGGCACGGCGCAGGCCGCGCTGCTCAACCGCCCGCAGTGGGCAGCGGTCACCGCCGCCAGCTGGGCGCTGGCATGGCTCATCTCCGCCGGGGTGCTCGCGCAGCAGGCCGACGAGGGCTTCGTCGTCTTCGGCTCCAGCGGCGCGCTGGTCGCCACCGTGCTGACCGGCCTGGCGCTGCGCCGCGAGGTGCTCGCATGAGCCTCGCCGGCCTGGTGCTGATCGCTCTGCCGATCGCCTTCAACGTCGCCTTCGGCATGCTCGCCGCGCGCTTCGACTACCCCGACGTCCTGCGCCGGCCCACCCACGAGGTGCTCGCGCGCTTCCGCGCCGGCGGCCGCTCGCTCGTGCTGCTGTGGTGGGCGTTCGCGCTCACCGCATTGGCGCTCGCGCCGGCGGTGGTGCTGCTCTCCGACGCGATCGGCGACGCCGACGGCACGCTCCTGGCCGTCGCCACCGTCACCGGCGTGCTCGCGGCGCTCGTGCAGCTGCTCGGCCTGATCCGCTGGCCGTTCCTCGTCCCGTATCTGGCGCGCGTCGCCGCCGAGCCGGGCGCGAGCGAGGCGCGGCAGGAGGCGGTGGACGTCGTCTTCCAGGCCTTCAACCGCTACCTCGGCGTCGCGGTCGGCGAGCACCTCGGGTACCTGCTCACCGGCGCGTGGACGACGCTCGCCGGCGTCGCGCTCACGCAGACGAGCGCCGCGCCCGCGTGGATCGGCGCGGTCGGCATCGTCATCGGCCCGGTGCTCGCGCTGTGCTCGCTCGAGTTCCTGGGAGGCCGCGAGACGGCCTGGAAGCTCGCCGAGCGGCTGACCCCGATCGCCTACGTGGGCTGGTCGCTGTGGCTGATCGCGACCGGAGTCGCGGTGCTCTAGGTGCCGACGACCGCCGCGGGGCATCGACGACGGCCGGAGCGGCGGGCGTCGGAGCCGGGTCGGGGGTGGTGTCCGGGGCCGGCACGGGCGTCGGCGCCGGCGGGGGCGGATTGTCGGGCACGGGCGTGGGGACCGGCGCGGGCGCGCTGCCGTCGTCGGCCGGGGGCGTGTCCGGGGCCGGGACCGGGTCGGCCGGCGGGGCCGGGACGTCGGGCGCGGGGGCGGGATCGGTGGGCGTGTCGGGCGTCGGCGGGGTGGGGTTGTCGCCGCCGTCGTCCTGGACGTCGTCGGCGGGGTCGGGCGGCACGGCGGGACCCGGGTCCTCGACCACGACCGGCGGCACGTCCTGGCTCGAGCCGGGGTCGGTGCCCGCGGCCTGCTCCTCGATGTTGGAGGCGCCGTCGCCGTCGGGGTCGTCGAGGCCGTCGTTGATGCCGTCGCCGTTGGAGTCGGCCAGCGACGGATCGGCGCCCGCCTCGACCTCGACCGAGTTGCGCAGGCCGTCGTGGTCCGTGTCCTCGTCGCCGTCGTTGACGCCGTTGCGGTCGCTGTCCGCGCGGGTCGGCGCGGTGCGGGTGCGGACCTCGGTGCGGTTGGGGAGGCCGTCGCCGTCGGAGTCCTCGGTGGCGTCCGAGGCGTCGTCGGGATCGAGGCCGTAGCGGCGCTCCCAGACGTCGGGCATCCCGTCGCCATCGCTGTCGGTGCTCTTGGTCGCGAGCGGCGCGGTGCGCTGCGGCAGCTTGATCGGTGCGGCCGCCGAGCGTGACGCTGCCGCCGCCTGCGCGGCCCACGGCGACGGGAGCGCTGTCGCCGAGCCGCAGCGCGCGGCGGACGTCCTCGACCCGGCGGTGGCCGGGCCGGTCGGCGGCGAAGGTCTTGGGGTTGACCACCGCGAGCGTGCCCTGCTTGGGCAGGTCGGGCAGCCGGACGGTCTGGCTGCGATCGCGCGCGTTGCGCGCGGTGCCGTCGTTCCAGGCCAGCACGCGGGGCGAGCAGGGCGCCGAGCACGACGACGGTGGCGATCATGCCGGCCGACACTGCCCCCGCAAAGCGGAGGTCTCGCGCGCGAGAGGAGTGGACGGTCGACCTGCCAGAGTGCCCCATTACCGACTTTGTCGGCATCCACGGCGCGGGACTTGAGCCCTTCAGTCGCGCCTGGACCGTTGTTCGATGCCCGCCCCCGCCAGACATTGCGCGTTCGCCGTCCTGCGCCGGGTGTTCGAGGACGGCGCGTGGGCCGATCGGGCGCTCCGCGGGGAGGCGGAGCGGCTCGGGCTCGACGCGCGCGACCTCGCCCTCGCGACCCGGCTCGCCTACGGCGCCGTCCAGCGCCGGGCGACGCTCGACCACGTCATCGAGACGCTGTCCGGCCGCTCGCTCGACCGCCTGGAACCCGCCGTCGTCGCGGCTCTGCGGCTGGGGATCTTCCAGCTCGTCTACCTCGACCGCGTGCCCGACCACGCCGCGGTGGGGGAGTCGGTCGAGCTCGCCAAGGCGGAGTCGCGGGGCGGCGCCGGGCTCGTCAACGCGGTGCTGCGCCGGGCCGCGCGCGAGGCGGCGGCGCTGGTCGGCGCGCTGCCGGACGGCACGCCGGAAGAGGCCGCGCTGCGCCACTCGCACCCTGAGTGGATCGCCCAGCTGTGGTGGGACACGTTCGGCGCCGGCACGGCCCGCGCGCTGATGGCGGCCGACAACGAGCCCGCCGAGGCCGCGCTGCGCGCGAATACGCTCCGGATCACCGCCGCCGAGCTGGCGCAGCGGCTCCCGGTGGAGATCGAGCCCAGCGGAGAGGACGGGCTCATCCTCGATGAGCCGTTCGACGCCCACGGCTCCTCCGAGTGGCGCGAGGGGCTGTTCATGCCGCAGTCGCGCGCCGCGATGGCCGTCGCCCGCGTCCTGGCGCCAGAGCCCGGCGAGCGCGTGCTCGACCTGTGCGCCGCGCCTGGCGGCAAGACCACCCACCTCGCCGCGCTGATGCGCGACGAGGGGGAGCTGGTGGCGGTGGAGCGGCACAAAGGGCGGGCGGAGGCGCTGCGGCGGACGGCGGCGAGGATGGGCGCGAGCTGCGTCGAGGTCCGCGTGGCGGACGCGGCGGAACCGGCCGGCGGGACCTACGACCGCGTCCTCGTCGACCCGCCGTGCTCGGACCTGGGCACGCTCGCCAGCCGCCCCGACGCCCGCTGGCGCAAGACCGCAGACCAGCCCGAGCAGCTAGCGCGCACGCAGGGCGCGATCCTGCGCGCGGGCGCCGATGCGCTGGCCCCCGGCGGCACGCTCGTCTACTCCACGTGCACGATCTCGCCCACCGAGAACGAGCGCGTAATCGACGCCTTCCTGGCCGATCGCCCGGAGTTCGAGGCCGACGACCTGCGCCGGGAGGTCCCCGTCTGGCAGCATCCATCTGTGCCCTTCCATCTGCAGACGCTGCCGCACCGCGACGGCACGGAGGGGTTCTTCATCGCCAGGCTGGGCAGGCGCGGGGCGCGGTGACGACGCCAGACGTCGACCTCGGGCCGGTGTGCCCGGCCTGCCACGAGCCGTGGCTGCGCCCCACCAACCTGCCGGGCCGCTACCGCTGCGTGAACTGCCTCACGCGCTTCGAGCTGAGTTCGGTATGCCCCAACTGCGGGGAGCACTCCACCATCGTCCGCATGTCCGACACCGCGCTGTACGCGTGCAACAACTGCGGGAGCTCGATGCTCCAGCCGATTTAGTGGCCCCACTGATGACCGAGCTGCACGGGGTCGCACCCTCGATCCTCGCCGCCGACTTCGCCCGCCTCGGCGACCAGGTGGGGGAGGTGCTCGACGCCGGCGCGCGCGTCATCCACGTCGACATCATGGACGGGCACTTCGTGCCGCCGCTCACGATGGGGCCGCTGGTCGTCTCCGCGCTGGCGGACCGCGTCCACGACGCGGGCGCGCTGATCGACGTCCACATGATGATCGAGCGCCCCGAGCGCCAGATCCCCGAGTTCGCCAAGGCGGGCGCCGACAACATCACGTTCCACGCCGAGGCCACCCCGCACGTCCACTACGCGATCGGCGCGATCAAGGAGGCGGGCTGCACCGCCGGGGTGGCGATCTGCCCGGCCACGCCCGTGCGCGTGCTGGCGGAGGTCGCCGCCGACCTCGATCTCGCGCTCTGCATGACCGTCAACCCCGGCTGGGGCGGCCAGCCGTTCATCCCGGCGAGCCCCGGCAAGATCGAGCGCCTGCGGGCGCTGATCGGGGCGGGACCGGCGCTGGAGGTCGACGGCGGCATCGACACCAGCACCGCCGGCGCCTGCTCGCAGGCCGGCGCGACCGTCTTCGTGGCCGGCACGGCCCTCTTCGGCGCACCGGATCCGGCCGCGGCGTACCGCGAGATCGCGGCCGCGGCGGGGGTGTAGCCAGCCGTATAGGAGATGGTGTTATCCGCGTTCACAATGGCCTCGCGATGGCGCTGACCGTCCTCATCGTCGACGACCACCCCTCCTTTCGTGCGAGCGCACGCGTGCTGCTCGAGGCCGAGGGGTTCGACGTCATCGGCGAAGCTGCTGACGGAACGTCAGGCATCGCAGAGGCGAAGCGGCTCCGGCCCGACCTCGTCCTCCTCGATGTCCAGCTGCCGGACATCGACGGCTTCGAGGTCGCCGGCGCAGCTGACCAACGGCAACGGGCCCGACATCGTGCTCGTATCGAGCCGCGACTCGTCCGACTTCGGACCGCTCGTCGCCCGCTCCGGCGCTCGCGGATTCGTGCCCAAGGCAGAGCTTTCGGGCGCCCGCATCCACGAGCTGCTCTGAGAGCAATAGAGTCCTCGCTCATGAGCGACCCGCTCCGCGTCGTGCTGGCTGATGACTCCGTGCTGTTGCGCGAGGGTCTGGCACGCCTGCTCGAGGAGTCGGGCTTCGAGGTCGCCGGCCAGTCGGGCGACGCCGAGGACCTGCTGCGCAAGGTCGGCGCGCACCGCCCCGACGTCGCCGTCGTCGACGTGCGGATGCCGCCCTCGCACACCGACGAGGGCCTGCGCGCCGCGCACCAGATCCGCGCCGACCACCCGAAGCGTCGGCGTGCTCGTCCTCTCCCAGTACGTCGAGGAGGCCTACGCGCTCGACCTGCTCTCGGAGTCGACCGAGCGCACCGGCTACCTGCTCAAGGACCGCGTGGCCGACATCGACACCTTCACCGACGCGGTGCGCCGCGTCGCCGGCGGCGGCTCCGCGCTCGACCCCGAGGTCGTGGCGCTCCTGCTCGGCCGCCGCCGCCGCGAGGACCCGCTCGAGGCGCTCACCCCGCGCGAGCGAGAGGTGCTCGGGCTGATGGCCGAGGGCCGCTCCAACGCGGCGATCGCCGCCGAGCTGGTGGTGACCGAGCGCGCGGTCGAGAAGCACGTGACGTCGATCTTCACGAAGCTCGACCTCACCCCGGCCGCCGAGGACCACCGCCGCGTGCTCGCGGTGTTGCGGTACCTGCGGTCAGCCTGACGCGATTGTTCGTGCGCGGACCGTGCCGCGCCACCCCGGTCGTCAGGAGGTAGCGCTCCGGGCCGCGGCCCGCTAGCTTCGGCCGATGCGTCGGATCGCCCTCCTCGTCTGCGGCCTCGCCCTGGCTGTCCTGCCCGCGTCCGCGAACGCCGCGGTGACACCGGACCGCACCGCCGGCGATCTGGCCGCGGCGATGTCGAGCTCGGCGGGTGTCACCGGCGCCGACTTCACGGCGATTCCGCCGAACGGCAACCCCGCCGGCGTGGCCAATAGTCCGTTCTCGGACTTTCCGCAAGCCGGCACGAGCTTCGCGATCCTGTCGTCCGGCGACGCGGTCCACGTCGACCCGGCCGCGACCGCGGATGGCGGGGAGAACGGCAGCACCGAGCCCACCCCCGGGCCCCGGGCCGGCGTCAACGACCTGAACACCCTCCATGTGAACCTCGTCGTCCCGGAGTCGGCCAACTGCCTGGTGGTGAGCTTCCGCTTTCTCACCGACGAGGATCCCGGCGCCGATTTCAACGACGGGTTCATCGCGGAGCTCGACACCGACGACTGGTCGATCGTGCCGGCCACGGACACGGAGCCGGCCACGATCAACGCCCCGCACAACTTCGCGTTCGACGCCAACCGCCGCGTGATCAGCGTCAACTCGCCCGGCTCGGCCAGCCTCACGCCCGAGGGTGCGACGAACACCGGCCTGGCCAACGGCACCGCGCGCCTCACCGCGGCGACCCCGGTCACCCCGGGAGCGCATTCGCTCTACCTCTCGGTCTTCGACTACGGCGACGACATCGTCGACTCGGCCGCGCTGCTGGACGACCTTCGCCTCGAGAACCGGGCCCCGGGAGCCTGCGCGGCCGGTGTGGTGCCCGACGACACGACGGCCCCGGCCGTGCGGATCACCTCGCCGTTCGACCACGGCGCGACCGATGAGACCACGCCGGTGATCTCCGGCACGGCCGGCAACGCGCCCGGCGACTCCTTCGAGGTCCGGGTCGCGCTCCGCTCCGGCGCGACCGTGCTCCAGAACCTGACCGCGGAGCGCGCCGGCACAGCGTGGTCGGTGCAGACCGGCACGCTCGCGCCCGGCGACTACACGCTCGTGGCCTCGCAGTCCGACGACGCGGGCAACCTTGGCACGAGCCCGGCGATCACGTTCACCGTCAACGCGCCGCCCCCGCCGCCCGACGACGACACCGACACCAACCCCCCGGTCGTTCCGCCCCAGCCCGAGCAGGGCAAGTCGGTGGTCGCCGGCAAGGTCAGCGGCACGATCCGGATCCGGCTCAAGAACGGCAAGTTCAGGACGCTCGGCGCCAACGAGTCGATCCCGCTCGGGAGCACCATCGACGCCACCAAGGGCCGCGTGCGGCTCACCTCGGCGGCCGGCGGCGGGAAGACCCAGACCGCCGACTTCTACAAGGGCCAGTTCAAGATCACGCAGACCAAGGGCAAGAAGCCGATCACGCAGCTCGAGCTCAACAGCACGCTGACCTGTGGTGGCAAGGCGTCAGCGGCGGCCAAGAAGAAGAGGAAGGTCCGCAGCCTGTGGGGCGACGGCAAGGGGCGCTTCCGCACCAAGGGCCGCCGCGCGGCGGCGACCGTGCGCGGCACCAAGTGGTTCACGCAGGACACGTGCACCAGCACGAAGATCATGGTCAAGCGCGGCGTCGTCCAGGTCCGCGACTTCGTCAAGCGCAAGAACGTGACGGTCAAGAAGGGCCACTCGTACGTGGCCCGGAAAGAAGAAGTAGCCCGGTAGACCACGGCGAGCAGGGCGGCCAGCAGCGCGGCCGCCCCGAAGTAGCCGATCTGCGCCCGCAGCAGCTCGTCGTCGACCAGCGGGCTGACCATGAAGGCCACGAACGCGGCGGCGGTGAACAGCCAGCAGGCCGCCGCGGTGGCCGCCCGGTCGCGCGCCAGCGCCGCCTGGTTGAGCGTGCCGGCGGTGAGGTGGAAGCCCATCCCGATCGCCACCAGCGCCAGCCCCCAGCGGCCGTAGGTGAACGGGTCGTCGAACAGGATGTTCATCGCGAACGGGCCGACGACCACGAGCCCGAGCGCGACCGCGCCCGCGAAGCCCGCGATCGCCGCCACGGTGACGCGGATCGCGCGCGCGAACTCCGCCTGCCCCTCGCGCGCCTCAAGCCCCGCGAGGTGAGGGAGGAGCGAGCCCTGGATCGCCTGGAAGAGCTGCAGCGGGGCGCGGGCGATCAACAGCACGTTGAACACGAAGCCGGCCACCGCCTTGTCCGCCGAGGTCCAGTCGACCAGCAGCACGCCGGCGTTGAGCAGCGTCTGCTCGGCCACCATCACCGCCAGCACGGCGAGCGCGAAGCGCCCGCCGCGGGCGAGCCCGAGCGCCTCGGCGTCGGCGCGCTTCTCGCCCGACGCGGGCGGCCGGCGCGAGAACGCCCACGGCACCACGATCAGCGAGAAGAACGGCGCCGCCGCCATCCCGAGCGCCACCGCCGTCTGCCCGTGGGCGATGCCGACCGCCACCGCGACCGCGAACGCCAGCCGCGAGCACGCCTCGAGGAACACGAGCCCGCCGTAGAGGCCGAACCACTGGTGCCCGGCCAGCCAGCCGCGCGCGAAGTAGCTCGCCGCGTAGGCGAGCACGGCCACGACGAGGATCCAGTAGAGCGCGCGCGAGCCGTCGAACAGGTCGTCCTGGATCGGCCCGCGCAGGACGAGCGCGATGACGAGGAAGCCGAGCGCGAAGCCGGCCTGGATCAGGAGCGGCGTGCGCAGCGGGTGGTCGGCGTCGAAGCCGCGGGCGCGGCGGTCGGCGATCGTGCGCGAGAGCAGCTGCTCGATCGGCCGGTAGATCACCGAGACGGTCACGAACAGCACCGACCACAGCAGCGCGATCTGCTTGTACTCGACGTCGTTCAGGACGTAGGACGCGACCGAGAAGTACGCGAACGTCACGACCCCCGTGAGGGCGATGCCGATCGAGAGGATGCGGGCGCCGCGGCCGTAGCCGGAGCCCGCGGACCCGGTCAGAGCCGGACGAGCAGCATCGTCCACGGGAACGGCGAGCGCGCCTCGACGACCTCGCCGTGGCGGCTCAGCAGCGCGACGAACGCGCGCTTGGACCAGTGGTTGACGTGCCCGGGGGTGTTGCCGAGATCCTTGATGTAGGCGCCGCGCGCGACGTTGAGCCCGCGCCACAGCGGCTCGCGCGGCACCGACACGAGCAGCCAGCGCTGGGCCACCCGCGCCATCTCCGCGACCGTGTGCGCTGGGTCGGGGACGTGCTCGAGCACCTCGATCGCGGTCGCGACGTCGAACTCGTCGTCGGCGAACGGCAGGTTCTCCGCCTTCATGATCTTGTACTCGAGGTTGGGCGCCTGGCGCTTCTCCCACTCGGCCTGGATCGCGGGATCCTCGAGGTCGAGCCCGACGACGCGGCGTGGCGCGAGCTTCTGCGCCCACTCGTGGGTGAGGACCGCCTCGCCGCAACCGATGTCGAGCAACGACTGGGGATCGGCCTTCCGGAACAGCTCCTCGAGCGTGCCCTCGAAGCCCGCCATCAGCCGCCGGACGACCGGGTTGGTGGACCCGTACTTGTCGTAGGTGTTGCCGGTGACCGTGCCCTCGGCGTCGCGGGTGACGCCGGTCACAGCTTCACGGCCTCGCGCTCCTCGGTCTGCCCGCGGCGGCCGGAGTGCGCGCCGGTGGTGGGCTCGCGGCCCGACTCGGGGGAGCCCGGCTCGTAGTGCGAGGGCGGCACGCCGAGCTCGAGCTCGATCCGCCGCACGCGCTCGAACGTGCGCTGGAGCATGATCCGCTGGCCGGAGAGGAGGTCGCCGATGATCCCGAGCGCGGCGAGGAGCATCGCGGCGTTGAACAGCACGGCGCCGAGGATCAGCGACTGGACGTGGCCGCCGCCCTCGCCCTCGAACGCGAAGAAGTAGAAGAAGCGGCCCCACACGACGAGCGCGACGAGCCCGATGACGATCGCGCCGAGCATGAACACCCGCAGCGGCTCGTACATCGAGTAGACGCGGAAGATCGAGACGCCGTTGCGGCGGATGTACGACCACATCGACGGGAACAGGCGTGACTCGCGCGTCTTGGCGTTCGTCTTGATCGGGACGTGGTCGACCGCGATCAGCATCTTGCCGGCCTGGATGATCGTCTCGAGCGTGTACGTGTAGTTCGAGACGACCTGCAGGCTGAGCGCGGCCTCGCGGTTGTAGGCGCGGAAGCCCGAGGTCGTGTCCGGCACCGTGGTCTGCGACGCGCGCCGCACCACCCATGAGCCCAGCCGCTGCAGCGCCTTCTTGAGCGGCGAGAAGTGCTCGATCGTCATGACCTCGCGGTCGCCGACCACCATGTCGGCATCGCCGTGCAGGATCGGCTGGACGAGCTTCGGGATGTCGCCGCCGTAGTACTGGTTGTCGGCGTCGGTGTTGACGATCACGTCGGCGCCGAGCTTGAGCGCGGCGTCGAGCCCGGCCTGGAAGCCCGAGGCCAGCCCCTTGTTGTTCGTGAGGCGCACCACGTGGTCGACGCCGTGCTCGCGCGCGACCTCGATCGTGCGGTCGGTCGAGCCGTCGTCGATGATCAGCCACTCGACCTCGTCGAAGCCCTCGACCGTGCGCGGGAGATCGCGCAGGGTGGCGGGGAGGGTCTCCTCCTCGTTCAGGCAGGGGATCTGGATGACGAGCTTCATGCGGCGGCCGCGCGCCAGTATCGCAGAGGCTCTGGAGGCTTCTCCGTCGCCGCTAACCTCGCCCGGCGAATGTCCGCGTGGCGATCACGTCTGCTCCGAGAAGGTCCCGCGCTGGCGCTGCTGGCGGGGATCTCTGTCGTCGCGCTCGTGCTCCGCTACCAGCATCTCGACTACGGCCTGCCCTACGTCTACAACCAGGACGAGGGGTCGCACTTCACCAGCCGCGCGGTCGCGATGTTCGGCGGCGACCCCGACCCCGGCTACTTCCAGAACCCGTCCGCGTTCACCTACCTCGTGCACGTGGCGCTGCGCTTCAAGTACGGCGGCTGGTGGCCGTTCGGGAACTTCGACGACGTCATCCAGCACTTCGCGCGCGACCCGTCTGGCATCTACGTCGCGGCGCGCCGGGTCGCGGCCGTGCTCGGCGTGGCGGGCGCGGTGGCGATCTACTCCGTCGGCCGGCGCCTGTGGGACCGCCGCACGGGGCTCGTCGCGGCGGCGGTGCTGGCGTTCGCGTTCCTGCCCGTCACCTACTCGCGGATCGCGCTGACCGACGTCGGCGTGCTCGTGCCCGTCGCGCTCGTGCTGCTGTCCGCGGTGCGGATCCAGGAGACCGGCTCGCTGCGCTGGTGCGCGGCCGCCGGCGCGGCCGCCGGGGTGGCGATCGGCTTCAAGTACACGGCCGGGCTCGTGCTGCTGGCTCCGCTCGCGGCGCTGGCGCTGCGCCGGGAGTGGCGAGGAGCGGCGCTCGGCGGGCTCGTCGTGCTGGCCGTCGCGCTCGTGGCGTTCTTCATCACGACGCCGTTCTTCTTCATCGACCTCTCTGACGCCCGGCGCCAGCTGGGCGCGCAGACCGACCGCGCGAACGGCCAGCCGAAGTTCGGCCAGACCGGCTCCAACGGCTTCACCTACTACCTGGGGAGCCTCACGTGGGGCCTGGGCTGGCTCGCGCTGCTGGCCGCCGTGGCGGGCGGCGTGATCGTCGCGCGGCGCGATCGCGCCCGCGCCGTCGTGCTGCTGATCTTCCCGCTCGCGCTGCTCGTGTACCTGAGCCTGCAGGCGCGCTTCTTCGGCCGCTGGCTGCTGCCTGCCTACCCGGCGTTCGCGCTGCTGGCCGGGGTCGCCGTCACCACCGCGGCGGCGTGGCTACGAGAACGGGCGCCGCGCCTCGAGCTCCCGGCGGTGGCGCTCGGCGCCCTGCTGCTCGTGTGGCAGTCGCTCGCCGCGGACGCGCGCTCGATGGCGGTGCTCGGCAACCCCGACACCCGCGCGGTGGCGCGCGAATGGCTCGTGGCCCACACCAAGCCGGAGGTGCGCGCGATCATCGAGCCGGCCGTCCCCGCGCGCTATTACCGCCAGCGCCAGATCAAGCACTCGCGGCAGGCGTTCGTCAGCCAGTTCGTGCAGGCCGTGCGGCGGACGCGGATCGAGTACGGCGCCACGCTGAGCCCGCGCGTGATCGACCAGTACCGCGAGCAGGGCTACTGCACCGTGGTGACGATGAGCCTGATCGAGGGGCGCAGCGTCGAGGCGAAGGATCCGGACGCGCTGGCCTACTACGCGCGCCTGAAGCGCGAGTCCAAGCACCTCTTCTCCGTCAGCCCGTACCGGTTCGACAAGAAGCCGCAGCCGTTCGACTTCGACCTCTCCTACAACTACTACTCGGACGCCTACCGGCTGCCCGGGCCGAAGGTCGACGTCTACCGGCTGAACGACTGCAAGCAGCGCTACGGCGGCGGCGGGAACCCGCCGGCGGTGGAGGCATGAGGGCGTGGTGGGTCCTGGGCGCCATCGTCGTCCTGGCCCTCGCGCTGCGCCTCTGGCACCTCGACCACGGGCTGCCGTACGCCTACAACGCGGACGAGGAGCTGCACTTCGTGCCCGTCGCGGTGAAGATGTTCGGCGGCTCGCTCAACCCGCGCTACTTCGAGAACCCGCCCGCGCTGACCTACCTGCTGTTCGTGGTGTTCAAGCTGCGCTTCGGTTTCGGCCGTGACCTGATCGCGCAGTTCCGCGCGGATCCCGAGGCCGCCTACCTCACCGCGCGCGTCGTCGTCGCGCTGATCGGCACGCTCGTGGTCGGGCTCGTCTACTGGGCCGGGGCGCGCTTCTCGGACCGCCGCACCGGGCTGGCGGCGGCCGCGCTGATGGCGGTCGCGTTCCTGCCCGTCTTCTACTCCAAGCACGCGCTCAACGACGTCGTGACGATGGCGCCGGTCACGGTCGCGCTCGTTGCTTGCCTGCTGGTCTACGAGCAGGGCCGCTGGGGCCACTGGATCCTCGCCGGCGCGGCGATCGGCGTCGCCATCGCGACGAAGTACACGGCCGGCGCGATGCTCGTCACGCTCGGCGTCGTCGCCGTCCTGCGGGTGCTCGCCGATCGCGGCGAGCTGCGGCGGGTGCTGCTCGGCCTGGTGGCCGCGGGCGCGGCATGCGGCATCGCGTTCGCGCTGCTCAACCCGTTCGCGATCATCGAGCACTCGACCGCGCTGGGTCAGATCGGCGGCCAGTCCGGCCAGGCCGCGAGCGGCAAGCTCGGCCAGGACCAGGTCACCGGCTGGCAGTACTACCTCGGCACGTTCACGTGGGGCCTCGGCTGGATCCCCGCCGTGGCGGCCGTGGCGGGCGGGGGGCTGATGCTGTGGCGCGACTGGCGGCGGGGGCTCCTGCTCGTCGCCTTCCCGCTGTTCCTGTTCCTCTTCCTCGGCCACGAGGCGCGCTTCTTCGGCCGCTGGCTGCTGCCCGCCTACCCCGCGCTATGCGTGCTGGCCGGCTACGCCGTCTGGGTCGCCGCCGAGCAGCTGCACACGCCGCGCGCGCAACTCGGCGTCCTCGTGCTGCTCGTCGTGGCGCTGTGCGCCCAGGGGCTCGTGTCGAGCGTGCACCTCGACCGCGTGCTCGGGCGCGAGGACACGCGCGCGCAGGCCAAGCGCTGGCTCGAGGACCACGTCCCGGCCCGCGCGGGCGTCGCGATCGAGCCGTTCGTGCCGGCCGACTACCTGCGCCGCGGGCCGGCCGCGACGCTCGACTGGCGGCGCTACCCGGTCAAGCGGCCGTTCCAGGCCTACGAGAAGAAGCTGCGCCCGGCGCGCGTGGAGCGCTACGTCCGCGACGGCTACTGCTGGGTCGTGGTCGGCAGCTACCAGAAGGGGCGCGGCCTGAAGGCGGGTCTGCGCGGCGCCCGCGCCTACTACGCCGCGCTCGACGCCGCCAGCGACAGCACCGAGACGATCTCCCCGTACCGCGAGGACGCCAAGCCGGTCCCGTTCTCGTACGACAAGTCGTTCAACTACCAGCCGCGCGCGTACGAGCGGCCGGGCCCGCTGATCGAGATCCACCACCTGCGGGGCTGCTCGTGACCGGCTCGGCGACCCGCTCCCCGACGCTCTCGGACCGCGTCGAGCGGCTGTGGAGCCGGCAGCTCGGCTGGGCGCTGGTGGCCGTCGGGGTGCTCGGCGCGCTCGTCGTGTTCGTGGCGCGCCGCACCTATCCCAACTACGACACGTACTACACGCTGGTCTGGGGCCAGGAGCTGGCTGGCGGCCACCTACCCGACTACGGCGTGCTGCGCGCGCCCACGCCGCACCCGCTCGCGACGTTCGTCGGCTGGCTCGTCGCACCGTTCGGCACCTCCAGCGACCGCCTCCTGGTGCTCCTCTCGCTGCTGGTCCTCGTGGGGCTGCTCGTGGTCCTGTTCCGCTTCACGCAGCGCCTGCTCAGCACGCTGACCGCGGTCGTCGCGCTGGTGGTGATGCTCACGCGGACCGACCTGAACCTGCTCGCCCTGCGCGCGACGTTCGACCTGCCGTTCTACGTGCTCGTGTTCGGGGCGGCGACGCTCGAGCTGCGCCGGCCGCGCGCGGGCTGGCCGGTGCTCGCGCTGCTCGGGCTGGCGGGGCTGCTGCGGCCGGAGGCGTGGGTGCTGGCGGGTGTCTACTGGCTCTGGCTCATCCCGGCCACCCCGCGCAAGACGCTGGCGTGGCTGGCGCTGCTCGTGGCCGTGCCGCCGCTGCTGTGGATGCTCGCCGACGTGATCGTGGTTGGCGAGCCGTTGTACTCGCTGACGAAGACCCGCGAGGTGGCGGGCGAGTTTGGCCGCCAGCGAGGTATCGGCGCGGCCATCCGCCTGATCCCCGACTACGCGGCCGGGAACGACAAGGTCGTGACCGTCGGCGTCGGCGGGCTCGGGCTCCTGCTCGCGCTCTACCTGCTGCGCCGCCGCGCGCTGCTGGCGGTGGCGCTCGGCGGGCTCGGCGTGGCGACCTTCCTCGCGATCGCGGCGGCGGGCCTGTCGGTGATCCCGCGCTACATGACGATCCCCTCGATCCTGCTCAGCCTCTGCGTGGCCGTCGCGCTCACCGGCTGGACGCTGACCTCCGAGCCGCGTGCGCGCGCCGTCGCGATCGGCGTCGCGATCCTGTCGGTGCTCGTGATCGGCTGGCGTGCGCCCGCCTACCTGCACGACTTCCACGTGCTCAACGGCCAGTCGCAGTTCGTCGAGCAGCAGAACGTGGGGCTCCAGCGAGCGCTGACCAACCCGAAGGTGATCGCGGCGCTCGAGCACTGCCGGCCGATCACGACGCCGACGCACTCGATCATCCCGATCATCCGCTACGAGACGGGGCTGCCCAAGCAGGCGCTCCAGGCGTCGATCGCCCAGCCGGGGCCGCCGACCGCCGGGCTGCTGTTCGTCGGCAAGGACTTCAACTTCGATCCGCGGCCCAACCGCTCGACGGCAGGCGTGTCGCGCGGATCGGCCCGCAAGCCGTGGTCGAACCACAAGCTGCCCGGGTTCACGCGCATCTCGCGCAACCCGCGCTGGAAGGTCTTCGCCGCCTGTCCCGGCGCGGCGTGGTAGCGGGAGTGCGGGCCCGGCGCACGGCCGGGCCCGCTCCCGAGGGCTACTTGGCGCCCATGTAGCGCAGGTAGACCAGGTCCACCGTGGGCCCGTAGGCCGCGAGGCTCGACAGCTGGCGGTCGGCCATCTTGCTGCGCGTCACGAACGGGACGTAGTTGCCGCGCGACGACGTCGCCGGGGTCCCCGACGGCACGTCGAGGTAGCCGTTCTCCCAGTCACGCGACTCGAGCGAGACGTTGCCCGACGGGCGGTTCCAGAGGAACACGTCCTGGACGCCGTTCGCGTCGTCGTGCACGGACTTCGATGGCTTGAGGTTCGTCGCCAGCGACTGGAAGAAGACGAACTCGCCCGCGTCCGAGATCGTCGGCTCGCCCGACGGCCCGTTGCCGATCGAGGTGGCCTTCGACTTCGAGACCCAGGTCTGCTTGACGCGCTTGCCCTTCATGTCCGCCTCGGCGACGTCGGAGATGCCGTTGCGGTCGCCCTGGAGCAGGTTCGACGCGAGCGTCTGGTACGCGACGAAGCGCCCGTCGTCGGAGACGCTCGGGGAGCTCGAGGCGCCGTTGCCCGCCTTCTTGGCGCGGGTCGCGGAGACGAGCGCGGTGCCGAAGCGCAGGACCTGCTTGCCCTTGTGGTGCTTGCGCTTGTAGACGCGCTTCATCGTCCGCTCGTAGACGTCCGAGACGTTGTTGCCGTCACCGCGGGCCAGGTTCGAGGCCAGCGACGTGAACACGACCGCCTTGCCGGCGCGCGCGAACTGCGGCTGGCCGGAGTCGCCGCTGCCCGGCACGCCCTTGGTCGAAGCCGAGACGAGGAGGGTCTGGCCGTTGAACTTCTTGTTGTGGCCCCGCGCGTTGAGGAAGTGCACGTAGACCTGCTTGTGACCGCTCCCGCCACCGAGGTTCGTGGAGTCGGAGGTGAAGGCGATCTGCTCGCAGTCGCCGTCGACGGACACGTCGTAGCTCGTGCCGTTGCCCTGGATGCCGTGGGAGTCCACGGACACGCGGGTGATCGCGCCGCTCGCGAGCGAGCGGACGAAGACGTCCTGGCGGCCGTTGGTGTCGCCCGGGACGAGGTTGTTCGCCGCCGAGACGAACGCGACGCAGCTCGGGGCGTTGTGCGAGTCGCCGTCGAGCGCCGGCTGCATCGAGGGCCCGTTGGCCGGGGCGCCGCCCATGCCGGTCGATGCGAGCTCGGTCCCGCCCATGTTCCAATCGGTGCCGTGCTGCCCCCACGGACCCTGACGGCGGACGATGAAGACATCGGTCGTGTTGTTGACGTCGCCGTTGACGATGTTGGAGGCGTCGGACTCGTACGCCATGACGCGCGCGATCCGCTGGTCATGCGACACGGCCGCGTTCCGGGAGTCGCCGTTGGGGAAGGTGCCGTCGGCGGCGCGGGACAGGAGGAAGGTGGTGCGCTCGGACGTCTTGGCGTGCGCCGGGGCCGTCGAGATCAGGGCCAGCGTGCTCAGCGCCACGGTGAAGGCAGCCACGTAGCCGCCGCGGTGTGAGGGGAAAGTCATTACCTTGCCTTGGCTGGGGAAAGGGGACGGGTAGTGGGCGCGTGCTGCGCCCGTACGAGTCCAATCGGCGGCCTTCCGGACCGACATGAGCGCTCGACGGCTTCTTGGACGCGTCTCCGGGGCGGGCGGTCCGGAAACCGACGCCGGGGTCATATCCTCCTGTTGACGTGACCACGCTCCTGCAGACCGACCACGCTCCGCTCGCCCGCGCGATCGAGCTCGCAGAGCAGGGGCGGGGGCGGACGAGCCCCAACCCGCTGGTCGGCGCCGTGGTGGTCCGCGACGGCCGCACGCTGGGGGAGGGCTGGCACGTCGCCTACGGCGCCGCTCACGCCGAGGTGACCGCGATCGCCGCCTGCGGCGACGTGGATCTGACCGGGGCGACGTTGTACGTCTCGCTCGAGCCGTGTTGCCACCAGGGGCACACGCCGCCGTGCACCGACGCGATCCTGGCCGCCGGGATCGGGCGCGTGGTGGTGGCCTCCGACGACCCGACCGAGAAGGCCTCCGGCCGTGGGCTCGGGATCCTGCGCGACGAGGGCGTCGACGTCGTGGTCGCCGACGGCGAGCTCGCCGGGCGCGCCCGCTGCCTCAACCAGGCGTTCCGCAAGCACGCGCGAACCGGCCGGCCGCAGGTGCTCTTCAAATCCGCGATGACGCTCGACGGCAAGGTCGCGACCCGTACCGGCGACTCGAAGTGGATCTCGGGCGAGGACTCGCGCTACCGCTCGCACCACTGGCGCGCCGAGCGCGACGCGGTGGTGGTCGGAATCGGCACCGCGCTGGCCGACGACCCGCAGCTGACCGCGCGCGTGGACGGCGACTTCCTCCAGCCGGCGCGGGTGGTGTTCGACTCCGAGGCGCGGCTGCCGCTGGACTCCCAGCTCGTGCGCGGCGCCCATGAGGTGCGGCTGATCGTCGTCGTCTCGCGCGCGGCCTCGCGCCTCGCCACGGACGCGCTCGAGGCGGCCGGGATCGAGGTGATCGTCGCCACCGGCGAGAACGAGCCGGCACGCGTGCGCTCGGCGCTCGACCAGCTCGGCGCGATCGGCATCACCTCGATCCTGCTGGAGGGCGGGCCGCACCTGGCGGGCGCCTTCCTCGACGCCGGCGAGGTCGACGAGATCCGGCTCTTCATCGCCCCGGTGGTGGTCGGCGGCTCCAACGCGCGCGACCCGCTGGAGGGCGAGGGCGCCGAGCGGATCGCCGAGGCGATCCGCGCGCTGCGGCTCGACGTCGAGCGGATCGGCGACGACGTGCTGATCTCCGCGCGAATGCGGGAGTGGTAGGCGTGTTCACCGGGCTGGTGGCCGATCTCGGCACGGTGTCGGACGTGGTGGCGACGCCCGACGGCGTGCGGCTCCAGGTCGCGACCTCGCTCGCGGCCGAGCTGAGCGAGGGCGATTCCGTCGCGGTCAACGGTGTCTGCCTGACCGCCGTCTCGGCCGACGCGCGGGCCTTCACGGCCGAGGTCATGAACGAGACGCTGCGCCGCTCCTCGCTGGCCGAGGTGTCCGCGGGGGGCCGCGTCAACCTCGAGCTGCCGCTGCGCGCGCAGGACCGGCTCGGCGGCCATGTCGTGCAGGGCCACGTCGACGGCATGGGCGCCGTCAGCGGGGTGGAGGACGATGGCTTCGCGCGCGTCGTCACGATCGACGCGCCGACGGAGCTGCTCCGCTACGTGGTCGAGAAGGGCTCGATCGCGGTCGACGGCGTCTCGCTCACGGTCTCGTCTGTGAGCCCGGACACATTCGCGGTGTCGCTCATCCCCGAGACTCTCGAGCGGACCAACCTCGGCGCAGCCGCTCCCGGCACGCCGGTCAACCTGGAGGTGGACGTGCTCGCCAAGTACGTCGAGAAGCTGGTGACGGTCGCATGAGCTTCGCGCCGATCGAAGAGGCGATCGAGGAGATCCGCGCCGGCCGCATGGTCGTGGTGTGCGACGACGAGGACCGCGAGAACGAGGGCGACCTCACGATGGCGGCGCAGTTCGTGACCCCCGAGGCGGTCAACTTCATGGCGACCCACGGCCGCGGGCTGATCTGCCTGTCGCTGACCCCGGAGCGCTGCGACGAGCTGGGGCTCGACCTGATGGCGGCCAAGAACGAGTCGCCGTTCCAGACGCCCTTCACGGTCTCGATCGAGGCGCGCGACGGCGTCACCACCGGCATCTCGGCCGCCGACCGCGCACGCACCATCCAGGTCGCGATCGACCCGGCCGCCCGGCCGCGCGACCTGGTCCAGCCCGGCCACGTCTTCCCGTTGAAGTCCAAGCCCGGCGGCGTGCTCGAGCGCACCGGCCAGACCGAGGCGGCGGTCGACCTCGCGCGGCTCGCGGGCCTCACGCCCGCCGGCGTGATATGCGAGGTCATGAACGAGGACGGGACGATGGCGCGGGTTCCCGACCTGATCCCGTACTGCGAGCGCCACGGGCTGAAGATGATCACCGTCGCCGACCTGATCGCCTACCGGCGCAAGCACGACAAGCTCGTCGAGCGCGTGGTCGAGACGAAGATGCCGACGGCGTTCGGCGAGTTCTCGGTCGTCGGCTACCGCACGCTGATGGACGACAAGCACCATGTCGCGCTGGTCAAGGGCGAGGTCTCGGGGCGGGACGACGTGCTCGTGCGCGTGCACTCGGAGTGCCTGACCGGCGACGTCTTCCACTCGCTGCGCTGCGACTGCGGCGAGCAGCTCGAGTCCGCGCTGGCGCAGATCGAGCGCGAGGGCCGCGGCGTGCTGCTGTACCTGGCGCAGGAGGGCCGCGGGATCGGGCTGCTCAACAAGCTGCGCGCCTACAAGCTCCAGGACGGCGGCATGGACACGGTCGACGCCAACCTCGAGCTCGGGCTGCCCGTCGACCTGCGCGACTACGGCATCGGGGCGCAGATCCTCGTCGACCTCGGGCTCAGCTCGATCCGGATCATGACCAACAACCCGAAGAAGATCATCGGGCTGGAGGGCTACGGCCTGTCGGTCACCGAGCAGGTCCCGATCGTGCACGCGCCCAACCCACACAACGAGCGCTACCTGAACGCGAAGCGCACCCGGCTCGGGCACACCCTGCACCACCAGGGGCTGGCGCTCGACGAGGAGATGCTGCACGCGGAGCATGAGCACGACCGCGACGCGCGAGGGGCCGAGCGGCCGGCGCAGCGTGACTGACCCGTTCCCGCCGGGGGAACAGGCCCCCGGCCCGCCCACCGCGGGTCACTTCGCGGTCGCCGTGGGGCGCTTCTACGAGGATCTCGCGGCGCGTCTGCTGGCCGGCGTGCAACGGGCGTTCGACGAGGCGGGGGCCACGTTCGAGGTCCACGACGTCCCGGGCGCGTATGAGCTGCCGCTGGCGGCGCTCTACCTCGCCGAGACCGGCCGCGTGGCCGGCGTGGCCTGCCTCGGCGCGGTGATCCGGGGCGAGACCACCCACTACGACTACGTCTGCAACGAGGCCGCGCGCGGGATCCAGGAGGTGCAGCTCCGCACCGGCGTCCCGTGCGCGTTCGGGGTGCTGACCGTCGAGTCGATGGAGCAGGCGCTGGCGCGCTCCGGCGGCGACCACCGCGACACCGGCTACCACGCGGGCCAGGTCGTGGTGCGGATGGCCGCGCTGCGAGGCGAGCTGGCGTGAACTACGACGAGATCGGCCGCACCTACGCGCGCACCCGCGCCACCGACCCGCGGATCGCGGCGGCGATCTGGGAGGCGCTCGGCGACGCCCGCACGGTGGTCAACGTCGGTGCCGGAACCGGCAACTACGAGCCGCCCGACCGCGAGGTCACCGCGGTCGAGCCGTCGGCGGTGATGATCGCCCAGCGACCGCCCGATTCCGCGCCGGTCGTGCAGGCGAGCGCCGAGGAGCTGCCGTTCGAGGACGACAGCTTCGACGCCGCGATGGCCGTGATCACGCTCCACCACTGGAGCGATTGGCGCCGCGGCATCGACGAGCTGCGTCGCGTCGCCCGGCGGCTCGTCGTCTTCTCGTGGGATCCGAGCTTCGTAGGGCGGCTGTGGATCACCGCCGAGTACCTGCCGTTCGTGGCCGACGAGGAGACGACGTTCCCGTCGCTCGCCGACCAGGCCGGCGCCGTGCGGGCCACGAGCGTGACCACCGTGCCGATCGCCGCCGACTGCGAGGACGGCTTCTACGGCGCGTGGTGGCGCCGGCCGGAGGCCTACCTCGACCCCGACGTCCGCGCCGGGATCTCGGTGCTGGCCGGCCGCACGACCGAGGAGCTCGCGCCGGGCCTCGAGCGCCTGCGGGCGGATCTCGAGTCCGGCGCCTGGGCCGAGCAGCACGCGGACCTGCTCGAGCGCGAGGAGCTGGACCTCGGCTACCGCCTCCTCGTGGCCTGACGCACCCGCCGCGCCGCGCGCCGCGCCGCGCCCGCGACCAACGCGCCGAGCGGGCGGGAGGTCTCGAGCGTCATCCGGCGCGGCTCGCCGGGCGCCTTGCGCGCCCAGCCCCACCACTCGTCCTGGATCTTCAGCTCCGTGAACGACGGGTGCTGGGCGACGATCACGTCGAACACCGCGCGCAGGTGCGGCTCGGTGCGCTCCGGCTCGCTGAGCTCGCGGTGGACGATGCCGTCGGTCGCCTCGCGCCCCGGGTCGTCGGCGTAGGTCCAGGGCAGGTCGTCCATCAGCAGCCACCCGCCCGGCCGCAGCAGCTTCTCGATCAGCACCACCGCGAGGCCGTCGATCGTCCAGTTCTTCGCGCCGTCGAGGTAGACGAAGTCGTAGGCCGGCTCGACGTTGCCCGCGCTGTCGGAGCGCGCCTGCACCTGCTCCTTCAGCCACCACGTGTACGAGGAGAACTCGCGCACCACGGTCACGCGCTCCGCCACGCCCGCCCGTGCCAGCACCGTCTCGGGCGACGGGTCGTAGCTCGCGCCGGCGAAGTCGACGGTCGTCAGCGCGCCGTGGCCGTTGTCGGCCAGCGCGCCCGCCAGGTACGCAGCGCCCACGCCGTGCGCGGTGCCGAGCTCGAGCACGGCCCCGGGCCGCGTCGAGCGCACGTGGTCGTACACGAGCCGTCCCTGCTCCGGCGACATGAACGGCACGCCGGCGACGGCGCGGGCGAGGGCGTCGAATCCCATCGGCCCGGCAGTGTGGCGGAAGCGCTCAGACGGAGGCGAGCGCCGTCGCGGAGCGCGCGGCCGGGTTCGCGGCGCAGAACGCCTTGACCGCCACGGGATCGAACTGCGACCCGGCGCAGCGCCGCAGCTCGGCGAGCGCTGCCTCGTGTGACTGCGCCTCGGCGTAGGCGCGCTTGGAGGTGATCGCGTTAAAGGTGTCGCAGACCGCGATCACGCGCGCGCCGATCGGGATGGCCTCGCCCTCGAGCCCGTCCGGGTAGCCGCGGCCGTCCCAGCGCTCGTGGCTCAGGCGCACCAGGCGGGCGACCGCGCTCAGCGCCGGCGCGGCGGCGAGGATGCGCTCGCCGACCAGCGCGTGCTGGCGCATGATCCGCCACTCGACGTCGTCGAGCGGGCCGGGCTTGTTGAGGATGTCGTCGGGCACCGGCGACCTTGCCGATGTCGTGCAGCTCCGCGGCGCGGGCGAGCACGTCCAGCTGCTCGGGGTCGAGCCCGAGTTCGCGGCCCGTGCGCATCGCCAGCTCGGCGACGTCGGCCATGTGACGGCGCAGCTCCGGCTCGCGCTCGGCCAGCACCTGCACCAGCACGTCGCGCGCCTGCCGGCGGCTGGTCGCGCGGCGCGAGTCCTTGTGCGCGTAGCGCGTACATGCGCTCGTCGGCGAGCTGCAGCGCGGCCTCGGAGCTCGCGGCCTCGGTGGGGATCTGGACGATCCCGTAGGACGCGGTGACGTTGAAGCCCTCGCCGTGCTCGCTGAGCGCCGTCACCGCGCTCGTGACGATCGCGTCCAATCGCCCGAGCCGGCCGTCGAGAAGGAGGCAGAACTCGTCGCCGCCGAGCCGGTAGGCGGTGCCGCGGCCCTCGGCCGCGCTGCCCAGCGCGCGGCCGAGCCGCGCGAGCAGCGCGTCGCCCGCGGAATGTCCGAACGCGTCGTTGTCCGCCTTGAAGCCGTCGAGGTCGAAGAACAGCAGCGCGCGCTCGTGCTGGTCGGCGTCGATCAGGGCGTCCTCGAGGTCGAGCATGAGCTTCCGCCGATTGGCGAGCCCGCTGAGCCCGTCGGTGAGCGCCTCCTGGTGGCTGCGCCGCAGCAGCCGCAGGTTCTCGCGGAAGGTCAGGCCGCCGCGCGCCATCGCGGCGAGCAGGCCGCCGGCGGCCAGCACGCCGGCGAGCGTGGGCAGCTCCGCGACCCAGCCGTAGAGCAGGAGGCCGAGCGCGAGGACGGCGAAGGCGGCCGGGATCAGGACCGGCGACACCGTGACTGCTCACCTCGCCGCGGCGCCGCGGCTGCCAGGCGGCGACGCCCATGGCGAGCACGCTCGCGGGCCAGAAGGTGTCCACGAGCGACCCGTCGGCGTACGTCCCCGTGTTCTCGATGTAGCTGTAGATCGCGTCGCCGATGGCGGTGAGCACGAGGCTGAGGGCGAGCAGAGCCCACGCGCGTCCCGGGCGCCAGCCGGTGATGCCGAGGGCGACGCCGACGCAGCACAGGAGCAACCGGTCCCCGGCGGGATAGGCCAGCGTCACGGCGACGGCCCGCGGCTTCCCTTCGGTGGCGTGCAGGATCGGCCCGAACAGCAGCGCAGTGACGAGCGCGGCGAGCGTCAGGCCGCTCACCGCCCCGTCCAGCCACAGCGACGCGCGGAGCGGCCGCAGCCGCGCACGCAGGAGCATGACCAGGCCGACGTAGGTGAGCGGATACGAGGCCAGGTAGAGGACGTCGGCGACGTTCGGGTACGGCGGGTCCTCGATGTGATTGAAGTGCAGCGTCCAGGTGAGATCGGCGGCGGCCCACACGGCGAGGCTCGCGGCGAGGAACGCCCAGGCGCCGCGCTCCGCGCGCATGATCGGCGGCCGCGTGGCGCACAGTGCGACGCCACCCCACATCAGGAGGTTGTAGACCCAGTCCGCGAACAGCGAGTCGCTGCCAATGCCGGTGGCGGAGTGCAGCCCGTGCGCGAGGACGCCGACCGCGAGTACCGCGATGACGACGCGAAGGATCCGTCGTTGCTGGCCCCGTGCTCAGGCCCACCCTTCGGCGCCTGAGCGCGAAGGCTTTACTGACCGGCTTGCTTCTCTGCCTTCTTCAGCAGCTTCTCGACGGTCGGGCGCTGATCGTCGGGGTAGCGCTGGAGCCGCTGGTTGAGCGTCGCGACGGCGCCCGCGGCGTCGCCGCTGCCGAGCTGCGCCCGCCCGAGCTCGTAGAGGGCGTAGCCGCACGGGCTCACCGGGGCGCCGGCCTGACAGCCCTTCGTGACCGCCGACTGGGCGACCGGCAGCGCCGCGTCGTACTTGCCGGCGTTGTTGAGGTTGTAGGCCTCGACCTGGAGCTGGCTCGCGCTGCCGCCGGCGGGTGCCTTCGGCTTCGGCTTGGGCGTCGGCTTCGGCTTCGGCGTGGAGGTCGCGGTGGGCGCCGGCGTCTCGGTCTTTGTGGCCGTGGGCGTCGGGCTCGGCGTCGCCTTCTTCTTCGCCTTCGCCGTCGCCGTCGGCGTGCTCGTCTTCGACGCCTGGTTGCCCTTGTCGCCGCCGTTGCCCTTCAGCAGCAGGAAGCCGAGCACGACGACCAGGAGCGCCGCGGCCAGCGCGGCGAGCAGGACGCCGGTGCCCGGTCCGGACGAGCCCGGGCGCTCGGCCGCGGCGACCGGGCGCGCGGGCCGCGAGGGCGGCGGCGTGCGCTCGCGCGAGGCGAGCGGGCGGGTCGCGGTCGTGGCCGGCGCGGCCTTGCGCCGCGGCGGCGGCGTGAGCGCCTCGCCGAGCCGCTCGACGAACTCCTCGGCGGTCGACCAGCGGTCGCCGGGGTCCTTGGCCATGCCGCGGTCGATCACGTCGTCGACGCGCTCGGAGAGCTCGGGGTCGAGCTCCGAGACCCGCGGCGGGTCGTCCTCGATCTGGGCGCGCGCCTGGGCGGCGAAGTGCTCGGCCTGGAACGGCTTCTCGCCGGTGAGCAGCTCGAAGGCGACCACGGCGAGCGCGTAGCGGTCCGAAGCGGCGGTCGCCGCCTCGCCCATCGCCTGCTCGGGGGAGATGTAGGCCGCCGTGCCGAGCACCTGGCCGGTCTGGGTGACCTGCTCTTCCCAGGCGAGGCGGGCGATGCCGAAGTCGCCGATCCCGAGCCGGTCGCGGTCGTCGAGCAGCAGGTTGGCCGGCTTGACGTCGCGGTGCACGATCCCCGCGGCGTGCGCGGCGTCGAGCCCGGACGCGGCCTCGCCGAGCCAGCGCAGCGCGCGCTGGTGCTCGATCCGAGCTCCCTTGCGCTCCACGTCGGCGACCGACCCGCCGCGCATCAGCTCCATGACGATGAAGGCGCGTCCCTCGTGCTCGCCGACGTCGTAGATCGTGACGACGTTCGGATGCGACGAGAGACCCGCCGCAGCGCGGGCCTCGCGCTCGAAGCGAGCGCGCGCACGGTCATCCTCGCTCAGATGCTGAGCGAGAACTTTGACCGCCACGGCACGGTCCAGGAGCTCATCGTGCGCTTCCCAGACGCCGGCCATTCCACCGTTGGCGATGTGGCGGATGACCTTGTACCGATCGGGCAGGCTTATGCGAGCCGCAGACACCGGTGGCACCCCAAAGACGGTACCCAACCAACCCTCGCCCTATACTCATCGTCCCGATGGCCCGCGTCTGTCATTCATGCGGCAAGCGTCCTGCGTTCGGGCAGAGCCGCTCGCACTCCATGGTCGCCACCAAGCGCCGCTTCGACGCGAACCTGCAGAAGGTTCGCATCTCCGAGGGCGGGGCTCCGCTGCGCGTCTACGTGTGCACGCGCTGCCTCAAGGCGGGCAAGATCACCAAGGCCTAGCGGGACCGCTCGGCGCTGCCGTGGCGGATCCCAGCCTTCTCCGCTTCCGCACCGTCGTCGAGGGTGCCCTCGGCGCGCTTGAAGCGCGCCGCCAGGAGGTCAACGACCTGAACGTCTTCCCGGTCGCCGACGGCGACACGGGGGACAACATGGCGCTGACGCTGCGCGCCGTGCTCGACGAGCTCGACCGCCTGTCGGAGTACGAGGGGCCGCTGGACGAGATCGGGCGCGAGCAGATCGTCCGCTCGGTGGCGCGTGCCGCGCTGCTGGGCGCCCG
The DNA here is from genome assembly GCA_963722815.1 of uncultured Solirubrobacteraceae bacterium. Lineage (GTDB taxonomy): Bacteria > Actinomycetota > Thermoleophilia > Solirubrobacterales > Solirubrobacteraceae > DASQFQ01. The sequence goes on from CAVROM010000004.1 coordinate 154,652, forward strand.
CGGCAACTCCGGGGTGATCCTCTCCCAGCTGATCCGCGGCGCCGCAGAGGAGCTGATCTCGCGCCCCGGCGAGCTGGTCGACCCGGTGCTGATCGGCGCCGCCATGGCCCGCGCCTCCGACCGCGCCTACGGCTCGGTGCGGCGGCCGGCCGAGGGCACGATCCTCACCGTGGTGCGTGAGATGGCCCACAGGATCGCGACGGAGCTCGCGCACATGCCGCAGGCGCGGCTGACGGAGGACTCGGTCCCCGACGAGCAGGACGCGCTGCTGGCGCTGCTGCTGGAGAGCGCGATCGACGCAGGCGAGGAGTCGGTCAAGCGCGGGCCCGAGCTGCTGCCGGTGCTGCGCGAGGCCGGCGTGGTGGACGCCGGCGGCTACGGCCTCGTGATCATGTTCGCGGGCGTCGTGGCGGCGCTGCGCGGCGAGGCGCTGCGGCCGCTCGAGCACTTCCAGCCGGCGCGCGTCACCCACCCGCACCACCACTCCTCGAGCTACCGCTACTGCACGAACTTCGCGGTCACCGGCGAGCGCCTGGAGGCCGGGCCGTGGATCGAGGCGCTGGAGAAGATCGGCGACTCGGTCCTCGTGGTCGGCGACGCCCACACGCTCAAGGTCCACGTCCACACCGACGACCCCGAGGAGGCGACGCGCCTGTTCGACGGCACCGCCGCCGTCTCGCGGCTCGACGTCGCCGACATGCAGCTCCAGATGGCGCAGCGCGCCGGCCGGCTCGGCAACGGCGGCGGCCGCGCTGCCGCCTGCGGCGTGCTCGCGGTGGTCTCCGGCGATGGGATGGCCGAGCTGTTCGGCTCGCTGGGGGCGACGCCCCTCGACGGCGGCCAGACGCTGAATCCCTCCACCTACGACCTGCTGGCGGGCATCCACGGCGTCCCGGCCGAGGAGGTCGTGGTGCTGCCCAACTCGCCGAACGTGATCATGGCCGCCGAGCGCGCCGCCGAGCTGTCCGACAAGACCGTGCGGGTCGTGCGCGTGCGCTCGCAGCAGGCCGGGCTCGCCGCCGCCGTCGCGCTCGACCCCACGAGCGACGCGGCCGCCAACGCCGATGCGATGGAGGAGGCGGTGGCGCACGTGCGCACCGGCGCGGTCACCGAGGCCGCGCGCGACGACACCGGCGATCGCTTCCGCCGCGGCGAGGCGGTCGGGTTCGTCGACGAGGAGCTGGTGGCCTGGGGCGAGCCCGCGGCCACGCTCGAGGCCGTCCTCGGCCGGCTCGCGGCCGACGCGGAGCTCGTCACGCTGATCGCCGGCGACGGCGTGCCGCTCGATCAGGACGCGGTGACCGCGCTCGCCCCGGACGAGGTCGAGGTCGAGTACTCCTACGGCGGCCAGCCCAGCTACTGGTGGCTGATCTCGGCTGAGTAGCCGGCTCGTCGCGAACCACAACTGCGGCTGGGTAGGGGCCCCGCACTCCACTCAATGCCCGCCGTTGACTTCCGCCGAGCCACCACGACCGCCCCGGAGGTCACAATCAGACGGTGATCCGGGGCTTCGCCACCGCCGAGCCGCTCCCCGACGACGCCCTCCACGCCGCCGGCCCGCCGCGCTACCCGCGGCCGTCGAAGCTCGCCGAGGCGCTCGTGGTCTCGCCCGCTCCCGCGGCCAAGGGCGCCGAGCGGCTGGGGCTCCACACGGTCGGCGACCTGCTCGAGCACCTGCCGCGCGACCGCCAGGCGGCACGCACGATCGCCGAGCTCGCGATCGACGAGACCGCGACGGTGGTGACCGAGGTGCGCTCGATCACGAGCCGCTCGGTGCGACGGCGGGGCATGAAGCCGCTCGTCGAGGCGGTCGTCGCCGACGCCACCGGGACGATGAAGGCGACGTTCTTCAACCAGCCGTGGCTCGAGCGCAAGTACCGCCCGGGCACGCGGCTGCTGCTACAGGGCAAGTACCAGGCCCGCAACCGCTTCCGCGTCTCGTTCCACGCGCCGACCGGCGAGGCGGTCGGCGCCTCGGACGGCGAGATGGCGACCTATCCCGCCACGGACGGCCTGTCGTCCACGCAGATCCTCGCCCTCGCTCGCGAGCACCGCGCCGCCGCGCGCGAGACGCTCGAGCCGCTGCCCGCCCGCCTGCGCGTGCTGGAGCGGCTGCCTGACCGCGCCGCCGCGCTCGATGCCGCCCACTTCGGCGACCACGAGGGCGGCCGCCGCCGGCTCGCGTTCGAGGAGCTGCTGCTGCTCCAGGTCGCGCTGCTGCGCCGTCGCGCGCGCCGGCGCGAGGGCGCCCGCGCCGAGCCGCTCGAGCCGCCCGGCGCGCTGACCCGCCGCTGGCTCGCTGACTCGCTGCCGTTCACGCCCACCGACGACCAGCGCCACGCGATGGAGACCGTCGACGCCGACCTCGCCGGCGACCGCCCGATGCAGCGGCTGCTGATGGGGGAGGTGGGCTCGGGCAAGACCGTCGTCGCGCTCTACGCGATGCTGCGCGCGGTCGAGGGTGGCGCGCAGGCCGCGCTGATGGCGCCGACCGAGACGCTCGCCGAGCAGCACTTCGCGACGCTCCAGAAGCTGATGCCGGGCGAGCTCGTCCAGGCCGCGCTGCTGACGGGATCGACGCCCGCCGCGCGCCGCACCGACCTGCTCGGCAAGCTCGCCAGCGGCGAGCTGCGGCTGCTGGTCGGCACCCACGCGCTGATCGAGTCGGCGGTCGAGTTCGACCGCCTGAGCGTCGTCGTGGTCGACGAGCAGCACCGCTTCGGCGTCAACCAGCGCCGCGCGCTCGACCGCAAGGCGCCCACCGGGCTCGCCCCGCACGTGCTGCACATGACCGCCACGCCGATCCCGCGCACGCTCGCGCTGACCGCCTACGGCGACCTCGACGTCACCGTGCTGCGCGAGCTGCCCGCCGGCCGCCGCCCGATCGACACCTTCGTCGCCTCCAGCGAGCGCGAGCGCGCGCGGGCCTACGAGCGGATCCGTGAGGAGCTGCGGGCCGGCCGCCAGGCGTTCGTGGTCTGCCCGCTGGTGGAGGAGTCGGAGGCGCTGCAGGCGCGCGCTGCCACGGCCGAGTTCGAGCGCCTCCAGAGAGACTGAGCTCAAGGACTTCCGCGTCGTCCTCCTGCACGGGCAGAAGCGCCCGCGCGAGAAGCAGGAGGCGATGGCCGCGTTCGCCGGCGGCGGCGCCGATGTTCTCGTGGCGACGACCGTGATCGAGGTCGGCATCGACGTGCCGAACGCGAGCGTGATGCTCGTCGAGAACGCCGAGCGCTACGGGATCTCGCAGCTGCACCAGCTGCGCGGGCGCATCGGCCGCGGCGAGCACGCGTCGGTGTGCGTGCTGTTCGGGCCCAAGGAGTCGCCGCGGCTGCGCGCGCTCGCCGACCACCGCGACGGCTTCAAGCTCGCCGAGATCGACCTCGAGCTGCGCGGCGAGGGGGAGATGCTCGGCACGCGCCAGTCCGGGCTCGCCCAGTTCAAGGTCGCGCGGCTGCCCGAGGACGCCGAGCTGCTCGAGCGCGCCCGCATGCGCGCGCGCACGCTGCTCGACGAGGACCCGGCGCTGCGCGCGCCCGAGCACGCGCTGATCGAGGACGCGGTCCAAGCCGCCTACGGCGCCGACGCGCTCGAGCCAATACCAGCGTAATCAGCGCTCGGCTAGGCTCGCCCGCATGAAATCCACCTGTCCCCGCCGCACGGTCGCGGCGCTGATGGTGGCGTTCAGCGCGCTCGTCGTCGCGCCCGCCGCCGCCTCCGCAAAGAAGCAGGACCTGAAGGTCATGACCCGCAACGTCTACCTCGGCGCGGACATCATCCCGCTGGCCACCTCCCCGGACGAGGCTTCGTTCGAGCAGGCGGCGGCGCAGCGCTACCAGGTCGTCCTGAACAACAACTTCCCGGCGCGCGCCAAGTCGCTCGCCGCCGAGATCAAGAAGGCCAAGCCCGATCTCGTCGGCGTCCAGGAGGCCACCACCTGGCGCCGCGGCGCCGACGGCGTCAAGGACGGCCCGGCCACGCCCGCGACGCGGGTCGTCTACGACTCGGCCACCGAGCTGCTGAAGGCGCTCAAGCAGGCGGGCGCTCCCTACAAGCTGGCCGTCGAGCGGCCGTGGTTCGACTTCGAGGCGCCGACCGCCCTCGGCTACGACGTCCGCATCACGCAGAACGACGCGATCCTCATCCGCAAGGGCTCGAAGGTGAAGGTCACCAAGAAGTTCAAGGGCGGCTTCGCCCACCACTTCGACCCGCCGACCGTGCGCGGTCCGGCGCCCGAGCTGCGCGGCTGGGTCGGCGTCGACGGCAAGCTGGCGGGCCACAAGTTCCGCTTCGTGAGCACGCACCTCGAGGCCTACAGCCCGGCGGTCGCCGACCAGCAGATGCAGGAGCTCCTGAAGAAGAGCGGGCCGCTCGGCTCGAAGCAGCGCCACTCGATCCTCGTCGGCGACTTCAACTCGGCCCCCGGCGCGAACGCCAACGACCGCGGGACCGCGCGCGACGCCAACGCCTACTACAGCGCGATCGACGCCGGCTTCCGCAATCCGCTGCCGAAGCGCAAGACGTGCTGCTTCGCGGAGGACCTCCACTCGACGGCCGACCGCCTCGAGACGTGGATCGACCACGTGCTCGTGCGGCCGAAGATCAAGGCCGTCAAGTCCGGCATCGTCGGCACCAGGCAGGTCGGCGGCCTGTACCCCTCCGACCACGCGGGCATCTTCGCCACGCTCCGTCTGAAGAAGTGAGGATCGTCGCCGGCCGCTGGGGCGGCCGGCGCCTGACCACGCCGCGCGGCACCGCGGTCCGCCCCACGGCGGACCGCGTGCGCGAGGCGCTGTTCTCGATCCTCGGCGGCGCGGTCGAGGGCGCGCGCGTGCTCGACCTGTTCGCCGGCTCCGGCGCGCTCGGGCTCGAGGCGCTCTCGCGCGGCGCCGCGGAGGCGACGTTCGTGGACTCCGCGGCGGCCTCCGTGGCGGCGGTGCGGGCCAACCTCGAGACGCGTCGGCGGCGAGGCCGAAGTGCGCCGCGCGGACGCTTTGCGGTTCCTCCGCGCCGCAGCGGGGGAGACTCGCCACTACGATCTCGTCCTTCTCGACCCGCCATATCGCCTGGCGGAGCGCCTCGGGCGCGAGCTGTCGGAGGCGCTGCCAGGAGTGCTGGCGCCCGGCCGCGCTCGTCGTCTGTGAGAGCGACCGCCGGGCGCCGTTGCCTCTCGACCTGCCCCTCAAAGACGAACGCCGCTACGGCGACACCCTGATCCGCATCCATGACCCCCGATAACCGCATCGCCGTCTGTCCCGGCTCCTACGACCCGATCACCAACGGGCACATCGACGTCATCTCGCGCGCCAGCGTGATGTTCGACGAGCTGATCGTGGCGGTCGTGAACGCGTCCGTGCGCAAGAACAAGGGCCTGTTCAGCGCCGAGGAGCGCTGCGAGTTCATCGCCCACGCGACGGCGCATCTCGGCAACGTGCGGGTGGACACGTTCGGCGTGCTGATCGTCGACTACGCGCGGTCCGTCGGGGCCAAGGCGATCGTCAAGGGGCTGCGCGCGATCTCCGACTTCGAGTACGAGCTGGAGATGAACCAGCTCAACCGCCATCTCGCCGCCGACGTGGAGTCGGTCTACCTGATGGCGTCGCCGCAGTACAGTTTCTTGTCCTCGAGCGGAGTGAAGGAGATCGCCACGTTTGGCGGCGACGTCTCCAATCTCGTGCCCGACGAGGTGGCGGCGCGGTTGCAGGAAGCCATCGCCCGCTGACGAAATCAGGAGCGCCAATGGACGTCCTCGTACTCATCGACAAGCTGGACGATCTGGTCCACAACGCCAAGACGGTTCCCATGACCGGGACCGTGCGCGTGGACCAGGAGGAGATCTACGACATCCTCGACCAGATGCGCGCGACGATCCCTGAGGAGATCAAGCAGGCGCGCTGGATCGTCAAGGAGCGCCAGGAAATGCTGGCGGAGGCCAAGCGCGAAGCCGAGCGCATCGTCAAGGAGGCGCGCGAGCGCCAGACGCAGCTGACCTCGCAGCAGGAGGTCACGAAGCAGGCCGAGCGCCAGGCGGAGGACATCGTCGAGGACGCCCGTGCCCGCGAGCGCGAGATCCGGCTCGGTGCGGAGGACTACGCCGACGAGATCCTCAACACGCTCGAGGTCAACCTCTCGAAGTTCATCGCCGCCGTGCAGCGCGGTCGCGAGCGCCTGCAGGGCAAGGACGAGCCGGCCGAAGTCGGCTAGCTCAAGCGGCCTCGTCCGCGTGACGATGCCCGCTGGGTGCGGGTTCTCGTCGCTTCGCTCCTCCTCCTGCTCGCGCTGACCGGCTGCGGTGCCTCGTCCCAGGCCGCCGCGCCGAAGCCCGACGTCGACGGCTGCGCCGGCTCGCAGCTGCGGCCCTCGGCCGCCAACGACCCGCAGGTGCGCGCCGCCACGCTGTGCCTGATCAACGCGCAGCGCGCGCGCCAGGGCGAGCCGCCGCTGATCGAGAACCTGCGGCTCGACCGCGCGGCGGTGGCGCACTCGCAGGACATGGCGAGGCGCAAGTACTTCGAGCACGTCGACCCCGACGGGGTGCATCCCGACGCGCGGATCGTGCAGCAGGGCTACCCGCCGATCCTCGTGGGCGAGAACCTGGCGTGGGGCGAGACGACCAAGAGCACGCCGGCGTGGATCGTCTCGGCCTGGATGAAGAGCCCGGGCCACCGGGCCAACATCCTCGAGCCGGACTACCGCGAGATCGGCATCGGGATGGCCTACGAAGCGCCCGAGGCGCAGCCGGTGCCGAAGCAGGCGGCGATCTACACGACGACGTTCGGCGCCGGCGGACGCTAGCGCCCGTGCGGGGCTGACCAGTCGAGGTCGAGGGGCCCGGCGGGGATGATCCGCTTCGGGTTCAGCGTGTCGTGGGTCGTGTAGTAGTGCGTCTTGATCTCGTCCATGGCGACCGTGGCGGCGATGCCGGGCCGCTGGTAGAGCTCGCGCGCGTAGGCCCACAGGCTCGGGTGGTCGACGGTGCGGCGGCCGTTGCAGCGGAAGTGCAGGTAGTAGGCGGTGTCGAAGCGAACGAGCGTGGGGAAGAGGCGCCAGTCGGCCTCGGTGATCCGGTCGCCGGCGAGGTAGCGGCGTTCGCCGAGCCGCTCCTCGAGGTACGCGAGCGTCTCGAACAACTCGGTGAACGCCTCGTCGTAGGCCTCCTGGGTGCGGGCGAAGCCGGCGCGGTAGACGCCATTGTTGACGGTCGCGTAGATGCGCTCGTTGAGGCGGTCGATCTCGTCGCCCAGCGGGGCCGGGTAGAGGTCGGGCTCCGGCGAGGCCGCGTTGAACATCCGCATGATGTCGTACGACTCGTTGGACACGATGCCGCCGGTCTCGCGGTCCCACAGCACGGGGACGCTGACGCTGGCCGTCGTAGCCCAACTCGGTCTGCTCGTAGGCCTCGGCGAGGTAGTCGAAGCCGTTGATCCCGTCGGTGTAGCCGTCGCCGGCGAACGCCCAGCCGCGATCGTCGCGGTAGGGGTGCAGGTAGGAGATGCCGACGCTGTCCTCGAGGCCCTTGAGCCGGTGGGCGATGACGGCGCGATGCGACCAGGGGCAGGCCAGCGCGACGTAGAGGTGATTGCGCCCGGCCTCGGCCGGGAACCCGGCCCAGCCGCGGAACTTCGCCTCCTGTCGCTCGAAGGCTCCGGATGCCCGTACCGACATCCCCCGGCCCTACCCGCTATCCATAGGAGGGATGCTGGAGGTGGCGGACCTGGCGCGGCGGTACGGCGACGTTGTCGCGCTCGACGGCTTGTCGTTCACGGTCGAGCCCGGGCAGCTGTTCGGCTTCGTCGGCCCGAACGGCGCCGGCAAGACGACGACGATGCGGATCATCCTCGGCGTGCTGGAGCCGGACGCCGGCTCGGTCCGCTGGCGCGGGGCGCCGGTCGACCTCGCGACGCGGGCGCGCTTCGGCTACATGCCAGAGGAGCGCGGGCTGTACCCGAAGATGCGGGTGCGCGACCAGCTCGCCTACTTCGCCTCGCTGCACGGGCTGTCGCGGCCCGACGCGCTGGCCGCGACCGACGGCTGGCTCGAGCGGCTCGGGATCGCCGACCGCGCGGGTGACCGGGTGGAGGCGCTCTCGCTCGGCAACCAGCAGCGGGTGCAGCTCGGCGCGGCGCTCGTGCACGATCCGGAGCTGCTGGTGCTCGACGAGCCGTTCTCGGGGCTCGACCCGGTCGGCGTCGACGTCCTCAGCGGCGTGCTGCGCGAGCTCGCCGACGGCGGTGTGCCGGTCGCTGTTCTCCTCGCACCAGCTCGAGCTGGTGGAGCGGCTGTGCGAGTCGGTGGCGATCGTCAAGGACGGGCGGCTGGTGGCGTCCGGCAAGGTCGACGACCTGCGCTCGGCGGGCGCGGCGGCGCTGACCGTGCGCGTGGCGGTCGCCGGCGGGGGAGAGGAGTGGCTGGCGGCGGTGCCGGGCGCCGAGGTCGTCGACCGCGGGCCGGACGGCGTGCTGGTCGCGCTGCAGGACGGCGCGGGGCCGGAGGCCGTGCTCGACGCGGCGCGGGCGACCGGGACGGTCACGCACTTCGCGGTCGAGCGGCCGACGCTCAGCGAGCTCTTCCGCAAGGCGGTGGCGGCGTGAGACGTCCTGTGTCAACCCTGCTGCGTGAGGTGGCGTGTTGCGGCTCGGTGTTGGGTGATGTCGTAGGGGGTGCGGTCTTGCCAGCAGCGCCAGAGGATGCGGGTCCAGGCGCGGCCGAGGATGCGGATGGCGTGGGGGTGGTCGCAGCCGCGGTCGCGGGCGCGTTGGTAGAGGTCGTGGGCCCAGGGGTGGTGGTGGCGGGTGCTGTCGGCCAGGACGGCGAGGTGGTTGCGCAGGCGCTTGTCGCAGGCCCAGCGGAACGCGGCGGTGCGGCGTTTGCCCGATTCGATCGCGACGGGTGCTTGGCCGCCGTCGGCAGCCAGGGCGTCGCGGTGGGGGTAGCGGGCGCGGTTGTCGCCGATCTCGGCGAGCAGGCCGGCGGCTGTGATGACGCTCTTGGGATCGCGGAAGACCGAGAGGAAGATCGGGCTGTCGGGGTGGGCGCGCAGGGCGCCGCGGATCTGGCTGGTCAGTTCGCTGATCTGGATGACGATCGGGCGCAGCGCGCAAACGAGGCCGAGGACGGCGGCGCGGCGGGCGTCGGCTTCGAGCTCGCCGATGATGGCCTGTGGTGCGCTGCGGAGCCGCTCGAGCAGTTCGCCGGCCGGGCGCCGGCCGCAGTAGGCATGGCGGGCGAGGAAGCCGTGCAGGCGCTTGGGGCCCAGGCCGCGGGCGTCGGCGGGGCTGGGGTAGCGCTCGAGGAAGGCGAGGGCGATCTGACTGTCGATATCGGCGAAGATGCGCGTCGCGCCGGGCCAGAACGCGTCGAGCTGGGCGCGCAGCTGGTTAGCCAGGCCGACCCTGGCGTGGACGAGGTCCTCGCGGGTCCTGACCAGGGCGCGCAGGGCGAGTGTCTCGTCGCCCGAGGGCGCGAGCGCGTGGAAGCGGTGCGCGTCGGTGCGCGCCAACTCGCAGAGCACGAAGCTGTCAAACACATCGGACTTGCCGGCCGCAGCGCGGAAGCGATCACGCGCGGCCTTGACCTGGTTGGGATGGATCGCCAGCACGCAGATGCCGGCAGCCAGCAGCCGGCCGACCAGCAGCCCGTCCGGTCGCTCGATCGCCACCCGTTCCACGCGGTGGCAGACCAGGAGCTCGATCAGCGCGCAGATACCGGCCTCGTCGTGGGCGAAGCGTCGCTGGCAGACCTTCTCGCCGCTGTCGGCGTCAGCGATGCGAACGTCATGCCACTCGCTGGCCCAGTCGATCCCGCAGATTGCGCGCACGCGTGGTCCTCCTCGATCGAGGTCGTCTTGACGGCGGCCGACCGCGAGGTACCGTGGCGGGTGCTCATAGGCAGGCCCTCAGCGGGGCGACGCCCTGTTGCCGCTCTGGGTGCCTCACACCACCGGGAGGGGCAGGTCTCACGCGGGCCGTCAGCGCGGCGAGCGAGCGAGGCCCTCTCCCGGTGGTGGTCAGCTCTCTACGCAGCGCAGTTTCAGGGACGGCCCTCCCTCCGGTCGGGCCTCAACTCCCTCTCTCGGAAAGAAAAAGAGAACAACCCCGGCACTGCACCAGCAGAACCGAAGGTTGCCCTATGAGCGGGCTGCGCGGGCGCCAGGCCGTCGCGCTGGTCGCGCGCCGCGAGGTCACGCAGCGGCTGCGCGAGAAGTCGTTCCTGATCTCGATGGGCGTGACCACGGCGATCATCGTGCTCGTCGCGGTGATCCCGCCGCTGCTGGGCGCGGGCGGGCCGTCGAAGTTCACGATCGCCGTGACGGACGCGAGCTCCGCGTCGGTCGGCGCCGCGGCGCGCCAGAGCGCGAAGGGCTTCGACGCCGAGCTGAACGTGCGGCGGCTGTCGCCGGCCGCGGCGCGCAAGGCGCTGGACTCGGGCGACGTCGACGCCGTCCTGTCGGCCGGCGGGCTGCGGGCGAAGGAGGCGCCCGACGACAAGCTCACCGGCATGATCGACACCGCCGCGCGCCAGGTCCACCAGGCGGACGCGCTGCGCGCCGCCGGGCTGCGGGGCGACGGAGCTGCAGCGAGCGCTGACGCCGCCCACGGTGCGCGTGAGCACGATCAAGCCGGTCGACCCGGAGCGCGAGCGCAAGGGCGCGTTCGCGTTCGTCGCCGTGCTCGCGCTCTACACGCAGCTGCTCACGTTCGGCTACCTGCTGGCGAGCGGCGTGGTCGAGGAGAAGGCCTCGCGCGTGGTCGAGGTGCTGCTCGCCACGATCCGGCCGAAGGACCTGCTGGCCGGCAAGATCATCGGCCTCGGGCTGCTCGGGCTCGGCCAGCTGGCGGTGATGACCACCGTCGGCCTGGTGGCCGCCGCGCTGTCGGGCGCGCTCGACGTCAGCGGGGACGTGATCGGCGCCGCCGCGCTGGCGGTCGGATGGTTCGTGCTCGGGTACGCGTTCTACTCCGGCCTGTTCGCCTGCGCGGGCGCGCTGGTGCCGCGCCAGGAGGAGCTGCAGGCATCGATGACGCCGCTGACGATGCTGATCCTGATCTCGTTCTTCGTCTCGTTCGTGGTGCTCGACGACCCGGACGGCACGCTCGCCCACATCAGCTCGTTCATCCCGTTCAGCGCGCCGATCACGATGCCGCCGCGGATCGCGCTCGGCGAGGCGCCGGCGGTCGAGATCCTCGCCGCGTTCGCGGTCACCGTCGCGGGAGCGCTCGCGCTGATCCCGCTGGCCGGGCGGATCTACAGCGGCGCGGTGCTCCGCACCGGCTCCGCGGTGAAGATCCGCGAAGCCTGGCGCGCGACCGGCTAGAACGGCAGCTGCTGGGCGCCCGGGAAGGGCGGCTCCGGCTCGCGCACCACGCGCGGCCGCTGACCGGCGGCGATCGTGGCCGCCCGCGGAAGGCGCTGCTCCTCGGGAACGACCGCTTCGACCACGGCCTCCGGCGGCATGGCCTCCTCCGGAGGAGCTGCCTCGGAGGCGCACCCTCCGGCGATCCCTGCGCCGCCCGACTCCTCGCCGGCCGCGGCCAGCAGCAGCTCCACGTGCATGAGCTGCGCGCGCACGGCGGCGCCATCGCGTCGAGGATCCCGCGCCTTCTTCGATCGACGTCTTCGCGCCCGTGATCTGCTGCTTGATCCGCAGCACGTCGCCCATGGCGCCGCGCGCGCGCTCGATCGCCTCGCGGATCGCCGACGCGTCGATCCCCTCGGCCTCGCCGCGGGCCATCAGCACCCGCGCCCGGGCCAGCGAGTAGGCGACCTCGAGCGACAGCGCGGAGCCCTCCTCGGGGTCGAAGCAGGCCACGAGCTTGTCCCCGCCGTACTCGCGCAGCTGGTGCATCTTGGCCGGGATCCGCTCCTCGTCGGGCACGACGAGCACGGCGAAGTCGGCCTGGCGCTCGGAGCGTGCGCGGTCGAGCTCCTCGATCGCCTTCGGCTTCGACAGCCGCGACGCCTTCGCCTCGAACACGACGCGGCCGCGGGCCGGGCCGGTGCAGCCCTCGATCGCCACCACGACGTCGCCGGTCTTGCCGGTACCGCCCTTGAGGTCCCCGACCGCGTCGCAGTCGTCGCCCTGGCGGACCGCGATCTCGTCGAGCGCGGCGTAGACCGCCTCCTCGAACGAGCGGCCCTTGGCGGTGCCGCGCTCGGCCTCCTGCGCGACGGCCTCGGCCTTCTCCTTCTCCGCCCGCGCGCGCTCGAGCTCGACCACGAGGCCCTGCATCCGCTCGCTCATCTCCCGCAGGCGGGCGTGCTGCTGGTCGGACGTCTGCTTCATCGCGCCCAGCCAGGCGCGCTGGAAGACCGCGAACGGGTTGTCGTCCGAATCGGCGGTGAACTGCTTGCGCAGGTCGTCCCGCATCACGCCCATCGCCTCGGCGAGCGCGGCCTTGAGCTGGTTCTGCACCGCGACCGACGACTCCTCGCCGAAGTGCTTCGTGAGCACCCGCGCGACGTGGCCGTGCTCCGGCCCGAACGCCTCGTCGAACTTGCGGTCGAACACCTCGGCGACCGCGCGGGACCGCTCGGCGAACTCGGCCTGCGACTCGCGCGCCGTCTTCTCCAGCTCGGCCTTCACGAACTCGACGTTGGCGCCGGTCTGCTCCCGGTTCAGGACGCGCGCGCCGATCTCCAGCGCGTCCGCGACCACCGCGGCGGGATCGTCACCCGCCTCGACCCGCGCCCGCACGAACTCGACGACCGTCGGGTCGTCGATCGCCAGCCCGTCGACCAGCACGCGGTTGGCGAGGACGGTGATGCGGGGATGGCGGAGCGGGGTTGCGGCGGCTTCCATGGGCAGGACGTCGCAGCGTACGCCCTGCTCCTGACAGAAAAACCGCTGCTAACCGGGCGGTTGGCGACCGCGGAGCGCAACAGGCCCGCGCCGAGCTCCTCGTCGAGCAGCTCCTCGTCGTGCCCGTGCCCGCCCGAGCACGAGGTGCACGAGCAGTTCGCCCCGCAGCGCTGGATCGATTGCGCCGGCGAGCGAGCGATCGTCTGCGCCACCGCGTGGTTGCCGGCGGCTTTCTGCATCCGCAGCACCCGGGCGGTGAGGCTCCGCGCCTGCGCAGCGCTCTTGCGCTCCGGCTCGGCCGCCACCGGGGCAGCGGTTGCCTCGCTACGCGTGGCCGTGCTCATCGCACGGCCAATCCAACCGGCTCGCGCACGCGCGGTCAAGTCACCCTGAAGCCGCGCAGGTCCTCCGGCTCTTCCTCGTCCACGTCGACGCGCGAGACGTCCGAGCTGCCCGGCCCGTTGCGCACGAACCAGACCATGTGCTCGACCATGTCGGGCTCGCCCTCGAAGACCGCCTCGACCGAGCCGTCGTCGCGGTTCTTGACCCAGCCCGCCACCTCGCGCCGCTCCGCCTCCTCGCGCGTGGAGTCGCGGAAGAACACGCCCTGCACCTTCCCGTGGGCTCGCACCCGCCTGCGAATCCTCGCCATGGCGGTACCGTAGCCAGCGATGAGCCTCGCGGACGAGCTCGCGGCGGCGGGCGGGGTCCAGGCGCCGCCGCAGGCCACCGCCCGCCTCAAGGATCTGCTCGGCGACAACCTGCGCCGCGGCACGGACGAGCTCGGGCGCAAGCGCTCGGGCACGCGCGAGGATCCGGTGGCAGTCGTCTTCGCCGCCGACGGGGAGCGCCTGCTCGCCGCCGTGCCCGTCAGCCCGGCGCTGCGCGCCGACATCGACGCGCTGCCGGATCGCGCCTGGCTGCTGGTGGCGGCGGTGGTCGGTGCGCTCGTCGAGCTCGCCGGGCCGCCCGCGCTCACCGCAGTCGAAGGCCTCGAGCTGCGCGTGGGGGAGGCGACCGGCCACGCGGTGCTGGGCTATCCGGCGCCCACGCCTCGAGCCGGCGGAGCTCGAGGACCTCGCGCCGCTCGCCTTCGAGGACCACGCGGAGGGCATCGACCGCCTGCGGGCGCACGCCCTCGCGGCCCCCGCCGTCGTGCTCGGCGACGTCGCGCTGCGCGAGCCGATCGGCTCCCACCACCCGCTGCGCGTCGCGGAGGCGGTGGCGCGGCTCGGCGGCCGGCCCGCCGAGTCGGGCTCGGTCGAGGACCACGAGGAGGCCGTGCTCGCCCTGCTCGGCGCGCGCGAGGGGCCGGCGCGCGCCCACGAGGACCCGGATCCCGCCCGCCGCGTCGCGCGCCGGATCCTCCAGCGCCTCGACGGCATGGGGAAGTGGGGCGGCTACCACACCGACTTCACGCACCTCGCGCGCGGGTTCGCGGGCAACGACCGCCAGCTCGCCAACGAGGTCGGCGAGGCGCTGCTCGACGCCGGCCTGCTGGCCGAGAAGCCGTCGGTCGGCCAGCGTCACGTCTTCCTCAACCCGCGCCGCGCCGGTGACATCCGCCGGCTGATCGAAACCGGCGAAGAACCAGGTGGATTGAGCTTGGCGCGAAAGTGAGATATTGGCGAGACATGTCTTCTGTCCCGAAGCAGGTCTCCAACACGCTGCAGTCGCTCGTCACGCTCACGGAGGCCGGCATCATTCGGCTCCAGCGGCCGGACCGCGCCCTCCGCACCGCGATCAGCATCATCCGCTGGGGCGTCACCCCGGCCGCCGGCTACGAGGCCTCGGCCGCGCGCTATCCCGACGAGGTCGCGCTGATCGACGAGCTCGGGCAGCTGACGTTCCGGGAGATCCAGCAGCGGACGAACTCGCTCGCCCACGCGCTCGCCGACGACGGCGTCAACGAGGGCGACAACGTCGCGATCATGGCCCGCAATCACCGCGGGTTCGTGGAGGCGGTCGTGGCGTGCTCGAAGCTCGGGGCGCACGCGCTGTTCCTCAACACGTCGTTCTCCGGCCCGCAGCTGGCCGACGTGGCCGAGCGCGAGAAGCCGAAGGCGATCATCTACGACGAGGAGTTCGCCGAGGTCCTGGCGGACGCCGGGCACCGCCGCAAGCGCTACATCTCGTGGGCGGAGCCGGAGGCGGAGACCAAGGACCCGACGCTCGAGGAGCTGATCGAGCGCGGCGACCCCGCCAACGTCGTGCCGCCGGAGGAGCCGGGCAAGGCGATCATCCTCACCTCCGGCACCACCGGGACGCCCAAGGGCGCCTCGCGCAGCCAGCCGAAGTCGCTGGACCCGGTGGCGGCGCTGCTGTCGCGGATCCCGCTCAAGGCGCGCGAGAAGACGATGATCGCGGCGCCGCTGTTCCACGCCTGGGGCTTCGCGCACTTCACGCTCGGCATGGGGCTCTCCTCGACGATCGTGCTCAAGCGCAAGTTCGACGAGGAGGCGACGCTGTCGCTCACGGCCCAGCACGGCTGTACCGCGCTCGTCGTCGTGCCGGTGATGCTCCAGCGGATCCTCGAGCTCGACGACGAGATCCTCGACCGCTACGACCTGTCGAGCGTGAAAGCCGTCCCGGTCTCCGGCTCGGCGCTGCCCGGTTCTCTGAGCCAGCGCTGGATGGACCACTTCGGCGACAACCTCTTCAACCTCTACGGCTCGACCGAGGTCGCGTGGGCGACGATCGCCACGCCCAAGGACCTGCGCGAGGCGCCCGGGACGGCCGGCAAGCCGCCGCGCGGCACCGTGGTGCGGATCTACGACGACGAGGGCCAGCCGGTCGAGGACGGCGAGACGGGCCGCATCTTCGTCGGCAACGACCTCCAGTTCGAGGGCTACACCGGGGGCGGCAACAAGGACGTCATCGACGGCCTGATGAGCTCCGGCGACGTCGGCCACTTCGACGACGAGGGGCGGCTGTTCGTCGACGGCCGCGACGACGACATGATCGTCTCCGGCGGCGAGAACGTCTTCCCGCAGGAGGTCGAGGAGCTGCTCGAGGGCCACGACTCGATCAAGGAGGCCGCGGTCTTCGGCGTCGACGACGAGAAGTTCGGCCAGCGGCTCAAGGCCGTGGTCGTGACGAAGCAGAAGATGTCGGCCGACGAGGTCAAGAAGTACGTCAAGACGAACCTCGCCGGCTACAAGGTCCCGCGCGACGTCGAGTTCGTCGACGAGCTGCCGCGCACGTCGACCGGCAAGGTGCTCAAGCGGGAGCTCAAAGAGGACTGAGGCCGTCGCTATAACGGTGGTATGGCCCAGCGAACCGACATCTTCTCGCTCGGCCGGCTCGGGCTCAGCTCGGGCGAGGGACGCCGGCTAGACCTGCACGCCACGCTCGAGCCGTTCGAGTTCGGCGGCGAGCCCTACATCGCCTCACCGGCAGCCGTCCCGGTGCGGCTCGACATCTCGCGCACGACCGGCAACGGCTACGCGCTGCGGCTGCGCTTCAGCGCCTCGCTCGAAGGTCCCTGCATGCGCTGCCTCGGCCCGGCGGCCCCCGTGTTCGAGGTCGACTCCCGCGAGGTGCACCAGCCCGGCGCCGGCGACGAGCTGCGCTCCGACTACGTCGACGAGCACGACGACCTCGACCTGCGCGCGTGGGTCCGCGACGCCTTCGCGCTCGCCCAGCCCGGCCAGATCACCTGCACGCCCGAGTGCCGCGGCCTCTGCCCGCAGTGCGGCGCGAACCTCAACGAGGACCCGGAGCACGCCCACGAGGCGGAGCCGGACCCGCGTTGGGCGAAGCTGTCCGAGATCCGGTTCGACTAGGCGCGGTGGCCGGGGGCGGGTGGCGCGAACCCGCTACCCTTCCCGTCCGCCATGGCCGTCCCTAAGCAGAAGCAGTCGCACGCGCGCACCAACCAGCGTCGCTCGCAGCACAAGATCACTGCGCCGGCGCTCAACAGCTGCCCTCAGTGCCACGCGCCGCGCCGTCCGCACCACGTGTGCCCGAACTGCGGGTTCTACGGCGGCCGCGAGGTGGTCCACGTGCACGACGCGCACGACCACGACCACGATCACTAAAGGGTTCCCGCCCGCCCGATGACCGACCCGGTCACCGTCGCGGTCGACGCGAACGGGGCCGACAACGGCCCCGCTGAGGTCGCGCGCGGTGCCGCCGTCGCCGTCGCCGAGGGCGGCGTGCGCGTGCTCCTGTTCGGGCCCGCGGCGCAGCTCGGCGACTCCGGGGAAGGCGTCGACGTGATCGACGCGCCCGTCTCGATCGCCAAGGCCGAGGATCCCGCCCGCGCGGTGCGGGCGAACCCGGACGCGTCGATCGTCGCCGCCGTGCGCGCGGTCGCCGACGGCGAGGCCGACGCGCTCGTGGCCGGCGGCTCGACCGGCACCGCGCTGGCCGCCTCGCTGTTCCGCATCAAGCGCGGCAAGGGCATCCACCGGCCGGCGCTCGCGGTGCTGGTGCCCGTCCCGGGCTCGCCGTTCCTGCTGCTCGACGCCGGCGCCAACGTCGAGGTGCGGCCCGAGCACCTGGTGCAGTTCGCGCACATGGGCGCCGCGTTCATGGAGACGGCGATGGGCGTGTCGAGGCCGCGCGTGGCGCTCCTCAGCAACGGCGAGGAGGCCTCGAAGGGCCCGGAGGACCTCGTCGCCGCCCACGCGGTGCTCTCCGACTCGGAGTCGCGGCTGAACTTCGTCGGCAACGTCGAGGGCTTCGCGATCGGCACCGGCGAGGCCGACGTGATCGTCACCGACGGCTTCACCGGCAACGTCGCGCTGAAGGTGATGGAGGGGACGTCGGCCGTGCTGCTGGGCGCGGTCCGCGACGCCGCGACCTCGTCCAAGCGCTCGACGATCGGCGGCCTGATGCTGCGGCCCGCCCTGCGCGAGCTGCGCGACCAGCTCGACCCGCAGGCGGTCGGCGGCGCCGTGCTGCTGGGCCTGCGCAAGCTCGTCGTCGTGCCGCACGGCTCGTTCGAGGCGGCCGGGATCACCAACGCGATCCGGCTCGCCGCGCGCGGCGTGAGCGAGGACGTGGTGGGGCGGACGCTCGAGACGCTCGCCGGCGCGGGCGCGCTGCGACGGGTTCCCGCGGAGGTGTCCGCCGTGGTGTCTAGCGTCCCCGACCAGCCATGACCCGCGACGAGATCCTCGAGGCCATCCGCGCCCACCTCGCCGACGAGCTGGAGCTCGATCCGGCGCGGATCGACGAGTCGACCCACTTCAAGCGCGACCTGGAGGCCGACTCGCTCGACCTCTACACGCTGGTGCAGGAGCTCGAGGACACGTACGGCGTGGCGATGACGGACGAGCAGGCGGCTCGGATCCAGACGGTCGGAGCGGCCGTCGACTTCGTACTCGAGCACGCCCCGGCCAGGCCCTGACCCCTGAATCAGCTCAACGACCTGTTGGAAGCGCTGCCGCCGGATCTCGCGCGACAGGCGATCACGCACGCGTCCTGGACGGAGCAGCGCTCGGACTCCTACGAGCGGCTCGCGTTCCTGGGGGACTCGGTGCTCGGCCTGGCGGTCACCACGCACCTGTATCCGCGGCTGGCCGCGGAGTCCCACGGGGCGGGCCGGCTGACCAAGATCCGCGCTCAGGCGGTCAGCGGGCCGCTCGTGCCGGCGGGTGGCGGAGCGGCTCGGGCTGCCGGAGCGGCTGCGGGCGGCGGCGCCGCCGGACGCGGGCGAGGCGGCGACCAACGCGCTGGTGCGGACCGAGCGCGTGCTGGCCTCGGTGATCGAGGCCGTGATCGGCGCGTGCTACCTGGCCTACGGCTACGAGAAGACCGCGGAGGCGGTGGTCGAGGCGTTCACGCCGGAGATCGAGAACGCGCTGGTCTCGCCGGCGGACTTCAAGTCGGCGCTGCAGGAGCGCCTCGCCCGGCGGGGCGCGGTGGTGCGCTACGAGGTGGTGGCGGAGGACGGGCCGCCGCACGACCGGACCTTCGAGGTGGCGGCGACGGTGGCGGGCGAGGAGGTCGGGCGCGGCTCCGGGCGCTCGAAGAAGGACGCCGAGCAGGCCGCGGCGGCCTCGGCGCTGGAGATCCTGGGGACCTGAGATGCACCTGAGGTCGATCTCCCTGAAGGGCTTCAAGTCGTTCCCCGACCGCACGCGGCTGGAGTTCACGCCGGGCGTGTCGGTCGTCGTCGGGCCGAACGGCTCCGGCAAGTCGAACATCACCGACGCGGTGCTATGGGCGCTGGGCGAGCAGTCGCCGCTGGCCGTGCGCGGGCAGTCGATGCAGGACGTGATCTTCGCCGGCGCCCACGGCGTGCAGGCCCGCGAGCGAGGCCGAGGTCGAGGTCGTGCTGGACAACGGCGACGGCGCGGTCGATCTGCCCGGCCGGCGAGGTCTCGATCGCCCGCCGGCTCGACCGCGCGGGGGAGGGCGAGTACCGCGTCAACGGTGCGAAGTGCCGCTCGGTCGACGTGCTGGAGATCCTGAGCGACACCGGGCTGGGCAAGGAGATGCACTCCGTCGTGTCCCAGGGCCGGGTCGAGGCGATCGTCACCTCGAAGCCGCGCGATCGCCGGCTGCTGATCGAGGAGGCCGCCGGGCTCGGCAAGCACCGCAAGCGCCGGCGCCGCGCGCAGCTGAAGCTGGAGCGGACGCAGGACAACCTGGATCGCGCGCTGGACGTCGAGAACGAGGCGCGCTCGCGGCTGCGGCCGCTCAAGCGCCAGGCCGAGGCGGCCGAGCTGCACGAGCGGCTCGCCCGGCAGACCGACGAGGCGCGCTGGACGCTGGCCCGCGAGGACGCGCGGGTGGCCCGAGCGGAGCTCGGCCGAGGCCGAGGCCGAGGCGGCGCGGGCAAAGGCCGAGTACGAGGCGATCGAGGCCGAGCTGGCGAAGCTGCGCGCCGCGCGCGAGCAGGCCGAGGCGGCGCTGGCCGCCCGTGCGCCAGGAGCGCGAGGCGCTCGCCAACCGCACCTACGCGGCGCGCTCGGCGGCCGAGCGGATCGGGCTGCGGCTCGAGAGCGCACGCGCCGCCGTCGCGCTGATCGAGGACCGCTCGCAGCGGCGCCGGGCGCTGCTGACCGGGCTCGAGGAGGAGACGGGCGACGAGGCCGAGGACACCGGCGCCGACGAGCGCGTCGCCGCCCTGGAGGCCGAGCTCGAGCAGCTCGCCCAGAGCCGGCAGGAGCGGCTCGGCCAGGAGATCGCCGAGCTCGAGGCCCGCCGCGAGGCCGCCCACGCCGAGTGCTCCCGCCTCGACGAGATCGCCGAGGCCGCGCTGGGCCGCCGCCGCGAGGCCGACGCCGCCAGCGACACCGCCCGCCGCGCCCGCCGCGAGGTCGACGGCGCCGCCGAGCGAGCCCGCCGCGAGGCCGCCAAGGTCGGCGCCGAGCTCGCCGCGGTCAACCAGTTCCTGCGCTCCCACGCGGGCGCGCCGGGCGGAGCGCCCGCGCTCGCCGACGCGCTCCGCGCCGACGCCGGCTACGAGCTCGCGCTCGCCGCCGCCCTCGGGCCGAGGCTGCGTGCCGCGGTGGCGTCGAACTTCGCCGAGGCCGCCTCGCTGCTCGACGGCGCGGGCCGCGACGGCGGTGCCGCGCTCGTGCCCGGCGACGCCGCGGCCCCGGGGGCCTTCCTCGCGCCGCCGTCATCACCCGTGCCCGCCCCCGAAGCGCAGCCGCTGCTCGACCACGTCGACGCGGAGGAGGGCGCCGGTGCCTCGGGCGCGGCGGCCACGTCCCTCGCCCGCGGGCTGCTCGCGGACGTCTGGGTCGTGGAGAGCTTCGAGCGGCTGCGGCCGGACTTCCACGGCGTCGCCGTGACCCGCGACGGGCGGGTGTGGTCGCCCGGCACGCGCGAGCTGCGGCAGGTCCCCGGCGGCGGGGAGGATCGGCTGCTGGTCGAGCGCAACCGCCGCGACGAGCTGGTCGCCGCCACCGAGCGCGCCGCGCGGGCCGAGCAGGCCGCGCTCGCCGAGGTCGAGCAGGCGTCGCAGGCGGTCGCCGCCGCCGACGCCGCGCGCGACGAGGCCGACCGCGCCGCCCGCGAGGCGACCCGCGCCCGCGACGAGGCGAGCGAGGCGGTGCGGCACGCCGGCTGGCTGATCGAGCAGCGGCGCAAGGCGCCCGAGGAGGGGCCGACCGCTACGCGGCGGGCCCAGATCGCGTCCGCCCTCAACGCCGAGCGCCGGCTCGCCGAGCGGGCCGAGCGCGAGCGCCGCGACCGCGAGCGGCGGCTCGCTCACGAGCGCGAGCGGCTCGCCGCCGACGACCGGCTCGCACCCGCCGCGCAGCGGCTGGTCGGCGCGCTCGAGGTGGCGGGGATGGCCGTCGGCGCGCGCCAGGAGGCGCTCCAGGCCGAGCTCGACGCCGATCGCGCCGCCGGCGAGCGGCTCGCCGCCGACCTGCGCGCCGGCGCGGCGGCCGAGAACGCCGCGCAGACGCGGCTGCGGCGGCAGCGCTCAGGCCGTCACCCGCGCCGAGGTCCGCGCGCAGCAGGCCCGCGACCGCGCGCACGAGGCCGACGGCACGCTGCGCGAGCTCGCCGGCAAGCTCGGCCTCGAGGCCCGAGCCCGCCGAGGAGCCGCTCGCCGAGGGCGAGCGCGACAACCTCGCCGGCCGCATCGAGCGGCTGCAGAGGCGCCGCGAGCAGCTCGGCCCGGTCAACCCGCTCGCGCAGGACGAGTACGCCGAGGCGATCGCCCACGTCGAGGAGCTCGAGGCGCGCCGCGAGGACCTCGAGGACGCGCTGCGCGAGCTCAAGGGCCTGATCCGGGACACGGACAAGCGCATCCGCGAGGCGTTCGAGGAGACGTTCACCGCCGCCGCCAAGAACTTCGAGGAGGTCGCCGAGCAGCTCTTCCCGGGCGGCCGCGGGCGCCTGCGGCTCGTGCGCGAGGACGCCGGCCCGCGCCCCGTGCTCGGCGGCGTCGAGCCCGAGGAGTCACCGAGCGACGAGGAGCGCCTGGAGGCTGCCGTCGAGGCCGAGGAGAGCGGCGACCCCGACGACGGCATGGGCGTCGAGATCGAGATCACGCCGGCGGGCAAGTCGACCAAGCGCCTGACGCTGCTGTCCGGCGGCGAGAAGTCGCTGACCGCGCTGGCGTTCCTGTTCGCGGTCTTCCTCGCCCGGCCGTGCCCGTTCTACATCCTCGACGAGGTCGAGGCAGCGCTCGACGATCTGAACATCGACCGCTTCCTCGGCGTCCTGCGCCGGTTCTCGGACCGCGCGCAGTTCATCGTCGTGACGCACCAGAAGCGCACGATGGAGGCCGCCGACTGCCTCTACGGCGTGTCGATGGCCGGCAACGGCGTGTCGAAGGTCGTCTCGCGGCGGCTGCCGCCGCGCGTGGCCGCTTAGACGCCAAGCCAGGCACTTGTGCCTAGCGGGGGGCTAGTACCAGCGCTGGCGCGGGGCGAGGTAGACCTCGTCGGAGCGGCGGTGCGGGGCGCGCTGGTTGATCAGGCGGCGGGCTTTGAGTTGCTTGCTGATGGAGTCGAACATGTCTGGGGAAACGTCGCTCGCGGCCGAGCTATTCCCGCGGGTACGCTCCGGCCTGTGATCGAGGAGAACGTCAGCGTCGAGGACAGCCCGGGAGTCAGCGGCAGCGCCGGGGTCGCGGGCAGCGCGGCCGTCGTCGGGAGCGCGGGCGTGGCTGCCAGCGCCGCCGTGGTGGGCAGCGCCGGGGTGGCCGCGAGCGCCGGCGTGGTCGGCAGCGCGGCGGTGGCCGCGTCGGCGGCGGTGCTCATGAGCATGGGCGTGGCCGCCAGCGCCGGCATCGTCGGCGGCGTCGGCAACATCCGCTGCCTCGGCTGCGTCGGGTGCGTGGGCTGCGTCGACTGCGTGGGGTGCATCGGCTGCGTCGGCTGCGTGGGCCTCCGCGGCAAGATCGGCGAGCTGGGGAGCCGCTAGCCCCCCGCTCGGCAGCAAGCTGCCTGGCTTGGCGCCTAGCGCCGGCGGTGCGCGGGCGCCAGCGACGCCAGCGAGCACCGCCACCACCAGCGCGAGCAGGACGAAGCCGCCGTCGTCCTCCCACCACTCGCCGCCGACCTCGCGCAGCACCAGGCCGACGGCGAGCGACGGTCGCGACCCCGACCGGCAGCGCCACCGTTTCGCCGAGCACGAGCTTGCGCAGCGCACGCATCAGGCCGTCACCGGCTCGCGCGCGAGGGTGGCGACCGCCGCCTGGGAGACCGCCAGCAGCGTCACCGCCACGTAGAGGAGCGCGACGTCGCCGCCGGGCCAGTCGGTGCCCAGCCCCTCGCCGAGGAAGAAGACGCCGAACGACGAGAGCACCACGCCGACCGCGTACTTGAGGTGCGACTCCGGGAGCCGCATCAGCGGCCGGTGCAGCGCGAAGCCGACGCCGACGACGACCACCACCGCCAGCGCGGCACCCGCGATCGCGGGCGTCAGCCCGTCCGGGCCGGCGCCCAGCGCGGCCACGATCAGCACGACCTCGACGCCCTCCAGCAGCACGCCCTTGCCGGCCACGATCCGCGCCGGCCAGTCCGGCTCGCCGGGCGCGGGGGCCTCCATCGCCTCCAGCGCCTCGCGCTCCTCGACGTACTCCTGGAACGAGTTCGACAGCGACCGCCGGCCCGGCGAGCCGCAGCACGCCCTTGCGCAGCCACTCGAGCCCGAACAGCAGCAGCGCGGTGCCGATCACGACCTTGAGCGGCTCCAGCGGCAGCCGCGCGAGCAGCAGCGGCCCGACCGCCACGACGATCACCGCGAGCAGCGCCACCGCGCCGACGGCGCCGATCACCGCGTCCCGCCAGCGCCGCGTGGAGCCGACCGCCAGCACGATCGCCAGCGCCTCGAGCATCTCCAGCCCGCACGCCAGCGCCGCGCCGATCAGCGTCAGGACGAACGCCGTCACCGCAGGATCTTCTCGCCCCAGAACGACGCCATCGAGTTGCCGTTGTAGTTGTCGATCGGGTGGTAGCCCGCGCGCTCGTACATCGCCTGCGCGTGGGGCTGGCGCGCGCCGGTGTCGAGCCGGATGCGCGCGTAGCCGAGCTCGCGCGCCCGGTTCTCGAGCGCCTCCAGCAGCAGCCTTCCGAGGCCCTGGCGCCGCGCCGCGGGCACGACGTACATGCGCTTGATCTCGGCCACGCCGTCGTCGTCGCGCTTGAGGCCGCCGCCCGCCACCGGCTTGCCGCCGGCGTAGATGACCAGGAACGCGCCGGTCGGCGGCGTGAAGTCGGACGGCGAGGCGCCTGAGCCGACCCCGCCCCCCGGCGCCTGCCCGTACAGCTGGTCCATCTCGGTCACCATCGCGTCGACGAGGCGGACCGCGATCAGGCTGTCCGCCGCCTCCGCGCGCACGGTGATCTCCTCGGGCATCGCTCTATTCTCACGCGTCCTGTGGCACGAGACTGGTACGACCTCTTCATCACCAACGGCTCCGGCCCCGCGCCGGCGCCCGAGGAGGAGCGCGAGCAGCAACGCCGCGGCTTCTTCCGGCGCATGCGCGAGAACATGCGCAAGACCCGCGAGGCGCTGCAGGCCGAGGTCCAGGCCACGCTCTTCCAGGGCGACCTCGACGAGGAGACCTGGGAGCGCCTCGAGGAGGCGCTGATCTACGCCGACGTCGGCGCTCGCACGACCGCCCAGGTCGTGGAGAAGCTCGAGCGCGAGGCCGAGGAGGGCGAGATCACCGGCGGCGAGGCGCTGACCGAGCGCCTCTCGGAGCTCCTGGCCGACCTTGCCAAGACCGGGGACGACCACATCGACCTCCGCCCCGATCCGACCGTGATCCTCGTCGTCGGCGTCAACGGCACCGGCAAGACGACGACGATCGGCAAGCTCGCCTGGCACCTGCAGAAGACGCTCGCCCAGAAGGTCCTGATCGCCGCCGCCGACACGTTCCGCGCTGCCGCGGTCGAGCAGCTCGAGCGCTGGTAGCGAGCGCGCCGGCTGCGAGTTCGTCCGCGGCCCGGAGGGCTCGGACCCCGGCGCCGTGGCGTTCGACGCCGTCGCCCGCGGCCGCGAGCACGGCGTCGACGTCGTGATCATCGACACCGCCGGCCGGCTCCACACCCAGACCGACCTGATGGCCGAGCTGACCAAGGTCCGGCGCGTGATCACCAAGCAGATGCCCGACGCGCCGCACGAGACGCTGATGACCGTCGACGCCACCACCGGCCAGAACGGCGTCCGCCAGGCCAAGCTGTTCGGCGAGGCGGTCGACGTGACCGGCGTGATCCTCACCAAACTCGACGGCACCGCCAAGGGCGGGATCGCGCTGGCGATCGCCAACGAGCTCGGGATCCCGGTGAAGCTGATCGGCATCGGCGAGCAGCTCGAGGACCTGCGCCCGTTCGACGCGCAGGACTTCGCCCGCGCGCTACTGACCTGATCCGCGCCACTCTGTAGATTCGGGCGTATGGAGCCCTGGGTTCTCTGGTTGATCGCGGCGGCGATCCTCGGCATCGGCGAGATCGCGACGATGGGGTTCTTCCTGGCTCCGTTCGCGGCCGGCGCGCTCGTCGCCGCGCTGTTGAGCGCCGCGGGAGCCGGGACGGCGATCTCGCTGATCGTGTTCCTGCTGGTGTCGATCGCGGCGCTCGCGGCGCTGCGGCCGATCGCGCGCTCGCACCGCAAGATGCCGGCCCTGAGCCGCACCGGCACCGCCGCGCTGGTCGGCAGTCACGCGATGGTGGTCGAGCGGATCGCCAACGACGAGGGCGTGGGCTGCGTCAAGCTCAACGGCGAGGTCTGGACGGCGCGCGCGTACGACGAAGACGAGATCATCGAGCAGGGACGGCGCGTACAGGTCGTCGAGATCCGGGGCGCGACCGCGCTCGTCAGCGAGGAGTAGGAGAAGGTCATGAGTGCAGGCGTCATCGCACTGATCGTGCTGGCGGTGTTCGTGTTCATCGTCGCAGCGTCGGGCATCCGGATCGTGCCGCAGGCGCGGGCCGGCGTCGTCGAGCGGCTCGGCCGCTACGCGCGCACGCTCGAACCCGGGCTCGCGCTGATCGTCCCGTTCGTCGATCGCGTCAAGCCGCTGCTCGACCTGCGTGAGCAGGTCGTCGCGTTCCCGCCCCAGCCGGTGATCACCGAGGACAACCTGGTGGTCGGCATCGACACCGTCATCTACTTCACGGTCACCGACCCGAAGGCCGCGACGTACGAGATCGCCAACCCACTGCAGGCGATCGAGCAGCTCACCGTCACCACGCTGCGCAACGTGATCGGCGGGCTCACCCTCGAGGAGACGCTGACCAGCCGCGACAACATCAACTCGCAGCTGCGCGTCGTGCTCGACGAGGCGACCGGCCGCTGGGGCATCCGCGTCAACCGCGTCGAGCTGAAGTCGGTCGAGCCGCCCCGCACCGTGCAGGAGGCGATGGAGAAGCAGATGCGCGCCGAGCGCGACCGCCGCGCGACGATCCTCACCGCCGAGGGCGTCAAGCAGTCGCAGATCCTCACCGCCGAGGGCGAGAAGCAGGCGGCGGTGCTGAAGGCCGAGGGTGCCCGCACGTCGGCGATCCTGCGCGCCGAGGGCGAGTCGAAGGCGATCGAAACGGTCTTCCAGGCGATCCACGACGGCGCGCCTGACCAGCAGCTCCTCAGCTACCAGTACCTGCAGATGCTGCCGCAGCTCGCGCAGGGTGAGGCGAACAAGATCTTCATCATCCCGAGCGAGTTCAACCAGGCGCTCGGCAACATCGGCAGCGCGCTCGGCCGGTTCGGCGGAGGCGGCGAAGGCTCGCCGCCACCGAAGCCCAAGCCGCGCCCGAGCGGCCGGCTCGACGCGATCGACGAGAAGGCCCAGGCCGACGCCGCCGCCGCGGCGGCCGCCGCCGAGCAGGCGACCGCCGAGGCCGAGGGCGCCGCGACCTACACCCCGCCCGGGGTGGACGCCGAGACCGCGGGCGAGATCGCCGGGCTGACCGGCGACCCGGCGCCGCCGGACGGCCCGGAGCCGCCGTCGCCGCCGCCACCTCCGGCCGCGCCCCCGACGACCTAAGCGCACACACCTACACTCAACGGGAGTGTTCGACTCCCTCTCAGAGAAGCTCCAGGAGACCCTCTCCGGCGTCCGCGGCCGCGGCGCGCTGACCGAGGAGGACATCACGCGCGCCATGCGCGAGATCCGCCTGGCGCTGCTCGAGGCCGACGTCAACTTCAAGGTCGTCAAGCAGTTCACGTCCGCGGTCAAGGAGCGCTGCCTCGGCGCCGAGGTCCAGCGCCAGCTCAACCCCGGCCAGCAGGTCGTCAAGATCGTCAACGAGGAGCTGACGAAGCTGATGGGCGGCGCCTCGGCCGGCCTGTCGTTCTCGCCCCGCCCGCCGACGGTGATCCTGATGGCCGGCCTGCAGGGCTCCGGCAAGACGACCGCGACCGCCAAGCTCGCCCGCTTCCTGCGCGAGGAGCACGGCTCGTCGGTCGGCGTCGCCGCCTGCGACGTCTACCGCCCCGCCGCCGTCGAGCAGCTCGTCAAGGTCGGCGGCCAGGCCGGCGCGACCGTCTACGAGCGCGGCACCGACGCCGACCCGGTCGAGATCGCCGCCTGGGCGCGCGACCAGGCCGAGCGCGACGGCAAGGACGTGCTGATCGTCGACACCGCCGGCCGCCTCCACATCGACGAGGCGTTGATGGCGGAGCTGACCAAGATCAAGCAGACCGTCCGGCCCACGAACGTGCTGCTGGTCGTCGACGCCATGACCGGCCAGGACGCCGTCAACGTCGCCGAGCAGTTCGCCGAGGCGGCGCAGTTCGACGGCGTGATCCTCTCCAAGCTCGACGGCGACGCCCGCGGTGGCGCCGCGCTGTCGGTCAAGGCGGTCACCGGCAAGCCGATCCTGTTCGCTTCCACCGGCGAGAAGATCGAGAACTTCGAGCGCTTCCACCCCGACCGCATGGCGCAGCGGATCCTCGGGATGGGCGACGTCCTCTCCTTCATCGAGAAGGCCGAGCGGCAGGTCGACGAGGAGGACGCCAAGGAGCTCGAGCGCAAGCTCCGGAAGAACGAGTTCACGCTCGAGGACTTCCTCGACCAGCTCAAGAAGATCCGCAAGATGGGGCCGCTGACCTCGCTGCTCGGGATGATGCCCGGGCTCGCCGGCCAGCAGCTCAAGAACATGAACGTCGACGAGCGCGAGCTCGACCGCGTCGAGGCGATCATCCACTCGATGACGCCGTGGGAGCGGCGCCACCCCGAGTCGATCAAGGGCTCCCGCCGCCTCCGCATCGCGAAGGGCTCGGGCACGAGCGTCCAGCAGGTCAATCAGCTGGTCAAGCAGTTCGGCGAGATGCGCAAGCTGATGCGCGGCCTCTCCCAGGGCAAGATGCCCGATCTCGGCGCGCTGATGCGCCAGCGGTAGCGCGGTGGCGAGGGCCGGCGTCCGTGGTGGAGTCGGCGCACGTCAACATCGGGCATTGAGGAGGCGGGTTCGAGGTGCCGCGGCGCCACGAATGTCGTCTCGAGGTCGCATACCGACCCTGAGCTGACACTCGTGGCTGCCGCGGCGACTCGGACCCGACCCCTACCCAGCCAGCCGTTGACGTCCGCGCGGCGCTGCCGCGAACGAACGAGCCGAGCGAGCCGGCCTCAGGCGGCGCCCGGAGCCGGACACCCCGCGCCCGGCCCGTAGTCGCGCTCTCGGCGCCCTGATGCGCCCGCGCTGAGCGCGAGCCCGGCGATCACGAGCACCGACCCGAGCGCCTGCCACGCGCCGAACGGGTTGCCGAACGCGAGCACGCCGCTCGCGACGCCGACCACCGGCTCGAGGTTGACGAACGCGCCCGCGAACTCCGCAGACACGCGCGCCTGCCCGTAGGCGTAGAGCGAGAACGGGATCAGCGACCCGACGCTGACGAGCGCGGCCAGCGCGATCGCCTCCTCCGGCCGCGGCGCCACCACCGGCAGCGAGGTCGGGAGCGCGAAGACCAGCGAGAACGCCGCCGGCGGCGCCCATCTGCACGGCGGTCACCGCCACCGGGTCCTGCCCCTCCAGCAGCTCGCCCTGCACGACGATCAGCGCCGAGCCGAGCAGCGCTGAGGCGAGCACGAGCGCGTCGCCCACCGGCGACGCCGCGCCGCCGGAACCCGCCACGAGCGCGACACCCGCCAGCGCGACGCCGAAGCCCGACCACGCGGCCGGGCCCGCCGCGGCGCGGCCGGCGAGCACGCTGCCCGCCGCCACGAACACCGGCACGGCGCCGAAGATGATCGCCGCATGCGTGACGCTCGTGCGCTCGACGCCGAGGTTCTGCAGCACGACCATCGCCCCGTAGCCGCCGGCGCCCCACGCGGCCACCCGCGGCGTCGCCGCCGCGCGCAGCGCCCGCCGCGCGATCACGGCCAGCACCGGCGCGGCCAGCCCGAACCGCACGGCGGCGAGCCACGCGGGATCGAGCCACCCGAGGGCGACCTTGGAGAGCGGCACGGTGAGGCCGAACATCAGGCCGGCGGCCGTGAGCGCGAGGAGGACGGAGCGGTTCATGGCCTCCACGGAAGCACGCACGGGCCACGGAGGCCGCACCTGACCTCATTTGTTGAATATTCTTCCGTCAAATGGCACAAAGACCTGACGAAATCGACGTATTGCTTCTCAACGAGCTCCAGACGGACGCCGACCGCCCGAACGTCGAGCTCGCCCGCCTCGCCGGCCTCAGCCCCGCCGCCACGCTCAACCGCGTCCGCCGCCTGAAGGAGTCCGGCGTGATCGAGGGCATCCACGCCAAGCTCGACCGCGAGCAGGCCGGCTTCGGCCTCTGCGTCTACGTCTCGGTCACCCTCGGCGCCCACGAGGAGGCGCTCGAGCGCCGCTTCCAGGACGTCGTCCACGAGCTCCCCGAGGTGACGGCCGCCGCGTGGGTGGCGGGGGAGACCGATGCGCTCCTCACCGTCAACTGCCGCGACCTCACCGAGCTGCAGTACGTTCTCACCCGCCTGGCCACCAAGGGCGGCGCCCAGCGGGTCGTCACGCTCCTGCGGCTGCGCGAGCTGAAGCCCGACTCGCCCCTCCCGCTCGGCGCTCCCCGCCGGCTGCGCTAACCTCCTCGCGCGAAATGGCCGTGAGCATGAGACTCACCCGCGTGGGCGGGAAGAAGGACCCGGTGTGGCGCGTCGTCGTCGCCGACAGCCGCTCCCCCCGCGACGGCCGCGTCATCGAGACGATCGGCCGCTACAACGCGCAGACGGACCCCTCGACGATCCAGATCGACGAGGAGCGCGCGCGCTACTGGCTCGGGCACGGCGCCCAGCCGTCCGACACGGTCAAGAAGCTCCTCAAGATCCAAGGCGTCTAGCTCCCGTGCGCGAGCTGCTCGAGTACCTCGTCGGGGCGCTCGTGGAGAAGCCCGCGCACGGTCAAGGTCGAGGAGTTCGAGGAGGACGACGGCACGCTCGTGTTCGAGCTGTCGGTCGATGACGACGACTACGGCCGCATCATCGGCCGCGGCGGCCGCACCGCGCAGGCGCTGCGCACCGTCGTCAAGGCCGCCGCGGTGAAGGACAACCGCCGCGTGCTCGTCGACATCGTTGAGTGATCGCTTCCTCGAGGCGGGGCGCGTGGGGCGCGCCCATGGTCTCGACGGCTCGTTCCACGTCACGAGCCCGCGCCCGCGGCTGCTGACGCTCGGCATGCCGACCGACCTGGGCGAGATCGTCCGGCGGGTCGGCACCGACGAGCGGCCGGTCATCCGGCTCGCCGGCCTCGAGAGCCGCGAGGCGGCCGAGGCGTTGCACGGCCGCCCGCTGCTCGTCGCGCTGGAGCACGCCCCGCCGCTCGAGCCCGGGGAGTGGTGGGCGCACGAGCTCGAGGGCCTGCGCGTCACCGACGGCGACCGCGAGGTCGGCACCGTGCGGCGGATGCTCGAGCTCCCCAGCGTCGAGGTGCTCGAGGTCGAGCGCCCCGACGGCTCCGAGCTGCTCGTCCCGATGGTCGGCGACGCCGTCCGCGAGCTCGACATGGAGGGCCGGCGGGTCGACGTCGACCTACGCTTCCTCGATGCGGATTGACGTCTTCACGCTCTTCCCGCACTGGTTCGACTGGTTCCGCACCCAGCGCCACGTGGCCAACGCGGCCGTGCTCGGCCACACGGTCGAGACGGTCGACTACCGGGAGACGACGCCGATGAAGAACAACCGCGTCGACGACGTCCCGTTCGGCGGCGGGGCGGGGATGGTGCTGCGCGTCGACGTCGTCGAGGCGGCCCTGCGCGCCCGCTACGGGATCGACCCGGTGGAGCTGCGCGAGCAGCGGCGCGTGATCGCGCTGACCCCCGGCGGGCGGCTGCTCGACGACGCGCTCGCCGACACGCTCGCGGGCGAGGAGGCCATCACTCTGCTGTGCGGACGCTACGAGGGCTTCGACCAGCGGGTGATCGACCACTTCTGCAGCGAGGAGGTCTCGATCGGGCGCTACGTGCTGGCCGGCGGGGAGCTCGCGGCGATGGTGGTGGCGGACACGGTGCTGCGCAAGCTGCCCGGCTCGCTGGGCCACGCCGACTCGGCCGCGGAGGAGTCCTTCAGCCCCGCGCTGGACGGCGGCCCGGAGTACCCGCACTACACGCGACCGGCCGACTGGCGCGGCTGGACGGTGCCCGACGTGCTCCTCTCCGGGCACCACGAGCAGATCCGGAACTGGCGCCTGGAGCAGAGCCGCCGGCGCGCAAAGGGTCCGCTACCATAGGCCGCCGCTTCCGCGGTGGGTCAACGCCCGCGGACGCGCTTCTCGCCATGAGCACCGTCATCGACTCCCTCGAGCGCGCCCAACTGCGCCGTGTCCCCCGCTTCCAGCCGGGGGATCGCGTGAAGGTGCACTTCCAGGTCGTCGAGGGCACCCGTCGCCGGACCCAGGTCTTCGAGGGTGTCGTCATCAAGCGCCAGGGCGAGGGCGTCCGCGAGACCTTCACGGTGCGCAAGCAGTCCTTCGGCGTCGGCGTGGAGCGGACGTTCCCGCTGCACTCGCCGAAGATCGAGCGCATCGAGGTGGCCGCGCGCGGTGACGTCAGGCGGGCCAAGCTCTACTACCTGCGCGGCCGAGTCGGCAAGCGCGCGCGTGTGCGCGAGCGCCGGTACACCGGTCAGGCCGAGGAGGTCGTCGAGGCGGGACTGCTCCACGATCCCGCCGCCGAGGCGGCCGCCGCCGCGGACGCCGAGGTCCCGGGCGAGGCCGTCGACGCGCAGGCGCTGGAAGAGGCCCCCTCCGGTTCGGACGCCCCCGAGGCGACCGCCGAGGGCGCCGATGACACCAGCAGCTGAGGTGAAGAAGGGCTCGTCAGCCTCCGGCTCACTGCTGGAGCTCGTCCTCATCGTCGCCGTGGCGCTCGGGCTCGCGCTCGGCATCCAGGCGTTCCTCATCAAGCCGTACAAGATCCCGTCAGAGTCGATGGTGCCGACGCTCCAGATCGGCCAGCGCGTGCTCGTCAACCGCATCGGCGCGCGCTTCTCGGACCCCGGCGTGGGCGACGTCGTCGTCTTCCACCCGCCGACCGGCGCGGAGGAGGACGACATGTGCGGCGAGCAGCCGCCGATGGGGCAGGTGTGCCTGAAGGCGACGCCCCACAAGGCCGACGTGAACTTCATCAAGCGGGTGGTCGCCGGGCCCGGCGACCGGCTCGCGATCCGCAACGGCCACGTGATCCTGAACGGCAAGCGCCAGAAGGAGCCGTTCATCCGGCCCTGCGCGGGCGGGGCGGGGGAGTGCGACTTCCCGCGCGAGGTCACGATTCCGGCCGGTACCTACTTCATGATGGGCGACAATCGTGGGTCGTCGGACGACAGCCGGTACTGGGGACCGGTCCCTCGCAAGTGGATCGTCGGCGCAGCCTTCGGGACCTACTGGCCTCCCAAACGCATCGGGCTCCTCTGAGGTTGTAGAAAACCGGGCGATGAGGCGAGCCCGCAAGAGACGTCGCAGCGGCCGCCGCCTGTTCGCCTACGACCGCGGGCTGGGCTCGCGTTTCGTGGCCGGCGCGGACGAGGCCGGGCGCGGTTGCCTGGCCGGGCCGCTGGTGGCCGCGGCGGTGCTGTTCGACTACGAGCGGATCGGGCTGGCCGACCTGCGGGCGCTCACCGCTTTGAACGACTCCAAGCAGCACACGGAGGAAGGGCGCGAGGAGCTCTACCCGCGTGTCCTGCGGATCGCGACGAAGGTCGCGGTGACCTCGCGCTGCGTGCGCGGGATCGACGAGCGCGGGCTGCACGTCACGAACCTCGCGGCCTTGTCTGACGTGCTCCGGCGCGTCGGCGTCGACGGCTGTCTCTGTCTTTCCGACGGCTTCCCGGTGCCGGCCACGGGCTTCGAGCAGCGGCCCGTGGTGGGCGGCGACGCCACCTCCGCCGCGATCGCGGCCGCCTCCGTGATCGCCAAGGTGTCGCGCGACCGCTTCATGCGGCGGATGGAGGAGCGCTATCCGGGCTGGGAGTTCGCGACGCACGTTGGCTACTCGACGCCCGAGCACCGCGCGGCGATCGAGAAGCTGGGGGTGTCCCCGCTGCACCGCATGTCGTTCCAGTCGATGGCCTACCAGCAGCTGGCGCTCTGACGAGTTCCTCGGAGAACAGGCGGTGCGCCCGGAACGGTCGTGGACCGAGCCGGGCGGCGGACGAATCCGAAGGGAATACGGCCGTATTTCCGAGGGTTCGGGCGGCGATCCGGCGAAGTGTCCACGGCCGTCGCCCGGGCGTGCCGACTTCTTCGAGGGGCTCGTGAAGGCGTACTACGAAAAGCGCGCCGCCGAGTACGACCAGTGGTACGAGGGGACCGGGCTGTTCGCCTCGCGCGACCGGCCGGGGTGGGTGGAGGATCGTGAGGCGCTGGTCGGCACCGTCGCGGCCCTGCCGGCGGCTCGCACGGTCGACATCGCCTGCGGCACCGGCTACCTGACGCAGCACCTGCGCGGCTCGGTCACCGGGCTCGACCAGAGCGAGTCGATGATCGAGATCGCCTCCGCCCGGATCCCGGC
This sequence comes from uncultured Solirubrobacteraceae bacterium, assembly GCA_963722815.1. Classification (GTDB taxonomy): domain Bacteria; phylum Actinomycetota; class Thermoleophilia; order Solirubrobacterales; family Solirubrobacteraceae; genus DASQFQ01. The sequence continues at coordinate 188,310 of CAVROM010000004.1, forward strand.
CGGCCGCTTCGTGGTCGCCGACGCGCTCCCGCTCCCGTTCGCCGACGGCGAGTTCGAGCGCCTCTTCACCGGCCACTTCTACGGGCACCTGGAGGAGGCGGCGCGGGTGGCGTTCCTCGCCGAGGCGCGGCGCGTGGCGGGCGAGCTGGTGGTCGCCGACTCCGCGATCCGGCCGGACCACGAGGTCGTCGAGTGGCAGGAGCGGCTCCTGAACGACGGCTCCCGCCACGAGGTCTACAAGCGCTACTTCAGCGGCGAGGGGCTGGCTGAGGAGCTCGGCGGGGGAGAGGTGCTCCACGCCGGCCCGTGGTTCGTGGTGGTGCGAGCGGCCTAGAGGTTGCGGACGTGGCGCCCGATCTCGGCGTCGGGTGGGTAGCCGAGGGCGGTCCAGAACGCGCCGGCGTGCTCCTCCTCGTGGGCGACGAGCGCCGTGACCCGCCGCGCGCCGACCGCGGCGATCACGGTGCCGACGATGGCGCCGTCCTCCTCGGCCTCGATGAGCGAGTCGAGCGCGCGCTCGACGGCCTCGGGCGTGTCGGGGGTGGCGGCCGCGAGGGTGCGCGACTCGGCCCAGAGCGCGAGGACGGCCCCGACGTCGGCCGGCGTGGCGGTGCGGATCCTCAGAGCCGGCCCGTGAGCTCGTCGCGGTCGATGCCCTCGGCGGCGAGGATGCGCGGCACGGTGCCGTGCTCGGCGGCCAGCAGTCCGCGGAGGATGTGCTCGGTGCCGATCTTCGTGTCACCGCTGCGCTTGGCCTCCTTGACCGCGCGCTCGAGACCTGCCTTGGCCGACGTGCCCCAGCTCGGCTTCGTGCGGCGGCAGTTCGCGTCGAGGTCGACCCCGCTGGCATCGATCCCGACCGTGCCGAGCACGCGCTCGAAGTCGCGCACCAGCGCGTCCCGCAGCTCCTGGGGCTCGAGCCCGACGTCCTTGAGCGCGTGCGCGGCCTTGCTGTTACCGGACGCGATCGCGATCAGCAGGTGCTCGGCCTCGACGCTGCTCGAACCCAGGCCCGCGGCCACGCTCGTGGCCTCCAGCGCGGCGTAGCGCGCGTCACGGACGAATCGACCGAACATCCCTCAACCTCCTGGCGTGTTTCTTGTGGACCGCCTGCCGGGTGACGCCGAGCGCCTCGGCGACCTGTGCCCACGTCCACCCGTCCCTCAGCGCCCGCTCGACCTCCGCGTCCTCCATGCGGTCGGCGAGGCGGCGGAGCGCGACGACGGCGGCGAGGCCGTCGGCAGGGCTCTCGGGGTGGGTGAGCTCGGTGGAGAGCGGCACGGTCGGGCAACCTTAGTTGACAAGATGCGGTCTTGTCAACCGAGGTTGCGCAGCTAGCGGCGCGCCGCGATCTCCTCGATGCGCAACCACGTGTCCACGAGCTCGATCGCCTCACCGAGTCCAGCCTTGCGCCCGCGCTCGTAGTGGGCGTCCTCGCGCTGGCGCTGGGTGCAGGCGCCGGCGTAGCCGGGCGCCGCGATGAAGTGGCGGACGAGCTCGCTGCGGATCGCGCTGGTCTGGAGGCTCATTGCGGGGTGTAACGCCAGGCTCGGGCCCGAGGTTGGCGGGAGCCCACCAACGTCTGCGGTCCTGGAGCGTCTATGTCTAGGTGTGCAATCCACGCGATAGCTCAACCCGGCGGAGGCCGATACAGCACAGATGCAGGCAACCGCGTTCTCTCCCCGTTCGCTGCGACTCCCGCCGCGGCTGCTGCGTGCCGCCCCGGATGAACGGCTGGTGGCCGCCCTGCGACGCGGCGACGAGAAGGCGTTCGAGGCGATCTACGACCGCCACCACCGGGCGCTGCTCGGCTTCTGCCGCCACATGCTGGGCTCGCACGAGGAGGCCGAGGACGCCCTCCAGCGCGTGTTCGTCGCCGCGCACCGTCATCTTTCTAACGGGACCGCGCAGGTCAATCTCAAGCCGTGGCTCTACACGATCGCCCGCAACCGCTGCCTCTCGATGCTGCGGGCGCGGCGCGAGACGCTCGCGCTCGACGACGTGCGCGAGCCGAGTGCCGACGGCCTCGCGCTCGCCGAGAAGGTCGAGCTCGGCGAGGACCTCAAGGATCTGCTGGGCGACATCGCCCGCCTGCCCGACGACCAGCGCGCGGCGCTCGTGCTCGCCGAGCTCGGCGACCTGTCGCAGCAGGAGATCGCGACGATCCTGGACGTCCGGACCGACAAAGTGAAGGCCTTGATCTTCCAAGCCCGCGAGGCGCTGGCCGGCTGGCGGCAGGCGCGTGCGGCCAGCTGCGGTGAGATCTGCGAGCAGCTCTCGACGCTGAAGGGGAGCGCGCTGCGCCGTGCTCCGATCCGACGCCACCTGGCGCTCTGCCCGGCGTGCACGGCGTTCGAGGCGGAGGTCAAGCGCCAGCGCGTCGCGCTGTCGCTCGTGCTCCCCGTGGTCCCGAGCGTGGCGCTCAAGCACAGCGTGCTCGCCGCGACGCTGTCCGGCGGCTCGGGTGCCGCGGCGGCGGGCGCGGGCGGCGCCGTGGCGGCGGGCGCCGCGGGCGCCGGCGCGTCCGGTGTCGGCGTCAAGGCGCTGGTGGTGGCCGCGATCGCGGTCAGCGCCGGCGGGGGCGGCGTCGTCGCGGTGCGCGAGGTCGAGCAGCACCGGCCGGCCGACCGCCCTGCGGCGAAGGAGACGACTCGTCGGGCCGCGCCCGCCGCGGTGCCGGCCGCCGTGGCAGCGCCTGTCGCCGGCTCGCGCGGTCTCCAAGTCCCGGCGGCGACGCTCCGTCCGGCCGCGGCGATGCGGTCCCCGAGCCGGAAACACCAGCGCGCTCAAGCGCTTCCCAAGCCGGCCAAGACCCACGGCCGCAGCGGGCAGCACGCGGCGACACCGGCCGCGCCCGGCCGTCAGCGCGCGGCGGCACGCAGCGCCCCTGGCCGGCAGCGGGCGGCCGCGGCCCGGCCGATCCCGACCGTCAAGGTCCGCCAGGTGCCCGCGAAGGCTGTGCACACACCCGCCGCCAAGGTCCCGGCGAGCAAGCGCAAGGTGACGCCGCCGGCGGCTGCGCACGGCAAGTCGCGCTGACCGACCAACGTTCGTCGCCGCGTCGCGTCAGAGGGGCATGAAGACCCTCACCACACTCTCGCTGATCGGCGCCCTCGCCCTCAGCACCACCGCCTTCGCGGACGACTCGGCTCCGAGTCCTGATCCGCCCACGCCGTCGGCGTCCAAGCAGTGCCGCACCGAGCGCTCAGGGATGGGCCTCGCGCTGTTCCGCATGACCTACGGGACGAACAAGAACAAGCACAACGCGTTCGGCAAGTGCGTCTCGAAGCGCACGCATGCGACCACCGAGGCCGCCAAGGAGGCCAAGCAGAACGCTTCCAAGGACTGCACCGCCGAGGAGACCGCCGATCCGGCCGCCTTCAAGGCGAAGTACGGCACCGGCAAGCACGGCGCCAACGCGCACGGCAAGTGCGTCTCGCAGAAGGCCAAGGCCGAGACGGCCAAGACCGTGAAGGACGACGTCAAGGCCGACGTCAACGCCGCCAAGGCGTGCAAGACCGAGCGCAAGGCCGACCCGGCGGCGTTCCGCGAGAAGTACGGCACGAACCACAACAAGCGCAATGCCTTCGGCAAGTGCGTCTCCAAGCAGGCCAAGGCGCAGCACTCCTAGCGCCGCGCGGGCAGCGGGCGGCGGCGTCCTGAGCCGCCGCCCGCGGTCGCGGCCCTCGAAGCCGGCGGGCCGCAGAGTCGGCACAGACTCGTAACCGTCGCGCGCTGATCCGGCACGCCGGCGTCCATAGCGTCGCCCGGGTCATGTCCGACGACCCCCGCCACTCGCTCGGCCGCCGCGGTGAGCAGCTCGCCGCGGAGCACCTCGAGCGGCTCGGCTATCGCGTCGTCGCGCGCAACTACCGCACCCGCTTCGGCGAGCTCGACCTCGTCGCGACGGACGAGTACGTGCTCGTGTTCTGCGAGGTCAAGACGCGCCGCTCCGGCGCGGGCGACCCGTGGTGGAGCCTCGGCGAGGCGAAGCGCCGCCAGGTCCGGAGCATGGGCGCGATCTGGCTCGCCGAGGTCAACGAACGACCCCGCACCTCCGAGCTGCGGTTCGACGCGATCGGGATCCGCATCGACCGCGACGGAGCCCTCGTCAGCCTCGACCACGTCCAAGGCGCGTTCTGATGAGCCTCGCCCGGGTCACGGCCTTCGCCCTGGACGGCGTCGACTCTCGCCGGGTCTGGGTGGAGGCTGACATCCGCGTCGGCCTGCCGGCCTTCACGATCGTCGGGCTCGCGGACACGGCGGTCCGGGAGGCGCGCGAGCGCGTTCGCTCCGCGATCACGAACTCGGGCTTCGAGTTCCCGCAGAAGCGCATCACGATCAACCTCGCACCCGCGTACCTGCGGAAGATCGGTCCGGGCTTCGACCTCCCGCTCGCGATGGCCATCCTCGCGGCGAGCGGCCAGGTCGAGCGCGAGCAGGTGGAGGGCTGCGTGTTCGCCGGCGAGCTGTCGCTGACCGGCGAGGTGCGGCCGATCCGCGGGGCGCTGGCGGTCGCGCAGGGCGCCCACGCGCATGGCCTCACGCGGATCGTCGTGCCCGCGGCGCGGGCGCGCGAGGCGGCGCTCGTCGAGGGGATCGAGGTCGTCGCCGTGAGCTCGTTGCACGAGGCGGCGGACGTGCTCGCCGGCCGCGCCGTGGTGCCGCCGCTCCCCGAGCCGGTGTCGGAGCCGGACGAGCCGGCCGCCGTGGAGCCGCCGGACATGAGCGACGTCCGCGGGCACGACGCGCTGCTGCCGGCGATCCTCGTCGCCGCGGCCGGTGGCCACAACCTCTTCCTGCACGGGCCGCCGGGCACCGGCAAGACGATGATCGCGCGGCGGGTCCCGTCGATCCTGCCACCGCTCACGCGCGCGGAGGCGATCGAGGTCACACGCATCCACTCGATCACGGGCCTGCACTCGGGCGGCGGGCTGGTCGAGACGCGCCCGTTCCGCGCGCCGCACCACACGATCTCGCCGCCCGGCCTGGTCGGCGGCGGCACGGTGCCGCTGCCGGGCGAGATCACGCTCGCCCACCACGGCGTGCTGTTCCTTGACGAGCTGTCGGAGTTCGCGCGCTCGTCGCTCGAGGCGCTGCGCCAGCCGCTGGAGGACGGCCGCGTCGCGATCGTCCGCTCGCAGCGCGTGATGCTGTTCCCGACACGCTGCATGCTCGTGGCGGCATCGAACCCGTGCCCGTGCGGCCTCGGCGACCACCGCTGCCGCTGCTCGGCCGCCGACCTCGCCCGCCATCAACGCCGGCTCAGCGGCCCGCTGCTCGACCGCATCGACGTGACGATCGCGGTCGGCCGGCCCGCCGCGAAGGCGCTCCGGGAGCAGCGCGCGCCCGGCTCGCCGGTCCTGCGCGAGCAGGTGGTCGCGGCGCGCGAGCGACAGCTGCGCCGCTTCGCCGGCCTCGGCGTGTCGTGCAACGCGCAGATGACGCCGCGCATGGTCCGCGAGCTGGTCGGCGCCACCCCGAGCGCGCTGCGCCTGCTCTACGAGCTGCACGACCGCGACGGCCTCAGCGCCCGCGGCCACCACCGCGTCCTCCGCGTCGCCCGCACGGCCGCCGACCTCGAGGGCTCCGACGTCGTCGGCCCCGAGCACGTCACCGCGGCGCTGGCGCACCGCACCGACGCAGCGCCGAACCGGGTGGCGGCGTGACCGCCTGCGACGCCTGCCTCCGCCGGGCGGACCTGATCGTGGCGGTCTCCGGGTCGATCGACATCGCGTGGCGGGAGAAGCAGGGGAGGACCTCCCGGGTGCTCGCACGGCCGGACGAAGAGCTGCTCGCCCTCGACGCCGCGGCGCTCGCGCGCTACGAGGCGTTCAGCCCCGCCTTCGCCCGCCGCCGCATCGCCGCCGCCGGCCTCATCGCGATCTGCCGCTGCGAGCCCGGCTATCCCGACCGGCTGCGCGAGCTGCCGGACCCGCCGGCGGTCCTTCACGTCGCCGGTTCGCTCGCGGCGCTGCCGCAGGGCGAGGCGGTCGCGATCGTCGGCTCGCGCCGCGCGACGTCATACGGGCTCGAGGTCTCGACCTCGCTCGGCCGGAGCCTGACCGGCGCCGGCGTGCCCGTCGTGTCCGGCATGGCGCTGGGGATCGACTCGGCGGCGCATCTGGGGGCGCTCGAGGGAGTCGGGCCTAAGGGGCGGTCCGGAGGCCCGCCGGGGGCGCCGCCCGTGGCCGTTCTCGCCGGCGGCGCCGAGACCGCCTACCCCGCGCGCATGCGCCACCTGCACGCCCGGCTGATCGAGCACGGTGCGGTCGTGTCCGAGATGCCGCCCGGGTTCGGCGGCCACCGCTGGTGCTTCCCGGCCCGCAACCGCATCATCGCCGCCCTCTCGACGCTGACGATCGTCGTCGAGGCCGCCACGCGCTCCGGGTCGCTCATCACCGCCGACCTCGCCACCGACCTCGGCCGCACCGTCGCCGCCGTCCCCGGCCCGGTCACGAGCCGGGCGTCCGCGGGCACCAACGAGCTGCTACACGCCGGTGCGGCGGTGATCCGCGGCGCCCGCGACGCGCTCGACCTGCTGTTCGGCGCCGACGCGCCGCGGGTGCCCGAGGCGTCCCTGCCGCCGCTGGAGCCCGCCCAGCTGCGCCTGCTCGAGCAGGTCGAGCGCGGGCACGGGACGGTCGCCGAGCTCGCGCGCACGATGGAGGAGGCGGAGGCGGCGTCCCGCACGCTGTCCGAGCTCGAGCTGCTCGGGCTGGTGCGGCGGGAGTTCGGGGGGCGGTATGTACGAACGACAACAGCGGCTGGGTAGGAAATGGGGGTTCGGCCCCTCGCGGCGAGAACGACCGTTTCGTTCCTCTCGACGCTCGGATCGAGGGCTGAGGAACGAAACCGTGCTTCAGGAGCACGTTTCGTTCCTCTCGGCCCGGCCAGGCGCTTGAGGGGAACGAAACGGTCGCGCCTTCGCACCCCTTACCCAGCCGCCGTTGACCTTCGTTCGTACCCTCAACACCATGCGTGTCCCCGCCGTCCTCTCGATCGCCGGGTCCGACTCGGGTGGCGGCGCCGGGATCCAGGCCGACCTGAAGGCCTTCGCGCGCTGCGGCGTCCACGGGATGACGGCCGTCACGGCGCTGACCGCGCAGAACACCACCGGCGTCAGCGCGATCCAGAGCGTGCCGCCCGAGTTCATCATCGAACAGGTTCGCCAAGTGGCGATGGACATCGGCGTCGACGCCGTGAAGATTGGCATGCTCGGCACGGCGGAGACGGTGGTCGCCGTCAACACCGCGCTCGACCTGCTCGACCCGAGCGTCCCGATCGTGATCGACCCGGTGATGGTCGCGGAGTCCGGCGCGACGCTCCTCGACGACGGCGCCCGCACGGCGCTCAAAGAACTCCTGATCCCGCGCGCCACCGTGATCACCCCCAACCTCCCCGAGGCCGGGGTCCTCGCCGGCGCCCGTAGCGACGACGCCGAGGCGCTCGCCAAGCAGCTCCACCGCCTCGGCCCGCACGCGGTCGTCGTCACCGGCGGGCATCGCGACGAGGTCACCGACGTCTTCTACGACGGCACCACGCTCGAGACGCTGAGCGGCCCGCGCCACCCCGACGGCGCCGCCCACGGATCTGGCTGCACGCACTCGAGCGCGCTCGCCGCGCACCTCGCCCTCGGCGACGACCCGCTGACCGCCGCACGTCACGCTCGTGACATCGCGTCGGAAGCCGTACATGACGGCCTCCGCGAGCTCGGCGCGGGCCCTGGCCCGGTGGACGTGTTCGGCCTCCGGCACCGCTCTCGAGTTGGCGCGCCGGAGGCAAGTCGGCCTGCAACGCCTCTGGCATAATCCGCCTCGATGAAGTTCCTGCGCATGCGGCCGGGTCACGGGGAGCAGCTGATCGCCGAAGGCGACCCTTCCCTCGCGGATGACGAGGAGCGGCTGATCGAGATGTTCCGCCGCCAGCTCGACGACGGGATGTGGGCGGCGGTGCCGACCACGACCGAGACGGGCCGCCGCCAGGCGGAGATGGTGCGCACCTTCGAGGAGATCCCGCTGGACACCGACCGCGTCATCTTCTTCCCGCGCGCGGCCGGCGGCGCGGAGTAGCGCGGGCGGGCGGGTCATGATCGTCGCCCTCTGCGCCACGGCGATCGTCGTCCTCGCCCTGCTGTGGGAGATCACCCTCCCCTGGTTCGAGCGCCGCTACGACGCCCACCGCGCCCGCAAGGAGGCCCGACGCGACGGCCACGACCTCGGCGGCTACGACCCCGGCCGCGAGCGTCGCGCCGAGCAGCGCGCCCGCGAGCTCCTGCGCAGCTGCGTCAACGAGGAGGAGTGGGCGATGTACCGCGACCTCGGCTTCCTCCGCGTGTGGGGCGGCCAGGCCGCCGGGCCCGTCGCCACGCATCCGAGCCGCGACCTCGGCGGCGTGCCCTACGCCTACCTGGTCTACCCGCACAAGCCGATCCTCGCCTACCTCCCGCAGACGGGCCAGCTGCTCAACGAGTACTGCGTCGAGTTCCCGGACGAGACGCGCCCGTACGGCTCCGCCCGCCTGCCCGACTCCGACGACGTGCTCGCCAAGTGGATGGCGCTGCAGGGCGACGAGCGCCGCCTGGTCGCCGAGGCCAACCTGCACCTGCCCGGCCGCCAGGTCGACCCCAAGCAGGTCCAACGCGATCTCTGGCGCCTCGGCCAGTGGGAGCGCGCGCGGCTCGGCCGCGCCCAGCGCCGCGACGAGCAGGCTCAGCAGAGCCGCCGCCGCGCAGGCTCGCCCGACGGGTAGGGGCTAGGCTTCGCGGCCGTCATGGCCTCGCTCGATCCCCGCCACAACTCCAGCCAGCTCGTCGACGGCCCCGCCCGCGCCGCGGCCCGCGCCCAGCTCAAGGGCATCGGCTTCGACGACGAGGCGCTCTCCAAGCCGATCATCGGCGTCGCCAGCACGTGGACCGAGACGATGCCGTGCAACTACCAGATGCGCGCGCAGGCGGCCAAGATCAAGGAGGGCATCCGCGACGCCGGCGGGACGCCGATGGAGTTCAACACGATCGCGATCTCCGACGGCATCACGATGGGCACGAGCGGCATGCGCGCGAGCCTCGTGTCCCGCGAGGTGATCGCCGACTCGATCGAGCTCGTCGCGCGCGGCCACTTCTTCGACGCGATCGTCTGCCTCGCCGCCTGCGACAAGACGCTCCCCGGTGTGACGATGGCGCTCGCGCGGCTCGACCTCCCCGGCCTGATGCTCTACGGCGGCTCGATCATGCCCGGCAAGTACAAGGGCGAGGACGTGACGATCCAGGAGGTCTTCGAGGCGATCGGCGCCCACGCCGCCGGGCGCATCACCGAGCAGGAGCTGATCGACCTCGAGAACGTCGCCAGCCCCGGCTCCGGCGCCTGCGGCGGGCAGTTCACCGCGAACACGATGGCGATGGCGCTCGAGGTGCTCGGCATCAGCCCGATGGGCGCCGCGATGGTCCCGGCCGAGAACCCGAGCAAGGCCGAGGTCGCCTACGAGACCGGCAAGCTCGTGATGGACGTGCTCGCCCGCGGCCAGCGCCCGAGCGACATCATCACCAAGGCGGGGCTCGAGAACGCGATCGCCGCCGTCGCCACCTCCGGCGGCTCCACCAACGGCGTCCTGCACCTGCTGGCGATCGCCAGCGAGGCGGGCGTCGACCTCGACATCGACGACTTCGACCGCATCAGCTCCGCCACCCCGATGCTGTGCGACCTCAAGCCCGGCGGCCGCTACGTCGCCGCCGACCTCCACCAGGCCGGCGGCGTCCCCGTCGTCGTCAAGCGCCTGCAGGAGCTCGGCCGCCTCAACGAGGACGCGATGACCGTCACCGGCCGCACGGTCGGCGAGCACGCGGCCGAGGCGCAGGAGACCGAGGGCCAGGTTGTCGTCCGCCCGGTCGACGACCCGATCAAGGCCTCGGGCGGCCTCGCGATCCTGCGCGGCAACCTCGCCCCCGACGGCTGCGTCGTGAAGCTCTCCGGCCACGAGCGCGTCCACCACGAGGGCCCGGCGGCCGTGTTCGAGAACGAGGAAGAGGCGATGGCCGCCGTCACCAAGGGTGAGATCAAGGCCGGCGACGTCGTCGTCATCCGCAACGAGGGCCCTGCCGGCGGCCCCGGCATGCGCGAGATGCTGGCCGTCACCGCTGCGCTCGTGGGGGAGGGGCTCGGCGATGACGTCGCGCTGATCACCGACGGGCGCTTCTCCGGCGCCACCCACGGCTTCATGGTCGCCCACGTCGCCCCCGAAGCGGTCCACGGTGGGCCGATCGGCGCGGTCCAGACCGGCGACACGGTGACCATCGACGTCGAGTCGCGCCGCCTCGACGTCGACCTGCCCGACGACGAGATCGCCCGCCGCCTCGAGGCCTACGAGCCGCCGGTGAGTACCGTCAACGGCGTCTTCGGCAAGTACGCGAAGCTGGTCTCGAGCGCCTCAGAGGGCGCCGTCACCCGCTAGCGAGGGGCGAGCTCTGCGGCGGGAGCCTCGGCGAGGAACTCCCGCAGCAGCCGGTTGAAGCGCTCCGGCCGCTCGAGCATCGCCACGTGTCCGGTGCGCTCGAAGACCTCGCGCCGCGAGTCCGGGATCAGGTCCTCGAGCCGCTCGGCGTCCTTGACCGAGACCAGCTGGTCGTTCCTGCCCCACACGATCAGCGTCGGGCAGCTGATCTTCGGCAGCTCCTCCTCGAGGTCGTAGCCGGCCAGCGCCTCCAGCGCGGGGAGGAAGCCGTCGGTGCGCCGCGCGCTGCGCACCATCTCGTGGGCGAGCTCGTCCGAGACGTACTGCGGAAAGCGGAAGCCGGCCGACGCGAGTGCGGCATAGCGGAGCCGCCGCCGCGTCGCGATGTCGTCGGTGGCGCGCACGAGCGCGCGGGCGACGACTGCGTCCGACAGCTTCGCGAGCTGCACCAGCGGCTGGGCGCGGCGCCGGTTCTGCCAGAAGATCGCCGCTGAGACGAACACGAGCCGCTGCACGCGCTCGGGGGACTTGATCGCCAGCTCGGCGCTGACGAAGCCGCCCATCGAGTTGCCGACCACCGCCGCCGACTCGATGCCCAGGAGGTTTATGAACTTGGCGGTCCAGCGGGCGTAGTACTCGATCGAGATGTCCTCGCTCGGCGACTCCGAGTAGCCGAAGCCGGGCAGGTCCATCGCCACCACGCGATGGCTCGCGGCGAACTCCGGCATCTGCTCGAGCCACGACTGCCAGGAGGCGCCGAGGCCGTGGACGAAGAGGATCGCCGGGCCCTCGCCGAGCTCGCAGTAGTTGACCTCGCGCCCGTCGATCTCGAGCCGGTGCTGGGCCGCCTGCCAGTCGACATCGAGCCACGGCGCGCGACCGTCGCGGCCGTAGTCGCCGTCGCGCGGCTTGACGGGGCGGGCTCCGGGCATGGGCGTCTACCGTACCCAGCCTCCCCGATGCGCATCGCCATCGACATCGACTCCACCCTCCACCACTACTGGGACCTGCTCGAGGAGGTCGCGCAGCGCCGCTTCGGCGTCGCGATCCCCTACGCGGAGCAGGTGGTGTGGGAGATCGATCGGCTCAAGCCGGAGCAGCTCCACGCGGCGGTCCGCGAGACGCACTCCGAGCCCCAGATCCTCGGCTCCGAGCCGTACCCGGGCGCGGTCGAGACCGTCGCGGGCTGGCACGAGGCCGGGCACTTCATCCACATCACCTCGCACCGCGCGGTCGAGGCGCACGGCGCCACCGCCCAGTGGCTGGAGCGGATCGGCCTGCCCTACGACGAGCTCTACTGCTCCAGCGACAAGGTCACGCGCTGCGAGGAGATCGGCATCGACCTGCTGATCGACGACTCGCCGGAGACGCTGCAGCGTGCGATCGACGCCGGCATCACGGTCGCGACGCTCGAGCACCCGTGGAACCGCGAGCTGTGCGAGACGGAGGACGTGATCTGCGGCAAGGACTGGGCCGAGCTCGCCAGCAACCTCGATCCGGTGCTCGCCGCATGAAGCAGCTCCCCGCTCCCAGTACCGATCTGCGCGACTACCTGCCCGCGATCGAGCCCGAGCGCCAGGTCTCCGACTGGGGCCGCTCCGAGCGGGTCGAGGGCGTGCTCGACAAGACGCTCTACGAGTTCCTGTACCACTACTGGTTCCGCTGCGAGGTCGAGGGGATCGAGCACGTCCCGGCCGACGGCGGCGCGCTGCTGGTCTCCAACCACTCCGGCGCGCTCCCGCCCGACGCGACGATGATCCTCAAGGCGGTCAAGGAGGAGCACCCGCGCCCCCGCCCGGTGCACCTGACCGTCGAGCATTTCTTCAAGGGCAACCCGCTGTTCTCGATGCTGGTGCCGAAGATCGGCGGCGTCCCCGCCCACCCGGCCAACGTCCAGCGGCTGCTCTACGACGAGGGGCAGCTCGTGCTGGTCTTCCCCGAGGGCCGCAAGGGGACCGAGAAGCTCTACAAGGACCGCTACAAGCTGCGGCGCTTCGGCCGCGGCGGCTTCGTCGAGGCGGCGATGCGCGCGCAGGTCCCGATCGTGCCGGTCGCCGTCGTCGGGGCGGAGGAGTCGATGCCGGTCTTCGCTCAGCTCAGCGCGCTGCAGAAGCTGACCGGGCTCCTGTACTTCCCGATCACCCCGACCTTCCCGCACTTCGGGCTGCTCGGCTTCCTCGGCTACCTGCCGGCCAAGTTCAAGATCCGCTTCCTCGAGCCGATCCCGACGGACCAGTGGGGCCCCGAGCCGTACCAGGACCGCGGCCTGGTCCAGAGCGTCGCCGACGACATCCGCGCCCGCATCCAGGACGAGCTCTACGACATGCTGGCCAAGCGCACCTCGGTCTGGTTCGGATGAGGGTCCTCGTCACCGGCGTGTCGAGCTTCTGGGGCGGCAGGCTCGCCCAGGCGCTCGAGCGCGACCCTGAGGTCGAGGTGATCATCGGCGTCTCGCCCGACGATCCCACGCTCGAGCTCGAGCGCACCGAGTACGTCCGCGTCGGCACCCAGCACGCGCTGCTGCGGCGGATCGTGCGCGCGGCGCAGATCGACACGGTGGTCGACTCGCGGCTGATCGTCGACTCCACCACCGCCAGCCCGCGCGCCGCCCACGAGGCGAACGTGATCGGGACGATGAACATCCTCGCCGCCTGCTCCGGGCCCGACTCGCCCGTGCGCAAGTTCGTCTTCAAGTCGACCGCCCACTACTACGGCTGCGAGCAGGACGACCCGGCCTTCTTCACCGAGCGCATGCAGCGCCCGCACCCCGCCCGCACGCTGCTCGAGCGCGACATCGTCGAAGCGGAGAAGGCCGTCGCGCAGTTCGCCGAGCGCAACCCGGAGACCACCGTCACGACGCTGCGGTTCGTCAACGGCCTCGGGCCTGACCTCAGGACCGCCCACGCCGCGCTGTTCTCGCTGCCGGTGCTGCCGTCGATCCTCGGCTTCGACCCGCGCTACCAGTTCATCCACGAGGACGACATCGTCGGCGTGCTCGAGCACGCCGTCCGCGACGACCTGCCGGGCGTCTACAACGCCGCCGGCGACGGGGTGCTCGTGCTGTCGGAGGTGGCGAGCCTGCTCGGGAAGCCGCTGGCTCCGATGATCCCGCCGTTCGGAACCGGCCTGGCGATGCGCGCGCTGCGCCCGCTCGGCGTCAACGTGCCGCCCGAGATGCTCGCCCAGCTGCGCTTCGGCCGCGGCGTCGACAACCGCAAGCTGAAGGCGGCAGGAGCGCCGCTGCGCCACACAACGCGCGAAACCGTCCAGGCGTTCGCCGAGCACCTGCGGGTGGCGGCGGTCAAGGGGGATGGCGCTGCGCCGTACCGCTACGAGCGCGAGGTCGAGGAATTCCTGCGCTACAGCCCCTCGGTGCGTCGGGAAAATGACGCGCCAGCAAAATTGCAGGGCTAGGCGCGGGTGCCCCGCCCGTCCTACCATCATTTCACCAAGTGCGCTCCCGGTCCTTCTTCATCGTTGCGACGCTCGTCGTCCTACTCGTCGCTGCGGCCGGCGGGATCTACGCGTACGACTCCGGCCGTGAGCACCAGATCACCAAGGGGATCACCGTCGGCGGGGTGCCCGTCGGCGGGATGAAGGAGGCCGCCGCCCGCGCCAAGCTGCGGCGCGCGGTGCTCGAGCCGCTCAACCAGCCGGTCGTCGCGCGTTACGAGGGCAAGCACTACAAGCTCACGCCCGCGCAGGCGAAGGTCGGCGTCGACATCGACGGCTCGATCTCCCAGGCGATCCAGCGCTCGCGCGAGGGGAACATCCTCGCCCGCACGGCGCGCAACCTGCAGAACAAGCAGATCAACGAGGACATCAAGCTCGACATCAACTACAACCACCGGGCGATCACGCGCCTGGTCAAGCGCATCAGCAAGCAGGTCGACCGGGCCCCGCGCGACGCCACGCTCAACCTCGAGAAGGGCGACGTCAACCCGACGCCCTCGGCGACCGGCCTGTCGGTCCAGGAGGCCAAGCTGCGCAGGCAGCTGCGGCGCTCGCTGCTGTCGGTCGACGGCTCGCGCCGCGTCAAGGTCAGGACGAAGATGGTCGAGCCGAAGGTCACGTCCAAGGACCTCGCCGAGAAGTACCCGGCGGTGGTCATCGTCCACCGTGGCGCCTTCCAGCTCTCGCTCTACAAGCACCTCAAGCTGACCAAGACCTACGGGATCGCGGTCGGCCGCATCGGGCTCGAGACCCCGGCCGGGCTCTATCACGTGCAGAACAAGGCGATCAACCCGGCCTGGACGATGCCGAACTCGAGCTGGGTCGCGCCCAAGGACCGCGGCAAGGTGATCCCGGGCGGCACGGCCGAGAACCCGCTCAAGGCCCGCTGGCTCGGCATCTACGCCGGCGCCGGCATCCACGGCACCGACGACGCCGGCTCGATCGGCTCAGCCGCTTCGCACGGCTGCATCCGGATGCGGATCCCGGACGTGGAGGAGCTCTACGACCAGGTGCCGGTCAACGCGCCGGTGTACATCTCCTAGGCCGCCCGGATCTCTCTCCACCGGGACCTCCTCCCATCCCTTCTCGATCAGGGAGGCGTGGTGGTCTGAATGGCGAATGCACAGGGCACCGATGTACTTGTCCCGGACCGGCTTCCGCATCACGGCGTACCACATGGTGATCGCATCGCGCGTGCCCTGGATCGGGAACCAGGGCGGCGGCGGCTTCCCGTTGTGGACGACGCCGGCCTCGTCGAGCTGGCGCAGGGTGGCGATCTGACCGGTGTCGGTGTCGATGAAGAACGAGGCCACGACGCCCCAGGCTAGCGATGCCTGGCGCAGCGCCCTGCGGGCGTTCGACCGCGAGCTGCAGCGCCGCGGCGCCGCCGAGCGCACGCGCCGCGCCTACGGCGTCGACCTCGCCCAGCTCGCGCTCTGGAGCACCGCCGGCGGGGTCGAGCCCGATCGCGTCGACTATCCCGTCCTGCGCCGCTACGCCGCTCAGCTCGCGCACCGTGGCGCGGGGCCGCGCACGGTCGCCCGCAAGCTCGCCGCGATTCGCTCGTTCTACAAGTCGATGGTCGAGCTCGGCGAGATGACGGCGAACCCCGCGGACCTGCTGCCCGCTCCGAAGCAGCCGCAGCGGCTCCCGCGCACCATGAAGGCGGAGGACGTCGCGGCGCTCCTGAACAAGATCCCGGCCACCACGCCGCTCGAGCTGCGCGACCGCGCATTGTTCGAGCTGGCCTACGGTTGCGGCCTGCGCGCGGAGGAGCTCGTGGACCTGGACCTTCAGTCGATCGACTTCGATGCCGAAACCGTGAGGGTGGAGGGCAAAGGGGGCAAGACACGTTTCGTTCCCGCGGGCGAGCCCGCGTTGCGTTCGGTCACGCGCTACCTCGAGCGCGGCCGGCCCGCGCTGGCGAGCGCCGACGACGACCCCGCGCTGCTGCTCTCCAAGTCCGGCCGGCGCCTCTCGACGTCCGACGTGCGGCGCCGCCTGAAGGTGTGGGCGCGCCACGCGACACAGCAGGGCGCGGTCCATCCGCACGCCCTCCGGCACTCGTTCGCGACCCACCTGCTCGAGGGCGGTGCGGATTTGCGGGCCATTCAGGAGCTGTTGGGCCATTCATCCATATCGACGACCCAGGTCTACACTCGGGTAGAGTCGGCGCGCCTACGGGCCGCGTATGCCCGGAGTCATCCCCGGGCATAGCTGATAGGGGTACAGGCTTGGAAACGAACGTCAAAGCGATCGAGCTGCGGGATCTATGGCGGCGCTACAAGGCGTCGGGGTCCGACCGCGCCCGCGAGCAGCTGGTCGTCGCCTACTCGCCGCTGGTCAAGTACGTCGCGGGCCGCATGTCCTCCGGTCTGCCCGCGCACGTCGAGGAGGCCGACCTCATCTCGTACGGCCTGATCGGCCTGATCAACGCGATCGAGCGCTTCGATCCCGAGCGCGAGATCAAGTTCGAGACCTACGCGATCACCCGCATCAAGGGCGCGATCATCGACGAGCTGCGCGCGCTCGACTGGGTGCCGCGCTCCGTCCGCGCCCGCGCCCGCGAGATCGAGCGCGTGCACGGCAAGCTGGAGCACCGGCTCCACCGGACGCCGACCGACGAGGAGATGGCCCGCGAGCTGGGCATCACGGTCGAGGAGTTCCAGGAGAGCCTGATGAAGATCTCCAACTCCACGGTCGTCGCGCTCGACGAGCTGTGGGCGGTGTCGGACTCCTCCGGCGACCAGGTCTCGCTGCTCGACACGCTCCACGACCCGGACGCGCCGGACCCGCAGGAGCTGCTCGACGCCTCCGAGCTCAAGGACCGCCTGGCCGACGCGATCTCCGCGCTGCCCGAGCGTGAGAAGCTCGTGATCGCGCTCTACTACTACGAGAACCTGACGCTCCGGGAGATCGGCGAGGTCCTCGGCGTGACCGAGTCGCGCATCTCCCAGCTGCACACGAAGGCCGTGCTGCGACTCAAGTCGCGCCTCCAGGGGGACAACCTGCGCGACTGACGGTAGCTTTCACCCTTCCGCCACCTTGGGAGAGGAGCAGGCATGCCGCACGCCGCAGACAGGATTCGCAACGTGGCCCTAGTGGGCCACCGTGGGAGCGGGAAGACGTCGCTGCACGAGGCCCTGCTGTTCGAGGCCGGCGCGACGAACCGCCTGGGCACGGTGGCTGACGGGACGACGGTCTCCGACTCGGAGGAGGACGAGCAGGCGCGCGGGATGTCGATCTCGGCGGCGCTCGCGTCGTTCGAGTGGAAGGGCGTCAAGGTCAATCTCATCGACACGCCCGGCGAGCCCTCGTTCATCGCGGACGCGCTCGGCGCGCTGCGCGTGTGCGAGTCGGCCGTCTTCGTGGTCAACGCCGTGATGGGCGTCGAGGTCTCCGACGCAGCGGCTGTGGTCGCGCGCCGCCGAGCTCGGCGTGGCGCGCCTGATCTACGTGAACATGCTCGACCGCGAGCGGGCCGACTTCTACCGCACGCTCGACTCGCTGAAGGCCGCCTTCGGCCCGCACGTGGTGGCGACCGAGATCCCGATCGGCTCCGAGCACGAGGTGCGCGGCCTGATCGACCTCGTCGACATGAAGGCCTACGAGTACGCGGGCTCCGGGCGCGAGAACTGCAAGGAGTGCCCGATCCCCGACGACATGGCGGATCTGGCCCAGGAGTACCGCGAGAAGCTGATGGACGAGGTGGCGGAGAACTCGGACGCGCTGATGGAGCGCTACCTCGAGGGCGAGGAGATCTCGCACGAGGAGATCGTCCACGCGCTCGAGGAGGGCACCGACAGCGGCCACATCTACCCGGTCACCTGCGGCGTCGCGACCCAGCACCTGGGCGCCGACCGCCTGCTCGACGCGATCGTCGACGACCTGCCCTCGCCGGTCCAGCACGGCGGGCTCGAGCTCGAGGACATGACGCTCGAGGCGAACCCCGGACGGCGAGACGTTCGCCTACGTGTTCAAGACCCGCGCCGACCCGTTCGCCGGCCGCATCAACCTCTTCCGCGTCTACCAGGGCACGGTCAGCGCCGACACGCAGCTGCTCAACACGCGCGCCCACAGCAAGGAGCGCATGGGCCAGCTGCTGGTGCCGCAGGGCAAGGAGGTCAGCCACACCGACGCCTTCGGCCCCGGCGACATCGGCGCGGTGGCGAAGCTCAAGGAGACGCGCGCGGGCGACTGGCTCGCCGACCGCGACCAGCCGATCTCGATGCCGTCGATCGCGCTCCCGGCGCCGGTCATGGCGTTCGCGATCGAGCCGAAGGCGAAGGGCGACGAGGACAAGGTCTTCACCGCGCTGCGCCGCCTCCAGGAGGAGGACCCGACGATCGACCTCCACCGCGACGAGCGAGACCGGCGAGCAGATCGTGGCCGGGCTGTCGCAGATCCACGTCGAGGTCGTGGTCGACCGGCTGAAGTCGCGCTTCGGCGCCGAGGTGGAGCTGAAGCCGCCGCGCGTCCCCTACCAGGAGACGATCCGCGGCTCCGCGAAGGCCCACGGGCGCCACAAGAAGCAGTCCGGCGGCCGCGGCCAGTTCGGCGACTGCCACATCGAGATCGAGCCGCTCGCCGAGGGCGACTTCGAGTTCGTCAACAACATCAAGGGCGGCGTCATCCCCACGAGCTTCATCCCCGCGGTGGAGAAGGGCGTCATCGACGCGATGCGGCAGGGCGTGGTCGCCGGCTATCCGCTCAAGGGCATCCGCGTGCGGCTGTTCGACGGCAGCTACCACACGGTCGACTCGTCGGAGATGGCGTTCAAGATCGCGGGCTCGATCGCCATGAAGGAGGCGGTCTCGAACGCCAGCCCGGTGCTGCTCGAGCCGATCATGCTCGTCACCGCCTCGGTGCCGGACTCGGCCGTCGGCGACGTCATGGGCGACCTGTCGTCGCGGCGCGGCCGGCCGCTCGGCACCGAGAACGTCGGCGGCATGACCGAGGTCAAGGCGGAGGTGCCGATGGCGGAGGTCCTGACCTACGCGCCGGACCTGCGCTCGATCACCGGCGGCCAGGGCGAGTACACGCTGGATTTCGTGCGCTACGAGGAGGTCCCGTCCCACCTCGCGCAAAAGATCGTGCAGAAGCACACGGAGGAGGAAGAAGCGGTCAGAGCGTAGGCCGCCCGTTGCTACGCTCGCCACGCCGTGGCGAGCACGCGCGACATCCGCACGAATCAGGTCGACATCTCCTGCGACGTCTGCGGCCGGACGCTCCTGCGCGGCGAGCGCGCGGAGTCGTATCTGGCCGGTGGCGAGCGCCGCCAGGTGTGCGAGCTGTGCACCGTGCGCGCGCAGCACGAGGGCTGGATCCGCGAGGACGGCGGCGACGAGCTGACGCTGCGGACCTCCCGCACCGAGCGCGGGCGCGGCTTCCTGGAGAAGCTGCGGTCGCGCCGCGAGCGGGCCCGCGAGGTGGCCGACGAGGCCGCGGCGGAGGAGGAGGCCGCGGCGTTCACCAGTCTCCTTCGCGGCCGGGCACCGGCGAGCCGGCGGCACGGGAAGCTCCCCCGCCGCCCGACCTGCCGCGCCGCCCGCGCCACGTCCGCGCCGTGCCGACCAACGCCGAGCTGAAGGTCGAGCGGGCGCTCGAGGTCTTCAACGCGTCCGAGCACACCCGCACCGTCGGCGGGATCGCCCGCTCGCTGGGGGCTCCGGCGGTCAGCGCGCGTCCGCTCCCTGACCGCCCGAGCGTGGTCGCGATCGCCGTGATGTGGGAGCTGAGCTGGTACCGCTTCGAGATCGACCTCTCCGACGAGGCGGGCGGCGTACGCCAGATCGCGCAAGGCGCGGAGCTGTCCGAGCTCGACGCCGACGAGCAGGAAGTGAACGCCGCCGCGGACGAGCGGGGAGGACTGCACCTCGCCTCCGCCGAATGAGAACTCGACGGATGGTCGAGTGACACAGAAAAAGCTACGGGTAGGATCGCTCTCGTGATCTTCTGCGTTGTGCCTGAACCCCTTGCGCCCGAGCTGTACGACCAGCTCGCCGCCTATTACGAAGACGATCCCAACGTCACGGTGATCATCGACCGCCGCAAGAGCGAGCGCCGCGACCACGCGGCGGGCACCGCTGGCGGCAAGCGTGAGATCCGCGATCGGCGGCGCGCCCGCGTGGCGGGCGAGTTCCCGCCCATCGCCGCCGACGTCGAAGCCTGAGTGAAGCTCGTCGTCCACGTGGACGGCGGCTCGCGCGGCAACCCGGGCCCGGCTGCCGCTGCCGCCGTGCTGTCGACGCCCGACGGCGACGTGGTGGACGAGGCCGCGCGCACGCTCGGCAGCACGACGAACAACGTCGCCGAGTACCGCGGGCTGCTGCTGGGGCTGGAGCGCGCGGCCGCGCTCGGCGCCACCGAGGTCGAGGTGATCAACGACTCCGAGCTGATCGCCCACCAGGTCAACGGCCGCTACAAGGTCAAGCACCCGGACATGAAGCCGCTGCATGCCGAGGCGCTGCGCGCGCTGGGCGGGTTTGAGCGCTGGTCGATCCGCCCGGTGCCACGGGCGCAGAACGCCGACGCGGACGCCCTGGTAAACCAGGCGCTGGATGGAGAGCTCGCCTGAGCCACAGCCGGCAGGCGGCACCGAGTACGCCGCCTACCTGCTGATCGACGACCTGCTGGAGCTGCAGCGCCCGATCACGGAGGGCGCGCACGACGAGCTGCTGTTCATCATCGTCCACCAGGCCTACGAGCTGTGGTTCAAGCTCATGCTCCATGAGCTTGCGAAGGTCGACGCCGACCTGCGCGCCGACCGCCCGGGCGGCGCGCTGGCCAGCCTCAAGCGCGTGGTCGCGATCGACCGGCTGCTGCTGGCCAAGCTCGACGTCCTGGAGACGATGGGGCCGGAGGGCTTCCTCGAGTTCCGCAGCCCGCTCGCGCCGGCCAGCGGCTTCCAGTCGCGCCAGTTCCGCGAGATCGAAGGGGCGACCGCGGGTCTGTGGCCCGCGTTCTGCGCCGGCTCCGGGCTGGCGGAGAACGATCTCGACGCGCTCGCCGGCCTCTACCTCGACCACGCCGAGCCGGTGCGCGCGCTCCGCCACCAGGTCTGCGAGCTGCTCGTCGACCACGACGAGACGATCCAGCGCTGGCGCTTCCACCACACGCTGATGGCGGCGCGAGAGATCGGCTCGCGACCCGGCACCGGGGGGTCGCGCGGCGTCGAGTATCTGCGTGGCACCGTTGACCAGCGCTTTTACCCGCAGTTGTGGGAGGTCAGGGTCCGGCTCTAGTTGCCGATAACCCATAGGTGCACGACTCCGCCATCGACCGCCTGCGCGGCCTCCTGGACGTCGCCGCCGCGGTCCGGACCGGTGGCAAGCTGCCGTCCGTGCTGGAAGCCGTCGCCGGCGCGATCGCCGGCCCGCTGGGCTATCGCGCGGTCGTCATCAACCTCTACCGCCCCGCGTGGGACGACTTCGAGGTCGTCGTCGTGCTCGGGAACGAGGCATCACAGGAGCTGCTGATGGGCCAGACCTCCGGCATGGAGGACTGGTCCGGGCTGTTGAGCGAGCGCTTCCTCCAGCAGGGCGCCTACTTCGTCCCCGCCGGCGAGTACGACTGGTCCGGCGAGCGGGTGCAGGTCTACACGCCGGAGCTCGAGATCTCCGACGCGCCCGACGCCTGGCATCCCGACGACGCGCTGATGGTGCCGATGCGCTCCGGCGACGGGGCGTTGCTGGGGATCGTGTCCGTCGACGAGCCGGAGACCGGCCGCCGCCCGTCGCCGCTCGAGCTCGAGCTGCTCAGCACGGTCGTCGCGCACGCGGCCGTCGCGGTCGAGCACGCGCAGACCGCCGAGCTCGGGCGCCGGCACCGCGCGGCGGTCGAGCACCTGCTGGCCGTGTCGGCGAAGCTGACCGAGCGCCGGACGGCGGAGGAGGTGCTCGACGCGGTCTGCTGGGGGACGCGCGAGGCGCTCGGCTTCCACAAGGTGGTGGCCTTCCTCGCCGAGGAGGGCAAGCTCGTGCCGCTGTCTGGCGTCGGCTTCACGCCCGAGCGCGCCGCCGAGTTCCCGCTCGTGCCGGTCGCGGCGCTCGAGCAGCTGCTCGACCCCGCGCACATGCGCCACGGCTGCATCGTCATGGAGCGCGAGATGGCGGTCGAGCGCGCGCCCGACTTCGGCGGCGTCTACTCGTCGGTCTCCAACGGGCGCGGGCCGCTCGCCTGGAACCACCACTGGGTCGTCGTGCCGCTGTACGACTCCGCCGGCCGGCTCGACGGGATGATGTGGGTCGACGATCCGAAGGACCGGCTGCTGCCCTCCGACGAGGCGCTGCAGGCGCTGCGGGTGTTCGCCAACCAGGCGATGGGCGCGATCGAGTCCGCGCGCCGGCTCGAGAGCCTCGAGCACCTCGCCGCGCACGACCCGCTCACCGGCCTGCGCAACCGCCGCGGCTTCGAGCTGGCGATCGAGCGCCACTTCGCCGCCGCCGGCCCTGACGGCGACCTCTCGCTGCTCGTCATCGACCTGGACCACTTCAAGCGCGTCAACGACTCGCTGGGGTATGACACCGGCGACGACGTGCTGCGGCGCTTCGCCACCGTCCTGCGTGCGGCGGCCGGCGAGGCCGACGTACCGACGCGGCTCGGAGGCGAGGAGTTCGCGCTCGTGCTGCCGGGTGCGGCGGAGGCCCGCGCGCTGGCGCTGGCCGAGCGGGTCCGGGCGCGCGTGCGGCGCGAGTTCGACGGCTTCGCCTGCCCCGTGTCGGTCTCGGTCGGCGTGGCGGGGCGCGGGCCCGAGGCGCGCGACGCGGCCGAGCTGCGGCGCGCGGCCAACCGCGCGCTCTACGCCGCCAAGCGGCTCGGGCGCGACCGCTGCGTCGTGCACCACGCGCAGACGCTGGAGATGCTCGACGCGCTGCGCGACGCCGAGGGCGGCGGGGCGGAGCAGCTCGCGGCGGCGATGCTGCTGTCGGAGACCCTGGACCTGCGCGACGTCGCCACCGCGCGCCACTCCGAGACCGTCGGCCTCTACGCCGAGCAGATCGCGCGCGAGCTCGGCTTCGCGGCGGACGAGATCGAGCGCGTGCGCGCCGCCGGCATCCTCCACGACATCGGCAAGCTCGGCATCGCCGACGCGATCCTGCACAAGCCCGGCACGCTCGAGGACCACGAGTGGGCCGAGATCAAGGGCCACCCGGAGCTGGGCTCCCGCATCCTCGAGCACGCCAACCTGCGCGACATCGCGGCCTGGGTGCTGCACCACCACGAGCGCGTCGACGGCACCGGCTACCCGCGCGCGCTGGCGGGCGACGAGATCCCGCTCGAGGCGCGCATTCTCGCGGTCGCGGACGCCTACGAGGCGATGACCTCCGACCGCCCGTACCGCGCCGCGTTGCCGCTCGACGCCGCGCGCGAGGAGCTGCGCCGCGGGGCCGGACGCCAGTTCGACAGCGAGGTCGTCTCCGCCATCGAGCGCGTGCTCGACCGCTCGCAGGCCGGCTTCGTGGCGACGCTCGAGGAGCGCGCGGCCCCCGCTAGGCAGCAAGCTGCCTGGCTTGGCCCCTAGGCCCCCGCTAGGCAGCAAGCTGCCTGGCTTGGCCCCTAGGCCCCCGCTAGGCAGCAAGCTGCCTGGCTTGGCTCCTCGCGAACAGCGGGCAGACCAGCGAGCCCGGCGTGAGGCCGGAGACCGGCACCTCCGCCAGCCGGTCGGGGCCGCGCTTCGGCTCGCGCACGGTCGCCAGCTTCGCCGACGCGTGCGCGCCGCCCTTGAGCCGCAGGACCTCGATCCCTCGGTCCATGTCGAACACGTAGGCGAGGTTGCCGCGCCACGCGGTGTCCCACGCCTGCGAGCTCGGGTTTCGCCGTCGCGTCCGTGCCGGTGACGTAGTAGTAGCCCACCTGGCGCAGGTTCCGCGCGTTCGACGCGTCGATCACCCGCAGGCCCTCGCCGGGCCAGCGTCGAGCCGGACAGCTCGAAGTAGTGCGCCGAGCACGACGTGATCGGCGCGCTGGAGCTCGACGCGTTGCGCGCGGGCTGGAACGAGTCGAGCGCGGTCATCCGGAACGGATGCTCCGGCGTCGAGTTCGTGGCGCCCTCACCGCCCAGCGACCTCGTGATGTCCGCGGCGACGATGCGGCCGCCCTGGTCACAGGGCTCCGTGGAGTCCTCCTCGGTCGTCAGCGCCACGTTGTTCCTGCGGACCCCGGCCGCGCGCACGCGCCCGTCTGTCGGCCGCGTCGCGTCGTGGATGAAGTCCGTCTGCGGCTGGGCGACGCCATCGTCCCCGCCCGGAATGCCGCCGCCGGCCACGAGCACCGGATTGCACGGGTGCGCCGCGCGGACGCGGTTGGTCTTCGGGTCGCGCCAGCGGCCCTTGGTCGCGTAGACGAGCAGGCCGCCGCGGCCGCTGACCCAGGCGAACCCGTTGCCATCGACGTCCGCGTCGTGCGAGTAGTCGGAGTAGCCGTCGTTGCGCTTCAGGTCGATCGGCTTGCGGGACGTGCGCGGCTGCGCCGGGTTGCGGAGGTCCGTGACCCAGACGTAGCGGCAGCCGTCGATGCAGCTCGTGGTGTGGCCTGCCGGCGCCTCGTTGAAGTGCCCGACCTGCCGCAGGTGGCGCGGGTCGTTGTAGGAGATGACGCAGAAGCCCGAGCGTCACTTCGGGTTGCGGTTCTTGGCGCTGAGCTGGCCGATGCCCGGGCAGCTCAGCGTGGTCGACGTCGTCGTGGCGAGGATCGAGCGCGCCGATGATCAGCTTGCGCTTGCCGTCGATCTCCACGTCCTCGTCCTGCCAGTAGCCGTTCTTGCCGAGGACCTCGGGTGGCTGGAGCGTGTCCAGCGCTTCGGGTGCGCCGCGTCCTTGACGCCATAGATGCGGACCCCGTAGGTCCCGGTGGTCACGAGCACGTCCCTGCCAGGGCGGCGAGCACCAGCACAACTCGCCTCATGCGGGCGCAACTTACATGCACCGGTGCGGTTGGGGTCGGCAGCTATGCGCCGACTCTCGCTCGTCCTCAGCCTGCTCCTGCTCACCGCCGCGCTCTCCGCGCCGGCCGCCCGGGCCAAGGTCCGCAAGGGCCCGGGCGGCGTCGCCTTCTATACGCCGCCCAAGCCGCTCCCGGCCGGCAAGCACGGCGCGCTGATCTGGGCGCGCAAGCTGTCGGGCGCCGCCGCGTTGAAGGGCGGCGCCGGCAACCGGCTGCTGCTCTACCGCTCGGCGAGCGCGTCGGGCAAGGCGGCCGCGGTGTCGGGGACGCTGACGATCCCGAAGGGCAAGGCGCCCAAGGGCGGTTGGCCGGTGATCTCGTGGGCGCACGGCACGACCGGCATCGCCGATCAGTGCGCTCCCTCGCGTCAGGGCTCGGAGGCGATCGTCAACTACGCGAATCCGCTGTTGCAGCGCTGGCTGAAGGCCGGCTACGCGGTCGTGCGCACCGACTACGAAGGGCTCGGCACGCCGGGCGCCCACCCGTACCTGATCGGCCGCTCGGAGGGCCACTCGGTGCTCGACGCGGTGCGCGCGGCGCGCAAGCTCGACAAGCGGATCGGCAAGCGCGTCGTTCTGGCCGGGCACTCGCAGGGCGGCCAGTCGGTCCTGTGGGCGGCGTCGCTGGCGCCGAAGTACACGCCCGACCTCAAGGTGCGGGGCACGGTCGCGCTCGCGCCGGCCTCCCACCTCGCCGAGCAGTCGACCGCGATCTCCGCGCTGCACTCGCCGAGCGGCCTGAGCGGGCTGGTGGCGATGATCCTCCGCGGCGTCGACGTCGGCCGCCCGTCGGTGGGCGTGTCCGGCCTGCTGAGCGACCGGGCGGCCGCGCTGTACCCGCAGACGCTGACCCAGTGCCTCGGCGCGCTGGCGAGCCCGAGCTCGTTCGGCGGCATCGCGCCGGCCGACCTGCTGCGCCGGGGCGCCGATCTGCAGCCGCTCGTGAGCGCGCTGTCCCAGCTCGACGACCCCGAGGACCTGCGCATCCGCACGCCGGTCCAGATCCAGCAGGGAACCGCCGACCAGACCGTGTACAAGCTCTTCACCGACCCGCTGGTGGACGAGTACAAGCAGCACGGGGTCAAGGTGACCTACAAGACCTACGAGGGCGTCACCCACGGCGGCGCGGTCACCGACGCCCGCTCGGCCGCCGACGCCACGAAGTACATCCGCGCGCGCTTCCGCTGATGGCGCGCGAGTGGGCGGAGGCGAACGCCTTCCAGCGCGGGCTCCGGCGCTTCGCCGCGAGCGGGCCGGGCTCGTGGCTGTTCGCGCGCATCCTCGATCGCCTCGACCGGCTCACGTTCCGCCTGACGCGCGGCCGGCACCTGTTCTCGAGCGTGCTGAGCGCGCTCCCGGTCGCGATGGTCACCACCACCGGCGCGCGCAGCGGGGAGCCGCGCACGGTGCCGCTGCTGGCGATGCCGGCGGCGGACGGGATGGCGCTCATCGCCTCCAACTACGGTCGGCCCAAGCATCCCGCGTGGCGGCACAACCTGGGAACCAACCCGGAGGGGGAGATCGACATCGCGGGCGAGCGCTGGCGGTTCCGCGCCGAGGAGGTCGAGGACGAGCGCCGCGAGCGGATCTGGCAGGAGGCGCTGCGCACCTACCCGGGCTTCAGCGCGTACGCCAAGCGCGCCGCCCCGCGGCGGATCTCGGTGTTCGTGCTCCATCGGGCCTAGGACCTCCGCCCGATGCCGTCGCGGCGCGCGCGGCGTACGGTTGAGGCGTGACCGACTCCCCGGCCTTCCGCGCTCTGTCGGACGTCGTGCTGGCCATGGCCTCCGAGCGCGAGGTCGAGCCGGTGCTGCAGCGGCTCGTCCACGCGGCGCGCGAGCTCGGTGACGCGCGCTATGCCGCGCTCGGGGTGCCCGACGGCGAGGGCGCGTTCTCGCGCTTCATCACCTCGGGGATGAGCGAGAAGCTGATCGAGGCGATGGGGCCGCTCCCGCGCACGCACGGGCTGCTGGGCGCGATGCTCGAGTCGCCCGAGCCGTACCGGATCGACGACATCCACGCGGACCCGCGCTTCCGCGGCTGGTGGCCGAAGGCGCACCCGGACATGCGCTCGTTCCTCGGCGTGCCGGTGGTCGCGCGCGGGCGCGTCATCGGCGCCGCCTACCTGACCGAGAAGCTGGGCGGCGGCTCGTTCACGGTCGAGGACGAGCGGCTGATCGGGCTGCTCGCCGCGCACGCCGCGATCGCGATCGAGAACGCGCGGCTGCACGAGCGCTCACGCGAGCTGTCGATCGTCGAGGAGCGCAACCGGCTCGCGCGCGAGCTGCACGACAACGTCACGCAGCGGCTGTTCGGGGTCGCGCTGGCGGTCGAGTCGGCCGAGACACTGCTGGAGCGCGACGCGGGCGCCGCGGCGGAGGAGCTCGGACGCGTGCGCGAGCTGGCGCGCGGCGCGATGGAGGAGCTGCGCGCGGTGGTGTTCGAGCTGCGGCCCGCCTCCTTGGAGGCCGAGGGGCTGGCGACCGCGCTGCGCAAGCACGTCGACGTGCTGCGGCGCGTGTCGGGGCGGCCGATCGAGCTTTCCGTGGCCGGCCCGCCGCGGCTGCCGGGCGCGAGCGCGGCGCAGGTGTTCCGGATCGCCCAGGAGGCGCTGCAGAACGCCTTGCGGCACGCCGAGGCGGAGCACATCGAGGTGCGGCTCGAGGGCAACGGGAACGGGCGGCTCGTGCTGTCGGTGGCCGACGACGGGCGCGGCTTCGACCCGGCGCGGCGCGCGGTGCGGGGCCGCAGGCTCGGGCTGACCTCGATGGAGGAGCGCGCCGAGGAGCTGGGCGGGACGCTCGCGATCGACTCGACGGTGGGCAAGGGGACGCGCGTGCGGCTAGAGGTGGCGGCGTGATCCGCGTGCTGATCGCCGACGACCACGCCGTCGTGCGCCAAGGGCTGCGGACGTTCCTCGACCTGCAGGCCGACATCGACGTCGTGGGGGAGGCCGCGGACGGGGAGGAGGCCGTCGCGGCCGCGGCCGAGCACGCGCCCGACGTGATCCTCCTCGACCTCGTGATGCCGCGGCTGGACGGCATCGGCGCGCTGCGGCGGCTGCGCGAGACGGCGCCGGCCGCGCGCGTGATCGTGCTGACGAGCTTCGGCGAGGACGAGCGGCTGTTCACCGCGCTGCGCGCGGGCGCGAGCGGCTACCTGCTCAAGGACGTCGAGCCTGCGGAGCTCGTGCGCTCGATCCGGACGGTGCACAGCGGCGGCGCGCCTCTGTCGCCCGCCGTGGCGGCGCGGGTGGTGGAGGAGCTCGCGAGCGGGGGAGGGGCGGGCCGCGCGGCGGCCGACGACCTGACGCCGCGCGAGCTCGAGGTGCTGTGCCTGATCGCGCGCGGGCAGTCGAACAAGCGGATCGCACTGGAGCTGGGCGTGGCGGAGAAGACGGTCAAGACGCACGTCTCCCACGTGCTGGCGAAGCTGGGGCTCTCCGACCGCACCCAGGCGGCGCTGTACGCCGTGCGGGAAGGGCTGGTCAGCCAAGGGTCCTAGGCCCAATTCCCGATGGTGGCGAAGGGGTTCGGCGCCTAGCGTGCTTGGCATGCCGACCGCCATCGTCACCGGCGCCTCCCGCGGCCTCGGGCTCGCGCTCTCGCGGGCCCTCGCCGAGCGCGGCTGGCGGCTCGTGATCGACGCCCGCGAGGCGGGGCCGCTCGAGGCCGCCGCCGCGCAGCTTCCCGGGGCCACCCCCATCGCCGGCGACGTGTCCGATCCGAGCCACCGGCGCGCGCTCGTCAAGGCCGCGGGAGGCGAGCCCGACCTGCTCGTCAACAACGCCTCGCTGCTCGGGCCGAGCCCGCAGCCGCCGCTCGCCGATTACCCGCTCGAGGTGCTCGAGCAGGTCTACCGCGTCAACGTGCTCGCCCCGCTGGCGCTGATCCAGCTCGCGCGGCCGCGGATCGTCATCAACGTCACCTCCGACGCCGCAGTCGAGCCCTACGAGGGCTGGGGCGGCTACGGCTCCTCCAAGGCCGCGCTCGAGCAGCTCACCGCGATCCTCGCCGCCGAGCAGCCGGAGCGACGGGTCTACGCGATCGACCCCGGCGACATGAACACCCGCATGCACCAGGAGGCGTTCCCGGGCGAGGACATCTCCGACCGCTCCGACCCCGACGAGCGCGTGCCCGCCCTGCTCGCCCTGATCGAGGGCGATCTGCCGAGCGGCCGCTACAGCGCCGGCGAGCTGCTGGAGGCGCGCGCATGAGCGTGGCGGCCTTCGAGCTCACGCCCGCGAACGAGGCGACCGCCCCGCCCGCCGAGCGCGACGAGGTCCGCCTGCTCGTCGCCCGGCGCGGCCGCCCGCTGCTGCACGACATGTTCCGCGGCCTGCCCGGCCACCTGCGGGCCGGCGACCTGCTCGTGGTGAACACGAGCGCGACGATGCCCGCCGCGCTGTCGGCGGGAGAGGTGGACGTGCACCTGTCGACGCCCGTCCCTGGCGACGACGAGCGGTGGGTGGTGGAGCTGCGCCGCTGCGGCGCGCGGCATCGAGGGCATGCCGGCGAGGTCCTCGACCTGTCCGGCGGCGGCTCCGCCGAGCTCCTCGCCCCGTACCTCTCGCCGGGCCGGCTGTGGATCGCCGCGCTCGATCTCCCGCTGCCGCTGCAGGACTACCTCGCCGAACACGGGCGGCCGATCGCCTACGCGCACCTGGCCGAGCCGCGCCCGCTCGAGGACCTCCAGACGGTCTTCGCGGACGAGCCCGGGAGCGCGGAGATGCCGAGCGCCGGCCGGCCGTTCTCCCAGCGCGTGCTCGACGACCTCTTCGCGCGCGGCGTGCAGGTCGCGCCGCTCACCCTCCACACCGGCGTCTCAAGCCTCGAGCTCGGCGAGCGGCCGTACCCCGAGCGCTACCGCGTGCCCACGCTCACCGCCAGCCGCGTCAACGCCCACCGCGCCGCCGGCGGCCGCGTGATCGCGATCGGCACCACCGTCGTGCGCGCGCTCGAGACCGTCGCCACCCCGGACGGCCGGGTCGCTCCCGGCGCGGGCTGGACGAGCGTGATCGTAACCCCCGAGCGCGGCGTGCGCGCGGTCGACGGGCTGCTCACCGGGTGGCACGAGCCTGACGCGAGCCACCTGCTGATGCTCGAGGCCGTCGGCGGCGGCGAGCTGATCGAGCGCTCGTACGCCGCCGCGCTCGAGGCCGGCTACCGCTGGCACGAGTTCGGTGACACGCACCTGATCCTCCGGTAGCCTCGTTCGCGACGCCTCTGCTCCTGCGCTCGCACAGCACTCGCATCGCCGCCGGCTAGGACCCCGCCGCGCCACGCGCGCGGCCGCTACTGGTCCTGGTTTCGATTCGCGGAGGTTCACAGATGTCGGAAGTTCCCGTGCGTGTGCCCGACGAGTGGTTCGTCGGGTTCCACCAAGGCCTCGCCGCCCGCTTCTGGCGCGCGGCGGCGGCCGCGATGGCCGCGGACGACGCGCAGGTCGTCCGCAGGCTGCTGCCCGACCCGCCGGCAACGGTGCTCGACGTCCCCTGCGGCGACGGGCGGCTGACCACCCGGCTCGCCGCCGCCGGCTACGCGGTGACGGGCGTCGATCTGATCCCGTCGGAGGTCGAGTACGCCCGCAGCGCCGCGGCGGAGGCGGGCGTGGACGCGCGCTTCGAGGTCGGCGACCTGCGGGCGTTGCCCGACGTCGGGCGCGTCGATGCGCTCGTCAGCTGGGGCAACGCCTTCGGCTACCTCGTCCCCGAGGAGACCGCCCGCTCGCTCGCGAGCATGCGCGCCGCCCTACGGCCCGGCGGCCGGCTCGTGCTCGAGTCGATGACGGTCGCCGAGTCGTTCC
Organism: uncultured Solirubrobacteraceae bacterium; assembly: GCA_963722815.1. Lineage (GTDB taxonomy): Bacteria > Actinomycetota > Thermoleophilia > Solirubrobacterales > Solirubrobacteraceae > DASQFQ01. Next base: position 218,957 of record CAVROM010000004.1, read on the forward strand.
TCGTCGCCGGCTTCAAGCCGAGCACCGAGTGGGAGTACGGCGGCATCCGCCTGTCGGCGACCAACCACTACCGCGTCAGCGAGAGCCGGCTCGAGAGCGACTTCACGTTCGAAGACGCCGAGAGCCACGTCGAGCACGCCCGGGCGGCGCACCACGTCCACACCAGCGGCGAGGTCGTACGCCTGCTCCAGCAGGCGGACTTCGGCGAGATCGAGCTCCTGGGCAGCGACGGGATCGAGCCCTACGCGCTCGGCTCGCCACGCCTGATCGCGGTCGCGCGATCCATCCCTGAGCGTTCCGGGTAGGCGAAGTACATGGCCAATTCCGATCAACGCTGGGACGGGATCGAGCGGCCGTACGAGGCCGCGACCGTCGACAAACTTCGCGGCAGCCTGCCGGTCGAGCACACGCTCGCCCGGCACGGCGCCGAGAAGCTGTGGCGACTGCTTCACGAGCGCGACTACGTGGCCGCGCTCGGCGCGAGCACCGGCAACCAGGCGGTCCAGCAGGTCCGCGCCGGGCTCGAGGCGATCTACCTCTCCGGCTGGCAGGTCGCGGCCGACGCCAACCTGGCGCGCCAGATGTACCCCGACCAGGGCCTCTATCCGGTCAACTCGGTGCCCGAGGTCGTCCGCGGGATCAACGCCGCGCTCCAGCGCGCCGACCAGATCGACCACGCCGAGGGCAAGGACGACATCGACTGGTTCGTGCCGATCGTCGCCGACGGCGAGGCCGGCTTCGGCGGCCACCTCAACGTCTTCGAACTGACGAAGGCGATGATCGCCGCCGGTACCGCCGGCGTGCACTTCGAGGACCAGCTCGCGTCAGAGAAGAAGTGCGGCCACATGGGCGGCAAGGTGCTGCTCCCGACCTCGTGGGCGATCCGCAACCTGGTCGCCGCGCGGCTCGCCGCCGACGTCTGCGGCACCCCGACGCTGATCGTCGCCCGCACCGACGCCGACGCGGCCGACATGGTCATCTCCGACGCCGACGAGCGCGACCACGAGTTCCTCACCGGCGAGCGCACCGAGGAGGGCTTCTTCCGCTCCGAGGCCGGCATCGAGCAGGCGATCGCCCGCGGCGTCGCCTACGCGCCGTACGCCGACCTCGTGTGGTGCGAGACCTCCGAGCCCGACATGGAGCAGGCGGAGCACTTCGCGAACGCGATCCACGACGAGCACCCGGGCAAGCTGCTCGCCTACAACTGCTCGCCGAGCTTCAACTGGAAGGGCAAGCTCGACGACGACGAGATCGCCGGCTTCCAGCAGAAGCTGGGGGAGATGGGCTACCGCTTCCAGTTCATCACGCTGGCCGGCTTCCACACGCTCAACCACTCGATGTTCGAGCTCGCCCGCGGCTACCGCGAGCACGGCATGACCGCCTACGCCGACCTGCAGGAGCGCGAGTTCGCCTCCGAGGACGACGGCTTCACCGCCGTCCAGCACCAGCAGGAGGTCGGCGCCGGCTATTTCGAGGAAGTCGCGACGGCGATCACCGGCGGGGAGTCCGAGACGACCGCGCTGTCCGGCTCGACGGAGGAGTCGCAGTTCCAGGGCTGAAGGCGCTCCTCTTCGACGTCTTCGGCACCTGCGTCAACTGGCGCACGAGCGTCGCCGGGGAGGCGGCGGCGCTCGGGCTGCCGGGCGAGGCGGTGGCCGACGCGTGGCGCGCCCGCTACCAGCCGCAGCTCGAGACCGTACGGTCGGGCGAGCGCGAGTGGGTGGTGCTCGACATCCTGCACCGTGAGGCGCTCGATGAGGTGCTCGCCGAGCTGGGGCTCGACCTCGCGCCCGAGCAGCGCGACGAGCTCACGCTCGCCTGGCACCGGCTCGACCCGTGGCCGGACACCGTGAACGGCCTCACGCGGCTGAAGGAGCGGTTCGTGATCGCGCCGTGCTCCAACGGCCACATCGCGCAGTCGGTCAACCTCGCCCGCCACGCCGGGCTGCCGTGGGATGCGATCCTCGGTGCCGAGATCGCCCGCGCTTACAAGCCCGACCCGCGCGTCTACGAGGCCAGCGTCGCCGCCCTCGGCCTGCTGCCGGACGAGGTGATGATGGTCGCCGCCCACGGCGGCGATCTCCAGGCCGCGGCGGCGTGCGGGCTGCGCACCGCCTTCGTGCCCCGCCCCCGGGAGTACCCGGGGGCGGAGACGGAGGCTGCTGCGGACGTCAGCGCCCCGGACTTCGAGGCGCTGGCGAACGCCCTCCTGGGGGCCAAGCCAGGCAGCTTGCTGCCTAGCGGGGGCTAGGGCGTCGCGAACCCGGGCGGGGTCGAGTCGTCGATCGTCGCCTGCGGCACGGTCACGGTCTCCGACAGGTAGCCGGCGAGCTGCGTGCCCGGGTCGCCCTGGATCGTGCCGGTGTCGCGCGCGGCCGGCAGGAACGGGAGCGAGAACCAGCCTCCGCTCACGGTGACCGTCTGCCTGGTCGGCACGTGCACCCACCAGTCGCCGTTGGCGTCGGCGACCTTGACGCCGATACGGTGGCCGGCCGGGAGCTTCCAGTCCGCCGACCACAGGTCGAGGTCGATCGTCCCGGACTTGCGGATCAGGTGGCCCTGGCGCGTGACCAGCGGCCCGGTGCCGCTCGCATCGAGGTCGTAGACGTCGAGCACGAGGTTGGCGTTGGCCAGCGTGGTGGTCACGTTCACCTTGGCGCTCCCGGAGCTCGACAGGTGGACGGCGTGCGGCAGCGGCGGCGAGATCGTCCAGACGCCCGTCTCCGCGCCGTCGCCGGTCGCGTTGGCGGTGCCGTCGTCGGTGTAGGTGCCGGAGCGCAGCGGCGTCGTGAACGCCGACGAGTCGGCCGGCGGCCAGCTCTGCTCGGCGCGCCACCTGCCGTCGTTGGTCTGGACCGCGACCGGCGGGTCGGCGACCGTCGGCGCGACGCCCTTGAGGAACTGGTCGTAGAAGCGCATGACCTCGCCGAACCAGCCCGCGCGGCCCATCTTCAGGCGGCCGCTCTCGTCGGCCTCGTTGCCGCGCACGTGCTCCCACGGGCCGAGCCAGGCACGCTCGTAGCCGGTGTGGTTCTGCAGGTACTGGGCAGTGCCGTCGGCGACGGTGTTGTTCTCCGTCAGCCCCTGGGTCAGGAACAGCGGCACGTCGGAGCCCGTGGCGCCCGGGATCAGGTTGCGCGCCTCGAGTACGCCGAGTCGTGGTTGTCGGTCGCGGCCTGGTCGGCGTCGTTGGCGGCCAGGCAGCCGGGGCTCTGGGTGTCGTTGGCGCCTCCGAGGTTGTAGTCCGGGTCGTCGGTGGCGGGGCCGGGGGTGGCGTCGATCAGGTCGTACAGCGCCGGGTCAGAACCGCGTTCGTGCGCCGGATCCCGTCGCCGTAGAGGTAGTAGACCGGCTCCTGGGAGACGACGGCGGCGAGCCCGGCCGGCTGCTGTCGACGCCGATCAGGCCGGTGACGCCGTCGTAGGGCTTGCCGTACATGCCGACCTTGCGGGTCGACCACGGCTGCGACGCGGCCCACTGCACCGCGTTGACGACGTCGAGCCGCTCGCCCGGTCCGCCCAAGTCGAGGCAGCCGGTCGAGCTGCCGAACCCGCGCAGGTCGACCATCACGAAGGCGTAGCCGCGCTGCATCAGCTTCGCGCCCTCGACGAAGTGGAGGAAGCGATCCGACGGGCCAGTCAACGGCCCCGGCGGGTCGAGCGGCCTCGGGGCGGGTCTGGACCGGCGGCGGGGCCGAAGCACGGGCCGATCGAGAGGATGACCGGCGTCTTCTCGGTCGCGCCCTTCGGCCGCAGGATGTCGGCATGCAGCTTCACGCCGTCGGACGACGGATCGTGGCCTGGGTCCAGGTGGCGCCGGAGGGCACGTCGGCGGCGCGCGCGGCGGCCGGGCAGAGGACGGCGGCGAGGACGGCGAGCAGCAGGGCGGGTCGGAGTCCATGCGACTGCAACGAACCGCACACATCTTCTTGCGGGCTGGGTCATGCTCGCGGCATGCGCCTCGCACGTCAGCTCGCCGCCGTCGTGCTGCTGCCCGGCACGGTGGCCATCCTCATTCCCGCGCTGCTGCTCGGCGACGCCGAGATCGCGCCCTGGCCGCTCGCCCTCCTGGGCGGCGCGGTGGTCGCCTTCGGCCTCTGCATGATCGGCTGGACGGTCGCGCTGTTCGCCGGCGGTGCCGGGCGCGGCACGCTTGCCCCGTGGGACCCGCCCGAGCGGCTCGTCGTCCGCGGCCCGTATCGCTACGTCCGCAACCCGATGATCACCGGCGCGGTCTCGGTGCTGCTCGGCGAGGCGGCGCTGTTCGGCTCGCCGGCGGTGCTCGCCTGGGCCGGCTTCGTGTTCGCGCTCAACGCCGTCTACTTCCCGCTGATCGAGGAGCCCGACCTAAAGCTCGGACTACGACGTGAACGCGGCGAGCACGCCGCGCTGGTTACCACCTGCCGGCCCGGCGAGAAGTTCGGCCGGTAACGCCACCGCCGGCTCGATGCCGAGGCGCCGCGCCTGGTCGATGCTGACGATCTCGCGGCCGAACGGGGTGAGCGAGACCGGGATCAGCTTGAAGTTCGCCAGGCCGAGCGGGATCCCGATGATCGTCAGGCACATGAGGACGCCGGCTACGAGGTGGCCGATGGCGAGCCACCAGCCGGCGAGCACGAACCAGATGATGTTGCCGATGAGCTGAGCCTGTTCCCGCGTCCGGCCGCCGCACGATCGGGCCCGAACGGCCACAGGCAGAAGAGCGCGATCCGCGCCGAGGCGATGCCGAACGGGATCGTGATGATGAGGATCAGCATCACCAGCGCGGTGAGCGCGTAGCCGGCGGCCATCACGAGTCCGCCGAACACGAGCCAGATCAGGTTAAGAAGCAGTCGCATGGATGGTCGAGACTAGCCCGGAGCGGGTTTCTCTCCTCCCGCGAGGACCGCGCTGCGCACCAAGGTCTGGCCCTGGTTCGTGCTGGCAGCGGTGCTGCTGTTCATCGGTGCGGTGATCCTGAGCGGCACCGCGCGGGCGTGCTTCAACTCCGCCGCGGCGCTGACGTTCCTGGGCGCGTGCATGCGCAAGGTGGGGCTCGCGGTGCGGGACAACGACGTTGCGAAGGACATGGTCGGGCGGCGCGGCGGAGGTAGCGCCGGGTACACGGGCTGGCTCGCTGAAGGGCCGGAGGAACGGCGCAAGAAGCCTTGACCGAGCAGGAACGGCAGGACATCGCGCGCCTCCGGCGTCGGATTCGAGCAACTTGACGCGGAGGCGCTCGTGCGCGAGGGGCGCATGCCCACCCAACTGCTCTCGCAGTCGTTCGACCTCGAGGACGAGATCCGCGACTACGCGGCGATGCGCGACGTGGTCTACCCTCACCGAGCCGCCCTGCGCGCTGGGCCGGGGCTGGAGGTCAAGTGCTCCTTCACGCCCGCCGCGGACGGGGTGGCCGGCGACTTCTACGCGGTGACGCCGGGTCCCGACGAGGACTCGACGATCCTCGCCGTCGGCGACGTGTCGGGCAAGGGCGCCGAGGCCGCGCGGCGGGCGACGTTCGTCCGCACCGCGCTCGCCACCTTCGCGGGCTTCGTGGACGAGCCGTGCCAGCTGCTCGAGCTCTCCAACCAGGTGCTGGTCGAGCGCGCCGGGCCGTCGACGATCTTCGTGACCGCGGTCGTCACCGTCCTCCGCCCGCGCGAGGGCCGGCTGACGCGGGCGTCGGCCGGGTCACCCGCCGCCGCTGCTGCTCGACAGCGGCGAGCTGCTGCTCAACGGCCGCAAGCCCGCGCCGCCCCTCGGCATCGATCCCATGATCACCTGCGAGCCGGGGGAGATGGAGATCGCACCCTCCGCCGGGGTACTGCTGTTCACCGACGGCCTCACCGAGGCGCACCGATCGCGTCGCGAGCTGTTCGGCGAGCGGCGGCTGACCGAGGTGGTGCAGGAGAACGCGGGCGTGCCAGCGGACGAGCTTGTGCGGCGGCTCGAGGCGGCCGTGCTCGACCACTCGGGGGCGTCGCTCGCCGACGATCCGCGCATCGTTGCTGCCCGCGTGGTGACCGCTCGACACAGACATTCCAGCCGCCGCCGTTCGGCATCGAGGTCACCCGCGACGCCGCGTCGGCGACGATCGCCATCCTCGGCGAGCTCGACATCTCGACCACGCCGGAGCTGACGGAGGCGCTGGGCTCGCTGGAGCCCGGCTACGAGACGCTCGTCGTCGACCTGTCGCGCTGCACGGTTCTTCGCGTCGAGCGGCATCTCCATCCTGCTGGAGGAGAGCCACCGCGCGAAGGAGGAGGGCTTCGCGCTGGTAGTGATCAAGGCGCCGGCCGAGGTGCAGCGCATGTTCGACCTCGCGGGCCTCGACCACAAGCTCACGTTCCCGGGATCCGTAGCGCTCCCGACGACGGCGTCGATCATGACCGCGCCGCGCGCCCGCGCGACCGAGACGCGGTGGTGGCCGTCGCGGATCGCGTAGGCGTCGCCGACCGCGACCACCGAGATCGGCGGCAGCACCGCGCCGCGATGCTCGGCCAGCCACAGCCGCTGCCAGCGGTTGCGCGCGATCGGGAGCGGGCCGGAAGTCGCGATCGGCGAAGAGCGGCGCCTTGTTCGGCTCGAGCGTGCTGCGGATCGCGTCCAGCGGGATCTCGCGGAGGCCCTGAAGGTGCAGCCGGGCGCGGCCGGCGCAGTCGGCGCTCTTCGTCATAGACGGGCAGCTGCCCGTGGGTGGCCGGCTCGCGCCGCACGAAGCGCTTCAGCGCGGCGCGGCGGCGGGAGCGCCGCATCCGCGTGAACGCCCGCTCGGCGCCGACCGGAGGAGAACCTGTCATCAACATGGCTCCATGGTGGGCTGAGACGGGCTGACTTACATCGGGAGGACGGAGCGATCTGGCCCTTACCGAGGCCTCCGCCGCCCTTAGCCGCGGGTACGTCGTGCGATGAGCCGCGCGTCGTTGTCATCGGGGCCACCGGACACGTCGGGCACCTACCCGGTCCCGCGCCTGGTCCGGGCCGGCCATGAGGTCGTCGCCCTCAGCCGCGGAGAGCGCGAGCCCTACGTGCCGGCGCCGGAGTGGCGGGCGGTCGAGCGGGTCACCGCCGACCGCGAGGCGGAGGACGCGGCGGGGACGTTCGGCGAGCGGATCGCCGCGCTGGCGCCGGACGCCGTCGTCGACATGCTCTGCTTCACGCCCGAGTCGGCAGGCCAGCTGCTGGACGCGCTGCGGCCCACGTCCCCGCTGCTCCTGCACTGCGGCAGCATCTGGGTCCATGGCCCGGTCGCGCGGGTGCGCGGGTCACCGAGGACGAGCCGCGGACCGCATACGGCGAGTACGGGACCGGCAAGGTGGTGATCGAGGCGCTGCTGCAGCGCGAGACCGTCGCCGGCGGGGTGCCGAGCGTCGTGCTGCATCCCGGCCACATCAGCGGCCCCTGGCCGTCCATCACCCCGGCGGGCAACCTCGACCTCGACGTCTGGCGGCGCCTGGCCGCGCGGGTGAGCCCCTGCCCCTGCCCGGGCTCGGGCTCGGCGTGCTGCACCACGTGCACGGCGACGACGTCGCGCAGGCCTTCGAGCGCGCGCTCACCCGCCCCGCGGCGATCGGGGTCGAGCTTCCACGTCGTGTCCGAGCAGGCGATGACGCTGCGCGGCCTGGCCGCGGGGGTGGCCGCGTGGTTCGGGCGCGAAGCCGGTGCTGGAGTTCGTGGAATGGGCCGAGTTCGAGCGCCGCGTCGGCGCCGACCACGCCAAGCCACCCGCGTTTACGTGGCCCGCAGCATCGCCGCGTGCATCGACCTGGCCCGCGAGGTCCTCGGCTACCGGCCGCGGTTCAGCTCACTCGACGCCCTGCACGAGTCGCTCCGCTGGCTCGCGGACAATGGCCACGTCGACCTCGGCGGCCAAAAGCCTGCTAGGCGGGCCCGGGGGCGGGGGGTGGCCTGACCACGGTGACCGCGCCGCTGTCCGGTGCCGGCTCTTGCTGGCGTTCGATGTCCAGGCGGAACGGCGGGTACCGGTCGGTCATCAGCGTCGCGTACGCCGCGACCCAGTACCTGCAACGGTTCATGCCCATCACTGAAGTCCGCAAGAGCGAGCGCGGATAGCGCCCGGTGAACAGCAGCACCACCGCGGCGATGCACACCAGCAGCCCGATCAGGCCGCCGCTGGAGCTCCAGGTCATGTCGTTGCCGTTCGCGGCGCCCAAGCCCGCCCACGCGCCGCCGGCGAACACGGCCACGATGAGGTACTGGGGGAGCGCGAGCAGCCACCACTTGACGAGCACCAGCCCGCGCGAGAGCGCCGGCGGCAGGCTCGACCTCTGAGCCGCGCCGGGTAGTCCGGCACGTCGGCGAGCGTGAACGGCGGGTAGCGGTCTGTGCCCTCAGCCCCGCTGTACGAGTAGAAGCCGACGCGCCAGGACCAGCGCATCACGCCGACGTTGAACTCGAAGATCGCGCGGCGCGGGTAGCGGCCGGTGAAGAGGATCGCGAAGAACGCGACGACGGTCAGCGCGACGAACGCGATCCACAGGAACACCAGCGCGATCACGTGCGGGATCACGAGCACCCACTTCACGAGCCATAACCAGCGGCTGAGCGGTGCGTCGAGCTTCCCTTCGAGCCGCAGGGGATACGCCGATGCAGGCGCGGTCATGGCAAGCCTTCCTCTCGTTGCGGCGCGGGGGAAGCGATGCCAGGATCGGTATCGAGAAGTGCCAGGCGCTGAACGGCTTCTACGGCATGACCTGACTCCAGCTCGGCGGCCGTCGTGAGGAATCCCGTTCAGCCGATCTTCTCGGCCAGCTCGACGATGATCCCCTAAAAAAAAAATGTAGCAGAGGGAAGCTGTTCCCGTAGTCGACCAGCTCGCCGACGAGCTCGGCCTGCAGGCGGGCGAGGGTGGCCTCGATGTCGTCGACCGCGAAGCACAGGTGGCGGAGGCCGCGGGTGTTGGCGGGCGCGTGGGCGTCGCCTTCGGCCGGCGGCGCGTTGAACTGGATCAGCTCGAGCCGCCCGTGGCCGTCGGGGGTCTGAATCATCGCCGCGTCGTTCTCGACGCCCTCGAGTCCGACAATGCGGTCCACCTCCGCGCCGCCGACCGAGAACCGGCCCTGGACCTCGAGCCCCCGCAGCTCCGTGAAGAACTCGATCGCACCCGCGAGGTCGTCGACGATCACGCCGACGTGATCCATCCGCTGGAGGGTCATGAGCTTGATGCCTAGGGCCCGCGCGCGGGCGGCCTGGCGGACGAGGTGGTCGCGCTCGGTGATGTTCGCGGCCCGGCGCGAGGCCTCGGCGTAGGCCGTGGCGGCGGCGGGCAGGTCGCCGTCGAGCTCGTGGAGATAGCCGCGCACGGCGTGCCACCGGTGCCGCTCGCCGATCACCTCGCGCAACTGTTCGGTCTCGCGCAGCCCGGCGGAGGCGCCGAGGACGTGGCCGACCGCGACCGCGCGGCCGAGCACCGCGGCAGGGTCCTGGCGCACGGGCTCGTCGGTCAGCGCGACGAGCTCGTCGTACCAGGCCAGGATCTGCGGCCAGTCGGCCTCCTCGGCGCTCGCCGCGTCGTCGTGCAATGCGGAGATCGCGGCCTCGATCTGGTAGCGGCCCGGGCGCTCCATGGCAAGCGCCGACTGCAGCACGCGCACGCCCTCGGCGATCTCGCGCGTGTCCCACACGCTGCGGTCCTGCCGGTCGAGCGTGACGATGCGGCCCTCGCCGTCGAGCCGCGCCGGGAGGCGCGCGTGGTTCAGGAGCATGAGCGCGAGCAGCCCGCGCGCCTCGGGCTCCTCGGTGGCGAGCGTGAGCTGGCGGGCGAGCCGGATCGCCTCGCCGGCGAGGTCCACCCGGCCTGCGTGGCCGGTCGTGTAGACGAGGTAGAGCACGCGCAGCACGACGGCGAGATCGCCGGGCTGGTCGAGGCTGCGCCCGTGCAGGGTGCGCTTGGCGCGGCTGATCCGCTGCGCCATCGTCGCCTCGGGGACGTAGAAGGCGTCGGCGATCTCGCGCGTGGTGAGGCCGCCGACGGCGCGCAGGGTCAGGGCGACCTGGGAGGCGGGCGCGAGGTCGGGGTGGCAGCAGCAGAAGAGCACGAACAGCGTGTCGTCGCCCTCCTCCGTGGCGGCCCGGCGGCGGCTCTGCGTAGATCGTCTCCTCGCGGCGCCGGCGGGCGACCTCGCTGCGGCGCGCGTCGACGAGCCGCCGCGTCGCGACCGTGGTCAGCCACGCGCGCGGGTCGTCCGGCGGGTGCTCGGGCCAGACCCGGAGCGCCTCGAGCAGCGCCTCCTGGAGCGCATCCTCGGCGGCGTCGAAGTCCTCGCCGCGGCGCACGAGTCCGGCGAGCACCCGCGGGACGAGAGCGCGCAGCGCGCCCTCGTCCGATCCCGCCGGTCATCACTCGCAGGGTTCGTGGGACATGATCTCCCGGACGTCGATCCACTCGTACATCGGCTCGCCGCGGGGGCCAGGCTCGGAGGACACGTACGCCGCGACCTCGAGCGCGCGCTCGCGGGACTCGACGTCGATCGATGACTCGGCTCGCCCGACCCAGGTCTCGGCGAGTCGGGGCGCGGGCTGACGGCGGCGGACGGGCGCCGCGTCCGGGCTGCCGCCGCAGCTCACCCAGGTCCGCGCCGGCGAGGGCGCCTCCGACGCCGACGTACTCACCTTCGCTCCTGGAGCAGCTCGGTGACCTGCCGCTGGAAGGCGATGTGCGCCTCGACGTCCTCGGGCGCCCACTGATCCATCGGCGGGAAGGAGTGGTGCGGCTCCGGGCCCCCGCGGTAGTGCTTGAGCAGCAGGTACTTGGGCATCGTGGCGTCTCCTGGGGTGTCGTGGGCCGCGCCTCTCGCGGCCCTCACCTGGTGAGCGGAGCCGACCGCGGTTTCTCGACACGCCCGCTCACCCAACCCGGGTGATGTGAACGCCGTCGGCCACCTCCGATGATGAGCGCCGTCTCGAAAGGCAAGAGGGGGCATCATCGTGGCTGACCAGATCGATGGCTGAGTGGCGGCACTCCTGGCACTCCTGTCGGCGGTCTGGTTCGCGCTCTCGGCGGCGCTGCAGCAGCGCGGGCAGTTCACCTTGGCACGCGACGGCACGCCCGTGGAGGGCGTCATGGGCCTGTTCCGGCTGCTCGCGGTGCCCGTCTGGCTGTTGGGAACTCTGATCCTCTTCGCCGGCTACGCCTACCAGGGCGCGGCCCTGGATCGCGGCAAGCTCGTGGTCGTCCAGCCGCTCATGGTCACGACCATCGTCTGGGCGCTGCCCCTGGGACACTGGCTCTCCGGCCAGCAGGTCGTCCGGCGCCAAGTGCTCGGGGCCGGGGTGGTCGTGGTCGGGTTGGCGATGTTGGTGCTGGTCGGAGATCCCGACGCCGGTGCTTGACAAAGCGGAGACGCAGAGCCTCGTCATCGCGGCGCTCGTCATCAGCGCGATCGTCGCGGCGCTGCTGCTGTGGCTGCACACGAAGTCCTCGCGGGCGCTGCGCGCTGCCGTCCTCGGTGTCTGCGCGGGTCTCTTCTTCGGGCTGTCCGCCAGCTTCGCCAAGCTGGTCCTCGCCGACCTGCATGTCAGCATCGGCGAGGCCGCGGGAGCGTGGCAGACGTGGGCGCTGCTCGGGTTCGGCTTCATCGCGTTCGTCATCCAGCAGCTGTCGCTCGCCACCGGTCAGCTCGCACCGGCGATGGCCGCGGTCTCGGTCGCGAACCCGGCCGTCAGCGTGATCCTCGGGATGATCCTGTTCGAGGAGCGGCTGACGCGCCCCAGCTGGCACGTGATCGTGGCGAGTGCCGCGCTGCTCGCCGCACTCGGGGGCGCGGTGCTGATCACGCTCGCCAACCGCGAGACCGCGATGCCAGGCGTCGAGGGATCCGCCGCCGAGACGCCTCACGCCGACCCATCGCCCGCGTGATCGTCGAGATCTTCGTGCTCTACCTGCAAGCACGATCCGCCCCACGAGCCTCGCGGCCGTCTACGCGCTCGTCTCACACGACGGTCGGCGCCGGTTCATGTGGGCGTACGTCGTCGCCGGCCTCGCGTTCACGGTCGCCTTCGGGGCGATCATCGTGAGCGCGACACACGGAATCCACGTTGGTTCGGGGACGAGCGAGACGAAGGGCATCGCCGACATCGCCGGCGGCATCGTGGCGCTGGTGTTCGGCGTCGGGCTGCTCACCGGCCGCGTCGGAGGAGGCGATGCGGGTGACGCGCCCAGGGCCGGCGGGCGCCTGCGATCGGCCCTCGACCGGCGCCTGACGACCCACACGGCCGCGCTCGCGGGGCCCGCGACGCACATCCCGGGACTCTTCTACCTGATCGCGCTGAACGTGATCGTCGCCCACCAGGCTGCGTTCGGCGAGAAGATCGTCGCGCTGGCCACCTACAACGCGGTCTGGTTCGCACTGCCGATTGCGGCGCTGGTCGTGTGCATCGTCCGTCCTGCGAGTGCGCAGGCACTCGTCGCGTGGGTCGCGCAGTGGGCCCGATACCACCAGCGCGGCATCCTGCTCGCCGCGTCGTTCGGCGCCGGTGCCGTGCTCGTGACCCGCGGGGTCTGCGCTCTGAGTGCCCTGCGGCGACGACGTGACAGTGGCCCGCGGAACCTGAGGTGGAACGGCTCGTGTTCGAGCACGCCTCCACTCTCACGATGACCGCGACGACTCGTCGATCTCATGCCACACGCCCGGCAGGTCCGGAACGGCTCGGACACGATCAGCCGGTCGCTGAAGTTCGCCGCCGCGAACCACACTTCTGGTCGGGACACAGCTGGCCAGCGAGTCGATGTCGGCCGACGCGAAGAGCGATCGCGCCCGGCCCTCGGTCGCGTACCGCGTGGCCCACAGGCTGCTGCCGTCCGAGACGCCGAAGGTCCCCTGCACCATCGGCGCGACGCCGCGCTCGGCGGCGGTCGCCTCGATCAGCCCGACGGTGCGCTCGAGCGCTCGATCGGGTCCTCCTCGAGCCCGAGCGTCAGCGCGAGCTGAAGACCACCTCCGTGTCGGTGAGCCCATGATGCCGGCGAACAGCTCCGGATCGATCGCCATCATCAGGTCCCGCGGATGGCATGGAAGTCACCGATGTAGCCGTTGTGCACGAACAGCCAGCGCCCATGCCGGAAGGGATGGCAGTTCGTTGCGTGACCGGTGACCCGATCGCCGCCCGCACGTGCACCATGAACAGCGGCGACTCGGTGTGTGCTGCGAGCTCGCGCAGGTTCGCGTCGCCCCAGGCCGGCGCGACGCTGTGGTAAACGCCAGGGCTTCGCCGGCGCCGTACCAGCCGACCCCGGTGCCGTCGCCGTTGGTCGGCTCGGCGCCCATCGCGAGTGCAGGCTCTGGTCAACGATCCCGTGCTCGGTCTTGAAGAGCAGCCCTCGATGAGCACCGGCTGCCCGTGCCATGCCATCCAGCGACACACGCATCTCCTCGTTAGTCGGCTGATCATCAGCCGGCGCCGCCGCCCGGCATCATACCGACTGGGTGATGTCGTTACCGGGCCGGCGGCTCGCCGGTAGCGTGCGGGCATGCACGTCACCCATCACGAGCGGATCGAGGGACACCCCCACCGGTGGCACGTGTTCCTGCACGGTCACGACAAGCCGGTCCACGTCGAGCTCACGCCGGAGCACGCGGCCACGTCAACCTGACCGACGAGAGATCCACGACGTCATCCCGGACGCGGTCGTGAGCCACGCGACCGCGAACCACGACGACCCGCTCAGCAGCTACGGGACCTGGGACCAGCCTCTCCGGATCGACCACATCCACCTCCTGATCTGACCGCGGAGAGAGCTCAGCCCCGATGTGGTTGACGACCTCGATGTGTGGCCGTGGGTCGAGCACGAACGCGCCGTAGTAGCCGGGGTGGTAGACGAGCGCTCGCCCGGTGCGCCGTGGTCCTCGTAGCCTGCCGCGAGCGCGGCGGCATGAACGCGCGCACCGTGGCGTCCTCGCGCGCGGGAACGCGAGGTGCATGCGCGCCGTGGGCGGCCGCTCGTCCCGGACGAGCGAGAAGCTGTAGTCGGTGCCGGAGAGCTGCACCCGGTCGGGCTCGTCGTGCGTCAGGCGGAGCCCGGCGTGCGGGGCGATCGTCGTGTAGAAGCGCCGCGACGCCTGCAGGTCGCGGACGCGGATCCACAGGTGGTCGACGCGGCCGTCTCGCCGGCGTCCTCGCGGGCGCCGTGGACCGCCTCGACGCTGTTGCCGTCGGGGTCGAGCAGGAAGCCGCCGTAGCACGTGGCGCCGTACTGCGCGCGCGGCCCAGGCTCGCCGTCGTCGCGGTAGCCCGCGTCGACACCTGCCTGCCAGAACGCATCGACCTGGGCGCGGTCGCGGGCCCGGAAGCCGACATGAAGCCCATGGGTGACCGGGTGCTCGCGGTCCGCCGGCCCGACGACCCAGTCCTCCCATTCGACGACGCCGGCGTCCGCATGGCTGGGCTCGACGCCCAGGACGCTCAGGACCGTGCGGTAGAAGCGCTCGGAGGCCGGGAAGTCCGAGACGGCGGCGACGACGTGGTCGAACACCCGGCCGAGGCTAGCGTCGAGGGTGTACTCAGTGGCCCGCTGCGCGTAGGGTGCGGCCGTGGAGCCGACGCGCGAACAGCAGCCGGCGGCCGCGGAGCCCGCCGCCCCCGCCGTCGTCGTCGGGCCTGGCCCCGTGAGCCCGGTGCAGGCGCAGATCCTGAAGCTGCAGCGACAGGCTGGAAACGCGGCCGTCGGCCGGCTGCTGCGCTCCCGCCGCCTGCTCCAGCGCGACGACCTCGACCAGGCTCCCGTGCCGCTCGACGACGGGAAGAAGGAGGCGGGCGCCGGGGACCGCTTCGACAGCCTCGACCCCGGCAACGCCGCCTCGAGCCCTGCCGGCGTCCTCGGCAAGATCAACCCGGCGGCGCCCGCGTTCACCAAGTACCCGTGCACGCAGAACTGTCCCGCCGCGGCATCCGCCGCCCAGGCCTATCTGCTGACCGGGGCGCTGCCGTCGTCGGCGTGCAGCCCGCTCAACGAGCCCAAGGGCTACGAGATCTCGCCCGGCCCGGAGAGCTGGGCGGCGACGGGCAAGGGCTGGGCGGACGCCTGGAAGGGGATCCAGAGCGCCACAGCCACACACGGCACGCAGGTGATCGTCGAGGCCGACCGCGGGTCCAACAAGCCGGACACCCTCACGCAGTGGCACTACTTCGTGGTCATGAACGCGCACGGCCATCGCGTCGCGGTCGACGCGTTCCTCGGGGAGGTCGACGGCGACGTCGGGCGCTACGTCGGGAGGCTCGGTGCCAAGAGCTACAGCTACACGAGCGAGCGGGTGACCGCGAAGCCGGTCCGTCCGTAACCGGCTGGCCTTCAGGTCGCCCGGCGGTAGCGGATGTGCGTTGCCAGCGGCGAGTGCAACACCTCGACCGGCTCCAGCTCCAGGGAGTCGACGCCGTCGAAGATCCGCTCGCCGGACCCGAGCAGGACCGGCGCGATGTCGAGCGTGAGCTCGTCGACGACCCCGGCGACGAGCGCCTGCCGCACGGTCGAGGCGCCGCCCGCGATGTCCACGCCGTCGTCGCCGGCCGTCTCACGCGCCTGTGCGTAGGCGGCGTCGAAGCCGTCGGTGACGAAGTGGAAGGTCGTCCCGCCCTCCATCTCGATCGGGTCGTGCGCGTGGTGGGTGAGCACGAACACGGGAGCGTGATAGGGCGGCTCCTCGCCCCACCACCCGCGCCAGTCCTCCTCCCACTCGCCGCGGATCGGCCCGAACATGTTGCGGCCCATGACGTAGGCGCCGCGCGGCCGCATGAGCCAGCCGGCCGCCGTCTCGTCGGCCTCGTTGGCGCGGTCGTCGCCGAGGTGCCAGGCGTGAAGCTCCCCTCCGCGCTTCCCGAGCGGCTGCTCGCGACTCTGGTCCGGCCCGGCGACGAAGCCGTCGAGCGAGATCGACATGTGGCAGGTGGTGTCCGGCATCCGCGGCCTTTCGAGGGTGATGGCGACTTGCAGTGGAGACCGCAATCTAGTCTCCCGCGGGCTCACACCCGGGCGCGCAGGACGTCGACCTCGCAGCCCGGCGCGAACGGGTCGAACCCGTGCTCGACCAGCCAGCGGATCGCTGACAGGCTGCGCAGCGACCACCACCCGCGGATCACGTCGCGGTCGACCTCGGTGCCGTAGCCGGCGAGGACGTCGTCGAGGTGCTCCTCGTGTCCGAGCGTCAGGCTGGCGAGATCGTAGAGAGCGTCGCCCCGGCTCGCCTCGGACCAGTCGATCACGCCGGTGACCGCGTCATCGCCGTCGAGGAACACATGCGTGATCTGCAGGTCGCCGTGCGTGAACACGGGCGTCCACGGCCGGAGCGCGGCCGCGGCGACCTCACGGTTGCGTGTCACCAGGTCGCTGGGGAGGACGCCGTCGGCGATCAGCCCCGCGCATTCGCGATCGAGCTCCGCCTCCAGCTGCTCACGGGTGCGGCCCGGCCACGGCGGCAGCGGCGCGTCGTGCAGCCGCCGGATCGCGGCACCCGCCGCCGCCCACGCCGCCGGCGACGCGGGGGACGGCTCGCCGAGGCGGCCGAGCGCCGTGCCGGGAACGGCCGCGAGCGTGAGCACGGGAGGCTTGCTCCACAGGACCTCCGGTGTCGGGATCGGCGCCAGGGCGATCGCCTCGACCTCGACGTCGATGCGCGTCTGTTCGGTGTCGATCTTCAGGAATACGTCGCCGACGCGCAGGGTCGCCCGCGCGCGGTGGGCGACGACGACTTCCACCTCATCCACGGCGGTGATCCACGCAATTCTGCATGGCAACTCCGAGCGCCGTAGGGATCCGATCGAGGCGGAGTCGGACACCGTTGGAGCCACTCACGGGATTCAGGTTGTCACGCTGGGCATCGAGAATCAGGACGGGTGTTCCAGCAGCCAGGCGACGTAGTCCGTGACGCCGGCGTCCACGTCGAAGGCCGGCTCGAAGCCGGTGTCGCGCGTGAGGCGGGTGATGTCGAGGTACGGATCGTCCGCCGGTGCGCCGGGGTTGCGGCCGGGGGGCAGCGACGCCTCGGCGCCGCGCACCGCGGCGTTGAGGGCGGTGACGAATTCGTGGTTGGCCACCGGCTGCCCCGAAGAGATGTTGTAGGTGTGGTGCTGGAGCGTGTCGGCGCGCATCAGCAGGGCGATCGCCCGCGCGCAGTCTTTGACGTAGCAGCGGTCGCCGCCGTCGTCGGCGAACCCCGGCGGCCGCGGCGGGGTCAGATCAGGAGCCTCGCCGCGCACGGTGGCCGAGATGAGTCGCGGGATCGGGAAGAACGGCGAGTCGGCAAGGCCGAGGGGGCCCCAGATCGTCCCGATGCGCAGCATGACCGGCTCGACGCCGGTGCCCTCCAGGACCTGGGGCGTGATCGCCTCGACGGACTTCTTGAACGCTAGGATCGAGTTCGGCGCCGTCGCGGGAACGAGCGCGAGGTCCTCGTGCCAGCGAGGGCCGGGGGTGCCCGTGTAGACGCCGATGCTGCTGGCCACCGCGAAGCGCCGCACCCCCGAGCTCCGCGCGACGTCGAGCGCGTTGAGGAGCATCGCGGTGTTCCTGCGCATGAACGCGATCGCGTCCGGCTCCTCGAGAGCGACCGCCGCGAGGTGGACGATCCCGGTGATCTTGTACCGATCGCAGATGGCGCGAAGGGCGTCGGGGTCGGCCAGGTCCGCCTGCTCGACCGCCACGCGTCCCTCGAGGAAGGACGGCGTTGCGGCTCGGCGGTGCCGGCTGACGACGACGGGCTTGCCCAGGTCGGCGAGTGCGAGCGCCGTGTGGGCGCCGATCGAGCCGAACCCGCCGGTGACCAGGATCATCGCGTCACTGAACGCCGCCGAGGGCGCTCGGCATCCGGTACTGGAAGTCCATGAGGGCGACCCAGGTCGGCCGGACGGCGATGCGTGCCATGCGCGTTCCGGGTTGGTCGATTTCAGCGACGTGGTTCGCAGCCTGCTCGGTTCCGAGGAAGCGACGGGCGGCCTCGGCGTACTCGGCCGCGACGCCGTCGACCTCCGTGGTCTCGGCCTTGCCGCGGAGACTGAGCACCTCGGGCGGAAATGACTCGGTGTCGATCGAGACCGCGATGTCCGGGTTCGCCGCAGCGCGCGCACCCGGTAAGCGGCGTGGGTGATGTGCGGCGCCGAGATGAACGTCGGCAGCACGAGCTCCTCGCCCGTCCACACGAACCAGCTGGCCACGATGCGCGGCGTACCGTCCAGCGATGTGTAGGCGTAACGCGCCGGGATCGTCGAGGTGAGAAGGCGCGCCGCCAGGTCGGTTTCGAGGAGCCTGAGATCTCCTTGCTCGAGCGTCATGCGGGCACCGTAACAGAAAGAGTTCCCTAAAGGAACTCATGGCTAGACTGGTCTCATGCAGCGGACGGACTTCTCCGAGATGGTGTGCTCGATCGCGCGCACTCTCGCTGTCGCCGGCGAGCCCTGGTCGCCGCTGGTGCTGCGAGACGTGTGGGTCGGCATCAACCGATTCGACGACCTGCAGCGCGACCTCGGCATCTCCCGCAAGGTTCTCGCTGAGCGGCTCAAGCACCTCGTCGAGGAGGGGATGCTCGAGCGCCGCCTCTACTCATCGCGCCCGGGGCGGTACGAGTACGTCCTGACCCCCAAGGGCTTCGAGTTCGTGGACGTGCTGATGGTCATGGCCCAATGGGGCGATCGCTGGACCGCGGACGCTGCCGGCCCGCCCGCCCTCCGGCGCCACCGCGGGTGCGGAAACGTCACGCAGATCGAGCTGCGCTGCGCGGACTGCGGCGAGATCGTGACGTCATCCGACGTCGCCGTCGAGCCCGGCCCCGGCATGACCGCCTAGCGGCCACCGAGGTAGGCGTGCACCGCGGAAACCACGACCGAGCCCTCGCCGACGGCGGAGGCGACTCGCTTGACGGAACCGGCGCGGACGTCCCCAACGGCGAACACCCCGGCCACGGACGTCGCGAACGCGTCTCGAGTCGTCACGAACCCCTTGGGGTCGAGTTCGACGCCCGCGTCGCGAAGCCATACGGTGCGCGGCACGGCGCCGATCATCAAGAACAGCCCACCGGCTTCAAGCCGGACGTCCTTCCCCGGCTGCTCATCCCGCCAGGTGAGCTCGGAGAGACGCGTCTCGCCGGTGGCCGACGTCAGACGCGACCGCGGGTGGACCGTGATCCGATCATGGTGAGCGAGTCTTCGCGCTAGATAGCTGGACATGGTCTCGGCAAGGTTGCTCCGCCGAATGAGGACGTGCACCTGCTCGACATGCTGCGCGAGGAACAGCGCGGCTTGCCCGGCCGAGTTGGCGCCTCCCACGACCACCACGTTCTGGCCGACACACGCCCGCGCTTCGAGTTCAGTCGCGGCGTAGTAGACGCCGCGTCCCTCGAACTCGGCGACACCTGGAATCTCCAGGCGGCGGTACTGCACGCCAGTGGCGACGACGACCGCCCGGGCGGCGACGTCGTTGTGGTCATCCAGCCGCACCTGGAAGCCGTCCGGGTGGCGCGACAGTCCGGTCACCCTCCGCGGGGAAGCCAGCTGTGCCCCGAACTTGACTGCCTGCAGCATCGCCGACCGGGCCAGCTCGCTGCCGGCGACCCCGCGCGGGAAGCCGAGGTAGTTCTCGATCCGCGAAGACGTGCCGGCCTGCCCGCCCAGGGCGACATCTTCGACGACGATGACGTCGAGACCTTCGGACGCCCCGTAGACGGCGGAGGCCAGGCCCGCCGGCCCGGCGCCGACGATCAGCAGATCGCAAACCGCCCGGTCGGGCAGCCCTGAGAGGTCGAGGCCAACGGCGGCGGCCAGTTCGCGCGTCGTCGGTCGCGCCAGGACGCGTCCTCGTCCGGCCACCACCGCCGAGCCGGCGTCCGGGAGGGAGGACGTCGCGGCGACCTCGCTCCACGCGGACGGGTCCGAGCGGAGCACCGTCCGATACGGCACGTGATTGCGCTCGGCGAACTCCTGCAGTCGATGCATGTCGCGATCGTCGTCGCCCGCGAGGATCAGGCCACCCTCCCCGAGCTGGGTCAGCAGACGTCGCCTCGCATCGAACGCCGTGAGCAGCACGTCGCTCAATTTCGTCGAAGTGGCCATGAGCCGCCGCAGGTCCCTGACCGGCACGCGCAGGAGCGTGGTATCGGCCATGGCGATGCCCCCGAGGAAGGCCGGCTGTCCCATCAGCATCCCGAGCTCGCCGACGAAGTCGCCGGCTTCGACCACGAAGCTGACCCGGTTGTCCCTCCCATCGACCAGGTAGACCCCCCCGCGAGGACGAGGTAGAGGTCGTAGGCCTCGCCCGCGTCCCACAACAGCTCGCCGGGGCCGGGTCGGATCACATCGGCGACCGACTCCAGCAGCGTCCGAGCCTCCTCGTCGAACTCGGGCCACGCCTCAAGCTCGACCGGCTCCACTCGTCGAGACGAATAGCGGGTCCGCTCGTCAGGCGTTGGGCTGTGTCCGCACAAGACCTTGAGCCTACGGAGCAAGTCCCGGAGACGTGGTGGAACACAAAAGGCCCGCAAAGGCGGGCCTTCTGAGAGAGCGGCTGAAGGGACTCGAACCCTCGACCTTCTGCATGGCAACTGGCTCGGGTGGGTCCGGCTCTGGGACGAATTGCCTGCAAACCGGGACAATTATCGGTATTCGCTAAGTGAGCGTGGGTCCGCTCTCAGTACGGAAATGGGCCGTTCTAGCCGTTGAAAGCGGACCGAAGGCGGACCCGTGTCGAGCGGAACTTGGCGTAGCCTCGCGGAGTTTCCGTCCGGCGCCGATACGATCCTTGTCAACGAGGACCTGCCAGATGACCGTCGATCACACACCAGCCGGAACTCCCGTCATCGAACCTCGATGAGGGCGAGTACCAAACATTCCTCGAGGGCGAGGTACGGCGCGGCACCGGTCTGTCGGTCGCCGAGTTCGTTCGCCGCTACGAGGCGGGCGAGCTCGATGAGAGCGACCCGGACGTCAGCGACCTCGCCGGCCTGCTGTGGCTCGGCCAGAACGGCAATCGAGCCGCCGCGTAGAGTCGCCCAGGCGTTCGCGGACTACCTGAACTCCGTCCTGAACCGGACGGTGACCGACGCCCGCCTGTCGCTGGTCCCGATCCCTGGCGGAGAGACCCGGTACTTCCTCGCCTGCTTTCAGAACCACGAGCGCTAACCGCTCGCGCTCCACGGGGTCGGCGAGCGGTTGTTCGTCCAGCAGGCGATCGAGGTGGTGGGAGATCACTGCCAGACCGTCTCCTACGCCTATCGGTTCCAGTCCGCTGACGACGTGTGGCTGCTGCGCTGGGAGTTCTCCCGAGAGCGTCCTAGGGCGGACTACGCCTATCCGCTGGCGCATCTCCACGTCAACGCGGCGTTCGTCGAGTCGGCGTCGCCGGCCGCCCGCCTGGACAAGACGCTCTCGCATCTGCACATCCCGACGGCGCGCGTGCCCCT
Source organism: uncultured Solirubrobacteraceae bacterium (assembly GCA_963722815.1). Taxonomy (GTDB): domain Bacteria; phylum Actinomycetota; class Thermoleophilia; order Solirubrobacterales; family Solirubrobacteraceae; genus DASQFQ01. The sequence goes on from CAVROM010000004.1 coordinate 240,333, forward strand.
CGAGCTCGTGCTCTGGCACTTGATCGCGGAGTGGGGAGTGACGCCGAAGACCGACGGCTGGTTCGAGGTCCTCGAGGAGTCGCTCGCGGGCTTCGAGCGGCGCCGCACCGCGCCCTGATCTCAGGCTCAGACGCCGCCGCAGCAGCGCTTGTACTTACGACTGGATCCGCACCAGCATGGGTCGTTACGACCCGGCGGCCACGGGATGGCTCGGCCCGTCCGGTTGAGCTCCGCGGCGTATGCGCTCCGCGCGTCGGCACCGGCGGGGTCGTACCCCTCCTCGTCGGTCCAGGCGAGGAAGTCGTCGACGACGAGCGGCGCGACGGTCGGCCGCTGCCCAAGGGCGCCGTTGAGGGTTCGAAGCTGTACCTCGATGCGCCGCGAATAACCCACCGGGTCGGTGAGGTCGTCGGCCAGATCGGGCCAGCGCTCGAGCGCGCTTGTGTGTTGGTCGGGCGGAAACCATGCCACGGCCCAGGCGACAGGACCCGGGCGCGGAGATCGGGGCGCGGCGGCGAGACGGTCGTCCTCGTCGAGCTCCAACCCGACGTCCTCGCGCTCGACGCGCCGCTCGACCCGGGCGCGGTCGATCTCTTTGGAGAAGCCACGCCGCTTCGCGGCCGCCAGTGCGTCGTCGAAGGCCTCGAGTGCCGCCTCCTGAAGGCCGGCGTCCGCGCGGGCGTGGCCGAGCGTGATCCGGACGCCGGGGTCGTCGGGGCGCTCCGTAAGCAGCTCGCGGAAGACCGCTTCGCCGTCCTCGCGTGCGCCGGACTTCAGCAGGTACCAGCCGAGCATCTCGCGCGCGACAAGGCGTTGACGGCAGCCGGCCTCGAGCGCTTTCTCTTCCAGGTGTGCCGCGAGCTCGTACTCGCCGTCCTCCGCGGCGGCGTGCGCCAGCTCGTCGTACAGGTCACCGAGTGGTGCCGGCAATTCGTCGCCTCGACCGGCGAGACGGTCGAGCTCCGCCTCGGCCTCTACCAGCGTCGGAGCGTCGACGTAAGGCTGCAGGATCGCTTCGACGGACATCCTGCGATCGTAAATCGCTCTGCGGCGACACTCGGCGAAGCCGCGCTCATTCCGAGCATTTCCGCTTGCGGTGAGGCTGTCGATGCGATGAGCTATCCGCCGAGCGCGTGGACCGGCCGCGATAGCAGAGGCGCGCCCGCTTGCAGAATGGCCTGGTAGCGAGCGCTAACGCGAGACGCGTAGCTCGGCCGCGGCCCGCACGGACACCGCGTGACCGTCATCGTCGACGGTCGCGAGCCCAAGCGTGCTCTCGAGCCCAGGGCTCTCCGCGACGAACTCGGCGAGCCCCTGCTGCGCCTCCTCGAGAGAGGCATAGCTCGCGAGGACGTCGCCATATTCGCGTTCGAGGATTTCGTAGGTCATCGCTGTCGGCGTGGGTCGAGTAGAGCGTCACCGCTGATCATGAACGATCGACCCGCGTCGGCATCGGTCCGGCCGAGCAACGACTCTAGGCGGCTCGTTCGTGGCGACACCGACGTGAAGACTTCAAGTTTGCGCCCGTCAGTCCAGCAGCTCGGAATCGAGACAGCGAGCCAGCAAGAGGCCCGGAGGCTCAGGATGCAGAAGGCCAATGGTCACGGAACGATCTCGTTGCGGAGAGTGCATCAGGCATTCAGGAGCCACCCGACGTCGAAGGGCCGGCGCTCGATGTGATCCTGCACAGCCCCGGCAGCCAAGCGGAAGCGACGGCGTCGATAGTGAGGTACCTCCGGAGCCGGTTCACGGACATCAGGGTCTTTGTTCCTCTCGCCGCGATGAGCGCGGCACGATGTGGGCTCTCGCCGCGGACCGGATTGTGATGGGCAAGCACTCGCAGCTCGGTCCGACCGACCCGCAATTGCTCACCGGGAAAGGAGCGATGCCAGCGCGCGCGATTCTTGACCAGTTCGAGAAGGCACGTGCGGCGGTCGCGGAGAACCCGGCGAGCGTCGGCACCTACTTGCCGATGTTGCAGCAATACGGGCCCGCTCTTCTTCAGATCTGCGAGAACGCGGAAGCGCTGGCGGAACGCCTGGTCGCCGAATGGCTTGAGGCTTGCATGCTCTCCGGCACAGACGACGCTGCCGAGCGCGCCGCCGACATCGCGCACTGGTTCAACAACCACCAAGTCCACCAGTCGCATGGTCTCGGCATCAGGACCTCGTTCTGAGCGCCTTCCACATGACGTCGATCTCGTTCAGCCGGAGCAGCGCCGTGAAGCTCATAGAGAACCACCTTGGTCGTCGGTTCATGAAGCAGGTCGCTGTGCAGCAGATCCCGTTTCCGTTTCCGATTCAGCCCGGCCAACCGCCGGCGCCGCCGGCGCCCTCCGTCTCGCGGCGCCACCTGCGTAGGCCACTCTCGGTGAGTGAAAGCGGACCGAAAGCGGACCCAGCGGGCTCGCCGCGCTTCCGCCGCGCGCCTCGCTCAGTCCCAGAAACACAAAAGGCCCGCAAAAGCGGGCCTTCTGAGAGAGCGGCTGAAGGGACTCGAACCCTCGACCTTCTGCATGGCAAGCAGACGCTCTAGCCAACTGAGCTACAGCCGCGTGTCGCCCCAGAATAGCGGTCGTCACGCTGCCCATCCGGGCTCCTGCCGGGTTGAGGGGAGAACGGCCGCGCGCAGCATGGTCACCAGCACGGCGGCGGCACCGGCGGCGCCGGCGAGCGCGAAGGCGGCCTGTGGGCCGGCGTGGTCGGCGAGCGCGCCCGCGGCCGCGGCGCCGATCGCGGCGCCGACGCCCGCCGCGGTGGCGAGCCAGGCGAACGCCTCGGTGACGGTGCCGGCCGGGGCGGCCTGCTCGACCATCGCGTACACGCACGCGTAGGTGGGGGCGATCGCGGCGCCGGCCACGAGCAGCACGGCGCCGAGGGCGACGAGGCTGCCCGCGGCGGCGAGCGCCAGATGTCCGGCGGCCAGGAACGCGAGCATGAGCGCGAGGCCCGCGCCGCTCGCCGGGCCGCCGCCGAGGCGCGCGGCCAGCGTGCCGCCGATCAGCGAGCCGGCGCCCCACAGCGCGAGCAGCGGCGCGGCCGCGCCGGCCTGGGCGCCCGCGGCCGCGGTGACCGCGACCTCGACGGCCCCGAACAGCACGCCGATGCTGGCGAGCACGAGCACCAACGTGCGCATAGCGGGGGAGGTCAGCGAACCGCCGCGCGCCCGCGCAGCCTCATCGTCCGGCCGCCACGAGCGCGACGCCGGGTCGCACGCGAACACGGCGGTGGCGACGAACAGTGCCGCCCCGCCGAGCGTGAGCGCCGCGCCGGTCGACCACAGCGCGCCGAGCCCGAGCGCGATCGGCGGGCCGGCGACCCACGTCAGCTCGACCGCGGCGGCCTCGACGGCATACGCGCCACGGGCGGCGGAGGGGTCGGGGAGCAGCCCGGGTAGCAGCGCGCGCAGGCAGGCGCCGACCGGGGGAGAGGCGAGGCCGACGGCGGCGGCCAGCGCCAGCAGCACGCTGACGGGGACTCCGACCGGCAGCGCGCCGATGATCGCCAGCAGCAGCGGGGCGGCGCCCGCGCTGACGAGCAGCACCGCGCGCTGACCGCGGCGGTCGACGAGGCCGCCGAGCCACGGCCCGCCGACGCCGAGAGCGACGGCGTAGGCGCCGCTGACGGCGCCGGCCGCGGCGAACGAGCCGGTCAGGTGCTGCGCGTGGACCAGCAGGCCGATGCTGAGCGTGGTGAGCGGCAGCCGGGCGACGATCGAGATGACGAGCAGGCGACGAGCGCTTGACGCGAGGGAGGGCATGCCGCGATATTTGCGCCTAACTGGTGCACATGGAAGATCCAGTTTCATGGCGTTGAACGAGACCAGTCAGCCGCTCGAGCTCCTCCTCTCGGTGTCGAGGGAAGGCGAGGGCACGCTCGGCGCGCAGATCGAGGAGGGGCTGCGGCAGGCGATCCGCACGCGTGCCGTGAAGCCCGGGGCGGCGGTTCCGAGCACGCGCGACCTCGCCCGCCAGCTCGGCGTCTCCCGCCGCGTGGTGGTCGACGCCTACGGCCAGCTGGCCGCCGAGGGCTACCTGAGCCTCCGGCAGGGCGCGCGACCGCGCGTCTCGGACGCGCCCGCCGCCGCCAACGGGCACGAGCCCGCGCCCGCTCCGCCGCCGCCCCCGCGCTTCGACTTCCGCCCCAGCGTCCCCGACGTCTCGAGCTTCCCGCGCGCCGCCTGGCTGCGCGCGACGCGCGAGGCGCTCGCGACGATGCCCGACGCCGACCTCCAGTACGGCGACTGGATCGGCCTCGAGACCCTCCGCCAGGCGCTCGCCGACTACCTCGGCCGCGTCCGCGGCGTGGTCGCCGACGCCTCGCGCGTCGTGATCACGAGCGGCTACACCCAGGCGCTCACGCTGCTCTGCCACGCGCTCGGCCACCGGCGGCGCCCGCCGCATCGCGATCGAGGACCCCGCCAACCCGGAGCAGCTGCTGATCGCGCGCCGCGCCGGCCTCGAGCCGGTCCCGATCGCGGTCGACGACGATGGCCTGCGCGTGCAGGACGCTCGCGCGACGAGGACGCCGTCGTCCTCACGCCCGCCCACCAGCACCCCACCGGCGCGGTGCTCTCCGGCGAGCGCCGCGCCGCGCTGCTCGCCTGGCTGCGCGACCGCGACGCCGCTGGCCATCGAGGACGACTACGACGCCGAGTACCGCTACGACCGCGCGGCGATCGGCGCGCTCCAGGGGCTCGAGCCCGACCGCGTCGCCTACGCCGGCTCGGCGAGCAAGACGCTCGCGCCCGCGCTGCGGCTCGGCTGGCTCGTCGTCCCGCCGCCGCTGCTCGAGGCGATCCGCAGCGAGAAGTACCTGGCCGACATGGGCACCGAGCGGATCGGCCAGCAGGCCTTCGCGCACTTCCTCGAGCGCGGCGAGCTCGACCGCCACCTGCGCCGCATGCGCGGCCGCTACCGCGCTCGCCGCGACGCGCTCGTGCAGGCGCTCGCCGACGAGCTCCCGGACGCCACGGTCAAGGGCATCGCCGCCGGCCTGCACGTGACCGTCGAGATCCCCGAGTGTCGACGAGCGCGCGCTCGCCGAGGAGGCCGCGCGCCGCCGCATCCGCTTCAACACGATGCTCGACTACCGCGACCCGGCGCCGCCGGGCCCCGCCGACCCTGATGCTCGGCTACGGCCAGCTGGCCGAGCCGGCGATCCGCGCCGGCGTCCGCGAGCTCGCGGCAGCGGTCACCAGCGCGCGAGCTTCCACACCTCCGGCTGCGGCTCCCCCTCCGCGCCGACGTCCGCGAAGATCGCCACCGCGCACTTGAGCTCCTCCATCGCGTCCTCGTGGCGCCCGGCGTCGTGCAGGAGGTCGGCGAGGTTGTTGTGCAGCGCCGCCTCGCGGTGGCGGTCGCCCTGGGCGGCGCACAGCGCGAGCGCGGCGCGGGTCAGCTCCAGCGCCGGCTCGAGCTCGCGGCGCGCGCGGTGGGCGAGCGCGAGGTTGTTGAGCGCGGCGACGCGCGCGCCCGGGTCGCCGGTCGCCTCCGCGAGCTCGAGGCTGCGGCCGAGGTGCTCGAGCGCGTCGGCCGCCGCGCCGCCGCTGGTGGCGAGCGCGCCGAGGAGGTTGTGGGCCTGGCCGAGCGCGCGCGGGTCGCCGGCCTCCTCGGCCAGCGCGCGGGCGCGCTCGGCGAGCTCGGCCGCGCGCGCCGGGTCGCCGCCGTCGTGCGCGCTCAGCGACAGGTCGGCCAGGATCCGCGCCCGCCGCGCGGGCTCGCTCTCCGCCGCGAGCGCGGCCTCGAAGTGCGCGGTCGCGAGCGCCCACTCGCCGCGCCGGTGGCGCACCTGACCGAGCCGGTGCTCGATCGCGCCGACGCCGTCCGGCGCCGCGTGCGCCGCGGCCGTCTCGTAGGAGGCGATCGCGGCGCCGTACTCGCCCTGCAGCGTCTGCAGGTCGCCGATCGCGGCGTGCAGCGAGGCCGGCTCCGGATCCCCGACGGCCAGCGCCGCCCGCAGGTGCTCGAGCGCCTCGGCGTTGGCGAACAGCGCCCGCGCGTGCTCGGCGGCCCGGCGGTAGGCGGCGGCCGCCTCGGCGTCGCGCCCGGCCAGGCGGAGGTGGCGGGCGACCTCGGCATCCGGCCCCTCCAGCGCGTCCGCCACCCGGCCGTGCAGGAGCCGCCGCCGGGCGAGGCCGGTCTCGTCCGCCACCAGCCGCCGCAGCTGCTCGTGGGCGAAGTCGTAGTCGTAGCGGCCCTCGCGCACGAGCCCGCGGCGGACGAGCTCCTCGAGCGCCGTGACCGTCTCCTCGTCGCCGCGGCCGGACGCGGCGCGCACGGTGTCGACGCCGAACGAGCGGCCGATGACCGCCGCCGCCGCCAGCACCTGGCGTGCGGTCTCGCTGACCGGCTCGAGGCGCGCCAGCAGCAGCTCGCGCGCGCCCGCGGGGAGCGTCCAGTCCGGGTCGGCGCCGAGCGAGTTGAGGTACTCGACGAGCAGGAACGGTAGCCCCTCGGTCTCCTCGTAGAGCGCGGTGTGCCAGCGCCTCCGGCCCGCCCGCGGCCTGCAGCAGCTCGCCGACCTCGCCCTCGCCGAGGCGGGCCAGCTCGATCGCGGACCCGCCGACCCGCCGCAGCGGCTCGCGCGAGGTGAGCAGGACGAGCAGGCGCCGGCCCGCCAACCGGCGGGCGCCGTAGGTCAGCAGCCCGAGCGTCGCCTCGTCGGCCCACTGGACGTCGTCGATCACGAGCACGCCCGGCACCGGCCCGGCCGCCGCGGCCGCGAGCGTCTCCCACACGCCGTCGAGGAAGCGCGCCTGCGCGGCCGGACCGTCCAGCGGCGGGGGAGGGGAGGCGCTCAGATCGCCCAGCAGCCGCGACGCCTCGCCGAGCGCGCGCTCGCCGACCGTCGCCACCCATGCGTCGTCCTCGCGCAGCCGCCCGCGCAGCGCTTCGACCAGCGGGCCGTAGGCGAGCGCCGCCTCCTCCTCGTAGGCGCGCCCGCCCAGGCACCGCCGCGCCGCGCGCCCGCAGCGCCGCCACCAGCTCCTCGGCCAGCCGCGTCTTGCCGATCCCCGCCTCGCCCTCGAGCAGCACGACGCGCCCGTCGGCCGCGATCCCGTCGTAGGCGCCGAGCAGCGCCTCCCACTCGCGCGCCCGCCCGACCAGCGGCGCGCGCGGGAGCGGCGCCGCGCCGTCACCACCGGCGGGGCGGCGGGCGCCTCCAGCGTCCCCTCGCTGATCGCCTCGTACAGCCGCGTCGTCTCCTCCAGCGGCGGCACGCCCAGCTCGCGCGACAGCGTGCGCACGCACTCGCGGTACTGGGCGAGCGCCGCGGCGCGGTCGCCCTGCTCCGCGTAGAGCCGGATCAGCGCGCGGTGCGCCGGCTCGTGCAGCGGGTCGAGCTCGAGCCAGCGCCGCGCCACCGCGAGGTCGCCCGACGCCTCGACCAGGCGCGCCAGCACCAGCGCCAGCTCGCGCCGCAGCCCGTCGGCCTCGGCGCGCTGCCAGTCCTCGAACGCGGGCGCGTCGCGCAGCCCGAAGCCCTCGAGGAAGTCGCCGCGGAACACGGCCGCCGCGTCGCGCCTCCCGCCCCTCGACCGCGGCGGCCCGGAAGCGTCGACATCGACCCGCAGCCCGGCGCTGCGCACGAGCGAGACGCTGTCGCGCGTCGCGTCGACGAAGTCGGCGCCGACCGCGGAGCGCAGCGCCGACAGCGTCCGCCGCAGCGCCCCGCGCGCGTGCTCGGCGTCGTGCTCGGGCCACAGCAGCTCGGCCAGCACGTCGCGCGGCCGCGGGCCGGTCGGCGAGCGCCAGGACCGCCAGCAGCGCGACCGCCTTGCGGGTGTCGAACGCCACGGCCGCGCCGTCCCGCTCGACCCGCGGGGGACCCAGCAGCATTACGTCGACCGGCGCCACCGCGCGCACCGTAACGATTTCTGGACGTGCCAGGGCGAAGCTCCGCCCTGCGATGACGCTCTTCGAACACACCGAGCAGATCCACCGCCCGGTCGAGGAGGTCTTCGCGTTCCTGGCAGACCCGACCAACCTCCCCCGCTGGCAGATGAGCCTGATCGCCGTGCGCCCCCACCGTCGCGGCCCGCTCCGTCCCGGGGTCGAGGTGACCGAAACCCGGCGCTTCCTCGGCCGGACCATGGAGACGACATGGGTCTGCACGGAGCACCGCCCCAGCCGCCGCTCGGTGATCGAGAGCGACGAGGGCCTGGTGCCGTTCCGCGGCATCTGGGACCTGGAGGCGGACGGCGGGGCTACTCGGTTCACCTGGACACTGGAGACCGGTGGCCTCGCCGCCCGCCTTGCGAACGCGGTCGCCGCCCGCGTCGCGCGGCAGGAGCTGGCCGAAGACGCCTTGCGCCTGAAGCGGTTGCTCGAACAGAATCCAGCATGACCGCGAGGCGGCCTCGCCGCATGACGTGGATCGCCCCGGCGCTGGCCCTCGTGCTCGTGATCGCGCATCAGATCGCGTACGGCAGCGCCGACGCCGCCGAGTGGACGTTCGGCATCGGCTTCGTGGTCTACGCCGCGGTCGGCGGGCTGATCGCCGACCGCTATCCGCGCAACCCCGTCGGCTGGCTGTTCTGCGCCGTCGGCGTCGTCTTCGCGGCCGGCGACTTCGTCGCCGACTACGCCGATCACGCGGGCAACCCCGGCGCGACCCCGCTGGCCGTCTTCAACAACGCGACCGGTCCGAGCAGCCTCGTCATCCTGGTGCTGGCGGTGATGCTGTTCCCGACCGGCCGTTTCCTGAGCGCCGGCTGGCGCGGCGCCGGCGTCTTCGTGATCGCTGCGAACGTCGCCCTCTGGCTCGTGCTCGCGCTCGAGCCCGGCAGGCTGAGCGCGAACCCCGGCGTCGTGAACCCGCTCGGGATCGACGCCGCCGCGGGGCTGCTGCACGCACTCGCCGACGCCGGCGGGCTCGTGATCGCCGCCACGGTGCTGATTGCGATCGCCGCCGTGGTCGCGCGCTTCCGCGCCGCGCGCGGGATCGAGCGCCAGCAGCTCAAGTGGCTCGCGCTGCTGGCCGTGCTGGCCGTCGCCGTGCTCGCGCTCCTGCTGGTCGATCGCCCAGTTCGCGAACCTCGACACCGGCACGGCCAGGTCGCGGCGGGCGTCGTGCTCGGCCTGCTCAGCGCGGCCCCGCCCTCGCCGCCGCGGTGGCGATCCTCCGCTATCGCCTCTACGACGTCGACGTCGTCATCAACCGAGCGCTCGTCTACGGCGTGCTCACGGCGCTGCTGGGCGCCACGTACCTCGGGCTCGTGCTGCTGATCGGGCTGGCGGTGGGGAAGTCCGGCTTCGCGGTCGCCGCGTCCACGCTGGCGGTCGCCGCGCTGTTCCGGCCTGCGCGCGCCCGCGTCAGGCGGCGGTCGACCGCCGCTTCTACCGCCGCCGCTACGACGCGGCGCAAGCACTGGCCGGCTTCGGCGCGCGGCTGCGCGACCAGGTCGAGCTCGACGCGCTGAGCCGCGAGTTGCGCGGCGTCGTGGACGAGTGCCTGCAGCCGGCGCACGTCTCGCTCTGGCTGCGCGCCGCGCGCTGAGCCGCTCAAGAGAATTTCGCGCCGGAGGCCGAGTAAACCGGTTGCGGCGCGGGAATGAGAGCGTTAACATGGGCGAACGTTGGGAGGCGTTCAAACTGCTTGCAGTGGCAGCCAACGGCGACGGGCGCGAAGGGCCGGCTGCGCAGGGCGACCGCATCGTGACGGCCCCCAAGACGGCCAAGGACGAAAGACGTTGACGACGGTCGGTTCGTGACCGCCGGCGGGCTGCCGCGACTGCAGCCATCGACGCTGCGCCGCCTCGGCGGCGCCGCGCGCCCGTCGCTCGCCGAGCGGCCGGCCGTCGGCATCGTCCACCTCGGCATCGGCGCGTTCCACCGCGCCCACCAGGCCGTCTACACCGCCGACGCGGTCGAGCGCGCCGGCGGCGACTGGGGCATCCTCGGCGTCGCGCAGCGGCGGCCGGCGGCGGTCGACGCGCTCGGCCCGCAGGACGGGCTGTTCAGCGTGCTCGAGCGCGGGCCGGAGGAGGACGCGGTGACGGTCATCTCGGCCGTCCGCGACGTGCTGCTCGCCCCGCGCGAGCCGGACCGCCTGAGCGAGGCGATCGCCGACCCGGGCGTCCACGTGGTGACGCTGACCGTGACCGAGAAGGCCTACCCGCGCGACCGCGCCACCGGCGGGCTGCGACTCGACGACCTCGAGGTCGCCTCCGACCTCGCGGGCGGAGCGCCGCGCACCGCGATCGGGCAGCTCGCGCGCGGCATCGCGCTGCGCGCGCAGCGCGAAGAGGCGGGGCCGCTGACGCTCCTCTCCTGCGACAACCTCCCGCGCAACGGCGTCGTGCTGCGCCGGCTCGTGCACGACTTCTGCGCGCGCATGAACGGCGGCGCCCGCACGCTGGAGTGGCTCGAGCGCAACGCGCGCTTCCCGAGCACGATGGTCGACCGCGTCGTGCCCGCCACCACGCCCGGCGACCGCGAGGAGGTCGCGCGCCGGCTCGGCCTGGAGGACCGTGGAGCGGTCGTCGCCGAGCCGTTCCGCCAATGGGTGATCGAGGACTCCTTCGCCGGCCCGCGCCCGGCCTGGGAGCAGGCCGGCGCGCTGATCGTGCCCGACGCCGGCGCGCACGAGGCGGTCAAGCTGCGGCTGCTCAACGGCACCCACTCGATGCTCGCCTACGTCGGCGGGCTGGCCGGCGCGCGCACCGTCGCCGGCGCGTGGGGCGACCCGTCGGTGGCCGCCGTCGGCGCGCTGCTCGGCGACGAGGACCTCGAGCCGACGCTCCCCAAGGCGCCGGGCATCGACATCGCGGCCTACCGCGCCGAGCTCGGGCAGCGCTGGATCAACCCGCGGATCGCCCACCGCCTGGAGCAGATCGGCGCCGACGGCTCGCAGAAGCTGCCGGCGCGCTTCGCCGAGCCCGCGCGCCGGCGGCTCGCCGACGGCGCGCCGCCGCGCTGGGTCGCGCTGGTGATGGCCGCGTGGGCGCGCCACCTGGGCGCGTCCGGGAACGGGCTCGCGGTCCGCGACCCCGGCGCCGAGCCGGTGCAGCGCGCGCTCGCCGCCGCGCACGGCCATCGAGACGAGGCGGCGGCGGTGCTGGCGGTGCTGGGGGAGGACGTCGCCGGCTCCGAGCCGATGGCCGACCTCGTGGTCGACTGGCTGGGGCGCATCGACGCCGACGGCATCGCGGGCGCGCTCAAGGAGGCCGTGCGCGGCTGACTTGACAGACCATAACAAATCAGTTATAAAACGATCTTGTTATGGCAGACAAGCAGCTCGACGAAGTCTTCGGCGCGCTCGCCGATCCGACCCGCCGCGCGATCCTCGCGCGGCTCAAGGGCGGAGAGGCGAGCGTGGCCGAGCTCGCCGCGCCGTTCGCGATGTCCCAGCCCGCCGTCTCGCGGCACCTCAAGGTGCTCGAGCAGGCGGGGCTGATCTCGCGCAGCCGCAAGGCGACCGTCCGGCTCAGCCACCTCCGGGCCGAGCCGCTGCGCAACGCGACCCAGTGGCTGGCGGGCTACCGCGAGTTCTGGGCCGAGAGCTTCGACCGGCTCGACGAGCTGCTGGCCACTCTGCAGGACGACCCGAAAGGAGCCCACCATGGGCGAGACAACGATGATCGCTGAGCCAGGAGTCCCGCAGGTCGTGATGACCCGCGAGTTCCGCGCGTCGCCGGACGTGCTGTTCCGCGCCTACACGGAGCCGGAGCTGATCTCGCAGTGGTGGGGACCGCGCCGGTTCACGACGAACGTCGACCGCTTCGATCTCCGGCACGGCGGCGAGTGGCGCTTCCTCAACGGCGACGACGAGGGCAACGAGTACGGCTTCCACGGGCTCTTCCACGGCACCCCGACGGTCCACGACGGCGTCGTGCAGACGTGGGAGTTCGAGGGCGCGCCCGGCCACGTCCACCTCGAGACGGCGACGTTCGAGGAGCACGACGGCGGCACCCGGCTGATCCTTACCGCCTCCTACCCGTCGGTGGAGTCGCGCGACGCGGCGTTCAGCGAGGGCATGGAGAGCGGGGCGCGCGAGACGCTCGATCGCCTCGACGAGCTGGTCGGCACGCTCCAGCCCGCCTAGTCATCGCGCCGGCACCGGCGGGGCGGGCATCGCCTCGCCGGGGACGATCGCGCCGCGGTGGCCCAGGACGGCCGCCGCGAGGCGGTTGCCTTCGGCCGCGGCGGCGGCGGGCGCCAGGCCCGCCATGCGCGCGTGGAGGTAGCCGGCGTCGAACGCGTCGCCGGCGCCGGTCGTGTCGACCACCGCGACGCCGCGCTCGGCGGGTACGTGCTCGCCGCCCGCCAGCGCGCCGTCGGCGCCGAGCTTCACCACGACCTCCTCGACGCCGCGCGCCTCCAGCCGCCGCACCGTGGCCTCAGCGCTGCGGTCGCCGTGCAGCGCCCGCTCGTCCTCGAGCGTCGGCAGCGCGAGCGCGCTGCGGGCGAGCACCGCGTCCATGCGCGCCGCCGCGGTGGGGGCGTCGGGCCAGCCGGCCGGGCGGTAGTTGGAGTCGAAGGCGACACGCGTTCCCTCGGCGCGCAGCGCGTCGAGCAGCTCGAGCAGCCGGGCGTGGGCGCCCTCCGACAGCAGCGAGAGCGAGATGCCGCTGAGCAGCAGCCACTCCGTGCCCGCCAGGCCCGCGAGCACGCGCGCGGCGTGCTCGTCGTCGGCCAGCAGCTCGCGCGCGGGCGAGGCCGAGCGCCAGTAGGTGAACGACCGCTCGCCGTCGGCGTCGGTGCGGATCAGGTAGAGGCCGGGGGCGTAGCCGGGCAGCTGGTCGGTCAGGCTGGTGTCCAGCCCCTCGGCGCGCCACGCCGCGAGCATCGCCTCGCTGAGGTGGTCGTCGCCGAGGCGGGAGACGAACGCGACCTCGGCGCCCCAGCGGGCGAGCGAGACCGCGACGTTGTACACGTCGCCCGCGTAGCCGAGCGTGAGCGTCCGGTCATCGACGTGGCTGAGCTCGATCATGCACTCGCCCAACACGGCGACGCGCGTCATGCCGTCACCGCTCCGCGCAGCGCCGCGAGCCGCTCGGCGCTCTCCGGCCCCGGCGCCAGCTCGCTGCCGATGCCGACCGCGTAGGCGCCCGCCTCCAGCCACGCGCCGACGTCGTCGAGGGCGATCCCGCCGGTCGGGATCACGCGCGCGCCGGGCGCGACGGCGAGCACGGAGCGCAGGTAGCGCGGCCCGGCCGCGTGGGCCGGGAAGAGCTTGGCGATCCCGCCGTCGGCGGCCGCGAGCAGCTCAGCCGGCGTGTAGCCGCCGCCCACCATCAGCACGCGTCGCTCGGCGGCCACCTGCGCGACCGCGGGAGCGGCACCGGGCTGACGAGGAAGCGGGCGCCGGCCTCGCAGGCGGCGCGGGCGTCCTCGGCGGTGCGCAGCGTGCCCACCCCGACCACGGCGCTGCCCGCGAGCTCGCGCAGCGCGTCGAGCCAGCCGGGGATCGTCGCGGTGAGCTCGAGGGCGGGCAGCCGCTGCTCGAGCGCCCAGGCCGCGACCGCGAGCGCCTCGTCGGCGGTCGAGGTCCGGATGACGGGCACGACGACCGAGCGCCGGATCGCCTGCTCGACCTCGGCAAAACCGGTTTCCTGCGGCATCATTTCCCAGTATGCCCGACTCCCAGGCGGCCCAACCGCGCGGTCCCCGCGCCCGCCTGGAGGACGTGGCGCGGGCGGCGGGGGTGTCGAAGTCGACGGTCTCGCGCGTGCTCAGCGATGACGCCACGCTCTCCGTCCGCGCCGAGACCCGCGAGCGGGTGCGCGCGCTGGCCCAGGAGCTCGGCTACCGGCCCCATCCGGTCGCCCGCGCGCTCGCCACCCCGGCGACCGGCGCGCTCGCGCTGCTCGTCCCGGCGCTCTCCAATCCCGCCTACGTCGAGATCATCCGCGGCGCCTACCGCCGCGCGCGCGAGCGCGGCTACGTGCTGCTGTGCGCGGAGGACTTCGAGGACCAGGAGGCGGATGAGGCGTTCACGGAGCTGGTCGACGGCGGCCGCGTCGACGGCCTGCTGATCGCCTCCGCGCGGCCGGAGAACCGGCTGCTGGCCGCGCTCGAGCGCCACCGGGTGCCGCACGTGTTCGTCAACCGCTCCGTCCCCGGCGCGCGCGCCAACGTGACGCTCGACGTCGAGCGCGGGCGAGCCGCGTCGCCTACGAGCACCTCGCCGGCCTCGGCCACACCGCGATCGGCCACGTCGCCGGCCCGCGCGACGTGCAGTCCGCGCGCGGACGCGAGGAGGCGTTCCTGGCCGCCGCTGGAGAGCACGGGCACGGGGAGCCGCCGGTGGCGCACGGCGCGTTCACGCCATCCGGCGGCGCCACAGCGGGCGAGCAACTGCTGGCGCAGCATCCGCGGCTGACCGCGGTGTTCACGAGCTCGCTCGCCCAGGCCATCGGGCTGCTGCACGCCGCCCGCACGCTGGGCCGCGCCGTGCCGGCCGACCTGTCGGTGATCGCCTACGACGAGCTGCCGGTGGCCGCCTACCTGTCGCCGCCGGTGACCACGGTGGCGATGCCGCTCGGCGAGCTCGGCGCGGCGGCGGTCGACGTGCTGGCGGAGCTGCTGGCGGGCGGCTCGCCGGCGTCACAGGTGCTGGGCTCCGCGCCGGAGCTCGTCGAGCGCGCGTCGACCGCTCCGCCGCCGCCGTAACGATTCCCAGACGGGCAGCGAGGACGCTGCAGCCCTTGCGGCCGTTCCACCTGTCCGAAGAGAATCGCAAGCGATGAGCGTGAGCAGCACGCGGTCGAGGGTCGCGGCGTGGAGCGCGCTCGCCGCGTACGTGGCGATCACCGGACTCGCGGTCGAGCTGGTCGTGGTGCAGGGCGCGAGCGCCGACTCGCTGGGCGCGCTGGGGTTCGCCGCCTTCGCGGCCGTCGGGGTGCTGATCGCGCTGCGCCGGCCGCGCAACACGGTCGGGTGGCTGCTGCTCGCGATCGCGATCCTGTTCGCGGCGGTCAACGCGGGCGAGGGCTGGGTCGAGGTCGGCAACCCGGGCCGTGTGGCAGTCGCGTACCCGACGAGCTGGGGCACCAACGTGTGGTTCACGCTCGGGATCATCGTGCTCCCGCTGGTGTTCCCGGACGGCCGGCTGCTGTCGCGGCGCTGGCGCCTGGTGCTGTGGCTCGCCGTTGCCGACCTCGTCCTCGGGACCGCGAGCGCGATGCTCAAGCCAGGGCCGCTCGAGCTGCAGCAGTCGTCGGGGATCGACAACCCGTTCGGCATCGAAGGAGGGCTGCCGGAGGCGCTGCGGGTCGCCGAGGTCCCCGTCGGTGCGGCGGCGCTGCTCCTCGCCGGGGCGTCGGTGGTCTGCGCTTCCGCCGCTCGCAGGCCTCGAGCGGCAGCAGCTCAAGTGGTTCGCGCTCGTCGGCGTGCTCACCGCGGCCTGTCTGGCCGTGGCGATCTTCTTCGACACGCTGCTCCAGGTCGACGGCACGACACGATCGCGGTCCGGCTGGCTCACGGGGCTCGCGCTCCTGGGCATCGGGCTGCCGCTGGCGACGGGCTTCGCGATCTTCCGCCACCGGCTCTACGACGTCGACGTGGTGATCCGGCGCACGCTGGTCTACGGCGCGCTCACCGCCACGCTCGGCTCGCTCTACTTCGGGCTGGTGCTGCTGATCGGGCTCGCGGTCGGGACGGTCGAACCTCGCGATCGCGATCTCGACGCTCGCGGTCGCCGCGCTGGCCCGCCCGGTTCGCGCGCGCATCCAGGCGGGCGTCGACCAGCGCTTCTACCGCCGCCGCTACGACGCCGGGCGGACGCTCGAGGCGTTCAGCGCGCGCTGCGCGACGAGCTCGACCTCGAGACGCTCGCCGCCGACCTGCGCGGGGTCGTGCGCGACACGGTCCAGCCCGCCCACGTCTCCGTCTGGCTGAGGAGCCCGCGATGAGGCGCTGGCTGGTGTGGATCGCCGTGGCGGTCGCCGTGCCGGCGCTGGTGGTCGGCTGGCTGCTGCGCCCGGGGTCGCTCGACTCCGCCTACCTCGTGCTGATCGCCGTGTCGTTCGTCGCCGTCGGCGCACTGCTGGCGCTGAAGCGTCCCGACAACCCGATCGGCTGGCTCTTCCTCGGCTTCGGGGTCGTGGCCTCGCTCAACTACCCCGCCGAGCAGTACGCCGGGCACTTACCGCACTACGCCCACACGGATGTCGTCGCCTCGATCGCCGCGCACTTCTGGCACCCGTTCTTCGGGCTGTTCGTGTTCGCGTTCCTGCTCTTCCCCGACGGGCACCTGGTCTCGCCGCGGTGGCGCTGGGTGGCGTGGGTCGCCGCCGTCGACTACGTCCTGCTCGGCCTCACGGCGCCGCTCGACACCAGCTACGTCGGCCCGGACTATCCGGGGGCGAAGGCGCTGTTCAGCGGCCCTGTCGATCGACGCCGACACGGTCGTCCACGGCCTGCTGCTCTTCGTTCAACCTGCTGCTGTTGCCGGTCGCCGGCGCGTCGCTGGTCGTGCGGTTGCGGCGCTCGACCGGCCGGCGTCGCGAGCAGGTCCGGCTGTTCGTCTACACGGTCACCGCCGTGATGCTCGCGTTCCCGCTGTTCCTGCTCACGACCGGCAGCGCCTACGGCGTCCTGCTGCTGCCGCTGATCCCGATCTCGGCCGGCGTGGCGATTCTGCGCCACCGCCTGTTCGACCTCGACATCGTGATCAACCGCGCGCTGGTCTACGGCGCGCTGACCGTCGCGCTCGGCGCCGTCTACCTCGCGCTGGTGCTGCTGATCGGGCTGGCGGTCGGCCGCTCGGGGTTCGCCGTCGCGGTCTCGACGCTGGCGGTGGCGGCGCTGTTCCGGCCGGCGCGGGCGCGCATCCAGGCGGGCGTCGACCGGCGCTTCTACCGGCGCCGCTACGACGCGGCGCGGACGCTGGAGGCGTTCGGCTGCGCGCTGCGCGACGAGCTCGACCTCGAGGCGCTCGCCGACGACCTGCGCGGCGTGGTCGCCGACACGGTCCAGCCCGCGCACGTGTCGCTGTGGCTGCGGAGGACGCCGTGAACGGCGAGGACGCGCTGGTGACCGTGCTGTTCGTCGACATCCGCGACTTCACGCCGTTCGCCGACCGCGTGACGGCGCGCGAGGCGGTGGCGCTGCTGAACGAGTTCTTCGGCGTCGTGGTGCCGGTGCTGGAGGAGCACGGCGGCCGCGTGCAGCAGTTCCTCGGCGACGGGATGCTCGGCGTGTTCGGCGCGCCCGAGCCGCTGCCGGACCACGCCGATCGCGGCGTCGCCGCCGCGCGCGCGATCGTCGCGGCGGTCGAGGCGCACTTCGGCGACCGCTGCCGGGTCAGCGTCGGCGTCAACTCCGGGCTCGTGATCGTGGGGACGATCGGCGGCGGCAGCCGCTTCGACCTCGGCATCATCGGCGACCCGGTCAACGTCGCCGCGCGCGTCGAGCAGGCGACGCGCCGGACCGGCGACTGGGTGCTCGTGACCGAGGCGACCCGCTGCCTGCTCGAGCACGACGGGCTCGTGCCGCGCGGGGCGATCGAGCTCAAGGGCAAGCCGGCGCCGGTCGCCGTCTACGCGCTGGGGGCCGAGCGGTGAGCGCCGGCTGGCACGGGCGTCGTGGATCTTGTCGGTGATGACCGCGCTCGCGGCGATCGTGGTGCTCGTACTGGCCGGCGTACGACACCTGGGGCGACGCCGCCTTCGACTTCGTGCTGGCGCTCGCGCGGCTCGTGACCGACCGGCGGCCTGTATCGCCTCGCGGCGGCCCGCGAACGCGGTCGGCTGGCTGTTCTGCGCGGTCGGCGTCGCGCTCGGCTTCTCGACTCGCCTGCGCCTACGCGACCTACGCGCTCGTCACCTCGGCCGGCCCGCTCCCCGGCGGTGCCGTCGCCGCGTCGGCTGACCACTGGGTCCAGCACCCCACCCTCTTCGGCGTGCCGCCGTTCCTGTTCCTGCTGTTCCCTGACGGCCGCCTCCGCGCCGCCGCTGGCGCCCGGTGCTGTGGCTAGCCGCGGCGATGTCGGCGTGGCGGTGGCGCCGGCGCCGCGGGGGCGGCGCGCTGGACGTGCCGCGGTCGAGGGCACGGTCAACCCGGTCGGGCTCGCGGCGCCGCCCCGCTGCTCGACGTGCTTTCGACGCCGCGTGCGCGGCCGTCCTCCTCTCGCTGCTGCTGGCGGCGGCCTCGCTCGTGCTGCGCTTCCGCCGCGCGCGCGGCATCGAGCGGCTGCAGCTCAAGTGGTTCGCTACGCCGCCTGCGGTTCGTCCTCGCGTGCGCCGGCGCGTTCCTCGTCTTCCCGCAGAACGCCGTCGCGTTCGGGCTGCTGCTGATCGGCGCGTTCGCGGCCATCCCGATCGCGGCCGGCGTGGCGATCCTGCGCTACCGGCTCTACGACATCGACGTCGTCATCAACCGCACGCTGGTCTACGGCGGCGCTGACCGCGACGCTTGGCGCCACCTACCTCGTGCTGGTGCTGCTGGTCGGCCTGGCGGTCGGGCCGCTCGGGCTTCGCCGTCGCGGTCTCGACGCTCGCGGTGGCGGCGCTGTTCCGGCCGCTGCGCGCGCGGATCCAGGGCGCGGTCGACCGGCGCTTCTACCGCCGCCGCTACGACGCGGAGCGGACGCTCGAGGCGTTCGGCGGCGCGCCTGCGCGACGAGGTCGAGCTCGAGGCGCTGACCGCCGACCTGCGCGGCGTCGTCGCCGACACCGTCCAGCCTGCTCACGTCTCGCTGTGGCTGCGATGAGGCGGCTCCCGTGGGCGATCTGGCTCCTGGCCGTCGCGGTCTTCGTCGCCGATCGTGCCGTCGGCGACTCGGCGACGGCCTCGGGCTGTTCCTCTCCTACGTGCTGTTCGTGCTCGCGTTCGCCACCGTCGGCGCGCTCGTCGCGTCCCGCCGGCCCGCGCAACGCGATCGGCTGGCTGCTGCTCCTGGCCGGCTTCGAGCTACGTGCTCGGCGGCCTGCGCGACAGCGCGCGCACGGACCCGGCTCCGCTCGTCGCGTGGGTCGGCGAGTGGATCTGGCTGGTGGGGATCGGGCCCGTGGCGACGTTCGGCCTCCTGCTGTTCCCGACCGGCCGCCTCCCGTCGCCGCGCTGGCGCCCCGTCGCCTGGCTCGCGGCGGCCGGGCTGGTCGTCTCGTGGCGCCGTCGCTTCAAGCCCGGCCGCTCGAGGACTCGGCGATCGAGAACCCGCTCGGCGGATCCCATGGCTGCCGAGCTGGGCCGGGACCGCGGCGCTGCTCGTGCTGCTGGCGGCGCTGGCCGGGTCGATCGCCTCCCTGCGCGCCCGCTACCGCGCCGCCGGCCCGCTCGAGCGCATGCAGCTCAAGTGGCTGCTCTACGCCGCGGCGCTCGTCGCCGTGGGCGTGGTGTGCACCGCGCCGCTCGAGGCGCTCCTGGGCGAGACCGGCGTCGCGATCACGAACGTGGTGGTGACGCTGACGCTCGGCACCGTGCCGGTCGCATGGGGATCGCGATCCTGCAGCCACCGGCTCTACGACATCGACCTCGTGATCCGGCGCACGCTGGTCTACGCGGTGCTCTACCGCCACGCTCGGCGCCGCCTACCTCGGCTCGTGCTGCTGGTCGGGCTCGCGGTCGGGCGCTCGGGCTTCGCGGTCGCGGTCTCGACGCTCGCGGTGG
Organism: uncultured Solirubrobacteraceae bacterium; assembly: GCA_963722815.1. Classification (GTDB taxonomy): domain Bacteria; phylum Actinomycetota; class Thermoleophilia; order Solirubrobacterales; family Solirubrobacteraceae; genus DASQFQ01. The sequence goes on from CAVROM010000004.1 coordinate 259,891, forward strand.
CGGCGCTCTTCCGGCCCGCGCGCGTCGCGCATCCAGGGCGTCGTCGACCGGCGCTTCTACCGCCGGCGCTACGACGCCGCAGCGCACGCTCGAAGCGTTCGGCGGCGCGGCTGCGCGACGAGCTCGACCTGGAGGCGCTCGGCGCCGACCTGCGCGGCGTCGTCGCAGGACACGGTCCAGCCCGCGCACGTGACGCTGTGGCTGAGGAGCGGCCCGATGAGACGGCTCGCGTGGGGCGTCTTCGGCGTCGTGGGCGGTCGTGTCGGTGGCCGCGCTGCCGCTGGCGGCGGACAGCTTCTCCGTGGTGGTCACCTTCGCGCTGGGAGGCTTCGCCGGCGTCGGCGCGATCGTCGCGAGCCGCCAGCCGCGCAACGCGATCGGCTGGATGCTGCTCGCGATCGCGATCGTGGTCTCGCTCAGCAACGTGGTCGAGGCGCTGGCGACGCGCGCGGCGAATCCCGCCGACGTCGTCGATGTGGCTCGACGAATGGCTGAGCGACGTCTGGATCGCGCTCGTCGGCGTCTCGGATCCCGCTGCTGTTCCCGAACGGGCACCTGCCCTCCCGGGCGTGGCGGCCCGTGGCCTGGTTCGGGACCGCCGTGTTCGCCCTCGGCGTGTTCGAGCCGGGCGTTCGGTGGCGCACGAGCTCGACACCTCCGCGCCCGGGTACCACGACAACCCGTTCGCGCTGCCGGGCGCGGCGGGCGACCTGCTCGGCGCGCTGATCGTGCCGTCGACGGCGGCCTACGCGCCCGCGGCTCGATCGGCGCGATGGCGGGCATGGTCGTCGCGGCTGCGCCGCTCCGGCGGCGTCGAGCGCCAGCAGCTCAAGTGGTTCGCCTACGTCGCGTCGCTGATCGGTGGGGTCGCTGATGCGTCGCCGCGCTCGGCCTCGTCGCCCAGCACACCACGGTGGGCGCCGCCGTCGGGAACGTCGCCTGGGGCTCGTTCGCTGCTCCTCGTCGTGTTCGGTCTGCCGCTGGCCCTGGGCGCGTCGATCCTCCGCCACCGTCTGTACGACATCGACGTCGTCATCAACCGCACGCTGGTCTACGGCGCGCTGACGGCGACGCCTGGGCGCCACCTACCTCGGGCTCGTGCTCGTGGTCGGGCTGAGCCGTGGGGCGGCTCGAACGTGGCGATCGCGATCTCGACGCTGGCGGTCGCCGCGCTGTTCCGGCCCGCCCGCGCCCGCATCCAGGCCGCCGTCGACCGCCGCTTCTACCGCCGCCGCTACGACGCGACGCTCACGCTCGAGGCGTTCGGCGCGCGGCTGCGCGACGAGCTCGACCTCGACGCGCTGCGCGGCGAGATCGCGGTCGTCGTGGGGGAGACGGTGCAGCCCGCGCACGTCTCGCTGTGGCTGAGGAGCGACACGGTGAAGCTCCTGGTCGCCACGGCCGCGGTCGTGCTGGTCACGAGCGTGCTGCTCGTGGTCGCCGCGCTCCACGCCACGCCGGCCGACGACTTCGTCCTCACGGGCCTCGGCGGCGCGTCGTTCGTGGTGGCCTCGCTGGCGTTCGCGACCGTCGGCGCGCTGGTCCGCGCGCGCGTGCCCGGGAACCGGATCGGGCCGATCTTCTGCCTGATGGGCGCGCTCCTCGGCGTCGGCAACCTCCTCTTCCAGTACGCCGACGTGGCGCTGTTCATCTCGCCGCGGCTGCCGGGCGGCGACGCCGCCGCGTGGCTGCAGAACTTCGGGCTGCCGCTCGTGCTTCGGGTTGCTCGGCGTCGCGGTGCTGCTGTTCCCCCACGGTCGGCTGCCGTCTCCCCGCTGGCGCTGGGTGATGGTTCTCGCCTGCGCCGGCATCGCCTTCACGGCGATCGGCTACGGGTTCCGCCCCGGCCTCCTCGATCCGCCGTTCGAGCACGTCGTCAACCCGCTCGGGATCGAAGGGACGTTCGGGCCGATGGACGCCTTGTCCGCGTTGGGCTGGATGTCGATGGGCGCGTCCGTCGGGCTCGCCGCGGTCGGCACCGGGCTGCGGCTACGCCGCGCCCGCGGTGTCGAGCGCGCGCAGCTCAAGTGGCTCGCCCTCGCCGCCGCGTTCGCCGGCGGCGCCATCGTCGTCGACGTCCTCAGCTACTTCGCCCGGTGAACACGCTCGACGGCACGCGCTCCGTCCTGCTCGGACCTCGGCTTCACGGTCTTCCCGCTCACCGCCGGCGTCGCGATCCTGCGCCACCGGCTCTACGACATCGACGTCGTCATCAACCGCACGCTGGTCTACGGCGCGCTCACCGCCGCCCTCGGCGCGACCTACCTCGGGCTCGTGCTGCTCGTCGGGCTGGCGGTCGGCCGCTCGAACCTCGCCGATCGCGGTCTCGACGCTGGCGGTCGCCGCGCTGTTCCGGCCGGCCTCGCGCGAGCATCCAGGGCGCGGTCGACCGCCGCTTCTACCGCCGCCGCTACGACGCCCGCGCACGCTCGACGCGTTCGGCGCGCGGCTGCGCGACGAGGTCGACCTCGAAGCGTCGGCGCCGACCTGACGCGGCGTCGTGCTGGAGACCGTGCAGCCCGCGCACGTGTCCGCTGTGGCTGAGGAGGGCGCCGTGAGAGCCGCTGGGCTCGCCGCGGCGCTTCGTTCGCGCTGCGTGGCCACGAGCGTGGTGCTCGTGGGTCGTCGACGCCTCGCACGCGACCGGGCCGACGTCTTCGGCCTGACGCGGGCTACGGCAGCGCGTCGTCGCTGGTCGCGCTCACCTTCGCGACCGTCGGCGCGTTGATCGCGTCGCGCGCGGCCCGGCCACCGGGTGGGCTCGATCTTCTGCTGCATCGGGCGCTGCTCGTCGGCGGTCACGCGAGCTGTCGACGAGCTAGGCCGACCAAGCCTGATCATCGCGGCCAGCCGCTGCCCGGCGCGAGCCTCGCCGCCTGCCTCGCGAACTTCGGCTGGGTGCCGCGCGCTCGGGCGCTCGTCGTCCTGCTGCTGCTGTTCCCCGACGGCCGGCCGCTGTCGCCGCCGCTGGCGCTGGGCGCTGCGCCTCGCCGCCGCCGGGCATCGTGCTGGCGACCGCTCGGCGTCGCCCTGCATCCGCACGGGCTGCTCGCCGACCGACGGCGCGGATCGAGAACCCGCTCGCGATCCCCGCCGTCAAGCCGTGCTCGAGCTGATGGTGCGTTCTCCGGACGTGGCGCTCGATGCTCGTGGGCGCTCGGTCGCCGCGCGTCGGTCGCGCTCGTGCTGCGCTGCGGCGCGTCGCGGCGTCGAGCGCGCGCAGCTCAAGTGGTTCGCCTACGCCGCCGCGTTCACCGCCGTGCTCGTGCGTCGCTGACGCGTCGACTTCGCCGACGGCGTCCTGCTCGGCGCGATCCGGGCCGTGCTGGCCTCGGCTCCACGCTCCCGGTCGCCGCCGGCGTCGCGATCCTCCGCCACCGGCTCTACGACATCGACGTCGTCATCAACCGCACGCTGGTCTACGGCGCGCTGACCGCCACGCTCGGCGCGCACCTACCTCGGGCTCGTGCTGCTCGCTCGGCCTCGCGGTGGGCCGTTCGAACCTCGCGCATCGCCGTCTCGACGCTGGCGGTCGCCGCGCTCTTCCGCCCCGCGCGCGCGCGCATCCAGGCGCGCGGTCGACCGCCGCTTCTACCGCCGCCGCTACGACGCCGCAGCGGACGCTGGAGCGCTTCGGCGCCGGCTGCGCGACGAGCTCGACCTCGACGCGCTGCAGGCGCCGAGCTCGCGGCGTCGATCGCAGCAGACCGTGCAGCCGGCAGCACGTGTGACGGCTGTGGACCGCTGGCTGCCCGGCGCTCCGTACTGCCCGCCGCACGATCCCCGTGACGCTCTGGCCCCGTACGAAAGGACGCCGACATGAAAGGACTCCGCGCGAGCCTCACCAAGACGTTCCGCCGCCGCCTGCGGCGCGCGCCCGCCGAGGAGCACGCCGTCGAGGAGACGCCGGCGACCGGCGGCGACGAGGCCGCCCCGATCGACATCGCGCCCAACGACCCGCTGCTCGCCTACCTGCAGAGCGCCAGCGGCGCGGTCGACGTCGAGGCGCTCGAGCTCGACTCGCCCGCGCTCGCCGAGCTGAGGGCCGCCGGCGTCAAGCTCGCCGTGCCGCTCGTCAGCCAGGGCGAGCTGATCGGCGTCCTCAACCTCGGCCCGCGGCTCTCGCGAGCAGGAGTACTCCTCCGACGACCGCAAGCTGCTCGACAACCTCGCCGCGCAGGCCGCGCCGGCGCTGCGGGTCGGCCAGCTCGTCCGCCAGCAGCAGGCCGAGGCCGCCACGCGCGAGCGCTTCGAGCAGGAGCTCGAGGTCGCCAAGCTGATCCAGCAGAACTTCCTCCCCAAGCAGCTCCCCGAGCTGAGCGGCTGGCAGGTCGCCGCCTACTACCGCCCGGCGCGCGAGGTCGGCGGCGACTTCTACGACTTCATCCCGCTGCCCGAGGGCAAGGTCGGCTTCGTGGTCGGCGACGTCACCGACAAGGGCGTCCCGGCCGCGCTCGTCATGGCCGCGACCCGCAGCGTGCTGCGCGCCTCCGCCCAGCGGCTCGTCAACCCGGGCGAGACGCTCGAGCGCGTCAACGAGCACCTCTGCCCGGACATGCCGGAGAAGATGTTCGTCACCTGCCTGTACGGCGTGCTCGACCCCGAGACCGGCCACTTCCGCTTCGCGAACGCCGGCCACGACCTCCCGTACGTCAGGACCGCCGACGGCTCCGAGGAGCTGCGCGCCCGCGGCATGCCGCTCGGCCTCATGCCCGGCATGCCCTACGAGGAGAAGGAGACCGTGCTGCAGCCCGGCGACTCGCTGCTGCTGCACTCCGACGGCATCGTCGAGGCGCACAGCCCCGACCGCGAGATGTTCGGCTTCCCGCGGCTCAAGCAGTGCGTGGCCGACTACCCCGGCGGCGGCGAGCTGATCGACCGCGTGCTCTCCGACCTCCACGCCTACACCGGCCCCGACGCGGAGCAGGAGGACGACATCACCATGGTGACCCTCCAGCGCTCGCCCGGCGCGGCGCACATGGCCAACGGCGCCGTGCCGGCCGCCGAGCTGATCACCGAGTTCGAGGTCCCCAGCGCCGAGGGCAACGAGCGGCTCGCGATCGAGCGCGTGGTCGCCGCGGTCGACGGTCTCGGGCTGGCCGAGAGCCGGCTCGAGCGCCTCAAGACCGCGGTCGGCGAGGCGACGATGAACGCGATGGAGCACGGCTCGCGCTACCGCGAGGACCGCCCGGTCAGCATCCGCGTGCTCACCGGCGACGGCCTCGTGCGCGTGCAGATCACCGACCTCGGTGGCGCGCGGCCCGAGCACGGAGCACGAGGCGCCCGACCTCGAGGCCAAGCTCGAGGGCCTGCAGCGCCCGCGCGGCTGGGGCCTCTTCCTGATCGAGAACATGGTCGACGAGACGCGCGAGACGAGCGACGGGGAGCACCACACCCTCGAGCTCGGCCTGCGCCTGGAGGGAGAAGACGATGGCGACGAGTGAGATCCCGGCCGTGCGCCGGCGGGACGGGGTCGCCGTGATCGACCTCGTGGGCGACGTCAACCGCGGCGCCGAGGAGGCGCTCGAGGCCGCCTGGGTGCAGGCCACCGACGAGCCCGCCGACGCCGTGATCCTCAACTTCGAGAGCGCCGGCTACATCAACTCCACCGGCATCGCGGTGATCGTGGGCCTGCTGGCCCGCGCCCGCGCGGCCGGGATCGAGGTGCGGGCGTACGGACTGACGCCCCACTACCGGGAGATCTTCGAGATCACCCGGCTCGCCGACTTCATGGCGATCAACCCCGACGAGGACAGCGCCGTCAGCGGCGCGGAAGGGAGCAGGGATGCCTGAGGCAACGGCGACGTTCGAGGTGCGCCGGCAGGGTCCGGCGGCGATCGTCGACATCCGCGGGGACGTCACGGCCGGCTCGGAAGCCGTCCTGATGAGCGCCTACGAGGAGACCGGCGACGCCAAGGCGGTGGTCCTGAACTTCAGCGACCTCGCGTACATGAACAGTGGCGGCATCGGCCTGCTGGTCACGCTGCTGGTGCGCGCGAACCGCCACTACCAGCGGCTGCTGGCCTACGGGCTGTCGGACCACTACGCCCAGATCTTCGAGCTGACCCGCCTCGACGAGGCGGTCGGAATCCACGACACCGAGTCCGACGCGCTGGCCGCGGCGGGCGCCTCATAGAGGGAGCCGGCGATGAGCGACGTCAACGAGAAGGCCGCCGCGCGCGACGCGACGAACTGGGCCAAGAAGGTCTCGACGCTGAACGTCGCCGAGGTCCCCGACGGCGCGATCAACATCAACGTCGAGGGCAAGCGCCTCGCCGGCCCGATCCAGGGCTTCGGGAAGATGTGGCAGAAGACGTACCAGGTGCGCCTGCCGCGCGAGCGCGTCTCCGCGACCGACCTGATCGCGACCTGGAAGCAGCGCTTCCCCGAGTTCTGGCCCGAGGGCAACAGCTTCTACGGGCCGCTGACCGGGATCGCGCCCGGCGAGGTCGCCCTGCTGAACATGACGCTGCCGGGCAAGATGAAGCTCTCGACCGGCGTGATGGTGCTCTACGCCGACGAGGAGTCGTTCACGCTGATGACCCCGCAGGGCCACATGTTCGCGGGCTGGATCACGTTCAGCGCGACCGAGGTCGACGCCGAGACGGTGGCTCAGGCGCAGGTGCTGATGCGCGCGTCGGACCCGATCTTCGAGATGGGCCTGACCATCGGCGGCCACAAGCAGGAGGACCGCTTCTGGCAGCACACGCTGGGCGCCGTGGCTGCCGAGTTCGGCGAGCCGGCGGCCGAGGTCGACACCCAGGTCGTCTGCGTCGACAAGAAGCGCCAGTGGTCCAAGTGGCGCAACGTCTGGCACTCTTCGGCGATCCGCTCGACGCTCTACACGCTCGGCGCCCCAGTGCGCGGCGTAAGGCGGCTGTTTGCCTGACGCCGTCGTCGTCGGCGCGGGCCCCAACGGGCTGGCTGCGGCCATCGCCCTCGCCCGCGCCGGCCGCTCCGTGCGGGTGCTCGAGGCAGCCGACACGATCGGGGGCGGGTCGCGCTCGGCGGAGCTGACGCTCCCCGGCTTCGTCCACGACATCTGCTCGGCCGTCCACCCGCACCCGCTGGCCTCGCCGTTCCTGCGCGAGCTGCCGCTGGCCGAGCACGGGCTCGAGCTCGTCCACCCCGAGCTGGCGCTGGCGCACCCGCTCGACGACGGCACCGCGGTGGCGTTCGACCGCTCGATCGAGGTGACCGCGGCGTCGATCGGCGGCGCGGACGGCGACGCCTATCGCCGGCTGATGGAGCCGCTCGTGCGCGACGCGGACAAGCTCCTGCCGGCGATCCTCGGCCCGCTGCGGCCGACGCGGCACCCGCTCGCGCTGTCGCGCTTCGGGCTGCTGGGGCTGCGCTCGGCGGAGGGGCTGGCGAAGCGCTTCGAGGGGCCTCGCGGGCCCGCGCTGATCGCCGGCAACGCCGCGCACTCGATGCTGCGGCTCGACGCCTCGCCGACGGGCGCGGTCGCGCTCGTGCTCATGCTCACCGGGCACGCGGTCGGCTGGCCGGTCGCGCGCGGCGGCTCCCAGAAGGTCGCCGACGCGCTCGCCTCGATCGCGCGCTCCCACGGGGCGGAGATCGTCACCGGGCACCGCGTCGAGCGCATCGACGAGCTCGACGACGCGCGCGCCGTGCTGTTCGACCTCACGCCGCGCCAGATCGTCGCGATCGCCGGCCACCGGCTGCCGACCAGGTACCGGAACGCGCTCGAGCGCTACCGCTACGGCCCTGGCGTCTTCAAGCTCGACTGGGCGCTCGACGGCCCGATCCCGTGGACGGCGCCGGAGTGCCGCGGCGCCGGCACCGTGCACCTCGGCGGCACCTTCGAGGAGATCGCCGCCTCGGAGCGCGGCGACGGCGGGCAGCGGCCATACGTGCTGCTCTCCCAGCCCACGGTCTGCGACCCGAGCCGCGCCCCGGCGGGCAAGCACGTCGGCTGGGCGTACTGCCACGTCCCGGCGGGCTCGACCGAGGACATGACCGCCGCCATCGAGGGCCAGGTCGAGCGCTTCGCGCCCGGCTTCCGCGAGCGGATCCTCGCCCGCGCCTCGCTCAACGCCGCCGAGATGGAGGCCTACAACCCCAACTACGTGGGCGGGGACATCAACGGCGGCCTGATGGACCTGCGCCAGCTCTTCACCCGCCCGGTGGCGCGGCCGGTCCCCTACACGACACCGGACGAGCGGCTGTTCATCTGCTCCTCGGCGACCCCGCCGGGCGGCGGCGTCCACGGCATGTGCGGCTACTTCGCCGCCAAGGCGGCACGGCTCAGGCGCTAGGCGCCAAGCCAGGCAGCTAGCTGCCTAGCGGGGGGAGGATGAGCGAGGCGACCTCGCCGAGGTCGTCGCCCACGATCCCCGGCCGCGCGCCGACCGGGCCCAGCACCATCCCCGGCCGCTGGACGAACGCGGCTTGCGCGCCCGCCGCGAGCGCGCCCGCGCAGTCCCATGCGTGGCACGCGACGAGCGTGACGTCGCCGATCTCGACCCCGAACGTGTCCGCCACGTGGCGGTAGGGCTCGGGGGCGGGCTTGAGCCGCCGCACTCCTTCGGCGGAGAGGATCGCCTCGAAGCGGTCGGCGATGCCGGCATGGGTCAGCTGCGCGGTCGACGTCTCGAGCGACGAGTTGGTCAGCGAGCACAGCGTCAGGCCGCCCTCGCGCAGGCGGTCCAGCGCCGGCGCGACGTCGGGATGCAGCGGCAGGCTCCGCATCGCCGCCGCGACCTCGTCCGGGTCGGCGGCCTCGCCCAGCATCTCCAGCGCTGCCCGCTGGGCGTCCGCGAAGCCGATGTACTGGTCGGTGATGATCCCGACGAACGCGATCTGGAGCATCTGCGCGAACCAGCGCTTGCGCCGCGCCACGTCGCCGAACAGCGGATCGAGCGCGCGCAGGTCCAGCAGCGTCTCGTTGACGTCGAACGCGATCACCCGGGGCATCGCGCGTCATCGTACGGTGCCCGGGGTATGGAGCGTCCGATGCCACGGAAGGTCCTGGTCACGGGCGCCACCGGGTTCGTCGGCGCGCACGTCACCCGTGCGCTGGTCGAGCGCGGCGACAGCGTCCGCGCCGGCTACCGCAACCCGCAGCGCCTCGAGCTCCTGGGCGATCTCGACACTGAACCTGTTAACGGCGAGATCCTCGACCTGAAGGCGATGCGCAAGGCCATGCGCGGCTGCGACACGGTCTTCCACGTGGCCGGCTTCGTCGCCTCAAAGCCGGTGGAGAAGGTGTGGGAGCTCAACCAGCGCGGCCCGCTCATCGCCGTCGAGGCGGCCGCGATGGAGGACGTCGGGCGGATCGTCCTCACCTCGACGATCTCGGCCGTCGGCACCGCCCACGGCCGCCCCGCCGACGAGGACAACCCGTACCCCGAGGAAGGTCTCGGCCTCGTCTACGCCGACGCCAAGCGCGGCGGCGAGCGCGAGGCGATCGCAGCCGGCGAGCGCCTCGGCGTCGAGGTCGTGGTCGTCAACCCCGCCTACGTGCTCGGCGTCCCGCTCGACCGCTCGCAGCCGGGGGAGACCTCGACCCGGATCGTCGGCAACTACCTGCGCGGTCGCCTGCCCGCGGTGCTCGACGCGCCGATCAACTTCGTCGACGTCGAGGACGTGGCCGTCGGGCACCTGCTCGCAGCCGACAAGGGCAACCCCGGCGAGCGCTACATCCTGGGCGGCCACAACCGGCCCTGGGCCGAGATGATCGACATGGTCGCCCGCGCCTCGGGCGTCCACCACCCGATCATCGTGCTGCCCGGTGAGCTCGGCCACGTCGCCCGCGTGCGCGAGCGCCTCGGCCTCCCGGGCGCGATCTCCGCCGAGGCCTACGGCCTGATGGGCCAGGACTGGCGCTTCACCTCCGCCAAGGCCAAGCGCGAGCTCGGCTACCGGCCGCGCCCGCTCGCCCAGACGGTTTCGGCCACTGTCGAGTGGTACATGGAGCTGATCGAGGACGGCGCCTTCGACGACTCCGAGCGCTCGGCCATGTCGTCGATGGCCGACTCGGTGGCGCTGGCCGGCCGGTTCGGGCTCTTGTGGCCGCTGCGCCCAGCTGAGAGGCTGCTGCGACGGAGGTTGGTCGCAGGCCGCTGAGGAGGTCGTGATGGCGCTGTCGTACTCGCAAGGACTCGGAACGATCCCGCTGCTCGGGGAGACGATCGGCGAGAACTTCGACCGCGCGGTACGCGAGCACCCCGACCGCGACGCGCTCGTCGTCCGCCACCAGGATGTGCGTCTCGACTACCGCGAGCTCGGTGAGGCGGTCGACTGGTCGGCGCGCTGGCTCGCCGGCCTGGGGCTGGTCAAGGGCGACCGGGTCGGGATCTGGGCGCCGAACTGCGCCGAGTGGGTCGTGACCCAGTTCGCGACCGCGAAGCTCGGGATCATCCTCGTCAACATCAACCCCGCCTACCGCACCAGCGAGCTCGGCTACGCGCTGCGCCAGTCGGGCTGCCGGGCGCTGATCTCCGCCCCCGCGTTCAAGACCTCTGACTACCGGGCGATGGTCGAGAAGGTGCGCGGCGACCTGCCCGCGCTCGAGCACGTCTTCTTTCTCGGCGACGAGCTGCACGCGCTACTGCGCGACGCGCCGGACGACATCGAGTGGCCCGAGCTCGACCCGTTCGAGCCGATCAACATCCAGTACACGAGCGGCACCACGGGCCGGCCCAAGGGCGCGACGCTCAGCCACTCCAACATCCTCAACAACGGGTTCTTCGTCGGCGAGTTCTGCGAATACACCGAGGCGGACCGAGTCTGCATCCCGGTGCCCTTCTACCACTGCTTCGGCATGGTCATGGGTAACCTCGGCGCCGTCTCCCACGGCGCCTGCATGGTCGTCCCGGCGCCCTCCTTCGAGCCCGCCGCCACGCTCGCGGCGGTGGCCGAGGAGCGCTGCACGAGCCTCTACGGCGTGCCGACGATGTTCATCGCCGAGCTCGAGGACCCGAGCTTCGCCGAGCACGACCTGAGCTCGCTGCGGACCGGGATCATGGCCGGTTCGCCGTGCCCCGAGCAGGTCATGCGCAAGGTCATCGACCGCATGAACATGGAGGGCGTGACCATCTGTTACGGCATGACCGAGACCTCGCCGGTGTCGACCCAGACGACCGCCGAGGACGAGCTCGAGCGCCGCGTCGGCACCGTCGGGCGCGTGCACCCGCACGTCGAGGTCAAGGTCGTCGACCCGGAGACCGGCCGCACCGTCCAGCGCGGCGAGCCGGGCGAGCTCTGCACCCGCGGCTACAGCGTGATGCTCGGCTACTGGGACGACCCGGAGCGCACCAGCGAGGCGATCGACGCCGCGCGCTTCATGCACACCGGCGACCTCGCGACGATGGACGACGAGGGCTACCTGAAGATCGTCGGCCGCTCGAAGGACATGATCATCCGCGGCGGCGAGAACGTCTACCCGCGCGAGATCGAGGAGTTCCTCTACACCCACGACGCGATCTTCGACGCCGCGGTCTACGGCGTCCCCGACCCGCGCTACGGCGAGGCGGTGACGGTGTCCGTGATCCTGCGCGAGGGCGCTTCGCTCACCGACGACGAGCTGCGCGAGTACTGCGCGGACAAGATCGCGCACTACAAGGTGCCCAAGTACGTGCTGTTCGTCGACGAGTTCCCGATGACCGTCACCGGCAAGATCCAGAAGTTCAAGATGCGCGACGCGGCGGTCGAGGAGCTGGGGCTCGCTGAGGCGCAACCCGCCTGACCCGCGACCCGGCTCGGCTACCGTGGGCCGGGTGAACGCGCGCACCATCAACGCCCTGCTGGCCGTGGCCGCCTGCGTCGCCGGCCTGATCGCGCTGTACCTCGCCGCGTTCGTGGTGCCCGTGACCGAGCACGCCGACCAGCGTGTGTTCGACGCGTTCCTCTCGCTCCAGACGTACCGCACCGCGACGCTCGCGGGCTACGTCACCGGCTTCTTCAACCTCGGCCCGTACACGCTCGCGGTGCTGGCGCTGGCGGTTGTGGCGCTGGCGCTCGGCGAGCGCCGCAAGGCCGTGGCCGTGGTAGCGATCTGCGGCTGCGCGAACGTCACCACGCAGGTACTGAAGATCGTCACGGCGACGCCGCGGTCGCCGCAGTGGCTGGAGCCCGCCAGCTGGCCCAGCGGCCACCTGACCGCCGCCACCTCGCTCGGCCTCTGCGCCGTGCTCGTCGCGCCGCCGCTGTGGCGGAGCTGGGCGGCCGGCGCCGGCGCGCTGGGCGTGCTGGCGGTCGCGTACTCGATCCTCGTCCTCGGCTCGCACCATCCGACCGACGTCGTCGGCGGCATGCTCATGGCCTCCGCCTGGACCGCCGCAGGCGTGGCCGGGCTCGACGCCGCCGAGCGGCGCTGGCCCTCGGGCCGGCCGGCCCCCGGGTTCGGCGCGTCGCGGCGCGCGCTGTGGCTCACGTCCGGCGCCGCGGCGGTCGCGGTGCTCGCCGCGCTCGTGCTCGGGGCCGCAGCGTCCCAGCCCGGCGTCTATCCCACGCTGCTGGCCGGCGCGATGGTCCTGGCCGCCTGCGCGGCGGTCCTCCCGGCCGCCGCGGCCACGCTGCTCGACCCGGCGGTGCGCAGGCCCTGAGCCTGGGTAGGCTCGCGAAGTGGACTACTACGACGAGGCCTACGAGGCCTCCGGCGCGCCGCGCGCCCACTACCGCGCCGTGCTCGACACGCTGGGCGCCGCCGACCTCCCCGAGCTGGCCGAGGAGCTGCGCGGCGAGGTGCGCGAGCGCGGCGTCCGCTACGGCTCGACCGGGCCCGGCGACTTCGTGGTCGACGCGGTGCCGCGGCTGTTCACCCGCGACGAGTGGGACGGGCTGGCGCGCGGGCTCGAGCAGCGCATGCGCGCGCTCGACGCCTTCCTGCGCGACGCCTACGCCGAGCGCAAGATCGTCGACGCGGGCAAGGTCCCGCTGCGGCTGATCGAGGACGGCTCGTTCTACGAGCCCGACATGCAGGGGCTCGACCAGCCGGTGTGGGCGGGCTTCGCCGGGCTCGACGTGATCCGCGACCGCGCCGGCGAGTTCCGCGTGCTGGAGGACAACCTGCGCATGCCGACCGGGATCGGCTTCGCGCCGCTGGCCTGGGAGCTGGTCGGCGAGCTGCTCGGCCCGGCGGTGCCGGAGCGCGAGCCCGCCGATCACCAGGCGGCGCTCGAGCGCTTCGCGGCGATCCTCCGCGCCGCCGCGCCGGGCGGCGACGGCGATCCCTCGATGGTGGTGCTCGGCGACGGCTTCGAGAACGACGCGCAGTGGGAGATCTCCGAGGTCGCGTTCCGCATGGGCGTCCCGATGGTCACGCTCGACGATCTGAGCGACCGCGACGGCCGCGCCTACGCGCGCGTCGACGGCAGGCGCCGCCCGGTCGACGTCGTCTACCGGCGCTCGAACTACCACCTGCTGCGCGAGAAGGACGGGCGCCCGAGCGCGCTCGCCCACAAGCTGCTCGAGCCGATGCGGCGCGGCACGGTGGCGGTCGTCAACCCGCCCGGCGTCGGGATCGCCGACGACAAGCTCGCCCACGTCTACGTGCCGGAGATGATCCGCTTCTACCTCGGCGAGGAGCCGCTGCTGGCGTCGGCCGACTCCTACGACCTGACCGACGAGGAGGCGCGCGAGGACGTGCTCGGGCGGCTGGGGGAGATGGTGGTCAAGGTGCGCCACCGCGTGGGCGGCGAGGGCGTGCTGATCGGCGAGGAGGCGGAGAGCGCGCGCGACGACATCGGCGAGCGCCCGCAGGACTTCATCGCCCAGGAGCTCGTCGAGCTCTCGCGCCACCCGACCGTGCGCGACGGCGAGCTGGCCAAGCGCCGGATCGACCTGCGGCCGCTGATCGCCGCCTCCGGCGACGGTGACGCGACCGTGCTCGGCGGCCTCACCCGCGTCGCGCTGGACGAGGACTCGAAGGTGGTCAACATGGCGCAGGGCGGCGGCGTGAAGGCCACCTGGGTGGTCGGGTGAGCGCGGCGAAGTCGGCCGCCACCGCGGCGCGCGCCCTCGCGAGCAACCGGGCCGTGCGGGCCGCCGCGGCCGCCGCCGCGGCCAAGCTCGCAACCAACGCCGAGCCCGCGCTGCGCGAGCGCTACGACCGCTGGAGCGGCGCCCGCGCCAACCGGCTGCTGGCGATCCGGCTCGCGCGCCAGATCCAGGGCACCTACTCCGAGGGCACGATCATCGCCGGCACGCCGCACTACGTCGTGTGGAAGGCGGGCGCGCCCGTCGAGGCCTTTCCGGCCGTCGAGGACCTCGAGCTGCGGCCCGAGCTGCGCGACTTCGACCAGCGGCTGCTGAAGGTCCCACCCCCGGAGCGGCGGCGGCTTATGAAGCGTTAGCCCGGCCTGCGAGAATCGTTCGCGATGGCCGAGAACGAACGCCGCCCGCGGATGCCCACCCGCAGCACGCCTCCGGAGCAGCCGGAGGGTGGCGGCCGGCGCCGGATGCAGATGCCGCGGCCGCGCTTCATCGTGATCGTGCTGGTGCTGCTGGCGCTCAATTACGTGAGCGTCGCCCTGCTCGGGCCGGGCAGGGAGCGCTCGATCGACGTCCCGTACAACCCGACGTTCCGCGCCCAGGTCGAGGCCGGCAACGTCAAGCGCATCTCCGCGCGCGGAGAGACCGTCGACGGCGAGTTCAAGAAGGCGGTCAAGCCGCCCGACGACCCGAAGGGCAAGGCGGCCAAGAACTTCGAGACCGAGATCCCGACGTTCGCCGACCCGGTCGAGCTCTCCAAGCTCCTGCAGGAGCACAACGTGATCGTGCAGGCCAAGCCGATCAACTCGGGCAGCCTGCTGACCAACCTGATCCTCGGCTTCGGCCCCGTGATCCTGCTCGTCGGGCTGTTCGTGTTCCTCGCCCGCCGCTCGGGCGGCGGCGCCGGGGGCCTGGGCGCGCTCGGGGCGTTCTCGCGCTCGCGGGCGCGGCGCGTGGAGGGCGGCGAGCAACGGATCACGTTCGCCGACGTGGCCGGCATCGACGAGGCCAAGGCGGAGCTGACCGAGATCGTCGACTTCCTCAAGAACCCCACCCGCTACCAGAAGCTCGGCGGCCGGATCCCGCGCGGCGTGCTGCTCTCCGGCCAGCCCGGCACCGGCAAGACGCTGCTGGCCAAGGCGGTGGCGGGGGAAGCCGACGTGCCGTTCTTCTCGATCTCCGCGTCGGAGTTCGTGGAGGCGATCGTCGGCATCGGCGCCTCGCGTGTCCGCGACCTCTTCAAGACCGCGAAGGAGGCTTCGCCGGCGATCATCTTCATCGACGAACTCGATGCGATCGGGCGCTCGCGCTCCCAGAGCGTCGGCTTCGGCGGCGGCAACGACGAGCGCGAGCAGACGCTCAACCAGATCCTCACCGAGATGGACGGCTTCGAGTCGAACGTCGCGGTGATCGTGCTCGGCGCCACCAACCGGCCGGAGATCCTCGACAGCGCGCTCCTGCGGCCCGGTCGCTTCGACCGCCGCGTGGCCGTGCCGCCGCCCGACAAGGAGGGCCGGCGCAAGATCCTCGAGGTCCACACGCGCTCGCTGCCGCTGGCCGACGACGTTGCCCTCGAGCGCATCGCCGCCACCACGCCGGGCATGGTCGGCGCCGATCTCGCCAACCTCGCCAACGAGGCGGCTCTGACGGCGGCGCGGCGCAACCACGACAAGGTCCAGCTTGCCGACTTCACGGACGCGCTGGAGAAGATCGTGCTCGGCGCCCCGCGCGGCACCGTGCTGTCGGACGAGGACCGCAAGCGCGTCGCCTACCACGAGGGCGGCCACGCGATCGTCGGCATGCTCACCCCGGGCGCCGACCCCGTCCGCAAGGTCTCGATCATCCCGCGCGGGATGGCCCTGGGCGTGACGCTCTCGGCGCCCGACCTGGACAAGGCCAACTACGAGGAGTCGTATCTCCTCACCAAGATCAAGGTGGCGCTCGGCGGCCGCGTGGCGGAGGAGATCGTCTACGGCACGATCACCACCGGCGCGGAGTCGGACATCCAGCAGCTGACCGGGATCGCCCGCGCGATGGTCGGTCGCTGGGGCATGAGCCCCAACATCGGCCCGATCGCCGTGCTGCCGTCCGAGACGAACGGGCCGCTCCTGCCCGGAGCCTCCGAGGTGTCGCCCGAGACGCAGCGGCTGATCGACCAAGAGGTCCAGCGGATCGTCGACGAGAGCCACCAGGCGGTCACCGCGCTGCTGACCGAGCACCGCGACAAGCTGGAGTCGCTGGTCGCGGGGCTGCTCGACGAGGAGACGCTCGACCAGGACGCCGCCTACTCGGCGGCACAGGTCGACCCGCACCTGGTGCCGCACGCCTCCGAGGAGCCGACGGTCGCTTAGGCGATCGCGCGGCCGCGCTGGACGCCGGTGTCGCCGGCGTCGAGCCGCTCGCGGACGGCGTCGAGCAGCTCGCCGTCCTCGGTCAGGTAGTCGCGCCAAGAGCGCTGCGGGTCGTAGCCAAGGAGGCGTCTGGCCTTCTCGATGCTGAGCCCCGGCCCGTCGGGTCGCGCGAGCTCGCGCAGCTCGATCTCGTCGCCGTGGTGGTGGCGGAGGAGCTCCTCGAACGGCCGGTTGCCGAGGTTGTCGGGGCTGGCGATGTAGAAGACCTCGTGGGTGTCGAGGTCGGACTCGGCCGCCAAGATCAAGCCAGAGGCCAGGTCGTAGACGTCGATGTAGGCCCACAGCGAGGCGCTGGTCTGGGCGAAGGGATCGCGGAGCGCGTCGCCGAGGTTGTGGGCGTAGTTGCCCTCCCACTGGACCCAGCTCGGGCGGATCGTGATGCAGCGGATGTCGGAGCGCCGCATGGCGGCGTCGCAGAGGAGCTCCGAGAAGTACTTCGCGGTCGCGTACGGGTCCTGCGGGCGGATCGGGTGCTCCTCGTCGACCGGCGCGTAGTCGGGCAGGAACGGGCGCTCGGGGAAGAAGAACCCCGGGACGGTCTCGCTCGACACGTTGACGTAGCGGGGGACGCCCCAGCGGACCGCCGCCTCGAGCGTGTTGAAGACGCTCATCAGGTTGTTCTGGAAGACGTGGTGGGGCGGGTTACGGCTCGGCTCGGGAAGCGCGGCGGCGTGGATGACGGCGTCGTGGCCGCGGACGACCGCGAACGCGTCGCCGGCGTCGGTGAGGTCGGCCTGCTGGTAGCGCGGGACGTCCGGGCCGGCGGCCTCGAACACGGGCGCGCCGATGTCGCAGGCCGTGACCTCGTGGCCGGCCTGATGGAGGGCGTCGACGGTGGCCGAGCCGACCTTGCCGCGGGAGCCGGTGACGAGGATGCGCATGGCGGCGCACCTTAGGGCCTGGCCATAGGGCCAGGCTTCTTCGCCAAGTGGGGTCCAGAACTTATCTCGCACTTGGATTTGCGGCCGACACTTCTCCCATGACGCTCGCTCCCCCCATCACCGACGCTCCGACGCAGGTCACCCGCTCGCGCCCGCGCGTCAGCGACCGCGTGCGCCGCAACGCCGCCCTGACGGCGGACCAGCTTGCCCCCGGCCGCTACCTCGCGATCGAGGACGGCGGCGAGGTCGTCGTGATCGCGGTCGGCGAGGGCGCGTTGCGCCTCGGCCGCGGGATCGCCGCCGACGTCGTGCTCGAGGACCGCTCGGTCTCCCGTCGCCACGCCGTGATCACCTGCCGCGAAGGCGAGGTCGTCCTACTCGACGACCGCAGCATGAACGGCGTGCACGTCAACGGCGAGCGCGTCGGCCAGGCGACCCTGCGCGACGGCGACGCGATCGCGCTCGGCGACGTGCAGATGCGCTTCCTCATCGTCGGCTAGGGCGGGCAGCCGCACCGCGCAACGCCTCTGAGTCCACCTTGACCTTCCGGCGGGCCCCATTTCGGGGCCCGCCGCGCGTCGGCACCCTTGGCGGATGCTCTCCAGACTCCGCTCCCGCCGGTCGACCGAGGCGCTCGTGTTCAGCGGCGCGACCGCCCTGGCACTCGCCCACGCGTTCGACGACGCGTTCTCGCTGCCCGGCCCGGGCGTCCCGCTGACGCAGCACGCGCTGGCGGCCGGGATCGCGCTCGCGGCCAGCGTGCTCGCGATCGTGCGCTTCGCCTCCCTGCGGCCGGGCGTGCGCGCCGCGCTCGCCTTCACGTTCGGCGCGCTCGCCATGGTCAACGGAGGCCGCCACGCGCACCACGTCCTCACCGAGGGCGTCACGGCAAACGACGTGACCGGGGTGCTCGCGCTCGTGGCCGGCGCCGTCCTGGTCGGCCTCGCCGCGTGGATCCCGTTCCGCCATCGCGGCGAGGGCGTCGCGCGGCCGGCGGGGCGGTGGGCGATCCGCGCGGCCGTCGTGGTCGTCGGCCTGCTGAGCCTCCCGTTCGTGTGGATGCCGGTCGGCACCGCGATCGTGGACATCCACTCGATGCCGCGGCCGGTCGGATCACCGCCCAGCGCCGCCTACGAGACGGTGCGCTTCACCGCCTCCGACGGGATCGAGCTCGAGGGCTGGTACCGGCCGTCGCGCAACGGCGCATCAGTACTGATGATCTCGGGCGGCGGCGGCAACCGCCGGAGCACGCTCCGCCACGCCAAGATGCTCGTCCGCCATGGCTACGGCGTGCTGCTCTACGACCCGCGCGGGTCGGGGCACAGCGAAGGCACGATCAACTCCTACGGCTGGGGCTGGGAGAAGGACGTCGACGCGGCGATCGGCTACCTCGCCAAGCGCGACGACGTCGAGCGCGGCCGGATCGGGGTCCTCGGGCTCTCGACCGGCGCCGACATGGCGATCGACGCCGCGGGCCGCCGCGACGACATCAAGGCGGTCGTGGCCGACGGCTCCGCCGCGATCGGCTACGAGGACGTCAAGGCGTACACCGACCGGATTCCCGACCGCGCGACCATGTGGCTCGCGTTCAAGACGATCGAGGTCATCCAGGGCCGCGCGGCGCCGAAGGTCTCGCTGGCCGACCGGATCGCGCACACGCGCGCGCCGAACCTGCTGATCTCCGCCAGCGCGGTGGAGAAGCAGTGGGGCGAGCTGTACGACCGCCGCGGCGGCTCGCGGAGCACGCTCTGGTACCTCCCGCACGCCGGCCACACCGCGGCGCTCCGCCAGTATCCGGCGGCGTACGAGCGGCGCGTCACCGCCTTCCTCGACGCCCACTTGCTAACCTAAAGTAAGTCGAAGGGAAGTATCCCGACGGCGAGCACCGTCACGACGGCCGCGCCCAGATGGCGCATCCCGGTGCTCGCGGCCGCTCTCTGAGGCGGCGGAGAAACCTTCGCGGATCCACGACCCGCGGAGGTAATCCCGTTGTCCCCACTGCTCGCGCTCACCGGCGCCCTCGTCGTCCTGCTCGCGATCGACCTGTTGATCGCGCGCGGGCGGAAGATGACGCTGCGCGCCGCCGGCGTCGCCAGCGCGGCGTGGGTGGCGATCGCGCTCGCGTTCTTCGGCGTGTTGCTGCTCGTGGGGGAGAGCGGGGACGCGCAGGCGTTCCTGGCCGGCTACCTGGTCGAGAAGTCGCTCTCGCTCGACAACGTCTTCGTCTTCCTGCTCGTCTTCGGCGCGTTCGCCGTGGCCGACGAGGAGCGCCACCGGCTGCTGAGCTGCGGGATCGTGCTGGCGCTGGTGCTGCGCGGCGGGTTCATCGTCGTGGGCGCGGCGGCGCTGTCGGCGTTCGGCTGGCTCAGCTTCGTGTTCGCCGCCTTCCTGATCTGGACGGGCTGGCGGTTGTTCCGGCACCGCCACGACCACCGCTCCGAGGAGGCGCTGGTCGGCCGGATCCGCGAGAAGCTCCCGCTCTCGCCGAAGTGGGCGGCGCTGGCGGGCATCGCGCTGGTCGACATCCTGTTCGCGGTCGACTCAGTGCCGGCCATCCTCGCCATCACGAACGACACCTTCATCGTCTTCGCGGCCAACGCGTTCGCGCTGCTCGGGCTGCGGCCGCTGTTCTTCCTGGTGGCCGACCTCGTCGAGCGCCTCTACTACCTCAAGACCGCGCTCGCGGTGCTGCTGATCTTCATCGGCGCGAAGCTGGCCGCGGCCGAGTTCGTCGGCAAGATCGGGCCGGAGATCTCGCTGCCCGCCATCACCGCGATCCTCGCCACCGGCGTCCTCGCCTCGCTGTGGCGCGACCGGCAGTCATCGTCCAAGGCGCCGACCGGAATCGAACCGGTGTAAACGGCTTTGCAGGCCGCTGCGTAGCCACTCCGCCACGGCGCCGTGGCGGGTACAGGCTAGCTTCAGCCCTCCCAGGCAGGCGCGAAGCCCGGGTCGAGGATGCGGCCGTCCTTCGGGAGCGCGTCGATCTGGGCGCGGTCGTCGTCGCTGAGTTCGAAATCGAAGACCTCGAAATTCTCCAGCCGGCGCTCGTGGCTCGAGGCCTTCGGGATCGTCGCGACGTTCGGCTTGTCGAGCAGCCACCGCAGCGCGACCTGCCCGGCGGTCTTGCCGTGGCGCTCGCCGATCGCGCGCAGCGTCTCGTCGCTCGGGACCTTGCCGCGGGCCAGCGGGGAGTAGCCGGTGACCATGAAGTCCTTCTCCACCGCCAGTGCGGCGAGCTCGTCCTGGCCCAGGAACGGGTGGAACTCGACCTGGTCGGCGAAGATCGGCGCGCGCTTCAGCGCGTCTCGGAGCATGTAGGCGGGGAAGTTCGAGACGCCGAAGTGCTTGATGAGGCCCTCGTCGCGGATCTGGGCGAGCGCTTCGAGCGTCTCCTCGAGCGGCACCTCGTCGTTGGGCCAGTGGAGGAGCAGGAGGTCGACGTAGTTGACCTGCAGGCGCTCGAGGGAGCCCTCGGTCGACGCGCGCACCTTGTCGGGGGCGAACTCGCTGCGCCACAGCTTCGTGGTGAGCCACAGCTCCTTGCGCGGGATGTCCGAGGCCGCGAGCGCCTTGCCGACCTCGGCCTCGTTGTCGTAGGCCTGCGCCGTGTCGATGTGCCGGTAGCCGATCTCGAGCGCGTCGGCGACCGCCTCCTCGCAGTCGCGGCCGAGGATCTCCCAGGTCCCGAACCCGAGCTTGGGGACGGTTGAGCCCTGGATCTCGAGGGCGCGCAGCGAGGCATCGATCGTAGTCATCCGTGCCGCCTACCCCGCCCGCTCGCTTGCTAGCCTTCGGGCCGTTCCCAGGGCGATTAGCTCAGCTGGGAGAGCGCCGCCTCGACAAGGCGGAGGTCACTGGTTCGAGCCCAGTATCGCCCACTCGAAACCCGCGCGGCGCGCGGTTTCGTCGTTTTCGGCCAAGATCGGTTCGTCACAATCGAGCCGGCTGCCGGAAACAGCTCTCAGTGGACCATCTGGGCGACGCACAGCTCCTCGCCTCGACCCCGCGGCGCCCCGAGGCGTTCGCCGTCTTCTACCGGCGTCATGAGCGGATGGTGCTTGGGTACTTCATGCGACGCCTCGGCGATGCGGAGCTCGCGGCGGACCTGACCGCGGAGACCTTCGCGGCCGCGCTCGTCGGCGTCCGCCGGTTCGATCCCGCGCGCGGCCCGGCCGCCGCCTGGATCCTGGGGATCGCGCGCAACAAGCTCCGCCGTGCGCTGGAGAAGCGGCGCGTGGAGGATCGCGCACGGCGCAGGCTGGGGATGCCCCCGATCGCCCTGGAGGAGGAGGCCATGACCCGGATCGAGCGCCTCGGGGGCGACGATCGCGCGGCCGCGCTGCTCGAGCGGCTGCCGGCCGATCAGGCGCAGGCGGTGCGTGCGCGGATCGTCGAGGAGTTGCCGTACAAGATCATCGCCGCCGAGGTGCGGTGCTCGGAGAGCGTGATCCGCCAGCGCGTCAGCCGCGGCCTGGCCACGCTCCGTTCGATCGCGAAGGAGTCGCCGTGAGCGAGTTGCCGCAGCTCGAGCAAGCCCTGAGCGAGGCCGCTCACCGCCGATACGGCCGCGCCTGGTGGCACCCGCGCGTGGCGCGCGGGCTCGCGGTCGCCGCCGCGCTCGCCGTCGTGGTGATCGTCGGCGTCGCCGTGCTCTCCGCGGTCTCGGACGAACCCGCCGAGCGCGCGGCGACACCACCCGCCGATCCGGGGACGACGACGGTGAACAAGCCCCGCGGGTTCACGGTCAGCCTGCCGCCCGGCTGGCAACTGTCCGCCGAGAGCCTCACGCCAGAGCTGCTCGATCCCCGCGAGCTGTTCTCTGCCGCCACCTTCCCGCTCGCGTACCGGCAAGGGCGCTGCAACCACATGCCGGACGGGGCGCTGAGGGCGTTGGGTCCGGCCGATGGCTTCGTCTCCGTCCAGGAGCGCGGCGGCAGGCCACGGCGCGATCCGGCCGGCTTCCCGGCCCGTCCGGCCTCGCTCGGCGCACTCGCCGAGCAGCGTCGCGGCGACATCGAGAGCTGCCTGGGCGGCAACCCGGACACGGTCGAGTACTGGCTCCCGTTCAGCGACGCGAACCGCCGCTTCTACGCGCTGGTCGTCCTCGGCCCGCACGCGTCGAAGCAGACGAGGGACCAGGCGTTCGCGATCCTCGATCGCCTGCGGTTCGACCCGGCGGCGCAGCCCAGCTGGAAGTCGAGCCCCTAACTCCGCCGCCGCCTCGCGGGATAGGTTTCCGGGTCATGGAGGAGCGGCAGGGCCTGCGGAGGGAGCTGCGGTTCGTCGAGGCGATCGCGCTGTCGCTGGCGATCATGGCCCCGACCGCCGCGATGGCGCTGAACGGACGGCCGTCGCCGGCCAGATCGGCCGGGCGGTGCCGCTCGCGTTCCTGATCGCCACGATCGGCGTGCTGTTCGTGTCGTACGGCTTCGTGCGCCTGACGCGGTACTTCAACTCCGCCGGCTCGGTGTTCGCGCTCGCCGGCGCCACGCTCGGCCCGCGGGCGGGCTTCTTCGCCGGCTTCGCGCTGATGGGGACCTACACGCTGTTCACGATCGCGTCGGCCGCGGAGGTCGGGTTGTTCGGCCAGACGTTCCTCGACCGGGATCGGCGCCGGAACGTCGACTGGCTCATCCTCGCGCTCGTCGCGATGGTGTTCATCGCGATCTTCGCGTTCGGCGACATCCGCGTGGCGACGCGCACGCTGCTCAGCCTGGAGGGGATCTCGGTGGCCTTGATCCTCGTGCTGAGTGGTCATCTTCGCCAAGGTGATTGGTGGCTCGGCGCCGAGCGACCAGGGCTTCACGCGTCAGCGTCTTCCTCGCCCGACCAGCGGGTCACGCGCTCGACCATCGCGGTCGCGTCGGTGTTCGGCTTCCTGTCCTTCGGCGGCTTCGAGGGCGCGGCCTCGCTGGGGGAGGAGACCGACGACCCCGGCCGCAACATCCCGCGCGCGATCTTCATCGCCGTGCTCGCGGCCGGCTTCTACGTCGTCTGCATGGTCGCCCAGAGCCTCGGGTTCGGCCTCAGCGACGCGGGCGTCAAGCGCTTCAGCGAGTCATCCGGCCCGCTCGGCGACCTCGGCAAGGACTACATCGGCTCCGGCTTCGCCGACGTCATCAACTTCGGCGCGACGATGAGCGCGTTCGCCGCTGCCTGGGCGCCGCCACCGCGGCCTCGCGGATCCTCTTCGCGATCGCACGCGACGGGTTCCCCGGCAACGCGCTGGGCCGCGCGTCGGCGCGCTCCGGCGCGCCGGCCGGCGCGCTCACGGTATGATCCTCGCCGTCTCGCTCATCGCCCTCGGCTACCGGATCAACGGCACGAGCGCGGTCAACGCGTTCTTCTATCCCGGCACGATGGGCGTCCTGCTGATGCTGGTCAGCTACTTCGTCTGCAACACCGGCGCGATCGTGTTCCTGCACTTCCGCGGCGAGCGGCGTGCGCCGCCGGCGGAGATCGTGATCCCGCTGATCGCGCTGGCGATCATCGTCTACGTGCTGTACCAGAACACGCTCGCCGACAGCCTCGGGCGCCGTACACCAAGTTCCCACTGGTGGTCGGCGCATGGCTGCTGCTCGGTTTGCTGATCGCGCTGTCCGTCCCCAACCTCGCGCGCCGCATCGGTGAGGGCTGGCGCGCGAGGAGGGGATGAAGACGCTGGCACGGGGTGCCGGGCGGGGACTAGCCGGCCAGCGGCGCGCCGGTCTCGAGCAGCGACTTGAGGTCGGAGAGGACCCAGGCCCAGCCGCCGCCGGCGCCCTCGGCCTCGTGCTCGCCGCCGACCATCGCGGCCAGCGTCGGCGCGCCCTCGAGCTCGTGGATGACGGTGAGCCGCGTGGCGCCGCCGTCGACGGGCTCGATCTCGTAGGTCAGCCGCGTGAAGCCCTCGGCCTGCATGCCGGGATCCATCAGCATCCGCCAGGTCAGCGCCAGCCGGCGCGGCGGATCGGCCTCCACGACCTCGCCGTCGATGATGTCGTCGGGCACCCCCTCCATCGAGGCCATCGGCTCGCTCGGGTGGACGACGAAGGGCCGCCCGGGCTGCAGGTCGTAGTCCGCGATCCCGCCGTAGCCGTAGCGCGCGGTCCACTCCGGCTTGGTGATCGCGTCCCAGATCGCCTCCGGCGTCGCCTTGATCCACACGCGGTAGACCTGGGTCGTCGTCGCGGTGGGGGCTGCACTCGTCATGGGCTCTGCTCCAGTTCGGTCTTGAGGTCGGCGAGCGCCGAGACCCGGCGCTCGGTGTACTTGTCGATCCACCGGTCGTGGATCAGCCGGATCGGGACGGGGTTGAGGTAGTGGAGCTTCTCCCGGCCCTGGCGGCGGGCGACGACGAGGCCCGCGTCCTCGAGCTGGCGCAGGTGCTTCATGACGCCGAAGCGCGTCATCTCCAGCTCGGACTCCAGCTCGGTCAGCGTGCGGCCGTCACGCTCGTAGAGCCGGTCGAGGAGGAAGCGACGCGTCGGGTCGGCGAGCGCCTTGAACACGCGGTCGTCGTCGGACACGCCGACGATAATAGGTGACCAAAAGGTCACATGTCAATCTACGACGGCTTCGGCGCCTCGCGGTGGGGGAGGAAGGGCTCGACCTCGGGGTCGTGGCCGGCCTCGATCTGGCGCCCGCGCTCGGTCTCTGCGTTGAACTCGAGGCCGAGCAGCATCACGACGTTCGTGATCCACAGCCAGACCAGGAAGATGATCGCCGCGGCCATCGAGCCGTAGGTCTTCGAGTACGAGCCGAAGTTCGCGACGTAGAACGCGAACAGCGCCGAGGCCGCGATCCACAGCACGACGGCGAGGATGCCGCCGGGGCTGATCCATTTGTAGCCGGGCTGCTTGACGTTCGGCGAGATCCAGTAGAGGAACGCGAAGATCTGCGACACGATCAGCGCGATCACCGGCCACTTGACGATGCCGAACACCGTCACCGCGGTGTCGCCGAGGCCGATGATGTTGCCGACCTTCTCCGCCACCGGCCCGGTCACGACGACCGCGATGCACGACGATCGCGGTCAGCAGCACTACCACGAGCGTGGCGAGGATCTGGATCGGCTTGAGCTTCCAGAACTTGCGCCCCTCCTCGACCTCGTAGATGACGTTGGCGGCCTTCGTGAAGGCGCCGACGTAGCCCGAGGCCGACCACAGCGCGGCCGCGAGGCCGGCGATGAACGCGACGCCGGCAGCCTGGTTCGAGTTCTGGAGGTTGTGGACGGCGTTGGTGATGACGTCGCGCGTGGCGCCCGGCGCGAGGCCGCCGACGTTGTTGAGCAGCGTGTCGATCGTGTTCTTGCCCGCAAGCCCGACGAGCGACAGCAGCACGAGCAGGGCGGGGAAGAGAGCGAGGATCCCGTAGTACGTCAGCGCCGCGGCGAGCAGCGTGAGGTCGTCTTCCTTGAATTCCTTGAAGGTGCGCCGGAGCGTGCCCTTCCAGGTGGACTTCGAGAGATCGGTGGGGGCCTCCGGCGCGCGGCCGTTGCCCGTGTGGGTGGTAGCGGTTTCGGCCATGCCGAGGGCCCTACCCGGCACGGCGATCAGGAACGCCTGACCGCCTACTCTTCGTAAGCAATCTTGAGGTCCGCGTAACAAACGCCGATCAGGATGTGCACATGACCCGTCTCGAGCTCATCCCGGAACGCCGCTCGGATGGCACGATCGTGCTCCGTGCGGTCGAGCGCGGACCGCTCGAGCGGCTCAAGCGCTTCGTGCGCGACCTGCTCCGCCGTTAGACGCCAAGCCAGGCAGCTCGCTGCCTAGCGGGGGCTAGCCCGCTAGCCGTCGGTCCGCACCTCGTCGCCGTCCTGGCCCCACCGCACGTGGTACGTGCCGTCCCCGTCGGTGCGCCGGTAGGTGTGCGCGCCGAACAGGTCGCGCAGCCCCTGGATCAGCGACGCCGGCCCGCGCTCGCGCCGGTAGCCGTCGTAGTAGGCGAGCGATGACGTGAACGCCGGCACCGGCAGCCCGATGCTCGACCGGAATGCGAGATCACGCGGCGCCACGAGTCCTGGGCGTCGGCGACCGCGTCGCGGAAGTAGTCGACGAGCAGCAGGTTGACCGTGTCCGGGTTCGTGTCGTACGCCTCGCGGATGCGGTCGAGGAAGCGCGCGCGGATGATGCAGCCGCCGCGCCAGATCGTCGCCATCGCGCCCAGGTCGAGGTCCCAGTCCTCGGACTTGGCGGCCGCGGTCATCTGCTCGAAGCCCTGCGCGTAGGCGACGACCTTGGAGGCGTAGAGCGCCTTGCGCACGTCGTCGATCAGGTCGCGGTCGGCGCGCGCGCCCTCGCCCGGCTTCGGCCCGGCGAGCTGCCGCGACGCCGTCTTGCGCTGGTCGCCGCAGCGCGGAGAGCGAGCGCGCGAACACCGCCTCGGTGATCGCGGTCAGCGGCACGCCGAGCTCGAGCGCGTCCTGCGCCGTCCAGCGCCCGGTGCCCTTCTGCTCGGCCTGGTCGAGGATCACGTCGACCAGCGGCGCGCCGGTCTGCGGCGTCGGCCTTGTCGAGCACCTGCGCGGTGATCTCGATCAGGAACGAGTCGAGGTCGCCCTCGTTCCACTCGTGGAAGACCTGCGCGATCTCCGGCACCTCGAGCCCGATGCCGTGGCGCAGCAGGTCGTAGGCCTCGGCGATCAGCTGGATGTCCGCGTACTCGATGCCGTTGTGGACCATCTTCACGTAGTGGCCCGCGCCGTCGGCGCCGACGTACGTGCAGCACGGCGTGCCGTCGACCTGCGCCGCGATCGAGGTGAAGACGTGCTCGACGTCGTCGTAGGACTCGCGCGAGCCGCCGGGCATGATGCTCGGCCCCTTCAGCGCGCCCTCCTCGCCGCCGGAGACGCCGACGCCGAGGAAGCGCAGCCCGCGCTCGTTCATCGCCTTGTCGCGCCGCTGGGTGTCGCGGAAGTGCGAGTTGCCGCCGTCGACGATCGTGTCGCCCTCGTCGAGCAGCGGCGCGAGCTCCTCGATCACGGCGTCGACCGCCGGCCCGGCCTTGACCATGGCCATGATCGTGCGCGGGCGCTCGAGCGCCTGCACGAACTCCTGCGTGGTGCCGGTGCCGGTGATCGGCCCCTCGGAGCCGTGCTCGGCCATGAACTGCTCGGTCTTGGACGCGGTGCGGTTGTGCACCGCGATCGGGATGTCGTGGTGGGCGACGTTGCGCGCGAGGTTGGCGCCCATCACCGCGAGGCCGGTCAGGCCGAATCGAGGGCCGCTCATGGCGCGAACCCTACGACGTAGGGTGCCTTGGATGGACACCGCCTCACTCGGCCCCCTCACCGTCTCCCGCCTTTGCCTCGGCACCATGCTGATGGGCAACAGCACGCCCGTCGACGAGTCCCACCGGATGCTCGACCGCTTCGTCGACGCGGGCGGCACGTTCCTCGACACCGCCGACACCTACAACGACGGCGGCTCCGAGGAGACGCTGGCGCCGTGGCTGGCGCGTCGGCGCGACGAGGTCGTGCTCGCCACCAAGGTGCGCTTCGCGGTCTCCGACCCCGGCGGCGAGGGGCTGGCGCCCGACCGCATCCGCGCGGCGTGCGACGCCAGCCTGCGCCGGCTCGGCGTCGACCACATCGACCTCTACCAGGTGCACGCGCCGGATCCGGACGTGCCGCTCGAGCAGACGCTGGAGGCGCTCGACGGGCTGGTGCAGGCCGGCAAGGTGCGCGCGCTCGGCGCGTCCAACTACCCGGCCTGGCTGCTCGCGTGGGCGGTCGGGCTGCAGGACCGCCACGGCTGGTCGCCGTTCGTCTCGCTGCAGCCGCAGTACTCGCTGGTCGAGCGCTCGATCGAGATCGAGCTGCTGCCGTTCTGCCGCGCCGCCGGGCTGGGCGTGCTCCCGTGGGGGCCGCTCGGCGCGGGCTTCCTGACCGGCCGCTACTCGCGCGACGAGCCGCCGCCGGCGGGGTCGCGGATGGGCGACGCCTCCGACGACCTCGAGGAGGCGCCCGCGCGGCGCGCGATCGAGCGCAACTTCCGTGCCGTCGACGAGGCGCAGGCGATCGCCGAGGCGAAGGGCGCGACGATCGCGCAGGTGTCGCTGGCGTGGCTGCTGGCGACCGAGGGCGTGACCGCCCCGATCGTCGGACCGCGCACGTACGAGCAGCTCGAGGACCTGCTCGGCTCGGTCGACGTGTCGCTGAGCGCGGATGAGTACGAGCGGCTGGGCGCCCACACCGCGCCGCCCGAGGTCTATCCCAACCGCATGCTCAGCGAGCAGAGCGGGATCGACGTGGTGCCGCTGCGCCGCTACAGCGCGGCCAGCAGGCGCTCGAGGTCGTCCTCGTTCGACCACGCGCCGACCGAGACGCGGACGAGCTGCGTGCCCGGGAGGTTGCGGACGACGATGCCCTGGTCGCGCAGGCGGTCGCGCGTGGGCTCCGGGTCGGGGTCCTCGAAGGCGACGAGCGTGGTGTGGCCGCGCTGCGGGACCGCGCGGCCGTGGGCCTCGAGCCGCTCGGCGAGGCCCGCCGCCAGCGCCGGGCCGGCGGCCAGCACGTCGGCCATCCCGGCGCCGCGCAGCACGCCGAGCGAGGCGACGCTGAAGGCGACCACCTCGCGGGCGAGCGCGGGCGTGTCGTAGCGGCGCGCGTCGGCCTTGAGCTCCGACTCGAGCCCGAGCGAGGCGTCGGCGAAGCCGGTGTAGCCGGGCGCGATCGCGCGCACGCGCTCGCGGAACTCGGGCGCGACGTAGAGCATCCCCGTACCGTCGGCGCCGCACAGCCACTTCTGGCCGGCCGCGGCGTAGGCCGCGCAGCGCAGCTTCACGACGTCGACCGGGATCGCCCCGGCGCTCTGGGCGCCGTCGAGGATCACCGGTACGCCGACGTCGGCGAGCGCCTCGGGCGCCAGCTCCCCGGTGTGCCAGTTGACGTGCGAGCAGGCGACCGCGGTGGTGCCGGGCCCGACCGCGTCGGCGAGCTGCGGCGAACGGCACCGCACGCACGGTCACGCCGAGTTGCTTGGCCGCCAGCAGCGGCCCGAGCAGGCCGGGGTGCTCGGAGTCCGAGGTGATGATCTCGTCGCCCGGCCCGAGGTCCATCCCCGCCAGGATCTTGCCCATGCCCTCGCTGGTCGAGGTGGTCAGCGCCATGTCGTCGACCGGGCAGCCGAGCAGCTCGGCGTAGCCCGCGCGGAGCTCGTCGAGCAGCGCGAGCCGGCGCTCGAAGTGCGCGAACGCGCGGCCGTCCTCGACCTCCCCGGCGACCTCGCGCGCGACCGCTTCTTGCGCCGCGCGCGGGACCGGGCCGTCGGTGCCCGCGTTGAGGTACGCCACCCGCTCCAGGATCGGGAACTCGGAGCGGAGAGCGGCCAGGGTCATCGGCCGCGCAGCATAGGCGCTCGCTCAGCTCGCGGAGGCGACGCCTTCGACGTCGATCAGGCACCCGGCCGCGTACGGGTCCTTGGGGACGAAGCCCGCGAGCCGCGCGCCGGGATCGATGCCGTCGAGCAGGCCCGCGGTGATGCCCCGGTGCAGGCTGCAGACCGCCGCCTGGTCCTGGCGGACCGCCTCGCGATACGGGCAGTTGGCCAGCGTGAAGCGCAGGCTGCGTGGCGCGACCGCCTCCCGGCGCGGCGCGAAGCCGAGCGCGACCAGCGCGTGCTGCATCGCCGCAGCGGTGCCGCGGGCGCCCGCCTCGGGCGCGAGCTCGCGCCCGATGTCGCGGCCCGCGCGCTCGATCGACGCCAAGCTTCCCGACGCTCCCGCGGCCCGCGCGAGCCAGCGGCTCAGCTGGAGGTACGCCTGGGGAGGCCGGCCCGCCGGCCGGGCGTCGCGCGCGATCGCCCACTCGTCGCGTGGCCGGCCGCGCGGCCGGCGCGTGACGCGCCGCTCGAGCAGCCCCGCGTCGGCGAGGCGGCGGAGCTGGATGCGCACGGTGTTGGGATGGCGCTCGACGCGGGCCGCGAGCTCCTGGGTGGTCACGGGCCGCCGCAGCTCGCCGATCGCGCGGAACAACCGCGCGCGAAGCGGATCGGCGAGGGGGTCGTCATCGGGCGTGGAGAGAACTTCCATGCGTTCCACTTCCTTTTTCCCTTCGGACAGTGAAAACTACCCCCGCGGTCCCGTCCGACGAGGAGGAGCTCACGTGCAGACGTCCGAGAGGCGGCCCCTGCTGGTGTCCAAGGGGTGGGTTCAGGCTGTCGCTGCTGGTGGTCCTGTTCGGCTTCTTCGTGCTCGGGCTCCTGGCCTACCGGACGTACATGGCCAAGCCGCCGACCCCGCAGCGCGTCGTCGATCCGACCGGGCAGACGCTCTACACCGCGGCCGACATCCACAAGGGCCAGCAGGTCTTCCTCCACAACGGCCTCATGGAGTACGGCTCGGTCTTCGGTCACGGCGCGTACCTCGGACCGGACTACACCGCCGACTACCTGCGCCGCGCCTCGAACTTCGTCGATCGAGCGAAACGGCGGCGCCGGCTCCGACAGCGCTGCGCGCCGGACGATCGCCGAGTTCCGCACCAACCGCTACGTCAAGCGCACCGGCACCCTCACGCTCACGGCCTCGCAGGCCGAGGCCTACCGGCGGCTGATCGGGCACTACTCGCGCTTCTTCTCCGACCCGACGACGGAGCACGGGCTGCGGCCGAACGCGATCACGAACCGCAACGAGCTGCGGCAGCTGACCGCGTTCTTCGGCTGGACGGCATGGGCGGCCTCGACCCAGCGGCCCGGGCACGATTACTCGTACACCAACAACTGGCCGCCCGAGCCGCGCGTCGACAACAAGCCGACCGCGAACGTGATCGTCTGGAGCGTCCTCTCGCTGATCGCGCTGCTCGGCGGGATCGGGGTCCTCTTCGGCGTCTTCGGACGCTGGCGCTTCCTCGGCTGGCACGGTCGCGAGCAGGCCACGCTGTCGTTCCGCACGCCCGGCGACGTCGCGCTGACGCCGGCGCAGCGGGCGTGCGCGTGGTTCTTCTTCGTGATGGCCGCGCTGTTCCTCA
This sequence comes from uncultured Solirubrobacteraceae bacterium, assembly GCA_963722815.1. Lineage (GTDB taxonomy): Bacteria > Actinomycetota > Thermoleophilia > Solirubrobacterales > Solirubrobacteraceae > DASQFQ01. The sequence goes on from CAVROM010000004.1 coordinate 291,090, forward strand.
TCCAGACGCTCGTCGGGGCGGCGAGCCAGCACTACCGGGCCGACGTCGGCGGCTTCTTCGGCCTCGACCTCGCGCGCGTCTTCCCCTACAACCTGATGCGCACCTGGCACATCCAGCTCGCGATCTTCTGGGTCGCGACGTCGTTCGTCGCGGCCGGGATCTTCCTCGCGCCGATGATCGCCAGGCGCGAGCCCAAGCATCAGGGGACGCTGGCCTTCGCGCTGCTGGGCGCGCTGGCCGTCGTCGTGTTCGGGACGCTGATCGGCTCCTACCTCGGCGTCCACGGCGTCCTGCAGGGCGCGGCCTCGAACTGGTTCGGGCTGCAGGGCTTCGAATACCTCGACCTCGCCCGCCTCTGGCAGGTGCTGCTCACCGTCGGCCTGTTCGTCTGGTTGTTCATGCTCTGGCGCGTGCTGCGCCGGCGGCTGGCGGGAGAGCACCGCGGCAACATGCCGTGGCTTTTCTTCCTCGCCGCGCTGGCGATCCCGGCCTTCTACGCGGTTGGGCTGATCGCGCGCACGGGCGAGGACTTCACGACGACGGAGTTCTGGCGCTTCTGGGTCGTGCACCTGTGGGTCGAGGACTTCCTCGAGCTGTTCACCACGGTGATGGTCGCCTACATGTTCGTGCTGCTCGGCGTGGTGCGCGAGAAGGTGGCGCTGACCGTCATCTACCTCGACATCATCCTCTACTCGTTCGGGGGCGTCATCGGGACGATGCACCACCTGTACTTCTCGGGCGAGCCGGCGGAGCACATGGCGCTGGGCGCCTTCTTCTCGGCGGCCGAGGTGATCCCGCTGACGTTCCTGACCGTCGAGGCGTGGTCGTTCCTGCAGCTCGGCGCGGCCCAGGAGTCGAGGGCGACGACGCCGTTCCCGCACCGCTGGGCCGTCATGTTCCTCGTCGCGGTCGGCTTCTGGAACTTCCTCGGCGCCGGCATCTTCGGCTTCCTGATCAACCTCCCGATCGTCTCCTACTACGAGATCGGCACCGCGCTGACCGCCAACCACGGCCACGCGGCGATGATGGGCGTCTACGGGATGCTCGCGCATCGGGCTGGCGCTGTTCTGCCTGCGCTACCTGATCCCGGCCGACAAGTGGCCGGAGAAGTGGGCGCGGATCTCGTTCTGGTCGACGAACATCGGCCTGGCCTGGATGTGCTTCGCGACGCTGCTGCCGCTCGGCATCCTCCAGCTCTACAAGTCGGTCGGCAGCGGCTACTTCGAGGCCCGCGAGCTCAAGTTCCTGACCGGGGACACCAACGCGCTGATCGAGTGGCTGCGCCTGCCGGGCGACATCATCTTCATCGCGGGCGGCGCCGTCCCGCGCTCTACATCGCCTATCTCGGCATCCGCCACACGGTCAAGCGCGTCACGCTGGAGGAGCCCGACGACATCCTCTTCACCGAGATCGCCGCGCCGGAGGGCGTCGCCGCGGTCGAGCGGCGAGGAGGCGACCGCGGCGAGGGTCACGTGAGCCCCGAGACCTTGCTCGCCGCCGGCTACGCGGGCTTCCTGCTGCTCGCCGGCGCTCGTCCTCGAGTGGCTGTCGGCGCACACGCACCGGCGCTCGCTGCGCTACCGGACGGCGGGCTTCACCTACCACGACGAGCTCGACCACTGGGAGTGCCCCGAGGGCGAGCACCTGTGGCCGCACGAGTTCGACCACGAGCGCCGGCTCGTGCGCTACCGCGCCAAGGCGCACGTCTGCAACGCCTGTCCGCGCAAGGGCGCTGCACCGACTCGGACCGCGGCCGGGAGATCGTGCGCCCGCTCGACCCGTGGCCGCACTCGGAGGCCGGCCGCTTCCACCGCGGGATCTCGCTGATGCTCGTCGCGCTGGCGCTGCTCGTGCTCGTCGCGGGCGCGGCGCGCAACCACGAGCCGGAGGAGGCCGCGCTGCTGCTCGGATGCTCGCCGCAGCCATCGGCGTCGGCCGCTAGCTGTGGCGCGACCTCCGCGCCCACCCGCGGGCTTCCCGGAGCCCGCGCCCTCGCACGGGCTGCGGTTCGGCGACCGCGCGATGACCTGGACGCTGATCCGCTTCCTGCACATCGTCGCGCTGGCGTTCTTCGTGGGCGGTCAGCTGGTGCTGGTCGTGGCGCTCGTGCCCGCCGTCCGCCGCACCGGCGACGACGCGCTGATGACCGCCGTCGCGCGGCGCTTCGGGATCGGCAGCCTCGTGGCGATCCTCGTGCTCGTGGCCACCGGCGCGGCGATGGCCTCGCACTTCGGGCGCTGGCACGACAGCGTGCTGCAGGTCAAGCTCATGCTCGTCGTGCTCGTCGGCGTGCTGATCGTGTTCCACATCACCAGCCCGAGGAGCCGCGCGCTCTCGATGCTCGTGTTCCTCGTGTCGCTCGCGATCGTCTGGCTTGGCGTGGATCTGGCCCACGAGCGGCGCTCAGCGACCGCAGACCGGCCACTGCGAGGGGCCGGCCGTCGCGTAGAGCTGCGCGGCGCGGCGGTCCTGCTCGGCCTCCGGGGCGGCGGCGGGGTTGCCGGTGCCGCCGACGGCCTGCCAGGTCTCCTGCGTGAACTGATACTTGCCGTAGAAGCCGTTGCCGGTATCGGTCGACGGGTTGCCGCCGGACTCGCAGGCGGCGATGGCCTGGAGCACCGGGGAGGCGGTGGAGACGTGGCGCTTGTGCTTGCGCAGTCGGCGGTTGCGCTCGCGCAGCACGCTCACGGGGAGCGTGCGCAGGCGGCGCACGTTGCTCTTCGGGACCAGCTTCACGTGCTCGCGCACCAGCTTGTGTTTGAGGCGCGGATCGTGGGTCAGCTTGCCCGAAGGATGGAGGGCGCCTTTGTCGGGGGCGGCGGCCAGGGCGGCGCTCGGCACCGCGAGCACGGACCCGGCGACCGCCAAGGCGGTCTTGGCGTGCATGGGTTCAGGTCCCTTCAGTTGCGTTTCCGGTCCGGCGACGGTCCACGAAGGAGTCCAAAAGCGCCGGAAATCGCCACGTTAGCAGCGTCGAACACGCGTCCCCGCGGCTGGGCGTGACGTGCATCACACCCGGATCGGGTAAGGGAAATCGAGAGGGAGACGCGACAGGGGAGTCACGCATGAGCCTCGACACACCGGATCGCACCGCTACTGCGACCCGCAGGCACACGATCAAGCCCGTGCAGCGCGAGCCGGAGGGCTGGTGGCCCGCGCTCGGCGGCAAGGGCCAGAAGGCGTTCAAGGCGGCGTTCGCGGGCTACTCGCTCGACGCGTTCGACCTGATCATCCTCACGCTCACGCTGGCGGCGATCGGCTCGACGTTCGGCGTCGGCAAGGGCGCCACCGGCGCGCTCGCCACCGTCACGCTGTCGGCCTCCGCGGTCGGCGGCATCCTCGGGGGCGTCCTCTCGGACCGCATCGGGCGCGCGCGCACGCTGATGCTGACCGTCGGCGTCTACTCGGTCTTCACGTTCCTCTCCGGCCTCGCGTCGAGCTACGCGATGCTGATGGTCTTCCGCGTCTTCCAGGGCATCGGGTTCGGCGGCGAGTGGGCCGTCGGCGCGATCCTCGTGGCCGAGCTGATCAAACCGGAGGCGCGCGGCAAGGCGCTCGGGATCATCCAGAGCTCGTGGGCGGTCGGCTGGGCGCTCGCCGTCGTCGCCTACACGATCGTGTTCTCGCTCGTCACGGACGAGCAGGGCTGGCGCATCCTGATGATGCTCGGCATCCTCCCGGCGCTGCTGATCCTCTACGTGCGGCGCAACGTCGAGGATCCCGAGGTCTTCTCCGAGACGAAGGAGAAGGAGGACGAGCTCGAGCTGCCGCTCAAGTCGATCTTCCGCTCCGACCTCGTGAAGACCACGATCTTCGCGTCGGTGCTGGCCACCGGCATCCAGGGCGGCTACTACGCGATGTTCACCTGGATCCCGACCTACCTCAAGGAGGAGCGCAGCCTGTCGGTCGTCGGCAGCGCGGGCTACCTGTTCGTGGTCATCGCGGGCGCCTTCCTCGGCTATCTGAGCGCGGGCTTCGTGCACGACCGCCTCGGCCGCAAGAAGAGCTTCACGCTGTTCGCGGCGCTGGCGGGCGTCTCGCTGGTGGCCTACTTCCTCGTGCCGGCAGGCTCCAACACGACGCTGCTGATCATCGGGTTCCCGCTCGGGTTCTTCTCGTCGGGCTGCTTCTCGGGCTTCGGCTCCTACCTCGCCGAGCTGTACCCGACGCGGGCGCGGGGGACCGGCTCGGGCTTCTGTTACAACGTCGGCCGCGCGTTCGGCGCGCTGTTCCCGGGCATCATCGGCTTCCTCGCGGCGGCCATCGGGCTCGGCGGCGCCGTCGCCTTCGGCGTGTTCGGCTACGTGCTCGCGATCGGCGCCCTGCGCTTCCTGCCCGAGACGCACGGCAAGGAGTCCGTGCCGGTCGAGTGACGGAGCTCTCCGACGCCGCTCGCGGGCGCGCAGCACTACGACCTCGAGCAGCCGCGGTACGCCGGCGCCCCGGTGTGGCCGGCGCACGAGCCGGGCGTGCTGCTGAAGCTGCACCGCCGCCACGAGGCGGGGCTGGGCGAGGCGCGCACGAGCGCCTCGGCGCTCCTGGTGATGGCCGAGCACTCCGGCACGCACATCGACGCGCTGTGCCACCAGGCCGAGAACCTCTCGATGCACGGCGGCGTCGAGGTGGACGCGCAGGTGCAGACGCCCGAGGGCTTCACGCAACTCGGGATCGACACCGTGCCGCCGCTGTTCGCCCGCGGCGTGCTGCTCGACTGCGCCGACGCCGGCCACGCGATCGGCGCGGAGGCGCTGGAGCGCGCCGCCGAGGGGCTCGACATCGCGCCCGGCGACGTGATCCTGATCCGCACCGGGGCGGGGGCGCTGTGGGACGACCGGGAGGCGTTCCGGCCGCCGGCGGGATCGACGCGAGCGGCTCGCGCTGGTGCGCCGACGCGCTGGCCGGTGGCGGTCGGCGCGGACAACATGGCGTGGGACGTGCCGGGCGAGGACGACCGGAGCTCGGCTCGCTCCCCGGCACCTGATCCTGCTGGTGCGCGAGGGCATCTACATCATCGAGGCGCTCAACCTCGAGGCGCTCCGCGCGACGGGGTGCGCGAGTTCGCGTTCGCCTGCCTGCCGCTGAAGCTGCGCGGCGGCACCGGGTCGCCGGTGCGGCCGATCGCGCTGGTGTAGCGTCGCCACATGGCGACCCACTACTTCCCCGAGGACCGGGTGCACTTCACCTGGGAGGCCGGCGCAGAGCCGGTCATCACCATCGCCGACGGCGACACCGTCGTCATCCACACCCGGGACGTGAGCGACAACCAGATCGGTCCCGACTCCGACTCGAGCGTGATCGACGGCCTCGACTGGGACCGCGTCTATCCGCTCGCCGGCCCGATCGCGGTCGAGGGCGCGAAAGCCCGGCGACACGCTCGTCGTCGAGATCCTCGACCTGCGCACGCGCGGGTGGGGCTGGACGGCGATCCTGCCCGGGCTCGGGCTGCTGGCCGACGACTTCCCGGACGCCTACCTGAAGATCTTCGACATCTCGGCGGGCGACTACGCGCGCTTCGGCGACGAGGTCGCGATCCCGCTCACGCCGTTCATGGGGACGATGGGCGTCTGCCCGGCCGGCGCGTCGCCCAGCCGGTCATGCCGCCCGGCCGCTTCGGCGGGAACATGGACACGCGCCAGCTCGTGGCCGGCACGACGCTGTTCCTGCCGGTGGAGGTCGAGGGCGGGATGTTCTCCACCGGCGACGCTCACGGCTGCCAGGGCGACGGCGAGGTCTGCGTCACCGGCCTCGAGGCGCCGATGTACGCCACGCTGCGCTTCTCGTCGACAAGAAGCGCGAGCGCCGTCGCCGCAGTTCCGCACAGCACCGGGCTCGCTGACCTCGAGGGTCGACCACGGCGGCTGGTACGGCACCACCGGCGTCGGCCGGACCTGTTCGTCAGCGCCGCAGAACGCGGTGCGGGCGATGATCGACCACATCACCGACATCTACCTCGCTGTCGCGCGAGGACGCGTACCTGCTGTGCTCGCTGTGCGTCGACCTGAAGATCTCCGAGGTCGTGGACGCGGGCGAGTGGATCGTCAGCGCGCTGCTGCCGGAGGCGGTATTCACGGGCGCGTGATCGTCGCGATGGGCGGGCGTTGCTGCGCCCCGAGGACGGCGACCCGCGGTTGAACGACTGCGCGTTCTCCGGCCACCACGCGCCTCGCTGCTCTGGAACCTCAACCCCGGATGGGTCGGACTGCCGGGAAGCCACGAGTGTCGTCTCGATGGCGCATACCGCCATCGAGGTGACATTCGTGGCTGCCGGGGGCGTTCGGACCCGTCCCCCTCGATGCGCGCCGTTGGCGTTCAGAGCGTCGCCATCGTCTCGTCGCGCAGGTCGGTCACGAACATGTGGCCGGGGGCGTGGGTGATCATCAGCTCGGGCTTGCTCGCGACCGCGACCGCCTGGGGCGTCACGCCGCAGGCCCAGAACACCGGCAGCTCGCCGTCGTGGATCTCCACCGCGTCGCCGTAGTCGGGCGCGCCGATGTCCTCGATCCCGAGCGCCTCGGGCGCGCCGATGTGGACCGGGCCGCCGTGGACCGGGCCGTAGCGGGACGTGATCTGGGTCGCGCGGATCGCCTGCTCCGGCGTCATCGGGCGCATGGAGACGACCAGCGGGCCGGAGAAGCGGCCGGCCGGCTCGCACTCCCGGCTCGTCCGGTACATCGGGACGTTGACGCCCTGCTCGACGTGGCGGATCGGCAGCCCCTCGGCCTCGAGCGCGCGCTCGAAGGTGAACGAGCAGCCGATCAGGAACGCGACGAGGTCGTCGCGCCAGTGCTCGCTCGCGTCGGTCGGCTCGACCGCGATCTCGCCGTCGCGGAAGATCCGGTAGCGCGGGACGTCGGTGCGGAGGTCGGCGCCGGGCGCGATCCGCGCGGGCTCGGGCGAGCCGGGGTCGGAGACGTCGAGCACCGGGCACGGCTTCGGATTGGCGACGCAGAAGCGCAGGAAGTCGAAGGCGTCGGCCTCCGGAAGCGCGACGAGGTTCGCCTGCGTGTAGCCGGGGGCGAGGCCCGCCGTCGGCCCGGTGTGGTCGCCCGCGCGGGCTGCCGCTCGCAGCTCCCGCGGCGTCTAGCATCAGCCGCTCCATGAACGTGATCCTTCCCGACGGCTCGCAGAAGGAACTCCCGGATGGCGCGAGCGGCGCCGATCTGGCGGCCGCGATCGGCCCCGGGCTCGCGCGCGCGGCGCTCGCGGTCAAGGTCGGCGGCGAGGTGCGCGACCTGGCGCGGCCGCTCGCGGACGGCGACGAGGTGGCGATCGTCACCAACCGCGACGACGAGTCGCTCGACCTGATCCGCCACGACACCGCGCACGTGCTGGCCGCCGCGGTGCTCGACCTCTATCCCGGCACCAAGATCTCGATCGGGCCGCCGATCGAGGACGGCTTCTACTACGACTTCGAGTTCCCCGAGGGCGTCACCGTCTCCGACGCCGACTTCGAGCGGCTCGAGGCGAAGATGCGCGAGCACATCAAGGCGGCCGAGCCGTTCGAGCGCGAGGACGTCAGCCCCGCCGCGGCGCGCGAGCGCTTCGTCGGCGAGGGGCAGGACTACAAGGTCGAGCTGATCGACGACCTCGTCTCGGACAACGGCGTCGACAGCGTCTCGCTCTACACCAACGGCCCGTTCACCGACCTCTGCCGCGGCCCGCACGCGCCGGCCACCGACCGCATCAAGGCGTTCAAGCTGCTGTCCGTCGCGGGCGCGTACTGGCGCGGCAACTCCGACAACACGATGCTCACCCGCGTCTACGGGACGGCCTTCCACTCGAAGGCCGACCTCGAGGCCCACCTCGAGCGCCTCGAGCAGGCGCGCCAGCGCGACCACCGCAAGCTCGGCCGCGAGCTCGGGCTGTTCCACTTCTCCGAGCTCGCCCCGGGCAGCGCGTTCTGGACCGACGCCGGCACCGCGGTCTACAACGCCCTCGTCGCGCGCTCGCGCGAGATGTCGCTCGCCCGCGGCTACGACGAGATCAAGACCCCGCTGCTCTACGACCGCAAGCTGTGGGAGATCTCCGGCCACTGGGCGCAAGTACCGCGAGAACATGTTCGTGACCGAGGCCGAGGACCATCCGATGGCCCTCAAGCCCATGAACTGCCCGGGGCACTGCGCGTTCTACGCGATGGGCAAGCACTCCTACCGCGAGCTCCCGATCCGCTACGCCGAGCCGGGCCACCTGCACCGCAACGAGCCCAGCGGGACGCTCCACGGGCTGCTGCGCGTGCGGCACTTCATCCAGGACGACGCGCACATCTTCTGCACCGAGGAGCAGGTGGAGCAGGAGGTGCTCGACTGCCTCGCGTTCGGCTTCGCCTGGTACGACCAGTTCGGCTTCGACATGCGGATCGAGCTCTCGACCCGGCCCGAGCAGCGGATCGGCACGGACGAGATGTGGGACCGCTCGGAGGCGGCGCTCGAGGCCGCGCTGAAGCGCGGCGGCTACGAGTACACGATCCACGCGGGCGACGGCGCGTTCTACGGGCCGAAGATCGACCTCCACATGCGCGACTCGCTGAACCGCTCGTGGCAGCTCGGCACCGTGCAGCTGGACTACAACTTCCCCGAGCGCTTCGAACTCACCTACACCGGCGCCGACAACGCCGAGCACCGGCCGGCGATGCTCCACCGGGCGCTGGTCGGCTCGTTCGAGCGCTTCATCGGGATCCTGCTCGAGCACACCGGCGGCGACCTGCCGCTGTGGCTCGCGCCGGTCCAGGCCGCGGTGCTGCCGCTGGCCGACCGCCACAACGACTACGCGGAGGAGGTCGCGAGCGTGCTGCGCGCCGCCGGCCTGCGCGTGGACGTCGACGACCGCACGGAGTCGGTCGGGCGCAAGATCCGCGAGGCCGAGCTGCAGAAGGTGCCCTACATGCTCGTCGTCGGCGACCGCGAGGCCGACGACCGCGCGGCCGCGCTGCGGCGCCACGGCGAGGGCGACCTCGGCACGCTCCCGCTCGACGAGGCCGTGGCGCGGATCGCGGGCGAGGTCGGCGGCTGAGCGCAACCCCGGCGCGCCCGCCGCGTTGCCCCGCATGCCGGCTCGCGCTCGCGATCCTGCTGAGCGGGGGCGCCGGCGACGACGTGCTGAGCGACTCCGGCGGCGCCAACCGCCTCGAGGGGGGTCGCGGCGACGATGTGCTCTTCGGCGGCTCCGGGCCGGACCGGCTCTTCGGCGGTCTGGCGATGCCGACGCTCGCGGCCACCGCGGCGCCGACGGCTCTCCGGCGGCACGGGCCGTGACGATCTGCGGCGGCGGCAGCGGGGCGGGCCGCCTGTTCGGAGGTGGCGGCAACGACAAGCTGCAGGCGCGCGACCACTCTGCCGATCGTGCCGACTGCGGCCACGGCCGCGATCGGCTGTGGTCGACGCGAAAGATCTTGTGCACGCTTGCGAAGTCGGTGCGCCGCCGTGGCTATACTGTCGAGCGTTGATCAAGCGTTCCCACACAGCAGCGCCGCGTACAGCTTGACCTCGCGCCGCACCGCAATCGCCTAGTGCCGGTCCCTCGCAGGTTCGACCGGCAGCCGCCGGAGCGCGATACCACCCGCATCAACGAGCGCATCCGCGTTCCCGAGGTGCGCCTCATCGACGAGACCGGCGGCGCAGGTCGGGATCATGAAGACGCAGGAGGCGCTCCGCTACGCGCAGAGCAAGGACCTCGACCTCGTCGAGGTCGCGCCCGAGGCCAAGCCTCCGGTCTGCCGCGTGCTCGACTACTCGAAGTACAAGTACGAGCAGGCCCAGAAGCAGAAGGCCGCGCGCAAGCACCAGACGCAGATCAACGTGCGGGAGATCAAGTTCCGCCCGAAGATCGCGCAGCACGACTACGACACCAAGAAGGGCCACGTCATCCGCTTCCTCAACGGACGCGACAAGGTCAAGGTGACGATCATGTTCCGCGGCCGCGAGATGGCCCACCCGGAGCGCGGCGAGCAGCTGCTCAACCGCCTCGCGGAGGAGCTCGGCGAGCTCGCGGTGGTCGAGCAGCGCCCGCAGCAGGACGGCCGCAACATGGTGATGATGCTCGCCCCGTCGAAGATCGCGGGCGAGGAGAACCACGGCGCGCAGGAAGAGGAGAAGGTCGAGCAGCGTCGCCCGATCCAGCAGCGCCCCGCGGGATCCGCGGATCCCGTCGAGATCCAGCCCGACCAGATCTAGCCGGCCTGCAGGATGTGCAGGCCGAGCTCGGCGAACGGCCGCAGCACGGCGGCCGGCGCGTCCCGCTCGGTCGCGAGATGCGTGAGCGCGGTGGCCGGCGCGACCGTGAACGCGGCTGCGGTGCCGAGCTTCTCGCGTGAGACGAGCCCGACGACGCGGTCGGCGCAGCCGACCAGCACGCGCCGCACCTCGGCCTCCTCGTAGTAGGCGGTGCTGATCCCGCGCTCGGCGTGCAGCGCCCAGACGCCGAGGAAGCAGAGGTCGGCGCTGATGCCGCTGAACGCCTGGATCGTGGCCGCGCCGACCGCGACCATCGCGCGCCGGTCGAGCGTGCCGCCGACCGTGACCACCTCGAGCCCCGGCCGCCGGCCCAGCGCGGCGGCGACCGGCGGGCTGTGGGTCACGAAGGTGCCCGTGTGGCCCGGCGGGATGGCGTCGACGAGGTGCAGCGCGGTGCTGCCGCCGTCGAGGATCACCACCTGGCCCGGCTCGAGCAGCGTCGCGGCGGCGCGCGCGGTGGCGATCTTGCCGTCCACGGACTGGACCTGGCGGCCCTCGTAGGTGCTCGCCACCGGCGAGCGCGCGAGCGCGCCGCCGTGCACGCGCTGGAGGCTGCTCGCGTCCGCCAGCTCGTCGAGGTCGCGCCGGACCGTGTGCCCGGAGACGCCGAGGCGCTCCGGCAGGTCGGCGGCGACGAGCCGGCCCTCGGTCTCGAGCAGCTCGAGGATCCGCCGGTGGCGCTCCTCCTTGAGCATCAGGGCAGCTGATCGACCGCGTCGACGACGAGCTTGCCCTGGTCGCGCGCGATCGCGACCATCTCGTCCGCGCCCGTCGAAGCGCCGCCGATCCGCAGCACCGCGTCGCAGCGCGCCAGCAGCCGGCGGGCGATGGGGTGGAAGATCTCGTCGAACACGGGGTCGCCGATCCGCTCGCTGCCCGCGACGTCGATCAGCGGCAGCGCCAGCGCCTCGCCGGTGACCGGCAGATGCCCGGCGCGGAGGACGTCGAGCGCCGTGGTGTTCATGGCGGTGACGTTGGCCGCCAGCTTGGCCGGGTCGTCGCCGGTGCCGCCGCGGTAGGGGCCCGCGACGAGGACCAGCAGCTCCTGCTGCTCTTTTGTGCTCATATCTGCGCAGTATTGCGCAGATATGGCCGGAAGGCTAGTGCGCGACCGGCTCTCGACGCGGCTCGACCGGCTCCGGCTGCGGCGCCGGGACGCCCTTGCGCGCGGCACGCCGCTGCGGGCGCTTGACCTTGACCTCGGTGGCGACGACGTAGGAGCCGATCACGAACGCGATCGCCGCGACCTGTGCCAGCAGCGTCTCGACGCTCGGGAAGATGCCCATCCACAGCCCGAGCGACGGCGGGATGTCCCAGTCGAGCGGCGTGATCGGCAGCCAGCCCGTGCCCTGCATCGTGCGCGCGGTCTGACCGACCATGACGACGAGCACGAGGGCGATCAGCACGCCGGTGACGATCAGCATCTTCTTGTAGGGCAGCTTGCGCTGGAGCGCGAAGGTCAGCACCGCCACGCCGAGCGTGAGCGCGAGCCCGAGCGCGGCGCCCTCGATCACGGCGGTCGCGCCCGCCGACAGCTCCAGCGACTGGAGGAAGAGCACGGTCTCGAAGCCCTCGCGGTAGACGCTGGTGAGCCCGAGCACCAGCAGGCCGAGCGCCTGCGCGGACCAGAAGCCGGCCTGCTCCTTGGCCAGCAGCTTGCGCCGCTGGCGGTGGAAGCGCCCGATCCACTCGCTCCAGTAGACGCGGTGGAAGAACCAGTTGGTGATCAGCAGCAGGACCCCGATGGCGATCAGCCCCACCACCGCCTCGAGCTTCTCGCCGTACTGCGAGAGCGACTGCAGCAGCGTCTGCGCGAGCACCCAGGTGAAGATGCTCGCGAGCAGCCCGAACACGGCGCCGACCATCACCGGCCGGCGCAGGCGGCGGCGGATGCCGACGAACGAGGCGGTGATCGCGGCGAGGATCAGCACGGCTTCGAGGCCCTCGCGGAAGACGATGATCGCCGCGTTGGTGACCACGGTCGTGCGGCTCGCGCTGTCGCCGAGCGTGCCGCGCGCGTTCTCGAGCTCCTGGTCGAGCGCGAGCCGGGTGGCGCGCAGATCACGGCGGGACGCGCCCTTGGAGATCAGCTCGGCGAGGCCGTCGTGGCCCTTGGCGCCGAACCAGATCAGCCCCTCGACGTCGGTCGCGAGGCCCGGGTCGATCGACTTCAGACGCCGCTCGGGGCCGAACTCGAAGAACGCGTACGCCTCGAGCCGCGCCTGCTCGGCCTGGCGCCGCTGGCCGGCGCCGACCGCGGCCTCCATCCGGTCGAGCGTCAGCGCGATCAGGTCGTAGTCGGAGTCGTCGGTGGGCTTCTGCCACTTGGCCGGCATGACGTCGCCGAGCTGGTTCTCGATCTTCTTGCCGAGCTTCTCGACCTCGTCGTGGGACGCGACGCCGGTCTTCTTGGCGGCGGCGTCGGTGGCCACGTCGGAGAGGCGGTCGATCCCCACGCCGATCGCGGCCGTGCGCGCCGGGTCGCGCTTGGCGAGCTGGTCGCGGAGGTCGTCGAAGGCGGCGTCGGCGGCGGTCCCGAACGCGATCGCCTCCTGGATCTCGAAGTCCTTCGTGACGCGGTCGTCCTTGACGCCGCGGCCGTACTCGACCGGCACGAGCGCGACGAAGCGCAGGAGCTGCTGGGCGCGGCGGGCGGACTCTGCGGCGGTGAAGGGCGCGGCGGTGAAGCCGTCGAGCGCCTGGTCGATCTCGGCGCGAGCGGCGGTGGCGGCCTGGCGGTCGCCGCTCTCGGCGGCGGCGCGGAGCTGCGCGAACGCGCGGGTGGTGGCCTGCTCGGCGGCCGCGCCGCGGTCCTGCCGGTAGCGCGGGGCGAGGATCTCCCAGTAGCCGGCGGCCTGGGTCGCGGCCTCGGCCTCGCCGGTGCCGAAGCCCTTCTCGCGCGCGGTGTCCGCGTCCTTGAGCAGCTCGCGCTGGCGTGCCTGGTAGGCGTCGAGCAGGTCCTTGGCGATCGCCAGCCGGGCCGCGGCGGGCGCCAGCTTGCCGCGCGCTAGGCGGGCGACCGCGTCGGTGGCGTCGGCGCCCGGTCGCGTGAAGCGCGTGGCGGTGCGGAAGTCGCGCAGCAGCAGCCACGAGCGCGTGGCGGCGGCGTCGCCGCGGCCGGCGGCGGCGAGCGTCACGGCGTAGGCGCCGGCGAACTCCGCGGCGCGGACCTCGCCGCGGGCGGCGGCCAGCGCGCGGCCGTCGCCGCGGCGGGCGGCCCGCTCGGCGACGCCGAGGGCGCGGCGGAGCGCGCGGTCGGCGTCAGGCGCCTCGACGCGCAGCGAGGCGCGGAGCACGCCGCCGTAGGCCGTACGAGCCCGGCGCACGGCGCGCACGGCGCCCGCGTCCGTCCCGATGATCAGCTCCTCCTGGGCGGAGAACAGCGCTCGCTGGACCCTCTCCGCGCCGCCCCACGGGGTGGAGGCGGCGTGCGCCGGCGCGGCGGCGATCAGCCCCGCGACGACGCCGGCGATGGCCCAGCAGACGCGCACTACGTTTCGAGCTCGATGTTCAGCTGCTTGGCGGCCTGCGTGATCTGGCCCGCGATCGCCTCGGCCTGGTCCTGCGCCCGGCGGCCGAGCGTGTCGGCGTCCTCGGCGGTGAACCTCTTGCCGCCCGCCTCCTGGTCGCGCAGGCGCGCCGCGAAGGCCTCGAGCTCGTTGAGCGACTGCCCGGTCTGGGCGGCCTGCTCCTGGTTGGCCTCCTCGATCTTCGGCTGCACGTTGGCGTAGATCAGCTTGAGCCCGCCGAGGATGTCGGCGATGTCCTGCAGGCGGGAGGCGCCCACGAACGACTTCTCGGTCGCCTTGTCACCGGCCACGAAGCGCGAGTTCTTCCACGCCTCGAAGTACTCCGACATCGTCGGCGTCATCACCACGAGCGCGGTCAGCGCGTCCTGCTCGGTCGGCTTCCACTGCTTGGCGGACGCGTCGAGCTCCTTCGCCTGCTTGTCGAACTCGGACATGGCGGCGAGGTAGAACCGCGGCTCGGGCAGCGCCTCGCCGAAGGCGACCTTGCCGTCGCCGTCGACGTCGCCCTTGGTCGACCACTTCGACTCCGTGCCGTAGAGCGCGCTCTCGACCAGGAAGAACAGGTTGCCGGGCTGCTTGAAGGTCTTGCCGTCCTCGGTCTTGATCGAGAACGGGACCGCGCTCTCGGGATCCGAGGCGTCGCCGCCCGCGTCGATGATCACGTCGTAGTCGGCCAGCGTCGGTACGCCGGCGACCACGCCCTCCATCTCCTCGTAGGCGGGGTTGGCGTCGACGTAGGTCTTCTTGGCGTCGCCGAGGAGCTTGGCGACCTCGGGCTGGTGGTCGGCCAGCAGCTTCTTCGTGTCGAAGCCGCTCTGCTCGGCGAGGTCGTGGTACTGCTGCGCGTTCTCCTTCATCGTCGCCACGTCGCGCGAGAGCCGCTGCGTGTGGTCGAGGAGGTAGGTCTTGATCGCGCTCAGATCGGTCGACGCCTCGGGCGTCGGCGTCGTCTTCTTGGCGGAATCGTCGCCGCCGCAGGCAGCGAAGGTGAGGGCGGCGGCGAGGCCGAGAAGGGCGAATGATCGGCGCACGGTTAGGGCAACCTAACAAACACCGACCCCGCCCGTCGGGATTGCCTCGGGAGCGGCCATCTATACTGCGCCGTCGCCATGCCGAAGATGAAGTCCCACTCCGGAGCGAAGAAGCGCTTCAAGAAGACCGCCACGGGCAAGCTCCGGGCGCGTCACGCGAACTCGAGCCACATCCTCGAGAAGAAGTCGCCGAAGCGTAAGCGCGGGTTCCGCAAGGACCGCGTGATCTCGAAGGCGGATGCGAAGACCGTCACGAAGCTCCTCGGAGGCAACGGCCGATGACCCGCGTCAAGCGCTCCGTCCACGCGCGCAAGAAGCGCCGCGCCACGCTCGACCGCACCAAGGGCTTCCGCGGGGAGGCGCATTCCTCCTACAAGCGCGCGAAGGAAGCGCTGATGAAGGCGGAGTCCTACGCCTACCGCGACCGGCGCAACCGCAAGCGTGACTTCCGCCGCCTCTGGATCGCCCGCATCAACGCCGCGGCGCGCCAGGAGGGCATGACGTATTCCACCTTCATGCACGGCCTCAAGCTGGCCGGCATCGAGGTCGACCGCAAGATGCTCGCCGACATCGCCGTGCGCGATGCCGAGACCTTCCGACGCTTTGCCGAGAGCGCCCGCGAGGCGTCGTCGGCCTGACCGCCGAAGACACCAGAGCCCCGGGCGCCCCTCCAGTCGGAGCGGCGCCCTTTTTTTCGCCTTGATCACCAGCCCCCACAACGACAATCTCACCCAGGTCCGCAAGCTCGCGGGCCGCAAGTGGCGCGACAAGCTGGGCGAGTTCGTCGCCGAGGGTGAGGACCTGATCGCGGCCGCCGAGGCCGCCGGCTGGCCCGCCTCGATGCGGCTCGTGGCCGCGGGGTCGGGCCTGGACGGCGAGGAGGTGGCGCCGCCGCTGCTGGCCACGATCTCGCAGATGGGCTCGAGCACGCGGGCGCTGGCCGTCTACCCGATGCGCTGGGCGCCGGAGCCCGTGGGGCCGCTGTGCGTGGCGCTGTGGGGCGTGGGCGATCCGGGCAACGTCGGGACCGTCCTGCGCTCGGCGCTGGCGTTCGGCGCCGGCAGCGTCGCACTCGGCCCGGGCAGCGCCGATCCGTACGGGCACAAGGCCGTGCGGGCCTCGATGGGCGCGATCTTCTCGGTGCCGGTCGTGCGCGTGCGCGGGGTGGCCGAGCTGCCGGGGCGGCGGGTGGCGCTGGCCGCGGGCGAGGGCCGGCCGCTGGCCGAGCTTCAGGAGCGCGACGTGACGCTGGTGGTCGGCGCGGAGCGCGAAGGGTTGCCCGACGCCGTGCTCGCCGAGTGCGACGAGGTGTGCCATATCCCGATCGCGTCGGAGTCGCTGAACGCGGCCATGGCCGCGACGGTGGCAATGTACGAGGTGAGCAGATGATCGACCGCATCCAGCAGATCCAGGACGCGGCCGCGGATGCGGTCGCGCGCGCGGGCTCCTCCGACGAGCTCGAGCGCCTGCGCATCGAGTACCTCGGGCGCAAGGCCGAGCTGCCGCAGCTGCTGCGCGGGGTGGCCGAGCTGCCGCCGGAGGAGCGCGGCAAGGTCGGCAAGGCGGCCAACCAGGCGCGCGGCGCGATCGAGGCGCTGATCGGCCGCCGCCGCGAGGAGGTCGACCGCGAGGAGCTCGACGCGCGGCTGGCCGCCGACGTCGTCGACGTGACCCTGCCCGGCTCGCCGGCCCAGCCGGTCGGGCGCCTGCACCTGCTGACCCACACGCGCCGCGAGCTCGAGGACATCTTCGTCGGCCTCGGCTTCCGCGTCGTCGAGGGGCCGGAGGTCGACACCGTCGCCTACAACTTCGACGGCCTCAACCACGACATCACGCACCCGGCGCGGCAGTGGTCGGACACGTTCTACGTCGACGACGACATCGTGCTGCGCACCCATACCTCGCCGATGCAGGTGCGCTCGATGATGGCCCAGCCGCCGCCGCTCTACATCGTGATCCCGGGCGCCTGCTACCGGCGCGACAACGACGCCACGCACACCCCGCAGTTCCACCAGGTCGAGGGGCTGGCGGTCGACGAGGACATCACGCTGGCCGACCTCAAGGGCACGCTGCTGGCGTTCGCGCGCGGGATCTTCGGCGACGAGCGCGAGGTGCGCTTCCGCCCGCACTTCTTCCCCTTCACCGAGCCGAGCGTCGAGCTCGACGTCGACTGCTTCAACTGCAACGGCGGCTTCCTGCGCGACGGCTCGCGCTGCCCGCTCTGCAAGGGCGAGGGCTGGATCGAGCTGCTCGGCGCCGGCGAGGTCGACCCGAACGTGTTCGAGTACGTGCGCGAGTACGGCTACGACCCGGAGCGCCACCAGGGCTTCGCCTGGGGCATGGGGATCGAGCGGATCGCGGCGCTGAAGTACGGGGTGCCGGACATCCGACTGCTGTACGACAACGACCTGCGCTTCCTGGAGCAATTCGGCTGATGCTGCTGCCCACGCTCTGGCTCGACGACTACTGCGACCCCGGGTTGGACGTCGGCGCGCTCGAGGAGCGGCTGACGATGACCGGGACGTACGTCGAGCGCGTGTACGCGCACGGCGTGACCGCGCTCGAGAACTTCGTCGTCGGCCGGGTGCTGAGCGCCGAGCCGCATCCCGACGCCGACCGGCTGACGGTCTGCATCGTGGCGCTGGGCGAGGGCGACACCGCGCAGATCGTGTGCGGAGCGCCGAACGTCGCCGAGGGCCAGACCGTGGCGGTCGCGCGGCCGGGCGCGGTGATGCCGGGCGGCGTGAAGCTCAAGAAGGCGAAGCTGCGGGGCGTCGAGTCAGACGGGATGATCCTGGCCGAGGACGAGGTCGGCATCGGCACCTTGCACGAGGGGATCATGGTGCTCGACGACGACCTCCTGCCGGGGACGCCGCTCGAGGAGGTGCTGCCGCTCTCCTCCGACGTGCTCGAGCTCGAGATCACGCCGAACCGGCCGGACTGCCTCGCGGTCTACGGGGTCGCGCGCGAGGTCCACGCCGCGACCGGGGCCGAGCTGAAGCCGCTCCCGCTGGCCGAGCTGCCCGCGGGCGACGAGATCCCGGGCTTCTCGATCCGGGTCGAGGACAGCGAGCTGTGCCCGCGCTTCACCGCCGTGTTGTACGAGGACGTGAAGCTGGGCGAGTCGCCGCCGTGGCTGAAGGCGCGGCTGATGGCGGCGGGCCAGCGGCCGATCTCCAACGTCGTCGACATCACCAACTACGTGATGCTGCTCGGCGGCCAGCCGCTGCACGCGTTCGACGCCGACCTGGTGGCCGGCGGCTCGCTGACCGTGCGGCGCGCGCGCGACGGCGAGACGATTACCACGCTGGACGACGTCGAGCGCACGCTCGACGCGCAGATGCTCGTGATCGAGGACGCCGAGGGGCCGACCTCGATCGCCGGGATCATGGGCGGGGCGCGCTCCGAGGTGAACGAGGGCACGACGCGCGTGCTGATGGAGGCGGCGAACTGGAACGGGCCGAACATCCAGCGCTCGTCGTCGCGGCTGGCGCTGCGGACCGAGGCGTCCGGGCGGTTCGAGAAGGGGTTGTCGCCCGAGCTGGCGCTCGAGGGCCAGGCGCTGGCGGCGAAGCTGATGGTCGAGCTGTGCGGGGCGCGGCCGGTGGGCGGGACGATCGACGTCGGCGGGCCGGGGCCTGAGGCAGCGGTCCTGCGGCTGCGCGAGGCGCGCGTCGAGGCGCTGCTCGGCCTGCCGATCCCGCGCGAGGCGCAGGCCTCGATCCTCGAGGCACTGGGCTTCGGCGTGGCGGCGGCGGACGACGGGCTCGACGTGACCGTGCCGCACTGGCGCCGCAACGACGTCACGCGCGAGGCCGACCTCGTCGAGGAGGTCGGGCGGATCTGGGGCTACGAGAAGCTGCCGATCACGCTGCCGTCGCGGCGGGGTGTGAGCGGGCGGCTGGAGCCGGAGCAGCGGCTGCGGCGGCGGGCCGAGGATGCCCTCGTCGGCGCGGGCGTCTCGGAGATCCTGGGCTGGAGCTTCGCGGCGCCCGGGCTCGTGCGGAAGCTCGGCATCCCGGGCGACGATCCGCGCTCCCGCGTGGTGCGCCTGGCGAACCCGATGTCCGAGGACCAGTCGGTACTGCGGACGCTGCTGCTCGGCCCGCTGCTCGACAACGTCGAGCGCAACCGCGCGCGCGGGAACGAGGACGTGCGGCTGTGGCAGTACGGCGCGGTGTACCTGGCGCACGAGGCGGGGGCGCAGGGGAACGGCGCGCGCCCGGCCGGCGGCCGCAACCGCGACCACGTGCCCGGCCTCGACCGCCTGCCGACCGAGCGCCAGCACCTCGGCGCGCTGCTCACCGGCCGCCTGCGGCCCGCGAGCTGGCGCGACCCCGATCCCGCGCGGGCCGACTTCTTCGCCGCCAAGGGCGTGCTCGCGGCGCTGATGAGCGCGCTGCGGGTGCCGTGGGAGGTCGAGCCGTCGCGCGAGCCGTTCCTGCACCCCGGGCGCTCGGCGCAGGTGCTGGCCGGCGGCGAGCCCGCGGGCTGGCTGGGCGAAATCCATCCCGCCGTCGCGGCGCGCTGGGACCTCGAGCAGGCGGCGGGCTTCGAGCTCGACTTCGGCGTGCTGGCCGAGCACGCGGTGCTGCAGCCGGACTATGAGGACCTGACCTCGTTCCCGGCCGTGCGCGAGGACGTGGCGGTCGTGGTGCCCGACGGCGTCTCGGCCGCGCAGCTCGTCGCGGTGGTCCGCAAGGCGGGCGGCGCGCTGCTGCGGCGGGCCGAGGTGTTCGACGTGTACCGCGGCGCGCAGGTGGGGGAGGGCGCCTCCTCGCTGGCGCTCCGGCTCGAGTTTCGCGCCTCTGACCGGACGCTGACCGACGAGGACGTCGCCGAGCGCCGCGCGAAGATCGTGGCCGCGCTCTCCGAGCAGCTCGGAGCGCGGCTCCGTGGCTGACGTCGCCGTCCTCGGGGCGTCCGGCTACGCGGGCGCGATCGCGTCGTCGTTGATCTGGCGGCACCCGTTCTTCTCGCTCAAGCACGTCACCGCGCGGTCGGAGTCGGGCGCGCTGCTCGACGAGATCCACCCGCGCACGCGCGTGCCGCTGGTGCTGGAGGACTGGGATCCCGACGTCCAGGGCGAGGTCGACGCGGCGCTCGTGTGCTGGCCGCATCGCGTGTCCGCGCCCGCGGTGGCGGAGCTGCGCGAGCGCGGTGTGCGGGTCGTCGACCTGTCGGCCGACTTCCGCCTGCGCGACCGCGAGACCTACGAGGACTGGTACGGCCCGCACGGCGCGCCCGACCTGTTCGGCGCCGCGGTCTACGGGCTGCCCGAGCTCTACCGCGAGCAGATCCCGGGCGCCGACCTGGTCGCCAACCCCGGCTGCTACCCGACCGCCGCGCTGCTCGGCCTCGCGCCGCTGGCGCGCGCGGGCGCGATCACGGACGTGGTGATCGACGCGAAGTCGGGCATCAGCGGCGCCGGCCGTTCGCCGAGCCAGACCACGCACTACATCTCGGCCGACGAGAACATGACCCCCTACAAGGTCGAGCGCCACCGCCACACGCCCGAGATCGAGCAGGAGCTCGCGGTGCTCGGGGCGACGCTGCCGATCACGTTCACGCCCCACCTCGTCCCGCTCGCGCAGGGCGAGCTGGTGTCGGTCTACGTCACGCCGGCGGTCGAGCTGAGCGAAGGCGAGCTGGCCGAGCTCTACCACGAGGCCTACGAGGGCGAGCCGTGGGTCGAGGTCAAGCTCGGGCCGCCCGGCGTGCTCGAGGTGCGCGAGACCAACTACTGCCGCATCTCCGTCCACCGCGACGACCGCACCGGCCGCGTGCTCGTGTTCTCCGCGATCGACAACCTGTGGAAGGGCGCGGCGTCGCAGGCGGTGCAGAACCTCAACCTGATGTTCGGGCGCGATGAGAGCGAGGGGCTGACATGACCGAGGCGCCGGCCACGTCCCGCTGGGTATCCCTTCCCGAGCATGCGGTCGACGCGCCGGGCGGGCTGCCGCAGGGCTTCCGCGCGGCCGGGGTCGCCGCCGGCCTGAAGCCGTCCGGCGGGCACCGACCTCGGCCTGCTGGTCTCCGACACGCCCGGCACGGTCAGCGCGGCGCGCTTCACGCGCTCCGGCGTGCTCGCCGCGCCGGTGATCCTGTGCCAGGAGCGCTGCGCGCTCGACTCGCTGCGGGCCGTGGTCGCCAACTCCGGCAACGCCAACGCGGCGACCGGGCGGCGCGGGGTCGACGACGCCGCCCGCATGCAGGGCGCCGCCGGCGATGGCGCTGGGGCTCGACCCGCAGGTCGTCGCGGTCGCCTCCACCGGCGTGATCGGCGTGCCGCTGCCCGCCGACCCGATCATCAAGGGCATCCTGGCCGCGCGCGGCGAGCTGTCGGAGACCGGCAATGAGGCGTTCGGCGAGTCGATCCGCACCACCGACCTGTTCGCCAAGAGCGCCGCGGTCGACGTCACGCTGCCCAGCGGCACGATCCGCATCACCGCCCAGGCCAAGGGCGCGGGGATGATCTCGCCCAACTTCGCCACGATGCTGTGCTTCGTCCAGACCGACGCGGGGCTCGCGCCGGAGACCGCCGACCTGCTGCTCGGCGTGTGCGTGAAGCGCTCGTTCGACCGCATCTCGGTCGACGGCCAGCTCTCCACCAACGACACCGCGATCCTGATGGCGAGCGGCGCCT
This sequence comes from uncultured Solirubrobacteraceae bacterium, assembly GCA_963722815.1. Lineage (GTDB taxonomy): Bacteria > Actinomycetota > Thermoleophilia > Solirubrobacterales > Solirubrobacteraceae > DASQFQ01. Next base: position 312,526 of record CAVROM010000004.1, read on the forward strand.
CCGGCGTGCGGATCGAGCCGGAGTCCGAGGACGAGCTGCGCTTCGGCGAGGCGCTCGACGCCGTGCTGCGCCGGCTCGCGCTGCTGATCGTGCGCGACGGCGAGGGCGCCAAGCGCGTCGGCCGCGTGGTCGTGAACGGCGGGCACGAGGAGACGGTCGCTACCGCCGCGCGCGCGGTCGCCAACTCGCCGCTCGTCAAGGCCGCGCTCAACGGCGGCGACCCCAACTGGGGCCGGATCGCCCAGGCGGTCGGCGCCGCGCTCCCCGGCACCGCGCCGCTCTCGGTCGACATCTGGATCGAGGGCATGCAGGTCTGCTCGCGCGGCGCGGTCGTGCCGTTCGATCTGCCCGCGCTCGAGCAGGCCGTCTCCGGCGAGGAGGTCGAGTACACGGTCGGCCTCCCCGGCGAGGGCGTCGAGACCGAGGTCTTCTTCTCCGACCTTAGCCACGACTACGTGACGATCAACGCGGAGTACACGACATGAGGGACGTCAACACCCTCCTCGAGGCGCTCCCGTACATCCGGGAGTTCCACGGCAAGACGGTGGTCATCAAGTACGGCGGCGCCGCGATGACCGACCCCGAGCTGCGCGAGGAGTTCGCGCGCGATGTCGTGCTGCTCAAGTACGTCGGGCTGAACCCGATCGTCGTCCACGGCGGCGGCCCGGACATCACCGCCTACATGCAGCGGCTCGACATGCCGGTCGAGTTCGTCGGCGGCCTCCGCGTGTCCGACGCCGACACCGTCGAGATCGCGAAGATGGTGCTGGTCGGCAAGGTCAACAAGGACATCGTGCTGCGGCTCGGCCGCCACGGGCAGCCCGCGGTCGGGCTGTGCGGGGACGACGGGCTGCTGTTCCGCGTCGCCACCACGGCGGGCCCGGAGGGCGAGGACATCGGCTACGTGGGGCGGATCGAGCGCGTCGACGTCGGCGTGATCGAGCACATCGCCGAGGACTACATCCCGGTCATCGCGTCGGTCGGCGCGGACCGCGCGGGCAACTCGCACAACATCAACGCCGACGAGGCCGCCGGCGCCGTCGCGCGGGCGATGGGCGCCTACAAGGTCATCTTCCTCACCGACGTGTCGGGCTGGCTGCGCGACGCGCAGGACCCGGCGTCGGTGATCAGCGAGTGCGCGGCCGACGCGGTCGAGGCCGCGCTGCCGGAGGTCGCGGGCGGGATGCGGCCGAAGCTGCGGGCGTGCCTCGACGCCATCTACGGCGGCGTGACCTTCGCTCACATCATCGACGGCCGGGTGCCGCACTCGCTGCTGCTCGAGCTGTTCACCGACGCGGGTATCGGCACGAAGGTCCGGCCGGCGTCGTGAGCAGCGCGCTGATCCCCAACTACGCGCGTTACGACGTCGAGTTCGAGCGCGGGGAGGGCGTGCGGCTGTGGGACTCGGAGGGGCGCGAGTACCTCGACTTCCTGAGCGGGATCGCGGTCTGCAACACCGGGCACTGCCACCCGCGGGTGGTGGCGGCCGTGCAGGAGCAGGCGGCGCGGCTGCTGCACGTCTCGAACCTCTTCTACACCGCGCCGATGACGCGCCTCGCGGAGAGGCTGACCGCGCGCTCGCTGGGCGGCAAGGTGTTCTTCTGCAACTCGGGGGCGGAGGCCAACGAGGCCGCGCTGAAGCTCGCGCGCAAGCGACGGCCGGGCGGGCGCTTCGTCGTGCTCCACGGCGGCTTCCACGGGCGGACGTTCGGGGCGCTCTCGGCCACGCCGCAGGAGACCAAGCAGGCGCCGTTCGCGCCGCTGGTCCCGGGCTTCGACGCGGTCATGCCCAGGGCGGCCGCCGACGCGGTGAACGGCGGCACCGCGGGCGTCCTGCTCGAGCTGATCCAGGGCGAGTCGGGCGTGCACCCGCTCGAGCCCTCGGTGGTCGAGGACATCCGGGCGGCCTGCGACGAGCACGGCGCGCTGCTGATCGTCGACGAGGTCCAGACCGGCATGGGGCGGACGGGCACGCTGTGGGCGTACGAGCGCTACGACCTGCGGCCAGACGTCATCACGCTCGCCAAGGGGCTCGGCGGCGGGCTGCCGATCGGGGCGCTGGTGACGACGCCGGAGCACGGCGACGTCTTCGCGCCCGGCGACCACGGCTCGACGTTCGCCGGCAACCCGCTGGTCTCGGCCGCCGCCAACGCGGCGCTCGACGTGCTCGACGACCCCGCGCTGCTCGCGCACGTCGCCGAGATGGGCGCGCTGCTCTCCGACGGGCTGCGCGCGCTCCCCGGCGTCAGCGAGGTGCGCGGGCGGGGGCTGATGCTCGCCGCCGAGGTCGATTTCGACGCGCCTGCTTTCGTCAAGCGCGCGCTGGAGGAGCAGGCGCTGGTGCTCAACGCCACCGGCCCGGGCACCGTGCGCTTCATCCCGCCGCTGGTCGTGACGGAGGACGAGATCAGCGAGGCGCTGCGGCGCCTGGCCGCGCTCGTCGGTGGATGACCACCGTCGTGCCGCGCAGGTCGTAGTCCTCGCACGGGCGCATGCCGAGGCGCTCCGCGACGCGCTGTGAGGGCACGTTGTCGGGCGCGATGAGCGAGATCAGCTCCTGCGCGCCGAGCTTGCGCCACGCGTAGTCCGCGGCGGCGCGCGCGGCCTCGGTGGCATAGCCGTGCCCCCAGGCATCCCGGCCGAGCAGCCAGCCGACCTCGAGCCCCGGCCAGCCCTCCGGCCGGATCAGCCCGACCCGGCCGATCAGCTCGCCGTCCCGCTCGACCACCCACAGGCCGTGGCCGCGCAGCTGCCAGTGCCCGACGAAGACCGCGATCTGGCGCCACGTGTCCGCGCGGTCGAGCGGACCGCCCATGAAGCGCATGACCTCCGGGTCGGCGGCGATGGCCGCGTAGGCGTCGAGATCCTCCTCGCGCCAGCCGCGCAGGGTCAGGCGCTCGGTGGTGAGGGTGGGGACCTCCATAGGCTGCCCACTATGGAGCGTGAGGTGAAGATCCGCGGCGACATGATCCGCCTCGGTCAGCTGCTCAAGGTCGCCGGGCTGATCGACGCGGGCGGCGAGGCGGCCTCCTACCTCGACTCGCACCGCGTGCTGGTCAACGGCGAGGCCGAGGGGCGGCGCGGCCGCCAGCTGCATCCGGGCGACGCGGTCGCGGTCGGGGACACGACGATCCGGATCGTCGCCGGCGGCTGACCGCCGCCCGGAGGACGGCGGCCATCGCCAGGCCGGCGGGGGCCAGCTGCAGCAGCGACTCCTCAACCGGCACGCCGGAGATGTGCGCGATCACTGGAAGATCTCGGTCGTGCAGTCGCCGCCCTGGAGCCGGACCTCGTGTGCCCGAGCCGGGCCGCCAGGGCGGTCGTGGAGGTCGACGAAGAAGCGGGGGTCGATCTCCATCCCACCGTCGGGGCCGCAGTCGACGCGCATCAGCCACGAGCGCAGCCCGGGATAGAACTGGTTGTCCCAGGTCGAGTAGAGCGAGTTGCTCACGTAGAGGCGGCGGCCGTCGAGCGAGAGCTGGAGCATCTGCGGACCGCCCGCCAGGTCGCGGTCGCCGTCGAGCGGCCGGCCAAGCACGCCCCCGAGTTGGAGCTGCCCGGTGAGCTGCGGGTGGGCCGGGTCGCTGATGTCGTACTGGCGCAGGTCGCCGTGCAGCCAGTTGGAGAAGTAGAGGAAGCGGTCGTCCATCGAGACGACGAGATCGGTGATTAGCCCGGGCACGGGGAACGGCCAGCCCTCCTGCTCGACGCCGTCGACTGCGATCACGCTGTCGGCGTGGTAGCCGGCTCCGTTCCGGTGGAAGTGCCACATCGTGCTCGAGAGAGCGGCGCCCACGAAGCCCTGGTCGGCGTCGGGATCGTGCAGCCAGCGCACCTCCAACGGCACCAGACCGGTCTCGCCGAGGTCGAGCGTCTGCTCGACGCGGCGCTCGCTCAGGTTCCAGAAGTGGAGCCGGCTGCCGTAGCGGCCGGCCTCCACATCCGACGGGTCGAAACCCGGCTCATAGGCCACGGGCTCGCCGAACTCCGACGAGGCGAGCACGTTGTGACGCGGCTGGTACCAGAAGTCATAGTTGAGCGAGGGCAGCGGGCCGCCGTTCTCCCAGCGGCCCTTGAGCTCGAAGCTGGCGGCGTCGAGCACCGCGAAGCCGCCCGCGCCGTTGCCGTCGGCATCGCCGAGCATGCTGATCACGACGTTGCCGCCGGGCATGCAGTGGACGGTGTGCGGCCGCGTGTAGCCGGTCTTGGCGATCAGCTCGTCGCGCTCGATCACCTTCTCGATGCGCGGCCGGCGCGGGTCGTCGGCGACGTTGAGGATGTGGATGCGCGAGGAACGGAAGCCCGGGACGATCAGGTGCGAGCGGTCGGGGCCGTGGCAGGCGGAGCTGCACCGGTTCCAGCCGAAGTGATGCAGCTCGTCGCCGACGTTCGGCATCGGCGTCTCGTGCACGACCGTGCCGGTCTCGGCGTCGACCACGGCGAGGAAGTCAGGCTGCTCGACGCCGGTGCCCTCGTGGAGGCAGGCGAGGTAGAGGAATTCCTCCGGCGGCGCCTGGATCGCCTCGGCCGGGGAAGCATGGAACGACTGCGGCTGCATGAGAACCCCCTTCAGGGCTTGGCTGCGAGCACGGAGATGCTCTTGACGGCGTAGGTGCGGGACGCCCCGACGGCTCGATCCGAGGTGAACCGGTAGTCGTTGCTGCGGACCTCCACGATTCGGAGGCCGTGGGCGGCGAGCGCTTCCAGGTAGGCGCTGCGCGGGATCGCGCCGGCCACACAGGCGGCCCAGAGCTCGACGTTGCGGCGTGTGCGCTCCTTCAGCGGACGCCCGCTCACGATGTCGGCGAAGGCCAGCCGGCCGCCCGGCCGCAGCACCCGCGCCGCCTCGGCGAAGACGCGGTCCTTCGCCGGGCTGAGGTTGATCACGCCGTTGGAGATGACGGCGTCGAAGCTCGCGTCATCGAACGGCAGCTCCTCGATCCGGCCCTCGACGATCTCGACCTGCGGGAAGCCATCACGCAGCCGCGAGGCCTTGGCGACCTGCTCGTCGGTCATGTCGACGCCGATGACACGGCCCGACGCGCCGACGAGCATGGCCGCGCAGAAGGCATCTGTGCCTGATCCCGACCCGAGGTCGAGTACCGCCTCGCCGGGCCGGAGCGCGGCGAGGTCGAGGTGGTGGCCCACTCCGGCGAACGAGGCCAGGGCCGCGGCGGGGATCGCGGCCAGGAGCGCGCTCGGGTAACCGAGGCGCGCTGCCAGCGGCCTGCCCACCTCGAAGTGCAGGTCGGCATCCTCGCCGCGCGCGACGTGGCGATACATGGCGGTGACCTCGGCGTCGAGGCGGTCGACGTCGATGAGCGATGTGGCATCGAGTTCCATGGGCCGACTCCACACGCGTGCCGTGTGACGGCGCGTGTGATCAGGCCGTGGCGGCCAGCGCGGCGTGCAGCAGCGGGTTGTCGATGGCCTCGCCGAGCGGGCGGGCCGCAACGAGGCCGCTGCGGTCGCCGAGACGCGCGCGATGCAGCGCGGCGCGGACGACGAGCTCGCGCATGTCGCCTCGCGCCGCGAGCCGCTCGAGCCGGTCGACGGCGGTCCGTGCATCCGGGGCGGCGTCGGCGACGGCGACGCCGGCGAGCGCGTCCAGGCAGTGCGCGTGCATCCAGACGTAAGGATCGGCCACCCGCACGGCGCGCAGGGCCGCGTCGCGCAGCCACGCCAGCGCCGCCGCGCGCTCGCCCGCCGCCTCGTGCACGAGGCCCCGCGCCCGCGCGGCCATGGCCTCCCAGCACGGATCGCCGATGCGGCAGCCGAGCGCGAACGCGTGATCCAGCAGCGCGATCGCGCGGTCGCGGTCGCCTCGACGGAGCGCCGCCTCGGCTCTCAGCGCCTCCGGGAAGGGTTGGAACGCCACCCAGCCCTCCTCGCCGACCAGCGCGAGCGAGTCGTCGAGCACCTCGGCCGCCGGCTCCCACTCGCCGCGCAGGACGTGCGCGCGCCCGATGATCGCCAGCGACCACGCCGCCTGGCGCACGTCGCCGCAGCGCCGTGCGGCCGCGACCGACTCCCACAACAGCCCGATCGCGGCGTCGTAGTGCGCTCGATCCGAAAGCGCCTTGCCACGCACGCCCAGGATCGCGGCCCGCTCCCTGTCGTCGACGGCGAGCGCCCCGGCGCGCCCCAGCCACCGGCCCGCCGACACCCCACGGCCGGCCTGGACCGCCACGAACCCGAGCTCACGACAGACCTTGCACTCGATCTCGCGGTCGGCGGCAGCCTCGGCGAGCGCGAGCGCTTCATGCAGCAGCGCCGCGCCCTCCTCGTCGCCGCCGCGCACCGAGTGCACAAGCGCCGCACCGAGCGCTGCCAGCACACGGGCCAGCAGCGCCGGATCGCCGACGCCGCGCGCCTCGCTGCTCGCCTGCCTGAGACACGCCACGCCGGGCTCCACCGCGCCGGCATCGACGGCGGCACGCCCCGCGTCGAGCTGGCCCACGGCCGCCGCCCGGTCACCGCCCGACGGCGCCGTCTGCGCCTCGCGCTCCTCGGCGGCCCGGTGCACCCCCGGATCCGGGGCGCGCCCCAGCTGGCGGCGGAACAGGACGTCGCAGGCGTCCGCATGCTCGCGCGCGGCCCCGACCTGATCCGCCCGCGCCAGGCACCGCACGAGCAATTCGTGCGCGCCGTCGTCGAAGCGGTTCAGCGTGACCGCGCGTGAGGCCAGCCCCGCCGCGTCCAGCGGCCGGCCGGCGGCCAGGGCGCTCAGCGCCTCGTCGCGCAGCACGGCCTCGCAGACCCCCGCCAGGCGCCGCCGCTCGACGAGCAGCCAGGCGTCGAACTCCGGCCCGGCGCCGGGCTCGACGCCCTCCAGCAGCTCGCCGCGGACCCACGCCGGATCGGTCTCGCCCGCCACCAGTGCCAGCACGTCGACCACGGTCGCCGGCGGCAACCCGAGCTCGACGGGGTCGCCTCCGAGCGCGCCGGCCGCGCCGAGCGCGCGCCGCAGTTGCGCCAGCGTCCACCGCAGGGCTCCACGCGGATCCTCGGCATCGCCGAAGACAAGCGCGGCCAGTCGGGTCCGCGACACCGGCCGTTCCGCCAGCACCAGGTACGCCAGCACGGCCCACGCCTTGTGACCCCGCGGCGGACGGACGACGACCCCGTCCCGCTCGATCTGCGGCGGTCCCAGCAGGCGCAACACCAGCGTGGACACGACACCGCGATCGTAGTCGGCTAGGGCACCGGATGCCTCGGCTCGTAGAGGCCGAGCTCCCCGCCGTCCGGGAGCGCGATCGTCGTGACGCGGCCCCAGCCCTGATCGCTGACCGGGCCGAGCTCGACGTCCTTGGCCCGCAGCTCGGCCATGGTCGTCTCGAGGTCGTCGCACATGAGGTAGAGCCCGCTGGCCGGCGCCTCGGCGGGATGCGCGGCGAGCTCCGCGGGCGGCAGGCCGAAGATCAGCCAGCCGCCGCCGGCGTCGACCGACGGGAAGCCGAGGACGTCGCGGAAGAAGGCGCGCAGCGCGTCGGCGTCGGGGCTGTAGATGATGGTGTGGGCGCCGGTGATCATCGCTCGAGGAAGGCTTTCACGTTGCGGCGGAAGCCCTCGGAGCCGTAGGCCTCGCGGATCAGGTCCTCGCCCTCGGGCGTGGTCGCCGCGCGGATGCGGCGCAGCGCCTCCTTGGTTGCGTAGAGCGTGACCGGCGCGTGCGAGGCGAGCAGCTCGCACAGCTCCTCCACGCGCGCCTCGGCGTCGTCGACGACCTCGGTCGCGAGCCCGGTCGCGAGCGCCTCCTCGGGCTCGATCGTGCGCGCGGTGAAGACGATGTCCTTCAGCCGGGCGGGGCCGAGCAGCGCCGCCAGCCGGGCGTAGTTCTCCATCGAGAGGCAGTTGCCGACCGTGCGTGCGATCGGGAGGCCGAAGCGCGCCGCCGGTGTGCAGATGCGCAGGTCGCAGGCGGCGGAGAGCGCGAGGCCGGAGCCCATCGCGAAGCCGTCGACGAGCGCGACCGTCGGCTTGCGCACGGTCTCGAGCCGCCCCACGATGCGGTCGATCGTCGCCTCGTAGGCGAGCGCGTCCGCCCCGGACTCGTCGAAGTCGGCGAACTGGCGGATGTCGGTGCCGGCCACGAACGCCTTCTCGCCCGCGCCGCGGAGGACGAGCACGCGGACGTCGTCGTCGGCGTCGGCGGCCTCGCAGGCGGCGTGCAGGTCCTCGTACATCGCGAACGTCATCGCGTTGTGCGCCTCGGGCCGGTTGAACGTGACCCATAGGACCGGCCCGCGGCGCTCGGTGAGGACCTGGCTCATTCGATGCCCGCCTCGCGCAGGATCTCCTCGGTGTGCTCGCCGAGCAGCGGCGCCGGCCGCCGCACCGCTCCGGGCGTGTCCGACAGCTTCACGGGGATGCCGAGCGCGCGGATCGTGCCCTCGACCGGGTGCTCGACGGTGACCTCCATCTCGCGCGCCTGCGTGTGCTCGTCGGCGAACACCTCGGCGTAGTCGTGGATCGGCCCGCACGGCACGCCGCCCTCGACCAGCGCGGCGACCCACTCGTCGGTGGTCCGTGATGCGAGCGCGGCTTCGAGCTCCTCGACCAGGGCGGAGACGTTGGCCATCCGGTCGTCGTTCGTGGCAAAGCGCGGGTCGTCGGTGAGCTGGGGGACGCCGAGCGTGGCGCAGAGGCGGCCGAACAGCGCCTGCGTGTTGCCACCGATGGTGATGTAGCCGTCGGCCGTGCGCAGCGCCTGGTAGGGAGCGGTCAGCCGGTGCGCGGAGCCGAGCTTTCCCGGCACGCGCCCGGTCGCCCACAGCTCCGCCGACTCCCAGATCGACAGCGCCAGCGCGCCCTCGAACAGCGAGGTGTCGATGAACTGCCCGCGGCCGGTGCGCTCGCGCGCGTGCAGCGCGCTGAGGATCGCGACCGCGCAGAACAGCCCGGAGGAGAGGTCGCCGATCGGGATCCCGCACTTGACCGGGTTGCCGTCGGGCTCGCCGGTGACGCTCATGATCCCCGCCAACCCCTGCGCCATCAGGTCGTAGCCCGGCCGCTGCGCGTACGGGCCCGTCTGGCCGAAGCCCGAGATCGAGGCGTAGACCAGCCGCGGGTTGACCTCGCGCAGCGTCTCGTAGTCGACCCCGAGCCGCGCGGCGACGCCGGGGCGGTTGTTCTCGAGCACGACGTCGGCGGTCTCGGCCAGCCGCACGAACGTGGCGCGCTGCTCGTCGTCCTTCAGGTCCAGCTCGATCGAGCGCTTGTTGCGGTTGACCGCGAGGAACGCCGCGGTGCCGAGCGAGCGCCGCGTCGAGTCACCCCCCGGCGGCTCGACCTTGATCACGTCGGCGCCCATGTCGGCCAGCACCTGGCCGCAGAACGGCCCCGCCATCACCTGCGTCAGCTCGAGGACGCGGACATCGGCCAGGGCGCTCATGCCCGTAGGGTGCCGTACTTGACGATCGAGCAGGCACTGGCCCTCGCGCTGCGCGGCGACGTCCGCGCCGACGACTACACACGCCACCTCTACGCCGGCGACGCCAGCCTGTACGCGACGGCCCCGCTGCTGGTCGCCTTCCCGCGCGACGCCGACGACGTCGCGGCCGCCATCCGCGCCGCCGCGCGCTTCGGCGTGCCGGTCGTCACCCGCGGCGGTGGGACGAGCCTCGCCGGCCAGGCCGTGGGCGGCCACGGCATCGTGCTCGACACCTCGCGCCACATGGACGCGATCCACGACATCGACGTCGCGGGGCGCAGCGCCTCCGTCGGGCCCGGCGTCGTCCAGGACGACCTCAACCGCGCCACCGCCGCCCACGGGCTCGCGTTCGGCCCCGACACGTCGACGTCCAACCGGGCCACGATCGGTGGCATGATCGGCAACAACTCCTCGGGCAGCCACTCGATCGTCTACGGCACGACGATCGACCACGTCCACGAGCTCGAGGTCGTGCTCTCCGATGGCTCGCGGGCCACGTTCGGCCCAGTGAGCGAGGCCGAGCGCGCCCGCCGCGCGCAGGCGGACACGCTGGAGGGCCGGATCTTCCGCGAGCTGCCGGACATCCTGCACCGCCACGCGCGCGCGATCGCCGAGGACTACCCGAAGCACTGGCGGCAGTCCGGCGGCTACCGGCTCGACGCGCTCGCCCGCGAGTTCGACCTCGCCAAGCTCGTCACCGGCTCCGAGGGCACGCTGGCCGCGATCACCCGCGCGCGGGTTGCGCTGATCGAGCTCCCGACCGCGCGCCAGTTCGTCGTCGGCCACTTCGAGGGCGTGGACGAGGCCGTGGCCGCGACCCAGGACGCGCTCGACCTCGAGCCCGCGGCGGTCGAGATGATCGACGCCACGATCCTCGCGCTCTCGCGCTCCAAGCGCGAGTACGCGCAGATGGCGAGCCGGATCGAGGGCGACCCGGGCGCGCTGCTCTACGTCACGTTCTTCGGCGAGGACGCCGGGGAGCGGATCGACCGGCTCGAGGCCGCCTGGCGCGAGCACGGCCACGGGTACCACACGATCCGCGCCGAGACCGCCGCCGAGCAGGCCGCGCTGACCAAGGTCCGCAAGGCCGGCCTCGGCCTGCTGATGGCCGCCAGCGAGGGCGCCCGGCGGCCCGCGGCGTTCGTGGAGGACACGGCGGTCCCGCCCGAGCGGCTCGGCGACTACGTGCGCGCCTTCCGCGCGATCCTCGATCGGCACGGGCTCGAGGCCGGCTGGTACGGCCACGCCTCGGTCGGCTGCCTGCACGTGCGCCCGTTCGTCGACCTCACGCGGCCCGGCGGCGTCGAGACGATGGCCGCCGTCGCCGACGAGATCTCCGCGCTGGTGGCGGAGTTCGACGGCGTCAACGCCTCCGAGCACGGCGACGGCCGCGTCCGCAGCCCGTTCAACCCGCGCGTGTTCGGCGACGACCTGTACGCGGCGTTCCGCGAGGTCAAGGCGCTGTTCGATCCCGACAACCGGCTCAACCCGGGTGTGATGGTCGACGCCGCGCCGATCACGGTCGGGCTGCGCGACCCCGCGCTCCCGCCCGCGCCGCCGCTGCGCACCCACTTCGCGTTCGAGGGCGGGATGCGCACGGCCGCCGACCGCTGCCAGCGCATCGGCGCCTGCCGCAAGACCGGCGAGGGCGTCATGTGCCCGTCCTACATGGCCACGCGCGAGGAGGAGCACGCCACGCGCGGGCGCGCCAACGCGCTGGTCAAGGCGCTCTCCGAGCCCGATCCGCGCGCCGCGCTGGACGACGAGCGGCTGCACGAGATCCTCGACCTCTGCCTCGAGTGCAAGGCGTGCAAGAGCGAGTGCCCGCTGAGCGTCGACATGGCGACGATGAAGTCCGAGTTTCTCTCGCATTACCAGGCGCAGCACGGGATCCCGCTGCGCTCGCGGCTGTTCGGGGCGATCCGGCGGCTCAACCGGCTCGGCGCGGCGACCGCGCCGGTCAGCAACCTCCCGCTGCCGCGCGCGCTGCTCGAGCGCGCCACCGGCATCGACCGCCGCCGGCCGCTCCCGCGCTTCACGCGCGACACGTTGCTGCGGTGGGACCGCGCGCGCTCGCGGCGGCGGGGCTCGCGCGGCGACGTCGTCTTCCTCGCCGACTCGTTCACGACCTTCACCGAGCCCGCGATCGGCCGCGCCGCGATCGAGCTGCTGGAGCTGTCGGGCTGGAACGTGCGGCTGGAGAGCGCGGGCTGTTGCGGGCGCTCGAGCATCTCCAAGGGGCTGCTCGGCCAGGCGCGCGGGATGGCCGAGGCGATGGTGGAGCGGCTCGCGCCGGAGGCCGAGCGCGGTATCCCGATCGTCGGCTGCGAGCCGTCGTGCCTGCTGACGCTGCGCGAGGAGCATCCCGGCCTGCTGCCCGGCGATCCGCGGGCGCGAGCGGTGGCCGACGCGACGCGGCTGGTCGAGGAGCTGCTGGTCGAGGCGATCGACGACGGCTCGCTGGCGCTGCGCGCGGATGCCGACGTGGCCGGCCGCCCGGTCGTCTTCCACGGCCACTGCCACCAGAAGGCGCTGGCCGGAACCGCGGCCACCGTCGCGCTGCTCGAGCGCGTCCCCGGCGCGGAGGTGACCGAGCTCGATGCCGGCTGCTGCGGCATGGCGGGCTCGTTCGGCTTCGAGGCCGAGCACTACGACCTCTCGATGCAGATCGGCGAGCAGCGGCTGTTCCCCGCGCTCCGCGACGCCGCGCCCGGCACGCTGGTGGCGGCCACCGGCGTCTCGTGCCGGCAGCAGATCGGCCACGGCGTGGGGCGGCGCGCTTGGCATCCTGTCGAGCTCGTGAGGAGCTGCGTGTGATCCGCTGGGGCATCATCAGCACGGGCGGCATCGCGTCGACGTTCACGTCCGAGCTCGCGCACACGGACTCGGGGACCGCGGTCGCGGTCGGCTCGCGCCGCGCGGCGAGCGCCGAGGCGTTCGGCGACCGCTTCGGCATCCCCAACCGCCACGACTCCTACGAGGCGCTCGTGGCGGATCTGGAGGTCGACGCCGTCTACGTCGGCACGCCGCACCCGATGCACCACGAGGACGCGCTGCTCGCCCTGCGCGCGGGCAAGCACGTGCTGTGCGAGAAGCCGTTCACGATGAACGCCGCCGAGGCGGAGGAGCTCGTCGCCGAGGCGCGGCAGCGCGAGCGCTTCCTGATGGAGGCGATGTGGGCGCGCTTCCTCCCGCACATGCGCGAGATCCGGCGGCTGCTGGCCGAGGGCGCGCTGGGCGAGATCGTCCACGTCATCGCCGACCACTGCCAGTGGTTCGCGGAGGACGCGAAGCACCGGCTGTTCGCGCCCGAGCTCGGCGGCGGGGCGCTGCTCGACCTCGGCATCTACCCGGTCTCGTTCGCGTCGATGGTGCTGGGCGTGCCGAACCGCGTGGAGGCGATCGCCGATCCGGCGTTCACCGGGGTCGACGCCCAGACCTCGATCCTGCTCGGCTATGAGAGCGGCGCCCACGCGCTGCTCAACTGCACGCTGCGCGCGGTCGGTTCGACGCGCGCCTCGATCGTCGGCACCGACGGCCGGATCGAGATCGACGGCGCCTTCTACCAGCCGACGTCGTTCACGCTGATCCCGCGCGAGGGCGAGCCCCAGCGTTACTGCGACCCGCCCGCCGAGGGCGGCCTGCGCCACGAGGCGGACGAGGTGGCGCGCTGCATCGAGGCCGGCGAGCTCGAGAGCCCGGAGATGCCGCTCGACGAGACCGTCGCGATCATGCGGACGATGGACGCCGTCGCGGCGGCTACGGCTTGACGACGGAGTCGCGGCCGTCGGCGGTGATCACGAGCCGCTCGCCGTCCGAGTGGAGGTACGCGCGCTTCTCGGCGGCGTAGCGGACGAGCCGTTTGCCGGTGCGGCGGTCGTGGACCACGACGCCGTTGCGTTCGCCGCCCGCGAACACGTGGACGTCCCGTTCCCAGCCGACCTGGGTGGCGGTCGCGGCGACCCCGCGGGTTCCCACCTCGCCTGTGCGCAGGACGCGGCCGCTGACGGAGACCTTGTCGGAGAACGGGCTCCAGAGGACGGGGACGCGCGGCACGACGCCGGCGGTCGCGGTCTTGGCGGTGATCTCCGGGCCGTCCGCGGGCACCACGCGGCTTCCGTTCGAGTACAGCTTGCCGATCGCGTGCTCGGTCAGCTTGCCGGTGCGCGGGTCGACCACGCGCAGCGTGTCGGTCAGCGGGAGATCCTCGGTGTCCGTCAGCCCCCAGGCGAGGATCAGGCTGCCGTCGGGGAGCCCGAGCCAGTCCAGTGAGCCCTCCGGTGTGCGGGACGCCCGCAACCGGTCGACGGAGGCGCGCTTCCAGATCTGCTCGCCTGAGCTGATGTCGGTGGCGCTCAGCACGCCCTGTTCGTCCTCGCGCAGGAAGAGGTTGCCGAGCACGGCGAGCGCCTCGTCCTCCGCGCGGCCGCGGGCAAGGACCCTGCCGGTGTCGAGGCGGCGGACCTCGTAACGCTGGCCCTCCGGCGGGGCGCGAAGGATCACAGCGCTCGCCGGCCACAACGAGCGGTCCACGCCGAGGGACTGCGCGATCGGCGGCGAGCCCAGCCAGGGCTCGTAAGCGACCGGCGCGCGCCAGCGCACGGAGCCGTCCGCGATCGACCGGACCTCTGCCACGCAGTGTTTCCCCTCGCAGCGGTGCGAGGCGACGAGGTCCGGGGTCGCGATGGCCGGGATCAACGAGTCACCCGGGTCGCTCGGCGGCGGTGCGGCCCAGCGCTGCTTCCCAGTCTTGAGATCGAGCCCGCGAAACCTCCCCTGGCGATCGACCACGAGCAGCGTGCCGCCGACCCGGCGGACGAGCAGGCCGGAAGCGAAGTGCTCCTTGCCGAGGTCGGTCTTGCGCCACCGGCGCGTGCCGGTGGCGAGGTCTCGCGCCGTGATCGTCCCGTCGTGGTTTGACGCGGTGATCGCGTAGCCCGCCTCGGCGAGCTTGACGCGCTCGCCCTTCGGCGCAGTCCAGGCGATGCCCTCGTCGTTGCGGCGGCCGTTGACGAAGCCGGGGAGAAAGAGCAGCAGGATCGCACCGGCGAGGACGGCGAGCGGGGGGAGCAAGCGCATCGCGGGTTGCTGCCCGCGATGGTCCGGATTCAGTCCCCCAGCTTCTTCTTCTGGACCTTGCCCATCGCGTTGCGCGGCAGCTCGTCGAGGAAGCGCACCTCGCGCGGGCGCTTGTGCGGCGCGAGCTCGCCCGCGACGTGGTCGATCAGCGCCTTCTCGTCCGGCCTGTCGTCCTCCGGCACCACCCAGGCGATGATCTTCTCGCCGAGGTCGGGGTCCTCCTCGCCGGTGACGGCGGCCTCCTTGACGGCGGGGTGGTCGAGCAGCGCGACCTCGATCTCGCCGGCGCCGACCTTGTAGCCGCCGGTCTTGATCAGGTCGGTCGAGCGGCGGCCGACGATGCGCCAGTAGCCGTCCTCGCCGACGGTGGCGAGGTCGCCGGTGAAGAACCACCCGTCGCGCATGGCCTCGTCGGTGGCGTCCTGGCGGTTGAGGTAGCCGGTGAAGAGGTTGGGGCCGCGGACGGTGACCTCGCCGATCGTCTCGTCGTCGGTGGCGTCGAGCTCGTTGCCGTCGTCGTCGACGAGGCGGACCTCGACCCCCGGCACCGGGATGCCGACATAGCCGGGCTTGCGCTGGGAGTCGGCGCGGACGGCGGTGTTCATCAGCGTCTCGGTGAGGCCGTAGCGCTCGACGATCTGCTGGCCGGTGAGCTGCTCGATGCGGGTGAACTCGGGGGTGGGGAGGGGGGCGGAGCCGGAGACGAGCAGCCGGGCCCGCTTCAGGCCGTCGGCGATGGTGGCGTCCTGCTCCGCTTCGCGGCCCAGCCGGTGGTACATGGTCGGGACGCCGAACAGCATCGTGGCGCCGTCGTTCAGCGCTCGCGCGGCGGCCTGGGCGTCGAAGCGGCCGAGGTGGCGCAGCTCGCCGCCGCGGCGCAGCGGGCCGAACAGGCCGAGGACCAGTCCGTGGACGTGGAAGAGCGGCAGCCCGTGCGTGAGGACGTCGTCGCCGGTCCACTCCCAGGCGTCGGCGAGGCCGTCGAGGTTGGAGGCGACCGCGCGGCGGGGGAGCATCGCGCCCTTGGGGCGGCCGGTGGTGCCGGACGTGTAGATGATCAGCGCCGGATCCTCGTCGGTCGCGGCGCTGTCGGGGAGCTCCGAGGCGCGGGCGTCGAGGTCGACGGCGATGCCGTCGGGGCCGCCGAAGATCACATCGGGCTTCGAGTCGGTGAGCACGTGCTCGAGCTCCGAGCGGCCGAGCTTCGGGTTGACCGGCACGAGCGGCGTGCCGGTGACGAGCGCGGCGACGGCGGCGACGCACGTCTCGAGCGTGTTCTCGGCCCACACCGCGACGCGCTCGGCGCCGTCGAAATGCTTCGCGACCGCGGCGGCGCACTCGCGCAGCTCGCCGTAGTTCAGGCCGCGGTCGCCGACGCTGACCGCCGGCTCCCCTCCCAGCTCCCGCACGCTGTCGAGCATGCGCCGGAGGCTAACCTGTCGCGCCCCATGACCGAGCCGAGAGAGCCCATCCGCACCGAGGTCCACCGCGTCGCCGATCCCGACGCCACGCGCGTCGCGTCCTACCTGGCCCAGCCGGGTGAGGTCGGGCGGGTGCTGCTCCTGTACTCGGGCGGGCTCGACACGAGCGTGATGCTCAAGTGGATCCAGGACGAGTACGAGGCCGAGGTCGTGGCTTTGACCGTCAACCTCGGGCAGCCGGGCGAGGACTACGAGGTCGTGAAGGGCAAGGCGACGAACCTCGGCGCGATCGAGGCGCACGTCGTCGACGCGCGCGAGGAGTTCGCGCAGGAGTACGTGCTGCCGGCGATCAAGGCCAATGCCGACTACGGCGACGGCTATCCGCTCTTCACCGCGCTCGGCCGGCCGCTGATCGCGAAGCTGGCGGTCGAGTACGCGCGCAAGACGGGCTGCGACACGATCGCGCACGGCTGCACCGGCAAGGGCAACGACCAGGTGCGGATCGAGGGCACGGTGGCGACGCTCGCCCCGGAGCTCAAGGTGATCGCGCCGGTCCGGTCGTGGCAGATGGGCCGCGACGAGGAGATCGCCTACGCGCGCAAGCACGGGATCCCCGTCAAGGGCGGCACCGAGTCGGCGCCGTACTCGATCGACGACAACCTGTGGGGGCGGTCGTCGGAAGGCAGGTGGATCGAGGATCTGTCGCATGCCCCGGACGACGACGTCTTCCAGCTCGTGACGCGGCCGGAGCTGGCCCCCGACGAGCCGCAGGTCGTGGAGGTCGAGTTCGAGCGCGGCGTGCCGGTGGCCTTGGACGGCGAGCGCCTCGCGCTGGCGGACCTGATCGAGCGGGCGGCGGAGATCGGGTGCCGGCACGGCGTCGGCATCGTCGACCACATCGAGGACCGCATCGTGGGT
Organism: uncultured Solirubrobacteraceae bacterium; assembly: GCA_963722815.1. Lineage (GTDB taxonomy): Bacteria > Actinomycetota > Thermoleophilia > Solirubrobacterales > Solirubrobacteraceae > DASQFQ01. The sequence goes on from CAVROM010000004.1 coordinate 329,377, forward strand.
CTGAAGGTCCGCGACATCTACGAGGTGCCGGCGGCGGCGATCCTGCTGCCCGCGCACAAGGAGCTCGAGCGGCTGGTGGGGACGATCCACCAGAACCAGTTCAAGCCGCGGCTCGACCAGCAGTGGGCGTATCTGGTCTACGCGGGCCTGTGGTGGGAGCCGCTGCGGACCGACATCGAGGCCTACATGGACGCCGTCAACGAGCGGGTGAACGGCAAGATCGGGCTGAAGCTGTTCAAGGGCCACGCGCGCGTGGTCACGCGCGAGTCGCCGCACGCGGTCTACGACGCGCAGCTGGCGACGTTCGCGGAGTCCGGCGGGCTGTTCTCCCAGCAGGCGTCGCCGGGGTTCATCGAGATCTGGTCGCTGCAGTCGCGGATGGCGCAGCGTGTTCGCGAAGGCAACGGAGGGTAGGAGTCGAGCATGCTCTACAAGTTCCTCGGCATCCTGGTGTGGAACGGGGCCAAGGTCGTCCTGCGTCGCAAGTACGGACCGACCTACCTGCCCGCCCCCGTGCTTGCGGGCGCGGTCGTCGTGGCCGGGCTGGTCGCCGGGCTGCTGTTCGCCAAGCGCGACTCGGATTAACCGGGCTTAGCGGCGGGTTCTCGGCCCAGCGGGAGACCGCCGGACCGTCTGGGACCATGGCGCCGCGTGACCGAATCGACCCCTGCCTCGATCCTCGACGGCCTCACGCTCGAGGTCGTCGAGTGGCTTCCCTCTGGTGGCGAGGGTGGGCTGGTGCGCGTCCGGGGCCGGTGGGCGCCGGGCGTGACGCCTTTGGAGGGTCTGCCGGTGCTGTGCGTGTCCGTCGGGGGTGGGGAGGCGTCGCGGTTCGAGTCGCTGCCCGACGCCCCGAGCTCCCGGCTCGGGAACGGGAGCGTGTGGCGAGGGGCGTACCTGGCGCCTGAGTCGCTGGTGCGCGACGGCGCGCTGTGGCTCGAGTGGAGCGGCGGCGAGCAGTCGGCGGTGCCGCCGGTGGCCGGGCTCGACGCGCGTGCGGCGGTGTCAGTGGTTGCCGAGCCTGAGGAGGAAGGGCCGGGCGGCGAGGTGATCGACCGCGCCGTGCTGGCCGAGCGGCGGGCGCGGCGCGCCGAGGCGGCCGAGCAGGCGCAGGCGCGGGTGGCCTCGGAGGCGCTGCGGGCGCTGGACGCTGTGGAGTTGCGGGGCTCGGAGCTCGAGGCGCAGGTCGAGGCTCTCGCCGCGCAGCGGGATTCGCTGGCGGCGCAGGTGGCGGAGCTGGAGCGGCGCATCCCGCGCGACGAGCACGCCCGGGCGGCGCTGTCGGACGCGCTGGCGGCGGCCGCCGCGGCGCGCCGGCACGCGGGGGATCTCCAGCTCCGGATGCGGGCCGCAGAGGTGGCGCGCACCAGCGACGCGGTGCGGCTGCGGGTGCTGGAGGCGAGCGAGTCGTCGTCCCTGTCCCTGCGCGAGGAGCGGGCCGCGTATGAGGCCGACCTTGCCGCCGCCCGCGAGCGCGCGTCTCGGCTCGAGGCCGAGGCAGCGCGGGCGCGAGAGCAGTCCGTGGCCGCCGCCGCCGACCTGGACGACGCCCGCCGCGACTTCTCCCGCCGCCTGGCCGAGAGCGGCGCCGCCGCCTCCGAGGCTCAGACCGAGCTCGAGCAGGCCCGTTCGGCGCTGGCCGAGCGCGAGGGCGAGCTGTCCGCCGCGAAGGCCGAGCTCGACGCGGTCCGCGCCGAGTTGACCCAGGCCGGGTCCGAGCTCGCCGAGGCGCGTTCCTCCGCCGCGGCCCGCATCACGGACCTCGCGGCCGCGCTCGAGAGCGAGCGGGCCGCCCGGGCGGCCGTGGGCGCCGAGGCCGAGACCGCCCGCAGCGAGGCGGCCTCCGCCACCGCCTCGCTCGCCGCTGAGCGGGTCGCCCGAGCGAGCCTCGAGGCCGAGCTCGACCGCGAGCGGGCCGCCCGCAGCGCGCTCAGCGACGCCCTCGACGCCGAGACCGCCGCCCTCGCCTCCCTCCACACCGACCTCAACGCCGAGCGCGCCTCCGCCGCCGACCTCGCGGAGGAGCTGGCTCGGGAGCGGGCTGCGCGCCAGGCCGACCGGTCCGCCCTCGCCGCGCTGCGCGACGACCTCGCGGCCGAGCGTGCCGCCCTGGCCGAGGTGCGGGAGCGGCTGGAGGCGTTGCGCGCCGAGGTCGAGGCCGGGCCGAGCCGCGACGATCTCGCCGCCCAGCTGCGGGCGGAGATGGAGTCGGCGCGCGCGGCCGACCGGGACGTCCTCGCCGCCCTGCGCGCGGACCTCGATGCCGAGCGCGCCGCGCGCGAGGCGGACCAGACCGAGCTCGCCGAGCTCCGCTCCCGTCTGGCGGCGCACGAGGAGGGCGGGCTCCTCGACCGCGTCGCCGAGCTCGACCGCCGCGCGGCCGGCCTCGCGGACGAGCTGGAGCTCCAGCGCCGGGCCCGCGAGCAGGCCGAGGCGGCGGCTGCCGCCGCCGGGACCACCCCCGAGGAGTCCAGCCGCGTGGTCGCGGACCTCGATGCGGCCGCGTCCGCGCTCCGGGAGCGGGCGCCGAACGGGACCACGATCGAGGTCGACGTCTCGCCGGCGGAGGCCGTGCCCGTCGAGGTCGAGGTCGCGCCCGAAGAGGCGCTCGTTCCCGCCGCCACCCCGCCCGAGAAGCGACCGATCGTCTCCGCTCCGGCCGGCCCCTCGCGCGCCCACGCGACCGGCCGCAGCCAGCGCCAGTACCCCTGGCTCCGGGGCGCGCTCGTCAAGCTCGCGCACGACGACCCGCAGGCCGCCGGGAAGCTCATCGCCGGCCTGCTCCCCGTGCAGTCGGCGATCGTGCAAGGGCCCGTCGACTACGACATCACGATCGCCGGGGTCGGGACGTTCGCCGTCACCGTCGCCGGCGGCCGCGCCTACGTGAAGGATCTCGAGCAGCCCCGTGGCCGGCGCGAGGCGGAGTTCCACCTATCCGCCGACCCGCTCACGCTCGCCGAGCTGATCGCCGGCGTCCCGCACAAGATCGGGCGCTTCCGGGGCGCCGCGCGGGTGTCCGGCCGCAAGCGCCGTCTCAAGCCGCTCAAGGCCATCCCCGCCGCCACGCTCAGCCTCGCCGAGGCGGCGCGAGCCGGCGCAAGGCTCGAGCCGGCGCTGATCTACCGCACGTTCCCCTACGTGATCCACGCCGCCTGGTCGCGCGACCACAGCTTCACCGTCGCCCAGCGCATCACGAGCGACCCGCCCGCCAGCTGGTACGTCACGGTCGGCAACGGCGGCGGCGTCGAGATCCTCACCGCCCCGCCGGAAGCGGGTGCGGACGCGACCGTGACGATGACCCCGGAGGGCTTCTCGCACCTGCTCCGGGGCGAGCCGACCCCGCCCGGCCACCGGCCGATCGTGCGCGGCGACCGCGAGGTCGTGGCGCTGCTGAAGTCGTGGCTGGACCGCGCGCAGGCGGCGTGAGCAGAGAACTGCCGCAGCGTGCGGCGAGGTCTTGCGCGGCGCCCTCGAAGCGTCCGATCCGGCACCTAGTCTGGACGACTCCGTGAGCACCCACGCCTGCGCGCATCTCCACGTCCACTCCGAGTACTCGCTGCTCGACGGTGCGGCGAACATCGACGGGCTCGCGGCGCGTGCGGCGGCGTTCGGCCAGCCCGCGCTCGGCCTCACCGACCACGGGGTGATGAACGGATCGGTCGAGCTCTACAAGGCGTGCAAGAAGCACAACATCAAGCCGATCCTCGGCCTCGAGGCCTACTTCGTGGACGACCGCACGGTCCGCGAGGGCAAGATCGAGCGCAACCACCTCACGCTGCTCGCCGCCAGCGACGAGGGCTTCAAGAACCTCACCAAGCTCTCCAGCGCCGGCTTCCTCGAGGGTCTCTACCGCGGCAAGCCGGGCGTCGACCTCGAGTGCCTCGAGCGCCACGCCGAGGGCGTCATCGCGCTCACGGGCTGCCTCGCGTCGCGCAGCAGCCGCCGGATCGTCGAGGGCCGGCTCCCCCAGGCGAGAGCCCACCTCGACGACCTCGTCCAGATCTTCGGCCCCGAGGACGTCTACTTCGAGGTCCAGCGCAACGGCATCGCCGAGCAGGAGCAGGTCAACGAGGCGATCCAGAAGTTCGCGAAGGAGCTCAACCGCCCGCTCGTCGCCACCGCCGACGTCCACTACCTCCGCAAGGAGGACTACCACCACCACGCCGCGCTGCTGTGCGTGCAGACGAAGTCGACGCTCGCCGCCCCGAAGATGAGCTTCGACACCAACGAGTTCTATCTGAAGAGTTCGGAGGAGATGGCGGAGTCGTTCAGCGACATGCCGGAGGCGCTCGCCTCCACCGTCGAGATCGCCGAGCGCTGCGAGACCACGGTCGCGCTCGGCCAGCAGCTGATCCCGCGCTTCGACACGCCCAACGGCGAATCCGAGGAGGCGTACCTGCGTGCGCTCGTCGACGCGGGGCTGCGCAAGCGCTACGGCGATCCGATCCCCGCCCAGGCCCGCGAGCGCGCCGACATGGAGCTCGCGGTCATCGGCAACATGGGCTTCAACGCCTACTTCCTGATCGTCCACGACTTCGTCGCCTACGCGAAGTCAAACGGGATCGCGGTCGGCCCCGGCCGTGGCAGCGCCGCGGGCAGCATCATCTCCTACTGCCTCGAGATCACGGACGTCGATCCGCTCCGCTACGACCTGCTGTTCGAGCGCTTCCTCAACGCCGAGCGCGTCTCGATGCCGGACATCGACATCGACTTCTCCGTCCGCGGCCGCGACCGCGTCATCCGCTACGTGACGGAGAAGTACGGCGCCGACCGCGTCGCCCAGATCATCACCTTCGGCCGCATGTTCCCGCGCGCGGCCACACGCGACGCCGCGCGCGTCCTCGGCCACGACTACGGCGTCGGCGACCGCCTCGCCAAGCTCATCCCGGACCCCCAGCAGGGCCGCCCGCCGAGCTTCGAGGACTGCATGCAGCCCGGCGCCGAGCTCGCCGCCGAGGTCCAGCGGGATCCGGTCGCCAAGCAGATCGTGGACGTCGCGAAGGGCCTCGAGGGCATCGTCCGCAACGCCTCGATCCATGCCGCGGCGGTCGTGATCTCCGACCGCAGCCTGACCGACATCGTCCCGCTCCAGCTCGCCGATGCCGGCGTGGGGGAGGACGGCGCGAAGGTCTACCGCACGGTTACCCAGTACTCGATGAAGCCGATCGAGGAGATCGGGCTGCTGAAGATGGACTTCCTCGGCCTGCGCAACCTCGACGTGATCGAGGACGCGCTGACGATCATCGAGCGCTCGTCCGGCAGCCGGATCGACATGGCGACGCTCCCGCTCGACGACGAGAAGACCTACGCGATGATGGCCCGTGGCGACGCGATCGGCGTGTTCCAGTTCGAGTCCGAGGGGATGCGCGAGGCGCTCAAGAAGGTCCAGCCGACCGAGTTCGAGGATCTCGTGGCGCTCGTCGCGCTGTACCGCCCGGGCGCCATGGACCAGATCCCGACGTACGCCCGCGGCAAGCGCAACCCCGACTCGATCACCTACCTGGACGACCGTCTGCGCCCGATCACCGAGGCCACCAAGGGCGTGATCCTGTACCAGGAGCAGTCGATGCAGATCGCGAAGTCGCTCGGCGGCTTCTCCGGCCCGCGGGCGGACGACCTGCGCAAGGCGATCGGCAAGAAGAACCGCGAGGCGATGGCGCAGCTCAAGCCCGAATTCGTGGCCGGCTGCCGCGCCTCCGGCACCTCAGAGTCCGTGATCGAGCAGCTGTGGATGACCAACGAGAAGTCCGCCGACTACTCGTTCAACCGCTCCCACGCGGCCTGTTACGCGCTGATCGCGTACCGCACCGCCTGGCTGAAGGCCAACTACCCCGCCGAGTACATGGCGGCGCTGATCAGCTCGGTCATGTCGACCAAGGACAAGGTCCCGTTCTTCGTCGCCCGCTGCGAGGAGATGGGGATCGAGATCCTGCCGCCGGACGTGAACCTCTCCGACCACGAGTTCATGGTCGTGGAGGGCAACATCCGCTTCGGGCTGGACGCGGTGAAGGGCGTCGGCTACGCCGCCGTCGAGGCGATGAAGCGCGCCCGCGAGGAGGGCGGCCCATTCACCAGCCTGTGGGACTTCTGCGAGCGCGTCGACTGCCGCGCGGTCAACAAGAAGGCGATCGAGGCGCTGATCATGTGCGGCGCGTTCGGCTCGACCGGCGCCACGCGCCGCGGGATGCTCGAGGTGCTGGAGGCCGCGCAGGGCGCGGGCGCCAAGGCCCAGCTCGACGCCCAGATCGGCCAGGGCTCGATCTTCGACCTCGGCCCGGCGGACGGCGGCGCCTCGCCGTTCGCCGCGCCCGCGCACCCGCCGATCCCGATCCACGAGTTCGAGCGCACGGAGCTGCTGGCCCGCGAGAAGGAGTCGATCGGGCTGTTCATCTCGGATCACCCGCTCAAGCGCGTCCGCGAAGCCCTGCGCGCCAAGGGCGACTGCGCCTGCGGCGAGGTGATGGATCGCAAGGACGGCGAGTTCGTGAAGCTCGGCGGCATGATCACGGCGGCCAAGAAGATCCGCACTCGCGCGGGCTCGATGCTGATGTTCGCCACGCTCGACGACCTCGAGGGCGCGGTCGAGCTGATGGTGTTCGAGAAGACGCTCGCCACCGCCGAGGCGGCGCTGCAGCTCGACGAGATCGTGATGGTCAAGGGCCGCGTCGACCACAAGGAGGCCGGCAAGGTCACGCTGATCGTGCAGGACGTCGAGCGCTACGACCCGTCGGACGCCGAGATCGAGCGCGCCCGCGAGAGCGCCGCCAAGGCCGCCGAGCCGCCCAAGCCGCTGCGCCTGATCCTCGAGGGCGAGCAGCCGGCGTCGGTGCTCGCCGAGGTGCGCCGGATCATCGAGGACTTCCCGGGCGAGACGCCGCTGGAGCTCATGATCGGCGAACGCATCCTCCGCTTCGGCAACGGCTACAAGGTCGAGGCCCGCGTCGCGGCGCCCGAGCTGCGCCGGCTCCTCAGCACCCGCGCGCTCGTCACCGTCTGACGGATTAGAGTCGGCGGCATGCCGCCGACCACCAAGTTCCTCCTGGGCGAGGACCAGATCCCCACCCACTGGGTCAACCTGCTGCCCGACCTGCCCGGCCCGCCGCTGCCGCCGCTCAGCCCCGCCACCGGGGAGCCCGCCGGCCCCGACGACCTGACCCCGATCTTCCCGATGGGGCTGATCGGCCAGGAGGTCTCGATGGAGCCGGAGATCCCGATCCCCGACCCCGTCCGCGACGCCTACCGGCTGTGGCGCCCGACGCCGCTCTACCGCGCCCGCCGGCTCGAGCAGGCGCTCGACACCCCCGCGCGCATCTTCTACAAGTACGAGGGCGTCTCCCCGTCCGGCTCGCACAAGTCGAACACCGCGGTCCCGCAGGCCTACGAGAACGCGCAGGCCGGGATCAAGAAGCTCTGTACCGAGACCGGCGCGGGCCAGTGGGGCTCGGCGCTCGCGTTCGCCTGCACGCTGTTCGGGCTCGAGTGCGAGGTCTTCATGGTCGGCTCCAGCTACGACCAGAAGCCCTACCGGCGCTCGATGATGGAGACCTGGGGCGCGAGCGTGCACCGCTCGCCGAGCGACCGCACCGAGGCGGGCCGCTCGCAGGCGTCGCATCCGACCGGCTCGCTGGGGATCGCGATCTCCGAGGCGGTCGAGGTCGCCGCCCAGGATCCGGAGTGCAACTACTCGCTCGGCTCCGTGCTGAACCACGTCCTGCTGCACCAGACGGTGATCGGGCAGGAGGCGATCGCGCAGCTCGCGATGGCGGAGGCCGAGCCCGACGTGGTGATCGGCTGCGTCGGCGGCGGCTCGAACTTCGCCGGCCTGGTCTTCCCGTTCCTGCGCGCGGGCAGCAAGACGCGCATCCTCGCCGCCGAGCCGGCCGCCTGCCCGACGCTGACCCGCGGCGTCTACGGCTACGACTTCGGCGACACGGTCGGCATGACGCCGCTGATGCCGATGTACACGCTCGGGCACGACTTCGTCCCGCCGCCGGTGCACGCGGGCGGCCTGCGCTACCACGGCGACGCGCCGATGGTGTGCGGCCTCGTGAAGGCGGGCCGGATCGAGGCGCGCGCCTACAAGCAGAACGAGACGTTCGAGGCCGCCGTGCGCTTCGCCCGCTCCGAGGGCATCATCCCGGCGCCCGAGCCGGCGCACGCGATCCGGGCGGTGATGGAGGAGGCCGAGGCGGCGCGCGAGGCCGGGGAGGAGCGGACGATCCTGTTCGGCCTCTGCGGCCACGGCAACTTCGATCTCGCCGCCTACGACGCGTACCTGGCGGGCGATCTCGAGGACCCCGAGTTCTCCGAAGAGGAGCTCCAGGCCGCGCTCGCCGGGCTACCGGAGGCGCCGTCTATCGCCTGAGGTACCTTCCTTTCGGATGCGTCGTCTGACCGCGGGAGTCCTGGGGATGCTCTTTGTGCTGCTCGCTCCCGCGGGCGCCCGCGCCCAGACGCAGCCCGCCCCGGACAAGGACGCGGCGGTGATCCTGGTGGTCGACGCGTCGAAGTCGATGCGGGCCGACGACGGCTCCGGCCAGCCCAAGATCGCGGCGGCCAAGTCCGCGCTCAACACGCTGGTCGACGAGCTGCCGGACGACGCCAAGGTCGGCCTGCGGGTGTTCGGGTCGCGGGTCAGCGGCACCGGGCGGGAGAAGGGCTGCGCGGACTCGCGGCTCGTCTCGCCGGTCGCGCCGCTGGACCGCGAGGGGCTCAAGTCCTCGATCGACGCGATCACGCCGCGCGGCTTCACGCCGATCGGCACGTCGCTGCAGGCGGCGGCCAAGGACCTGGGGAGCGCCAAGCAGAAGACGGTCGTGCTCGTCTCCGACGGCGCCGACAACTGCGCGCCGCCTGAGCCGTGCAAGGTCGCCCGCGAGCTGTCGCAGGGCGGCGTGACGCTGAAGATCCAGGCGGTCGGCTTCCGGGTCAAGCAGGACGCGCGCAAGCAGCTCGAGTGCATCGCCGACGCGGCCGGTGGCCGCTACGTCGACGCCGACAACGCGCAGGAGCTCGGCGGACAGCTGCGCTCGCTGACCGCACGGGCGCTGCGGCCGTACGTGACGGAGGGCAAGGCGCTGGAGGGTGTGCCCGCGCCGGCCGAGGCGAAGCTCTACGGGCCGGGCCAGTACACGACGTCGGTCTCGGCCAGCTCGCCCTCCTGGTACTCGTTCAAGGTCGGAGCGGGGCAGTCGATCGCGATCAGCGCGACCCTGCCGGACTCCGAGGCGGGCATCCCGTCGGTGTTCAAGACCGAGCTGCGGGACGAGAGCCTGGAGTTCGCCGACAGCGACGCGGCGACCAACGGCGACGACGTCCTGACCGCGGTGGTGAAGGACGACGTGGGGGAGGAGGACCTGCGCAAGCCGCCGGTGGGGCGCTGGTTCTACAAGCTCGAGGTCGATCCGGCTCCGGGGCAGAGCGGGCCGTTCCCGATCGAGCTGTTCGTGCGCGTGACCGGCAAGGTGATCGGGGCGCCGGCCTCGCCCTCGGGAGCGTCGGGGGCGGTCGACACGAGCGCCGATGACGATGACGGGCCGAGCAACGGCGTGCTGGCGGCCGGCGCGCTCGGCGGCATCGTGGCGGGGCTGCTGGCGGGCGGCGCGCTGGCGGGCGCGCGCCGGAGGCGGCCGGCGTGAGGCTCGTTCTGGTCTTGGCGCTGGTGCTCGCGCTCGCGGCGCCGGCCTCGGCCCAGTCGCCGATCGCGGGCGGCGGCTCGTTCAACGACGCGCCGGTGCTGGCGCCGGGCAAGTACAAGGACACGCTGCGCGGCGGCGAGCAGCTCTTCTACGCCGTGACCTTGAAGCCGGGGCAGCAGCTGACGGCGGGGGCGACCGTGGGCGGCCGGACCGAGTCGAGCTACTTCATGCGGATGTCGATCTACAGCCCGCTGCGGGAGAAGGACGTGTTCAAGGGCACGCAGACCGACTCCTACGCAAGCAGCGACAAGAGCGTGTCGCTGCGGGTCGAGGGCCAGCGGGTGGGGGAGGAGGGCGGCGGCAACTCCGACACCGTCTACTCCGAGCCGGGCACGTTCTACGTCTCGGTCGCGGCCGACGACCAGGGGCGCAACCTCGAGGCCGACCAGTTCGACACGCTGATCGACCTGCAGGTCACCGGCAACGTGATCCCGACGCCCACGCCGACCGCGACCGCCAAGCCGGCGGCGACGGTCGAGTCGGGGCAGACGGCCGGGCTCGGTGGGGGCGGCGAGGGCGGCTCGGGCGAGCTCGGGATGACGATCGTGCTCGCGCTGGCGCTCGGCGGGCTCGTCGGCTTCGGGGTCAGGCGGCTGCGGGCGTAGCGCTCGCGCGGGCGGCGAGGAAGCCGCCGAGCGCCCCGATCAGGGCGCCGAACACGAGCACGATGCCGAACACGCTCTCGCCCTGGGCGTGGCCGAACAGCGTGTCCTGGAGCAGCCCGTTGACGATCGCCAGCGCGATCGCCCACACTGGGCCGACGAGCGCGCCCCAGGCCGCGCCGAGCGCCGGTGAGGCGGCCGCGCGCTCGCGGGCGACCACGAAGCCGGCGTAGAGGGCGGCGGTGACCGGGATCCCGATCAGCACCACGAGCATCAGCAGGAAGACGATCGCGCTGGCGCCGTCGCGGTAGGAGAACAGCCGCAGCGGGTCGCTGGTGGTGCCGACGATCTCGCCGGGCTTGTCGGCGGGCAGCGGGAGCGACAGCACCTCGGGCCGCAGCTGGCGGCGCTCGAACGCGGCGAGCGTGCCGAGCTCGAAGGAGTGGACGCCGTGGTCGACCGCGTAGAGCGTGGTGTCGACGAGCGCGATCGGGAGCGAGCGGCTGCCGCGCGCGTCGCCGTCGGCGGCGACGTCGACGATCCACAGCGCGGTGCCGAGCACGGTCGTGACCAGCAGGGCGAGCCCGAGCGGGCGCAGGGCGGTGAGCACGGCGGCGATCACCACGCGGCCCCGGCTGGGCACGGGGACGGCGCCGGGCTCGCGCGGGGCGGCGAGAAGGGTCCCGGTCAGCGCGCCGACCAGCCCCCAGAAGAGGGCGTAGGTGAAGGTCTGGCCGACGTCGGCGTCGATGTCGCCCGTCAGCAGCGCGGGGATGATCATCAGCAGCGCGAAGACGAGCGCGCCGCCGGCGGCGACGCCGAGCCGCAGCCCGAGGCTCGCGCCCTTGAGGCGCGTCAGCTGGGCGCGGGCCAGGTAGAGCGCGGTGAAGGTGGGGACGAGCGCGAACAGCCCGGGCGCAACCCGGCTCGTGCTCTTGAAGACGTCGAACAGCGAGTCGTTCTCGAACCCGGCGAGGACGAGCTGGACCATCTGCCGGAACGCCTCCTCGACATAGCCGGCGTCGGCGCCGAGGAAGCCGATCAGCGACGCGTCGGGCAGCGCCGCGAGCACGAAGCCGACCACGAACACGACCGCGAACGTCCCGATCCCGATGACGCCGGCGGCGACGACCGCGGGCGTCTGCCCCAGCTGCCCGAGCTGGCCGACGAGCTCGGCCTGCGCGGCCGAACGGGGCCGGGCCGCGGGTTCCGGCGCGGGCTCCTCCGCGGCGGGCGGGGGCGGAGGCGGAGGGGGCGGCTCCGGTTCGGGTTCGGGCTCGGGCTCGGGCGCCGGGGGCGGTTCGGGTTCCGGCTCCGGCTCCACCGGCGAGGGCGGGGGCTTCGCGGAGGGCGCCAGCGGCGGTTCGGGCTCTGCCCTCGCCGCGCCGGAGCGGGGTGCGCCGCAGTTCGGGCAGAAGCGCGCGCGGTCCTCCAGCCGTTGGCCGCACTGGTCGCAGAACGCCATCCCGGCGGGGAGCCTAGCCGGACGGTCGGCGGCCGGGCCCGGTAGGGCGGGGGCGTCCGCGCGACAGCCACGGCTCGCGCGAGCTGACGCTAAGCAGGAGCGCGGGCGGCGACGCCTTCGTCGCGCAGCTCGTGCGCCAGCGCGATGTCCTCGGGGACGATCCCCTTGCCGTCGATCCCGGGGCCCTCGAGGATCACCGGCATCCCCTCGAACCGCGGCTCCGAGAGGAACGCGGCGCAGCCCTCGCGGCCGAGCTGGCCTTCGCCGGGCGGCGCGTGGCGGTCGACGTTGGAGCCGAGCGGGGTGGCCGAGTCGTTGAAGTGCAGCGAGGCGAGGCGGTCGAGGCCGACGATCGAGTCGAACTCGTCGATGACCGCGCCCAGCCGCTCGGCGGTCGCGATGTCGTAACCGGAGGCGTAGAGATGGCAGGAGTCGAGGCAGACGGCGAGCCGCTTGCCGCCGCCGGCCTGCTCGATCAGGCTCACGAGCTCCTCGAACGAGCGGCCCAGCGTGCCGCCGGCGCCGGCCGTGTCCTCGAGGTGCAGAGCGCAGTTCTCCGATTCGTTGAGCGCCTCGGCGATCGTCTCCGCCGCGCGCTCGATCGCGGGCTCCACCGTCCCCTTCAACGCTGACCCAGGATGCAGGACGACGCCGACCGCGCCGAGCGCGTCGCCCGCCTGCAGGGCGGCGGTCAGCGCCGTCAAGGACTTGTCGCGGATCTCCTTGTCCTCCGAGGCGCAGTTGAGGAGATAGACCGCGTGGATCAGCACCGCGTCCACCTCGGACGCCTTCCTCGCCTCGTGGAAATCCGCGACCTCCTCGTCCGAGTACACGCGCGGCTTCCAGGCCCGCGGGTTCTGGTTGAAGATCTGGATCGAGTGGCAGCCTCGCTCCACGCCTCGCTGCACCGCGTTCGCGGGTCCGCCGGCGGGAGAGACGTGTGCACCGATGAGCATGAAAACTGGACGCCCGGACCGCATGGCAAACTGTGTCCAGATGCGCGTCCGCTTTGCACCGTCCCCGACAGGCGCCCTGCACATCGGGGGTGCGCGGACGGCACTGTACAACTGGCTGCTCGCCCGCCGCCACGGCGGCCAGTTCCTGCTCCGGATCGAGGACACCGACCGCGAGCGGTCAACGCCCGAGAACGTCGAGCAGATCTTCGACGCGCTGCGCTGGCTCGAGCTGGACCACGACGAGGAGCCGGTCTTCCAGTCCCAGCGGTCCGATCGCCACGCCGAAGTGGTCCAGAAGCTGATCGACGACGGCCGCGCCTACCGCTCGACCGCCGGGCGCGACGAGATCGAGGCCTGGCACAAGGAGCACGGCAACCGCGGCTTCCGCGGCCAGGACGAGGGCGAGGGCGCCGTGCGCCTGCGGGTGGCTGACGAGGGCACGACGATGGTGCGCGATGTCATTCGCGGCGAATCGGCGTTCGACAACGCGCTCCAAGACGACCTGGTGATCGCCCGCGCCGACGGCACACCGCTCTACCACCTCGCGGTCGTGGTGGACGACCTGGACATGGGCGTCACCCACGTCGTGCGCGGCGCCGATCACTACTCCAACACCCCGAAGCAGATGCTGATCCTGCAGGCGATGGGAGAGGAGGCACCGCTCTACGCGCACGTCCCGCTGCTCCACGGGCCCGACGGCAAGAAGCTCTCCAAGCGCCACGGAGCCGCCTCGGTGCAGGAGCTTCGCGAGCGCGGGTACCTCCCCGAGGCCGTGCGCAACTACGTCGCGCTGCTGGGATGGGGCACCGAGGAGTCCCAGGAGTTCTTCACCACGGACGAGCTCATCAACGAGTTCTCGCTCGAGCGCGTGTCGAAGTCGCCCGCCGTGTTCGACGAGCAGAAGCTGCGCCACATCAACGGCCGCTACCTGCGCGAGCTGCCGCTGGACGACCTGACGGCCCGCCTGGAGGCCCTCACGGGCCGCGAAGGGCTGCGCGGAGCGGCCGAGATCTCGCAGGAGAAGATCTCCACGCTGTCCGATTTCTGGCCGCTCGCCGGCTTTTTCTTCGACGGGCCGGCCGATGACGCCGCCGCGCGGGAGAAGACGCTGGGCTCTTCGGAGGCGCTCGAGCGGCTCGAGCAGGCCCGTTCGGCGCTCGCAGAAGTGCCCGAGCCGTGGAGTGAAGAACGCCTCGAAACCGCGCTGCAGGGCGTGTTGGAGCGATCTGGGGCGAAGCCGCGGCAGGTCTACCAGCCGATCCGCGTGGCGCTCGCCGGAACCACCGTCTCACCCGGCATCTTCGAGACCCTGAGGCTGCTCGGACGCGACGAATCGCTCCGCCGCATCGACGCGGCCCTCAACCACTTGTCCACGGCTGCCGATACCCGCTGAAGCGGGCCAGCGATGCCTGCCTCCGATCCTCCCGATCTGACTGACGATCAACCGACGATGACTCCCCCCGCCCTCTCCGCGCTGCGCGCGACACCTCGGCCGCGCCCGCGGCCGGTGACGCCGGCCAGCGTGGTCGGCCGCCCCCACAACGAGGGCCACGGGAAGCGCCTCACGGCTGCCTTCGAGGCGCTCGAGCTGTTCCCGGCGCTGGCGGAGTCGCGCAACCGCCTGCTGGCGCTGATCGCCGAGGACCGCCCCTCGGTGAGCGAGGTCGTCGGCGCGATCGAGTCCGACGTCGCGCTCGTGATCGCCGTCCTGCGGCTCGCCAACTCGATCGAGGGCAAGACGCGCGGCCAGGTCGATTCAATCGTCACCGCGGTCGAGATCCTCTCCCCGGAGGCCGTGCAGCAGCTCGCCGCCTCGGCCGAGACCTTCGAGTTCTTCGAGCGCGGCAAGACGTGGGACGCGGCGCCCGAGCGCTTCCGGCTCCACGCCGTCTCGGTGCAGCGCGCCGCGGACCGCCTCGCCGCGCAGGCCAACTACCCGCATCGCGACCGCCTGCTGGTCACCGCGCTGCTCCACGACGTCGGCAAGCTCGTGCTCATGCACGCCTACCCGGGCTACCCCAAGCAGGTCCACGGCCCGGCTCGTACGCCCGAGGAGCGGCTCCACTACGAGCGTCGCGAGCTCGGCGTCGACCACGCGCTGGTCGGCGGCGTGCTGACCCGGCGCTGGAACCTGCCGAAGTCGATCGCCTCGGCGATCGAGCGCCACCACTCCGACGACGCCGCCGGCGACGCCGCCTTCGTCCGCCTCGCCGACATGCTCGCGCACTACGCGCAGGGCCTGCCGGTGTCGAGCGTCGAGCTGCTGCGGGCCGCCCGCGCGGTCGGCTTCGGGCCCGCCGAGCTGCGCAGCGTGCTCTACGACCTTCCGTACCCGACCTCGCAGCGCCCGCGCTCGGTCGAGCCGTGTCCCTTGTCGAACCGCGAGCTCGAGGTGCTCAAGCGCCTCGCCAAGGGCTACGTCTACAAGCAGATCGCCCACGAGCTCTCGCTCTCCACCAGCACGGTGCGCACGCACCTCCACAACATCTACGGCAAGCTCGGCGCGGTCGACCGCGCCCAAGCCGTGCTCCACGCCACCGAGCGTGGCTGGCTCTAACGGCCGCATTCCGCTCGACGATCGGCGTCACCCCGTCCGGGGTCCGTGCTGGCGCACTGTCCCCCGAACGGGGTCGACGGTCTCGCCGACCGGCGATGCGGCCTCGCGGTGACCACGGTCCCTCGTCGCCGCGCAGCATCCGAGCGCCGCACTCCCGTCGTGCGGCGGTTCGCCGCCCACGGCGGCGCGTTCCCCGTGATCGTCCGGGGCGTCGGCGTGGTGGGAACCGTCACGGTCTCCGGGCTTCCGCAGGAGGAGGACCACCGGCTCGTGGTCTCCGTCGTGCGAGCGTTCCTCGCTGGATAAGCCCGATCGCGATCAGGACGCCGGCCATATCGATCGCCACGTCGAGCGGCGAGCCGTGGCGGCCGTGCACGAACGTCTGGTGGTACTCGTCGCTGATCGCGTAGAGGAGCGTGATCGCGACCGCGGGCCACGTCCGGCCGAGCGCGCGCCACCAGAGGAGGAAGAGCACGCCGTAGGTCGCCGCGTGGATCAGCTTGCGCCCGATCGTGTCCCACACGCCGAGGCCGGAGTTGAGGTCGGGCTGGGCGCTGAAGAAGAAGATCAGCGCCATCAGCAGGAGCGGCGGGCCGTAGCGGCGCATCCGGGGATGCTGGCAGGCGGCTCCCCTAGGATCCGGGACCGTGCTGTCGATCACGAGCAAGTCTCCGTACGCCCTGCGCGCGCTCGCCGAGCTCGCGCGTACCGGCGGTGACGGCCCGGTGCCGATCGGCGAGCTCGCCCGGCGGCGCGACATCCCGGTGCAGTTCCTCGAGCAGCTGTTCGCGGTGCTGCGCCGCGGCGGGATCCTGCGCTCCCAGCGCGGCGTCAAGGGCGGCTACTCGTTCGCGCGCGAGCCCGCCGAGGTCACGGTGCTGGAGATCGTCGAGATGCTCGACGGCAAGCTGGGGGCCGGCGCGGAGTCGATCTTCGCCGAGGCGTCCGAGGCCGCCCGCGCCGTCCTCGCGGGCTCCACGATCACCGACGTCGTCGAGCGCGAGAACCGCGACGCCGGCGCGTCGATGTACTACATCTGAACGGCGCCTCGGCCGATAACGGTCCTTCATGTCGACCGAGCGGGAACAGCGGCCTTTGGTGCCGCCCACACTGGTGACCTCGGGCAGGATCGCCACCATCGTGCTGACCGCGCTCGGCCTCTCGCTGCTCGCCTGGGGGCTGCGGCCAGTCGTCGGCGCCGTTGCGCCGGACGCCGTGTGGCTGCACCACAAGGAGCTGAGCGCCGGGCTGTTGCTGGCGTTCATCTTCTTTCCGGGAGCTCTGATCGTGACGCTGACGATCCTCTGTCTGAATCGGGTGCTGCTGCACGGCGTCGCGTGGTGCACCGCCGGGGCGGTGGCGAATCTCGGAGAGCTGGTGGCGACGGGGGCGGTCGCGGACTATGTGCAAGTCGGCGCGTCGCGCAACTCACCGGGCGACATGTACCTCAACGTCGGCTTCTGCCTGCTCGTGCTGGGGGCGCTGAAGATCGTCTATGACAGCCGGCGCCGCGAGCGGGCCCGCTTGACCGCCGGTCCCCGCTGAGCGCTCTCAGCGGCGGCGGGTGCTACATCTAGCCGCCGATGGCCGCCAGCCGACTCATGCTCCTGATGAAGGGAGCGGCGCTCGCTCGCCGCGCCGGCCTCGGCCCGGTGATCGACCGCGTGCGGCCGGTCGTGCTGCGGCGGGTCGGGCGGGGGGAGGCCGAGGTGCGCGGGATCGTGCTCGAGGCCGAGACCGTCGAGGACCGGATGTACTACGGCCAGCTACAGGGCGGCCGTGAGGGCTTCATGGCCGACCTGTTCGAGCGCTCCGTCGAGCCCGGCTCGGTGGTGGCGGACGTCGGCGCCAACGTCGGCTTCTTCACCCTGCTTGCTGCGCGGCGGGTGGGGCCGGAGGGGGCGGTGTACGCGTTCGAGCCCGACGCGCGGAACGTGCGGCGGCTGCGGGCGAACCTCGCGCGCAACGGCGTCGAGGGCGTGGTGACCGTGGTGCCGAAGGCGGTGTCGGCGGTCGACGGGGTCGAGCGCTTCTACGTGCGCGAGGCGGGCGACGTCTCGAGCCTCTACGCCGACGAGCCGTACGACCGCGTCGAGGAGGTCGAGACCGTCGCCGGCGATCGCTTCTTTGCGGAGGCGCGGGCGTTCGACGTGGTGAAGATCGACGTCGAGGGCCACGAGCCGGCGGTGCTGGCCGGGCTCGCGCAGTCGCTCCAGCGGCCGGGGCTCCGGCTGTTCGTCGAGTACAACCCGGGCGCGCTCGAGGCCGCCGGGACGCGGCCGGAGGCGCTCGGCGAGCTGCTGCGGGCGGCCGGGTTCAGCGTCCAGGTCATCGACGAGGAGGCACGGGCGCTGCGGCCGCTCGACGGGCGGCCCGCGGAGTACGTGAACCTCTACTGCGAGCGATGAGCGCCGCCGCGACGGTCCTCATCGTCACGAAGGACCGGCGCGGGGAGCTGCTGCGGGCGGTCGCGGGCGCCGTGGCGCAGGAGGGCGAGCCGGAGGTGCTCGTGATCGACGACGCCTCGGGCGACGGCAGCGCCGAGGCGGTCGAGGCAGCCTTCCCGTCGGCGCGGGTGCTGCGCTCGGAACGCTCCGAGGGCGCGATCGCGCAGCGCAACCGCGGGGTGGGGGAGGCGAGCGCGCCGCTCGTGGTCTCCGTCGACGACGACGTCGTCTTCCCCTCGCGCGCCACCGTCGCCCAGACGGTGGGCGACTTCGACCACCCGCGGGTCGGCGCCGTGGCGGTGCCGTTCGTCGACGTCCGGCACAGCCGCGACGTGCAGCAGCGCGCGCTGAGCGAGGACGGCGTGTGGGTCGCCTCGGGCTTCATCGGCTGCGCCTGCGCGGTGCGGCGCGACGCGTTCCAGGCCGTCGGCGGCTTCCGCCGGGCGCTCGGCCAGTACTGGGAGGAGCCCGACCTCGCGCTGCGGATGCTCGACCGCGGCTGGGTCACCCGCCTCGGGCGCGCCGACCCGATCGAGCACCACGAGTCGAGCGTCCGCGTGCAGGAGCGCAAGCTGATGCTCGGCCGCCGCAACGGGATCCTGACCGCGTGCTTCACCGTGCCGGCGCGCTCGCTGCCCGGCCACCTCGCGTGGCTGACGGCGAACACGCTGGTGACCGCCGCCACCGAAGGCCCGCCCGGCCCGCTGCTGCGCGGCACCGCGATCGGCTACCGCGACGCCGTCAAGCTCCGCGGCGAGCGCCAACCCGTGGACCGCACCGTGTTCCGCCTCCGCCAGCGGCTGTGGCGGCAGGGCCCCGAGCGGCTCGACGCGGTCGAAGGCGAGCTCCCCGCGCTCTAGCTGATATCCAGCCCCCATGGCTATCGATCGAAGCGTGGTGGGCGAGGCGGCGGCCAAGCTGCTGGACGACCTCGAGCAGAAGTACGGCGAGCAGGGCCGCCTCGACGCCGTGGTGTTCATCATCGCCGTCGACAACGGCGAGGACGACGACTCCGTCGAGTACCGGGCCTACGACGGCAACGGGTCCGGGCTCTCCGCCTGGAAGGCGAAAGGGCTGCTGACGATGGTCAGCGACAACGTCGGTTAGGTAGCTGGTCGATTCCACGACCCCGGTACCCGTCTGCACGCGTCCCGCGGCGCAGGTCGGCACCCGCCGGAAGGGGGAGGTGGCGCTGCCACGATCCCACTTCGGCGTGCACCGTCCTGCATCCACGGGTCACGCACATCCGGGCACGGCGCCGCGCAATCGACCAGCTAGGTCATCAGCGGCGCAAGTCGGCGTAACACGCGGCTGAGGCGTTTCGGGACCTTGGCCATCGTCGAGACGGAGATCGATCGGCCTTTGTAACTGACCGTCCGGGTCTGGCCGTCCATCACCGGGAACGCGGGTTGGTAGCTGCGCTTGAGCGACTTGAAGCGCGCGTCCTTGAGGTCGCGCTTGAGGCCGCGCAGCTGCTTCGCGGTGAGCTTGAAGCTGCGGACGCCGGCGCGGCCGGTCTGGCGAGCGTGGCCGTGGGTGTTGACGACCAGCAGCTCGCTCGACGGGGCCAGGCCACCGGTTACGCCGTACCGGACGAGCCGCTTGGCGTCCGCGGACGCGGGGACCGCGAGGAGGAGGAACGCGACGAGGACGGCGAGCCGGCGCATCGGCCGCGACCATACCGCGCGCCGGAGACCCAGCGATCTAGAGCGACCGCTGGTAGGTGCCGAACGCCCGAGTCGCGAACGCCGCCGCGAGCACGACGAGCGCGAACAGCAGCCCGACGCGGCCGGCGACCAGGCCCCAGTCGATCTTCTCCATCGCCGCGGAGCGGCCCGCGACGACGGCCCAGTTGACCGGGTTGAACTTCGCCACCGTGCCGATCCAGTCCGGCGCCAGGCTCTGCTGCATCAGCGCCGAGGACAGGAACGTGAGCGGCAACAGCACGAGCGTGACCGCCCCGATCAGCGACTCCCGCTGGCGCGTCAGCACGCCGAGGCCATTCGAGAGCGAGGCGAACGCCGCGCCGAGCAGCGCCGCGACAAGCATCAGGATCAGCACGCCGCCGACGCCGCCCTCGTAGTGCGCGCCGAGCGCCCACGCGAGCAGCACGATCAGCAGCGTCTGGATCAGGATCTGGATCACGGCCTGGGCGACGCTCCCGAGGTTCAGCGCGCCGCGCCACACCGGCGCGGCGAGCATGCGGTCCATCACGCCGCCGTTGATGTCGTCGATGAACGCCATCCCGGTCCAGCCCGCGCTCGAGACCGCGAGCATCACGACGACGCCGGGGGTCAGGAAGTCGATGTAGGAGCCGCCGGCGAAGCCGGGGATCTCGGTCACCGCCTTGAACAGTGCGCCGAACAGGAGCAGCCAGATGATCGGCTGCACGAGCGCGATGAAGAGGAACGCCGGCTGCCGCGCGATCACGCGCAGGTAGCGAAGCGAGACCTGCCAGGTCTGTCGTAGAGCGGTCATGCCGCCTCCTCCCAGGTCCGACCTGCGTAGCGCAGGTACACGTCGTCCAATGAGGGCCGCGCGAGCGTGACCGCCACCGCGCGCACCCCGTTCGCCTGCAGCGCGGCGAGCACGGCCGGCACCGCGGCGCCGCCGTCGTCCGCCCGGGCCCGCAGGACCCGCCCGTCGAGCGCCACCTCGCGCGCCTCGGGCACGCGCTCGAGCGCGGCCGCGGCGGCCGGGCCGTCGCCGTTGGCGAGCTCGACGTGGATCGTGTCGCCGCGCAGCTCGCTCTTCAGCGCGTCCGGCGTGCCGCGCGCGACGATCCGCCCGCGGTCGACGATCGCGAGCTGGGAGGCGAGCCGGTCGGCCTCCTCGAGGTAGTGCGTGGTGAGCAGGATCGTCATGCCCTCCTCGCGCGCGAGGCGCTCGATCTCGGCCCACATCTGCGCGCGCGCCTCGGGGTCGAGCCCGGTGGTCGGCTCGTCGAGGAACAGCACCTGCGGGCGGTGGATCAGGCCCATCGCGACGTCGAGCCGCCGCTGCATGCCGCCGGAGTAGGTCTTGACCTGCCGCGCGGCCGCGTCGGCGAGCCCGAAGCGCTCCAGCGACTCGGCCACGCGGCGCCGCAGCTCGGCGCCGGTGATGCCGTAGAACTCGCCCTGGAGGACGAGGTTCTCGCGGCCGGTGGCCTCGCGGTCGGCGCCGTGCTTCTGGCCGACGACCCCGATCGCGTGCCGCACGCGGACGGGATCGGCGAGCACGTCGTGGCCGGCGACGCGGGCGCTGCCGGTGTCGGGGCGGGTGAGGGTGGTGAGGATCCGGACGGTGGTGGACTTGCCCGCGCCGTTGGGCCCCAGCAGCCCGAAGACCGTGCCCGCGCGGACCTCGAGGTCGAGGCCGTCGAGCGCGCGCACGTCGCCGGGGTAGGTCTTGACGAGGCCCGTGGCCTCGATGGCGTTATGTGAATCGAACGGTGTACGAGTCATCTCGAACAGTGTTCTAGCGCAGTACACTGTTCGAGTCAAATGACCGGCGCACCGGAACCCCCGTGGCGGCGCAAGCCCGAGCCACCTGATCGCGGCGAGCGCCGCCGGCTCACGCGCGACGCCATCGTCGACGCCGCGCTGGTGCTGCTCGACCGCGAGGGCATCGCCGGGCTGAGCATGCGGCGCCTGGCGAAGGAGCTCGACGTCGGCGCAGCCTCGCTCTACTGGCACGTGGGCGACAAGGAGGAGCTGCTCGGCCTGCTGCTCGACCGCATCGTCGGCGAGACCGAGGTGCCCGACCCGGATCCGGCCAACTGGCAGGAGCAGATGAAGGAGCTGGGGCGGGAGTCGCGCCGGCTGCTGCAGCGCCATCGCGACGCGGCGCAGATCTCGATGGGCCGCGTCCCTGTCGGGCCCAACTCGATGCCGGTGATGGAGCGCAACCTCGCGATCCTCGTCGCCGCCGGGCTGCCGCCGCGCGTGCTCTCGCTCGCCGCCGACACCTTCGCGCTCTACGTCGGCGGCTTCGCGTTCGAGGAGAGCCTGCGCGGCGACGAGTCGGCCGACCCGCAGCAGCTCGCCGAGTACTTCCGCTCGCTCCCGGAAGACCAGTTCCCGACGCTCGTGGCGCTCGCCGACGACCTCACCGCCGGCGACGCCGACGAGCGCTTCGAGTTCGGGCTCGAGCTGCTCTTGCGCGGGCTCGAGGCGATGGCGAAGGACGAGGGCGCCTAGCCCCCCGCTAGGCAGCAAGCTGCCTGGCTTGGCGCCTAGCCCCCGAGACCCTTCTCGGCCAGCTGCGCCCGCGCTTCCTCGGTCTTCTCCAGCGCCAGCCCCATCCCGCGCAGCACCTCCGGGGCCTTCGTGAACTGCACGTCGGCGTACTCGACGATCTCGAACTCGTTGCCCCACGGGTCGGCGAAGCGCAGCCCGCGGCCGCGGTGCGGCCTGATCCCCGCCTCCTTCAACGCGCTGCGCACCGCCTCGCGGTCGTCGACCACGAGCCCGAAGTGGCGGTCGTCGTCCGGCCCCTGGCGGCGCCCCTCGGCCACGGCGAGGAACTGGTCGCCCATGTCGATGAACGCCATCCCGCGTACGCGGCCGCGCAGCTCGAAGTCGAACAGCCGCCGGTACAGATCGAGCGCCGCGTCGAGGTCGCCGACCTCGAGCGCCACGTGGTTGATCCCGACGAGGCGCGCCATGGCCGAATGGTACGTCCGTCTAGGCCGGGTCGATGCCTCAGGTCAGGGGCCGATGGCAAGAGGGAAGGAATCCAGGCAACCACGGAAGGTCATCTCCAATGCATCGCAACGTCAAGCGAGTGCTGTGCGCGCTCGGCATCACCCTCATCGTCCTGCCGGCGGCCATCTCCGACGCTCATCAGCTGAGCCAGCACCAGGCGCAGGTCGTCCACCACGCTCGCTAAATACCCTGTGGGGTGAATGGCCCCGATCCCGATCAACATTGCGGACTGGGTCGGCCGCACGCCGATGGTGCAGCTGACCCGCCTGGCGCCCGACGCGCCGGGGTCGCTGTTCGCCAAGCTCGAGATGCTCAACCCCGGCGGTTCGGTCAAGGACCGCATCGGGGTCGCGATGATCGAGGCCGCGGAGGCCGAGGGCCGGATCGAGCCCGGCCGCACCACGATCGTCGAGGCGACGAGCGGCAACACCGGCATCGCGCTGGCGTTCGTCTGCGCGGCGAAGGGCTACCAGCTCATCCTCACGCTCCCGCAGGGCATGAGCCGCGAGCGCGAGGGGCTGCTGCGCCTCTACGGCGCGCAGTTCCAGATCACGGAGTCGCTCGGCGGCATGAACGAGGCGGTCGCCGCCGCCCAGGCGCTCGCGCGCGACGACGGCTTCTGGCTCCCCGACCAGTTCTCCAACCCCGCGAACCCGGACGCGCACTACCGCGGCACCGGGCCGGAGCTGTGGGAGGCGCTGGACGGTGACATCGACGTGCTGGTGGCCGGCATCGGCACCGGCGGCACGATCACCGGCGCCGGCCGCTTCCTGAAGGAGCGCAACCCGAAGCTGCGGGTGGTCGGCGTCGAGCCCGCCTCGTCGCCGGTTATCTCCGGCGGGCGCCCCGGGCCGCACAAGATCCAGGGCATCGGCGCGGGCTTCGTCCCGCCGGTGCTCGATCGCGACCTGCTCGACGAGGTGATCGCGATCGACGACGAGGACGCGCTGGAGACCGCGCGCGTGGTCGCGCGCCGCGAGGGTGTGCTCGCCGGCATCTCCTGCGGCGCCGCGCTGGCCGCCGCGATCCAGGTCGCCGAGCGCGAGCCCGCGCGGATCGCGGTGGTGCTGCCGGACTCCGGCGAGCGCTACGTCTCGACGCCGTTCTTCGCCCCCGAGCCGGCCGCGGCGGCGCGCCAATGACGCTGCGCGAGGCCTCGGGCTCCGCGGGAGCGCCGTGGGAGCGGCCGCTGCGGGGCACGCTCGACCGGCTCGTCGTCCAGTCCGAGCTGCTCGCGGGCAACCCGCTCGGCGATCCGGCGACGCGCCCGCTGTGGGTCTACTCCGCGCCCGGCGTCGGCGACGAGCCGGTGCCCACCGTCTACGTGATCCAGGGCTTCCTCGGCCAGGTCGACTCGTGGACCAACCGCTTCCCGTTCGAGCTGACGATGCTGGAGCGCGTCGACGAGATGTTCGCGGCCGGCGACTGCCCACCTGCGCTGGTGGTGTTCGTCGACGCGTGGACGAGCTACGGCGGCTCGCAGTTCCTCAACTCGTCGAGCACCGGCCGCTATCTCGACTACCTGTGCGACGAGGTCGTGCCGTTCGTCAACGATCGCTATCCGGCGCTGCCCGGGCCGCAGCACCGCGGGCTGAGCGGCAAGTCGTCGGGCGGCTACGGCGCAATGGTGGTGCCGATGCTGCGGCCCGACGTGTTCGGGGCGCTCGCCTCGCACGCCGGGGACGCGCTCTTCGAGTGCTCCTACCTGCCGAACTTCCCGCAGCTCGCGCGCAAGCTGCGCGACGAGTTCGACGGCTCGGCCGAGAAGTTCTGGGCCGAGCTGCAGGCGATGGACCGGCTCGACATGGAGCGGTTCGAGAACTTCGATCTGATCGGCTACGCGGCGGCCTACTCGCCCGACCCGGAGCGGCCGGGCAAGGCGCTGCTGCCGTTCGACGTCGCGACCGGGCGGCTGATCGACGACGTCTGGGCGCAGTGGCTCGAGAAGGACCCGGTGCGGATGGCGCCGCGCCACGCCGACGCGCTGCGCTCGATGCGGCACGTCTACCTCGACGCCGGCAGGAGCGACGAGTGGTTCCTCGACCTCGGCGCGCAGGCGTTCGGAGCCGAGCTCGACAAGCTCGGCGTCGAGCACACGCTCGAGCTGTTCGACGGCAAGCACGGCGGGATCACCTACCGCTACCCGGGCGCGATCCGCGAGCTCGTGCTGGCGCTACGGTGACGGCGTGGTGCTCGACGTCACCGACGTCACCTGCCCGCTGACCTGGGTGCGGACCAAGCTCGCTCTCGAGCGGCTCGCGCCCGGCGAGGAGCTGGTGGTGGTCGTGAACCCGGGCGAGGCGTTGGAGAACGTCCCGCGCTCGGCGGCCGAGGCCGGGCACGACGTCAGCGTCGAGGGCACGCGGGTGAGGATCGTGCGGCGGTGAGCGACGACCGGCGCGCGTTCTTCCGCGGGCTCGTGCGGTCGGCGGCGGAGATGACCGGTCCGCCGCCGCCTCCGGCTCCCGAGGAGGCGCCTCCTGCGCCGGAGGTCTCCGTGGAGCGGTACTCACGCCAGCTCGTCCTCCCCGAGTGGAGCGAGCGGGCGCAGCTGGCTCTGGGGGAGGCGAGCGTGCTCGTGATTGGCGCGGGGGCGCTGGGCTCGCCGGTCGCCACCTACCTCACCGGCGCCGGGGTGGGGCGGGTCGGGGTGGTCGACTCCGACGAGGTCGAGATCTCGAATCTCCCGCGCCAGTGGCTGCACTTCACGCCCGATGTCGGCGTCGCCAAGGCCGAGAGCGCGGCGGCGAAGCTGCGCTTCCTCAACCCGGAGGCGATCGTCGAGCCCTACTACGCGCGCTTCGCGCCCGCGATGCTCGAGGGCGCCGATCTGGTGGTCGACTGCTCCGACTCCTTCGCGACCCGCTACGAGGTCAACGCGGCCTGCTGCGCGGCGCGGATCCCGCTCGTCGAGGGCGGGGTGCTGGGGCTCAGCGGCCTCGTGATGGCGATCCGGCCCGGCGTCTCGGCGTGCTACCGCTGCTCTTTCCCCGAGGCCCCGCCCTCGGCGCCGAGCTGCGCGGAGGCCGGCGTGCTCGGCCCGGCGGCGGGCGTGATCGGCTCGCTGCAGGCGCTCGAGGCGCTGAAGCTGCTGGCCGGGCTCGACGGCGCGCTGCTCGACGCGTTCCTCCAGGTCGACCTCCACGACCACACGTTCCTGCGCGTCGCGACGTCCCGCCGGGCGGACTGCCCGGACTGTGCCACGCTGTAACGCATGATCGGCATCCGCACCGCCGCTCGCGTGCTCGGGGAGCTACGGCGCGACATCACCGCCGCCCACGAGCGCGACCCCGCCGCCCGCGGCGTGACGGGGCTCGAGATCCTCGCCACCTGGCCGGGCGTGCACGCGCTGCTCGCCCACCGCGTGGCGCACGCGCTGAGCGAGGCCGGCGTGCCGGTCGCGCCGCGCACGATCGCCGCCGCCGCCCGCGCGGTGACGGGCATCGAGATCCATCCCTGCGCCGACGTCGGCGACGGGCTGTTCATCGACCACGGGATGGGCGTCGTGATCGGCGAGACGGCCGAGATCGGCGAGAACGTCACGCTGTACCAAGGCGTGACGCTGGGCGGCACCGGCTTCGCGACCGGCAAGCGCCACCCGACGGTCGAGGACAACGTGACGATCGGCTCCGGCGCCAAGCTGCTCGGCCCGATCCGGATCGGGCACGGGGCGAAGATCGGCGCCAACGCGGTCGTCGTCCACGACGTGCCGCCGAACTCGACGGTCGTCGGCAACCCTGGCCACACCGTGCGGGTGGAGGGGCGCAAGCCCGAGGGGCCGGACGCCGACTGGGTCCACCTGCCCGACCCGATCGCCGACGCGCTGAAGGCGCTCTCGCGGCGGATCGCCGAGCTCGAGCAGGAGCTCGACCAGGTCCGCGGCGAGCCGTCGGAGCCGCGCGGCGACGTGCTGCCGCTGCGGCCCGTGCGTGGACCGAACCCCGCTGGCGGGTAGCCCGGGGCGCATGCCGATGCGCGTGCTCCTCCTCACCGTCCTCCTCGTCCTCCTCGTCCTGCTCGCCGCGCCCGCCGCGCGTGCCCAGAGCGGGCTCGACGCCGCCGCGGAGGCATTGAAGTCCGACCCCGTCCACGTCGACCCCGACGTCGAGGCCAAGCTGTCCGACAGCGAGGCCGACGAGCTGCGGCAGCGCATCACCGACAAGGACGCCGGGCCGATGTACGTCGCCGTCATGCCGCGCGACGTCGTGTCCGGGTCCGGCGGATCGGTTGGCGCGGCGCTCACTGGGCTCGGCAAGGGCGTGAACCGAGGCGGTACCTACGTGCTCGTCGCCGGCCGCTCGCTCCGCGCAGGCAGCACCGAGGGGGCCGCGCCGGAAGGTGCCACTGCCAAGGCGATGAACGCCGCGTTGAAGGCGCACCGCGACGAGGGCCTGAGCGCGATCCTGCTCGACTTCACCGACCGCATGGGGGAGGTCAAGGCGGGCTCGGGCGCGGCCGCGAGCCCGAACGGCGGCGGCGACGGCGGGGGAGGCGGCGGCTGGTTCCCGATCGCGCTCGGCGTGTTCGCGCTCGGCGGCGGCGCGGTCGCCATCTCCCGCGGGCGGCGGCAGAAGCGCGAGCGAGAGCAGCGCTTCCAGGAGGTCCACGGCACCGTGCGCGGCGACGTGGTCGAGCTCGGTGACGAGATCCGCGCGCTCGACCTCGACGTCCAGATGCCGGGCGCGAACGAGGAGGCCAAGACGGACTACGAGGCCGCGCTCGGCGCCTACGAGCGGGCCTCGGCGGCGGTCGACCGCGCGCGCACGCCGCAGGACCTCGAGCCGGTCGGCGCGGCCGTGGAGGAGGGCCACTTCGCGATGGCCTCCGCCCGCGCGCGGCTGGAGGGCAAGGAGCCGCCCGAGCGCACCCCGCCGTGCTTCTTCGACCCCCGCCACGGCCCCTCCTCGCGATCCATCATGTGGTCACCGCCCTGGGGCGAGCCCCGCGAGGTGCCCGCCTGCGAGGCCGACGCCCAGCGCGTCGAGCGCGGCGAGGGGCCCGACCCGCGGCAGGTCACGCTCGGCGGCCGCCAGATGCCGTACTGGAACGCCGGCCCGGCCTACGCGCCCTACATGGGCGGCTTCTTCGGCGGCGGGCTGCTCCCGGGGATCTTCCTGGGCTCGGTGCTGGGCGGCGGGATGTGGGGCGGCGGCTACGGCGGCTGGGGCCCGGGGGACTCCGGCGGAGGTGGCTGGGACAGCGGCTCCGGCGGCGGGGACTTCGGCGGCGGCGACTTTGGCGGCGGCGGCTTCGGGGGAGGCGACTTCGGAGGCGGCGGAGACTTCGGCGGCGGCGACTTCTAGGCGGCGGAGCCAGCCTGGCGCGGACGCGCCCGTTCCGCTGGGTAGCCCCGCCCGATGAAACGGATCCTGATCACCGGCGCGTCGTCCGGCATCGGCGCTGCAACCGCCCTGCACCTCGACCGGCAGGGCATGGAGGTGTTCGCCGCGGTCCGCGAGCCGGAGGGCGCAGGCGCACTTGCCACGGCGTCCGGCCGCCTGCGGACGATCGCCCTCGACGTCACCGATCCCGGATCGATCGAGCGGGCGATGGCCGAGGTCAGCGGTGGGCTCGACGGGCTCGTCAACAACGCGGGCATCGGCGTCCCCGGCCCGCTCGAGGTGCTCGCGGCCGACGACCTGCGCGAGCAGCTCGAGGTCAACGTCATCGGGCAGGTCGCGGTCACGCAGGCCGCCCTGCCGCTGCTGCGCCGGGCGGCCGGGCGCATCGTCTTCGTCGGCTCGGTGGGCGGCCGGCTCGCCTCGCAGTTCGCGGGCCCGTACCACGCGTCGAAGTTCGCAATCGAGGCGATCGCGGACGTCTGGCGCCAGGAGCTCGAGCCCGAGGCGATCGCGGTCGTGCTCGTCGAGCCGAGCGCGATCTCGACCCCGATCTGGGACAAGGCGATCGAACGGCTCGATTCGCTGCTCGCGGGCTCGGACCCGCGGCTCGGCCGCTATCGGGAGCGCCTCGCGAGCTTCCGCGACAGCCTCCAGAGCGCCGACGAGCACGGCAAATCGCCCGACGACGTCGCCGAGGCGATCGAGCAGGCCCTGACCGAGGACGAGCCCGACACCCGCTACGTGGTGGGAGCGGCCGGGAAGCTCGCCACCGCGCTGCGTCCGCTCATCCCCGACCGGCTCGCCGACAAGCTCGGCGAGCGAACCTGAGCAAGGCCCCGGGGGATACGCTCGCGGCCATGGCCAAGACCGTGCGCTCGACCGACATCGCCAAGCCGCCCGAAGTGGTCTTCCCGTACCTCTTCGAGGCGGACAAGGTCCCGCAGTGGACCACCGGCCTCCACGGCTACCAGCGGCTGGACGGCGGCGCGCTCGGGAAGGGGTCGAAGTTCCGCGAGAACCTCGAGGTGTCGGGGCAGAAGATCGACGCCGAGCTCGAGATCACCGCCTTCGATCCGCCGCACCGCGCCGAGTCTCGCACCGAGATCCGCGGGATCGACGTGATCTCGACCTACGAGCTCACGCCCTCAGGCGCGGGCACGCGGCTGACCCAGACGATCGAGGCGACGGGCGGCGGGCTGAAGGGCCGTGTGCTGATCCCCGTCATCCAGCCCCATCTGGAGAAGAAGCTCGACGCTGACCTCGCCGCGCTGGCCTCGCTCCTGAACGACTAGAGGCCCCGGGATCCCGGGGCCTCTAGAGAGGATCTGGCATAGGCCGCCTCCTGTCGTGGTGCACTCGGCAGCACTGGTGGGGAGCCGTTCCGGCGGTCGCGGGCCGCCAGTCCCACACCCACGCCTTCCCGCTCCGCGCTCAAAGGGCGCCTATCGGCCTCGGCTGAGTGCTGCCACGGAACGGCCCGGAGACGGTACCGGCCGTTCCGCGATCAGTCCAGGTACTTGTAGGCCGGGATCGTCAGGAACTCGGGGAAGTCGTCCGACAGCGAGACGCTCTCGAAGATCTCGCGCGTCTCGTCCGGGCGGCCCTTCTCCCACGTCTCGTCGCCGACCTCCTCGTGGATCTTCGAGGTCTCCTCGTCGAGCACCTCGAGCACCTTCTCGCGCGTGAACTTGCCGTGCTTGACCCACTGCCAGATCTGGGAGCGTGAGATCTCGGCGGTCGCGGCGTCCTCCATCATGTTGTTGATCCCCGCGGCCCCGCGGCCGCCGAGCCAGAACGAGATGTACTGGAAGCCGACGGAGACGTCGTTGCGCAGGCCCTCCTCGGTGATGTCGCCCGGGGTGGAGCCGGCGTCGAGCAGCTGCTCGGCCTTGACGTCGACGTCGTCGCGCCGCTCGTCGATCTGGTTGGGCTTGTCGCCGAGCACGGCGTCGAACGCCTCGGTGGCGACGTCGACCACGTCGGGGTGCGCGACCCAGGTGCCGTCGAAGCCGGCCTCGGCCTCGCGCTGCTTGTCCTCCTTGACCGCCTCGATCGCGCGCTCGTTGGCCTCCTGGTCCTTGCGCGAGGGGATCAGCGCCGCCATGCCGCCCATCGCGAACGCGCCGCGGCGGTGGCAGGTCTTGACCAGGAGCTCCGTGTAGGCCTTCATGAACGGCACGGTCATCTTCACGTCGTTGCGGTCGGGGAGCACGAAGTCCTCGCGGTCCCGGAAGCACTTGATCATCGAGAAGATGTAGTCCCAGCGGCCGGCGTTGAGCCCGTAGGAGTGCTCGCGCAGCTCGTAGAGGATCTCGTCCATCTGGAACGCGGCCGGGAGCGTCTCGATCAGCACCGTCGCGCGGGCTGAGCCGGCGGGCACGCCCATCGCGTCCTCCGAGAACGTGAGGACGTCGTTCCACAGCCGCGCCTCGAGGTGGTGCTCCATCTTCGGGAAGTAGAAGTACGGGTGCGAGCCGTCATCGAGCAGGCGCTGGGCGTTGTGGAAGAAGTAGAGCCCGAAGTCGAGCAGGCTGCCGGAGACCTCGGTGCCCTCGACCTTCACGTGCTTGTCGTTGAGGTGCCAGCCGCGCGGGCGCAGCAGCAGCGTGGCGTGGTCCTCCTCGAGCTCGTAGTGCTTGCCGTCGGAGGCGTCGTAGGTGATCGTGCCGTCGATCGCGTCGATCAGGTTCACGTGGCCGACGACGACGTTCTCCCACGTCGGCGCCGTCGAGTCCTCGAGGTCGGCCATGAAGCCCTTGGCGCCCGAGTTGAGGGCGTTGATGACGAGCTTGCGGTCGGTCGGGCCGGTGATCTCGACGCGGCGGTCGTGGTAGTCCTCGAACGGCTCGGGCACCGTCCAGTCGCCCTCGCGGATCTCCTTCGTCTCCTCGAGGAAGTCGAGCGTGCCGCCGTTCTGGAGCTGCTTGCGCGCGCTCGCGACGAGCGGCCAGCAGCTCCTGGCGCGTCGGCTCGAAGCGCCCATGCAACTCGGCGATGAACTCGAGCGCGTCGGCGGAGAGGATGTCGTTCGCTCGCTCGTCGGATGAAGGGGCGGGTGCGGTGTCGATTCGGGAAGCGGTGCTCATCGGATCTCCTCGGGTCGCAGGTTGCGCTGCGAGGCGTCCAGCAGCGTCATCGGGTGGAAGATCGGGACCTCACGATCCATGTACCCAGCGATCTGCAGGGCGCACCCCGGGTTGCCGGCGGCGATCGCGTCGGGCTCGGTGGCGGCGAGGTTGTCGGCCTTGCGCTTGCCCAGCTTGGCCGCGGCCTCCGGCTGCACGAGGTTGTAGATCCCGGCCGAGCCGCAGCAGATCTGCCACTCGTCGGGCTCGACCAGCTCGAGGTCGGGTATCGAACGCAGGAGCTCGCGCGGCGGCTCGCGCACGCCCTGGGCGTGGGCGAGGTGGCAGGCGTCGTGGTAGGCGACCTTGAGCGCAACGGGTGGCGGACGACGCGCGGCTCGCAGCTCGGCGAGCAGCTCTGACACGTCCTTGACCTTGGCGCTGAACGCCTCGGCGCGCTCGCTCCACTCGGGGTCGTCCGCCAGCAGGTGCGCGTAGTCCTTCATCCCCGAGCCGCAGCCGGCGACGTTGACGGCGATCGCATCGAAGTCCTCGTAGGCCTCGATCGTCTCGCGCGCCAATGCGAGCGCCTCGTCCTCGAGCCCCGCGTGCATCATCAGCGAGCCGCAGCAGCGCGGCGAGCGCGGCGCGTGGACCTCGAAGCCCTCGGCGGCCAGCACGCGCACCGTGGCGGCGTTGACGTCGCCGAAGAACACGCGGTTGATGCAGCCCTGCATCAGCGCGATCCGGCCGCGCGACTCGCCGCGGGCCGGCGTCAGCTTCGGGAGCTGCCGGAACGCGGCGCTCGCGGGGACGTCGGGGGCCAGCCCGAGCAGCGACTGCAGCTTCGGGATCGGGAGCTTGCCGAGCGCGTCGTTGAGGCCGGTCTTCTGCTGCAGCGCCAGCACCGGCACCAGCGCGCGCAGCCGCCCGGGGTGGGTGAAGAGCTCGAAGATCCCGCGCCGCCACGCGCGCTGCCACAGCGGGCGGTCGTAGTTGCGCTCGAGCTGCGGCCGCGTCTGCTCGATCAGCTTGTCGTACTGGACGCCCGACGGGCAGGCGGTCACGCACGCCATGCAGCCGAGGCAGCGGTCGAAGTGGGTGACCATCTCGTCCGAGAGCTCGGCGTCCTCGTGGCCGACCCGCATCAGCACGATGCGGCCGCGCGGCGAGTCCATCTCCTCCTCGAACGTCAGGTAGCTCGGGCACGTCGGCAGGCAGAAGCCGCAGTGCACGCAGTCCTTGATCAGCTCCGGGTCCGGCGGGCGGTGCTCGTCCCAGGCGCGCCTCGACCAGATCCATCAGATGCCTCCCAGATAGGCGCCGGGGCGGAAGATGCGGTGGGTGTCGAAGCGCTCCTTGATGCGGCGCATGACCTGCAGCGCGCCCGCGTCGACAGGGCCCCAGGGATCGAAGTCGCTGCGCAGGCCGGCGGGGCCGTCGAGCAGTACGACCGGCCGCGGCTGCAGCGCATCGCGGACGTCGGTGGCGCGCCGCGCGAGCTCGCCGGCGTCGAGCGCGATCCACGAGAGCCCGTGGGCGGCGCGCGAGACGAGCGAGCCCTCCGCCCGCTCGGCCACGCGGATCGCGGTGGCGAGGTCGGTCACGCGGCCGGAGACCTTGAGCA
Source organism: uncultured Solirubrobacteraceae bacterium (assembly GCA_963722815.1). Taxonomy (GTDB): domain Bacteria; phylum Actinomycetota; class Thermoleophilia; order Solirubrobacterales; family Solirubrobacteraceae; genus DASQFQ01. The sequence goes on from CAVROM010000004.1 coordinate 361,824, forward strand.
CGGCGCCGCCCCCCGCCGACGACCCCTCGCCCTCGACCGACGCCGCCCTCTGCGCCGCGCGAAGCGCGGCCCAGAGATCGTCGTCATCGTCGGTCGTCTGAACACTTTCGAGGCCCGCCTCGCGCATGCGCCCGGCCGCGACCTCGGCCTGGTCGCCCGCGCTCGCCCCGCCGAAGCGCACGAGCAGGCGACCTGAGCCCTGCTGCCAGGCGGCGTCGAGCGAGTCGGCCTCGAGCGGGAGCGCGGCCAGCTTCGTCGCGGCGGCGGCGAGCACGTCGGCGTCGTCGCTCGCGCCGAACGCGGTCGCGGTGGCGACCGGCTTGGGGTGCAGCCGCACGGTGACGTCGAGGATCAGGCCGAGCGTCCCGTACGAGCCGGTGAACAGCTTGCCGAGGTCGTAGCCCGCGACGTTCTTGATCACCTTCGAGCCCGCCTTCGCGATCGTGCCGTCGGACAGCGCGAGCGTGATGCCGAGGACGAGGTCGCGCACGCCGCCGTAGCGGTGGCGCAGCGGGCCGGAGTCGGCCGCCGCCACGAGGCCGCCGATCGTCGTCGCGTCACCCGCGCCGAGCGGCGGGTCGAGCGCGAACATCTGCCCCGCCTCGGCGAACAGCGCCTGTGCCTCGGCCAGCGGCACGCCGGCCTGCAGGACCGCGGTCAGGTCGCCCTCGTTGTGCTCGAGGATCTTCGCCATCCCGGCGGTCTCGAGCTCGACCGCGATCGGCTCGCCGATGCCGCCCCAGTCGAGCTTCGTGCGCCCGCCCACGGGCCGGACCGCGCGCCCCGCCTCCCCGAGCGAGCGCAGCAGCTCAGCCGCCTCCTCGGGCGAGCCGGGCCGCTCCGTCGTCACCTCTGCACCTGCTCGGCCGAGGCCTCGTCCCGCCGTCGCCACTAGAACCTCTCGGCGAGCCCGGCGGCTTCCAGCGGGTGGACCCGGTACGGGCCCGGGACCTCGCCGCACAGGCGCGGCGTGGGCATCACCTTCGTCGGGTTGGCGAGCCCCGCGGGATCGAACGCGCAGCGCAGGCGCTGGAACGCGGCCAGGTCGGGCTCGTCGAACATCTTCGGCATGTGCTTCTTCTTGTCGACCCCGACGCCGTGCTCGCCGGTGATCGAGCCGCCGGCCTCCAGGCAGGCGTCGAGGATCAGGCCGGAGAGCTCCTCGGCCTTCTCCGCCTCGCCCTCCTTGCGTCCGTCGTAACAGACGAGCGGGTGCAGGTTCCCGTCCCCGGCGTGGAAGACGTTGGCGACCTGCATTCCGTACTCCTTCGACAGCTCGTCGAGGCGCTCGAGCACCTCGGGCAGCTTGGTGCGCGGGATCACGCCGTCCTGCACGAAGTAGTTCGGGGCGATCCGGCCCATCGCGGGGAAGGCGGCCTTGCGCGTCTTCCAGAACAGCTGGCGCTCGGCCTCGTCCCTGGCGATGCGAATGTCGTCGGAGCCGCACTGCTCGCAGATCTGCACGACCTCGTCGAAGCGCGCCTCGCACTCGCGCTCGGCGCCGTCGAGCTCGATCAGCAGCGCCGCGGCGCGGCCGACCGGGTAGCCGGCGTGAGCCATCTGCTCGGACGCCTCGATCGCGAGCTCGTCCATCATCTCGATCGCACCCGGCACCACGCCGGCGGCGACGATCTCGGAGACGACCTTGCCGGCGTCGCTGGTGGAGTCGAAGAAGGCGACCAGCGTCTTCGTCGTCTCCGGCGCCGGCACGACCCGCAGCCAGGCCTTGGTGGCGATGCCGAGCGTGCCCTCGGAGCCGACGAACGCGCCCATCAGGTCGTAGCCGGGGGTGTCGAGCTCCTTGCCGCCGAGCTGGATCATCTCGCCGTCGGGCATCACGATCTCGAGCCCGCACACGTAGTTGGTCGTGAACCCGTACTTGAAGCAGTGTGCGCCGCCCGAGTTCTCGGCCAGGTTGCCGCCGATCGAGCAGACGATCTGGCTCGACGGGTCGGGCGGATAGAAGAAGTCGGGCGCGACGGCGCCGGTGACCTCGAGGTTGGTGACGCCCGGCTCGACGCACACGCGCTGGTTCTCGAGGTCGACGTCGAGCACGCGCTTCATGCGCGAGAGCACGATCAGGATCCCGTCGGAGATCGGCAGCGCGCCGCCGGAGAGGCCGGAGCCCGCGCCGCGCGCCACGAACGGCACGTCGGCGGCCGCGCACGCGCGCACGACCGCCTGCACCTCCTCGGCGCTGCCCGGCAGCACCGCCGCCGCGGGCACGCCCTTGTACTGGAGCAGCCCGTCCGACTCGTAGGTCCGCAGCTGGTGCGCCTGCGTGTAGACCCACTCGTCGCCGACGGCCTCGCGCAGCTCGGCGACGAGCGGCGTCAGGTCCTTGCGCTTGCTCCAGTTCCGGCGCGACGCTCACTTGTCCCCGACCACCATCCAGTCAAGTATCCCGGTCGACTGCAGGTAGATGATCACGCACATGGCGAGGATGAGCACGATGCTCCAACCGACCACCTTCCGGAAGAGCACGCCCTCCTGGCCGCCCATGCCGACTGCGGCAGCGCCAATGGCGAGGTTCTGGGGCGAGATCATCTTGCCGAGCACACCGCCGGACGAGTTCGCGGCGGCGAGCAGCGTCGGCGAGTAGCCGGCCTTCTGCGCGGCCGCGACCTGCAGCGTGCCGAACAGCGAGTTCGACGAGGTGTCGGAGCCTGTCACCGCCACGCCGAGCCAGCCGATGATCCCGGACAGGAACGGCAGGATGCCGGACGCGCCGGCGATCCACGGCCACCGCGGCGCCCGCGATCGCGGGCTGTGGGCCGCGGCCGTTGGCCTCGCCGTGCAGCGGCTCGCTCGGGCTCCAGACCTGGACGAGCGCCACGATGGAGGCAGCGGAGAGCAGCGACGCGACGATGTCGGTGAGTTCGACCGAGATGTAGTTCGAGCACACGAACTGGCCGATCGCGAACGTGAGGCCGCCGACGATCGCGGCCGGCCACGCCTGCCGGATCCCGCGCCCGCCGTCGACCATCCCGACGAGGATCAGCGGCACGACCAGCGCCAGCAGCGGCGTCTGGCGGCCGACCATGGCGCCGAGGTCGTCCTGGGGGAGGCCGGTGACCTGCGCGAGCGTGACGATCGGGATCGCGATCGCGCCGAACGCGACCGGCGCGGTGTTGGCGACCAGCGCCACGGAGGCGGCCTTGATCGGCTCGAAGCCGAGCGCGATCAGCATCACCGCGGTGATGGCGACCGGCGTGCCGAAGCCGGCCAGCGCTTCGAGGAGCGCGCCGAACGAGAAGGCGATGATCGGGGCCTGGACGCGCTGGTCGTCCGAGACGCGGTTGAACGCGCGCCGGAGCACGGCGAAGTGGCCCGTCTCGACCGTCATGTTGTAGATCCACAACGCGACGAAGACGATGTACATGATCGGGAAGATCCCGAAGGCGGCGCCCTCGAGGCCGCTGTCGAGCGCCTGCCCGACCGGCATCGAGTAGACGATGATCGCGATGAGGAGCGCAGCGAGCAGCGCGATCAGCGAGGCCCAGTGCGCCTTCATCTTCACCCCGCCGAGGAGCACGAACAGCACGACGATCGGTATCGCGGCGACGAGCGAGCTGGCGAACAGCGAGTCGCCGACCGGGGTCAAGTACCTGCTTGTACATGCCTCATCCTCCCGTTGAGGGCCTCTCCCTCTCCGGGACGTACCCCGGGTGCCCCTGCACTACGCTCCCGCGGACCGTGCGGGTCGCGCTGTTCGTCACCTGTTTCAACGACACGCTGTTCCCGGCCACGGGGCGCGCGGTGGTCGAGCTGCTCGAGCGGCTCGGGGTCGAGGTCGAGTTCCCCGAGGCACAGACGTGCTGCGGCCAGATGCACGGCAACTCGGGCTACGCGGACCATGGCGACGGGTTGGCCGAGCGCTGGCGGCGGGTGTTCGCCGCCTACGACACGGTCGTCTCCCCGAGCGCGTCGTGCACCGCGTTCCTGCGCGAGAAGGGGGTCGAGCGGGTGTTCGAGCTGACCGAGTTCCTGGTCGACGAACTTGGCGTGGAAGACGTCGGCGCCTCCTTCCCGCACCGCGTCGCCTACCACCCGACGTGCCACTCCCTGCGGCCGCTGCAGGTGGGCGACCGGCCGCTGCGGCTGCTGCGCGCGGTGCAGGGGATCGACCTGGTGGAGATCGAGGACGCGCAGGAGTGCTGCGGCTTCGGCGGCACGTTCGCGGTCAAGAACGCGGACACGTCGATGGCGATGCTCTCGGACAAGCTGCGGCACCTGCTCGACACGCGCGCGGAGGTGTGCACCTCGGCCGACAACTCGTGCCTGATGCACCTCGGCGGCGCGCTGCGGCGGCAGCGGGCCGGCGTGCGGACCGTCCATCTGGCGGAGATACTGGCGGCCCGGGAATGAAGGGATTTCCGGCCGCGGCGCACGAGACCCTGCAGGACGCCCAGCTCCGGCGCAACCTCGGCAAGGCGACCACGACGATCCGCGCGAAGCGGCTCGCCACGATCGCGGAGCTCGACGACTGGGAGGCGCTGCGGGCGGCCGGCTCGGCGATCAAGGCGCGGACGATGGCGACGCTGCCCGAGCAGCTCGAGCGGCTCGAGGCGTCGGTGCAGCGGGCCGGGGGCGTCGTCCACTGGGCGCGCGACGCCGCCGAGGCGAACGCGATCGTGGCGGGCATCGCGGGCGATCACGGAGCGGGCGAGGTGATCAAGGTCAAGTCGATCGCGACCGACGAGATCGGGCTCAACGACGCCCTTGCCGCCCAGGGCATCGAGGCGATCGAGACCGATCTGGCCGAGCTGATCATCCAGCTCGCGGGCGAGGAGTCGTCGCACATCCTCGTGCCGGCCATCCACAAGAACCGCGCCGAGATCCGGCGGCTGTTCGAGCGCACGATCGCCCAGGGGCAGAACCTCGGGTGGGAGGCGAGCGGGATCGCCGAGGCGGCCCGGCGCCACCTGCGCGAGAAGTTCCTGACCGTGGGAGTGGCGGTCTCCGGCGCGAACTTCGGGATCGCCGAGACGGGGACCGTCGCGGTGGTCGAGTCCGAGGGCAACGGGCGCATGTGCACGACGCTGCCCGAGGTGCTCGTGACGGTGATGGGGATCGAGAAGCTGCTGCCGGAGTGGCGCGACCTCGAGGTCTTCCTCCAGCTGCTGCCGCGCTCCTCGACCGCCGAGCGGATGAACCCGTACACGTCGCTGTGGACCGGCGTGCGCGAGGACGACGGGCCGAAGGAGTTCCACCTCGTCCTGCTCGACAACGGCCGCACACAGACGCTGGCCGACGAGGTCGGGCGCCAGGCGCTGCACTGCATCCGCTGCTCCGCCTGCCTGAACGTGTGCCCCGTGTACTCGCGCGCGGGCGGCGCGGCCTACGAGTCGGTCTATCCGGGCCCGATCGGCGCGATCCTCACCCCGCAGCTGCGCGGCCTCGACCAGGCGCCGACGCTGCCGTGGGCCTCGTCGCTGTGCGGCGCCTGTTACGAGGCGTGCCCGGTCAAGATCGACATCCCGAGCGTGCTGGTCCACCTGCGCGGGCGCGTCGTGCGCGAGCAGAAGAAGCGCACCGATCCGGAGAAGCTGGCGATGGACGCGGTGGGCAAGGTCTTCTCGTCGCAGAAGCGCTACGAGGGGGCGCAGAAGCTCTCGAAGCTCGGCCGCGGCCCGCTCGGCAAGCTGCCGGTGCCCGGCTGGAGCGGGATGCGGGACCTGCCGCAGGTCCCCGACCACACGTTCAGGGAGTGGTGGCGTGACCGCGCGCGATGAGGTTCTCGGCGCGCGTCCGCTCTGCGCTCGGCGAGGCGCCGGCTGTGCCGGAGGTGCCACGGGACTACCACGGCCCGGGCGCGGCGGCGGCAGACGTGGAGCTGTTCTGCGAGCGGGTTGCCGACTACAAGGCGACCGTCCACCGCACGACCCCCGACGACCTTGCCGCGCGCATCAAGGCCGTGTGCGCGGCGCACGGCGCCACACGGCTCGCGGGGACGATCGAGGGCTTCGAGGACGCCGCGCTCGGCGCGCGCGAACTCGACGCGCTCGACGGCGTCGTCACCGGCTGCGCGCTGGGGATCGCCGAGACCGGGACGATCGTGCTCGACGGCGCCGAAGCCTCGGGCCGCCGCGCGCTGACGCTCGTGCCCGACCTGCACGTCTGCGTCGTCCACGAGGAGCAGATCGTCGCCTCCGTGCCCGACGCCGTCGACCGCCTCGCCGAGGCGGCCCGCGCCGGGCGCCCGATCACGCTGGTGTCGGGGCCGTCGGCGACGTCGGATATCGAGCTCGATCGGGTGGAGGGGGTTCACGGTCCCCGGCGCCTGGAAGTGCTCGTCGTAGCGCCAGCGCCGCGAGCATGACGATGAACGGGTCGATCCCCGTCCGGTAGCGCGGCGTCTCCACCACCAGGAACACGACGCTCAGGTAGAGCAGGACCGGCACCATCCACACGAACAGCGGCGTCCGTCGCGCGAGCTTCGTGAACGCGCCCGCCAGCGCCAGCAGCGCGAACACCCAGAAGCAGATCACCCCGGCGTTGGCCCACCCCGCGGTGACGCTGACCGTCGACGCCGTATGCCGCGACCAGTCGAGCCCGCCGAGCTCGAACATCCGCAGCGTCGTCCACTCCGCGACCTTTGCGACGTAGGTCGGGTGCTTGCGGATGTAGGCCTTCGAGCGCGCACGGAGGATGTCCTCGACCGCCGGCTCGGGGATCGTGCCGAGGCGCGCGTAGACGTCGCGGTACTCCGGGATGTGGAAGAGCGCACGCCAGGAAGCCGGGTTCTCCTTGTCGAGCCGCGCCTGGTCGTTGTAGGTGCCCGCCAGCGCGGAGCCGAGCTGCGTCGAGACCGGGATGAAGCGGTCGAAGACGACCGCGTTGCGGATCGTCCACGGCGAGATCGTGAGCAGCGCAAGCACGACGAGCAGCGCGGGCGCGGCGAGGGCGCGCGCCGACCAGCGGGGCCGCACCGTCCACACCGCCAGCCCGAGTGGCAGCAGCAACACCAGCGCGTTCGCGCGCGTCAGGCACGTCAGCCCGGCGAGCACGCCCGCTGTCACCACCCAGCGCCAGCGATGCGTCGAGCGCCGGTGCTGGATTGCCGCCGCCAGCGCGCCGAGGAGCAGCAGCGCGAACAGCGGCTCGGACATCACGGCGCCGCCGACCAGGATCAGCGGTATGTAGACCGCCGCAGCCGCCATCGCGAGCAGCATCACCCGCCGCCCCCACAACTGGCGGGCGATCACCCCGATCATCGCCACGATCAACGTCCCGATCAGGACCCCGAGGATGCGCGCCGGGACGACGCGCTCGTGCTTCGTGCCGTGCTCGACGCCCGCGACCTTGTAGACGCCGGCGAGCAGGAGGGGGTAGGCGGGGGGCCGGAACGTGGTCGCGCGCCCGTGTGCGAGCGGCCACCCGTCGCCTGCGGCGACCGTCCGTGCGGCACGGTCGTAGTCGGTGGCGTCGTGGACGAGCTCGTAGCCGGGGGTGGCGACCATGTAGCCCACGCGCAGCAGGAGCGCGAGCAGCAGGATCAGCCAGGCGGCGGTGGGGAGGGGGTTCTTCATGAACTCTTATGCGGCTCTCCGACCGCTCTTAGACGGGCAGCGGATGCTCGCGCCCATGTTCTACCTCGGCTACATGCTGTCGGAATTGCGGCGCCGGAAGGGCCGTACCCTCCTCACCGCGCTCGGCCTCGGCGTCGGCGTCGGCCTCGTCGTCACCGTCAGCGCCCTGAGCAAAGGCGTCGACGATGCGCAGCAGAAGGTTCTCAAGCCGCTCACGGGCGTCGGTACCGACATGTCGGTTACCCGCCCGCTGACGTTCAATGACAACGGGAACGGGCCGGGCGGCCTCTCGGCGTCGGAGCGCGCCCAGCTCCAGCGGGAGAACGGGCCGCGGCGCTTCAACCTCGCCACCAGGCGAAGCCGGGGGAGAAGTTCACCCGCACCGACTTCATGTCCGCCGCCCAGCTCAGCTTCCCGGCCTCGCAGGTCGCCAAGGTGGCCAAGCTCGACGGGGTCGACTCGGCCTCGGGCAGCCTCACGCTCAACGCGGTGACGATCAAGGGCACGGTGCCGAAGAACGGCTTCCAGCGGCCGCAGCAGGGTCCGCCGGGCACCCAGCCGCAGGGTGGCGGGCAGACCGCGGGGCGGGCGCCGTTCGACATCGACTCGCTCAGCGTCACCGGGGTCGACGAGAGCAAGCCCGAGCTCGCCGCCGTGAGCGGGTTCAACGCCGGCTCCGCCCGCGAGGCCGTGCTCAACGAGTCCTACGCCCGCCGCAACAACCTGAGCAAGGGCGACACGGTCTCGCTCGGCGGCAAGAAGTTCACGATCGTCGGCCTGGCGAGCTCGCCGCTGGGCGGCCAGGCCTCCGACGTCTACGTCAAGCTCGCGCAGCTGCAGAAGCTCAGCGACCACGCGGGCCGCATCAACAGCCTGCAGGTGCGCGCCGACTCGACCGACGACGTCGCGGCGGTCGAGAAGTCGATCAAGGCGACGATGAGCGGCGCGTCGGTGACGACGGCGTCCGACCTCGCCGACCGCGTCGGCGGCTCGCTCAAGGACGCCAAGAACCTGTCCGGCAAGCTCGGCACGGCGCTGACGATCGTCGCGCTGGTGGCGGCCTTCCTGATCGCCACGCTGCTGACGCTCTCCGCGGTGACGAAGCGGATCCGCGAGCTCGGCACGCTCAAGGCGCTCGGCTGGCCGGGCCGCACGGTCGTCCGCCAGGTCACCGGCGAGTCGGTGCTGCAGGGCGTGCTCGGCGGCGTCCTCGGCGCGCTGATCGGGATCGGCGGCGCGGCGCTCGTGACCGCGCTGGCGCCCACGCTCGAGGCCACCGTCGCGGCGCCGCAACGCGCCGCCGGCGGCCCAGGGCCCGGGGGCGGGCCGGGCGGCGGCGCCGTCTTCGGCCTCGGCCGCGCCGGCGACGCGATCACGTCCGGCACCGAGAAGATCGCGCTCAGCGCGCCCGTCGACGTCGGACTGATCGCGCTCGCGATCGGCCTCGCCCTCCTCGGCGGCCTGATCGCCGGCTCGGCCGGAGGCCTGCGCGCCTCGCGGCTGCGCCCCGCCGACGCCCTCCGTCACATCGACTAGATGGTCGATTCCACGACCCCGCGAACTCAACCATCCAGGAGACCCATGACTCCCCTGTACGCCCTCCACGACGTCCACCGCAGCTACGGCCCGATCAAGGCCGTCGACGGCGTCGACCTCGAGGTCCAGCCCGGCGAGTTCGTCGTCATCGCCGGGCCCTCGGGCTCGGGCAAGACCACGCTGCTGCAGCTGCTCGGCGCGCTCGACCGGCCGTCGGGCGGCCGCGTCGAGTTCGAGGGCAAGGACCTCGCGCGCATGGGCGACAGCGAGCTGGCGGCGCTGCGGCGCGACACGCTCGGCTTCATCTTCCAGCAGTTCAACCTGATCCCGACGCTGACCGCGCAGCAGAACGTGGAGGCCGCGCTGGCGCCGCGGAAGTTCAAGTCAGCCGAGCGGCGGCGGCGGGCGGCCGCGCTGCTCGAGCGCGTCGGGCTGGAGCCGCGCGCCTCGCACCTGCCGTCGCAGCTGTCCGGCGGCGAGCAGCAGCGCGTGGCGATCGCGCGAGCGCTCGCCAACGGCCCGCGCGTCCTGCTGGCCGACGAGCCGACCGGGAACCTCGACACGGCGACGGGCGAGGACATCGTCGCCCTGCTCACGCGGCTGTCGGCGGACGAGGGGCTGTCGGTCGTGCTGATCACGCACGACCCCTCGATCGCCGACGCCGCGGGGCGCGTCGTCCGAATGCGCGACGGCCGCGTCCTCGACGCGGTCGCCGCCGGATGAGGATCCTCGTCGTCGACGACGAGCCCGCGCTGCGCTCCTCGCTCGAGCGCGCGCTGGGGCTCGACGCCTACGACGTGGAGCTGGCCGAGGACGGCCACGCAGCGCTCGACCGCCTCGCCGCGGCGCCGGTCGACGCGGTCGTGCTCGACGTGGCGATGCCGAAGCTCGACGGGCTCGAGGTCTGCCGCCGGCTGCGCGCGGCCGGCGACCGCACGCCGGTGCTGATGCTCACCGCGCGCGACGCGATCGACGACCGCGTCGACGGGCTCGACGCCGGCGCCGACGACTACCTCGTCAAGCCGTTTGCGCTGCGCGAGCTGCGGGCGCGCCTGCGCGCGCTGCTGCGGCGGGTCGAGGAGCCGTGCTCGCCGGACCTGCGCTTCGCCGACCTCGTGCTCGACCCGCGCGCGCACCAGGTGTGGCGAGGCGAAAGGGCGCTCCAGCTCTCGCGCACCGAGCACGCGCTGCTGCAGGCGTTCCTCGAGCACCCGCGCCAGGTGCTCAGCCGCTCGCAGCTGTTCGAGCGCGTGTGGGGCTACGACTTCGGCGCCACCTCGAACGCGCTCGGCGTCTACATCGGCTACCTGCGGCGTAAGACCGAGGCGGCCGGCGAGCCGCGGCTCCTGCACACCGTGCGCGGGGTCGGCTACGTGCTGCGGGAAGCGTGATGGGGCTGCGCGGCCGCCTCACGTTCTCGCCGCCGGCGCGGTCGGCGTGACCGTGGTGCTCGCCTCGATCGTCCTGTTACCTCGTCATGCGCCACGAGCTCCGCGCGCAGGTGGACGACGCGCTCGGCCGCCAGGGCGGGCTCGTGGTGCGCGACCGCGCCCGCGCCCGAGATCGCCCGCGCTGCGCGCCCGCGTGATGACGCTGCGGCTGCCCGCGCCGCCGCCGCGCGCCGGCGGCTCGGCTCCGTACGCGCAGGTGCTCGACGCCGCCGGCAAGGTCATCACCCGGGGCGACGACGCCCTGCCCGGCATCCCGGTCTCCGCGCGCGACGAGCGGGTCGCGGCCGGCAAGGCCAAGGCGTACGAGGACGATCGCGTGATCGACGGCGACCACGTCCGGGTCAGCACGGTGCCGACGCCGGGCGGCGGCGCGTTCATGCTCGCGCGCAGCCTCGCCGGCATCGATTCGACGCTCTCGCGCCTCGGCTGGCTCCTGCTCGCGCTGTGCGTCGCCGGTACCGCGCTGGCCGCCGCGCTCGGGCGCCTGTTCTCGCGGCCGGTCATCCAGCCGGTCACCGACCTCACCGAGGCGGCCGAGCACATCACCGCGACCGAGGACCTGGCGCGGCGGGTGGATGCGCGCGGCAGCGACGAGGTGGGGCGGATGGCGGCGGGCTTCAACACCATGCTCGACACGCTCGAGGGCTCGGTCGCCGCGCAGCGGCGGCTGGTCGCCGACGCTTCGCACGAGCTGCGCACGCCGGTCACAAGCCTGCGCACCAACATCGAGGTGCTGCTGGCGGGCGAGCGACCTGCCCGAGCCCGCGCGGCGGCGGCTGCTCGAGGACGTGCGCGAGCAGACCGAGGAGCTGAGCGGGCTGATCACCGACGTGATCGAGCTCGCCCGCGGCGAGGTGCCGCTCTCCGGCACCGAGGACGTCCGGCTCGACGAGATCGCGGCGCTCACCGCCGGGCGCGTGGGCCGCTCGCACCCCGACGCGCGCTTCGACCTCGACCTCGAGCCGAGCGTCGTCGAGGGCCTGCCCGACCGGCTCGCCCGCGCGGTCGGCAACCTGCTCGACAACGCGGCGAAGTACGGGCCGCCGGGCGGCGTGGTGGAGGTGCGCGTGCGCGACGGCGAGGTCGCGGTGCGCGACCACGGGCCGGGCGTGCCCGGCGCCGAGGCGCCGTTCGTGTTCGATCGCTTCTACCGCGGCGACGGCGCCCGCGGCCGCCAGGGCTCCGGCCTCGGGCTGGCGATCGTGCGCCAGGTCGCCGAGTCCCACGGCGGCGGCGTGACGGTCGAGGCGGCGCCTGGCGGCGGCGCGCTGTTCCGCCTGCGGCCGCCGGTTGAGGAAACCCTTACGACACCCTCACGGAGGTCACAAGAATCAGGAGTTGAGTGACGGTCATGAAGCCCGTCCTCGCCACACTCACCGGCGCGGTCGCCACGGCCGCCACCTGCCTCGCCATCTTCGTCCTGGTGTCACCGTCCGGGCCTTCCACGCGCAGCGCTCCGACCACGCCCACCAGCACGGTGTCCATGAAGCCGGCGCCGTCGCTCGCCACCCTGTACGCGCGCTCCCAGGACGCCGTCGCCTACGTCCAGACCCAGAAGGGCAGCGGCTCCGGCTTCCTCGTCTCCAAGAGCGGCCAGATCGTCACCAACGAGCACGTCATCGACGGCGCCAGCCGCGTCACCGTGCGCTTCGGCGAGCACGGCAAGGCGCTGCCGGCCCGCGTGGTCGACCAGGACGCCTCGGACGACCTCGCGGTGCTCGACGTCGCCGACAACGCGGTGGCGAAGATCACGCCGCTGACGCTCGGCAGCTCCTCGGGACTGCGCGTCGGCCAGCCGGCGATCGCGATCGGCTCGCCGTTCGGCCTCTCCGGGACGCTGACCTCGGGCGTCGTCTCCGCGCTCGGCCGCGACATCCAGTCGCCCAACGGCCACACGATCTCCGGCGTCGTCCAGACCGACGCGGCGATCAACCCCGGCAACTCCGGCGGCCCGCTGCTCGACGCGAGCGGGCAGGTGATCGGGATCAACTCCCAGATCGCGACCGAGTCGGGCTCCAACAGCGGCGTCGGCTTCGCGATCCCGGTCGACACCGTCCGCCAGGTGCTGACAAACCTCGAGGCGTGAGGGTCTAGTACGCGGTGGTGCGGGCGCGGTGGCGGGGCCGCGCCTTGTACCGCGGCAGCGACCCGCGGTTCCAGAGGATGTTGTCGACGACCGCCGCGTTGAGGTCGGGGCGGACCTCGACCAGCAGCTCGACCGCGGTCAGCGCGCAGGCGCGGATCTCCACCTCCTCGGGCGAGTCGTGCTCGAGCAGGAAGCCGGCGTCGATGCGGCCGACCAGCCGCTCGTCGAACTCGAGCACGCCGTCGAGCCGCAGCACGTGCGGAACGAGGTTGTCGGCGAACAGCGTCAGGCGGTCGAGGTCGTCCGCGGGCGCGATGCCGGCCAGGTGGAGGTCGGCGGCGGCGATCTGCGCGCGCTTGTAGAACGGCACCGGCTCGCCCTCGTAGTGGCGAGACGTCGCGCCATGACGGCCACGCCGCGAGCGTCTCGGCCAGCCGCTCGGCCGAACCCTCGGCGGAGTTCACCAGCCCGAGGAAGCGCCCGAAGTACTCGACCGTGATGCGGTCGCCGAGCTCGCGCAGCGCGCGCGTGAACAACGCCATCAGCTCGTGCGCGGGGTCCTGCCCGAACGTCTCGGCGACCTCGCGCGTCCCGATCGCGGTCAGCTCCGCCGCCGTCCACGGCCCGCGGGCGCGCAGCCCCGCCTCGATCGTGCGGAAGCCCGACAGGCCCGACGGCTTGCGCAGGGTCGGGAACCAGCCGGAGCCGAAGTTGATCGCGTTGAGCGTGAGCGAGAACGCGGCGCGCTCCTCCAGCGACGCGCCCTCGATGTCCGGCGCGGGCGGGGCGTGCGGCGGCAGCGTGCGCGCGTAGTGCTCGATCGCGGGCTCGACGATGCACACGTGCTGCGCCTGCGCCGCGACTCGGCCGCAGGCCGAGCGGATCTCGTCGAGCAGGGCGAGTCAGGCGACGCCCTCGCGCTCGGTCAGGCGCGCCGCGGTCATCGCGCCGTGGCGCTCGATCTGCTCGAGCGAGACGTCGCGGTCGGCGAGGTGCCACTCGACGGTCATGTCGATCGCCGCCGCGAGGTCCCACGGCGGCGCCCAGCCCAGGCGCGTGCGGGCGCGCGTGGAGTCGATGCTGGGGATCGCGGCCTCGTGGCGCGGCGGGTGCTCGGCAGTGCGGACGTCGATCCCGCCGGGCCACGCCGCGCTGACGCGCTCGGCGATCCAGCCGACGGTCTGCGGCTCCTCGTCGGGGCCGAAGTTGAAGGCGGTGGCGAACGAGGGGTCGCCGGCGAGCCGCTCGGCCAGCAGCAGGTAGCCCTCGAGCGGGTTGAGCACGTGCTGCCAGGGGCGGCGGGCGTCCGGCGCGCGGATCTCGATCGGCTCGCCGCTCTGCCCGGCGCGGATCAGGTCGGGGAGCAGGCGGCCGGGCGTGTCGTCGCCGCCGCCGATCACGTTGCCGGCGCGCGACGCTGGCCACCGGGAGGCCGAGCAGATCGCGGAACGCGGCGATCACGAGCTCCTGCGCGGCCTTGGAGCTCGAGTACGGGTCGTAGCCGCCGAGCCGGTCGTCCTCGCGGTAGGGCCGCTCGGCGCCCTGGTCGAGATAGCACTTGTCCGAGGTGACGCCGATGACGGCTTGGACGTCTTGGGTCTCGCGGAGGGCCTGCAGCAGATGGGCGGTGCCGACCACGTTGACCGCGTAGACGGCGGCGGGATCCTCGTAGCCGAGCTGCACGGTGGCGAGGCTCGCGAGGTGGAAGACGACCTCGGGGCGGGCGGCGGCGACCGCGGCGCGGACCGCCGCGGCGTCGGTGACGTCCCCGCCGTCGCGGCGCGAGAAGCCGCTGACCTCGGCGCCCAGGCGCATCCAGCCAGAGCGTCAGCCAGCCGCCCTTGAAGCCGGTGTGGCCGGTGACCAGGACCCGCCGCCCTGACCAGAACGCGGGGTCGGGCACGGCGCGCGGCATGGCCGCACTCTATGCGACGATCCGCGCGTGGCCACGCTGCGGATCCTCGGCGCCGGAGGGTGGATCCCGACGGCCTCGCACGCCACCTGCTCCGCGCTGTTGCGCTCGGGCGACGCCGCCGTCCTGATCGACGCGGGCACCGGTCTCGAGCGCCTCGTCGCCGACCGCTCGCTGCTCGAGGGGGTCGAGACGCTCGACCTCGTGCTGACCCACTTCCACCTCGACCACGTGGTCGGGCTCGGCTACATGCCGGGGCTGCGCGGGGCCGGCGGCTGCCCGCCGCGCATCTGGGGGCCGGGCGCGGCGGTGTTCGGCGGCTCGACCGACGACGTGCTGCGGCGCGCGTTCACCCCGCCGTTCGCCGACGCCGACTACGGGCTGGTCGCGCGCGAGGTGCGGGAGCTGGCGGTCGGCGAGCAGCAGGTGGGGCCGTTCACGGTCGCCGCCCGCCGCCAGGAGGGCCACAGCACGCCGACGCTGGCGCTGCGCTTCGACGACCTCTTCACCTACTGCACGGACACGCCCTACGACGCGGGCAACGCCGAGCTGGCGCGCGGCTCGCGCGTGCTGCTGCACGAGGCGTGGGCGACCGAGGGCGCGCCGGAGCAGACGCCGATCCACTCGTCAGGCCGCGACGCCGCGCGCGTGGCGATCGAGGCCGGCGTCGAGCGGCTCATGCTCATCCACCTGCACCCGCTGACCGGGCACGAGGCGGTGCTGGATGAGGCGCGCGAGCAGTTTGCAGCGGCCGAGCTGGCCCACGACGGGCTCGAGATCGACGCTCTAGCCCCGCGGTTCCAGGTTCGGATGAACGCCCGCCGCCAGGCCCTGGGCATCGGCGACGCGCTGCAGCAGCGAGATCAGCTGCGAGCGCTCCGACGCATCGAGGGCGGCGAGCAGCTCGGCGTCCTCCTCGTCGGCGGCGCGCCTGAGCTCGTCGAGCAGCTCGCGGCCCGTGGCCGTCAGGAAGAGCGTGTACGCGCGGCGGTCGCCGGGGTCACGGCGGCGCTCGGCGAGCCCGCGATGCTCGAGGTCGTCGACCAGCGCGACCACGGCGCTGCGGTGGACCCCCAGCGCGACGCTCATGGCCTGCTGGGATTGTCCCTCGGCGGCGGCGAGGTGGCTGAGCATGCCGAAGTGCCGTGGGTGCAGGCCGCGGTCGGCGAGCCGCTCCGCGAAGCGCCGGTGCGCGTGGGTGCCCAGCTGCACGAGCAGAAAGCCGGCACGGCGGCTCAATCCGGGATCGGGGGACACCGCGCGATGGTACCGCGGCTTATCAACTGTTCTTGGTATAAACAGTTCTGGTTACGTCCTACTTGGAGAGGAGCGAAAGTGACCACGGTCAGCGTTCGCTACATCGCCGATGACGTCGATGCCGCGGTGGCGTTCTACGTCGAGCGGCTGGGCTTCGACGTCGAGATGAAGCCCGCACCCGGCTTCGCGATGCTCGCGCGGGGCGACCTGCGGCTCTTGCTCAATCAGCCCGGCGCGGGAGGGGCGGGCCGGCCGGCCGGCGGCCGCAGCCCCGAGCCCGGGGGCTGGAATCGGATCCAGCTCGAGGTCTCGGATCTGGAGCACGAGGTGGAGGCGCTGCGCGCAGCGGGCGCGCGCTTCCGGGGCGAGCTGGTCACGGGGCGGGGCGGCAGCCAGATCCTGGTCGAGGATCCCTCGGGCAATCCCGTCGAGCTCTTCCAGCCCGCCGGCTAGTCCCAGACCTTCCAGGGCGCGTCGCCCGCCGCCCACAGGCGGTTGAGCTCCGTGAACTCGCGGAAGGTGTCCATCCCCATCCAGAAGCCGCTGTGGGGGAAGACGGCGAGCTCGCCGTCGCGGGCCAGCTGCTGGAGCGGCGCGCGCTCGAACATCAGCTCCGGGTCGTCGTCGAGGTAGTCGAAGAACTCGCGCTGAAAGACGAAGAAGCCGCCCGAGACGTAGCCCTCGGCGGTGCTGGGCTTCTCGTCGAACTCGGTGACGACGCCGTCGGCGACCTTCATCTCGCCGTAGCGCGAGGTCGGGTGGACGCCCGTCACGGTGCCGATGCGGCCGTGGGAGCGGTGGAAGTCGACGAGCGCGCCGATGTCGACGCTGCCGAGGCCGTCGCCGTAGGTGAGGATGAAGGTGTCGGTGTCGACGTACTGGCGCACGCGGTGGATGCGCCCGCCGGTGCCGGTCTCGAGGCCGGTCTCGGCCAGCGTGACCTCCCAGTCCTCCTCGCCGTTGGTGTGGAAGGCGGGCGGGCCGGGGTCGCCGAGGCGGACGGTGAGGTCGGCGATCTGCTCGCGGTAGCGGAGGAAGTACTCCTTGATCAGCCAGCTCTTGAAGCCGAGGCAGAGCACGAAGCGCCTGCTGCCGTGATGGCTGAACAGCTTCATGATGTGCCAGACGATCGGGCGCTCGCCGATGCCGACGAGCGGCTTGGGGACGCGCTCGGTCTCCTCGCGCAGGCGGGTGCCCATGCCGCCGGCGAGGATCACCACCGGCATCCGCTCGAGCGGCGTGTCGCGGCCGCTCATGCGGGCACGCGGCGGCGGCGGAGCGCGTCGTCGAGCTCGCCGGCGTCCACCAGCTCCTGGAGGCGGGGGAGGCGCTGGAAGCGCGGGGAGAGGAAGTCCTCCAGCGTGAGCCCATCGGCCGTGTACGCCGCGAGGATCTCGTCGATGCCCTTCTGCACCGTCCAGCGGGGCTCGAACAGCCGCGCCTGCTTGCTGAAGTCGACGCGGTAGGAGCGCGTGTCGGGGCCGGCGCCGGGTGCCAGGGTCACGCGCGCACCGGTGGCCTGCTCGACCAGCCGGGCGATGTCGCGGATCTGGTGGTTGTCGTCGTCGCGGCCGATGTTGAAGGCCTCGTTGTGGATGGCTCCGGTGGGCGCCTCGAGCGCGGCGACGAAGGCGCGCGCAATGTCCTCGACGTGCGCGAGCGGGCGCCACGGGGTGCCGTCGGACTGCATCCGCACCTCGCCGGTCGCGTAGGCGTAGGCGACGAGGTTGTTGACCACGATGTCGCCGCGCATGCGCGGCGAGACGCCGTAGGCCGTGGCGTTGCGGAGGAAGACGGGGGAGAAGGCGGGCGTGGTTAGCGCGGCGATGTCGCGCTCCGCCAGCACCTTCGACTCGCCGTAGGGCGTGACGGGGTGGAAGTCCGCGCGCTCGTCGAGCGGTGTGTCGCCCGCGCCCGCGCCATAGGTGCTGCACGAGCTCGAGTAGAGGAAGCGCGGCACGCCGGCCTCGCGGGCGGCGCGCGCCAGCTCGACGCTCGCGTGATGGTTGACCGCGTAGGTGATCTCCGGGGCGAGGTTGCCGAGCGGGTCGTTGGAGAGCGCGGCGAGGTGGATGACGGCGTCGAAGCCGTCGAGCGCCTCGGCGGTGACGTCGCGGATGTCGGCCTCGCGCGCGGGGATATCCGGGATCTCGCCGAACGCGTGGTTGGCGAACAGGCTGGTGTCGAGCCCGTGCGGCTCGTGCCCGGCCTCGAGCAGCAGCGGGGTGAGGACGGTGCCGATGTAGCCGTCGTGGCCGGTGACGAGGACCTTCACGTGACGCGGTCCGCGATCAGCCGCGCGAGCGCGAACGAGGACGTGGCGGCGGGGGAGGGGGCATTGCGGACATGGAGCGCGCGCTTGGTCTCCGAGACGACGAAGTCGTCGACGAGGCTACCGTCGCGGCCGAGCGCCTGGGCGCGCACGCCGGCGGGGCCGGGGAGCACGTCGGCGGGCGTCAGCTCGGGGATGTAGCGGGCGCCGTCGCGCACCAGCGCGCGCCGGTCGGCGGCATGGCGCAGCTCGGTCAGGCCGGTGCGCCACCAGCGGCGGGCCATGCGGTAGGTGCCGCCCCAGGCCAGCGTGTCGCGGACGTCGGTGGCGGTGAAGCGGCGCTCGCTGTCGCGGGCGCCGGCCAGCAGCGCGGTCGGGCCGACCAGCACCTCGTCGTCGGTGCCGCGGGTGAAGTGGACGCCGAGGAACGGGAGGTCGGGATCGGGCACGGGGTAGACGAGCGCGCGCACG
Organism: uncultured Solirubrobacteraceae bacterium; assembly: GCA_963722815.1. GTDB lineage: Bacteria > Actinomycetota > Thermoleophilia > Solirubrobacterales > Solirubrobacteraceae > DASQFQ01. The sequence continues at coordinate 380,341 of CAVROM010000004.1, forward strand.
AGGTCGCGGCGTGCGGGCCGCAGGCGCAGCCAGGCGCCGCGGAACGGGACGATCCGGGGATCGGGGTCGCCGCCCGCTTTGACCGCGAGGCGGTCAGACCACGCGCCCGCGCAGAACACCGCGAAGCGCGCGCGGCTCTCGCCCTGGCTGTGGCGGACGCAGAGCCGGTTGGCGCGCAGGTCGGCGCTGTCGACCGCGCAGCCGGTGACGACCTCGCCGCCCGCCGCCTCGACGTCCTTGGCGAACTCGCGCGCCACGGCCTGGAAGTCGACCACCGCGGTCGCCGGGGAGTGGAGCGCGTCGACGCCCTGGACATGCGGCTCGAACTCGGCGATCTCCTCCTGGCGCAGCCGCTTCAAGCCCGGCACGCCGTTCGCGCGGCCGCGCCGCTCCAGCTCGTCCAGCCGCGGGACCTCGCCCTTGTCGAGCGCCACGATCAGCTTCCCGTCCTGGCGCGCCGGGATCCCGCGCTCCTGGCAGTACGCGAGCAGCTCCGGCGCGCCCTCGGTGCACAGGCGCGCCTTCAGCGACCCGGGCGGGTAGTAGATGCCGGCGTGCAGGACGCCCGAGTTGTGCCCGGTCTGGTGGGAGCCGATGTCGTGCTCGCGCTCGAGCACGGAGACGCTCCGGCCCGGGTGGCGGGCCAGCAGCTCACGGGCCACCGCCAGGCCGATGATCCCCGCGCCCACCACGATGATGTCCGGCTCCTCCCGCGGCAAGCGGGCGATGGTAGAGCGGGTGGGCGTCAACTGCGGCTGGGTAGGGAGGGTGGGTCCGTCCGCCGCGACGCACTTCGTCGATGAATGCCCTTCCGAGCGCCTCGCGATCCACGAAATACGTTTCGATCCGACCCCGCCTACCCAGCGCCTTTGACGTCCGCCACGTGGCACCGACCACCTGGCTCGGTACCGTGGATCAGCCATGCCCGAGGCGGCCCAGGACCCGAGGATCGACGAGCTGCTGGCGGGTCTCAACCCGCCCCAGCGGGACGCCGTCGTGCACGGCGAGGGGCCGCTGCTGATCCTCGCCGGCGCCGGCTCGGGCAAGACGCGCGTGCTCACCCACCGCATCGCCTACCTGATGCGCACCAAGCAGGCGCGCGCGGACGAGATCCTCGCGATCACGTTCACCAACAAGGCGGCGCAGGAGATGCGCGAGCGCGTCGAGCTCCTCGTCGGCCGCGCCACCCGCGCGATGTGGGTGATGACGTTTCACTCCGCCTGTGCGCGGATGCTCCGCGCCGACGCCCACCGGCTCGGCTACACGCGCCAGTTCACGATCTACGACGCCGCCGACCAGCGGCGCCTGATCAAGCGCTGCCTCGACGACCTCGACATCGACGCCAAGCGCTTCACCCCGCGCGCGATGCAGTCCCAGATCTCGGACGCGAAGAACAAGCTCCGGTCGAGCGAGGACTACCGCCAGCTCGTCGGCTCCTACTTCGAGCAGACGGTCGCGGACGTCTACGAGCAGTACGAGCGCGAGCTGCACCGCATGAACGCGATGGACTTCGACGACCTCCTCGTGCGCTCGGTGAACCTGCTCGAGCTCTTCCAGGAGGTCCGCGACCGCTACGCGGCCGCCTTCCGCTGGATCCTCGTCGACGAGTACCAGGACACCAACCACGCCCAGTACCGCTGGCTCCAGCTGCTGGGCTCGGAGCACCGCAACGTCGCGGTAGTCGGCGACGACGACCAGTGCCTCGTCGAGGGGACGCCGATCACGATGGGCGACGGGTCGATCAAGCCGATCGAGGAGGTCGAGGCGGGCGACGAGGTGCTGTCTTGTTACGGCAGCGGCGACTTCCGCCCGGCGCGGGTGTCACGCACACAAGCGCTCTCGAGACAGCGTGGCGTCGTGATCACGACGGCACAAGGCCGCAAGCTCGTGAGTACCAGCGAGCACACACTGTTTGCCGGATTCAAGCCTGGCATCACGCCGCAGGTGCACATGACGACCTATCTGATGCGGAAGGGCGACCGCTTCCGTGTCGGCAAGACGTGCGCGTATCACCGCACCTCGCGGCCGGACGTGATCGGTATCCAGACCCGCGCCACACAGGAACGGGCGGACGGCGCGTGGGTCATGTCGGTCCACAAGACTGACGTAGAGGCACGCGTCGCTGAATCCGTGCTGTCGCTTCGATACGGACTTCCGACGGTGCCGTTCGTCGCTCGTGAGGGGCGAGGGAGAGTGCTCTGGGCTGACCAGGCCGCGCTCGATCAGATCTTCGAGAGTGTCGATTCCGCGTGGGGAGGCTTCAACGCCCTCGTCGACGCTCGTTGCTCGCCGGACTTCCCGCACCAGATGCCTCGCTGCCTAGACGGCGAGCGCCATGTGGTGACGGTGACGATGTGTGCCGACCGGCGGGGCGCTCGGCCCCTGCACCAGGTGACTATCGGCGGTCGGGACCCCAAATCTCGCGAGGCATTGGAATCACTGGGCCTTGAGCTTCAATCTGGCAGCCACCCGTTGAGCTGGCGGTTCGAGGCGAGCTTCGCCAGCTTTGCTGCGGCGATGGAGTTGGTGGACGAGATCGGCTCAGTGCTGTCAATCCAGCTGCGCCGCGTCGCTCGGTTGGGTCGCCGGCAGCCGGGAAGCGGGAACAAACTGCCGTTCCAGTCCGCCGGTGCAGTCAGGCCCGGCATGGCGGTCTTTACCCCGGACGGTGATTACGACGTTGTGGAGTCGACCGAGCGCGTCGATCTCGACGCACGTGTTTTCGATCTTGATGTCGAGCACACGCACAACTTCGTCGCGTCCGGAATCGTCGTTCACAACAGCATCTACGCCTTCAGAGGCGCGGACGTCAAGAACATCCTCAATTTTCGCGACGACTTCGTCGACGCCCACGTCGTCAAGCTCGAGCAGAACTACCGTTCGACGCAGACGATCCTGTCCGCCGCGAACGCGGTCGTGGCCAACAACCGCGGGCGGATGGCGAAGGCGCTGTGGACCGAGATCGGCGAGGGCGACCCGATCAAGGTCCGGGAACTGAGCGACGAGCACGCCGAGGCGCGCTACGTCGCCGCCGAGATCGAGCGGATGGTCGACGAGGGCGTCAGCCGCGAGGAGATCGCCGTCTTCTACCGGACCAACGCGCAGTCGCGGGTGCTCGAGGACATGCTCGTGCGGGCGCAGATCGGCTACCAGGTCATCGGCGGCACGAAGTTCTACGAGCGCGCCGAGATCCGCGACGCGGTGGCGTATCTCACCTTCCTCGCCAACCCGCAGGACGCGCAGTCGTTCACGCGCGTCGCCAACTCACCCAAGCGCGGGCTGGGGCAGACGTCGCTCTCCCGCGTCCTGTCGCACTCGGACACGATGGGCATCACGGTGTGGGAGGCGGCGGAGCAGCCGGACACCGTCCCCGGCCTCGGCACCGCTGCGCAGAAGGCGCTCGGGCGCTTCATGTCGACCATGGTGCGCCTGCGCGAGCGGATGGAGAGCGCGCCCGTCGGCGACCTGCTCGACGAGCTGCTGCGCGAGACCGGCTACTACGACGCGCTCGAGGCCGAGCGGACGATCGAGGCGCAGGGCCGGCTCGAGAACCTCCAGGAGCTCGTGCGCGTCGGCCGCGAGTACGACGCGCTCGCCGAGCAGGGGAGCGTCGGCGAGTTCCTGCAGCAGATCGCGCTGATCGCCGACGTCGACTCGCTGCGCGACGAGGAGGGGCTCGTGACGCTGATGACCCTCCACAACGCCAAGGGCCTCGAGTTCCCGATCGTGTTCATGATCGGGATGGAGGACGGGATCTTCCCGCACAGCCGCGCGCTCGACGAGGGCGATCTGGAGGAGGAGCGCCGGCTCGCCTACGTCGGCCTGACCCGCGCGATGCGCGACCTCACGCTCACCTACGCGCGCCGCCGCAACTCGTTCGGCGCCAACTCGTTCGGCATGCGCTCGCGCTTCATCGACGAGATCCCGCGCGAGCTGACCGACCAAGAGGACAAGCAGGCGGTCGGCGCCGGCTGGGCCCCGGGCCGGGTCGCCTCGTGGACGAACGCCGCGGCCGCCACCGCCGAGGCCCACCCCGACACCGCGGGCACCGTCTTCCGCCTCGGCGACGACGTCGTCCACGCCGCGTTCGGCGAGGGCGTCGTCACCGGCACGGAGCCGGGCGGCATCGTGGTCGTGCGCTTCGCCGGCGACGGCAGCGAGCGCAAGCTGATGGCCGACTACGCCCCGATCAAGAAACGTTGACATTTCCCTGAGGAAGCGTCCCTACGCTGCGGAGATGCACCGTCACCGCGGCATCTGGCTCACGCTCCTCGCGATCGCTGCGTTCGCGGCGGTCGTGGCGCTCGTCCCGCCGCTGCGAGAAGGCGTCGCCAGCGTGCTGAGCGGCGACGCCGGCCGGCTGCGCAGCGAGCTGCGGGATCTCGGCGCGGGCGGGGCGCTCGTGCTGGCCGGGCTGATGCTCGTGCACGCGGTCATCCCGTTCCCGTCCGAGCTGCTCAACGCGGCGGCCGGCTTCGTCTACGGCTTCTGGCTCGCGCTGCCGCTGGTGCTCGCCGGCTGGCTGCTGTCCGCGCTCGCCACCTACGCGATCGGCCGCGGCGCCGGTCGGCCGCTGCTGCTGCGGCTCGTTGGGGAGGAGCGGCTGGAGGAGGGCTCGCGGCTGATCGAGCGCGGCGGCCGGACCGGGCTGCTCGCCGCGCGCCTCATCCCCGTCGTGCCCTACAGCCTCGTCGGCTACGTCTCCGGCGCCGCGCAGGTACCGCTCTGGCGCTTCGCGTGGACCACGGTGGTCGGCTCGATCCCGCTGTGTGCCGCGGTCGTCTATCTCGGCGGCCGGCTCGATTCGCTGTCGGCCACCGACCCCGGCGTGCTCGTCGCGGTCGGCTCGTTCCTCGCGCTGCTGATCGGCGGGCGCGTGCTCGCCGGGCGGGTGCGACGCCGCCACAGGGCCTCCGCCGCCGCGTAGGGTCGGCGGCGTGTTGCGCCGCCTCCTGCTCCTCGCCTCCGCGATCGTCTTCATCGACGCGATGTTCTTCGCGGCGATCGTCCCGCTGTTGCCGCAGTTCGCCGAGGAGTTCGATCTCAGCAAGACCGGCGCCGGGATCCTCGCGGCCGCTTACCCGGCCGGGACGCTGATCGGCTCGCTGCCCGGCGGCTGGCTCGCGGCGCGACTGGGCGTGCGCGCGACCGTCGTCGTCGGCCTCACGCTGCTGATCACGTCCTCGATCACCTTCGCGTTCGCGAACAGCATCGTCGTGCTCGACATCGCGCGCTTCGTCCAGGGGCTCGGCTCGGCGGCGTCCTGGGCGGGCGCGCTCGGCTGGCTGATCGGCGCCGCACCGCGCGAGCGCCGCGGCGAGCTGATCGGCTCGGCGATGGGCGCCGCGATCGTCGGCGCGCTGCTCGGCCCGGTGCTCGGCGCCGCCGCGGCCGGGCTCGGCACCGAAATCGTCTTCACGGCGGTCGCCGTGGCGGCCGGCGGCCTGCTCGTCTGGGCGCTGCTCACGCCGACGACCCAGCCGCCGCCGCAGACGCCGATCCGCAAGGTGCTCGCCGGCCTGGGCGACGCGCGGATCGCGACCGGGATGTGGATCGTGATCCTCGTCGGGCTGATGTTCGGCACGCTCGACGTGCTCGCGCCGCTGCGGCTCGACGAGCTCGGCGCGTCCGCCGCCGGGATCGGGGCGACGTTCGTCGCGTCCGGCGCGCTCGAGGCCTCGATGAGCCCGTACTTCGGCCGCCTCTCGGACCGCCACGGCCGGGTGCTGCCCTGCCTCGTCGGCCTGGGTGCCTCCGGCCTCGCGATCGCGCTGCTGCCGTGGCCGGCGGCGCTGTTCGTGCTGGTGCCGCTGCTCCTGCTGACCGGCCCGAGCATCGGGATCCTGTGGACGCCGTCGATGGCGATGATCTCGGACGGCGCCGACGGGATCGGGATCGACCAGGGTTACGCCGTCGCGCTGATCAACCTGGCGTGGTCGACCGGGCAGACGCTCGGCTCGGCGGGTGGCGCGCGGCTCGGCCAGACCTACGGCGACGCGCTGCCCTACCTGCTGCTGGCCGGCCTCTGCGCGGTCACGTTCGCCGCGCTCACGCGCCCGCGGGCGGCGACGGCGCTGGCATAGCGGCGAGCAGCTCCGGCCAGAACCGGCGCGGCAGCGCCGCGTGGCCGAAGCCGTCGAGCGCGAGCAGCCGCGCGCCCGGGATCGCCGCGGCGAGGGCACGCCCGTGCTCGAGCGGGAACATCGGGTCGGCGCTGCCGTGCACCACGACGGTGGGCGCCCGGATCTGGCCCAGCCGGTCGCGCACCAAGCGGCCGGGCGCGGCCTCGAACGGCTGGCTGAGCTGCGCCGCGATGTCGTCGGCGTGGTCAACGGCGTTCTCCGCGATCCGCGTCATCAGCTCCTCGTCGAACGTGTCGCCGCCGTACGGTCGCTCGAGCTCGACCAGGTAGCGCACGACGGCGTCGTGGTCGCTCCAGTCCGGCGGCTCCGGCCCGCCGGAGCCGGAGAACAGGCCCTCGACCGGGCCTGGCAAGTCCTCGTCCCCGAGCACCGTCGTCGAGATCAGGACGAGCCCGGCGACGCGCTCGGGGTGCTCGACCGCGACGATCTGCGCGGTCATGCCGCCCTGGGAGACGCCGGCGAGCGTCGCCGCCGGCAGCTCGAGCGTGTCGAGGCAGGTGACGACGTCGGCCGCGAGGTCGTCCAGCGAGTAGGCGCCCGGCGCGTCGGCGCGAGCCGACTTGCCGGCGTCGCGCGAGTCCAGGCGGATCACGTGGCGGCCCTGGGCGGCGAGCCGCTCGCACAGCTCGGCGTCCCAGGCCGTCATCGAGTTGGCCGCGCCGTGCAGCAGCAACAGGGCGGGGTCGCCGGCCGCGCCGAACGTCTCGGCGTACAGCTCCCACGACCCGTTCCTGAAGCGCATGCGTACGCGGTACCCGCTATGGGAAGTGCCGCTGCATGAGCGCGACTCCTCCCCGCAAGACCGAAGGCAAGCAACGCTTGACCGGCGCCACCCTGTTGATGATCGGCGGCGCCGTGTTCGTCGTCGGCCTCGTGGTCCTGGTGCTCCTCGACACCCCCGTGGGGATCCCGGTGATGGTGCTCGGCGCGCTTCCGGTGGTGGCCGGCCTCGTCCTGATCGGGACGTCGGCGGTCTCCAAGCGGGAGCGCGAGGGCAAGCCCTGGGCTTAGGAGCCTGTCAAAGGAGTCGGCACGCCCGGATGCGGCCGATCCGCGGCGCCGGATCACCACCCGACGGCTTGCCCATAACACCGCTATCGGCTTCACCATCGTGCGGCGCCCGGCATCCACGGCTCGGGCGCCCCGGACGCGCCGCCTGTCCTTCGACAGGCTCCTAGCTCCGCGGCTTGCGGACGTGCCGGGGCTTGGGTCCGCCGGTCTCGACGAGACGGCGGGTCTTCTCTACTGCGAGGTGAAGTGGAATGAACATGGACCACACCGTGGCGGCGTTCGTCCATAAGTTCAAGCAGACCTATGCATTCACGGATAAGCTGCACTTATGTACGACGTCCGGCGCCTCCGTTCGCTGTGCGCGATCGCCGACGCCGGCTCGCTGACCGGCGCCGCCGCCGCGCTCGACTTCACCCAGCCGGCGATCTCCCAGCACCTTGCCGCGCTCGAGGCCGAAGTGGGGGCGCCGCTCGTCAACCGCTCGCGCGGCGGTGCGGAGCTGACCGCGGCCGGCGCGCTGCTGGTCGAGCACGCCCGCGCCGCGCTCGACCGGCTGGCGCTGGCCGAGCTCCAGGTCGGCGAGCTGCTCGCCGGCGAGCAGCGCCGGGTGCGGATCGCGGCGCACTCCTCGTCGCTCGCCCGGCTCGTCCCGCTGGCGGTCGCCGAGCTCCACCGCGGCATGCCCGACGCCGAGGTCACGGTCTCCGAGTGCGGCCCGCCGAAGGCCCTCGCCAAGCTGGGGCGGGGCGACATCGACGTGGCCGTGACGTTCCGGCGCGTGGGCGGCGCGGCGCCCGAGGGCGTCGAGGAGCGCACGCTGCTCGAGGAGTCGATGTACGTGGTCGTGCCGCGCCGCCACCCGCGCGCCGGCGCGGACGAGGTCGAGCTGGCCGAGTTCCGTGACGACGCCTGGATCCAGGGCCCGGCCGCGACCTCGCCCGGCCTGATCCGCGCGCTCTGCCGCGACGCCGGCTTCGAGCCGCGGATCGCCTTCGAGAGCGACGACCCGCTCGCGACCCGCGGGATGGTCGCCGCCGGCCTGGCGGTCACACTCGTCCCCGGCCTCACGAAGCTCGACACCGCGCGCGACCGCAACGTCGCCGTCCTCGCGCTGCGCGACCCGCCGCGGCGCCACGTGCTGGCGGCGACCGCGGCCGGCGGCCGGCACACGCAGGCCACGCGCGCGCTGGTCGACGCGCTGGCGCGCGCCGGGGCTCGTATCGGCCGGGCCACCGTCTAGCCTCCGGGACATGGCGGCGCAGCTCATCGACGGCAAGGCGATCGCCCAGGAGGTGCGCGCGGAGGTCCGGCGCGAGGTCGCCGACTGGGTCGCCGAGGGGCACGACGCGCCCGGGCTCGCGACCGTGCTGGTGGGCGACGACCCGGCGTCGGCGCTCTACGTCGGCAACAAGCAGAAGGCGTCGGCCGAGGTCGGCATCCAGGGCTTCGACCATCGCCTGCCCCAGGACGCGCCGCACGACGAGGTCGAGGGCATCCTGCGCGACCTGGCCGCCGACCCGCGCGTGTCGGGGATCCTGCTCCAGCTCCCGACGCCGCCCCAGGTCGACGGCGCCGGCCTGGCCGCGCAGATTCCGCCGGGCAAGGACGTCGACGGCCTCACGCCGCTCTCCGCGGGCCTGCTGGCCCAGGGCCGGCGCGGGCTGCGGCCGTGCACGCCCTCGGGGATCATGGAGCTCCTGCGGCGCCACGACGTGCCGATCCAGGGCGCCGAGGCGGTCGTGGTCGGGCGCTCCGATCTCGTCGGCCGCCCGGTCTCCGCGCTGCTGCTGGCTGCCAACGCCACCGTGACCGTCTGCCACTCCAAGACGCGCGACCTCGGCGAGGTCTGCCGCCGCGCCGACATCCTCGTCGCCGCGGTCGGCCGCCCCGGCCTCGTCAAGGGCGAGTGGATCAAGCCCGGCGCCACGGTGATCGACGTGGGCAGCCCGAAGGGCGACGTCGAGTTCGAGGCCGCCGCCGAGCACGCCGGCCTGATCACGCCCGTCCCCGGCGGCGTCGGCCCGATGACGATCGCGATGCTGCTGCGCAACACGCTCCTCGCCGCCCGCGCCGCCGCCGAGGAGCCGGTGGGGGCCGGGTGGAGCTGAGCCGCCTCCGCCCGGGGGAGCTGATCGCCGCCGCCGGCGGGGTGGCGCTGCTCGTGGTGATGTTCTTCGACTGGTACGCGGTGGGCGGGACGACCAAGGTCGCAGGCAGCGACCTCCGGGTCTCGTTCGGCCTCAGCGCCTGGAAGGCGTTCGGGATCACCGACATCCTGCTCGCGCTGGCCGCATTGATCGCCATCGGCCTCGCGGTGCTCACCGCGACCCGCCGCAGCCCCGCGCTGCCGGTGGCCGCCAGCGTGATCACCGCCACGACCGGGATCCTCGCGACGCTGCTCGTCCTCTACCGGATCCTCAACCAGCCCGGGCCGAACGAGTTCATCGAGGTCAAGCTCCCCGCCTTCCTCGGCTTCCTGTGCGTGCTGGCGATCGCCGCCGGCGGCTGGCGCTCGATGCGCGACGAGTCGTGGGAGGACGCTCCGGTGCCTACCGACGTGCGCCCGGCCCCGCCCGCCGAGGGCCCGCGCGAGCCCGCCCCGCCGCCCGAGGCCGAGCCGCGCGCCTAATATCAGCGGCCGCATGCTGAGCCGTGACCAGGTCCTGCACGTCGCCCGCCTCGCCCGCCTCGAGCTGACCGAGGCGGAGCTCGAGACGATGGCCGAGGAGCTCTCGGGCGTCCTCGACCACATCGAGAAGATCGGGGAGCTCGGCGACCTCGCCGACGTGCCGCCGACCTCGCACGTCGTGGCGGTGGAGAACGCCCTGCGCGCCGACGAGCCGCGGCCCTCGCTGCCGCGCGAGGTGATCCTGGCCGCCGCTCCCGACCCGTCCGCCGACGGCTTCCGCGTCCCGAGCCCGGGCGCGTCGCCCGACGCATGAGCGAGCTGCTCGAGCTCACCGCCGCCCAGGCCGCCGAGGGCGTGCGCACCGGCGCGGTCGACCCCGGCGAGCTGTGGAGCGCCTATCGCGAGCGCGCGCTAGCCGACGAGCTGAACGCGTTCAGCTGGGTCTCCGGCGAGGTCACCCCGCCCGAGGTCGACCGCAACGCGCCGCTCGGCGGCGTCCCGCTCGCGGTCAAGGACCTGTTCTGCACCGAGGGCATCCCCAGCCAGGCCGGCTCGAAGATCCTCGAGGGCTACCGGCCGCCCTATACGGCGACCGCGGTCGAGCGGCTGGTCAGCGCGGGCGCCCCGCTGCTGGCCAAGACGCACCAGGACGAGTTCGCGATGGGCTCGTCGACCGAGAACTGCGCGTACGGCCCGGTCCTCAACCCGTGGGACCGCTCGCGCGTGCCCGGCGGCTCCTCCGGCGGCAGCGCTGCCGCGGTCGCGGCCGGCGCGGCGCCGTGGGCGATCGGCACCGACACCGGCGGCTCGATCCGCCAGCCCGCCGCGCTCTGCGGGATCGTCGGGCTCAAGCCGACCTACGGCGCGGTCAGCCGCTACGGGATGATCGCCTTCGCGTCCTCGCTCGACCAGGCGGGCCCGTTCACCCGCGACGTGACCGACGCCGCGCTGCTGTTCGCCTCGATGGTGGGGGAGGACCCGTGCGACTCGACCTCGCTCGCCTTCCCCGAGCCGATCGGACTCCCGAGTGCCACCGACCTGCGCGGCATCCGGCTCGGCGTGCCCAGCGAGCTCACCGGCGAGGGCATCGAGCCCGGCGTGCTGGCCACCTTCGACGAGACGATCGCGATCGCGAAGGACCTCGGGGCCGAGATCGTCGACATCACGCTCCCGCACGCGCCGCACGCGCTCGCCGCCTACTACCTGATCGCCCCGGCCGAGGCCTCGGCGAACCTCGCCCGCTACGACGGCGTCCGCTACGGCCTGCGCGTCCCCGCCGACGACCTGCTGGCGATGTACGAGCGCACGCGCGCGCAGGGCTTCGGCGCCGAGGTCAAGCGCCGCATCATGCTCGGCACCTACGCGCTCTCCTCCGGCTACTACGACGCCTACTACGGCAAGGCCCAGAAGGTCCGCACCAAGATCGCCGAGGACTTCCACGCCGCCTGGGGCGCCTGCGACTTCATGATCTCGCCGACCAGCCCCGGCGCCGCGTTCGAGCTCGGCGCCAAGACCGACGACCCGTGGGCGATGTACCTCAACGACTACTGCACGGTGCCGATCTCGCTCGCCGGGCTGCCCGCCATCTCGATCCCGAACGGGCTGGCCGAGGGGCTGCCGACGGGCTTCCAGATCGCCGGCCCGGCGTTCAGCGAGAACCGCATCCTCGACGCGGCGCACGCGCTCGAGCAGGCGATCGGCTTCGACGGCTCGAAGGCGCGCGGATGAGCGACTACGAGCCCGTCATCGGCCTCGAGATCCACGTCCAGCTCTCGACGCGGACGAAGATGTTCTGCGGCTGCGAGGTCGGCTTCGGCGAGCCGCCCAACACGCGCACGTGCCCGACCTGCCTCGGCCTCCCCGGCGCCCTGCCGGTGCTCAACGCGCAGGCGGTCCAGTACGGGCTGACGATGGGCCTGGCGTTCGACTGCGAGATCGCCCCGCGCTCGATCTTCCACCGCAAGAACTACTTCTATCCCGACAACCCGAAGGCGTACCAGATCTCCCAGTACGACATCCCGCTCTGCCTGGGCGGTCATGTGGGGGAGGTGCGTCTGCACCGCATCCACCTGGAGGAGGACGCCGCGAAGCTGATCCACCTCGGCGAGTCGGGTCGCATCCACGGCTCGTCGGCGAGCGTGGTCGACTTCAACCGCGCCGGCACACCGCTGTGCGAGATCGTCACCGAGCCCGACCTGCACTCGGCCGAGCAGGCGCGCGAGTGGCTGACGCTGCTGCGGGTGACGCTCCGCCAGCTCGGCGTCTCGGACGTGAACATGGAGGAGGGCTCGCTGCGCTGCGACGCCAACGTCTCCATCCGCCCCACGGGCAGCGACGAGCTGGGCACCAAGACCGAGCTCAAGAACATGAACTCGTTCCGCTTCGTGATGCAGGGCATCAACGCGGAGATCGAGCGCCAGACCGCGCTGCTCGAGGCCGGCGAGCCGGTCGTCCAGGAGACGCTGCACTTCGACCCCCGCAGCGGCAACCTGACCTCGCTGCGCTCGAAGGAGGAGGCGCACGACTACCGCTACTTCCCCGAGCCCGACCTGGTGCCGCTGGTGCCGACCGAGGCGATGCTGCAGGCCGCGCGCGACGCGCTGCCCGAGCTGCCGGCCGAGCGCGCCGAGCGGTACGAGCGCGACTGGTCGCTGCCGGCCGACACCGCGCGACTGTTCGCGACCCGGCCGGAGCTCGGCGACTACTTCGAGGAGGCGGCGACCGCCGCGCCCGAGGGCTTCGAGTCGCCGGTGATCGCGTCGTGGGTGAAGGACGAGCTGGCCGGCCGGCTCGACGCCGAGGCCGATCCCGCCGCCTCCAACGTCTCACCGCAGGCGCTGGCGAAGCTGGCCGTCCTCGTCCAGGCCGGCACGGTCACCCGCGGCGCCGCGCGCCAGGTGCTCGACCGGCTCGTGGAGGCCGGCGGCGACCCGGAGGACGTCATCGAGCGCGAGGGCCTCGGCGCGATGGGCGACGGCGACGAGCTCGCCGCGATCGTCGCGCGCGTGATCGAGGAGAACCCGGACGTAGCCGAGCGCGTGCGCGGCGGCAACCCGAAGGCGATCGGGGCGCTGGTCGGCCCGGTCATGCGGGAGACGAAGGGCCGCGCCGACGGCGGCGAGGTCAACCGCCTGCTGCGGGAGCAACTCGGCGTCTAAGCCTCCCTCAAGGCCGTCGCCGAGGCGTAGCATCCCCGGGCATGGCACGTCTCATCCGCATGGACACCACCGGCCACTCGACGCTCGCGGAGTGGACGGCCGGCGATCACGAGGCGATCGAGCGCGCGGTGGCGGAGTTCCGGCGGGAGCTGGACTCGGGCTACTACGCGATGGTCACCGAGGGCGAAGGCCGCGCGCGGCAGGTCACGGAGCTGCCGCTCGACGCCGAGCTCGTGATCCTCCGCCGCCCGATCGCGGGCGGGTGAGCGGGGCTCTTCCCGAGACCGCGGCGGTCTACTGGCGGCCGCGGGTCGACGCGGCCCGCCTCGTCCGCCGCGGCCGCACGTGGACGGCGACCACCTTCGCCCACACGGTGCCGTTCGTCGGCACGGCGGGCCTGCTGTTCGCGCTGGAGCCGCTGTCGTTCCCGGTCGACTTCGCGCTGCTCGCCCACGCGTGGGCGATCCCGGAGCTGTACGCCCGGCGCGGGGCCAACGTGGTGCGGCCGAAGCCGCAGGGCGATGACGCCTCCGAACAGGTGGCGCTCGGCCTGCTGGGCGACCTGGTCGGCCACGACGCGCGCGAGCTGCACGCGCGGACCGGGCTCGTGCCGGAGCGCGGCTCGCTCGGCGTCTGGCTCGTCGGCGAGGCGGGCGCGGTGCTCGTGGCGCCGGGCGGGCGGCGCGTGTTCTGCTGGTGCGTGAAGGTGCCCGAGCCGGGACTGCCGGCCGCCGACCGCATCGCGCACCTGCTGCTCGCGCTGCGCTCCGACGAGCCGGGCTTCGCCACCGTGGCGAACCTCGCCTTCAGCGGCGCCCCGTGGCGGCTGCGCCGGCGGATGCACCCGCGCACGCGGCCGGCGCTGGCCGAGGCGGTGCGGTTGTCCAAGGTGTCGAGTCCGGAGTCGTGAACATAGGGTCAACGGTCCATGGCGGATGGCCTTGATTGGACCGATGATGTTGTCCATGTCGACCTCAGCCGCCACTCGCCGCCTGGTTCTGGTCCCCGCGGCGACCTCCCCCCGTGACCGGCCGCTCACCCCCGGTGTCCGCCGCTTCCGCCTCGCCCAGCTAGGCGCCAAGCCAGGCAGCTTGCTGCCTAGCGGGGGGCTACGCCTCGAAGGCCGCGAGGTCCCGCGCGCGCAGCGCTTCGAGCACCTGAAGAGCAGTCACGACTAGGTCTCCGGGCCCGGATGGCCCCGGTCCCGTCAGAGCGCCGCCTGGACGGCGGCAAGGGCTACCCTTTCCAGGAGGTGATCTACCTCCTGCTCTGCCTGTGGTTCGGCGTCGCCGGCGCGGTCGTCGCGCGGGTCAAGGGCTCGTCGATGTTCCTGTGGTTCCTGATCTCGGCGATCCTGCCGGTGTTCGGGCTGATCGCGCTGGTGCTCTACCGCTCCGACCGCGAGGAGCCGCGCCGCCAGTGCCCCGGGTGCGGGCGGATCGTGAAGATCCACGACGCGCTGTGCACCCGCTGCGGCACCGAGCTCGAGTATCCGGACGCGGTCATCGAGCCTGAAGCGACCGCGCAGCGCGGATAGACTCGCTCGCATGATGCGAGCTGTCGATGCGGTGATGGAGTGCCTACGGGCCGAGGGCGTGGACGTCGTCTTCGGCTACCCGGGGGGAGCCAACCTCCCCACGTACGACGCCTTCGTGGAGTCGGGCATCCGTCACGTACTCGTGCGTCATGAGGCCGGCGGCGGGCACGCCGCGGAGGGCTACGCCAAGGCCTCCGGCAAGGTCGGCGTCGTCTTCGCGACCTCCGGGCCCGGCGCCACCAACATCGTCACGCCGCTGACCGACGCGATGATGGACTCCGTCCCGATGGTCGCCTTCACCGGCCAGGTCCGCACGGACCTGCTCGGCACCGACGGCTTCCAGGAGGCGGACACGTTCGGCATCACCATGCCGATCGTCAAGCACAGCTTCATGATCCAGCACCCGACGGAGATCCCGCGGGCGGTCCACGAGGCGTTCCACATCGCCCGCACCGGGCGCCCCGGGCCGGTGCTGATCGACATGCCGACCGACCTCACGCGGGTGGAGATCGACTACCAGCCGGTCGGCGACGTGCGCCTGCCCGGCTACCAGCCGACCACCGAGGGCAACCAGAAGCAGATCCGGCTCGCCGCCAAGGCGCTCGCCAACGCGCGCCGGCCGGTGCTCTACGTCGGCGGCGGCGTGATCAACGCCAACGCCTCGTCGGAGCTGACCGAGCTCGCGGTGTCGGACAGGCTGCCGGTCACGACCACGCTGATGGGCCTCGGCGCCTTCCCCGCGACCAACGCGCAGTGGCTGGGGATGCTCGGGATGCACGGCACGCGCGCGGCCAACTACGCGATGGACGAGGCCGACCTGATCGTGGCGATCGGCGCGCGCTTCGACGACCGGATCACCGGCAAGCTGTCGGAGTTCGCGCCACGGGCCAAGTTCGTGCACATCGACGTCGACCCGGCGGAGATCTCCAAGAACGTCCCGGCCCACATCCCGATCGTCGGCGACGCGAAGAACATCGTGCCGCGGCTGACCGCGGAGTACAAGAACGCCCAGGCCGACCCCGAGCGGCTCGCGGCCTGGTGGGAGCGGATCGAGGGCTGGCGCCATCAGCACCCGCTGAAGTACGAGGACTCGGACAGCGAGATCAAGCCGCAGTACATGGTCCAGGCGCTGTACGAGGCGACCGGCGGCGAGTGCATCCTGGCCTCCGACGTCGGCCAGCACCAGATGTGGAGCGCGCAGTACTTCCACTTCGACAAGCCCCGCCGCTGGATCAACTCCGGCGGCCTGGGCACGATGGGCTTCGGCCTGCCGGCGGCGATGGGCGCGGCTGTGGCGCAGCCGGAGATCCCGACCTGCCTGATCACCGGCGACGCGTCGATCCAGATGAACTCGCAGGAGCTCGCGACCTGCAGCGAGAACGGCATCCCGGTGAAGGTGTTCATCATGAACAACGGCTACCTGGGCATGGTCCGGCAGTGGCAGGAGCTGTTCTGGGACCGCCGCTACTCCCACGTCGACATGGGCTCGTGGCCCGACTTCGTCAAGCTCGCCGAGGCCTACGGGGCGACCGGCATGCGCCTGACCGAGAAGAAGACGCTGGTGGAGGACATGCGCAAGGCGATCGAGACGCCCGGCCCGGTGGTGGTCGACGTCCGCGTCACCCGCGAGGAGAACACGTACCCGATGATCGCGCCCGGCGCCGCCGCTCGCGACATGGTCGGGTGATCCGCGTGGGCGAGCCCGGCACCAAGGAGCTGCTGACGCTCGAGGAGCTCGAGGCCTCCTCCGGCGTCCGCACCGGCCGCAAGCACATCCTCTCGATCCTGGTCGAGAACAAGCCCGGCGTGCTGACCCGTATCGCGGGCCTGTTCGCGCGCCGCGGCTTCAACATCGACACGCTCGCGGTCGGGCCGACCGACGACGAGCGGCTGTCGCGCATCACGCTGACGCTCGACGGGGCGATGCACCCGATCGATCAGGTCACGAAGCAGCTGCACAAGCTGGTCAACGTGATCAAGATCCGCGACCTCGAGCCGGTGGACACCGTCGCGCGCGAGCTCGCGCTGTTCAAGGTCACCGCCGACGGCAACGCGCGCGGCGAGGTGATGCAGATCGTGGAGATCTTCCGCGGCAGCATCATCGACGTCACGCGCCGCAGCGTGATCATCGAGGTCACCGGCACGTGGGAGAAGATCGAGGCCTTCGAGCGCATGGTGCGCCCGTTCGGCCTGGTCGAGATGGCCCGCACGGGCGAGATTGCGATCTCGCGCGGGCGCGGGGAGACCTGACCGGGCTCCACGTCCGTGAGCTGGGGCGAGGCGTAGCCGGTGACGAGCCGCTAGGCGAGGCAGTGCACCCGGTGGTGCTCCTCCACGCCGGCCCGGGCCTGGACGGCTCGATCTTCCTGCCCGGCGCCGAGGCGCTGGCGTCGGATCACCGGCTGCTGCTGGTCGACCTGCCGGGCAACGGGCGCTCGCCGGACCCTGAGGAGTGGACGCTCGCCGCGCACGCCCGCGCGCTGGAGGAGCTCGTCGCGCCGCTCGGCGACTACACGCTGCTCGGGCACTCGTTCGGCGGCTTCGTGGCGCTGCAGCACCTCGCCGACTTCCCCGGCAGCGCGAGCCGGCTGATCGCCTCCTGCACGGACGCCGACGAGGAGCCGGCGCCGGGCGTCGGCGACCCCGAAGCCGCCTACGCGAACCTGCCGCCGGACGTCGAGGCCGCCTTCGAGCTCGAGGAGCGCCTGACGAACGACGAGGAGGCGCGCGAGGCGTGGCTCGGCCAGCTGCCGTTCTTCGCGCCCGATCCCGAGCCGGTGCGGGCGGCGTTCGCCGACGTCGTCTTCCGCCATCAGGCGATGCTCCACGCGTCCGAGGGCGGCGAGCTGCACGCGCTGACCGCGCTCGCCACCAGCGAGATCCCGGTGCTGGCGATCGCCGGCGAGCACGACAAGGGCACGCCGCCGGCGGCCGCGCGCCGGATCGCCGCCACTGCGCCGCGGGGCGAGCTGGTGATCCTCGACGGCGTCGGGCACTTCCCGTTCGCCGAGGCGCCCGAGGCCTACTGGGGCGCCGTGCGCAGCTGGCTCGACCGCACCCGCTGAGCGGTCACCCGCGGATGCGATCGCAGGAGAGGGCGGCCTCCCACGGATACGAGAGCGGGGCGACGCGGATGTCCACGACGCTCTGCGCGACGCAGGTCTGCCGCGCCTGGGCGAGCGAGTCCGCCCAGTCGGGGCCGAGGCTGCGCTCGGTGGTGCCGGTCGTCGAGGCGACGACGATCACCACCACGAGCGTGGCGAGGCGCGCGGCCCAGGCGCCGCGGCGGTCGACGAGCAGTAGCGCCGGCACCCACGCGAGGACCAGCGGCGCGTACGTGTAGCGCGCGCCGCCGCTGAACAGCTGGCCCAGGTGGGGCGCCATCTCGGTCGTGCCGCGGATCGCCAGCGGCACCGAGAACAGCACCAGCGACCCAGCGCCGGCGAGCAGCGCGTGGCGGCGCTGCGCCGCGCTGCCGCTCCTGGCCGCCTGCACCGCGAGCCCGGCCACGATCGCCAGCGCCACCCACGCCGCGGCCCAGCCGGCGGAGAGCCACAGTTGCCCGAACCACGAGTCGCCCAGCACCGCGGGGCCGGCGACGCGCTGGGCGTAGATGGCCGGCAGGTCGAGCGGCGAGAAGGCCGAAACGCTCTCGGGGCCGGAGGAGGTCAGCACGGCCAGTGCCTGCGCGGCGAGCCCGCACAGCGCGGCGGCGGGGATCGCGCGCGCTCCGAGCTGGGAGCGCAGCAGGCCGCCGGGGCGCAGCACGAGCAGCGGCAGCAGCAGGGCCAGCATCGGATCGCTCAGCGCCGTGAAGCCCACCACGGCGGTCGCCGCGGCGGCCTCGCGCCGGCTCGCGGGCCTGTGCAGGAACGCGAAGAACGAAGCCAGCATCCCGTACCAGTGGAAGTTCGCGGCGGACCCCCCGATCTCGATCAGCGTCTGCGGCGCGAACACGTACAGCGCCACGAGCAGCGCCCGCGCGAGCCGCGTCTCGAAGACCGAGCGCGCCGCCACCCAGACGTAGGCGGCCAGCAGCGACACGACGACGGCCGAGTTGATCGCGACCACCGCGGCGGCGGCGGAGAGCGGCAGCAGCGCGGCGGGCTCGACGATCAGCCGCGGGACGATGTGCAGGTAGCCCGCGTACGTCGTGCCGAGCGCCTCGGGAAAGGAGCGGTCGAGCGCCTGGGAGAGGAAGACGGTGGCGTCCTCGGTCCACATCACCCGCCACGCGGGGATCCCGGGCGCGCGCACGAGCTGCAGCGCACTGGCGACCACGACCCACCCGAGTAGCAGCAGCGGGGCCGGCAGGCGGAGCGCGCGCGGGAGCGGGCGCGCGGCGGCGGAAGGGGACGAGCCCATGCTCCCTGATCGGCCCCAGCCGCCCCCGCCATGAGTCGTGTGCCCCACCGCACGGCGCGCTTTCGGCGGCGTTCGTAGGCTTGGTGGCGGATGACGCTGCATCTCACCGGCACCCGCGAGCCGTTCACGCTGCGCTTCGAGCAGCGCGCGGAGCTCGCGGCCCGCTGCGCCCGCGCCGTGCGGCGCGCCCGGCGGCAGGGCGAGGAGGTGCTCGTGGGGCTGACCGTGGAGCTCGATCGCGCCGTCGACCCGAGCGCGGTCGTGTTCGCCTCGCGCGCCACCGGCGAGGACTGGTTCGCCTACGAGCAGCCCGCCCGCGGCGGCGCCGCCGTCGCCGCGCTCGGCGCGCTGCGGCGGCTGGAGGCCGACGGCCCCGGGCGCTTCGCCGCCGTCGCCGCCGCCTGGCGCGAGCTGGCCGGCGGCGCGGTCGCCGGCGACGACCCCGGTCCTCCCGGCTCCGGCCTCGTCGCGGTCGGCGGCTTCGCGTTCGCGCCCGACGGCGGCAGCGCCCCGCACTGGACCGGCTTCGGCGCCGGCGCGCTGGTCGTCCCCGAGGTCGCGCTCGCGCGCCGCAGCGGCGAGGTCAGCCTGACCGTCGCCGCCCTCGCCGCTCCCGACGACGTCCCCGAACAGCTCGCCGAGCGGATGGCCGCGCGCGTCGCCGCGCTGCGCGATGCCGAGCTGCCGCTGCTCGACCCCGCGCCCGCCGGGCGCTTCAAGATCGCCGGCGTCGCGCCGCCCGAGCACTACGTCGAGGCGGTGGCGCGCGCCGTCGAGCGGATCCGCGCCGGCGCGCTCGAGAAGGTCGTGCTCGCGCGCGAGGTCGCCGTCCACGCCCCGACGCCGCACGACGCCGCGGCCGTCTTCGGCGTCCTGCGCTCGGCGTTCGGCTCCTGCTTCGTCTTCTGCGCCGGCCGCGGCGAGAGCGCGTTCGTCGCCGCCTCGCCCGAGCTGCTCGTGCGCCGCGAGGGGCTGCGCGCGCAGTCGGTCGCGCTCGCCGGCTCGATCCGGCGCTCCGCCGACCCGGCCGTCGACGACCACCTCGGCGAGCAGCTGCTGGGCTCGGCCAAGGACCGCGAGGAGCAGGCGATCGTCGCCCACCGGATCGCGCGCGTGCTGCGGCCGCACGCGGTGTGGGTCGCCGCGCCGAGCGAGCCGGCGGTGATCAAGGTCGCCAACATCCAGCACCTCGCCACCCCGATCCGCGCCCAGCTCACCCACCCGGTGAGCGTGGTCGAGCTGGCCGGGATGCTGCACCCGACCCCGGCCGTCGGCGGCGAGCCGTTCGCGGTCGCGGAGCCGCTCATCCCGGCGCTCGAGGGCCTCGACCGCGGTTGGTACGCCGGCCCGGTCGGCTGGACCGACGCCAACGAGGACGGCGAGTTCTGCGTCGCGCTGCGCTGCGCGCTCCTGCGCGGGACCGAGGCGCGGCTCTACGCCGGCGTCGGCGTGGTGCGCGACTCCGACCCGGCGGCCGAGCTGGCCGAGACCGAGGTCAAGCTGGGGGCGCTGCTCCCGGTGCTGTCCGGCTGAGCGAGAGGGCGAACAGCCCCTCCGGGTCGGTCATCCACTCGACAAGCTCGAGCCCGGCGGCGCCGAGGTCCGACTCGACGCGCTCGCGGGTGAACTTGGCCGAGATCTCCGTCCGCAGCTCCTCGCCGCGGTCGAACTCGAGTTCGAGGTCGATCGCCGCCACCCGCACCGAGTGGGCGCGGCGGGCGCGCAGCCGCATCTCGACCCACTCGCGCGCCTCGTCGTAGAAGGCGACGTGCTCGAAGTTGGCAGCGTCGAAGTCGGCGTCGAGCTCGCGGTTGAGGACGCGCAGCATGTTGAGGTTGAACTCGGCGGTGACGCCCTGGCTGTCGTCGTAGGCCGCCTCGAGCACCGCCGGATCCTTGACCAGGTCGGTGCCGAGCAGCAGGAAGCTTTCGTCGTCGAGCCGGGCGCCCAGCTCGCGCAGGAAGCGCCGGCGCGAGCCGGGGGTGAAGTTGCCGATCGTGCCGCCGAGGAAGGCGACGATGCGCGGGACGCCGGGCTGCGGCGGCGGGATCTCGGCGAGGTCGTGCTCGAAGTCGCCGGTGATGCCGTCGACCTCGAGGCCGGGGTACTCCTCGGCCAGCGCGGCGGCGGTGTCGCGGACCATGCCGCCGTCGACGTCGAACGGCACGTAGCGCTCGATCGCCCCTCCTTCGAGTAATACGCGCGTCTTGTCGGCGGTGCCGGCGCCCAGCTCGACGAGCTCTCGCGCGCCGGTCACCGCCACGATGTCGTCCGCGCGGGCCTCGAGGATCGCCCGCTCGGCGCGGGTCGGGTAGTACTCGGGCAGCTCGGTGATGCGGTCGAACAGCTCGGAGCCGCGGGCGTCGTAGAAGTACTTGGGCGGCAGCTCCTTGGCCGGGCGGGTGAGGCCGTCGAGCGCGTCGTCGGCGAGCGTGCGGCGCGCCGCGCGGAGGGTGGTCATGCGTCCCATGCCAGCCGCACCCCGGAGAAGATCTGCCGCCGCTGGGGGAGGTCCCAGTTGCGGAACGTCGGGTTGGCGACGCGCGAGCGGGTCGCCCACGAGCCGCCGCGGAGGACGTAGTGGCCGTCGCGGAAGAAGACCTCGGAGTACTCGCGGTAGGGATGGGCGACGAAGCCGCGATAGCCGTCGAACTCCGTCGCGGTCCACTCCCACGTGTCGCCCAGCATGCCGAGCGGGACGCCGGGCGGGCCGTCCCCGACCGGGTGCGGGCCGAGGCCGTTCTGATCAAGGTTCGGGGCGGGGGAGAACCGGGTGGGTGGGGACTGGTTCCAGGTCGCCGCCTTCTCCCACTCCGCTTCGGTCGGGAGCCGGGCGTCGTGGGCTCTGGCGAGGGCGTCGGCCTCGAACCAGGAGAGGTGGACCACCGGCTCGTCGGGATGCAGAGGCGACCATCCGTCGATGCGCCACTGCCGCCATCCGTCCGGACCGGCGGCCCAGCCTTGCGGGTGTGTGATGTCGTAGTCCTCCTTCCACGACCAGCCTTCGTCGGACCACCACTCGCGCCGCTGGTAGCCGCCGCCCTCGACGAAGCGCAGGAAGGTGGCGTTGGTGATCGCGGTGCGGCCGATGCGGAAGGCGGGGAGGTCGCGCCCGTGGCGGGGGCGCTCGTTGTCGTAGGAGAAGCGCTCGTTCGGCGCGCCCATCGTGAACGGCCCGGCGGGGATGTCGACGGGCTCGAGGCCGGTGGCGCCGGGTGCCGCGGTGCGGCGGGGCGCGGCGGCCAGGCCGGGCGCGGTCGGCAGCTGGGCGAGCTCGATCGCCTGCAGCATCGTCTCGTTGTGCTGGTGCTCGTGCTGGAGCACCATCTCGTGGACGTCGCCGGGGCCCTCGCGCTCGAGGATCGCCAGCGCGCGGGCGCGAACGCCGGCGAGATAGTCGACCGCCTCGGCGCGGTTGAGGATCGGCAGGTCGCCGCGGACGGCGCGCGGCGTCTCGAACGCGTCGTACATCGCGGCGAGCTCGGGGTGCAGCAGCGGCTCGCCGCCGTGACGGTGCACGAGCCACAGGTCCTCGTAGGCGGCGATGTGCGCGAGATCCCACGCGAGCGGGCTCATCAGCGCGGAGTGCGCGGTCTCCACCTGCTCGTCGGAGAACGGCTCGACCATCGCGAGCGTGCGCTGCCGGGCCTCGGCGAGGGCGTCGGCGATCTCGGTGATGACAGGCACGGACACTGTCGTCGAAACCCTACGGAATCCGTTACGCGAACTCGCCGACTAGGCGCTCCGGCGCGCCTTGCGCCACACGTCGCACACCTCGCGGACCGTGGCGGTGCGGTACGAGATGCGCGAGTCGAGCGGCCGGAGGCAGAGCTCGAAGCGCCCGCTCTCCTGCTGGTCGAGCTCGGTGACCAGCGCGTGGAAGCGCCGGCCCTTCTTGTCCACCAGGACGATGTCGCCGGGGGCGATGCCCTTGGAGGTGATGCGGGGCTCGGGCGGCGGGGGCGCTGCCGGGGTGTCGATCAGGCTCTGTTGCACGGTCGGTGACGCTAGGTCCCGCCGCGGACGGACTGCAAGACCGCTTGCCAGACGCGCCGGTGGAGCTCGACGTTCTCCGCGCGATCGGTCCGCACCTCGATGATCGTCGCGCCCGCCCCGAGGGCGTCGTCGAGCGCGGCGCGGAACGACGGCGGGGTGTCGACGCGCTCGTGGCGGAGCCCGTAGAGCGCGGCGGCATGGGCGAAGTCGAGCCCGTGCGGCGTGGCGACGTGGCGCTCGAAATCGGCGCCCTCGCGCTCGACCGGGAGGAAGTGGAAGATGCCGCCGCCGTCGTTGTTGATCAGCACGATCGTGAGGTCGAGCTCCAGGCGGCGCGCGGCGAGCAGGCCGCCGATGTCGTGGGCGAGCGCGACGTCGCCGGTGAGGAGCACGGTGCGGTGGCCGGCGGCGGCGACGCCGAAGGCGGTGGAGACGGTGCCGTCGATGCCGTTGGCGCCGCGGTTGGAGAGCACGCGCGGCGGGGCGTCGCGGGCGGGGAAGAACGTCTCGACGTCGCGTACGGGCATCGAGGAGGCGACGACGAGCACCGCGTCGGGCGGGAGCCGGACGCCGAGCTCGGCCGCCACCCGTGGCTCGGAGAGATCGGGAAGGGTGGCCGCGATGGCTTCGCCCGCCGCCCGGTCCGCACGCCGCCACTCCTCCAGCCAGCCACGCTCCTCGCGCGGCGCCTCCGGTGCCAGCACGCGCGGGTCGGCGCTGACGATCGTCGCCACCGCGCCGGCCGGGTCCTGCCACGCGTTCTCGGCGTCGAAGGCGATCTGCAGCGCGCCGTCGAGGCCGTGCAGCCACTGGCGCAGTGGCTTGGAGGTGGGGAGGTCGCCGACGCGGATCACCAGGTCCGGCGCGTGGGCCCAGTCGGGGTCGCGCAGCAGCGCGTCGTAGTGCGCGATCGCCGCCGGACCGCGGCGGGCGCCGGAGAGCGGGTCGGCCAGCAGCGGCAGCGCAAGCGCGTCGGCGAGGCTTGCGAGCGCCTCGCCCAGCCCGGGGTCGCGCTCGCTGCGGCCGGCGACGATCACGCCGCGCGGGTGGCCGTCGACCGCGGCGCGCAGCCCGTCGAGCAGCGCCGGCGCCGGGGCGAGCCGTGTGCGCGGCCGGGTCACCCACGGCCGCTCGCCGGCGCGCCCGCCGCCGCCCGGCTCCTCCTCCGGCAGCGCTTGGTCGAGGACGAGCGGCTCGCGCAGGGCGAAGTTGAGGTGCACGGGTCCGGGGCGGCCGCCGACGGCGGTCCAGAACGCGCGGCAGGCGAGCTGGCGCAGCCAGCGCATGCGTTCGGGCGTGGCCGGGTGGTCGTCGACCTCGAGGTACCACTTGGCGGCGCTGCCGTAGAGCTTGACCTGGTCGATCGTCTGCCCGGCGCCGAGCTCGCGCAGCTCGGGCGGGCGGTCGGCGGTGAGCACGAGCAGCGGCACGCGCGCCTCGTGGGCCTCGATCACGGCCGGCGCGTAGTTGGCCGCCGCGGTGCCGGAGGTGCACGCGAGCGCGACCGGCAGGCCGGTCGCCTTCGCCAGCCCGAGCGCGAAGAAGCTCCCGCTGCGCTCGTCGATGTGCGACGTGGCGCGGATCCGCGGCTCGCGCGCGAGCGAGAGCACGAGCGGCGTCGAGCGCGAGCCGGGCGACGTGCACGCCTCGCGCAGGCCGCAGCGCGCCAGCTCGTCGACGAAGGCGCGCAGGCCGAGGTACGTGTCGGTGGCTGGCATGCGTTCGGTGCTGGTGCCCGGCGACCTCGTCCTCCTCCACGGCTTCACGCAGACCGGCGCGAGCTGGGATGGCGTGGTCCGCGAGCTGGCGGGACGCTACCGCGCGCTGGCTCCCGACCTGGGTCCCGGGCCGTGGGAGGCGGAGCTCGAGCGGCTCGAGGCGCTAGCTGCCGGCCGACTTCACCCTCGGCGGCTACTCGATGGGCGGGCGGGTCGCGCTGGCCCTGGCGCTGCGGATCCCGCACCGGGTGCGGCGGCTCGTGCTGATCTCCGCGAGTCCGGGCCTCGCCAACGCCGGCGAGCGCGCCGCCCGGCGGGCGGCCGACGAGGCGCTGCGCCGACCGGATCGAGGCGATCGGGGTCGAGGCGTTCGCCCGCGAGTGGGCGGCGCAGCCGCTGTTCGCCGGCCAGCCGGCGGAGGTCGCCGCCGCCGCGCACGCGGATCGGCTGCGGCGCAGCGCGGGCGAGCTCGCGGCGCAGTTGCGCGGGCTCGGCACCGGCGCGATGCCATCGCTGTGGGAGCGGCTCGGCGAGCCGCCGATGCCCGTGAGCGCGGTGGTCGGCGAGCGCGACCCGAAGTTCCGCGCGATCGCGGAGCGGATGGGCTTCCCGGTCGCGGTCGTGCGGGGCGCCGGCCACGCGCTGCCGCTCGAGGCGCCGGCCGCCGTGGCCGCGCACCTCGCGGTGCCCTAGACCCTTGGCGGCGCGCCGGAAGCAGAGCTACCCTCGCGCGATGCTCCGGACGAGCCGCACCTACCGGCGCGGGGTGCTGGCGCTGACCTGGCTGGGCGAATGGCGCCTCCCGCCGCCCGAGCGCCGTGCCGCGCGGAGCGAGCGCGAGGTCGAGCGGCGGCTGTGGCTCGAGCGCGACGACACGCAGCACATGCCGTGGCGGCGCCAGGAGGCGCTCGAGGCGGAGCGGCGGCGCTGGGCCGGCTGGGGCACGTAGCCTTCGGCGTGTGTCCTGGAGGTTCAGCGAGGACGTCGAGCCCTACGCCGAGGCGGTGCTCCCGCTGCTGCGGCAGAACCCGGCGGCCCGCACCGTCGCGCTGACCGTCATCGACGCGCTGCGCGGCGGCCATCGCTTCTCGGACCAGCCGATGCTGTTCGGCTGGCTGGAGGAGGACGGGGAGGCGCGCGGCGCGATCAGCCACAACCCGCCCTACGACCTGCTCCTCTCGGCCGTGCCCGACGCCGCCGAGCTCGCCGGCGCGCTGCGCGAGGCCGGCGCGGACGTGCCGGGCGTCAACGGCGAGGTCGAGACCGTGGAGGCCTTCGCCGCCGCCTGGACCGATGGCACCGCACTCGAGGCGAAGACGTGGCTCGAGATGCGGCTGTTCGAGCTCGGCACGCTGGAGCCGCCGGAGCCGCCGCCGCCCGGCGCGGCCCGCACCGCCGGGGCCGCCGACCTCCCGGTCGCGATGCGCTGGTTCGACGCGTTCACCGACGAGCTGGGGCTGCCCGACCGGCTGAAGGAGCCGTTCGTCCGGCAGGCGATCGAGGACGGGCGCCTGTGGCTGTGGGAGGACGGCGGCGAGCCGGTCGCCCTCGCGCTGCGCACCGCGGCCGCGGAGGGCGTCGCGCGCGTGACCTGCGTCTACACGCCGCCGGAGCGCCGCGGCCGCCGCTACGGCGGCGCGATCACGGCAGCGAGCTGCGCGGACGCGCTCGCCGGCGACGCCCAGCGCGTCGTCCTCTTCACCGACGCCGACAACCCGGCTCCCAACGCCGTCTACGAGCGGATCGGCTTCCGCCCTGTCGCCGACCACCGGGTGGTGCGGTTCCGGTGAGGGAGCTCGCCTGCGAACGCTGCGGGCGGTCGTTCGGGTGCGGCGTGGACGACGGCGTGTGCTGGTGCGCGGAGGTCGGCCTCGACGACGCAGCGCGCGCCGGGCTGGCGGCGGCCGGCGACGACTGCTTCTGCCCGAGCTGCCTAGCCGAGCTCGTCCAGACGCCGCCGGAAGCCGCCGGCGCCCTCGACGTCCGCACCCAGCGCCCGCACGCGCCGGGCCAGCTCGGCGTCTGACGTCACCACCCGCGCGCCCTCGGCGCCCCGGGCCTCGAGCAGCGCGACGATCTCGTCGTCGGCGGCGTCGCGGCCGCGCCGGGAGGCCACGACGACCTCGGCGCGCTCCGCGGAAGGCGGCTCGCCGCCGTCAAGCACGACGATCACCGGCTCGCCGCTGTCCGCCGCGAAGCGGTCGAGCTGGGCGACCAGCCTTCGGGCCGCGCCGGCGCGGTCACGCCACCAGCCGTCGGGGCGCGAGCCGATCACGTTCGAGGCGTCGACGACCCAGGTAGGGTCGCTTGACGGATCCCGGCTCGGAGGACTCATGCAGAAGGCAAGGATGCTGGTGCTGGTTGCGGCCGCGCTGCTCGTGGCGCCCACGACGGCGAGCGCGAAGGCTCACGTGGTCCGCTGCAGCGGACACACCTACAGCCTCATCGACCCGAGCGCGTTCCCGGGCATCGGCAAGCTCCGGGCCATCCGCCTCCCACGCAAGACCGACGGCTACGCGCCGCGGTGCCTCGTCGCGGAGGCAGTGGCCGCGCGGGTGCAGGCGAAGTGGCGACGAGGCATGAAGCAGCCGACGACCGTCGGGGTCGGGGGCGCGCGCTGGGACGGCGGCCGCTGGCGCGTGACCGCGACGATCCATCAGCCCAGCGGCAAGACGCCGTACGCGGCGGTGACGGCGCGGAAGGTCGGCGCGCCGAGGCAGCGCGTGACCTTCCGGGCGTTCTCCTAGTCACTTCCCCCGGATAAACGGGGCCGTTGTGAAGCTGAAATGAGAACGGCCGCGCCCTTGGGGTGGCGCGGCCGTCTCGGTGTTGGGCGGGTGGCCGGGCGGGCGAGGCCCGGCCCCGGGGATGGTGTCAGCCGGTGCGGATGGCGAGCGTGTCGAGGTTGTAGGTGAGGATGCCCCAGCCGGTGTTGGTCTGCTGGCCGTCATGGCCCTTCAGACGGGACCGACGCAGGCCGTAGCCGCGTTTGAGGTGGCTGATGCGGCCCTCGATGCCGGTGCGGTAGCGGGCTTGGCGCTTGCGGGTGCGTCTGGACCCTGGTTCGTGGCGGCCGGAGATGAACACGCTCGTGTGCTCGGGGACGGTGTCGCGGGTCGGTCCGGGTTGGAAGCCGCCGTCGCAGACCAGTTCGCGCGGCGTGATGTCGAGCGCGTCGAGTTCGGTGATCGTGTCGCCCAGCAGTGTGTTCTCGGCCGGGTTGCCGGGGCGGGTCGACGCCGGCAGGATGAATCCGCGGGCGCCGCGGCGGGTGTTCTCGGTCACCTCGGCGATCTGGGCGACGTAGCCGAACTCGGTCGGCTTGCCCAGCTTGCCCTTGCGGATCGGCCGCGCGTCCGGGTCGCTGAGGGAGACGAGCCGGTCGGTGATCTTCAAACCGCGGGCGCGGCGGCTGATCTGCTCTGAGACCTTCTCGCAGCGCCCCGCCAGTTGCTCGAGCCTGGCCGCTGCGCGCAGCTTGGCCTTCGCGCCGCGGCCCCTGGCCGCCTTGCGCGCCTGGGCGGCGAGCCGCCTGGCCTCGCGCGCGGAGCGGGCGATCTGCTCGCCGGCCTTGGAGTTGAGGTCTGTGACCTGCTGCTTGGCCTGCCCAGTCCGTCTGGCGAGCGTCTTGGAGATCTGCCTGACCGTGCGCCCGACCGACCGCGACCGGTCGCGGACCCTGGCGGTCGCGCCCTTGACCAGGCCGGCGAGCTTGCGGCCCTCGCGTGCCAGCGCCCGCGTGCCCTGCAGCGCCAGCATCGCGTCCGACGGGTAGCGGATGTCGGCCTCGATCACCGTCGAATCGACCCTCACGGCGCGCCCGACGAACCGCGTCTCGCGCTGCGCCTTGGCGATCACCAGCCGGGTGATCTCGTCCACGGTCGCGTGCCCGAGGCGCCGGGTGAGCTTTCTGATCGTCGACTCGTCGGGCACCCGCCGATCGAGCGCGATCAGGCAGAACCGCCGCAGATGCAACGAGTCCGACACCTCCCTGACCAGCGTCTCGTAGCCCCAGCCGCTGCGCTGCTTAACGACCATCAACCGCAGGTAGCTCGCCATCGCGATCGTCGGCCGGCCATGCCCGACCGCTGAGCGGCCCGCCACGACCGCCTCGCCGTCCCAGTGCGCCCGGATCGGCGCCAACAGCCCCCGATCGGCCAGCAGCGCGTCGATCCGGCCAAGGTCCTCGGGCAGTTCGCGCGCCTCGATCGGCAGCACCTCGTCCCACAACGACAGCACCTGCCCCGCTTCCAGCCGCAGCACACCGACCCCCAAGATCGCCGACAAACACGCCCATTTGCAGGTAAATCATCCCAATCACACCGGACAGAACCGGCCCGGATCAGCTAACGACTATTTCCGGGGCAAGTAGTCAGCGCCCGGTGCGCTCGTCGTAGCGGCGGAAGCCGCGCGCCTCGTAGGCGGGCAGCGCGGCGGGGGAGTCGAGCGAGCAGGTGTGGAGCCAGACGCGCTCCGCGCCGTCCTCCCACGCCGCCGCCGTCACCGCCGCCAGCAGCGCGCCGCCCATCCCGCGGCCGGCGAAGCCGGGGAGGAGGCCGAACGACGCGATCTCGGCGCCGCCGCCGGCGCGCGCGAGCTCGGCGTAGCCGACCGCCTCGCCCTCGAGGCAGCCGAGCCAGGTGCTGATCGACGGCTGCGCCAGGTGCGCCCGCCAGCGCGCGATGCCCCAGCCGAGCCGGTCGGTCCACTGCCACGGCCCCCCGACCCGGTCGTACAGGCTGCGGCTCAGCGCGGCGTCGGGGCGGGGGAGGGGGCGGGCTTCGAAGCCCTTCACCGGCCGCGCCGGGCGGAGCTGCGCGGGCGACGTCATCTCGAGGAACCAGGTGGTGACCGTCACGCGACCCCCAGGCCGGGCTCTCGCGGCACGCGGATCGCGCCCCGCACCGCGTGGAGGCGCTCGCCCGGCTCCTCGAAGGCGGCCAGGGTGGCAAGGCCGTGGGCGGGGAGCGGCCCACCCGCGGTCAAGCCGGCCGCCGCGTGGACGGCGGCGGCGATCCCCAGCGGCCCGTCGTAGCTCGACGCCAGGTAGACGACCGAGCCCGCGATCCGCGCCTCGGCGGCGTCGTGGAGGACGCCGGTGATCCCGCCGCAGCGCGCGATCTTCAGGCACACCGCGTCGGTCGCGCCCGACCCGGCCGCGCCGTCCTCGGCCGCGGTCTCGTCCATCGCCAGCGGCACGTCGACCTCCGCCCGCACCGCTCGCAGCGCCTCGACGCCGTGGACCGGCTCCTCCGCCAGTTCGATCCCCACCGGGGCCAGCGCGCGCAGCGACGCGACCGCCTCGTCGATCTCCCAGGCGCCGTTGGCGTCGACCCGGATCGCCACCCGCGGCCCGACCGCCGCCCGCACCGCCGCGAGCCGGCCCGCGTCGTCGCCGATCCCGACCTTGACCTTGATCGTGTCGAAGTCGGCCTGCGCCGCGGCCGCGGCCGCAGCTGCCGCGCCCGCGCGGTCCTCGGCGCCGATCGTCGCGTTGACCGGGATCGAGCGCGCCGCCTCGACCGAGATCAGCTCCGCCACCGGCCGCCCCGCACGCTTGCCCGCCAGGTCCCACAGCGCGAGGTCGACCGCGGCCAGCGCCTGCGGCAGGCCGCGCTCGGCACGGCACGCCTCCAGCAGCTCGGCCTCGTCGCGCTCGCGCGCCACGACGGCGTAGGCGTCGAGCGCGGCCCGCACCGCCGCGAGCGGCACCCCGTCGTACGGCTCCAGCGGCGCCGCCTCGCCGAGGCCGACCAGGCCATCCTCGGCCTCCAGCCGGACCCGAAGCAGCTCCCTTCGCGTCAGAACGCCCCATGAAGCCCGCAAGGGCTCCCGCAACCGCAACGACAGCCCTTCGGCCTCCAGCCGCATCAGCTCGCCAGGATGCCCGCCGAGAGCAGGAGGCAGAACGCGAGCTGGAGCTGGCCCGTCCCGGCGAGCGCGCCGTTCAAAGCCGGCCCGTCGGAGCGCGTCCGGACCACCCGCACCACGGGCAGCGCCAGCGGGATCGCGAGCAGCGCCAGCAGCAGCCACGGCGACAGCGAGCCGGCCAGCCACGGGATCTGCGCGGTCACGAACGCCCCCGCGACCATCGCCACGTAGAGGACCCGCGTGCGCTCGCGCCCCAGCCGCACCGCGAGCGTCCGCTTGCCCGCGCGCCGGTCGGTCTCGAGGTCGCGCACGTTGTTGACGACGAGGATCGCCGATGCGAGCAGCCCCACCGGCACCGCCAGCACCAGCGCCTCCCACTCGATCCGCACTACCCACCGCCCCAGCCCGGCATCGAATCGGTGAAGATCACCTGACCGGCCGTGCGTGGGCCGGCGTATGGGCGAGCCGATTTTCCTCTTGCCACCGATTCTCGAATTCCAGACAATGGGTCCCGAGGCACTTATCGGGCGGCTCCGGCGAGTCGGCCAGGCGGCGGTCAGGCTGGTCTGCGGTCAGCTGGTCTGCGGTCGGCTGGTCTGCGGTCAGCTGGTCTGCGGTCAGCTGGTCTGCGGTCAGCTCACGGCTTCGCCGGTGCCCCAGAGGATCGGCTGCAGCTCGCAGATGAGGCGCTCGAAGACCTCCTCGGGCGAGCCGAGGCTCTCGACTTCGACGAGCAGTCGCTTCTCGCGGAAGAAGCCGAGCAGCGGGCCGGTCTGCTCCTCGTACGTGGCCAGCCGGCGCTCGATGGCGTCGGGCGTGTCGTCGGGTCGCCGCACCGCGGTCCCACCGCACACCTGGCAGTAGACGGTGTGCTCGCGGTGCCGGGCCGTCGTGGGCGTGTCGAAGCGGGAGCACACCGCGCGCCAGGAGCCGGCGCCGCACCACCGCGACCGGCACCTCGAGGTTGATGGCGGCGTCGAGGCCGCGCCGGCCGAGCAGCTGGAGCAGGGCGGCCGCCTGGCGCTGCGTGCGCGGGAAGCCGTCGAGCAGGAACCCGCGCCGCTTGATCTCCTCGTCGCTGAGGCAGTTCTCGACGACCTTCAGCACGAGCTCGTCGGGGACGAGCCGGCCGTTCGGCCATGAGCTCGGCGACCTCGCGCCCAGCGGCGTGTCGGCGGCGACCTCCTGGCGCAGCACCGTTCCCGTGGAGAGATGGTGGACGCCGAGATGGGCCACCATCTTGGCGGCCTGGGTTCCTTTGCCTGCGCCCTGTCGGCCCAACACGACGAGTCGGGGGGCGCGGATAACAGACACCATTGTCCCTCCCGGCGAGGCGAGCGGCGAGTCCGGCGAGTCCGGCGAGGTTACCCACGGCCGAGACGCACCGGCCACCCCCGAACGGGGGAACCGCGCACTTTGGACGTTTTTTAAAATCGGTCGTCCATGACCGTGCACGTGGCCACCTCGCTGCCCGACGCCCTGGCGGCGCTCCCGGCCCGGCCCGACAGCCACCTGCTGGCCGGCGGCACCGATCTCATGGTCGAGGTGAACTTCGGGCACCGCCGTCCGGAGCACGTGGTGGCGGTCGGCCGGGTCCCCGAGCTCCGGGGTTGGCGGCGCGACGGCGACGCCGTCGTGATGACGCCGGCCTGACCTACACGGAGATGCTCGCCCCGGATTTCGCCGCTCTCGACCGGCGATGGCACAAGCGGCCCGCACCGTCGGCTCGCCCCAGATCCGCAACGCCGGCACGGTCGGCGGCAACCTCGGCACGTGTTCGCCGGCGGGCGACGCCCTGCCGGTCCTGTCGGCGCTGGACGCACGATCGGGCTGGCTCGGCGGCCGGCGAGCGGACGATTCGATCCACGACTTCATGGTGGGCGTGAAGCGGACCGCCCTCAGCCCCGGCGAGCTCGTCGCGGCGGCCGCCGTCCCGGTCCTCGGCGGCTTCCAGGGGTTCGCCAAGGTCGGCGTCCGCAACGCCATGGTCATCTCGGTCACGTCGGCGTGCCTGGTCGTCGACCCGGCCGGCCGATCGGTGCGGCTGGCCCTCGGCGCCGTCGGGCCGACGATCGTGCGGGCCCGAGCCGCCGAGGAGTGGCTGGCGGCCGGCCTCGACTGGGACGATCCGGCACCGGACGAGGCGATCCGGCGCGAGTTCGCCCGGCGGGCGGCGGCCGAGGCTCGGCCGATCGACGACCACCGGTCGACGGCCGACTACCGGCGCCACGCCGTCGAAGTGATGGCCGCCCGGCTCCTGGGGACGGGCGTTCCCGTGAGCGAGCAGTACGTCCTAAAGGGTCAACGGGGCCGAGCGTGAGGTTCGCGACGCCTGGCTCGGCGAGAGCCTCCTCTACGTCCTGCGGGAACGGCTCGGCCTGCCGGGGGCCAAGGGCGCGTGCAAGCAGGGGGAGTGCGGGTCGTGCTCGGTGCTGGTCGACGGCGTCCTCACGTGCTCGTGCCTCGTCATGGCGGCGTCGGCGGTCGAGCGGGACATCACCACGGTGGAGGGCTTGGCCGGGGGTGGCGGGCTCACCGACGTGCAGCAGGCGTTCATCGACGAGGGCGCCGTGCAGTGCGGCTTCTGCACGCCCGGTCTGATCGTCGCCGTTGCACGACCTCCTCGACACCGACCCTGAACCCACCGAGCTCGTCGCCCGGCGAGGCGCTCTCCGGCAACCTGTGCCGGTGCACCGGGTACGGCCGGATCTTCGCCGCCGTGCAGACGGCGGCCCG
>CAVROM010000005.1:0-20581 GCA_963722815.1 uncultured Solirubrobacteraceae bacterium
GACCCTGGGTGGCGCATGAGGCGTTCGCCTCATCTTCGGATCGCGGTTAGGCTCCGCCGATGGCGGATCGCACGCACGTGCGGCTCGCGGAGCTCGTCGCCGCGCTCTCGCTCGGCATCGACCTCGGCTTCGGCCAGCCGATGGAGCACGTCCTCCGGCAGTGCCTGATCGCGCTGCGGCTCGCCGAGCGACTCGGCCTGCCCGAGCAGGAGCGGGTCGCGGTCTACTACACGGCGCTGCTCATCAACGTCGGGTGCCACACCGACGCGCACGAGCAGGCCAAGTGGTTCGGCGACGACATCGCGCTCAAGTCGGGCAAGTACGACGGCGAGCTGCGCGGCGTGCGCAGCGCGCTCTCGACGCTGCGGCTGCTGGGAGCCGGCAACCCGCCGCTGCAACGCATCCGGGTCGGGCTCGAGTTCGCCGTCTCCGGCCACCGTGAGTTCGACGCCATGATCAACCACCACGCCGACATGGCGCGCTCGCTCGCGGACGAGCTTCAGCTGCCGCCAGAGGTGATCGATGCCCTCGCGGCCGCCTACGAGCAGTGGGACGGGGAGGGCTGGCCCGGCCGGCGCGCAGGCGAGGCGGTGCCGCACGCGGCCCGCCTCGCGCAGTTCGCGGAGTTCATCGAGGTCGCGCACCGGACCGGCGGCGCCGAAGCGGCGCGGCAGCTCGCCCAGCGGCGCGGCGGTCGCCAGTTCGATCCCGCGCTCGCGGCGCTGATCGTCGCGGACGGCGACGGGCTGCTCGCCGGCCTGGACGGCGTTGCGACCTGGGACGCGGTGATCGAGGCAGAGCCGGCGCTTGCGCTCGTGCTCTCGGGCGAGCGGATCGACGCGGCGCTGCTCGCCATCGCCAACTTCGCCGAGCTCAAGACCCCGTACGCGCTCGGGCACGCACGGGCGGTCGCCGAGCTCGCCGGCGCCGCGGCCGACCGGATCGGTCTCCCGGAGGAGGACGCGCGTACGCTGCGGCGCGCCGCGCTCGTCCACGACCTCGGGCGGCTCGGCGTGTCCAACTCGGTGTGGGACAAGCCGGGACCGCTGGGCCCGGGCGAGTGGGAGCGCGTGCGCTTCCAGCCCTATTTGACCGAGCGCATGCTCAGCCAGTCCGCTTCGCTCGCGCCGCTCGGGGCGGTCGCCGTGCAGCACCGCGAGCGGCTCGACGGCTCCGGCTATCCCCGCGGTCTCTCCGGCGCGGCCATCTCGCGCCCGGCGCGGATCCTCGCCGCGGCGGACGCCTACCAGGCGATGTGCGAGCCGCGTCCGTACCGGCCGCCGCACGCGCCCGTCATCGCGGCCGAGCGGCTGCGCTCGGACGCACGGACGGGCCGGCTCGACGGCGAGGCGGTCGAGGGCGTGCTCGGTGCGGCCGGCCACCGCGTTCGCCACCGGCGCGAGGGGCCCGAGGGCCTGACCGCCCGCGAGATCGAGGTGCTGCGGCTGGTCGCGCGCGGCCTCTCGAACCGCGAGATCGCCGAGCGGCTGGTTATCTCACGGAAGACCGTGGGCAACCACGTGGAGCACATCTACGCGAAGATCGGCGCGTCGACCCGCGCCACCGCCAGCCTGTTCGCGCTGCGGCACGGCCTGCTGCCGGAGGACCGGCTGGCCGGCTAGAGGCTGAGCTGCCGGGGCGGGTAGGTGAGCCGGCCGTCGTCCACCTGCGCGAAGTCGGTGAGCTCGTGCTTCGCGGCCTCGCGCGCGTCGAGGATGTGGCGCACCTCGTGGCCGCGGACGACGAGCGCGTCGGCGAGCAGGCGCCGGTGGCAGCGCCACCACGGTGCCTCGGCGCACATGACGGCGACGCGGTGCCCAGGGGCCAAGCCAGGCAGCTTGCTGCCTAGCGGGGGCTCGCGCGCCCACGCCTCCAGCCGCTGTAGCCCGCGCGCGAACTCCTCGCTCGCCATGTGATCGGCGTAGCCCTGGAAGACTGCGTTCTCCCAGCCGCCGTTGGGCGAGCCAGGGACGCGCGAGCGGCGGCCGCCGAGCTCCGGAAAGTGCTCGTAGGCGATGCCGTCGGCCGGGAGCGCTTCGCGGAGCGCCTCGGCGTTGAAGTGCGGCAGCCGCTTGGAGCCGGGAAAGCGGCGGACGTCGGCGATCGCGTCCACCCCGTGGGCGCGCAGGAGCGCGACGAGCTCGTCGCGCTCCCGCGTCGAATGCCCGACGGTGTGGATCAGCTCTCGAGCCGCCCGCGCAGCGCCGCCAGGAACTGGGCGGCGAGCGCGCCGTCGAGCGCGCGGTGATCCCAGGACATGCAGAGGTACGTCATGTGGCGGATCGCGATCGAGTCGTCGCCGTGCTCGTCGGTGACTACCACGGGGCGCTTGACGACCGCCTCGGTGTCCAGGATCGCCACCTGCGGCTGGTTGATCACCGGGGTGGCCATGATCGAGCCGTAGCCGCCCGGGTTGGTGATCGTGAACGTGCCGCCGCGGACGTCGTCCGGCGTCAGCTGGTTGTCGCGCGCCTTCCGCGCGAGCGCCTTGATCTCCTTGCCCAGCCCCTCGACGCTGAGGTCCTGCGCGTCGCGGATCACCGGCACGATCAGCCCGCCCTCGCCGAGCGAGACCGCGATGCCGAGGTTGACGGCGTCGTACTGCGTGAACGTCTCGCCCTCGAGCGTCGCGTTGACCGAGGGGAACTCGCGCAGCGTCTCGATCGTCGCGCGGGCCACGTAAGGCAGCCACGTCAGCCCGGTCTTCTCGCGGTCGCGCGCGATCCGGGTCAAGTCGGCCTCGATGATCGTCGTGCACGTCGCGGCGGTGCGGAGCGAGTCGATCATCGCCTTGCCGATCGACTGGCGAATACGCGAGAGCGGCTGACCGCCCGTCGCCGCGACCGCCTTCTTCACGACCGGGTCGGGCTTGTACGGGCTCTCGATGTGCATCGGCGGCTCTTCTACGGCGGCGCCGTTGCCCTCCAGGTAGGCAAGGATGTCCGGCTTCCGCACGCGACCTCCGCGGCCTGTGCCCGGCACGTTCTCGAGGTCGACCCCGTGCTCGGCGGCGATCCGCATGACGACCGGCGAGTAGCGCCGCGGGCCGCTCCGGCGAACCTCCGGCGTGCCCCGCTGGGCCGTCCCGGCGTGCTCGTCGGCCGTGTCGCCCGACAGCTCTCCCGCCTCTCCCGGCGCCTCGAGCGCGACGTCGGCCTCGGAGGTGCCCTCCGAGGAGCTCTCCGAGGCGTGCGCCTCGCCGGGCTTCGCGTCGGTGGCGATCCGCGCCATCACGACGCCGACGTCGACCGTCGTGCCGACCTCGACGAGGATCTCCTGCACGCGGCCGGACGCCGGGGCCTCGACGTCGGTGTCGATCTTGTCGGTCGAGATAGAGGCGATGATCTCGTCGCGCTCGACCCAGTCGCCGGGCTGCTTCTTCCACTCGACGACCGTGCCCTCGGCGACCGAGACGCCCATCTGGGGCATCGTGACGTCGATCAGCAGATCAGTAGGCGAGGAGCTCACGGCACGCCTCCTTCACGTCGTCGACCTGCGGCAGCACGGCCTGCTCCAGCGTGGGTGAGAACGGGATCGGCACGTCGGGCGTCGCCACCCGCACGACCGGGCCGTCGAGGTCCTCCCAGCCGCGCTCGGCGATGATCGCCGCCACCTGCGCGCCGGCCGCGCACGTCTGGTTCGCCTCGTCGACGATCACGACCTTCGACGTCTTGCGCACCGACGCGAGGATCGCCTCCTCGTCGAGCGGGACCAGCGAGCGCAGGTCCAGCACCTCGATCGACGCGCCGTCGAGGTCCTCGGTCGCCTCGAGCGCGGTGTGGACCATGGCGCCGTAGGCGATCACGGTGAGGTCGGTGCCCTCGCGCGCGATGCGGGCGCTGAACGGCGTCTCGTACGCGCCCTCCGCGACGTCGCCCTTGACCCGGCGGTAGAGGTGCTTGTGCTCCATGAACAGCACCGGGTTGGGGTCGCGCACCGCGTGGATCAGCAGGCCCTTGGCGTCCTCGGCCGTCGACGGCGCGACGACCTTCAGCCCGGGCGAGTGCATGAACCAGCCCTCGGGGTTCTGCGAGTGGTACGGGCCGCCGCTGAAGCCGCCGCCGCTGGGGAGCCGGACGGTGATGTTCACCGACAGGCCCATCCGGTAGTACATCTTCCCGGCGACGTTGACGAGCTGGTCGAAGCCGCACGAGATGAAGTCGGAGAACTGCATCTCGGCGATCGGCCGCAGCCCTTCGACGGCCGCGCCGATCGCGCAGCCGATGATCGCCGACTCGGCCAGCGGCGTGTCCATCACGCGCTTCGGGCCGAACTCGTCGATGAAGCCGTCGGTCACCTTGAAGGCGCCGCCGAACGTCCCGATGTCCTCGCCCATCACGAAGACGCGCTCGTCGGAGCGCATCTCCTCGCGCATGGCGTCGGAGATCGCCTGCAGGTAGGTCATGGTCGGCATCAGCTCGCCGCCTTCTTGAACCCGCTCCACGGCGCGCTGCCGTCCTCGAGCAGCGCCGGCTCGTCAGCGAACAGGCGGTCCGTGGCGGTCGCGCCGTCGGGCATCGGCGACTCGAGCGCGGTCTCGACCGCGGCGTCGATCTCCGCCTTGACCTCCGCGCGCAGGGCGGCGACGTCGACGCCGAGCGCCTCGACCCGCCGGGTCTGGCGGTCGATCGGGTCCTTCGCCTGCCACTCCTCGACCTTCTCGCGCGGCACGTACTTCATGTCGTCGTGGGCGGCGTGGCCGTGCATGCGCATGGTCACAGCCTCGATCAATGTCGGGCCCTCGCCGGATAACGCGCGTTCGCGTGCGTTCCGTGTCACCTCGAACATCGCCTCGCAGTCGTTGCCGTCGACGGTCACGCCGGGGAAGCCGTAGGCCGCCGCGCGCTGGACCGGGTTGACCGCGAACTGCTGGTCGACCGGGGTCGAGTAGGCGTACTGGTTGTTCTCGAGGATGAAGATGATCGGCAGGCGCTGGACGCCGGCCCAGTTCATCGCCTCGTGGAAGTCGCCGCGCGAGGTCGAGCCGTCGCCGAACCAGGTCATCGCCACGCGCTTCTCGCCGCGCAGCTTGAACGCCATCGCGAGCCCGGTCGCGATCAGCATCATGTCGGGGAGCATCGAGACCATCCCGACGCACCCCTTCGTGCGGTCGCCGAAGTGGACGTTGCCGTCGCGGCCGCCGGTGATGCCGCCCTCGCGGCCCATGTACTGGGCGAAGATGCGGGCGGGCTCGACGCCACGGATGACGTGGGCGGCGAGGTCGCGGTGCAGGATGCAGAGGCGGTCCTCCGCGGCCATCGCCCACGTGGGGCCGGCCGAGACGGCCTCCTGGCCGAAGCCGTCGTAGAAGGAGCCGGGGACCTTGCCCTGGCGGTAGAGCGTCATCGCGCGCTCCTCGATCCCGCGCATCATCAGCATCGCGCGGAGGAGCCCGACGCGGTCCTCGATGGTCAGGTGCTCCGATACGTCCGGCGGGAGCTCCTGCGAGGTCCCGGAGTGTGCCGCTTCAGTCGCCATGTGGCGTGTTCCCTTTCCTCAATGGCGCCCTCCGGGATCCTCCGGCCGGCGCTCCTCACTTGGCGCCCGCGCGGGGTCTCCACGGGGCGCGCCCAAGGGTACCTTGTAAGGGTGGAGCGGCAGGAGCAGTCGGTTTGGCTCACCCGCATGCGCTGGCGGCTGCGCGGCGCCTGGCTGTGGCCGGCGTTCGTCGTGCTGACGCTCGCCGAGGGGG
Organism: uncultured Solirubrobacteraceae bacterium; assembly: GCA_963722815.1. Lineage (GTDB taxonomy): Bacteria > Actinomycetota > Thermoleophilia > Solirubrobacterales > Solirubrobacteraceae > DASQFQ01. Next base: position 5,693 of record CAVROM010000005.1, read on the forward strand.
TCGCGCTGCAGGTGCTCCCGATCGCCGGCGACGGCCCGGGCGGCGTGGTCCCGGGCGTGCTGCTGGCGGGGTTCGCGAACCTGATCCTGGTCGCGGCGGTGGCGCCGCTGGCCGGCCACCGGCTGCGGCGTCGCCGGCCCGACCTGCCGCGCGTCGTGGCGCAGAACTACGCGGGCACGGCGCTGCTGCTGGTGTTCGCCGTGGCGGTGGTCGCGGGCGGCCTGATCCACCGGCCGGCGGTGGTCGCGGCGGAGGAGGACCTGCGCGCCCAGGCCGCCGCGGTGCACGACTACGTGATCACGCAGGAGCCCAGGTACGCGCCGGGGATCGCGCTCGCCGACCCGATGCGGATCCAGGACGACCTGTACCGCACGTGCGTGCCGGGTCGGGACCCGAAGCGCTGGCTCTGCCTCTACGTCGACACGGCTCAGCGGCCCGCGGGCGTGACGCTCGACAACGACCGCACGCCGAACTCCGAGCTCCGCGTCCACGGCGGCTTCGAGTAGCCGCCGCGCAGCTCCTTCGCCGCGTATAGGCGCGCGTCGGCGCGGGCGAGCGCGTCGTCGAGCGACTCCGCGTCCGCGCACGCGACGGTGCCCGCGGTCCACAAGGCCTCGTGCGCGCGCCCGAGGCGCGCGAGCACGCGCTCGGTCTGATCCTCCGGGGTTCCCGTGAGCAGGAGGACGAACTCGTCGCCCCCGAACCGCGCGAGCAGGTCGCCGGGCCGCAGCGAGGCCGTCCAGGTGCCGGCGAGCTCCACCAGCAGGCGGTCGCCGAGGGCGTGGCCGCCGCGGTCGTTGACGAGCTTGAAGTCGTCGAGGTCGATGAGCACCAGCGTCGTCGGCTCGCCGCGGCGCGCGGCCATCGCGCGCTGGCGTGCGGCGGCGACGGCGAACCCCTTGCGATTGAAGAGCCCGGTCAGGGCGTCCGTGTGCGCCTCCGCTCGGAGCCGCGCGTTGAGCGTGGTGAGCACGACGATCGCCATCCACACCATCGCCGAGATGATCAGCCAGACCGACACGCCGGTCGGCGCCCGCGCCGCGAGCATGCTCGCGCCGAGCACCGCGATCACCAGCACCGCGTAGCGCCGCGCTACCGCCGGGCGGAAGAAGAACGCGACGTAGACCGCCGTCCACAGCTGGCCGAGGGCGGCGAGCATCAGCCCGCGCTCGGTCACGGCCGCGGCGACCATCGCGCCGTGCAGGAGCGTCACCAGCACGATCGCGGAGTGCAGCGCGGTGCGCGACACGGCGGGGCCGCCGAGCGAGAGCAGCGCGGCGATCGCGAGGCCGGCGCCGCCGAAGCTGAGCCCCGCGATCCGCGGAGCGTGCTCGACCATCGGGAAGGCGACCGAGCCGAGGCATCCCGCGCCCGTGACGAGCGCCATCACGACCAGAACGGTGACCTCGGGAGGCGTGCCGGCTCGCGCGAGCCGCTGAAGGTCCATTACACGGGGTACGTCGGCGCGCGGGCGGTTCCCCTTGAGCGCCGGGGAAGCTAGAGCGCGAGGCGGAGCGGGTTCTCGAGGTACTCGCGGATCTTCGCGAGGAACTCGGCGGCGTCGGCGCCGTAGAGGATGCGGTGGTCGCAGGAGAGCGTGAGCTCCATCATCGAGCGCACCTCCACCTTGCGGTCGCGGACGACCGGGCGGGGCTCGAGCGCGCCGACCGCGAGGATCGCCGCCTGCGGCGGGTTGATGACGGCGACGAAGCGCTTGATGCCGAACATGCCGAGGTTGGAGACAGTAAAAGTCCCGCTGGACAACTCCGGTGGCGTTATCGCACCGGCGCGGACGCGCTCGGCGAGGGCGCGCGACTCGCGGGCGATGTGGCCGAGCGACTTCGAGTCGGCGTCGAACACGGTCGGGACGACGAGCGCGTCCTGCCCCGCCACCGCCATGCCGACGTTGACGCGGCTGTAGAGCTCGAACTTGCCGTCGCGGTAGGCACCGTTGGCGCGCGGGAAGTCACGCAGCGCGAGCGCGCTCGCCTTGATGACGAAGTCGTTGAAGGAGGGCGCCGGCGCTGAGTCGCCGGCCGCGGCCTTGAGATGCTTGCGCAGTGCGACGGCCTCCTCCATGTCCACCTCGACGGTGAGGACGAAGTCGGGCGCGGTCGCCTTCGACTCGGCCATCCGCCGCGCGACGGTCTTCTGCAGCCGGGTGAGGTCCTGCTCGGTGGTCTCGCCGCGGCCGGCCTGCTTGTCGCCGGAGATGACGGGCGCGGGGACGTCCTGCTTCGGCGCCTCCTGCTCGGGCTCGGGCGCGGCGGCCTCTGCCTCCTGCTCGGGCGCCTCCTGCTTCGGCGGTGCTTCCGCCTCGGCGGTCGCGGCGCCGCCCTTGGCGGCGGCCTCGACGTCGGCCTTCACGATCCGGCCGCCGGGGCCGGAGCCCTTCAGCTCGCCGAGCTCGACGCCCATCTCGCGCGCCATCCGCTTGGCGACGGGCGAGGCCTTGACGCGGTCGCCGCCGCCGTTGCCGGAGGGCGCCTCGGCCTGCGCGGGCGCCGGCTCGGGCGCCTGCTCGCGCTTGCCGTTGCCTGAGGCGTCGGCCTCGTCCTCGTCCTCCGCGGGCGCTTCGGCCTCTTCGGGCTCGTCCTCGGCGGAGGGCTCCTCCTCGGGGGCCTCGTCCGCGGGCTCCTCCGCCTCGCCGCCGCCGGAGTCCTCGGACCCGTCGCCCAGCCGCGCGATCGTCTCGCCGACCGGGAGCGTGTCGCCCTCCTTCGCCACGATCGTGAGCGTGCCGTCGGAGTCGGCCTCGTAGGTCATGTTGGCCTTGTCCGTCTCGATCTCGACGAGCTCTTCCCCGCGCTTGACCTCGTCCCCGTCGGACTTGAGCCACTTCAGGACCGTGCCCTCCTCCATGGAGTCGGACAGGCGGGGCATCGCGACATCGGCCATGCGCGGCAGAGTACCCCGTTTTCGCGGTTGAACTCCGTCTAGCGAGTCCTAGCGCGCGCGAGCGGGCGCGCCGGTCGGCAGGCCGCGCGACGAGCGCAGCGCGGCGTCGACCTCGTGGCGCGGCGTGACGTCGCGACACACCGCCATCACGCCGATCACGCCGGCGCGCGGATCGCGTACCGCGACGGCCTGCACGGACAAGTGGATGCCGCTGAGGCGCCCGACCCACTCGAAGTCCCGCGGCTCGCCGTCCAGCACCGGCCGCAGCAACGCGTCCATCTGGTCGCCCTCGGCCTCGTCGCCGAGCGCCTCCGTCAGCGTCTTGCCCACGAGCATCTCGCGCCAGCGCTCGAGCGCGCCCAGGCCACCGTTGACCGCCTGGCAGTGCAGATCGCGGTCGAACACCGCGACCGCCATGTCCGGCACCGTCCGCAGCAGCACGCGGTAGAGCTCGTCGCCCTGCTGGAGCGCGGCGGCGATGCGGCGGCGCTCGCGATCCGCGGTCAGCTCGGTCAACGTCGCCATTGTCTCCTGGTAGCTCGGCACCTCCGACGGCACCGGCGCCGGCCGGCCGAGCAGGAAGCCCTGGGCGCCGTGAGCGCCGACCGGGCGCGCCTCGCGCTCCGGGTCCGGGTCGCGGGCGAGCTCGAGCATCGCCTCGGTCTCGATCCCCTCGGCGATCACGAATGCGCCGCTCTCGCGGGCGAACGCCATGATGCCGAGCATCACCGCGCGCGCCGCGCGGTCCTCGACCGCGTTCGCGACGACCGCGCGGTCGATCTTGATGAAGTCGACCGGCAGCGCGCTGAGCATCTCGAGGCCGGCGTTGCCGGCGCCGACGTCGTCGAGCGCGAGCTTGAAGCCGAGGCGCCGCAGCCGCGCCGCCTCGGGGAGCAGGAGCTCCTTGCGCGCGTCGGTCCGCTCGGTGATCTCGAGCACGACCTGATGCGGCTCGTAGCCGGCGCCGCGCACGGCCAGCACGAGGCTGTCGCCCGCGAGCCCGTCGTGCTCGAGCGTCTGGGGGGAGACGTTGAGGAACAGCAGCGCGCCGTCCGGCAGATCGCCCGCGGCGCGCAGCGTGGCGCGGCGGCAGACGGCGTCGAGCTCGTGGCCGCGGCCGATCGAGTCGGCGATCTCGAATGCCTCGCCGGGCCCGGAGAGCTCCGACGAGCGCGGGCGCGCGAGCGCCTCGAACCCGAGCACGCGCGTGCCGGCGAGGTCCCAGATCGGCTGGAACGCGACGTCGACCGCGCCCGAGTCGATCAGCGAGCGGACGGCGCGGACCTTCTCGATCGTCACGACCGGGACGCTGTCGGCGACCTCGGTGGAGGCGACGACCGCGTTGCCGCCGCGGCGCTTGGCCTCGAGCAGCGCGGCGTCGGCGCGCCCCCACAGCGTGCTCGGCTCGCGGTCCTCGGGCCGCGCGGCGCTGAAGCCGATGCTGGTGGTCACGCCGGAGAGGCGACGCTCGACCGCGACGCGGATGCGCTCGAGCGGCACGTCGGCGTCGCACTCGCGCGTGTGATTGAGCAGGACGGCGAACTCGTCGCCGCCGAGGCGGAACGCGCGGTCGCCGGCGCGCTGCTCGCGCAGCAGCTCGGCGAGCTCGCACAGCAGGCGGTCGCCGTGCTGGTGGCCGTGGCGGTCGTTCTCGAACTTGAAGTCGTCGATGTCGAGCAGCGCGAGCGTGACGTCGCTGTCGTAGCGCGCGGCCTCGCCGACCGCGCGCGACAGCTCGTCCTGAAAGGCGCGGTGGTTGTCGAGGTCGGTCAGGCCGTCGCGACGGGCGCGCTGGAGCGCGGCGCGATAGAGCACTCCGACGCTGCGGCCGCCGAGCACGTAGAACAGCGGCAGCGCGATCAGCAGGCTGAGCAGGACGAACAGGCCGAGGCTGTCGCGGAAGGAGGCGACGCCGGCCTTCAACCCGTCGCCGGAGCGGTACTCGGCGAACAGCACGCGCCGCCCGAGCAGGTGCATCGGCGTGATGTAGGCGTTGCGCTCGCCGCCGGCGGCCTCGCCCTCGACCGGCTTGCGCGAGCGCGCGGCCTTGCGCAGGAGCGGATCGGTCCGGACCACGCCGACCTGGCCGGCGACCGGTGAGGCCAGCACGCTGCCGTCGAGGTCGAGCACCGCCACGTCCTGGGTGTCGGGCCGCTCGGCGATCGCGGCGAGCACCTCGGTGACCTCGCTGAGCGGCCGCTCGTAGCGGTTGTTCTGCGCTGCCGCGGCGCGCAGCTCGAGCGAGCGCGCGTCGGCGGCGTGGACGGCGGCGTGCTCGCGGATGAGGTCGGCCTGGACGCGGTTGCCGACGATGAAGTACTGGAACGTCCCGACCGCGCTGAGCGCGAGGATCAGCGTCAACAGCAGTCGAGCGATGACGCTCTCGCGCAGGCGGAGCGCGCGCGCGTGCAGGCTGCGGTGCGTGAGCATCCCGGCCTGCATCGGCACGCGACCCCGCCCAGCTTGAGCGGAGCGGGATCCTCAACCAAGCCCGATGTACCAGATCCCGAAGAGCAGGCCCATCGCGCCGAGCGCGGGCATCAGAACCGTCCGGTAGAGCGGGACCACCGCGGGGCGCGTGAGCGTCCAGGCGAAGCCGCTCGTGCAGAGCGCCATCGAGACGGCCGACATCGGGGCGAAGACCGCCAGCGCGGCGCACGCTGCGAGCGGCGTGGGGAGCGCGGCGATCAGCAGCAGCACGACGGCGCCGGTGCCGGCGAGGCCGTGCAGCAGGCCGATGCCGAACGCCTCGCGCGGCGTGCGCAGCGGGCGGTCGTGGTCGTGCTCGCGGTTGCGGTGCAGCCAGCGGACGAGCACGCGCAGCGCGAGCAGCACGATAACGACGCCGACGGCCTTCTCGGCGGTCGACTCGAGCGCCGGGGGGAGCGCCGTGCCGAGCAGGATCAGCGGCAGCCCGATCACGAGCAGCGCGGTGGCGTGGCCGGCGCCCCAGAGGGCGCCGAGGCGCGCCGCGGAGCGCGTGCCGCTCGGGTCCCTGGCGACCAGCGACGTCACCGCCATCAGGTGGTCGGGGTCGGTCGCGTGGCGCAGCCCGAGCAGGAACGCGATGCCGAGGGCGACGACGAGCGGCGCGCCCTGGAAGAGGCCGGTGAGGGCGTCGTCGATGTCTTCCATCATCGGAGCGCCTCGCAATCCGGGCAGGCGCCCACGAGCGGGAAGTGCGCGAAGTCGCACGCGAAGCCGCAGAGGTCGCGGACGGCGCGCCGCAGCGCCCCGAGGTCGTCGAGCGGCACGTGCTTCCCGCAGCGCTCGCACGCGGCGTAGCCGCCCTCGTGGTGGCCGCTGAGGCTGTAGCGGCCGGCCGCGTGGCCCAGGTGTACGTGGCGGGCGATGCCCGCCGCCTCGAGCGCCTCGAGGTTGCGGTAGACGCTGCCGAGGTCGGCGCCCGCGCGCCCGGCGAGCTCCTCGGCGGTCACGGGCCGGTCGGCGGCGAACAGCGCGTCGACGACCATCCGGCGGGTCGTCGAGATGCGCAGCCCGCGCGCACGCAGGGTTCCGAGCGCAGCCATGGGCGTGGGCAGGGGCACTGGCTCCGCGCAGGGCGAGAAGGACATGCAGGGGCTCCTGTTCAGGTCGCGCCGCTCCCGCACAGCCTGGTCGACCCTCTCTTCGCAGCGGCCGCGCGATCGGATCATGAGAATTGCCCCGCGGCCTGGACGGTGAGCACGACGCCCACGCAGACGATCGCGAACGCGCTCGCGGTCGGCAGCGCGGCGGCCACGCGGCCGGGTACCGGCAGCTTCGTCGCGTGGACCACGGCGATGCCGAGCGCGGTCAGCGTCGCCGCGAGCCCGAGGCTGAAGGCCACGATCATCACCAGCCCGAGCGCGAGCTGGTGCTGCGCGACCGCGCCGAGCAGGACCACGAGCGCCGACGGGCACGGGATCAGCCCGGCCGACGCGCCCATGGCGAGGATGCCGCGCGTCGAGAGGTCCTCCGGGTGGTGGTGATGATGGTGGTGGCGCCTGCGCGCACGCTTGCGCAGCACGGCCGCTCCGACGCAGACCACGAGCAGCCCGGAGGCAAGGTTCAGCCACGGATACAGCTGCTCGGGCAGGATGAACGCCGACAGCGTCAACGCGACGACGCCGAGCAGCAGCACGCCGGCGGTGTGCGTGACGGTCACGGTGGCGCCGAGCGCGGCGGCGTGGCGGGCGGTGCCGCGCGTGCCGACGAGGTAAGCGGCCACCATCGCCTTGCCGTGGCCCGGGGAGAGCGCGTGCACCGCACCCCACCCGAACGCTGCGAGCAGCAGCAGGATCAGCACGCCGCGGCCGGCAGCGGCGTCGGCAAAGAGGGAAGAGAGGCCGTCCTGGCGGCCGCTCCCTCCGGCGTCCGCGCCCTTCGCGTCCGCTCCCGGCGCACTCACCGTTCCCGTTCCGGGCCGCGCATCGAGGCGCGCTTCGCGGATGTCCGCGGGGCTCGAGAGCGCGTCCTTCGGGTAGCGGGTGAGGCCGTGGGTGGGGTCGCCGGCCGGCACGCTCGAGCGCACGGCGGTGCCGCGGCCGGGCCGCGCCACGATCGCGCGCCAGCCGACGCGGCCCGGGTATGTGCCGTCGCGCACCTCGACGCGCCGCGCGTGCGCGGCGGCCCCGAGCGAGAGCTCGAAGCGCGTCGTCCGCAGCCCGCCGGCGCCGGGGCGCAGGACGAGTGTGGGGGTGCCGGGGGAGAGCGCGAGCGGCCGGCCGTCGGCGGTGACGCGCAGCCGCCGCAGCACCTCGGCGCGCTTGCGCCGCACGCGCTCGGCCTGCGCGACCCCGCCTTCCTGGAACGTCGGGATCTCGGCCTGGTCGAGTACGTAGTGGACGTCGACGCGGACGTCGGAGACGGAGACCTCGGCGATGTGGTTCATGGAGAAGTTGCCGAGCGGGTGCGCGCCCGCGGGGGCGGCGAGCGCCGCGAACGCCACCACCAGGATCAGCAGGAGGCGCCTCATCGCAGCGCCTCCCGTGCCTGCAGCGCCTGCCACGGACGCGTGCCGAGGCCGTGCCCGAGCGCGAACCGCAGGAGGTGCCGGCGCTCGCCTCCGCGGGCGGCCATCCCGGCATGGAACGCGAACAGCGGATCGGCCGACCCGAGCCGCCGCGCGCGCCGCGCCCAGCGAAGGCCGGCGTCGCGCCGCTCGCTGCGCGTCAGCGCCCAGCCGACGGCGTCGGCGGAGCGCACGCTCGGCGCCGCCGCCCACGCCCGCCGCGCGAGCCGCAACCCGCGCGCAGGGCCCCCATGGTCGCTCTCGAACACCGCGAGCTCCGTGTCCGTGTTGACCCCGGCACGCGCGAGCAGCCGCTGCTGCACGCGAACCAGCGCGAGATCCTGCCGCGCCGCCCGCACCCGCCCGGCCGCCAGCTCGGCCTCACCGAGGCCGATGGCGTAGTCGGGCAGCGGCAGCCGCGCGACGAGGCCGCGATACAGACGGATGGTGGTGTTCAACCGGCCTTCGTGCGCCGCCAGCCGCGCTCGGCCGGCCTCTGCCGGGGCGTACTTCGGCGCCTCGCTCAGCGCGCGCCCATAGGCCGCCCGCGCCTCCGCCGGCCGGCCGCGGACCAGCGCGAGGTCCCCGCGCAGCACCTCGATCGCCGCGGCGTTCTCGGGCGCCGGCCCTCCGGCCGCCGCGGCGAGGTCGAGCGCGCCCGCCGCCCCGCCGAGGTCGCCGTGCAGCTCGCGCAGGTACGAGACCCGCGCGTACGTCGAGAGGTTGGGCTTCAGGTCCGCCAGCCGCTGCAGCGCGCGGCGCGCGGCGCCGTAGCGCCCGAGCTCGACGAGCGCGTCGACCGTGACCGGCAGCGCCGCCAGCCCGGCCTGCGAGCGGCGGGCGAGCCGTAGCCCGCCCGCGAAGTCGTGGCGCGAGAGCGCGAGGCCGCCGAGCGCGACCAGCGCGACGGCGTTGCGCGGCTCGCGCGCCAGGACGCCGCGCAAGAGCAGCTCGGCGCGCTGGTAGAAGGCGACGTCGCCGGTCTCCCGCACGCGCTGCAGGTACTCGCCCGCCAGCGCGGCGCGCGGCGCCGAGGCGGCCGGCGCGCGGCGCACCGCGGCCTGGAGCCGCGAGATCTCGCCGAGCGTGCCGCCGGACGTGGGCCGGACCTGGCCGAGGTCCGGCGTCGAAGCGGGCACCGACGGCGAGCGCCCGCCGAGCGACAGCACGATCAAGCCGGCCAGGAAGGCCGCACCCACGGCGAGCGCGAGCCTGCGGCTGGATGACTTCTCGCGCCTCCGGGATCCGGAGGGCGGTGAAAGCGGGGTGTTCACGAGGGTCATGGGTTCTCCGAGTGGCACAAGGGCGGGGCCGCGATCCATGCGGCCCCGCCTCGTGCCTCGTGGGCTCAGGCCGGCGGCTGCGGCACCGGCGCGTGCGCCGGCTCCGTCCGCTTGGTCAGGCCGGTGATGCCGTCCGTGGGCAGCGCCACGTAGGGGAAGCTCGGCCGGAACGCGTGGTCGTTCTGGTCGACGCCGTCACCGAGCGGGATCTGCTTGCCTCCCTCGGAGGGCTTCAGCAGCGCGCCCGCGATGACGCGCAGCTCGATGTCCGTCACGTCGTCGGCGAGCCGGCGGCCGTTCGGGAAGCCGGCGAGGTCGTTCGCCAGCACGCCGAAGCGGCTGGGCGACGCGCTCGGCGGCACGCCGAGGTTGAGCTTGAGCGTGTCGGCCGGTGCCGGGTGCGACCCGATCTGGGTCAGCCCGGGCACGCCGGTCAGCAGCGCCTGCACGATGTCCGTGCGGTTGGTCTCCTTCACGCCCAGCTTGAAGAGGGCGTTCAGCAGCCGCGCGGGCTCGGGGTTCAGCGCGTACCTCCCGAAGTTCTTCAGGTCGTCGGCCGGCGACGTCCGGTTGAACTTGTCCTTCTGGCCGATCGGGATGATGACCTCGTTGATCAGCGGGTTGCCGAGCCGGGAGACCTGCACCCAGCGCGAGCCGTGGCGCTTGCCGTGCCGCAGCACGCTGACGCGGCGCCGCTCGGTCGTCGCCCACACGCCGATCGCGGCGTTGCCGGCCTTCGCGTCGGAGACGCCCTTGCCGTCACGCGTGACCTGGGACTCCGGCACCTGCAGGACGAACGAGTGGGTGTTGTAGCCCGCGACGTCGTCCTTGCCGCCGCCCTGGTTGCCGAGCCCGATGTTGGGCCGGCCGGGCTTGTCGATGTTGACGCCGTCGAACACGGCGCCGAGGTCGACGAAGAACGGATCGTCGGACGGGCCGACGAACGTCTTGCCGCCGCCCGAGAGCCCGCGGATCGTGGCGGCCTGCGTCGCCGCGTAGTTCGGCGTCGTCTTCGGCCCGGCGTTGGCGGGCGCCACCGGCACGTTGCTCGCGATCTTGTGCGAGTGCTCCTGCTTGCCCTTGTACGTCTCCTTGTAGAGGTCGTACGACTGGACGAAGTTGCCCTGGTCGAGGAACGAGTCGGGCTTGAGGAACTTCTGCTTGAACTTCCAGCGATAGGCCACGTCCGCGCGCCCGTCGCCGGTGTTGTCGATCTTGACGTAGTAGCGGGCCCGCGGATCGAGCTTGCCGAAGTACGGGCCGCCCGCCGGCTCCTCCAGCGGGATCCAGTTGGCCACGACGGTCAGGCTGTGCGGCGCGTCCGGCGCGGTGAACGCGTAGACGTCCGTGTTGTCCGCGGTGGGGTCGGCGAGGATCTTGGGCGCTTCTCGGTGACTGGACCCGAGAACACCCGTGGCCGCCAGCGAGCCGGCGGCGAGCGCGGCGGCTGCGGCCGCGCCCAGGACGGAGGTTCTGCGCATGAGCGCTCCTTCAGTTGGGGACGCACACGGATGCGCGCCCCAGCGCCCAGCGGTTCTAACTCTTCTTGAGAGGGACTCGCGACTAGAGGTCGCGGAACGTCGCCAGTACGGCTTCGACGATCTGCGGCTCGTGCGGGTAGGCGATCTGTTCGAGCGGCTTGGAGTACGGCATCGGCAGGTCGGCGCCGGTGACGCGGCCGACCGGCGCGTCGAGGTAGTCGAACGCCTGCTCCTGGATCAGCGCCGCGAGGTTCGCGCCGACGCCGCCGTGCGGCCAGCCCTCTTCGACGATCACCGCGCGGTTGGTCTTGCGCACCGACTCGAGGATCGTGTCGAGATCCAGCGGGCGCAGCGTGCGCGGGTCGATCACCTCGGCCTCGATCTCGTGCTCGTCGCTCAGCGTCTTGGCCGCCTTCTCGGCCGTGACCGCCATGCGCGAGATGCCGATGATCGTCACGTCGTCGCCCTCGCGGCGGATCGCCGCCTGGCCGAAGTCGACGGTGTGGTCCTCGTCGTCGGGCACCTCGCCGCGCTGGCCATAGAGGTACTCGTGCTCGATGAAGACGACCGGGTTGTCGTCGCGGATCGCCGACTTGAGCAGCCCCTTGGCGTCGGCCGCGGTCGACGGGACGGCGACGAGCATGCCGGGCACGTGGAGGAACAGCGCCTCCCATGAATGCGAGTGGGTGGGGCCGAGCTGGTGGCCGGCGCCCTGCGGCATCCGCACCACCATCGGGACGCGGACCTGGCCGCCGAACATGTAGTGGATCGTCGCCATGTGGTTGACGATCTGGTCCAGAGCGAGCAGCGAGAAGTTGATCGTCATCAGCTCGACGACGGGGCGCAGCCCGGTCATCGCCGAGCCGACACCCATGCCGACGATCGTGTTCTCGGAGATCGGCGTGTCGCGTACCCGCTTCTCGCCGAACTCCTCGAGCAGCCCGTTGGTCACCTTGAACGCGCCGTTGAAGACGCCGATGTCCTCGCCCATCAAGAACACCGCCTCGTCGCGCTGCATCTCCTCGCGCAGCGCCTGGTTCAACGCCTCGCGGTAGCGGACGACGGCCATCAGCTCTCGCCCTCGGCCTTCTCGGCGTCGTCGTCCTCGGCCTGCGCCTTGTCCGACGCCTTGTCGAGCCCGAGGTCCTCGCGCGAGGCCTGCTCGACCGCGTCGCCGTAGGCGTCGGTCGGCCCACGCTCCTTGTCGGAGAGCTCGCGCTCCTTCTCGCCGGGGTGCACGCCGGCGGAGCGCTCGTCGACCGAATACCAGCCCTTGACCTGGTCGCCGAGGACGTAGATGTCGTCGTACAGCGACTCGGGCGGCGGGAACTTCGCCTTGTCCGCGAAGCGCACGGCCTCGTCGATGCTCTTGACCACGGCCGCGTCCATCTTCTCGGCCTCGCCCTCCTCGAGGATGCCCTCCTCCTCGAGCTTGCGCGCAAAGACCTCGATCGGGTCCTTCTTGCGCCACTCGGCGACCTGCTCCTTGGTGCGGTACTCCTCGGGGTCGGCCATCGAGTGGCCGCGGAAGCGGTAGGTGATCGCCTCGACGAGCACCGGCTGGCGCTCCTCGCGCGCCTTCTTCAGCGCCTCGCCGATCACGTAGTAGGTGTCGAGCACGTCCATGCCGTCGCAGCGCATGCCCGGGACGCCGAAGCCCTCGCCGCGGCGGTGCAGGTCGGTCACCGCGGAGTGGCGCTCGATCGCGGTGCCCATGCCGAACTGGTTGTTGGTGACCATGAAGACGACCGGCAGGTCCCACAGGGCGGCGAGGTTGAGCGTCTCGCCGAACGTGCCCTGGTTGGAGGCGCCGTCGCCGAACACGCACAACGTGACCTCCTCGGTCCCGCGATAGTCGGAGGACAGCGCCATGCCCGCCGCGAGCGGGAGGTTGCCGCCGACGATCCCGTAGCCGCCCATGAAGCGGTTCTCGAGGTCGAACATGTGCATCGAGCCGCCGCGCCCGTGCGACACGCCGGACTCGCGGCCGAACAACTCGGCCATGACCTTGTTGCGATCCGCGCCGCGCGACAGCGCGTGGCCGTGCGAGCGGTAGGTCGAGATCAGGTAGTCCTCGTCGCGCATCGCGCGGACGGCGCCGACGATCGTCGCCTCCTCGCCGATGGCGAGGTGGAGGAAGCCGCCGACCTTCGCCTTCGCGTACATCTCGCCCGCGCGCTCCTCGAAGCGGCGGATGAGCATCATCGTCTCAAGCCATTCGCGCGCGGTGTCGCGCTCCGGCAGCTCGCGCTGGGCGGCCCGTTCCCTCTCCTCTTGCGTCACGTCGGCCATGGCTCGCGGACGTTAGCGCGTGACCGGCGTCGGTCAGGACCCGACGCCGCCGCACCCGCCACCTGGGGGGTCGTTACCCCACGGGAGGGGTGCGCACTCAGAGGCCGGCGCAGGCGCGCATGCCGAGCTGCGCGTAGCGCTTGGCCGCGCGCTGGCGTGCCGCGCGGATGGCGGCGATGTCGGCCTGGCTCGGCTGCCCGCCGCGTCCCGCCGTTTCGACGGCGCGGGTGACGGAGGCGTCGAGCGCGAGGATCTCCGCCCGCAGCTTGCGGGCGCTGCCGGGCGTCTTCACCGCGGCGAGCTTGCGGTGCGCGGCAGCCGTGCGGGCGACGATCTCGTCGACCCCGCGCGCGGGCGTCGCGGCGGCGGCGGTGTTGCGCGCGCACGTCTTGTCGACGGCGTGCAGGTAGTCCTGGCGCGCGAAGTGCCCGGAGAAGCCGAGCACGACCGCGACGGCGGCGAGCGCGATGCCCGCAGGGACGGCGATCAGCAGGGGGGAGAAGCCGGCGCGCGGCAGGCCCGGAGCGGGGCGCGCGACGATCGTGTCGCCGAGCAGGTCGCCGAGCCGCCCGCGGCGCTTGCCGGAGGCGAGGAAGGCGGCGAGGCCGATCGGGCCGTCCTCGACGATCCGCGTCGACGTGCGCAGGGCGACCGCCTTCGCGGTCGCGGGCTCGCCGTCGCGCATCAGCACGCGCAACCCGAGCACGCGCTTGCCGAGCGTGCAGCCCCACAGCGCCTCGCAGAGGAAGAAGTAGAGAAGACAGATCGCGACGAGCGCGACCGAGAGCGCGAAGCCGAGGCCGAGGACCGGGATGAGGAACGGCGCGCCCACGAACACGCCGTCGACGGCGCGCGCGATCGCGCGGCGCGAGTCGTACTTCGCGAGGTCCTCGTGCGGCGGCGCGGCGGCGGCGGCGAGGGTCTCTGCCTGCGGGGCTTCGACGGTCGTGCTCATTCCTCCCGCCATCGGCGGGCGGGGTGCGGGACTTGAGCTCAGGCGGGCTGGCCGGCGCAGGCCTTGAGGCCCAGGTGGGCGTACTGCCGGTCCACTTCGAACTCGCGCGCCTGGATCTCGGAGACCTCGCGCTGGAACGCCATGGCGGGATCGGGCGAGCCCTTGGCGCGCGCCACGGCCTGGTCGATCGTGGTGACCATCGTGCCGCTGAGCGCGAGGACCTGCCTGCGCAGCTCCGTGACCTCCGGCGGCGCCTCGAGCGAGGCGATCGCCTGGTGGTCGGCGTGCACCCACCGGACCATGACGGGGATCGTGATCTGATTGCGCGGCGTCGCGGCGTACGCCTCGCGGCGCTGCTGGCACACCTGGTCGACGCGGGCGAGGTAGTCGTTCTCGGGCTGCGGGACGAGCACGAGCGCCATCGCGCCGATCGCCCACGCGATGGGGTAGACGATCATCAGCGGCGACAGCTCGGCGTGCGGCAGCCCGGGCGTCGCGCGGGCGACGATCGTGCCGCCGAGCAGGTCGCCCAGCCGCTGCCGGCGGCGGCCCGAGAGGATCATCACGACGAGGCCGAGCGGGCCGTCGTCGATCAGCCGCAGCACGGTCCGCGCCGAGACCGCGCTCGCGGTTGCCGGCCGGCCGTCGCGCATCAGCACGCGCAGGCCGAGCAGGCGCTTGCCGAGCGTCTGGCCCCACAGCGCCTCGCAGATGAAGAAGTAGGTCAGGCTCAGCGAGACGAGGAAGACCGAGAGCGAGCGACCGACGCCGAGCGCGACGACGATCGCCGGCGCCCCGGCCACGAGCCCATCGAGCAGCCGCGCCAGGACGCGCTTGGAGTCGAGCTCCTTGCGGTTCGGGGGCTGCGGGGGTGGTGGGCCGGCGGGGCGCGCCGCAGGCGGTGGCGCGACGCCCGGAGGCGGTGCTGAGAACGTCGTATCCATGCGACCGACCCATGATCGGCGCGATGGTCAGGAAACTTGAATT
>CAVROM010000006.1:0-341374 GCA_963722815.1 uncultured Solirubrobacteraceae bacterium
TCTTCAGCGCCGGCGACTCGCGCGTGTCGCTCGTGCCGCCCTTGTACGCGACGCCGACGACGAGCACTTCGCGCCCTTGACCGGCTTGCCCTCGTCGTTGAGCGCCCGCTCGATCTTCTCGAGGCAGAAGTACGGCATCGCCTGGTTGACCTTGCCGGCGAGCTCGATGAACTCGGTCGACATGTCGTACTCGCGCGCCTTCCAGGTCAGGTAGAAGGGGTCGACCGGGCAGGCAGTGGCCGCCCATGCCCGGGCCCGGGATCGAAGCGCGTGAAGCCGAACGGCTTGGTCGCGGCGGCGTCGATGACCTCCCAGATGTCGATCCCCATGCGGTCGGCGAGCATCGCCATCTCGTTGACGAGCGCGATGTTGACCGAGCGGAAGATGTTCTCGAGCAGCTTCGAGAGCTCGGCGACCTCCGGGGTGGAGACCGGGACGACGTGGTCGCAGACGCGCCCGTAGAGCTCGACGGCGCGGTCGGTGCAGGCCTGGGTGAGGCCGCCGACGACCTTCGGCGTGTTGCGCAGCGTGTAGTCGGTGCGGCCGGGATCGACGCGCTCGGGGGAGAAGGCGAGGTTGAAGTCCTCGCCGGCGCGCAGGCCGGACTCCTCGAGCAGCGGAACGAGATGTTCCCGTGTCGTGCCGGGGAAGGTCGTGGACTCGAGCACGACGAGCTGGCCCTTCGCGATCGACGCCGGCGAGCGCGCGCGAGGCGTTCAGCAGCGGGCCGAGGTCGGGCTCGCGGTTGCGCGTGAGCGGCGTCGGGCACGCAGACGAGGATCGCCTCGGCCTCGTGGAGCTCGACGAAGCGCGTCGTGAACGTGCAGCGCTCGAGCACCGCGCCGAGGCGCTCGGCCGGGATGTCCTCGATGTGCGAGCGGCCCTCGCGGAGCGCGGCGATCTTCGCCTGGTCGACGTCGATGCCGATCACGTCGATGGCCGGCCTCGGCGAAGCCGACCGCCAGCGGCAGCCCGACGTAGCCCATGTCCGACGATCCCGATGCTCATGGCGCGACACCCGAGCAACGGTAGCGGCGTCGCCTACGGGCGCCTGAACTCGGCCCGCCAGCGCGGGCCCGGCAGCGCCTCGACCCGCTCCGGCTCCAGCCCGCCGCGCGCGAACGAGTCCAGCTCGGCGCGCGTCAGCGGCCACGGCGGGCCCTCGACCGGGCCGTCGGCCTCGTCGCGTGCGGAGGCGACGACGAGCAGCGTGCCGCGCGGCGCGACGAAGGCCCCGACCCGCGCGATCGCGCGCGAGCGCACGGACTCCGGCAGGGACTGCACGGTCAGCGACTCGAACACGAACGCGAACGCCTCGGCCCAGGCCTGCGGCGGGTCGAGCAGGTCGGCGACGACGTAGTTCACGGCGCTGCCGGGGTGGCGCTCCTGCGCGGCGCGCACGGCCGTCGGCGCGACGTCGAACGCGGTCACGTCGAACCCGAGCGAGCTCAGGTACTCCGCGTCGGCGCCGAACCCGCAGCCGACGACTAGGGCGCCGAGGCCCGCCCCGTCCAACCCGCGCCCCGCGGCCCACTCCACGAGCAGGTCGCGCGGCTCGTCGCGATCCCACGGCACCTCCCGCTCGCCGCGCTCGGCGGCGGCGTAGAGCGGCTCGAACCAGCCGGTGGGGTCGTCGTCGGTCACGACCCTGGAGCAGCTTCAGGTCGGCGTCGACCATCAGCCGGATCAGCTGCTCGAAGCTCGTCGCCGGCTTCCAGCCCAGCTCGCGCTCCGCCTTCGACGCGTCGCCGACCAGCAGGTCGACCTCCGCCGGGCGCTTGAACGCGTCGTCGATCCGCACGTGGTTCTCCCACGGCACGCCGGCCTGGTCGAACGCGACCTCGACCAGGCGCTGCACCGTGTTGGTCTTGCCGGTGGCGATCACGAAGTCGTCGGGCTTGTCGTGCTGCAGCATCAGCCACATCGCCTCGACGTAGTCCTTCGCGTAGCCCCAGTCGCGCTTGGCCTCGAGGTTGCCGAGGGCGACCTCGTCGCGCAGGCCGAGCTTGATCGCCGCCGCGTGCCACGTGACCTTGCGCGTCACGAACTCCAACCCGCGGCGCTCGGACTCGTGGTTGAAGAGGATCCCCGACGTCAGGAACATGTCGTAGGACTCGCGGTAGTTGACCGTGATGTGGTGGCCGTAGACCTTGGCCACGCCGTACGGCGAGCGCGGATAGAACGGGGTGCTCTCGGTCTGCGGGGTCTCGCGGACCTTGCCGAACATCTCGCTCGAGCTCGCCTGGTAGAAGCGGACCTCGGGGCAGACCTCGCGGATGCACTCGAGCAGCCGCGTGACGCCGACGCCGGTGAACTCGGCGGTCAGCGTCGGCTGGATCCAGGAGATGCCGACGAACGACATCGCGGCGAGGTTGTAGACCTCGTCGGGCTTCGCGGCGCGCAGCGTGTCGATCAGCGAGCGGTGGTCGAGCAGGTCGCCCTGGTGGAGCGTGATGCGCTCGCGCAGGTGCTCGATGCGCTCGAACTTCTCCGTCGACGCACGGCGGACCATGCCGTGGACCTCGTAGCCCTTGTCGAGCAGCAGCTCGGCCAGGTAGGAGCCGTCCTGGCCCGTGATCCCCGTGATGAGCGCGCGCTTGCCGCTCATGCGGCCATCTCCAGGCGCTGAAGCCATTCCACGGTCTCGGCGACCCCCTCGGCCACGCTGACCTTCGCCTCCCACCCCAGCAGCTCGCGCGCCTTCTCCACCGACGCGGAGCGCCGCGCCGGGTCGACCGTCTTGGGCGACGGCTCGGTCGCGAGCTCGAGCTGCTCCGGGTCGCGGCCGCAGGCCTCCCAGCACAGCCGGGCGAGCTCGGCGATCGAGGTCTCCTCGCGCCAGGCGATGTTGAACGCCTCGCCCTCGCCGGCCGGCGAGCTCATGGCGCAGACGAGGCCGTCGGCGACGTCGTCGAGCCAGGTGAAGGTGCGCGTCTGCTCGCCGCTGCCGTAGATCGGCATCGGGCTGAGGCCGTCGAGCGACTTGCGGATCAGGTCGGGGATGACCGCGTCGTCGGGGCCGCCGGGCCCGTAGGCGTTGAACGGGCGGCAGATCGTGTAGCGGAGGCCGTGCTCCGCGGCCGCCGCGAGGCAGTACATCTCGCCCGTCAGCTTCGAGAACCCGTACGCGGACTGCGGCGGCGGGCACTCCCAGGCGTGCTCCTCGGGGGTGGGGAACACCGTCGCGCGCTCGTAGACGGTGCTGGAGCTCACGTAGACGAAGCGCGCCACGTCGGCGTCCAGCGCCGCGCGCACGACCGCGTTCGACAGCGCGTTGTTGACCTCGGTCAGCGTGTGCGGGGCGCCCGTGCCCTCGACGATCCCGGCCAGGTGGATCGCGTGCGTGCAGCCCGCGAGCGCCTTGCGGGCCTCGGAGAGCGCGCGCAGGTCGCCGCGGTGGACCTCGCAGCCCTCGCGCATCCAGGCCGGCACGGCGCGCTGGTCGGAGACGCGGACCTCGTAATCGGGGTCGCGGAGCAGGCGGCGGACGACCGCCGCGCCCAGGACGCCGGCGCCGCCGGTCACGAGCACACGCTGCATGCGGGCCGGGAGGCTAGCTACCAGACCAGTGGGACGCCGTACGGGCGCAGTGCCTCGTCGCTCGAGACCAGCGCGGCCCGCTCGGCCGCGGCCTGTGCCACCAGCAGCCGATCGAACGGGTCGCGGTGGTGCCAGGGCAGGTTCTCGACCGCCGCGGCGTGCTCGATGCTCACAGGGAGCGGTTGGACGCCGGCGCCGAGCAGGAGCGAGAGGTACTCATCAGGGACGGCGAGCTTGCCGAGCGAGCGCTTGATGGCGACCTCCCAGACGACGGCAGCGCTCAGGAACACACGGTTGGTGTCGTCGAAGAGGTGTTCGCGGGCGCGCTCGCCGAGGCGCTGGTCGCGGCTGAGGAGCCAAAGGGCGGCGTGCGTATCGAGGAGCAGCCTCAACGCGCGCCGAACGCCTCGGCGATGTCGTCGGGCAGCTCATCGAAGTCCTCGGCCATGTGGACGCGGCCTTGGAGTGCGCCGTGGACGGACGCCAGCGAGCTCGCGCGTGGGACCGGGACGAGGCGAGCCACCGGAGCGCCGTTGCGGGCGATGACGATGTCCTCGCCCGCCTGCGCCCGCTCGACGAGCTTCGACAGGTTCGTCTTCGCCTCGTGCATTCCGATCTGCGCCATGCGCCGATCCTAGCGCAGCTTAGCTAGGTTAGCTAGGTCTACTTGCACATCGTGAAGCGCTTGGACACCGTCTTGCGGTGCACGTGCTTCTGGCCCGGGCGGCGGTAGTAGATCCGCGCGTGGACGCGGTGCTTCGACCCCCGCTTGTAGGCCACGCGGATGCGTGCCTTGTACGGCTTCTTGCGGTCGGTGCGCTTGTGCTTGCCGCGGTCGACGAAGAAGAGGACCTTGATGATCCGCGGCTTCTTGCGGCCCGCGCGCTTGTGGACCTTGATGCTGACCGGCACGCGGTTGCCCCTCGGGATGCAGCCGAGGCCGGCTCGGAGGCGCAGCTCGGACGCCGTCAATGGCGGGACCGGGTCCTTGTAGAGCGGCGCGCGGCCGAGGTTCTGCCACGGCGTCCAGGTGCCGGCGAAGCTCCGGTACGCGATCACCGAGCCGCTGCGTGCGACCAGCGCGAGCCGCCCCGGGCTGATCGCCACGGCGCCCGGCGCGGAGCTGACCGGGCCGTCCAACGCGCTGAAGCCGACCCAGCTCGGCGCCTGGTAGGAGGCGTCGTAGACGAGTGTTGCCGCCGCCGCGGGCGAAGACGTCGCGCCGGTTGCCGTCCCACGCCGTGCCGGAGACGCCGCTGGTGAGGTTGCCGCCGAGGTAGGCGTAGTCGGTCCAGCCGCTGCCCGAGATCCAGGACTTCTGGTAGAGGGCGTGGTTCGTCGCGCGCACCCAGACGTCGATGATCCCCGGGGCCGGGCGAGACGCTGCTCGGGCGCCCGCTGAGGCCGCCGCCGAGCGCGGCGAACCCGGACCAGCCATTGCCCGAGGCCCAGTAGCCGTGGTAGAGCTGCTGGTTGCCGCCGACGCCGACCACGTCGATCTCCCCCGTGCCCTGGCGCAGGCTCGCGCCCGGGGCGGAGAGGAAGGCGCCGCCGAGGCGCTCCCATGAGGGTGACCAGCCCGCGGCCGGGGTGAAGTACCGGTGGTAGTAGGCGTTGTCGCCGCCGCGGACGAAGACGTCGTAGATGTTGCCGCGGGTGATGGCGACCGGGCCGGAGGTCGCCGCGCCGCCGATCGAGGACCAGCCCGACCAGCTCGAGCCGTTCCAGCTGCGGGTCCAGACCGCTCCGTCGGTGCCGCGCACGAACATCCGCATGTCGCCCGCGCCGACCGCCGCGATGGCGGGGTCGTCGTCGACCACGTCGGCTCGCGCCGGGGCGGCGGCGAGCAAGTGCGAGCGCGCCCGCGAGCAGCAGCACGACGATCCGGCTCATCGTGGTCAGGACCGGTGGCGCAGGTGCGCGAGGTACTGGCGTGCGAAGCCGATGACGAAGCGCGGGTTGTAGTGGAGGTAGCGACGCCACAGCCGGCGCGGCTCCTGGGCGAGGCGGAAGGCCCACTCGAGGCCGAGGCGCTGGAGGCCGTCGGGCGCCTGGCGCTTGAGGCCGGCGTGGAAGTCGAAGGCGGCGCCGACGCCGATCAGGACGGCGGCGTCGAGCCGGTCGCGCATCGCGGCCATCCACTTCTCCTGCAGCGGCACGCCGAGGCCGACCCAGATGACGTCGGCGCCGGAGGCGTTGAGCTCGGCGGCGATGGCGGCGGCCTCGTCGTCGTCGAGCGCGCGGAACGGGCCGGGGCGGACGCCGGCGATCTGCAGCCCGGGGTAGCGGCGCGGCAGCTCGTCGCGCAGCCGCTCGAGCGCCTCCTGGCGGCCGCCGTAGAGGAAGAAGCGCAGGCCGGTGCGGGCGGCGCGCTCGCAGGCGTGCTCCATCAGGTCGGGCCCGTAGACGCGGCTCGGGAGGTTGTGGCCGAGCAGGTTCATCGCCCACACGAGCGGCTGGCCGTCGGGCACGGTGAGGTTCGAGTCGAGCACCGCGCGCTGGAGCTCCGGGTCCTCCTGGAAGGCCATCACGGTGTGCACGGCGGCGACGCAGATGTAGCCGCGGGCGTGGCGGGCGACGGTCTCGTCGATCCAGTCGAGCGTGCGCTCGTAGTCCGTGAGGGCGAGCGGGACGCCGAGAACCGGCTGTGCGGACACGGGGACGGGCTCCGCGCCGGCGTCGGCGGACTCCAAGGGTTTCGACGGGTTGACGGCCATGGATGGCACGGCAGAGGCTCAAACGCGTCCGCACATGGGGAAGTTGCGCGGGTCCTGCTGCAGATCCAGGGTACCCTCGCGGACCGCTTCCATGACCAGCGTCCTCTTCCTGCACGCGAA
This sequence comes from uncultured Solirubrobacteraceae bacterium, assembly GCA_963722815.1. Lineage (GTDB taxonomy): Bacteria > Actinomycetota > Thermoleophilia > Solirubrobacterales > Solirubrobacteraceae > DASQFQ01. The sequence continues at coordinate 6,378 of CAVROM010000006.1, forward strand.
CGCCGAGGACTACCTCGCCGACTCGCTGCTCCACGGGCTGCGCAGCCTGCTCGGCGCGGACGTCGTCGACGTGCCCCGCCGCGACTCGCTCTACGCGGTCGAGGACCAGAGCCGCGTGTACGGGCGCGGCTTCACGCTCTACGGCACGCTGCCGGAGATCGACGTGTGGCGCGGGTGGGCGATCGACCGCGCGATGCGGGGGGAGTTCGACGTCGTCGTGTTCGCCGACATCTGGCGCTACTGGGGGCCGTGGGCGCAGATGCGCTCGCGGCTGTTCGAGCTCAAGCGGCGCAAGGTGACGTTGGTCGCGGTCGACGGCCACGACTCCGAGGTGATGTACCCGCACGGGCCGGCGTACTGGTACGGCGCGCGCCCGTGGCCGCCGCCGCGCGCGCACGGCCGGATCGCGTTCTTCAAGCGCGAGCTGACGCCCCTCACCGCCCGCCTGCGCTACTACGGCCTGCTGCCCGCCGACCTCGCCGAGCGCCGCCTGGCGCGCTACGTCAAGCCGATCGCGTTCTCGATCCCCGAGGACAAGCTCGCCACCGGCGACGAGCCCAAGTCGAAGCTGCTGGCCACCCACGTCGTCGACCCGGAGGTGCAGGCGCTGGTGCCGGGCACGGCGACCAGCTACGCGTTCGAGGACGAGGCCGACTACTACGCCGACCTGCGCGGCTCGCGCTTCGGGATCACCACCAAGCGCCAGGGGTGGGACGCGATGCGCCACTACGAGCAGGCCGCGGCCGGCTGCGTGCCGTGCTTCCGCGACCTGCACCGCAAGCCGGCCACGTGCGCCCCGCACGGGCTGGACGAGACCAACTGCGTCGCCTACACCGACCCGCGCGCGCTGCTGGCTCGGCTCGAGGCGATGGGGGAGGACGAGTACGCCGCGCTGCGCCGCGGGGCGCTCGAGTGGGCGCGGCGCAACACCACGCGGGTGCGCGCGACGGAGTTCCTGCGCGCCATCGGGCGCTGACTATCGTCTTTCCGCGATGCTCGTCGGCTACGAGTCCGCTCGGCCGGACGTCCAATCGCTGGTGCCCGCCTCCGCCCGCGCGATCCTCGACCTCGGCTGCTCCAACGGCGCGCTCGGCGCGGCGCTGAAGGCGCGCCAGGGCGCGACGGTGCTGGGGGTCGAGTTGGGGGAGGAGTACGCCCGCGAGGCCGAGGCGCGGCTGGACCGCGTGATCGTCGCCGACGCCGAGGCGTTCGCGGCCGGCGCGGCGCCGCCGGAGGCGCCGTTCGACTGCCTGATCGCCGCCGACGTGCTCGAGCACCTGCGCGACCCGTGGGCGGCGCTGCGCGGGGTGGTGGCGATGCTGGCGCCGGGGGCGACCGCTGTCGTCTCGCTCCCCAACGTCCTGTTCTGGGCCGGGCTGCTGCGGGTGGTGCGCACGCGCCGCTGGCCGCGCGAGGCGCAGGGCCTGTTCGACGCCACGCACTTGCGCTGGTTCGGCGAGGCCGACGCGGTCGAGTTGCTCGGCCAGGCCGGGCTGCGCGACGTGCAGGTGCACCCGCGCTACTGGGTCGAGGGCGCGGCGCTGCGGCGGCGGGAGCTGCTGGCCCGGACGCCGCTGCGGCCCTACCTCGCGCCGCAGCTGATCCTCACGGGCGTCAAGTGATCGATGTCACCGTCTCGATCGTCAATCACGAGAGCCGCGACGCGGTGCTCGCGTCGCTCGCCGCGCTGTTCGGCGAGCAGGGGCGCGCCGCGCGGCTGCAGGTGATCGTCGTCGACAACGTCTCGCAGGACGGATCGGAGGCGGCGATCCGGGCGGCGTACCCGGACGTCGAGGTCGTCGAGCGGGCGGAGCGGGCCGGCTACGGCGCCAACCACAACGTGGCGCTGGCGCGCGCGGAGGGGCGGCACGTCCTGTTCCTCAACGACGATGCGCGGGTGCGGCCCGGTTGCATCGACGCGCTGGCGGCGTATCTCGACACCCACCCGGACGTCGCCGTGGCGGCGCCGACGCTCGTGCATCCCGATGGCTCTTCGCAGGTCTCGCTGTGGCCGGCGCCGAGCGCGCGCGGCGACGTGCTCGCCGCGCTGAAGCTGGGGCGTGGGCGGCCGGCGGTGGAGGGCGGGCGCCAGCTCGCGCCGATCGGATGGGCGATGGGCGCGGCGCTGCTCGTGCGGCGGGACGCCGCGCGCGCGGTCGGCGGCTTCGACGAGGGCTACTTCATGTACTCCGAGGAGGTCGACCTGCTGATGCGGCTCGGCTCGACGCACTGGGTGCCGGAGGCCGAGGTCGTGCACGCGGGGCAGGGGACGACCGGCGACTCGGAGGAGCGGGCGGTCGAGATGGCGCGCTCGCGGCGGCGCTACCAGGAGCTGCACTACTCGCGCGGCGGGCGGTTGGCGGCTCGGGCGGCGGTGAGCGTGCAGTTCGCGCTGCTGGCATTGGCGGCGCGGGTGCGCGGCCGGGCGGCACGGCCGTTCTGGCTGCAGGCGGTCGGCGCCTGGCGCGAGCCCGGCGGCCCGGGGCTGCGCGAGCGCGCGGCGGCGTTCGACGCGGAGCGGCGATGAGCGTCGCCGACCAGCCCGAGGACGTCCTCGACAGCGGCGAGGCCGGCGGCCGCGCGATCCGCGGCGGCGCGCTCTTCACCGGCACCTACGTGATCGGGCTGCTGCTGAGCATCGCCTCGGTCCCGTTCATGATCCGCCACCTCGGGGTCGTCGACTACGGCTACTACGTGGCGGTCTCGGCGATCGTGTTCATCATCGGCGGCTTCACCGAGGCGGGGCTGACCAACCTCGGGATCCGCGAGTACTCGCAGCTGCGGCCGGGCGAGCGCGAGCCGTTCCTGCGCAACCTGATCGGGCTGCGGCTGGTGCTGACCACGTTCGGCGTCGTCCTGGCCACCGTTCTGGCAGCCGTCACGGGGTCGCCGGGGATCGTCGTCGGCGGCGTGGCGATCACCGGGTTCGGGCTGCTGATCCAGCTCACGCAGCAGACCTACACGGTGCCGCTCAACGCGCAGCTGCGGATGGGCTGGATCTCGATCCTCGGCGTGATCCGCCAGGCGACGCTGTCGGGGCTCTTCATCCTGCTCGTCGTCGTGAACGCGGGCCTGACCGCGTTCTTCTGGGCCAACGTGGCGATGGGCGTCGTCCTGGTGACGGTGACGCTGGTGGTGCTGCGCGGGACGGCGCCGCTGGTGCCGAGCTTCCACGTCCGGTCGTGGAAGCGGATCCTGGTCGAGACGCTGCCGATCGCGCTGGCGGCCGCGGTCGGGCTCATCTACTTCCGCATCGCGGTCGTGCTGATGTCCTACGTCTCCACCGACACTGAGACCGGCATCTTCTCGGCCGCGTTCCGGATCGTCGAGGTGGTGGGCGTGCTCCCGTGGATGCTGGTGTCGGCGGGCTTCCCGATCCTCGCCCGCGCGGCGCGCGACGACGAGGCGCGGCTCGGCTACGCGCTGCAGAAGATGTTCGAGGTGGCGAACGTGCTCGGCGCGTTCATCGCGATGGGGCTGGCGATCGCGGCGCCGTTCGCGATCGAGGTGGTCGCGGGGAAGGGCTTCACCGCCTCGGTCTCGGTGCTGCGGCTGCAGTCGTGCGGGCTGCTGACGAGCTTCCTGATGGTCACGTGGACGTACGCGCTGGTCTCGCTGCGGCTCTACCGGCCGCTGCTGTGGGCCAATGCGCTGGCGGCGTTTGTGGCGATCGTGGCGACGCTCGTGCTGGCGCCGCCGCTGGGGGCGGAGGGCGCGGCGATCGCGACGGTGGCCGCCGAGGCCGCGCTGGCCGGCGGCGCGCTGTACGGGCTGCGCAGCGCGCGGCCGGCGCTGACGCCGTCGCTCGGGGTGGTGCCGAAGGTTGTGCTGTGCCTGGCCGCGGGCGTGGGGACCGCGGCGCGTGCTCCCGGTCTCGTCGCTCGTGCAGTCGTTCGCGGCGGGCATCGTGTACGCGGCGCTCGCGTTCGCGCTGCGCGCGGTGCCGTCCGAGGCGATCGCGGCGCTGCGCCGCAAGGCCTAGCGTCTCCGCCATGTCCCGTCCCCGGGTCGTCGTGCTGCGCGGCCACAACGTCAACGTCTGGGACCTGCGGCCGCTCGAGCGGCTGACGGGCGAGTACGACGTGTCGGTGCTCCTGACGGGCTCCAACCTGCATCAGGTCGAGGGGCTCGGGCTGCCGATCGTGCCGGCGCGGACGCCGCGCGACTCGCTGCCCGCGGGCCGCGCCGCCGGAGCCGCCGCGTACGCGCTCGGCGAGCGCTACCTGGGGCTGCGCGACCAGCTGGCGGGGGCGGACGTCGTGCACGCCGCGGAGATCGGCACGTGGTTCAGCGCCCAGGCGGCGAAGCTCAAGCGCGCGCTCGGCTTCCGGCTCGTGCTGACGGTGTGGGAGACGATCGCGTGGCGCGACGCCTACCGCTGGCCGCGGGAGCGCGGCTACCGGCGGGCGGTCCTGCCGGTGGTCGACCTGTGCCTGGCGACGACCGAGCGGGCGCGCGACGCGCTGCTGCTCGAGGGCGTGCCGGCCGACCGCGTGGAGGTGGCGCCGCCGGGGATCGATCTGGCGCGGTTCGCGGCGGCTCCGCGGGGCGCGGGCGGGTACGTGCTGTCGGCGGGGCGGCTGGTGTGGGAGAAGGGGCATCAGGACGTGCTGCGCGCGTTCGCTCTGCTGCGCGAGACGCGGCCGGACCTGCGGCTGCTGATCGTCGGCGACGGCCCGGAGCGCGGGCGGCTGGAGTCGTATGCGCGGGAGCTGGGGGTCGCGGCCGAGTTCCGCGCGACCGTGCCCTACGACGAGATGCCGGCGCTGTACGCGGGCGCCGAGGCGCTCGTGCTCGCCTCGCTCCCGACCAAGGGCTGGGAGGAGCAGTTCGGGATGGTGCTGATCGAGGCGATGGCGTGCGGGACGCCGGTGGTGGCGTGCGCGTCGGGGGCGATCCCCGAGGTGCTCGGCGGGGCGGGGACGCTGGTGGAGGCGGGCGACTGGCGCGGGCTGGCGCGGGTGCTGGCCTCAGGTGCGCCTGGCGGCGGGGCAGATCTGGCCCGGTACTCGGTCGACGCCGCGGCGGAGCGGACGGCGGCCGCCTACGCGCGGGCGCTCAGCGCTCCGCCAGCCTGATCAGGCGCTCGCGGCGGTCGTCCTTGAGGCGCATCAGCGCGCGGCCGCCGGGGGCCGCGGGCGCTTTGGCGAGCAGGTGCGGCGGGCCGAAGGCGGCCATCTTGCCGACGGTGAGGCCGTCGCGGCGGAGCAGCCCCTGCTCCTGCAGCTCGCGGATGCCCTGGCGGACGCCCGGCGAGGTCAGGTAGTCGTCGAACACGGCGATGACGTCGGGCGTGAACCACTGGGCCCAGTGGCCGACGTCCTCCAGCACGGCCTCGCGGCTGTGGACGGCGTCGACGAAGTGCATGCGGATCGGGGTTCCGTCGTAGCTCGCGGCGGCGTTGGTGGAGTAGTCGCGGACCGGCGTGACGTGGCTGCCGACGCCGGCGCGCTCGACGTTGTCGAGGAACTCCTCGTGCAGGTCGCGCTGGTCGGTGTGGCCCATCGGCGGGACCTCGTGGGGGTCGATGGCGACGACCGGCTCGCGTTGCGTGTCGATGGCGGCCTGGGCGAGCACGATCGTGCTGCGGCCGGCGTAGGAGCCGATCTCGACGATCCGGCCGGGGCCGTCGGCGGCGATCGCGAGGTGGTAGAGCAGGCTGAGCTCGCCGGGCGTCGTGAAGCCGGCCGCGTGGGCGCTGCGCTCGAGCGCGGCCTGGAAGCGCGGGTCGGCCTGCGCGAGCACGACGTGCTCGCGGTAGGCGTCGAGGCCGGCGCGCAGGCCCGCGACGGCGGCGTTGAGCTGCGCGTTCAGGGCTCCGATGGCGCGGAAGGCTAGCCTGCGGGCCGATGGACGCGTCCGTGTCGACCACCAAGCCGTCGGGCTACTACGGCCTCGAGCGGGCCGACGTCGTCGCCGAGCTGCCGCAGCCGATCGGCCGCGCTCTGGACGTCGGGTGCGGCGAGGGCGGCGTCGGGCGGTCGCTGCGCGCCGCGGGGGCGACGTGGGTGAGCGGGATCGAGATCGTCCCCGCCGCCGCGGAGGTCGCGCGCGGGGTGCTCGACGAGGTGTTCGTGGGCTCGGTCGAGGCGGCGCTGGAGGACGGCGCGCTGGCCGGGCCGTTCGACACGATCTGCTGCTACGACGTGCTCGAGCACCTCGCCGACCCGGAGCCGGTGCTGCGCGCACTGCGGTCGGTCGCCGCGCCGGGGGCGCGGCTGCACGTCTCGATCCCCAACGCGCGCCACTTCTCTCTGGTGTTGGACCTCGTGTTCCGCGGCACGTTCGGCTACCGCGAGTTCGGCCACCGCGACGCGACCCACCTGCGCTGGTACACGCGGCGGGACATCGTGGCGCTGGTGGACCGCACGGGGTGGAGCGTGCAGTGGGCGATCGCCGACACGTTCCGAGGCCGCAACCGCTACGTGGACCGGCTGACGCTGCGGCGGGCGCGCGAGTTCATCGCGCTGCAGTGGCACGTCCTGGCCCACGCCGAGTAGGCGCGCTCAACCCAGGCGGACGTCGCGTCGCAGGGTCAGCGTGCGGGAGCCGCCAGGGTCGTCCGTGGCGAGCAGCGCCACGTCGAAGGGCCGATCGGGAAGGTCGAGGTGGAACAGCAGCGTGACCGGCTCGCCGATGTGGTCGGGGTGGATCGAGCGAGGGGCGCCGAACGCCGCCTCGAGCTCTTCGCGCGACTGAGGCCGGGAGAGATGCAGCGTCACGAGCGCGGGCGCTCCGTCATGGACGTGGCGGACGACCCCGGCGCGCTCCACGCCATCGAGCGCCGGCACGTCGACGACGATGCTGTCCCCGGCCGCGGTGCCGCGGCCGCCGAGGCGCTCGACCAGATTGTCGACGCTCACGCTCTCGGCCGAGAGCGCATCGGCGAGCTCTCGCACAGTCTCGATCACCACGTCACACGCCCAGCCTGCGGAACTCGGCGCCCGCCGCGGCACCCGTGTCCCACGCGTCCTTCTCGTGCAGGTGGGCACGGTACGCGGCGTAGAGCGGCACCTCGATCGCGTCGAACGCCGCCTTGGCGCCCTTGACGTGCGCCAGCTTCTGGGCGTCGGTGTCGGTGGCCCAGTTGTCCTCGACGATCTTCCAGGCCGCCTGCAGCGCCGTGAGCTTGGGCTTGATCGCCTTCAGATGCCCGATGACGGCTGTGTCCAGCGCGGATTTCGTGGCGATCGCCTCCACCACCGGGAGATGGGTGTCGATGAACCCGCCGCGGTCGGCGCCGCCCCACGACGTCACGAAGGCGGCGAGCGTCCCCCGCGTGGCGACGAGGTTGGCGGCCGTGACGGCGTTCATGGACTTCTGCGCGTCGCGGGCTTCGAGGATCCAGGCGGTGATGTTGTTCTTGTACTTGGAGTGGAAGCCGAGCGTGATGCTCTCCCACTGCTTCGCCTCGGCGAGCAGGTTCGCGTTGCCCGCGGCGGCGGCGAGCGGTGCGTTGGCGGCGGCGAGCGCGACGTCCGCCGGGATGTCCATCCCGTCCTTGATCTCCTTCGCGATGTCGGCCTTCGTCGCCTTCGTGCTGGTCGCGGCTCGCATGCGCGCGATCCGGAAGTACTGCTCGGAATGGCGCATCTCGTGCCAGATCGTGTCGGCGATCTCAGCCGCCTCCGCGAGCGTGAGCTGCCCGACCTTGGTGATCCCGGGTCGATCGCTGAACAGCGCGGTGTTGATCTCGATGCTCCACGCTCCGCGGCCGAACGAGCCGCTCGCGGCCCCGGTGCCCGAGTAGTCGCTCTTCACCTCGAACGAGCCGAGCGCCCTGAGCTTCGCGTTCGCGTCGGCCATGAGCTTGACCGCGAAGTCCTTGAGCGGCTTGTTGGCGTTGGCGGCGTCCTTCCAGTAGGCGACGCCCGACGTCGCGAACGTTGTGGTCGCGGCGGCTTCCTTGAGGCCGGTCTCCGCGCGCTGGAGACGGCGGACGCCGTCTTGGCTCAGCGTGCGCAGGACGGCCCGGTTGCCGGCGTGGTGCTGCAGCGCAAGGGCGTCGGCGGGCTCGAGATGCTCGATCCGCTGGGGCCCGGCGGTGGGGCGCGGCGACGCCGGGGCGTCTTGACGTCTCGTGGGGCCTGCGGGTGGTGCTGTGGATCTGTGCCTCTGCACGGCTCGGTGCGAGCGTCCCTCAGTGGCAGGCGGGTGTCAATGTCCCGATGGGTAGCCTGACGCGCCTCGTGGAGGCTCCTGCGCTGTGACCCGTGTCGCGCTTGCCGCCACCGGTGACCCGCTGGCGGCGGCCACGTGGTCGGGCACGCCTTTCGGCGTCGCACGCGGGCTGCGGTCGCTAGGCGTTGCTGTGGCGGGGGTGGACGCGACGCCGCCGCGAGGGGTGCGCGAGGCGGCGCTGGCGGTCTCGGCGCTGCGGTCGCGTTCGCGGGTCGACGCCTGGTACACGCCGGAGTTGCACCGGCTGCGCTCGGTGGTGGCGGCGCGGCGGCTGCCCGCTTCCGACGGGGTGGTGCTGATGGGGGCGGAGTTCGGGCTCCCGGCGGGGACGCGCTACGTGACGCTGTCGGATCTGACGCTGGCGCAGGCGCGGGCGACGCATCCGGTGTTCTCGCGGCTGAGCGAGCGGGTGTACGCGGGCTTCGAGGCTCGGCAGCGCGAGGTCTACGCGGGGGCGGTGGCGTGCTGCACCGCGAGCCACTGGACAGCGGCGTCGCTGGTCGCGGACCATGGGGTGGCCGCGGAGAAGGTGCACGTCGTGGGGATGGGGCCGAACCACACGCCGACCGCCGAAGGGCCGGGCGGAGGGAGCGGCGCCCCCGCGGCCGGGGCGGATGCCGCGCGCTTCCTCTTCGTCGGCCGCGAGTGGGAACGCAAGAACGGGCCGCTGCTGCTGCGGGCCTTCGCGCGGCTGCGGGCGGAATTTCCGGACTCGCGGCTCGACCTCGTCGGCGGCCATCCGCCGGTGAGCGCGCCGGGCGTGACCGGCCACGGGCCGCTGGCGCTCGACCGGCCGGACGAGGCGGCGCGGGCGAGCGCGCTGTTCGGCGCGGCGACGTGCTTCGTGATGCCTTCGGAGGTCGAGCCGTTCGGGCTCGCGTACATCGAGGCGGCGGTGACCGGCGTTCCGAGCATCGCGACGAGCGTGGGGGGCGCCGGCACGATCGTGGCGGAGGGGACCGGGCTGCTCGTGCCGCCGGGCGACGAGGAGGCGCTGCTGGGCGCGATGCGGACGCTCGCGGATCCCGCGGTCGCGCAGCGGATGGGCGCGGCGGCGCGCGAGCGGTCGCGGCTGTTCTCGTGGGACTTGGTCGCGGCGCGGCTGTTGCGCGCGCTGGGGCTGCGGGGCGGCGAGGGCGCGGAATACCTGTGAGCTGGGCGGTCTGCGTGTTGAACTGGAACGGGCGCGAGGACACGCTCCGCTGCCTGGCGTCGCTGCGCGGCGAACGGGTGATCGTGGCCGACAATGGCTCCGCCGACGGGAGCGTGGAGGCGATCCGCTCCGCGTTCCCGGACGTCGAGGTGGTCGAGAACGGCGCCAACCTCGGCTTCTCGGGCGGCAACAACGCGGCGAGCCGGCGGGCGCTGGACGGCGGCGCCGAGTGGGTCGTGCTGATCAACAACGACGCCGAGGCCGAGGCGGGGCTGCTCGACGCGCTGCGGGCGGCGGCGGCGCGGCATCCGGATGCCGGCGTGCTGGCGGGCAAGCTCCTGTTCCCGGACGGGCGCGTGCAGTGGGCGGGCCAGCGGGTGGGGCTGCGCACCGGCTACTCCGGCCGCCCGCGGGGCCACGGCCGCGAGGACGGCTTCGCCTTCTCGGTCGAGGGGCGCACGCAGCGCGCGGTCGGGGCGCTGATGGCGGTCTCGCGCGCCGCGATCGAGCGCGCGGGGCTGCTCGACGAAGACCTGTTCGCGTACGTCGAGGACGTCGACTGGTCGCTGCGGATCCGCGCCGCGGGCTTCGAGTGCGTCTTCGCCCCGGCTGCGCGCGCCGTGCACCGGCTGTCGGCGTCGACCGGCGGCGCGAGCTCGACCGCGACGATGTACTACGGCGCCCGCAACACGCTCGTGGTGTGTGAGCGGCATCGGCCGCTCGGGCCGGCCGGCACCGCTTTGCGGCGTGCGTCCGTGGTTGGCACCTACCTCGCGCACGCCGCGCTCGTGTTGCGGTCGCGCGCTGCCGTGGAGGCGGTTCGGGCGGGCTACCGCGACGCGCTTGCGGGCAGGCTGGGGCCGCGCAGAACGGCGGCTGGGTAGGGAGTGCAGGTCCTGCCGCGCGGCGAAGTAGAGAGGTTGAGCACCGTATAGGTGCTCAAGTTCGCGACTTTGCGCTGAGCGCCCGCTCGTAGACCTCGGCGGTCGCTCTTGCGGTCGCGGCCCACGAGAACTCGGCGGCGCGGGCGAGGCCGGCAGCCCGAAGGCGCTCCCTCTCAGTGATCGCCGTTCGGATCGCGTCGGCGAGCGACCTCGGATCCGCGGAGTCGAAGTAGACCGCCGCATCGCCGGCCACCTCGCGCAGCACCGGCAGCTCCGAGCACGCGACGGGCACGCCCCGCGCCATCGCCTCGAGCACGGGGAGGCCGAAGCCCTCGAAGCGCGTCGGCGTGGCCACCACCGTGGCGGCGGCGTACAACGCCTCCAGCCGCGAAGGGTCGACGCCGCCGAGCAGCCTCACCTCGACTCCGCGCGCCTCCGCCCGGGCACCCAGCGCTCCGGTGTCCGTGCCGTGGCCGGCGTACACGAGCAGCGGGCGGTCGGCGAGCTCGGCGACGCCGTCGATCAGCGCCGCGAGGTTCTTGTGCGGGAGGTCGGACGCCACGCTCAGGACGACCGGCCGGTCGCCCTGGCCGAGGTCGGCGGGCGGCGGTGGGTCGGGCGGTGGCGGCGTCACGCCGTTGGGGACGACGTCGACGTTCCGGATCTTCAACGCCGATCTGACGTCCGCGGCGGAGGCGTGGGAGACGGTGATGACGCGCCGCGCCCGCCGGGCGGCGCCGGTCACGAGGACGTTCGTGCCGAGCCGCATCGCGGTCGGGACGGCGTCGGGCAGCCGGCGCCAGAGGACGTCGTGCACGGTCAGCACGCGCGGCGGCCCGCCGGCCAGCGGCCCGAAGTTCGCCACCGAGTGCAGGAGGTGGAGTCCGCGCGCGGCACGCGGCAGCCGCAGCAGCTCGCCGGCCGCCCACGACCCGCGCGCGACGCCGGAGGAATCGACGCGCACCACGCGCGCCGCCTCGGTCCAGAAGCCCTCGCCGGTGGTCTCGCGGTTGACGAGCGCGGTCAGCTCGAGGTCCGGCCGCTCGGCGACCAGCCCGCGCAGCAGCTCCCGCGCGTACGTCTCCCGCCCGCCGGTCTGGCCGGGCACGAGGAAGAGGAGATCGAGGCCGACCCTCACGGCGACCTGGCCGAGGATCGGCGGTCGCGACCGACCGTCAAGGGACGGCCTCTACGAGGCGCCAATACGGCTTGCGCGACCGCGAGCGGGCGGATCTGGGCGACGGCTCCGAGGAACGGGGAGTCGAGGCCGGCGGTGAGGCCGGATGCGAACTGTGCTCGGGCTCACGGTCGCCGACGCCTGCACCGCCGCTCGCCGCCGCAGCGCTCCCGGCAGCCCGCGCAGGACCGCCAACGAAGCCCGCGCCTTCGCGCCCAGCCAGCCCCCGCGCGCCGCCGCGAGGAAGAACGCCGCCTCCGCCGCAAGGAGCGCGGGCAGCAACGCCAAGAGCAGTGCCGCCGGATACACGCCCAGCACCGTCGTCCATCGGTTTCGCTCGAGCAGGAACCACTTGCTGTCGCCCTTGGCGAACTCGTAGTCGTGCTCGACCATCGCGCCGCCCGCGACGCCGACCTCCCAGCCCGCCAGCCGCAGGCGCAGCGACAAATCCAAATCCTCGCCGTACATGAAGTACGAGCCGTCGAAGCCGCCGGCCGCGTCCCACGCCTCCCGCCGCACGACCAGCGCGGCGCCGGAGGCGAAGCCGACGACGCCGTCGCCGCGCGCGTCGGCCACGCGCTCGCCGTAGCCGCCAGACCAGCCCACGCCGAGCCAGTGGATCTCCCCGCCGCGCGTGTTGACCTCCTCGCGCCCCGGGAGCGTGACCAGCGCCTGCCACGCGCCCCAGCCCGCGTGCGCGTCAGCCGCCGCCCGCAGCGCGTCCAGGCACCCCGGAGCCGGCACCGCATCTGGGTTCAAGAAGAACAGCAGCGGCGCCGACGTCGCCGCCGCCCCCGCGTTGCACCCGCCCGCGAACCCGACGTTCTCCTCCAGCCGCACCACCAGCCCGCCGCCCGGCGAGTCCGACGACGCGTTGTCGACGATCAGCAGCTCGTCGCCCTCCCGCAGCTGCGGCTGCAGCGCCGCCAGCGTCCCCGGCAGGTGCGCAGCAGACTGATGGGCGACGAGGATGACGGCGAGCGCCGTCAACGCGAGCGCGTGAGCTCCGCCGGCTCCTCGACCTCGGCGGCGGCGCGGTCCCCGAGCTGCGCCCGCAGCTGGTCGACCTCGTACTGAAGAAGGCCGACCCGCTGGGCGAGCACCTTGGTCTGCTCGGCGAGACGGGAGATGACGAGCGAGAAGTGCAGGAGCAGCACGAGCACGAAGCCGAAGGCGACCGCGAACAGCGCCGACGGCGCGTAGAAGATGCCGACCGCCGAGGCCAGCTCCTCGAGCGCCCCGCGCCAGATCGAGAGACCCAGCAGCACGGCGGAGGAGAACAGCCACAGCAGCGCGTAGCGCTCGAGCAGCCGCCGCTGGCGCACGAGCTCGAACACGAGCACGAACAGCCCGGCGGTGACGATGATCGCGAGGATCTGGAGGCGCGAGACGTCCATCAGAAGCCGCCCTCCGCCGACACCGGCGCGGGCTCGCCCGACCGCACCGCCGGTCGTGCGCGGAACAGCCCGACGAACACTGCCAGCAGCACCTTGACCATGTAGTAGATCGAGCGCGTCGAGTTGATCGACGAGGTGCCGCCCGTGCGCTCGCGCATCCTCACCGGCAGCTCGACGCTGCTCAGCGCGTGGGCGTGCATCAGCAGCACGGCCTCGACCTCGGGGTAGTCGTGCGGGTAGTCGCGGGCGAACAGGTCGATCGCCCGGCGGCGGCACATGCGCAGCCCGGAGGTCGGGTCGGTCACGCGCTGGCCGACGATCCGCGACAGGACGCCGGAGAAGATCCGGATCCCGAGCCGGCGCGGGGCCGAGGAGCGGAAGCCATGGCCGTCGTCGGCGAGGAAGCGCGAGCCGGTGACCATGTCGAGCTCGGGATGCGCGTCGAGGTAAGCGCGCATGTCCGCGAGGCAGCGGGGGTCGTGCTGACCGTCTCCGTCGACCTGCACGGCGATGTCATACCCGCGCTCGGACGCGTACAGGTACCCGGACTGCACGGCGCCGCCGATACCGAGGTTGAACGGGTGGCGCACGACGTCCGCGCCCGCGGCGCGAGCGCGCTCGGCGGTGTCGTCGGTCGAGCCGTCGTCGATCACGACGACGTCGAAGCCCGGGGCGTGCTCGCCGAGCTCGGCGACGACGGCGCTGATCGACGCTGCCTCGTTGTACGCGGGAACGATGGCGATCTGGGCGGTCATCACAGTGCTGAAACGGCGCTACAAAGCGCGAGTTTCGGACGTTCAGGGTAACGCGAGCCCTGGACCACCCGCCGCTAGGCTCACTCGTCGCCGGTGACCATATCCCAGCCCCTCCGCACCGACGCGCGCAGCCCGGAGCCTCCACCTCCCGGCGAGAGCGGCGCGCGACGCGGCCGGCGCACGCTCGTGCTGGCCATCCTCGCTGCCGCGATCGCGGCGGTGCTGCTCGCCGTGCTCGTGGCGCCGACGCTGTTCGACAAGCAGCCGCGGCGCTCCGGCACCAACTCCGCCTTCCCCACCGGGGTGATCGCGAAGATCGCGCCCAACCAGACGCTCTGCCAGGCCGCGATCGTGCCCCAGGACACGCGCGCGATCGAGATCCCGTTCCAGAACGGCGCGCGCGGCACCGGTGTGTCGCTGGAGCTGAAGGGCGGCGCGACGGAGCGCGTCGTCGCCCGCGCCCCCGCCGGCCAGGTCCGCGCGCGGGCCACGCGCTTCACGCTGCCGAGCACGCTGCAGCACGACGTGCTGGGCCAGGTCTGCCTGCACCAGGATCCGGGGCACACCGCGCTCGTGCTGGGCGCGAGCGACAAGCGCGGGCTCGAGCTCGACGGCAAGATCGCGCCCGGGGCGATCTCGATGGCGTACTACCGCCCCGGCAGCGAGCGCCTGATCTCGATCCTGCCCGTGATCGCGCAGCGGATCGGGCGCACGCGCGGGCACCTCGGCGGCGCGTGGCGCGGGGTCGCCGTCCTCCTCCTGTTCGCCGTCGGCGTCGGGCTCTCCGTGTGGCTGCTGGTGGGCCTCGCGCGCGGCGCGCGCGCCGCGTCGCGCTCGTGGTCGCAGTCGTCGCCGGCGCCAACGCGCTCGCCTGGGGCTTCCTGACCCCGACGTTCCAGACGCCCGACGAGCCCTACCACGTCTCCTACGTCCAGGACCTCGCCGAGCACGGCAAGCCGCCACGCGCGGCCAAGAACACCCTGTCGGCGGAGCTGACGCTGCTCAACGGCGCCGCCGCGGTCGGCGACATCAACTTCAACCCGTTCGGCCGCGGCTACTGGAGCGCGGACGCCGACCGGCGCCTCGCCAAGGCGCTGGCGACCAAGCCGAGCACGGACAACGGTGGGGCGAACGCCAACGTCCGCGACTACCCGCCGGGTTACTACGCGGCGCTGGTGCCCGCCTACGGCGTGACGCACGCCGCCGGCGGCTCGACGCTCGACGCGCTGACGTTCATGCGCGGGATCGGCGCCCTGCTGGCGATCGTGACCGTGCTGGCGCTCTCGCGATGCTGCGGGAGCTGTTCCCGGACCGGCCGCTGCTGACCGCCGGCGCGGCGCTCCTGTGCGCGTTCCAGCCCGTGTTCACGTGGATCTCGGGCGGTGTCAACCCCGACGCCGGCCTGATCCCGGTCGGCGCCGTGCTGTTCTGGCTGCTGGCGCGGGCGCACCGCCGTGGCCTCACGACGCCGCTGGCGGGAGCCATCGGGCTGACCGTCGCGGTCGCCGGGCTCGTGAAGCTCTCCGGCTTCGGCCTGGCGCCGGGCGCCGCCCTCGGCGTCGCGCTGCTGCTGTGGCGCGGCCGCGACGCGCCGAGCGGGTGGCTGCGCCCCGGGCTCGCCGCGCTCGCCGGCGTCTTCATCCCGATCGCGATCTACGCGTTCCTCGTGACCGTGGTGTGGCACTACCCGCTGCTGCCGGGCACGGTCGGCGAGGTCGCGAGCTCACCGTCGCCCACCGGCGTCAAGGGCACGAGCGGGTTCGCGTCGTATCTGTGGGAGTACGTGCTGCCGCGCGTGGGCTCGATGACCGACTTCTTCCACGTCAGATGGACGCCGAAGGACTTCTGGACGCCGCTGTTCGTCGGCAGGTTCGGCTGGTTCGACTACGGCTTCTCGAGCACGATCAACAACGTCGCGTTCGTCATCTACGCCGTGATCGCGATCGCCGCGCTGGCCGCGCTGATCCCGCGGCTGCGGCGCGACTGGCTGCTCGTCGTCGTCTACCTGGCGCTCGCCGCGGGGCTGGCGGTGGCGGTCGCGCGCGTCGGCTATCCGCTGCGCGCGAGCGGCAACTTCCTGTTCGAGCAGGCCCGCTACGTGCTGCCGCTGCTCGGCCTGTACGCGCTCGCCCTCGCGCTGGCGTTCTCGTGGCTGCGCGGGCGCGCGCTGGTGGCGATCACGTCGATCGCCGTCGGCCTGGCCTCGCTACACCTGCTGGCGGCGTTCGTGCTCACGATCCGCCGCTACTACCTGTGACGCGCGTCCTCGTCACCGGCGGCGCCGGCTTCGTGGGAGCCAACCTGTGCCTCGCGCTGGCGGCGGCGGGCGACGAGGTGGTCGCGCTCGACTCGCTCAAGCGCCGCGGCTCGGAGCTCAACCTCGCGCGGCTGCGCGAGGCCGGCGTGGCGTTCGTCCACGGCGACGTGCGCGAGCGCTCCGACCTGCTCGCGCTCGAGCCGGTGGAGGCGGTCGTCGAGTGCTCGGCCGAGCCGTCGGTGCTGGCGGGGATGGGCAGCGGCACGGACTTCGTGGTGCAGACCAACCTGCTCGGCGCGCACAACTGCCTGGAGCTCGCGCGCCGCGACGGCGCGCAGTTCGTGTTCCTCTCCACCAGCCGCGTGTATCCCGTCGCCGCGCTCTCGGCTCTGGCGCTGCGCGAGGGCGAGACGCGCTTCGAGCTCGACGCCGAGCAGCCGCTCTCGGGCGCCTCCGAGCACGGGATCGCGGAGCACTTCCCGCTCGGCGGGGCGCGCACGCTCTACGGGGCGACGAAGCTCGCGGCCGAGCTGCTGGTCGCCGAGTACGCGGACGCCTTCGGGGTGCGGTCCGTGATCAACCGCTGCGGCGTGATCGCCGGGCCGTGGCAGATGGGCAAGGTCGACCAGGGCGTCTTCACCCACTGGCTGCTCGCGCACCGGCTCGGGCGGCCGCTGACCTACATCGGCTACGGCGGCGGCGGCAAGCAGGTGCGCGACCTGCTGCACGTCGACGACCTGTGCGCGCTGATCGCCGAGCAGCTCGCCGACCCGGGGGCGTGGGACGGGGCGACCGTCAACGTCGGCGGCGGGGTGGAGGGCAGCCTGTCGCTGCTGGAGACGACCCAGCTGTGCCGGCGAGCTGACCGGCAACGAGGTGCCGGTCGAGCCCGTGCTCGAGCCGCGCCCGGGTGACGTGCCGCTCTACGCCTCCGACTGCCGCGAGCTGTTCGCGCGCACGGCTGGCGACCGACGCGCGGGCCGCGGACGATCCTCGAGGACACGCTGGCGTGGATCGAGGCCAACGAGGAAGCGGTCCTGAAGGCCCTGGGGTGATGACCGCACGCCCCGCCGCCCGGTGGGTCGCGCTCGGCGGGCTGGTGGTGGCGGCGACCGTGCTGGCGCTGCGCCTCGGGCGCTCGACGAGCTTCTACTTCGACGACTGGACCTTCATCCAGGACCGGCGCGCGTGGGACCTCGACGCGCTCTTGGCCCCGCACAACGAGCACCTCTCGCTCGTGCCGGTGCTGGTCTACAAGCTGCTGTTCGAGATCGCGGGAATCGACGTCGTACACGCCCTACCGCGTGGCCGGCCTGCTCGTGCACGCGCTGGTGGTGGTGCTGCTGTTCCTCTACGCGCGCCGCCGGGTCGGCGACCTGGCCGCGCTCGCTGCCGCGGCGGTCGTGGCCGTGCTGGGGCAGGCGTGGCCCGACGTCCTGTGGCCGTTCCAGATCGGCTTCCTCGGCTCGCTGGCGGCGGGCCTGGGCGCGCTGCTCGCTCTGGATCGGCGCGACCGCCGCGGCGACGTCATCGCCGCGATCCTGCTCACGGTCGCGCTCGCCTCCTCGTCGCTCGGGATCCCGCTGCTGGCCGCCGCCGCGCTCGAGGTCCTGCTCCGCCCCGACCGCACGCGGCGCTGGCCCGTGCTCGCGGTGCCGGCTGTGCTGTACGGCGCGTGGTACCTCAACTACGGCGGCCAGGATCACGCGGGCGGCTACCACTTCGCCGCGACGCCGGCCTACGTGGCCGAGGCGGCGGCGGGCGCCGCGGGGGCGCTGTTCGGGCTCGGGACAGGGTGGGGCTGGCCGCTGCTGGCGGGGCTCGTCGTGCTGCTCGTGCTCGCCGTCCGCCGCGGCGGGCTCGACCGCTGGCGGCTCGCCGCGCTGATCGCGCTGCCGCTGCTGTTCTGGGCGCTGACCGGGGTCGCGCGCGCCGACCTGCACGAGCCGGCCGCGCCGCGCTACCTGTATCCCGGCGTGCTGTTCCTGCTGCTCGTCGCCGTCGAGGCGGCGCGCGGCACGCGCGTCGCGTCGCGACGGGCCGCCGCCGCGCTGCTGGTGGTGCTCGCGCTCGTCACGGTGGGGCACGTGCGCGCGCTGCGCGACGGCGCCGGCTATCTGCGCGACCAGGCGACCTCGCTCGACGGGTCGCTCGCCGCGATGCGGCTCGTCCCAGCGCGCAAGCTGCAGCCCGGCTTCCAGCCCGCGCCGGTCGTCGCCCCGCAGATCCACGCCGCCGCATACCTCGGCGCCGTCCAGGACCTCGGCTCGCCCGCGCCGCCCGCCGCCGCGCTGCCGCACCTCTACGAGCGGGCGCGCGAGGCCGCCGACGACACGCTCGCCCGCGCCTACGGCGTCCGGCTCGTGCCGCTGTTCGTCAAGCCGCGCGGCGCCTGCCGGCGCGCGCCGGTCGACTTCGCGCTGCCGGCCGGCGGCGTGACCGTCGCCTCCGACGGCGGCACGGCGAAGGTGGGGGTGCGCCGCTACGCCGACGTCTACCGGCCGGCCGGCGGGGTGACGCCGAACACCGCGCGGGCGCTCACGTTCGCGCGCGACGCCTCCCCGACGCCCGTGGCGGGTTCGGGTGACGGGGAGCGGGCCTGTCCGGGTCTGCGATCGCTGACGAACGTCAACTGCGGCTGGGTAGGGTCGGGTTCGAGACCCGGTTCGGTCCACGAATGTCGGCTCAAGGTCGCATACCGACCCTGAGACGACACTCGTCGACGAATGTCGTCTCGACCACCCATACGGTGGTCGAGCTGACACTCGTGGCGCCGCGGCACCCCGCACCCTCCCCTCAATGCCGCTGTTGACGTTCCCTAGACCCGCCGCACGCGGTACATCGCGCGGTAACCGCGCCGCAAGCCGCCCATCACCGCTCGCCGCAAGGTCGGTCGGGCCGAGACCGCCAGCAGCGCGAGCTGGTCGTCGGGCGTGAGCCAGCCGCCCGGGCCGACGAGCGACATCGCGAGGTCCGTCAGCGACTCGCGCGGCTCCGCCGACACGCGCCGCGGGCCGACCGCGGCGTCGCGGTAGACCTGCAGCAGCTGCTCGGCGCAGCGGTCCCACAGGAGATCCTTGCCCGCCTCGCGCACCGCGTCGATCAGCGGCTGCGGCTCCGCGATCAGCCGCGCGGCGTTGGCGGCGCTGGCCTCCGCGTCCCACGCCACGATCCCGGCGTGCTCGGCCGGCAGCAGGTCGGCCATCGAGGACTGCGCCGCCCACAGCGACGGCGTGCCCGCCAGCGCGGCCTCGAACGGGATGAAGCCGAAGCCCTCGAACGTCGTCGGGTAGAGCACGAGCGCGGCATTGCGGTACAGCCACTCCTTCTCGGCCTCGGGCGCCTCGCCGAGCGCGACGACGTCGGCGGCGAGCTCGGGATGCGCGGCGCGCCACGCCGCCTCCTCGCCCTCGCTCGTCCCGCGCAGCGCGTGCGGGCCCGCCAGGACCAGCCGGCCGTCGAAGCCGTGCTGCGTGCGCAGCCGCTCGAACAGCGCGAACGCGAACGGGTGGTTCTTGTGCAGGAAGTCGGTGCCGAGGCAGAGCAGGAACGGGCGGCCCTCGAGCCCGGGCGGCGCCACCGGCTCGCCTTCCAAAGCGGTCATCCTGTGGTCGATTCCGAGCGGCACGAGCTCGGCGCGCTCGTCGTCGACGAGGTCCTCGGCCCGCGCGTCGTCGCGGGCGTGGGGCGAGCAGAACACGACGCGGTGCGCGAACGCGAGCGCCTGGCGGGTCAGCTCGCGGTAGCCGCGCCACTCGTCGTGGTTGGCGAAGTAGGCAGGGTTGTGGTACGCGATCGAGTCGAGCTGGGTGAGCACGACGCGGCGCCCGAGGCGGCCGAGGATCAGCAGGTCCTGCGGCGTCGTCACCTGGTAGGGCCGGTGGACGACGTCGGTCGGCTCGATCCCCTCCTGCGCCTCGTCGTGCCACATCCGCTCGACGCCCAGAGCGTCCAGCGCCGCCCGCGCGCGATCACCCAGCGAGCGCGGGACGGTGACGCGGAGCCGCACGTCGCCGCGCCGCGCCAGCGCGCCGGTCAGCTCGAGCGCGAGCACCTGCGTGCCGGTCAGCGTCGGCCCGAGGCACGAGCCGTCGATCGTCACCGACAGCTCCCCGACCGCCAGCCGGGCGGCGGCGAGCGAGCGCGACAGCGGGATCGTCTCGGTCGTCGCGGTCTCCAGCACCGCCTTCGCGTAGTACGGGTAGCGGCGGTTGAGCTCCTCCTCGTTGCGCTCCTGGCGCTCCGTGCGCGCGCCTCCGAACGAGGCCCCGCCGCGGTGGAAGACGTAGAGGTCGTCGGCGACGACGTGGCGCAGCCCGCGCGCGAGGCAGCGCTGGCAGAAGTCGACCTCCTCGCCGTAGCCGGGCGAGAACGCCTCGTCGAACTCGCCGACCAACTCGAGCGCGGAGCGACGGATGTAGAGGCAGTGGCCGACGCCGGTCGGGATCCGCGGATGCAGCCGCGGCGAGGCGCGCGCGATCAGCCGGTCGGCCTCGTCGACGGTCAGCCCGGGCGGCGGCTCGGGCGACGGATGCTTCCAGTCGGGGACCGAGAGGATCGTGCCGTGGTTGGTGAGCGTGCTGGCGGTCGCCACCAGCTCGTCGCTCAGCGCGGCCGCGCGCAGGCGCTCCAGCCACGCGGGCGGCACGACGGTGTCCGAGTTGACGATCACGACGTCGGCCGGCGCGGTCTCGCGGAACGCCGCGTTCATGTTGCGCACGAAGCCGAGGTTCTGCTCGCGCCGGACGTATTCGACGCCGTCGAACCCGCGCGCGACCGCCTCGATCTCCGAGTCCGGCGAGGCGTCGTCGGCGACCACGATCCGCGTGCCCGGCGTCGTGTTGGCGACCACGCTGCGCAGGCACTCCTCGAACAGCTCGCGCGCCCCGTAGACCGGGACGACGACGACCACGTCGCCGCGCTCCACGCTCAGAGTTCCTCGGCGATGTGCGGGGCGGAGCGGTCGAAGACGACGTACCCGAGTGCGCACACCCCGATGAGGATCGCGAGCGGGATCAGCAGCCAGACCGCGCCGCCCATCACGTCGGCGGCGCTGGGCGCGTCGGCGTCGATGATCGCGTGGCGCGCCTGCTGGACGATCACCGCCAGCGGGCTGCACATGATCAGCCGCCGCAGGCTCTCGTCGGGGATCTTCTCGATCGGATAGAGGATCGGCGAGCCGTAGAACGTCACCTGCAGGGCGACATCCCAGATCGGCCGCACGTCGCGGTAGCGCACGAACAGCGCGGCCAGCAGCGTGCCGATGCCGGTCGAGAGCAGCGCGAGGGCGCCCACCAGCGGGACGATCTCGAGCCAGCTCCAGCGCGGCTCGATGCCCGACGCGAGCACGAAGACGATCACCACGATGAAGTTCAGGACGAAGTTCAGGAACGTCGTCAGCACCACCGACAGCGGGATCACGAGCCGCGGGAAGTGCACCTTGCGCACCAGCGACTCGCGGTCGGGTACCGAGCCGACCGCGGTGCCCGTGGCCTCCGAATAGAACGTGTAGATGATGATCCCCATCAGCAGGATCACGGGGTAGTCCTGCACGCCGCCGCCGAGCCGGACCAGCTCGGTGAACACGAAGTAGAGGACGCCGAACAGCAGCAGCGGCCGCACCAGCTGCCAGAAGTAGCCGAGCACCGAGCCGAAGAACTTGAGCCGGAACTCGAGCACGGCGAGCGTCCACGTCAGGGTCCAGAACCGCTTCGGGTCGCCCCCGAGCGCGGACGGCCCGCGCATCGGGCGCAGCGGAGCGAGGGTCGCATCGACGCTCACGACGCGTGCACCTCCGCGCTGCGCTCGATCCGCAGCGTGTGCGGGATGTCGACCAGGCCGCCACCGGCGCGCGCGCCGGTGACGACCACCGAGGCGAGGTCGCTGACGCGCACGTGCACGTCCTGGCCCGAGCCGCGTCGCGCGATCGACGGCGACGCGTGGTAGCGGCCGGGCGCGAAGTAGTTGTCGAACGCGACGCGGAAGCCGACGTGCTCGCCGGCCGCGAACGAGCCGGTGTGCTCCTCCTCCCACAGCGTCGAGGTCGCGAACACGATGTCGCCTTCGTCGCTGCCGAGCGAGAACGCGAACACGGGATCGACGTGCGGCTCGACGAAGCGCACGACGGCCACGAACGCGGCCCGGCGCCCCTGCGAGAGCGCGTTGACGCGGTTGCCCTCGCCGTCCTCGAACCAGGCGTCGGCGATCTCGACCGTGCCGTCGCCCTGGTGGTGATGGTGCCGCTCGGGCTCCTCGGCGCCCGCCGCGCTGCCGCGCCCGAAGTTCGTCTCGTAGTACTCGCCCGCGACCGCGTCGGGGTCGCCGATGTCGACCACCACGCCCTTCTCGAGCAGCATCGCGCGCTCGCAGAAGCGGGAGACCGTCGTCATGTCGTGCGTGACGAGCAGGATCGTGCGGCCCTCGTCGCGCAGGCGGTTGAACTCGTCGTAGCACTTCTGCTGGAAGGCGGCGTCGCCCACGGCGAGCACCTCGTCGATCAGCAGCACGTCGGCGTCGACCTGGATCATCACCGAGAACGCGAGCCGCACGAGCATGCCCGACGAGTAGTTCTTGAGCTTCAGCTCCTCGAACTCGCGCAGGCCGGCGAAGTCGATGATGCGGTCGTAGCGCTCGAGCGCCTCGCGGCGCGTGAGCCCGAGCATGATCGCGTTGAGGATCGCGTTGTCGCGCGCGGCGAGGTCCGGGTTGAAGCCGACGCCGAGTTCGATGAACGTCGAGACGCGGCCGGCGACCAGCACCTGCCCCGTGTCGGCCTTGTAGATCCCGGCCATGCACTTGAGCAACGTGCTCTTGCCCGAGCCGTTGCGGCCAACGATGCCGAAGAACTCGCCGCGCTTGACGTCGAAGGAGACGTCGGTGAGCGCCGGGAAGGTGTCCATGTCGCGCCGCCGCAACGGGTGCAGCGCGCGCTCCTTGAGCGTGTGGACCCGCTCCTTCGGGAGCGAGAACGCCTTCGAGACGCCGTCAACCACGACGGCCTGGGACCGGTCGGACACGGCAGCCAAGCTAGCGGAAGGCCGAGACTTCCGGCCAAATTGCGCGTCTATAGTGGCCGACCCCATGCCGATCGCGATCGTCACCGGATCGGGCGGCCTCATCGGCTCCGAGTCCGTCCTCCACTTCGCCGAGCGCGGCTACACCGTGGTCGGGCTCGAGAACGACATGCGCGCGCAGTTCTTCGGCGCCGAGGCCTCGACCCGCCGCATGTCCGAGGTGCTCGCCGAGCGCCTCCCGAACGAGTTCGTGCACGAGGAGATCGACATCCGCGACGCCGACGGCGTCGAGCGCATCTTCGCCACGCACGCGGGCCAGATCGAGCTGATCGTGCACACGGCCGCCCAGCCCTCGCACGACTGGGCCGCGAAGGAGCCGCAGACCGACTTCGGCGTCAACGCCAACGGCACGCTCAACCTGCTCGAGGCGGCGCGCAAGCACGCCATCGACGCCCCGTTCATCTTCTGCTCGACCAACAAGGTCTACGGCGACACGCCGAACCGCCTGCCGCTGGAGGAGCACGAGGAGCGCCTGGAGATCCCGCGCGACCACGAGTACCACGACGGCATCCCGACCTCGATGTCGATCGACGGCTCGACGCACTCGCTGTTCGGCGTCTCCAAGGCCGCCGCCGACCTCCTGGTGCAGGAGTACGGGCGCTACTTCGACATGCCGACGGTGGCCTTCCGCGGCGGCTGCCTGACCGGCCCCAACCACGCCGGCACGCAGCTCCACGGCTTCCTCTCCTACCTGATGCGCTGCACGATCACCGGCCAGCCGTACACGGTGTTCGGCTACGGCGGCAAGCAGGTGCGGGACAACATCCACTCCGCCGACCTGGTGGCGGCCTTCGAGGCGTTCGCGAAGACCCCGCGCGCCGCGTCGGTCTACAACCTCGGCGGCGGGCGCGCGTGCAACTGCTCGATGCTCGAGGCGATCCGCATGTGCGAGGAGATCGCCGGGCGCGAGCTCGACTGGACGTACTCGGAGGAGAACCGCATCGGCGACCACCGCTGGTGGATCTCCGACCTCTCCGCGTTCGAGCGCGACCACCCCGAGTGGTCGCTGCGCTACTCGGTCGAGGACATCCTGCGCCAGATCCACGACGCGAACGTGGAGCACTGGGCGCCGGCGTGACGCTGTCGGTCGTCATTCCGGCCCACAACGAGGCTGAGGTGATCGAGCCGACGTTGCGGGGCCTGATCGACCAGCTGGGACCCGCGGGGATCGACTACGAGATCGTCGTCGTCGACGACGCGTCGCGCGACGGGACCGGCGACGTCGTGCGCCGGGTGGCGGAGGACGAGCCGCGCGTGCGCGTCGTGCGCAGCGAGGCGCCCAACGGGTTCGGCTTCGCGGTCCGCGCGGGGCTCGAGGCGTTCACCGGCGACTCCGTGGCGATCGTGATGGCCGACGGCTCGGACGACCCGCGCGATGTCGTGCTCTATCACCGCGTGCTGGAGGCCGGCTACGACTGCGCGTTCGGCTCGCGCTTCATGCCCGGCGCGAGCGTGCACGACTACCCGAAGTTCAAGCTGCTGATGAACCGGGTGGTCAACACCGGCATCCGCGCCCTCTTCCGCCACGGCTACAACGACACCACCAACGCGTTCAAGGCCTACCGGCGCGAGGTGATCGAGAACCTGCGCCCGCTCCTCTCCCACCACTTCAACATGACCGTCGAGCTGCCGCTGAAGGCGATCACCCGCGGGTTCTCCTACGCGATCGTGCCGACGTCGTGGACGAACCGCGCGGCCGGCACCTCGAAGCTCCAGCTCAACGAGATGGGCAGCCGCTACCTGTTCATCGTGCTCTACGTGTTCCTCGAGGACCATCTGAGCCGCGGCGACTACCGCCGCCAGGCGTCGGCCGCCCCGCCGGCGCCGCCGATGACGCCCCCGCAGGGCGCGACGCACGGGCGCGTCAGCCGCAGGTTGCACCGCCGCCTCGAGCGGCGCTGACATGCCGCGCCTCACCCCCCAGCTCCAGCGGCGGATCAGCGTGGCCGTGTCGGTCGTGTCGCTCGCGGCCGTCGCGTGGTGGATCTCCAAGCAGGACACGCCGCAGTTCCCGGACTCGGCCTCCGGCTGGGCGTGGCTGCTGGCCGCGGTGTGCGCCTACGCCGTGGCGTTGGCGGTGCGCGGCTTCCGCTGGCACCGGATTCTGCGGCTGACCGGGATCCCGCACGCGCGGGCCGACGCCTACCGGCTCACGCTGGTCGGCTACATGGGCAACAACGTGCTGCCGGTGCGCGGCGGGGAGCTGCTGCGCGTCGGCCTGCTCGGCAACCGCACGACCGCGCGGCGGCGGGAGATCCTCTCCTCGGTGATCGCCGAGCGCCTGCTCGACGCCGCGGTGCTGGCCGCGATGTTCGCTGTGCTGACGTGGGCCAACGTCGCCGACGCCCCTGCGGGCCAGACGCCCGCGGCGGTCGCGGCGGTCGCGCTCGTGGCGGCCGCGATCGCGCTGGCCTCGTACCTGGCGCTGCGCCGGCGCGGCTACTTCCACGCCCTGCACGAGAAGATCGGCCCGTTCGTGCGCTCGCTGCGGCTGTTCGCGCACGTCGAGGGCCTGCTGCTCGCCGGCCTGACGGTGCTGGCGTGGTGCGGCGAGGGCCTGACGCTGCTGCTGATCGGCCGCTCGCTGGGGCTCGACCTGCACATCCTCGACACGCTGCAGATCATCGTGCTGGCCTCGCTGTTCGCCGCCATCCCGGCGGCGCCCGGCTACGCCGGCACGTTCGACGCCGGGCTCGCGCTCGGGCTCAAGGCCGTCGGCGTGACGGGCGGCACCGCGGTCGGCTTCGTCGTGCTCGCGCGCTTCGTGATGTTCGTGCCGGTCACGCTCGTCGGCCTGTTCCTGCTCCTGCACAGCTACGGCGGCTTGAAGGTCGCGCAGCGGCGCAGTCTGGTGGCCCAGTGAACGTCGGCACGATCATCGCCAAGAACTACCTGGCCTACGCGCGGGTGCTCGGCCGCTCGCTCTGCGAGCAGCACCCGGATCTGCGCCTCCAGGTCCTGATCATCGACGACATCGAGGGCTACGTCGATCCGGCCCAGGAGCCGTTCGACGTGGTCACCATCGACCAGCTCGACATCGACGGCTTCGAGCGCATGGCGGTGATGTACAGCGTGCTCGAGCTCTCGACCGCGGTGAAGCCGTGGTTCCTGCGCTGGATGCTTGGGGAGTCCGGCGACGGCGCGGTCTACCTCGACCCGGACATGCGCCTCTACGCGCCGCTCGACGAGATGTTCCAGGCGGTGCGTGAGCACGGGCTCGTGCTCAACCCGCACTTCACCGACCCGATGCCGCGCGACGGGCGCAAGCCCAACGAGCAGGACATCCTGATCGCGGGCGCCTACAACCTCGGCTTCATCGGCATCGGCTCCACCACGTTCGCCGACGAGCTGCTCGACTGGTGGGGGGTGCGGCTCGAGCGCGACTGCATCGTCGACCCCGAGCGCGGCTTCTTCGTCGACCAGCGCTGGATCGACCTCGTGCCGGGGATGGCCGACGACTTCTCCGTGCTGCGCGATCCCGGCTTCAACGTCGCCTACTGGAACCTCCCCACGCGCACCGTCGAGGAGCGCGACGGGCGCTGGTTCGTCAACGGCGCGCCGCTCAGGCTGTTCCACTTCAGCGGCTTCGACGCCTCCAAGCCGCACATGCTCTCCAATCACCAGGACCGGATCCGGCTGACCGACGAGCCGGCGCTGGAGAAGCTCTGCCTCCAGTACGCCGCCGAGCTCGTGGAGAACGGCGTCGACGCGGTGTCGAGCTGGCCCTACAGCTACGACAGGACCGCGTCGGGGATCCCGCTCGACTCGCTCAAGCGCCGGCTCTATCGCGACCTGATGGCCGACGGCTTCGACGAGTCGCTGCTCCGGCCCGAGGGCGAGGCCGCGTTCGCCCACGCCGCCTCCGCGCCCGCCGAGCGCGGCGGCGAGTTCGGCGTCACCCGCTACCTGGCGGCGCTGTGGGCCGACCGCGGCGACCTCAGGCAGCGCTACCGCGACCTCACCAATCCGGCCGACGGCCGCGGCTTCGTGGAGTGGGCGTACACGCTCGGGCGCGAGGAGGTCCCGATCCCGGAGTCCCTGCTGCCGCCGCTGCCCGACAAGGCGCGGCTGCCCGTCATCCCCGCGCGCCCGCCGGGCGTCAAGCCGCCGCGGCGGGCGTCGTCGCTGGGGGTCAACGTGGTCGGCTACCTCAACTCCGAGCTCGGGGTCGGGGAGGTCGCGCGCCAGGTCATCGACGCGCTGGACGCCGCCGGTGTGCCGTCGCTGCCGGTCGGCCTGACCGCGCCGGGGAGCCGTCAGGGCCACCACTTCGCGCACGTCGGCACGTCGCCCGACGACTACCCGATCAACCTCGTGTGCGTCAACGCGGACATGCTCCCGAGCCTCGCCGAGCAGCTCGAGCCGGCGTTCTTCGAGCACCGCCACACGATCGGGCTGTGGTGGTGGGAGGCGTCGGTCTTCCCCGAGCGCTGGCACAAGGCATTCGACTACGTCGACGAGCTGTGGGCCGGCTCGGAGTTCGTGGCCGAGACGCTCGCCGCGGCGTCGCCCAAGCCGGTCGTGCACATGCCGATGCCGGTCACGCTGCCGCCGGTGGTCGACCTCCCGCGCGACGCGCTCGGCCTGCCGGGCGGCTTCGTGTTCCTGCTCGTCTACGACTTCGCCTCGGTGCTGGCGCGCAAGAACCCGGTCGGGCTGATCGACGCCTTCCTGCGCGCGTTCCCGGACCCGGACGAGGGCGCGCGGCTGGTCCTCAAGAGCATCAACTCCGAGCGGCACCCGAACGAGCACGACCAGGTGCGGCTCGCCGCCAAGGGCCACCCCCACGTGCACCTGCTCGACTTCTACGTCTCGGCCGACGAGAAGAACGCGATGATCGCGTCGGCCGACTGCTACGCGTCGCTGCACCGCTCCGAGGGCTTCGGGATCACGATGGCGGAGGCGATGCTGCTCGGCAAGCCGGTCGTCGCCACCGCGTACTCCGGCAACCTCGACTTCATGCGGCCCGAGAACTCGTACCTCGTCGACTACGAGCTCGCGCCGATCGGCGCCGGCCACGGCCCGTACCCGCCCGAGGCCGAGTGGGCCGAGCCCGACCTCGACCACGCGGCGAAGCTGATGCGCGACGTGTTCGAGGACCAGGGCGAGGCGCGGCGCCGCGGCGAGACCGCCGCCGATGACATCCGCCGCTCGCACTCCGCGGCCACGTCCGGCCGGGGCATGGAGGAGCGCCTGCTGCGGATCCGCGGGACGCTCCCGATCGACGACTTCGATCCGACCGGGCTCGCGCGCAGCGAGGCGGCGGCCGCGCAGGAGCTGGTCGAGCGGGGCCAGACGCCGGCCGCGAGCGGCAGCCGCCTGCGCTCCGCGCCGCGCGCCGCGGTCCTGCGGCTGATGAAGCCGCATACCAGCTACGAGCAGCAGGTCGACCGCGGCGTGACGGCCGCGCTCGGGCACCTCGGCCACGCGCTCGAGGCGCTCGAGGGCCGGCTCGACGCGCTGGCCACGCGCGAGCGCGAGAGCGCGGCGATGGTGCTCGGCCAGCTGCGGAACATCGACCGGCGCTTCTCCGCGCTCGAGCGCGAGCGGCTCGACGAGCTCACGCGCCGCGTCGACGAGCTGAGCGGCACGGTGGTCGGCGGCCAGGCGCCGGGCGGCTTCGACGGCGACCCGTGGACGCCGGCGTACAACGAGGCCCACCGGCGCTACGTCGCGAGCGAGCTCGACGACGCCGAGCTGCTGGAGCGCTTCCGCGCCGGCGCCGACCTGCCGCCGGGGCTCGGCCACGGGCTCGACGAGCGCGCCGTCGAGTTTCCGTGGGTCGCCGCCCAGCGCCTGGCCGGGCGCGTGCTCGACGCCGGCTCGACGCTCAACCACCTCCACGTCCTGCGGCGCCTGCGCCCGCGCACCGACGACCTCCACATCGTCACGCTCGCGCCCGAGGAGCGCGCGTTCCCGCAGCTCGGCGTCTCCTACCTCTACAGCGACCTGCGCGAGCTGCCGCTGGCCGACGCGACCTACGACCGCGTCGTCTCGCTCTCGACGCTCGAGCACGTCGGCACCGACACGAGCTACTACGGCGGCGACACGCAGGTGGCGGACGATCCGCAGCGCGAGCTGCTCGTGGCCGTGGCCGAGCTGCGCCGCGTCCTGCGGCCCGGCGGCGACTGCTACATCACGGTGCCGACCGGCCGCGGCGAGCGCTTCGACTGGGTGCGCTCGCTCACGCCGGAGGAGCTCGACGAGATCGTCGCCGCGTTCGCGCCCGCCGAGGCCTCGATCGACTACTTCCGCTACGCGGACGGCGAGTGGCGGCGCTCGGATCGCGAGGGCGTGGCCGACGCCTACTACCGCGACCACTTCTCGAGCGGCGGCGTCGGCCCGGACGGCGTGGTGGCTGCCGAGGCGGTCGCCTGCCTCCATCTCGTCCGGGCGGAGTGACGCGAGAGCCCAGCCGGCCTTGACGGTCCTGTCACGCTCGGAGCGTGGCTGACGCACGCACCAAGCGCCTCACGATCGTCGCCTGCATCCTCGGGACGTCGGTCGTGTTCCTCGACGGCACGGTCGTCAACGTCGCGCTGCCGGCGATCCGCGCCGACCTCGCGGGCGGCCTCGCAGCACAGCAGTGGGTGGTCGAGGCGTATCTGCTGACGCTCGGCTCGCTGCTGCTCGTGGGCGGCTCGCTCGGCGACCTGATGGGCCGGAAGAAGATCTTCTCGATCGGGCTGGCGGGCTTCGGGCTGGCGTCGGTGCTGTGCGCGATCGCGCCGACCGTCGAGGTGCTGATCGCGATGCGGGCGCTGCAGGGCATCGCGGGCGCGCTGCTCGTGCCCTCGTCGCTCGCCGTCATCACCGCCGTCTTCCCGGACTCGGAGCGCGGCGCCGCGATCGGGACCTGGACGGCGTGGGCCGGGATCGCGACCGTGCTCGGGCCGTTCGGTGGCGGCTTGCTGATCGACCACGCGTCGTGGCGCTGGATCTTCGCCATCAACGTGCCGCTCGTGCTCGTGACGCTGGCGATCCTGCACAGCGCCGTGCCCGAGTCGCGCGACGAGGAGTCGATGCGCAAGATCGACTACCTCGGCGCGGTGCTGGTCGCGCTCGGGCTCTCCGGGCCGGTGTTCGCGCTGATCGAGCAGCCGGTGTACGGCATGGGTGACCCAGTCGTGTGGATGCCGTTCCTGCTCGGGCTCGCGCTGCTGGCCGCGTTCGTGTGGCACGAGGGCCGCACGGACCACCCGATGCTGCCGCTGGGGCTGTTCCGCTCGCGCAACTTCTCGGTCGGCAACGTGACGACGCTGCTCCTCTACGGCGGGTTCGGGGCGGCGGCGTTCTTCGTCACGATCTTCGTGCAGCAGGTGGCGGGCTACAGCGCGGTCGCCGCGGGGCTGACGCTGCTCCCGCTCACCGCGGTCATGTTCACGCTCTCGCGGCGCTGGGGCGCGCTGTCGGACCGCATCGGGCCGCGCCTGCTGATGGGCGCAGGCCCGATCGTGGCCGGTCTCGGGCTGATCTGGATGGGCCAGCTGGACGCCGACGTGAACTACTTCACCGACCTGCTGCCGGCGGTGCTCGTGTTCGCGCTCGGGCTGTCGATGACGGTCGCGCCGCTGACCAACACCGTCCTCGGCTCGGTGCCGCAGAACCACGCCGGGGTCGCCAGCGGCACCAACAACGCGATCTCGCGCGTCGCGGGGCTGCTGGCGATTGCGACCGTCGGGGCGATCGTGTCGGCGCAGTTCGGCTCGGCGCTCGACCGCGAGCTGGCCGGGCGCTCGCTCACACCGGCGGCCCGCGCGGCGGTGCGCGAGGTCAAGGATCGCCCGCTGACGGGCGGCGTGCCCGCGCACCCGGAGCTCGATCGCCCGGTCGAGGCGGCGTCCGTGCACGCCTACCGCGTCGGGCTCGGCGTCGGCGGCGGCCTCGTGATCCTCGGCGGCGTGATCTCGCTGATCGGGATCGTGAACCCCGCGCGCGGGCGCTCGCCGCAGCGGCCGGAGGCCCACGGCGCCTCGACGCTCGTGTACCCGTGTCCGGAGCGGCAGCGCGAGGCCGACGCCGCCGCTGCGGCGGTCTAGATCCCGAAGTCCTCGCCGGCGCGGTCACGCAGCTCGCGCGGCGTGTGGCCGCGCTCGAGCCGCTGCGCGTACGGGCGCAGGTCGTAGAAGAGGAAGCGCTTGTCGCGGCTGACGAGCGGCTCGACGCGCAGCTTCTTGGCGAGGCCCGCGCGGATCGACGCCAGCGTCGGCGCGTCGTAGCCGTAGGTGTCGAACCAGTAGCCCGTGAAGCCGAGGCCGACCAGCCCCGGGAGCGAGGCGATCGGCCCGCGCGTGTTGGCGGCCTGCTGCCAGTCGGCGCGCGGCCGGCCCTTGACCGCGCCGTAGCTCCAGTCCAGGTGCTTGTGGTCGTGCAGGTAGCCGCGCATGTGGTCGTAGTCGCTGATCTGGCCGGGCGGCCGTGCCTCGGGGAACGGGTAGACCGGCCACTGGAAGATCTCGGAGCGGTCGGGCATGCGGGCGTCGATGGCCTTCACGAACGCCTCGTCGCTGTCGAAGGAGGCGAACGTCGCGGGGTAGTCGTGCGGCCGGGGCGGCATGGCGTCCCACAGCGCGAACACGGTCAGCGCGCCGCACACCAGCACCGCGCTCAGCGCCCGCCGGCCCGAGCGCTCGGCGGACCAGCGCAGGAAGCGCTCCAGCGCCAGCGCGAGCACGATCAGCGAGAAGAACGCGATCAGCACCACGATCCGGTTCCACGTCCGCACCTGGGCGAAGCCGGCCACGCCGATGACCACGCTGAAGCCCGCGATCGTGCCGCACAGCACCGCGAGCACGATCAGCAGCGAGGCATGGTCGTTGAGCCCGGTGCGGTCGTCCGGCGACCGGGGCCAGCGCCTGCCGCGCCTCCGCAGCCCGTGGCCGAACAGGCCGATGAGCGCGATGAAGAAGCCGATCGTGCCGAGCACGCCGAGCGCCTGGCCGCCCTCGGACGGGATGGTGGTGCCGGCCACGGCACGGTTGCCGAGGTTGGTGAACACGTGCCAGTGATGACCCGGCTCCGGCAGTACCAGGCGACTGATCTTGAGCCCGTAGAGCTCGCCCTCGGTGATCGCGCGGTGGCCGGCGACGGGGTTCTTGCCGTTGTGCTGCCAGTACAGGAGCGAGGGCGCGTTCAGCCCCACGAAGACGACCGCCATCACGGCGATCAGCACGCCGCTCACCAGCAACTGGCGGGGATCGCGCCAGCGCACCGCGGCGACGATCGCGCTCGCCCCGAGCAGCGTCGCGGTGAAGATCGTCGTCATCGTCTCGAAGCCCGCGATCGCGACCGCCAGGACGAACGCGACCGCCACGCGCCGGAGCCGCACGTTGCGCCGCCACTCGCCCTTGCCGGGGTCGGGATCGCGCAGGAACCACGAGCGCCACGACAGCGACCACAGCAGCAGCAGGCACGCGACCGGGGCACTGACGTAGGTCGAGCGCGTGAGGTGCTCCTCCTGGTGGAAGAAGTGGAACGGGAGCAGCGTGTAGGCGACCGCGATCGGCAGCGCGATCGCGAGCGGGATCCGCAGGTGTCGCAGGACCAGCATCGTCACCGCGGCGAGCACGAAGAAGCCGGCCAGGTAGTACGTGTTCATCACCTGGGCGTAGCCGGGCAGGACCCAGCCGAGGATCTTCAGCGTCGCGTACTGGAGCGACTCCCCGCTGGCCGGGAAGTCGTGGATGTTCTGGCCGAACGGCGCGCCGAGATAGGGGTTGTGCAGCCACCACCCGTTCTCGAGGACGCCCTTGATCGTGGCCGCCGATCCCCGCCCGTCGTAGCCGTCCTCGATCGGGACGTCGAAGCGCGTGTCCCAGATCTGGTACGAGATCAGCGCGTAGGCGAGCGCGATCGCGCCGGCAAGCGCGGCCTCGAGCGCCGTCCGCAGCTTGCCCACCGGGAACACCGCGGCGGTGTCGCGCGGTGCGGGTCGCTGGGGCGGTGGCGCCGCCGCGGGCGCACGGCGTTCAGGGGTCGTCGCGGATTCCAAGAGAAGGTCCCGGTGGACGGGCTCGCCAGCAGGCTAGCCTGTCGCTCGTGCGCATCCCCGTGCTCACCCCCCGGGCCTACCAGCGCGTGGCGGAGGTCGCTCTCGCGGCCCTCACGCTGATCGTCTTCACCGGCGCGGCGGTGCGGCTGACCGGCTCCGGGCTCGGGTGCCCCGACTGGCCCAAGTGCTACGGCGGGGTCGCCCCGCCGCTCGAGACGCACGCGTGGATCGAGTACGGCAACCGGATGATCTCCGGAGTCGTCGGGCTGGCCGCGGTGGCCGCGGGCGCGCTCGCGTTCCGGCGGCGTCCGTTCCGGCGCGACCTCGCGATGCTCGGCGTCCTGCTCCCGCTCGGCGTCATCAGCCAGGCGGTGCTCGGCGGCTTCACGGTCCGCAACCACCTCGCGCCCGGCTTCGTGATGGGGCACTTCGCGCTCTCGATGCTGATCCTCGTCGCTGCCGTCGCGCTCGCGTGGCGGGCGCGCTACGAGCCGGGGGAGCAGCCGCGCTCGCTCGACCGCCTCGGCGTGTGGGCGGTGCGGAGCCTGCTGGGCCTCGGGGCGCTGACGATCTTCTTCGGCACGGTCGCCACCGCGGCCGGGCCGCACGCGGGCGGCGGCGGCACCGGCGACACCATCGACCGGCTCGAGTGGCGCGGCAACGACACCGTCAGCTGGGCGATCCACCAGCACGGCGCGATCGCCACCGTGCTCGGCATCGCGATCGTCGGCGTCTTCTTCCTGCTGCGCCGCCGCTCAGCGCCGGACGACATCCTCACCCCGGTCGGCACGGCCGCCGTCCTGCTGGCGATCCAGGGGCTCGTCGGCGCGGTTCAGTACGCGCTCGAGGTGCCCGCCGAGATCGTGTGGGTGCACGTCGGGCTGGCGACGCTCACGTGGCTCACGCTGCTGTGGGCGACCGCCGCTGCCGGTCGCCCGGCGCCGGCGTCAATGCCGCTTCCAGCCGCCGCCGAAGAAGCGGCTGAGACGCCCCCCGCGCACGTTGGCGCGGTACTCGGGGGCTCCCGGCGCGTAGTCCGTTAGCTGCTCCTTCGCGGTTGCCGCGTCGAGCGTGAGCGTCACGCGGCCCTCGGTGATGCGCGCGACCTCGGGCGCGTCGACCCACAGCAGCCCGTCGTCGGTGCGCATCACGATGCCGTCGAAGATGTGCTCCTTCGCGTTGTCGATCACGCGCTCGACCGTGCCGAGCTGGAACGTGTCGCTCGACACGACGGGCGTGCCGCGCTGCAGCGCCTGGTAGGAGATCGGGTCGCCGTGCTCGGTCACCTTGCGGCCGAGGTTACGACACCTCGCGCAGCTTCCCGGTCTCCACCTCGTAGACGAACCCGCGTACGGAGTCCTTGTTCGGGATGAACGGGCTGTTCTTGATGCGCTGGATCGAGTCGCGCAGGTCGCCCTCGAGGTCGGGGAACGCGTGGGCGCTCCACTCGGGCGTCTCGCCGGTCGCGTCCTGCAGCTTCTGCGCGAGCTCGTCGTCGCTGAAGGTGAGCATGCCGCAGTCGGTGTGGTGGATGAGGATGATCTCCTCCGTCCCCAGCAGGTTCTGCGAGATCGCGAGCGAGCGGATCTCCTCGTCGGTGACGACGCCGCCGGCGTTGCGGATCACGTGGGCGTCACCCTCGCTGAGGCCGAGTGCGCCGGCCGGGTCGAGGCGGGCGTCCATGCAGGCGACTACGGCGACCTTCTTGGCGGGCGGGAGCGCCAGGTCGCCCTTGTCGAAGCTCGAGACGTAGGCCTCGTTGTTCTTGAGCAGCTCGTCGGTCTGTGACATGCGAGTGATTCTTGCAAAACCCGAGTGTCTTTTAGGACTTATTCGTCGGGAGGGAGGGGAACCTCCTGCGGCGGCTTGCCCTCGGTGTCGTCCCAGTCTGTGTAGGCGAGGCCGTCGCGGCCGACGTGGGGCTCGGCGCCACCGAGCGCGATCAGCGCCACGCGGGTGTCGCCGCGGTTGGAGAGGCGCCGCCTGGTCTCGGGCCCGACGCGGGCGGCGTCGTGCGGTTGGAGCGTGTGGACCTCACCACCGTCGAGCTCGAGCGTGAGCGTGCCCTCGAGCACGATGTAGACCTCCTCCTGCCGCTTGTGGCGGTGGACGCGGCCGCGCTGGCCTGGCTCGAGCAGCATCAGGTTGAGGCCGAAGCTCTCGACGCCGAGCTGGCGCCGCAGCGCGACGAACCGCTCGCCGGCCTCGAGGTCGAGGGTCGCAAAGGAGGCACCGGATTCCATGGCCGCGCAGGTTACGCTCGGGGGAGATGCTCGACGAGGCCGACGATCTCTACGGGCTCCCGCTCGGCGAGTTCACCGCCGCCCGCGACGCGCTGGCGAAGCGCCTGCGCGGCGAGAAGCGCCGCGAGGACGCCGACTTCGTCAAGGGCCTGAAGCGCCCGAGCGTCGCGGCGGGCGCGATCAACCTCGCGGTGCGCGAGCACGGCGCCGAGGATCTGCTGGCCGCCGGCGAGGAGCTCCGCTCGGCCCACGGCGCTCTGCTCGACGGCTCGGGCGACGCCGCGGCGGTGCGGGAGGCAACCGCGCGGGAGCGGGAGGCGGTGCGCGAGTTCGCGCGGTTGGCGCTGGGGGAGGGTGCCTCGGGCGCGACCGAGGAGAAGGTGCGGGCGACGCTGCACGCCGCGTCGGTCGACGACGAGGTGCGGGAGTTGCTCGAGGCGGGGCGGCTGGAGCGCGAGGCCGAGGCGGGGGTGGATGCGATGGCGTTGATGGCTTCGTCGGCGCCCTCGACGAAGAAATCCGCTGGCCCGAAGCGAACGGCGGCTGGTAAGGGGAAGGGTTCGAAGACCACCTCGGCCCGCGGGAAGTCCTCCGGCGGCACCAAGGCGTCCGCTGGCGGCAAGCAGTCGTCCGGCCCTTCCGAGGCCGAGCGGCGGCGGGAGGCGGCCGCGGCGCGCGCTCGGGAGGCGGCCGAAGAGGCGGTCGCCGCCTCGGAAGAGGCCGACGCGGTCGCCGAGCGCGCACGCACGGCGCTCGAGGCGGTCGAGGCGGAGGCGCGCAAGGCCCGGGCGGTCGTCGAGGACCTCGAGGCGCAGGAGCGCCAGGCCCGCCGCGCGGTCAAGGAAGCCGAGGCCGACGCCGAGCGCCGCCGCACCGAGGCCCGCCGAGCGGTCAAGACCGCGTCCGCCCGGGAGTAGCGGGATCGGTCCACCGGCGATGAGCAGCGTTCGCACACTGTTGCCGTTCGTCGTTCTGTGCATCGGCTCGGTCGCGATCGCGGCGTTCCTGCGACTGCCCGCGTTCGATATGCCGCTGGACCGCGATCTCGCCGCCTACGCGACGATTGGGCGGCGTACCGACCTCTTCGGGTTTCTCCCCTACCGCGACGTGTTCGACCACAAGCAGCCGCTGGTGTACGTCGTGTTCTGGGTGTTGAACCTCGTGGCGCCACAGAAGGTGGGCGCGATCCGACTCGCCGCAGCCCTTCCGTCGGGGCTCACCGCCGCGTTGCTCCTGTGCGTCCTGCGGCCGCGAATCGGCCTCGCCCGGGCGGTCGCGGCAGGGTTGCTCGTGCTGGTCTTGTCAGCTTCGACGCTAGTCGAGGGCACCGACCTGAACACCGAGCACCTGCTCGTCCTCACCGCCGCGCTTCCGGTGCTCGCAGCGCTGTGGTGGGAGAGGGCACGGTCGGACTGGGTGCCTCTGGGCATCGGCCTCCTGGTGGGCCTTGCGGTGTTGACCAAAGCGGTCGGCATCTTCGTCGCACCGGCAGCGTTGCTGCCGCTCGTCGTGGACGACACGCGCTCTCGCCTCCGCGCCGTGCTCCTCGTGGGGATCGGGACAGCGATACCGCTAATCGCGCTGGCGCTTGGCTACCTCGCGGTCGGAGGACTGAGCGAGATGTGGCACGCCAATATCACGTACAACCGGCTCTACGCCGCGACTGGGCATCGACTGGCACTGCCCACTGGTCGAGACGAGATCTTGGCCCTCGTGATCGCCGCTCTTGCGATCGGGTCCGCTTCTCTCATCGCGCGGTCCGGCACGCGGCTCCTGGTGCTGACGTTCCTTGTGTGGCTCGCCGGATGCGTAGTTGGCGCGCAACTTTCCAGCCGCTCATTCCCGCACTACTACGCGCCGCTGATCGTGCCGGCGTGCGCGTTGCTGTGCTGCCCCGTGACCCCGGCGCGCTCGGCGAAGGCCGCGTCGGTGAGGCTCCTGGCCACCGGACTGGCAGCGATCGCCGCCTTGCTGGCGGCTGCGCCGTTCGCGCGGTCGGTCGCACGATCGTTCGGCAAGACGGGCGTCGAGTTGGCGTACGACACGTACGGCCCGCAAGCCGGCGCATGGACGGCTGCCTTCGCAGTCGGCGAGGCGGTGCGTCACCGGGCGAGACCGGGCGACCGCATGTTCGTTCTCGGTGCCGAGCCGGAGTTCTATTGGACGTCAGACGTGACGCCCGCGTCGTACTACATCTACGACAGGCCCGCGAGAATCGAGCCGCGTCGCTACGCGGCGCGAATACAACACGATGTGTGCGGCCGGCCACCACGATGGTTGATCGACACCGACGTACCCAAGGCGGTTACTCCGCCCTCATGCCTCGTCCGGCTGCCCTACCGAGCAGTCGCCGGTCAGAGCGGTGTCCGGGCATTCGAACTCGGGCCCTAGCTACTCGTCCTCCGAATCCGTAGGCCGGGGTTGCGACTCCTCCGCCGCGTCCTCTTCCTCGCGCGCCTGCTCCTCCTCCTCGTCTTCCGCCACGCGCTCGTCGTGCTGGCGCAGCGCCTCGCGGGTCTGGTCGATGTCCGGGCGGGGGCGCTCGGGCATCAGGCGACCTTCACGACCGTGCGGCCGACGCCCTTGCCGG
Source organism: uncultured Solirubrobacteraceae bacterium (assembly GCA_963722815.1). Classification (GTDB taxonomy): domain Bacteria; phylum Actinomycetota; class Thermoleophilia; order Solirubrobacterales; family Solirubrobacteraceae; genus DASQFQ01. The sequence continues at coordinate 44,079 of CAVROM010000006.1, forward strand.
CGAGCACGTCGTCGAGGAACGGGTCGAGGTCGTCGAGGGCGATCTCGCGGGTGATCGACTCGTCGAGGCCGTTCGGGCGGAGGTCGCCGGCCAGGCGCTCCCACACCTTGCGGCGCACGTCGTCGGGCGTGTTGACCGAGTCGACGCCGAGCAGCGACACGGCGCGCAGGATGAACGGGAAGACCGTGGTCTCGAGCGACGTGCCGCCGGTAAGGCCGCTCGCCGCCACCGCGCCGCCGTACTTCGTCGTCCGCAGCGCGTAGGCCAGTGCCTTGCCGCCGACCGGGTCGACGACCGCGGCCCAGCGCTCGGACTCCATCGGCTTCTTCGACTCCTCCGACGTCTCCTCGCGCGACAGCACCTCGGAGGCGCCGAGCTCGCGCAGCCAGTCGGCCTCGTCCGCCTTGCCGGTCGCGGCGACGACCTCGAAGCCGCGCGCGGCCAGGATGCCGACCGCGGTCGAGCCGACCCCGCCGGAAGCGCCGAGCACGAGCACCGGCCCGTCGCCGGGCTCCACGCCGTGCTCCTCGAGCCGCTGCACCGACAGCCCGGCGGTGAAGCCCGCCGTGCCGAGCGCCATCGCCTGGCGCGAGCTCAGGCCGTCCGGCAGCGGCACGACCCATTCGCTCGGCACGCGGGCGTACTCGGCGAAGCCGCCGTGGTGGGCGACGCCGAGGTCGTGCCCGTGCACGATCACCTCGGAGCCCTCGCCTTCACCCTCGACCACCGTGCCCGCGAGGTCGACGCCCGGCACGAGCGGCGAGATCTGCGCCACGCGCCCCTTCGGCGAGACCGCCAGGGCGTCCTTGTAGTTCACGCTCGACCAGTCGACCCGGACGACGGTGTCGCCGTCGGGGAGGTCGTCCGCGCGCAGGTCCTGAATCCCCCGCGCGACGTCATCGTCCTGCTTCTCCGCGACCAGCGCGCGGAAGGAGTCTGGGAGTGCGCTCATCCCCGATGCCTACCTCGGGAGCGCGCGGAACTAACTCGCGCCGCCGCCGGCGGCGTCGGCCTTGGGCGGCGGGAAGCCGCGCCACGGCACGTTCTTGCGCACGTCGTCGAGCTCCTCGGACGGCACGTGCGTCTCGAGCGCCTTCTCGAGCGTGACCTCGGCCTTCGTCTCGTACGCCTCGGCGACCTTGTCGAACGACTCCTGATCCTTCGAGTACGGCAGGAGCGTGCGGTTGATCTGCGTCACGTCGACGTGCGCGCCCATGATCGCCGGCTCGAGCAGGTCGACCGACTCCTCCGGCGTGCGCGCGACGAGCTGGCCGACGGCGCGGTTGCCGATCATCCGCTGCAGCGCGAGCGCGGCCGGCACGGACGGCGCCGCCGCGGCCCGCTGCGGGGCGGCCTCGGGAGCCTGCTCATGCGCGCGCTCGTGATCGTGCACTCGAGGGAGGACTCTGCCGCACCCGCCGCTGCAAGGCAAGCCCGGAGGGGCAGCGGAAAGGGAGGCCGCGAGGATTCGGCCCTGCGGGGCCGGGCATCTCCGAAACGGACTCCCGAGTCCGCTTCGCTACTCTGCCTGCGATGCCTCGCCCGCACCCCCTCCGCTCGCTCCTCATCCTCTCGCTCGCCGCGCTCGCCTTCGCGCTCGCGCAGACGATGCTCATCCCAGCGCTCACCGAGCTCGCGAAGTCGCTCAACACCGACGCCAGCGGCGTCGCCTGGACGGTCACCGCCTACCTGCTCGCGGCCGCCGTGTGCACTCCGGTGTTCGGCCGCCTCGGCGACATGTTCGGCAAGCGCCGCCTGCTCGTCGTCGCGCTCGGCATCTTCGTGGCCGGCTCGGTCCTCTCGGCCCTCGGCACGAGCCTCGAGGTCGTGGTCGCCGGCCGCGTGCTCCAGGGCGCCGGCGGCGGCATCTTCCCGCTCTGCTTCGGGATCATCCGCGACGAGTTCCCGCGCGAGAAGGTCGGCTCGAGCATCGGCCTGATCTCCGCCACGTTCGGCATCGGCGGCGGCGCCGGCCTGATCCTCGGCGGCCTCATCACCGATCACGCCTCCTACCACTGGATCTTCTGGCTCGGCGCGATCAGCGCGGCGCTCGCGGCGGTCTTCATCGAGCTGTTCGTGCCGGAGTCGCCGGTCCGCACGCCGGGCCGCGTCGACGTGCGCGGCGCGCTCGTGCTCGGCCTCGGGCTGACCGCGCCGCTGCTGGCGATCGCCAAGGCCAACGAGTGGGGCTGGGGCGACACGCGCACGCTCGGCCTGTTCGTGGTCGGCGCCGTCGTGCTCAGCTTCTGGGTCTGGCTCCAGCGCCGCACCGCGGAGCCGCTCGTCGACATCGAGATGCTGCGCCAGCCGACGGTGGCGATGACCAACCTCGCGACCGTGCTCGTCGGCTTCGGCATGTTCGGCTCGTTCATCCTCATCCCGCAGCTCGCGGAGGCGCCGAAGTCGAGCGGCTACGGCTTCGGGCTCGACGCCACCGGCGCCGGCCTGCTGATGGTCCCCGGCGCGCTGGTGATGCTCGTCGCCGGCCCGCTCTCGGGCGTGCTCGGCACCCGCTTCGGCTCGCGCGTCCCGCTCGCGCTGGGCGCGATCATCACCTCCGCCGGCCTGCTGCTGATGGCGCTCGTCCACGGCACCCAGCTCGAGATCATCGTCTGGAACCTCGTGATGTCGACCGGCATCGGGCTCGCCTTCGCGGCGATGCCGAACCTGATCCTCGAGGCGGTCACGCCGGAGGAGACCGGCCAGGCGACCGGCGTCAACACGCTCGTGCGGTCGGTCGGCGCCTCGCTCGGCGCACAGATCAGCGCCGCCGTGCTGGCCGGCAGCGTCGTCGCGGGCGGTCTCCCGACCGACAGCGGCTACACCGACGCCTTCCTGGTCAGCGCCTTCGTCGCGCTCGCGGCGGCGATCACCGCGTTCCTCATCCCCGCGCGCCGCGGCCGCATGGCCGCCGTACCCGTCCACGCATGACCGCCGTCCCCGCCCGCACGCGCGCCGACGCCGTCCGCAACCGCGAGCGCGTCGTCGCCGCGGCGGCGGAGGTGTTCCGCGAGAAGGGCGACGCCGCGGTGGTGCCGGAGATCGCCGCCCGCGCCGGCGTCGGCAAGGGCACGGTCTACCGCTGCTTCCCGACCAAGGACCACCTCGTCGCCGCCGTCGCCACCCAGCGCGTGCGCTGGTTCGAGGCGGAGGCGCGCGAGGCCGCTGCCAGCGACGATCCGTGGGGCGCGTTCCTGCGCTTCATGGAGCGGATCGCCGACGCCCACTGCGAGGACCGCGGCATGGTCGCCTCGATGTCGCAGGCGATCGAGCTGGACGAGCTGCTGGAGGCCCGCGCCGACGCCCACGACGCCCTGCGCGTGCTGATGGAGCGCGCGATCGCCCAGGGCTCGATGCGCGCCGACGCCCAGCCGGCCGACCTGAAGGTCCTGCTCAGCGGCATCGCGCGCTCGCTCGCGGCCGAGCAGGAGCGCGATCCCGCCGTCTGGCGCCACTACGCCCGGCTCGTGGCCGACGCCCTGCGCGCCTAAAAGCCTAAAATCGGCGCGGTGCGCAAGGAAGCCCCCGCCCGCCAAGGCGCCCCAAGGGCCTGAAGGTCTACGCCGCCGAGCCGAGCTGAGCGCGGCCGCGCGCGAGCGGCAGGCGCCCGATCGCGAGCGCGCAGGTGTCGTCGGCCTGGTCGCCGTGCTCGAACTCCACGAGCGCGTCCTCGATCCGGCGCAGCGCCTGGTCGGGCTCGCGCGCGTCGGCGAGCAGCGCCTGCAGCCGCTCGTCGCCGTAGCGCTCGCTCGCGCCGGTCGTGTCGGTGACGCCGTCGGTGTAGAGCACGAGCAGCTCGCCGGCCGCCAGCGTCGTCGTCGTGCGCGGGAACTCGGCCGTCGTCCAGGCGCCGAGCATCGTGCCCCACCGCCCGACCGGCTCCGGCGTGCCGTCACGGCGGATCGCGAACGGCAGCGGGTGGCCGGCGCAGATCACCGTCGCGTCCGCGTCGGGCCCGCGCTCGCGCAGCAGCACGCAGCAGAGCGTGCACAGCGCCGCGCCCGGCCGGTCGTAGAGCTGGCGGTTGAGGAAGGCGACGGCGTCGAGCGGGTCATCGTGCAGCTGCGCCGCCGTACGCAGCACGTGGCGGGCGAAGGCGGTCAGCGAGGCCGCCGGCGCGCCGCGGCCGGCCACGTCGCCGACCACGACCATCCAGCCGCCGTTGACCTCATAGGCGTCGTAGAAGTCGCCGCCCACCCAGTTCTCCTGCCCCGCCGGGCGGTACAGCGTGGCGAGGCCGAAGCCCGGGATCTCCGGCAGCGCGGGCGGCAGCAGCGCGCGCTGCAGCGTGCGCGCGATCGTCGAGCGCTCGCTGTAGAGCCGCGCGTTCTCGACGGCGAGGCCGGCGCGCCGCCCGATCTCCGTGCACAGCTTGAGGTCCGCCTCGGTGAACACGCGCCCCGACTCGGCGTTGACGAACGAGATCACGCCCGTCGGCGTCCCGCTCGACGCCACCATCGGCACCATGACGACCGAGCGCATGCCGAGGCCGCGCACCAGCTCGAGCAGCTCGGGGTCGTCGACCGCCTCGATCAGCAGCTCGTCTGGGATCTCCGGCACGAGCTGCGGCCGGCCGTCGCGCAGAACCTGGGCCGAGCCGCTGTCGTCGCTCGTGTAGGTCGGGTACTGCTGCACGAGCTTGCGCGCGAACTCGACCTTGGCGGGGTCGCTGTGCACGACCGCGACCTGGCGGATCGTGCCGGAGCGGTCGGGCATGTTGACGCCGCACCAGTCCGCCAGCTCGGGCACGGCGAGGCCGGCGACCTCCCGCAGCGTCTGCTCGTAGTCGGTCGAGGACGAGAGCGCCTCGCCGGTGCGGGACAGCAGCCGTTGCGCGAGCTCCGAGCGCTTGCGCTCCGTGATGTCCTCGATGACGCTGACCACCAGCCGGACGCGGCCGCGGCTGTCGTTGACGCCGCGCGCCTTCGTCACCCGCCAGCGCTCCTCGCCGGTGGAGCGCTTGACGATCCGGATCGTGACCGGGCCGGGGTCCTCGCCGCGGGCCGCGCGCGTGGTCGGGTAGCCCTCGGGGGTGAGCGGCGTGCCGTCCTCGTTGAAGTAGTCGGCGTCGGCGACGAGCACCTCGCGCGGCGTGCTCAGCAGCACCTCGGCCGACGCGTAGCCGAGCGTCTCGGCGGCCGCCTCGTTCGCGTACAGCAACTCCATCTTGTCGTCCTGGACGATCACGGCCTCGGCGAGGTTGGAGAGCGCGGCGGTGAGCTGCGCGCCGATCGCCTCCGCACGGGCCGCGTGCTCCCGCCGGCGCGCGGCGAGGACGGCGATCCCGCCACCCGCGATCACGACGGTGGCGCGCAGCCAGTAGTCGGCGCCGAGCTCGCTGTTGTTCCAGGTCGCGCTCAGCAGCGCGGAGGCGCTCGCCAGGGCGGCGACGGCCGCCGTCTGGCGCTGGTTGGCGCGCAGCGACGTCAGGAACGGGCCGATCACCACGAGCGACGGGAAGTTCTTCTCCCACAGCGCGTCGAGCAGCGTGAGCCCGACGACCAGCGCCAGCCCGGCCACGGTCGCGGTCCAGCGCTCGCCGGACTCCGCGTCCAGGCGGACCCGCTCGGCCGCCGCTCTGAGCTCGCTCATGTCAAGCGGCGGCGGGGTCGTCCACGACGGTGAGGCGGTCGGAGAGCCCGATCATCTCGAACAGGCGGTGGACGGTTGCGGGCGCGCGCACCACGACGAACGGCGTGCCCGACTCCGACGAGGACTTCTCGGCCTCGATCACCGCCGCGAGGCCCTGCGTGTCCATGAACGAGACGTCGCGGAGATCGAGCACGACCTTGTGGCCGCGCTGGAGCGCGCTGGTGAGCTGCGCGCGCAGCACGTCGACGGTCGCGAGATCGACGTCGCCGGTGACGGCGACGAGCTCCGTGGAGTCCGCCGAGGACACGTTGACGCTGAATTCCTGATCGGCGATGGCGCGATCATAAGCCCCGCGCCATACGGAGCGAGCATTCATACTCGGGACATGCCGATCCTCGAGCGGCTGGAGCTCCCGATCGTGCAGGCGCCGCTCGCCGGCGGCGCCTCGACGCCGGCGCTGGCGGCCGCGGTGTGCGAGGCGGGCGGGCTCGGCTTCCTCGCCGCCGGCTACAAGACGGCCGACGCGGTGCGCGCCGACCTCGAGACGCTGCGCGGGCTCACGGCGCGGCCCTTCGGCCTCAACATCTTCGCGCCGCCGGGCGGCCCGGCCGACGACGAAGCGGTGCGCGCGTACGCGGCGCGGCTGTGCGACGAGGGCGAGCTCGGCGAGCCGCGGCACGACGACGACGGCTGGGAGGCCAAGCTGGCGGTGGCCGAGGCCGAGCGCGTCCCGCTCGTGACGTTCACGTTCGGCTGCCCGGCGCCCGCGGTCTTCGACCGCATGCACGCGGCGGGCGCCGAGGCGTGGGTGACGGTCACGAGCCCGGCCGAGGCGCGGATCGCGCGCGACGCCGGCGCCGACGCGCTCGTCGTCCAGGGCGTCGAGGCGGGCGGGCACCGCGCCGTGTTCGAGGACGACGACGCGGCCTCGGACCTCGGCATGCTCGCGGCGCTGCAGCTCGTCGGCGCGGCGGTCGACCTCCCGCTGGTCGCCACCGGCGGGCTGGCCACCGGGCGCGCCGATCGCCGCCGTGCTCGCCGCCGGCGCCTCCGCCGCGGCGCTCGGCACCGCGTTCATGCGCACGCCGGAGGCCGGCACCGCCGACGTCCACCGCGAGGCGCTCGCCGGCGAGGCCCCGACCGCGCTCACGCGCGCGTTCAGCGGGCGCACCGCGCGCGGGGTGGTCAACCGCTTCATGCGCGAGCACTCCGAGGAGGCGCCGCGCGCCTACCCGGACGTCCACCACGTCACCGCGCCGCTGCGGGCGGCCGCGCGCGAGCGCGGGGACGCGGACGGCCTGCACCTGTGGGCCGGGCAGGCGCACGCACTGGCCGCGGAGGAGCCCGCGGGCGCGCTCACGCGGCGGCTGGCGGCGGAGGCCGCGGCGGCGCTGGAGGAGGCGATTTCGCGGCTGCGGAGCGGGTAGTCCGACCGTATGCCAGCGAAGAAGGAAGACCTCCCCGGCACGATCGAGCGCTCGCCCAAGAAGGTGCAGGACACCTACGAGAAGACGCTCGACGCAGCCCACGAGCAGTACGACTCGGAGGAGCGCGCGCACCGCACCGCCTTCGCCTCCGTCAAGCACGTCGCCGAGAAGAAGGGCGACCACTGGGAGCTCAAGGACGAGCCGGGCCCGTCAGACGCGCAGGCCGAGCAGTCCGGCCGCGCCGCGCGCGACAACCCCAAGCGCACCTACGGCGGCGTCGACGCGAACAAGTCCAAGCAGGATCTGTACGAGGACGCCCAGGAAGCCGGCATCGAGGGCCGCTCGGACATGAGCAAGGCGGAGCTCGCCGAGGCGCTCCAGAAGCACTCCGAGCGGGCTAGCGCGCGATCGCGACGAGATTGACCGACGGCCAGGCCCCCTGCGCGATCGTCAGGGCCAACTCGTCGAAGCCGAAGCCGAAGCCGTCCGCCGGCGGGCCGCTCGTCGCGCGCGAGGCCTTGAGCCGGAACAGCGCCTCCAGCCCGGCGACACGGACGCGCTCGGGCATCCCCGGCAGCGTCAGCGGCAGCGTGATCCAGCGCAGGCGGCGCGTCCGGCGCAGCTCGAGGTCGAGCACGTCGCGGCGCCCGCTCATCGTCAGCACCTCGACGTCGCCGAAGTGGCGCCCGAGCAGCCGCGCAAGCCCGTCCGGGTCCCACTCGCGCAGGTGCCAGCGGTTCCACGGCTGCTGTCGCCGCAGAAGCCGGGTCCGGCGGTCCGGGGTCGCGAGCAGGAGCTCGCCGCCGGGGGCGAGCAGCCGCTTCGCCTCGCCGAGATACGCGCCGGGGTCGGCGACGTGCTCGAGCACCTGGAAGGAGCAGACGGCGTCGAAGCTCGCGTCCGGCCGCGGCACGCCGTCCGCGATCACCTCGTACTCGATGTTCGGGCCGCCGTTGCGCTCGCGGGCGTAGGCGACGGCCTCCTCCGCGACGTCCACGCCGAGCACCGAGGCCGCCTGGTCCGCCATGGCGGCCGTGCCCTCGCCCCCGCCGCACCCGAAGTCGAGGACGCGCTTGCCGTCGAGCCGCGCGCCCGCCCACGACCACGTCACCTCGTGGAAGAGCCGGATCAGGTGGTCCTCGGCCGTCGCTGCGTAGTGCTCGCGCAGCAGGCGCTCGCCCGTGTGCTCGACCGGCATCGGGCTCGATCCTACGCCTCTACTCGCGGCCCGAACCGACGCGCGCGAGCAGCACCATCGCGCCGACGAACACCAGCTCCGCGAGCGTGAGCGCCAGCCGCGTGCCGGCCGAGATCGCGATCGCGACGCCGCCGGGGAGGTTGCGCCCGAGCGCGAGCGCGAACGCACCCTCGCGCACGCCGAGGCCGGACGGGAAGATGAACGCGAGCATCGAGATCACGAACGAGGTCAGGAACGACAGGCCGACGTAGAGCAGCGAGCCGCCGTCGTCGCCCACCGCCGAGTGCACGAGCAGCCCGACGCCGAGCGCGAGCAGCACCGCGCCCAGCAGGTACCAGGCCCCCAGCGCCAGCACCTGGCGGCCGCTCAGGAGCGCCTCGAGCGGCTCGCGCTTCGCGCGCCGCAGCAGCCATCCCGTCAGGCGGCCGAACACCTCGGGGTGCAGGACCACGAGGCCCAGCGGGACGAGCGCGACGAGCCACGCCGCCGGGCCGATCTCGTCCGCGCCGTAGGCCGCGAGCAGGATCAGCCCGCCCGCGGCCGCCACGCCGAGCGAGAGCGCCTGCTCGTACACGCTCGCGGCGAGCGAGACCTTGCGCGAGATCCCCGCCTCCTGCCCGAGCACGAGCCGGCTCGCCACCATCATCACGTTGCCGGGGACGTAGCGTCCGAGCAGCGAGCGCGCCCACAGGGCGGCGAACCGCCGCCGCGGCACCCGCCGGCCCGCGAGCTGCTCGACGATGAACACGTAGCCGAGCGCGCTGACGGCATAGAGCGCGAGGAGCGCGGCGAAGCCCGCGGCGGCCGCGGCGGGGTCGACGTGCCACTCGTAGTCGTCGACCTTGTCCCACCCGGCGATGGCCCCGAGCGCGAGGAAGACGAGGATGAGCAGCCCGGCGGCGAGCCCGAGCGCCCGGCGCCGCGCCGAGATGCCCCCGCCGGAGGCGGCGCCCTCAGCGGCCACGGATCGCCCTTTCGATGGCCGCCAAGAACGCGCGCGCCACGACGCGCTCGCCGGCCACCTGAGCGAAGCGCTCGCGGGCGGCCGCTCCCAGCCGCGCGCGCAGCTCGGCGTCCTCGTCCAGCCGCCGCATCGCCGCGGCCAGCGCGGGCGCGTCGCCCGCGGGCACGAGCAGCGCCGTCCGTCCGTCCTCGAGCACCTCGCGCGCCGCCGGCGTGTCGGCCGTGATCACCGGCCGGCCCACCGCCATCGCGTGGTAGACCTTGTTCGGCACCACCCGCGCGGCCTTCTCGCTGCCGCCGAACACGCCGAGGCAGATGCCCGCCGCTGCGATCTCCTCGCCCAGCCGCTCGTACTCGACCCACGGCACGTGCTGGAAGCCGGGCGGCGGGTCGCGCCGCAGCTCCTCCGCCAGCCAGTCGCCGAGCTGGCCGTCGCCGATCAGCTTCACCGGCGGCGTGCCGGGCAGCCGCGCGGCCTCGAGCAGCGTCCCGAGGCCGTGCAGCGGCGAGAGCTTGCCGTAGAACAGCGTCTGCGGCCGCCCCTCCGGCTGCGGCGCGGGGCGGAAGACCGCCGCCTCCGCCCCCACGCGCGCGACGCCCAGGCGCTCGCGCGCGACCCCGAAGCGCTCCGCGTAGAAGCGCGCGTGCGCGTCGGTGTCGGCGATCACGGCGTCGGCGCAGCGGAGCGTCACGGTGTCGAGCGCCGTCAGCGCCCGCCCGACGTTCGCGCCCACGCGTGCGCGGTCGCCGGCCAGCGTGTCCGAGAGCGAGATCAGCGCGTCCGCCACCAGCGGCACGCGGCGCCCGCGCGCGAACAGCCAGGCCGGCAGCGCGTCGGGCATGTACGGGTAGCCGGCGACGACCGCGTCGACCCGCCCGGCCCGCCGCTGCTCGAGCGCCAGCTCGGCCCATGCGCGCACGAACCGGCCCGCCGTGGCCGGCAGCGCGGTGGGGGAGAGGAACGAGCCGGCCTTGTGCCGCGTGAGCTCCCACAGCGGCCGGTGGCACTCGAGCACCTCGACGCCCTCCGCGCGCAGGCCGGCCATCAGCACACGCGCCCGCGTGTAGTCGCGCTCGTAGGTGCCGAGCCAGAGCAGCCGCATCACCTCACCCTATGCACCTGGGTGAGCGCGAGCAAGGGCGTCAGCGTCCCGTCATCGCGCACCACGGGCGTGCCGGCGTCGAGCGTCACCCGCGCGGTGTTGCGCGCGGGCACGGGCAGGCGGTAGCGGACGGTGGTCGGCGCGCGCGTGAGCCGCACCCGGCGCGGCGCCCCGTCGCCGCCGAGCACGGCCGCGCCGTGCGGCGACACCGACGCCAGCGATAGGTTCAGCGTCGCCATGACCGGAGCCGCATGCCGGTTGCCGACGATCAGCTCGACCGGCCCTGCGATGTAGTCGGCGTCGATCCCGGGCGGCGGCGTCATCCAGAACGTGCTGCGCGGGGTGGTGTGGAGCGACGGAGGCGGCGAGAGCGCGTAGGGCGTGACGTCGACGTCGGGCGCCGCCTGCATGCGATACGGAGGCTCCTCCCAGACCGTGCGCCGTGCGCCGCAACGCGGAGGGTTGCGTGCTGGAGACGACCCAGTCCCAGGGCCGTGAGGGCCGCCAGCCCGCGTCGCCCCCGGGGCTGAGGTAGCTGAACGTCGAGCCGAGCCCGTCGACGCGGCGGTCGAACGCTTCGGTTGCGTAGCTCGTCGTCATCCGCAGCTGGAACGAGATGGCACTGTCGGCGGCGCCCTCGACCAGCAGGACGTCGCGGCGCGGCAGCCTCTGCATCTCAGCGATCAGCGCGTTGTCGGGCTCGCGGAAGCCCTGCCGGCCGTAGCGCTGGTGCTCGAGCGCGTTGGTGGCGACCGGGATCCAGATCGCCACGCAAGCGCCGGCCGCCGCGAGTCGCAGCGGCAGCCACCGCGCCGAAGGGCTGGCCAGCACCACCATGAGCAGTCCGGCGAGCACGGCGCCGCCGAAGGAGGGCCTTGTAGGCGCCGTAGCCATAGTCGTCGCCGTGCTTGTACTCGTGTAGAGGATCAGAGTGATCGCGGAGACGGTGCCGCGAGCGCGAGCAGCGGCCGGCGCTCTCCGCGCGCCATCGTGAAGGTGGCGAGGACGCCGACCGCCGCCACCGCCAGCAGCGGAACGAGCACGGCGAGCACCTCGGCCGTCGCCGGTCCGCGGGCGAGCGTGAACTGCGAGGTGCCACCGAGCACGAGCGCCAGGTCCTGCTCGACTCGAAGCGTGGGAACGCGAGGTTGTTGGACGCCTTGGTGAACACCGCGACGGACTCGTACGCGCGCACGATCCGACCGGCGCGATGACGACGAGTGCCGCGCCGAGCACACGCCGCGACGACGGCGCGAGCGCGCGCACCGCCGCGGGAGCGCCGCGCGAGCGCCGCCGGCGTGTGGCGGGCGCCGACCGACGAGCCGACCGCCGCGGGGCCGCCAGGGCGCCAGCGGTGGGTAGACGCCGCCAGCGCGCCGAGCCGGTGGCCCCGATCACCGCGGTCCCAGCGCAGGGCTGGCGACGACGCGGCGGTGCCGCCATCGCGACGGCCACAGCGACACGCTGGTGACTGCGTCAGGTAGTGTCGACGACGGCAGGAGGAACACCGGCGAGAGCGTCGCCCCGGCGAGCCGATCGCCGCCACGCCGCCGTGCGGCGCGCGGTGATCAGCGCCTGCGGCCTGCGAGGCCGGAGACGAAGATCGGCGCCGCGAGGGCGGCGACCGGCAGCCGACCTGATAGGCCGGGCGACCGGTGACCGTCGAGACGAGCCGACCTGCTCATAGCCGGCGCCAGCTGTGCGGAGCGCCGAAGCTGCCGATGGGCCGCGCGACGCCGGGAGGGCTGGAGGATCAGCGCGTGTCGAGCAGCCACCCGACAGCCGAACGCGACGCCGTCGCGATCCCGGACGCGACGTCGTCGGGAAGCCGATCGAGAGCCGGGTGCGAGGATCGCGCCCGCGCCGCCTCCGGACGAACCGAGCCCCGCCGACCGTGGGAGAGCTGCTCGAGCCGCCGGCGCGGCCACAGCGCGAGGACGAGCAGTACCGCCACTGCGACGGACCAGCACCGACGCCGTCTTGCCGGGGAGCAGGAAGCCGAACAGGTACGCGAGCACGATGATCAGCGCCGCGCCCGCGGCGGGCGTAGCGGGCGTGAGCCAGCGGGCCCCGGCGTGGCCAGCGCGAGCATCGCCACGCCGGCAGCCATGAGAGCGCGAGGCCCGAGAGGTAGATCAGGGTGGTGGCGAGCATGTCTCGACCCGGTCGGCGCGTCGAGGTAGTCCGACCGGTCTCCTACTCTTCACTGGCAGTGACCGAACTCGGGACCATCAGCGCGCGCCCGCGCGGCGACGACGCCGAGCCCGCCCACACCGACGCCGAGACCCTCGGCATCACGGTGATCATGCCGGCGTTCAACGAGGCGCCCAACCTCGCCGACGTCGTCCCGCGCACCGCCGCGGTGCTCGGCGCGCTCGAGGACGACTTCGAGATCCTCGTGGTCGACGACGGCAGCACCGACGGCACCGCCGACGTCGATGACCGAGCTCGGCAAGCAGCTCCCGCAGCTGCGGCTGCTGCGCCTGCGCCGCAACTACGGCAAGTCGACCGCGCTGCAGGCGGGCTTCGAGCGCGCCCGCGGCGACGTGGTGGTGCTGATGGACGCCGACGGCCAGGACCGGCCGGAGGAGATCCTCAAGCTGCTGCGCGCGCTCGACGAGGGGCTCGACCTCGCGACCGGGCGCCGCGTGATGCGCAACGACCGCATGGTCAAGCGCCACACCTCGCGGCTCTACAACCGCGTCACCGGCCAAGGTCACCGGGATCGAGGGGCGAGGACTTCAACAGCGGCCTCAAGGCGATGAAGCGCGAGGTCATGAACCCGCTCGTGCTCTACGGCGAGCTGCACCGCTACATCCCGGTGCTCGCGCAGTGGAACGGCTTCAAGGTCGGCGAGATCGACGTCGAGCACGCGGCGCGGCTCCACGGCAGCTCGAAGTTCGGGCGCGCGCGCTTCTGGCGCGGCTTCCTCGACCTCCTGACCGTCAAGTTCATCACGACCTACACCGGCCGCCCGTTCCACCTGTTCGGCGGGCTCGGCATCGCGCTTCGGCGCGATCGGCGTGCTGCTGCTGCTGTGGATGTTCATCGAGAAGCTGACGGGCCACGGGATCGGGGAGCGGCCGGCGCTGATCATCGGCGTGCTCTTCACCGTCGTCGCCGTCCAGCTGATGACGCTGGGGCTGCTCGCCGAGCTGATCGTGCACTTCCGCCGCGATCGCGAGCCCGACCTCTTCGTCGAGGCCGAGCGCCCCCGCTAGCTGCGGAAAACGAAGCCTCTTTTCCGCTCCAGCGGGTCTCTAAACCTGCGGTGCTCATACATGCGTCCAGACGCTCTACGAACGGCCGGTCAGTAGGGCGATACAGCTCTTGCTGATCACGGCAAACCCGTCGCGAGGCGGGGACGCAAAGCCAAGGGTCTCTCTGAGATAGCCGGTTGCCAGCGGCGGACATTCGAGTAGGTGTCCGTCCTCCCCACATCAGGCCACCCCCCAGGAGCTATCTCAATGTCCCGTCGCAAGGCCCTCCGGGCCAACCCCCGCCGTCTGCTGGCCGCTCTGGCCACCATCCTCGTCGCCGTCGGCGTCACCGTCGCTTCAGGCGCGTCGTTCACCGCCACGCGGCGAACGCCGGCAACACCTTCCCGCCGGCTCGATGACCTGGCGACGACAACGTCCGCGGCGCGCGATCCTCACCGCCTCGGGCATGAAGCCCGCCGGCGCCACGCGACGCCGGTGAGGTGGAGATCAAGAACACCGGCTCGCTCGACGGCGCGATCACGCTGAAGACCAGCAACCTCGTCGACAGCACGCCCGCCATGGCCGGCAACCTCGACCTCACCGTCGAGGACTGCGGCACGGACTTCAGACTGCACGACCGGCAGCGGGGCGGCAACCCGACGACCGTCTACACCGGCAAGCTGGACGCGATTCCCCGCGTCGAAGTCGCTCGGCACGTGGGTCGGCGCGCGAGAAGCACCACTACAAGTTCACCGTCGGCCTCGACTCGAGCGCCGCGGACAACACCCTCCAGGGCAAGACGACCAAGGTCGACTTCAACTGGGACGCCGCGTAGGAACCCTGAAGGCTCCTACTACTCCCTGATCGCCTGATGATTGCCCGCCGCATCGGTAGCACGCTCTGTGCGCTGCTGATCGCGGCGGGCATTCTGTTTGGCGCCTTGCTCGTCGGCCCCGCCCTCATGGGCTGGGAGCGCTACGTCATCGTCAGCGGCTCGATGACCGGCACGTACGACCGCGGGTCGCTCGTCTTCGACGAGGTCGTCCCCACCAAGTCGCTCCACGTCGGTGACGTGATCACCTACAAGCCGCCCGCCGGGCGCCGGCCCCAAGGGCCTCGTGACCCACCGGCTCGTCAAGATCGGTCACGACAAGAAGACCGGCAAGACGTACTACCGGACCAAGGGCGACGCCAACCCCGCCAAGGATCCGTGGACGTTCACGCTCCCGAGCAAGCAGCAGCCGCGCGTCGTGGCCGGCGTCCCGAAGGTCGGCTTCGTCCTCGCCGCGCTCGCCCAGCGCAACATCCGGATGCTGATCGTCGGCTTCCCCGCGCTGCTCATCGCCATCTTCGTGATGGTCGGCCTGTGGCGTGACGCCGGCCGCGAGGCCGCCGAGGCCGCGCAGGCCGCCGCCTCCACCGCCTGAGCGCCCCCTGAGAACATGTGCGCGTGACCGTCACGCGCCCTCACGCTCCCCGGCTCACCGCGACGATGCGGGAGAAGGAGAGCGTCACCCCGCTCGAGCTGTTCTTCGACCTCGTGTTCGTGCTCGCGCTCACGCAGTGCACGGCGCTGATGGCGAAGGAGCCCACCTGGGAGGGCCTCGCGAAGGCGATGCTCATCCTCGCCGTCCTGTGGTGGTCGTGGGGTGGCTACGCCTGGCTGACGAGCCTGGTCGACCCCGAGGAGGGGATCGTGCGGATCGCGATGTTCGGCGCGATGGCGGCGTTCCTGGTCGCGGCGCTGTGCGTGCCGGAGGCGTTCGACGAGACGGCGCTGCTGTTCGCCGTCGCCTACGCGGGCGTGCGCGCGGCGCACATCGTGCTGTTCGCGATCGGCAGCCGCGGCGACGCGAACCTGCGCGCCTCGGTGACGTCGCTCGCGGTCAGCACCGCGATCGGGGTCGGGCTGCTGGTCGGGGCGTCGTTCGCGGACGGCCTGACGCAGGGGGCGATCTGGGGCGTCGCGATCCTGCTCGACTACGGCGGGCCCTACTTCTTCGGCGTCGAGGGCTGGAAGATGGTGCCGAGCCACTTCGCCGAGCGCTTCGGCCTGATCGTGATCATCGCGCTGGGCGAGTCGATCGTCGCGATCGGCGTGGGCGCGGAGTCCGAGGTGGACGCCGGCGTGGTGGCCGGCGCGGTGCTGGGCGTGGTCGTCTGCGGGGCGCTGTGGTGGCTGTACTTCGACGTCGTGGCGCTGGTCGCGGAGCGCCGGTTGTCGAAGGCGGCGCCGGGGCGCGAGCGCAACGCGATCGGCCGCGACTCGTACGGCTATCTGCACCTGCCGATGGTCGCGGGGATCGTGCTGTTGGCGCTCGGGCTTCAAGAAGACGCTGGGCCACGTCGGCGAGGCGCTCGAGGTCGTGCCGGCGACGGCGATGCTCGGCGGCACCGCGCTGTACCTCGTCGCGCACGTCGCCTTCCGGCTGCGCAACGTCCATCGCTTCAGCCTCCAGCGGCTGCTGTGCGCGATCGCGCTGGTGGCGCTGATCCCGGCGGCGCTCGAGCTGCCCGCGCTGGCGACGCTCGGCATCCTCGCCGCGCTGCTGGTGGTGCTGATCGTCTACGAGAGCGTGCGCTTCGCCGAGCTGCGCGATCGCATGCGCCACCAGGTGGCGGAGGGCTGAGCCGCTAGGCCGCCGCTAGCGGTGGGCGGCGGGCTCGCGTGGCTGGAGCATGCCCGCGAGCGCGTCGACGGCGTCGGGGTCGAGCCGGGCGGGCGCGTCGGCGCGGAGCGTGGCCAGCGCCTCGTCGACGCTCATCGCCGGGCGGTAGGGGCGGGCGGAGGTCAGCGCCTCGAACACGTCGGCGACGGCGAGCACGCGCATCGGCATCGGTGAGCTCGTCGCCGCGCAGGCCGTAGCGGGTAGCCGCTGCCGTCGAGCCGCTCGTGGTGGGCGGCGGCGACGGGCGCGAGGTGCGCGAAGCCCGGGACGCGCGCGAGGATCCGCTCGGTGATCAGCGGGTGCTCGCGGACCTGCGCGCGCACTCCGCCGGCGTCAGCGCGCCGCGCTTGTCGAGGATGCGGTTGGAGACCGCGAGCTTGCCGATGTCGTGCAGCAGCGCGGCGCGGCGCAGGTCGGGCAGCTCGGCGTCGCCGGCGCCGAGCGCGCGCGGCGATGCCGGGCCACGAGCAGGCGACGCGGTCGGAGTGGCGGTAGGTCCACGGGCGACTTCGCGTCGATGACGCCGGCGAACGCGGCCGCGATCCGGTCGAGCTGGTCGTCGTCGGCGCTCAGCAGCCGGTCCTCGCGGCTCCCAGGCCGAGACGTCGGCGTCGCGCGAGCGCCGCCCAGAAGCTCGGCGTCGTCGCGGCACGGCGCGCAGCGCGTCGCACCAGCGCGGGGTCGAACCACTCGCCGCTGCGGCGCGCGCGCGACGTGCGTAGCGCCGCCTCGCGGGCCGCCGCTGGCGTGGAAGATCTCGGCCGTCTGGGCGAGGCAGAGGATCCGCGCGAGCAGCGGGATCTCGTCGCCGCGCAGCCCGCGCGGCTGGCCGCTGCCGTCCCAGTGCTCGTCGAGCGCGCGGATGCGCCTCGGCGGTCTCCGGCTCGAAGCCGAGCAGGAGCGCGATCTCGGCGCCGCGCTCGCAGCGCGCCGTGCATCAGCGCGCGGGTGACCTGCCCCTCCGTCCTTGATCGCGCGCAGCCGCGTCGGCGCGCGGCGCGCAGCGAGCCGCCGGGCGCGACGGTCCGTAGCGACCAGACGAACGCGGGGAAGCGGCGCGACCAGTCGATGCGCTTCGACGGTGCGCTTCGCGACGTGGTCGTCGGCGTCGAACAGCGCGGCCATCTTGGCCGAGTTCGCCGAGCAGCCCGCGTCCTTGAGCAGCAGCGCGTAGAAGAGCTCGCGAGCGCGTCGCGGCGTCGAGCCCGAGCTCGCTCGGCGAGCCGCATCCCGATCAGGCAGATGCGGAGCGGCGTGCCCCGCCGGCTCGCCCTCGGTGAGGTCGAGCGCGTACGAGAGCGCGCCGATGACCCTCGACAGGCGAATCCGAGCCGGGCCCCGCATGCCCATCAGTGGAGCATTGCTGAGCGGCGGCCGGTGCGCGATCCCGATCGGGCCCCAAATGGGGCATATCCCCCGCTGGTCAGCAGGCGGCGCGGGCGCGTGGCCGGGCCGAGCTCGAGCAGGCGCTCGGCGCGGGCTGCTGCGCGCGTGCGACGCGGGCGAGCGATGTTGTTGCGGAGCAGGCTCTCGGGGCTGCCGGTGCCGGCGACGCCGATGTTCACGGCGGCCCCGGGGTCGATCTGTTGCGCGCGCACCGTGATCGTCGCGCTGGCCGGGCGCCAGGTCGCCGACCGCGCACGCCGCCAGCCGCGGCTGGCGCGTGATGCAGCGGCCGCCGCTCGACTTGACGCTCACGAGTGCCATCCCCGCCGGGAGCCGGTCGGCGACGACCACCCGCCTGGCGGTCACGGCCGAGCGGTTGGTCACGCGCAGGCGGAACGTCAGGGTCGGCTGCGGCCCGCCGGTGGAGTCTGGCCTCTCGCTTGGCGAGCACCAGATCGGTCACGGTCTCGCCGGGCACCGGGTCGGGCGGGTTCGGCCCCGGGCCGGGCGGCTCGGGCGTCGGCGGCGGCGGCGCAGGAGCGGGCAGGCGCAGGTGGAAGAACGTGCAGCTCTGCTCCGGCTGACGGCGGCTGATGCGGACGGTGACGCGGCCCTGCTCCGCCGGGACCAGAGTGCCGTTACAGGTGACCGCGACCAGCCGCCACTCGCTCGCGGGGCCGCCCGCGGTCGGGGTGGCGGCGGCTTCCTGGATGACGTAGCGGCCGAACGGCAGCTGATCGGTGGGCTGACCGCTCGCGTGGGCCGGCGCGCCCTGGCGCTTGGTCGCGGCGAACTGCAGGTGCTGCCCGCTCGGGTTGCCGACCCGGCTGGTCTCGAAAGATCGCGGCGCCGAGCCCGCCGATCGTCACCCCGGCGACGCTGATCCGCCCCGGGCGGTCCAGCATGTTGGTGAACGTGCACACGGCGCCCCGCCCTGCGGTGATCCGCACGCTCGCCGGCTTGGAGGGATCCAGACGCCGGCCGTTGCATCTGAGGCCCGAGCGCCGCCAGACGCCGGCGCCGGTTACCGGCAGCCGCTCTGCAACGCGGTAGCGGCCCGGGTCGAGCTTGACGACGGTGACGGCGCCGATCCCGCCCGCTGTCCTGGTGGTCAGCGTGCGGCGCGCGGCGAGGTCGCCGCCGGCGCCGCGGATCCGGAACGGGAAACGCCCGGCGCCGTTGCGCGTGACCTTGCGCAGCACGAGTGCGCCTGCTGGCGGGGTGAGCCGGTTGGTGTAGGTGCACGTCACGGTGTCGCCGGCCGCGAGCGTGATCTGCGCCCTGCGCGCGGCGAGGTCCGTGGTCGTGGCGCTGGCACCGGTCTGCGACGTACAGGCCAGGCCCGTCAACGACCACCCGCCGCGCGCGTCCTCCACGACCGTCCAGGGTGGATCGCCGTCGCGGGTCTCGCCGCGCACGAACTCGGTCGATGCGTCGTTGCCGTCGCTCGCGCTAAGGCTGAACGCACCGCCGTCGTTGTACGACACGTTGCCGCTGAAGGTGAAGGTCTCCTGGGCGTCGGAGCCCTGGACCTGCTTGCGGATGACGAGCTTGCCCGACGAGGGCGGCGGCGTGACGTAGTACGCGTAACAGAACGCGTGCCGCGTGCCGGACGGGAACGCAATCGTCTCGACGTTGTCGCCGTTGAGGTCGTCGATCGAGCAGCGGAGGGCGCCGAACCCGTAGCGGCCCGCGAACGGGCCCGACGGTAGAGGACCGGGTCGGTGGTGGTGCCGCCCTGCAGCCACAGCGCGTTGCGGCCTGCGCGGTCGATCTGCGCGTCGGTGAGCTCGACGGTGACGGCGCCGGCGATCCGCGCCTGGCCGACCGCATCGCCGTCCCAGTCACGCGCCGGCACGGAGGCCTGCGTCACCGGTAGATCCTGGTCTCGCGTAGGTGACGATCGACAGCGTCGCCCCACGGCCCGGTCGACGGCCTGGCTGATCAGGCCGACGCCGAGCGTGAAGCGCCAGCCGACCAGAGGCCGGCAAGTCGGTTGGCCCGGCGACCTCCGTGCGACCGGGTCGATCGGATCGCCGGACGGGTACAGCGTGTCGGCGCCGAGGTCCTGAAGGCTCTCCATGATGTCGTTGCGCGCGAGGTTCGCGCGGACGTCGGTGTAGTTGTCGCACACGCGCGCGGCGTACGTGACGTCCCCATCCGCGCCAGGCGCGTATATATTCCTTGACAAGAATATTCATTAAGTGAATACTTCGCGTCGTGGACGAGATTGCATCAGCACTGGCGGACGGCGCGCGGTGGCGCATCGTGGAGCTCCTCGCCGAGCGGCCCCGGTCGGTCGGCGAGCTGGCCGAGGCGGCCGGCCTCCGGCAGCCGCAGACCACGAAGCACCTGCAGACGCTGGCCCGCGCCGGCCTGGTCACCGTCTTCCCGCTCGGGCAGCGCCGCGTCTACGCCGTCGAGCCCGCGCCGCTGGCGGCGTTCGAGCGCCGGCTGGGCGAGCTGGCGCAGCGGATCGACGCGCACGCGGACGAGCGGGACGTGATCGCGCGCTACCGCGACGCCATCGAGGCGGAGACCGCGGTGGCGGACGGGGAGCGGTGGGCGGATGGGCGCACGTTCTCGTTCGACCGCCTGCTCGCCGCGCCGCGGGAGGTCGTGTGGCGATACTGGGTCGACCCGGAGCTGCTCGCGTCGTGGTGGGCGGTGCCGTCGATGACGGTCGCCGACTGCGCACTCGAGCCCGGGCCGGGCGGGCGCGCGCTGCTCGTCTACCGCGACGCCGAGGGGCGGCTCTATCCCTCCGAAGGGCAGGTCCACGCCGCGCAGGCGCCCGAGCACCTCGCCTTCGACCTGTCGGTGCTGGACGCGGCGGGCGCGGTCTCGTTCATCGGCCACTACGACGTGAAGCTCTCCGCCGTCTCCGGCGGTACCCACCTGCGCCTCGACCTGGGCATCACCGACACGACCGTCGAGGCCGTCCCGTACATCGCCGGCATCGCGACCGGCTGGAGCCAGGTGCTCAACAACCTCGCAGCTCAGACGAAGGGAACGACATGACACGCATCGTGCGCGCCAACATCAGCCTCACCCTCGACGGGCGCTACAACGGCCCCGGCGGGCCCGCCGACCTGGGCGCGATCGTGCCCTACATGACCACCGAGGCCGCGCGCGACCAACTCGCGCGCATCTTCGACGGCGCGACGACGACGGTGCTCGGCCGCCGCAACGCCCAGGGTTTCATGGGGTACTGGCCGACGCTCGCCGACGACGAGAACGCGGATCCGCGCGAGCGCGGCTACGCGAGCTGGCTGGTGGGCGCCGAGAAGGTCGTCCTGTCGACGACCCTGACCGAGGCGCCGTGGGAGCGCACCCGCGTGGTGAACGCCCCCGTCGCCGACGTGGTCGCCGAGCTGAAGACCGCGGGCGAGGGCGACATCCTCGCCAGCAGGAGCCCGAGCGTGGTCAAGCCGCTGCTCGCGGCGGACCTGGTCGACCGGCTGTATCTCATGGTCACCCCCGAGATCGCCGGGGACGGGGAGCGGCTGTTCGACGACGGCCTGCCGGGCTCGAAATGGACGCTCGCGCATCAGGAGGCCGGTGAGCTGGGCGAGCTGGCCCTCGTCTATGAGCGCGCGCGATGACCTCTAAGGTGGGCGCCATGTGGCGGTGGGTGGCGCTCGTTGTCCTGCTCCTGGCGCTCTCGGCGGCCGACGCCGCGAGCGCCAAGGTGGCGAAGCCGCGCTTCGTGCGGCACATCGACACCGGGGAGACGGGCTGGTTCTCGTCCCCCGGGCTCGTCGATCTCACCGGCGACAAGAAGCTCGAGATCGTCGCGCCCTTCTACAGCACCTTCGTCTACAGCGCCAAGGGCCGGCTCCTCGGCAAGGGGACGGCGACCGAGGGCCGGGTCTACGCGCCCGGCGTCGTCGCCGACCTCGACGGGGACGGCGTGAAGGAGATCGTCGTCGGCGGCAACGACGGCACCGTGGCGGCCTACGACCTGGGCGCCGGCGGGCTGACGCTCAAGCCCGGCTGGCCCGCCTCGACCTGCAGCGGCGGGCAGTGCCCGGAGACCCGCGGCCTCGCGGCCGCCGACCTCGACCGCGACGGGCGCGTCGAGGTCGTCGCCACGACCACCAACACGGCGGACAGCGGGTCGCAGGTCTTCGTCTTCACCGCCACCGGCGCCAACGCGCCCGGCTGGCCGCGCTACAACGCCGCCGACGCGACGTTCAACGGCGCCGGCAACCAGGGCTACGGCGCGTACGGGGAGAACGTCGGGATCGGCCAGCTCGACGACGACCCGCAGCTCGAGGTCGTCGTCACGTACGACAACCACCAGATCAACCTCTTCAACCACGACGGCACGTCGGTGCTCGCGTCGCCCTGGTACACGAACCGCCAGAGCGACTTCGCGGGCCGCCGCCTCGGCTGGGGCCAGTTCATCCGCTGGCTCAAGCCCAAGGTCGAGGACGACCACTACCACCGCCACGTCGGCGACTGGCCGGACATCAACAAGACGCCATGGCTGCAGTGGACGGCCTCACCCCCGTCGATCGGCGACCTCGACCGCGACGGCAAGAACGAGGTCATCGGCGTCCCCAACGTCGAGAAGAAGGAGCCGTACGAGACCCAGGCCTACGCGTTCATGGTGCTCGACGGCGCGTACGGCAAGGGCTCGCGCTCGGCGCGCCGGCACAAGGGCTTCAACCGCCTCCCGCTCACGAGCAAGCCCGCGGTCCGCCCCGACGGCGACTGGTATCCGCCGAGCGGCATCCCCGCCCCGACGCTCGTCAACCTCCGCGGCAACCGCCGCCCCGAGATCGTCGCTCCGATCCCCGACGGGCGCATCTACGCCATCAGCCCGAAGGGCAAGCGCCTGTGGCGCTACGACTACGCCCACCCCCCGCTACGCAGCAAGCTGCCTGGCTTGGCGCCTAGCGGCCGAGCCAAGACGTTCGCCTCCGAGGTCGTCGCCGCCGACCTCAACCGCGACGGCCGCAGCGAGCTGGTCTTCGGGACCTACGGCCTGGCGCCCAACTCAGGCCGCCTCGTCGTGCTCTCCGCCAAGGGCAAGAAGCTCTTCGACCTCCGCCTCCGCCACCAGGGCACCAATGGCAACGGGATCGGTATTGCCGCGGCGCCGTCGATCGCCGACATCGACCGCGACGGCAAGCTCGAGATCGTGGTCACCACGATCGATCACGGCATCGACGTCTACCGCGTCAAGCGCTCCAACGCGAAGACCCTGCCGTGGCCGACAGGCCGTGGCAACCTGCTGCGCAACGGCGCCCGCTAAGCCCGGGGGCGCGTTCCTTTCATCCGCAAATTTCCCATCTGGTAAAAAAAAAAAAAAAAAAAAAAAAAAAAAAAAAAAAAAAAAAAAAAAAAAAAAAAAAAAAAAAAAAAAAAAAAAAAAAAAAAAAAAAAAAAAAAAAAAAAAAAAAAAAAAAAAAAAAAAAAAAAAAAAAAAAAAAAAAAAAAAAAAAAAAAAAAAAAAAAAAAAAAAAAAAAAAAAAAAAAAAAAAAAAAAAAAAAAAAAAAAAAAAAAAAAAAAAAAAAAAAAAAAAAAAAAAAAAAAAAAAAAAAAAAAAAAAAAAAAAAAAAAAAAAAAAAAAAAAAAAAAAAAAAAAAAAAAAAAAAAAAAAAAAAAAAAAAAAAAAAAAAAAAAAAAAAAAAACGGGAGGCCGAGGGGGCGCAACAACGGCGGCTGGGTAGGAGTCGAGCCGCAAAAAAAAAAAAAAAATTTTTTTTTTTTTTTTTTTTTTTTTTTTTTTTTTTTTTTTTTTTTTTTTTTTTTTTTTTTTTTTTTTTTTTTTTTTTTTTTTTTTTTTTTTTTTTTTTTTTTTTTTTTTTTTTTTTTTTTTTTTTTTTTTTTTTTTTTTTTTTTTTTTTTTTTTTTTTTTTTTTTTTTTTTTTTTTTTTTTTTTTTTTTTTTTTTTTTTTTTAAAAAAAAAAAAAAAAAAAAAAAAAAAAAAAAAAAGGGGGGGGTTACGAGCCCCGCTCGGCCACGAGTGTCGTGTCAAGGTCGCATAGCGACCCTCAGCTGACATTCGTGGCCGCCGCGGCGGTCCGAACCCGCTCCTCAATGCCGCCGTTGCCGCGCGGCGTCGCCCTAGCCGCAGCCGGTGTTGTTGCCGCAGCTCGAGCACGTGTAGCACGAGCCCGTGCGCTGCATCATGCCGCCGCACTGGGAGCACGCCGGGCCGAGGTCGAGGCCGACGAGCTTGGCCGGGAGGACCGGCGGGCTGTCCGTCATCGCCTCGGCGGCCGCGCGGGTGGTGCCGGGCGCGGAGGCCTTGATCGTCGACCCGCCGTTGCCGGGCTTGGAGGCCGCCGGGCCGGCGGTGTCGCCGCTGGTCGCGGTGTCCTCGGCCGAGCGGCGCGCGCGGACCTCCTTGGTGAGGATGCCCAGGTCCTCCTGCGTGTCTGCGTCCAGGAAGCGTGACGCGAGCCAGCGCATGATGTAGTCGGGCATCGACTTCGCGAACGGGATCTCCGGGTTGGTGGTGATCCCTTCCGGCTCGAAGCGCATGTAGGCGAACTTGCGCACGAGCGTCTCGAGCGGCACGCCGTACTGCAGCGAGATCGAGATCGCGGTCGCGAACGAGTTCATCATGCCGCGGAGGGTCGAGCCCTCCTTGCCGATGTCGGTCAGGAAGATCTCCCCGACCGAGCCGTCGTCGTACATGCCGGCCGTGATGTAGCCCTCGTGGCCGCCGAGCGAGAACTTGTGCGTGAGCGACTGGCGCTCGCGCGGCATCCGGCGCCGCTGCGGGTCAGCGTTGGCGCGCGTCTGCTTGACCGCCTCCGAGACCGCGTCGTCGACGATCGCCGCGATCTGCGCCCCGGGCACCAGTTTGTCGCCGTCGGGCGTGACGTAGCCGCCCTCCCCGGCCTCCACGGCCGCGGGGATCTCCTTGCTCTTCTGCGCGTCCGTGCGCAGCGCCTGGGCGGTCTTCGAGCCGTCGCGGTAGATCGCCAGCGCCTTGACGCCGAGCTTCCACGACTGCAGGTACGCCTCCGCGATGTCGTCCACCGTCGCCGTCTCCGGCAGGTTGACGGTCTTGGAGATCGCGCCCGACAGGAACGGCTGGACCGCGCCCATCATCTTGATGTGGCCGGGGTGCGAGATCGCCCGCTCGCCGACCGCCACGTCGAACACCTCGAGGTGCTCGCCCTTGAGGCCCGGCGCCCCGACGATCGTGCCGTGCTCGGTGATGTGCGCCTCGATCTGCTCGATCTGGGACGCCTCGTAGCCGAGCGTGCGCAGCGCCATCGGCACCGTGCGGTTGGCGATCACCATCGAGCCGCCGCCGACCAGCTCCTTGTACTTGACGAGCGAGAAGTCCGGCTCGATGCCGGTCGTGTCGCAGTCCATCAGGAACGAGATCGTGCCCGTGGGCGCCAGCACCGTCGCCTGCGCGTTGCGGTAGCCGTAGAGCTCGCCGGCCGCGACCGCCTCGTTCCAGCTCTCGCGCGCGGCGGCCAGCAGCGAACCGTCCTCGCACGTCGAGTCCGGGATCGCGTACGACGCGTCGCGGTGCATCCGCATGACGTTGTTGTGCGCCTCGCGGTTCTCGGCGTAGCGGTCGTACGGGCCGATGCCCGCGGCGACCTTGGCCGACTGCAGGTAGGCGCGACCCGTCATCAGCGCCGTGATGGCGGCGGCGGTGCCGCGCCCGGCGTCGGAGTCGTACGGCATGCCGTTGGCCATCAGGTAGGCGCCGAGGTTGGCGTAGCCGAGCCCGAGCTGGCGGAACGCGCGGGCGTTCTCCCCGATCTTCTGCGTCGGGTAGCTCGACGGGCCGACCACGATCTCCTGCGCCAGGAACACGATGTCGACGGCGTGGTTGAAGCGCTTGACGTCGAGCGTGCCGTCGGCGCGGCGGAACTTCATGAGGTTGAGCGACGCCAGGTTGCAGGCCGAGTCGTCGACGTGCATGTACTCCGAGCACGGGTTCGAGGCGTTGATGCGCCCCGAGTTCGGCGACGTGTGCCACTGGTTGATCGTCGTGTCGTACTGGACGCCCGGATCGGCGCAGCGCCACGCGGCCTCGGCGATCTCGCGCATCAGCTCGCGCGCGGGGAGCGTCTCGACCGGCTCGCCGGTGACGCGCGAGGTCAGGTGCCACTCCGCGTCGTTCTCCACCGCGTGCATGAAGTCGTCGCTGAGCCGGACCGAGTTGTTCGCGTTCTGGTACTGGATCGAGTAGAAGCCGTCGCCGTCGATCGACATGTCGAACCCGGCGTCCCGCAGCGCGGCGGCCTTGTCCTCCTCCTTGGCCTTGCACCAGATGAACTCGCGGATGTCCGGGTGGTCGACGTCGAGCACGACCATCTTGGCCGCGCGGCGCGTCTTGCCGCCGGACTTGATCGTGCCCGCCCACGCGTCGGCGCCACGCATGAAGGAGACCGGGCCGGAGGCCGTGCCGCCCTTGCCCAGCGGCTCCATCGAGCCGCGGATGTTGGAGAGGTTGATGCCCGAGCCGGAGCCGCCGCGGAAGATGTTGCCTTCCTTGGTGTTCCACTCCAGGATCGACTCCATCGTGTCCTGCACGCTGAGGATGAAGCAGGCCGAGCACTGCGGCTGCTCCTCGAAGCCGACGTTGAACCAGACCGGCGAGTTGAACGCCGCCAGCTGGTTGAGCAGGATGAAGGTCAGCTCGGCCTCGAACGTGTCTCCGTCCTCCGCCGTGGCGAAGTAGCCGCGCTCACGACCCCAGTCGGCGATCGTGCCGGCCACCCGCGAGACCATCTGCTTGACCGAGCGCTCGCGCGCCGGCGAGTCCATCTGGCCGCGGAAGTACTTCTGGGCGACGATGTTCGTGGCGTTCTGCGACCACGACTTCGGGAACTCGACGTTCTTCTGCTCGAACGCGACCTTGTCGCCGTGGCCGATGCGCGCGTCGCGCGTCTCCCACTCGACCTGCTCGAAGGGGTGGACGCCTGGCTGCGTGAACAGCCGCTGGACACGCAACGCCTCTCCCATGCGGGTCTCCGTCTCGAGGGTTGTGTGGGGCGTCGACTCCATCAGAAAACTCTCCTCTCCCGTGCCGGCCCGAATCGCGGGCCAAATCGCTGTAATTCGCGGGCTGGGAAGGTTCCTCCGTGCCTCGGACGGACTGGAAGAGGCCTGCAAATCAGGCCCTTCATTCTAGAAGCTCTAGGCGTCGATCGCGGACGGCCGGCGGCGTAAAAACACCCAGATTCCGACCACCACGCCGGCGAGCGTGAAGAGGCTCCAGGCGATCCCCTGGCCGAGCTGCGTGGCGATCGGTCCCGGGCACGCGTCGGCGAGCGCCCAGCCGGCCCCGAACAGCACGCTGCCGGCGATGTGGCGGCGCTGCACGGGCGTCGAGCGCCAGTCGATGTGCTCGCGCGTGAGCAGCGAGCGTCGCCCCCGCAGCAGCCGGACGCCGACGCTCGCGACCAGGACCGCCGAGGCGAAGAACAGGAACAGGTAGGACTCCTCGAACAGCAGCGCCCCGCGGATCACGTCGGGATCGCTCATCCCCGACCAGCTCAGCACGACGCCGAAGACCAGCCCGACGAGCAGCCCGGCGAGCCTCACGTCAGGGCCTCGATCGCGAACGACACGACGATCGCGGTGCCGAAGAACGTCGCGGTGGCGGCGAGCGCCGCGCGCGAGAGCATCGAGGTCCCGGTCAGGCCGTTGCCCGACGTGCAGCCGCCGGCGGTCTTCGCGCCGAAGCCGATCAGCACGCCCGCGAGCAGCAGGATCAGCGCGATCCACGCATCGCTCGTGAACGTGCGCGTCAGCCACCCGTACCCCTCGAAGCCCGCGTCACCGCGAACGAGCGCGAACACCAGCCCGCCCGCGATCAGGCCGAAGCAGAACCAGCCGCGCCAGTCGAACGCGAGGCTGCGCTTCCCGACGCGGTCGATCACCTCGGAGAACGCGCCGGTCACGCCCAGGCGCGCGTTCAGCAGCCCGCGGATCGCGACCACGCAGAGGCCGAGCACCGGCCCGCCGATCCACCACGGCAACTGCTCTTTCAACGGCCCGCCCGCGCCCAGTCGAGGAAGTCGGTCCACGTGCCGCCGGCTCGGTAAGCGGCCTCGCCCCACGCGTGGCGCGCGCCCGGGAAGCGATCGAACCGGCGCGCGAGCAGCGCGAGCGGGATCGCCAGCAGGCACAGCGCCAGCAGCCCGAGCGCGATCAGCAGCCCGACGGGAGTGCCGTGGTGCGGCCGGTCGAGCAGCACGGGCGCGCTCGCGGGCGCGGGTGCGGAGCTCGTCACCGGCGCGGCAGGCGCGACCGTCGGCGACGGGGTCGGCCGTCGGCGCCGGCTGCGCAGGTTGCGCCGGCTGGACGGGCTGGACTGGCTTGGCGGGCTTCGCGGGCTGCGCCGGTGCCGGCTGGGCGGGCTGGACCGAGGCGGGCGGCGAGACCGGGGTCGACCCGCTGCTGCCGCCTGGCGCGGCGTTCTGGTCCTGTTCGCCGGAGCCCGGCGCGGTGCACGGCTGCTTGCTCTCGCGCTCGCGCAGCGCCGCCTCGACCGCCGGCCGGAACGCCGGGGTCTGCTCCTCGATGTCCGGCGTGATCTCGCGCAGCGTGCGCCGGTACGTCTTGATGCTGTGGTCGCAGGGCGTGAGCGCCGCGTCGTTGCGGTAGTCGTCGTAGACCCGCTGGGCGCCGCGCGACAGGTCGGCGGCGGCCACGGACGGCAGAACGGCGAGCAGCGCGAAGGCTGCCACGAGAGCCCCGGTCAGGCGGACGGACACGCGCCCAGAGTACTTCGATGGTTGGTTCCACGACCCCCGCACCCGTCTGCACGCGCCCCGCGGCGCAGGGCCGCACCCGCCAGAAGGGGTCTGTGGCGCTGCCACTATCCCCCTTCGGCGTGCACGCCCCTGCATCCCTGGGACACGCACATCCAGGCACGGCGGCCATGGAACCAACCATCGAGGGACTGGTATCACTCTGCACGCCATGAAGCTCCTCGTCACCGGCGGCGCCGGCTACATCGGCTCGATCGTGGCCGCCCAGCTGCTCGACGCCGGCCACGAGGTGACCGTGCTCGACAGCCTCGTGCGCGGGCACGCCGCCGCGGTCCCGCAGGGCGTGCCGCTGGAGCACGTCGACCTGCTCGACGCCGAGGCCGTCAACGCCACGCTGGCCGGCGGCTACGACGCCGTCCTGCACTTCGCCGCGCTGGCGCTCGTCGCGGAGTCGGTCGAGCACCCCGAGCGCTACCACCGCGGCAACTTCGTCGCGTCGCTGAACCTGCTCGACGCGATGCGCGCGGCCGGCTGCAAGCGGCTGGTGTTCTCCTCGACCTGCGCGGTCTACGGCGAGCCGGCCGAGATCCCGATGCCGGAGACGCTGCGGACCGACCCGGTCAACGCCTACGGCGCCTCCAAGCTCGCCGTCGACCGCATGATCAGCGACGAGTGCCGCGCGCACGGGCTCGGCGCGGTCTCGCTCCGTTACTTCAACGTCGCGGGCGCGAGCGGAGACCTCGGCGAGGACCACGAGCCCGAGACCCACATCATCCCGCTCGTGCTGCAGGCCGCAGCCGGCAAGCGCGACCACGTGTCGCTGTTCGGCACTGACTACGACACGGCCGACGGCACCGCCGTGCGCGACTACATCCACATCGAGGACCTCGGCGCGGCCCACATCCTCGGCCTCGAGCGCGCCACCGAGCCCGGCGAGCACCGCATCTACAACCTCGGCAACGGCACCGGCTTCTCGGTCCGCCAGGTGATCGAGGCCGCACGCGCCGTCACCGACCGCGAGATCCCCGTCAAGGAGGAGGGCCGCCGCCCGGGCGATCCGGCCGCGCTGGTCGCCTCCTCGCAGCGGATCCGCGACGAGCTCGGCTGGGTCCCGCGCAAGCCCGAGATCGAGACGATGATCGAGGACGCCTGGAACTGGTTCCAGGCGCGCCCGGAGGGCTACGGGGACTGACCCCGCCGAGGCCTTCCTCCGGGCCTCGGTCATACATGCGTCCACTGCCTCGCGGACGACTCTCAAACGGCCGATAGCAGTCGTAACGCGCGTGTGTGCGCGTGTCCCCCCATGCTTCGCGCCGTTCTCACCCACACTGCCACCTGGCCGCTGACCGCCCTCGCGGTGCTGGCCATCCTCCTGCCGATCGGCATGGGCTCGTCCCAGGCCGCCTACGTGGCCCAGAGCACGAACCCGAACCAGATCTTCAGCGCAGCCTCGAGCTTCAACACCGTCGCGGTCACCCTCACCAACCCGGGCACGCCGCTGCGCGGCGTCGTGATGCTCAACGCGGTCGCGACCTCGGATCGCGGCATGTCCAACGTGGTGTTTCAGACCTCGCCCGCGGGCGCCAACACCTGGACGACCGCCTGCACCGCGAGCACCTCGCCGTACAGCTGCTCGTGGGACACGTCGACCGTGACCGACGGGCTGCGCGACGTGCGCGCCGTCGCCACCGACAGCGCCGGCTACACCAGGACCGACACGATCACGAACCGCCGCGTCGACAACACGGCCCCGACCCCCACCACCACCGACCCGGGTACGCCGCTGACCGGCACGGTGTCCGTCTCCGGCTCCGCCGTCGACAGCGGTTCCGGCGTGGCGAGCTCGACGCTGCAGTACCGCCCGTCGGGCGGCGGTAGCTGGACCACCATCTGCACGGCCGCGTCCTCGATCGTCACCTGCTCCTGGAACACGGCGGCGCTCGCCGACGGCCTCTACGACCTGCGCACCACGTCGACCGACGTCGCCGGCAACACCGGCACCTCGGCGATCGTCTCGAACCGCCGGCTCGACAACATCGCGCCGACCGCGACGATGACCGCTCCGGCCGCCAACCTGACGGGCTCGGTCACGCTGGCCTCGACCAGCGCCGACGGCGCCAACGGCACCGGCGTCGCCTCGGTCCGCTACGAGTACAAGCTCAGCTCGGGCTCGACCTGGGCGACCGCGTGCACGGGCCTGACGACGCCGTTCCCCTGCTCGTTCGACACCACCTCGGTGGCCGACGGCGTCTACGACTTCCGCGCCGTCGCGATCGACGGCGTCGCCAAGACCGGCACCTCCGCGGCGGTGACCTCGCGCCGGATCGACAACACCGCGCCGACGGCGACGCTCGGCGCGATCGCGGCGAACGTGTCCGGCTCGGTCTCGCTGACCTCGACGGCCGCCGACGGCGGCAGCGGCATCGCGTCGGTCCAGTACCAGTACCGCCTGTCCCCGGCCGGCGCGTGGACGAACGCCTGCTCGTCGGCGACCACGCCCTACTCGTGCACGTTCGCCACCACCTCGGTGAGCGACGGCCTCTATGACTTCCGCGCGGTGCCGACCGACAACGTCGGCAACTCGGGCGCGCTCGGCCGTCGTGAGTCGCGCCGCATCGACAACACCAACCCGACCGTGACGATGGGCGCGGTCGCCGCGTGGCGCGACGGCGCTCGGTCTCGCTGACGTCGACGCCGGGCGACGCAGGCGGGCATCGCGTCGGTCCAGTACCAGTCGCAAGCTCGCACGGCGGTGCGTGGTCGAACGCCTGCAACTCGTCCACGACCACGCCGCTACTCCTGCTCGTTCAACACCACGGCGCTGACGAACGGCAGCGCCTACGACTTCCGCGCGATCGCCACCGACAACGCGGCTCGTACCGGCACCTCCGGCACGGTCACCGGGCGCATCGACCACCTCAACCCGACGGTGACGATGACCTCGCCCGCGGCCTACCTCGCCAGTTCGGTCACGCTCGCCTCGACGGCGGCCGACGCCGGCAGCGGCGTCGCTTCGGTGACGTACGAGTACAAGCTCAACTCGGGCTCGACGTGGATCACGGCCTGCACGGGCGGGACGACGCCGTTCTCGTGCGCGTTCAACACACCTCGGTGGCCGACGGCCTCTACGACTTCCGCGCGACCGCGACCGACAACGTCGGCCGCGCCACGACCTCCGGCACCGTCACCGGCCGCCGCATCGACAACACCAACCCGATGACCTCCACGCTCGCCGCCCGTCGGCACGAACCTCTCCGGCAACGTGAACTTCACCGGCGCCGCGGCCGACAACGGCGGCGGCTCCGGCGTCGCCAGCTGGAAGGTCCAGACCTCGCCCACGGGCGCCGACACGTGGACCGACCTGTGCACCGACTCGACGAGCCCGTTCGGCTCGTGCACCGGCAACGTCGACGGCCTCGCCGACGGCGTCTATGACTTCCGCGCGCTCGTCACCGACAACGCGGGCAACACGCTGGCCTCGACGGTCCAGACCGGCCGCCGCGTCGACACCGACGGCCCGGTGACCTCCGTCTCGAGCCCGGCGAGCAGCACCCGCGTGAGCGGCAACGTCACGATGACCGCCAACGCGACCGACCCGGCCGGCGTGCAGTCCGTCCAGTTCCAGGTCTTCTACCTCGGCGGTTGGTTCACGTTCTGCACCGACACCACCCCGAGCTACAGCTGCACGGGCGACTCGACCCAGGTCGCCGACGGCACCTACCAGGTCCGCGTGGTCGCGACCGACAACCTCGGGCACGTGACCAACTCGGCGGCGATGACCGTGATCATCGACAACACGCACCCGACGCGCGACCAACGTCCAGACGGTCAACGGCGGCACCCAGGGCCGCATCGACAACAGCGACACGATCACGTTCACGTGGTCGGAGCCGATGGCCCCCGCTTCGATCCTGGCCGGCTGGAACGGCGGCTCGACGCCGGTCCGCGTGTTCGTCGACAACAACACCAACGGCAGTAGCGACGCGATCCACATCTACAACTCCACCGGCGGGACGCGCCTCAACATCACCGGCAACAACGGGCTGCGCCTCAACGCCAACTACGTCACCAACGACACCTGGTTCAACGGGACGATGGTGATGTCGGGCAACACGGTCACGGTCACGGTCGGCACCTGGATCTCCGGCACCTTCAACAGCGGCGTCACGACGTCGGCCCAGCTGAACTGGTGGTCGTCGACCGGCGCGACCGACCTCGCCGGCAACACCGCGACGGGCAACACCGCCAACGAGTCCGGCGCCAACGACCGCGACTTCTAAGCGCCCGGTTGGTTGAAGCGGCCCCGCTCCGTGGGGTACGTTTCCTGACGACGTGTCGGACCTGGGGACGACCGTGGCATCCACGGAATGGATCGTTGGCATCACGCTGGGCGTGGTCGTGGTCGCCGTGGCGGCAGCGATCCTCATCACGATCGTCGCGCTGGCCGCACGGATCTCCAAGCAGGCCGCCGCCGCTGAGGACGCGGTCGAGGTCGTGCGAGCGCAGACCGACGCGCTCGACGGCATCGGCCGCATCAACGACTCCGGCGTTCGCATCCTGCACAGCGCGCGGGCGCTGCGGAAGGTGGCGGTCGGCAAGTGACCCTCGCCGCCGCGTACTTCACGATTGCGCTGGTGATCGGGGCCGCCGCGGCGGCGGTGGTCGTGGTGCTGATCGTGCTGCTGCTCGGCAACCTCGCGAAGATCCAGCGCTCGGTCGACGGGCTGCTCGCGATCGCCGGGAAGGTCGGCGCCAACACCGCCAACATCCCGCAGCTCGAGGCGACCGCGCCGGTGCTGGCGCTGATCGTCGACGAGGCGATCGTGCAGGACGGCTACATGAACGCCCTTACCGACGGGTTCGACGGCAAATGAGCGGCCACGTCCTGCTCGCGGTCATCCTGGCGGTCGTCGTCGTGGCCGTGCTGGCGCTCGCGCTGATCGAGATCCGCCGGCGGCTGCTGTCGATCTCCGCCGGGCTCGCGACCCTGTCGGGCGCGCTCGAGGGTGTCGAGGCCGAGCACCTGGCCCCGCTGGGGCCGGCCGTCGAGGCGATCAACTCGCAGTTCGAGATCATCGTCGGCGCGCTGCCGGAGATCGGGCGCAAGGCCGCGATCGTCGCCGAGCGGAGGCCCTCATGACCGGCGTGTGGATCGGCGCCGCGCTGCTCATCCTCGTCGTGTTCCCGATCGTGGTCGTGCTGCTCAAGGGCGTGCTCGACGCGGCCGCGGGCATCGTCCCGACCGTCGACGCGATCGCCGACACCGCCGCGAAGGGGTCGGCCGACCTCGACGCGACCGCGCTGCTGCTGACCACCCAGCAGCAGGCCAGGACGACGATCGAGCTCGTCGCGGCCTACGGCGGCTCGCTCGACGTGATCCTCGACGACGCGGGGCCCGCCGCATGAGCGCCGCCGCCGCCGCGATGATCCTCGGGGTCGTCCTGATCGTGCTCGCGCTCGTGTACTTCCTCGTCTCGACGATCTTCCAGCTGCGCAAGATCGTCGCCGGGCTCGACCGCGTGATCGAGCACGTCGGCGGGATCGTCGAGAAGAGCGCGCCGGTCGCCGCCGTCGTCGACGACATCAACGCGAACCTCGACGCCGGCGTGTCCGCGCTCGAGGGGCTGCTGGTCAAGAAGGCGGGGATGACCGACGCCATGGGCCTGATCGAGGGCCTCTACCCGGGCGCCGCCGCGGCGGGCCTGCGCGACTTCCCGGAGAGCACGGACGTCGTGGCGCCGCGGATCGGCGAGGTCTACACGCGCGGCACGCTGACGCTCGCCCGGCTCGGCCGCGAGGCGCCGATCGCCGCCGCCAGCCCGCGCGGCCCGGCGCTGCGCGATGCCGCCTACGGCAGCGCGGCGTCGCGCGCCCTCTACCCGGCGGGCCGCGAGCCGGGCGCCGCGGAGCTTCCGCGCTCGCCGGTCATCGGCGCCGAATCACCGGAGCAGTACGAGCGGCGCGAGGACATCGGCCAGCCTCGCAAGCGGTTCCCGGCCAAGCAGTCCTGACGGAGGAGAGGAGCCCCGTGCAGACCCCGGCGCCATTCGAGTACGAACGTGCGACCAGCGTCGAGGGCGCGATCGCGTCGCTCGAGCGGCTCGGCCCGGAGGCGCGGATCATCGCCGGCGGCCACAGCCTGCTGCCGATGATGAAGCTGCGGCTCGCCCAGCCGGCGCACCTGATCGACATCAACGACCTGACCGACCTCGCGTACATCCGCGAGGACGAGGGGATGATCAAGATCGGCGCGATGACGCGCCACGTCGACCTCCTGAAGTCGGATCTGCTGGCGGAGCGGTTCCCCCTGTTCCGTGACGCCGAGGAGGTCATCGCCGACCCCGTGGTGCGGAACCGCGGCACGATCGGCGGCTCGCTGTGCCAGGCCGACGCGGCCGAGGACCTGTCGGCGGTGTGCAGCGCAGCGAAGGCGTTCGTCGTGATCCGCGGGAAGGACGGTGAGCGCGCGGTCTCGATGGAGGACTTCCACGTCGGCCCGTACATGACCGCGGTCGGCGCCGGCGAGATCCTGACCGAGATCCGGCTGCCGTTGTTCCCGGGCGCGGGTCAGCGCGCACGAGAAGGTCGAGCGGCGCGCGGGCGACTGGGCGATCGCGGCGGCGTCCGCGGCCGTGTGGATGGAGGGCGAGACACTCGGCCAGGTCGGCATCGCGCTCAGCGCGGTCGGGATGACCACCATCCACCTCACGCGCGCCGAGGAGCTGCTGCGCGGCAAGCCGCCGTCCGAGGAGCTGTTCGCGCAGGCGCGCGAGATCGCCGCCGAGGACTGCTCCCCGAGCTCGGACGGGCGCGGGCCGATCGACTACAAACGCCACCTCGCCGGCGTCCTCACCCAACGCGCCCTGCGCCGCGCGACGGAGCGCGCGCTCTCATGAACGTGACCATCCGCCTCAACGGCCAGGACGTCACCCACGACGTCGAGCCGCGCCGCCTGCTCGTCCACTACATCCGCGAGGACGCCGAGCTGCACGGCACGCACTGGGGCTGCGACACCTCCAACTGCGGCGCCTGCGTCGTGCTCATGGACGGCAAGCCGGTCAAGTCCTGCACGATCCTCGCGGCGATGTGCGAGGGCCACGAGATCCGCACCGTCGAGTCTTTAGAGACGGATGGCAAGCTGGATCCCGTGCAGGAAGGGTTCTACGAGAAGCACGCGCTGCAATGCGGGTTCTGCACCCCGGGCATGCTGATGACCGCCCGCGCGCTGCTGGACGAGAACCCGAACCCGACGGAGGAGGAGATCCGCACCGCGATCTCCGGCGGCATCTGCCGCTGCACGGGCTACAAGAACATCGTCGCTGCAGTCCGCTGGGCGGCCGAGCACCAGGAGGCCGCACATGGCCATCGCTGAGGAACGCCCCGTCGGCTTCGGCCGCCTGAAGCGCAAGGAGGACCCGCGCTTCATCCGCGGCCAGGGCAACTACCTCGACGACATCCGCCTGCCGGGGATGGTCTACGGCCAGGTCCTGCGCAGCCCGTACGCACACGCGAAGATCGTCTCGATCGACACCTCGCGCGCGCTCGCGCACCCAGGGGTCGCCGCCGTCGTCACCGCCAAGGACCTCGAGACGCTCGGCCTCGCGTGGATGCCGACGATCTCCTACGACACGCAGGCCGTGCTGGCCGGCGACAAGGTGCGCTTCCAGGGCCAGGAGGTCGCGTTCGTCATCGCGGTCGACGAGTACACCGCCAACGACGCACTGTCGCTGATCGACGTCGAGTACGACCCGCTGCCGCCGGTGGTCAACGCGCGCAAGGCGCTCGACCCCGACGCGCCGCTGATCCGCGACGACAAGGCCGGCCAGCGCGACAACCTCGCCTCGCCGACCTGGGAGGCCGGCGACGAGGCGGCGACCGACCGCGCGTTCGCCGAGGCGGACACGATCGTCACCCGCGACATCATCTACCCGCGCTGCCACCCGGCTCCGCTGGAGACGTGCGGGATGATCGCCGA
This sequence comes from uncultured Solirubrobacteraceae bacterium, assembly GCA_963722815.1. GTDB lineage: Bacteria > Actinomycetota > Thermoleophilia > Solirubrobacterales > Solirubrobacteraceae > DASQFQ01. The sequence continues at coordinate 80,302 of CAVROM010000006.1, forward strand.
CTTCAACCCGGAGACCGGGCAGCTCGACATCTACAACGGCAACCAGGCGCCGAACGCCCACCGCACGGTCTACGCGCACGTAGCCGGGCTCGCCGAGCACATGATCCGCATCAAGTGCAACGACATCGGCGGCGGCTTCGGCAACAAGGTGCCGGTCTACCCCGGCTACGTGTGCGCGATCGCCGGCTCGATCGTGGCCGGCGTGCCGGTCAAGTGGATCGAGGACCGCACCGGCAACCTGACCTCCACCGGGTTCGCCCGCGACTACATCATGCACGCGGAGATGTGCGCGAAGGACGGGAAGATCACCGGCCTGCGCGTCGACACGATCGCCGACCACGGCGCGTTCGACTCGACCGCCCAGCCGACGAAGTTCCCGGCCGGCTTCTTCCACATCGTGTGCGGCTCCTACGACCTCGAGGCGGCGCACGTCAAGGTCAAGGCCGTCTACACGAACAAGGCGCCGGGCGGCGTCGCCTACCGCTGCTCGTTCCGCATCACCGAGGCGGTCTACCTCGTCGAGCGCATGGTCGACGCGCTCGCGCTCGAGATGAAGAAGGACCCGATCGAGCTGCGCATGCAGAGCTTCATCACGCCCGAGCAGTTCCCGTACGAGACGACGACCGGCTGGACCTACGACTCCGGCGAGTACGCCGAGACGATGAAGGTCGCGATGGACATCGCCGGCTACGACGACCTCCGGCGCGAGCAGGCCGAGAAGCGCGAACGGGGCGAGCTGATGGGCATCGGCGTGTCGTTCTTCACCGAGGGCGTCGGCGCCGGCCCGCGCAAGCACATGGACATCCTCGGGCTGGCGATGAACGACGGCGCCGACCTGCGCGTACACCCGTCCGGGAAGGCGGTCGTGTCGATCAGCGCGCAGACCCAGGGCCAGGGCCACGAGACGACGTTCGCGCAGATCGTCGCGGAGGAGCTCGGCATCCCGCCGGAGGACGTCCTGGTCCGCCACGGCGACACCGACCGCACGCCCTACGGGCTCGGGACCTACGGCAGCCGCTCGACGCCGGTGTCCGGCGCGGCCGTCGCGGTCGTCTCGCGCAAGGTGCGCGACAAGGCGCGCGCGATCGCGGCGACCATGCTCGAGACGCGCCCCGAGGACCTCGCGTGGGAGAAGGGCCGCTGGTTCGTCAAGGGCGACCCGGAGCAGGGCGCGATGATCGAGGAGATCGCCTCCTACGCCTACAGCGGCTCGCCGATGCCGGAGGGCCAGGAGGGCGGGCTCGACGCGCAGGTCATCTACGACCCGCCGAACCTCACCTACCCGTACGGCGCGTACATCGCGGTCGTCGACGTCGACGCCGACACCGGCCACGTGACGGTGCGGCGCTTCATCGCGGTCGACGACTGCGGGGTGCGCATCAACCCGATGATCGTCGACGGCCAGATCCACGGCGGCCTCGCCGAGGGCATCGGGATCGCGCTGATGGAGCTGATCTCGTTCGACGCCGAGGGCAACTGCCTGAACTCGTCGTTCATGGACTACCTGATCCCGACCGCGCTCGAGTGTCCCGACTTCGAGCTCGGCGCGACCGTGACGCCGTGCCCGCACCACCCGCTCGGCGCCAAGGGCGTCGGCGAGTCGCCGAACGTCGGCTCGCCGCCGGCGATCGTCAATGCGGTGATCGACGCGCTGCAGCCGCTCGGGGTCGACCACGTCGACATGCCCTGCACGCCCGCCCGCGTGTGGGCGGCGATGCAGGGGCGCCCAGAGCCGCCGCAATGATGCCCACGGCCCTCACCCGGCGCGCGCAGGAGCTTGCGGAACGGGGCGTTCCGTTCGCGACCGCGACCGTGGTGCGGGTCGAGCGCCCGACGAGCGCGAAGCCCGGCGACACCGCGCTCGTGCTCGAGGACGGGACGATCGAGGGCTTCGTGGGCGGCGACTGCGCCGAGCAGAGCGTGCGCGAGTACGCGCTGCGGTCGCTTGAGCGCGGCGAGACCGTGCTGCTGCGGGTGGTGCCGTTCGGCGGCGAGGAGGAGCGCGGTGTCGTGACCGTGCAGAACCCGTGCCTGTCTGGAGGGATGATCGAGGTGTTCGTGGAGCCGGTGGTGCCCGCGCCGCGCGTGCTGGTGGAGGGCGCCCTGCCGATCTCGCACGCGCTGGTGAAGCTGGGCGGAGAGCTGGGGCTGGACATGGTCGGCGGCGACTTCGAGGTGCGCGAGGACGACCTCGCGGTGGTCGCCGCCGGGCACGGGCGCGGCGAGCTGCCGGTGCTGAAGGCCGCGCTCGAGGCAGGCGTGCCGTACGTCGGGCTCGTGGCGAGCCGCCGGCGTGGCGCCGGGGTGCTCGGCGAGCTGAAGGGCGACGGAGTCCCGCAGGAGCTGCTCGATCGCATCGACACGCCGGCCGGGCTCGACATCGGCGCGCGCACGCCGGAGGAGATCGCGCTCGCGATCCTCGCGCGCATCGTCCAGATCCGGCGCGCGCCGAAGCAGCAGGTGACCGCGGTCGATCCGGTCTGTGGGATGAGCGTCATCGTCATCCCCGACACCCCGTCTGCGGAGCGGGACGGGGAGACCGTGTACTTCTGCTGCGACGGCTGCAAGAACGCCTTCGCGCATGCCTGACTTCACCTGCGGGCTCGTCCTCGGAGCGGGCGGCTCGAAGCGGCTGGGGCGGCCAAAGCAGACGCTGCCGTACCGCGACGGCACGCTGCTCGGGCACGTGGTCGGCGTCGCGCGCGAATGCGACTTCGACCAACTCGTGGTCGCGATCGGCGGCGCGGCCGACGAGGTGCGCGCTTCGGTGGATCTGAGCGGCGCCGAGGTGGTCGTCAACGACGCCTACGGCGAGGGCTGCTCGTCCTCGATCGCGGCCGCGCTGGCGACGGTCGACGAGCGCTGCGACGTGCTCGTGCTGATGCTCGGCGACCAGCCCGGCGTGACGGCGGAGACCGTGCGCGCGCTGCTGGCGGGGCGCGGCGACGCGGAGCTGGCGGTGTGCCGCTACGACGACGGGCGCGGGCACCCGATCGCGTTCGCGCGCTCGCTGTTCGGCGCGCTCGCGAACCTGCACGGCGACAAGGGCGTGTGGAAGCTGGTCGACCGCGGCGCGGAGGACGTGCCGGTCGACGGCCGCATCCCGCTCGACGTCGACACGCCCGAGGACTACGCGGCGGTCCGGTGAACGAGCTCGTCCCCGACGTCGAGACCCTCGCGCAGCGGCTCGCCGCGGTCGACTACCTCGTCGAGGAGGGCCTGGCGACCTCGATGTTCCTGGCGCTGCGGCTGCCGCAGCCGCTGCTGCTCGAGGGCGAGGCGGGCGTCGGCAAGACCGAGGCGGCGCGCTCGCTGGCGATGGTGCTCGACACCCCGCTCGTACGCCTGCAGTGCTACGAGGGGATCGACGCGGCCGAGGCGCTGTACGAGTGGAACTACCCGCGCCAGCTGCTCTCGATCCGGCTCGCCGAGGCGGCGGGGGAGAAGCTCGGCGAGGAGGATCTGTTCAGCCCCGACTACCTGATCCGCCGGCCGCTGCTGCGCGCGCTCGAGCACCCCGGCCCGCGCCCGGCAGTGCTCCTGATCGACGAGATCGACCGCGCCGACGACGACTTCGAGGCGTTCCTGCTCGAGCTGCTCGGCGAGGCGGCGGTGACGATCCCGGAGCTCGGCACGATCCGCGCGACGCACCCGCCGGTGATCGTGCTCACCTCCAACCGCACGCGCGACCTGCACGACGCGGTCAAGCGCCGCTGCCTCTACCACTGGATCGCGTACCCGTCGCCGCAGCGCGAGGTGGAGATCGTGCGCCGGCGCGTCAGGGGCGCGCCGGAGACGCTGGCGGTGCAGGTGGCCAACGCGGTGTCGCGGATGCGCGACTCCGACGTGCAGAAGCCGCCCGGCATCGCCGAGGCGATCGACTGGCTGGCGGCGCTGTCGCTGCTCGGGATCGAGGCGCTCGACGCGGCGGCGATCGACCGCACGCTCGGCTCGGTGCTCAAGTACGACGAGGACCAGGAGGCCGTGCGCTCCGCCGGCCTCGAGAAGCTCGTGCGGCCGCGATGACCGGCTTCGGCGTCGAGACGATCGAGCTCGACCTCCCGCCGCTGGCGGCGACGTTCGCGCGGCGGCTGCGCGACGCCGGCGTGCCGGTGACGCCCGACCGCGCCGTCGGCTTCGCGCGCGCCCTCGGGCTGACGCGTCCGGTCTCGCGGCGGCGGCTGTACTGGACCGCGCGCTCGGTGTTCGTCTCCGACCAGGCGCATGCCGCGGCGTTCGACCGCGTGTTCGCCGACGTGTTCGGGCAGCAGCCGTACCAGGGCGAAGTGCCGGAGGACGTGTCGGGCGCGACGGCGGAAGGCTCGATCGACGTCCCGTCCGGCGACGGCCGCTCGCGCGAGGGCGACGAGCTCGACGTGCCGGTCGCGCTCGCCAGCGACGAGGAGCGGTTACGGAGCAAGCGCTTCGACTCGCTCGAGCCCGGCGAGCTCGCGCAGCTCTACCGGCTGATGGCGCAGCTCGAGCTGGCGACGCCGCTGCGCCGAACGCGGCGGCAGGAGCGGGGGCGCCACGGGCGCGACGTCGATCTCCGCCGCAGCCTGCGCGCGAGCCTGCGCACCGGCGGCGAGCCGCTCGCGCTCGCCCGGCGGCAGCGGCGGATCCAGCCGCGCCGGCTGGTGATGCTGTGCGACATCTCCGGCTCGATGGAGCCCTACGCACGCGCGTACCTGCAGTTCCTCGTCTCCGCCGCCGGCAGCGGGCCGCGCGTGGAGGCGTTCGTGTTCGCGACGCAGCTCACGCGCGTCACCCGCGCGCTGGCCGGCCGCAGCCCGGAGCGCGCGCTGCGCCGCGCGACCGAGGCCGCGCCGGACTGGTCGAGCGGCACCCGGATCGGCGAGGCCCTGGCACAGTTCAACGACCGCCACGGGCGGCGCGGGATGGCGCGCGGCGCGGTCGTGGTGATCCTCTCCGACGGCTGGGAGCGCGGCGACCCGGCGCTCGTCGGGCGCGAGATGCAGCGGCTCGCGCGGCTCGCGCACCGGATCGTGTGGGTCAACCCGCGCATGAGCGCAGGCATCTGGGCGCCGCGCGCGGGCGGGATGAAGGCGGCGCTGCCGCACTGCGACGCGCTCGTCAGCGGTCACAGCTTCCGCGCGCTGAGCGATGTCGTCGAGGCGATCGGCGGCGCTCCGGTCGAGGCGCCCGGGCCCGCGCCGGCCGACGAGCCGGAGACGTGGGCGAGCGCGACGCCGGTGCCGGGCAGCTCGGTGGCGATGCCGAGCGGGCACGGGCCGAGCCGCGGCAACACGAGCCCGGGCTGGGTCACCGATGAGTGACGAGCCGAAGGTCTGTATCTACCCGGGCTGCGAGCGGCCCGCGGCGCCGGCTCACCCGATGGGCGGGCCGCAGCCGGCGTTCTGCGACCTCGAGGAGCACAACGCGCTCACTGCCCATCAGGAGCGCCGCAGACTTGCGAACCAGGAGGAGGAGAAGCGTGGCTGACGAGGCGTACCGGGCGGTCTTCCTGCGCGTGCACCCCACGGGCAAGATGGTGCTGTCACTGACGACCGAGGCCGACGGCAAGGAGCCGGAGTACGCGCAGCTCGTGGCCGGGGAGCTCGGCGTGCCGGCGCTCGACGTCAAGGTCGTGCCCGCGGACACCGATCGCTTCGGCGAGGGTCACGGCTTCAACACCGCGCCGTCGGCGGGCGTGCCCGCCGCGATCGCCAAGACGACCGAGAAGATCCGCGACAAGGGGCGGCTGCTCGCGGGCATGGCGCTCGAAGCGGCGCCGGACACGCTGGAGTGGCGCAACGGGGCGTGGGCGAGCGGCGAGGAGTACAAGACGATCGAGGACGTCGCGCTCTACGCGCACGGCACCGGCGCGCTGCCGCCGGGCGTCGAGGGCGGCCTCGACGCGCAAACCGTCTACCGGGACTGAACCACGCCGGCCATGAGGTCGGCGGCCGCCGCGTCGTCGAGCCCCTGACGGTCGAGCCGCTGCCAGGTCCAGAAGTCGAGCGCGAGCGCGACGAGCGTCTGCGCGTCCGGCCGCTCGAAGCCGTCTGACAGCGCCGCCACCAGCTCGCCGAGCATCACGTCGGAGGAGCGCGCGAGCCACGCGTCGAGCTCCGGGACCGTGGCACGCTCGCCGTGGACGCGCCGCTGCATCGTGGCGTTCTGGCGGTACCAGCCGTAGAGCAGGGTGAGCACTGCCCGGAGCCGCTCCGCCGGATCCGCGAGCGCGAAGACGGGCTCGAGCGCCGGCGGCGGATGCTCGGCCAGGTAGTGCGCGCTGCAGGCCGGCAGCAGCGCGTCGAGGTCCGGGAAGTGGTTGTAGACGGTCAGCCGCTGCACGCCCGCGCGGCGCGCGACGTCGGCGACCGTCGTCTTGCCGACGCCCACCTCCTCGTGCAGGGACGCGGCCGCGGCGGCGATCCGCGCGCGGGTCGCCTCCTGCGCCTCGGCGCGGGCCTTCAGCTCGTATTTGCGCTTTTGGGTTGACACAGCGTTCAGTGATGTTACAGTAGCGCCGATCAGTAAACGCCTCGTTCAACGAAAGGGCCCGATGCACACCAGCCCCGCCCCGAAGATCGTCGGCCCGCGTGACGGGAAGGCCGGCAGCCTCGGCTCGATCGGCGTCCGCTTCATGATCGACACCGACGAGACCTACGACGGCGGCTTCTCGCTCGTCGAGCACCCCATGGGCCCGCGCAAGCTCGCCGCGCCGTTGCACCGCCACAGCCGCGAGGACGAGTACTCGTATGTGCTCGAGGGCCGCATGGGCGCGCTGATCGGCGACGACGTCGTCTACGCCGAGCCCGGCGACCTGGTCCACAAGCCGCGCAACCAGTGGCATACGTTCTGGAACGCCGGCGACGAGCCGTGCCGGATCCTCGAGATCATCGCGCCGGGCGGCTTCGAGAAGTTCTTCGAGGAGCTCGTCGACGCCGACATCGCCGCGGGCCAGCCCGACCAGGAGTGGATGGCGTCGCTCTTCGCCCGCTACGGCATCGAGCACGACTACGAGTCGGTGCCCGCCCTCTGCGAGCGCTTCGGCGTGACCTTCGGCTAGCTGTCGAGGCGGCCGTCGAGCCGCACCTCGACGTCGTCGAGCACCTTCAGGGTGCCGAACAGCGCCGAGAACGGCTTCATGCCGAAGCGGGTCTGCGTGACCGTGGCGGCGGCGTGCACGGCGCCGTCGTCCACGCGCAGATCGAAGGTCAGTGGCTGGGTCGCGCCCGCCAGCGTGAGCTCGCCGTCGACCCGGTAGTGGCCGTCGCGACCGCTGACGGAGGCGGAATGGAACGTGATGTTCCGCTTCTCCAGGACCTCGTCGTCGATGGTCTTGAGGATGTTCTCCTTGTCCTCATCGCCCAGCTTCTGCATCCCGCCCTCGCCCTTCTCGACGCGCAGCGAGCCGCCGTCGGCGGACAGCTCGGCGGTGCCGGCGTCGAGGTCGAGCGTCGCCTCCCAGCGCGTGACGTGCAGCTCGAGGTCGTGTGCGGCCTTGGCGGCCGCGCCGCCGCGCTTCGTATGCACCGAGAGCGTGGCGTTGCCTGGGCCGAGCCGGTACACGCCCGGAGCATATATTCCGTCCATGGCCACCGAACTCGACCACAGCTTCACCACCGAGAAGTCGCTCGACGACAGCTACGCCTCGATCCTTGACCTCGAGCGCCTCGTCCCGGCCGTCGAGGGCGGCAGCGTCACGGGCAAGGAGAGCGACGACAAGGTCAATGCCGAGATCCTCATGCGCATGGGCGCGATGTCGATGAAGTTGATCGGCACGGTCGAGGTGATCGAGAAGGACGAGGCGGCCCACCGCGCGGTCATGCGCGTGCGCTCACGCGAGTCCGGCGGCACCGGCCACGCCAACGCCGAGGTGACGTTCCAGCTCCACGACGGCGGCGGGGGCATCCACACCAACGCCCAGATCACTGGCAAGGCCGCGTCGATGGGCGAGGGTGTCGTGGTCGGCGTGCTCGACGCGCTGATCAAGGACTTCACGACCAAGCTGGGCCAGATCTGAGGCCGGCGTGGCGCGCGTTGTGATGCGCGCGGTGCGCCCCGGCGAGGTCCCTCCCGACGGCGGCACCGCGCTGCAGGAGGACCCGGACCGCCCGGTGTTCCGCGGCAACGGGCCCGACGACTACGTGTGCGTGGAGTGCGGCAACGTGCTCGCCGAATCGATGAGCGACGAGGCGATGACGTTCAAGGTGCGCGTGAAGTGCGGCGTCTGCAAGACGATCAATGTCTCGGCGACGGACGTCCACGATCCCAAGCGGCGTAAGCGCCCTCCGGGTCGTCGTTCAGGACCGTGATCCGCACCAGCGGCGGGTGGCCCATGGCCGGCACCGCGAGGTCGCGCAGCGCGTCGTGGTAGGCGCGCTCGCGGGGGACGCCGCCGAAGCCGAAGCCCTTGGCCGCGAGCCGCGGCCGATCGCGTCGGTGCGCGGCGCGCAGCTCGCGGCACAGCGCGAGGTGCGCGTCGCGATCGAAGCCGAGCGGCGTGCCGGTCGGGTAGAAGTCGAACGGGAGAGGCGGAATGAGGTGAAGTGCTCGGGCCCGTGAGCGAGATCAGCGTCTCGCCGTCGGCTAGCAGCCGCGGGAGCAGGAGGTTCGCGCGCGCGGCGGGCAGCACCGTCAGGTCGCCCTTGAGCCGCACGAAGATCGCGGCGAGCACCTCGAGCGCCGCCTTGATCGGCGCGACGATCGCCGGATCGCGCCGCGCCTTGGCGACCCGCTCGAGCCCGACGTGGCCCTGCTCGCAGAGCCAGTCGAAGCTGCGCTCCTCGAACTCAGCCGGCGGCGTCAGCGTCCGGCCTGTTGTGCGCGCCCATGGCGTCCTTGAGGTCCGGCTCGGCGCCCTCGGGCAGCTCGACCCCGCCGTCCGAGGTCGCGTCGGCGTCGTCGCCCGCGCTGAGGTCGATGCCCTCCACGGTCGCCGGCTCGTCGGAGCCGGTCGTGCGGCCGAGCACCGCGTCGTCCTCGTCGCCGGTACCCAGCTCGTCGGGCACGACGCCCTCGTCAGCCGTCTCGGCCCATTGCACCCTTGTCTTCACGGTTCTCCATGGGAGCGTCCTACCCGTCGCCGACGTCGCCTATCGCGTCGAGCGCGTCGGCGAGCACGCGCTCGGGCGGCTGCGCGGCATCGATCACGGCGATGCGCTCGGGGTCGGCGGCGGCCAGCTCGTCGTAGGCGCCGGCCACCGCCTCGAAGAACTCGGCCGGCTCGCGCTCCAGCCGGTCAGGGTCGCGGCCACCGATGCGCTTGCGGCCGACGGCCGGGTCGATCCGCAGCAGCAGCGTGCGGTCGGGCCGCAGGCCGCCGGTGGCGAGCTCGTTCAGCGAGCGGATCGCCTCGACGCCCAGCCCGCGGCCGGCGCCCTGGTAGGCGAGCGAGGAGTCCACGAAGCGATCGAGCAGCACCCACTGCCCGCTCTCGAGCAGCGGAACGAGCTGCTCGGAGACGAGCTGCGCGCGCGCTGCCGCGTACAGCAGCGCCTCCGCGCGCGGGTCGACGGAGAGCTCGGGGTCCTTGACCAGCTCGCGGATGCGCTCGGACAGCTCGACCCCGCCCGGCTCGCGCAGCACCAGCAGCTCGCGCCCGCGCGCGGCCAGCTCGCGCGTCAGCCCGGCCACCAGCGTGGTCTTGCCGGCCCCGTCGAGGCCCTCGACGGTGATGAGTCGTCCGGTCGCCACCCCTAGGATCATCCCAGTGAGCGTCCTCGAGGCACATCCGCACGCCGCCGCCGTCCTCGGCGCGGCCCTGCGCACCCGCCCCTCGCATGCCTACCTGTTCCACGGCCCGGCCGGCTCGGGCAAGCGCGAGGCCGCCCGTGCGTTCGCGGCCGAGCTGCTGGCGCGCGACGCGCCGGATCCGGAGAACGCCAAGGCGCGCGCGCTGGCCGGCGTGCACCCGGACCTCACGTGGGTCGCGCCCAGCGGCGCCCACATCATGCTGCGCGGCGACGTCGACCAGTCGGTGGTCGCCGCCGCCGGCCACACGCCGTTCGAGGCGAGCTGGCGCGTGTTCGTGCTCGAGCGCGTCGACACGATGGACGACCCGGCCGCCAACACGCTGCTGAAGACGCTCGAGGAGCCGCCCTCCTACGTGGTGCTGATCCTCCTCACCGATAAGCCGACCCAGGTGCTGCCGACCATCACGTCGCGCTGCCAGGGCGTGCGCTTCGACCCGCTCCCGCCGCTGCGGCTGGCGGAGAAGCTCGAGTCGCAGGGCGTGGCGCCGATCGCCGCGCGCGCGTGCGCGCGCCTGTCGCTGGGCGACGGCGAGCGCGCGGTGGCGCTCGCGCTCGGCGAGGGCCCTGCCCTGCGCGCCCGCGCCGAGGCGTTCGCCCGCGCGGCGCTGCGCGGCGAGGTCGGCCGCGCCAAGCCGTGGGGCGAGGTGCTCGACGCCGCTCGCACGGCGGGGCGTGCCGCCGAGGCCGAGCTCGAGCAGGCGCTGGCCGAGGAGCTCGAGTACCTGCCGAAGAAGGAGCACCGCCGCAAGCAGACCGAGTTCACCGAGCGGGCCCGTCGCGCCGCCCGCCGCGCCGAGACGGCGGGGCTCGACCACGCGCTCCAGGTCGCCGGGCTGTGGTACCGCGACCTCGCCTGCCTGGCCGCCGACGCCGAGGAGCTCGTGCTCGCCACCGACCGGCTCGAGGAGCTGCGCTCCGACATCGCCACCTACCCGTGCCAGGGCCTCCAGGAGGCGCTCGAGCTGGTGGAGGACACGCGCATGCGCCTGCCGTTCAACGTCTCCTACGACCTCGCGCTCCAGGCGCTCGCCTACCGGCTCGAGCGCACGCTCGGCGGGTTGGTTGGTGGGGGGCGGGTGGGCGGGGTCCTATCCGCATGACGGAGGTCCGCATCCGGGGCGCGTACGCCACGGTGCGCGGCGAGGGGATCGAGGACGAGGTCGCGGTCGAGGAGCCGCTGGAGATCCGCGTCGACGGCGCACCGATCGCGGTCACGATGCGCACGCCGGGCGAGGACGAGGAGCTCGCGCTCGGCTTCCTCCACGGCGAGGGGCTGATCGACGGCCCGCGCGCCGCCGGGCCGCCGCCCGACCTCGCCGCCAACACGATCGAGGTCGCCGGCCCGCTGCTGCGCGAGCCCGGCAACCGCTCGTTCTACGCCACCTCGTCCTGCGGTGTGTGCGGCAAGGGCGCGCTGGAGGAGGTCGCGGTGCACGCGCCGCCGGTAGCTTCGGGACCTCGGATCGCGCGCTCGCTGCTCGCGGCGCTGCCCGATCGCCTGCGCCAGCCGACCTTCGCCCGCACCGGCGGCCTGCACGCCACCGGGCTGTTCAGCGCCGAGGGCGAGCCGCTCGTGGTGCGCGAGGACGTCGGCCGCCACAACGCGATGGACAAGGTGATCGGGCGCGCGCTGCTCGACGGGCTCGTGCCGCTCTCCGAGTTCGTGCTGTGCGTCTCCGGCCGGCTGTCGTTCGAGCTCGTCCAGAAGGCGGCGGTGGCGGGCGCGCCGGTGTTGGTGGGCGTGGGCGCTCCGAGCTCACTCGCGGTCCGGCTGGCCGACGACCGCAACCTCACGCTCGCCGGCTTCGCGCGGGGCGGGCGGGTGAACGTCTACACGGGGTCGGAGCGCGTGACGAACGGCGGGCATTGAGGAGGCGGGTTCGGGGTGCCGCGGCGAGCACGAGTGTCGTCTCAGGGTCGGTATGCGACCTTGAGCTGACATTCGTGGCCGCCATGGCCTCGAACCCGACCCCTACCCAGCCGCCGTTGACGTTCCGATCGGGCCCAGCCGCGGCTCCAGCCCGAACAGCTCGAACGCCCGGAAGCGGCTGAAGTGCTCGTGCTCCGGTCCGTGGAAGTCCGCCGAGCCGGTGGAGAGCAGCCCGCGCGCCTCGCACGTCTCGTGCAGCAGCCGCGCCTGCTCGCGCGAGTGCTCGGGGTAGAAGCACTCGACGCCGTCGAGCCCCTCGGCCGCGAAGCGCTCGATCGTCCGCAGCACCTCGTCCGGATCGTCGACGTCCCAGAACGGGTGCGCCCACACCGCCACGCCGCCGGCGGCGTGGATGGCCTCGATCGCCTGTTCGACGGTCGGCCGGGAGCGCGCGACGTAGGCCTTCGCGCCCGGGACGAGGTAGGGCGGGAAGAGCTCCTTCTTCCCGCGGATGCCCTCGCGCGCGAGCCGCTCTGCGTTGTCCGGGTGCGCGAGCACCGCGTCGGCGAGGTGCGGGCGGCCGATGCTCTCGCGGTGCATGAACGCCTCGTCGTCGAGCGCGAAGCCGAGCTCGCGCAGGCGGTCGGCCATCGCCAGGATGCGTCGGCCGCGGTCGGCGCGGAAGTCCTCCAGCGCTGCCAGCAGCGCGGGGTCGGCGGGGTCGATCTCGTAGCCGAGGATGTGCAGGTCCTCGTGCTCGCCGTGCACGCTGGAGAGCTCCGCGGCGGGCGAGAGCCGGATCCCGTGCTCGCGCGCGGCGGCCGTCGCCTCGGCGACCCCGGACACGGAGTCGTGATCGGTCAGCGCGAGCAGCTCGACGCCCGCCGCGGCCGCGCGCGCGACCACCTCGGAGGGCGGCAGCGCCCCGTCGGAGTGCGTCGAGTGCGACTGCAGGTCGAACGCTGGGGTGTCAGCCGCCATTGACGGCCTGTCGTTTGCGCGAGGCACCGCTCGGGGAGGCTTCCGCGCAACCGAGGTAAGGGAGAACCATGTCCACTGGACTCATCATCCTGATCGTCGTCGTTGCTCTGCTGCTGATCGGCCTGCTCGTGATGCTGCCGCGCATGCGCGCCAAGTCCGAGGAGCGCAAGGCCCAGCGCGAGCTCGAGTCGCGCCGCGACCGCGTCGCCACCGAGCATCGTGAGACCGCTTCTGCGCGCGCCACCGAGGCCGACAGGGCGGAGCAGGAAGCCGAGATCGCCCAGCAGAAGGCCCGCGCCGAGCGCGCGGAGGCCGAGCGCCACGAGGCCGAGGCCAAGATGCACGATCGCGGCCTGGCCGACGACAAGCTGGTCGAGGACCATGAGCGCGACCGCTTCGCCGGCGTGACCGGCGGCAACGGCACCGACCGCCGCGACGACGACGTCCGCCGCGACGACGACGTCCGCCGCGACGACGACGTCGACCGCACCGCCGACGAGCAGCCCGCCGCTCGCCGGGCCACCGCGGACGATCCCGCGGATCGCCCGGACACCGAATATGAGCAGGGCCGCGAGGACGAGGCGCAGGAGCGCACCCGCGGAACCTAGCTAGGCGCTAGGTCATCGCGTCCGCCGTCCCGCGCTCCAGGAGCGCGGTGGCGGCGCCCGCGTCGAGCGGGCCGGCGATGAAGAAGCCTTGGGCGTACTCGCAGCCCAGGAGCTTGAGGCGATCGAGGTGGGCCTGGGTCTCCACGCCCTCCGCGATCACCTCCATGCCGAGGTTGTGGGCGAGCGCGACGATCGCCTTGACGATGTCGAGCGCGCCGTCGTCCTCGAGCATCGGGACGACGAACGTGCGGTCGAGCTTGACCGCGTCGCCCGGGAAGCGGTGGAGCTGGCGCACCGACGAGGCGCCGAGCCCGAAGTCGTCGATTCGCGCCGCCACGGAGTGCTCGTCGAACAGGCGGCCGAGCACGCGCCGGGCGGCGTCCGGGTCGTCCATCATCGAACTCTCCGCGACCTCGAGCCGCAGCCCGCGCGGGTCGAGTCGCGCGTCGGCGAGCGCGCCGGTGACGAGGTCGACGAAGCCCGGATCGGCGAGCTGGCGCTGGGAGACGTTGACCGAGACGGAGATGTGCTGCCCGCGCGGGTGCTGGCGCCAGATCGCGAGCTGGCGGCAGGCCTCGCCGAGTACGAAGCGCCCGAGCGGCAGGATCAGCCCGGTCTCGTCGGCGATCGGCACGAACTCGCGCGGCTCGATCGCGGTGCCGGTCGCGTCGGTCCAGCGGCACAGGGCCTCGAAGCCGGCGATCTGGCCGGTCGCGGTCTCGATCACGGGCTGGTAGAGCACGCGCAGCTGACCGCGCTCGAGCGCGTGGCGCAGGCCGGTCTCCAGCTCGAGGCGCTGCATCACGCGCGCGTGCATCGCCTCGTCGAACACGGCGTGGGTCGCGCCGCCCTTGGCCTTGGCGCGGTACATGGCGACGTCGGCGTCGCGCACCACGTCCTCCGGCGCGCGCTCGGCCGTGACCATCGCGATCCCGATGCTGGCCGACACGTAAAGCTCCCGGTTGTCCAGGTGGAACGGCGCGGCGAGTGACTCCTGCACTCGGTCGGCGACGATCGAGGCGCCGCGCACGTCGCCGATGTCCTCGAGCAGGAGCGTGAACTCGTCGCCGCCGTGGCGGGCGACGGTGTCGCCCGGCCGCAACGCCCCCTCGATCCGCTTCGCGACCGCCATCAACAGGCGGTCGCCGACGATGTGGCCGAGCGAGTCGTTGACGAGCTTGAAGCGATCGAGGTCGCAGAACAGGACGGCGCAGCAGAACTCGCCGCCCTGGCGGCGCGAGCGCTTGAGGCTCAGCTCCAGCCGGTCGAGGAAGAGCGCGCGGTTGGGGAGGCCGGTGAGCCCGTCGTGCAGCGCGTCGTGGCGGAGCTCGGCGAGCTCGCCCAGCGCGCGGGTGGAGACGATCGCGTACGGAGCGCGAGCGGCCTCCTCGGGCGAGGCGACCCAGCGGAGCTCATAGCCGGCCGTGGTGAGCTCGCGCAGCAGCGTCTGGGTGACTTCGCGATCGTCGTCGCCTGCGACGAGCACGGTGACCGGCCGTCTTGGCAGGTCACGCACCGGCCCTCCTTGACCGTGCATCCCCTGAACGTAGACGGCCAGATGACCGACTGGTACTGGTCTCGGCGCATGTTCGATTCGTACAGTGATGGGGATGGCGGCTGACGAGGAACCACTCGGCAGGGAGGTCTGGATCGTCGCGGCGGTCGTCGTGGTCGGCGTGATCATGTCGATCCTCGACACGACGATCGTCAACGTCGCGCTCGAGACGCTGTCGCGGGAGCTGGATGCCCCGCTGAGCACGATCCAGTGGGTCTCGACCGGCTACCTGCTGGCGCTCGCGACCGTGATCCCGCTCACGGGCTGGATGACCGAGCGCTTCGGCTCGAAGCGGATCTGGATGATCTCGGTCGCGCTGTTCGGCATCGGCAGCGCGCTGTGCGGGCTCGCGTGGTCGGCCGAGTCGCTGATCTTCTTCCGCGTCCTGCAGGGCTTCGGCGGCGGCATGATCATGCCGGTCGGCATGGCGCTGCTCGCCCAGACCGCGGGCGCCCACCGTGTCGGTCGCGTCATGAGCGTGGTCGGCGTGCCGATGCTGCTGGGGCCGATCCTCGGGCCGGTGATCGGCGGCCTGATCGTCGACTCCGCCTCGTGGCGCTGGATCTTCTACGTCAACGTCCCGATCGCCGCGGCCGCGCTGGTGCTCGCCGCGCGGCTGCTGAAGGCCGACGCGGGCCGCGCCGACGCCGGGCGGCTCGACTGGACCGGGCTCGCCTTGCTCTCGCCCGGCCTCGCCGGGGTCGTGTTCGGGCTGTCGGAGAGCGAGTCGCACGGCGGCTTCGGCGACCCGCTCGTGTGGGGGCCGATCGTGGTCGGCATCGTGCTCGTCGCGCTGTTCGTGCGCCACGCCTGGCGCGCGGAGCGGCCGCTGATCGACGTGCGGCTGTTCCGCGACCGCGTCTTCGCGGCCGCGAGCGCGACGACGTTCCTGATCGGCGGCGCGCTGTTCGGCGCGATGATCATCCTGCCGCTCTACTACCAGGTGGCGCGCGGCGAGTCGGCGCTGACCGCCGGCCTGCTGATGGCGCCGCAGGGCCTGGGCGCGGCGGCGGCGATGCCGATCGCCGGGAAGCTGACCGACAGGCTCGGCGGCGGCCGGGTCGCGGTGGCCGGGCTGCTGATCCTGACCGTCGGGACGATCCCGTTCGCGTTCCTGAAGTCGGACACCTCGTACACGCTGCTGGCCTTGCTGCTCGTGCTGCGCGGGCTGGGGATCGGCTCGTCGATGATGCCGTCGATGGCCGCCGCCTACGCCTCGCTCGAGCGCGCGGCGGTGCCGCGGGCGACGAGCGCGCTCAACGTGGTGCAGCGGGTCGGCGGCTCGCTCGGGACGGCGCTGCTCGCGGTCGTCCTGCAGGGGCAGATCAAGGATCAGCTCGGCGGCGCGGGCGGGGCGGGCGGCGGGACGCTCGAGCGGCTGCCGGACAACGTGCGGGTGCGCGTGGCCGAGCCGCTGGCCGACGCGTTCGCCAATACGTTCTGGTGGGCGGTGGGGATGTCGGTCCTCGCGCTCGTGCCCGCAGTCGTGCTCGCGCTGACGCAGAAGCGCGAGCGCGCGGCGGCAGCGGCTCAGGCGGAGCCCGCCGCGCAGGTGGCGTGAAGCCGCTCTTCGAGCGTGAGTGGGAGCCGAAAGGCGACCCGCGCGCGGTCGTCGCTCTGCTGCACGGGCTCGGCGAGCACAGCGGCCGTTACGAGCACGTCGCCGCGCGCTTCACGGCCGCGGGGCTCGCCGTCCGCGCGCTCGACCTGCGCGGGCACGGGCGCTCGCCGGAGCAGCGCGGCGCGACGCGCTTCGAGCCCGCCGTCGCCGACCTCGCCGCGCTCGTGCGCGGTTGCGGCGAGCGCGGCGCGCCGGTGTTCGTCTACGGCCACTCGCTGGGCGCGCTGATCGCCGCGCTGTGGCTGGTGCGGGAGCCGGCGCCGCCGATCGCGGGGGCGGTGCTGTCGGCGATCGGGCTGCACAGCGCGCTGCGCGAGCAGGCGGCGAAGGTGCGGGCCGCGCGGGTGCTGGGGCGCGTGCTGCCGAAGGTGCGCGTGAAGTCGGGCATCGATCCGGCCACGCTGTCGCGCGATCCCGCGGTCGTCGAGGCCTACCGCGCCGACAAGCTCGTCCACGACACCGCCTCGCTGGGCTTCGGCCTCGACGCGCTCGAGGCGATCGACGAGATCGCGGCGGGCGCGCCGCGGCTGGCGGTGCCGCTGCTCGTCATCCACGGCGGGGAGGACCAGGTCGCGTACGCCTCGGGCGCGCGCGAGCTGGCCGCGCTCGCGCCGTCGGTGACCACGCTCCACGTCTACGACGGCCTGTTCCACGAGATCCACCACGAGCCCGAGCGCGACCGCGTGCTGGGCGACGTGCTGACGTGGATCGAGTCGCGGCTCGGTAACTGATACGTTACCAATCATGGACGGCACGCCCGAGCAGCCCTGGATCCTGAAGACGCCGAGCGGCGGCTCCGAGTTCACCGCCTACCGCGACGAGTCGCTCGACCCGCCGGCGCTCGTCGTGCAGGTCGGCAAGACCCAGGTGCGCTACCACCTGCGCTGCCTCGACGACCTCGAGGCGATGCTGCGCGAGCGCGGCGACTGGGTGCCCCTCGGCAACGCCGACGAGCAGAAGCCGGCCGCCGAGGGCACGGTCGAGGCGTGGGCGCGCGCGGAGGACAACCCGGTCGGCGGCTGGTACGGCCTCAAGAAGGGCCTGCGCGGGCGCTTCGGCAACTACGTGCCGCCGGTCATGGAGGCGCTGGGCCGCGCCGAGGTGGAGCACAACGCGCGCAACAACCGGATGCGCGCGCTCTAGCTAGCCGCCGCGCCGAATTCTCGGCGCGTTCAGGCGTTCCCTCTGGGTATCTGCCAGCGACTCCCGCCAGGAGGTACCGCCGTGCCCCGACATGCTCTGCTTCTCCGACCCCGTCGTCTGTTCCTCGTGATGGCCGCGCTCACCGGGCTCACCGGCGTCGCCGGCCCCGCGGACGCGTCCGCTGCGGTGCCCGCGCCCACGCTGGAGCTTCTCGCGGGCACGGGTGTCCCTGGGTATCTCGGCGACGGCGGTCCGGCTATCGATGCGCAGCTCGACCAGCCGATGGGTGTGGCTGTCGATGCCGCGGGCAACGTGCTCGTCGCCGACTTGAGCAATCGCATCCGCAAGATCACGCCGGACGGCGTCATCACGACGGTCGCCGGATCCGGCATCGCCGGTTTCGCGGGCGACGGCGGCCCGGCGACGGACGCGCAGCTGAACCATCCGACGGGGGTCATCGTCGACGCCACGGGCGGCATCCTCATCGCCGATCAGCACAACCACCGGATCCGGCGGGTCGACCCGAGCGGGACGATCACGACCGTGGCGGGCACCGGCTTCGCAGGCAACCGCGTCGGCGACGGCGGCCCCGCGCTGCAGGCGGAGCTGAACCTGCCGACGACGCTCGCGCTCGACGCGGAGGGCGGCATCCTGATCGCCGAGATGGGAGAGCGGCTCGTCCGCCGTATCGACCCCGACGGCACCCTCACCACGATCGCGGGCGACGGCGCGTCGGGCTACGACGGCGACAACAAGCCGGCCACCGAAGCGAGCCTCACCAAGCCCACCGGCCTGGCCGTCACCCGCGCCGGAGACGTGCTCATCGCCGACCAGGGCGATCAGCGCGTCCGCCGCGTCGACCCGACGGGCGTCATCCACACGATCGCGGGCACCGGGCTGGCGTTCTCGACCGGCGACGGCGGCCCGGCCTCCGCGGCGAGCCTGAGCTCCCCACGAGCCTGCTCGTGGACCGCTCGCGTCGCGTGCTCGTTACCGAAGGCGGATCGAGCACCAAGGTGCGCTCGATCGAGCGCGACGGCACGATCAACACCATCGCCGGCGGCGGCGCGAGCGCACCGGCCGACGGGCTCCTCGCGACCTCCGCGGAGCTGTCGAGCCCGACCGGCATGGTCATCGATCCCTCGGGCGGCGTCATCGTGGCGGTCACGGGGTCGAACCAACTGTGGACGCTGCGCCCGGCGCGGGCGAGCAGCTGAGGCTTCGTGGCTACACTCGGCGGCTCCGGCCTCCGTAGCTCAGCTGGTAGAGCACTTCACTCGTAATGAAGGGGTCAGCGGTTCGAGTCCGCTCGGAGGCTCTACGCGCTGCGCGGCGGCGGCCGTCGAGCCGCCGCCGCGTGATCCCGGTGGACTAGTCGTCGGCGGGTAGGGGCGGCCACCAGGTGTTGATCTGGTCCTTGGTCTCGAGCACCTGCGCCCGCGCCTGGCCCATGATCCGCTTCTCACCGGGCGTCAGGGCGCCGCCGCGCACCAGCGCCTTGATCTGGCTGAGCTCGTCGTCGAGGTCGGGGACGACCGCGGGCATCAGCGTGGCGAACGACGGCGGGGCGTCATCGTCGCTGGCGTGGGCGTACGGGTGCCTGCTCGCATGGGCGAGGTCCGGCGGCGGGGGCGGGGGAACCGGCCGGCCGTGGATGTAGACGGCGGCCCGGTCGCGCCGGTCGAGCGCCGCGAAGATCGTCGTGCTCACCGCGTCACGGAGGGTGCCCTTCGCGCCGTCGAGAAGACCGTACGCCGCGACCGCGACGTCGTGCTGGAAGTTCAGGACCGACACGGCGGTCTCCTCGGGACCGACATACGTCGCGCTGGCGCGCGCCTGGACGCGGGCGCGCTTCAGCCCGTCACCGGGCGGCGCCGGCGGGGGAGCGTTCTCGACCACGTCGACCGCGCCGCGCCACGCCGCGTACATGTTCCGCCGCGCGTTGCGCAGAGACACGACGGCCTTGGCGTTGTCCTCCTGATCGACCCAGTCGCCGGCTCGCTCGATCGCCTTCGTGCCGCGCGCGATCCGGGTCCTGACCAGGGACGGAAGGACGGGTGGCGGGCCGTCGCTGCCGGCGGCCTTCGCCCGGATGTGATCTGCATTCGCCGAACTCGGGGCGGCGAGCGCCGCCGGGGCCATGATCAGCCCGATCGCGAGCGCTGCCGGCAAGACTGCTCTGATGTGCATGTGTTCCTCTCGAGCCTCGCTGTGTAGTGCGCAGGCACCTCGGATGGGCGCCGAGGAACAGTAGAAACGCTCAGCCGCGTTTCGCGATCGGGTCTCGATATCCCGCGATACCGACGCTGGCGCCGCGGTGCGACCGCCGCTAGAGCGGGTAGCGGAGGATCGCGGCCACAGGGCTGTCGGCCGGCAGGTCCGCCGCACGCACCGCGAGCACGCGCCCGCCGGTGAGGAGCACCCGCTTCGCGATCTCGTCGACGATGCCGTAGCTGACGGCGTCGTCGTCGGCGAACGTCACCGCGCCACCGTCGTCGACGAAGCCGGGGACCTTCTCGTCGATGTCGACGAGCAGCGTGTCGACGGCGCCCTGGGTCGCCGCGCGGGCGATCTCGGCGATGTCGGTTGAGGCCCGCTCCTCGGCGGCCCGCTGCTCGAACACCGCCCTCACCTCGGTGAGCTCAGCCGCGTAGACGGCGTCGAGCACGTCGCGCGCCGCGTCCGCGAGCTCCTCGTCGGTGGCGTTGTCCGGGCTGCGCCGGATGCCCGGCTCGACGAGGCCCGGGTACGTGTTGACCGCTCGGTAGATCGACTCGAGCGGCTCGGTCGCGGCCAGGATCAGCGGCAGCTCGAGGCCGGCGACGACGCTGCGGAGCGCCTGCTCGACCTTGCGCGCGTACTGGCGGAGCCGGAGCTTCTGCCCCTCCGAGCCCTGGACCCGGCCGCTCGGCGACCGGTCGGTGATCGACGCCTTGCGGGCGGCGGACGCCGCGTCCTTCGGCAGCCCGGGGACGCTGACGGTGAACGGCGGGCCGTCGCGCAGCACCTCGATCAGGCGCACGGAGCCGGAGGCCAGCGCGAGCACGAACGCCGCCTGCGGGAACGTGGTGGCGCGCAGCAGCGGCTTGACGTACGGGCGATCCGCGACCTCCACGATGGCGGGGAGGCGGTTCGGCAGCCGGAAGGTCCGCGCGCCGGCCGGCGAGGCGAACACGGCGAGGCTGCGCGCCTGCTCCTGCCAGAACTCCTCGTCGTCGGCGAGCTCGTCCAGCTCCTCGCGGATCGCCTCGATCCCGCGGCGGTCGGCGCCGGCCTCCTCGAGCTGCCGGAGCGCCGCGCTGCTCAGGTTCTTGAGCTCGATCCGGCTCGCTCGCGCCTCCTGGGTGAGCGGGCTCGTCGGCACGTAGATCGAGACGCTGAGGTCGTCGCGCGCGCTGAGGAGCCGCTCGACCGTGGACCGCGTCGGGATGTCCGTATGCATGGCTCGCGAGCGTCGCGCGCGGGCGGGTGAGCCTGGGTCACCCGGATGGGGCGAGGCGGTGCCGCACAATACGCCGCGTGATCGACCATGTGGACATCCGCGTCGCCGACCGCGGCGCGTCGCAGCGCTTCTACGAGTCCGTCCTCACCGTGCTCGGCCGGACGGAGCCGCTGATCGACTCCGAGTACATCGACTGGGGTGACTTCTCGATCGTCTCCGATGGTCAGCCCGTCGCGAAGCACCTCCAGATCGCGTTCTCCGCGCCGTCGCCCGAGCTCGCCCGCGCGGGCCTGCGCGACCCGGACGGCCACAGCGTGGAGGTGGTCTACACGGGGCAGGAGCGCAAGCCCGGCGCAATCGACCACGTCACGCTCCGCACGCGCGACGTTGCGCCGATCCGGCGCTTCTACCTGGCGCTGGGCTACGAGCTCGGCGTCGACGAGCCGGACCATGTCCAGATCGGCCCGGTCTCGTACGTCGCCGGCGAGCCGCCGACCGAGCACGTGCACATCGCGTTCGCCGCCGGCACGAACGAGGCGGTCGACGCCTTCCACCGCGCCGCGATCGACGCGGGCTACACGGACAACGGCGCGCCCGGTGAGCGCGCCGCCTACCACCCTGGCTACTACGGGGCGTTCGTCCTCGATCCCGACGGCCACAACATCGAGGCCGTCAACCACAACCGGACCGGCGCGCCCTGAGTCGCCGCGCACGAACGCGCTGCCGCTGCTCGCCGACCATCAGAGCGCGCCGCTGTGCCCGCTCACCTGGATCGGCGTCGGGCTGGCGCCGTGTCGATCGGCGTCTGCCTGATCGGCCTCCGCAGAAGGGGTGGTTCTGACCGCGCCGCTTGAGGTACGGTCGGCTGAGATGCCGCCGCGCAGACTCGCCCGCCGTCAACCCGGCGCCGCCACCACCGGCCCTGAGGCGCTGAGCCACGACAACCCGGTCCTCGCGCTGCAACGCGCGGCCGGCAACCGCGCCGTCGCTCAGCTGATCGCCCGCTCGCCCTCGACGAAGGCCACTGTCGAGATCAGCGGCGTGGGCAAGATCAAGGTCAAGGGCGGCAACCTCGAGGAGTGGACCGGGAAGGACTCGTTCGACACGGTCGACGTCACTTCCCAGAAGGGCAAGCACTCGACCAAGCTCGAGAAGCTGGCGACCGCGCGCACCAGGACGGACGTCACGATCATGATCGACCCGGCGGGCAAGGAGGGGGAGAACCTCAACGTGGGTGGCGGCACCCAGCTCCTGATCAAGGGTGCTCGCATCAAGTACTCGGTCAATGGCGACGTGGAGACGTGGCAGGTGATCGACTTCACGGATGTGAAGCGGACGAAGATCACGCACTCGATCGGGGCCGGCTAGCCGACCACTCGCTGAGCTGCTCCCCCCGGGAGCCGTACGATGCCCGCCGTGCGCTACCACATGGGCTGCGGCGAGCAGCGGATCGAGGGCTACGTCGGCGTTGACATCCGCGCGACGCCGGTGGCAGAGCTGGTGCTCGACCTCAACGAGCCGAAGCTGCCCGAGGGGCAGCAGGCGGACGTCTTCTTCAGCCACGCCTTCTTCGAGCACCTGCGGCGCGACGCGCGCACGCCGCACCTCGCGGCGCTGCGCGCCTCGCTGGCCCCGGACGGCGTCGTCTGTTACATCGGCCTGCCCGACTTCGAGCGGATCGCGCAGCTCTACCTCGAGGGCGGCCCGGGGATCGTCGGGCCGACCTTCGACCTCTTCCACGTCTACCGCTACACGCACGGCGACCCCGAGCACCAGCCGGACTGGTGGGAGGCGCAGCTGCACAAGTCGCTCTTCGACGTCGCCGAGACCGGGCGGCTGCTGCGCGACGCCGGCTACGGCTCCTATGTCGTGTTCCGCTACGCCTACCCGGGCGAGGACGCCGTGCTCGACCTCAACCTCGGCTTCTACGCGGTCGCCGGCAAGCGGCCGACCGAGGAGCTCGAGCGCGAGTGCCGCGCCTACCTGGCGGAGTTCGACGGGCGCTTCGTGCGGCTCGACACGCTGCGCTTCGAGGACGGCCGCTCGCGCCCGGCCGCGTACGCGCGCGCCACTTCGGGGCCGCAGCGCAAGCTCGCGCAGCGCGTCGCCTACGGCGTCGCCGCGCGGCTCGCGCGCAACACCCACCCCGCCTAGCCCCGTGACATACGTCGCGCGAAGCGGCAATATATGAGCGAGTCACATGTACCGCGCCCTGCTCATCGCCGCGTCGCTCGCGCTCGTCGCATGCGGGGATGAGCCGTCGCAGCGGCCCCTTCCCCCGATCCCCCCGGCCGGGGCCGGCGGCCCGCCCGACGCGCGGGCCGTCGGCTTCCGCGCCGGCGACGGCGTCGGGCTGCGCGGGCGGCTGTTCGGGCACGGCCGCTCCGCGGTCGTGCTCGCGCACATGGGCAACCTGCCGGACAACGAGTCGGACTGGTATCCGCTCGCCCGCCGGCTCGCCCGCGAGGGCTACCTCGTGCTCGCCTACAACCGCCGCGCCGTGTGCACCGGCGAGAAGCGCACGTACGACTGCTCAGGTGGCGGCAACGACTTCGGTAAGAGCTGGCAGGACGTGGTCGGCGCGGCGCGCTTCGTGCAGTCGCAGGGCGCGAAGCAGGTCGCGCTGGCGGGCTCGAGCATCGGCGGCACCGCGGTCGTGTACGCGGCGGCCACCGGGCGCGTCCACCCCGCCGCGCTGATCTCGCTCGCGGGCGTCAACCACACCTCGACCTACAGCATGGATCGCGCGGACCTCCAGCGGATCGGCGGCGCCAAGCTGTTCGTGTGCGCCCGCCGCGACCCCGACGGCGCGGCCGACTCCGCGCGCGAGCTGAGCGGCTGGGCGCGCGAGCCGAAGCGCATGGTGCTGCTCGACTCCGACCTGCACGGCACCGACATGCTCGACCACCGGCAGGCCACGGCGAAGCCGCTGACCGAGCTGATCGTGCGCTTCCTGCGCGGCGCGATGCCGCCTACTGCAGCCCCATGACCGGCTCGCCCTGCGCGTTGAGCCCGTTGGCCACGCGCACGCACGAGCCGCCGCGGACCGCGCCGCCGTTGTAGGCGAGCCGCAGGCAGTCGCGCATCGCCAGCTGGCCCCAGTAGTTCGCGTGCCCGTCCTCCTGGAGCTGGTAGGGCCCGGTGATCGTGCTCGTGGTGCGGATCTGGTTGACCCACTCGCTGCGGTCCACGGCCCCGGCGCTCTGCCAGCTCGCCGTGCCGGTCTCCTCGAGCACGCCGACGCCGGTCTCGCACAGCCGCCGGCCGACGAGCGAGTTCTGCAGGTCGAGCACGACGAGGTTGGGGATGTCGGACAGGCTCGCAGCGTTGCGGGTCGTCGAGTTCATCGCGTTGACGACGGTGTCGTTGGCCCAGTCGGCGTCGCGGTTCCAGGTGCCGCAGCCGCCGACCGACTGGCGCGTCCAGCCGGTCTGCGGGTAGCGGAAGCCGTTGCCGCGCGGGATCGGCGACCAGTAGGTCTGAGCGATGATCGTGTACTGGGAGGCGCTGTAGCCGGCGGTGGTCATCGCCTGGCGCACCCGCAGCAGCGCGTCGCGCACGTTGGTCGTCTCCTGCGACTGGCGCGCGGCGGTGAAGCGCGAGGTCATGTCGGAGTCGTCGCTGCAGTAGTTCTTCAGCCACGAGGGCGACGTGATCCAGCGCGTCACGCAGCGCTCGACGATCGCGGCGAAGCCGTAGTTGTTGGCGCCGATCATCACGACGACCGCGCGCACGTTGTGGGTCTTCGCGTAGGTCTGGAGCATCAGCGCCTGGCCCTGGCGACCGGAGCTGTCGGAGTAGAAGTCGATGCCGGGCTTGAAGTCGTCGCCCGACCCGGTCCCGCCGGTGGAGGTCTTCGCGCCCGAGCACGCGAAGTTGACGCCGGTCACGCCGCCGCCGATGTAGGCCTGCGCCGACTTCGAGCGGTGGCAGCCGCGGATCGCCTCGCCGCTCTCCGCGTCCCAGTATGCGCGTGAGCCGAGCGCGTCGACGCGCGACGACGAGTCGTTCGTGTTCCCGGCCCAGCGGCCGGCCTCCCCCGAGATCGCGGAGTCGCCGAGCGTGACGACGTTGGGCGTGCCGGAGCCCGGCCCGTCGGCGAGGGCGGCCGTGGCGAAGGCGAGCAGGAGGGCCGTGGCGGCGAGGAGGGTGCGCATCCGGCGATCCTCTCCGCGCCGGTGCGGCGGCGTCAAGCCAGGTGGTCCGCGATCAGCTCATTGACGCGCGCGGGCTGCTCGACGGCGGTGAGGTGGGCGGCGGGCTCGACGGTCTCGAGCCGCGCGCCCGGGATCGAGGCCGCGATCAGTCGCTGGTGCTCGGGCGGCGTCGCCTCGTCGCCGGCGCCTGAGATGACCAGCGTCGGCGCCGTGACGCGCCCGAGCTCGTCGCGCAGGTCCATGCGCTCGATCGCCCCGCAGCACTCGGCGTACCCGGTCGGGTCGGTGGCGACAAGCATCGCGCGCAGCTCGGCCACCAGCTCCGGGTGCTCCTCGGCGTAGGCGGGCGTGAGCCAGCGCGCAACGACCGCGTCGGCGACGACCCCGACCGTTCCCGCCGCGCGCACCTTGGTCGCACGCTCGGCCCAGCCCTCGGCGGGCGGCAGGTGCGCGGAGGTGCAGATGAGCACGAGCCGCTCGATCCGCTCGGGCGCGTTGGCACCCAGCCAGATGCCGACCATGCCGCCGATCGAGAGCCCGCAGTACGCGGCGCGCTCGATCTCCATCGAGTCCATCAGCTCGAGCACGTCGCGGCCGAGGTCGGCGATCTCGTACGGCCCGGGCGGGGCCGGCGAGCGCCCGTGGCCGCGGTGATCGAGCCGGACGATCCGCAGCTGCTCGGCGAGCGCGAGCTGGCTGTCCCACATGTCCAGGGACGTGCCGAGCGAGCTGCCCATGACCAGGGCGGGCGCATCCTCGGGGCCGGTGGTCTCGCTGAACGGCAGCACCGCCGGGGAAGACTGTCAGGCCACGAGCGCGGCCGCTCGCTCGAGCAGCATCGCGCGCTCGCGCTCGTTGCGGGTCAGCTCGGCGGCGCGCTTGAGCTCGGCGCGCGCCTCGTCCGTGCGGCCGAGCTTGGCCAGCAGGTCGGCGCGCACGCTCGGGAGCAGGTGGTAGCCCTTGAGCGTCGGCTCGTCGCGCAGCGCGTCGACGACTTCGAGCCCGGCCGCCGGCCCGAATGCCATCGCGACCGCGACCGCGCGGTTGAGCTCCACCACCGGCGAGGGCGCGAGCTGGGCCAGCGCGTCGTAGAGCGCGGCGATCCGCTCCCAGTCGGTCGCCTCGGCGGTGAGCGCCCGCGCGTGGCAGGCCGCGATCGCGGCCTGGAGCGTGTACGGGCCGAAGCCGCCGCCGAGCGCCTCGGCGCGCTCGAGCGCGGCCAGGCCGCGGCGGATCAGCAGCTGGTCCCAGCGCGCGCGGTCCTGGTCGAGCAGCAGCACGGGCTTCCCGCGCGGGCTCGTGCGGGCGCGCAGGCGCGAGGCCTGGATCTCCATCAGCGCGACGAGGCCGTGGACCTCCGGCTCGCGCGGCGCCAGCTCGGCGAGCACGCGCCCGAGCCGCAGCGCCTCGTCGCACAGGTCCTGGCGCGTCCAGTCGTCGCCGGCGGTCGCCGAGTAGCCCTCGTTGAAGATCAGGTAGATGACCTCGAGCACGGAGGACAGCCGCGGCGCGAGCTCGTCGCCGCTCGGTACCTCGAACGGAACGTGCGCTTCCGCGAGCGTGCGCTTGGCGCGCACGATGCGCTGCGCGACGGTCGCCTCCGAGACGAGGTAGGCGCGGGCGATCTCGGGCGTGGTGAGGCCGCCGAGCAGCCGCAGCGTGAGCGCGATCCGCGCCTCGGTCGAGAGCACCGGGTGGCAGCACGTGAAGACGAGCCGCAGGAGGTCGTCGGCGACGTCGTCGACCTCGAGCGGGCGCGTCTCGGTGGCGAGCGCGACCTCGAGCTCGCGCACGAGCTCCCGCTGCTTGCGCTCGAGCGTGGCGCCGCGCCGCAGCGCGTCGATCGCGCGGTGCTTGGCGGTGGCCATCAGCCAGGCGCCCGGGTTGTCCGGGACGCCCGACTGCGGCCAGGTCTCCAGCGCGGCGACGAGCGCGTCCTGCGCGAGGTCCTCGGCGAGGCCCACGTCGCGCACGATGCGCGCCAGCCCGGCGATCAGCCGCGCCGACTCAATCCGCCAGACCGCGTCGATCGTGCGCTGGGCGGCCGTCACGCGTGCGCCGTGAACACGTGGGCGACGCCTCCACCGCTGAACGCGGTGGTGCTCACCGGCTCGATAGCGAGCGGTGCGGTGAACAGCCGCTCGCCCGCGCCGAGTACGACGGGGTGGACCACCAGGCGGTACTCGTCGATCAAGCCGGTCTCGACCAGCGATCGCGCGAACCGCACGCCGCCCTGGGCGAGCAGGTACCCATCCCGGCGCTCCTGCTTGAGCCGCGTGATGGCTTCGGCCAGGTCGCCGGCGACGATCGTCGTCTCGTCCCAGTCGGCGGACGCGAGCGAGTCCGAGAACACGATCTTGGGGATCTCGTTCATCGGCTTGGCGAACGGCCCGGAGGCGCCGGGCCAGAAGCCGGCCCACTCCGCGTAGGTCGTGGCGCCGACGAGATGCGCGCCGGCGTTGCTCACGGTGTCGACGACCCACCTGGTGGAGTCCTCGGAGCGTCCCGCGGTCTTCCAGTCGCCGCTCCCGTCAGCCGCTGCGACGTAGCCGTCGAGCGAGACGGACATTTTCAGGACCAGCGCAGCCATCAGCGGGGCTCCGAGGGGTGGGCGTGCTCGTCCCACGCG
Organism: uncultured Solirubrobacteraceae bacterium; assembly: GCA_963722815.1. Lineage (GTDB taxonomy): Bacteria > Actinomycetota > Thermoleophilia > Solirubrobacterales > Solirubrobacteraceae > DASQFQ01. Next base: position 108,033 of record CAVROM010000006.1, read on the forward strand.
GCCTGGACCTCCGGGCCGTGGTCCTCCATCTCGAAGACCTGCCGGACCTCGATCACGTCGCCCTCGTTGATCGGCGCGCGCGAGGCCCACTCGACGGCCTCCTCCTTGGACTTGACGTCGATCAGCCAGTAGCCGCCGACGAGCTCTTTGGCCTCCGTGAAGGGGCCGTCGGTGATGGTGGGCTTGCCGCCCGCGAGCGTGACGCGCGCGCCCTTCGAGGCGGGGTGCAGGCCATCGAGCGCGAGCAGCACGCCGGCCTGGATCAGCGTCTGGTTGAACTTCGACATCGCGCCGGCGTCGTCCGCGCGCACGCCCGCTTCGTACTGCTCCTCGGTGACGTTCGGGTACATCAGCATCATGAAGCGCGGCATTGCGGTCCCTCCTGGTCGGGTGCGTTAACCGGGACGACGAACGACCGAAGCCGGAATCGACATCGGGGCGCGAACCGTCGGTCCGCGCCCCGATTGTCGTGGGTTCTCAGCGAACCCGGATCGTGACGGGCCGGGTGAGCCCGAGCACGTTCCTCTTCTTGTCCAGTGCGCGCAGCGTCACGCGGTAGCGGCCCTTGTGGAGCTTCTTGCCGTTGACGCGCAGGTTCCAGCGCACGCGTAGGTGACCCTTGCGGTGCTTGCCGAGCGGCACGCGCCCCACCTTCTTGAGGTGCTTGCCCTTGACCCGCTGCACGAGGATGCCCACCTGCTGGTGGTGCCGGAGCTGGGCGATGATCGCCGCCTTGTGGTGCTTGATCTTGATGTGGAGCTTGCACCCGGCGAAGATCACACAGTTGGGACCTTCCGTCGCGGCCTGTGCGAACAGCCGCTGCGGAGAGCCCGCGGTCGTGAATGTATAGAACGGCGCGTTGAGGTCGCCGGCGGTGCAGCTCGCGCCGTCCTTGGTGAACGGATCGGCCGTGCAGCTCGACGACACCGGCACGCGCGCGTCGATCAGCGAGGCGCGGCCGTGGCCATGCCCATGCCCCTTGGTGAGACGGATCCCACCGGGCGTGTCGAGGATGAACGCCCCCGCGGCGTCGAAGTGCCCGACGAACCCGCGGGTCTGATCACCGTGCTTCGCCGTCCAGGAGACGTACAGCGTGTTCCCGAAGAACGTGATGTCGGGCTGGCTGGCGTCCTGATCGGCGGGCGACACGGGGTTGCCGCCGTTGAACAGCTCGAAGTGGTCGCCGCCGACCAGGCGCGAGATGAAGATCCCGTGCCGGCCGCCGACGTCCTCCGAGAACGCGGTCCACGGCACCGTGGGCGCGCCGGGAGTGCGCGTGCCCGCCGCGACCCGCGGGTCCTCGGCGTCGTTGGTGGCGACCTTGTTGAGCGAGCAGGCGTCCTCGGCGGTGGTCGAGACGGCGCAGTTGCCGAAGCCGTTCGCGCCGGTCGTGTCGAGGATGTTGTTCTGCCCGTTGGTGCGGCTGCCGACGGCGCGCCAGCTGAAGCCGCCGTCCGCCTTCGGGTCCGCGACGATCCGCGCCGCGAAGACCTGCTCGTTGTTGCGCAGGCCGATGTTGCTCGAGTCCTTCTCGTACCACATCACCCACGCGACGGTGTCGTTCGCGCCCGTGAACGCGATGTCGGGCTCGACGCCGTTGCGGCTCGGGTCGATGTTGAGCGTCGGATCGCCCTTGTCGGACGAGCCGCCGTTCTTCTCGAGGCGGTCGAGGCCGACCTGCTGCCAGCAGAACGCGGCCACAGAAGCGGCCTCGGACGGCTTGAAGCCCTTGCAGGCCTGCTTCAGCGCGGCTTGCTTGACGCCCTTGGAGACGAAGATCTGGTCGTGGTTGCCGGACCCCTTGACGTTGCCGTCCTCCTCTTCCCACGCCACCCACGGCACCGGATCGTTCCCGGCCACCGCGGCACCGCCGGCGACCGAGGGGTTCTCGGCCTCCTTGTCAGTGTTGATGTTCAGCGACGGGATGCCGGAGCCGCGATCCTGGCCCTCGGGCTGCCAGCGGTTCTCCGGCGCGACGAAGCGACTCGCGAAGATCTGGTTCTCACCACCGAGCGGAGCGCTCGGCTCGTACCACGCATCCCACGGAACGGTGCGGCCCGCGCCCGCGAAGTCGATCGACGGGGCCTCGGCCTCGACGTTCTGATCGATGTTGAGCGACGGCCCCTGCGTCACCCACTGCCCGTTCTTGAACGCGCGCACGAAGATCCGCTGCGCGCCGCCGGCCTTCTGCTCGAACGTTGCCCAGGGCACGCGCGCGCCGCCGGCTGCAAGCGATCCGCCGACGACGTCGGAGACACCGGCGTTCTGGTTGGGGTCGATCCCGTTCGCCGGGTCGCTGTTGACCTGCGATCCGTCCGACGGCAGCCCGATGACCGCCCCGGCTGCCGCCGCGAGAACGAGCGTTCCCACGATGCTCACGACGCTCGCGCGTCTGAAGATTGAAGTTTTCACTGCGACCTCCTTGGACCTCTGAGCCGGTGTCGATCGGACCCGGCCGGACCCCCTGGGAGACGCACTGGGGGCGCCGGTATTCCGACCGGCGCACCACAGGCTCTGTCGCGTCAGCCTTCAGACGCCTCGGGACGTCAGGACGGCAGCGCGAACACGCTCCCGTAGCCGGGCGCGTCGCGCGGCGCGGCGAGCCGGCCGTGCAGGGCGGGGTAGCCGCCGCGCAGCGTGAGGATCCCGCCCGCCGGGATGCCGGTCAGCAGCGCGTCGTACTCGTCCTCGTCGAGACCGGGGCGGTCGGGTGCGATGCCGAGCGTCGCGCCGATGCGCGCGCGGCGGTGCGGCCGGCCGCTGAGCCCGTCGCCCTGGGTGAGCTCGCGCGAACGGCAGCTGGCGAGGTCGCCATCCCCGAGCAGCGTGACCGCACCGGCGTCGCGCGCGTGGCCGACGTCCTCGCCCGGCACGCCGATGGCGATCGGGACCTCCTCCTGGCAGCGGATCCCCATCCCGGTCGCCAGCGCGCTGCCGAAGCGGTCGCCCGCCTCCGCGCGGCCGGGGACGCCGTGCGCGCCCTGGCGGTAGGTGCGGCGCCGCGCGAGCGTGCCCTTGTACGCGACGACGAGGCCGGCGTCACGGTGGCCCCGAACGTCCGCGCCCGGCGCGCCCGCGAGGATGCCGAGGCCGGTGTCGGCGACCGCGGCGCCGAGGCGGTCGCCCGCGTGGGTGCCGGCCGCGCTGCGCGTGCCGCCGCCGGAGCGGACGAGCAGCAGCCCGCCCGCGTCGCGTCGCGTGCCGGCGTCCTCGTGCGGGACGCCTGCGAGCACGCCGCCGGCGATCGGCGCGAGCACCTCGCCGAGCCGGTCGCCCGCCTCGGCCCCAGCGCCTTGCGTGGTCACGCCCGCGTAGGTGATCGCGCCCGCCGTCGAGATCGCGTAGTGGTAGATCGCGCCCGCGTCGGTCTGCCCGGCCACGTCGCGGCCGGGCGCGCCGATCCACAGGTCGTGGCCGGGGAACTGGGAGTCCTCGGTCGTGTCGGAGATCGCCACCGCGGCGCCGAACTCGTCGCCCGGCGCGGCGTCGGGGGCGCGCAGCACGGTCGCCGCGCGCGGCGCGGCGCCGGTCGAGCCGAACAGCAGGTACGCCTCGCCGGTCCCGCCGCGGCCGGGCGCGCCGGCCAGCAGGTCGGTGCACGGGCGACCGTCCACCAGCATGCCCGACGCCAGCGCGGCGCCGAAGCGGTCGCCGGCCGCGGGGGCGCCGGCGCCCTGGACGCTCGCCAGCGTCACCGCGCGCGGCGTGTGGTTGCCGTCGCGCACCACGATCGCGCCTGCCGACTGCGCGCGCTGCGGCACGCCGGCGATCACGTAGCGCGGGCCGACGCCGAACACCTCGCCCGACCCTCCGAGCTCGTCGGCGTTGTCGTCGGGGCAGGACGGCCCGGCGGCCGACGCCGTGGCAGGCAGCAGGCCGAGCACGATCAGGAATACGGTGAGGAGCCGGGTCATCGGAGCAATGGTAGGTTCGAGCTCGATGAACGAGGCCGAGGACCGCATCTCCTGGTTCCCGGTGCCCGACGAGGCCGACCTGCCGCCGGAGCTGCAGGGCCTGTTCCGCGCCGCCCGCGAGCGCATCGGCTTCGTCCCCAACGTCTTCCGCACCTACGCGTTCCGCCCAGAGCGGCTGTCGGCGTGGTTCGCGCACTTCCGCATGCTGCACGAGGCGACGCCGGGGCTGAGCGCGGCGGAGCGCGAGATGATCGCGGTCGTCGTCTCCATGGCCAACGGCTGCCTCTACTGCCTAGTGGCGCACGGCGCCGCGCTGCGCGAGGCGTGGGGCGACCCCGTGATGGCCGACCGGATCACGCTCGACTGGCGCCGCGCGGCCGGCCTCAGCGACCGTCAGCGGGCGATCTGCGCGATGGCGGAACGGCTCACGCTGAAGCCTCTGGAATGCACCGAGGCCGAGCTCGACGAGTTGCGCTCGCACGGGCTCTCCGACGAGGACGCGTGGGACGTCATCGAGGTTGCCGCGATGTACAACTTCACGAACCGCCTGGCGCTCGCCACCGGCCAGCTGCCGAACCCCGAGTACCACGCGCTGGCTCGCTGAGCCGCACTAACTGGTCCAATGGACCGATACAAGACCTCGTCGATGAGCGCCATGAGCGGTCCGGGACTCCCTCTGTCTATAGCGGACTGCTCACGAGCGGTCGGCCAAGCGGTCCGCCGCATCGTGCGGGAGCGATCCTTCGGCACGCACGGCCGACGACTGGCGAGCGGCCACGGCCGACTTGGGCGCTGCCCGGTCTGTGACCGCGTCGTCGTCTTCGTCGCCCTCTCGGACTGGCTGCGAGATACCTACCAGTGCATGCGGTGCGGGTCGATCCCTCGGCAACGAGCGCTGATGCAGGTCCTCGATGAGGCTGCGCCGAAATGGCGTGAGCTTCGGATCCACGAATCCTCACCGGACGGCGCCAGCTCTCAGCGCCTTGCGGATGTCTGCAAGGGCTATGACGCTTCGCAGTATTGGCCAGACGTCGCCCCCGGCGCGACTCGCGACGGCGTGCGCTGCGAGGACGTGACGCGCCTCACCTTCGACGACGCGTCGCTCGACCTGTTCATTACGCAGGACGTCTTCGAGCATGTGCTGGACGCCCCGGTTGGCTTCGCAGAGATTGCCCGCGTCCTCCGCCCCGGCGGTCTGCACGTTTTCACTGTCCCTTGGTATCGGTGGAAGCCGACGCTCGTCCGCGCTCAGGCGGGCGACCGCGGTCTGGAGTATCTCGAGCCCCCCGACTACCACGCGAATCCGGTGGACCCCACCGGATCCCTGGTCATCACTGAGTGGGGCTGGGATCTGCCCGATGTGATCTATCGCGCGAGCGGCATGACCACGACCGTGCATGCCATTACCGATCGGCGGCACGGCATCGTCGGCGCCTTTCGAGAGGTCATGGTCAGCCGCAAGCCCTCCGACGCGGTTGCGCCCGGTTCGGCGGTGCGACAGCCTGGGGCATGATCAGGGCGCGCGTTGTGATGGCTCTCTCGATCGCGGCGAGCGGCCTCGCAGCCTGCGGCGGTGACAACGGCCGCGATGTGCGAACGGTCACGGTTGCTTCCGCTGAGGCGTCGGCGCAGGAGCCCTCGAGCTCGGCGCCGGTGAGCGGCGACGCGATCCTGATCGAGACGCGCGTCACCAACGCCAAACGCCACACGGGCGAGGTCCTCGGCGGGTCCGTGATCGGCGAGTCGGCGTTCTGCCGGGGCGGCAAGACCACCGGAGGCAGCGACGGTCCGACGATCACGACAGAGTTGCGCTGACCCGGCGGCACGCTGAAGGTCCAGTACGCACCAACGCAACCGAGCCTGGTCCAGGGCGGGGTGTGGGAGGTCGTGCGCGGTAGCGGCAAGTTCGAGGGTCTGCGCGGGGGCGGCTCGATGGTGGCCACGTTCGAGAGCGACGATCCCGATAGCGGGCGGAAGATCTTCACCGGCACGGTCGGCAAGTAGCTGTGGCTGTCTGCTCCTCGTGCCTCACCGGCCGCGACAACAGGCGCGCCGGACCGCCCTCGGAGTCCGGCATGATGGCCGCATGACCGACCGCGAAGCGTTCCTGAACTGGGTCACGACACCGCTGTATGAAGCGGAGCGCTCGCTGCACGGCGGCGAAGCGGCCCCCCGCCGCGCGCTCTGGTCGCGCAACGAGCCGGTCAGCGTCCTGGGAGCGTGGCGCAACGCGAACGGTCAACAGGGTCGCCACAGGGACACGGTCAGCGACTGAACGGCAGCCCGCCGAGCGGTTGCTTTCCGCAGTTCCGAAGCCCTAGCGTTCCTCGCAACCGAGGAGGAGGACCGTCGCCGTGCTCGCCAGATTGCGCTCCAAGCTGACTTACGCGAAATGTCATCGCATCAGTCGCCTTGTTCGTCGCGCTTGGGGGCGTCTCGTGGGCCGCGGTGACGCTGCCGGCCAACAGCGTCGGCAAGCGGCAGCTCAAGCGCAACGCGGTGACGAGCGTGAAGGTCGCCAACGGGAGCCTGACTGCCAAGGACTTCGCGGCCGGGCAGCTTCCGGCGGGTCGGCAGGGCGCCGCCGGTCCGACGGGTCCCACCGGCGCGGCCGGCGAGCGCGGCCCCTCCGGTCCGGCCGGGCCGAAGGGTGATCGCGGCGATGCCGGGTCCGCCGGGCAGAAGGGCGAGAAGGGGGATCGCGGCGACACCGGGCCCGCGGGCCCTTCCGGATGCGATGGCCTCCTGTGTCCCGGCACCGACCTCGAGGCCGGCCAGCACGCGACCATCACAATCGATGGATTCCTTCTGGCGACGGTCGCCGCGTACCGGACGAGCTGCCAGACGCCCAGCACATGCACCGTCCGCGTCGGCGGCGCGGACGGCAGTGCAACTCAGCTCGACGCCTGGTTCGCGGTCGCCATGAGCGGTGACGTGGTCGGCGCGCGGAAGGACTTCACGCTCACGGTGATCGACAGGACCGGCACCCCGATCCGGAAGTTCTTCGTCAACCACGGGACCGCTTCCAACTCGTCCTCCGGGCGGACACCATCCAGCGCATCTCACCGTAGCGCCGTCGCCGCTTCAGGTGGTGTGCTGGATGCAGCCGGCTACGGCGGTGAGCAGGGTGGCCCAGCGCGGGTCGCCGCCGGGGCCGATGTTGCGCATGCTGTTGCAGACGTAGCCGAAGGCGACGTCGAGATCGGGGTCGGCGATGGCGAGGCGCCCGCCCGCGCCGGTGTGTCCGAAGGACGCGGGGCTCAGGCCGGGCATGCTCGGCGAGGCGAGCTGATAGCCGAGCCCGAAGCGGATGTCGGGGCCCGCGGTACCGCTCTCGACCAGCGCAGGGAGCCCGTCGGTCTGAGGGGTCGTCGCGGCGGCGAGCATGCCGGGCGAGAGCAGCCGAATGCCCTCGACTTCATCGAGCAGGGCAGCGAGCATGCGCGCCAGCGAGCGCGCGTTCGCGATGCCGTGCGCCGCCGGCACCTCAATGCCGTAGTAGGCCCGGCGTGAGGCAGGGTCGTGGGGGTCGGGGTCCATCGGCGGCAGCTTGGCCATAGCGGCCTGGCGACGAGCGGCATACGATCCGGCCGGCGGCGCGGCGGTCGCTGCCAGCTCAGCAGTCCACGCGTCGGTGCCCTCGGCCCAGACGTTGGGTGCCACGCGGTCGTCGAGCTCCGCCGGCAGCCCGATCCAGAACTCGAGCCCGAGCGGCGACGCGACGTGCTCGGCGAACCACCGACCCAACGTCTGCCCCGTGGCCCGCCGCACGACCTCGCCGAGGATCGCGCCCGAGGTAACGGGGTGATAGGCAAACGCCGTGCCGGGCGACCACCACGGCGACTGCCGCTCGAGCTGGTCCAGCAGCGCGGGTCCGGAGAGCAGATCGAGCCCGGACAGCGGCGCCTCGGGGTCGGGATAGGGCAACCCGATCTGGTGGCTGAGCACCCAGCGCAACGGGATCTCACTCTTGCCGGCCTGACCGAACTCGGGCCAGTAGCTCGCCACTGGCTCGTTGACGTCCACGACACCGGCGTCCGCGAGCATCAGGACACACGTGGCCAACGCCGCCTTCGTGCATGAAGCGACCATCATCAGCGACTCGCGCGTGAACGCGCGATCCCGCACCGGGTCGCTCCCGCCCGCCAGATCGACCACGAGACGCCCCTCGTGATACACGGCCACCGACGCGCCGATCTCGCCCAGCTCATCGAAGTTGCGCTGGAACGCGAGGGCGACCGCTTCGAAGCCCGGGGCCACGGCGCCGTCCATGTCCATGCGCCGATTCATATCTCACCCCACGGGTGTCGGCGCGCGTACGTCCCGGCGCGGACGTCCGAGGTTGCTGCCTGTGCCTGGACGAGGCATGGTCCTATGCCCGCTACCGAAAGGGTGAGCGCTCGATGAGCATCATCACCATCTTGATCATCGTGCTGTTGATCGCGCTGGTGGCCGCCGGAGTGGTGATCGCTCGCCAGCGGCGCTCTCAGCAACTCCAGGAGGGTTTCGGTCCTGAGTACGGCCGCACGCTCGCTGACCACGGCGACCGGCACGCGGCCGAGAGCGAGCTGCGCGAGCGGCGTGAGCGACACGAGCAACTCGAGATCCGCGACCTCGAGCCCGAGGCGCGCGAGCGCTACTCCGAGCGCTGGCGAGGGGTGCAGAGCACCTTCGTCGATCAACCCATGGCGGCGGTCGGGGAGGCCGACGCGCTCGTCAGCGAGGTCATGAGCGAGCGCGGCTACCCGGTCGAGGACGACTTCGACCGGCGCGCGGCGGACATCTCGGTCGAACATCCCGTCGTGGTCGAGAACTACCGCTCGGCCCACGAGATCTCACGCCGGGCCGCCAACAATGAGGCCAGTACCGAAGACCTGCGCCAAGCGATGATCCACTTCCGGGCGCTCTTCAAAGAGCTGCTCGGCATCGACGATCGGCCACGGGACGAGGCATCCGAGGACATCAACCAGGAGACGCGATCATGAGCCGCCCCGACGAGCAGCTGTCTACCCGCGACCTTGCGTCGACCCCCGCCGAGCCGCGAGACGAAACGGACGCGGCCGACGAGCGCAACGATCTCCAGACGAGCACCCGCCGCAACGAGACTGCCGGGGCGGCGCAGCCCGCGGCCGATCCGGCGACGGACCGGGACCACCCCGCGCGCGAGGACGGCGACGATGCCCAGCTGCTCGCGGATGACGAGGGCGCGGAACTCAGCGGCCGCTGGGAGACGATCCAGGTCACATTCGTCGACGACCCCCGCCGCGCCGTCGAGGAGGCCGACGGACTCGTCGCTCACGTGATGCAGCAACTCGCCGACGGCTTCGCGCGCGAGCGCGAGACACTCGAAGGCCAATGGAGCCGGGGCGAGGACGTCTCGACCGAGGACCTGCGCGTCGCGCTGCAGCGCTACCGCTCGTTCTTTCAGCGACTCCTCTCCGCGTAGGTAGTTCCCGACCGCGCGGTTCAGTCGGGCCTGCTCGGAGGCTGACTCGTGTCGAGCTCGCGTCAAATCCTGGCCAGACGGCCCGGGCGAGGTTCCGCTGGGCACTGTTCAATTGGTGGATGTCTGCCCCCGGCACGGATGCCGGACAGGATCGGCCGCTCGATCCCAATCTCGCCAAGGCGCTGTCGCACCCGTTGCGGCAGCGCATCCTCGAGCGACTGAGCGTCGACGGCGAGGCGAGCCCGACCCAGATCGCGCGCCTGCTCGACGCGCCCCTGGCCAACGTTGCCTACCACGTCCGCGTGCTGCTCGAGCTCGACTGCGTCGAGCTGGTGGGCACACGCCAGGTCCGCGGCGCGCTCGAGCACACCTACCGCGCCACCGCGCACCCTTGGCTCGACGCTGAGCAATGGGCGCGGCTGCCGAGCTCGTTCCGGCGCCAGGCGCTCGCCCGCACGCTGCGCGAGATCGTCTCCGACGCGTCCGATGCTGCGGTCGCCGGCGGCTTTGACCAGCCCGCTGCCCTGGTCCGGCGCGTCGGCCTGAGGCTCGACGAGCAGGGCTGGCAGGACATCGCGGTGCTGCTCGAGAACATGCTTGCGTCGGCACAACAGATCCATGACGACAGCGCCGTCCGCGCTGCCAAGGGCGAAACTGACCTGCCGCCCGTCGAGGCTGAGATCGGGCTGCTTCTCTTCCATCGCCGTCCGCAATCCACCTGACCAGCGGCGGGTGCGGGTGAGGGGGCACCGGCTTCCGCGGAGAATGCTCGAATCTCTTGATCGCTAACGATGTTCTGCGTATGCTCGAGCCGCGGAGGTTGCCTCTGGCTCGGGCCCTCGGCGGGACGGACAACCACAATCGATCAGCGGCGCGTGATCGCCGTTCCTCGGAGGGACGTCTTGGTTTCGATCAACCAGCAAGTCGCTCGTCGTCGGCGCGCAGCACAACGTGAAGCAGACACGCGCCTCGCAGACAGGCTGGGCGGGTCATGGACACTGCTCCCGCACGTGCTCACCGCCGCTTCGCTCCCCCTCAGCGATCACCCGACGACCGAGCTCGCCAGCACGCCGCGAGAGTTCGCGGCGACCGCTCCGGGACGGTGAGGCGGGTACCTGGACGCTGCTCGTCCGGCCAGGCAGAGGCTGTCTATGGCCTCCCGCTCTCGGAGCGTTCGATCGGCGGCGGCGTCTTGCGCATCTCGTCGGCGACGGCGACGGCCTCCTGGCGGGAGCGGACCTTCAGCTTGCGCAGAATGTTCTTGACGTGAGAGCGGATGGTCTCGGGCGAGAGCACAAGCTCGTCGGCGATCTGGTCGGTGGACTTCGTCTGCTTCAGGAGGTCGATGACTTCCCACTCGCGCGCGGTCAGTGGGCTCTTGACCGGGCGCATGCCCGACGACCCGTTCGGCGACTCGCGCAGGCGCTCGACGAGCGCCAGCGTCATCGTGCGCGAGATCGCGGCCTGACCCTGGCGTAGTCCCTCCAGTGCGCGCGGCAGCGCCTCGATCTCGACTTCCTTGGACAGGAAGCCGCCGGCGCCGGCGCGGAGCGCCAGTAGGCCGAACTCCGCGTCGTCTGCGCCAGCGCCGGTGAGGACGATCACGAGCTGTTCGGGGAGCTGCCGGCGGATCTGGCGTGTCGCCATGATGCCGTCGAGCCCGGGCATCACGACGTCCATCACCACCACGTCGGGGCGGTGGCGCAGCGTCAGTTCAACCGCCTCGCGCCCGTCGCGCGCCTCCGCGAGCACGACGACCCCCGCCCGCTCCAAGACGTCCTTGATCACCCTTCGAGCGAACGGGTCGTCGTCGGCGATTATCGCGCGCAGCCGTCCGTCTCTCTGCTTGGCATCCGACTTGAATTCCTTGCCCATCCGTAGCTCCTGATCCGTCAGAACGCGCTTCCCGCATCGAGCACCCGCCAACCGCCGCGCCACACGAGGTTTGACCTGCGCACTCCGCGAAGGTTGGATGTCTAGTCACGACACATTGGTCATCCAGGCGCAAAGGTGCGTTCTAAGACCTCATCATCGGCCCGGCGGCTCAAGGCTACGTCGTGCCGATCACTGCGCCATCGCGTCGACGATCCCGGCGCGTGGTGGTGTGAACACGTCGATGGCCGTGCAGCCTTCGGGGCCTGCGTGGCCGCCATGGGGCACGTGTGGAGGGATCACAACGCAGTCGCCCGCGTGCGTGACGCGAGTCTCGTCGCCGACCGTGAAGGTCAATTCGCCGCTGACGACGATCGCAATCTGCTGCTCCGAATGGTGGTGCATGTCGGCGACCGCGTTGGGCTCGAAGGTGACGAAGTTCGTCATCACCGAGTCGGTGGTGATCGGCTGGAAGGCGATGCCTGGCACGAGGTTGAGCGCGGGAAGGTCGCTGAAGTTCGCCCAGCGGCCGGGCTCGTCGGAGGCTTCGCCGGATCGATCGAAGTAGGCCATGGTCAAGAGGCGGCGGACTTCACCAAGGCGGTGACCTTCTTCTCCACGGCCGGGCTCCACTTCGTCAGGGCAAACGACACAGGCCACATCTCGCCGTCGTCCAGGTTTGCGGGGTCCTGGAACTCGAGCGTCGAGTAGCGGGTGTCGAACTTGCCCGAGTTCTTGAACGCGACGACGACCTTGCCGTCCGCGTTGGTGTAGGCGGGCATGCCGTACCAGGTCTTCGGCGACAGCTCGGGAGCGACTGTGGTCACCGTCATATGCACGCGTTCGGCGACCGCACGGTCGTCCGCTGCCATCTCCGCGATCTTGTCGAGTACGGCCTGCAAGCCATCGGCCTGCTTGACACCTTTCTTGCCCTCGGCGCGCAACTCCGCAGCGCGCGACTTCATCGCGGCACGCTCGTCGGCGCTGAAGCCGCCGGACTTGGCCTTGGCGTTCGTCTCGGGCATTCCTAGGGTCCTTTCTCCTCGTGCAGACATCGACTACGCGATCGTGACGTCGATCCGGCCCCAGGCGCTGTTCGCGTAGCCCTTGGGGTTCCAGACCGCCGCGGCCGTCTCCGGCTGGGTTGCGCCCGCGCTGTCCCACGCGCGCACGCGCAGCTCGTGGCGGCCCGGGGGAGCTCGACCGTCGCACGCCACAGCCGCCACGCCCACTCGCCCTGGTCCTCGAGCAGCTCCGCCTCGGCCCAGTGGCCGCCCGCGACCGACACCTCGACGCGCTCCACGCAGCGCGCGCCGCCCGCGAACGCGTAGCCCTCGAGCTCAGCGCGGCCGTCCTCGCAGCGGGCGCTGAGGAAGTCGCTGTTGAGCGCCACCTCGCCGAGCGGGAAGCCCGCGCCGCGGGCCGGCTCGCCGTCCTCGGGCAGCATCCGGTAGGCGGTCGCCTGGTAGTAGCCGTCGGACGGCTCCGTGCGCAGCTCGATCCGCTCCAGCCACTTGACGCTGCGGGCGCCGATGTACCCGGGCACGATCGCGCGCAGCGGCGCGCCGTGGACCGGCTCGAGCGGCGCGCCGTTCATCTCCCACGCGAGCAGGACCTCGGGCGCGATCGCCTTGGCGAGCGGGATCGAGACCTCGTAGTTCTGCGGCGGGTCGGCCTCCTCGGCGTGGTCGGCACCGGTGAGCCCGACGTACGCGGCGGCGCGGTCGACGCCGGCCAGCGCGAGCACGTCGGCCAGCGCGGCGCCCGCCCAGCGCGCGGTGCCGGTCGCGCCCGGGCCCCACGGCGCCTCGCCGGGGATGTCGCGCCACGTCAGGAGGTCGGCGCGGCGATTGCCGGCGCACTGCAGCGTGGCGGTCAGCTCGCGGCGCGGGAGCGCGCGCAGGTCGTCGAGCGACAGCTCGTGCGGGCGCCGCACGAGGCCGTCGATCCGCAGCGCGCCGGCGCTCTCCGGCACCGGGCCGTGGTTGCGCACGTAGAAGCGCTCGATCGGAGTGATCGGCGCGCCGGCCAGCGCCTCGCGCGGCGGCTCGGCGTTGAGGGGCGCCTCCTGGTGCACGATCGTGTCAGGAGGCTTGCCGGGCATGCAGGACAAACCTATTAGGCTCCGCCACCATGGACGGTCGCAGGGCGCAGGCGGCCCGCAACGACACTGCGATCCTGGAGGCCGCTCGGGCGGTCTATGCGGCGGACCCGGAGGCGCCGATCGCGGCGGTCGCCGCTCGCGCGGGCGTCGGCATCAGCGCGCTCTACCGCCGCTATCCGTCCAAGGAGGAGCTGCTGCGCAAGCTGTGCGGCGACGGGCTGCGCGAGTCGATCGCCGCCGCCGAGGCCGCGCTCGCCGACGACGGCGACGCCTGGAAGGTCTTCCGCCGCTACATGACGCGCGTGGTCGAGGCCGACGCGCACACGCTCAGCTTCCGCCTCGCGATCGCGCGGGAGAAGGACGCGGAGGCGCTGTGGCAGGACGCGACGAAGGCCCAGGACCTGCGCGAGCGCGTGTTCAAGCGCGCGCAGAAGGGCGGCGCCGTGCGCGAGGACGCCGTGGCCGAGGACCTGGGCAACGTCTTCCAGCAGCTGTCCGCGATCCGCGGGCCGAGCGCGAAGCGCACGCAGGAGCTGCGCAAGCGCTACCTCACGCTGCAGCTCGACGGCCTGCGCCCGCGCAAGAAGGCGCAGCAGCTCCCGGGGCCGCCGCCGCGCGTGCGGGACCGCGCGGGCGCCTAAACGGACCGGCTCCCGTTTCGCGAACGCGGATCGCGGCAAGACCGTCTGTATGGACATTGGACGCACCGCACTCCGCCTCGTCATCGGCCCGCTCTTCGTCGGCCACGGAACCCAGAAGCTGTTCGGCTGGTTCGGAGGCCACGGTCTCGAGGGCACCGCCGGGTTCTTCGAGGGCAAGCTGGGCCTCAAGCCGGGCAAGCGCCACGCCACCGCGGCCGGCGCCTCCGAGGCGATCGGCGGCGCGCTGCTCACGGTCGGTGCGCTCACACCCGTCGCCGCCGGCCTGATCACGGGCACGATGATCACCGCCATCCGCAAGGTCCACGCTCCCAACGGCCCCTGGTCCACCAACGGCGGCTACGAGTACAACGCCGTGCTGATCGCCGCCGTGCTCGCGCTCACCGCCGACGGCCCGGGCCGCCCGTCCGTCGACGCGGCCGCCTTCCCGCGCCTGAAGGGAGACGCGCTCGCGCTGGCGACGTTCGCGGCTGCCGCTGCCGCTTCCGCGTACCTGACCGCCGACCGCAGCGAGCCCGCCGCAGACGAGGTTCCGGGCGAGGAGCAGGTCACCGCGCCGCGCCAGGAGCGCTTCGCGCGCGAGTCCGCCGACGTGCCCGCCGCGACCTAGGGATATCCGCACCCACACTCGGGAGGTGGCCCGCTGGAGGGCGCCCTCGTGCCCGCGGATACTCGCGGCACGATGCGACGCCGGACCCAGCGCCCAGCCACCCTCGAGTTCTGTGCCGCCTGCGGCGCGGACTACGTGAACCCGTTTGACTGGGCGGCCGTCGAGGACCACTCGTGGTGGATGCACCTGCGCTGCGCGGAGTGCGGCCACGAGCGCGAGGTCGTCGTCGGCAACGCCGAGGCCGAGCGCTTCGACGAGGCGCTCGACCGCCGCGCCGATCCGATCGCCCGCACGCTCCACCGGCTCGACGTCGACCGCATGAAGGCGTGGGTCGAGAGCGTCACCGTCGCGCTGCAGCGGGACCTCATCGATGCCGCCGACTTCGCCCGCTAGGGCGAGGACAGCCGTACCTCCGAGACGCGGGGTAGCGCCCTGGTCCGCGGTCCGGTCGCACGGCAACCTGGTGGCATGACCTCCTACGCGACCAACCTCACTCCTTCCGCTGCTCCGCCACGCGACCGGACCGGCGCTGTCGTCGCGCTGGTGGTCGGTGGACTCTCCGCCCTGCTCGCCTTCGTGCTGCTCGCCGGGGCCGGGACGCTGCTGTGGGCCAGCCACTACAAGACCGACGACGACGGCTTCTACACGTCGACGACACACACCTACTCGACGCCGACGCGCGCGCTGACCACCGAGAACCTCGACGCCGCCACCGGCGTGCCCGGCTGGCTCGACGCGTCCGATCACCTCGGCCGCGTGCGCATCGACCCGCAGGGCACCGGCGCCTTCGTCGGCATCGCCCACACGCGTGACGTCGACCGCTACCTCGACGGCGTCGCCCACGACGAGATCTCCGACGTCAACCTCGACCCGTTCAAGATCGAGACGGCGCGCCGCCCCGGCGAGGGCCGGCCCGCGATGCCCGCGGCGCAGACGTTCTGGGCCGCGACCTCGACCGGCGGCCGCACGCTCGACTGGAAGGTCCGCAAGGGCCAGTGGTCGGTCGTGACCATGAACGCGGACGGCTCACCGGACGTGCGCGTCGCCGCCAAGGTCGGCGCCAAGGTGCCGCTGATCCGCACGCTGGGCTGGGGTCTCGCGATCCCGGGCGTCCTGCTCGGCGCCGCCGCCGTCGCGTTCGTCGCGATCGGCGCCCGCGGGGTCTCCCGCTCCCGCGACGCGAGCCTGAGCAAACGACGAAACGGGGGCGCGACCTGCGTCGCGCCCCCGCGGTCGTCGGGGAGGACCTACGCGCCGACCTGGCGCGGGTGGATCGTGCGGCCGGCGTAGACGCCGAGGCCGAGGGCGGCGAGCATCAGTGCGATGCCGGCGCCGATCGCGAGCGTCCACGACAGGCCGTCGCCGTCGGTCGCCACGGCGGGTGCCTGGAGGGGAGCCGGCACCGACCGCACGTTGCGGTACGAGGCGTAGTACTCGGCGACCGCGGCGGCCTTGCGGGCGGCGGCGGCCTGGTCGACGCCGTGCTCGTCGAGCGCGGCGCGGGTGCCGGAGTCGCGGTCCGGGGCGCGCAGGTCGGCGTGCTGCTTGCCGAGGGTGGCGACGGTGCCCGGCTCGCGGTCCGGCATCGCGAACGCGGCGCCGGGGAGGACGAGGGCGACGGCGATGAACAGCATGGTCAGGCGGGTCATCGTTCCCTCCTGGGGAGTGGTGGTTGAGAACACCCAATGGCTCGCATGGGCCGCTTCGGTTGTGACGAAGAAAAGTCGTGTCACAGCAGGGGTGTGCGGCGCGAGGGAAGCGTGGGAGGCTCGCACGACCACCGCCATGCCCCCGGCAACCCAACTCACCGATGACGAATTGCTCTGCTCAGACGACGCGGAGGCCTTCGGGCTCTTCTACGACCGCCATGTCGAGGCGCTCCTCGGGTACTTCGCGCGGCGCACGTACGACGTCGAGGAGGCCGCGGATCTCACCGCGGAGACGTTCGCGTCGGCACTCGTCGCCAGGCGGCGCTTCAAGCCGGGCGGCCCGCCGGCTAGCGCATGGCTGTTCAAGATCGCGTCGCGGCGGCTGGCCGACTACCAGCGCAAGGGCTACGTCCAGCAGCGCATGCGGCGGTCGCTCGAGATGGAGCGCCGGCCGATCGGCGAGGCAGACGCCGAGATGATCCGGATGCTGGGCGACGACGCGGCGCAATCGGTGCTGTCGGAGCTGCCGCCCGACCAGCGCGGCCTCGTGGTCGCGCACGTGATCGAGGAGCGCCCGTACGACGAGCTGGCGGCCGAGCACCACACGTCGGAGGCGGCGATCCGCCAGCGCATGTCCCGCGGGCTGGCGACCCTGCGCAGGGGGTTCGGGCGATGAGCGACTACATCAGCGAGCTGCGGCAGGACCTGGTGGAGGCGGCCGCCCGCCAGCAGGCCGCCGGGCGCGGAGCCCGGATCGCGCGGCCGGTGCGGCCGCGAGCGTGGTCGCCCGCCGTCGTGCTCGGCACCGCGGTCGCGCTTGCCGCGGTGGTCGTCCTCGTCGCGGGGTTGCGCGCGGTCTCGCCTCCGCGACCGCCCGAGGCGCCGAAGCTGATCGGCAGGCTCCACATCGGCGGCCAGCCGCGCGACGCGATCCTCGCCGGGAGCGGCGCCCTGCTGGTCGCCGACTCCATCGACGGGCTCGTGCGGATCGAACGGGGCGGGACGAAGCTCGTGATGCCGGCGGGCGAGCAGCGCGCGGTGTCCCTGGCCGCGGACGGCCCCAGTACGTGGGTGGTACGGACGTACGGGAAGCGCAGGCACGGCACGGTGTTCGACCTGCCACCCGACATCGTCAAGGTGTCCGCCGACGGACGGTGGCTCGGGGCCATTCCGCTCAAGGGTGAGAGCGGCGACGTCGCGCTCGGCGCGGGAGGGATCTGGGTCCAGACGGACGCGCGCACCGGCGATTCGGTGCACGGTTTTGACCTCGAGCGGGTCGACCCGCTCCGCCGCCGGCACGCCCTGATCGTCCATGGCGTCGACTCCCAAGGCCTCGCCGCGTCCACGCACTCGGTGTGGACGCGCCACGGCACGTCCGTCACCCAGCTGAGCGAGGAAGGACGCGTCGTGAACCGGGTAGCGGGCATCTCGCCGGTGCTCGGCGTCATCGGCCAGCGCACGATGCTCGCCGACGACGACGGCGCGTGGGTCGTCGGTCAGTCGGACGGACTGCTGTACCGGATCGAGAACGGCCAAGTGGTCAAGCGGCTTCGCGTCGGCGAGCTCGGCGGCGTGATCGCTCGCACGCGGTCTGCGGTGTGGGTGACCGCTCTCGTCGGGACGAACCGCTACGCGCTCGTCCGGGTCGATCCCGACGCGGGCACGGTCACTGGCCTCGTTCGCCTCGGCGGCGACGAGCC
The DNA here is from genome assembly GCA_963722815.1 of uncultured Solirubrobacteraceae bacterium. Lineage (GTDB taxonomy): Bacteria > Actinomycetota > Thermoleophilia > Solirubrobacterales > Solirubrobacteraceae > DASQFQ01. The sequence goes on from CAVROM010000006.1 coordinate 125,987, forward strand.
GCAGACGATCGTCCCGGTCCGCAAGCAGGTGTGGGTGATCACCCAGCGCGGCGACGTGCTCCGCGTCAGCCAGGGGTGATGAGGCCGCTCTCGTAGGCGTAGATGACCGCCTGCACGCGGTCGCGCAGGCCGAGCTTGCCGAGCAGGTTGGAGACGTGCGTCTTGACCGTCGGCTCGGAGACGACGAGCGCCGTCGCGATCTCGGCGTTGCTCATGCCGACCGCCAGCATCCGCAGGACCTCCTGCTCGCGGTCGGTCAGCGCGGCGAGGCCGTCGGGCGTGCGCGAGACCGCCGCGGGCAGGCGGCGCCCGACCTGGTCGAGCAGCTGGCGGGTGACCGCGGGGGCGAGCACGGCGTCCCCGGCGGCGACCGCGCGCACCGCCTCGACGACCTCGCGCGTCGGTGCGTCCTTGAGCAGGAAGCCGCTGGCGCCGGCGCGCAGCGCCTCGATGATGTACTCGTCGAGGCCGAAGGTGGTGAGGATGAGGACGCGCTGGCGCGGGAGGCGGCGGGTCGCCTCGATGCCGTCCATGCCCGGCATCCGGATGTCCATCAGCACGACGTCAGGGCGGTGCGCCTCGGCCGCCGCGACCGCCTCCTCGCCGGTGGCGGCCTCGGCCACCACCTCGATCGAGCCGGTGGCCTCCAGCACGGCCTTGAAGCCGGCGCGCATCATCGGCTGGTCGTCGGCGATGACGACCCGCAGCCGGCGAGGCGCCAAGCCAGGCAGCTTGCTGCCTGTCGGGGGGCTCACGACGCGCCCCCGTAGGGGAGCGAGGCGCGGACCTCGAAGCCGCGCCCGTCGCGCGGGCCGGCGGTGAGCGTGCCGCCGAACAGCGCCGCGCGCTCGCGCATGCCGACCAGCCCGTGCCCCCCGGGGCTCGCCGCGGACGCCGCTCCGTTGCCGCTGTCGGCGATCGTGAGCTCGAGCGCGTCGGGGCGGTAGCCGAGCGTGACCTTCGTGTTCGCGGGGCCCGCGTGCTTGACCACGTTGGTGAGCGCCTCCTGCACGATCCGGTACGCGGAGAGGTCGACGCTCTGGGCGAGCGGCCGCGGCTCGCCCTCGACCGTCAGCTCGATGCCGACGCCGGCGCTGCGCGTGCGCTCGAGCAGGTCCGGCAGCTCGCCGAGCCCCGGCTGCGGGGCGAGCTCGGCAGCGTCGTCGCCGCGCAGCAGCTTCAGCGTCCGGTGCATCTCCTTCATCGCCTGGCGGCCGAGGTCGGCGATGCCGTCGGTCGCCTCGCGCACCTGCTCGTCGCCCGCGGTGGCCCCGAGCGCCTGCGCCTGGACGACGATCAGCGAGACGTTGTGGGCGACGACGTCGTGCAGCTCCTGCGCGATCCGTAGTCGCTCCTCGGCGACGGCCCGCTCGCGCTGGGCGACGGCGCGCGCACGCCGCGTCCCGACGTAGAGCCCGGCGGCGCTGCCGACCACGCACAGGAACGCGAGCCCGAACAGGTCGCCGTCGGTGAACTCAGGGCCGCCGGCGATCCGGTAGACGACGCCGACGAGCACGACAGCGCCGGCCGCCGCGGCGGTCTCCTCCCACGAGCGCCGCGAGCCGATCGTGTAGAAGGCGACGAGGAGCGGCACCGTGAACGCGCCGTCGACCGGCGGGATCGTGGCGGCGAACGTGATCAGGCCGAGCGTGACGTACGGCCAGCGCCGGCGGACGAGCAGCGGCAGCGCGGTGACGATCGGTGAGCGCCGCCGTCAGCCACTTGTCGCCCGCGTCCGCCGACGCGACCGAGCCGGGCAGGACGAGGACGAGGACGAGCAGGCGTCAGCCCGATGTCCTGCGCGCGGGGCGACGGCTTGCGCAGCCACTTCGGAAGGGACACGCGCGGAGCCTAGATCTCCCGCGTCCTCGTGCGCCAGGCCCCGGCCGCCAGCGCGGCCGCGGCCCAGGCGATCACGACCGCGACCGAGGTGCCGAGCGCGAGCGTGTAGTCGAGGTCCGTGCGCCTGGTCGCCGATGCGGTTGATCGCCGAGATCGGGAGCGCCTGGCGGGCGTCGCCGAGGAAGCCCGCGCCCTGGAGCTGCGGCTCGAAGATCAGGTGCATGGCGAGCAGGATCGCGATCACCGGGCCGCGCGAGCCGACCAGCGCGGCGATGCCGACGGCCAGCGCCGCGCCGAGCAGGCCGGAGCTGAGCAGCATCGCGAACGCGGTGCCGAGGTCGCCCACGTGCGGCGTGGGGGTGCCGTCGGCGAGCACGAACGCGCCCGCGAAGTCGACGGCCAGCGTGATCGCGACGAGCACGGTGACGATGACCCACGCGCCGCCGACGCGCGACAGGAAGAGCGCCGTCCGCGAGCGGCCGGTCGCAGCAAGATCGCGGAACACGCCTCCTTCGAGGTCCTGCGCGCCGGCGGTGGCGCCGACGATCGCGCCGACCAGGAACGCCATCAGCGACATGATCTGGAGGCTGTCGGTGAAGCCCTTCAGCCCGCCGGCGGGCGGGTTCTTCAGCGGGTGCGCGCCGTGCTGGAGGGTGATCACGACGAACGCGAGCAGCAGGATGCCGAGCGTCAGCCCGGCGCAGACGGCGAGCATGCCGTGGCGGCGCCGCAGCTTCAGCACGTCGCTGTTGATGAGTCGGAGGTCGGGCATCAGGATCGGTCCTCGAGACGGGTGGTCATGGTCAGGAAGCGCTCCTCGAGCGTGGAGCGGACGGGGGCGACGCGCTCGACGTCGACGCCGTGGTCGAGCAGCCGGCGCAGCAGCGCGGTGACGATCTCGCGGTCGACCGGCGCCTCGGGGCTGAGCGTCACGCGCAGCGCGCCCTCGTGGTCGGAGGCGCGCGTGACGCCCGGCACGGCGGCGAGCAGCGTCGCGGCCTCGACCGGGCTGAAGCAGACGATGTCGATCGCGCGCGGGCCGCCGGCCACGAGCTCGTGGATCGGGCCCTGGGCGACGACCTCGCCGAGGTCGACGATCGCCGCCAGGTCGCAGGTCTTCTCGACCTCGTCGAGCAGGTGCGAGGAGAGCAGCACGGTGCGGCCCTCGCCGACCAGGTCGCGGATCAGGTGGCGGAACTCGAGGATGCCGGCCGGGTCGAGCCCGTTCATCGGCTCGTCGAGGATCAGCAGCTCGGGGTCGGGCAGCAGGCAGCGGGCGACGCCGAGGCGCTGGCGCATGCCGAGCGAGTAGGTGCCGACCTTGTCGTCGGCGCGCGCGGCCGAGGCCGACGCGCTCGAGCGCCGCGTCGATGCGGCCGTGGGCGGAGCGGTCGCGGGCGGCCGCATTGACGCGGAGGTTCTCGCGGCCCGGTCAGGTGCCGGTGGAAGCGCGGCTCCTCGATGATCGCGCCGACCCGCGCGAGGGCGGCGGCGCGGTCGCCGCGGATGTCGTGGCCGAGCACGCGCATCGTGCCGGCGGTCGGCTCGGCGAGGCCGAGCAGGAGGCGGATGAGGGTCGTCTTGCCGGCGCCGTTGGCGCCGAGGAAGCCGAAGGCGGTGCCGCGCGGCACCTCGAGGTCGATGCCGTCGAGGGCCGCCCGCTCGCCGAAGCGCTTGCCGAGCCCGCGGGTCTCGATGGCCAGGGAGTTGGAGTTCATAGGACGAACGTACGCGCGCCCTCGCCGCGCCTCTTCGGGCGCCAGGATGAACCCGTGCCCCTTCCTCATCCGATCGGATGAGGAGTACGATCGAAACGAGGCCTATGTCCCAGATCGGGCTCTTCCTCCTGGTCGTGAGCGCCGCGCTCGCGGTGGCGGAGGCCCACGTTCCGACACACGGCGCGCTGGGAGGCGCCGCGGTCGTCTCGCTGGCCGCGGGCATCGCGCTCGTGATCGCGGGCGCGGGGGTCGGGACGCTGCTGGCGCTGACGAGCGGGCTCGCGGTGGCGGCGGTCGGCGCGGTCTACCTGTGGATCGTCTTGACCAAGGCGCTGGCCGCGCGGCGGACGCGCGTGCGCAGCGGCCCGCAGGGCTTGATCGGCCGGGTCGGCGAGGTGCGCGCGACGCCTGCGCCGCTCGGCAAAGTGTTCCTCGACGGGGCGCTGTGGAAGGCACGGCTGTGGTGCCCCGAGGACGAAGAGGCGAAGCTCGAATGCGGCGACCCGATCGTGGTCGAACGCGTCGACGGGCTCACCTTGACGGTCCGCCGTGCCGAGGACTGGGAGCTGTTCGAGCCCCTCCGGCGGATCCCCACGCACGCGGACGGGCGCAGCCGGCGCCTGGCTGTGTCCTCGGTCAGGGCGAGGGCTCCGCCATTGCACCTTCCCTGCGTCCTTGCCAGGCATCCGCCTGCATCCCGACCGCGCACGCGCGGACCCCGGAGGAACCACTGATGGCTGATCTTCACCGTCGCTGATCCTTTCGTGTCTGGCCGCCGTGCTGGCGGCCGCCTCGGTGCGCGTGCTGCGCGAGTACGAGCGGGCCGTGGTGTTCCGGCTCGGGCGGCTCGTCGGCGAGCGCGGGCCCGGGCTCGTGCTGCTGATCCCGGGCATCGACCGGATGGTGCGCGTGACGTTGCGGACGCGGACGGTGACGATCCCGCCGCAGGACGTCATCACGCGCGACAACGTGACCGCGCGCGTGGACGCCGTCGCCTACTTCCGCGTCGTCGACGCGAACTCCGCGGTGGTCAGCGTCGAGGACGCGCAGAAGGCGACGCTGCAGATCGCGCAGACGACGCTGCGCTCGGTGCTCGGCAAGGCCGACCTCGACACGCTGCTGTCCGAGCGCGAGCAGCTCAACGAGGACCTGCAGCAGATCATCGACGAGCAGACCGAGCCGTGGGGGATCAAGGCGACGACGGTCGAGATCAAGGACGTCAGCATCCCCGACGGCGATGCAGAAGGCGATGTCGCGCCAGGCCGAGGCCGAGCGCGAGCGGCGGGCGCGGATCATCAACGCCGACGCCGAGTTCCAGGCCGCGGCGAAGCTCGCGCGAGGCGGCCGAGGTCATCAACGCCGCGCCGGCCGGCGCTGCAGCTGCGCTACCTGCAGACGCTGCGCGAGATCTCCGGCGGGGAGCAGTCCTCGACGATCGTCTTCCCGCTCCCGATCGACCTGATCAAGCCGCTGCTGGAGACGATCAACCAGCCGTCAGCCGAGACGGCGACACCGGCCGAGCTCCAAAACGGGGCCGGCGTGGGCGAGCTGCCGAAGCCTCAGTAGTTGAAGCCGGACGCCTGCGAGGGCCGCGCGCCGTCGTGGCGGTGGCAGCTTGTGGTGGCCGGCGCGCCGGTGTACTTCATCCAGCCGTCCTCGGCGGAGGGTGCGGCGGAGCGCGCCGGCTCCTGCTTCTCGCTGGCGAGGCCGACGGCGGCGCCGGTCGAGGGCTCCGCACGCGACGATGCCGGCAACGACGGCGGTCAGGGTGCGGCGCCGACGGCGCGGCATCCGCGGCGGCGGCGGGGTCTCATCGACCGAGGCGAGCACTGAGACGTCGTCGAAGCGCTCCATCACTTCCGGATCGTACCCCCGGGGGCAAGCGGCGACGCGTCAGCTGTCGTCGTGGCCGGTGCGCGTGACGAGGCGCTCCGCGGCCTTGCCGCCCGTGGCGCGGCGGACCACGCTCGGCAGCACGACGCGCAGCGCGGCGGCGAGCCCGTACGGCCGCGGCACGTAGCGCTCGGCCTTCCCGTTCAGCCCGGCGTCGAGGATCGCCCGCGCGCCGCGCTCCGGCGTCGACACCAGCCGGCGCGTGAGCGGGTTGTCGTTGAGCTCGGACTGCGGGAAGCCCTCGGTGGTGATGAAGCCCGGCAGCACGAGCCCGACGTGGACGCCGCTGGGCGCCTACTCGCCGGCCAGCGCGTCCGACCAGCCGGCGAGCGCGAACTTGCTCGCCGAGTAGGCGCCGGAGCCCGGCCGAGCCATGCGCCCCGCGGTGCTCGAGACGTTGACGATCGCGCTCGGCGCGCTGCGGCGCAGCAGCGGCAGCAGCGCCTCGGTCAGCCGCACCACGGCGTCGAAGTTGACCTCCATGTGGCGCTTGACGTTCTCCCAGCCGCCCTCGGCGAACGTCGCCCGCCACGCCGCGCCCGCGTTGTTGACGAGCAGGTCGAGCCGCTCGTGGTGCTCCTCGACGTGCGCGCGCACGCGCGCAGGGGCGTCGTCCTCGGTCAGGTCGACGGGGCAGCAGCTGACGTTGCCGCCGAGCTCGCCCGCCAGCGCGCGCAGCCGGTCCTCGCGGCGGGCGACGAGCACGAGCGCGGCGCCGTGCTCGCGGGCGAGGAGGCGGGCGGTCGCCTCGCCGATGCCCGCACGACGCGCCGGTGACGACGGCGATGGTCATGTGCCGGGCATGGTGCCCGAAGACCGCGCCGCCCAACCCCGGGAGGCTGGGTGGCGCGGCCGGGCTTGTCACCCCCGGACTAGGCGGCGTCGAGCGCGAGCTCGCCGGTCGTCGCGGGCTTGCGGCGCTCGACCAGCAGCGCCGCGCACGCGATCGCGCCGGCGACGCAGAGGGCGGCGCCGACCCACAGCGCGTCCTGCATGCCGTCGACGTAGGTCTGGGCGTCACCGCCGAACGCGTGCGCGGCGGGCACGAGCGCGCCCAGCGCCGCGACGCCGACGGCGATGCCGGCCTGGCGGAACGTGTCGTTCACGCCGGCGGCCAGGCCGCTCATCTCCGGCGGCGCGGAGCCCAGCGCGAGCTGGGAACGGCCGGGTTGAAGATGCCGGTGCCGATCAGCGCGATGATCTCGCCGGGCAGGAACACGGTCCACGACGAGTCGACCGCGGCCACCGTCAGCAGCGCCTGGCCGATGCCCACGAGCAGCAGCCCGCCGGCGACCATCGGCCCGCGCCGAGACTTCGGCACCAGGTTGGCGGTCGCCGGCCGACACGAACAGCATGATCATCGTGCCCGGCAGGTAGACGAGGCCGGCCTGGATGGCGCGACAGCCCGAGGATCTGCTGCAGGTAGAGCGTCGTGTAGATGAACACGGCGAAGAACGAGGCGGAGATCGCGAAGGCCCCGACCTGCGCGCCGGTGAAGGCGCGGATCGCGGAACAGCCCGAGCGGGAGCATCGGCTCCTTGACGCGCGCCTCGATGGCGATGAACGCGCTCAGGAAGGCGACGGCGCCGCCCAGCTCGGCGAGGATCTGCGCGCTCGCCCAGCCCTCGTCGTTGCCGCGCAGCAGCGCGAGCACGAGCAGGAACAGGCCGGCGGTCAGCGTGAGCAGGCCGGGCGACGTCGATGCGGCGCGGGTTCGGGTCCTTCGACTCCTCGACCCAGCGCCGGGTGATCCCGATGCAGAGCAGCCCGAGCGGCAGGTTGACGAGGAAGATGAAGCGCCAGTCGAGGCCGCTGGTCAGCGCGCCGCCGACGAGCGGGCCGACCGCGAACGACGCGCCGATCGCGGCGCCGTAGGCGGCGAACGCCTTGGCGCGCTCCTCGGCGGTCCGGAACGCGTTGGAGAGCACGGCCAGCGAGACGGCGAACATGATCGCCGCGCCGATGCCCTGGACGGCGCGGGAGGCGTTGAGCATCACGATGTCGGTACGCCGCCGCACAGGCGAGCGAGGTGACGGTGAAGATCGAAAGGCCGATCGTGAACATCACGCGACGACCGATGCGGTCGGCCAGCGAGCCGGCCGTCAGCACGACGGCGGCGAGCGCGAGCGTGTAGGCGTCGACGACCCACTGAAGGCCGGAGAGGCCGGTGTTGAGGTCGGCGGCGATGTCGGAGAGCGCGGTGTTGACGACCGCGATGTCGAGCATGAGCATCGCGGTGGCCGCGCACACGACGGCGAGCGTCCATTTCTGAGTGGTGGTCAAGGGGGGCTCCGGGGGGATTCGAGGGGGTGTGACGCGCATGCTCCCGGCGCCGGGCCGGGAGCACATCAGGGGTTTCCCTAGTCGGTGGCTCGGGGGTTGCCGGTCGCGCGGAAGACGTTGTGCGGGTCCCATCCGGCTTTGACGCGCGCGAGGCGCTCGTAGTGCGGGCCGTAGGCCGCGCGCACGCGGTCCTGGCCCTCGTCGCCGGTGAAGTTGAGGTAGGTCGCGCCGGTGCGGTAGGGGGCGAGGACCTTGCGCCAGCGGCGCCCGTAGGCGATCGCCCGCTCGTCCTCGGCCGGGTCCTCCCACAGCAGCAGCGGGTGGACGACGAAGCGCGCGCTCCGGCCGGTCAGCGGGGTCGCCCCGTCGGGAACGCGCGCGATCGCGCCGCCCCAGGCGGGGATGAAGATCTGGGCGGGACCGGCCGGCAGGTCCTCGGCCAGCGCGCAGATGGCGTCGACGGCGGGCGCGCCGAGGTCGTCGAGGAACTCCGCGGTCCACCAATTGCGGTAGCCGGGCGGGTCGTCGAGCGAGGACTGGAAGGCGGCATACGGCGTGGGCGCGAACGCGTCGAGCGCCGGGTCCGCCTCGCGGATCGGGGCGAGCGCGGCCTCGCCGGCCTCGAGCGAGCCCGCGTGCATGCCGGCGACGGCCACCGCGGGGCGCCCGTCGTCGTCGGTGAGGAACACGAACGCCAGCGACAGCTCGTCGGGCGCCTCGACCATCACGTCGCGAAAGCGCTGGAGCAGTTCGGCGGCGCGGGCGCGCGGGAAGACCGCGAGGCCCGCCATCACCTCGGGACCGACCCGGTGGAGCCGCAGTTCGATGCGGTCACCACGCCGAAGTTGCCGCCGCCGCCACGCAGCGCCCAGAACAGCTCGGGGTGCTCGGCGGCCGACGCGCGGATCGGCTCCCCGCCGGCGGTGATCAGCTCGACGGCGAGCATGTTGTCGACGGTCAGGCCGTGCCTGCGCTCGAGCCAGCCCGAGCCGCCGCCGAGCGCGAGCCCGGCGACGCCGGTGCTCGAGACGCGGCCGCCGACGGTGGCGAGCCCGTGCTCCTGGGTGGCGGCGTCGACCTCGGCCCAGGTCAGGCCGCCGCCCACGCGGACGACCCGCCGCTCGGGGTCGACGACCAGCTCGCGCAGGCCGCGGACGTCGATGACGAGGCCGTCCTCGACGAGCGACGCGCCGGCGACCGAGTGGCCGCCGCCGCGGACCGCGACGCGCATGCCGCGCGCCAGCGCGAACGCGAGCGCGGCGCTGACCTGGTGTGGGTGGGAGACGCGGGCCACGTGCCGCGGGCGCGTCTCGACCATCGCGTTGAAGAGCGTGGTCGCGTCCTCGTACTCGGGCTCGCCGGGATCGTAGACATGGCCTCGCAGAGCGTGGCGGAGCTGGTACAGGGCGGGGTCATGGATGATCGACATATCGATCCAGACGGCCGTCCCGTACCGGCTATTCCTGGCTAGGCGGCCGCCTCGACCTCGGCGTGCAGCGCGGGGCTGCGGCCGGCCAGCACGCCGCCGTCGACCGGCAGGGTCGTGCCGGTGATCCAGCCGGCCTCGCCGCCGGCGAGGAAGAGGATCGCCTCGACGACGTCGCCGGGCTGGCCGTGGCGGCCGAGCGGGTGGAAGTCGTTGACCGCGTGCAGGACCTCCTGGGCCTCGTCGGGCGAGAGGAAGCGCTCGTACGCGGGCGTCTCGACGAACGCGAGCGCGACCGTGTTGATGCGGATGCCCTCGGGCGCGAGCTCGAGCGCGAGGTTCTTCGTCAGCGCGTGGCGGCCGGCCTGGGCGGCGGAGTAGGCGCTGGTCGGCGTGGTGGCGATCGCGTCCACGGCCCACATCGAGCCGACGTTGACGATCGCGCCGCCGTCGCCCTGGTCGCGCATCGCGGCGGCCGCGGCCTGGGAGACCCAGTAGGTCGGGCGCAGGATCGAGCCGAGCGCCTCCTCGAAGTGCTCCTCGGTCTGCTCGAGGAACGGGACGATCCGGAAGATGCCGGTCGAGTTGACGAGCACGTCGACGCGCCCGTAGCGCTCGACCGCAGCCGCGACGAGCGCTTGCGCCTGCTCGCGGGTGGTGACCTGGCCGGCGTGGATGTGGACGCGCTCGCCGCTGGGATCAAGGACAGAGCGCGCGGCCTCGAGCTTGGCCTGGCGGGTGCCGCTGAGGACGACGCGCGCGCCCTCGGCGAGGAAGCGCTGGGCGGCGGCGCGGCCGATGCCGCCACCACCGCCGGTGATCAGGACGACCTTGTTCTCGTACCGCATGGGAGTGCCTCCGGGGGAAGATAGGTGCATGTGCATCGAATATACATGCATATGCATCTAGTGCAAGTGCGGCTATCCTCACCCTCGCCATGGAGGACGAGGCCCTCGACACCTGGCGCGCGTTCCTCAACGCGCACGCGCACGTGACGCGCCGGATCGGGCGCGACCTGGCCGAGGCGGGGCTCCCCGACCTCGGCTGGTACGACCTGCTGTGGACGCTCTACCGCGCTCCCGGAGCGGCGGCTGCGGGTCAACCAGCTCGCGCGCGAGGTCGTGCTGTCGCCGACCGCGATGAGCCGCTTCGTCGACCGCGCCGAGCGCGCGGGCGTGGTGCGGCGCAAGGCCGACCCGCAGGACCGGCGGGCGCTTCAGGTGGCGCTGACCGACGAGGGCGTCGCGCTGCTGCGCAAGATGTGGCCGGTCTACGAGCGCGGGATCGAGGAGCACTTCGCCGCGCACCTCGGGGCGTCGCCCGCGCGGCTGCGGCGCGTGCTCGAGCGGGTCGCCGAGTCGGCGCGCTCGGCGTAAGTCAACGGCGGCATTGAAGGGAGGGCCGGTTTCGGCCTGCGCGACCATTTCGTCGATCTCGACAGGCGTTGCGGGCCCGCGATCGACGAAACGCACCCCCTGCGACCACAACGTCGATCTCGATCGCCAGACGCGAGCGCAGATCGACGAAATGGCACCACACCCGTCAGACCCCACCCTTACCCAGCCGCCGTTGACGTTCGCCGGCGGTTAGGTCCCGAACGCGAGCTCGTAGTCGGCGACGCCGGACGAGATCCCCTTCGGCCGGAAGCCGAGGCGCTTGAGCAGCGCCTTCGCCGGTGAGTTGAAGGCGAGCGTCGAGCCGGTGAGGGCGGCGAGGCCGCTGGCGCGCGCCTGCGTGACCAGGAGGTCGCCGAGCGCGGTGCCGAGCCCGCGGCCGTGCCACTCGTCGACGACGGCGACGGCCATGTCGGCGCGCTGCGGCTCGCCGACCCAGGCCGCGTAGCGGGCGACGCCGACGATCGCGCCGGCGCCGTCGAGCGCGACGATCGCGACGTGGCGGCGCTGGTCGACCTCGGTGAGGAAGGCGAGGTCGCGGCTGCTGAGCCGGGGCTTCGGGCCGAGGAAGCGCCGGCGGCGCGACTCGTCGCTGAGGCGGGCGAAGAAGTCACTGATGCCGGGCTTGTCGTCCGCCTCGATCGGCCGGACCATGAAGCGCTCGCCGCCCGGGAGTGTGAGGAGATGGGCGGTCATGTCTGGGAAGACGTAGTTGCGCGCGCACATATTCCCGGGAACGGCCGCGCGCGGCGCACCGTCTTGGGGGGACGCACGGTGCGGGAAGCCGAACCCCCACACGCCTGACAGCACCCGCAGCGGCGGTTCCCGGGGGTGGCAATCTCCTGCTCACCCCAAAAGGACTAGGACACATACCTTGACTCCCCCGCTCTTCCAGCTCCTCTACGCGCCGATGTACCAGGCCCCGCGCCTCTCCCCCGCCGGCTCCCCGGCGGCGCGCGGCCCCCGGCGCTGAGGCGCACCGCCACGGACGGCACAACCGGCCCGCCGCGCTCAGCGCGGCGGGCCTTTTGCGTCTAGGGTCGGCGCGTGTTGACCGACGCCGATCTGGTTGCCTTCGCGGCCAGCACGGACCTCGACGCGGCGGAGGCGTTCTACGGCGGCGTCCTCGGGCTCGAGCTCGTCGATTCGACGCCGTTCGCGAAGGTGTTCGACGCGCACGGCACGCAGCTGCGGGTGACGCGCGTCGACGCGGTCGCCGAGGCGGCGTACACCGTCCTCGGCTGGCGCGTCGACGATCTCGACGCGGCTGTCGCGGCGCTGCGCTCACGAGGGGTCGAGCCGCGGCGCTACGAGGGGATGGAGCAGGACGCGAGCGGTGCGTGGACCGCGCCGGGCGGCGCCCGGATCGCGTGGTTCGCGGATCCGGACGGCAACACCCTGTCGCTTCAGCAGGCCCGCCGCGCTCGGAGGCGGGCCGTTTGCTACTTCCGGACCTTGATCGTCATGCGCATCTCGTGGTGGAGCGTGCAGACGAGCTTGTAGGTCCCCGCCACCTTCAGCTTGCGCTTGAAGCTGTAGTCGGTCGAGGCGGCCTCGGAGTGGAACTTCTTCACTCCCTTGGGGCCGGACTTGAGCTTGACGTCGTGAACGTCGCCCGCCTGCTCGAAGCCGGGCCATTTCCAGGTGACCGTGGTGCCGCGCTTCACCTTCAGGATCTCCGGCGTGTAGTAGTTGTCGCCGAGGTTGACGGTCTTCTTGGCCGCGCCGTGCGCCGGCGCCGCGCTGAGGAGCGCGGCGCCGGCGATGATCGCGATCAGGACCCTCACTTGAAGACCTCGAGGGGCGTGTAGCCCTTCATGGCGGGATGCGGGTGCTTCTTCCAGCCGTTCAGCGCGTTCTTGCCGATGAAGCTGAGCATCTGCGTTCTGCACCGACTGGCTGAACGCGTTCGGCCCGCTGCAGCCGGCGAACGTCGAGCCGTCGGCGGGGAACGTCGAGGTGACGCCGGCCATCGAGAAGCAGTTGTCGCTCCCGTTGCCGTCGTACATCACGTCGCTGCCGTTGATGTCGGCGCCGTTCTGGCCGAACGCGTTGTTGCGCACGATGTTGCGCTGCAGGTCCTTCGCGTCCGGGTTCTTCTGGAGCAGGATCCCCTGGATCGCGGCGACGCCGGTGAGGAAGTTGCCGTGGATCCGGTTGTTCTCGATCCGGTTGCCGCGACCGCCGAGCAGCAGCACGCCGGTCCCGACCGGGACGAGCGCCGCGGTGGCGTCCTCGCGTACCGCGAACGGCGGGTTGCCGTCGTGGTAGTTGAAGTTGTTCCAGAAGATGTCGTTGTCGATGATCTCGTTGTCCTCGGGCGGCGGGAACTTCTCCGAGTCCAGCGCGTTCGGGACGATGCCGGCCGCGTTGTTGTAGAAGCGGCTCTTGGTGATCGTCACGTAGCGCATGTTGGTGGCGCTGAAGCCCAGCGGGCTGCCCCAGCCGTCGACGTTGCGGACGATCGAGCGCACCGGCTTCGCCTGCGGCGGCGTCTGCCCGATGTAGAACGCGCCGTCGTTGGCGTAGTAGGCCTCGGAGTTGATCATCCGGCCGCCGATGGTGTTGAACGCGTAGAGGCCGTAGACGCCGGTGTGGCGCGCGACCAGGTGGTTCATCGTGTAGCCCGTCAGGTTCGTGAAGAAGAACCCGTTGGACTTGTAGTCACGCGTCAGGAAGCCGTCGAGGGTGACCTCGTCGGCGTCGTTGACGAAGATCCCGTTCTGCATGTTCCCGCGGGCGCGCAGCACGACCTTCTCGGGGTGCTTGGGGTTGCCGATCAGCCGCAGGTAGCGCTTCTTCTTGCCGTTGATCTTCACGGCCTCGCGGTAGACGCCGTTGCGCACGCGGATCGTGTCGCCGGCGCGCGCCTTGTTGACGGCCTTCTGGATCTTCGTGAAGTCGCAGCGGCGCTTTCTTCTTGCAGACGGTGAGCGTCTTGTGCGGGCCCTTGGGCTTGGACTGCGACCGGGCCTGGGTCCTTCGGCGGGGGATATGACTGTGCGCTCGCGGCGGCGGGCGCGATCAGCGCGGCCGCCGCCAGCGGCGGCGAGCAGGATTCGCATGCCTCTCCTCAGATGTCTAGGGGTCGACGACGTACCAGCCCGCCATCCCCGCGTCCTGATGCGAGAAGACGTGGCAGTGGTAGAGCCAGCGACCGGGGTTGTCCTCGACGAAACGGGCCGTGACGGATTCGTTCGGCCCCATCGGCGGGTTGTCGGTGAACGTCCCCGCTGGATCCGTCCAGCGGTGGCCGTGGATGTGGAAGGTGTGGAAGTTGGAGTCCATGCCGAAGGCGTGGATCTCGACGTCCTGGCCGGCGCGCGCGGTCAGGGTCGGCGTGTTGCCGGCGTAGGCGCGGCCGTTGATGCAGTGGAAGTTCGCCGACAGCCGCGTCACCGGCGGCGGCAGCTGGTGGGCGAAGAGCGTGAACAGGCGGTCCGGCGCCTTCGCGCCGCGCGGCCGGACGATGATCGGGCCGAACAGGCCCCGGAAGGTGTTGAGCGTGTGGTTGGGCCCGTGGTCGTGGTACGGCCACGCGCCGACCGACTGGGGCGTGCACTCCCACTGGTAGGTGAACGACTCGCCAGGGCGCGATGAACCCGCCCGCGCGGGTGTACTGGCCCATGTAGGCGCCGTCGTACTCGGGCGTGTACTTGACGCCGTGCGGGTGCATCGTCACGGCTTGGCCGAGCTTGCGGTCGCCGTTGCGGAAGTGCACGACCAGCACGTCGCCGACCTCGGCGAACAGCGTCGGGCCGGGGATCGACGGCTGCTTCGTCGCGTAGCCGGCGAACCCGGGCGTCATCAGGCGGTAGACGTAGGCGGTGAAGCCGTTGCGGCTGCCGAGGCCGCGGTTGTGCCAGTCGTCGCGGCGCGTCGGCGTGATCGCCCAGCGGACGCTCTCGGCCTGGATCCAGTACTCGCGCCGGACCCCGCCCGGAGCCGGCTGGATCTGCGGCACCGCCTGGGCGGCGGCGGCGCGCGGGCGGCGGACCTTCGCGGCGGCCGCGTCGGCCTTGTCGAGCCCGCCGGGGGAAGAGAGGTCGACCTCCTTCCCACCGATCGTGCACAGCAGCGCGCTGCTACCTGCGAGGCCGAGGAACGAGCGTCGGCTGGTCGGGATCTCCGTCACGGCGGTCGGCGATCCTAGTACGATCGTACTCCGTTTACAAGTCCCATCGTCCAAGGTAGGTTCAGACTGTGCCCGAGACCACCGGCGTCCGCGCCGCGGCCTCCAGACGCACCCGAGACGCGATCGTCGCCGCCACGGTCCAGCATCGTCGCCCGCGAGGGCGTCGCCGCCGTGACGCACCGCCGTGTGGCCGGCGAGGCCGGCGTCGCGCTGTCCTCGACGACCTGGCACTTCGCGGCCAAGGCCGACATCCTGGAAGCCGCCCTCCGCTGGACCGCGGCACAGGAGGTCGAGCGCATCGGCGCGATCGCCGAGCGCCTCGGGTCGACCGACTTCGATCCCTCGGCGTGGGCGGACGAGCTCGCCGCGTGGCTGGTCGATCAGCTCACGACCGAGCGCGACGTCGCCGTCGCGCTCTACCGGCTACAGGTCGAGCTGCTCGGCTCAGACGGAGGCGCTCGAGGTCCATCGCGAGTGGGGCAAGGGGCTGCGCGCGGTGGGGCAGCGCGTGCTCGAGCGGGCTCCGACCGCGACGCCGGAGCTCGACGTGCGGCTCGTCGTCGGCACGCTGGACGGGCTGCGGATGAGCGCGCTGAACTCCGGCGAGCAGGACCTCGAGTGGGTCCACCTGGCGGTCCGCCGGCAGCTGCAGGCGCTGCTCGGCTGAGCCGGGAGGCCTACGCGAAGGCGGGGGCGGGGCGCATGCCGGGGCAGCGGGAACCAGCGCGGGCCCTTGCGGACCGGCTTCGGCTGGCGCTGCATGCGCTGACGGCGGTACTCGCCGAGGGTCATGCCCTCGGGGATCGAGGACTCGACGTAGTTGAGGCTGTGAAGGTCGGACGGCATGGAAGGCATCGTCCTCTGATCGCGGGGCCGCGAACGACGGGGCAGCCCTGTCAATGGGGGTGCGGGAAGCCCGTACGGTCAGTTGACCGACGGGTCCGGCGGCATGGTGGAGAGGAGCGCGTACTCGCGGCCCTTGCGCCGCAGCACCGCCGGCCCACAGGCCCTCGGCGTCGAGGCTGAAGATCTCCTCGCGCGCCGGGGTCGGGTCGACGATCCACGACTCCTCCTCGAGCTCGCCCTCGAGCTGCCCCGGGCCCCAGCCGGAGTGGCCGGCATACACGCGCGCGCGGCGCACGCTGCCGGCGACGTCGCCGAGGTCGCCCGACTCGTTGCCGACGAAGCCGAGGTCGCCGTCGAGCAGGACACCGGCGACCGTGGGGTCGTCGAACTCGGCGAGCACGATCACGGAGTCCGAGGCGACCGGGCCGCCGAAGAAGACCGGCGCGTCGTCCTCGGCGAGATCGGAGAGGTCGGGCACCACGTCGGCCACCAGCGTCTCCGCCGGGCGGTTGAGCACGAGGCCCATCGCGCCCTCGCCGGTGTGCTCCGCGATCAGGATCACCGTGCGGTGGAAGTTGGGGTCGACCAGGGCTGGTGAGGCGATCAGGAGCCTGCCGCGCAGCGAGTCCATGACTGACACATTGTTAGCGTGCCCCGCCGCATGCTCGGCGTCCTCGCGTTCGGCGACTCGATCACCAACGGCGGCGGGGAGCTCCAGTGGGGCGTCGCGCTGCAGTCGTGGGCGCTGTGGACGGCGCGCGCGCTCGGCCTCCCGTACACGCCCTACGCGACCGACGGCGCGAGCGTCCGGACCGTGCTCGACGAGCAGATCCCGGCCTTCGAGGCGCAGGCCGCGGCGCCGGACGGCCCGTTCGATCTCGGCTGCCTCTACATCGGCACCAACGACGTGCGCGCGTTCGACTGGGACCCGTTCGCCTACGAGGCGGGGCTGGGGGAGGCGCTCGCCTGGCTGGGGCAGCGCTGCGAGCGCACCCTGACCGCGACGATCCCGCTCGACCTCGGCCGCCCGCGCGCGGGCGCGAAGGTGGCGGACGCCAACGCGATCATCGAGCGCCGCGCGCGCGAGACCGGCACGCTGGTCGTCGACCTCTCGCGCTTCCGCGGGCGCGACGTCCTGATGGCCGACCACGTCCACCCGACCGCGTTCGGCCAGATCGCGATCGCCGAGCGCGCGCTCGTGGTGCTGGCCGCCGACGGGCTCCCGCCGCGCAAGCACCCGCGCGAGATGATCAGCTACGAGACGACCCGCTGGGGCCGCCTGCGCGGCGACGCGACGTACGCGTACCGCCACGCGAAGGTGAGCGGGGAGGCAGCGTGGAACCTGCTCAAGCTGCGGAGCGCTGGTCGGCCGCTTCCAGCGCGACCTGACGGAGACGGCTGAAGAGCCGGCGGGCGCCGATGAGCTCGGGGCGGATCGCTCCGCGCTCCTGGAGGGTGCGCACCGCGGCGTCGCCGAAGCGCTCGAGGAAGCCGTGGCGCTCGAGCAGGGTCGCGCCGGCGAGGTCGGCCTGGGTGACGAGGCGGCGGGTGGCCTCGAGTGCGGTGTCGTACTCGCCGCGGCGGCTCGCGGCGGCCAGGGAGGTCGCCCACACGCCGAGCGGCTCCCGGCCGGCCGGGGAGGCGAACCAGCCGGGGGCCGGGCCCTCGTACAGGCCGCGCGCGACGGCGGCGGCGAGCTCGCCCGCGGCGCCCCCCAGCAGCTCGTGGAGCGCCGGCAACGGCTCGGCGGGGAGCGCGGTGTTGCGGACCTCGGGCCTCGTCGTGGTCGCGGCCTCGGCGGCCAGGCGCCGCAGCTCGGAGGCCGGGAAGCGCCGGTGGCCGCCACTCGTGCGGACGACGTGGATGCGGCCGGTGTCGGCCCAGCGCCGCACCGTCGAAGTGGAGACCCCGAGCGCGTCGGCGGCCTCGCCGAGCGTCACGGTCGCGCCGCCGGCGGCGGGCTCCGGCGCGGTCAGGGCGCGCGGGGCGGCGGGGAGCACGACCGGCTCGTCGGTCAGCGGCTCGAACGCGAGCGCGAGCCGCTCGAGCGGCAGCCCGTCGCGCAGCAGCGCCTCGACCGCGGCGGCCGGCGCCGGGCGCCCGAACGCGTAGCCCTGCACGAGCGCGATCCCGAGGTGGCGCAGCCAGCGCGCCTGCTCGACGCTCTCGACGCCCTCGGCCACCACCGCGACGTCCATCGCGCTCGCCATCGAGACGATGGCGCGGAGGATGTGGCGGTCGCCTTCGTCCTCGACGACGCCGGAGCAGAAGGCGCGGTCGACCTTGATCGCCTCGATCGGGAAGCGCTTGACGTGGTTCAGGGAGGAGTAGCCGGTCCCGAAGTCGTCGAGCATCAGCCGCACGCCGAGCGCCTTGAGGTCCTGCAGCACGGCGGTCGGTGAGGAGGTCTCCTCCATCAGCACGCTCTCGGTCAGCTCCAGCCCCAGCAGCTCGGGCGGCACGCCGGTCTGGCGGAGGATCTCGTCGAGCTCCTCGACCAGGTTCGGCTCCGCGAGCTGGTGGCCCGACAGGTTCACGGTCAGGCACGGCAGCTCGATCTGCGGGTCGGCGGTCCAGCGCGCGAGCTGGCGGCACGCCTCGCGCAGCACCCAACGCCCGAGTGGCACGATCAGCCCGCTCTCCTCGGCCACCGGCACGAACGCGCCCGGCAGCACGATCCCCTGCTGCGGATGGCGCCAGCGCACGAGACCCTCGACGGCCACGATCGACCGCGAGTCGAGGTCGACCATCGGCTGGTACCGTGACGACCCGCTCGCGTTCGCCGTCGAGCGCGCCTGGCAGCAGGGCCTCGTCGTCGTGGCCGCCGGCGGCAACGGCGGCCCCACGGCCGACGGGCTCGACTCGCCCGCCTGGGACCCCTACGTCGTCGCGGTCGGCGCGGCCGACTCCGGCCCCACGCCCGCCTTCGCCGACGACGGCATCGCACCCTTCTCGAGCGGCGGCTCCGACACCCGTTCGCCCGACGTGGTCGCGCCCGGGTCGCCATCCTCTCGCTCCGCGTCCCGGGCTCGTACCTCGACGAGGCGTTCCCGGCCGCGCGCATCGGCGACGGCTTCCGCGGCTCCGGCACCTCGCAGGCCGCCGCGGTCGTCTCCGGCGCCGCCGCGCTGCTCGCCGGCGACCGCCCGAGCCTCGAGCCTGACGAGGTCAAGGCGCTCCTGCGCGCCGGCGCCCATCGCCTTCCCGGTACCGACAGCTCCCTCCAGGGCGCGGGTGTCGTCGACGTGGCCGCCTCAGAGACCATCGCCGTGCCGCGCCACGCGGACCAGAAGTTCGCGCCCGCTCGTCTCGGCGGCAGCTGGGGGCGCCGGGCTCCGCGGGTCGCCTACGCGGTCGAGAACCCGTCGAGCTCGCGCTGGAGCAGCTCGCGCTGGACCAGCTCGCGGTGGACGAGCTCGCGCTGGACCAGCTCACGGTGGACCAGCTCACGGTGGACGAGCTCGCGCTGGACCGGCTTCTCCTGGAGCGACGTCCCGGCGCCATGATCGGTCGCGGTCCTGCCGCGGTCTGGGCGCTGAACCTGGCGCTCTTCGCAGCGGGCGCCGCGCTGTACCTGCACGTCCGCACGCTCGGCGCCCCGGCGACGGGCGTGCATCTCCCGTGGTGGGCGCTGGCGGTCGCGTTCGCGCTGACCGAGGGTCGCCGTCGTCCACGTGAACTTCCGTCGCAGCTCGCACTCGCTGGCGCTCAGCGAACTGCCGCTCGCGGCCGGGCTGCTGTTCTGCGCTCCCGGCGACATCATGGTCGCCTGGGTAGCGGGCGCGGCCGTGGGGCTCGTCTTCAGCCCGCGCGGGGTGCCCGTGCGCATGGCGTTCAACCTCGCCCAGCTGGCGATCACGGCCGGGATCGCCGGAGCGGTCTTCCACGCCGTCGCCGGTGAGTGCGCCGCCGCCGGGCCGCTGACCTGGGCCGCCGCGCTGCTCGCCGTCCTGCTGTCGGCCGCGGTGTCGGTGCTGCTCGTCGGGGCGGCGATGTGGACCTCGGGCGACAGCATCGAGCCGCGCCGGCTCGGCGAGATGGTGGCGATGGCGACGTCCGTCGCGGCCATCAATACGAGCCTCGGCCTCGCCGCGGGCACGGTCGTCGAGACCGATGCGCGCGCGGTGATCCTGCTGATCGCGCCGGCGCTGGCGGTCTTCCTCGCCTACCGCGCGCATGTCGCCGAGCGCCGCCAGACCGTGAACCTGGAGTTCCTGCACGAGGCGGGTAGGACGCTGCCGACCGCTGCCGACTACGTCGCCGGCCTCGCCGGGTTGCTCGCGCTGTCGCTCGAGCACTTCCGCGGCGAGATCGCCGAGGCCTCGCCTGTTTCCAGGTGAGGGCGAAGGCTCGCGGATCGCTGTCGGGGGCACGCGCGGGCTCGAGGTCATGCAACCGCTCGACGAGGCCGTGATGGGCCGAGCCGGGCGAGCTGGTCGCGCTCGATTCCGCGGCGCGGCTGGTCACCCCCGACGAGGTCGGCGGGGCGCTCGCCGACCACCTGCGGGGCCTCGGCGTCGAGCACGCGATGCTCGCCTCGCTGCCCGGGACGCGCCGTTCGCTCGGCACCGTGATGATCGGCAACCGCTCCGGCCTCGGCGGCGCCTTCGAGCGCTCGGAGCTCGAGCTGTTCGGCACGCTCGCGCGGCAGACCGGCGCGACGCTCGGGCAGGATCGCCTCGCCACCAAGGTCGACGAGCTGCGCGAGCTCCAGGCCCACCTCGAGCATCAGGCGTTCCACGACCCGCTCACCGGCCTCGCCAACCGCCTGCTGTTCATGGACCGCGTCGACTACGCGCTCAAGCGCCGCACGGGCAACGCGGTCGTGATCTACATCGACCTCGACAACTTCAAGCCGATCAACGACACCCACGGGCACGAGGCCGGCGACGCGGTCCTGGTCGCATCGGCCGAGCGGCTGCGGCGCTCGCTGCGGCCGGCCGACACCGCGGCGCGACTCGGCGGCGACGAGTTCGCCGTGCTGCTGGTCGACATCCCCGAGCAGCACATCGGCGTCGTCGCGGACCGCATCGTGGGCAACCTCACCGAGCC
This sequence comes from uncultured Solirubrobacteraceae bacterium, assembly GCA_963722815.1. Lineage (GTDB taxonomy): Bacteria > Actinomycetota > Thermoleophilia > Solirubrobacterales > Solirubrobacteraceae > DASQFQ01. The sequence goes on from CAVROM010000006.1 coordinate 146,576, forward strand.
GCTCGAGCTCGAGGGCCTGGAGCTGACGGTGGGCGCGAGCCTCGGCGTGGCGACGGCCGCCTCGGGCACGCTCGACGCGGAGTCGCTCGTGCGCAACGCCGACGTCGCGATGGACGTCGCCAAGCACGGCGGCGAGGGCCACTTCAGCCGCTTCGAGCCCGAGGCGGCCGCGGCTTAGAGCGCGTCGAGCAGGCGGTCGAGCTCGTCGAGGTCGTTGTAGTAGTGCGGCGACGCGCGGACGATTTCGGTCAGGCCGCGCGGGCCGAAGTCGAACCGCGCGTAGGTGGCGGGGGAGAGCGACGTGTTGACCCCCGCCGCGCGGAGCGCCGCGACCACGTCCGCGGTCTCGCGGCCCTCGACCGTGAAGGTGACGATCGCCCCGAGCTCCTCGCCGCGGTCGTGGACGGTGACGCCCGGGCGCTCGGCGAGCCGCGCGCGCAGGTCGCCGGCCAGCGCGCGCACGCGGTCGCGGATCGCCTCGAGCCCGACGCCGAGCGCGTAGTCGGCCGCCACACCGAGGCCGATCTTGGTGGCGACGTTCGTCTCCCAGTTCTCGAACCGGCGGGCGTCGGGCCGGATGACGTAGGAGCCGTCGGGCTGCCACTCGGCGGCCTGGAGGTCGAGCAGCGGCGGCTCGAGCGCCTCGATCAGCCCGCGGCGGACGTAGAGGAAGCCGGTGCCGCGCGGCCCGCGCAGGAACTTGCGCCCGGTGGCGGAGAGCATGTCGCAGCCGATCTCGTCCACGTCGACCGGGAGCTGCCCGATCGACTGGCAGGCGTCGAGCAGCAGCGGCACGCCGGCCGCGCGGCACGCGGCGCCGACCGCGGCCGCGGGCTGCACGAGCCCGCCCTGGCTCGGCACGTGCACGAGCGAGACGAGCTTGACGCGCTCGTCGAGCATCGCGGTGAGGCGCTCGACGTCGACCTGGCCGTGCTCGTCGTCGGGGACCACCACGACCGCGGCGCCGGTGCGGTCGGCGACCTGCCGCATCGGGATGTAGTTGCTGGCGTACTCCGCGTTGGTGGTGAGGATGCGGTCGCCGGCCTCCAGCTTGAGCGAGTAGAACGCCATGTCCCACGCGCGCGTGGCGTTCTCGACGACCGCGATCTCGTCGGGCCGCGCGCCGATCAGCCGTGCGATCGCGTCGTAGGTGTGCTCGACGCGATCCGCACGGTCGGCGGCCGCCTCGTAGCCGCCGATCTCCGCCTCCAGGCGCAGATGCTCGATCACCGCGTCGAGCACCGCCGCGGGCGGGAGCGCCGAGCCGGCGTTGTTGAGGTGCGCGACCGACGCGGTACCCGGCGTGTCCGCGCGGGCCCGCGCGACGTCGATGCTCACGGCTTGCGCGCCGCGATCAACAGGTTGTAGAAGACCTGCGGCGGCAGCCGCGGCTCGAGCAGCGCGCGGTCGACCTTCTGCAGCGCGAGGTAGCCGCGGAACGCGAACTGGAACCACGGCATCGGGATGTCGTCGTGGTTCGCGCTCGCCTCGAGCGTGCGGTTGAACCAGCCGAACCAGTTCGCCAGTAGCTCCTCGCCCTGCACGCGGGTGTCGGCGAAGCCCGCGCCCTGCATCAGGCGCTGCAGGTCGCCCGGGTCGAACGCGTGCACGTCGACCACCGACTCGAGCGCGTGCTCGGCGTCGCCGCGGCTCGGCGGCCGGCCGTTGGAGGAGAACGCCGGGCGCGCCTTCACGGCCCGCCGCCACAGCGGCGCGGCGCGCATGGCGGCGCGCTTCGGCCAGGCGGCGATGCGGTCGCCCTGGCGCGAGGGCTCGCCGGCGAAGAACAGCGTCCCGCCCGGCCGCAGCACGCGTGCGAACTCCGCGAACGAGCGCTCGAGCGCCGGCAGGTGGTGGAGCACGGCATGGCCCAGTACGAGGTCGAACGACCGCGTCGGGGAACGGCAGATCGGCGGCGTCGCAGGCGGCGGTCTCGGCCTCGCGCCCAAGCTTGCGCGCGTTGGCCTCGAGCGTCTCGAGCATGCCGGGCGAGATGTCGGTGCAGGTGGCGTGCTCGACGACCCCGGCATTGAGGAGGTTCAGCGAGAAGTAGCCGGTGCCCGCGCCGATCTCGAGCGAGCGCGCGTAGGGCCCGGGGGCCGGGCCGAGCAGCTTGGTGAGCTTGCCGAGCACCTGCGCCTGGCCGACCGCGCCGAAGTCGATGCCCCACTTGGCGTCGTAGTCGTCAGCCGCCACATCGTGGTAGCGGCGGTTGACGTCGAGGATCTCTTGCGGGTGCGCGGGGGCGGCCATGGCGGGCGGTGAGGGTACCGCCGACGAACGTCAACAGCGGCTGGTCAGGGGCCGGGTCCGAGCGGCCCCGGACCCACCCCTTCGATGCCCGCCTTTCAGCGCGGCCGGCCAGTGCGGGGGCGTGAGACACTGCCCGTGCATGCCGGTTCGGCGCATCATGCCCTACCACGAGTCGGCCGACTTCGAGGCCACGCGCGCCTTCTACACGGGGGTGCTCGGGCTCGAGGAGGGCGGCTTCGGCGGCGGCTACATCGGCTTCGGTTCGGGCCAGGCGCAGGTCCTCTTCGCGGCGCCGGGCACGGCGCCCGTGCTGCCCGACATGGGCGTCGACGTCGGCTCGCGCGAGGCCGTCGACGCGGCGCACGCCGAAGCGGTCCGGGCCGGGCACGACGTCGTCTACGGCCCGGTCGATGAGCCCTGGGGCGTCCGGCGCTTCTTCGTCCGCGATCCCGACGGCGTCGTGCTCAGCGTCCTGGCGCACGACTGACGCGCCCGGCGGCCTCGCTCGCCGCGCGCAGCCGGAGCGCGAGGTCGCGCGGCGGCAGCTCCGACAGCCCCCACCGCCACGAGTGCCCCTTCGTCCCCGGCACGTTCATGCGCGCCTCGCTGCCGAGCCCGAGCACGTCCTGCGCCTGCACCATCGCCACCCGCGCGGGCGAGGCGAACGCGAGCCGGATCAGCGACCACCACGGCTCGTCCTCGCGCACGCCGGCCTCGTCGATCGAGCGATCCACCAGCGCGCGCCGCTCCGGCCAGATCGACTCGTACCAGCCGCGCACGGTGTCGTGGTCGTGGGTGCCGGTGTAGACGACGCGCTGCTCGACGTGGTTCCACGGGTTGTGGACGCTTCCCATGTCGCCGGGGTCGAAGCCGAACTGGAGCACGACCATGCCGGGGAAGCCGAGGCCGTCGCGCAGGCGCTCGACCGCGGGCGTGACCACCCCGAGGTCCTCCGCGATCAGCGGCAGCTCGCGCTCCAGCCCGCGCGCGGCGGCGTCGAAGACCGCGCGCCCCGGCCCGCGCTTCCATGAGCCGCTCAGCGCGTGCTTGGCGCTCGCCGGGACCGACCAGTAGGAGACGAAGCCGCGGAAGTGGTCGATGCGCGCGAGGTCGAACAGCGAGAACGTGCGCCGCAGCCGGTCGACCCACCAGCGATACGACGCGGCGCTGCATCGCCGGCCAGTCGTACAGCGGGTTGCCCCACAGCTGGCCCTTGTCGGTGTAGGCGTCGGGCGGCGTGCCGGCGACGCGGCCGGCCTGAAAGAGCTCCGGGTGGGCCTTGTGGTCGGCGCTCCCAGGCGCGACGTAGATCGGGACGTCGCCGATGATCCGCACGCCGCGCTCGCCCGCATACGCCCGCAGCGCGGCCCACTCGCGGTCGAAGCGGATTTGGTCGGCGACCGCGCCGCGGGGCCCGAACTCAGCCCAGTCCTCGATCCAGTAGCCCTCGCGCTCGCGGAAGTCGAGCTCCTCCGACTGCGACACCGGCGCCCGCGGCTCGGCCAGCAGCCCCGGCCAGGCGGCGAACGCGGACGCCGCCTTGTAGGGCGAGCGATGGCGGTCCGGCGGGCCCGAGCGGGAGCATCTGCCACCACGTCTGACCGGCCTCCGCGAGCCAGTCGATCCAGGCGTAGGCGCCCGCTCCGAGGCGGCCTTCGGGCAGCGAGGTGGGGTGCAGCTGGACGCCGCTGGAAAACGGGAGATCGATCACGAGACGTTTGGCAGCGGTTCCTGTGGATACTCCGCCCTAATGCCGGTACCCAACACCAAGGGCAACCCTCCGCGCATCGTCATCCAGTACCCGGCCCCGACGGTCGACGCCGGGCGCTACCCGGCCAAGCGCGTGGTGGGCGAGACCGTGCGCGTGACCGCCGACGTCTTCCGCGACGGCCACGAGATCCTCCGCGCCGTCGTGCGCTACCGCGGCCCCGGCAGCCGCCGCTGGGTCGAGTCGGCGATGCGGCCGATCGACGCGCACGTCAACGGCGTGCGCTGGGAGGGCGAGTTCGCGGTCGACGTGATGGGCCGCTGGCAGTGGTCGATCGAGGCCTGGAGCGACGTCTTCGCCACCTGGCGCGACGAGCTGCAGCGCAAGATCGCCGCCGGGCAGGAGGACCTCGCGGGCGAGCTGTCCGAGGGCGTGGTGCTGCTCGAGCAGGCCGCGACCCGAGCCAAGGGCGCCGACAAGAAGACGATCGAGGCGGCGCTCGCCGCGCTCGAGGACCCCGAGTCGCCGACCGACTCCGCGCTCGCCCCCGACCTGTTCGCCGCCATGGAGCGCGCCTCCGAGCGCACCGGCGCCTGCCAGCTCGACACGCCGCAGATCATCGAGGTCGACCGCGTCGCCGCCGCCTTCGCCTCGCTGGTACGAGCTCTTCCCGCGCAGCTGGGGCGGCCTCAAGGCGGTCGAGACGCAGATCCCCGCGATCGCCGAGCTCGGCTTCGACGTCCTCTACTTCCCGCCCATCCACCCGATCGGCGTGAAGGCGCGCAAGGGCCGCAACAACACGCTCACCGCCGGGCCCGACGACCCCGGCTCGCCGTACGCGATCGGCGGCAAGGAGGGCGGCCACGACGCCGTCCACCCCGAGCTCGGCACGATGGACGACGTCCGCTCGTCACCGCCACCGCGCGCGAGCACGGCATGGACGTCGCGCTCGACCTCGCGCTCAACTCCTCGCCCGACCACCCGTGGCTCAGAGACCACCCGGAGTGGTTCCAGCAGCGCCCCGACGGCACGCTCAAGTACGCCGAGAACCCGCCCAAGCGCTACCAGGACATCTACAACTTCAACTGGGACACGCCGGCCTGGCGCGAGCTGTGGCAGGCCTGGCGCGACGTCGTCATCCACTGGGTCGACGCCGGCATCAAGTTCTTCCGCGTCGACAACCCGCACACCAAGCCGTTCCCGTTCTGGGAGTGGCTGATCAAGGAGGTCCACGCGCACGACCGCAGCGTGGTCTTCCTCGCCGAGGCGTTCACGCGCCGCGCCGTGATGCGCCAGCTGGCGAAGATCGGCTTCACCCAGTCCTACACGTACTTCACGTGGAAGAACTCCCGCTGGGAGCTGAGCGAGTACGTCAACGAGCTCGCCCACGGGCCGGAGCGCGAGTACTTCCGCCCCAACTTCTTCATCAACACGCCGGACATCCTGCACGCCTACCTCCAGCACGGCGGGCCGCCGGCGTTCGCCTCGCGGCTCGTGCTGGCCGGCACGCTCAGCCCCACCTACGGCATCTACTCGGGCTACGAGTGGTTCGAGAACGAGCCCGTCCGCGAGGGCTCCGAGGAGTACCTGAACTCCGAGAAGTACGAGATCCGCGAGCGGGCGCTCGACGGCCCGCTGCTCCCGATGGTCCGCCGCATCAACGAGATCCGCCGCGAGAACCCCGCGCTGCAGCGGCTCGAGAACGTCACACTTCATCGACTCCTACAACGAGGCCCTGATCGCGTATGTCAAGTCGTCGCCGGGCAACACGGTGATCTGCGTGGTGAACATCGACCCCCACAACACGCAGGCGGGCGCCGGCGTCATCCCCGCCCACCTCGGCCTCCCGCCCGCGTTCGCGGTCAACGACCTGCTGTCGGGCGACCACTTCGACTGGCGCATCGGGGCCAACTACGTCGAGCTCGAGCCGGGCGGCGCCCACGTGCTGCGGGTCGAGCAGTGAGCGACCCCGGGCACTGGTTCGAGCGCGAGCCGCTGTGGTTCAAGACCGCGGTCTTCTACGAGATCCACATCCGCGGCTTCTTCGACGGCAACGGCGACGGCTCCGGTGACTTCCGCGGGCTGATCGAGAAGCTCGACTACCTGCAGTGGCTGGGCATCGACTGCATCTGGCTGCTGCCCTACTACTCCTCGCCGCTGCGCGACGGCGGCTACGACATCTCCGACTTCTTCACGATCCACCCGGACTACGGCAAGGTCGACGACGTCCGCGACTTCCTCGAGGCCGCCCACCAGCGCGGCATCCGCGTGATCGCCGACATCGTCATGAACCACACGTCGTCCGACCACCCGTGGTTCCAGGAGTCGCGCTCGAGCCCCGACGACCCCAAGCGCGACTGGTACGTGTGGTCCGACACCGTCCACAGGTACGAGGACGCGCGGATCATCTTCACCGACACCGAGAAGTCGAACTGGACGTGGGACGAGCAGGCGCAGGCCTACTTCTGGCACCGCTTCTTCTCGCACCAGCCGGACCTCAACTACGACAACCCCGAGGTCCAGGAGGCGATGCTCGAGGTCCTGCGCTTCTGGCTCGACCTCGGGCTCGACGGCGCCCGCCTCGACGCCGTGCCCTACCTGTACGAGCGCGAAGGCACGATCTGCGAGAACCTCACGGAGACGCACGACTATCTGAAGCGCGTGCGCGCCGAGGTCGACAAGAACTACCCCGACCGCGTGCTGCTGGCCGAGGCCAACCAGTGGCCGGCCGACGTCGTCGAGTACTTCGGCGACGGCGACGAGTGCCACATGGCGTTCCACTTCCCGGTCATGCCGCGCATGTTCATGGCCGTGCGGCGCGAGGAGTCGACGCCGCTCTACGAGATCCTCGAGCAGACGCCACCGATCCCCGAGAACTGCCAGTGGGGCCTGTTCCTGCGCAACCACGACGAGCTGACGCTCGAGATGGTCACCGACGAGGAGCGCGACTACATGTACGCGGAGTACGCCAAGGACCCGCGGATGAAGATCAACGTCGGCATCCGCAAGCGCCTGGCGCCGCTGCTCGACAACGGCCGCGACGAGATCGAGCTGATGAACGCGATCCTGTTCTCGCTGCCGGGCTCGCCGGTCCTCTACTACGGCGACGAGATCGCGATGGGCGACAACGTCTTCCTCGGCGACCGCGACGGCGTCCGCACGCCGATGCAGTGGACCGGCGACCGAAACGGGGGCTTCTCGCGCGCGGACTTCGCCCAGCTCTACGCGCCGCCGCTGATGGATCCGGTGTACGGCTTCCAGGCCGTCAACGTCGAGGCCCAGCTGCGCCACTCGACCTCGCTGCTGCGCTGGATGCGGCGCTTCATCGCGCTGCGCAAGGAGCACCCGGTGTTCGGGCTCGGCACCTACGAGCCGCTGACGCCGTCCAACCCGCGCATCTTCGCCCACGTTCGCCGCTACGAGGACGACCTGATGCTGTGCGTGCACAACCTCGCGCGCTCCGCCCAGGCCGTCGAGCTCGACCTCTCCGAATACGAGGGCCGCTACCCGGTCGAGCTGTTCGGCCGCTCGCGCTTCCCGCGCATCGGCGAGCTGTCGTACCTGCTCACGCTCGCGCCGCGCGGCTTCTACTGGTTCCAGCTCGTCGAGCCGGAGGAGGAGGCGGACGAAGATGGGTGAGCTCCTCGTTCCCCTCCCCGAGGCATCGCTGCGCGAGTGGTTCGTGGCGCAGCGCTGGTTCGGCTCGAAGGCCACCGACGTGGCGCACCTCAACATCCTCGAAGTCGTTCACGCTGCGCGAGGACGCGCCGCAGCTGGTGCTGGCGCTGGTCGAGGCGCGCTTCCCGCAGGGGACGCACGAGGTCTACCAGGTGCCGATCGGCATCCGGCCCGCCTTCGAGGGCTGGGACGACCGCGTGATCGCCGAGGCCGGCGGCAGCACCTTCTACGACGCGCTCGCCGACCCCACGCACGCGCGTGAGCTGCTGCACCTGATGCGCTCCGGTGCCGACGTGCGGGCGGGCGACGGCATGCTCGCGTTCCGCTGGGCGGGCGGCGCGGGCGAGGGCGGCACCGTCGAGGTGCGGCCGGTCGGCGTCGAGCAGTCGAACTCGTCGATCGTGTTCGGCGAGGCGCTGATCCTGAAGGCGTTCCGCCGCGTGGAGCCGGGCGTCAACCCGGAGCTCGAGCTGCTGCGCTTCCTGAGCGAGCGCGACTTCCCGCACATCGCGCCGATCGCCGGCTGGTTCCAGTACGACGGGCGGCTGATGGACGCCACCCTCGGCGTGCTGCAGGAGTACCTGGCGGGCGCGACCGACGGCTGGGACCTCGCGCTCGACGCGCTGGCGAGCGACCCTGAGGCGTTCCTCGCCCAGGTGCACGCGCTCGGCGTGGTCACCGGCGAGATGCACAGCGCGCTGGGCTCGGAGGCGAGCGACCCGGCCTTCGCGCCCGAGGAGCCGAGCGGCGAGGCGATCTCGATCCTCACCGCGACGATCGACGAGGAGATCGAGCGGATCTTCGTCGAGCTGCCCGAGGACGAGGCGCTCGACCCGATCCGCGGCCGCGGGCAGGACGTGCAGGAGCGGCTGCAGGTCCTGGCGTCGGTCGGCGCGGGCGGGCGCATGATCCGCACCCACGGCGACTACCACCTCGGCCAGACCATGCTCGCCGATTGCGGCTGGGTGATCCTCGACTTCGAGGGCGAGCCGGCGCGCCCGATGTCCCAGCGGCGGCTCAAGCGCTCGCCGCTGCGCGACGTGGCGGGGATGCTGCGCTCGTTCTCCTACGCCGCGGCCGGCTCCGGCATCCTGCGCGGCGCGCCGCCGCCGGAGGAGTGGGAGGACCGCGCGCGGGCGACGTTCATGGACGGCTACTTCGAGACCGTCGACGCGTCGCTGCTGCCGCCCGGTGACGAGGCCACGCGCAAGCTGCTCGCGATCTTCGAGCTCGAGAAGGCGGTCTACGAGCTGCGCTATGAGCTCAACAACCGACCCGACTGGGTCGCCATCCCGGTGGCGGGCATCGCCCGGCTGCTCGAATCGAACGGAGGATCATGAGCGCCGACCCGCACGCCTTCCGGGGCGCCCACCCGACCGACGGCGGGGTCGTGATCCGCACGGTCCGGCCGGCGGCCAAGACGGTCACGGTGTTCGTGGACAACAAGCCGGTCGGTGAGCTCGAGCCGGCCGACACCGACGGCCTGTTCGAGGGCGTTATCAAGGGCGCGAAGCTGCCGCTCGAATACCAGCTCGAGGTCGACTACGGGGAGAACGGCGGGACGTTCCGGATCGAGGACCCGTACCGCTTCACGCCGACGATCGGCGAGCTCGACCTGCACCTGGCGGGCGAGGGCCGCCACGAGGAGATCTACGCCCGCCTCGGCGCGCACGTGATGGAGCACCAGGGCGTGCCGGGCACGTCGTTCGCGGTCTGGGCGCCCGCCGCCCAGTCGGTCTCCGTGGTCGGCGACCTCAACGGCTGGGACGGACGGCTGCACCCGATGCGCGCGCTCGGCGCGAGCGGCATCTGGGAGCTGTTCGTGCCCGAGGTCGGCGAGGGCACCAACTACAAGTACGAGATCACGGGGCCCGATGGCGACCGCTTCCAGAAGGCCGACCCGTACGCGTTCCAGGCCGAGAACCCGCCGAAGACGGCCTCGATCGTCCACGAGCCGAAGCACGAATGGCGCGACGCGGAGTGGCTCGAGAAGCGGCACAAGAGCACGCCGCTGGGCGAGCCGATGTCGGTCTACGAGGTCCACCTCGGCTCGTGGCGGCTCAACCCGCTCGAGGACAACCGCTCGCTCACCTACCTCGAGCTGGCCGACGAGCTCGCCGCCTACGCGAAGGACATGGGCTTCACCCACCTCGAGCTGCTGCCGGTCATGCACCACCCGTTCAGCGGCTCATGGGGCTACCAGGTGACCGGCTACTACGCGCCGTCGCCGCGCTTCGGCTCGCCCGACGACTTCCGCGAGTTCGTCGACCGCCTGCACGGCCACGGCCTGGGCGTGATCCTCGACTGGGTGCCGGCGCACTTCCCGCGCGACGAGTTCGCGCTCGCGCGCTTCGACGGCACCGCGCTCTACGAGCACGCCGACCCGCGCCGAGGCTCGCACCCGGACTGGGGCACGCTGGTGTTCAACTTCGGGCGCCACGAGGTGCGCAACTTCCTCGTCGCCAACGCGCTGTTCTGGATGCGCGAGTACCACGTCGACGGCATCCGCGTCGACGCGGTCGCGTCGATGCTCTACCTCGACTACTCGCGCGAGGAGGGCCAGTGGGTGCCGAACGAGTTCGGCGGCCGCGAGGACCTCGATGCCGTCGCGTTCCTCAAGGAGCTCAACGAGGTGCTGTTCGCGCGCGAGCCCGGCGTGATCTCCGCGGCCGAGGAGTCGACGGCGTGGCCGGGCGTCTCGCGGCCGACCTACCTGGGCGGGCTGGGCTTCGGCTTCAAGTGGAACATGGGCTGGATGCACGACACGCTGGCGTACTTCCAGCAGGACCCGATCTACCGCCGCTACCACCACCACGAGCTGACGTTCTCGCTCGTCTACGCGTTCACCGAGAACTTCATCCTGCCGCTCTCCCACGACGAGGTCGTGCACGGCAAGGGCTCGCTGATCAACAAGATGCCGGGCGACGACTGGCAGAAGCGCGCGAACCTGCGCTCGCTGTACGCGCTGATGTGGGCGCACCCGGGCAAGAAGCTGCTGTTCATGGGCCAGGAGTTCGCCCAGTACGCGGAGTGGAGCCACGAGCGGTCGCTCGACTGGCACCTGCTCGAGAACCCGGAGCACTCCGGGATCCAGGCGCTGGTGCGTGACCTGAACGTGCGCTACAAGGACGAGCCGGCGCTGTGGGAGCTCGACTTCGATGGCGAGGGCTTCTGGTGGCTGGAGCCGAACGACGCGGAGTCCAACGTCGTCGCCTTCGGGCGCGTGTCGGCGGCCGGCAAGCGCGTGCTGCTGTTCGTGGCCAACCTGTCGCCGGTCCCGCGCGGGCCATACCGGCTCGGGCTGCCGCGGCCGGGCCGCTGGGTCGAGGCGATCAACACCGACTCGACCTACTACGGCGGCACCGACACCGGCAACTACGGCGGCATCGAGGCCGAGCCGATCCCGTGGCACAACCAGGCGTTCTCGGCGGAGATCACGCTGCCGCCGCTGGGCGCTATCTGGCTGGTGCCCGAGGAGACAACCGAACCACGCGGCCGCTGAAGCTGACCGCGTAGACGCGGCCGCGGGCATCGCGGCCGAACGAGGTCAGGTAGGGCACGGTGCGCTTCAGCGGGCGGTCGTCGACGAGCGTCGTGCCGGTGAAGCGCGCGCTCCACAGCTTGCCGGTGCAGAGGTCGCCGTAGACGTAGCGCCCGCGGCCGCGGCGGAGACGGGTAGGGCGAGCGGGAGCGCGAGCAGCGCAAGGAGGACGGGACGGGCCACCTCCCGACCCTCCTTGATCCGGTGCGGTGCCGTCAAGACGGCTTAGCGCTTCTTGGGCAGCTTCTTCACGCGCACCTGCTTCGAGCGGCCGGCGATGTGCGCGCCGCCGTCGGTCGGCAGCACGGTGACGCGGTACAGGCCCCGCTTGCGGGTCCGCTTGACGGTGAACGAGTAGCGCGAGCGGTTGGCGTCGAAGGCCTTCGCCTTCGAGCGCTTGACCACGACCCAGCGCCCGCGCGGCGAGCGCTTCTTGAGCTGGACGCGGCCGTCCGGCACGCGCGGCCAGATCGCGCCCTTGATGCGCGCCCGGCGGCGGCCCAGCGAGCGGCCGGTGGCGTGGACCTTGACCGCGCTCGACGCCGTGTAGATGCGGCTGGCGACGGGCGTCTTGGTGAGCGTCACCACGCGGAAGTGCGTGGTCTGGAAGAGCGTGGCGACGTTGAACTGGAACGTGCCCTTGCCCGTCGCGATCTTCCGCGCGACCTCGGTGAAGCCGCTCCGGAACGGGAAGTTCTGGCGCTCCAGCGCGACGCCGGTGCCGCCCACCGCGGTGCCGCGGATCTGGCCGATGACGGTCAGGTCCTCGCCCCACGTGACCTTGCTGGGCGCGAGCGCGACGCTGATGCCGGTCGGCTCGCGCGTGGTGACGAACGAGCGGTCGAGGCTGCGCGTCGTGCCCGCGGCGTTGGTGGCGACCGCGCGGAAGTGGTAGCGCGTGTTCGGCCGCAGGCGGTCGATCGCCATCGAGAACGGCTTGTAGCCGTCGGTCTTGCCGGCGTCGACGGTGGCGGTGTGCGAGCCGTAGCCGGTCGAGCGGCCGTACTCGAAGCGCACGGTGGTCGCCTGCGCGTTGGGATCGACCTGGGTGATCAGCAGCGCGCTGCGCGACTGAACCTCGCGCGAGCCGGTGGCCTTGACGCGCGGCGGGACCGGGCCGGTCGCCGTGCGGAACGTGCGGTCCGCGCCGAAGACGGGCACGGTGCCGTTGGTGGCCACGAGCCGGTAGTGGTAGGTCGTATTTCGCGTGAGGCCGGTGATCGAGGCCTTGACCGCAACCGGGTCGCTGCCCGCGCCGGCGTCGGCCTCGGGCGTCACCAGGCCGTAGCCGGCGGAGGTGCCGTACTCGAAGTGGTAGGTCGTCGCGGTGCCGTTCGGATCGACGCTGCCATTCAGGTCGGCGGTCGTCTCGGTGAGCGAGTCGGCCGCGCCGGTGACGGCGACGGGCTGCTCGACGGGGGTCTGGGCGCCGGCGGCGGCCGGGAAGGCGGCGGCCAGCAGGGTGAGGATCACGAGTAGACGGGACATCGGAACCAGCAACACGGCACTACGCCGGAAGTTCTCGTCTGGGCCCATCTAGCTAGCCTCATCGGCCCTTATGAAGGTCTTGCCCTTCGAGCGCCCGCTCGGCGCCCGTCCGTCCGCGGACGCGACCACGTTCCGTGTCTGGGCCCCGCGGCCGGGGCGGATCGTGCTGCGCGCCGGCGGGAGCGACCACGAGCTCGCCGACGCGGGCCTCGGCGTCCGCGAAGTTACGCTGCCCCTCCCGGCGGGGCAGGACTACGCCTTCGTGATCGATGGCGTCGAGATCCCCGACCCGGCCTCCCGCTGGCAGCCCGCCGGGCTCCGCGGCCCCTCGCGGGTGCTCGACACCGAGGCGTTCGCCTGGACCGACGACGAGTTCACGCCGCCGGACCTCGAGGACACGGTGATCTACGAGCTGCACGTCGGGACGTTCACGCCCGAGGGCACGTTCGAGGCCGTGATCCCGCACCTGGCCGGCCTGCGCGAGCTCGGCATCACGACGCTCGAGCTGCTGCCGGTGGCGGAGTTCCCCGGCCGCCACGGCTGGGGCTACGACGGCGTCTACCTGTCGGCCGCCCACTCGGCCTACGGCGGCCCGCTCGGCCTCCAGAAGCTGGTCGACGCTGCCCACAACGAGGGCCTCGCGGTCCTGCTCGACGTCGTCTACAACCACGTCGGCGCCTCCGGAGTCCAGGCGCTCGAGGCGTTCGGCCCCTACTTCACGGGCGCGTACGAGACGTTCTGGGGGCCGGCGATCAACTTCGACGACGCCGATTGCGGCGGGGTCCGCGAGTGGGTGCTGCAGAGCGCCGAGGGCTGGGTCCGCGACTTCCACCTCGACGGGCTGCGGCTCGATGCCATCCACGCGATCCTCGACGCCGGCGCCGTCCACCTCGTCCAAGCGCTCACTGCTCGCGTCCACGCGATCGACCCGCGCGCGCTGGTGATCGCGGAATCCGGCATGAACGACCCCAAGGTCGTCCGTTCCCACGAGCACGGCGGCTGGGGCTGCGATGCCGTCTGGGCCGACGACTTCCACCACGCCCTGCGAGTGCTGCTGACCGGCGACCGCAGCGGCTACTACGAGGAGTTCGGCGAGATCGGCGACCTCGCCAAGGCCTATCGCCGCCCGCACGTCCATGACGGCGGCTACTCTACGTTCCGCCGCCGGCGCTTCGGCGCGAGGGCCGACGACGTGCCCCCGCACCGCTTCGTGGTGTTCGACCAGAACCACGACCAGGTCGGCAACCGCGCGTTCGGCGACCGCCTGCCGCCCGAGGCGCGCCCGCTCGGCGCGCTCTGCACGCTGCTCTCGCCGTTCACGCCGATGCTCTTCCAGGGCGAGGAGCACGGCGAGCACGCGCCGTTCCAGTTCTTCGCCGACCACATCGACGAGGAGATCGCGGTGGCCACGCGCGAGGGGCGGCGGCGCGAGTTCGCCGCCTTCGAGGACTTCGGGCAGGAGGAGGTGCCCGACCCCATCGATCCCGCCACCTTCGAGTCGTCCAAGCTCACCCGCAGCGGCGAGCCCGAGGGGCTGCGCGACCTCTACGCGCGCCTGCTCGCGGCGCGCCGGGCGATCGGCCCCGGCGAGGCGCACGCCGACTTCGACGAGCACCAGGGCTGGCTCCGCGTCCGCCGCGGCGAGCACCTCGTGCTGGCCAACTTCTCGCGCAACCAGGTCCACGTGCCGGTCGACCGCGCCGTCGAGCTCGAGCTCGCCACCCACCACGCGACGGTCGAGCCCGGCCACGTCGTCCTGCCCCCGCTCGCGGGAGCGCTGGTCCGATGAGCCAGGAGGTCTGGCCCGGCGAGGCCTTCCCGCTCGGGGCGACGTGGGACGGCAGCGGCACGAACTTCTCGCTCTTCTCCGAGCACGCCGAGCGCGTCGAGCTGTGCCTGTTCGATGGCACCGTCGACGGCCCGGAGCGCCGCGTCGAGCTGACCGAGCGCACCGCCCACACCTGGCACTGCTACCTGCCCGGCATCGGGCCGGGCCAGCGCTACGGCTTCCGCGTCCACGGGCCCTACGACCCCGAGGCAGGGCATCGCTTCAACCCCGCCAAGCTGCTGCTCGACCCGTACGCGAAGTCGATCGACGGGCCGGTGGTGTGGGACCAGGCCAACGTGCTCCCCTACGTCCCCACCGCCGGGGAGGACGCCGACCTCGAGCGCGACGACGAGGACGACGTCGACGCGGTCCCGAAGTCGGTGGTGATCGACCCGCGCTTCGATTGGGAGGGCGACCGCCGCCCAAACACGCCGCTGCACGAGTCGGTGATCTACGAGACGCACGTGCGCGGCTTCACGCGGCTGCACCCCGAGGTCCGCGACGACCTGCGCGGCACCTACGCCGGGCTCGCCTCCGAGCCGGCGCTCAGCTACCTGCGCGACCTCGGCGTCACCGCCGTCGAACTCCTGCCCGTGCACCACATCGTCGACGAGTCGTTCCTGTTCGAGCGCGGGCTCTCCAACTACTGGGGCTACTCGACGATCGGCTTCTTCGCGCCCCACTCCGGCTACGCAGCCACCGGCCAGCTCGGCCAGGAGGTGCGCGAGTTCAAGGGCATGGTCAAGGCGCTGCACCGCGCGGGCATCGAGGTGATCCTCGACGTCGTCTACAACCACACCGCGGAGGGCAACCACCTCGGCCCGATGCTGTCCTTCAAGGGCGTCGACAACATGTCGTACTACCGGCTCGTCCCCGACGACCCGCGCCACTACATGGACTACACGGGTACGGGCAACACGCTCAACGCCCAGCACCCGAGCGTCCTGCGGCTGATCATGGACTCGCTGCGCTACTGGGTCACCGAGTGCCACGTCGACGGCTTCCGCTTCGACCTGGCGAGCGCCCTCGCCCGCGAGCTCTACGACGTCGACCGGCTCTCCGCCTTCTTCGACGTCATCCACCAGGACCCGGTGCTCTCCCAGGTGAAGCTGATCGCCGAGCCGTGGGACGTCGGGCCGGGCGGCTACCAGGTCGGCAACTTCCCGGTGCTGTGGTCGGAGTGGAACGGCATCTACCGCGACCTGATGCGCGACTTCTGGCGCGGCCAGGCGTCCGTCGGCGACTTCGCCTCGCGCCTCACGGGCTCGAGCGACCTCTATGAGGACGACGGCCGCCATCCGTTCGCGTCGATCAACTTCATCACCGCGCACGACGGCTTCACGCTGCGCGACCTCGTCTCCTACAACGAGAAGCACAACGAGGCGAACCTGGAGGGCAACCGCGACGGCACCGACGACAACCGCTCTTGGAACTGCGGCGTCGAGGGGGAGACCGACGACCCCGAGATCAACGCGCTGCGCGACCGCCAGCAGCGCAACTTCCTCGCCACGCTGATCCTCAGCCAGGGCACGCCGATGCTGCTCGGCGGAGACGAGTTCGGCCGCACCCAGCACGGGTCCAACAACGCCTGGTGCCAGGACAACGAGATCTCCTGGTTCGACTGGGCCCTGCTGGATGAGAACGCCGAGCTGCACGAGTTCGTCAAGAAGCTGATCGTGCTGCGGCGCGCGCACCCGGTGTTCCGCCGCCGCCAGTTCCTGCGCGGGACCGACGAGGACGGCACCGGGCTGCCCGACGTCTGGTGGTTCCGCACCGACGGGCACCGCATGACCAAGAGCGACTGGGAGTCCGGCGAGCGGACGGTCGGCATGTTCCTCAACGGCGAGGAGATCGACGCGCCGGACGAGAAGGGGCAGCGGATCCTCGACGAGTCGTTCGTGCTGCTCTTCAACGCCCATCACGAGGACGTCACGTTCACGCTGCCGAACCGGCGCTTCGGCGAGCACTGGTCGCTCGTGCTGAGCACCACGGAGCCCGACGCCGAGCCGAACTCGCTCGAGGTCGACGCGCTCGAGGAGCTCGTCGTCGGCGGGCGCTCGCTGGTGCTTCTGCGGCGGCGATGACCGGCTTCCGCGCCACCTACCGCCTCCAGCTCGGAGGCGACTTCGGGTTCGCCGCCGCGCGCGAGCTCGTGCCCTACCTGGCCGATCTCGGCGTCTCCCACCTCTACCTGCCGCCGTCGTTCCAGGCGCGGCCGGGCTCCACGCACGGCTACGACGTGGTCGACCCGACGTCGATCTCCGAGGAGCTCGGCGGCGAGGAGGAGTTCCGCGCGCTCGTCGCGGCCGCGCGCGAGGCGGGGCTGGGCGTGATCCTCGACATCGTCCCGAACCACATGGCGACCGACGACGCCAACCGGTACTGGACCGAGCAGCGCGCGAAGTTCTTCGACGTCGACGAGGAGACCGGGCGCTATCGGCGCTTCTTCGACATCGACCACCTCGCGGGCGTGCGCCAGGAGGACCCGGAGGTGTTCGAGGAGACCCACCGCCTGGCCATCTCGCTCGTCGACGACGGCCTCGTCGACGGGCTCAGGATCGACCACCCGGACGGGCTGGCGGATCCGCAGGGCTACCTCGAGCGGCTGCGCGACGCCGGCGTCGAGCACGTGTGGGTGGAGAAGATCCTCGACCCCGGCGAGAAGCTGCGGGCGTCGTGGCCGGTGGAGGGGACGGTCGGCTACGAGTTCCTCAACGACGTCCAGGCCGTGTTCATCGACCCGGCCGGCGAGGAGCGCCTCACCGCCCTCTGGCACGACCTGTCCGGCGACCCGCGGCCGTTCTCCGACTACGCCGCCGAGGCCAAGCTGGAGCAGGCCTCCACCACCTTCACCGCGGAGGTGGAACGCCTCGCGCGCAGCTTCGCCCGCGACGACCTGCCCGAGGCGCTCTCCTCGTTGCCGGTCTACCGCACGTACATCCGCGACGGCCAGGCCTCCGCCGAGGATCGGGAGGTGCTCGCCGAGGCCGGCATCGAGTGGCTGCTCGACGCGCCGCCCGAGTTCGTCACCCGCTTCCAGCAGACCACGCCGCCGGTGATGGCCAAGGGCGTCGAGGACACCGCCTTCTACCGCTACCTCCGCCTGCTCGCGCTCAACGACGTCGGCGGCGACCCCGGGCGCTTCGGGCTCTCGGTCGCCGCTTTCCACGCCGCCAACGCCGAGCCGACCGCCGCGCAACCTGCTCGTCACCCAGACCCACGACACCAAGCGCTCCGGCGACGTGCGGGCGCGCATCGGCGCGATCGCCGGCATGGCCGAGCCGTGGGAGGCGCACGTGCGCGGCTGGCTCGAGCTGACCGTCGGGGGTCGCCCGGCCCCGACGACGCCGAGCGCTACCTCGTCTTCCAGACGCTCGCGGGCGCCTGGCCGATCGAGCCCGAGCGGCTCGACGGCTACCTCGAGAAGGCGCTGCGCGAGGCCAAGCACACCACCAGCTGGATCGACCCCGACGAGGAGCACGAGGCGGCGGTCAAGGCGTACGCGCGCGGGCTGATCGAGCTGCCGGAGTTCCGCGCCGACTTCGACCCGTTCGTCGCCGAGCTCGCGGCCGCGCGGCGACCGGGCCGCGCTCGGCCAGCTGCTGCTCAAGCTCACCGTGCCGGGGCTGCCGGACATCTACAACGGCGACGAGCTGCCGCTGCTCTCGCTGGTCGACCCCGACAACCGCCGCCCGGTCGACTGGGCCGCGCGGCGCGAGGCGCTCGCCGCGCTGCGCCGCGGCGAGGACGCCGACCCGAAGCTGCTGCTGATCGTGCGCGCGCTCGAGCTGCGCGCGCGGCGGCCCGGCGCGTTCTCCGGCGCCTACACGCCGGTCGAGGCGGGCGAGGACGTCGTCGCGTTCGCGCGCGGGGAGGGCGAGGTGCTGGTCGTCGTGCCGGTGCGCCGCCCCACGGCGTGACGCTCCAGCTCCCCGACGACCTCGCCGGCGCCTGGCGTGACGTGCTGACCGGCGCCCTGCGCGAGCTGTCACGCCGCACGCAGGTCACCGAGCTCACCTCGGCGCACGGCTTCGCGCTGCTCGAGCGCGTCTGACGAAGCCGCCGAAGATCGCCTCCGCGGTCGCCGCCTGGCCGGGGAGGTGCTGCCGATCCGCTTCTCTTGCGGCCGCGGGCTCGACGCCGGCCTCGCCCAGCCAGTGTCCGTAGCTGTCGTACCAGCCGTCGAGGCTGGCGCCGTCGACGTCGGCATGGAACTGCACGCCCCACGCGCTTCCCACGCGGAACGCCGCGCAGCCGAGCCCCTCGCCGCGCTCGAGCAGCTCCGTCGCCCCGGGCGGCGGCACGATGCCGTCCTCGTTCCAATGCAGCGCCCACACCGGGTCCGGCAGCAGCTCGTCGTCGGCGACACGCTCGAGCTCGACCCACCTGACGGCGCGGCGCGGCAACCGCCGCACGCGGCCGCCCAGCGCGTGCGCGAGCACCTGGGCGCCGAGGCAGATGCCGAGCACCGGAACGTCCTGGCCCACCGCCTCGTGCAGCAGCGCCATCTCATCGAGGAGGTACGGATAGCGATCGATCTCCGTGACCGACTCGGCGCCGCCGAAGACGACGATCCCGTCGACGGCCTCGGGGCGCGGCAGGGGATCGCCGCGGTGGGCGTGGACATGCTCCAACCGCGCGCCCCGCAGCGCCGCCATCGCAGAGCCCGGATAGGGCGGAGCGAGGTGGTGGAGGCAAGCAAGCTTCGGCCCTGTAACGTCCCCGTCCGGCGTGTCGATGCGCGTTCTCATCCTGTCCTGGGAGTACCCGCCGATCGTCGAGGGCGGGTTGGCCCGCCATGTTCGCAAGCTCGCCGAGGGGCTGGTGCACAACGGCGTCGAGGTGCACGTGCTCGCCCGCGGCGGCGGGCGCCTCCAGCCGGTCGAGGATCGCCACGGCGTGACCGTCCACCGCGTCCGCGAGCCGGAGTTCCCGAAGGACGACCTCGACGCCTTCGTGGCCTGGGTCGACGCCATGAACGACGACATGCGCGCGGCCGGCGCCGCGCTCGGCGACTCGATCTCGTTCGACCTCGTCCATTCCCACGACTGGCTGGTGGCCGGCGCGGCGCGCAAGCTCGCGCGGCGCTTCAAGTGCCCGTGGCTGGTGACCGTGCACGCGACCGAGCACGGCCGCCACCAGGGCTGGGTGAAGAAGCACCCGCAGAAGCACATCCACGGCGTCGAGCGGCGGATGGTGCGGGCCGCTGACCAGGTCATCACCTGCTCGCACTACATGCGCGGCCACGTCGCCGAGGTGTTCGGGATCGACGAGGCGAAGATCACCGTCGTGCCCAACGGCGGTCGACCCCGAGGACCTGCAGCCGGTCGCCAACCTGCCGAGCCTGCGCGCCCGCTACGCGCAGCCGGACGAGCAGCTCGTGCTGCTGGTCGGGCGGCTTGTCTACGAGAAGGGCTTCCACCTCGCGCTCGACGCCCTGCCGGGCGTGATCGAGCGGGTCGGGAACGTGCGCTTCCTGGTCGCCGGCTCCGGCACCGCCGAGCGCGACCTCAAGGCGCAGGCGCGAGAAGCTCGGGCTGCTGCGGCACGGCGAGTTCGTCGGCTGGATCGACGACGCGATGCTGCACTCGCTGTACGCGATGTCGGACCTGTGCGTGATCCCGTCGCTGTACGAGCCGTTCGGGCTCGTGGCGCTCGAGGCGATGGCCTCCGGCTGCCCGTGCATCGTGGCCGACACCGGCGGGCTGCGCGAGGTCGTGCCCGGCGGCGGCCGCGTCGGCCTGCGCTTCACGCCGCGCGACTCCGCCTCGCTGGCGGAGCGGATGGAGAGCGTGCTGACCGACGCCGTGCTGCGCGACCGGCTGGTCGCCGAGGCGTCGGAGCACATCCTCAGCTTCGACTGGGCGGACGTCGCGCGCCGCACCGTCGAGGTCTACGCCGACCTGCTGGGCGCGAGCCAGCCGGCGGCATGATCGGCGTCGCGGGCGCCACCGGCGGCCTCGGGAGCCGCGTCGCCGCGGGGCTGGCCGAGCGCGGCGTCGAGCAGCGGCTGATCGTGCGCGATCCGGCGCGTGCGCCCTCGCTCCCGGGCGCCGAGGTCGTGCAGGCCGCCGGCTACGACGACAGCGAGGCGATGCGGCGCGCCTTCGACGGCGTCGACGTCCTGTTCCTGCCCTCGGCCGGCGAGCACCCCGACCGCGTCTCGTCGCTGCACCGCCCTGCGATCGAAGCGGCCGCTGCGGCCGGCGTGGGACGCGTCGTCTACACGTCGTTCCTGGGGGCGGCGCCTGATTGCACCTTCACGTTCGGCCGCGACCACTTCTTCACCGAGGAGATCCTGCGCGAGAGCGGCATGGGTTGGACGTTCCTGCGCGACTCGATCTACCTCGACTTCGCGCCGTTCTTCGCGGGCGCCGACGGCGTCATCCGCGGCCCGGCGGGCGACGGCCGGGTGGCCGCGGTGGCGCGGGACGACATCGCCGACGTCGCGCTCGCCGCACTGCTCTCCGACGAGCACGCCGGCGCCGCCTACGAGCTCTCGGGCAGCGAGGCGTTCACGATGACCGAGGCCGCCGAGATCATCACGCGCGAGACCGGCCGCGAGGTCCGCTTCGTGGACGAGACGCTCGAGGAGGCGCGCGAGTCGCGCCGCCCCAGCGGCGCGCCGGACTGGGAGATCGAGGGCTGGGTGACGACCTACGCGGCGATCGCGGCGGGCGAGCTCGACGTCGTCACCGACCACGTCGAGCGGATCGCGGGCCATCCGCCGATGACGCTGACCGAGCTGCTCCAGCGCCACCCGGAGAGCTGGGAGCACCTCCGAAGCTGACGAGTGTCAGCTCGAGGGGCGCTATGCGCCGCTGAGATGACATTCGTGGCGTTGCGTAGGGCGTGACGAAGGCGTCTGCGGCCGACGCTCGCCCCGGACGCGACCGTGGCGTGGGCGGCGATGCGCGCGCGCTCGCCGACCGTGACCGGCCCGACCTCGCCCGGCTCGCCCACCACGCCGACCGCGGCGAAGTCCCCGATCACGCAGTCCGCGCCGAGCGTGAGGCCGGCGCGGGAGACCACGAACGCGCGCGGGCCGATCTGCGCCCGCGGCCCGACCACGAGGGAGCCTGCCACCGCTTCCACCCGGCAGCCCTCGCCGAGGTAGCAGCCGTCGCCGAGCTCCACCCGCGCCCCGCGCGCGATCCGCACCTGCGCATCGCGGCCCAGCCGCACGCCCGCGCCCACCCGCAGGCGCCCGCGGTTGACCAGCCGCAGCCACGCCAGCCGCAGCGGGCCGAACAGCGCGGGTTCAGGGATCACCACGTCCACCCGGCGCAGTTTCGCTCATCCCGCCGACCACTTCGTCCGAAAAGGGACAGGTGGACCTCGCGACCGCCGCCAAGCGCCGCAAGCGCAAGAAGAAGAAGGCGCGCTGCACGCCGGCCAAGCGCAAGCACCACAAGAAGGCCAAGTCCTCCTCGCTGGACGCCGCGGCGGCGCGCAGGAAGCACCGCCGCAAGAAGCGCCCGGTCTGCAAGAAGAAGAAGCGGCACCCGAAGCCCTCGAGCGGCACGCATCCCAAGGTCACGAGGCCCGCGACGCCGCCCGCGCCCGGGCCCGCAGCACCTGTCCCCCCGCCACCCCCGCCACCGAAGCTCTCGGTCATCAGCTCGCCGATCGCCGTCTATGACGGTCCGTTCGGCTTCGCGCAGGCCGAGCGGCTTCTGTGGCGGGCGGGATTCGGCCCGCGGCCCGGCCAGGCGGCCGCGCTGGCCAAGCTGGGGATGGAGAAGGCCGTGCTCTCGCTCACGCGCCCGAGCGGCGCCGCGGTGATGGACGGCCCGGCGCCGACCGACGACGGCGACCCGATCGCGCCCTACGACCACTACGGCCACGATCTCCTGTACTGGCTCGACCGCATGGTCCGCTCGCGCCACCAGCTCGTCGAGCGGCTCGCGCTCGTGTTCCACGACTGGTTCGCGACCTCCAACGACGCGGTCGGCTCGGCGCGGTTGATGCTCGACCAGACCAACCTGTTCCGCGCCAACGGCCTCGGCAGCTTCAAGACCATGGTGCGGGCGATCACGCAGGACCCGGCGATGATCCTGTTCCTCGACCTCGCCTCCAACCGCAAGGGCGCGATCAACGAGAACTACGCGCGCGAGCTGATGGAGCTGTTCACGCTCGGCGCCGACCGCGGGGCCTACAGCGAGAACGACGTGCGCGAGCTCGCGCGCTCGCTCAGCGGCTGGGACTACGACTGGAGCGACCAGCTCGGCGTCCACAACTTCCACTGGGACGAGACGAACCGCTGGGATCCGGGCTACAAGACCGTGTTCGGCAAGACCGGGCGCTGGACCTGGGAGGACGCCGCACGGATGGTCGTCGAGCACCCGAAGCACCCGTCGTTCTTCGTCGCGAAGCTGTGGAGCTACTTCATCCCAACCGCGCCGGACGCCGCCACGGCCGCGAAGCTCGAGCAGCTCTACGTCAGCTCCGGCTACGCGATCCGCCCGGTCCTGGAGGCGATCCTGTGCTCGCCGCAGCTCTACACCGGCCCGCGGATGGTCAAGCCGCCGACGGTGTTCGTGGCCGGGATGCTGCGCGCCCGCAAGCGCGGGATCACCTCCAACTCGTGGAACTGGGTGCTCTCCGGCTGCGGCCAGGTCCTCTACTACCCGCCCGACGTCTCGGGCTGGGACGACAAGCGCTGGCTCGACACCAACACCACGCTGGGGCGCTGGGAGGCGGTCGTGATGGCGCTCGAGGGCGACACCGCCGATCCGAACGCAGACTACCCGCCCGAGACCCCGAACGAGGCGCTCACGCAGGCGCGCGTCTTCTGGGGCGCGCCGACGCTGACGACCGGCGGCGTGGCCGCGCTCAACACCTTCGCCCACGACGCGATCGCCGCCGACGCCGCCGACTGGCAGCGCGCGTCGCGCCAGAACGCCCTGCGCCAGCTGATCGCCGGCTCCCCCGACTACCAGACGAGCTGATCATGGCCTGCCATTGCAACGACTTCTCAAAGGCGCAAGCCGGTCGCGGCCTGCGCGGCATCGAGCCGGGCATGCCCGTCCCGGCCGGCACCGGCCTCTCCCGCCGCGCCTTCCTCGCGCGCGGCAGCGGGCTCGCGCTGTCGGTGTTCGGCGGCTCGCTGCTGTCGCGGGTGGCGTTCGAGGAGGGCATCGCGCGCGCCGCCGCCGGCCCCGCCGAGCCGGTGCTGATCTCGATCTTCCTGTCGGGCGGGTTCGACTCGCTGTCGATGCTGGCGCCGGTCGGGGACCCGCGCTACGCCCAGCTCCGGCCCACGCTCAAGCTCGCCCCCAACGGCGACGCCTTCACCGAGGACAACCGCCTCCAGTGGCACCCGAACGCCGCGCCGCTGCGCGACCTCCACCTCGCGGGCAAGGTCAGCGTGATGCCGGCGATCGGCTACGACGACGCCAACCAGTCGCACTTCACCTCGCGCCACTACTGGGAGGTCGGCGAGCTCAACCCGTTCGGCCGCATCGGCTGGCTCGGGCGCTACCTCGACAAGCACGGCGCCGACGACAACCCGCTGCAGGGCCTCTCGCTCGACTGGAGCCTGGCGCCCGCTCTGGCGGCCTCGAACGTGCCGGTGGCGGCGGTGTCCAACCCCGAGTACTTCTCGCTCGACGCGCGCGACGTGTGGGACGGCGGGGTCCGCACCAAGCTGATCGACGCGCTCGCGACGCAGGGCAAGATCGCCACCTCCGACCCGGAGCTCAAGAGCGCCCGCCGCGCCGCCGTGCAGACCGTCGGCCTGCGCGGCCAGCTGGCCGGTCTCCAGGGCACCGACGCGCCCTGGCAGGCGACGGTCGACTACCCGAGCACCGACGGCTTCGCGCGTCGCCTCGCGGTCCTCGCGGAGATGCTCGACATGGGCCTGCCGATGAAGGTCGTCGCGCTCGACGCCAACGGCGGCTACGACACGCACGACAACCAGAACGGGACGCTGCCCGAGGACATCGCGCTCTTCTCCGAGTCGCTGGCCGCGTTCCAGGCGGACCTCGAGGCGCGCGGCCTCGCCGACCGGGTGCTGATCAACGTCTGGAGCGAGTTCGGCCGCCGCCCGGAGGAGAACGGCAGCGGCACCGACCACGGCGCCGCCGGCCTCTCGCTGCTGATCGGCACGCGCGCCAAGGGCACGATGGTCGGCGAGTTCCCCGGCCTCGCGACGCTCGACGAGGACGACAACCTCCGCCACACGACCGACTTCCGCGCGGTCTATTGCTCGCTGCTCGAGCAGTGGATGGGCGTCGACGCGGCGGGCATCATCCCCGGCGCCTCGGGCTTCGCGCGCCCCGCGCTGATTCGATGATCCGCGGCGTCGTCCTTGCGCTGCTGACAGCCGTGCTGCTCGCCGCGGCGCCGCCCGCCGGCGTCGCCATGGTCAAGCACGGCAAGCTGACGTGCAAGCAGGCCAAGCGCACGCACGTGCGCAAGCTCAGCCGCCGCGAGCGCAAGCGCGTCCTGGCGGTCCGCCGCCGCTGTGCGAAGCGGAAGGTCGCGACGGTGCCAGGCACCTCGCCGAGCTCGCCCTCCGGGAGCGGAGGCACGACCGCGCCCCCGCCGGACACGACCACGCCCGACGATGCGGACTACACCGCGCCGCCGCCGGACGACAACCCCCACGCGCTGCAGGTCGTCTCGGGCGAGTTCTACCTCAACCTCTCCAAGGCCACGGTGCTCTCCGGCCCGGTGCGGGTGGAGTTCAACAACGCCTTCGCCGAGGACCCGCACGACCTCCACCTCGCCCGCCAGGACGGCACCGGCCCGAGCTACGCGTTCGGCACGCTCGAGGCGGGCGCGATCGAGGCCAAGACCCTGGACCTCAGCGCCGGCGCCTGGCAGCTGTTCTGCGCCCTGCCCGAGCACGCCTCGCGCGGCATGACGGCCAGGCTGACGGTCACCCGGTAGCCGGTTCCGACCGGCCCGGCGGCTAGCTTGCGCCGCCGTTCATGCCGGTCCGCACGCTCCCCGCGTGGCCCGCCGGCCGCCCTCTGCGCGCGTGGCAGGAGGAGGCCGTCGCGGCCGCCCTCGCCCATCCCCAGCGCTCCTTCCTCGCCTCCGCGACGCCCGCGGCGGGCAAGACGACGTTCGGCCTGCACGTCGCGCACCGGATGCTCTCCGAGGGCCGGGTCGGGCGCGTGTGCATCGTCGCGCCGACCACCCACATCGCCCGCCAGTGGGCGGCCGACGCCGCCCGCTACGGGCTGGACATCGAGCCCAACCGGCCCAACGCCGCCGGGCCAGAGCCGCGCGACCGCCACGGCGTCGCGGTGACCTACCAGACGCTTGCGGCCGGCCCCAAGGTCCACCGCCGCCGCTGCCAGGAGGTGCCGACGCTGCTGCTGGCGGACGAGCCGCACCACATGGGCGACCAGGCCGCCTGGGGCCGCAGCGCGCAGTCGGCGTTCGAGGTCGCGCGCTTCCGCCTGCTGCTGTCGGGCACGCCGTTCCGCTCCGACAACACGCCGATCCCGTGGATCGCCTACGACGAGGACGGCGTCTCCCGCGCCGACTATGCCTACGGCTACACCGACGCGCTGCTCGACGGCGTCTGCCGCCCTGTCACGTTCCACACCTACGACGGCGACATGGAGTGGGTGTCCGACGGCCGCCGCCGCCGCGCCGACTTCTCGGTCGGCCTGCCCGCCGCCGAGGCGGCGCGCCGGCTGCGCACCGCGCTCGACCCCGACGGCGACTGGGTCGCCCACGTCCTGCGCGACGCCGACGCGCGGCTGAGCGACCTGCGCTCAGGCCCGCACCCCGAGGCCGGCGGGCTCGTGGTCGCGACCGACATGGAGCACGCGGGGCGGCTGGCCGAGCGGCTGGCGCGGATCTCCGGCGAGGAGCCGGTGATCGTCACCTCCGAGACCGAGGGCGCCTCGGACCGGATCGCGCGCTTCGCCGCCGGCAGCGGGCGCTGGCTCGTCTCGGTGCTGATGGTCTCCGAGGGCGTCGACGTGCCGCGGCTGCGCGTCGGCGTCTACGCCACGACCGCGCGCACCGAGCTGTTCTTCCGCCAGGTCGTCGGCCGCTTCGTGCGCCGCACGCCGACGCCGCGCGAGCAGATGAGCCACCTCTTCCTCGCCTCCGACCCGCGCCTCAAGCAGCTCGCCGCGCAGGTCGAGGAGGAGCGCAACCACGCGCTCCAGCAGCAGGCCGAGGGCGAGGTCGTGGCCGAGCAGCGCGAGCGCGCGGAGGCGCAGGAGGCGTGGCGGATGCTCTCCTCGAGCGCCCGCCGCGACGACGACGTGCTGCAGACCACCCAGCCCGGCGAGGCGCTGCAGTTGTTCGCCGACGCGTCCGCTCCGCCCGCGCCGTCGCCGGCGTTCGCGGCGTTCACCGCGCCCGAGCCGGAGGCGCGCCACAAGACCCGCGAGCGCCTGCGCGACGAGCGCCGCACGCTGGTCGCCGCCGTCGCGCGCCGCACCGGCGAGGCGCACCGCGCGATCCACGCGCGGGTCAACCGGGCGACCGGCGCCGGCTCGGTCACGGAGGCCAGCGCGGAGCAGCTCGAGCGCGGCAACCGGCTGCTCGAGCGCAAACTCGGCTAACGTCGCGGCAATGGCCGACGACGGGCTCGACGCCCTCTCCTCAGAGCAGCTCCACGATCTGGCGGTGAAGCGCGCCCGCCGACACGTCGACGCGCGCTTCTTCTACGACATGATCAAGCTGCTGCCGGTCGCCGAGGCAGGCGCGGGCGAGTACGAGAAGTCCGAAGACGACATCCTGCGGCTGAGCGCGCACTTCAACGACGTGAGCGACTCCGGCAAGGGCGAGGTCGGCGACCTGATGCGGCCGTTCTACCTCGAGTACCTGCGCGAGCACGGCGTGCATGCTCCCTGAGTGGCCCACGGGCACTGTCGCGGTGCTCTCGACCGCCGGGCCGCACGCCATCCCCGTCTCTACCGCCACCCGCGCCGGCGACCGGGCGATCCACTTCGCGCTCGCGCACACGCGCGACTCGCTCGCCCGCCTGCGCGAGGACCCGCGCTGCGCGCTGACGATCCTGGCCGCGGGCGTCGCGGTCACCGCGTACGGCACCGCTGCCGTGGTCGACGCGGGCGACCGCGTCGCCTACCTGCGGCTCGAGGTCGAGTCGGTCGAGGACCACGACCAGCCGACGTTCTCTCTCGACGAGGGCGTGCGCTGGCACTGGACCGACGAACGGGCGGAGGCGGGCGACGCGGAGGTCCGCGCCGCCCTCCAACGGCTCTAGGTCGTCCGAGCCCGCAGCGCGCGGTAGCGCACGCGGCGGTTGGCCAGCTTCCAGCCTCCGGCGACCGCCTCGGCGGCGCGCCAGATCGCCTTGCGCCGCCGCCGCATCGCGCGGCGCAGGACGCCGCGCCGCTCGCGGCCGGCCGGCGTGTCCTCGCCCGCGTGCTTGCGCGCGACGAGCTGGTCGTACTCGCGGCACCAGCTGCGCTCGCGCTTGGTCAGCGCCGCGAGCGGGCGCGCGGTCGACGGCGTGAGGAAGAGCTTGCGCTCCGCCCTGCGGCGGCGCGTCAGCCCCTCGACCACGTGGCCCTGCGCGCGGTTCCAGCGCAGCATCTCGTCGGCGGCCCGGTGCCACTGCTGGGCGCGCAGCGCCCTGCCGATCCCGGTGTCGGCGGCGAGCGCGCCGCCGCCGACGTTGTAGACGAACACGACGAGCGCGTCGAACTGGTTCTGGTTGAGCAGATGCGCCGTCGGGAGCGCCTCGACGGCGCCCTCATAGCGCTTCGCAAGGTCGCGCTCGAGCAGCTCGCTCGCCTGCCGCTCGGTCAGGCGCGGGCTGTGCGGCCCGACGCCCTCGGTGTGGCCGTAGCCGATCGTCCACACGCCGCCGAGCTTGTCGAAGTACGGGCGGCCGCCGAACGGGAAGCCCTCGAACTCCTTGATCAGCGCGATCCCACCGGAGCCGGTGTTCATCGCGTGTCACTCCCCACGTAGTCGGGGTTGTCGACGGGCATCCCGGCCTCGAGCGCGTGCAGCTCGCTGTCGGCGTAGAACTCCTCGTCGTCGGAGAGCGCCGTCGACTCGTCCTCCTCGAAGTCGGCGGCGGGGTCCTCGAGGCCGTCGTCGGGCGACAGGCGCTGGCCGGCCGTCATGGCCGCGGCGTCGGTCTTGGCGTCGGCGAGGTTGCGCGCCGCGCGCAGCGTGGCGTCGCCGCCGATCAGCAGGCCGGCGAGGATCGCCGACCACGTGAGCGCCCCGGAGAGCGCGTCCTGCTGGGCGGCGCTGAGGTCGCCGACGCCGAACGCGGTCAGGAGCGTGGCGATCGCGGGCACGCCGGCCACGAGCACGGCGCCGAGCTGGGCGGCGGTGATGTCGGGCCGGCGGCCCTGGAAGATGCTGAACACGATGTCCTCCTATGGGGTTGTGGTTCGGGCGAGCAGCGACCGGTAGCGGGCGCGGCGCTTGAGCCGGTGCCATCCGGTGTGCTGGGCGGCACGCCAGATGGCCTTGCGGCGGTCGGTCATGAGCCCGCGCAGGGAGGCGCGCCGCTCGCTGCCGTCCGCGGGGTCGTGCCCTGCACGCTTCATGCGCAGGAGCGCGTCGTACGTGCGGATCCAGTGGCGCTCCTTCGCCGGGAAGCCCGCGAGCGGGTCGGAGACCTTCTTCGCCAGCCGCTCGAGGTCGTCGCGCGGCACCTCGATGTGCCACGCCTCGCCGGGGACGGGGAACGACGCGGCCGCCCCGTGCGAGCGCAGCCACGCGGCGAGGCGGCCGGCGCCGCCGTCGAGCGCGTTGACGTCGATCGCGTGATCGGGCCGGCCCACGCGGATGTGCGGGGCGGTCGGGCTCGGGAACGCGGCGGTGGCGCCGCCGTGCTGGAACGTGTCCCAGCGCTCCTGCTGCTCCGCCATCGTCCGGTGCCCGTCGGTGACGAGGAACGAGACCCCGTCGGCCTTCGCCGCGCTGAGCACGGCGTACCACTGGGCGCTGACGCGATCGTCCGCGTCCCAGCGGCGGTACTTGACGGCCATGTGCACCACCTCTCTGTCTGCGAGACCGCCCGGTGCGGTCAACTGCTGCGCAGCGTGAGCGGCGGCGGTAAGGCTCCGGTGCCGTTTCGGTAGAGCGTCGGTAGAGCGCTCAGGTGATCTTGAGCTGGACCTCCTGGTGCCACTGGAACGCCTCGATCTGGGCGGGGTGCGGGCTGAGGACGACCGTCACCGTGACGCCGGACACCTGGGCGGCGCCGGCCTTCCAGAGCTGCGAGCCGCCCTGGTCGCCCTCCGTGAACGTCTCGCCCTCCGCCTTGGCCAAGCCGTGCGCGACGAGATCGCCCTGCGCGACCACCCAGTGCACGTTGATGTCCGCACCGCTTTTCTTGGCGCGCCTGACGGTGTCCGCATCCACGATGCCCTTCACCTGCATCACTCCGCCGGGCACCTCCAGCGGGTCACTGAACTCCGATTTCGGCATGGTCACCTCCGTCGACCTGTGGTTCGGAGCGTCGGACGGCGGACCGTGCCCGGTCCGCCGGCACCAGCGCTCCCTTGCGGGTGTAGAGATCGAGAGCTTCGTGCGCGGCCTTGGCCGCGTCGGCGGGCCGGTCGCGCAGCGCAAGGATCTCGGCGAGCGCGAGCAGCGCGTCGCCGCGGTCGGTCAGCGCGTCGGTGGGCGCGACGAGCGCCACCGCCTCGCGAGCGAGCGCCTCCGCCTCGTCGTGGAGGCCGCGGTGGGCGAGCACGCGCGCCTGGACGCCGCGCCACATCGCCTGGGTCGTGAGGTCCTCGCGCGCGGCGTCGCGCGCGGCGGCCGTCGCGTGCGCCTCCGCCTCGTCGCGGCGGCCCTGCTCGTAGCGCGCCTGGGCGAGCAGCGCCTCGGTGGTGGCGAGCAGCGCGTGCTCGCCCATCGCGCCCAGCCGGTCGATGTCGCCCTGCAGGCGCGCCGCCGCCGTCGCGGGCGCGCCTGCGAGCAGCTCGACGTACGCCTCGTGGTGGCTGACGCTCGAGTGCAGGCGGCCGAGCTCGCCAAGGACGGCGTTGGCGTCGGCGATCAGGCGGCGCGCCTCGCCGAAGTCGCCGATCAGCGCCCGCAGGAGCGCGAGCGGACGCTGCGTGATCGCCACCGCGACCGGGCTGTCGCGCACCTGCTCGCGGATATCGGTGCACAGCGCGATCGCCTCGTCGACCGGCATCGGGCCGAAGGACGCGGCCGAGGTGAACCAACCCAGGATCTCGAGCAGCTCGCGCTCGTCGCCGGCGCGCCGCGCGTGCTCGGCGGCCTCCCGCCAGGCGGCCTCGGCGTGCGCGGCCTGGCTCTCCATCCACGCGGCCCACCCGCGCAGGCGCCAGGCCCGGCAGCGGCCGAGGTCGTCGGTGAGCAGCTCGAGGGCCGCGTCCGCGGCCGCGCGCGCTCCGTCGAGCCCTGCGCCGGGGTCGGCGTGGACGCGCACGAGCTCTCGCTCGACGCGGGCACGCGCCTCGGCGGCCGGGTCGATCGCCTCCTCCACCGCCTCGTCCAGCACGCGCTGCGCCTGGTCGAGCCGACCCGCGTCGAACAGCGCGACGCCGAGCGCCGGCAGCAGCTCGGCGCGTGCGGGGTCGCCGATGGGCGCGAGCGCCGCTGCGCGCTCGAGCAGCGCCGCGCCGGCGGTGGGGTCGCCGCGCCGCAGGGCCCCACGGGCCGCACTAGCGAGCCGCTGCGTCGCCTCCGCGGCGAGCGCGTCGTCGCGAGCGATGCCGAGCTCGGCGCGGTAGCGGCAGGCGCGTTCGAGGTGGAAGCCGAGGACCTCGTCCTCCGGGTCGGGCTTGCCTCGCAGCGACTCGGCGAGCTGCTCGTGCAGCTCGGCACGCCGGCGCTTGGCCATGCCGTGGTAGGCGACCTCGCGGATCAGCGCGTGCGCGAACCGGAAGGCGTCCTCACCCGCGTGCTCGGGCCGCTCGGGGCGGATGAGCTGCTGGCGCGCCAGCGAGGTCAGCGGCGCGGTCAGGGCGTCCTCGCCCATCAGGGCAGCGAGCGCGCCGCGATGGAAGCTGCGCCCCTCGACCGCCGCATGCTCGAGCAGCGCGCGCTCGATCGGGTCGAGCAGGTCGAGGCGCGCCGCGAGCACCGCCTCGACCGTCGGCGGCAGCTCGCCCTCGGCGCCGATCGCCACCAACTGCTCGAGGAACAGGGGGTTGCCCTCAGCGCGGTCGACCATGCGCCGCGCGGCGGGGCCTTGGGCGCCGAGGTCCGCGACGAGCGCGAGCGCGTCGCCGTCGTCGAGCGCGTCGAGCCCGACCACCGACGCGCCGCGCTGCGGCGCCGCCCACCCCGGCCGGCGCTCGAGCGTCTCCGGCCGGCCCAGGCAGACGAGCAGGATCGGCACGCCGCTGGAGAAGGCGGCGACGTAGTCGAGCAGGTCGAGCAGCACCGGCTCGGCCCAGTGCACGTCGTCGATGACCACCACCAGCGGGCGCTCGCGCGCCGCGGCCTCGAACAGACGGCGCACGGCCCAGAACGTCTCCTCGGGCTGGGCGGGCTCGTCGGAGCGCCCGATGGCGCCGAGGACCCGGCGGCCGATCAGGTCCGCCTGCTCGTCGCCGGCGAGCAGCCCGTCGAGGTCGCCGAGCTGACGGACGATCTCCGCCAGCGGGCGGTAGGCGTTCGCGTCGCCGTAGCTCTCGCAGCGGCCGCTGACCACGGTGGCGGCGTCGCGCATCCCCACGGCGGCTTCGCCGGCGAGCCGGGACTTGCCGATCCCCGGCGGCCCGACGACTGCGAGCCGCCGCGCGGCCTGCTCGCGCGTGGTGACCGCGAGCGCATCGCGGATCTGCTCGACCTCCCGTGCGCGGCCGACGAACGCGGTGGTCGGCGGCCGCGCCTCGAGCGGCGGCGCGGTGGCGAGCTCGTCGAACCGCCAGGCCTCGCCGCCAAGCGGCTCCGCCCGCACGCCCGTGCCCATCAGCCCGCGAGCGCGCCCGCCGATCAGCACCTGCGACGGCGCGGCGCGGGCGGCGAGCACGGCAGCGGCGCCGATCGGGCCGCCGGTCGCGAACGTCTCACGACGGGCGCCGGCGGCGACGAACACCTCGCCCGCCTCGATGCCGAGCTGCACCGGCTCGCCGGCGTCACGCAACTCGGCGGCGGCGCGCGCGGCGCGCAGGGCGTCGTCCTCGTGCAGCTGCTCGAGCCCGAAGACCCCGATCACGGAGTCGCCGGTCACGCTCTCGACCGTGCCGCCGTGCTGCTCGATCACCTCCGCGCAGCGGTCGAGCACCGCGTGGAGCGACTCCGGGTCGAGCTGCTCGCTGACCGCGGCCGCGAGGACGCCGACGAGCTTGCGCCGGCGCTCCGTCGTGCGGGGCGGCGCCGGGTCCATGGCGACCGGGACCGGGCGCGGCGCATCGAGCTCCGGGTCCTGGTCCAGCATCAGTCGTTGCAGGCGCCGCAGCTCCTCGCCCGGCTCCAGCCCCAGCTCGTCGGCGAGGAAGCTCCGCGTGTCGCGGTAGACCGCCAGCGCGTCGGCCTGGCGGCCCGCGCGGTAGAGCGCGAGCATGAGCTGCGCGCGGAGGTGCTCGCGCAGCGGGTGGGCGGTGACGAGCTCCTGCAGCTCGGCGACCAGCTCGGCGTCGAGGCCGGCACCGAGGTCCGCCTCGATCCGCCGCTCCATCACGGCGAGCCGCTGCTCCCCGAGCCGCTCCGCCTCGCTCGCGGCCAGGCCCTCGAACGTCATTCCTTGCAGCGGCTCACCGCGCCACAGCGCCAGCGCGTCGCGGTAGCGCCCCTCGGCGGCCAGGCGCTCGAACAGCGCGGCGTCGAGGTGCTCGGGCGCCAGCACGTACCCGTGCGCCCGCGTGGCGATCACGTCGGCGCCGAGGATCCGCCGCAGGCTGGAGACGTAGCCCTGGATCCCCTTGGCCGCGGTCGACGGCGGCTGCTCGCCCCAGAGCTCGGTCATCAGCCGCGTCGGCGACACGATCTCGCCCGC
The DNA here is from genome assembly GCA_963722815.1 of uncultured Solirubrobacteraceae bacterium. Classification (GTDB taxonomy): domain Bacteria; phylum Actinomycetota; class Thermoleophilia; order Solirubrobacterales; family Solirubrobacteraceae; genus DASQFQ01. Next base: position 179,961 of record CAVROM010000006.1, read on the forward strand.
GTGCAGGAGCAGCACGGCCAGCAGCGTCTGCTGCTTGGTGGCGCCCAGCTCGAGGGCCCGGCCATCCTGCGTCACCTCGAGCGGACCGAGGATCCGAAACTCCATCACGTGATCGCGCCTTTCAGCGCGACCGTACCGGCTCCGGCTAGTCGGCGGCGATCGTCATGTCGCGGCCGGCCGACTTGGCGGCCGCGAGCGCATCGGCGCAGCGGGCGAGCAGCAGGTCCGCCGGCTCCTCGCCGTCCCAGCGCGCGACGCCCGCGGAGGCGCTCTGCCCGCGCGGGGTCATCGCGCGCACGCGGTCGAGCACGTCGCACGCCTCGCCGAGCCCGCAGTCGGGCAGGATCACGCCGAACTCGGCGCCCGTCGAGCCGGGCGATCATGTCGACCTCGCGCAGCTGGGCGCGCCACGAGGCGGCGGACTCCTTGACCAGGCGGTCGCCCTCCTGCTCGCCGCGCAGCATGTTGAACGCGCTCAGGTGGTCGAGGTCGATCACCGCGATCGAGACCGGGGATTCGCCGCGGCGGGCGCGCGCGAGCTCGCGCGGCAGCTCGTCGTCCCACGTGCGGCGGGTGCCGAGGCCGGTCAGCGGATCGGACAGCGCGAGCGCGCCGACGCGCGAGCGCAGCTCCTCGCGCTCGATCGCCACCGCCGCCTGGGCGGCCAGCAGCGAGAGCATGTCGGCGACCGCGTCGGGGATCGCCTGGACCGCGTGGCGCCAGATCAGGATCAGCACGCCGGCGACCTGCTCGCCCCGCAGGACGGGTTCGAACAGCGCGGAGCGCGCGCCGGTCGCCTCGACCAGCGGCTCCGCCAGCGCCGGGTGCGAGCGGGCGTCGGCCACGAAGTAGCTCTGGCGCGAGGTGAACGCGCGGCTGCCGTACTCCGACTCCGGCCGCGGCTGGATCGTCACCGGCGCGATGTCGACGCCGACCATCGCGGTGGAGACGAACTCGCGGCCCGACGGCTCGAGCAGGAACGCGACGGGGGAGGAGGTGACCTCGCAGGCGGCGCGGCAGACGGCGGGGCGGGCGTCGCGCGAGCCGGAGAGCGCCTTCGTCACGCGGCCGAGCGCGGCAAGCCCGCGGGCGTGCTCGCGCAGTGTCTCCGACATGCGCTGCAGGTCGCGGGTCGAGCTCTCGCGCTCGAGCTCTGACGACAGCACGCGGGCGAGCACGCCGAACAGCTGCTCGTCGGCGTCGCTGAAGCGCGACGGCGTGCGCGAGAGCGCCGCGAGGCTGCCGACCCGCGAGCCGTCCGACAGCTCGAGCGGGACGCCGAGGTAGGAGACGGCGCCCAGCTGCTGCTGGAGATCGAGCCGCGCGTAGACGGCGTCGGCGCTCAGGTCGTCGCAGCGGCGCGGGCCGAGGTCCTCGGCCATGCGCCCGCAGTAGGAGTCGCGCAGCGGGGTCGCCTGGTTGGCCTGCAGGCCGAACGACTCGCCGGCGCGCGTGTCGACGATCCGGTGGACGTTGTGGCCGCGATCCAGGTGGGAGAGGAAGAGCGTGGCGTCGGGCAGCTGCCCCTCGAGCAGGTCGAGCACCGACCGTGTCGCGTCGGCGAACGAGCGGTACGAGGCGGTCGTCGCGACCGACGCGGCTTGGATGGCTCCCACGTCCATGCGCCACCCATTGTGGCCCAAGACGACGAGCAGCGGCGGCAAGCCCAGACGAAAGTACGATCCGGCGCCATGCGCCTGGCCACCTTCCTCACTCCGGACGGCACCGAGCGCGCTGGCGAGGTGCGCGGCGACACGGTCGTCGCGTTCGCCGGCGGCTCCGTGCGCGACCGCCTCGCCTCCGGCGAGACCACCCCCGCCGACGGCGACGAGTTCGCGCTCGCCGACGTCACCCTGCTCGCCCCCGTCCCGCGCCCGCGCGCGATCTTCGGGATCGGCCTCAACTACGCCAAGCACGCCGCGGAGACCGGCAAGGAGCCGCCCGAGCAGCCGATGGTGTTCATGAAGCTGCCGACCTCGAGCGTGCCCGGCAACGGCACCGTCGAGGTGCCCGCGGCCGCCGCCCACCGGCTCGACTACGAGGCCGAGCTTGTCGTGGTGATCGGGGCCGGAGGCGCGATCGGCGGCTACGCGGTCGCCGACGATCTCTCGGCCCGCGACCTCCAGGGCCGCGAGACGCAGTGGACGCGCGCCAAGGGCTTCGACGGCTCGTGCCCCTGGGGTCCCTGGATCACGACCCCCGACGAGGTGCCCGACGCCGAGGCGCTGCGGATCGGCTCGACGGTCAACGGCGAGGTCCGCCAGGACTCGTCCACCGCCGACCTGATCTTCGGCCCGCAGGCGCTGGTCGACTTCCTCGCGGAGGCGATCACGCTCGAGCCCGGCGACATCGTGCTGACCGGCACGCCCGAGGGCGTCGGTCAGGCGATGGACCCACCGCGCTTCTTGGAAGCCGGCGACGTCGTCCGGCTCGAGGTCGAGGGCCTGGGCGCGATCGAGCACACGATCGCGGTGCGCGGCTGAAGCCTCGGCGAACGTCAACGGCGGCGGCGCTGCCTCAGTGCTCGGAGATGACCCGGTCGATCAGGCCGTACTCCTGCGCCTGGTCGGCCTTGAAGAAGCGGTCGCGCTCCATGTCGTGGCGCACCTGCTCCTCCGGCTGCCCCGTGTGGAGCGAGTAGATCTCGTCGATCCGCTTGCGGGTCTTGAGGATCTCGGCGGCGTGGATCTCGATGTCCGTCGCCTGGCCCTCGAAGCCGGCCGAGGGCTGGTGGATGAGGATCCGCGAGTTCGGGAGCGCCATCCGCTTGCCCTTCGCGCCGCCGGTGAGCAGCAGCGAGCCCATCGACATCGCGACCCCGACCACCATCGTCGCCACGTCGGGCTTGATGAACTGCATCGTGTCGTAGATCGCGAGGCCGGCGTAGATCGAACCGCCCGGCGAGTTGATGTAGAGCGAGATGTCCTTGTCGGGATCCTGCGACTCGAGGTGCAGCATCTGCGCCACGACCAGGTTCGCGATCTGGTCGTCGACGGGCTGACCCGAGGAAGATGATGCGCTCGTTGAGCAGGCGCGAGTAGATGTCGAATTCGCGCTCGCCACGGGCGGTGCGCTCGATGACCATGGGAACCAGCGGCATGCACCGCAGGCTAGCGGGCGGGGCGCGTCAGGCGGGCGTCAGCGTGCTGCGGCGCGGGCGCAGCCGGCCCAGCAGGCGCTCGACGCGGCGGGTGAAGCGCCGGCGTGTCGAGCTTCAGCGTGTCCCGCACGTCGGCGGCCGGGGTGCGGTCGACGAGCATCGCGAGCAGCGCGAGGTCGTCGCTCTCGACCCGCGCGGCGGCGGCGCGGAGCTGGCCCGGCGTCAGCGGCGGCAGCGCGCTCTGGCCCTTGGCCACGAGGCGCAGCGCCTCGAACAGCTCGTCCGGCGTCGCCTGCTTGTCGACGACGCCGTCGGCGCACGCCACACGCAGCGCGACTTCCAGCGCCGGATCGCTCGCCTCGGTGTAGGCGACCACGCGCGGGCCGCCGTCGGCGGTGATGCGGCGGCAGAGCTGCAAACCATCGCCGACGCCGAGGTACGGCTCGAGCAGAACGATGTCAGGCGCGGTGCGCGCGACGAGCTCGAGCGCCTCCTCCGCCGTGCCGGCGGAACCGACCGGCACGAGGCCAGGCTCGGAGCGCAGCAGCGCCATGAGCCCGGCGCGGATGGCCGGCTGGGGGTCGACGATGGCGATGCGGGTCACGCCAGGCACCCTCCCAGCCGAAGCTCAAGACTTACTTAAGGTGAGCCGCGAATTGCGTTAGATGGGCGGCAGTACCCATGCTCGGTACGGTCTTGGCCGTGAAGCTCACGATCGTCGGCGGAGGAGGGTTCCGCGTCCCGCTCGTCTACGGGGCGCTGCTGGCCAAGCGCGAGCGCCTCCCCTTCGACGAGGTCGTCCTGCACGATCTCGACGAGGACCGGATGGAGCGGATGGCGACCGTGCTGCACGGGCTCGCCCAGGAGCGCGGCGAGGAGCTGCCGTTCCGCGCCACCACCGACCTCGACGACGCGGTCGAGGGCGCCGACTTCGTGTTCTCCGCGATCCGCGTCGGCCGGCTCGAGGGCCGCGTGGTCGACGAGTCGGTTCCGCTCTCGATCGGCGTGCTCGGGCAGGAGACGACCGGTCCCGGCGGCATCTGCTTCGCGCTCCGCACGATCCCGGCGATGGTCCACCTCGCCGAGACGATCGCCGCGAAGGCGCCGCAGGCGTGGCTGATCAACTTCACGAACCCGGCCGGCATGGTCACCGAGGCCGCGCAGCAGGTGCTCGGCGACCGCGTGGTCGGCATCTGCGACTCGCCCTCGGGCCTCTGCCGCCGCGTCGCCCGCGCGCTCGGCCTGCGCCCCGAGCAGATGTGGTTCGACTACTTCGGCCTCAACCACCTCGGCTGGCTCAAGGGCGCCCACGACGCGGAGCGCGACCGCCTGCCCGAGCTGCTGGCCGACGAGGACGCCCTCAGCGGCTTCGAGGAAGGCCGCCTGTTCGGCGGCGACTGGCTGCGCGCGCTCGGGATGATCCCGAACGAGTACCTCTACTACTTCTACGAGGACGCGGTGGCACACATGGGCGAGAGCCCGCGCGGCGCCTACCTGCTCGAGTCGCAGGCCGCGTTCTACGCGCAGAACGGGCAGGACCCCGCCCAGGCCCTGCAGGCCTGGCGCGCGACCCGCGCCGAGCGTGACCGCACCTACATGGCCGCCGAGCGGCTCGCCGCCGGGGTGGAGGCCGACCATGACGACGGTGGCGACGGCGGCGGCTACGAGGGCGAGGCGATGGCGGTCGTCGAGGCGATCGCCAACAACACGCGGGCGATCATGATCCTCAACACCGCCAACCGCTCCGCGCTGCCGTTCCTCGACGAGCGCGCCGTGGTCGAGGTGCCGTGCATCGTCGGGCGCACCGGTCCGGTGCCGGTCGCGGTCGGGCCCGTCCCCGCCCACGCCCAGGCGCTCGTGACCACGATCAAGGACGTCGAGCGCACGACGATCGAGGCCGCACGCCACGACTCGCCCGAGCTCGCCGTCCGCGCGCTCGCGCTCCACCCGCTGGTGCCGAGCGTCACCGCCGCACGCAGGATCTTCGACGGCTACCGCAGCCGCCTCCCCGAGCTCGCAGAGCGCTTCGCATGAGCGTCGACGTCGTCGTCACCGCCACCGCGTTCATGGACCTGACGTTCATCGGGCTCGAGTCCGTGCCCGGACCGGGCGAGGAGCGCTTCGCCGGAGACCTCATCCGCTCGCCCGGCGGCGGCGCCATCAACGCGATCGGCGCCGCGCGGCTCGGGCTCAAGGCCGCGCTGTCGGTGCCGCTCGGCGAGGACCTCGACGGGCGCTTCATCCGCGAGGCGCTCGAGGCCGAGGGCATCGCGCTCTCCACCAGCGCCGGCACACGCACCCCGACGACCGTGGTGATGCCGTGGGGTGGCGAGCGCGCGATGGTCACCTACGAGCCGCTGGCCAGCACGAGCGCCGCCGAGGTCGCCGGCTTCGAGCCGCGCGCGGTGATCGTCGCACTCGACCAGCTCGACCTCGTGCCCGACGGCGTGCGCGGCTACGCGAGCTGCGGCGACGACGACGCGCGCGCCTTCGCCGCCCACCCGCCGCGCGACCTCGAGCGGGCACGCGCCCTCTTCGTGAACCGCCGCGAGGCACTCCTCATCACCGGCGAGGAGACCGCGGAGAAGGCCAGCGAGCGGCTCGCCGAGCAGGTCGAGATCGTGGTCGTCACGCTCGGCCCCGACGGCGCCATGGCACGCGCCGGCGGCGAGCTCGTGCGCGTACCCGGCTTCGAGATGGAGCCGGTCGACACGACCGGCGCGGGCGACCTGCTGTGCGCCGCGTTCGTGTGGGCGGACCTGTCGGGAGCCGACCTCGAGCTTGCCTTGCGCTGGGCGGTCCTGTACGGATCCCTGTCGGTCACCGTTCCCACGGGCGCCGCCGGCGCCGTCACGCGGGAGCGGCTGCTGGAGGAAGGATCGGCCCGCGGTCTCCCGCCGCTGGCCACTCACAAGGAGACACGCGCATGATCCGTCGATCGCTCGCTCTGTTGCTCTTCGCGGCCGCCCTGGTCGCGGGCTGCGGCACCCCCGGAGGCGACTCGTCCGACAACAACAAGAAGGCCGACGAGGCGAAGAAGAACTCGGCCAAGGTCGACGTCGCCAAGGCCGGCGACGTCACGCTCACCATCTGGGACCAGGAAGTGCGCGGCGGCCAGAAGAAGCAGATCACGCGCCTCAACGAAGCGTTCATGTCGACGTACCCGAACGTGAAGATCAAGCGCGTCGCGAAGTCGTTCACAGACCTCCAGACGACGCTCAAGCTCGCGGTCTCCGGGCCAAACGCGCCGGACATCGTGGAGGCGAACCAGGGCCGCCAGGTCATGGGCCAGCTCGTCAAGGGAGGGCTGCTCAAGCCGCTCGACGCCTACGCCGACGCCTACGGCTGGAACGACCGCTGGTCGAAGACGCTGCTCGACCTCAACAAGTTCTCTTCCGACGGCAAGCAGTTCGGCTCCGGCGACCTCTACGGCGTCTCCCAGCAGGGCGAGATCGTCGGCGTCTTCTACAACCGCGACATGGTCAAGACCGCACCGAAGACGTTCAAGGAGTTCGAGTCGATGCTCGCCGCGGCCAAGCAGAAGGGCCAGATCCCGATCTCGTTCGGCAACCTCGACAAGTGGCCGGGCATCCACGAGTTCCAGACGGTCCAGAACCAGTTCGCCGGTAAGGACGCGACGCGCAACTTCGTGTTCGCCAAGGACGGGGCCAGCTTCGACACGTCCGAGAACAAGGAAGCCGCGACCACGCTCCAGGACTGGGCCAAGAAGGGCTACTTCACCAAGGACTTCAACGGCACCGGCTACGACCCGGCGTGGCAGCAGTTCACCAAGGGCAAGGGCCCGTTCACGATCGCCGGCACCTGGATCACCTCGGACGCGTTGACCGCGCTCGGCGACAAGCTCGGCTTCTTCCTGATGCCGGGCCAGGAGGCGGGCGCCGAGTCGGTCTCGCTCGGCGGCGAGAGCCTGCCGTGGGGGATCACCTCGAAGTCGAAGAACGCCGACGTCGCGGCCGCCTACATCGACTTCATCACCAACGCCAAGGCCGCCGACGTGCAGGTCGAGACCGACAACCTGCCGGCGACCCAGCCCACCACGCAGCCGGCCTCGCCGGTCCAGAAGGAGATCTTCGCCGCCTGGAAGCAGCTCAACGACACCGATGGGCTGACGCCCTACATGGACTACGCCACGCCAACGTTCCTCGACGACCTGTCGGGCGCCGTGCAGAAGCTGATGGCCGGCAAGACGTCGCCGGACGCGTTCACGAAGTCCGTGCAGGAGGAATACGCGAAGTTCGCCGACACGCTGTGACCGCGCACGCGCCGCCTGGCGAGCCGCGGCGCGTCGCCTACCTCTACCTGCTGCCGGGGCTCGTCGTGTTCGGCCTGTTCGTGCTGGCGCCGCTGGCGCACAGCGCGTGGCTGTCGCTCTTCACCTGGGATGGCGTGACGCCGGGGACGTGGAACGGGCTCGGCAACTACACGGCGATCGTCTCCGACCCGAAGATCCGCTCGGCGTTCCTGCACGCGCTGATCCTGGTCGCCTTCTATGCGATCGGGCCGATCGCGATCGGGCTGCTGCTGGCGGCGGCGATGTCGCGCACGCGCGTGCGCGGGCTGGCGCTGTTCCGGACCGTGCTCTTCCTGCCGCAGGTGATCGCGCTCGTGGTCGTGGCCGTGATGTGGCGGATGATCTACCAACCCGACGGCGGGCTCCTCAACCAGGGGCTGCGGGCGATCGGGCTGGGCGGGCTGACGCAGGACTGGCTCGGCTCGTTCTCGCTCGCGCTGCCGTCGGTCGGGCTGATCGGCACGTGGGTGATGTACGGGCTCGCGATGGTGCTGTTCACCGCCGGCGTGCAGAAGATCCCGCAGTCGCTGTATGACGCGGCGCGGATGGACGGCGCCGGGCCGGTGCGCGAGTTCTTCGCGGTCACGCTGCCGGGCCTGCGCAACGAGATCGCGGTCGCGCTGACGCTGACCACGATCCAGGCGCTGCGCTCGTTCGACCTCGTCTACATCACCACCGGCGGCGGCCCGGGCGACGCGACCACGGTCCCCGCCTTCGAGGTCTACAACCGCGCGTTCAAGGGGGGCGGCGTCGGCACCGCGTCGGCGATCGGCATCTGCATCGCGGCGCTCATCTTCGTGCTCACGCTGGCGATCAACCAGGTCGCCGAGCGGGAGGCGGCGCGATGATCGACCGCCGCGAGCAGGCCGCCACCTACGCGCTCCTCGGCGTGTTCTCGATCATCGCGCTGGTGCCGATCGTCGGCATCCTGCTGACCGCGCTGCAGGAGCCGGGGCAGGTGGCGAACTTCGGCGAGCCCAACGGCCTGCACGTCGCCAACTTCTCGAAGGCGTGGAGCGACGGGCACTTCTCCCAGTACCTGCGCTCGAGCGCGATCGTCGTGGTCGCCGTCGTGCTGATCTCGGGGCTGCTCTCGATCTTGGCCGGCTACGCGTTCGGGATGATGCGCTTCCGCGGCGATCAGGCGCTGTTCTACCTGTTCCTGCTCGGGCTGATGGTGCCGCTCGAGTCGACGGTCGTGCCGCTCTACTACGACTTCCGCGACCTCGGGCTGACCGACACCTACGCAGCGCTGATCCTGCCCCAGGCCGGCGTCTCGCTCGCGTTCGGGACGTTCTGGATGCGGGCGTTCTTCCGCTCGGTGCCGCGCTCGCTGGTGGAGGCCGCGCGGCTCGACGGCTCCTCGAGCTGGAGCACGCTGTGGCGCGTCGTGCTGCCGCTCGGCCGCCCGGCGGTGCTGACCATGACCGTCCTCGTCTTCATGTGGACGTGGAACGAGTTCCTGCTCGCGCTGGTGATGGTCACCGACGAGGACCTGCGGACGGCGCCGCTCGGCCTGGCGTTCTTCTCCGGGCGCAACACGACTGACTTCGCGCTGCTGTCCGCGGGCTCGGTGATCGTGGCGACGCCGGTGGTGCTCGTCTACGTCTTCCTCCAGCGGCACTTCATCCGCGGGATGCTGTCCGGGTCGGTGAAGGGCTGATGGCCGACCCCACGACCCTCGCACTCGTCTGCACGCGCCCCGCGGCGCAGGACGGCACCCACCAGAAGGGGCCCGTGGCTCTGCCACTGTGCCCCTTCGGCGTGCACCGCCCTGCATCCACGGGACACGCACATCCGAGCACGACGGCCGCGGGGTCGGCCATCTGATGGCCTCCGTCGCGTTCGACGCCGTGAGCAAGCGCTTCGACAGCGTGGAGGCGGTGCGTGAGCTCACGCTCGAGGCCGGCGACGGCGAGTTCCTCGTCCTGGTCGGGCCGTCGGGCTCGGGCAAGACGACCGCGCTGCGGATGCTGGCCGGGCTCGAGTCGATCACCGAGGGCGAGATCCGGATCGGCGAGCGCGTCATCAACCGCGTCGCCCCGCGCGAGCGCGACATCGCGATGGTCTTCCAGGACTACGCGCTGTACCCGCAGATGACGGTCTACGACAACCTCGCCTTCGCGCTCCGGCGGCGCAAGGCGCCGAAGGACGAGATCGACGCGCGGGTGCGCCGCGCGGCGGCGTCGATCGAGCTCGAGCCGCTGCTGGACCGCAAGCCGCGCCAGCTCTCCGGCGGCCAGCAGCAGCGGGTGGCGCTCGGCCGCGCGCTGGTGCGCGATCCGCAGGTCTTCCTGATGGACGAGCCGCTCTCCAACCTCGACGCCAAGCTGCGCGTGCAGACGCGCGGCGAGATCAAGAAGCTGCAGCAGCAGGTCGGCACCACCACCGTCTACGTCACCCACGACCAGGTCGAGGCGATGACGATGGGCGACCGCATCGCGGTGATGAACGAGGGCCGGCTCGAGCAGGTCGGCACGCCCGCGGAGCTCTACGAGCAGCCGGTCAACACGTTCGTGGCGGGCTTCATCGGCTCGCCCGGCATGAGCTTCGCGCCCGCCGAGCGGCTGGGGCTCGAGCCCGCCGACGCGGTCATCGGCGTGCGGCCGGAGTTCGCGCGGCTGTGGCAGGACGGGATGGTGGGTCCGTTCGAGGGCGAGGTCGAGTACGTCGAGGCGCTGGGGCGCGAGACGTTCGTGGGCGTCGACGGGCTCGTCCTCCAGGTCGAGGGCCGCGCCGCGGCGCAGGTCGGGGACACGGTGCGCTACGGCCTGGTGCGCGACGGCCTGCGGCGCTTCGATTCCCAGACCGGCGCGGCGCTGGATCGGTAGGGTCTCGCGGCCGTGCTCCGCGTCGAACTCGCCGTCGCCACCCCCGCCTTCCTCGACATGACGTTCGTCGGGCTCGAGTCGCTGCCCGCGCCCGGCGAGGAGCGCTTCGCCGGCGAGCTCGTGCGCTCGCCGGGCGGCGGCGCGATCACCGCGGTCGCCGCGGCCCGGCTCGGGCTCGACACCGCGCTGGTGGCGCCGGTCGGCGACGACCTCGGCGGTGAGTACGTCCGGCGCGAGATCGAGCGCGACGGCGTCGCGATCGCCGGCTTCCGTACCAAGCGCACGCCGGAGACCGTGATCATGCCTGTCGGTGAGGAGCGCACGATGGTCACCGTCGACCCCGGCATCCGCGCGCGTGCCGGCGACGTCGCGGCGCTCACCCCGGTGGCGATCGCCGCGAACCTCGACCAGCTCGACCTCGTCCCCAACGGCGTCCGCGCTTACCTGACCTGCGGCGACGACGACGCGCGCGCGTTCTCCGGGAAGCTGCCGCCCAAGAACGTCGGCGCGCGGGCCTTGTTCCTCAACGCGCAGGACGCGTGCGTGCTGACCGCCACCGACACCGCGCAGGCCGCGGCGGAGGAGCTCGCCGGGTGGATCGACACCGTGGTCGTCATCGTCGACGCCCGCAGCGTGGTGGCGATCGCCGGCGGCGAGGCCGTCGAGGTCCCGGACTACTGCCCCGGCGCGGTGGTCGACACCACCGGGGACCGCGACCTGCTGTGCGCGGCCTTCGCCTGGGCCGACCTGCGCGGCGCGCAGCCGCACGAGCGGATCGCGTGGGCGCAGCTCTACTCGCAGCTCGCGATGGGCGTGCCGACAGCGGTCGGCGGCGCCGTGACCGAGGAGCGCCTGCTCGAGGAAGGGGCGAAGCACGGGCTCGCCAGGCCCTCGCGTGCGCGCGGCTGAGCCTGCCGACCACGACGCGATGGCCGAGGTCTTCCTCGCCGCCGGCCGGGCCGCGTGGGGCTTCGCGGGCGAGGAGGCGCTGGCGGCGATGCGCGCGCCGTTCTTCGGGCGCGGCGAGTTGGTGGCGGAGGACGAGTCGGGCGTGCTCGGCTTCGTGGCGCCGGTCGCGTGCGCCATCGACCTCCTCTACACGCACCCGCGTGCATGGGGGAGCGGCGCCGGCCGCGCGCTGCTGGCGGCCGGCGAGGCGGTCCTGCGCGAGAGCGGCTGCACCGCCGCGACGCTGTGGACCGAGGAGCGCAACGAGCGTGCCCGCCGGTTCTACGAGGCGGCGGGCTGGCGGCCGGACGGACAGGTCAAGGAACGGGTGTGGAACGGCGCGCCGCTGACGGAGCTGCGGTACCGCAAAGCGATCTGAACCGCGCCGTCGGCCTCGTCCTCCTCGCCGCCATCTCCCCGCAGGTGGGGGCGGCGTTCGCGGTCAAGGTCTTCGACGAGCTCGGCCCGGCGGGCGCGGCGTTCGGCCGCCTGGCGTTCGCCGCGGTGATCCTCGTCGCGCTGTGGCGGCCGCGGCTGCGCGACCAGCCGATCCGCGTCGCGATCGTGTTCGGAATCGCGCTGGGCGCGATGAACCTGTGCATCTATGAGGCGATGGACCGCATCCCGCTGGGCGTCGCGGTGACGTTCGAGGTCACCGGCCCGCTCGCGCTCGCGGTCGTCCTCTCGCGGCGACCGCTCGACCTCGTGTGGGTGGCCTTCGCGGCGGTCGGGATCCTCGGGCTCGGCGACTACTCGGGCGGGTCGCTCGACCCGGTCGGGGTCGCGTTCGCGCTCGCCGCGGGCGCGCTGTGGGCTGCGTACATCGTCCTCTCCCAGCGCACCGGAGCGGTCTTTCCCGGCGGCAGCGGCCTCGCCATCGCGATGGTGGCAGGGGCGGTGCTCGTCGCGCCGTTCGGGATCGCCGACGCCGGCGCCGAGCTCCTCCAGCCCGAGCTGTTCGGCGTGCTGATCGCGGTCGCGATCGCCTCGTCGGTGCTGCCCTACTCGCTCGAGATCGAGGCGCTGCGCACGCTGCCGCAGCGCGTGTTCGGCGTGCTGATGTCGGTCGAGCCCGCGATCGCGGCGCTGGCCGGCTTCGTCGTGCTCGACCAGGACCTCGCGCTGCGCGACTGGGTCGCGATCGGGCTCGTGGTGATCGCCAGCGCCGGCGCGTCGTTCACCGCAGCACGCGCGAGTGCTCCGGCCGCCACGACAGCGTGACCGGGTGGCCGATCTCCCAGCGGTCCGACGCGTGGGAGACGTGCGTGTTCTGCTCGAGCGCGACGATCCGCGTCTCCGGCCCGAGCTCGACGATCACCTGCGTGGTCGTGCCCACGTAGACGCGCTCGGCCACCGTCCCCGTCAGCTGGACCATGCCCTCCTCGTGCTCGTCGAGCCAGATCTTCTCCGGCCGCACGGAGAGCTGGACCTCGCTGCCCGCCGCGCAGTCCTCCGGCACCGGCGCCGGGCACAGCGCACCGTTCGCGAGGCGCACCCCGCCGTCCTCGACCACGCCCGCCATCAGGTTCGAGATGCCGATGAAGCCGGCCACGAACGGCTTGGCCGGCTGCTCGTAGACCTCCTCGGGCGTGCCGCACTGGACGACGACGCCGTGGTCCATGACCGCGATGCGGTCGGACATCGCGAGCGCCTCCTCCTGGTCGTGCGTGACGTAGAGGAACGTGATCCCGACCTCGCGCTGGATCGACTTCAGCTCCACCTGCATCTGCTTGCGGAGCTTGAGGTCGAGCGCGCCCAGCGGCTCGTCGAGCAGCAGCACCGCCGGCCGGTTGACGAGCGCCCGCGCCAGCGCCACGCGCTGGCGCTGCCCGCCCGAGAGCTCGTTCGGCTTCGACGTCTCGCGGCCGGTCATCTGGACGAGCTCGAGCGCCTCCGCCACGCGGGTGTCGATCTCCGCCTGCGCCACCTTGCGGCGCTTCAGCCCGAACGCGACGTTGCCCACGATGTCGAGGTGCTCGAACAGCGCGTAGGACTGGAAGACCGTGTTGACGTGGCGCTTGAACGGCGGCACCTTCGCCACCGGCTTGCCCTCGAGGAAGACCTCGCCCTCGGTCGGCTGCTCGAACCCCGCCACCATCCGCAGCGTCGTCGTCTTGCCGCAGCCCGACGGGCCCAGCAGCGAGAAGAACTCGCCGCCGCCGACCGTGAGGTTGAGGTCGTCGACCGCGGTCGCGGCCCCGAACCGCTTGGTCACGCCCTCGAAGCGCACCGCCTCCTCGCTCATGCGCCCTCCTGCCCGAGCAGCACGCCGAGCCCGCTCTCCTTGCGCCCGATCAGCCGCGGCAGCAGCACCGCGAGGCCGATGCAGAACACCGAGATGGCCAGCATCAGCGTGCCGATCGCGTTGATCGTCGGCGTCACCCCGAAGCGGATCGCCGACCAGATCCGCACCGGCAGCGGCTGCGGCGACTCGCCGGTGGTGAAGAACGAGAGCACGAAGTCGTCGAACGACAGCGCGAAGGTCAGCAGCGCGCTGGCCAGGATCGCCGGCCACAGCGCCGGCAGCACCACCAGCCACACGGTCTGGATGCGCGAGGCGCCGAGGTCCATCGCCGCCTGCTCGACCTCCGGGTGCAGCGCCGCGAGCCGCGCCCGCACCACCACCGTGACGTAGGAGATCGAGAACGTGATGTGGGCCAGCATGATCGTCAGCAGCGACAGCCGCAGCCCGAGCTGGGTGAACAGCAGCAGTGCCGACACGCCGGCCACGATCTCCGGCGTCACGAGCGGGATCAGCATCAGGATGTTGGCGCCGCCGACCCAGCGCGTCCGCGCTCGCACCAGCCCGAACGCCAGCAGCGTGCCGAGGAACGTGCCGACCAGCATCGTCACGGTCGCGATCTCGATGCTCGCGCGCAGCGAGCTCGTGAGCGACTCGTTCTGGAAGAAGCGCGTGTACCACTCGAACGAGAAGCCCGTGAAGCGCTGCAGCGAGCGCTGGTTGTTGAACGAGAAAACGACGACCAGCAGGATCGGCAGGAACATGAACACGAAGAACAGCCCCGTGTAGACCCGCAGGAAGCGCGGGCGGTCGAAGTCGCTCACGCCACCACCGCCTCGCGCGCGGCCCGCGCCGCCGAGCGCAGGTAGAAGACCATCCACACCATCAGGAACAGCATCATCAGCGTCGTGAGCGCGGCCCCGAACGGCCAGTTCTCCGCGCCGAAGAACTGCTGCTGGATCAGGTTCCCGATCATGTAGGTGTTCGGCCCGCCGAGCAGCTGCGCGCTCACGAAGTCGCCGACCGCGGGCAGGAACACGAGCACGGTGCCGGCCAGCACGCCCTGGAACGTCGTCGGCCACGTCACGTGCCAGAACGTCGCCCAGCCCGAGCCGTAGAGGTCCTTGCCGGCCTCGATCACCGCCGGGTCCATGCGGTCGAGCGCCGCGTAGACCGGCAGGATCATGAACGCCAGGTAGCCGTAGACCAGTCCGCCGATCACCGCCCACGGGGTATTGAGGAAGGCGATCGGCTCGTCGCGGATGCCGGTGTCGTTGAGGAAGCCGTTGAGGATCCCCTCGTCGGACAGGATCGCGACCCACGCGTACGTGCGCACGAGGTAGTTGACGAAGAACGGCAGCACGACGAGCGCGATCAGGAGGTTCTTGCGCCGCCCCCCGAAGCGGGCGATGTAGTAGGCGACCGGGTAGCCGAGCAGCAGGCACAGCAGGTCGGTGGCCAGCGCGTACCCGACCGAGCGCAGCAGCACGGGCGCGAACAACGGGTTGAACGCGTGCGAGTAGTTCGCCGGGTTCCAGCCGTAGACCGCGCCGCCGAGCTCGTCGACCGTGCCGAACGAGATCGCCAGCACGATCGCCAGCGGCACCGCGAAGAACAGCAGCAGCCACAGCCCCCCGGGGATCAGGAACCGCGCGGCGAAGCGATCGCCCACCTCAGCCGGCCTTGATCTCCGTCCAGGCCTGGTCCCACCTGGCGCGGCCGGCGGCGCCCAGGTTCGAGTACTGCTGCCCGTTGGTGAGGTCGTCCACGGTGACGTTGATGGCGGGATCGTCCTTGACCAGGTTCGCGAACGTCTCGTCCGGGCCCTTGTACGGCATCGGGTAGCCCATGTACTCGATGTTCTTCGACGCGTTCTCGGGCTCGAGCAGGAAGTTGATGAACGTCAGCGCGGTGCCCGGGTGCGCGGCGTTGGCGGGGATCGCAAAGCAGTCCGTGCCGACCGGCAGGCCTTCCTTGCATTTCTGGAACGAGTAGTTCTCCGGCTTCTTGACCTGGTTGCGGACGTTGACGACGTCGCCGTTCCAGCCGTGGTGGATCCACGCGTTGCCGGAGACGACGTTCTGGATGTCGTCGGTGGAGAAGCCGCGCAGCTTCGGCTTGAGGTCGAGCGCCCACTGCTTGGCCTTCTCGATCGCGTCGGGATCGGTGTCGTTGAGCTTGTTGCCGTTGACCAGGTTGCCCGCCCCGATGACCTCCTGGAAGTCGTCGAGCATGTAGACCTTCTTCTGCGCCTCCGGGAGCCCGAGGTCGTTCCAGGAGCCGGTCAGGTGCAGCTTGTCCTTGCGATAGATCAGGCCGCTCGCGTACATCGCGTAGGGCACCGAGCGGTCGGCGTCCGGGTCGTACCAGGGCTTGGCGAAGTAGTCGTAGACGGCGGCCGCGTTGGGGATCTGCTCCTTGTCGATCTTGAGCAGCTGGTTGGCCTTGCGCAGGCGGTCGACCCACTCCGCGCCGGGGAAGATCAGGTCGTAGCGGTTGCCCGACCGCAGCTTGGCCATCATGCCCTGCATCGAGTCGAAGTTGGACTCGCGCACCTTCACGCCGAACTGCTTCTCGAACTTCTTGAACAGCTTCGGCTCGAGGTACTCCGACCAGTTGAAGTAGACGAGGTCGCCGTCCGGCTCCGCCTTGACCAGCTTCTCGGTCTGCTTCTTGTTGACCTTGGCCGGCTCGTTGCCGACCCCACAGCCGGCGAGCCCGAGCCCGAGCGCGAGGCCCGCCCCGCCCCGCAACAGCTCACGCCGCCGCAGCGGCCCCTCGAACATCCAGTCAGCCCCCATCAGTGACTCCCTCCAGTCCCAGGCGCTCCTCCACGAGCGCCATGCAGTGCCCCTTGACCAGCTCCGGCGTGACCGCCGGATCCCGCAGCGCGAGCTGGATCGCGAACCCGTCCATCAGCGCGCCGAGCGTGAGCGCGAACGCGTCCGGATCCTCGTCGCCGAACTCCCCTGCCGTCTGACCCTCGCGCACGACGTCCGCGATCGCCGCCCGCCAGCGCGCGTCGAACTGCGCGCGCGTCGCGTTGACGGCCGGGTCGCGCAGCGCGCGCACCCACAGCTCCATCCACAGCACGGTCTCGCTGTCGCCTTCGGCCGGCCACACCTCGATGAGGCGCTCGAGCCGCGCCCGCGCGCTCCCGAGCTCCACGAGCTGGTCGCTCAGCTCCGCGTAGAAGCGGTCGTCGGAGAACGCGAGCGCCTCGGTCAGCAGTTCGTCCTTGGAGGCGAACCAGTAGAGGACACCGGGGGCGGAGGTGCCGGCGCGCTCGGCGACGTCGGCGATCCGCGTGCCGATCACGCCGCGCTCCGCGATCACCGCCGCGGCGGCGGTGAGGATGGCGGGGCGGCGGACGTGCCCGGTGGTCGGTCGCGGGCTCATCGCAGGGTTATCCGAACGGCGATTCAGTGAACGTAACCGGATGTGGCCTCGTCGCGCAACCCCAGGTCACCCGCGAGTGCGTGCCAGACCTCGGCGCGTGCGCGCTCGAGCGGCATCTCGGGGTCGCCGAGCAGCGCGCGCAGGCCGAGCCCGTCGATCAGCGCGAGCGTGCGGTCGGCGATCGCGCCGGCGTCGGTGACGCCGAACTCGCCTTCCTCGATCGCGGTCTTGAACCACGCCTTCATGCGCGCGTAGAGCTTCGCGGCGGTGGGGCGCAGCTCGGGGTGGCGCACGGCGCGCAGCCACAGCTCGACCCACAGCACCCAGTCGCGCTCGAGCTCGCCGGGCAGCGGCAGGCACTGGTCGATCATCGCCTTCAGACGGGAAATCGGATCCCGCCCACCCCCGCCCTTGAACTCGGGCACGTCGCCGGCCGACTCGTAGGAGTGCTCGAGCGCCTCGGCGAGCAGGGCCTCGCGGGTGGCGAAGTGGTAGTGGACGAGCGCGGTCGAGACGCGGGCGTCCATCGCGATGCGGGCGATCCGCACGGCGTCGATCCCGTCGCTCGCGATCCGCAGGACCGCCGCGTCGAGGATCCGCTCGCGCGCGGGCCGGTCGGTCATCTCGTCAGGTACGCGTCGGCCACGAGCTGGTCGAAGGCGTGGACGGTGAGCTCGTTGTCGGTGTAGCGCCCGGCCACGTGGCCGCGCGAGCCGATGCCGCGCTGCACGAGCTCGCAGACGTGCCAGTCCTGGCGGTTGACCATGTCCCAGAACTCGATCGCGTCGCTCGGATCGAAGTCGGGCCGCGCGATCGTCACGGGCTCGAAGAACCACTCGCACACGACCTCGGTGCGCCCGGCGCCGCGCGGCCACAGCGTGTGGACCATCACGTAGTCGGGGTGGAGGCTGACGAGCAGGTTGGGGAACAGCGCGAAGTAGAGGACGTCGCGCTGCTCCTTGTCGGTCAGGCCCTTGATCGCGGGGCGGAGGCCGTGGCCGCCGTTCTGGGCCATCGTCTCGGCGCCCTCGTTGAGCGTCATCGAGCCGCCGCACCAGGCGCCGGCGCCCTCGTACTCCTCGCCGCTCTCGTAGTGGGAGAGGCGGTTGAGCTCCGGGTGCACGCCGGGGCAGTGCAGGCACTCGGAGTAGTTCTCGACGATCGCCTTCCAGTTCGCCTGCACGTCGTAGGTGATCGCGCCGGCGCGCTCGAGCTCGCCGAGGCGGTAGTGCGCGAGGTGCGGCGTGAGGTCGCCGAGGTGGTCGTCGAGCGCCCCGGCGGTGCCGGAGACGTCGGCGAACAGGAGCCCGTGGCGCTCCTCCATGCGGACGCGGTTGAGGCCCGGGGCGCCGAAGTTCTCGATCTCCTCGGTGTGGGGCGCGGACTTGAGGCTGCCGTCGAAGCCGTAGCACCAGGCGTGGTACGGGCACTGGAGGCGCCGCATGGTGCCCTCGGGCTCGGACACGAGGCGGGCGCCGCGGTGGCGGCAGACGTTGAAGACGCCGTGCGCGCGGCCCTCGTCGTCGCCCATGAACAGCAGGCTCTCGCCGCCGATGTCGCGGGTGAAGAACGCGCCGCGGGAGGCGAGTGGCTGCGCGTGGCCGACGCAGACCCAGCCGCCGAGGAAGAGGCGCTCGGCCTCCCAGGCGGCGACGGCCTCGTCGACGTAGGCGCGCGGCGGGAGCTGGGTGGCCTCGCGCAGCGGGCGGCGCGTCTCCGCCAGCTCGGCCTCGGTGAAGAGCGGTGCCATCGGGCGGCACCGTATCAAGACTTCGTGCGTTTGACTACATGGTCAGGATCACGTAGGTTGCCGCTCCATGACGAGCGACTACGACGCGATCGTCGTCGGCGGGGGGCACAACGGCCTCACCGCGGCGGCCTACCTCGCGCGGGCCGGCCTGCGCACCTGCGTGGTCGAGCGCCGCGACATCCTCGGCGGAGCCTGCGTGACGGAGGAGGTGTGGCCGGGGCATCGCGTCTCGCGCGCCTCCTATGTGGTGTCGCTGCTGCAGCCGAAGGTGGTCGCGGACCTGCGGCTGAAGGACTTCGGCTACGAGGTCCACCCGCTCGATCCGGCGTACGCGGCGATCGACGAGGAGGGGCGCGTCCTGTTCTTCCCGAACGACCAGCAGGCGGCGGTCGAGTCGCTCGCGCGCTTCTCGAAGAAGGACGCCGCTGCGCTGCCCGAGTTCGAGGCGCTGCTCGACCGCATGGCGTCCTTCCTGCGGCCGCTGATGCTCAAGCCGCCGCCCGCGCTCGGCTCCAAGCGCCCGGGCGACCTGTTCTCGCTGCTGCGCGAGGCGGGGCGCGCCGCCGGCCTGTCCAAGCGCGATATCCACGACTTCTACCGCGTGATGACGATGTCGGTCGGCGACCTGCTCGACGACTGGTTCGAGAACGATCTCTACAAGGGCGCGACCGCGTCGACCGGCGTGGTCGGCGTGTGGGCCGGGCCGCGGACGCCCGGCACCGCCTACAACCTGCTGCACCACGCGCTGGGGGAGATCGACGGCGTGGCGGGGCTGTGGGGGCACGTCAAGGGCGGGATGGGCGCGATCTCCCAGGCGATCGCCGAAGTCGGCGGAGGCGTCGGGCGCGGTGATGCGGACCGGCGCGGGCGTGAGCTCGATCGACGTCCGCGACGGGCGGGTGCTCGGCGTGACGCTGGAGTCGGGCGTGGAGCTTCGGGCAGGGGTCGTCGTCTCGGGCGCGCATCCCAAGACGACGGTGCTCGACCTGGCGGGCGCCGAGCACTTCCCGGAGGAGGTCGTGGAGGACCTGCGGCGCTACAAGACGCGCGGCGGGTCGGTGAAGGTCAACTGGGTGCTGTCGGAGCCGCCGCACTACGAGGGCGTCAGCGACGAGGACCGGCACATGCTGCTGCGCTCCGGCGTGGCGTTCTGCCCGTCGATCGACTACCTCGAGCGCGCGTGGCAGGACGCGGTCCGCGGCCGGCCGTCGGAGGCGCCGTACCTCGAGGTCGAGGTGCCGACGACGATCGACGACACCCTCACCGACGACGGCGCGACCGTGGTGACGATGTTCACCCAGTACGGGCCGTACAACGAGGAGGGCTGGCCGGAGGGGTCGCGCGAGCGCTACGGGCAGCAGTGCCTCGACACGCTGGGCGCGGTGGCGCCGAACGTCAAGGACGCGGTCGTGCACTACGAGGTGCTGGCGCCGCCGGACCTCGAGCGGATCTTCGGGCTGCTCGGCGGCAACATCTTCCAGGGCGAGCAGGGCCTGGACCAGATGGCGTTCATGCGGCCGACGCCGGCGCTGGCGCAGTACGCGACGCCGGTCGACGGGCTGTACCTGTGCGGCGCGGGCACGCACCCGGGCGGCGGGGTCATGGCCGCCGGCGGGCACAACGCGGCGAAGCGGATCCTGAGCGACCAGCGCTGGAAGAAGCTGCGGCGGATGGTGCCCTCGCGCAACGGTCACGCGGAGGCAGAGGTCCCCGTATGAGCATCGCCCTCGAGCAGGAGCAGACCGAGCTCCAGGGCCGTGCGCGACGGTTCGTCGAGGAGGTCCTGTTCCCGCTCGAGGAGAAGGCCGAGCGCCGCGAGATCACCGACGAGGACGTGGCGCGCATCAAGTCCGAGGCGATGGCTGCAGAGCTCCACGGCGGTCTGCACGCGCGCGAGCACGGCGG
The DNA here is from genome assembly GCA_963722815.1 of uncultured Solirubrobacteraceae bacterium. Lineage (GTDB taxonomy): Bacteria > Actinomycetota > Thermoleophilia > Solirubrobacterales > Solirubrobacteraceae > DASQFQ01. Next base: position 200,448 of record CAVROM010000006.1, read on the forward strand.
CCAGGGCTGGTCGAAGCTCGAGTGGGTGCTGGTCGAGGAGCAGTTCGGGCGCTCCACCAACGCGCTGTCGTGGCACATCCCGACGGCCTACAACGTGCTCGCCTCGGGCTCGCCCGGAGCAGATCGACCGCTGGCTGCGGCCCTCGCTCCGCGGCGAGGGTCACGACGCCTACGCGGTGACGGAGGAGCACGCGGGCTCGGACCCGTCGGGCATCGCCACGACCGCCCGCCGGCGCGACGGCGGCTGGGTGATCGACGGCGAGAAGTGGTTCGTCACCTCCGGCGACATCGCGACGGTCTACATCGTCGTCGCGAACGCCGAGGGCGCGGGGCCGACGCTGTTCCTGGTCGACGCGGAGCTGCCGGGCATCTCGATCGTCGACGACCCGCCCTTCACCCACACCTATCCGCACGGGCACCCGACGATCCGCTTCTCCGGCGTCGAGGTGCGGGACGAGGACGTCATCGGAGGGGTCGGCGCGGGCGACGAGCTGCAGCGCGCGTGGTTCACCGAGGAGCGGATCGGGATCGCGGCGCGCGGGGTGGGGGCGATGTGGCGGCTGCTCGACGAGGCGACCGCGTGGGCTTTGACGCGCGAGCAGGGCGGGCGGCGGATCATGGACTTCCAGGGCGTCTCGTTCCCGCTCGCCGACAGCGCCGCCGACGCCGCCGCGGGACGGGCGCTGACGCTCGAGGTCGCGCGGCTGGCCGACGCGGGCGCCGACCCGAAGATCGTCCACGCGAAGGCGTCGATGGCGAAGCTGTTCGTCAGCGAGGCCGCCTACCGCTGCGCCGACCGCGCAGTCCAGGTATTCGGCGGCCGGGGCTACCTGCGGACCAACGTCGCCGAGCGCTTCCTCCGGGAGCTCCGCGTCGACCGCATCTGGGAGGGCACGAGCGAGATCCAGCGCCTGATCATCGCCCGCGCGCTCGAGCGGCGGGGCGTCGAGCGCACGCTGCACTGACGTGGACCTCACGCGCCTGCTCCACCCACGAACCGTCGCGGTCGTGGGCGCCACCGACCACGGCGACAAGTACGGGAGCCAGACGCTCGTCAACCTCCGCACGGCGGGCTTCGGCGGCGAGGTCTGGGGCGTCAACCCGAACCGCGAGTCCGCCCACGGCTTCCCGTGCGTCCCCACGCTGGCCGACCTCCCCTCGGCGCCCGACGCGGTCGTCATCGCCACGCCGGCGCCGACGGTCCCCGGCCTGATCGACGAGGCCGGCGCGCTCGGCTGCGGGGGGGCGGTCGTCTTCGCCGCCGGCTTCCGCGAGGGCGCCCGCGTCTCGGCGCCGGTCGCGACCCCTTCCGCCGTGGCCACCCTCGCCCCTCCAGCCGGGGCAACCCTCGAGGCGGACCTTCGCGCCGCGGCCCTCCGGCACGCCTTCCCCGTCTGCGGTCCCAACTGCGACGGGCTCGTCGCGCTCCACGCTCGCGCCGCCCTCTGGGGGGATGCGCTGAAGCCGGTCGAGCCGGGGCACGTCGGGCTGATCTCGCAGAGCGGCAACCTCGTCGTCAACGCGCTCGCCACCCGCCGCGGGCTCCGCCTCCACACCGCGATCTCGTCCGGGAACGAGACGGTGGTCAGCACCGCCGACTGGCTCGCGCACCTCGCGACCGAGCCGGAGGTGCACTCCGTCGCGCTGCTCGTGGAGGACGCGGGCGACGGCGCTGGCGCTGTGCGAGGCGCTCGCCGCGTGCGCCGACGCGGGGATCGGCGTCGCGGTCCTGAAGGTCGGGGCGTCGGCGGTCGGCGCCGCCGCGGCCGCGGCCCACACCGGCGCGCTCGCCGGCGACCAGCGGGTGTTCCGCGCGCTCGCACGCGAGGCGGGCGCGGCGTGGGCGGACGACGTCCACGACCTGCTCGAGCTCGCCAAGGCGCTCGCCGTCCGGGGCGCCCGCCCGCGCGGGCGCGGGCTCGGGATCCTCACGTGCTCGGGCGGCGACTCGGGCCTCGGCGCGGACAAGGCGGAGCGGCTCGGCCTCGAGCTCCCCGCGTTCGCGCCGGCCACCTCCGCCGCGCTCGAGGAGCGGCTCCCGCCCACCGCCACGATCGCCAACCCGCTCGACTACACCGCGGTCATCTGGGGCGACCGCGACTGGGAGCGCGACATCGTCGCGCTCGTCGGCGAGGACCCGAACATCGACCAGGTGCTCGTCTTCTACGACCACCCGCCGGGGCTCGAGGGCGCGCTGGGCGAGAGCTGGCAGGCGGTCGAGGACGGCATCGTCGACGGCGCCCACGCGAGCCCGGTGCCGGTCATGGTCGCCGCCACGCTCCCGGAGCTGCTCGACGACTCCGCCGCCGCCCGCTTCGCCGACGCCGGCGTACCCGCGGTCGCCGGCCTCCGCACCGGCCTCGCCTGCGCCGCCGCCCTCCAGGCCCCGCCGCCCGACCCGGCCCGCCTGAGAGAGATGGCCGCCGCGGCGACCCCCACAGCGCCCCCTTCGGGCGGCCGCTGGCTAGCCGAGCATGAGGCCAAGGAGATCCTCCGCGCCGCCGCGGTCCCGGTGGTGGAGGGGCGTGTGGTGGTGGGGGAGGAGGACGCTGTCGCCGCGCTCGGGGAGCTCGGCGGCCTCGTCGCCGTCAAGGCGTCGCATCCCGAGATCCGGCACAAGGCCGCGGTCGGCGCCGTGCGGATCAACCTGGCCGCGGAGCCCGCCGTCCGCGCCGCGTTCCGCGACTTCAGCGCGCGCGGAGCGGTGCTCGTGGAGCGGATGGCCCGGCCCGGCGCGGAGCTGATCGTCTCGGTGCGGTGGGCTGCGGTCGTGCCCGCGCTCGTGATCGGGCTCGGCGGCGGCTACGCCGAGGTGCTCGACGACGTCGCGATCGTCCCGCTGCCCGCCGACCCCCCGCGCGTCGAGCACGCCATCCGCCGGCTCAAGGGCGTCGCCCTGCTCGGCACGGCCGACGTGCCCGCCGCCGCCCGCCTGGCCACCCGCCTCACCGAACTGCACGGCCTCGAGCTGATCGAGTGCAACCCCGTCCTGGTTCACAACGCAGGCGCGGTCGTCGTGGACGCCATCGCCAAGGAGATCTCCCCATGAACGCGATCGCAGAGCGGCTCGGCGAGGTCGGACTCCCCGCGCCCACCAAGGAGCTGGCGGCACGCAGGTGGGACGCGGTGATCGTCGGCGGCGGCCACAACGGGCTCACCGCCGCCGCCTACCTCGCCAAGGCCGGCCAGCGGGTCCTCGTGCTCGAGCGGCGCGAGCGCCTCGGCGGCGCCTGCACGCTCGAGCGCCCGTTCGAGAACCCCGACTTCGTCGTCAGCCCGTGCGCCTACGTCGTCGGCCTGCTCGACGAGGTCGTGATCCAGGAGCTCCAGCTGAGGCAGCGCGGCCTCCACGTCCACGTCGCCGACCCCAACCTGTGGGTCCCGTTCGAGGACGGCACCAGCTTCGGCCAGTGGCTCGACGACGCCCGCACACAACGCGATCTCGACGACCTCAAGGTGAGCGCCGCCGATCAGCAGGGCTACTGGGCCTACGAGCATCTCTTCGACGAGATCCGCAAGCGCCTGCGCACCGGCGAGCGCGACACCTGGATCGGCGAGTCCCCGTCACGAGCCGAGCTCGAGGAGCTCCTCCACGGCGAGCAGACGATGGTCGACGTCGTCTTCGAGGCCTCGATCGCCGAGGTCCTCGACGATCACTTCAAGGATCAGCGCCTCAAGGACGCTCTCTTCGGCCAGGGCATCATCGGCGCCTGGGCCGGCCCGCACGAGAAGGGCACCGCGAGCATCAAGCTCATGCACTACCAGGGCGACCTCGAGGGCGGCGGCCCGATCTGGGGCTACGTCCAGGGCGGCATGGGGATGATCAGCTTCGCGATCGCCGACGCCGCGCAGGAGGCCGGCGCGACGCTCGCCACCGGCGTCCCCGTCGCGCAGATCCTCCCCGACGAGGGCGTCGTGCTCGAGGACGGCACCACGATCCACGCCACCACCGTTGTCTGCAACGCCGACCCCAAGGTCGCGCTGCGCCTGCTCGGCGACCACGCTCCCGCGGAGCTCCGCACCCGCCTCGAGGACTGGCAGCTCCGCAGCCCCGTGGTCAAGTTCAACGCCGCGCTCAACCGCCTCCCCAACTGGACCGCCGCGCCCGGCCAGGACTTCCCCGCCCGCGGCACCGTCGACGTCACCACCGGCCTCGACGCCGCCCAGGACGCCTTCCACCGCTGCGCCAACGGAGAGGCCGCCGTCGGCTTCGGCGAGATCTACGTCCAGACCGTGCACGACCCCAGCCCTGCCCCCGCCGGCCACCACCTGCTCTCCGTCTTTGGCCAGTACGCGCCCTACGAGTTCGACTGGGACAACCGCCGCCAGGAGGTCGCCAAGCAGTTCATCGACCTGATCTCCACCTACGCCCCCGACTTCCCCGACACGCTCGAGCACTACGAGGTGCTCGGGCCGCCGGACATCGAGCAGCGCATCGGCCTCACCGGCGGCAACATCTTCCAGGGCGAGACGATGCCCGACCAGATGTGGGAGCACCGCCTCCCGAGCCGCACCGCGCTCAAGAGCGTCTACCTGTGCGGCGCCGCCACCCACCCGGCGGGCAGCGTGATCGCGCTCAACGGCCGCAACGCCGCGATGGCGGTGCTGGACGACGCGCGAGCGCACGCCACGGTTGTATGACCCCCTAGCATTCGCGCGGTGAGGCGTCTGCTGCTCGCTGCGCTGCTGTTCCTGGCGCTGCCCACTGTCGCTGAGGCGAAACCGTTCAAGGTCGGCACCGGCCAGAACGCTGGAATCGCGATCGACGACGCCGGCACGATCTACGTCGGCTGGCAGGTGAACGTCGGCGCGCCCGGCGACGCCGTCCAGTTCTGCATCGTCGCGCCGCAGCAGCGCGGCTGCGCCTCCCAGACCACGATCCCTTCCCCGGCGAGGGCTACAACCGCTCGCGCGTGTCGGTGCTGCTGCCCGCGCCCGGCGTGGTCTACGTGATCGAGCCGCGCATCGTCACCTCGGTCGGTGACCGCACCTACCTCGCCCGCAGCAACGACGGCGGCCACACGTTCGGCCCCGCGGTGGCGATCGCGCCCGTGGGCTACGAGCAATCGGCGGTCGGCCCCAGCGGCTCGATCGCGTTCTCGGCCGGCCCGACCACCTTGCGCGCCGGCCTGTTCTCACCGACCGGCGGCAGCTTCCGCCAGCCCGGCAGCGCGCTCGGCCCGTACCTCGAGGGCACCTTCAACGACATCGCCTCCAACGGCACGCAGACGCTCGCGGCCGGCTCCGACGCCGGCATCACGCACGCCTTCCGCCTCCCGCCCGGCGGCAACCCCAACCTCCCCGCCGCGTGGCAGCAGATCGACCCCGCGCGCGGTTACCGCGAGCCCGCCCTCGCCTCGCTGCCCGGCGCCTTCGCCGTCATGCTCGAGCCGGTCGCCAACTTCGCCCAGCTCGCGGTGCAGCGCCTCGAGCCCGCGGGCTGGTCGCCGCCGGTGCCGATCGGCCCCGCCGTCAACAACTCCGAGTTCCGCCTCACGAGCAACATCCGCGGCCGGCTGAGCGCCGCGGTCGACTACTCCGCGTACCACATGCGCTACGCGACCTCGACCGACGGCGGCGTGCTGTGGTCCTCGCTCGTCGACGTCGTCAACTGGGGCCGCGAGTACGTCGACGCGCTGCAGGTGGCGACCAACGCGACCGGCGCCGGCGCGGCCGTGACCTACCTCGAGTTCGCCGGCGACAAGGCGGTCCGCGTCGCGCGCTTCTCGCCCAAGATGGCGCCCGTCGCCCGGCGCAGGTTCCGCGGCGGCCGCGTCCAGGTCCGCAGCGTGTGCGACGACCAGAAGCTGACGCTGGTGGTCGAGGCCGCCAGGGGCAACCGCCAGGTCAAGCCCGGCACGATCCTCCGCCGCGCGAGCTTCGCCCGCCGCACGAAGGGCGCGCGCCGCGTCTCCCGCCGGCCCTACCGCGCCCGCTACGTGCTGCGCCGCCGCCACGCGCGCATCCCCGTGCGCGTGGTTCCGCGGCGCGGCAAGGCCCGCACGCTGCGCCTGAAGGTGCGCGGCTGCCGCCGCACCTCCTGATGCTGCCGCTCAACGCGGCGAACGTCCTCACGCTCGTTCGCATCTCGCTCATCCCGGTGCTGGCCGCCCTGCTCCTCTCCACGCTGGCGGAGTCGGACCTGCTCGCCGCGATCGTGTTCGTGATCGCCTCCGCAACCGACGCGCTCGACGGCTGGCTCGCCCGCCGCCGCTCGGAGGTCACGCAGTTCGGCAAGCTGATGGACCCGCTCGCCGACAAGCTGCTGATCACCTCCGCGCTCGTGAGCCTCGTGGCGCTCTACCGGCTCGACGCCTGGGTCGCGATGGTGATCATCGCGCGCGAGTTCGCGGTCACCGGCCTGCGCATGCTGGCGATCGAGCAGGGCCAGGTCGTGTCCGCCAGCGTGTGGGGCAAGCTCAAGACCACGACGCAGGTCGCGATGGTGCTGGCGCTGATCTGGGTCGACCGGCCGGCGGCGTGGGTCGACATCCTCGTTTACGTCACGGTCGCGGTGACCGTGCTGTCGGGCGCCGAGTACTTCTACCGGCTGCGCGGGGTGCTCTCGCCCGAGCCGGCGCCGTCGAGCCACTCGCGCATCGAGACGTGATGCGCTGAGGGCTCGCCGGTGGCGAGCTCGTGGCGGATCTCGCCGAGCAGGCCGAAGCGCTCGGCCATGACGTCGTGCTGGTGGATCGACTCGAGGTTCTCCTGCCGCGCGGAGAGGAACGCGTCATCGCCCAGGTCGGGGAACGTGGCGAGCACGCCGCCGACCATCTCGCGCACGCAGTCCTCGACGAAGCGCGGGCGGCGGTGGGCCTTCTCGACCACGGCGGCCTCGTCGGAGCGCTTCATCAGCTCGTAGATCTCCGACGACATCGACGCCTCGACGATCTTGACCAGCTCGAGCGCGTCGATGTCGATCTCGCAGCCCTCGGGGCAGCCGACCCGCAGCGTCCCGATCCCGCGCTGGTTGTGCGTGGCGACCGGCACGGCGTCAAAGACGCGCTCGATCTCGTCGTCGGAGAAGCCCTGCTCGACGAGCCGCTCGCGCGAGCTCTCCTGGATGAGCGTCTGCGCGCACGGGCAGGCGGTCATGCCGGTGGCGGTCACACCGACCATGCGGCGCGTGCCGGCCGGGCCGGCGACGGCCGAGCCGTGCAGCGCGTAGATCTCCTGCGTCTCGATCCCCGAGACCGGCGCCGGCTTGTGCTCCGGGTAGCGCGCGGTGATCGTGACCTCGGCGGTGCGCGCGTCCTGCCGCTCGCGCACGCGCTCGGCGATCAGCTGGGCGAGCGTCTCGGCGCGGAACGCGCTCTCGCGCAGGATCACCTCGCCGATCGCCTCGTTGACGACCTCCTCGAAACGCGACATGTGCGCGCCCTTCTGGCGCGGCCCCAGGTCGACGAAGCATTCGAGCTGCGCGGAGAACAGCTGCTCGCGCCCGTTGTGGCGCACGCGGATGACCTTCTCGACGGCCGTGACGCCGACGCGGGAGAGCGAGAGTTGCAGCGCCGGGAGCTGGCTCTGGACGTCCTCTACCGCGATCTCGGTGGTCCGATATTCGTCCATTCAGGCAAGGATAGATGCCCGTTTGCCCGCCCCTGCGCCCAAAAGGCGTCCCGGACCGCCCAAGGTTTTTCCAAGACGGCAGACGAATTCCGTGCTACAAACCAGGCAAGCGCACAGGGCACAGCCTCCGGCGGAGCACCGATTGAGGACTTTATTGCCCGGCCCAGAGCGGTTCAAACCGCGAAAGTGGAAAAACTTTCCACACCCACATAAGAAGGCGGGAGCCCTCGCCGTTGCATGAAGCAACAAAAGAGGGTTCACAAGCATTCGTCTCGGAAGATGAGGGTTTGGCAACAAAGACCGATGCACTGCTGGCGGGCGACGCGTCTATCACGGAGATCGACGAGCTGCGTCCGCTTATCGCCGAAGGTCAGGAGCGAGGCTTCCTGACGTTCGAGCAGATCGCCACCGCGCTCGAAGAGGTGGAGGTCTCCAAGGAACAGGTCACGGAGCTGCACGCGTACCTGGAAGGCGAGGGGATCGACGTCGTCGGTGCGGACGGCAAGCTGGCCACGTCGGAAGGTGGTCGCTTCGAGCCGGCAGGAGGCCGGCAGGAGGCGAAGACCCCCGATGCCCCGCGCAAGCCGGAGATCGACCTCACGGTCGAGCCGTCTCTGGACTCGCTCCGCCTCTACCTGCGGTCGATCGGCCGCGTCCAGCTGCTCACCGCCGAGCGCGAGGTCGCCCTCGCGCAGCGGATCGAGCGCGGCGACCTGGTCGCCAAGCAGGAGATGGTGGAGGCCAACCTGCGCCTCGTCGTCTCCATCGCCAAGGGCTACCTGGGCCGCGGCCTGTCGTTCCTGGACCTGATCCAGGAGGGTTCGCTGGGCCTCATCCGCGCGGTCGAGAAGTTCGACTACCGCCGCGGCTACAAGTTCTCGACCTACGCGACGTGGTGGATCCGCCAGGCGGTCACCCGCGCGATCGCGGACAAGGGGCGGACGATCCGCATCCCGGTCCACATGGTCGAGAAGCTCAACAAGGTCGTGCACGTCGAGCGCCAGCTGGTGCAGGAGCTCGGCCGCGAGCCCTCTCCGGAGGAGATCGCGCGCCAGCTCGAGTGCACCTCGCGCGAGGTCCGCGAGATCCTGCGCATGGCGCAGCAGCCCGTCTCCCTCGAGAAGCCGATCGGCGAGGAGGAGGAGTCGGAGCTGGGCGACTTCGTCGAGGACGAGTCGGCCGAGTCCCCGTTCGAGACCGCCTCGACGAACCTCCGCAAGGAGAACGTCCGCAAGGCCCTCGACGCGCTGCCCCAGCGGGAGCGCGAGGTGATCGAGATGCGCTTCGGGCTCACGGGCGCCCGCCCGTACACGCTCGAGGAGGTGGGCCGCGCGTTCAACGTCACACGCGAGCGCATCCGCCAGATCGAGAACCACACCCTGAAGAAGCTCGAGTCGCTCCCCGAGGCCCAGCGCCTCCGCGACGCGGGCTAGCCGGAGCTCGTATCCGCCGGGGCCCGCGCGGCCCCGGCGGGCTACACTTCTCGCCGCTTCGGGCGGGATTCCCGAGCGGTCAAAGGGGACGGACTGTAAATCCGTTGGCTCAGCCTTCGCAGGTTCGAATCCTGCTCCCGCCACTAGCCTGCATACTGCTCCGGTGGCGCCGGAGCTGAGAGGACCGTAGCGGTGGCGCGGCGGGTGCTCGTGACCGGGGCCACCGGGTTCGTGGGCGGGCGGCTGGCGGCTGCGCTCGCCGATCGCGGCTGGGCGGTGCGCTGCCTGGTGCGCGACCGGTCGCGGGCGCAAGGGCTGGCAGCCCGCGGCTTCGAGCTCCACGAGGCCGACGTGCTCGATCCGGGGGCGCTGCGCGGGGCCGGCGAGGGAGTCGACGTCGCCTACTACCTGATCCACGCGATGGGGCGAGGGACCGCCCGGGGCGGGTTCGAGGAACGCGAGCGGCAGGGCGCGCGGAACTTCGCCGAGATGGCAAAGCGGGAGGGAGTCGCCCGGGACGTCTACCTGGGTGGACTGGGCGACCGCCCGGCGTCCGCGCACCTGCGCAGCCGCCAGCGGACCGCGGAGATCCTCTCCGCGCTGGGGCCGCCGCTCACCTACTTCCGAGCCGGGATGATCGTCGGCGAGGGAAGCGAGTCCTACCGCACGCTGCGCTACCTCGTGCAGCGGCTGCCCGCGATGATCGGCCCCGCGTGGCTCAAGACGCCGACGCAGGCGATCGCGATCGACGACGTGATCGCCTATCTGGTGGCGGCCCCCGACGTCCCCGCCGCAGCAGCCCGCGAGGTGCAGATCGCAGGTCCCGACGTCCTCTCCTACGGCGAGATGCTCGATCTGATGGCGGATGCGCTCGGTGTGCGGCGGCGCCCCCGGGTGCCGGTGCCGCTCATCACGCCGTGGCTGTCGTCGCTGTGGATCGGACTCGTCACCCCCGTGGACGCGGGAGTTGCCCGCCCGCTCGTCGAGGGCCTCTCGACGCCCACCACCGTCACTGACAGCTCGGGGGCCGAGCTCTTCGACGTCCACCCGATGCCCTTCATGGAGGCGCTCCGCATGGCACTCGACGAGGATCACGGGCCGCGAGCCCCGGTGGGTCGACCGTCAGCTTGAGGGCTGCGCGACTGGATCGGTGGGGTCGATCGTCGCGTCCGCTCGGCTGAGCTCCTCGCCCTGCGGATCTTTAACGTCGTCGATCGTCTCGATCGCACCGCGCGGCGTGACCAGGATCATCCCGGCCACGACGAGCAGCGTCGCGATGAAGCCCGCGATCGCGAGCAGGACGTCGAGGTCGGTCATCGTGCCCGCATGGCGGCCATCCAGAAGCCACCGGCCGCGAGGATCGATGGCACCCACAGCCCCACGAAGAGACCTTCATCCTCGTGATCGGTGAACCAGAGCGCGATCGAAAGCAGAAAGGAGCCGGCGGCGGCGACGAGGAACAGCGTCACGCCCAATCGCTCTCTGGTCATGACGTCTCGGCCTCCGGAGAAGACCACCTATCGCTCCTGCGCACGCTGGCCATGTCGGCCCCCGATCTGTTGAAGTCGGGGTTGATACGGCGCGCGGAGCGGGCGAGATCGCGGCGGCGGAGGCTTTGGCGCGGCAGCGCCGATGTCAAGAGCTCGACGAGCTCACTCACGCCGCAGCCGGCGTAGCACCGGCGACCCGCCCGCGCAGCGCGAACCGCTCGCGCGCCTCGTCCGGCGTCGCCGGCCGGCGGTCGAGCTCGTTGGCGATCCGCACCGTCCGCTCGACCAGCTGCGCGTTGTCGACCACCGGCTCGCCGCGGCGATAGAGGACGTTGTCCTCCATCCCCACGCGCACGTTGAGGCCCATCGCGATCCCGATCGTGGTCAGGGGCAGCTGCGTCGGGCCCATGCTCGTGACCGTCACCCGGAGGTCGTCGGGGTCGACGGAGAGGTCGCGCAGGCGCTCGACGCCGTCGACGAGGTTGCGCGGCGTCCCGCGGTCGCCGCCCTGCGTCGGCGTGTGCAGCACGAAGTTGACGGCGTACGGCGGCTCGAGGATCTCCAGCGACAGCAGATGCTCGACCTCCTCGAGCATCGCCAGGCTGTAGACCTCGAGCTCCGGCCGCACTCCGTGGTCCCGGATCTCGCTCGCGAAGCGCTCGATGTCATCCCGGTGGTTGGGGAAGAAGACCTGCTCGCCGCGGATGAAGAAGTTGAGCAACCCCATGTTGAGCGAGCACATCTCCGGCGCGAGCCGGACGGTCGTGATCCGCTCCTCGACCGACAGCCGCGGCGAGCCGCCCGTCGTGAGCTGCACGACCGCGTCGGTCTCCGCGCACAGGCGCTCGTGCAGCTCGGAGTAGATCTCCGCGTCCATCGTGTTCGACCCGTCCGGGTTGCGGGCGTGGACGTGCAGGACCGCCGCCCCCGCACGCCACGCGTCGATGCCCTGCTCGACGATCTCGTCGGGCTGCTCGGGCAGTGCCTCGTTGGCCTCCTTGCCGTGGATCCCCCCGGTCAGCGCACAGGTGATGACGACCGGGTCGGTGGTCGGCTTCCAGCTCATGCCCCGACGGTCTCGCGCTCCTCCGCCGGCTTGCGGACGAAGCGCTCGCGGCGCTCGGCCGACGTCGGCTGGCCCATGAAGTCCTCCTTGTACGTCTCGGGCGAGAAGTACGCGGCGATCGCCGAGATCGAGCACATGGCCGTGAAGTAGGCGGTCACGAGCCAGATGCCGCTCACGTCGAGCAGCGCGGTCGCGATCAGCGGCGCGAAGGCGCCGGCGAACACGCCGCCGAGCTGGGCGCTGATCGAGATGCCGCTGTAGCGGATCCGAGTCGGGAACATCTCGGAGAAGTACGCGGACTCGGTCGCGTACTGCGCGTCGTGCGCGGTGTTCATCACGAGGATGAACGTAAGGATGATGATCGCCACGGAGCCGGTGCCCAGCAGCGGGAAGTACACGAGCGCGCAGGCGATCGAGGCGATCGCGCCCCACAGGAACACCGGCCGGCGGCCGACGCGGTCGGTGAGCTTGCCGTACAGCGGGATCACGAAGCACGACAGCGTCGCGCAGATCACGATCGCGGCGAGCATCACGCTCTTGTCGATCTTCAGCGTGTCGGTCGCGTACGTCAGCGAGAACGTGATCAGCATGTAGAAGGTGATGTTCTCGGAGCAGCGCATGCCGATCGCGCGCAGCATGTTCTTCGGGTGCTCCTTGATGACTTCGACCGCGGGCGCCTTCTCGCGCTCGTGCTTCTGCTGCAGCTCGGTGAACGCGGGGGTCTCCTCGATCTTCAGGCGGATGTAGAGGCCGACCGCGACGAGCAGACCGGACGCGAAGAACGGCACACGCCAGCCCCAGCTCTCGAACGCCGAGTCGCTCAGCGACGTCGACATGATCCAGATGATCGAAGTCGAGATCGCGAGGCCGCCGGCGAAGCCGATCTGCGGCCATGAGCCGAAGAAGCCGCGCTTGCCCTTGGGCGCGTACTCGGTGACCATCAGCACCGCACCGCCCCATTCGCCGCCGAGCGCGGCGCCCTGGATCAGTCGCAGGGCGACCAGCAGGATCGGCGCCCAGATGCCGATCGCGTTGTAGCCCGGCAGCGCGCCGATCAGCATGGTCGCGACGCCCATGATCACGAGCGCAAGAACGAGCATCTTCTTGCGGCCGACCTTGTCGCCGTAGTGACCGAAGATCGCGCCGCCGACAGGACGGGCGAGGAAGCCGACGCCGAACGTCGCGAACGAGGCGAGCGTCGCCACGAGCGGAGTCGCGTCGGGGAAGAACAGCTTGTCGAAGACGAGCGCGGCGACGGTGCCGTAGAGCACGAAGTCGTAGGCCTCGATGATCGTCCCGATGGTGCTCGCGACGGCGAGCTTCGCTACCGGGATGTCCTTGCCCGCGTCTTCGCGCGTGACCGTGGCTGAGTCCGTCATTCGACTGCTCCCCCGTCTCTTTGTGCAGTTCCCTGCAAGAACGGGTCCCCGGTGGGTCGGTGACTACAAACGTTCGAGTTCCGCGAGCGCGTCGGGCGATGGCGCGCTTTCGCCCCGTTCGGAGGCGTGGATGAGCTCCGTCACGCGCTCGTGCAGCGGGGTCGGAATCCCTCGTTCCCGGCCCTTCTCGACCACCGCGCCGTCGATCACGTCTCCCTCCGCGAGCGCCGCCGCCTCGACGCCGAGGACCTCGCCCGGGTGGAGACCCTGCGCGAGGCCGACCTCGTAGCCCTCGCGCCACATGCGCAGCGCGACGGTCTTGCCGGCGGGGTTGGCGACCACCTCGGCGTAGGTCTGGCCCGCGACCGCGCCCAAGCCCCTGAGCACGCGGCGCGCGGCGCCGGTCAGCTTGGCGGCGGTGACGCCGCCGATCGCGCCGCCGCCGACCACGAGCACGGACGCGTCGATCATTCCGCGAGCAGCCTCGCCAGCGCGGCGTAGCGGCGGTCGCGCTCGAGCAGCAGCCGGTCGCGCTCCTCGTCGGAGTAGTCCTCGAACCCGGCGCCTGCCTTCGCGCCGACACGCCCCGCTTCCGCGAGCTCGACGAGCTCTTGTGGCGGCGCGAACGCCGGCCCGAGGTCGCGCTCGAGCGTCTTGTAGACGCCGACGTAGGTGTCCAGCCCCGCCATGTCGGCGATCTGGAACGGGCCGAAGAACGGGAGCCGGAAGCCGAACGTGCTGCGGACGATCGTGTCGAGGTCCGCGCGCGTGGTCTGGCCCTCGGCGACGATCGCCAGCGCCTCGCGCAGCAACGCCATCTGCAGGCGGTTGGAGACGAAGCCGGCGCGGTCGGCGACCTCAGCCGGTTGCTTGCCGACGTCGCGCAGCAGCGTGACGACACAGGTCACGACCTCGTCGTCCGTCACGGGCCCCCTGATCACCTCGATGCCGGGCGTCCATTCCGGCGGGTTGAACCAGTGCACGCCGAGGAAGCGCTCGGGCCGCTCGACGCTCTCCGCCAACCCCGCGATCGGCAGTGACGAGGTGTTGGTGGCGATGATGCCGTCGGTCGCCTGCGACGCCAGGGCGAGGATCTCGGACTTGAGCTCCGGGTCCTCGGGAACCGCCTCGATCACCAGGTCGGCGCCGTCGACCGCGGCCTCGACGTCGCGCGCCGCGGCCACCTCCGCGCGCAGCGCCTCCTCGCCCAGCAACCCGGCCTCGACGTGACCCTCCGTCCGCTGTCGCAGGCGCTCGAGCGCCTGCTCCGTCAGCTCCGCCGACGCGTCGGCCAGCCGCACCGTGAGGCCGGCGCGCGCGAAGTGCCCGGCGATCCCGCCGCCCATCGTCCCGCCGCCCAGCACCGCAACCGTCTCCACGCCGAACACGTACCCCTCTCATCTGGCTCTCACCCACCGCGCTAGCGTCGGGTCATGTCTGCGCGCCTGCGGGTCACGCTCGTCTTCACGGCCGTGATGGCGGTCGTGCTGCTCGGTGCCGGCCTGTTCCTGTACCTGCGGCTGGGGCACGAGCTCGACGCGGGCATCGAGCGCAACCTGGAGGCGCGCGCGGGAACGTTCAGCGATCGGGACGACGACGCCGTCGCGCAGGTCCTCGACACATCGGGCCGCGTCGTGCAGTCGACCGACGAGGCGGGGCGGGCGCCGCTGCTGAGCAGCGAGCAGCTGCACGAGGCGCTCGACGACGAGGTGACCGTCGACCGCGAGCTCGACGACGACCGCTACCGGCTGCTCGGCACCGAGTCGGGCGGGCGCGTGGTGGTCGTGGGCGAGTCGCTCGACGACCGCGACGAGGCGGTCGCCAGCCTCGGCACGCTGCTGCTGATCGGCGGGCCGATCACGCTCCTGCTCGCCGCCCTCGCGGGCTACGGCGCCACCGCCGCGGCGCTTCGGCCGGTCGAGCGCATGCGCGCCCGCGCGGCGCAGATCGAGGCCGCCGAGCCGGGAGCGAGGCTGCCGGTCCCGCCCGCCGACGACGAGATCGGGCGGCTGGGCGCGACGCTCAACGCGATGCTCGACCGCATCGAGGCGGCGTTCCAGCGCGAGCGGACGTTCGTGGCGGACGCGAGCCACGAGCTGCGGACGCCGCTCTCGATCCTGCGGACCGAGCTCGAGCTCGCCCTCAGCCGCGGGCGCACGAACGAGGAGCTGGTGGCCGCGCTGCGGTCCGCGAGCGAGGAGACCGACCGGCTCGTCGCCCTCGCCGAGGATCTGCTCGTGATCGCCCGCAGCGACCAGGGGGAGCTGCCGATCCGCGCCGAGCTGCTGCGCGCCGCCGAGCTGCTCGAGCGCGTGCGCGACCGCCGCGCGCCCGAGGCCACGATCGCGGCCGGCGCCGACGGGCTCGTCGTGCGCGGCGATCCGCTGCGGCTCGAGCAGGCGCTCGGCAACCTGCTCGACAACGCGCGCCGCCACGGCAGCCCGCCGATCGAGCTCGCGGCCGAGGCGCGCGACGGAGCGGTGCGGCTGCACGTCCGCGACGACGGGCCGGGGATGCCGGACGGGCTCGCCCCCTTCGAGCGCTTCACCCGTGGCGACGCGGCCCGCGGGCGCGGGGGCGCCGGCCTCGGGCTGGCGATCGTCGCGGCGATCGCGCGCGCCCACGGGGGAGACGTCGGCGCCTGCGGCGCCGACGTCTGGATCGAGCTCCCGGGTCAGTCCTCGTGATCCGGCTCGACCGAAGGGTCTTGAACTGGGCGTCGAGCCGCACGTCGACCTGGCTGTGGTCGCCTTCGTCACCTCGACCTCGTACGTCGCGCCGTGCTCGCCGTCGCGCTCCGCTCCGGTCACCTTGCCGCCACCGGTCTCGGCCAGCGCGGCCTTCGACGCGCGGTCGAGCGTCGCTCCTGTCAGGGGCTGGTCGTCGTCGTCGCCTGCGTCCTCACGGTCGGGCTCGGCTGCGACGACCTTGAACTGGTCGTCCAGGCGCACGTCGACCTGGCCGCCGCCGTCCTTCGTCACTTCGACCTCGTAGGTGGCGCCGTTCTCGCTGTCGCGCTCGGTGTCGGTCACTTTCCCGCCACCGGTCTCGGCCAGCGCGGCCTTCTCGGCGCGGTCGTAGGTGCTACCGCTGAGGTTGTCGTTACCGGAGCTCGCGCCGGCGAGCGCGGCGCCGCCGAGGGCGAGCGCGGCAAGGCCGGCGACGATGAGGAGTGTCTTCTTGAATTCGTCATGCCCGCATCGTGCTGCGGGCAGATGAGAGAGCAGTGAGCCCGTGCGCGTGCTGATCGTCGAGGACGAGGTGAAGCTCGCGGCGCTGATCCGCCGCGGCCTGCGCGACGAGGGGATGCTCGCCGACGTCGCCGTCAAGGGCGAGGATGCGCTGTGGATGGCAGCGGCCACCGCCTACGACGCGATCGTGCTCGACGTGATGCTTCCCGGGCTCGACGGCTTCGAGGTCTGCAGGCGGCTGCGCGATGACGGCGTGTGGTCGCCCGTGGTCATGCTCACCGCGCGCGACGCGGTCGAGGATCGCGTCGCCGGGCTCGACGGCGGCGCCGACGACTACCTCGTCAAGCCGTTCTCGTTCGCGGAGCTCGTCGCGCGGCTGCGCGCGCTCGCGCGCCGCGGCCCGGTCGAGCGCCCGAGCGTGCTGCAGGCGGGCGACCTGCGGCTCGACCCGGCGACCCGGCTCGTCCACCGCGGCGACACCGAGATCTCGCTCTCGGCCAAGGAGCACGCGCTGCTCGAGACGTTCCTGCGCCGCCCGCGGCCAGGTGCTCGACCGCTACCAGCTGCTGGAGCATGCCTGGGACTACGAGTACGAGAACCGCTCCAACGTGGTCGACGTCTACGTCCGCTATCTGCGCGAGAAGGTCGACCGCCCGTTCGGGGTCGAGTCGATCGAGACGGTCCGCGGCGTCGGCTACCGGCTTCGCGCCGACGGGGGCCGGAAGTGAGAGCGCTGCTGCTCGCCGCGCTGCGTGCTCTTGGTCGCGGCCGACGGCGCGTCGGCCGCGGTCGTGTGGGCGGTCGGCGACGGCGGCAACGGCAGCGCGGAGGCCAGGCGCGTGGCCGGCACGATCGCCGCCGACCACCCGCGCCGCGTGCTCTACCTCGGCGACGTCTACGAGCACGGCACGGCCGACGACTTCCGCACGCGCTTCGCCACCGTCTACGGCCCGCTCGCGAGCCGCATGGAGCCGACGCCCGGGCAACCACGACTGGCCGAACCACCGCACCGGCTACGACCCGTACTGGCACAAGCCGCACCACTACTCGTTGAGCGTCGGCGGCTGGCGGATCGTCAGCATCAACAGCGAGACGCCCGACAACCGCGCCCAGCTCCGCTACCTCGCGCCGCCGGCTCGCCGGGCGCCGCTGCTCGATCGTCTTCATGCACCGCCCGCGCTTCACCGCCGGCGCGCACCACGACGAGGAGCGGGTCGTCGACCGGATCTGGCAGACGCTGCGCGGCCGCGCCCGGCTCCTGCTCGCCGGCCACGACCACAACCTCCAGCGCTTCAAGCGCGTCGACGGCACGACACAGTTCGTGATCGGCGCCGGCGGCCGCGAGCGCTACGCGGTCAACGGCGCCGACCCGCGGCTCGCGTACTCGAACGACCGGGTCGACGGCGCGCTGCGGATGCAGCTGCGGCCCGGAGTCGCGCGCCTGCGCATCGTCCGGGCCGACGGCCGCATCCTGGACCGCTCAACGGTCCGCTGTTAGGGCTGCAGCACGATCTTGATCGCGCCGTCCTGCTTCTTCTGGAACGTCTCGTAGGCCCCCGGCGCCGCGTCGAGCGGCAGCCGGTGCGTCGCGAAGTCGTCGACGCCGAGCGGGTCGCTCGTCCTCGAGCAGCGGCATGATGTCGTCGATCCAGCGCTTGACGTTGGCCTGGCCCATGCGCAGGTTGATCTGCTTGTCGAACATGGTCATCAGCGGCAGCGGGTCGAGCATGCCGCCGTAGACGCCGGAGAGCGAGATCGTCCCGCCGCGGCGGACCGCGTCGATGGCGGCGTTGATCACGCCGAGGCGGTCGACGCCGGCCTTCTGCATCATCTGCGCCGCCAGCGCGTCCGGGATCAGGCCCGACGAGCTTCTGCGCCGCCTCGCCGATCGGCGCGCCGTGCGCCTCCATGCCGACCGCGTCGATGACCGAGTCGGGCCCGCGGCCGTCGGTCAGCTCGCGGAGCGCCTCGGCGATGTCCTGTCGTGATCGGAGTAGTCGAGCACCTCGATCCCGTTCGCGCGGGCGCGGATGATCCGCTCCGGGACGAGGTCGATGCCGATCACGCGGGCGCCGTGGTGCTTGGCGACGCGCGTGCACATGTCGCCGATCGGGCCGAGGCCGAACACCGCGACCGTCCCGCCCTCGGGGATGTTGGCGTACTCGACCGCCTGCCACGCGGTCGGCAGCACGTCGGAGAGGTAGAGGAAGCGATCGTCGCTCGGCCCCTCGGGCACCTTGATCGGGCCGTACTGGGCCTGCGGCACGCGCAGGAACTCGGCCTGGCCGCCGGGGACCTGGCCGTAGAGCTTCGTGTAGCCGAACAGCGAGGCGCCCATGCCCTGATCGCGGTTCTGGGTGGTCTCGCACTGCGACTGCAGGCCGTGATCGCACATGAAGCACGAGCCGCAGGAGATGTTGAACGGGATCACCACGCGATCGCCCTTGGCGATGTGGGTGACCTCGGCGCCGACCTCCTCGACGATGCCCATCGGCTCGTGGCCGAGGATGTCGCCCTCGCCCATGAACGGGCCGAGCACCTCGTAGAGGTGCAGGTCGGAGCCGCAGATGCCGGTCGACGTGATGCGGACGATCGCGTCGGTCGGGTGTTGGATGCTCGGGTCGGGGACGTTGTCGACGCGGACGTCGCGCTTCCCATGCCAGGTGACAGCTTTCATGCCCTGGCGCTACCCAGCTCGTGGGGCGCGAAAAGCTATCCGGCCCAGCGCTGCGCGCGGCCCAGGATCTCGGCCACCACCGCGCCCTTGGCGGTGGAGTAGTCGTTCGTCGCCTCCCACTCCCGGCGCGCCAACTCGCGCTTGGTGTCCTCGTAGAGACGCCGGTCGTCGGGGTTGTGGCGGAGCCAGTCGCGGAACAGGAGGCGGATGCGCGCGGCGTCGCTGCCCTCGCTGTAGACGTGGACGTGGACGTCCTGATCCGGCGTCCGGAACATCCGGTGGCCGGGCTGGCGGAGGCGGATGGAGAAGCCGGCGCGCTCGAGCGCGGGGGCGTAGGCGGGCTCGTCGTCGGCGTCGTCGACGGTCACCAGGACGTCGACTATCCCCTTGGCGCCAAGGCCGGGGACCGCGGTGGAGCCGAAGTGCTCGATCCGGCGCGCGTCGGGGAGGGCCTGGCGCAGCGCGGCGTCGACCTGCTCGAAGCGCGCGGTCCACGCAGGGTCGTAGTCCTCGATGACGATGTCGCGCTTCTCCGGCCCGCCGATGAACACCGCATCGTCCACTGGCGCGCAGTCTCCTCCGTCCGGGCGCCTCAGGGCAAGGGCGATTCGTCCAGCCGCTCGCGCCGCGCGGTCGCGTTGCCCGAGCCGGGGTCGATCTCGACCAGATCGACCGCGAGCGGGGCGAAGCTCGGCGTCGTCTCGTAGGTGACGCGGGCGATGCCGACCTTGCTCTTCTCCTTGAGGTTGCCGGTCCCGCCCGCGCCGACCGTGCCGGCGTTGATGATCGTGGCGCCGGGGGTGCGGGTGAGCTCCTGATGGTGCGTGTGGCCGACGAGGAAGAGGAGCGGCTGGGCGCGGTTCTCCTCGTCGAGCTCCTTGAGGGCGTCGGGCAGCAGCGCGGGGTTGTGGACCATCACGATGTCGAGGTCGTCGCGGAGCGGGCGCAGCCAGGTCGCGAAGCGCTCGATCTCGGCTTGGTCGGGCTTCTGGAAGATGTCGTCGAAGTTGTCGCCGGCGCTGCGCTCGTACGGATCGTCGTAGCCGGCCACCCGGATCCCCTTGATCTTCACGATCGGCTCGCCGCTCGTTTGGCTGTGCCCGTCGAGGCGGCCGGTGCGGGTGAGGACGATCGCGCCGTCGCGGGCGAGCCGGTTGGAGAGCTGGTCGGAGTCGTGGTTGCCGGGGACGAACACGAACGGGCTGCCGGTGTGGATGACGCGGCTGACGACGGAGGCTTCGACCGGGCTGCCGCGGTCGGTGAGGTCGCCGGGGAAGAAGACGGGGCCCTTGGCGGCGGTTCGTTCGAGGATCGGGATCGCGACGATGTTGTTGTGGAGGTCGCTGGCGAGCGTGAAGCGCGGGCGGTCCTCGAGCGCGGGGCGGTTGCCGGGGGCGGTGACGAGGCGCGCGAGGCCGACGAGCTGGGAGTTGAGCTCCTGGTCGAGCGCCTGCGAGCCGCGCTGGGCGGCCTCGACTGCGCTGAGCGCGCGCGGGATGTCGGGGCCGAAGGCGTAGTACTGCGGCGCGTCGATCTGGCCTCTTGGCGGCAAGAAGATGCCAACGCTGCGGCCATTATCACCGCCGTGGCTATCGCGGCCGACCGTGTATCTCAGCTTGGGCGTCGCCCCACCGCGCACCGCGAACGCGGTCAGCACGCCCAGCGAGCCACCGCACAAGCAGCACGGTGAGGATGAGGTTGCGAAGGTAGGTGGCGATCCCGTCGCGCGCCTCCTTGCGGACGCGGTCGACGTCGATCCGGTGGCCGGTGGCGACCTTCTTGACGGTGTTGCGGTCGATCGTGCGCAGGTCGACGCGCAGTCGCGCGGGCAGCCGGATCGCCTCGAAGCGCGCGCCCCAGTCCACGAGCGGCACATAGACGTCGAGCGCGCCCTTGTGGCCGGGGGAGACGCTGAGCTTGATCGTGCCGACGCTGAGCGCGCGGTCCTGGTGGAAGCTGACGAGCGCGAAGTAGCCGCCGGCCAGCGTGGCGACGACGATCGCGGCGATCGCCGTGACCCTCAGGAGCGCGCGAGAAAGTCTCTGAGCGCGTTCGTAGTCGACCAGAAGGCGAGCTGTTGCCATGGGATCTCGTCGGGCGCGAAGGCCTCGACCTGTAGTGCCTCGGGGGTGGTCTGGGGTTGTTGTCGATCTGCGCGGCGAACACGATCAGCACGACCCGTTCGTCGGGTCTCGAGTACACGCCCACCAGATCGCCCAGCTCCACGTCGGCTTCGATCTCCTCCCGCGCCTCCCTTCGGGCCGCCTCCTCGACCGACTCACCGAGGTCAACGAAACCGCCGGGGAAGGTCCACAGGTCCTTGCCGGGATCGAAGCCTCGGCGCAGCAGCACGATCTCTCCGGCCGCCGTCACCGGGATCGCCGCCGCGACCGGCTTCGGGTTATAGAAGGCGCCGTAGCCGCAGTGCTGGCAGCTGATCGAGCGCGGGTAGTCGACCTCGGCCGCCTTTCCGCAGCGCGGGCAGAAGCGCGCCTGCTCGAGCGCCGGGTTAAGGCCGTCGCTCATACAGGTGGATCTCGCCGAGCGGCTGGTAGCCGAGGCGCGCGTAGATGCCCTGGCCGAGCTTCGAGGCCTGCAGCGACGTGGTGATCTGCCCGCGCTCGGCCGCCTCGTGCAGCGCGTGGGCGAGGATGCGCGACGCCAGGTGCTCGCCGCGGTTGGCCGGGAGCGTGGCGACGAAGGTGACGAACGCGTCGCTGCCGACGTCCTGGACAACTCCGACCGACATCGCCTCCTTGAGCTCACGGATCCCGTAGGCGTGCAGCTCATTGGCCGGGAGCGACGTGACCGGGTCGCTGATCGTGCCCGCGGGGAGGTCGTAGGCGGCGTCGTTGACCACGCCGACCTCATCGAGGCTGACGCGGACCACCTGCCGGTCCGGCGCGTGGTCGACGTCGTCGAGCTCGGCGGCCATGAGGATCGGCGTGCTGTCGAGCTCGAGCCCTCGTACCGTCAGCGCCTCAGCGTCCTCCGTGCGGGCCGGGTCGATCCACACGCCCCACTTCGGCTGGCCGTCGTAGAAGCGCGCGATCTCGTCCAGGTGCTCCGCGATGCCGTCTTCGAGCGGCACGGCGGCGTTGATCAGCGACGAGTGGGTCGCGGGCACACGGCTGGCGACGAAGGCGTCGTGCTCCAGCACCTCGGCGTCGGGCCCGTGAAGCCCGATCATGCGCTGGAACGCGGCAAGCGAGCGCCAGCCGGCTCTGGTGAGGTCCGTGTCGTCCATCGACGACCGAGCCTATTAGCCCCGCCGGAACGTCCCGATCAGCCGGCCGCGCGCGAGCGCCTGCCTCTTGATCGCGGCGCGGACGTCGTCCGGCTTCGCGCCGCCTGGGAGCTTCGGATCCTTTCGCAGCGCGTACAGGTTGAACTCGTAGTGGTGCGCCTCGTCGCCCTTCGGCGGGCACGGCCCCCCATAGCGGTCGTCACCAAACGAGTTCTCGCCCTGGGTCGAGCCGCTGGGAGCCTTGCCTTCAGCGAACTCGCGGACGGTGGGCGGGATCCCATAGACGGTCCAGTGCGTGTACGTGCCGCCCGGAGCGTCGGGATCCTCCACTAGCAGCGCAAGCGATCTCGTCCCGGCGGGCACATCGGCCCAGGCCAGCGGGGGAGATACCTCCTTGCCGCTGCACGTGAACTTCGTCGGGATCCGCCCACCGGCACTGAACGCCGAGCTCGTCAGCTCGATCCCGGGCGGCGCGTCGGGAGCGGGCTCCACGGCCTTGTCGCCGCCTCCCCCGCAGCCGGCAAAGAGGAGCAGAAGGCCGACCATCCAGCAGCGAGCCACCACCCGAGCGTACTGCCGCGGGTGGGGAGAGAACCGGCGCACACCGACCTATGTGCGCGCATGAGGCTGATCGGTCGGCGCGGTCCGACGCTCGCCGCGTTCGTCGAGGAGTGGTGGGCGCTCTACGCCGACCCGCAACTCGAGCCCGCGACGCTGCGCACCTACCGGTGGGTCTGGGAGCACCACGCCCGACCGCACCTCGGGGCGCTGCGCCTGCGCGACGTCACACCGCTCGCGATCGCGCGCTTCCGTGCCGACCGCGAGGCCGCCGGCGTGGGCGTCGAGACGATCCGGAAGACGTACACGTTGCTCGGCAGCGTGTTCTCGTGCGCGGTCGAGTGGCAGCTGGTGGACCGAAACCCGGTCCGCGCGGCACGGAAGCCGCGGGCGTCGACCCCCCGCGCGGCGGTCATCGCCGAGCCGGAGCAGGTCGAGGCCATGCGCGCTTCGCTGCTCGCCCGCGGGCGCGAGCCCGCCCCTCTCGTCCTCCTCGCGTACGCGGGCTTGCGACCCGGCGAGGCGCTGGCGCTCGAATGGCGCCACGTCCGAGAGCGCACGCTGGTCATCGAGCAGGCGGTCTCCGACGGACGGGTCAAGTCATTGAAGAACCGCCGCCCCCGATCCGTCCGGCTCCTCGAGCCACTCCGAGACGACCTCGAGCCGCGCCTCGAGCGTGCCGGGCCGGTGATCGCGCGGAGCGACGGCGGCTTCTGGCGCGAGACCGACTGGCGCAACTGGCGCCGCCGAGTGTTCCGCCCCGCCGCCGCGAGTGCCGGTCTCGCCGGCGCCCGTCCGTACGACCTCCGCCACTCGTTCGCGTCGCTCCTGATCGCCGAGGGCCGGCTCTCGATCGTCGAGATCGCCGCCCAACTCGGCCACAACCCGACCGTGTGCCTCGACATCTACGGGCACGTGATGGCGGAGCGCCGGGAGGGTCGCTCGGCGGAGGCGCTCATCGCCGCAGCGCGAGCGACAGCCGGGCCCTGAGCAGGGGCGAGCCTCGACAAGGTCATCCAGTTCTGCTGCTGAGGTGCTGAACCAGGCGCACTGGTGCTCCACATCGGGTCGATGCCGACCACGCGCCCGAGGCTCACGATCACGGAGACCGACGAGGTCGCAGCCGCCCTCGACGCCGCCGCCGTGCGCTGGCCGGAGGTTCGGTCCCGCCGCGAGCTGCTGCTCCGGCTCGTCGAGGAAGGCCGCGAGAGCATCGATCGCGACCGAGGCGATGAGCTCGCTCGCCGGCGGGACGCCGTCCGCCGCACGAGCGGTGCGCTGACGGGCGCCTACGAGCAGGGCGAGCTCGAGCGGTTGCGAGACGACTGGCCCGCGTGATCGTCATCGACGCCGGCGTGCTGATCGCGCATCTCGACGAGCGCGATGCGTCGCACGCCCGCGCCGGCGATGCGCTACTCGGAGCTGCCGACTGGCGTCTCGGCTGCAGCCCGATCACGCTCGCCGACGTGTTCGTCGGACCTGCGCGGCGCGAGGGCTCGCTGCTGCGCGCCGCAGTGGCCGACCTCGAGATCGAGGAGATCCCACTCGGCGACGACGCGCCGGCTCGGCTCGCCACCTTGCGCGCCGGGAGCGGGCTCAAGCTGCCCGATTGCTGCGTCTTGCTGGCCGCGCAGGACGCGGGGGCCGACACGGTGATCACGTTCGACGACGCGCTGGCGCGCGAGGCCGAGCGGCTCGGCCTGCACACGGGCTGACGGGTTACGGCCTCTGGGTCTCTCCCCGGTCGGCGGCAGCTACCGCCTTCTGTCGCACGCCCGCCCGTGGGTTCTCTGGGTGAGCAGTCCCAGTCGCCAGGGCAGCTGCGAGTAGTCGCCTCCGGCCGCCGGGTCCATGCCTTGGTAGAGGTAGCGCAGGCAGCGGGGGTCGATCTCCATGGTCTGGTCGACGCCCGCGCGGATCATTTCGCCGTGGCTGATGTCCTGGGTCCAGGCTCCGCCGGGGAAGGCGACGTTGTTCCACCGGGCGAACGGGTTGCTCTCGGTGTCGGCGAGGGGGGTCCAGGGGCCGGTGATGCCGTTGGCGGTCCAGGAGCGGAAGTAGCGCCTGTCGTCGCTGCCGATCGCCTCCACGAGCAGTAGATACTTGTGGCTGCCCTTGATCCGGTAGACGTTGCTGGCCTCGAAGAGCGCGTGCCGGTCCGGATCCTGCATCGCGATCTGCGTATTGCCGAACCCGTTCGGGAAGTCCCGGACGGTGGTCTCGGAGCGGTACAGGTGACCGTTGTCGTCCGAGGAGAACAGGTAACACATGGCCTTGTCGCACACGACCCAGAAGTCCACCCAGTAGCCGTTCCCGATGTTCTGCGCGATGACATCGGGCATCTGGTCCTGGAAGTTCTTCGGCGCCGACCAGCTCTGCGGCTTGGTCGGGTCATCGGTGGTCGAATACGACGGCAGACCCGTCTGGTAGACGAGGAACCACCTCTTCTTCGGCGCGAAGTAGAAGAGCTGAGGCGCGGCGCGGTATCCCAGGCCGATCGCCGACTGGTCCAGGAAATACCGCGGAGCCGCCGGCGCCTGTCGCCAGTGCCTGAAGCTCGTGTACTGCAGGCTCCACTCACCTGACGTGTTCGCCGTGGTGGCGTAAACGAGCCACCGGTGCTTGTAGCGCACCACCGTCGGGTCCTTGACCGAGACGATCGGATGCGTGGCATCGGGCTTGGGGCTGATCAGCGGTCCGCTCGAAGACCACTGGAAGCTCGACGGCAGTCCAGCCACGTGGCCGGGGGCGCCGGCCGCGATCGCGCTGGACGCGGTGGCGGCGAGTCCGAGGACCCACAGAGCAACTACGGCGAGCGTCGCATACGTCTTCCTCGACATGAAGACCTCCCACGGTCGATGCGGGCGCGTCCGGGTCGTGCACGATCGGGCGGCCATCGCTGCTCGAGCAGTACGACATGCTCGGGCGCGATCCCGCCAAGCTTCGCCAGCGCGTGCTCTCCATGCCACAGACGTAAGTGCACGCCTTCCCTCCCGCAGGGAATAGACCGCAGCGATGCTAGCGCTCACGATTCCGCTGTCAATCGAAGATCCGGCGGTGGATCGGCTCCTCAGCTGGGCTGCGCCATGTGGCGGTGGACCGCGGTCAGCGGCCATTGTTGGGCCGTCGTGGCGAGGGTCCACGGCGCCGCGCGGAGCCAACCTGAGCGCGGCGACCGCCCGAGCGCCGGCGAGCCGCGCTGCCGAAGCTCGACAGCGCCTGGGGGGGCGGTCGCCGCGTCCCCGCTCAGGGCGCGGAGGCCGCCGTGCCTCACGACCGCCCGTGAGCTACCCTGCGGGACGTCGCCTCCGGGCGCCGCGCCCTCTTAGCTCAGCTGGTAGAGCACTTCCATGGTACGTCGCAGACGAAGGGGACATGACCCGCGACTGAAATCGTCGTGCTGGCAGCTCTCCACCCACCACCTCCCATACTGCGCTCATACTGCGCGCGGTGGCGAAAGACGGTCGAAAACGCCTGCAGACGACTTCTCGTCAGGTCCGCGCTCGCAGCGAAAATCGCTGCAAACGCCGCTAAATTCAACGGCTTGTTGCGTCGGCCGCCTCGGCGCGGATCCCCTTATACGCTGCAAACGAGGGAGTTTGCGACGGCTATCGTCGGTCCGACTATGACCGCAAATTGCGGCTGCTAGTCGCCGGTTCGGGCACCGGATCGGCGCTCGGTGCCCAAATGCTGGCGCGCCGCGGCGGTGCGGTCAGCTTCTATGGGTCGAGCCTCGCTCGGCTTCGCTCAGCTCCACCAGTCCCCGAAGCGGTCGCCGCGCAACGCGGTAGCTGGTGCCAGCGCGTGCCTCGTGCTGCCCGATGGCCGCCGCCGCGGGGCCGATCTTGATCACGCCGATGGCCACGGCCCAGACGCCGAAGTCCACATAGGTCAGCCAGAAGTTCGTCAGGTAGCTGAGACCGATGGTGAGGATCGT
This sequence comes from uncultured Solirubrobacteraceae bacterium, assembly GCA_963722815.1. GTDB lineage: Bacteria > Actinomycetota > Thermoleophilia > Solirubrobacterales > Solirubrobacteraceae > DASQFQ01. Next base: position 226,998 of record CAVROM010000006.1, read on the forward strand.
GAACGCCGTCATCTCGGACAGCAGCCGGGCGATCAGCGTGCGGCGCGAGCAAGCGGCCCGGTCGTCGAGGGCGGCGGCGATGGGCTTGGCGGTGAACCAGGTGCTGGGGCGGCGAAGCGGCGCCCGGTGCCGGACCATCATGAACACGCCAGTGCCAGCGAGCATGATGGTGCCACTGAACGCGGCGTCCGCCGCGCCCTGATGGCCGTTGGCAACGCCGAACACGCAGAGCGCCGCGCCCAGGAGGATGGCTACGCAGCCGTCCCAACGCATGTAGTCGCGGAAGGTCATCGACCGACCAGGTTGATCGGATCCGTCACATCGGCCTCCGGCACGACGCGAGGCCCATGGGATTCTTGCCTCACGGTCTTCCGGGCGCCTGCGTCCTCGTCAGCCGGATGGCCACCGGCCGAAAGGCGACCTTGCTCGCAGTTGCAGCGGGCATCGCGGAGGCGGGCCCGGAGGGCGAGCCGTAGCGACGCCCGCCGCCCGCGGTCAGTCGCCGGGGGTGGCGTGCAGGGCGTGGTTGCGGTCTTTGAGGCGCGAGGGGGTCGCCTTTGCGCGCGAGGATCTCGGCGTGATGAGGGAGCCAGTCGATCATCGCCGCAGCGGCGACCCGGTCGCCGAAGATGTCCCCCCAGGCGGGCAACGGCTCGTTGTTGATCGGAACTCATGCCGGGCTTGCCGCTGCCGCCGGGCGAACCGCCCTCGCTTGCCCACGTCGTAACGGCCGGTCGCTCGTCGGGTAGCGCACTGGGTGCCGATGTCTTGCCGCCTTTGAGGAGGAGCCAGATCGCGAAGGCGAGTTCGCCGATCACCGATGGCACGGCGACGATCACGAGGAAGACGTCCGCGTAGTCGGCATAGTTGGCAAGCAGCCCGTGCCCGACGGTGTCGATCACGTAGACCGCACCGGCGAGGGTCAGTAGGGCGCCGAGCACCTTTGGGACCCCGGCTGCCTTGGCGACGAGGAAGCCGAGGAGGGCGAGGTGGATGCCGAAGGCCGCAAGTCCGATGAGCCAGAGGGTGGTGAACCCCTCGAGGAGCAGCCCGACCTGCGCGTCGAGCTGTGCGCCTGGGAACGCTGCGCTGATGTCGCTGTCGCCGACGAGCTCGGCGACGATGAACAAGAACACGACCGCTGCGCCCATGAGAATCGCGTGGGTGACTCGAAACCAGGCGGCCAGCAGCGACACCTCGGCGTTGGTCGCCCGGAAGAAGATGTACAGCGCCCAGGCGATCACGATGTCGATCACGAAGACGACGAGGAACGCGACGAGGGCGAATCGGAAGAGCGTCTGCGAGTCCGCAATGCTGCCCGCGGCGGCTGACGCGTCGTCCGGCTCGATGAGCCGTTCGAGCACGAAGAAGTTGGCGAAGATGGCGAGGCCGAAGATGACGAGGTAGCCGTAGGCGACGATCTTCGCCGTCGTTCGGGGCGGAAGCTGGGCTGTGGCGGTTGTCACTTGGGGACCTCCTGCGGTCGGGCCGGCTGCGAGACGGGTGTGCGGCCGGCGGCGGGTACTCGACGTTCGTCGCGACGCAGCAGGGTCGTTCCCGCCGGCTGTATGCCCGAGGTCGGCACCTGCGGCATGGGCACCGCGCCGAGACCACCGTCGCCGAGGCTCGGGCGTGACGCTCAGTGGAAGTCGTCAACGGCCCGCTACTGACCTTGGCGCGCAGCGAGTTGGTGCGCGCCACGGTCCGCGCGGTCTGGCTCGCGGAGCGCCGGCTGGCTCTCACTACTCCTTGGAATCACGATCCCTGTCCACGCGAACCAGACGATCAGGCCGAGGCCGAAGACGGCTCCGGCCGGTTCGAGCACCGGGACGACCGTGACGATCCCTGCCGCGCCGGCGACGATGCCAAGCCAGCTCAGCGCCCGCGGCAGCGCGTCGGTCGCCATTGCCGCGCGGCTGACGAGCAGCACCCACAGCCCGCCGACGATCTCGTTGCCGCCGCCCAGGCCGTTCTGTACCGCGTCGAGCGCGGACCAGACCGACTCCGCCTGCAGGGGGCTCGTGTCATAGAGGTTGGCGACCGTGCCAAGCCCGATGTTGGCGATCATGCCCGCCGCGATCACGAGGCCGGCCCAGATGACGCCGAAGGCCGCCGCCACCTGGGCGAGCAGGGGCGCGCCGGGCCGGACCCGTTCGTGAAGCGCGAGCACGACGGGCACGAGCAGGACGCCGAAGACGATCAGGATCACGAGATTCCAGAGGTAGAGCGTCGCCTCGTGGTCGGCGAGGAACGCCACCGACTCGGCGGGACTGGGATCGCCGGTCGTGTAGTCGGAGAGCATCGTCGCGAACAGCGCGAAGCCGAACAGGAAGGTCGCGGCGGCGCCCAGCGCGGCGGCGCCTCCGATCTGCTGTCGCCGGACGTCTCTCATAAGTCTGCTCCTATCGTCTAGACGGTGACCACGGCCTTTCCGCGAGCATGGCCCGCGCGCAGGTAGCGGATCGCATCGGGCACGGCGCTCAGCGGGAAGGCGCGGTCGAGGACTGGGGTGACGTCGCCGGCCTCGATGAGCCGGCGCAGCTCCTCGAGGTCCTCTTGGCGCTCGCTCGAGAAGTAGGGCCGAAGCGTCTGTCCGACGAACGGCGAGAGCAGGCGGGCGCGGAGCTGGCGGTCGACCCCGCCGAGCCACCTTCCGCCGCCCTCCCCTCCGACGATCACGAGCGTCCCCTGCGATGTCAGCGCGCGCCGCAGGCGGGAGAGCGGGCGGTTGCCGGCGATGTCGAGGATCACGTCGTAGCGCTCGGGCCGGTCGGCGAAGTCCTCGACGGTGTAGTCGATCACCGCATCGGCCCCGAGTCGCGCGAATCAGGTCGGTCTTCGCCGTGCTGGCGATGCCGGTCACGCGAGCGCCGTAGGCCTTCGCCATCTGCACGGCGAACGTGCCGACGCCGCCTCCGGCGCCGATGACCAGGACGCGTTGCCCGGCAGTGACCTGGCCGTGGTCGCGCACGGCCTGCAGCGCGGCGTAGCCGGAGGTCGGCACGGCCGCGGCCTGCTCGAAGCTGAGGTTCGCAGGCTTGGGGGCGAGCCGGTCCTCGCTGGTGCTCGCGTACTCGGCGAACGAGCCGTCGCAAGTGCCGAAGACCTCGTCACCGGGCCGGAACCACGTCACCTGTGTCCCGACCTCCTCGACGCAACCCGCCACGTCGAGCCCGCGAACCGGGTTCTTCGGCGTGCGGATGCCGTAGCCGGCGAGCCGCACGACGTACGGCAGGCCGGCCATCAGGTGCCAGACGCCCTGGTCCAGGCCGGCCGCGTGGACGCGAACCAGCACCTCACCGGGGCCAAGGGCCGGCCTGTCGATCTCGCGTAACTCGAGGACGTTGGGCGCGCCGTATGAGTCCTGGACGACCGCGCGCATCACTGCACCTCCCCCAGGGCCTGCAGTCGGCGGCCCCGGAGCAGGAGCCAGAGGGCGAACCAGAGCTCTCCGACGATGGCGGGGGCCAGCAGGATCGGCGAGATCGAGCCGTCATAGCCCGGGACGAGGAAGAAGGCGAAGCTGTCCGCTAGATACCCGGCGCCGGCCAGGCAGAGCAGTATGCCGAGCGCCTTCGGGACGACGCCCGAGCGGATCGCGAGATAGCCGATGAGCAGGGTGCTGACGGCGAAGAACGTCAGGCCGAGCGTGTAGCCGTACGCGTGGATGTCCAGCGACAGGGCGGCGAGCGCCTCGGTCTGCCCCGCGCCGAACGCGCCGAGGTAGTCGGCCTCCTCGAGCACCACGAGCGCGGCGAACATGGCCAGCAGATTGAGCCCGATGACCGCCGTCTGGGTGAGCCGGAAGGCCGCGGCGAGCAGCGACAGCGACCGACTCACGGGGCGGAAAAGCAGGAAGAGGACGACAGCGAGCGCGACATCGCAGAGGAAGACGATCAGGTCGGCCCCGAACCCCGCCCGGAACAGCCACTCCGACTCGCGGATGTTCGCTGCCGTCGCGGCTGCGTCGCCGTCGACGATCAGGCTCGAGCGGACGGCGACCTCGGCGAAGATGCCGAAGGCGATGATGATCAGATAGAGGGCGCTGGCGAGTCGCGCGGACGCCAGCGCCTCGCGGGCCCGGCCGGGTGCGGACGGTACTGGCAGACGGGGGCCGAGCTGCGATGGGGCCATCTGTTGCGTGGTCATGCCTTCAGGCTTCCGCCGCCCGGGGCCGCCCGCCATGGTGGCCAGGCTGTAGATTCGCCTGGCCGGCTAGGGCTCGGTCAGCCCCTCGCGGATCGCATAGCGCGTCAGGTCGACCCGGTCGTGCATGCCCAGCTTCTCGAAGACGTTAGCCCGGTGCCGCTCGACCGTCTTCGCGCTGATCACCAGCAGGTCGGCGATCTCCTGCGAGCTGCGACCTTCCGCGATGAGCTTGACGATCTCGGCCTCACGAGGCGTCAGCGGGCCACGTCCCGGGGTCTCGCCGCGCTCCACCGCTTCGAGGTAGCGCCGCATCAGCGTGCGCAGCGCGGTCGGGTAGATGAACGGCTCGCCACGGAGGGCCGTGCGGCAGGCCTCGACGATGTCGCGGTCGGCGGCGCGCTTGAGCACGTAGCCCGACGCGCCGACGGTGAGTGCCTCGAGGAAGTACTGCTCCTTGTCGTACATCGAGAGGATCAGGATCCGAAGGTCCGGGCGTCGGCGCGAGAGCTCACGCGCCGCCTGGAGCCCCGTCATGCGCGGCATCGCGATGTCGAGGATGGCGAGGTGCACGTCGTCGGAGAGTCCTCTCTCCACCGCCTCCGCGCCGTCGCCGGCCTCGGCGACCACCTTGAGGTCAGGCTCTCGATCGAGCATCGTCCTGAGACCTTCACGCACGACCGTGTGGTCATCAGCGATCAGCACATGCGCGGGGAACGGGACCGCCATCCCTACGCGACCCCCGGCCGCACGGGGAGCTGGAGCGCGACACGAGTCCCGTCGCCCGGTGCGGTCGCGATCGCAAGGGTCGCGCCGATCGCGACGGCGCGCTCGCGCATCCCCCGGATCCCGGCGTCCTCGGCCTCGCTCTGAGCGATGCCCACCCCGTCGTCGGACACCGAGACCCGGATGCGCCCGCCTTCCCCGGCGACCGTGAGAGCGACCGCGCCGGCGCCGGCATGGCGGATCGCGTTCGTCAGGGCCTCCTGCACGATCCGGTAGATCGCGAGCTCCTCCTCCGCGCTCATCGCCGGCAGCGCCGCGGGCAGCGAGCTGCGCACACGAACCCGCGGCGCCTGCTCCTCGAGCGACTCGACGAGCGCCTCGAGCGCACTCAGGAGGCCGAGGTCGTCCAGGATGCCCGGCCGCAGCTGCCAGGCCAGGACGCCGACCTCGTCGAGCGCCGCCCTGGCGCCCTCCTGGATCGTGCTCACGCGCTCGCGAAGGTCGGGCGGTAGGTCTGCAGCAAGGTTGCCGAGCTGGAGCAGCTGCGCCGTGAGCCTCTGCCCGATCTCGTCGTGGAGCTCCTGCGTGATCCGCCAGCGCTCGCCCTCGAGCGCCGCGAGTGTCCGCCGGCTGCTCTCGCGGCGCTCGCTCTCGAGTCGCGCGAGCATCTGATTGAGCCCTGCGACGACCGCCCGGGTCTCCGGGCTGCCGACCACGGGCAGGCGCTGCTGCGGCTGCAGCAGGTCCACCGTCTCCATCCGGGCCACGGTGCGCTTCAGGCTGCCGAAGCTGATCTTCAGCACCGAAGCGTTCGCGACGACGACGAGCACGACTCCCGCGACCAGCACGATCGCCTCGGTCGCGGTGATGGGATACCGCACCGTCGCGGGCGTCAGCATCAACACCAGCGTCGCGCCCGCCACGATCGCGGCGTTGATCGCCACGACCCGCGCGTACAACGACATGCGACCGTAGCGGCCCGAGACGTGCCGCAGGTCCGCGCTGAGGCGATCACCACGAGCGGCTCCAGCCTCGAGCCGCTCAGCCATCCCCGCTCCGTATGCGACCGACGCCGCGCGTGCGTCCATCCATCAAGCGCACCGGCGGGAGCTGCAGTCCGCAATGCATTGCAGGCCCCATCTTGCGCCCGGCGGTACCCGCAAGCGACAGGACCTTCCCCGCGCCTCCGTCGCACGAGGCACGAGGCACGTCGAGGGCATCAAGCTTCAGCAACGCCGAGCCGCTCGGACGGCCGGTAGACGGTCAGTTATCGCCCGGCCCTGACTTACCGATGCGGTGGGAGCGGCTTCGAGGTTGCGCTTCGACGTGGCGACTGTGCCACGAGCCGTACGAGCGCGGCACCGAAGACGACGAGGATGATCAGGTGCCAGACCTACAGGGTCGTCTGGCGCTCGACGACGGACGCCACGGACTCGCCGGCCCGCTCCGCCGATCTGCTGCATCCTGGGCACTGCTGCCGCTCGCGTAAGGTGGGTCGTTCGGCTGAGGGGCGCGGTCGAGGGCCGGTCTCAATGGGTTGCGGCGTCAGGTTCAACAACGCCCCGCAGGGGCAACGGGCCACGCGGTACGTCGCTCCCGCTTCTGCCTCGCGGTCGGTGATGACGGCGGCCGCCGGGCCAGGCGCCCACCGTTTCAGCAGCGACGCCAAGCTCGCCAGAGTGCCCGGGCTTTGGCGCCGAGCCCGATCAGCTCGGGCAGGATCAACCGCCACCGCCTCGACCGCGGCGGCAACCGTCAAGTCAACGCCGCCATCCACCGGGTCGCCGTCACGCGCGCCCGCTGCCACCCCGAAACGCGGCTCTACATCGGCAGACATTCGAGGAATCGACGTGATCCGTCTGCCCAAACGGTCTCGGGGGCCTGAGGGGCAGGATGATGTCGATCGGCAAGCTCCCCGGCGGCCCTGGGCCCGACCGGTATTCCATCGATCAAGTCGGGGCGGGCGATCCGTTGCTTCACACGACGTCGTGGTCGCCAACGCCACGCAGGCGGCGGCCGCCTGGTAGCAGGCGGTCCTCGATGGCGAGACCCGGACTCGAACCGGGGACACCACGATTTTCAGTCGTGCAGCCTTGCGTCTGAGTCTGTCTGATTTACAGGGGTTTTCGTCGCTCTCGACCTGTGTGTTGGTGTCCGCGTTTTCCCGCATTTTGCGGTTGTTTGCCGCGTGAAAAGGCCCACGGCGGGGTCCGTGGGCCTTTTCGCCCCGCCCGAACTATCCACGTTCTACGCAGGTTGCGCAGGGGAGGTGTACGAGATCCTCGGCGGGCAAGACGACGATGCTGCGCATGCCCTTCGGCCTGATTCGTCCCGACGCCGGGACGATTCCGGCTGTTCGGCCGCACCTGTCGGACCTGCCGCTTGACCCACAAGCAGCACTCGCGACCGAGTGCCCAGTTCACGCGAGGCTGTCGCACAAACCATTCCACCCGCCGGTGCATCAATCAGTCGTGGGACGCCACGAAGTAGCGACCATGGAACACCGCGAACTGGCGGGACCGCACGCCTGTTTCGGCCCCTTGGCCTGCTCCCCGTGGTGGCGTTGTCAGTCCTTGATTGTTCTTCGTGATCGAGATGGAGCCGGCGAAGCCGGCGTCTTCTCCGTCGGGGGTTGATCAGAGGATCGGCCGCTCATCGGAGTCAGGAGATTCGGTTGAGCGACAAGCGCAAGTACCGGAAGTTCACGGTGCAGCAGAAGGCCGAGCTCGTGCTCGCGTCCTTCCGCGGCGACCGGTCGATCGCGGAGATCTGCCGCGAGCACGACATCTCAGAGAGGCTGTTGCGTCGTTGGCGCGACCAGATGGTCGAGGCGGGTATGGAGCGCTTCGCGGCGGGCCAGGACCGTTCGCTTGCCGCTGAGCAGCGGCGGCGGATCGCGCAGCTGGAGCGGACGCTCGGGAAGAAGACCTATGAGTTGGAGATCTCGGGAAAGCTCTTGCGGGACTGGGAGTAGGCATGCGCGTCACCCGGTCCCGCGAGCTCGTCGCCGAGGGCTACTCGCCCTCGGCGGTGGCGCGCGTGGCGCAGATCAGCCGCCAGGCGATCTATCGCGTCCCGAAACGCCGGCCGCCAGCGGCGCGGCGGCCGGGCCCGCCCGCCGGCGAGGTCGACGCCGCGATCATCGAGGTGGCCGAGGCCAACCAGACCGACGGCTACCGGATGGTCTGCGCGCTCGTCACCCGCAAGCTCGGGCGGGCGGTCAACCGCAAGCGCGTGCTCAGGGTCATGCGCGAGCGGCGGCTGATCCAGCGTCGCCGGCGGCTGGATCGCCGCCGCCGGCCCGGGTTCTTTCAGGTCACGCGCCCGAACGAGCTCTGGCATCTGGACATGACCTCGGTCTGGGTCGCCGAGCACGGCTGGTGTTATCTGATGGCCGCGATCGATTGCTGCACCAGGGAGATCGTCGGCTGGCACCTCGAGCTGCGCTGCCGCGCGAAGGAGTCGATCGCGCTGGTTGAGCAAGCGGCCGCCGCGCGAGCGATCCGGCCTCAGACGCTGACGCTGGGCACCGACAACGGATCCGCGTTCACCGCCAGGGCATTCAAGCTCGTGCTCTCGGGCCTGGGGATAGCGCACCGCCGCGGCGGCTACCGCGACCCCGAGAGCCAGGCCTTCATCGAGTCCTGGTTCGGCAAGCTCAAAGAGCGCTGCGTCTGGCTGCACGAGTTCGAGACCCTCGACGAGGCCAGGGAGGTGATCGGCACTCACATCGACGGCTACCACCACCGCCCGCACAGCGGGCTGAACTACCGCACGCCAGCCGAGGTCGCCCAGACCTGGGACGATGCCCTCGGAGACCTACAAACCCCCGCGGCCTGAGCTGACAACGCCGCCGGGGAGCAGGCCACCCCTCCTAGTCTCGACGTCTCCCACCGGCCGGCGAGTGCGCCGATCTCCCGGCTTTATGCGACAGCCTCACGCGAGAGCAGCACTCTCGGATGATGCTCCGTTCAAGGGGAAGCGGAAGCACGTTTCGATCGGAGTTCGTCGGTTGTGCCGATCGGTCGGCGCTCGGTTTAGGTTCGTCTAAGCCTCGATCGTGCGTTAGCGCGGTTGTGGATCGATTTCGGCGTGTGCCGCGGCGTGGTTGTGTGTGTCGCTGATGGCGGCGATGGCGAGCTGGCGCGCCGTCGGCTCGTGGTGGCCGCTGGCGAGTGCTGCTGCCGGGATCGGTGCGTCGGGCGAGCCGGGCGCGGTGCGCCGGGTTGGGCTCGTGGTCGTCGTGGCCCGGCGTCGGGGTCAGCCGACGGGTGGTGGGAGTGCTCGTAGGCGCGCGAAGGCGGCGGCGAGTTGGCTGGCCCAGGGCCAGGTGGCTTGCAGGCGCAGCGTGGCTTGGCGGGCGTGGAAGGCGAGTCGGCCGGCGGTGTGCAGCAGCCGGTAGCGCAGCGTCTTGGGCTCGCAGCTCGCCAGCTCGCCGTGCAGGCACAGGGCCTGGGTCCAGACGCTGAGGTCTTGGGCGATCATCGAGAGCTCGAGCCAGACGGCGTTGAGCGCGAACTCGCGGAACGGGAGGTTCTCCAGGCCGGTCTGCTTGGCGGCGCGGACGCGGTCCTCGGCGTTGGCGCGGCCGCGGTGCAGGCGCTCGAGCTCGACCGCGTCGCTGGTCAGGTCGGTCAGCGTGGCCTGGAAGCGGTGCCCGTCGACGTCGGTAAACGACAGCTGCGCGCCCGGGTGCGGGCGCTCGCGGCGCACGATCACGCGCGAGCGCTCGGGCCAGTCATAGAACTCGAGCAGGCCGGTGATCTCGGCGACCTGCGCCCCGTCGCGCTGCTCGCCGTTCTGGCGCAGCGCCGGCCGCCACGCGTGTTCGGGCAGCGAGAGGATCGCGCGGCGCACCTGTTTGGTCAGATCGAACCCGACCAGGTAGGCGATCTTGGCGTCGCGCGCGGCCTCGCAGAGCGCGAGCGCCGAGCCGGCCGAGTCGGTGCGCAGCACGATCTCGGTGTCCAGGTCGGCGACGACCTCGCGCGGGAGCTGCTCGAGCGCCTGCTCGAGCACCGCGATCTGATCGGCCGCGCCGTGCGCCGGCGCGTTGCCCGGGCGCAGCATCCCGGCCAGCGCCTCGCGGCTCGCGTCCAGGTAGGCCAGCAGCGGGTGAAAGCCGAAACCGCCCTTGAAGTTGACCGCCGCGCCCTCCTTCTCGGTGTGGGCGCCGATCAGCGTCGCGTCGACGTCGATCACGATCCGCTCCGGCCGCGCGCCCAGCTCCCACGCGCGCGCCCGGGCGCGGGCCCGCGCCGCGCGCAACGCCTCCAGCGCCGCCGGCTCGCCGGCGATCCGGTCGATCAGCCGAAACGCCGTCGTGTCCGAGGCGACGGGTCCGAACAACGGCTGCTGGTCGCGCACCGCGCGCAGGTCCGACAGGCAGTCGCCGCCGTCGGCCAGCATCACCGCCAGATCCCGGACCACACGGCCCGGATCGTGCCTGCGCCGCCGCTCGCGCAACCCCGCCAGGGCACGCGAGAGCTCACGCGTCAGCCCAGTCCGGTCAGCGACCTCGGCCACCAACGCCGCGCCCGCGTGCGACACCAACCCCGCTCCATCCGACGTCACATCTACGGTCAACGAGCGTCCTTCACGCAGCACCCGCAAGGTGACCCTCCAAGCCCGGGATCAAGGACCTTCAGCAAGCCCAAGAATCCCGGCCCCACCGGACGTTTCAGACGCCCCGACACCGTCGGGGCGTCTGCGTTAACGCACGATCGAGGCTAAGACCCACGTTGGTCCACGGTTCCGCCGCTCGTGATCCGGGGCGGCGTGATCCGGCGAGTGTGGCTAGGGCGGGGGATCGCCTTCCCGTTCGAAGCGCCGAAGATCCGGCTCGAGCTCTTCTCGTGTGACGTCGTCAACCTCGAGGCTGGACTCTTCGAGCGCGGGATGGGCCGCCGGTGCTCGCCAACTCGCGAGAACGTCGCGGTCGGTGTCGAAAAGCTCGTATCGCCTGATTGACGGAGTCAAGTAGCGGTTCGTGGTGTAGCTCCGGATCGTCGGTGAGACGTTGGGCTCTCAGGCGGCGCTGAGAGCGGGCACCTCCTTGTTGTCGTTGTTGTTCTCCTTGGTGAGTGTGTGATCGTCTTGGTCTAGGACTGAGGAGAGTGATTCTTGGGAGAGGTAGCGGCGGCTGACGAGCCACTCGTCGTTCTGTTCGATCAGCATCGCGCCGGCGAGCCGGATCAGGCTCGCGTCGTTGGGGAAGATGCCGACGACGTCGGTGCGGCGGCCGATCTCGCGGTTGACGCGCTCCAGCGGGTTCGTCGAGCGGAGCTTGGTCCAGTGCTCGCGCGGCAGTGCGTAGAAGCCGAGCAGGTCGGCCTCGGCGTCCAGCAGCAGCTGGGCGACTTTCGGGGCGACGGGCTCGAGGCGCTCGAGGACCTCGGCGAGCCGCTCGCGGGCTTCCTGGCCCGAGCTGGCCTGGAAGATCCCGCGGATCGCGGCGGAGATCATCGGCTGCTGGCTCTTGGCGCAGTGGCCGAGCATGTTGCGCAGGAAGTGCACCGTGCAGCGCTGCCACGGGCAGCCGAGCACCTGGCCGATCGCAGCGCGCAGCCCCTCGTGGCAGTCTGAGACGCAGAGCCGGACGCCCGTGAGGCCGCGCGAGCGCAGCGATCTGAGGAACTCGCGCCAGAAGCTCTCGGTCTCGGCCTCGCCGACGTCGAGGCCGATCACCTCGCGGCGGCCTGACTCGTGCACGGCGTAGGCGATCACCAGGCACTTCTGGCGCACGCCGCCGCGCTCTCTGACCTTCTCGATCTTGCCGTCCAGCCACAGGTAGGGGTAGCGGCCCTCCAATGGCCGCTCGCGGAACACGCGCACCTGCTCATCGAGGCCGCGGCAGAGCCTGGAGACCTGGTCCTTCGACATCCCGGAGATCCCGAGCTGCTCGACGAGCCGGTCGACCTTGCGCGTGGAGACGCCGTTGACGTAGGCCTCCTGGACGACCGCGACCAGCGCCTGCTCGGAGCGCTTGCGCGGCTCCAAAAAGCTCGGGAAGTAGCTCCCGGAACGCAGCTTCGGGATCGCCAGCTCGATCTCGCCCGCGCACGTCTGCCACGCCCGCGGCCGATAGCCGTTGCGATGCGTGAGGCGGTCAGGCGCGATCTCCCCGAGCTCCGCGCCGATCTGCCCGCAGACCTCCGCCTCCATCAGCTCAGCCACCACCCAGGCGACGCTCTCGCGCACGACATCGGCGTGCTCGCTACCCATCAGCTTGTCGACCACTTGCGCAGCGGTCATCCTCCGCTCCTCGGCCATCGTGGTGTTTCTCCTTCGTCGATCTGTGACAGGACCGACGATTCTGAGGCCCGCGGTGGCCGACCCACGTTCAGGACCAGCCCAACGCGCCCGCTACACCACTTCTACCGACTTGACCGCCCGCTTCCATCTGGTGAATGCGGAAGCCGTGCGCATGCCGACAACCGCGCTCGCTCCTCGTCCCAGGCAGTCGTCTCGTTGCCGTCACCCAAGATGACCGCTTGCCTATGCGAGCGGGAGCCCCGAGTCACGTCCGGGAATTGTCCTTCTCGGACACGAAGTCCTCGAAGGGCGACTTCGCGACGCCGCAGCTTCCACCCAACTCCGAGGGCTCATGCGTGCCCTGGCTCACAGGCTGCTCGAGCGAGTTAACTCACCCATCGCCAGATCCGGCTCGTTTCCAGGCGTGTGCGTCCTTCGTTCGCGCTTGCCGTCTTTCCAGGTGACGTTCGACCTAGGACACTTGAGGAGACCCGATGAATGCAGAGCTCCCGCAGGCCACCCCTATCCCGCAGGCGGCTCCCACGGCCGAGAAGCCGGATGCGATTCCGGTGGCGTCGTGTTGCGCACCGTCGGTGCAGTCAACCTGCTGCGAGCCGTCTGAGAAGTCGGGCTGTTGCGGCTCCGAGGCGACCGCGGGCGGAGGTTGCGGATGCCAGTGACCGCGACTGTCGCCGGCCCTGGGGCCGAGGCGATGTGGGCGGATCTGCACGGCCGGCTGCGCGGCTTCGTCGCGCGTCGGGTAGCGGATCGGCATGCGGCCGACGACGTGGCCGAGGACATCCTGCTGCGCATTCATCAGCACATGGGGGAGTTGCGCGATGAGGACCGCCTTGATGCCTGGGCCTACCAGGTGGCGCGGCGCGCGATCATCGATTACTACCGCTCGCGTGCTTGTGAGCTCGAGACCCCGGGTGGCGACGTGCTCGAGCAAGCCGACCGGCTCGACGGTGAGGAGGCGGCCCTGCTTGCCGCCGATGGCGACCAGGTCAGGGCGGAGATCGCGGGCTGTTTGACGCCGATGGTCAGCCGGCTCCCGGAGCCCTACAGACAGGCGATCGAGCTGACCGATCTTGGCGATCTCACCCAGGCCGCGGCGGCCGAACGACTCGGGCTGTCGGTGTCGGGGATGAAGGCGCGAGTCCAGCGTGGCCGCCGGATGCTGCGCGAGCTGCTGCTCGATTGTTGCCGGGTTGCCACCGACAGCCGCGGGACACCGACCGAGTTCGAGCCGCGCCGGCCGGGCGGTTGCGGCGACGGCGCCTGCGGCGGCTAACGCACCCACTTTCCTTCTACTGAGGCTGAGTCCGGAGCAGACCATGACTGAGGTACCCGCACGCGATGAACTTCCCGTTGCCGTGATCGGCGCCGGGCCGACCGGGCTGGCCGCGGCAGCCCATCTGCTTGCGCGCGGCATCCGGCCGCTGGTGCTCGAGGCCGGGGATCGGGTGGGAGCCGGCGTCGCTTCCTGGGGGCACGTGCAGCTGTTTTCGCCGTGGGCGATGAATATCGACGACACCGCTCGCGGGCTGCTCGAGCGTGTCGGCTGGAGCGTGCCGGCCGCGGATGAGCACCCCACGGGAGCAGAACTGGCTGAGCTCTACCTGCGGCCGCTGGCCGAAACGCCGCAGCTCGCACCGCACGTGCGGCTTTCGCGCCTGTGCTGGCGGTGAGCCGGCTGGGGCTCGACAAGCTGAGGACCGACGGTCGCGACCAGGCGCCCTTCGAGCTGATCAGCGCCGGGCCGAACGGGGTTGAGCGCCACCTGGCCCAAGCGGTGCTCGATGCGAGCGGGACCGTCGCTACACCGAACCCGCTCGGAGCGGGCGGCGTTCCCGCCGCGGGCGAGCGCGAGCTCGCGGATCGGATCGCGTACGGACACCCGGATGTTCTTGGACGTGACCGAGCTCTCTACGCGGGCCAGCGCGTGCTGGTCGCCGGCAGTGGGCACTCGGCGCTAGGAGCCCTGCTCGACCTGATGCTGCTGCGTGAAGAGCACCCCGAGACACAGATCATGTGGGCGGTCCGCAGAGCGAGCATCTCCGACTACTTCGGCGGCGCGGGCGCTGATCGGCTGCCTCAGCGCGGGCGCGTCGCGCTCAGGCTCGCAGCGCGCTTCGACGAGCTGAGCGCCTACACGGGTTTCGCCACGCACGACCTGGCCGCGCGCGCCGACGGCGTGGTGGCGAGCAATGGCAGCCACCAGCTGCCGCCGGTCGACCGGGTAATAGCCGCCACCGGCTACAGGCCCGAGCTCTCGCTGCTGCGCGAGTTGCGGGTTGAGCTGGACCCCTGGGTCGAGAGTCCGCCGCAGCTGGCCCCCCTGATCGACCCGAACCTGCATTCCTGCGGGACGGTCCGCGCTCACGGCGTCGACGAGCTCAGTCATCCCGAGCCCGGGGTCTACCTCGTCGGAATGAAGAGCTATGGGCGAGCACCGACGTTTCTGATGAAGACCGGTTACGAGCAGGTCCGCTCGATCGCCGCCGCACTGGCCGGAGACTGGGAGGCCGCCAGACGCGTGGATCTCCTGCTGCCCGAGACCGGCGCCTGCACGGGCCCCGCAGGCGACGAAGGCGACAGCTGCTGCGGCGCCCCCTCCGCCGAGCTGCAGCCGGTGGCCGTGTCCGCCGGCGACTGCTGCTGAGCCGCCGCAGATGCGACTCGCGCGGCGACCGGCAGCCGAGGGGGCCTCTACTCCCTGGTCTTTGGTGGCCGCATTGTCGGCGACGGAAACGGTTTCCTGGGGGATCCTCTACTACGCCTTCGCGGTGCTGCTGGTTCCGATGCAGCGCGAACTCGAGCTTTCGGCCGCGCAGCTGAGCGGCGCCTTCTCGCTCGGCCTCCTCGTCTCGGGCCTGGCGGCAGTCGGAGTCGGGCGCTACCTCGACGCCCACGGGCCGCGGGCACTCATGGCCTCGGGCTCCGCCGCCGCCGCCGCCCTCGTAGCAACTTGGTCTCAGGTCGACAGTCTGGCCGCGTTCTATCTGATCTGGGTGGGGATCGGCCTCGCGATGGCGACGGTGCTCTACGAGCCGGCCTTCGCCGTCCTGGCGAAGAGCTGCCGGGACCCTGCCAGCCGCAGGCGAGCGCTCACCACCCTAACCCTCGTGGGGGCGCTTGCCAGCTCATCTTCATGCCGCTCACGCAGGTCCTGGTGGAAGCCCACGGCTGGCGCAGCGCCCTGCTGGTCCTGGCGGCAATCCTCGCCGTGACGACCCCGGTCCATGCCCTGGCGCTGCCCGCCGTGGTCCCGCAGGCCGACCCCTTTCGCGCGGGCCGGTCTGGCGTCATCGGCGCAAGCGAGGCGCTTCGCTCTGCGCGGTTCTGGCTCCTCTCAGCCGCGCTTTTCTTGGCTTCCGTTGCCGCCATCGGGACCATGATCCAGGCCATTCCATTCCTGCTCGAGCGTGGTTACGGCGCCGGCTTTGCCGCTTTCGCGGTGGGGTTGATCGGGGTGTCTCAGATACCGGGCCGTCTGCTCTTCGCGCCGCTCCAGGATCGTCTCAGTCCCGAGGCCGCGATCGCAGGCGTGTTTGCGCTTGTGGCCGGCGGAATCGCGCTCACGGTCGTGGCGCATGCCACCCCGTTGGTGGTGGCCGGGCTCGCGCTGCTCGGGATCGGCAACGGGATGACCACGCTCGCGCGGGCGACGGTGGTCGCCGATGACTACGGCACCGACGACTACGGCACGCTCGCCGGCTGGCTGGCGGCGACAACGACCGCGGCGCGCGCCGCCGGCCCCGTCGCCGCCGCTCTGCTCGCGAGCGCGCTCGGCTACAGCGCGCTGCTGTGGACGCTCTCACTGCTGGCGGCGACCGCAGCGGGCCTGGGCTGGCTATCGAGGCGCGAGCGAAGGACGCATCCTGTCGCCGGCGGCTTGCAAACTGCGGGCACACGATCCACCGGGTGACCAGATGGATTCGCCGAGGCGATGGGCAGGACTGTCACGGGCGCCCGGGACCGGAGCCCTACGAGCTGCCCGAGCACAGCGCGCTCGCGCTCAACTCACGAAGCTGCTGGTCGGCTGCTGTACGATCGAGTTCGACCGCCCGGCGCCATCACGAGATGCCAGCCGCTCCGCACGCCGTGCGACCGGCGCGACGCCCTGGCTGCGCGGAGTAGCCGGCCGCTCACCACCGGGTGCAAGCGTGTCGTGGTCGACGATCCGGTCGACGATGCCGCGGGCCAGGGCCTGCCTGCCGCCGTAGCGCGCTCCGGTCGTCAGCATCTCGGGCGCGGCCTGAGGCGCGAGGCGGGCGCGAACCAGTGCTGTGAGGCCCGGAGTGAAGGCGATCTGGCCGTCGATCTCCGGCAGGCAGAAGAACCCGCGGTCGGCGCGCATGACGCGGCTGTCGTGGGCGAGCGCGAACAGGGCGCCGCTGGCGTATGCGTGACCGTCGATGGCGGCGACCGTAGGGACCGGCAACTCCAGCATCCGAGCGTCGAGGTCGTGCATAGCGATCAGGAGCTGCCCGGCCTGCTCGGGATTCTCAGCAATCCACTCCAGGTCCAGACCGAGGGCCCAGGCTTCCCCCGACGCTGTCGTGACGAGCGCACGGGGAGGTGGCGTGGCGGCGACCTCCTCGACCAGGGCCCCGACCTCGGCAACGAACTGCGGCGTGAATCTGTTGCCGTCGCCGCCGAGATCGAGGATGTGAAGGTCACCCTCTCGGTCAAGCGCGGGCATGATGCTCCCCACTCGCGAATGTGGCCTCCAGGTTCGCGACGGTTCGCGCAGGCCTCGCTCGACGGCCCGCGTGAAGCGCACGCGGTCGTACTCGATCAGCCGGTCGGGCTCGATCGGCCCGAGCGTCATCACCACGGAGGCGGCAGTGCACAGCGTGGAGCCTGCCTTTGGGCAACGTGCAAAGTCCATCATTTGCGGCCGCTGCGCCAGGACCCCGGCCGGTCTGATCATGCGCAACGGACGCTACGTGGTTCCGACGCCGATGTTGATCGGGGCGGTGAGGACGGCCGGGCCGTTCCCGGCGGCGCGTTCGCGGACCAGCCGTCGAGCGTCCGCTGGACCGAGTTCATCTGCTCGTCCGTCAGGTCGAGCTCGGCGAGGATCTCGCCAGCGATCGGATTGCTGTTAAGGAGCCAGTCCCACATTTGCGTACCGGAGAGGAATTCAAGCGGCTCCGTGATCGTCTCGACACGGACGTCGCTCAGCCCTGCCGTCGCCAACACGTCCCGCAGTCCCGCGGGATCCTGGAGCTGGAAGGGCAAGGGGGGAGGATCCGTCGGGGGACCGCTGAACCCGGGAACGGCAGCCCGGATTGCGCCGACGAAGAAGGCGAAGAACTCGACTCGCTCCGGGGGGCCAAACACATTCATCAGCACCCGCCCCCCGGGTCGTGTGACGCGCACCAGTTCGCTCACGCCGCGGAGCATGTCGGGAAGGAGCATCACGCCGAACTGCGACCCGGAGACGTCGAAGGTGTCGTCGTCCAGCTCGAGGGCATGGCCGTCCATGACACGGGTTTCGATCTTGAGTCCCTCTGCGCGTGCGCGCGTATTGAGCCGCTCGAGCATGACCGAGGAGAGGTCCGTCGCCAGGACCCGAGCGCCGCGCCGCGCCGCAGGGATGCTCAGCGCACCGCTCCCGGCCGCTACGTCGAGGAACCGCATTCCGCGGCCCAGGTCCGCGCGGTCAAGCCCCTCATTCGCCACCCACATGTGGGTCGGGGTGACGAACTCGTCATAGCCCGGCGCGATCCTGTCCCACTCATCCTGCGCCCGTCGTAGCTCCTGCGTAGTCATTGCCAACTCCTCGCTCGGCGGCTTGTGCTCGCTGCGCACGACGATAGGAGCGGTGAGCGGCCAGGGCATCGGCTGAACGGTCCAACCTCGTGCTCCGCGCCGCGTGGGTAATTCCAACCACGCGCGGGTCCTCAGAGGAGCTCGTGTTCGTACGCGTAGGCCGTCGCCGCCGCGCGGGAGGAAACGCGGAGCTTGGCGAAGATATTGCTGACGTGCCTGTGGACGGTCCTCTCGCTGAGGACGAGCTCCGCGGCGATGGTCCTGTTGGTCTCGCCGGCGGCGACCCGGCGCAGCACCTCGAGCTCACGCGGAGTCAGCCCGTGGGTCTCGCCAGCAACGGTGGGACGCGCGAGCGAGTCGATGCGCGCGAGCTCGGGCGTGGCCCCCAGCTCCGCGAAGGCATGGCGTGCCGCTTCCAGCTCCATCGCCGCCGCGTCGTCGTCCCCCAGCGCGCGGCAAGCGAGCGCGACCAGCACCCGGCCCCGCGCCGCCTCATACGGCGCCCCCAGCTCGTGCCAGATCCGCCACGCGCGACGCAGCGCGACGAGCGCCGTTGCGCCGTCGCCGCGGGCCAGATCGACCGCTCCGCGGGCGTGCGCGACGATCGCACCGAGCACGTTGCTCGGGTGATCCTGCGCGATCTCCTCGAGCTCGCTGCAGCCGGCCAGCGCCTTCTCGAGCTCGCCAACCGCGAGCATGATCTCGACGCTCGCGGACAGCAGCCTGAGGCGCTTGGGCCCCTCACCGGTCTCAGCGAGCGCGCGGCGGATCGCCGCCACGGCCGCGTCGTTGTTGCCTTGCGCCAGCCGCAGGAGAGCGAGGCCGGGTTGCGGCTCCCACCCGCGCCGGCCTGCCTGCGCGTATGCGTCCTCGGCCGCTGCGTACTCGCCCCGCAGGCGATGGATCTCCGCCTGCCGGTACGTCGCCTCCGCGGCCGCGCGCTCGTTCTTGGTCTGGGTCGAGCGCTCCGCAGCCCGCTGCGCTTCATCGAGGGCGTCCTCCCAGGTGCCGCGCAGCTCCATGATCTCAGCGCGATGCAGGAGGCAGCGCCCGGTGAAGGCGACCATCTCAGACTGCCCGGCGCACCACTCCGTCAGCGCGGCTATCCACTCCTGGGCGCGGCCGAGCTCGTAGGCCGCCTGACAACCGAGGATCACGCCGCAATAGACGAGCCCGGTCGGGACGGCGAAAGCTCACCCGCGGCCGCGCTGACCATCGCCTCGTCGAGCAGCCGCAGACCAGCCTCCACACCGCCCCACCTGATCAAAAAGACGCCCTGGTCCATGTGGGCCAAGGCCGACAGGTCAGGGTCACCTCGCCGGCGAGGCCGCGGGCGCCGCTGTCCCGCTCGTGCGTGGGTCGGTGCCGTCAGTCAAACTCATCGTCATCGATCTGGTCTCCTCTCTCGCGACCTGCGATGGGGCGAGCTCCCCGATCAGGACACTAACCCTGGGGGAGCCCGCGCCGGCGGAAGGCTGCGAAGCCGACCGCCACGAGGGCCACGGCGACGCCGGTCATTACGGTGAGCGCGCCGGTCTGGATCGCGCCTGCCGGGGGGTTGCCCACATGCGTGGTGGGCGAGAGGTCGAGCACCCACGGTCGGAGCTTCAGGCCGGGACCGAGGAAGGCGATGAACGTCATCAGGGCATAGCTGGCCCAGGCGATCCCGAACAGCCGAGGACGTAGTCCGTAGACCGCCAGCGCCAGCCCGGCGAGCACGAGCTCGGCCGGAAGGTAGGCTGGGCCGGAACTCAGGGTGGGGCCGAGTTCGGCCAGATCGCCGCCCGACAGCGCGGTCGCGAGGCCCAGGACGAGCGACGAGCCGAGCACGATGGTGATGAGGCCACCCAGCACCACCAGCGCGTGCGAGGCCAGCCAGCGCGCCCGGGACAGCGTGCCGGAAAGTCGCGCCTCCAGTCGGCCTTCGGCCTCCTCGAGCCGTAGCGTGCCGATGGCCTGCACGACGTACCCGGCCGCGATGACGGCCAGGTAGAGCTGGGTGGCGGCGACGAACCCGTCCATGGGCCGAGCGTTGGCGATGCCCATGGCTTCGGCAAGGGCGGGGTTGCCGGCCATCGCGTCGAGGAGTTGCTGGGAGAGGGCTCCCATCATCGCCGTGAGCAGCACGCCGCCGGCGAGCCAGCCGTGGGTGGCGGGGCGGTGGATCCGGACTGCGAGCCCGATCGGGCTGCGCAGCCGCGCAGCGGCACGCTCGGGGCCGGTGCCGCCCCGGACCAGCGCGCTGCCTAGGTCACGCCGGGCGGCCAGCCGCAACGCCGCGCCACCCAGGGCGAGGCCAACCGCGAGCGGGATCGCCAGGGCCCACCACCGTTGGTCCCCGAACGGCGCCGCCTTCTCCGCCCAGCCGAGCGGGGAGAGCCAGGTGGCCCAGGTCGTGGTCACGTCGCCGACGCCGCGCAGGACGTACGACGCCGCGAGGACGAGCAGGCTCCAGGTGTAGACCCCCCGGGCGTGCATGGTCAGCTGCGCTATCAGGGCCGCGAGCCCGGCGAAGACGAAGGCCAGGGCGCACAGTGAGAGTGCGTACAGGAGCGACCCTGCGAGCGGCACCCCGGAGACCGCCAGGCCCAGGCTGAACAGCACCCCAGTGGCAACGATGGTGGCGATGGCCACAAGCAGCGCCGCCAACGTGGGCTCGTGGCGGGCGACGCGTCCGCCGAGCAGCAGCTCGAGCCGGCCGGACTCCTCCTCACGGCGCGTCGCCCGCGCCACGAGGCCGATGCCCAGCAGCGGCAGCAGGAAGCCGGCCATGAAGCCGAACTCGTTCTGGATCACGCCGCCGAGAGAGTCGATGCCCTCAACCTTGCCGTTGATCGCCAGCAGCGCGTTCCCCGAGGTGACGGCCTCGGCGTAGGTGTGGATCTTGGCGGGCGTGTCGTAGAGCGCGGCCACGCTCGCTGCAGCGCCGATCATGCTCGCGCCCAGGACGAGCACCCACATCAGGGCACTGCGCCGCTGGATGCGCCCGACGATGCCCAGCATGATGCCCAGACCGTGCCGGCGCTCCGACGCGGCCAGACGTCGGGCGTTCATTGCGAGGCCCCAGCGAGACTCGCGTCTGCGGGCGCGTCGTCCGGGTCCAGGGTTTGTCCGTAGCTGCGCAGGAACAGCGCGTCGAGGCTGGGGGGCGTGACCGTGAGGGTGTGGATACCCGCCGCGTGGAGTCGCCCGATGACGGCGTCGAGATGGTCGGCGTCGATGGTGAACCGCGAGTCGGTGAGCCCGTCGAGCCGCTCGCTCTGATGGTCGGCGACCCCGTCGGCGTCGGCCAGTCCGCCGGGTTCGGCAACGGTCACGACGTGCACGGCGGTCCGGGTGTGCCGGCGTAGGTCGGCGAGGGTGCCGCTGGCGACGGTACGGCCCCGGCGGATGATGCTCACCCGGTCGGCCAGTGCCTCCACCTCGCTCATGATGTGACTGGACAGCAGGACGGTCACCCCGTCCGCGCGCCGGTCGCGGACGCACTGCTGGAAGGCCTGCTCCATGAGCGGGTCGAGACCCGAGGTCGGCTCGTCGAGCACCAACAGGTCCGCGTCAGCGGCCAGCGCGGAGATCAGGGCCACCTTCTGCCGGTTGCCCTTGGAGTAGTCGCGGACGCGCTTGGTGGGGTCGAGGTCGAACCGCTCGACGAGGTCCGCGCGACGCCGCTCGTCGACGCCGCCTTGGGTGGCGCCCAAGACGTCGAGGCACTGGCCCCCTGTCAGCGCCGGCCAGAGGGCGACGTCGCCGGCGACATACGCCAGCCGGCGGTGCAGGCGGGGTGCGTCGTGCCAGGGGTCGCCGCCGAACAGTTCGGCGTGGCCTGAGGTGGCCCTCATGAGCCCGAGCAGAACCCGGATCGTCGTGGACTTGCCGGAGCCGTTGGGCCCGAGGAACCCGTGCACGTCACCCGGACGCACGGTGAGGTCGAGGTCGTCGAGGGCCCGGACGTTGCCGAAGACCTTGGTGAGTCCCTCGGTGCGGATCACGGGGTCGATATCGGTCATGGCAGCGACTCCTTCGCAGAGGTCGTGAACGCGCCCCCGGTGTAGACGGCGGTGACGTCCCTGGCCCACCGGTCGAGACCGGCGGGCGTGAGCGGGTCGTCGCCGATGGCGGTGGCGATCTGGTTTCGCAGCAGGATCACGGCGAGGTCGTTGACCAGCAGAAACGCCGCACGGACGGCCGGATCCTCGGTGGGTGCGGCGGCCCCCAGCTCGACCATCGCGTCCAGCAGTCGTCGAGTGGCGGCGTACCAACGGCCGAAGAGCGCTGCCCCGGCCGGGTCGTTGGTGAGGAGAAGTCGGCGAAGGTACGCCGGCAGCGGCGATCCGTGTGGGAATGCCCGGGCGAACGCCTCGGCCATCGAAGTGGTGGCCTCGCCGCTGGCGAGCAACTCGGCGAGGTCCTGCCCGCCGAGCTCGGCGAAGATCGCGTCGAAGGACCCGGCCGCGTGGGCGTCCACGGCGGCCCGCAGGCCGTCCTTGCTTCCGAAGTGGTGGAGCACCAGGCCCGGCGACACCCCCGCGGCGGTGGCGATCGCGCGCACCGTCACCGCATCGTGCCCGCGCTCAGCGAACAAGCGCAGCGCGGCGTTGCGGATGTTTGCCCGGGCAGTGAGGTCCCGATCGTCCGTGGTTGAACTCATGTTCAAGAGACTAAACAGTTGTTCAGCGCAGCGCAAGTGGATCGACTGAGCCGGCCCTCGACCGAGCCTCCTCTCGGTCCCGCACGGGATCGGCCTCCGGCAGCGCGCGTGCGCGGGTCTCGAGTCGAAGCCCCGCGACGTCCGGTCAGCGATCGCTCCCCGGACCGCCTGCGTGAGGTCTGGCGCTGTTCGCGCTTGCGGGGTCGCCCCGAACGCCGACTGGTCGTTGTTGCTCTCCGCGGAATCGGCGCTGGAGGTTGTCCATGGTTTCGCGCGCGGTGCGCGCGATCGCCGCCCTGACGAGCGTTCGGTCGAGCACGCCTCGCCACCCTGCGCGGGGCGGGTACTCGATGGTGATGCGATAGGCGAGGTGGCCGCCGGCGTCGTCGAAGTGGCGCCAGTGTCGAGCCGCCGGGATGCCGCGCTGCTCGCTCGTGTACTCAACCACTCGGCAGGGCTCGCGGCGGGCGAGCGTCATGTCGAGCTCGACGTCACGGCCGAGCATGCGCAGCGTAAGGCGTGCCCGGTCGCCGCGGTCGCGCCAGCGCGACGCGGGGTCGAGGCGAACGAAGCGCGGCCAGTACTCGGGCCAGTTGGCGGGCTCGGTGATGTAGTCGAAGCCCTCGCGGACGGAGACCTCGAACCGACGTTCCACTTCGATCCGGATGAAAGAGCCGGCCGTCTTCTTGCGCGCGAGCATCACGTCGCGTCCTTCGTCGAGGAACGGACACGGCGGACCCACGCGTCCACTTGGTAGGCAATGCCTGCCCAGCCGGTCCCGAGGGGCATGTCGTCCGAATGCCGTCGAACAGCTCGCAAGGGTCTCATGGCAGCGCTCTGGCCCCCGAAGGGGGCGGGTCAGAGCGGACGATCACGGTGCGTCGCTGTTCTTGAGCGCGTCGTGCCGATCCAGCGCTCCCGGGAACCCCGCCTTGTCGTCCTCCGCGGTCGGAGCGGGCGACGGCGGCGTGGAGCTCCTCGGGCGTCGCGGTGACAGATCGCGAACAGATTCATCTGGTCTCCTTGTGTTGTCCGATCCGGCGCTCAGAAGGGGGAACTGTCGGGCGCGCGACCTACGCCGTCGATCCGCAGCACCTTGCCGGTGAGCGTGACGACGAAGGCCGTGTCGTCGACGAACTCGAGCGATGTCGGCCGGTCCAGACCATCGACGACCGACGTGAAGCTGCCGCCCCTCTCGACGCGCAGGAGCCTTCCGCTGTCCGGCGCGGCTGGCTTGCCCTCGTTCTCCGGGGTCGGCGGCAGATCCCAGACGCCCTGTGAGAGGGCGTACAGCTCCCGTCTACGGCCGAACTCGACGTCGACGATCAGGCTTGCCCCCGAGGCGACCTCCGTGGCGGGCGACTTGGACGTGAAGCGGGCGACCTTGCCGTTCTCTGGGAGATGCGGAATGGGGCCGGCCTCGCCCATGACGATCTTGCGGCCGCGGACCGCCAGGCCCGTGGGGACCACGTTCCCGAACGCGGCCAGTTCGCGGATATCGCCGTGCCGGGAGACGCGCAGCACACGGTTGTGGTGGCCGTCGGTGACGAGCAAGCCGCCACGGAACTTCTGCAACGCGTACTGGACGCCGCTGGGCACGAAGAAGTCTGTCGCGGGCGGATGCGCGATCGACCAGGCGCCGAGATCGGCGATCACGGTCGCGCTGCCGTCCTTCTCGATCCGGTAGATGCCGTTGACGACCTGGGGCTGGCCGAACGCGGGGCCGACGAGCGTCACGAGCACGTACGCGGTGTCACCTACGAAGGCGACATCGATCGCTCCGCCGATGCCCACGTCGGGAATCGCCGGGGGCAGGCCGCTCGCCTTCGTCGTGGTAGCACCCGTCTTGGGATCCACCCGCAAGACGCGGCCGCCCGGGCCGTCGGTCACGTACAGCGCCTTGTCAGGGCCGATCGTGCTGCCCGAGCCGCAGCCGCCCACACAGCCTGGCGCGGCGAAGGTAGTCAGCTCGCGGACGACCGGCCGCGTCTCGGGCTTGCGGGCGTCCGCCGCGGCCGGCATGGCGATGACCGCCGTCGCGACGGCCACCACCATGATGAGCGTTCGCGTGGGCGGCTTCGCGCTCATGGCCGGGCCTCGAGCACGAGGTTGAACGGGGTCTCGGTGGCGCGCCGGAAGCGCGTGAACCCGCCCGCGGTGACGACGTCGCGCAGGCGCGCCTCGCCGGCCTGCGCCCCGAGCGCCAGGCCGACGTCCTGGGATAGCGACGCCGGTGTGCACAGGAGGGTCGAGAATCCGTAGTAGGCGCGGCCAATCGGGTTGAGGTTGTCCTCGACGCGGTCGCCGGCGGCGGGTTCGACGATCATCCACGTGCCGTCGGGCGCGAGCGTGTCGAGCACGTGCCGGGCCGCGCCGACGGGGTCGCCCATGTCGTGCAGGCAGTCGAACATGGTGACGAGGTCGTAGTCCTCGCCGCTGTAGGCGGAGGCGGGCTCCACCTCGAAGCGGATGCGATCGTCCACGCCGGCCTGCTCGGCGCGGCGGCGCGCGGTCTCGATCGACGCGGCGTGGTAGTCGGAGCTCACGAACGTCGAGTTGGGAAACGCCTGGGCCATGAGGATCGTCGAGGCGCCGTGGCCGCAGCCGACGTCGGCGACCCGCGCACCCTGCTGGAGCTTTCCGACGACGCCGTCGAGCGCGGGCAACCACGAGTCGACGAGGTTGGCGTTGTACCCCGGGCGGAAGAACCGCTCGCAGCCGTCGTGGACGTGCTCGTTGTGCTCGTGCCAGCCGAGGCCTGCCCCGGTGCGGGCGGCGTCGGTGATCCGCGGCGAGTCCAGCACCGAGCCGAGCGCGTTCTCAAACAGCCCGGGCAGATACGCCGGGCTGTCCTCGTCGCAGAACGCGACCGCTTGTTCAGGCGCCAGGCTGTAGGCGCCCTCGCTCGGGTGGTAGGTGACAAAGCCGCCCGCTGCCTGGGCATTGAGCCACTCGCGCACGTAGCGCTCGGCCGTACCGGTGCGCGCCGCCACCTCGGCAGAGGTAAGCGGCCCGGCGCCCGTGAGCGCGCGGTACAGGCCCAGGCGATCGCCCATCACGACCAGCGCCGCGTTGAGCGTTGCGCCGACCTCCTCGACGGCCCGGAGCACGAACCGCTCGAGCTTGCCGGCGTCAACCGGCCCTTGCTGGATAGTCGTCATCTGTAATCCCTTGTCTTGAACCTGCCGGGCTAGTTAGTACGACCGGTCGCACTCAGGTAGATAGTACGACCGCTCGTGCTAACTTGTCAAGCGTTGATTGGCCGATGAGCCGTGGCGACTGAACCCACCCGCAAGCGACGGACCCGGTCCGACGGCGAGCGCAGCTACCGCGCGATCCTCGACGCCGCCGCCCGGCTCGCCACCCTCGAAGGGCTCGACGGCCTCTCTGTCGCCCGCGTGGCCAACGAGATCGGGATGAGCAAAAGCGGCCTCTTCTCCCACTTTGCCTCCAAGCAGGACCTGCAGCTCGCGACCATCGAGACCGCCGAGGCGATCTACACCGCCGAGGTCATCGAGCCCGCCATGCACGTCCCGGAGGGCGTCGCACGCCTCGAGCAGTTGTGCGAGCGCTACCTGTCCTACGTCGAACGCGGCGTGTTCCCCGGCGGCTGCTTCTTTGCCTCCACCGCTGCCGAGTGGGACACCCGCGCCGGGCCGATCCGAGATCGCGTCCGCGCGGTGCTCGCCGGCTGGGACGAACTGCTCGAAGCCAACATCCGCGCCGCTCAACGGAGCGGAGACCTTGCGCAAGACGCCGACATCGGTCAGCTGATCTTCGAGATCAACGCCCTGCTCCACGAGGCCAACGGCCACTACCTGCTGTTCGGCGACAGCGCCGCGCTCAACCGATCACACACGGCAATCGCCGACCGACTCGCGCGCACAGGGGCTAACCGACTCGAGCCCACCCCGTGAGTGGCCTCGACGGGGTGCGGCTCCGGCTTGCGCCGGGAAGTGTCGCGGCCGAACGACCGCGGCCGGCCCGAACTCCGGGGCATACGACGGGGAGCCGGGATCGCCAGCGCTCACATGCGGCCCGTTGCCGCTGCGGCCTTCCGGGTGATGGCGAGACCCGGACTCGAACCGGGGACACCACGATTTTCAGTCGTGGACCGAGACCCTTCTAACTGCGTTGAACGTCCTGCAATCCTGCGGGTTCGCGTCGTCACGGACCGACCAGGCGATGTCCGCAATTTCCATTCTTTTCTCGCGGATTCAGGCACCGAAACGCACCTCGGTGCCTAAACGCCTGTACGGACCGACGAAGGTCCGACGGCACCCCTGTTTGGTGCACAGAACGTGGTTCCGATACGGTCGGATGGTAGACCGAGTCCACGGTCCTGAGGACGCCGAACAGGGGGCTCGCGGCGGAGCAGGCGGCCCTCAGGCGCGTGGCCACGCTGGTGGCACGCGCCACGGCGTCCGGAAGGTGTTCAGCGCGGTCGCGGGGGACGTCGGCGGAGTCGTCCCCGACGCCGACTTCGCAACGGTCGCCCGCTACGACGGCGATGCGGTCGTGGGCGGCTGGACGCGGACGGGCGACGACGTTCTCGGCCGGCGCTCAAGGCTCGGCGGGCTCAACGTGAGCGGTCGTCTTCGAGCGCAAGGCCTGGTTTCGGATCAAGCACTGGCGGCGGAAGACACCACTCCGCTCACGGCGGCTGCTCGCGCGACGGGCATCCGCTCCTCGGTCGGCGCGCCGATCAGCGTCGAGAGGCGCCTGTGGGGCGTGATGATCGTGGCCTCCACGCGCGAAGACGGGCTGCCCGAGGGGATCGAGGAGGCCTGGCCGTGTCCACGGAGCTCGTCGCGGCAGCCATCGCCAACGGCGGCTCGCAGTGCCGGGGGAGCGGTGGATGCCTGCTGGCTGATCGCGATCCTGATGGATCCCGCACGCGCGTCTGGGCTCACTGCACGAAATACGCAGCATCGAGCTTCGCCTTGTCGGTGGGCTCCAGCTTGACGTCCCGCGGGGCTTTGCCCTGGGCGTCCTTATAGATCATGATGTTGCCGGCCGAGCCTTTGTTGTCCTGTGTCGTGTTTCCGGCAGCATGAACGATCTCGTGAGCGAGACAGTAATCGAAATCACGCGTCATTCCGTTCACGTCGATCCAGATGGTCGGGCCGGTGAAGACGGTCTGGTCGGGGAAGAGCACCGAGATCAGGTTCCACGCGATGAAACTCATTTGGTGCTTCGCATCGAGCATCGTCTCGGCAAGTCTCGGGTTCTGCTTGAAGATCTCGAGCCAGTTGATGAACTCGCAGAAAATGACGAGGAGCCTTTCCTTCTTCGGCCGATACCGACCCTCCTCAATCTTCTGATGCAGCTGCTTCCGGAACTCAATTTCCGACGGGCGAATCTCCCGCATCAGGTCGATGTCGAGCTGCATGTTTGCCAGATGGACTCCGTGACCAGCGAGTCGCAGGGTCAGGCGAGCGCGGGCGTCGCGTGGGAGTCACGGCTTGGCCAGGTGCGGTGGACGTCAGCGCCTGCGTTGGCCCGGACCTCCGTGCGTGCGCGTCGGGCCTGTTAGCAGCAGTACCGCCCGATTTGACTCCGCCCACTCCCGCTCATACCGTGCTCGCAGCGTCCTCACGTCCGAGGGAGGGGAACCTTGTCGAAGTCGCTGTTGCGCCGCGCATGCGCGGCGAGCGTAGCCTTGGCCGCACTCGCGGTCGTGTCGAGCGCCCCGGCAGAGGCAGCTGGGAGGGTCGCCGTCAAGAAGGTCCGTACGGTGAACGTCCGTCAGGCGATCGCCGGCGCCAAGCATGCGCAGTATCGGCCGGCACTCCGCAATCTGCCGGCCGCCAAGCAGTTCGCTGCGCTGGAGGAGCGGCGCAACAGCGAGGAAGAAGGCCTGCGCAAGGCGGCACCGGCGCTGAAGCCGCCGCGGGTCCCGGGGCTCCCGATCACCTCAGTCGAGGCGCAACGCGGCTGGGAGGGGCTCGACATACGGGACACCGTGTTCTCGCAGGGCTTCGAGGTGGAGCCGCCGGACCAGGGCCTGTGCGGCGGGACGCTCCAGGGCACGACCTTCCTCTGGGAAGAGGTGAACCTCGCGATCGGGCTGTTCGACACGCAGTCGAACCAGTACACGGCGCCGGCGGTCGGCCTGAACGCGCTGTACGGCGTCGGGCCCGCGTTCGACCCGGAGAGCGGCGAGTTTGGCCCCTTCCTCAGCGATCCGAAGTGCTACTTCGACCCGGACACCGGCCGCTGGTTCCATTCGACCCTGGAGGCAGACGTCGATCCTGCCACCGGCGCGTTGACGGGCGGCGCCAACACGCTCCTGGCCGTGAGCACGAGCCGCGATCCGCTCGGGCCGTACAACGTCTATGCGATCGACGCGTCGCACGCCGGATGCAATCTATGCATCGGCGATCAGCCGCTGATCGGGGCTGACGCCAACGGCTTCTACCTGTCCACCGCTGAGTACGACCTCGACCCGCCGACGGGCTCGTCGGGTTTCTTCGGGGCGCAGATCTACGCCATCGACAAGCGTGCGCTGGCGGCCGGCAGCGACGACCCGAACGTCGTGCACTTCGAGCCCGGCACGCAGTTCACCGGCACGGTGCAGCCCGCGACGTCGCCGAGCGCCCTCTACGAGACGGCGCAGGGCGGGACGGAGTACTTCATGTCCGCCCAGGACTGCGAGCCGCCCGACTGCAGCGTCGATCCCGACTCGCTCGAGAACACCATCCACGTGTGGGCGATGACGCACACGCAGACGCTGCGAAACAACACGCCGAACCCACGGCTGTTCGACCGCACCGTCGACAGCCAGGTCTATGGCACTCCGATCCCGCAGCGCCAGAAGCCCGGCCCGCATCCGCTGGGCGAGTCGCACAACGAGCCCGTCCCGCCCGTGGAGGCCAACGACGCCCGGATGAACCAGGTCGTCTTCGCCGGCGGCAGGCTGTGGGGCGGCGTCAACACGATCGCAAACCCAGGACCGCGCGACGGCATCGCCTGGTTCTCGGTCGACCCCCGTGTCTCAGCGAGCGGCGTGCAGGCTACCGTTAAGGCGGAGGGCTACGTCGCGGGTCGCGACAAGAGCTCGTTCGTGAGCTTCCCGTCGATCGGCGTCAACGACGCAGGCAAGGGAGTCGTGGCGTACAGCCTGATGGGCGACCGGTACTACCCCTCCGCAGCGCAGACGGGCATCAACCGCGGCGGCCTGACCACCGGCGTGCAGATCACCCGCAACGGGTTCAAGCCCGAGGACGGGTTCACCTGCTACGAGGAGGAGGGCTTCGGCCCGAACTGCCGCTGGGGCGACTACAGCGCGTCGTTCGCCCTGCCCAGCGGCGAGATCTGGTCGGCCACGGAGTTCATCGGCGACAACGCGCGAACGCAATTCGCCAACTGGAGCACGTTCGTCTGGCCCACCCGGCCGTGATGTGATCGAGGCGCCGGGCGGGACACCCCGCCCGGCGCCTCGCACCAGCCCGCGACGACGCGCAACGTCGCCGTGTGCAGGAAAGTGACCACCGCGCGCTGACGGCGCGCTACGCCGGCGGGCAGCGAAACCGCGCGCGGCCGAGCGTCGCCGTGCGACCGGAGCGACCGACCGCGGTGACATTGAAGGCGGAGCAACGGTCGATCAGGACCCTGGCGAAACTGACGGTGAAACCCCCCCGGCGCGTCGCCCGGACGTGCCGGGTGGCGGTGAGCTCGTCATGCGTCCATAAGCGCACGCGGACTCGCTCGCGCGCCCCGAACCCACTGCCGTGCACGCTCATGGGGGACAGCGTGACGAGGCGCAGCGCCGGGCGCGACCGTGCGTCCACATGCGTCGCCGGCCAGCCAGCTACCAGGATGGCCATGGCTACCGCTGCGACGGCGCGCCGCGACATCGCGACCAATGGTAGATCGCCGGGGTCGTCGCGCGGCGCGTGGGACGTCGGAACGCCAAGCATTGTGCACGGACTCCTGGAAGTGGTGCTATTCGGGCGCAGGACACAGAGTGTCCCTCCCGCGTGCCAGGGGCGCTCCCCGAGCGCGAGCCCTCGCTGCTCTGTGACAGGGAGCAGCACGCTCCGGATCAGCGTCTGCCCCCAGTCGCTGCCGGCCAGCACTAACGTCGGCCCGGCTCCCTGGCTGCGCCGAGGTTCTTCGCACCGTACACCGCCAACGCCGCGCGCGCCTGCCCCAGGGGACTGATGGCCCGCCCCAGTCGTCGGTGTGCCTTAGCCTCGATCCACCGGTCCGGTAGGGCGGTGGCGTCCGGGTCACCAACAAGAATGACCTCCTGAGCAGGGAGAAAGCGACCGATTCCGGCGGTCGGGTCCTGCGTCAGGAGGTCACCTTGAGGGTGCAGGATGACGAGGCTGTCGGACTGGATGGCCTGCGGGTCGAGTTCGACGATGAGCGGGTCGTCTCGGACGCGGGCGTGGCGCTGGTCGCGACGCTCGTCAAGCGGTTGGGGGTCGAGGTAGTGGCGGGGCGGTTGGTGCGGTTGCGGCGCGATCGTCCGGGCGCCGCCAACGCGGGGCGCAAGGTGATGGCGTTGGTCTTCGCGATGGTGCTGGGCGCCGACAGCATCGATGACTGCGACGTGCTGCGCGCGGGCCGACACGGCGCCGGTGCTGGGCGGCGGCTGCCGGCGCCGTCGACGCTGGGGACGTTCTTGCGTGCCTTTACGTTCGGGCACGTGCGCCAACTCGACCGGCTGCTGGCCGAGTCCTGACGCGCGCGTGGCGGGCCGGCGCCGGGCCTGGCGAGGGCCGGCTGATCGTCGACGTCGACAGCTTCGTCGGCGAGGTCTGCGGTGCCAAGAAACAGGGTGCCGGCTATGGCTACACCCGGGTGTTCGGCTACCACCCGATCCTGGCCACCCGGGCGGAACGCGCGAGGCGTTGCACATCCGTTGCGGAAGGGGTCGGCCAACACGCGAAGGGCGTCAAGCGGTTCTGCGAGGAGTTGATCGCCCGCGTCGACCGCGCCGGCGCCACCGGCGTCAAGCTGCTGCGGGCCGACTCGGGCTTCTGGAACACCAAGGTGTTCAAGCTGTTGGACAAGGCCGGCTGGCAGTACTCGATCGGCGTGCGCAACAGAAGACGTCAAGGCGGCCATCGAGGCGATCGACCCCGACGCCTGGATGACGATCGACTACCCCGCCGGCGGCGAGGCGCAGATCGCCGAAACGAGCTACGGCCAGCGGCGCCTGGTCGTCCGGCGCACACGACTGGTCGGCCCGCAGGCCGAACTGTGGCCCGACTGGCGGCACTTCGCCTCATCACCAACCGCACCGAGGCCCTGCAGACCGTCGAGGCCGAGCACCGCGACCACGCCGTCGTCGAACAGGTCATCGCCGATCTCAAAGACCAAGCACTGCAGCACTTCCCCTCCGGCCACTTCTACGCCAACGCCGCCTGGACGGTGCTCGCCTGCCTGGCCCACAACCTGCTCAGGTGGACCCAGCTGCTCGGCCTGCCCGACAGCACCGTCCGCGCCGCCCGCACCCTGCGCCGCCGGCTGCTGCACGTCCCCGGTCGCCTCACCTCCCACGCCCGCGGATGGACGCTGCACCTACCCGCCCGCTGGCCCTGGCACGGCGACTACCTCAACGCGCTCAACCGCATCCGCGCGCTCCCCACCGCCGCCTGACGGCGACACCCCCGCCTCAACGACACCAACTCGATCCCACGCCGCCGGCGTCGATCACCGCTGCGCCCCGATCACCCCGCGACGCTTCCGCAAACCCGCCAACCACGCCACCACCCCCCGATCTCCCCACCAGACCGAACCAGCTCGCCGCGATCAAGAGCACCACGCCCAATCACACCGCCGCACCACCGCACCGGTGGATCCGGGCTTAGGTACGTAAGATAGTCAGGTTCTTGGGATGCCAGTCGGAAGATCGTCATCAGCATCTGAGACCGGAACGGCACAGATACCGGAACGGCACAGATCGCAGGCCCGGAACGCGATCTACCGGCCGCGCGTCATGGCCTGAGGAGCTCCGGGCCAGCCCGGTTCCGACGGTCACGCTCACGGAGGCACCGATCTGGATCCGCGGGCGTGTGCGCGTCGATCGGCGGTGTCGTCACGCGGTTTGGCTTCCGCGTTGACGCGCCCCGCTGGGTCCACAATGCTGGGCCACGTGTTGCGTCGTGGCGTTGCGGCCAATCGTCTGGAAGGGTTGCGCGACTTGGTTGCCCGCCTCGTCGGGGCGATCCTCGACGGTCAGGCCGCCACGTCGGTGAAGGCCCGCCACGCTGCCTTCGCGGGCGGCGCCGATGACCCCGCCGTCGCGCACTATCTCGACGTCGTTCGCAGACATGCGTACCGGATCACCGACGAGGACGTCGAGCGCCTTCGTGACGCCGGGCTCGACGACGACGCGATCTTCGAGCTGACCGTCGCGGCCGCGCTCGGTGCCGGTGCGGAGCGGCTGCGGGTGGGACTCGCGCTGCTGGGCCGCGAGCCGTAGGTGCGCCTGTCCAGCTACGAGGCGGGTGCCCTCCGCCGCCAGCGCGCCTTCGTGGGTCTGTCCCGCGCGTTGGGAGGCGAGGTCGACGACGTCGGCAAGGTCGCGTTGCGACGGCCCGCGTTCTTCGGCAGGCCGTTCCTCGCGTTTGCGCATTCGCTGCTGCGCGGGCCGTCGGCATGGTCGGTGGGCGAACGCGAACTGTTCGCCGCGGTCGTCTCACGCGCGAACCGCTGCCAATTCTGTGTCGCGACCCATGGTGAGATCGCCGCCAAGCAGCTCGGTCGCGACGTCTTGGAGCGCCTGGACGAGGGACGGTTCAGCCCGCCGGCGGCCGCGGCCGCGACCTTCGTCGAGGCGCTCACGCGCGACCCGCATTCCGTGTCGGCTGGCGACCTCGAACGCGCGAGAGCGGCCGGCGTCGAGGACGACGCGCTGGCCGAAGCCCTCTACGTGGCGTTCATGTTCAACACGATCAACCGGGTGGCAGACGCCCTGGGCTTCGAGCATCGCTCCGATCGCGACCGGCGCCGAGGCGCCGCAGTGCTGCGGCGCCTCGGCTACCGCCTCCCCGGCTTCCTCCTGCGCTGACCAGCGGCAGCGGCAACGCGCCGGCGGGGACCTGTTCTTCGGGCCGGGCGTCGCCTTCGGGCTCCCGTGCGTGACCCACCGCGTCGAACGCACACCGCCTCGGGTCCGGGAGGCTTGCTCACTGCGCACGCCAGCCGCACCCCTGAGCTGAAGCGAGGACGCCCGCATTCCCAGGAACAAGCGGGTGTCGTCAGTCACGTCCTCGAGACGACCCGTGATCGTCCGCAGCAGGCGCTCTCCGGACCGGTACTCGGGCGCTCGCATCTGGGGCGTAAGCGGGTGCGGGGGGCGCGACGCGGTGTCCTCCCGGGGTCCCCTGGACGCCGGCCGGACCAGCGCCCTGCTTCTGGCGATGTGCGAGACCGGCGACGCTCTCTCCCTCGAGACCTGCAATGGTCGTTTCACGGGTACGCAGCGCAGCAACGATGCGTGGCTGCATCGTCCGCGGGGCAGGAGCGTGGCCTGGACCACCGAGGCCAGCTAGTCAAGTCCCGGGACGTGGTGTAAGGCGAGGGCGCTGAGGTCGTCGGTGAGCAGTTAAGCCCGAGGAGCACTTTCGCTGGCTCGGCACATCTATTCGCGCGCCAAGACTGAGCCTCGTTGGCAGCCGGCGATCCGTCTCCGCCGGGCGTCATCTCCCAACACGGACTGCGAAACCGGCGTCCGAGGATTCCGAAAAGGTCCGACCTGCGGCCGTCGCTGGCGACACGTGGCTGGTGGCCGGCAGCGACAGCCGGGCGGTTATAGCTGGGCTTCGTAGGTGAACACGCTCGTCGCGTTGTCGTCGGGCGCGAGGTAGACGCGCAGCCGGCCGTTGACCACGTCGACGTCGATCGGGTTGCGCGTGACCACGTTGCCGGCCGGCGAGAGCGTCGTGATCGGCACCTCCCAGACGGGCGCAAGCGTCTTCGTGTCCAGCAGCGCGATCCCGCCGAGCTGGAAGGTGCCGTACTGCGTGATGCCGCCGCAGAGCATCAGCGGGTGGCGACGTTCGGGGACACGGCCCAGGTACTTGCAGTCCTGGTAGTCGACAAAGTGGCTGGGATTGCGCACGACGGACCGCGGCTGCGTGAAGCCGCCGAGCTGCGGGCGGCGCGGGATCGCCCAGCTCGACCCGGCTCGCGAGCCCCAGTTGAGAGTGACCAGCCGGTGGCGGGCCGTGTCGTTGACCACGCCGCCGAAGTGGTCGTGCGCGCGCAGCACCGGCGTCACGGAGAGACGGTTCGGGCCGATCCGCATGAACGTCGAAGTGGAGTTCGGCCGGTACTGGGCGAGCGTGACCCAGATCCGGCGGCCGTCGTAGTCGAGCCCGCCCGGGTGATATTCCAGCGCGCCGGCAGGGTTGAGCACGCGGTCGGCGAGCAGCGCGCCTTGCGCGTCGAAGCGCATCAAGTGCCCGAATCCGGCGCCGGGCGTGCGGTCGGTGCCGTCGATGATCTGCCCGTCCGGGTACTTGACCGTCGGCTCGGTCACCTGCACGCTCGAGACGATCCACTGACCGCCGAGCTTGACGATGCCCTCGGGATGCCAAGTCTCCGCCTGGAGCCGCACCGAGTCGACGAGCTTCCACTCCGTGTCTCGCGTGACGCGCTGGAACAGCCGCGCGATCTGTGTGCCCTTGGCCGCGGGCGGATCGGAGCGGGTGGCGCGCGGACCCGCGACGGCGGGGCCGGCGATGAGCGAGAGCGCGAGGAGAAGCGCGACGAGCGTCCGCGCGATGCGTGATCCGAGCATGCGGACGATGGTGTCACCAACCCGCCGGCCAGTGTGATCGGACGTTCGGTCGCTGACGCTCGTCCCGGACGGGGGAGCCGGCCAGCACTCCCCCGGTCCCGCGGTGAGGAGCTACACCTGGGCCGCGGCGAGCCACTCTTCGAAGCTGGGGCCGGCGAGCTTCGCGCCGGGGTTGGGCAGCGCGACGCCCTCCGCGTAGCCCGCGGCGTCCGGATCGCCCCGAGCTCGCCCCGCACAGGCTTCCCCCGGGATGTGCGCCCCACGAGCGACGACGAGCCGGCGCCCCTGCTGCTCCGTGTGACGCTCCGTGCACGCCGGGGGACCGCTCCCCTTCCGCGACGGGTGAGGCCGGGATGCGAGTGCCGGAATCACGCGGAGCAGTTGCGAGTAATCAGCTTCGCGGCGCCGTCGCCTTGCCACCGAAGCAGGCACGAGCCCACGGCGCCTCGAGACTCTCGCTGCTCGTCCATTCCGGTTGTCGGGCGCTGGACTGGCCAGACGCTCGCACCCACACCCCGATGCGAGAGTCTCGGCGAATGTCCGGCAGTACCCCCTCTCGCCCGAAGGACCAGCGATCCCTGACCGACTCGCGACGGGCGCAGCGTCGTCGGCGACCGTCCGGCGGCCACCGGCGGCGCTGGGCGGATCAGCTCGCACACGGGCAAATGGCGGAGGCAGGTCACCGTCACCGCGATCGGGGTGACGTCGAACATCACGGGTTCAGCTGAACGTGGCGGTCTCGAGCCCGGCGAGCACGTCGGCCACACGGCGGTACTCGCCGTGCGCGATCAGGTCGATCGGCTTCTCGTGCTCCAGGGAGGGCCCCGGCTTGTTCAGCCACACCGGGATTGTGTCGGGCCGCAGCACTCGCGCGGCCTGCTCCACGATCGCGCCGAGGCTTGGCACTCGGCTGCGGCGGCCTCGTAGCTCGACAACGTGTCTGCTAGGCGCCGGCGAGCGTGCGCAGGCTCCCGTTGCCCTCCAGCAGGATCGCGTCAGGTACCCAATGCCACCCTTTCGCGACATACATGTCGGGCGGCGCGACGCGCGACCTGCGTCGCGCGGGCGGCGTCGGCCGCCTCCGCTCGACGATGCTCAGCACAGCTCGTTGTTGGAACGCGCTAATAGCCGCTCGAGGAGCGCAGCCAGAGCGTGACGTTCGCCGGCTGCATCGTCTCGCGCACGACGTCGAGGAGCTCGCTGCCGGCCGCGTCGATCTCGACCTCGTCGCGCAGGCGCGCGCCGAACGCCTCGAGTGTGCGAGTGGCGTCGTACTTGCGCCGGTAGAAGCGCCGATCGACGGCGTCCTGGATGACGCCCCGGGCAGGGCGGAACAGCCCAGCGACGGCCAGCGTCGACGCGGCCACGGGTAGCCCGGATCCCTTCGTCACGCTGCTGAGCACCAGCTGCAGCAACAGCACGGTGCCGACGTACACCGTCGCCAGGGT
The DNA here is from genome assembly GCA_963722815.1 of uncultured Solirubrobacteraceae bacterium. Lineage (GTDB taxonomy): Bacteria > Actinomycetota > Thermoleophilia > Solirubrobacterales > Solirubrobacteraceae > DASQFQ01. The sequence continues at coordinate 263,764 of CAVROM010000006.1, forward strand.
GGCGGTCAGCGCACCGTAGACGAGAGTGCGGTTGATGACGACGTCGATCTCGTAGAGGCGGTACTTCAGGACAGCGATGCCTATCGCCGCGGCGACCGCCACCAGGGCGGCGAAGGTAGGCAACAGTGAGTCGACGAGCACGTTGGTGGCGAAGATCCCGAGGGCCAGCACGACGCCGCCGCTGGCCAGCCATTTCAGCTGCTGGCGCTCGTCGCCGTGCGAGCGGCGCAAGCGCATTGCGGCCGCAGTCGCCGAAGCGGCACCGGCGATGTTGACCAGGGCGTAGGCCGCGCCAAGCCCTTCGGCCAGCTGCTTGCCGGCGCCGCCGAGCGCGTACGGATTCTCCAGCGGGAAGTAGGCCAGTTCTCCAGGAGAGAACGCCTCGTGGAACGCGACGCCGACCATCCCGACGCCCGCCATCCAGGGCACCACGCGCCAGCGCCGCGACGGCAGGCGGCCGTCGGGGAACAGCAGCAGGAGCGTGTTGACGACCAGCATCGCCGGGATCCAGATCCACTCCGTCAGCCAAGCCATCGTCACGCCGCCGGGCAGCGAGCCCGGCTCGGCGTACAGCGCGTAGAACGCCCACTCGCCGGTGAAGATCGACAGCGCCATCGCCAGCGCGGCAGTGCACGAGATCCAGCCCACAGCGTTGCGCGGATGGCGCGACACGATCAGCGCGCCGATCGTCGCGAACGTCAAATCCGCGATTCCGCCGACGAAGACGTCCGCGACCGTCTTCTCGCCGGCACGCCGTGGCTCCGGGATGCTGAGAAGCCCGAGGACCCACGCCGCCACGATCACCAGCCACGTGATGGCACAGACCGTCCACACCAGCCGGCGTGCCGACCTCGGAGTCATCTCAGTCGGCTTGCTCGCCGTTGACCGCCGCCAGCGGCTGGTATTCGTCGTCGTGGACGGACATCGCCTCGTCCAGGCACGTGAGCTGAATCGTCGCCCGGGCGCTTGAGCTCGCCGGCGAGGCGAGGCGAGTCGAGTGTCTCGATGTCGACAGCTGTCGTGGCGTAGTGCAGGTGTTCGAACATGGGGTCGTCGGGCGCGATCTCGACGGGCGGCGCCGGCGCCACCGCGGGTGCCTCTGGCCGGCTGTCGTCGACGAGCCGGCGCCGGAGTGGCCGGGTGATGGCGGTCACCGTGGCCATGTTGTACGCGCTAGGCGTCCGGGAATCGTTACCGCGCACCGCACGGCCCAACCAGGACCCCACGCCGAAATGCCCGGTGGGCGGGCGGTCCACACACACTCCGCCGCGCCAGCGTTCAAACGCGAGCGGGCGCTCGAGTCCGCCGCGACTGCCTTGGACGAGGGAGAGGTTTCGATTGCGCTGCACCGAGACCTCTCATTCTCGATCCTCGAGACAATTCGGCCGGCTCGTCGAGTGGCCGCCCTGCTGCTCGTGTTGCAGATCGCCGTCGTTCGCGGTCGACTGGGAATACGCAACGACGCCTGCCCGTTTCGAAGGGGGCAGTTCCCCCGACTAGGAGCGTGCCTCGATGCATCCGGTCAAGTCGGTAGAAGTGGTGTAGCGGGCGCGTTGGGCTGGTCCTGAACGTGGGTCGGCCACCGCGGGCCTCAGAATCGTCGGTCCTGTCACAGATCGACGAAGGAGAAACACCACGATGGCCGAGGAGCGGAGGATGACCGCTGCGCAAGTGGTCGACAAGCTGATGGGTAGCGAGCACGCCGATGTCGTGCGCGAGAGCGTCGCCTGGGTGGTGGCTGAGCTGATGGAGGCGGAGGTCTGCGGGCAGATCGGCGCGGAGCTCGGGGAGATCGCGCCTGACCGCCTCACGCATCGCAACGGCTATCGGCCGCGGGCGTGGCAGACGTGCGCGGGCGAGATCGAGCTGGCGATCCCGAAGCTGCGTTCCGGGAGCTACTTCCCGAGCTTTTTGGAGCCGCGCAAGCGCTCCGAGCAGGCGCTGGTCGCGGTCGTCCAGGAGGCCTACGTCAACGGCGTCTCCACGCGCAAGGTCGACCGGCTCGTCGAGCAGCTCGGGATCTCCGGGATGTCGAAGGACCAGGTCTCCAGGCTCTGCCGCGGCCTCGATGAGCAGGTGCGCGTGTTCCGCGAGCGGCCATTGGAGGGCCGCTACCCCTACCTGTGGCTGGACGGCAAGATCGAGAAGGTCAGAGAGCGCGGCGGCGTGCGCCAGAAGTGCCTGGTGATCGCCTACGCCGTGCACGAGTCAGGCCGCCGCGAGGTGATCGGCCTCGACGTCGGCGAGGCCGAGACCGAGAGCTTCTGGCGCGAGTTCCTCAGATCGCTGCGGGCGCGCGGCCTCACGGGCGTCCGGCTCTGCGTCTCAGACTGCCACGAGGGGCTGCGCGCTGCGATCGGCCAGGTGCTCGGCTGCCCGTGGCAGCGCTGCACGGTGCACTTCCTGCGCAACATGCTCGGCCACTGCGCCAAGAGCCAGCAGCCGATGATCTCCGCCGCGATCCGCGGGATCTTCCAGGCCAGCTCGGGCCAGGAAGCCCGCGAGCGGCTCGCCGAGGTCCTCGAGCGCCTCGAGCCCGTCGCCCCGAAAGTCGCCCAGCTGCTGCTGGACGCCGAGGCCGACCTGCTCGGCTTCTACGCACTGCCGCGCGAGCACTGGACCAAGCTCCGCTCGACGAACCCGCTGGAGCGCGTCAACCGCGAGATCGGCCGCCGCACCGACGTCGTCGGCATCTTCCCCAACGACGCGAGCCTGATCCGGCTCGCCGGCGCGATGCTGATCGAACAGAACGACGAGTGGCTCGTCAGCCGCCGCTACCTCTCCCAAGAATCACTCTCCTCAGTCCTAGACCAAGACGATCACACACTCACCAAGGAGAACAACAACGACAACAAGGAGGTGCCCGCTCTCAGCGCCGCCTGAGAGCCCAACGTCTCACCGACGATCCGGAGCTACACCACGAACCGCTACTTGACTATGCATCCGATCTCTCCCCGCCCGTAGATGGTCACCGTTCGGTCTCGCCGCGCTGACCGCGCTCGTCATCGCCCTGCTCGCCGCGGCGTCCGCATCAGCCGCCGCGTCTGTGGACCGGCAGATCCTGGTCGATGATGTCGAGGTCGAGCACACGAGCAACGAGTACACAGGTGCTGAGGGCACGTTCAGCCGAACGTTCCGTGGCTTCATCCAGACGGTCGTGCGACCTGACGGGACGACGCTGTTCCGTGGGGTCATCCGGGCCGACGACGCGACGTTTGTGCCCGACGACCCTACGCAGCCGACTTTCACTGGGCGCGAAGAAGTCCACGTTTCCACGATCAGCAACCACTCGAGCGCAACAAGCACGTTCGTCCTCCGCTTCCGGGCGACCGGCAGCGACGGGTCTCGGGCGATGTTCAAGGAAGGTCGAGCACTTCACGGTCAGCGCGACAGGCCACACCGTCGAATTCGAGAAGCCCGTAGTGCTCTGCTGAGTCACGTGAGGCGAGGTCGAATGCGCTGGCCACAGCGTCGGCGTATTCGACCCCGGAGCCGAAGCGCGGACCCGGAAGCGGATAGGAACGCTTCAATGACGATCGAGGGGTGCGCGGAGCGCCCGGGCGGATGCGAAGTCGCCGATCGAGACGTGTGAGGAGACGAAAGACGGGGCCGTCCTTTCGAAACAACAGAGTTTCGACTCGCGAATGAACTCGTTAGTCTCTGCGGGAGCCTCGCGGGCGCCTGCCCCCGCCGCGGGCGCCCGCAGGCGTTGCCCGCGCGAACGGCACCTCTAACTCCGCCGGGCCCCCCGCGAGCTGGCAGAGGTCGCCGGCGCGGCAGGCACGATCCACGCCCAGCCTGTCAGAGCTGATCGTTCTTGTGTGCCTTAGTTACGGAAGGTAGTCAGGTTCAGCGACGCTCCGTGAAGGCGGCCGCGGACTTCTGCTTTCAGCCGAAGGGGCGGTGCGGAAGCGCAGAGCGAGTGCCCAGTTTCGCGCAAAGCAGAGTTCGTGCAGCCGCGCGGGCCGAGTGACGAGCCAAGGCGATAGCGGAAGCGTGCGGGCCTCGGCGACGCTGCTGCGGGGCTACAGTACTCGAAGACCGGCTGCTTGCGTTCAAGCCGCAAGTTACCGTGCATTACGGAAGTCGAAGTTCTCAGAGTGAATCCTCTGGCGATGAATCCCGCGCTTCGTGAAGCCCGTGGTCAAGTTGTCGATCAGGACGCTAGGGCCACTGATGAAGACATCGCCGTGTGAGACTCGGGGGTTGACACCCTGGATGTCATTGACCGTCAGGTGTCCGAGAGATCGCTTGCGCACGGGGATGACCCTGAAGGTGGGGAAGCGGTCGGCGATCTCCCGGAGCTCGTCGAGGAAGTACGCGTCGTCCGGGCCGGGCGTGCAGTAGTACAGGTCCGCTGCGATTGCGTGGTCGAGGCTGCGGGCCCAGCTCAGGAAAGGTGTAATGCCGATCCCTCCCGCGACCCACGTCTGCGCACCGGCAAGGTCGCGCAGGACGAACTGCCCGAACGGTCCTTCAAGCTCCGCGCGAGCGCCCGAACGGAGCGTCATCATCGAACCGGTGAAATCGCCCAGTCGTTTGATGGCGATCCGCACCGCAGGCTCATCCGGTGCACTGGCGATCGTGAAGGGATGCGACTCCTGTGGTATCCCGCCCTGGTAAAACGTCGCGTACACGAACTGACCGGCTTGAAACTGCAGGCCGCGCCCGACGGCCAACAGGACCACCTCGACCAGGTCCTCGCCGAGGCGCCGCACCTCGTCGACCCGATACTGGGAGCGGCCGATGCCGAACGCGCCGCCCAGCAGTCTGTAGCCGAGGCCAATACAAGCCGCGCCCGTCAGCGCCGCGAGGTACACGGTCAGAAGAGGTGAGGAAGCGGCGGTGCTGTGCACAGCAAAGGTGTGAGCCGCACCGAGGATGAACGCCGCGCCGAGCAGTCGCTGGACAAGGGTGAACAACTGATAGTTGAGCCGCCCGGCGACACTCGCGACGACGAACCCCAACAGCAGGACGAATGCGATGACACCGGTGAACGTGGCCCATCCGGCCGACGGGAGGTAGAGCCTGAGCGCGTCGCCCGCGGCGTGCAACGTCAGGAAGAGGACGTGAGCGGTCGCCAACCCAACGACCAACAGCCCCAGTCGGCGGTGTAAGCGGTAGAGATGCTCCAGCCCGCCAATCGCATGCTCGACCGGTCGGATCCGGCTCGCCAGAACAAGGTTCACCGCCCACGCCGCGATGCCGAACAGCGCGGTGAGGTTGGCGACGGTCTTGAGGGTGGCGTCACCGCTGAACCGCTCAGCCAGCGGCCCCGCCATCATCCACGGCACCAGCGGGAATACGATCGCCGCGGCGATCGCGACCCCCGCTCCGGGCCGCGCATGCTCGCCGAGCCGTGGCGCGCCCCGCTCGACCCGCGGGGCTCTCGTCGGCGCGGTCATCGCGCGCCATTTCTGCGGCCGCTGCGTCCTGGAGCCGTTGCGCGGCAAACGACGCCGCTGGGTGTCGATCGCCGGCGCTCGCCCGCATCCGAAACGCCCTCACCGAGGCAGCGTCCACGCCGGGCTTGGTCGGTCTGGGCGCGCCGCGCGTTGGGCCTTCCCCGGGAGTTCCAACGATCACTCCCCACGGAAACACCAGGCGGCACCGCTGCTCCTCGCTGTAAGGGCACTCTCTCGTCGACAAACGGTAGTGCTGGTGGCAGCCGCAGGGGAGCAGCGCGCGGGACGCGGCGTACCAGTGGCACGGACCTGCCAGGTGCGACCGGCTTCCGGCTACTCGGCACTGGGCCGTGGGCTGCGCTCTCGACCTCGTCGTGCCCGCCGCTTCGCGATGTTCACTGGCTCGGGTCGCGAAGGGCCGGGCCGCTGCTATCAACGCACTCAACATCCAGCCGCTGGTATCGAGGAATGCACTCGCGGCCTCCTGGCCCCGAATGGGCGCTTCCAACGCCCGCACCTGCCGCCGAGGTTCCGCAACCTCAGCCGAGCCGTCCCTCGACGGGTGTCGAGGCGCGGAGGCGAACGCGGCCGCGGGCGTCTGCTCCGTGCAGAGTCCATCCGGTGGTGTGCCTTAGCCTCGATCCACCGTTGCGGCGGGCGGGTCCGTCCGATCTGGGAAGTGAAATGACCCCCTGAGCAGGCAAGACGGGCCGTGCCAGCGGCTGCGGGTCCTGCGTCAGGGGGTCACCCGCATGGTGCACGGTCTGTCGGACCGATCCGCGGTCGTTTTTGATGATGAGCGGGTCGTCGCCAACGCCGGCGCGCTGCTGCCGGCGCTGCTGGCCCGGCGGCTCGGTGTCGAGCAACTGGTCGATGCGGCTGTGGATCTCGGCGACCGCGCCGGCGGTGCGAATTCGGGGCGCAAGGTGATGACGATGCTGTCGGCGATGGTGCTGGGGGCGGACTGCATCGAGGACTGCGACGTGCTGCGGTCGGGGCAGACCGGCGCGGTGCTCGGTCACCGCGTGGCGGCGCCGTCGACGCTTGGGACGTTTCTTCGCGCGTTCACGTTCGGGCATGTCCGTCAACTTGACCGCGTGCTCGCCGACAGCCTGCAGCGCGCGTGGGCCGCGGGCGCCGGACCTGGCGAGGATCGTCTGGTCATCGACGTCGACAGCTTCGTCGGCGAGGTCCACGGCTATGACAAGCAGGGCGCCAGCTTTGGCTACACCCGCAAGCGTGGCTATCACCCGATCCTCGCGACAAGGGCGGAACCGGCGAGGTGTTGCACATCCGTGCCCGCCAGGGCTCAGCCAACACCGCGAGGGGCGCGTTGCGGTTCGTCGAAGAACTGATCCCCCGGGTCGCTCGCGCGGGCGCGACCGGGTCGAAGCTGCTGCGCGCCGACTCGGGGTTCTGGAACAAGAAGATCTTCGCGCGACTCGAGAGCGCCGGCTGGAGCTATTCGATCGGGGTGCGCCAACAGAAGCACATCAAGGCCGCGATCGCCGCGATCCCCGAGACCGCCTGGCAGATCCTCACCGACTACCCCGAGGCAGGTGAGGCGCAGATCGCCCAGACGATGCTCGCCGGCACGCGCCTGATCGTCCGTCGCACCCGCCTGCTCGGGGCGCAGGCCGAGCTGTGGCCTGACTGGCGGCACTTCGCGTTCCTCACCAACCGCACCGAGCACATCACAACCGTCGAGGTCGAGCATCGCCAACACGCCGTCGTCGAGCTCGCGATTCGCGACCTCAAAGACCAAGCCCTGGCGCACTTCCCCTCCGGCAAGTTCTACGCCAACGCCGCCTGGACCGTGATCGCCGCGCTCGCGCACAACCTGTTGCGCTGGACCACGCTGATCGGCCTGCCCGACACCACGATGCGCGCCGCCCGCACGCTACGCCGGCGGCTGCTCACGATCCCGGCACGACTGACACGCAGCGCCCGCCGCTCAACGCTACGGATGCCCGCCCGCTGGCCCTGGGCGCACGACTTCCTCACCGCCCTCGCACGGCTGCGCGCACTGCCACCACCCGCCTGACCCCGGCCAGCACCCGCGACGACGACCGACGCCACCCCGCCGGCCTCAGCCTGCCCGCGACCAGGCGCCGGCACCGCTCGACGACCCTTCAGACCAGACCAACAAGGCCGCTCCGCGGCCCCCGCCGACAACACCGGCCGCGCCAAGCCTCGATGACCGCCGCACCCACCGACTTCAAATCAGAACGGTGGATCGAGGCTTAGGTACGTAAGGTAGTTAGGTTCAGCGAGGTCGGCCTTGGCCGCCGTTCCGGTCGTCCGAGGGGTAGAGGGCCCGGCTTGAGCAGCCGCCGGAGACCGCCGCTCTCGTCGAAGAGCGGGAGTCTCGATCTGCGCTCCTCCTCGTCGTCCGGAGCGGGCGCCTCGGCGTGACTCTGCAGACGGCTTCTTCTCGCGCGCGCAAAGCGGGAGCCTCTGGGTGCTTCCGTCTCCTCTGGTTCGTGGCCAAGCGACAGGGTCGCAAGTCGGAGTGGCTGAGCCCTGACCCGGCCCCGTCGTCGATCCGTTCCGCCACCATCGCCCGGGCTGCGGCGCCGTCGACGCAGGGACGCCCGATCCCGTGGCCGTGCTGGTGGTCGCCTACCTCCGCGGGGAACGCATCGACGCAGGCTCTCAGCCGGCTGACTGGGACGCCGAACGAGCTCGAACTCGTTGTAGGTAGGCGTGGATGCGCGACGGTCTTGCCGCGGCTCCGGATCTGACGCGGTCCGAACCCCGCGATTTTCGCGAGGAATTGGACGGCTACGCGATGCCACCTCGCACGCTCGACAAGGCGCGCGCCACGCTCGCGGAAACCGCGGGACGATTCCAGTTCGGGTGCCCGGTCGACCACACGTGCATGGCCCGGCTCGGGATCGAGCCCGATCTGCTGCTCGACCTCGCCGCGCGCCATGCGGACGACACCGACGTGTTGGAGGGCTTGCGCCGGCACGGGATCCCTGCGGCCGAGGAGGCGTGGTTCGACGCGCAGGCCGTCGAGGACGAGATCCAGGGCGGGCCGTATCTGCGCGTGCGCAGCACCGAGCAGTTGCCGGAGCGCGAAGCGGAGCGGTTGTTCCTCGGCGCCGAGCATGGCATCGAGGTGGACGTCGCGATCGTCTGCGCACCGCCGGGCGCGGCGGAGCCCGTCCATGAGCATTCTCGCGCCGAGGTGGTCGCGGTGACGCGCGGCGCTGCCACCTACTACCTCGGGGCATGGCAAGCGCGGATCGTCCGGGGCGGCGAGATCGTGCGCATCCCGGCGGGGGTGCCACACAGGTATGCCGTCTTCGGGGATGCGCAGTTCGACGCAGTGTCCGTCCGCTGAACGGCGAGGGTGTCACGCGAGTCGCATCATCCCCGATGAGTGCTCAGGATCTGCCGCAGAACGGGCGTGAAGCCGTCCGCGTCGTCGAGGTACGCCGTGTGGGTGGCGAGGGAACCGTGTACAGGCGCACCGCAGCGCCGGCGCACAGGATCAGAGCGGGGCGGCGACAACGACGCCGTGCTCGAAGGCGATGCCGAGCTCGAGGGTGCGGTGCACGGCGCACGCCCTAGCGACCTGCTCGAGCCGGCGCGTCTGGTCGTCGCTCAGGCCCTCAGGAAGCCGCACCGCGATGGTGCACTGTGCTGGCCGCATCTTTCGGTCGAGCGTGACGTCGGCGCCGATCTCGTCGAGCTCCCAGCCCTTGCGGCGGGCAAACATGCGGATCGTCGTGACGACGCACGACGCGAGCGCCGCGGGCAGGAGCTCGAGCGGCGTCGGCGCGGTGTCCTCGCCGCCGAGATCCTCGGGCTCGTCGGTCTCGAGCCAGTGGCGATCGTTGACGAGGATCCGCTGTCTGAGTGTGTCCGTAGACGACGTGACGGTTGCCGTGAGCATGGTCATACCTCCTGCACCGATCCTCGCGCCCGGCGCCGGGGAACGCATCGGTGCTTCACACCGCAGCGCGGCCGGGAAATCCACACCCTTCGGCGACGGCGACGGCGTTCGTCGCGGACGCCCGCTTCCATGCAGCCCTCGCGCCGGCTCGGCTGCCGACGGATCGTTACGCGGGAGAACGCGCGGCCCGTGATGCGTCCGCCGGCGGGGTGCAATTGGTCGACGGGGTGCAAATGACCGGGCGGTCGCAGGTTTGCTGAAACGGCACCGCCCCGCGATCGACCACCTTCGCGCCATCCCGGCAACTTTGCACCCCGCACGTCGTGCTGCGCGACTGCGTCGCCCTGCTGGCACCCGAGATCACGGGCCCGCGGCGCCGACCCGCAGGTCGGCGAGACACCGCGTCCCGACCCGAATGCCGCGGAGGCAGTCACGGAGGCGATCAGTGCTCCAACCGTGACGAACCACGCGAGATTCCGGCAGCCACTCGCGAACATGAAGGGAGTACTCCGGCCGTAGGTTCCACCTAACGGCCGGCGGGACGCGGATGCGCAGGCGTCGAGCGGTCACTGCGGGCGTGGATCACCCAGTGCTCACAGGCCCAGCTCCTCGCGGATCTGGTCGCGGTCGAAGCCCGCCTTCTCGAGCTCGCGGATGAGCATGCCGGTGTGCTTGGCGGACAGCTCGAGCCGCCCGTGCGCCGGCACCGTGATCGTCGTGCCCGGCCCGCGGAAGCGTCGGTGGCTCGTCGCGCGGCGCGGCAGCTCTTCGAAGTCGTGGGCGAGCAGCCAGCGGATCAGCTTGCGCTTCGCGAGTGCCACCGCCCGGAGCATGGCAACGCGGCGAGCCCGATGCAGCGTGCGCGAGGTCGGCTGCCACCCGTCGTCCGCACCGAGCGCCCGCAGCTCGTGCCCTTCGCCGTTGACGCGTGCGCAAGGTGCCGGCGAGATCGCCAGGCGGCTCGGGTTCTCCAGTGCGTCTATCAATGCGAGCGCCGTTACCTTCGCGGCCTGGCTCTGCGTTCGCTGACGTACCTGCCCGCGAGCTGGGCGGCGCGCCTGGGCTATCGGCCCCAGCACCTCGGTCGGCGTCGAGCCGGTCGCTCCACCGTCCTGCCGCATCTGACGTGATTGTGGCCTCCTGGGTCTGCCAGCGCCGCCGGGAGGGACGCGATGATCTTGGGCAGCGCCGAGTTACGTAATCAGGCGTGTGGCCTTCTTCGCTGCGCTCGCCTTTGCGACCGGCATCGCCGTGATGGTGCTGCTGGCCAAGCCTCCCGGCTTGGTCGTGGCGATCATCACCGTCGTCGGGGTTGGGGTGTTGCTGAGAACGTTCGTGCCCTCATCGGTCTGGGCTCGTGCCTCAGGGCGACGCGCCAAGGCTCGCGCCGCCGCTGATCAGCCCCAACGCGCGACCACCGATCCGATCGCGGACCCCCAGTCGTGAACACTGGCGCTCGGCGCGTCCGGGCTACCGCAGGTGCGTGATCCTGAACAGGGCTGCTCAACCACTGGGTACCCTCAGGACGAGCCGGGTCCCGGCGCCCGTCGAAACCCCAGGATTCGACGGCCCCCGCTCTCAGCAGCATTAGCAGTAGTTCACCGTGGGAGGCGGGGACATGTTCGGACGGCGGTTGGGCGAAGCCCCCGATCACCAGCCGGCGCCTCGCCGCAAAGGTGGGACCGTGGCTGGCCAACGCATCGACATCGACGTCGAGCTACCCCGCGATCCCGACGCCCCCGCCATCGCACGTCGCGAGCTCCGGCGGAGATTCTCGGGGGTGTTGCATCAAGGCGTGCTGGACGATGTCTTTCTGGTGGTCAGCGAGCTGGTAGCCAATGCTGTCGAGCATGGGCAGGGCGACATTCGCCTCCGGCTGGAGCACGATGCCGGAGGCGTGCGGGGCGAGGTGATCGACGCCGGGAGCGGCTTCGAGTACGAGCTGCGCGAGGTCGGACCATTCGCGACATCGGGCCGCGGACTGCTCATCGTGGACTGGCTGACCACGCAGTGGGGCGTGCACGAAGGCACCACCCACGTCTGGTTCGAGATCCTCTCGGACTCGCGCGGACGACAAGGCGCAGGGCCGCTCGTAGGCGAGGAAAGCCGCCCGCCGCAGCTCCGGGATCGAGACGAATAGCCTCGCTGTCGTTAGTCCAACGGACGAATCTGAGCAGTGCCCCACCCGCGACGCGGGCGGAGAATCCGCTGCTCCCTTATCTGTGCTCGTCGTCAGTGTCAAGCCGCTCGTCCGGGTGGCGCGTGTGCGCGTCGAAGGGGTGAACGGTGCGCGCGGACGCCCAGCCTTATCTTGGTCCACGATCCGGGGTGGCTCCGGGTCGGCGACATGATGGTTGATGGGGTGTTCCGTGACGCGTTGCGGCCGCTCGGTCTTTGGAGGCCGTCCACCCGGTGGTGGCGGCAGGAGCATGCGGGGAGCGGGCCGCGGGGCATCGGTGTGAGGAAGGGCTGCGCGCGCACCGACCGCCGTGGTGGTCAGGCGGGCTGCAGGGCCTGGTCGCCGAGTTCGCGCAGGACGTGGAAGCTGCGCTTGAGCAGTTTGCGGGCCAGCGCGAGGCAGGCGCGGTTGCCGCCGAGTCGCTCGGCGGCCTGGTCGTAGTAGGCGCGGTCAGGGCTGCCCGGCCGCCGCGCAGCCTGGGCAGCTTCATAAAGCGCCCAACGAAGTGCGGGCGGGCCTTGGCGGGAGAGGTGTCCGGGCGAGCGGCGCTGATCGGACTGATGGACGGTGATGTCCAGGCCGGCGTAACGGACCGCCTGTCGGCTGGAGCTGAAGCGGCGGGTGTCGCCGAGCTCGGCGAGGATCGCGACCGCGGTCAGCTCACCGATCCCGTAGAGGCCCATCAGCGCGCGGCAACCGGCCTGGCGGCGCGCGTAGCGACGCAGCTCGTCCGTGATCGGCGCCTCCTGGATGTCGAGCGCGTCGATCATCGCCAGCGCGACCGTGACCTGTTCGCGTGCCGCATCCGGCAACGCGAGACCCTGAAGCCAATCGCGGTTCGCGGCCGTCAACAGTCCCGCCTTCTGCGGGTGCCCGTGGTGATAGAGCACCGCGTGGATGCGCTGCTGCCACTCGCCGCGCTGATCGACCAGCGCGTGCCGCAGCCGCACCCGAGCGCGCAGATCGAGCAGGTGCCCGGGCGCGATGTAGGACTCCGGCAACCGGCCCGTCATCAGCAGCTCGCGCAGATGCCGCGCGTCGCCGCGGTCGGTCTTCGCGCGCTTCTTGTTGCCCTTCAACGCGCTCGCCTCCGCCGGCTCGGCCAGATGCGCTTCGGCACCGACCGCGAGGAGTTCCTCGACCACGAACCGCCACCCGGTCGTGGCCTCCAACGCCACCTCGAGCGGCCGACCCGCGAACCGCGCCAAGAACCGCGCGACACCGGCACGGTCGGCCGGCATCACCCGCGCGCGCGACACCTCGCCCGACTCGGTGTCCAGCCAATCCGCAGTGATCTGCGCGCGGTGCTGATCCAGACCCATCACGATCGTCACGGCAGCCTCCTCGAGCCCATGACGCGGACCACCCGCGCCCGCCCGTGGCCTACACCCCGGTCAGGACGACACCCGGCTCATGCCATCTTTGCGCGAGGACCAACGCTCCGCCAGCCGCTGGTCGTCTCGCTCAATGACGTAGGAGCGCGTTGACTTGGACGGTGGGGGTCGGCCGAGCGTGGACGGTGTCGATGATTTCGGCGTTGTCGATGCCCTGGAGGTAGATCGAGGTGATCCCGAGGTTGCTGTGTCCGAGTTGGCGCTGGATCACGACGAGAGGGACGCTTCGTGGGCCATCTCGACGGCGTGGGCGTGCCGGAGCTGCTGCGGGGCGAAGCGGCGGCGCACGCCGGCTCTGGCAGCAGTCCGGCGTAGATCGGACCGCGCCGCGGCGTTGGCCCAGTGCCGCCCGCGCGAGGCTCCGGTGACGATGCAGAAGAGCGGCCCGATGGGCAGCTCGAGGCGTGTGTCGAGCCATGGCTGGAGCTGTTGCCAGCCCCATGCGTCCATGCCGACTTCGCGGCGTCGTCCGCCCTTGCCGTGCCGCGCTAGCAGCGAGCCGCGCCGCTGATCGAGGTCGGGCTCGCCGAGCGACAGCGCTTCTTGAATCCGTAGGCCGGCCCGCCAGAGGATCACGATGAGTCCTCGCAGACGTTGGCCGTGTGGGCCGTCGCTGGCTGCACACATGACCGCGATGATCTCCTCGACCGTTGGCGGATCGGCCGGGTAGCGCACGCCCTTGTTCGCAGACGGGCGACCTGCATGGAATCCTGGCAGCGTCGCCGGCGAACGTCGTCGGCCGGCACGATCGAGCAACAGCTCGGACATAGCCCCTCCTCGGGCTCGGGGATGCGAACTCCGAGCTTGCGCTCCGTCACCAAAGCGGAACTGCGTCCACGTCACTGTGGCCTGCTCCCCGGCGGCGTTGTCAGCTCAGGCCGCGGGGGTTTGTAGGTCTCCGAGGGCATCGTCCCAGGTCTGGGCGACCTCGGCTGGCGTGCGGTAGTTCAGCCCGCTGTGCGGGCGGTGGTGGTAGCCGTCGATGTGAGTGCCGATCACCTCCCTGGCCTCGTCGAGGGTCTCGAACTCGTGCAGCCAGACGCAGCGCTCTTTGAGCTTGCCGAACCAGGACTCGATGAAGGCCTGGCTCTCGGGGTCGCGGTAGCCGCCGCGGCGGTGCGCGATCCCCAGGCCCGAGAGCACGAGCTTGAATGCCCTGGCGGTGAACGCGGATCCGTTGTCGGTGCCCAGCGTCAGCGTCTGAGGCCGGATCGCTCGCGCGGCGGCCGCTTGCTCAACCAGCGCGATCGATTCCTTCGCGCGGCAGCGCAGCTCGAGGTGCCAGCCGACGATCTCCCTGGTGCAGCAATCGATCGCGGCCATCAGATAACACCAGCCGTGCTCGGCGACCCAGACCGAGGTCATGTCCAGATGCCAGAGCTCGTTCGGGCGCGTGACCTGAAAGAACCCGGGCCGGCGGCGGCGATCCAGCCGCCGGCGACGCTGGATCAGCCGCCGCTCGCGCATGACCCTGAGCACGCGCTTGCGGTTGACCGCCCGCCCGAGCTTGCGGGTGACGAGCGCGCAGACCATCCGGTAGCCGTCGGTCTGGTTGGCCTCGGCCACCTCGATGATCGCGGCGTCGACCTCGCCGGCGGGCGGGCCCGCCCGCCGCGCCGCTGGCGGCCGGCGTTTCGGGACGCGATAGATCGCCTGGCGGCTGATCTGCGCCACGCGCGCCACCGCCGAGGGCGAGTAGCCCTCGGCGACGAGCTCGCGGGACCGGGTGACGCGCATGCCTACTCCCAGTCCCGCAAGAGCTTTCCCGAGATCTCCAACTCATAGGTCTTCTTCCCGAGCGTCCGCTCCAGCTGCGCGATCCGCCGCCGCTGCTCAGCGGCAAGCGAACGGTCCTGGCCCGCCGCGAAGCGCTCCATACCCGCCTCGACCATCTGGTCGCGCCAACGACGCAACAGCGTCTCTGAGATGTCGTGCTCGCGGCAGATCTCCGCGATCGACCGGTCGCCGCGGAAGGACGCGAGCACGAGCTCGGCCTTCTGCTGCACCGTGAACTTCCGGTACTTGCGCTTGTCGCTCAACCGAATCTCCTGACTTCGATGAGCGGCCGATCCTCTGATCAACCCCCGACGGAGAAGACGCCGGCTTCGCCGGCTCCATCTCGATCACGAAGAACAATCAAGGACTGACAACGCCACCACGGGGAGCAGGCCAACTGCTCACCACTCGTTCTGCCTCAACCCGCCACTGCGCTGCGCCAAACGCTCGCAGGATCAGCTTCCGTGAGCGCCTCGACACGGCGGCGTTGACGTCTCTACCGGGTTCCCTCTTCCCGCCCTGGGCAGAAAAGTGACGCCCGCAGCGGTCATCCGTGCAGCCATCTGTTCTCCTGTGGGAGTGTGGCCGGGTCTACGGAGAGGATGCCATGCGGCATTTCTGCAAAGTCTTGGTGGCTGCGCTTGCCGTCGCCGTGTATGTAGTGCCCGCTGCCGGCGCTGATGCCCTGGACAAGGGCCGTGGAGGCGCGGTTGTAACGCCAAACCAAGGCAAGCTGGTGGCCGATGCCTGGGCGCACATCTACTCGCTGTCCCCGTCGGAGAATCCCTTCTTTGGGAACGGCAATCCGTGCGTGCCCATGCGACATCACGTGATGTGGGTCGTCGGTGGCGGCCACTGCACCGTAGAGC
Organism: uncultured Solirubrobacteraceae bacterium; assembly: GCA_963722815.1. GTDB lineage: Bacteria > Actinomycetota > Thermoleophilia > Solirubrobacterales > Solirubrobacteraceae > DASQFQ01. Next base: position 279,291 of record CAVROM010000006.1, read on the forward strand.
AAGGCACGGCGATCATGTTCCACTTGGGGAGCGCGTGGAGCAACGTCGAGGACCCGTTTCCGCAAACCGAGGCGGCCCAACGCGCCGTAGCCCTAGCTGCTGATCAGGGAGTGTCCGAGTTCCACGCCGTGATCGACGGCGAACCCGTCGACATGCTCAGACCGCGGTTCGAGCTGTTTACACCCCAGCGGACGGTGCAGCTGCCGGAGGACAACATCTTCGACGACCCTGACAACCAGGTCGACATTCCGGCGCAAACCATCACGCTCACCGCCCACGCTTGGAGTGGGGTGGTCCGCAACCTGCGGCCCGGCGTGCACACGATCGTCGGCGAGGGCGTCTGGGATGGCTATCCGTTCGAATACCCGCACACCGTCACCGTTGTAAGACGCGGGCACGCCAACTAGCGCACCTGGGGCCACGACCACGACGGGACCAAAAGGGACAGGCAACAGTGAACCGGTCCTCAAGCTAGCGCGGCGCTGCTGCTCTCGCCTGTCACCGGCACTCCGGCGTGCCAGCGCGCGAGTGCTCCTTCGCGCGACCGATGAAAGTCAAGGGCCCGGGACGCGATTTGGGCACGAGTTTCGGGGTGGGATCGGTCGCGGGTGGTGCTCGGAGGGCCGCAGATCGGGTCCTGTGGCCTCGGTTTCGGCTGGGCGCTGGTCGCCTGGCACGATTCGGCCGGGGTTTGGGTGCGCGGGGGCGGCGCCGGCGGGTGCCGGCGTGTTGGCGGGGTGCGGGGTGGGCGTTAGGCTGCGGGTGGGCGCGAGTCGATGACGTGTCGAAGCGCAGGCGTCAGGGGCTTGTGGTCTGCCACGCGACGGTGCCCTTCGAGGGCCTTGTTATGCGTGCCCCGGTGTCACGCTCGCGCCCACCTTCGCGGGACCGGCGGGCTTTGCCTTCGCTGGCCTTGCCGCTTGCCAGTCGCGGACCGTTCGGGTATAGGAGGCCTCGGCCTGTTGCGCGAGTTCGCGCTCGGCTTGGCGCATCCGCTCGCGGGTGGCCCAGACGCCGGTCGGCTTGCCCTTGCGCGTCGGGGCGCCCGCGGTGATCTCGAGCAACCGGAGCTTCTTGGCGGTCAGCGACGGCTGCGCGTGGGCGTAGTCCTCGCCGCGGGAGAGCAGACACCAGAACACGATCGCGAGCTTGCGCGCCGCGGCAACGACGGCTTTGCCGTGGCCGCGGCGAGCGCGGACGCGCTCATAGCACGCGTGCAGCGGGCCGGGCTGACGGACAACGCTCCACGCCGCCTCGACCAGCGCCAAGCGCGCCGACGCCGACCCCCGCTTGGAGATCCGGCCGCCGCGGGCGGGCTCGCTGCCGGACTGGCGGACCCTCGGGTCAAGCCCGAGATAGGCGACCAGTTGCCGCGAGCTGCGAAACCGGCGGACGTCGCCGATCGCGGCCAGAAACGACGCCGCGCAGATCACGTTGACGCCGGGCACGGTCATCAACCGGCGCGCGTCAGCCCAGCCCAGCGCCGCGCGCGCGATCAGCCGCTCGACCTCGGCGATCTCTGCGTCGAGGAACGCGATGTGACGCAGCGCGCTCGCGACCGACTCTGCCTCCTCGACCGGCAGCTCCAGCGCTGAGAGCCACTTGCGTCCCTTGACCCCGAACAAGTCCGACACCGGCGGGCGGCCCTTCAACCGGCGCATCAGCACCGCCTGGATCTCGTTCTTCGCGCGTGACCGCGAGCGCACCGACTGCTCACGGCGCGCGAGCCGCCGGCGCATCACCCGGCAACGCTCATCAGGCATCCACACCGCATCGAGCTCGCCCGCCGCCAGCAGCTTCGCCAGCGTGCGCGCGTCCAGCCGGTCAGTCTTCGCCCGCGCCTGACGGATCCCCGTGTCATCCGGGCTCACGACAACCACCCGGCGCACGTGCGGCTCGAGGATCCTCGCGACCTCCCACGCGCCGCCGGTCACCTCCAACGCCACCCGATCCTCCGGCCCGAGGCTTTGGGCGAACATCTCAAGCTGCTCCGGCGTCGTCTCGATCCGGCCCGCCGAGCGCACCGCCCCCGCCTCGCAGATCGCGACTTCGCAGAAATCGCGGTGCACGTCTAACCCGATCGCTCTCCCGACAGACCTGCTCACGACAACCTCCTCACGTCGATGACGGTGGAGAACCAGCGGGCGAACGACAACGACCGATACGTGCTCGCAGCACAACCCGGGCAAGTCGCAGGGGCGGCCAAAACAGACAAGCCCGCGCTCGAAGCGCATCGTCCAAACCGGCCTGCCCGACTGCGTTCTCCCAGAAAGCCCCTGTCCCGGATCAGCCGACCGTACGATCAGAACCGGACAGCAGCCCTCCGAGCATGATTTTCATGCCCCGAGAAGCGCCAGCCGACGTGGTGGGGCTCGGCGCTAGCGCATGCCGCGAAGCGGAAGCGTCCTCGCGGTCGACGCGGCCTCTCCTCGTCGTAAGCGACATCACTCCGTCGCCGGACGAGTAGCTCAGAGTTCAGCCTGCTCCGCCGCCGCCACAGCCTCCTCGGGCGAAGGAAAGACCTGGTTGCGCGTGATGAGCCCGTCGCGCACCTCGATCACCCCTCCCACGTCCATCGAATAGAAAAGCTCATCCGTTGCGACCTCGTGGCTCGTCATCAGGAGCGTCACGACAAAGCGGTTTCCTGTACGAGGCTCAAGCGAGGTCACCGTCACCGCCTGCTTTCGGCCGTCAATCTCCGCATGCTTGGCGGCAAACTGGCGTGCGCCCTCCTTGCCTCTAAGGACGCCGCCGCCGGGAAGCTCGATCACTGCATCATCGGCCGTCAAGCTCGCGGCTGTGTCCCCATCCGCCGCTGAGGCGGCGACCACGTAACGCCGGATCACATCGTCGGGAGCGCTGATGGCTGGATCCTCTCAGAACCCGGCAAAGTCCATTGCTTCGCCATTCGCCTGGCACCGACACTCCGGCACGGCGTCGGGAGAGTGCTCCTTACGCGACAAGCAGCAGGGCGGCGTCGTTAGGCTCGATGCGACGGATGGCTCCGACGCGTCGCTTCGCTACCTCATGGCGGGGAGCCGACTAGCGGCGGCGATTGGGCGGGCGATTGCCTGGGTGGCCCTCTGAGAAGCCGCCGAAGATCGCGCGATCTGCGCTCTCGAGGACGGATACCTCTGGCTGTTGAGGCTGACGCGCCTCGTGCACGCGCTCGGTGCTGGGCCCCGGGTCAATCGGTCGCCTCAGGAGCCGGCGCATCCAAGCCGGCAGGTGCACTTCTCCGCCCCACGGCTGGAGCTCGTGCGGCATCTCGTGCTCCTCTCACTAGACGACACGACTCTCTCACCCGACCACACGAAGTGCAACGGTCCGCGCGCACGACGTGCGCTACCTACCGGCAGAACGCGGGCATGCGAGCTGACAGGTTGGCGGCGCGTGCTCGCTGGCGAGCGAGTGCTCCTTATCTGTGCTCGTCGTCAGTGTCAAGCCGCTCGTCCGGGTGGCGCGTGTGCGCGTCGAAGGGGTGAACGGTGCGCGCGGACGCCCAGCCTTATCTTGGTCCACGATCCGGGGTGGCTCCGGGTCGGCGACATGATGGTTGATGGGGTGTTCCGTGACGCGTTGCGGCCGCTCGGTCTTTGGAGGCCGTCCACCCGGTGGTGGCGGCAGGAGCATGCGGGGAGCGGGCCGCGGGGCATCGGTGTGAAGAAGGGCTGCGCGCGCACCGACCGCCGTGGTGGTCAGGCGGGCTGCAGGGCCTGGTCGCCGAGTTCGCGCAGGACGTGGAAGCTGCGCTTGAGCAGCTTGCGGGCCAGCGCGAGGCAGGCGCGGTTGCCGCCGAGTCGCTCGGCGGCCTGGTCGTAGTAGGCGCGGTCAGGGCTGCCCGGCCGCCGCGCAGCCTGGGCAGCTTCATAAAGCGCCCAACGAAGTGCGGGCGGGCCCTGGCGGGAGAGGTGTCCGGGCGAGCGGCGCTGATCGGACTGATGGACGGTGATGTCCAGGCCGGCGTAACGGACCGCCTGTCGGCTGGAGCTGAAGCGGCGGGTGTCGCCGAGCTCGGCGAGGATCGCGACCGCGGTCAGCTCACCGATCCCGTAGAGGCCCATCAGCGCGCGGCAACCGGCCTGGCGGCGCGCGTAGCGACGCAGCTCGTCCGTGATCGGCGCCTCCTGGATGTCGAGCGCGTCGATCATCGCCAGCGCGACCGTGACCTGTTCGCGTGCCGCATCCGGCAACGCGAGACCCTGAAGCCAATCGCGGTTCGCGGCCGTCAACAGTCCCGCCTTCTGCGGGTGCCCGTGGTGATAGAGCACCGCGTGGATGCGCTGCTGTCACTCGCCGCGCTGATCGACCAGGGCGTGCCGCAGCCGCACCCGAGCGCGCAGATCGAGCAGGTGCCCGGGCGCGATGTAGGACTCCGGCAACCGGCCCGTCATCAGCAGCTCGCGTAGATGCCGCGCGTCGCCGCGGTCGGTCTTCGCGCGCTTCTTGTTGCCCTTCAACGCGCTCGCCTCCGCCGGCTCGGCCAGATGCGCTTCGGCACCGACCGCGAGGAGTTCCTCGACCACGAACCGCCACCCGGTCGTGGCCTTCCAACGCCACCTCGAGCGGCCGACCCGCGAACCGCGCCAAGAACCGCGCGACACCGGCACGGTCGGCCGGCATCACCCGCGCGCGCGACACCTCGCCCGACTCGGTGTCCAGCCAATCCGCAGTGATCTGCGCGCGGTGCTGATCCAGACCCATCACGATCGTCACGGCAGCCTCCTCGAGCCCATGACGCGGACCACCCGCGCCCGCCCGTGGCCTACACCCCGGTCAGGACGACACCCGGCTCATGCCATCTTTGATAGCGGGCGCCTCCACTGGCCGCGAGCTCACGCCCGCTCAGGACGACCAGGAGGAGCACAGATCGAGACTCCCGCTCTTCGACGAGGGCGGCCGTCTCCGGCAGCTGCTCAAGCCGGGCCCTGCCCCTCGGACGACCGGAACGGCGGCCAGGGCAGGCGTGGATCGTGAAGGCGAGCACGACAGCGTCACGCGTGACGTGCGCTCCGCCGGCAGGTAGGCCCGAGCGCGATGCGGCGCCGAAGGCCTCCATCGTGTTCTCGGGGGCCTCCTCGGCGCCGCCGCGGTGGGCGATGGCGACCGGAGTCGCCAGATCGAGGAAGGGATGCAGGCGATGTCGCACGGCAGCAAGAAAAGACCGCATGAGCTCCGGCGCTAGTGTCCACAGCATGGCCGTCGCCCCCGAGCGCCTCGGCACCGCGTCCTTTCTGGCGCAGCTCGCGCGCGAGCGCGAGGACTACTCGTTGCCGCCGCGTTTGCGCGAGCTCGCCAGCCGTTTCATCCACCGGGCGCTCGAGCTGCTGTTCCCGCACTTCGCCGCCGAGGTCGGCGGCCGCGCGGGCGCGGTGACGGACGAGCTCGCCGCGCTGCACACGCTGCTGGTCGACGCGCTGCGACTGCCCGAGACGCACTGCGCCGACCCGGACGATGTCGCCGCGCGGTTCTTCACCACCCTCCCGGACATCCGCGCGGCGCTTTTGCTCGACGCCCAGGCGATCTGCGACGGCGACCCGGCCGCGCACTCCGTCGACGAGGTGATCCTCGCCTATCCCGGCTTCTTCGCCACCGCTGTCTACCGGCTGGCGCACCAGCTCCAGGGCTGCGAGGTGCCGCTCGTGCCGCGCGTGCTGACCGAGATCGCACACCGCGACACGGGCATCGACATGCATCCCGCCGCGCAGATCGGCGCGTCGTTCGCGATCGACCACGGCACCGGCATCGTCATCGGCGAGACCGCGGTGCTCGGCGCGCGCGTCAAGCTCTATCAGGGCGTCACGCTCGGCGCCCTCAGCGTCGAGAAACACATGGCGCGCACCAAGCGCCACCCGACGATCGGCGACGACGTCGTGATCTACGCCAACGCGACGATCCTCGGCGGTGACACCGTGATCGGCGACGGCAGCCGCATCGGCGGCAACGTCTGGCTGACGCGGAGCGTCCCGGCCCACTCGGTCGTCACCCCCACCGCGCGGGTCGAGCCGGCGGTCCGCGACGACGAGCCGCTCGACTTCAACATCTAAGGACGGAGGCAGCGTGAAGGCCGCGAGCATCCTCGAGACGATCGGGAATACCCCCCACATCCGCATCAACCGGCTGTATGCGCACCGGCCACAGGTGGAGGTGTGGATGAAGGCCGAGCGCGCGAACCCGGGCGGCTCGATCAAGGACCGCATCGGCCTCTCGATGATCGAGGACGCCGAGCGCCGTGGCGTCATCGGGCCGGGCAGCACGATCGTCGAGCCAACGTCGGGCAACACCGGCATCGGGCTGGCGATCGTCGCCGCCGTCCGCAGCTACCCGCTGATCCTCGTCATGCCGGAATCGATGACGATGGAGCGCCGGCGCCTGATGGCCGCCTACGGCGCCCAGCTCGAGCTGACGCCGCGCGAAGGCGGCATGAAGGCGGCGATCGCCCGCGCCGACGAGCTCGTCGCGCAGATCGACGGTGCCTGGATGCCGCAGCAGTTCGAGAACCCGGCCAACCCGGCGATCCACCGCGACGCCACCGCCCAGGAGATCGTGCGCGACTTCCCCGACGGCGTGGACTTCCTCATCACCGGCGTCGGCACCGGTGGCCACATCACCGGCGTCAGCGAGGCGCTGAAGGAGCGCTTCCCGAGCCTGCAGACCTTCGCGGTCGAGCCGACCAAGTCGGCGGTCATCAGCGGCGGCGAGCCGAGCCCGCACCGGCTGCAGGGGATCGGCGCCGGCTTCGTGCCGGCCAACCTGCACATGGACACGCTCGACGGCGCGATCCAGGTCAGCGAGGAGGACGGCTACGCCTACGCGGTCCGGGCCGCGCGCGAGGAGGGCATCTTCGTCGGGCCGTCGTCAGGCGCCGCCCTCGCCGCGGTCGAGCAGAAGCTCGGCGACATCCCGGACGGCAGCACGGTGCTGACGTTCTGCTACGACACGGGCGAGCGGTATTTCTCCGTCGAGGGGTTGTTCGAGTCTGACGGGACGGCGGTACAGGTCGGCGCCCGCCCGTAGCGCCGCACGACGTCCGTTCCGCGCAGCTCGCTCGCAGCGCCTGCTCGACGCGCGTCGCGGCCGCGACGAAGACGATCACGAGCGCCGACTTTGCCCAGGTGCGCCCACAATCGAGCGCGGTCCCGACGTGCGCAAACAGTTGTGGGCGCTCGCCGCTTGCGCTCTGGACGCCGACGCGGGGCGCAAACACCGCTATTGGCCGGCGATGCTCTCGCGCAGTTCGCGTCGCACCTGGGCGCTGGGGTTCAGGATGGTGTCCGGCGCGGATTGGCTGACGTATTGGCCGGCGATGCTCTGGTTCAGCTCGCGCAGCGTCTGCGCGCTCGGGTTCACGTCGGCGCCGGCCGCGGATTGGCTGACGTATTGGCCGGCGATGCTCTGGAGCATGTCGCGCAGCGTCTGGGCGCTGGGGTTGACGTCGGTGCCGGTGGCCGGGGTCGGCGGCGCGGTGTCGGGGCCGATGGTGACGGTGGCGAGGTAGCCGCCCGCGGCGATCAGCGCAGCGATGGCGGTGATGGCGGTGATGGCGGCGGCGGTGCGGATGCGCCGGTGCCGGCCGGGGGCGGGGCGGCTGGAAGCGATGGGCTGGCTGGTCATGGTGTGCCTCCCGCTGGGAGTGGGCCGGGCCTTCTCGTCGACCACCATCTCGCCGGGTGCTTGCGAGGCGCTTGCGGAATCGCAACGGGGGCTTTCAGCCCTGCCTGGGGCGCTGTAACGTGGCGCTGAGGGAGTGATGGACTTTCAAATACTCGGGCCGCTTGAAGTGCACGGTGAGCGTGGTGCGGTGGGGCTGGAAGGTCTCAAGCCGCGTGCGGTCCTCGCGATGCTGTTGTTGCACGCGAATGAGCCGGTGAGTGCGGAGCGCCTGGCGGTTGGGTTGTGGGGCCAGGACGCGCCGGCGGCGGCGGTCAAAACGGTGCAGGTGCACGTCTCGCGGTTGCGCAAGGCGCTCGGGGACCCCGAGGCGGTGAGCACGACGCCGGCGGGCTACCGGCTGCGGGTGCGCCCGGGCGAGCTTGACGCCGAGCGCTTCGCTCATGGCGTCGCGGAGGGTCAGCGGGCGCTTGATGCGGGCGATCCGCAGCGGGCGGGGGTCGTGTTACGCGAAGCGTTGGGGCTGTGGCATGGGCCCGCGCTCGCGGACTTGGAGTTCGAGCCGTTCGCGGCGGCGGAGATCGCGCGACTGGAGGAGCAGCGCCTGGTGGCGTTGGAGGCGCGCGTGGACGCCGACCTCGCACGCGGGTCACATGCCGCGCTGGTGAGCGAATTGCGGCAGCTACGGGCCGAGCACCCGACGCGTGAGCGGCTAACGGCGCAGCTGATGCTCGCGCTCTATCGCAGTGGACGGCAGGCCGAGGCGCTTGAGGTCTACCGCGACGCCCGCCAGATCCTTGTTGAGGACGCCGGCATCGAGCCGGGCGCTGAGCTCCAGCGTGTGCACGAGGCGGTCCTGCGGCAGGATCCGTCGCTCGACCTGCCGACGGCGGCAGCGGAGTTGCCGCGCGGGCGCGAGGCCGACACGAGTGCGCCGCTGGGTGGACAGGACGTGCCGGTGGCTGCCGCGTCCGAGCGCCGCAGCGCGCTGCCGGCGTCTCCGAATCGGACGATTGGCCGCGCATCTGAGGTCGGCTCGGTGGGCGAGCGCCTGCGCGCGGGCGCCGTTCGCTTGTTGACCTTGACCGGCCCCGGTGGTGTTGGCAAGACGCGGCTGGCGCTCGAGGCTGCGCGCGCCGTCGAGCTCGACTTCGCCGATGGCGCGCACCTCGTGTCGCTCGCGCCCGTGGAGCGGCCGGAGGACGCTCCCGCCGCGATCGTCAGCGCGCTCGCGATCATGCCGCTCGCGGGCGAGTCGGCGGTTCAGTCGGTGGAGCGCTTCCTCGCCGCCAAGCACCTGCTCCTGATCGTCGACAACTGCGAGCACCTGCCCGGCGCCGCCGCGTTCATCGGCGGCCTCGCGGCTGCGTGTCCCACCGTCACCGTGCTGGCCACCAGCCGCGAACCGCTCGCCGTGCAGGCCGAGCACTGCTACCCCGTGCCGCCGCTTGCGCTGCCAGAGCCCGGAGCGGACTCGGCAGCACTGGCCGACGAGGGCGCTGTCGCCCTGTTCTGCGAGCGCGCGCGAGCGCACGACCCTGACGTCGACTCCGGCGGCGACAGCTTGAACGCGATCGCGGAGATCTGCCGGCGCGTCGACGGGCTGCCGCTGGCGATCGAGCTCGCGGCCGCACGTTGTGGGCTGCTCTCACCCTCAGAGATCGCCACACGCCTGAGCGGCGCGCTCGACGGACTCGGCGCAGGGCTTCGCGACGCGCCCGCCCGCCAACAGACGCTGCGCGCGACGATCGACTGGAGCCACACCCTGCTCAGCGACGACGAGAAGGCGTGTTTCGCGCGCTTCGCGGTCTTCGCCGGCGGCGCCACCGTCGAGGCGGCGGAGACGATCACCGGGGCCGACATCGACACGCTCGACCGGCTCGTCGCCAAGAGCCTGCTCGTGCGCCGCCACGAGGAACACGGAGCCACCCGGCTCGGGATGCTGGAAACGGTGCGGGCGTACGCTGGCGAGCGCTTCGCGGCCCTGCCGGACCGGGAAGCGGTGCGCGAGCGCCACTTCGCCCATTACCTGAGCGTCGCTCGCCACCACGGGATCGATTCGGCGCTCGACGGCCCCGACACGCGCGAGCACCTGGCGTGTCTGGACGACGAGCTCGAAAACCTCCGTGCCGCGTTGCGATTCGCGGCCGAGCGCGACACGGCCGAGCGGGTACTCGAGCTCTCCACCGCGCTCGTCGACTACTGGCAGCGACGCGATCGCCCCGACGAGGCCGTGCACTGGGTCCTCCCCGCGCTGCGCAAGACGGCCGCCACCGCTGATCCGACGCTGCGGGCCCGCGCGCTCAACAGGGTGCTCTGGCCGCTCTGGGATACCAACCGCACGGACGAGCTCCCGGCGCTGCTCACGGAAGCCGAGACGCTAGCGAGGACGGTCCCGGACCTCGCCTCCCGAGCAGAGGTGCTCTATAGCTGCGCAGCGATTCAGGCCCTCATCGGCCGGTCCGACGAGGCGAAGCTGACCGCCGACGAGGCGCTCAGGATCGCACAGGCGTCCGGCGACGCGTGGATGATCGCGATGGCCGCCTGGGCGCGAGCGATCGCGGCGGACAGCGCCGAGGAATGGCGCGCGCGCACCGACGAGGCCGCGCCGCTGCTCGCCGCCGTGGGCAACACATACCACCTGAACGCGCTGTACCGCATTGCGGTCACATCGGCCTGGCGCAGAGGCTGCGATGCCGAGGCGGCCATGTATCTCGATCGCACCATCCCCCTGGCGCGGCAGCAGCAACAGCCCTCCCACTGGCTGCACGCGCTCAACCACATCGGGCTGGCCGCACTCTTGCGCGACGACAGCGCAGCTGCCGACGACGCATTCCGAGAAGCGCTGACGGTCGGCCACGACGTGGGCTTGAGCCCCCAGCGCGCCCTCACCGGCCTTGCCGCGGTCGCCGCGGTCCAAGGGCGGCCGGAGCGAGCCGCACGACTGGCAGGCGCAGTCGCCGCGCATCACAGCGCCACCGATGACGATGTCGTCCAGCACAGGCTCGAAGCCGACTTCCTCGAACCGGCGCGGCTTCGCTGGGACCCCGACACCTGGGACGCCTCCGCCCGCCAAGGGGCCGACCTCAGCCTCCAAGATGCAACCGTCTACGCCCTCGAACAACCGCTCGTCCACGCGCGCCACCACCCCAACACAACGCCCGGCGCGACCGGCCACGCCGACTGACACTCCTCGCGCTCGCCGGTCACTTGTGGTGGGGTGCTCTCGTGCCCAATCGAGCGTTTCGACCCAGCGGCTTCACCAGGAAGGCACGGCAGCGGGCCACAGATCCGACCGACAAGACTTTCGCTTCCGCCGTGCTGCCGAACGTCCCACCTGAGCCGCCTGAGGCACTTGCTCGGGACGAGCCGCAGTCGTCTCGGCGGACGCCGACGTCACGCCTGCGTTGCCCGCCGGATGCGAGCGTCAGGCGGCCGCGGGCCTGACGCTTGGACCTCGTCCGTAGCGGAAGCGCTCGCTTGCGCGGTTCGCGGGTCGGTGCGCGCGTCGTCACAACCACCGCACGGGAGTCGGGTCCCGCTGCGGACTGTCCGCGTCGGTCGTGCTGGTCGGACGTAGAGTTGGCAGATGGACGCCGGGCTCGTCCTCGTCGTCGTGCTCGCCGTGGCGTTCGCAGCCACCAACGGGTTTCTCGACGCGGCCAACTCGATCGCGGCACTCGTTGCGACCCGTTCAGCGACGCCGCTGCAGGCGATCGTGCTCGCGTCGGTCTTCAACCTGCTCGGGCCGCTGCTTCTCGGTGCGGCGGTCGCGAGCACGATCGCCGGGATTGTGAGCCTGCCGCCATCTGCGACCGCCGCGGTGCTCGGAGCAGGGCTTGCCTCGGCGGTGATCTGGAACCTCGTCGCGTGGAGCCGTGGCATCCCGTCGAGCTCCGGACAGGCCCTGGTCGGAGGTCTTGTGGGGGCGGCCCTGGCGGAGGGCGGCATTAACGCAGTCACCTGGGGCGGGTTCGAGAGCGGGCACCCGGTGGGCGTCTTCGGCACGCTGGTCTCGCTGGCTGTCTCGCCGCCGCTGGGCGCGCTCGGCGCGCTGCTGGTGATCCGCGCCTTCAGGCGGCTCGCGCAGCGCGCGACGCGGCAGTGGCTCCGGCCGGTCCGCGGCGGTCAGTGGGTGATGGCGTCAGCGCTCGCCTTCAGCCACGGCGCCAACGACGCCCAGAAGTCGGTTGGCGTGGTCGCCGCGCTGTTGCTCGCGAACGGGCGGATCAGCACGCTCGCGGCTCCGACCTGGGTCATTGTCCTGTGCTCGTTGGCGTTGACCGCGGGCACGGCCCTGGGCGGATGGCGGATCATTCGCACCGTGGGCCGGCGCATCTACCGCATCCAGACGATCGAGGGGTTGGCGAGCACAAGCGCGTCGGCTGCGGTCATCTTCGCGGCGTCGGTCGTGGGTGCGCCGACATCCACCTCCCAGGTGGTGGCGTCGTCGGTGGTCGGCGTTGGAGGCGGCCGTTGGCGCTGGCATCACGTCCACTGGGCGGTCGTCCGTCAGATCGGGATCGCGTGGTTGATCACGCTGCCGATGACCGGCCTGCTGGCTGCTGCCATGTTCGAGCTCTGGGACCAGCTGACGTGACCCGCAAGCGCTGGCTGCTGCCGGAGACCCCCGACGTGCTCGGGCTTCTGCGCGCCCAGGTCGCCGTGACGATCGAGGGCCTCGACGCCTTCGCGGCATGGGCCGAGGGGGACACTGGCGCCGCCGAGATCGTGCGCGACGCCGAGCACCGTGGAGATACCGCCAAGCGCGAGCTCCTCGGCGCCTTGCGAGCGGCCTTCGTGACCTCGCTGGAGCCCGAGGACGTCTTCGCGCTCTCCCGGGGCATCGACCGGATTCTTGAACAGGCGCGCGATCTAGTGACCGAAGCGGAAGTGATGGCCTGCGCACCGGACTCGGTGCTCGCGGAGATGGCCGGGCTGCTCGGCGAGGCAATGCGGGACATCGACCGGGCGCTCGCCCACTTCAGCTCCGACGAGGACGCGGCCACCGAGGCCGCCGATGCGGCGATCGGGACCGAGCGGCGGCTCGAAAGCGTCTACTACAGGGGCATGGGCGCCGCGCTCGGCGTCGAGCCCCGCAGCGAGCGGATCGCCCTCCGAGAGCTCTACCGCAACTGCGCCCGGATCGGCCGGATGGTGATCGACGTCGCCGAGCGAGTCGTATACGCCGTCGTGAAACAGAACTGAGACGCCGACGATCCCGAGCCCGGGCTGCGCGCACCCCTTCATGCTCTCCGGGTTACGGCGACCCTCGTGAGCGCCGGAAAGCACTAGATGCCCGTGAGCGTAATGAAGACGAGCGCCAGTGAGAGGGTTCCCGTCACCGCGACCGTTACTGCGATCGCGTCCATCGCGCCGCGGTTGCGCCGTTTGCCCATCAGTTCGGCATTGCGAGCCAACCGCCAGATAAAGAAGAGGTTGATACTGGCGCTGGCCGCGATCGTCGCGGCACTCGGGCAGGCGCTGACCGCCCTGCCGATCAACGTCCTGAGCCTGGTGGTTGGCGGGCTCCTCCTGGTCTTCGGGCTGCAGTGGCTGCGCAAGGCGATCCTGCGCGCGAGCGGCTACAAGGCGCTGCATGACGAGGGGGCGATCTTCGCCGCGGAGACTGCATCGCTGCGCGCCGCCGGCGAAGAGCGGCGCGGGATCGACCCGTTCGGCTTCACGGTGAGCTTCAAGGGCGTGCTGCTCGAGGGGCTCGAGGTCGCCTTCATCGTCGTCACCTTCGGCGCCAACCGCCACAACGTCCCGCTCGCGGCAATCGCGGCGGGATGTTCTGGGGCAGCGAGGGCGGCGGAGCGAAATGGCCGGGCGGCGACGCGGCGATCCTCGCCCTGATCGCGTTCACACTCGTGACGTCGTTCGCGCTCGTCACGCTGCTCCGCAGGCAGCGCTCACGTGCCATCGAGATCACTGCGGCGGCGGACGCATGAGACGAGTGCGCGTGTTCCTTACCTTCCTGTACGAGTTCATCGTCGGCGACGACCCGGTCATTGCGCTGGCAGTCGTCATCGCCCTCGGGATCACGGCGGCCGTGGCAAGCACGGGCACGGCCGCCTGGTGGATCATGCCTGCCGCCGTCGCGACCGTCCTCACATCCTCCGTGCGCCGCGCGAGCCGGTGAGCAGAGCCGCTCAGTCTCGCTCGTCGTGCGATCCCGACCACCACGCCGTCGTCGGCTCTCGCATTGCTACGGATGCGGGCAGGGCCACGATCGAGCCGGTCACGCCCGCATTGGGACGACAGGCGGTCGTCGGTGCCGGCGCCGAAGTCGCACCTCCTCAGTGGGGAGAAGCGAGCGTGTTCGCACGCGGGATCCTGTGCCACTGCGAGCTTGAGGGCGGGTGATTGCTGGGCACGGCGCCCTGGTTGACGATCGGGATCGCCAGCGTTGGATCGCGCCGGATGACCGGCGCGGGGCAGAGCATCAGCCTTATCCGGCGCTCGAGCGTCGCGCGGCAACGGCCGCGGCCAGCCGCAATGCGCCGGTTCCCAAATACGGGCGGAACCAGTCGTGGGTTGACGCTGCCGCACCGGCTGCGGGTCCGTGTCGTGCGGCCGGACTCTCTCTCGTGACGGTGCCGAGCCGCGAGCGCGCGGCGGGAACCGTGCCGGGGGACCGACCGCCGCGCACGCGACCCCGCGCGGCGTGGCTGGTCAGTCGGCGGGAACGCGGCGCCCTGACCGTCGAGCGCTGGACTCGGGGAGCGCTCGCAGGACTCGCGCGACCGAGGGCCGCCCGCAGCTCGGGTCGCGGGCGGGGAGGGGAACGAGCGGGGTCGGGGCGTGAGAGGGTGGAGGGCGATGGATGGGACGATCGGGATGGTGTTGTCCGGGGGCGGGGCGCGCGGGGCGTATGAGTTCGGCGCGCTGGAGGTGCTGGCGCCCGTGTTGGACGAGCCGGCGCGGATCATCGTCGGCACCAGCGCCGGCTCGCTGGGCGCGGCGTACCTGGCCGCGAACGCGCATGACGGGCTCGAGGCCGCTGCCCGGTCCGGCGGCGAGCAGTGGCTCGAGGTCGAGATCGGCGACGTCATCGGTCCCCTGTGCTCGCCGCGCGAGTTCGCCCGGCTGCTGCTCTACGGACTCGAGTTGCTGGGCGTCCGAGCGCCGGCCCCGCCGAGCCTGCTCGACACCAGCCCCCAGCCGGAGACGATCGCGGCGCTGATCGACTTCGCGCAGCTCGCGCGCAACGTCGAGGACGGCACGCTCGCCACGGCGGCCGTCGTGGCCACCGCCTATGCGACGGCGAGGAGTGCGGTCTTCCACGCCGGCGGCGAGTCGCCACCGACCGACGACCGGCGCGGCATCGACTACGTCGCGACCCGGCTCGCGGTCGAGCACGTCCAGGCGTCGAGCGCGATCCAGTCGCTGTTCCCGGCGGTGCAGGTCGGCGCGCGCTGGTACGGCGACGGCGGCGTGCGGCTCAACACGCCGCTGAAGCCCGCGCTGAAGCTGGATGCCGAGCGGCTGCTGGTGATCGGGCTCAACTCGGTCGCCGGGCCGCCGCTGGAGTACGACGATCGTCGCCCGGACGTCTTCGACGGCGCCGCGGCCGTCGCCCAGTCCCTGCTCGCCGACCAGCTCGCCCACGACGTCGACACGCTGGCCACGATCAACGACGACGTGAAGGAGAGCCGCACCTCGATCACGCACCGGCTCGTGCCCTACATCTTCATCGCGCCGACCGACCGGCTCGCGATCGGGCGCCTGGCGACCGACATCTACAACCGCTATTACGCGGGCGCGCGCGGGCTGCACCACAACCGCGAGCTGGCGCTGCTCGGGCGGCTGCTGGACGCCGGCCGCAACCCGGTCCGCGGCGATCTGCTCAGCTACCTGTTCTTCGCTCCCGAGTTCATCAAGCCGCTGATCGAGCTGGGGCGGCGCGACGCGCAGGCCTGGCTCGATCGTCATGGCCGCTCGAACCCCTGGCGGACCGAGCACCCGTCGCCGCTTCTGGGGCAGCCGGCCTGAGTACGGCGCCGTGCTCTGTCGCGCCGTGCCCGGGCCCGGGAGGTTGCGGGACGCTGTCCGCGGCGAGCCGGCTCACGGCAACGCGGCGAGGGTGAGGGGCACCCGCCTGTTCGAGGCGGGACGGCCGCGTCGACGCCGGGGAGAGGCGTACGGCCACCGGTGCGCGCCGGCCGGACCGTCAGAGGCCCGGGACGGCGGGCACTGCCCGCAACCCTGCTCGATGGGCAGGCGGCCTTCATCCGTACAAAGCACCGCTCGAGCGTCAGCGATTCTCCGCGCACCACCTCGGCGTCTGCGCCCGACGAGACGCTCGCGACGCTCGCCGGCTCAGCTCAGAAACGCGGCGAGCCGGGCCTCCAACGCCGGCCGTGGGAGCGCGCCGACGACCCTGTCCACCTCCGCACCCCCGCGAAGGACCACGAGCAGCGGAATCGAGCGCGCGTCAAAGCGCGCGGCCAGCCGCGGCTCCTCGTCGACGTTGACCTTAACCACCTTGACGTGGCCCGCGTGGCGGGCGGCGAGGTCCTGAAGGACCGGCGCGATCATCCGGCACGGGCCACACCACGGCGCCCACAGATCGACTACGACCGGCACCGACGCGGTTGCCTCGGCGTCGAACGTCGCGGTGTCGGCCTCGACGAGCCACGGCAGCAGCGCCTTGCATTTCGCGCAGCGCGGCACCCCGTGCGCGACCGCACCGGTGCGGTTGCGCGCGCCGCACTCAGCACAAGGGAGGATCGCCATCCTCCCAGGGTAGGCGCAGGTCACTCGTGGAGCGCGCGCCCGCGGATGCGGGCCGGGGGAATCGCCCTGGCGACCGGCGACCCGGAACCCGCCGTCTGCGGCGCGTTGACGTCTGTGCTCATTGTCCCGCGCGGCTCGCCCCTCCGTCCAGTTCGCCATCCGACGGCGACGCCTCAATCGCGCTCGCCGCGGGCCTGCAGGCAACCCGGTGGCGGCCTCGCCAAACCTGACTACCTTTCGTATCTAAGGCACACCGACGGAAAGGCGGGCCCATCACTCCTCGCGGCGCGAGCCCGCGAAGGTCCAAGGAATGTCAGCGCGCCGGGGAGCTCTTTGCCGCCGGCGTTCGGGGCCGCCCCGGCCAGTGCTGGAAGCGGCCCGAGCGCGCTGCTGCCTTGCTAAGCAGCAGCGGCGGCTCGCGACGCGGGAGTGCCCCTAGCACGCGAGGCTGTCGCGCAAATCCGTCGGGTGGCCCGTGACGCTGGGCGGTGGGAGATGAGCGACCGATTCGCTCCCTAGGGGGCTGTCGTCCCACTCAAAGGCGATCGTGCCCCGCTGGTCATGGGTCGTCCCATCACCAATTGACGCACCGGATCGGTGAGTGGTTTGTGCGACAGCCGCAGGCGATAAGAGCAGTCTCAATCGTGCGTCGAGACCAAGCGAAAACGAAGCGCACTTGCGAACGACAGGACGCTCGTGTGGCGTCCTGAGCATGCGCGATCGGAGCATCGAGGAGCGCAAGCGCAGGAACGGGATCGAGCTCGCTCCGGATCCATGCGGATCGAAGCACGCCTCGATGGCCTTCTTCTACCGCCGCTGCTGAGGCCCTGGACCGCGAGCTCGCGACGCGCGACGGCGTCCCGATCAACGCTTCGCTGGCGTCCAGCGTACGGTCCGCTGCGATCGGGATCCCTCCTACACCGCTCCGGGACTCACTCGATGGCTGACGGATGGCGGCACGACCAGCGACGTGTGAGACGTCGCATTCCGCCGGCGCGCCCAGAACGGGAGCTCGGGCCAGCGCGTCTCACGCGCGTAGTAGGCGCGGCGGGCAAGGAGGTAGCGCGCGAACGCGTCGACGCGATCGTGGTCGAGCTGCGCGAGCGCGGTGGGTGAGCCCGACAGATGGGACTCGATCGCCGCGGCGGCGGCGAGCGACGACGTGAGCGCGTGGCGGATGCCCTGGCCGCTCAGCGGGTCGACACTCAGCGCCGCGTCGCCGACGGCGATCCAGTCCGAGGCCCGGCTCGCCAGCAGCACGGAGCTGAAGGCGGGGAAGACCTCGACGCGGTGCGGCGTGGAGGCGCCGGCGCGCGCGCGAGTGTGCCGGGTGTCGGCGAGGGCGCGCATCCAGCGCTCGGGCGGGGAGCCGCGGGCGGCGACCCACTCCTCGGCATCCGTCAAGTACGTCACGACGAGCCGCGCGCTCGGCAGGAGCGCCGAGTACCACCAGCCCTTCGGCGCCGCCTCGACTACGGTGACCGGAGACGTCGGCGCGTCCGGTTCCAGGAACGCGGTGATGCCGATCAGCCGATCGACGGTGCGCCGCTTCTCCTCGTGGCGCCCGGGAAGCCAGCCGCCACGTCCGCCGGCGTCGACGACGACACGGGCGCTGGCGGTGCGCGTCCCCTCGGGCGCGGCCCAGGCGAGCCGCCAGTCCGCTGGCGCCGAGCGCTCGCAGGCGAGCAGGCGGGCCGGTCGCGCGAGCGCGGCGCCGGCGGCGGTCGCGGCATCCCGCACCAACGCGTCGAAGCGGGCACGGTCGACCTGCCAGCCGGTCCCGTACGGATTGGCGAGCGCGTGCATTCCGGCGAGCTCGTCGCTTCCCCAGGCGGAGTAGACGCCCTGGCTCGCCGCCGGCGCCGAGTGCAGGAACGCGGGCCAGAGCCCGAGCTCGGCGAGCGGCCGGACGATCTCGGGCGGCAGCGTCTCGCCGGGCTTGAGCGGATCGCGCCCTGAGCGCTCGAGCAGCAGCACGCTCAGTCCGCGACGCCGCGCGGCGAGCGCGGTGGCGGCGCCGGCTACTCCCGCGCCGATGACCGCGACATCGAAGCGCATGCGGCTCAGCGCCGATGCCGGAACGAGAAGCGCAACCGGAGCTCTCCCTCGCCCTCGAGCTCGCCGCCGCAGGGCTCGCGCGGCTCGCACGGCTCGGGCTGCGGCTCGTCCTCGCCACCGCTCGGCGACGGCCGCACCGCGTCCGGGTCGCCGCCGAAGCCGCGCACGCGCTCCGCGATCTGGTCGAGGTAGCGCGCGAACACCGGCGCCCAGCGGTCGGCGGCCGGGATCGCCTGCTGGATGTGGCGCAGGACGGCGAGCTTGCGCGTCTCGGGCCGCAGCAGCTGGGCCTTGTCGCTCACCGCGGCCTGCACCTGGAACGCCCCGAGCACCCGGCGCGGCGAGCCCGACACCTGCTGCACGATCACGTTGAACTCCTGACCGCGGCGCACGCCGTCGGGCAGCTCCAGCGTGAGCAGGCCGGCGACGTTCTCCATCCGCCCCTCCGGCAGCGGGATGTACGTGACGTCGCCGGGCCGGCAGAGCAGTGTGTGATCGTCGACGCGCTCCAAGCGGTGCGCCTCGTAGCCGCGAGCACGCAGTTGCAGGATGTCGTCGGCGGCGATCTGCGGCAGATAGACGAGCATCCGCGTCGATCGCGGCAGGTTTCCCCAGCGCAGTACGAGCTCGTCCGGCGCCTCCTGCCGACAGGAGCACTCGCCGCCGTCGTCGCCGGCCGGGGAGGCGTGGATCGCGCTGCGAGGCCGCCGTGGCCGCGTCGTCTTGATCTCGAACGTGTGCTGAACCGTGTGCGTGGCGAGCGAGCCCGGGTTGTCGGACTCGACGATCGCGAGGTTGCGCTGCGAGAGGTTGTCGTGCGCGGCCGGAGAGACGCCTTCGGGGATCGGGTCGACGTCGCCTTCCACGTGCACTTCCGCCACGAGGCACTGGTGCATCCCGCGGATCAGCTGCTGGACCGAGCGCCGGGCCAGCGGCCACGGACCGTCGGCGGGAGCCGGGCGGTTCGGGAACTGCGGCGCGGTCTGGTTGATGTCCAGCCAGCAGCCGAAGTAAGCCTGGACCTCTCCTCCGCTGCCGTGCGGGATCGTGCGACGGTTGAGCGGATCCGTCTGCGCGGCCAGCGACGTTGTCGAGGAGTCGACGCGCGCGGCCGCGTAGTACGGGATCGTGACGAGCTCACCGGCCTGCAGACCGAGCAGCGCGATCGGGTCGGTCCCACTGGAGCGGCGGTATGTGGACGCCGCGCGATAGTCGGTGCCCGTCGCCGCCGTCGTGAACAGCCGGAAGGACGCGCGCACGCCGACGGCGTCGAGCGCCTTGCCGCGATAGCGGACCCGCGCGACCGCGAAGTTGAACACTCGCTTGCCGCCGACCTTCTCGGACAGCTCGAGCGTGCTCGCGCTCTGGTCGGTGGCGATCGTGTCGAACGGGTGCGCCGCGGACGCGTGCGCGTTGAACGCCGCGAGCAGCGAGGCGGCGAAGCCCGGCGCGTCGGCGCCCATCGTGAGCCCGAAGCGCGTGTCGCCCTCGCGGATCTGGAGGACGCGCACGTCGGTGGAGAGCCATGACGTCGACCCGTCGAGCAGGTACGGGTTCGGCCGGTGCGTGAGTGTGAGCGTCCCCGACGCGCTCGCCGCGAGCTTGGTCGCGGTGGCGTGCACCGTCTGGACCTCGACGACGACGCCGCCGACGGCGAACGCGCCGGTCCCGGCGAACTCGATCGCGTACACGAAAGTGCAGCGCTGACGCACGCCGGCCGGGAGCGTGTCGTCCTCGAGCAGGAGCGAGCTGGGACGGGCGGTCATGGCCGGCACCGTGGAGCCGTCGTCGCGCGTCAGCGCCACGGCCGGGGCGAACGTCGCGAGGGCGGCCGGCGACGGATGCGCGGCCGTGATGCCTAGCTCGGCCGGCAGGTACCCCTCGGCGATCACGTAGAGCGCGTCGTCGAAGCGCGCCGGCGACGCCGACGCGAGCGCCGCGTCGACCTCGTCGTGCGAGAACGTGCTGCGGTCCGTGACCAACGTGAGGCTGCGGCAGACGACGTGGCGCTCGCTCTCGCGCACGCCGGCGCCCGACTCCACGACGAAGCCGAGCCGGTGCCAGCTGTCGACCATGTCGTGGTGCGCCTGCTCGAGGGTCGACTCATCGATTAGGTCGCGCGTCCAGGAGACGCGTGCGCCGCCGCCCTCGGGGATCACGTCGTCGGGCCGTTGGGACGGCCACCAGGCGAGCACGCCGTCGGCTAGGCACTCGTAGAAGTCGGCCTGCCAAGGCACCGCCATCTGCTTCGTCACGTCGCCCGCGGCGCGACCGGTGTGGTCGAGCCGGAACGGCTCGAGATACGGGTACTCGCTGGGCCGGGACGCGCGCACGAACCAGCTGGCCTCGATGCCCGGGAAGAACGCGGCGCCGCAGCACGCCTCGAGCGCGGCGCGGGTGAGGCCGGCGGGATCGATGGCCATCCCAGGCGGCGCCGGTGCGCCGGTCCAGTCGTTGACGAAGGTGCCGTCCTTCCAGCGCTGGAGCACCGTGTACTGGGCGCGAGTCACCGTGTGGTGGCCGCTGTTGGAGTCGTCGAACAGCTTCGGCATGTTCGCCGGTCCCGGCGCCGTCGGCGAGTTCGGATCGCGCACGCGGTCGAACACCGCCTTGCGCACCGCCGCGCTCGCGGGCGGCACCGCGCCGGCCAGGCTCGAGTGGGCGAACGCGGCGAGGTTGGAGACGTTCCCGAGCCGGATCACGCGCTCGAGGATCGGATGGATGTCCCGCGTGAACGAGGGCGTGGCCGGGACGCTCAGCCAGCCCTTGTCGACCGCGACCTGGAAGAGCGTGTCGTAGAGCGACGTGACGGCCTCGATCGAGGGAGCGAAGTCGGGCGGCGGGCAGATCACCCACGCCGGGCTCGCGGTCAGCGGCGTGGCCGTCCCGTTCAGCAGCACCTGGGCGGTCACCGGGCCGTCCGAGACGTCGTCGTACCAGCCGTCGTTGTTCGCGTAGTCCAGCAGCGGCGCACCGACCGGCACGGAGCCGGAGCGGCCGAAGCCGCCGAGGACCAGCAGCCGGCCGGCGCCGTCGGTGCGCATCTCGCCGAGCGGCACGGACGTGCCGAGGAAGGTCCCGGTCGAGAAGGCCGCCGCCAGGCCCGGCCCCGTGAGCGTCCGCGGGCCCGGGTCGATGCGCAGCGAGTCCCGGTCTGCCACGCTGCTGTTGCGCAGAGGCGTGGCATCGTTGAGGCCGTTGAAGCGCCGCCACGCCCCCTTGGCGTTCGCCAGGTGGGCGGTCCAGCTGACGCTCGCATCGGCGTCAGTGACCTCGCCGACCAGGGTGCCCCCCGCGTCGTACCCGTAGATCCGGAACTCGGCGGCCTGGCGCTTGATCCGGCAATGCGCGTCCTTGTAGCCGCCGGCGGGCGGCGTGCGGACACCGAGGACGCGCGGCCCGACGAAGAACTCGTCCGGGCTGTTGCCCAGCCGCGCGACCCCGATGGGCGGGTAGATCCTGACGCTGGCGATGGCCATGCTCGCCGCCTACGGCTTGCTGCGGAAGCGCAGCTTGAGCTCGAGCTCGCCTTCGTACTCGAAGTCCCGCCACGGCACCTCGAAGCACAGCTTCGCGTCGCACGGCCAGGGCTCGCGCGGGCATTCCGGCTTGTGGTGCGGCGGCAGGGCGAAGGCGCTGTCGGGGGCGACGTAGAACGTCATCCCGCCGATCAGCCGCCCCTCGATCGTGCCGCTGACGGCCAGCCGGTACTCGGTGTCGAACTGCTCCACCGCCCGCCCGCCCGCCTGGTCGATCTCGAGGTCGATCCAGGTGCGCTCGAGCGGCGCCAGCCGGATCGACTCCGTGTTGACGCGGCCGAGCGACCAGCTCCAGCCCTCCGGCAGCGTGCTGGTGACGTGCAGGCGCACGTCGCGCACGACCTCGTCGGGGTTGCGCAGCCAGAAGCCGCGGGACATCTTGCCCTTGGCGGCGGTCGGGACGAGGTTGCGCTGAGCGATGTTGTTGTCGAACGGCACGAGGTCGCTGTGGCGGACGTGGTCCGTCGCGGCGAGGTCCTGGGTGACGGCGCGGTCGGCGCTGTTCTCCAGCACGACCAGCACGCACTCGTGGCCGACCTGCGAGGGCGTCCAGGTGAACGGGCCCGCGACGACGCCGCTGACGGCGCCGGGGAGCACGTTCGTGACGGGGACGGCCGTGGCAGCGCTCATCTCCGACCAGTCGTCGGGCCAGGTGAGCCCGATCCCGGGGTCGCTGTTGAACGCGTGCACCGTCACCGGGCCGGAGCCGGCGGCGTCGGTGCCGCGGTTCTTCACGCGCGTGTAGAGGTAGGCGGTGCTCCCGACCGGCGGCTCGACATGGTCGGCGGGGCCGCTGGCCTGCTGGTCCGCGGCGCTCGCGTACGGCGTCGTCCGCACCCAGATGTCCTGCGTCTCCCAGTAGTTGTCCTGCCACAGCACCTCGCTGAACAGTTCCTGGCCGCTCGTCGAGCCGTAGCGCCCCTCGCGGCCGTCGTTGACATACACGTCGACCGCCTTCGCGGAGTAGCCGCTGAGGTGGCGGCGGGCGAACGTGTCGTAGATGACCTTGCCGTGGAGCTTGTTCGCCAGCGCGCTCCAGCCGTTCAGTACGCGGTCGGCGGCCTCCACTTGCTGGCCCATCTGCGTCGCTGTCGAGCTGCTGGCGGGCACGTTGAAGTTGGCCATCAGGTGCAGGCGGATGGTCAAGTCGCGCGCCGCCTCGCGGACCTGGGGGTACCACTGCGAATCGCCGCCGAGCTTGCGGTAGAGCTCGAACATCGTGGCGCACCACAGCTGGCCGTTCGTGTGGTTCGAGCTCGACCCGGTGTACTGCGGGTCGTCGAAGTTGTAGGTGACGTCGTAGCGGCGCCCGCCCCAGCCGCCGCGGGCGTCCCAGGACATCATCCAGCCCCGCGTCGCGGCCGGATTGGTATGCATGAGGTCGTAGAAGACCGCGGCCAGGAAGTCGCCGAAGCCCTCGCCGGTGCCGCCCGGCGGGTTGTCGAATCCGGGCACGACATTGTCTTGGATCGCGTGGCCGTACTCGTGCAGGATCACCATCGCATCCGCCGCATCCGGCACGCCGCCGCCCTCGCCGAAGGTGATCTTCTTCGACATCGACAGGTAGTGGGAGTTGTCGGCGCCGTTGAAGCCCTGCGGATCGACCCCGATCGAGAAGTTCGCGACGTTCGTCAGGCCGAGCTTGGTCTGGACGTAGTCCTGGAACCGGTCGAGGTGGTAGTACGTCATCACGTTCAGGAAGCCCCGGTCCGCTGTGCTGAGGATGAAGTCCCCGAGCGAGTTGATCGGCTCCGCGAAGGTGGGCGACTCGATCTCCTCCATGCGCACGTGGGCACCGTCGAGGTGGAGGTTGCCGGCGCCGTCGGCAACGTCCAGTCGCGGCAGGACGACCGCGTTGGTCATCCCGTCGAGCGTCGCCGCCGGCGTGGTCGCGGCCAGGGCGGCGTTGCCGCTGGTGACGACGGGGTTCGGGTCGTACACCCGCCCGGCGCCGGTCGCGTACTGCGCCAGGTCGACGATGTCGAGGATCGACCCGTCACGCGTGTTGACGAGGACGCGCCAGTTGCCGGCGGGTGCGGTGGCGGCGACGCGGATGTCCCAGACCAGATAGTGCTGGCCCTCCTGCGGCTTCGCCTCATCCGCCGCGCGCTGGAGCGCGGTCAGCAGTCGCTCGTGGGCGCGCGGCCCGCGATCGTCCTTCGGCGGGCGGTTCTCGATGCGGCGATAGCGGTAGATGATCAGCGACGGCTCCCGCATCTCGAGGCCCTCGAAGTTCGCGAACCGGCCGAGGGCAATCTCGCGCGCCTGCCCCTCCTTCACCTTGATCGGCTTGCGCGCGATGTCCTCGGGGATGTCGTAGTGGTAGCCGTTGTAGATCGAGTGGACGGTGCCGTCCCCGAACAAGTTCACGACGACCTCGCTCGCGTCGACAGGGATCTCGTCGACGTGCTGGATCCAACGCACGGAATGGGCGTCGACGCCCTCGATGACTGGGCCGTCGACGAGATCGGGCAGCTCCGCCGCCCACTTGAACAGGTCGGCGCTCTCGCGCAGCGCCTCACGAGCGAGGTCGCGGGGCTGGAACTGCGCCTTGTCGGCGGCTGGGAGCGTCGTGTCGAACCACGAACGGATCGCTCCCGAGTCGGGATCGTGCTCGACGCGGCTGCTGTCGGTGATCGGGATTCGAGCCATGGGGTCCGGCCTCACTTCGTTGTGATGAGTGGATCTCTCACTAAGGAGGGGCCGGCGGTCGGCTGTGATACGAGTCGCCGAGGACGACGATGGACTCGCTGGCGCCACCCAGCTGCCAAGAGTGTGCGCCGTGTGTCACTCGGACTCGGACACGGAGGTTGTCCCGTAGCTCGTAGAACTTGATGGACGGCGGTCCTCCCGCCTCGTCCGCTGCTGTTGGCAGCGTGGCGAGTGCGAACAAGTCCATCGAGACAGGAGGACCGCCATGGGAACCGTAGATCATGTCGCCGACGAGGTGGTCGGCGCGGGCCGTATCGAGCGGCTGCCGCAACGGGTTCAGGACGCGCTGGGTGAGCTGGCCGGCGCAGCGAAGGAAGGGCTGCTGGCGCTGAGCGTCGGTGTCGGGCTGGGCGTGCTGCACGAGATCATGGAAGCCGAGGTCGATGAGGTCGTCGGCCCGAAGGGCAGACACGATCCCGACCGCGCCGCGGTCCGCCACGGCCACGAGAGCGGCGAGGTCACGCTCGGGGGCCGCCGGGTGCCGGTCAGCCGGCCGCGCGCCCGGACCGCCGACGGCGACCGCGAGGTCGAGTTAGACACCTATGCGCATTTCGTGGCGCGTGACCAGCTCGCCGACGTGATGCTCGAGCGGATGCTGGCCGGCGTCTCGACGCGCCGCTACGCGCGGACCGGTGAGCCGGTCGGCGGCGACATCGACGAGCTCGCCCGGTCGACGAGCAAGTCGGCGGTCAGCCGCGAGTTCGTCTCCCGCACGCGGGAGAACCTGCTCGACCTCATGTCGCGGCCGCTGGGCGATCTACGGCTGGCGGTCGTGATGCTCGACGGCATCGAGCTCAAGGGCCGCTGCTGCGTCGTCGCGCTTGGGATCGACACTGACGGCGTCAAGCATCCGCTGGGGCTGTGGGACGGGTCCACCGAGAACGCCACCGTCGCGACCACGCTGCTCTCGAACCTCACCGGCCGCCGCCTCGACGTCGACCAGGGCGTGCTCGTCGTGCTCGACGGCGGCAAGGCGCTGCGCAAGGCCGTCAACGACGTCTTCGGCGTCCACACCCCGGTCCAGCGGTGCGTCGGCCACAAGGAACGCAACGTGCTCGATCACCTGCCCGAACACCAGCGCGACACCGTCCGCCGCCGGCTGCGCGGAGCTTGGGCGCTCGACGACCACGACGCCGCCCTGCAACGGTTGCGCGTGCTCGCCGACGAGCTCGCACGCACCGATCCGGGCGCCGCCGCGTCGCCGCGTCGGGGGCATGCACGAAACGCTGACCGTGACCAGGCTCGGCGTGACCGGCCAGCTCAAGCGCACGCTCGCATCGACGAACCCATGCGAGTCGATGATCGAGACCGTCCGCCACACCAGCCGCAACGTCAAGCGCTGGCACAACGGCGACATGTGCCTCAGGTGGACCGCCGCCGGCATGCTCGAAGCCGAGCAGCAGTTCCGCAAGATCATCGGCTCCAACGACCTCGCCAAGCTCGCCATTGCCGTCGAGCACGACGTCGCCGCCACGCGTCGCGCCGCCTTCACCAGCCAGCCGCTAAACGCCTCACCGACCGCGCCGCCGGAGGTCGCCGCTACCACCGCCTGAGATAATTCACTCAAGGACCGCCGTCACGAAGTTCCACGACGAGCGGGACATCCTCTTACTGGGGCCTGCCGCATATCTCGATCGAGCGTGAGCGGCCCGGACGTGGTCATCGTCACCTGCTGACCCAGTGGGACGTCGAGCGCTTCATTGGACTGCTGCCGGACTCGGACGAGCTGTCTGAAAGCTTGACGACGATCGTGCTCGCGGCCCACGAGCCGGACACGGCCGCCTGGTCGACCGCTGGTGTCGTCGCGCTCTGCGCCTGGCCGCGCGAGCTATGGGAGTGGAGCAACCGGCCCTACTACGACGCGCATGAGGCCCTGTTTGAGTGCATTGGCGTCGAGGTGGTCCGTGAGCGCGATGGGTGGGGCGGCTATCAGCTCAGATGGACGGAGTCCCAGGCGCGTGCCTACCAGCTGCGCATGTGCTCCTCCATGAGCTCGGGCATCATCACGATCGGATCACGAATCGCTCAAAGCGCGACTCTGCGCGCGGTGAGCCGTATGCCGCGCGCTACGCACGGCGTTACGAGGCGTGCGTCTGGGACCTGTACCTGCGCGAGTTCGGGCTCGACTGATCGCACGACCAGATGCGACGAACTCACGCGTTGATGTGGTCGAGGCACACGGCGCGCATGACCGCGCCGCGCAACGGCCCTTGCTTGGGGCCGTGGAAGTCGACGTCGACCCAGATCCCAGGGGCCGAAACGGTGGACGCCGCGGCGCGTGACGGTGCGCCGCCGCTCAAGCGTCGCGCGCAGGCGCTCGCGCTCGTCGCCTGAGAGGCCGAGCTCGGCGCTGCCGGCGGGGTCTGCGTGTCATCGGGCGCCGCGCGCCCGACGAAGACGGGCCTGGGGCGGCGGGCGGCTACATGCCCGGCCGCCGCTCCGGGGCGTGGCGCAAGCACAAGCGGGGCGCCCGCCGATGTCGGTGTGGCGCGCAGCCGCATTTGCACGGGCGGCGACACGTGCATTGCGGTTACGAGGCGCGACGGGTCATCAGGCTCGCGATCGGCACCTCTCCGCTTGCGGGTTGTCGTTACCGGCTCTGCGTCACGGGCGCTGGACACGTCACGGACGTGCCTACGGGCCCCGCCCCGGTGCGAGCGGGGGTGGCGAGCTCGCTGGTTCGAGCGTGCGGTGGTCCAGGCATTGCCAGGAAGCGGCAGGTACTTCGTGCGGTGCGCGCTCGGCGGCGGCAGCAACTTTCTGCGCGCCCTGGGCCTCCGGCTCCGCTCCTAGTTGAGGGCTTCACGCTGGAGCGAGCAGGTCCGTGTCGAGATCCGGCCTACGTTGTCCTTGTTTGCCTCAGGTGGATGAGCGCCAGTTCCGTTTCGAGCGGCGGTGGCGCCCCGGTGCCTCGCTCCGCCTGGCGGGCGGCGCTTGCGGCGTTGATGCGCAGCGCGGCCGCCCGCGTCTCGTCCAGCAGCGCGGCGATTTCGGCGCTGCCGGCTTCATCGATCGCGAGGACGACGCGGCTCACGTGGACCTCGGGCCCGTCAAAGCCGCCCCGCCGGCTGGCCTCAGCCGCCGCTTCGGCGATCTCCACGAGCGTGCCGGCGACGGTCTTGGGACGGATGGCCACCGGCAGCCGGGCCCACTGCTCCTCGCTGAGCCACGGGGACACGGTCGCGCGGTAGAAGTGCTCGAGGGCGCCGCGGCGCGGCTCGGTGCGGACGAGCTCGAGGCAGTCGAGCTCGTACAGGACGCGCACGTGGTAGCTGACGTTGCCGAGGGGGTTCCTCGAGCGCGTCGGCGAGCTCGCTCGGACTTGCCGCGCCGTGTTCAGTCAGGCGCTGCAGGATCTGAACGCGGACGCGATTCGAGAGGGCTTTGGGGAGCCGCTCGTCTAGAAAGGAGATCGCAATGTCCTGGCATCCATGCCGAGTACGAACAGCTGACTATTGAAGCAAGGTCGCCTTAGCTTCACCACCGTGCGTGGACGATTGTTACCGCGCGAAGAGCGCGGACAGTCACTAGCTTCGAGCCGAAACGGGGAGGGCGCCTCGCACCGGTCGGGACGGCGTTGCCTGGACCATAGGCGCTGCGCGCGTCGTTCGCCGGTGCCACCTTTCAGGGAGCGTGCGCGAAACATCAGGTAGAAGAGCGCCGCGAGCGCTGGCCCGGTCAGCGGCCGGTGTGCATACACGCCCACCCAGACACGGTCGTGCTCGTCGGCGAACAGGTTCACGTAGTGGTTGCCGGCGCCGACCGCCCAGATGATTGGCCGCAAGCTCCCGCAGCGACCGCTGCGGCACACACACGTGTCGCCGATCTCGTCGATCACGGCATGGCCGCATTCCGGATGCGCGACCTGGTAGCGGAACTGGGCCCTTGGTGCCGTGCAAGCCGCCCGACGAAGAAACAGTCGATGCCGACCAGCTCGCCCGGATGGTCGCTGTCGATGTGCGGCTCGGGCGGCGGCTCCCGCGGCGCTCAAACGGCGCGCGGTAGCCAGCGACCAACGCCAAGCGCTTGGCGCGGGTGTTCAACCCGTGCCGCAAAGCGTCTTGTAGACGCCGTTGGGCGACACGATCAGCCCGCCCTACTCCGCTCGCGCCAAGCGCGTCGAGACCCGCTTCGGACCGAAGCACGTCATCCTGCGTCATGTGGCTCTGCTCCATTCACTTTGGCGGTGAAGGAGCCACCATGAGCCGCAACACGGACGGCCCCGACGCTCTCGGGCCGTCCTGCTCTAAAGACGCTTCGCTCTCCCCATCATCTGTCGGGAGAACATGGAGTCAGTTCAGCCTAGTCGCGCATCGAGCGCACGGACGCCTACGCGGCCTGCGCGACAGGGTCGAGCGGACTAAGGCACGCTGTACCTCGATCCGTGAGTGCACGGGCACCACGCTCACGGCGCGCGTGCCGGTGCGGGCCCGGCGTAGACCGCGCCCACGAGGAGGAGTAGCGTCGGCACATGAGTGCTGACCCAGTGCTCAGCCTGAGTGGCATCGAGCACGCGTACCGCCGGACCGTGGCGCTCCGCGGCGTGTCGCTGACCGTCGGCGAGGGCGAGGTGGTCGCCGTCACCGGTCCGAGCGGCTGCGGCAAGTCCACGCTGCTGCACATCGGCGCGGGGATCCTACGACCGCAGCGTGGACTCGTACAGGTCCTGGGCCAGGACCTCGCCCTCCTGGACGAGAGAACGCGAACCCAGCTCCGGCGCCACAGGATCGGCATCGTCCTCCAGTTCGGCCAGTTGGTGCCTGACGTACCTGTCCTCGACAACGTCGCGCTCCCGCTCATGTTCAACGGTGAGGGGCGTCTGCTGGCTCGCAAGGCGGCGGCGGAGTGGTTGACACGCGTCGGCGTCGAGGATGAGCGCGACTCGGTGCCGGCCGAGCTGTCCGGGGGTCAGACGCAGCGCGTCGCCCTCGCGCGTGCCCTCATCACCGACCCCGCCGTGATCCTGGCCGACGAGCCGACGGGGAGCATGGACACGCTGGGTGGCGAGATGCTGCTGCGATTGCTGCTCGACAACGCCCGTGAGCGAAGCGCCTCGATCGTCCTCGTCACGCACGACAACGTCGTCGCCTCACGAGCCGACCGCGAGGTGCGCCTGCGGGATGGCGTGGTCGAATCCGAGAGCGTGCTGCGATGAGGGTGCCTGAGGCCATGTTGATCGCGCGTCCCGCCGCGAGAGCCGACCGCGGCCGCATCCTGCTCATCGCCGTCACGGCGGCCGTTGCCGGCGGCTTGCTGATCGCCGCCGCAAGCGTCGCCCGGATCTCGAGCGACGCCGAATCGGTCTCCGAGGGAACGGCACCGTATCTGTACGCGTCGGACGACGGCATGCGGCCGGGCGTACTGATCGGCGCGGCCATGCTCACGATCCCACTCCTCGCCTTCGCGCTGCAGGCGCTGCGCGTCGGCTCGGTCGCGCGTGATCGACGGATGGCGGCCCTCCGCCTCGCCGGGGCGACGCCCCAGGACGTGCGGCTCGTGGCCGCCGCCGAGTCCGGAGGCGCCGCGCTCACCGGCGGGCTGTTCTCCGGCTGGGTATATGCGCTGCTGTGGCTAGTGCTCGGGTTGCTGCCGCCGTGGAAGCTCGAGCTGCTGCCAAACCCGGGGGTGCTGGACCTCCTGGTTTGGGCCGGTGTCGCCATCCTTGCCGGCATCGCCGGCGCGTGCGCCGGCGCGGCCGTGCAGCAGCGCGTCATCACCGAGCCGCTCGGCGTCTACCGCCGAGCGAGACCGCGTGGTCCGGGTCGCCTGAGCGTCGCCGCGATCGCCGCCGGCCCAGCCCTCGTGGTCGCGGGTGTCCTGCTGCTCAACTCCAGCGATTTCGCCAGCTACGTCCTCTGCCTCGGCGGAGTCGTCGTCACCGCGCTGGGCGCCGGGCCCCTGCTCGTCCACCGGCTCGGCCGCCGGCTCCGGGAACGCGGCGGCGCCGCGGAGATGCTCGCCGGCTGGCGGCTGGAGTCCGAGCCACGCACGATGGGGCGGGTAGCGATGGTGCTCTTCCTCTGCGGCTTTACCCTCGGGTTCGAGAGCACTTTCGCCCGGCTCTGGTACGGCGACGATTTCGGCGACGCGATCGCGTCGGGCGAGACCGGCGTCTACCTCATGGCCGTGGCGGCCGCAGGTGCGTTCGGCGCGGTCGTACTCGCCGTCCTCACGCTCGTCGTAGGCGCCGCGGAGCAACTGCTCGACGGTCGCCGCTCGCTCGCCACGCTCGTCGCCATGGGCGTCGAGTTGCCGGTCCTGCAACGGACGCTGCATCGGCAGCTGGCGGCCGCGTCGGTGCCGGCCGTGCTCTGGGGCGTCGCGACGGCAGCCGCCGGCATGTCAATTCTGTCCGTGGACTTCGAAGACATTGGCTCGCTCGGCCCGTTCGCCCTCCTGACGGCGCTGGGGGCACTGGTTGCCTGGCTCGCCGTGACGCTGGCCGCGCGTCTCGCGACGCGCCTGCTTGCACCCCGGCTACGTGCGGCGGTCGACCCCGAGAACCTCCGCGTGGCGTGATCCCGACCCGGAGGCGGGCTCGAAGTGGACGAGCCGCGCGACCACATCGCTGAGCCTCGGCTCGCGCTCGAGCAGCGCGACGAGGTCATTCGCGGCGGACGGCAGTTCGAGCCCGTTGGCGCGCAGAGTGTCTTCCATCGCGCCGAGATCGTCCGCGGGCTCGACCGCAGCCAAGAGCGATGGCTGCTCGGCGATCCGCGCTGCGATGTCCGGCCAGCGCTCGTCCAGCACGATCCACGCGCCGAGGTGCTCGGGGACGAGTTCCGGCTCGCCGCCGAAGATGCCGCGGGCGCGCGCTATCTGCGTCAGGAGCCTGGCGTGGTTCAGCATCCGCTTGGCCCCTCGGGGGCGCGGAGGCGGATAGTCCACGATCACACGTGCCACGCACTCCAGCTCGGGGGTGTGGTCGAGCCTGTAACCCTCGAGCAGGTCAAGAGCGAGCGACTCGTAGCGCGAGGACCGGCCTTGCAGGACGCGGCGCTCAACCTCGTCCTGGGGCTGCTGGTCGTTGACGGCGACGCGGATGATCTCTCGAATCTTGTCCTCCTCCCTCCGAGCGCCGCGCGCGCGAACCGCGAGGTACCCGCGCACGACCGCGATGACGAGTAGCGGGACTGCGAGGAGCACGCCGAGCACGAGGGTCACGCTCCCCGCGATCGCGCCGAGAGCCGAAAGTGTCCCGAGGACGCCGAGCGCCACGGTGAGCATTTGAGCCCAGAGCGACAGGCTCTCCCCGATGTCCCGGACAACGAACCCGGCGAGCGTCGTCGGCGGGGAGCCTGCTGACCGCGGTGTGGGCATGAAACCCGGTGGTCCTCGGAACGCCGCGTCCGGGTCCTCGCCACGCAGCAGGCGTCGGATGTGATCGCGGTGCGGAGCTGGGAGCACGACCTGGAGCTGAACGATCTTCTCGAGGTAGCGACGGCCCGTTCCTCCCGGCTTAGCGCCGTCCTCGCGGTAGCGCTCGTCGGCGGCGGCCGCGACGGACTGCATGTCGGCGACGAGTAGCGTGACCACGCCCTCGTGCGATAGCAGTTGGCTGGCGACTTCGCACACCTCGAGCGCTCGCTCGGGCGCGCAACGCTCGAGGTCGTCGACGTAGATGACAAGCCGGCCGCCGCGCCGCCCCTGATCGATCAGCCGGCCAAGCTGCTCCTTGACTAGCGCCATGGACCCTTTGGATGCCTCGGCACCAGGGTCCTGAACGAAGCGTGCAGCTGCGTCGGCAACGGGGAACACGGAGCGCAGCACAAGGATCGCTAGCAGCGCCAATGTCAGAAGCGGCGCCGCCGCCCCATCGTCCTTCTGGAGGTCCTCGAGACCGAGCAGTTCGCCGACGGGATCGCTCAACGGGGTCATCACGACGACCAAGGCGGCGATGACCGCCAAGACCAGTGTGAGGAGCACCCGGCGGCGCGCCCGCCGGCGTGGGGCCAACAGACCGGCGGGCACGGGGTTGAGCAGGCGCCTCCAGGCCGGTCGGCCCTGGTCGGCCGTCCGCGTCACCGCCGTCGCAAGCGCGGCGCCGAGGTGCTCGGCGTCGCTGTGCAGCCACGCGTCGAACCAACAACCGAGAACGGGCCGCTGACCGCCGCGGGAGACGGTGCGGTCAGTGAGGCGCCGCCACACCATCCTGGCTACCGAGGTCTTGCCGCCCCCCCACGGCGCGCTTAGGGCGATTGTGAGGGGCGTGTCGGTGAGGTCGTTGTCGACCAATGATGCGATCGCCTCTGCGTAGACGCGGAAGCCGAAGTAGTCACGGCTCGCGTCCCCGAGGGGCGCATCGGACAGGATGGCGACGCCCGTTGGCGCCGCTGCTTGTGCGGGGGTGTCGGCCACTGCGCGGCTCCGTCAGCCTCGACCCTCGCAGGGCGACGGGCCGTGCGCAACGTCTCCCGCTAGCCGCTGGCCGCTGCGCGTTCGACGGCGGTCTCGAGCCAGCGCAGATCCGCGTCCAGGTGCGCCACGAGGTGATCGCGGGCGACGCGCGCCGGCGGGTCGGTCGGAGGGTCGTCGGTGAGCTCCCGGATGCGGCGGAGGTGAGCGGTGCGCTGACGCGCGAGAAACCCGACGGGATCTTCGCCGGTGCGCAGCGCGACCACGGTTTTGCGCACGATCTCTTCGGAGTCGCCGACGCCGAACGGAGCTGGCTCGGCGAGCCAGTTGACGAGCCTCGCACCGCCACGCGCGGTGAGCGCGTAGACAGTCCGCTCAGGCCCTCCCTCCGAACGCGTCTCGAGCACCTCCACGAAGCCGTCACGCTCAAGCCGCGCGAGTGTCGCGTAGACCTGGCCGAACGCGAGCGGCCGGGCATCAGGCAACCATTCATCGTGCCGGTGTTTGATCGTGTACCCGTGCGCGGGACTGCGCCGCAGTACGGCAAGGATCAATTCGGCGGTTGCCACCTCTGCGACTATACACCAAGTGAATAGACGGTTGGCGACGGAATATTCCCGCCGGACGCGAGCAACGCAGCGTCGTTGGCGGCAAGACAAGGGAGCCCAAGGCTGCTTCACGGCGCTACGGGAGACCGAGGCAGCGGCGCCCCCGACCCAGCCGATGGATGGCCCCTGAACGCGGGAACACGCCCCTTGCGCTCACGAGCCAACAGCGCCGTTTCCAGCCGAGGCCGCAGAGGCGGGTGCCACGAGGCCCGCCGGCGACTGGGGAGCGCGACGGCGAGCCTCGACGTCCACCCATGGCTCGCGGGTCGTCAGCCGGCGCGTGCCTCGGGGCGCTACGGGCGGCGTCAACCGCCGCCATCAGTTCGGCCGGGTTGCCGCTCCGCTCGAAACGCGAGGCAGGGGCCGAGGAGAGCGTCCTGAGACCGCTGCGTGACCGCGTCGCAAGAGGCGATCCGCAGGTGCTCAACCGCTTCGTCGATAACACGTGTGCAGGTGCACGCGCGTCTCAGGAACTCGGACCACTCGGGCGACCGCGCCCTGCGCTTCGAGATCGGCCAGAGTGCGCAGGATCTCAATCGTCGCTCCCCAGCGGCGAGCGCGGCTTCCGCATCGCCGCGGACGGCGACGAGCAGCTTCCTGCTACGTCGAGGGCAGTCCCCGTCGATCAAGTGGAGGCCGGGGACCTGGAGCCGATCGCGCTCGCGAAGCTCGCACGCTTTCTCCGGGCCGGCGGTGCCCGGGTCGAGCTCACCCCGCAACTCAGGCTGCGCATCGGCGACGACGAGGTCCGCCCCCCGGCGAGCGTGCTCCAGAACACCCCCGCGAGGCTCCGCTGGCTTGACGGCATCGCGGCGGAACACCTCGCAACCCCCTTGCGCATCGCCGCGCGGCAGCGGCTGTCCGCCGACAGGGGTTCGCTTCGCGTCGCACTCGAGCGCGGCGATGTCGTGGTCGCCGATGCGTCGGGCCGGCGGGTCGCGGTCGTGAGAGCGACGCACGCCGCGCTCGCGGACGGCCGGCGGATCGACGGCAACTTCCTCGGCCCGGGCGACCACTGGGCCGCGCTGAGCGACGCGCTCGATGCGGACACGCATGACGACGATGCCGAGGCGAGCGGCACCGTTGCGACGGCCGGCCTGCATCGCCGGTTTCCGGCCGACACGGACCCCGAGTGGCTCGCCGAGGCGATCGCGGCGAGCCGCCGGCTGCGCCTGGACCGCACGCGCGTGTTCGCCTACGAGATGCGAGTCGACGTCGGGTCGGACTCGCTTCGTCTGTCGCCGCTGACGGCGACGCCGCTCGCGGTCCCATTCGTCCTCGAGCGCCGCGGCGAGCGCGTCGATGGCGCGCTGCGCCTCACGATCGCGGACCTGCCGATGCCTTGTGAGATTGCACGGGCCACCGACCCCGACACGCTCGCCTACGCCTGGACGCTCGTCCTGACCGTCTACGCCGACCTCGCCTGCGCACCCGCCACCGTTCCTGACCCTCCGCAGCGCCCGCCGTCACGCCCCGGCGCCCGGACGTCCGCTCCCCGGCCGTCCCGCACCTCTCAACGTGGGCGCGCCGGCGACCGACGACCACGCGCCCGACCCGCCGCGCGAGGGAGCGAGCCCGGACCGCTGCCCGCGAGCTTCCAGCCGCGAGGCCGCACCGCCCGCCTCCTCGACTCGCTCGTGGCTGGTCACATCCGCCAGCTTCCGCCGGGTTCGACGCACAGCGACGACGCCGCGCGCAACGCCGCCGAGGTGGGCATCAAGCTGCGCGCCGGTGAGACGTGGGTGCGTCCGCACGCCCGCGGTCTGCCCGCCGACACCCAGCTGCACTTCGCCTGGCGCGCGCCAGACTGGGTCCTCGAGGCGGCCGAGCAGCTGCGTTGCCGGACCCCGCTGCCGCTGAGAGGCGGGCGACGGGCATTCTCCTGATGACGGGCGCTCCGCGCGTGGAGATCCCGAGCAGCACGCGCTCGGTCGGGAGTTCGGCGCTCGGGCCGCCCTGCAGGTGGTAGCTCGGAGCGCCGACGTCGAGACCGCCGAGCCGCTCCGGCCATGCCAGTTCGAGGAAGCTCGCCGTGAGTGCCGACTCGGCGGGCTCGAGTGTGTTGATCAGCACCTTTGGCGCGTTGTCCTCCACCTGCTGGTCCGCCGGTGCTCGGCGGCATCGGTCTTCAGTGACGGTCCGCGGAAGAAGTAGAAAGGGTTGGAGAAGAAGCGTGAGCGGCGGCCATTCTGCGGCGGTCGCGACGTGCCGGACTCCTGACGCAAGCGGCAGTTCTTGGGCGCCGCCACGGCCCATTTGGCCGCGGGACTGACCGCCGCGGCCGCGCGGCGCGACCGCGGCGCGTGTCAGATTCCGCGCCCCGGTGCCGACCGTGCTCATGGCTCGCCTGTTGTGCGCCGATCTGTCAGGTATCGGCCGGTTGGCGCCCGACCTCCGCACCAACAACACCCAGCTACGACATCCGCCAGGAGGCGTCCGACAGCATGTATCTCCAGATCCTCACTCCGCCGCAACGTGAGGTCTACGCGGCAGCCGCGGTCGCCGTGCTGCGCGCTGACGGTGAGCTGCACGCGAGCGAGGAGGCGTTGCTCGGTGCGATCGCCGCCGAATCGGGCCCCACAGGGGTCGTCGAGCGGGCTGACCTCGAAGCGGTCCTGGAGCAACTTCCGGTCCTCTTCGACGATCCGACCCAGCGCCGCGCATTCTTGCTCGAGCTCGCTGGAGTGATCGTCATCGACGGTGACGCCCACCCCGCGGAGCTCGCGCTCTTCCACCGCTTCGCCGAGCGGCTTGAGCTGTCGGGGCGCACGTCTGAGTTCATCGAGTTTGCCGAGCAGACCCGAGCTCTCGCCGAGCGCGGGCGCGAACTGATCGCCGAGACGGAGCGGGACTAGTCGTGCCGTTGCCGCTCATCCCGGTCGCCATCGTGCTCATCGGCGCAAGCGGGGCCGGCGCAGGCTCGGGAGCCGTGGGCATCTCGCGCGCGCGGCGCGCCAAACGGCTCAACCACGACGCCATCCAGCGCTACGAGCGCGAGCGCGACGAGCACGTCGCACGCCAGGCGCGGACGTCTGCGCTGCTGGTCGCACTTGGCGCGGCCAAGGCGCAGGCAATGGCCGGTCCGATGACCCGCTTCGTCGAGGCCTTCCGCCAGCTCAAGCATGTGCAGTTCGACGCCGCCACCGCCGACCAGCCGATGGCCGTTGATGATGTGGAGCTTGCCGAGCTGCGCGAGCTCGACCTGAGCATCTGGAGCTTCGGCAGCGTGCTCGGTGGCGGAGCCGCGGGCTACGGCGCGGGTGCCGCCGCCGGAAGTGCAGCGTCCGCCGCCGTGATGACGTTCGGGGCGGCAAGCACCGGCACCGCAATCGGCTCGCTTAGCGGCGTGGCCGCCACCAACGCCACCCTCGCGTGGCTGGGCGGCGGGTCATTGGCCACCGGGGGCATGGGCGTGGCCGGGGGTGCAGCGCTGCTGAGCGGCATCGCGGCGGCGCCGGCCCTGCTCGGCGGCGGTCTCGTCCTGTGGCACAAGGGTGACAAGGCCCTCAAGGACGCCGAGAGCAACAGCGCCGAAGTCGACGAGGCGGTCGCGAAGTTCCGCACCATCGCGCAGCGGCTCGACCACGTCCAAGACATCACGAGGCGCACCGATAACCTGCTGGAGCGGCTGACGGCAAAGCTCACCGAGGGTGCGGCCCAGCTCGAGCTGATCGTCACGAGGGAGACCGACTACCGCAACCTCAGCCGACGCGAGCAACAGGCCGTCATGGAGGCCGCGGCGGTTGCTCGCGCCGTCCGCACCGTCGTCGATCTCCAGCTGGTGACCGACAAGGGAGTCGTGCGAGCGACTGCGCGTCATCGGCTCCGGGCGCTCGAGGACGAGAACTGGTGACACGTCCGCGCAACCGCCGCGCAACCGCCCAGCCGTGAGACCGGAGCTCGCCTGGACGCCGCAGGCCGCCGAGTTCGTTCGCGCGCTCGACCGGGTGGCGCGCCTTGTTGAGCGGTCGCGGGCCGACGCGGATGCGGCTCGCTGGCAACGCGACGCCGTCGTCGACGCAGTCACCCGCTCCGTCGCCCGCCTGCGCGAGCACGAGCAGCGGCTGGTCGCGGCGCGCGCGTACGATGCCGAGCGGTGGGAACGCGAGATCGAGCCGCGGCTGTCAGGGGCCGAGGCGGTGCTGGGAGTGGCAGACGGTGATGTCGTCTTGAGCACGGTCGGCACGCTGCTCGAGTCCTACGGCGGATTGCTCGAGTGGCGAACCAAGCGTGACTTCGATCGCTTCATGACCACCGACAACCCGCTGGACCTCGGCCCGGCCCGCGGCGATGTGCCGTCGCCCGCACCCCCGTCGGCTGCCGCGCTGGGCTCAATCGGCGCACCGGCGCTGCCGCCGGGAGATGGGCTGTTGCGGGGCCGAGCCGCGCTCGAGGGACTCGTCCCGGATGAGCTGGCGACAGCGCCCGGCCGCGGCGCGCATCTCGCCGCACCGCGGGCGGGGCGGCCGATCCCGTACACCCATCACGGCATCGCGGTCGGGGACGGAACGGTCGTGCATTTCACCGGCGAGCCGGGATCGCTCGCGCAAGCGGCCGTCGCCCGCCAACCCTTCGCGGAGTTCCTCGCCGATACGCCGCTCGATCAACTCACCGAACGGACGGTGACGCATTTCGACGGCCAGGCCATGGCCGGCCTGCTCCCGAACGTCGTCGTCTTGCGGGCGCTCAGTCAGTTGGACGCCACCGGTTACTCGCTCCTCACCCACAACTGCGAGCACTTCGCGACCTGGGCGCAGCTCGGCGCGCACTTCAGCGCCCAGGTGGCGGCCTACGGTGAGGTCCTCGCGCGCGTCGCTGCGCTGAGGCCGGAGCTGCGCGAGGTCATCGATCTGGTCAACATCGACTTCGCCGACGATCTCGTGACGATCGCGCGTGAGCCGTTCACGCCTACGCCACCCGAGGCGCCGGCCGTGCTCGACCTCGGCCGCGCCTTCTGGGCGGATGACCTCGGCGCGCCGGTCGTGTGGATGCCCCTGCGCGAACCGGCCGGCGCCGCGCCCGGCGGGCCGGATCGCCCCTGGGGCCTCGGCGATCTCACCCAACCCGACGCCTGGTCGCGCAACTGCCCCAGCACCCTGTTGCGCCCCGACTGGCACGCGAGCCTGGTCTGGCTGGAAGGCTTTGGCGCCTGGTGGCTGACAAGCGACGATCGGTGGCTGGTGCCGGCCGCTGATCCCATCGTCGTCATCGAGCAGCGCCTGACCGCGGCCACGCGGGTGCTCGTCAGCTATCTCGAGACAACCCATGGCCCAAGCCGAGTGCTTTCGCTCGTCGCGTCGCTGGGCGGAGATCGGCTCATCGCCGATCTGTTCGCCAAGTTCGCGCCCGATCCGCCCGGCTCGGACGGGGGGGACGGGCCATTCGGTCCGCCGAGGCCGCAATGACTGACCCTCGTCATCTCCTCAGCTGAGGTGGTCGGCGCCGCTTGAGTCGATCGCCGCCCAGCTCTACGGCGAGGCCCCGGCATCGTTCTTCGTCGAGCACGGCCGCATGCTCCGGCGACAGCGCGTCGATTTCCTGCTCGTGCCGCTTCGCCACTGCGTGGCGCTCGGCGGCGCCGACGCCAGCGCGCCGCTCGGTGCGTCGCGCGATCACTGGCTGATCTGGCAGTCCGCGACCGGCGGAGCGGTCCCGACCCTGCTCCCCACCGAACCCCAGCCCTGGCACGCTCGCTCGGCCTCGAGTCCGACGGGAACGCCGTCACGGTCGCACGGCAGGCGATCGTCGGGGACGCGGTCGCGGTCGCACGGGCAGGCCGTGATCGAGTTGGTGGAGTCGATTTACCGAGAGCGAGCCATGTGAGCTGGACCGACACAGCTTGAGCTCGCGCGGGCGGGTGGAAAAGCAGACGAAGCGCCTCCAGGCGCGGTGTTCCATGCGCGGGTCGAGTCGCCTCGTTCCCGCCCCGAGACCTGCCCGCATCCCCCCGCTGCCGTATACCCCTTCACCACCCCACCGCCATGTCCGGTTCGATCGACACCGAGCTCGCCACGCGGCCCGGCCGCATCCTCACCCTCGACGAGGTGGCTGAGCGCGTACGGCTCTCCACCCGCACGATCTACCGCGCCATCCTCGCCGGTGACCTCGAGGCGAGCCAGCTCACCCAGCGCCGCGGCGGCTGGCGCGTCTACGAGTCCGCGCTCGAGGCGTGGATGCTGAAGCGCTCGAACCGCGCCCGGCCGCCGCGCCCGCTGGCCGACGTGCGCCCGGTCGAGTCGGACAATCGCCGTCAGGTGCCGTTGGTCGGGCAGCTTCCTGCCGGTGGGAGACTGTCGGTCGGCCCGCACATGGGCCGCCGCGTCGCATGAATAAGGCACCGCGCAAGCTACCGGGCATCGAGAACCGGGCACACCGCCGCCGTGGCGGCGAGCTCTGGTGGACGTTCCGCGTGCGCTGGACCGACCCCCGCACCGGCCGGCGCCTGTCCGAGCAGTTCGACGACCAGCTGGACGCCGCCGACTTCCTCGCCCACCTGCGCCTCGCCGAGCGCCGCGGCGTGCTCGTCGAGATCGACATGGGCCGCCGGCCGCTGGCCGAGTTCACCGCCGAGTGGTGGGAGCGTTACGCCGGCCTCAACCTCGAGCGCTCGACGCTGCGCACCTACGCCGTCGTCTGGAACCGCCATCTGCTTCCGCGCGTCGGCCACCTCGAGCTGCGCCAGCTGACGCCGGGCGCGGTCGCCCGACTGCGCGCCGACCTCGAAGCCGACGGCGTCGGGCCGGCGACGATCCGCAAGGCGCTCGGGCTGCTGCAGGCGATCTGCCGCCAAGCGGTTGAGTGGGAGGAGCTGCGCGCCAACCCCGTCAAGCAGATCCGCAAGCCGCCCCGCCACGCCAGCTCGCGATCCGCCCGCTCGGGCCCGAGGCGGTCGAGTCGCTGCGCGCCGCGATGCCGAGCGCCCGAGATGCGACGCTGATCAGCGTGCTCGCCTACGCCGGGCCTGCGTCCCGAGGAGGCGCTCGCCCTGCAGGTCCGCCACGCCGGCCAGGCCACGATGCTGGTCGAGCAGAAGAACGTCGGCGGCGAGATCGCCCCCGGCCAGAAGACCTCGCGGCCGCCGCGCTCGGTCGAGCTGCTCGACCCGCTGCGCCGCGACATTGCCGCCTACCTGCTGGCCCGCGGGCGGCCCGGCGACTAGGCGCTGCTGTTCGCGCGGCCCGACGGGGCGCCGTGGCGCGAGACCGACTACCGCAACTGGCGCCGGCGCGTCTTCCAGGCCCGCGCCGAGGCGGCGGGGGTGGACATCCGCCGCCCCTACGACCTGCGCCACGCATTCGCCTCGCTGCTGCTGCACGAGGGGCGCTCGCTCGTCTACGTCGCCGAGCAGCTCGGCCACACTGTCGCGACGTTGTCGGCCGACTACGCGCACGTCATCGCCGAATTGCGTCACCAGCCGCCGCTGCCAGCCGCCGAGGCGATCCTGCGCGCCCGCGGCGCGGGCGGCGAGCGGACCGGCTGAGCGACCATGGTCGCGCCGCTGGGCCACGATTGGGAAGTGTTCAGCAGAGCGCCTGTCGCGCCGATTCAGGCGTCACACCCGCGCATTCGCTGCCCCAAATTGGCCCAAGAATCGCCCCGGAGCACTTCTCATCTCTGGCCCAGAAAACGCGAAAAGGTCCCACTGAGCAGGACCTTCTCTCCAAGCCCTCTGCCGGACTCGAACCGGCGACCCCTTCCTTACCATCCAGGGCTTTCCCGCTATTTGCGGGAAGTGCCCGTAGGGGCATAGCGTCGATTTGCAGGACTTTTCGGACTTCGCGGACTGGGCGTTCTAGCTGATGCGGCCCAAATGCGGCCCACGAACACGAGGTCCATAAGCACACTCCCGCCGACCGCGCGGAGCCGGACGTGTTCCAACTCCGACCTGCCCCTGCCGCTCAGACGTCGGCTATGCA
Organism: uncultured Solirubrobacteraceae bacterium; assembly: GCA_963722815.1. GTDB lineage: Bacteria > Actinomycetota > Thermoleophilia > Solirubrobacterales > Solirubrobacteraceae > DASQFQ01. The sequence goes on from CAVROM010000006.1 coordinate 320,832, forward strand.
CGATCGTACTCACCACGACTCACAGCGCTACTTCGACCTCGATGCGTACGGGCGCGTGGAACCTACGCGATTCTCAGCTCCACACTTCCGACCCGCCGACTGTCAGGTGGCGACCAGCAACGAGAGGTCTGAGATTGAGGAGGCTCCACCGCCGGCGATCTCCTCGGCAAGCAGGTCGACCTGGCGGAGCACCGCCTCCGGCGGCGTCTCGAGATCCAGAATGCGAACCTCCACGGCGACGGTCGAGTTCTGCACACGATGGGTTCTTGACCTGCTCGCCCGCGTCTGCCGCGTAAATCAAGAACCCGCGTTCCAGAGTCAGGGCCGTGCAATAGGCGAGCATCTGGTACGCGTCGGCGTTGGGCATGCCGCTGGGTGTCAGTGCTTTGTACTTGGCGTCGGCGACCGCCGCGCAGCTTCCGTGGACCCACCAAGTCAGGTCCGGGATGATCTGCAGCTGCCGTTCGATGTCGAGTCGCCCCCGCCATTGCGCGCGGAGCTCGCCACCGAAGCGGACCATCGATTCGCGTAGCGCCGTCGTGACGAAGTCCTCGAAGACCTTGTTCATGTCGAACACGAAGGCGGTCGCAGCCAGCGCGCCCTTGGGAGCATCGATCGAAGCCGCTCGGAGGATCAGAGCCGCAAGGCGGAGCGCGGGCTCGTAGCGCTGGTTCAGCCGCGTCATCGGTGGGCGGACTACTTCGCGTGGCCGGGCGACCACCGAGACATCGTCAAGCACCGCCCGGATCTTCAGCAGCCGCCGCCGCGCGAGCGCCGGCAAGCGCGAGAGCCTCAGTAGCGCCAAGGTCGCAGACTTGATGATCTGGTTCTCGATGATGTCTTCCGTGTAGTCGCTGTACGAGAGCTCGACCGGGAACGGCAGACTTCGCGTTGCGGGCGATCTGGTCGGCGAACCGGACGCGGCCGCGGATCGTTGTGAGCCGCTCCTCGATCTGGACGTAGCCGCGCAGCACGCCCTGCTCGATCGCCCTCAGCGCGTGCCACGAGAAGCCGCTGGCGATCGCATCGAGTAGATCGCGCTCGCCGGCGAAGTCGGCGCTCTCGTCCTTCCAGCCATTCGGGTCGAGCGCGTAGGCGAGCAGAGAAGAACAGCTTTGGAATCGCCAGTCGGGGACTGACCCGCAGCTCCCACCCTGGCCCGGTCGCGACGCCGATCCTGCGAGTTGCTGACCAGCTGCCACAGTCCCGTCGCGGGTCGCGGCGAGGACGTCGACAAGGTCGAGCTCGGCGAGCTGCGCCGCCTCGTCGATGTGACAGCTCGGCGCTGGAGCGCGACCACGCCGGCATCTCGAGCAGCTTCACGGCGTTGCTTCCTGCCTCCACCTCGAGCTCGCTGCCGGCTGCCGGCTCCGCTGAGTCGCGCAATCGCGACCGCAGTTTGGCGAGGCTGAAGCGGGTCGGGATCCCACTTCATGCCGTAGAAGTATTCGTCGAGCAGCGGCATGATCGCCCGCTGCCAGATCCGCTCGAGGTCGGGTCCCGCCTCGGGATCGGTCATGAAGTACGACGGACCGATGGCGACCTCGTCGTTCGGCGATCTCTTCGTTGAGCGCCGCGAGCAGGTCGGCGGCCTCGCCGTCGTGCTGGTAGCGCTTCAGCCACTTGGCCAGGACAGACCGCACCGGCTCGACCTGCGGCGTGAACTCGAAGAAGTAGAAGCGGCGGCGCAGCGCGGCGTCGACCAGCGCGATCGATCGGTCCGCCGTATTCATCGTCCCGATCACGAACAGGTTCGGCGGAAGGCTGAATGACTCCTCCGGCCAGTACTGAAGCCGCACGGCCTTCAGGCGGTACTCCAGTAGGAACAGGAGCTCGCCGAATATCTTCGGAATGTTTCCCCGGTTGATCTCGTCGATGATCAGCACGTACGGGTGGCTTGGGTCGGCGCTCGCCACTGCAGCCAGCTCGCGCAGGGGCCCGTCGGTGCGCTGGTACCTGACGCCGTGCGCGCCGTCGTCCTCGACCGGGCGGAAGCCTCCGACGAAGTCCTCATAGCTGTAGGAGGGGTGGAACTGGACGATCCGGAAGTCGCCGCCATCACGCGTGAGCTCCTCGGCGAGCGCGAGCGCGACGAATGTCTTGCCGGTTCCCGGTGGCCCGTAGAACACGATCTGCCCCTTGTCGTCAAGCATGTCGACGGCCTCCTGGAGCCAGTCGCGTGGCAGGAATACGCGCTCCTCGATCGCGGTCCGGAGCGACGGAATCCGGAAGCCGGTGACAAGTGTCCTGGAGCGCTTGGTCCTGCTCAGGGCTGACGCGGAAGTTCGTCGCGTTGGGGCGAGGTGATGACCTCCAGGCTCTTGAGGACGGCGTGCTCGAGCAGGTCGCTCCGCCGGACTGCTTCTGGTAGGGCGGTGTCGATCCGCAGGCGGACACGTAGCTCGGACTTCGAGAAAGCCTCCGGCTTGAGCGCGTAGGGGTCGTCTGCTGCTGGCGCCGTGTCCGCTGGGTCTTCTCCACCGTCGCGGTCGCGACGACGCCGGCGTCGGCTCCTGCGCGCCAGAGGTAGACCCGGTCACCCTTGCGGATCTCGCTCTTGTGCTGGCGAACCACCCAGGTGAGCTCGTCCAGTTCACTGAGCGCTTGGTCGATGTTGTAGATGCTCGGGTTCGCCTGAAACAGCCACACGTTCGCTGTTGCAGGTTGGGACCGGCCTTATCCGGTTCCTGCTCTTCCACACGACCAGCGCTTGCCAGCACGACGTCAAGCAGCTCCGGCGGGATGTCGTAGTCATCCATCAGGCGCGTGGCCGCCTCGCAGAAGGAGCGATACTCGGCTGGCCCGCCGGTGCCCGGGCTTTTCGCCGGCTGGTAGTCGATCAGCCTGCGGAGGCCCCGGTCGGTCATCCTCCCCCAGACCGCGGACGTCTCTGGATCGTGCAGGTAAGCGAGCATCGACGGATACGAGGTGCCCGCCGAGGGCAGCAGCTTGCGATCCTCCAACAGCGCGCCGATGGCGTTGGCGCGCTCCTCATCGGACCCCCTCCACATCTTCCCGGTCCAACCGTTGAAGTTCTCGAGGTCGCTGATCAGTGCGTTGGCGGTCTGTGCCAACAAACGCCGGCGAGAACCGGTCTCGCCTGAGCTTGCCGTGCTGTGAGTCCGCGTTGAAGAGCGCAAATAGCGCTCGGGCTTGCTCCTGAGTCATGTGCCCGGCGGACTCGTCAAGGAGCTTGCGGGCTTGATCCTCGCTCTGGCGGCGCGTTTCGAGCCGGTCGTCCCCGGCCTCGTTGATAGCGGCGAGGATGAATTCGGCCACGTTGGCGATTGGGCTGCTCGGGAGGCTCGCCATGAACGGGTCGAGTTCGGAGCTGTAGAGCAGCCGTTCCATCTCCTTGGTCGACCATCCTGCGAGCTCGTCGCACCCTCGGAGGCCCTCCAACAACAGCCTGTTGAGCGTCGTGGTCCGAGCGCCTGGTCGTCGGCGCGGGGCTCTCCGAGCGCCTCGGAGGAAGTGGCGTAGGTGTGTTTCAGAGTTGATCGGAAGCAGTTCCTCGGGGAAGTAGCTCGCGAGCGTCTTGTTCACGAGCGCCCGACCGCCGCGAAGGCTCGGGATCTGCTCGATCTGGCTCCATTCGCCTGTCTCGGCGAAGCCGATCGCGTCGATGAAGCCCCGGCGTACCGCTTCCCACGCCTCTTCGACGCTTTCAAATAGTTTGTGGTCGAACCACCACTCGCCCGCTTTGGCCTGGAAGTAGATGAGGTGCTTACGCGCGCTGCCGCCGCGGATGCTGCTGAAGTCGCTGGTGACGAACTCCATCCAGCGGCAGAAGTTGTCCTGGTGATCGGGCTGCCCGAGCGCGTACTGATCGAGCGTCATCGTCGACCACGCTTCCTTCGGGAAGCGCTCAACCAGCTGCGACCTCTGCTCCTCAGCTTTCAAGACGCCAGCCTGGTGCGCGTTGGGGTCGTAATCCGCGAGCGCTTCAGCGATGCGGCGGCAATCGATCATCGTGGCGGCCCTCCGAGCATTCCGGTCTCCAACCTATCCGCTCCCTGTGCGTCGCTGACGAGGTCATGTGGCCGTTGCTTGTCTGACGCGGAGCGGAAACCTCAATCGCAAGTCGGCACTCGCCCTGTAGCCGAGCAGCGAACTCGCGTGCGGTCGCGAGCAAGCCCAGGCTCCGGAACTCCGAAACCGTCAATTCGAGCGTGCGGCCGCCGAGGACGGCGCGGGACCTCTATGCGCGTCCGGGGGCTCGAAGCAGGCTCCCGCCACACGACTCAGCGGTTGCTGTGCTGGAGGGCTGCCGCGTGCCATTCCAGTTCCCCGCCGAGTTTGCGCGGATGTCGGAGCGGCCGTCAGGGCGCAGCCCTGGACGCGCGAACGCGCATGCGGCAGGGTTCTAGGACCCATGGCGCAAGGACAGAGCGAGAATTGAGCATCCCTCCCTCCGGGCCGCAGACGCGGCGGCTTGCCCATGGCGTCGTCGAAGCGGCACTGAATGAGTTAGCGCGAAACAAGCTCGGCAGGACCGGGGATTCGATGCTCCGCACCTTCCTTGCGTACAGCGCGATCGAGCGCGAGGACGCCTCAGGCCAGCCGAAGGGCCTGATCGACGGGAACGATGTCAAGGCGGTTGTCCAGCGGCTGTTCACCGTCTACCCGACGCCAGACGGCGCGTCCGACGTATCGATCGCCGGCACCCCGAAGCTGCGCGGCACGACGGCGGGCAAAGTGGATTGGCTCAGCAATGAGACATACCGCGGCTCGTTCGTGGACTACCCCGGTCCAGACGGCGCAGGAAGGGTGCTGTTCATGGACGAGGACTGGCACAAGCCGCTCAAGCCGAATGCGCTGCAGACCGTCCAGAACTCGCGGGCCGATGGGGAGACGTGGCCTCCCCGAGATGTGCTCTCGGTGATCGCGCTCTGCAATGAGCCGCTCGACTCGACCAGGGCGTGGCAAGACATCGTCGATCACGCCCGCGAAAAGTTCCGGCTCGACACGCCGTCGTGGGAGGCGATCACCAGCGAGTCGGTGCTGGGCGCACTCAACCCGTTCGGCGGGCCCGAGTGGGATCCCGCCAACCTGTCCGAGGAGTTGCGGCCGAAGAACGCGCCTCCGCGACGAGTCTCCGGCAAGAGCGGCGGCACGGCGCAGTCCGCTCTCATCCAAGAGCAGACCGCCGCGGTCGTGGACGCGCTGGAGCGGTTCGGACACGAGAAATTCATCGCTCTCGCCGGCGTTCCAGGGACGGGCAAGAGTTACGTTGGACGGCTTGCGGCGGAAGCGTTCGCGGATCCCGGCTGCGTGCGCCGGATCCAGTTCTCGCCGGGCTACCCGTACGAGGAGTTCGTGGAGGGCCCGCGCTTCGACGACAACGGTCGAGTGATCGTGGAGCCAGGTTCGCTGATGGCGATTAACGATTTCGCCCACGCGAACCCGACGAAGAAGTGGGTGCTCTTCATCGAGGAGTTCACGCGGGCAGATCTTTCGCGCGTTCTAGGAGAGCTGCTGACCTTCATCGAATACCGGAACGAAGAGTTCTTCACGATCTACACGCGGAGGAAGCCTGTACGCCTGGCGAAGAACCTGGCGTTCCTTGCCACGTACAACCCAACGGACCGGTCGGCCGTCGCTGTCGATGGCGCGCTTCTGCGACGGATGGAGGTCATCGACTTCCCACCACGGATTGACCTGCTCCGCGACATCCTTAAAGGCAAGATCTCGCCGGCGGCCATTCGGCAGCTCGAGCGAGTGTTCGAGCGCTGCCAGGACGTCGCTGGCGAGCGGTTTGAGGAGGTGATGCCATTTGGCCACGCTTCCTTTGCCGGCGTCACGAGCGAGGCGGATCTACACCGCCTGTGGGAAGGCCAGCTTCGACGCATTCTCGTGCGTCCCAACGCGCCGAAACACGAGCTGTTCGACGCGATCAGCGAGGAGTATCCCTGGCGAAGCGGACCAGCCGTAGAGGTGGCTCTCGACGTAGCTTCCGATGACCCCGATGCAGAGCAGCCGCCGACGAGTGAAAGTGCACCAGCCGCCGCCGAGGCCCAGGAGTCAGGCGAGCCGCCCGCCGGGGACGCCCCATTCCCCGAGCACCCCGAATAGCGCCATGCTGCTCTCTGTGACGGAGCGCGGTCGGAGCGTGCTGGACCTGTCGGTAGCATCGGCGCTCGTCGCGAAGCGCGAGTTCGGGATGCTCTGCGACGCGGGCTATGTGTCGTTGCAGGTCGGAGGCTCGACGTCGCGCCTCGTCGGCCACAAGTACGTTGGCCGCGCCGTCATTGGCGATGTGGAGTTGCGCGTCAACGAGAAGGTCGACGGTGCCCTGGTCAGCCTCGTCGCGGCGGCGACCGGAGCAGAGCTGCGAACCGAGCTGTTATCTGCCCCAGCGGGCGATTTCGACGCGGTGTCCAGGATCCTGTTGGAGATCTTCATCGACGCCGCCGGTCGCTATGTCGCTGACCGGCGCGTCCCCCGCTATGAGTACGAGTTGAGGGAATCGCCGGTGCTGCAAGGTTCGCTTCGATTGGGGCCAACCATTCGTGCGTGGGCCTCCGGGCGACCCGGACGATTCGTGTTCGAGGCCGGCCGAGTAGTCAGGGACTCGCCGCTCGACCGCGTCGTTCTCGCGTCCCTCGACGAGATCGACCGTAGCGGTCCCTTGCTGGGGCTATCGCCAGCGATCCTGTACCGCGCCCGTTGGCTTGCAGGTGGGCTTGAGGACGTGCGCGACGAGCAATACCTCTTGACGAATCGCGATGAGCACCTGCACGAGGCCCGGGTGCTTGAGAGCGATCCGTCGACGACACCAGTGGATGCCGACCTGGCGCGGCTAGCCGCTGTCACGCTCCTTCACCACGGCTTCGCGCTCTCCGACGACATGATCGACGCCCGCGTACCGAGGGCATGGTTTGTGGACTTGGAGTCGCTATTCGAGCGTGCAGTACGGAGCAGACTTGATGCGTTGCTCGTCGCGCGGGGGATCGACGTGGACCGAGGCGAAACGCACGCTCGCCGCCTCTTTACGGCGGGCAGCGACAAGTCGAAGGTGAATCCCGACCTCGTGATCGGGGACGGGCCTTGGGCAGTCGGAGACGTGAAATACAAGTCGCTCGCGGTGGCGTTGGGGGAGGACCAGGACCCTGAAGACCCGCAGCCCAGGAGACGCAAGAAGGAGAAGCGCCCCGACCTCTACCAAGTCCTCGTCCACGCCGCGGCTATGGGGGCTCCCCGGGCCCTGCTCGTGTACGCGAGCGATGATGTGTTCGAGCCTCGCTATCTAGGTGAGGCGGCCACGGGCGCGCGGACCTGGGCCGCGCAGGTGCGCCCCACGCATCTCGACGCGGACCTCGCCACGCTGCTCGGGGTGATGGGGCTTCCTGTCTAGGCGGCTTCTAGATCCGTTCGCCGCCGGTGCACCGACTTCGCGAACAAAGGCTTGCAAGGCAGGCTCCGTTGTAGCTGCGCGACGGCGGCGTCGGCTGTACCGAGGGCCGCCCGGACCACGTGGCCTCGCAGCCTGCCGCAGGACCGGCCGGCAGCCTAGTTCCGGCCAGTCCGAGTCCTAGGGCGTATCCGACTCAGGAGCCGATCTCGACGCCAGGCAGCGGGCTCTGCTCGTTTCCTGGCGCCGCGCGATCGCGTGGAGCGTCGACAAAGAGGCTCCGCGGAGCGTCACTAATCGCCGCCTGGGCCGCCTTCGCGTACGTTGGCGACACATCTATGCCGATGAATCGGCGCCCTAAAGCGCGGGCCGCGACACCGCTGGTGCCGCTTCCAACGAACGGGTCAAGAACGAGATCGTTGATGTCGGTAACTTAAGGCAATGCAGCGCGCTGGTAGCGCAAGTGGAAATTGGGCGCCGTGCCCGTCCTTGCCAGCTGCAGTTGGTAGCTTCCAGACATCAGACAGCTTGTCTGTTTCTACGAGCGGATTGCGGCCGCCGAGGCTAGGTGGTAAGCGGCGGTAGGCGCTCTTGTCGAACTTCGGTGTCCGCGTTGGCGCGAGATGGAGCACATACTCCAACGCGCGACTTACCCGTGAGTTCTGCGGTTCCGGGAGATTGTGGTCTTTCGCCCATGTCACGATGCTCTTCGCGTGGTATCCCAGCCGACTCGCACGCTCAGCGATCCGGCTCGGGATTAGGCACTGCTCACCGTCCGCTAGGAAGGCGTGACCGGCACTGTAACGGCGCGCCTCATGGTCGTGCCAGCCGCGCTTATCTTCCCCGCGCATGGCTCGCAAAGCCTCCGCTGCGTTACCCCGAATCTGCGTACGGGTGTTGTACGAATCCATGATGTTCCACCAGACTGAGGCATCCGGGGTGAGGAGAGGACGCAACTGGTGAAGAATCTGAACCGTGTGCCGGATGAACCCTTCAGGAGTCTGCTCATGGCCGTAGACACTGGTTTCACCGTCGGCCCAAGAGACTGGCTGTGAATCCTTATAGATCCGGAGGCCCCAATACGGCGTCGAGGTAACGACGCATTGCACCGTTGCAGGACGCATACGAGCTAACGTTGCCGTCACCTCTCCCTCGATGACCATCGGGCTGTCCGCCAGCACATCGGGTGTCGCGGACGTCCCTAGCGGCTCATGATGAGCCACGAGGTAGTCGAGTATCCGGCTTCTCGGGACAAACGTCTCGGCGAACGCGTCTTGATCTAGCAGCACCACCACGTCGGCGGCGCTGATTTCGGCTGCTGTCGTGCCAAGGACGCGGCGGATGAACTGGGAGGCCATACCGACGAGCGGTCCCACTTGGTCGATCCCAAACGTCCGTTCTCCTTGTGACCATCGTGCGCGATCGAGCGACGCGATTGGCGTACGCGGCTTGATGTCTGGGAGCGTCGCATCTCGCGACCCCCGCAAAATCGGGATGGCGTCTTGTTGTCTTGACATCGCTTGCTCGCCTCAACGACTAGCCGGCCTCGGAACGTAGCCAGGCGGGCGGACGACGCCCACATTCAGGGCCTCGTGATCCCGCTGTTTCCAAGGAATCGATGCTCGGTGTCGGAGGGCCGTCGAGCTCGAGGAGCCGTGAGCCAGGCCGAACCAGGCGTCTGCGTCAGCTGGCAGTTCGACCTTGCATATGCGGGTTGTAGGCCGCCGCCGCCCAAATCTCGCCCCCTCGCGCCGATATGGGTCTTGGGGCACCAGAACGCAATGCTCAGCGCACTCGCCGCCGCCCTCAAGCTGGTCACACAGGGTGACCGCAGGACGCCAGCAAGCCGGGAGCGACTGCATGTAACTGCCGGTCTGGGAGCTCAGCCGAATCGAGCCGCTGAGGCGTCCCGCACGCGGTACAACCCGCGGCCGGAGCACCTTCGCAAGAAGTGCAAGTGCGTGCCGCTGGGTTGGTGTTGGTGGTGATGGTGCCGGGACCTGCAGTCTGAGGAGCTCTTTCTCGGCATCCGCTCTTGGGTCATGGAGCTCCGAGGTGTTGCGCTTGATCCACGACCTGGTTCTTGATGCAGGATCTGCTCATTGGCTTTGAGCTAGGTGCTCTCGGCTTGCTCGGCATTCGGCGCCTGCGTCGCGAATTTCTTTGCCCGACCGCAGCGCTCAGCGGCTTAACCGCTGGAGATCTTGCGATGCTGTCGATCGGAAAGCTCGCCACCGGCCAAGCCGAGTACTACCTCGAGCAGGCACATGGCTCGCTTACGCGGGCCGCGGCCGTCAGCTCGGGCGTCGAGGACTATTACCTCGGCGGGCCCGAGGCCGACGGCATCTGGACCGGTGCCGGCGCGGCTGCGCTCGGCCTGCGGGGCACGGTCGGTGCGCGCGAGCTCGATCGGGTGCTGAACGGCGAGCATCCGGCCACCGGTGAGCCGCTCGGACGCGTCCTCAGGGCCCGCGTACCGGGCTTCGATCTGACCTTCTCGGCACCGAAGAGCGTCAGCGTCCTTTTCGGGATCGGCGACGACGAGTTGCGCGCAACACTCCGTGATGCTCACGACCAGGCCGTCCTCGACGCGCTCGGCTACATGGAGCGCGCGGCGGCGGTCACGCGGCGCGGGCCGGGCGGCGTGCACGCGATTGCCGGCAACGGGTTCGTCGCGGCGGCGTTCAGGAATCGCACCTCGCGCGCCGGCGACCCGCAGCTGCATACACATGTTCTCGTGGCCAACCTGACGCTCGGCATCGACGGGCAATGGTCCACGCTCGACGGCCGCCGCATCTACGCGCACGCCAAGACCGCCGGCTACCTCTACGAAGCGCGGCTGCGGGCACTGCTCACGCGCGAGCTCGGCGTCGAGTGGGGACCGGTGCGCAACGGGATAGCCGAGATCGACGGCGTCGCGCCGACCGTCCTGCGGGCGTTCAGCCGCCGCCGCGCCGACATCGAGGCCGAGCTCGAGCGGCGCGGAGCGAGCAGCGCCGCGGCTGCCCAGGTCGCGGCATTGCAGACCCGGCGTGCCAAGGACTATCGGGTCACACCGGAACGGCTCGTTCCGGAATGGCGCGAGCGCGCCGCGCAGCTCGGTCTGACCCGCGAGGTCATCGGCGGGCTCGGCGGTCGCGTGCGGGTCGTGGCGCAGACGCCGGAGTTGGTTGAGGAGATCGCGGCGTGGCTCGCCGGCCCGAGCGGGCTCACCGAGAAGCGCTCCACGTTCACGCGCCGCGATGTTCTGCAGGCGCTGTGCGAGGTGCTTCCCGCGAGCGCGTCGCTTCGGACGACCAACATCGAGCGCCTCGCCGACGAGTTCCTGCGCTCACCGCTCGCCGTTCCGCTCGTTGCCGGTGAGCGACGCGACGTCCTGGAGCTCGGCGACGGCCGCGAGATCGCCACCGTCGCCGCGGAGCGGATCTACTCGACACCGGAGCTGCTCGCGCTCGAGCGAGCGATCCTCGAGTTCGCCGTCGCGCGCCGCGGCGCGCACGCGGCGGTCGCGCGTCCGCACACGGTCGAGCGTGCGCTCGCGCGTCGGCCGACGCTTGTCGACGAGCAGCGTGAGATGGTGCGGTGGCTGACGCAGGACGGCGACGGCGTCGCGCTGGTCCTCGGGCCGGCGGGGTCGGGCAAGACGTTCGCGCTCGGCGCGGCGCGCGAGGCCTGGGAGACGAGCGGCCGCCGTGTATACGGTGCCGCGATTGCGCGCCGCGCAGCACGCGAGCTCGAAGAGGGCTCCGGCATCCCGAGCACGAGCGTGGCGTCCCTGCTCAGCGCGCTCGAGCGCCATCCGCGCTCGACGCTGCGGCAACGCTCGGTGCTCGTCGTCGACGAGGCCGGCATGCTGCCCACCCGCGAGCTCGCCGAGCTGGTGGCGCGGGTCCGCGGGCTCGACGTCAAGCTCGTACTCGTCGGCGACCACCGCCAGCTCGCGGCGATCGGGCCCGGCGGGGCGTTCCGGGCGCTCATGGATCGGCTGCCGGTGATCGAGCTCGAGCAGAACCGTAGGCAGGAGGCCGAGTGGGAGCGAGAGGCGCTGCGGCTCGTGCGCGAGGGTGCGGCGCCCGAGGCGGTTCAGCGCTACGACGACGCCGGCCGGATCGTGACCGGCGAGGACGCCGACGTGCTGCGCCAGGGCCTGGTGGCGGATTGGTGGGCGGCGCGCGATCTCGACGGGGCGGTGATGATCGCGGAGCGCCGGGTCCACGTCGCCGACCTCAATGGGCGAGCGCATGCGCTGATGCGTGCCGCGGGCGCGCTCGGTGCCGAGGAGGTGACCGTCGCCGGCGCGTCGTTCTCGGTTGGCGACCGCGTCGTGGTGCGTCGCAACGACCCGGCGCTCGGCGTCGTCAACGGCGATCGGGGAGCGGTCGTGGCCGTCGATCCGGCCCGCGGGCGGATCGATCTCGCGCTGCCCGGGGGCCAGGTCTCGCTGCCGCGCGACTATCTCGAGCGCCCGACCCGGCATGGCCGGCCGGCGCTCGAGCACGGCTACGCGATCACCGCGCATCTCGCCCAGGGCATGACCTGCCGCCGTACGTTCATCCTCGCTACGGACTCGCTCACGCGCGAGGCCGGCTACGTCGCGCTGAGCCGCGGCAAGGAGAGCAACCGGATCTACGCGATCGCGCCCGCCGCGACGGAGCGCGACGAGTTCGCGCCCGCGACGCGCGAGCGGCGAGATGCGCGCGCCGTGCTTGTCCAGGGCCTCCAACGCTCCAACGCGCAGACGCTCGCCACCGACGCGACCGTCGCGTCGATGATCGAGGTCACCCAGCAGCACCGGGAGCTCGAGGGAACGCTGTCGCAGTTGCGCGCCGAACGGCGCCGGCTCGAGCGCGAGCGCCCCGCCTGGTATCGCCCGGGTGCTCGGAGCCAGCATGTCGCGGCGCTCGCCGACATGGACGTGCGCGTGCGGAAGGTCGAAGGCGACGTCGCCCAGCTCGTGGGCCGGCAGGAGGCGCTGCGCGCTCAGGTCCGGCGGGACGCGCTTCCGCCCGGCAGCGGGAGCCGGAGCGGCCGTTCACGCGCGAGCGCGACCTCGGGATCGACCTCGGCCGCTGATGACCGATCGCCTGCTCACGCCCGCCGACGTCGCCGAGCGCTGCCAGATCAGCACGAAGACGGTGCTGCGGGCGATCCACCGCGGGCGGCTGCGTGCGAGCCGGCTCGGCGAGCACGGTGCCTACCGCATGCACGCCGCCGACGTCGATGCGTGGATCGAGGCGAGCGTGTTGCCGGTGCAGCCGGTCCGGCGCGCCGCGACGGCTTCTCCGCTGCGGCTGCCGCCTGAGCCGACGTCGGGACGCCTCGTGCTCGCACCCGACATGGGCCGGCGGTAGCTCGGCTTCTTGGGCCTGGTTCGAGGAAGGGGTCAATTTCGGTCGGCTCGCCCTATGGGGATGACCCGACCCGAGGAGGACCCGATGGTGGAGAAGCGCGAGCGACGGCGCCGCGACGGCAGCATCTACGCCGTCTGGCGCGTCCGCTGGTACGACGAGACCAGCGCCGAGCGCAGCAAGACGTTCGACCGCGCAGCCGACGCGAAGGCGTTTGAGGCCAAGATCCGCACGCTCAAGCGCACGGGCGCGCTCGCCGACATCGACGCCGGCCGCGAGACGCTCGCCGAGTTTGTCGAGGAGTGGTGGACGGTCTATGCCGGCCCGAACCTCGAGCGTGCGACCCTGCGCGCCTACGCGAGCTTCTGGAACGGCCACACGCTGCCGCGGCTCGGCCATCTCCAGCTGCGCGAGCTACGCCGCAGACGATCGCGCGCTTCCGCGCCGACCTCGAGGCCGCGGGCGTCGGGATCGAGGCGATCCGCAAGACGATGACGATGCTCCAGGGCGTGCTGCAGCGAGCGGTCGAGTGGGGCCGCGTCCCGACCAACGCGGTGAAGATCACGCGCAAGCCGCCAAAGCCGCACCGCCCGGCGGTGCAGGCGATCCCGCCGACGCTGATCGAGGTCATGCGCGCGCGGCTGCTCGATGACGGCAAGCTGCGCGACGCGACGCTGCTGGCGCTGCTCGCCTACGCCGGGCTGCGCCCGCAGGAGGCGCTCGCGCTCGAGTGGCGCCACGTCCGCGAGCGCACGCTGCTGGTCGAGCGCGCGCTCAGCGACGGGCAGCTCAAGGCGCTCAAGAACCGCCGGCAGCCGCGGACGGTTGAGCTGCTGACCCCGCTGCGCGAGGACCTCGCCGCGTGGCGCGCCGCGCAGAGCGAGCCACCGGCGACGGCGCCGGTGTTCCCGTCGCATTCCGGCACGTTCTGGCGCGCGTCGGATTGGCGGAACTGGCGCAAGCGCAGCTACAAGCCGGTCGCCGAGGCGGTCGGCATCAACGGCGCGCGCCCATACGACCTCCGCCACGCGTTCGCGTCACTGCTCATCTACGAGGGTCGGCTCTCGGTGGTCGACATCGCTGCGCAGCTCGGGCACAACCCGACCGTGTGCTTGGACACCTATGCGCACGTGATGGCCGAGCAGCGCGGTAGCGAGTCGGTCAGCGCCGAGGCGGAGATCGTCTCCGCGCGGGTGTCGGCATCGCCGGATCGACGAGAGGAGCTTCAGCTCTCGTTCGCGGGGTGCGACTGATCACTCGAGAGACGCTCGGACGTCCTTGAACAGCAGCTGCAGATTCAGCGGGTCGGTGGGCGACGGTTCGAATCCCCAACGGAGATAGAACCAACGGGCTTCCTCATGGAGGGCGTGCACCAAGAGCAGCCTCGCGCCGATCTGATCGGAGGCGCTCACAGCGCGGAGCATCGCGTCGCGCAGGAGCAACGCGCCGATCCCGCGCCGCTGGACCGTGAGGTCGACGGCGAGGCGCGCGAGGAGCACCGCCGGGATCGGGTGTCGCGGCTGCCCTCGCCGGGCTCGGGCGGTCGCGTCGGCTGGTGCGACCGCGGCGGCCGCGAGCGCGTGGTAGCCCACGACCCGGTCCTGCTCCGCGTCGACGACGACATAGGTACGGGCCGACCCGCCGGCTCCCGCCTGGCGTGCGTGCTCGAGCAGCCAGCTGTTCAGCGACACCGTGCCGCAATCGAAGCCGTCGAGGATGTGATCGGGGATGAGCGGCTCGGGCTCCCCGAACCGCGACGTCATCGCGGCCGCGGGCGCTCGAATAGGTCGTGCAGCGCGGGCTTGACCTCAGCCGGTCGGTCGAGCGCAGCGCAGAACGCGGACCACTCCGGCTCGTCGAGGACAAAACGGGTCCGGTCTGCGACCAGGCGTTCGGCCCGTTCGCGTGCGCTCTCGATCACGAACGTGGACACGCTCTCGCCGAGCAGATCGGCTGCCTGGCGCAGGAGGGCGTCGTCGCTCGGCGCTACGCGGACGTTGAGACGAGAGGTCTTAGCGGCAGTCATCGGTTCCTCATTGACAGACAGTGTACTCACAGTGTACGTACACGGGGCCTTTGGCTGTATCAGCAGCCGGCGGCCGTCGCTGAAGTCGCGGTGCTCGGACTGGAGCGCGACTTAGACCAGCACCATCCGCGCCCGGCACGCAACGGGCCCCGATCCAGCGGCCGCCTAGGTCGGGGCCGAGAAGAGGGAACCGCTCGAGCGGTCGCAGCGACCGCACGACTCGCGCCGTCGTGTCCGCCGGCAGGCTGTGCGTCCGGATCGTCCGCAGATCCTCGCCGACGCGGGCCAGCTCGACCCGCGCCAGCGGGCCTAGAGCTCGTCGAGGGCGACGGTCTCGCCGGCGCGGGCCTGCTCGAGCCCGAGCCCCGCCCGGTCGAGGGCGCCCGGGATGCCGTCGAGCAGCTCGACGACGTTGCGGGCGTCGGGATCAGCCTCGTCGAGAGCGCTGGAGAGCAGCGAGCGCGCGAGCGTCGCGGGCCGCACATGCACGCGCTCGGCGAGCCGCGCGAGCTTCGCGCCCTGCTCGGCGTCCAGGGTGATGTTCAGCCGCTCCACACGCCCAGGCTAAACCGCATGGATGCGATCCGTGCAGCGCGTGAGCGTCGCGCGGTTGCGTGGCCTACGCGGGGGACAGCCGCGCCGCCAACCTGTCCCTGACTGCTTTGACGGCCTCAGAGTCGAGCGGCCCCTCGGCTCGACACAGCTTCGCCGTGTCACGGGGCGGCAACACGGAGACGCTGCCGACCTCCAGCCGACCGAACAGCGGCCACTCGCCGTCCACGAAGCAGAGCACCGCCCGGACCGGCACGGTGGCGTGGGGACCGTTGGCGAGGACAGCGCGGACGGCGCCGGCCTGAGCGAGAACCCCGTCGACGAGCTTCGTCTTGTCGCGGCCGCGCACGAGCAGGTGCTCGGTGCGCACACGCAGGAGACCCCCGCGCCGCTCCACCGCGATGCGGCCGGAGTAGCGCTTGGCGTCGATGACCGTCACGCCCGACGGTCCGATCGCGAGGTGGTCGACGTTCGCGCGGCTGCGCGGCATACGTCGGTCGTGCAGCAGGAGGAGGCCGTGCCCTGCGGTCCACCGCTCGAGCTTTCGAGCCAGCTTGACCTCTCCTTCCGCGCCGCGCGCCCACGCCTGCTCGTGCTGCGGCGCGGAGCAGAGAGCGAGGACGACGCCGCTCAGCGGTCCGAGCCGCTCGCGCACGCGCGCCTCGCGGCTGCCGCGTCGCCGCTCGTACTCGCGGCGCGCACTCGCGCCCGCGACCGATTCGAGCGGTGCAACCGACTCGGCGGGTGCGCCCGCCGGCTCACAAGTCAGGCAGCGTGCATGTCGGCGCGCTGAATCCCAGATGGCGGTGTCGCCGGCCGCGAGCTCGCGCGCACAGACGGCGCACGCGTCAGCCCGGCGGAGCCTCAACTGGCGAGCGGTTGACGACACGTAGGGTCAAGTCGGCCTGCTCACTGCCGGACTTAAGGCGGAGCGCGTCCACATCGTCTCGTTGTCGAGGCGCGGCTGCGCCACAGTTCGCGTCGTAATCCGGGACGATTCGACGTCCGTCAAGGACGGCGTCCGCAGGCGAAGCCTCCGAGGACATGGTCGGCGGCGAGGGCAGTGTTGAGCCCTTCACGCTCGAGCCGTTGGACTGACCGCGGTCGCCTCTAGAGTCCGCGGCGCGGTGTCGCAACGCCTCGATCCGTCCCTCGTCCGCCACGGCCGCGTCAACGGCCGGTACTTCCGGGAGAACTTCGCCCAGGGTGGGATCGACCTGGTGCAGATCGTCCCCGAGCTCGTGACCAACGCCGATGCGGCGATCGCCGCCGGAGGGCGCCCGTCGGGGCGGATCGTGCTGCGCTTCGGGCCGCCCGATCCGGACTTCGCGGCGGAGTGGAAGCGGGCGATGCGGCGGCTGCGCGCGCCGGCCCTGCTCGAGTGGCGCCACCAGCTGCGCTGCTCCGACGACGGCGTCGGGATGGACGCGGCGGCGGTCGATCGGCGGCTCGGGGCGCTGGGGGTGACGCCAGACGCCGGCGGCCAGCGCGGACTGTTCGGGCGCGGGCTGCGCGACGTCTGGCTCGCGCAGGGCGGCGGGCGCATCGAGGGCGTGCACGACGGGCGGCTGGTCGAGTCGTGGTTCTTCCCCTCGGGCGGCAATGACCCGTACGCCTACGTGCACGTCCGCGACGAGCCCGCAAGCGCGGCGGCGCGGGCCGAGCTCGGTCTCGACGGCTCCGGCACGCGCATCACCGTGCCGCTGGCCGCCGGGAGGCCGCCAGCGAACGCGCGGCTGCGGCGCCTGGTCGGGCAGCTCGTGCAGCTGCGACCCGTGCTCGAGGATCCCGCGCGCGAGCTGTGGCTGGAGCTGCCGGGTGAGCCGGCGCAGCTCGTCACGCTGCCGGCGCCGGAGCCCGACCCCGAGCGCCCGCTGCTCTTCGACGACGAGATCGACGTCGCCCCCGGTGTCCATGCACGGGTGATCGTGCGGCGCGCGGCGGAGCCGATCCCGCTCAGCCCCTCCCGCGCGACTCGGCTGGGTGGGCTGGTGATCCGCTCCGGCCGCGCCGCACACGAGACCACGCTCGCCGGCCACGAGGGCGAGCCGGGCACGCGCCACCTCTACGGCGAGGTGATCTGCGAGGAGCTCGAGCAGCTCCAGCGTGCGGCGCTCGAGTCGCCGCGCCCCCAGGTCGTCGTCAAGGTCGACCGCTCCGGGCTCAACGAGCACCATCCGTTCGTGCAGCGCCTCAGCGCGGCGATCGAGCGCGTGCTGCGGCCGATCGTCGCCGCCGAGGAACGCCGCGCCGGCGCGCACCTCGTACGCGCCGGGCGCGCCGTCCAGGCCCGCGACCAGGTCGGGCTGCGGGCGCTCAACGATGCGCTGCGCAGCGCCTTCGACGCGCCCGGCACCGCCGGCTTCGAGCGCGGCGGCGCGCCCGCCGACGCGGCCGCGCGGGTCGAGCCGGAGCCGGGCGTCGAGAACGGGGCGTCGGCCGAGCCGTCACCAGCCGGCTCCGCCCCCGACGTGGCGCTCGTGGGCGCGCTGCGCTTCAAGCAGTCACCGGTGCGCCTGCACCCCGGCGAGGACCGCAGCGTTTCGCTCGTCATCGACCCCGCGCGGGTGCCGCCCGGCACGCCGGTCACCGTGACGGCCGACGCCGGACTGCGGCTCAAGCTCTGGGAGGAGGTCGTGCCCGAGCCCAACCGCGGCGGCTGGGCGCGGCTGACCGGCACGCTGCGTGCGCGCGTGTCCGTCGAGCCCGGGGCCCGCCTGTCGGTGATCGCGGAGGCCGCCGGCCACATGGCCGAGCTCGAGGTGTTGATCGTGCGCCACCGCGCCAGCGGGTGGGTCAGCGACATCGCCCGCAAGGACGAGGATGCGGTTATCGAGGCGCACTTCGAGCCCGAGAGCGGCATCGTCACCGTCTACGAGGGCCGCCCCGAGTTCAAGGCGCTCGAGCGCGCCGCCCGCCGCGCCGGCTTCAAGCCCGCTCGCGTGCGCGAGTACCTCCCCTACCGCATGCTCGAGGTCGAGGCCGCCGCCAACGCCGTCTATCACTGGGCGGCCGCGCAGATCGTCGCCCGGCGCCTCGCCGGCGAGCTGCGCAACGACCCCGTCGAGTACGCCCACGCCCTGCGCCACGAGACGCAGTCGCTCCGCCACCGCGCCCACGAGAAGCTCATGCGCGCGTTCCTCGACCCCGAGGTGTTCAGTGGCGGCGTCCAGGTCCTCGAGGACGAGCCGGCCGAGGCGCAGACGCGCCTGACCGTGTGACCCGCGTGGCTCAGGCCGCCTCGGCGAACTGCGGATCAGCCCGTCGACGCGCCTCGGCCTGCAGCTCGGGCGGCAGCTGCCGCGCGTCGACGATGAAGCCGTCGACCGAGACGGCCACGCCAGGGGATGCTCCACCAGGATGCGCGCCGGTAGAGCTCCGGCTCCATGGGCCCGAGGTCGAGCACGTCGCGGATCCGCCGGGCCTTGTTGGACATCGTGGTCTTGGCGACGCCGAGCCCGGCAGCGAGCTGGCCGGCGGTCATGAACGGCTCGAGGGAGCGATCGAAGAGGAAGTTCGCGCTGCCCAGCTCGTAGACGGCACCGGCGGCCCAGATGCGCGGCTCGCCCCGCTCGAGCGGCGACGGGCGCTTGCGCGCGAGGCGCGCGATCAGGCGCCGGCACAGCTCGCCGTACTCGGCGTCGAGGTATTCGGCGCAGAACGTATCGGTGATCTCGATGATCTCGGCCGCGCGCGGGCGCAGCGCGACGGGAATCTTCAGCGCCGCGAGATCGTTCATGGTCGCTCCTTCGGGTCGTCGGTGCGCCTGGGAGGATCCAGCGTCTTCCGGACGGTGTGAGATCGGCCGACGACGAGTTACGAAATCACCCCCGGCAAGATTCCGAAAGATGACCAGGATTGTCTGCACCGCTGACCTCCACGAGAACCTGATCGAGATTCCCGACTGCGACCTCCTGCTGATCGCGGGCGACATCTCGTTCGCGTCCAAGGGCGACCTCGCCGCCAAGCAGGCGTTCCTTGCAGGTCCGTTCAGGGAGTGGCTCGATGGGGTTCCCGCCGCCGAGATTGTGCTGGTGGCCGGCAACCACGACCAGTCGATCGAAGCTTGGGGTCTCCCTCCGGATTTGCGCTGCCACTACCTCGAGGACGAACGCACCGAGCTGTTCGGACTCAGGATCTGGGGCACGCCGTGGCAGCCCCGGTTCTACGGCTGGGCGTTCAACACTCCTCGGCGCCACGGCGAGCGCTTCCTCGCAACGAAGTTCGAGCTGATTCCCGCCGACACCCAGATCCTGGTCTGCCACGGGCCGCCTCGTGGTTACGGGGATCACACCGGTCGCTCAGACGGACAGCCGCACGTGGGCTCGACGGCACTGACCGAGACGATTCAACGCATCCAGCCCCGGCTCATGGTCTGCGGCCACATCCACTCCGGTTACGGCAGGTATCGCCTCGGCGATACCGAGACATTAGCCGCGCACGTCAACAACGACTACCGACCCACCAACGCGGTCGTCGAGATCACGCTCTGACACGCGGCGAGCCCGCATGCCCGCTCTGCGAGGCACGGAACTCCGCGTCGACCGTGGGGAAGGTGATGTCGAGCCCACGTCGGAGTGCGTCGGCGATGTTGGCGAGCTGGCCGAGCGTCGGGTTCCTGCTCCCAGCCTCGAGGCTCGCGACATACGGTGGCTTGACGCCCAGGCGGCGGGCGAGCTCGGCCTGAGTCAACCCTTCGGCAAGCCGAGCGCGTCGAACCTCGAGTCCGAGACGCGCCGACGTCGCGTCCGACATGTGCGTCCGCGGCATCAGGCGCGCGCCGCCAGTCGGGTGTGCGTCGACGCGTCCGCGGCCGCGTCGTCGATGAGTTCGCAGACGAGGTCGCCGCTGCGGAACGAGTTGGGGAGATTTCGCGCCCAGCGCTCCGGATCGGCGTCGAACGTCACCGACTGGCCGGACTCGAGGTCGATCACCTCGATGTCACGCACCTCGGCGAAGTCCTGATCGCCCTCGATCTCGAAGCGTGTCCCGTCCACCCGCAGCAGCGCGATCCGATCCCACTCCAGGTCACAGTCGCGACGACGGGGTGCGCTGAAGCTGAGCTCGATCATCACCTGCTCCTTTCGCGTTCGATGCACCAGAGCGTAACGTAACCCATTGGGTTATTGCCCCCCCATCTTCGGCGTCTACACCACGCCCTTGAGCAGGACGACGCCGAGATCGAGCATGCGCTGAGCGCGCCACCGCAGCCGCTCCGCTCGATCGGGCTCGAGCACGCCGGCGAGGCCGGCCAGTTCGGGCT